>JAQTZB010000021.1 GCA_028688015.1 Elusimicrobiales bacterium | reverse complement strand
CCTCGGTCCCCTGGTTCCTCCCTTTCTCCTGCGCCTGGCGCCCGTCCTCCGCCCTCCCGGCCCGGCCCGCGGGCTGCCGGTCCTGGCCGCCTCCGGCCCGGCCGGAGGATTCGTCTTCGTCGCCGGAGCGGTAGCGCACGGTGTAGCCGCTGTCGTTCAACCCGGGGTTATAGCCGTCGTCGTTGTGCTTTTTAATTTCTCCCTCTGAGGCGTTGAAAGCGTTGTATTCCTCTTTTGAAAGGCCGACGTCGCTGGAGTTTATTTTCGCGTTCCACCGGTAAAGCATCACGCCCAGCACGATATAGATCGGGCTCATGTAAACCCAGATCTTCCAACCGGACCTCTTTCTCTCTTCCATGACTATAATATAACACTGAAAAGCGCTTTAGTCAACAGCGGGGGCGGGGCCCGCCGATCCGTTTTATTGCTATAGAGGCGGTCATTTTGTATTATTAACGATATCCATAGCCGGCGTCTTTTCGCGCCGGCAGGATTGCTATGCAGAAATTGATCCTGGTAACGATCTCCAACCTGGCGCAGGTCTTCCTGTTCGCCACCGGCCTTTTTTATTTTTTCCTGAGCTTCCGCGGCTTTTGGCGCGGCGAAAAGCCAGCCAGGGCCGGGGAGCGGCGCCGCTTCGCGCTTCTGCTGCCCGCGCATAACGAGGAAGGGGTGGTCGGGCTGGCCGTGCAAAGCCTGGCCGGCATAAAATATCCCCGCGAACTTTTCGATATCTACGTGGTGGCCGACCACTGCACCGACGGCACGGTGCGGGCGGCCGCGGACGCCGGCGCTAAGGTGCTTGAGCACGCGGGCCCCGGGCTTAAAGCCGGCAAAGGCCGCGCGATGAAATGGGCGACGGAAAAGATCCTGGCCGCGGCCAATTACGACGCGCTCTGTTATTTCGACGCCGACTCGCTGGCGCACCCCGGCTTCCTCGAAGCCATGAACGCCTCCCTGGCCGCCGGGGCCGAGGCCATCCAGGGCCGGCAGCTGGCCAAGAATACCGGCTGCCTGCTCTCCAAGATACTCGCCTCCGGGCATTACATCACCAACAGGTTCTTCCAGCTCCCCAAGCAGGCGCTGGGCCTTTCCGCCACGCTGCACGGCAAGGGGATGTGCTTTACCGCCGCGGTAGCGCGGAAATACCACTGGGACGAGACCTGCCTGACCGAGGACCTGGAGATGCAGATGCGCCTGATCCGCCACGGCGTGCGCATCTCCTGGGCCCGGGACGCGATCGTTTACGACGAGGAGCCCGAGACGCTGAGCCAGTACATGTGCCGCACCATCCGCTGGACGCGCGGCTCGCTCGACACCGCCCGCCGTCACCTGCCCGGGCTGTTCTCCCGCGCGCTGCGCCTGGGCGATATCCGGGCTTTCGAGGGCGCTCTTTACTGCTCGCAGACCTACCGGTTCGTGATAGTGACGCTGGCCGCCGGGCTGGTTTGGTATACCCGGGACTCTTTCAACCTCCTTGTCTGGCTTTACGGTCGCCTGCCGGGCATGGAGCATACCATGAAGGCGCTCTCTCTCGTGCCGCTTTTGCTTTACCCCGCGGTCGCCCTGGTGATAGAGCGCGCCAGGCCGGACCTCGCGGCCGCTTATTTCCTGCAGCCGCTGCTCGGGCTGCTGCGCCTGCCGATCTTCGTGGCCGGCGTGCTGCGCGGCACGGATTTCTGGGGCCGCACCGAGCATACCAGCCGCGTGGCCATAGCCGATTTAGTGGAATAAATTAACTGGAGGAACGATGAAAAAACTTCTTATATTGGCGCTGCTGGTCCTTCCGGCCGCGGCCTGGTCCCAGGAGCTGAGCAAGGCCGACCTGGACGAAACGCCCTCGGCGAAGGGCGCGGCCGCGGAAAGCCTCGAGCCCGTGCAGAGGCCGGACGCGCAGAAGATAATGTCGGAGCTGTCGGCGGCCCTGCGCCTGAGCTCAAAGCAGGAGGACAGGATCTCCTCGGCCATAAAGAAGAGGACGGACCAGTTCGACAAGCTCCTGAAGGAATACGAGAAGAACCTGGGCGAAGAGAAAAAATGGCGCTACAAGATGAACGCCAGCCGCTACGAGATGGTCAAGATGAACAGGGAGCTGCCCGACGCCATCCGCGAGTTCCTGGACGACGACCAGCGCCAGAGCTATGACGAGCTGCTCGAGGCCAGGAAGCCGGCCGCGGCGGCTGTGGAGCAGGGCGCGGCCGGCGACGAGGGCGCCGCGAAGCCCGTGAAAAAGAAGAAGCTGCTCAGGCGCAAGAAACTCCCCGCCGGGGAAGCGGCCGCCGCGGAGGAGGAGGCCGGGCAGACCATGGTGGATAAAGAAGCCCCGCCCGCGCCCAGGAAGAAGAAGGTCCTGAAGAGGAAGCCGGCGCCCAAGGCCGAGGCCGCCGAAGCCGAGGAGCCCGCCGGCGCCAAACCCACCGGCAAGGAAGCCGCCGGCGAAGAGGACGACGCCGGTTCCTACCCGTAAAGGATTTGGCGGAAATTTGAACTTAATTTGTCGCCCCCTTGATTTCAGGGTGTTAGAGTATTTATAATCCCCTTAAGGGTAAGGGATCGTTAAAAAAGCGCTATGTCATATCCAGGTATTTCCCGGATAGTCTCCGGAATTCGCGGCTTGCGGCCGGGGAAAAGTTTCCCCGCCCCCTTTCCTTTATGCGTTCCGCGTCCTTCACCGGCGGGGCGCCGCGCCGGCGTTACCCTCGTCGAGCTTATGATCTCGGTGGCGATCCTCAGCATAGGAATAGCCGGCCTGGTGCAGTCTTTCGGCTTCATACAAAAGGCCGTGCAAGGTTCCAAGAATAAAACCCTGGCTTCCAACCTGGCCCAGGAAAAGATGCAGATCCTTAAGCAAAAAACCTATTATCAGATCTTGGTCACCTCCGACCCCGTCCACAACATTACGGATTTCCCCCCGGAGGACATGGCCTATGATAGCGGCTATTTCCCTCCTGAAACCATAGTCGAGGCAGGCGTCTCCTACACGCGGTACACCTATGTGCAGGCCCTCAGGGAGGATTCGGGGGAGCTCGTGGACATAGCTCCCACCGTGATGGACACCGGGATAAAGCGCATCACCATCCACGTGGTCTGGGGTTACGGGACAGGCAAGAAGAAAGTCACGATGCGCAGCATGGTTTCCAATCCGGAAACGGTGATGGCCAACGTCGCTTATACCGGGACGGTAGTTACGACCGGCGGGGCGGCCATACCCAACGCTTTAGTCGGACTTGTCGAGTCGCCCGGCTGTACCGATACCACCAGTTCCCTGGGCGTCTACTATATGAACGGGACCCCTGGAACCTATACCCTGCAGGTTACGGCCACAGGCTATTACCCTTTGCTTCAAAGCGTCGTCTCCGCCGCCGCCGAAACCAAGACCAACGACTTC
>JAQTZB010000020.1 GCA_028688015.1 Elusimicrobiales bacterium | reverse complement strand
GGTCCAATCCCCACGCCCTGTAGGAGATATTGACCAGGCCGGAGCAGTCTATGCCGTAACCCGAACGCCCGCCCCAGTAATATCTGTCGCCGAGGAATTGCCGCGCCGCGGCCAGTATCCTGGGGCGCAGTTCCTCTTTTTTCCCCGGCACGGGGAGGGAATTGAGGTCCTTAGCCGCTATAAGCGCGCTGTCCCCGCCTGGCAACATTATGCGGGTCATCCCGCCTTCTTTGGCCAGGACCCTTACGCGGGCGCCGATGGAAAGTTCGGCCAGCGGCCCGTCCTTGATGGCGGCGGTCTTGTTCTTTATCACGGCCCCCGCCGCTACCGGATGGCGGAACGCGGCCAGGCGGGCTTCCATCCAGCCCTGGTAGGGTTTGAAGGTCTTTCCCCCGGAAGCGTCCTTATGCGGCTGTTCGTCCGCAGAAACCTTCAGCCAGCCGCCTTCCGCGTCCGCGCAGGTCACGCTTTCCAGGGGCAGGATCTGGCTTTCTATGTGTTTTTCCCTGTCGTCCTTCGCGAAGTCCATCGGTTTGGAGAACAGCTCGGCCAGAGGAGCTTTGGCGGTGAGCGGGAGCCGCTCCAGCGGCGCGATGATATAGGCCGTGCCGAATTTGTTCCTGAGCCAGGCCCTGGCGAACTCGACCCGGTCATAGGCCCGCTCCACCGTTCTTTCTTCGGCCGCGGCCGGGTCGTTGACCAGCACCCGGCCTTTGGCGTCGAAGCCTTTCAGCACCACCAGATGCCCTTTAGTCTTCTTTATCGGAGAGCCCTTCAGCTCCCCGGGGCCGAAGGTAAGGCTGGCCGCCACGGGGAGGCCGGCCTCCAGATAGCCCCGCGCCTCCTCAAGGGAGTTGAGCCTGGCCGGCCAGGCGTAAAGTCCGCGGCTGGCGGCGTACATCGTGTTGAAGGTCCAGTTGCCGTAAATATTCTCCCCCGAATCGTAAACTCCGGCCGCCGTGTCCAGTACTTTGGCTTTCCGGCCGAAATAATTGAGGATCATCGCCACCGAGGAAGGGCTGCAGATGTCCCTGGAATATTCCACCTGCTGGGCCATCTGCGAGATGGCCGGGACGGTCAGACGCAGGGGCCTGGCGGAGGACGGCGCGGCCGCCGCGCAGTTTTCCCTGTAGGGGGCGGAAGAGTCGGTGACCGTCACCGCGACCAGCCGGAGGAACGCTTTGGATCCGGCCGCGGCCCGCACGGTAACGCGGTAGCGGAAATAGGAAGCCTTTTGCGCCAGGGAGAGCACATCGGTGTCCATGCGGCCGCAGGCGTGGCTCTGGCCCTTTACGCTGGCCGAGCCTCCGGCCGGGGTAAAAGAGCCGAAGTCGAACCACGGGCTCCAGTCCCCGGAGCCCTTCACCTGCGCCGCCAGCTCCAGCCTGTCTTCGGGCCCCAGAACGGCGGAGGCGCCGGCCAGCAGGCGGTCGAACGGGAAGGACGCCTTTACCGGCGCGGAGATCAGTTCGGCGGTTGCCGGCCTGGAGCCGCCGGCCACGGCGGCCAGGGGGCCGTCGCGGAAATCGGACGGCTGGAAAGAACTGGTTTCGGCGGTTTCAAAATCTCCCTGCGACAGGTGCACCAAAGTCATGGAACGGGGGCGGCACGGCCGGGTCTTTTCCTGGGCGCTGGTTTGTGTGGTCATAAATATGAGCGGCAGCAGCGGCAATGTCCATTTTTTCACAAGGGAGTTCCGGGCGCTTATATTCTATAATCATAATGGTACTAAAAAAAATATGCAGGGGGAACCGTGATCAAAACGACCGCTTTGTTCCTGTCCGCGCTGTTATGCGCTGTTTTCGCCCAGGCCCCGTCAGGGAAAACCGTGAAGGGCGCCGCGTTCCCGGGGGTGATCAGCCGCGGCGGGAAGGCGCTCCTGCTGAACGGCGCCGGCGTAAGGACCAAGGTGGTGTTCAAGGTATACGCCGCCGGCCTGTATGTGGAAAAACGGTCCGGCGACGCCGAAGAGCTGATCTCCTCCGTGCAGGATAAGGTTATGGAGCTGGCGTTCCTGCGCTCCGTGGACGGGCCGGCGGTGGCCGAAGCCATGGAGCAGGGGTTCAGGAAGAATTCCGAGGAGTCGCTTCCGTCGCTGAAGGAAAGGCTGGCGAAATTCCGCCCGCTGATCCCGGACCTTAAAAAAGGGGACAGGATCTTGTTCGCGTACTCCGCCGGAAAAAGCGTGTCGGTGGAGGTGAACGGACAGAAGAGGGGCGAGATAGAGGGGAAGGATTTCGCGGACGCGCTGTTCCGCTGCTGGCTGGGGAAGGCTCCGGCGGATAAGGAGCTGAAGAAGGGGCTGCTGGGGGAATGAGGGTTCGCGGGCGGCGAAAGGACTGGCGCTTCGGGCACGGGTCTCGTAGCGCCTCGCCCTCTACCACTCAGCCTCCTGTATGAACAGGTCGGCTTCCGTGAAGGCCCTCTTCGCCAGTCCTTTCGTCGCCCGCTCCATAATATGGGAGTGATGTAGGGAGCCTGAAGTCGTTTACCGGCGATATTTAAGGAATAATATATATATGGAAAAGGCGGAACATCTGGGGTTTATGGCGGAGGCGGTGAAGGAGGCCCGGAAGGGGCTGCGGGAGGGGGGCATTCCCATAGGGGCCGTGCTTGTAAGGAAAGGAAAGGTAATAGGGCGGGGGCATAACCGGAGGGTGCAGAGGGGCTCGGCCATACTGCACGCCGAGATGGACTGCCTTGAGAACGCCGGACGGCTGAAGGCGTCCGCGTACGCGGACTGCGCCATCTATTCCACGCTGTCGCCCTGCGATATGTGCACCGGGGCTATTCTGCTTTATAAGATCCCGCTGGTGGTGATAGGGGAGAACCGGACCTACAGGGGGCCGGAAAAATATTTATCCAAATTTACCAGTCTGCTCAACCTCGATCTGCCGGAATGCCGGAGGATGATGAAGGAGTTCATCGCTTCCCGGCCCTCCCTCTGGAACGAAGATATCGGAGAATAGGGTTCGCGGTGGTTCGCGGAGGAGGGTCAGGGTTGGCGCTTCGGGCACGGGTCTCGCAGCACTCGCCCTCTCTCACTCAGCCTCCTGTATGACCAGGTCGGCCTCCGTGAAGGCCCTCTTCGCCAACCCTGACCGCCCCCCGCTCCATTGGTATTGGGAAAAAAGAAGTTGCCGACGGGTTCGGGGATCCCGCTTGACAGCGGGATTTATTTTATGATAAAAAGTGAACAGTGATTCAGTATTCATTTTGATTCCGGGCGGCCGCGGCCGTATCCGGGGCGGAAAAATAAAACGGAGGGAATTCCAATGGAAAAGAAAGTGGCTGCGATAACGGGCTCGGCGCGGGGACTCGGCAGGGCGGGCGCGGAAAGATTCCTGGCTTCGGGCGGCTGGAAGGTGGCTTTGCTGGACGTGAACGAG
>JAQTZB010000019.1 GCA_028688015.1 Elusimicrobiales bacterium | reverse complement strand
TGGGTTCGGCCTCGCACGAGAAATATGTCTCGCACAAGCAGGCCGCCGCGGACAGAAGCCCCAAGGAGCTGGGCGCCATAGTCAAATCGTCGGAAGTGCTGTTCCACCACGACGTGACCAACCAGATGCTATGGCATAAGTTTTAGCGCGGCCAGGACTTTGTCGGGGGTGAACGGGGAATCGGTGAGACGAATGCCGACGGCGTTGTAGAGGGCGTTGGCGATAGCCGGGAGCGGGCCGTTTATGCCTATTTCGGACACTGATTTGGCGCCGAACGGCCCGTTCGGCTCGTAGGTCGGGATCAGAATGGTCCTCATAGGCGGCGTATCGGCCGTGCTGAAGATCTTATAGCGCCTGAAGCCGGCGTTCAGGGGGGTGCCGTTGGCGGAGAACTCCATTTCCTCCGAAAGGGTATGCCCGAGGCCGTTCAGCACGGCCCCGTCGTTCTGGCCCTCGGCCATTTCGGGGTTTATCGCCGTGCCGCAGTCCACGCAGGCCACATAGTCCAGTATCTTTATCTTCCCCGTCTCGGTATCCACTTCTATATCCGCGAAATGCGCCGCGAACGGCGGCGGAGAAGTGTGCGCGTAATGGGAGGCGGAGGCGATTATCTGATGCTGGTCGGAATAGTACAGGGAAGTGTTGGCCACCTCCGACAATGAACAGGAAGCTCCGTCCCTGGCGATCACCCTGCCGTCCTCCAGGCGCAGCGACTCCTTTTCCCTGTCCAGAATCCTGGCGGCCACCGCGATTATCATCCCGCGCACCTTCTCGGCGGTCTTCTTCACGGCGTTGCCGGAAATAAAAGTGGTGGAAGAAGCGTAAGCCCCGACATCGAACGGCGTCAGGTCCGTGTCCGCGGAGCGGACCACGAAGTCCCCGGCCGTCACGCCCAGCACCTCGGCGGCTATCTGCGCCAGGATGGTGTCGGAGCCGGTGCCCAGGTCCGCCGCGCCGGTCAGGAGATTGAACGAGCCGTCCTCGTTCATTTTGATGGTGGCGCTGGCCATATCAACTTCCGGGATCCCGGAGCCCTGCATCAGGCAGGCCATGCCCAGGCCGCGCCGGACCGGACCCTTCTGATCCCTGTATTTTTCCTTCTTAGCGTACCAGTCTATCGCCTCAAGACCTTTTTCTATCCCTTCGTAAAGGCCTATGGAAGTGATGACCTGCTCCACGCCCTCCCGCCCCTCGCCCATGGCCTTGAAGACCGGCGAGCCTTCGCCCAGACGGATATAATTCATCCTGCGGAATTCCACGGGATCCATCCCGATCTTTCCCGCCATGATATCCATCTGGGATTCCCAGGCGAAAAAGCCCTGGGTGGCGCCGTAGCCGCGGTACGCGCCGGCCACCGGCAGATTGGTGTAGACGCTGCGCCCGAGGAACTTTATATTGTTCCTCACCTTGTACATGGGAATGGTATGCGACCCGGAGCACATCATCACGGTAAGCGCGTGCGAGCCGTAGGCGCCGGTGTTAAGGACTATGTCCATCTCGGCGTCGGTTATGGTTCCGTCCTTCTTCACGCCCGTTTTCAGACGGACCGCGGCGGGATGCCTGGTGCGGGAGGAGACGAAGGTTTCCCGGCGGGTATATTCTATTTTGACCGGCCGGCCGGTCTTAAGCGAAAGAGCCGCCGTAATATCCTCCAGCAGCACCTCCTGCTTGGAACCGAAACCGCCGCCTATGCGCGGTTTGACGACGCGGATCTTCTTGACCGGCAGTTTAAGAGCCTGGGCCACTATGCGGCGCACATGGAAAGGCACCTGCGTGGAGGTCCTTATCACCAGCCGGCCGAAATTATCGAAATAGGTTATGACCGTATGCGGCTCTATGGCGCAGTGCTGAAGGTAAGGCATCCGGTAAGTGCGTTCCACCGTGAAGTCCGCGTCCTTGAACCAGTCCCCGTTCTTCACCTCGAATTCGAATTTCGCGGCGAGATTATGCGCCGCGTCCGGGATATTCTTCGCGTCCTTTTCGTCGTGTATCACGGGCGCGCCGTCCTTCAGGGCCTCGAAGGGATCGAAGACGGCCGGGAGCGGGGCGTACTCCACTTTGATGAGCTTGAGGGCGGCTTCGGCCGCCTCCGGGGTCTCGGCGGCCACCGCCGCCACGCGGTCGCCGACAAAACGCACTTTATTGTCCAGAACGAACGAATCGTACGGGGAGGGCTCCGGGTAACCCTGGCCGGCGGTGGTGTGCGGCACGCGCGGCACATCGCGCCAGGTAAGCACGGCTTTCACGCCCGGCGCTTTTTCGGCCGCCTTTGCATCTATCTTTTTTATCCTGGCGTGGGCGCAAGGGCTCCAGAGGAGGCGGCCGTAAAGCAGGCCGTTGAACTCCTTGTCGTCGGTAAAGACCGGCTCGCCGCAGGCCAGGCCGAGCGCGTCCATCTTAAGGGCGCGCGTGTTCACGACCTTGAATTTATCAGCGGACATATCAGCTCCAATAATAGAGGCGCCTACGCCTCCATTCCTCCGCGCTTCTTCTTCGCGGCCGCTTTGACGGCCCGCACCTGTTTGACATAACCGGTACAGCGGCACAAATTGCCGTCCAGATATTTCTTTATCTCCGCTTCCGACGGGTCCGGAACCTCGTCAAGGAGGGCTTTGGCCGAAAGTATCATCCCCGGTACGCAGAAACCGCATTGTACCGCGCCCGCTTCCACGAAGGCCGTCTGCAGCGGATGAGGCGCGCGCATCGTGCCCAGGCCTTCCACGGTGGTGACGGCGGAACCGTGGACGGAGAAAGCGGGAATAAGGCAGGCGAGGGACGGCTTGCCGTCCACTATCACGGTGCAGGACCCGCAGTCGCCGGTGTCGCAGCCTTTTTTCACGCTCTTATAGCCGTACCGGCGCAGGGCGTCCAGAAGGAACTCGCTGTTCCTGACCCTGAAAGCCCTCTCAACCCCGTTCACGCTGAGGGTTATCCCGAAAAAACCGCCGGCCGCCTCCAGTCTGGAACGGTTCTTTTTCATCTCTTCCCCCCGGGCCGTTCCGCGGAAAGCGAAGAAACGAAGCGCCTGAACAGGGCCGCGGCGGCCTCTTTCCTGAAATCCCCGGCGCGCACCTGGTCCAGGTCCCTTTCCAGCTCCAGCGCCGCCTCGGCCGCCGGAGAATCGGAAAGTTTTTTTCCGCGGAGGAATTTTTCCGCGGAAAGGGCCCGGAACGGCTTGGGGGAAAGCGCGCCCACCGCCACGCGCGCCTCCGTCACCACGCCGGCCCTGACCCCGGCCGCCATGAAAAGCGAAAGATAGGCTTCCCAGCTGGTCTCGGTCCTGGCGAATTTCTCGAAGCGGCAGAGCCAGTTCCTGGTTTTGCCGGGTATTATTATCTCCAGGATCACGCAATCGCGTCCGGGCTTCAGGCGGAAATCCGGGAGATAAACGGCCGAAAAAGGCACGGTGCGGAT
>JAQTZB010000018.1 GCA_028688015.1 Elusimicrobiales bacterium | reverse complement strand
CGGCGGCCGGTGAGTTCGCGCACCCTGTCCAGCACCTTGTCCGTCATCCAGGTGGGAGTGGAGGCGCCGGCGGTGATGAAGATCTTCCGGGCGCTTTTGAAAAGTTCCTTATCCAGCTCGTCCTCGCGCTCTATGTGCGCGGCCTTTTTCGCCAGCCGCTCGCAGATCTGGAACAGCCGCGCCGTGTTGGCCGAATTCTTGCCGCCCACCACTATCACCAGATCGGCGTCTTTCGAAAATTCCACCGTCTCGGTCTGGCGCTGCTTGGTGGGGTTGCAGACCGTGTCAGAGACGTTCAGCTCGGCGGCCACGACCCGCGCGGCGGCGGCGGCCGCCTGGAAAACCTCCGGCTCCTGCGTGGTTTGCGCCACTATATTGGCCTTATCCAGGCGTGGGAGGCCCGCCACCTCTTCGGGCCCGCTCACCACGTAGCCGCGGCCGGCGGTATAGCCCATCAGCCCCAGCACTTCGGCGTGGTCGCGGTCGCCCACGATGATGGTGGCGTAGCCCTTGGCGGCGTGGAGGCGGATGTTCTCCTGCACGCGTTTGACCAGCGGGCAGGTGGCGTCCACCACTTCCAGCGGCAGCCGCCTTATGGCCTCTTCCAGGGCCGGCGGGATGCCGTGCGCGCGGATCACCAGAATGGCGTCCTTCTCCTTTATCTCGGAGACATTATTTACCGAGCGGATATTCTTTTCGTTAAGGGTTTCTATGACCTGGCGGTTATGTATCAGCGGTCCAAGGGTGTAAATGGGTTTCTTGGTGTGTTTGGCCAGTTCCAGGGCCTTGTCTATGGCGCTTTTGACCCCCGGACAGAAGCCGGCGGTGGAGGCCACGGTTATCACCGGTCTGGCGGACATGCCCTATTTTAACATTTTCCCCGCGCGTAGCCCCCGCCTTTTGCATAGGTCCAAAGACTCGGACGATATGGGTCATACGGCCCTGCCGGGATCGGGAGTAAAGCCATAGGATATAATGCGGGCATGCCCGGTAATGAAAGAATGCGGCCGGAGGAAGTTATGAGAGGAAAAAGCGAAACATTTTTGAGCGCGGGACTTGTGTTCTGCGCTTTTGTTCTGTTAGGAAATGCCGCCGGGGCGTCCGGAGACTCTCCGGCCCCTTCTCCGGAACTGAAAAATAAAACGGCCGTCAGGGCCTTGTTCGGCGGCGAAGCCGCCCCGGCCGTTCCCTCTCCGTCGCTGGAGGCGGCGCCCGCCGAAGCCGCCGGAGAAGAGGAACTTACCGAAGAGGATGTGATCGAGGCGGAGAGCGGCGAACAAAAAGAGCTCTCGGAGGAGGAGGTTAAACGGCTTATCGACTCCGAAGGCGGCGCGGCCGCTTCCGGCGGATATACGGAGAAATTTTTCTTCGCCGGCGGCGGCTTCGATTCGCTGACGATATGCCGGGGGACCTGCTACAGCGGACCGGCCGTTTCCGGAGGCCAGGTGCCGGAAGCCCTCAGGCGGATCTACGGCGGTCCCATGGATCCGAGGCTGGCCGTACTGTTGTCTTCCATACAGCGCCAGCTGGGCGGCCGCAGCATATCGCTGACCAGCGGCTACAGAAGCCCCCGCCACAATAAGATGGTGGGAGGAGCGGATGACAGCATGCATACGCATGGAAAAGCCGCCGACATAAGGATCGCGGGCTACAATTACGCCCAGGTGGGAGCCGCGGCGAGAAGCGCGGGCGCCGGCGGAGTGGGGTTTTATCCCTGCAAGAGGTTCACCCATGTGGATACCGGCCCCGCCAGGTCCTGGACGGAGGGCGCCTGCGGAGGTAAGAAGGGCGGCAGGAAAGGAGTGAAGAAAGCCGGCGGCGGCCGCCGCGGCGGGCGGCGCTGATAAAGGTTGTTTTTGGAGGATATATGAGGACAATGGCCAAAAGAATGTTCGTCGCCGCTTTCGCGGCGTGTCTGCTGGGCTATCCCGTCGGGTTCGTCTGCGCGCAGGAAGGCGACGAGGAGAAAGTGACCGCGGACCTGGAGGCCGCGGATGCGGAGGAGATAGAACCCGTTGACGCCGGGGCGGCGGAAGCCGGGGAGCCCGGAGGCCAGCCGTCGGCCGTCAAAGCCAAGGCCGCCGCGGACCTGGACAAGGCCTCCGGGAATCCTTCCGTCGCTTTGCCCGAACCCGTGGCCGAACTGAAGCCGGCGGATTTCCCCATGGGCGGCAAGGAGCTGGAGCTGAACCGCGTGGACGCGGCCGCGGAAAAAGAATTTATAGCGGCCAATCCGCCGTCGGCCGCGCCCTCCGTTCCGGAGGGGGAGACAGCCGGGGATTCCGGGGCTTTGCCGGCCGAAGCTCCGGTTGAAAAGGCCGCGCCGGAATCCGTCGTCGTCCGGCAGCCCGAGGCGGCGCCCCAGCCGGGCGGCGAAACCGCCGCCGCTCCCGCGCAGGAAGCGGAAAGGTCCTCGCCCTGGACGGCTCCCGCGGGAGACGGCTTCGTGGAAAAATGGAACGGTTTTGCCCGAGCCAGGCCCCGCCCCGCGGCCGCCGCTCCCTCAAAAAGCCGCTTCGGCGGCGGCGGTTCGATCAAGATCAGGAACAGCCATACCGGAGAATCTCTCTCGCTCAAATACAGAGGCGCGCGCGGCGGTTACGCCCCGGACGCCGCCGCCCGCATCAGCCGCATTTTTCGCTGCCGGCTCACAGGGATACGGGTGCCTATTCCGATAAAGCTTATAGAACTCCTCGACGCCGTAGCCGGCGGCCGCACCATACATCTGCACAGCGGCTACAGAAGCCCCAGGCTGAACAGAAAAGTCGGCGGGGCCAGGCAGAGCCAGCATCTGCGCGGCGCCGCCGCCGATGTGGTGGTGTCCGGCCTGAGCGCCCGGACAGTGTACGCAAGAGCCGGGAAGTGGCGGGCCGGAGCGGTGATACTTTATCCGAGACAGAACTTTGTTCACATCGATGTGGGACCGACCAAGAAGAGCTGGGTGACCGGCGGAAAATCCAAGCGCAAGACGGTGCGTCATCGCAGGGGCGCGCGCCGGCGTTGAACGGCACGCAGGCCGAGAAAGGAAGTTTCCGGCCCCGGTATCCCGGGGCCGGAAACTTTTTCAGGGTTTATTCAGCCTGTAATAGTCCGTGTAGTTATTGGTCCTGAACAGCCAGTTCGAGGAATCCGTTCCGGTTATGCCCTTGCGGAACGCCCTGAAGGCGCCGGAGTGGAAAAGCAGCAGATACGGAGCGTCCTCGGAGTAAATCCTGTCCAGTGCGGACAGGGCTTTTTCCCTTTCGGGACCCTCTTCCCGGAGCGCTTTCTCGCAAAGTTTGTCCGCCTCCGGGCTGGAGTAACCGGAATACTGGTTCATACCGCCGCCGCTGTGCATCATGGAGAAGGCGTAATTGTAGGCGTCGGGATAATCCGGTTCGAAGGTGCGCCAGGAAAGCGGCATCCGCCTGAGCAGTTCCTGCTGTTTTTCAGGAGAGGAATAATCCGACGCTTTGATCGGCTTCAGTTTTACGATGAACAGCGGATTT
>JAQTZB010000006.1:176738-247776 GCA_028688015.1 Elusimicrobiales bacterium | reverse complement strand
CGGCGTTAGACTTGATATCGGCGTCAATTACGCTGTCGTCCGTGATGGTGCCGCCCGCGCCGCCGGATACAGAAGCGGCGGTAGCCAGCGCGCCAAGGCCCAGGTTGGTCCTGATATCAGCGGACGGGTAGAACCCGCCGATGGCGACTGAGGAGGTCATTACGTTCGCGCCCAGCGCGCCGCTGGCGATCCGGTCAGCCACTATGCTGCCAGCCCCAGTTATCTTCGAGCCGGCAACGTCGTTGATCTTCGCGTCCGTAACGGCAAGCGCGTCTATGTCTGCCGTGGCGACGGTGGCTTTAGTAGCCAGCGCGCCAAGGCCCAGGTTGGTCCTGATGTCGGCGGACGGGTAGAACGCTGCTATGGCGACTGACGAAACCTGCACGTCAGCGCCCAGCGTACCGGTAGTCGCAAGTTTAGAGATTGATATAACAGCGATGTTGCTGATATCCGAATCGACTATTTCTCCGGCAGCTATTTTCGCAGATGTAACACTATTGTCAGCAGGAGTTATTCCCGTTAGCGCAGAGCCATCTATGCTTCCGAAGTATGCTGTCGACAGGGCAGGTATTTTACCACTGGTATTTATAATGGCGTTTCCACCGGCGGTTATGCCGCCGGCAACGGTCAGCGCACCGGCACTCGTGTCACTCAAGACCATTGTAGAAGCAATTAACCCATAACTGGATTTAATGCTTCCTGCTACATCTAAAGTTTGAAGCGGGGAAGCGTTGCCTACGCCAAGTCTTTGGTTCAAACCGTCCCAGTGCATTGTGGTGGAACTGAGGGCTGCGCCGGAGCTCCAGAACGCGACCTTATTCGCCAGACCGGAACCGGTAACGGTTCCGCCGGCGCCTTCGTTGTCGGTAGCGCAGGTCCAGGCGCCGCCGCTGAATTTAAGTATCTGTGTGTCCGCGCAAGAGGCGAGGTAGGTTATCCCGAGTTTGGTGCCTGCGTCCAACGGCGCGACGCCGTTAGCGGCGCCCCTTGCCGCGCTGGCCATATACCCCGCGCCCGCGTGGTTGCCCCAGCCGAAAGCGGTGTCCCAGTTGGCGTAATTGACCAGCGGCTGCGTGGAAGCTATCACGCTGTTCAGGTTAGCGGCGGTGGCGTAGCCAGCCGCGCCGTGGTTGCCCCAGCCAAAAGCGGTGTCCCAATTGGCGTAATTGACCAGCGGCTGCGTGGAAGCTATCACGCTGTTCAGGTTAGCGGCGGTGGCGTAGCCAGCCGCGCCGTGGTTGCCCCAGCCGAAAGCGGTGTCCCAATTGGCGTAATTGACCAGCGGCTGCGTGGAAGCTATCACGCTGTTCAGGTTAACGGCGGTGGCGTAGCCAGCCGCGCCGTGGTTGCCCCAGCCGAAAGCGGTGTCCCAATTGGCGTAATTGACCAGCGGCTGCGTGGAAGCTATCACGCTGTTCAGGTTAGCGGCGGTGGCGTAGCCAGCCGCGCCGTGGTTACCCCAGCCGAAAGCGGTGTCCCAGTTGGCGCTGTTATCGGCAACGGTCGAATAGGTGTTAGCCGCGGTGCGCCGCAGCAGGCCGAGCGTAGAAAACACCCCGTCCAACTCCGTACCACTGACAGCATCATCGGCGGAAGTAATATAACCCGCGTTATTATTCAAAAGAGAGATGTTTTCCCCTTCCACCATGATGGTGGAGTTAAGTTTGGCGGCCGTTATTGCGCCGTCGGCGATGTGGGTGGAAACGATGGGAAGCACTATGGAGCTGCCGCCGGCGCTGATGCCGGTAAGGCCCGAACCGTCGCCGATGAACCGCGTAGCGCTGATGTAGTCGTTAACCTGTACGAAGGTGGAAATGATAACGCCCTGGCCGGGGGTACCCACGCTGGCAGCGCTGGCGGCGTAGATGGCGTAGGGGACGGAGAGCAGCTCGGTGCGGGGCAGCATCTCGGCGTCGGCGCCGATCTTTACGCCCAGGTAGCGGGTATCGCCGGAGAAGACGGAGGGCGGCAGGCTGGTGACGGAACCCAACTTGGCGCTGAAGATGCCGTTGTCCACGGTAACCGTGGGCTGGGTTTCGGTCCAGAGCGCGGTCCCGGGGGTTCCCGCAGTCGGGTCGTTGTAGACGCTGAAGACTATGGAGTAGGTTCCGCTCAACGGGTTGCCCGTGGCGTCCACCAGGCGGCCCTGGTAGTTTATGTAGGACGGGGCCGCGGCGGCTATTACCGGCAGCAGCAGCAGCGCCGTAAGGATTTTAGTTATGCGGGCTTTGAACGTTTTCATAGTGCCTCCGACTGTCTGGAACCAAATCTGGAATAGTTATCCCCTCACAATTTATAATAGCAACGACTTTGCCAAAAAGACTCCGCCCCGGAAATGGGCCGGCACAACAGTCTCGTTTTCAGAATTCTTCCCCCAAAGGCTACA
Source organism: Elusimicrobiales bacterium (assembly GCA_028688015.1). Taxonomy (GTDB): domain Bacteria; phylum Elusimicrobiota; class Elusimicrobia; order Elusimicrobiales; family UBA9959; genus UBA9959. The sequence continues at coordinate 245,390 of JAQTZB010000006.1, read as the reverse complement.
GGCACGCCCAATAGCGGCGTTACCATTTTGATAGGCACAATTGCCTTTTGCATGATTAAATTATATAGGAAACAACAGTTCGGAAATGCGGCGGAAAAGTGAAATAGTTGTTAAAAAAAGTGTGGAATATTATCCACACTGTGGATTATATTCCACACTATTACTGTGGAAATGTTTCCCCACTATTCCAGTGAGTACTCTTTAATTTTGGTGTAAAGGGCCTTGCGGTCGATGGCCAAAAGCTTGGCGGCTTTAAGTTTATTGCCACCGGTTTCAGCCAGCGCTGCGCGTATCAGGCGGCGCTCGGTTTCGGCGCGCGCGCTGCGAAGGTTTTCCTTAAGGTCGAAACTTTCTGGCGCCTGCAAAGTCTGTCCGACGGCTGCGGCAGCGGCTTGGCCGCCCAGGCCCAGGTGCGCCGGCAGTATCTCCCCCCCGCTCAGCAGGGCCGCGCGGATGATGACGTTCTTCAACTCGCGTACATTGCCCGGCCAGGGATAGGCGGCCAGAGCGGCCAGGGCTGAATCGGAAATGGACTCTATTTTCTTGTTAACCAGCTTCTCGGCTTCGCGCAGGAAGAAGGCCGCCAGCGCGGGGATGTCCTCTTTGCGCTCGGCGAGAGAGGGCACCCGCAGCGTGAACTGGTTGAGGCGGTGATAGAGGTCCTCGCGAAACTCTCCGGCTTTGATGCAGGCGGGCAGGTCCCGGTTGGCGGCGGTTATCACGCGCGTGTCGATGGGGATGTCTTTTTTTCCGCCGAGGTGGCGGATCTTGCGCTCTTCCAGCACGCGCAGCAGCTTGGCCTGCGTTCCGGGCGTCAGGTTGGCTATCTCGTCGAGAAAAAGGGTGCCGCCGTAGGCCGCCTCGAACAGGCCGGGCTTGCGGCGGTCGGCGCCGGTAAAGGCGCCGCGCTCATAGCCGAACAGCTCGCTCTCCACCAGGTTCTCGGGCAGCGCGCCGCAGTCCAGCGCCACGAACGGGCTGCCGGCGCGGGAGGAAAGCCGGTGTATCTCGCGCGCCCACACTTCCTTGCCGGAGCCCGACGGGCCGGACAGGATGACTGTGAGGTCGGTGGCGGCCACCTGGCGGGCCAGCGCGGCGGTATTCTTAATTTCGCGGCTGGGGCCGAACACCGGCTCCGCGCCGTGAGAGTGTTTAACGTGGCTGCGCAGCGCGTCGAATTCGCGCTTGAGGCGGCGCTCCTTCACGGCCTTCTCCATGATCAGCAGCAGCTCCTCGTTGCCGAACGGCTTTATCAAGTAGTCCAGCGCGCCCAGCTTCATGGCCTTTACGGCGGTCTGCACGTTGGCGTGCCCGGTCAGGATCACCACGGGCAGGCCGGGGTCATCGCTCTTTAATTTTTTCAGTATCTCCAGCCCGTCGGCGTCGCCCAACACCATATCCAGCACCACGGCGTCGAAGGTCAGCGCCTCGGCCAGGGCCAGGGCTTCGGCGCCGGAGGCGGCCGCGGCGCAGGCGTGCCGGCCGCTCTCGAGCGCGGCCTTCAGCACGTAGCGCGTGTCGGCGTCGTCTTCGGCGATGAGGATATTACCCATTAAACTATCTTTTTGAAGCGCAGGCTCACCATGGCCCCGCCCTCCGGCGAGGAAGCCACTATGATGCGGCCGCCGTGCTCGTCCATGATCTGGCGGGCCAGGTAGAGGCCCAGGCCGGTGCCGTTCTCCTTGGTGGTGAAGAAAGGCTGGAACAGATTGTCGGCCATGGCGGATTCGAAGCCGGGCCCGTTGTCGGCGATGGTAAGGAAAACTTCGTTCTCTTTCTCCAGCCAGCCCGACGTGACAGAGATGCGGCCGTCGGGGGCGCCGTCCAGCGCCTGCGCGGCGTTGTTGAGGAGGTTGTAGATGACGCTGTGCAGGTAATGCGGGTCCAGGAAAACCTTGGGCGCCTTATCGAATTTTTTTTCCACGCGCACCTTGGCGGTCTTGAGCGAGCTGTCTATCAGCTCCAGCGCGCTGTCGGCGGCGGTCTCCAGGGAATAGGGCTCCAGGCGGCACATCCCGCTGCGAGAAAAGTCCAGCAGCGTCTTGACTATCTTGGAGGCCCGGCGGGCGTTGCGTTCGATAAGCTCCGCCCCGGTCTTCACGCCCTCGGGCGGGTTCTCCAGCGCGCCGAGCAGCTCCGACGTGGAAAGGATCACGTGCAGCGGGTTCTTGATGTCGTGCGCGAACATGGCGGTGAGCTGGCCCATGGAGGTGAGGCGGTTCAGTTTGCGCGCCGCGTTCTTGAACACGTGCGGGTCCTTCAGGGCGGACCACTCGTCGGGCGAGACCGGGGAGAAAGACAGGCAGTAGCCGTTCACCACGCCGGCCTCGTCCTTGAGGGCCTGCACAGTGAGGAAGAGCCGCACGATGTTCTTGGAGGCGGTCAGCATGTAGAAGCGGTAGTTGCGCACCACGCCGTTGCGCGCTGCCAGCTCCAGCAGTTCGAGGAAATCCTTCAGGTCCTTGCCCAGCACCAGCTCGGACACCGGCTTGTCGTTGATGTCCTGCCCGGACCAGCCCAGCAGCTTCAGCGCGCTGTTGTTCACCACCAGCACGGCGAGGCCCCGGTCGAGCACCAGCATGGGTTCCTGCGCTTTGAAGAAGACCGCGTCGAAGAGGCTCTTGTAAATGGGATTGGCTGCGGCGCCTATTTTTTTGCTCATCATAACTTTGCCCTGTACAGGTTCACGCTGCGGCGCGAGACCCGGATACCGTAGTTGTTTCTAAGGGCTTCAGTCACTTCGGTGTCGGTCAAACGTTTGTCGGCCGCCCCCAGTATGGCTTTTATTTTATCAATTATAAACGCGTTTTTAGCGAGAAAAAGATCTTGAAGTTTTATCTCCTCTCCCCACGGGGTAAGGAGGGTCCTGGAAGTTATCAGGCGGGAAACGGTGGCCGGGTCCAACCCGGAGCGCGCGGCCAGTTCCCGCTGGGTCAGCGGCGCCAGGCCGCCCCGGCGCAGCAGGAAGGCCGACTGCGCCTCTACCAGCGCCGAGATCACGCGATGAAAGCCGGCCCGGCGCCAGGCAAGGCGCTGGGCGCGCGCGGCCAGCCCCGCGGCGCGCGCGGCTTCGTCCGGGGTGAGCCCGCCGCTCTTCACCAGGCGGGCCAGGGCCCGGCGGTCCACGCTGCAGGCGCCCCGCAGGTAGGACGGGTGGGTGTAGGAGATGGAAAGCCTGCCTCCCTCGGCGCCGACGGAAGCGGCGCAGCGCAGGTAGAGCCGCGGCAGCGCGGCCGGGGCGATATGCTCGTGAGCCAGCAGGAAGGCGTCGGAGAAAGTCTTTAGAGCCGAAGCTTCGGCGGGGGTGCAGCCGCAGGCCCTCGCGGCGGCGGCAGGGCTGAAGACGGAGCCCGCCAGGAAAAATTTCTCGAAATTCTCCAGCCCGGCGCGGCGGGCCAGGGCCAGCATCTCCGGCCTGGCGGCCAGCCACTCTCCGGCGGTGCCGCCGGGACCCGCGGCGGCGGCCAGCGCGTCGTCCCCGCAGGCCAGGGTGAAGGCGTAGGAAGCGCCGGGCAGGCGCCGGCGCAGCACCGGGGCGCTGCCGTCCGGGCCGGGGGCGCAAAGCCGCGCGAAGAGCGGGTCGGCCTCCAGCTCCGCCGACTGGCGGAGGAAGTCCTCCTCCGTAGAGGCCAGCACGGCGAAGAGCCGCAGGTCCTGCCGCTGCACCTGCGCCTGCGCCAACTCCTGCGACGGTTTTTGGGGTTTCTTCATTGCAACTTTTCCCTACCGGAATTATAACAGTTTTGACCGTTTTTAGAGGGTTTTTAAGGCCGCCGTCGGCAGATTTGACATGCCCCCGGCACTATTGTAGATTAACCCTATTCCAAAAGCTTTTTGGTGTAGGGTTCACGACAAGACCTGAGCTCATAAGCGCGCGGGGGCGCGGGAGCGGGGCGCAGCCGGAACAGAATTACCGAGAAGTCCTGGGAAATGAAAAACCAAGGACATAGCATGAAGACCATGACGGCAGCCAGGAAAGAGATCCACATCAGCGAGAACCAGGCCAAGGTTATCAAGGACAAGTACCTCCGCGAAGAGAACTCCGCCGAGCAGCTCTTCGAGCGCGTAGCGCACAACATCTCTCTTTCGGAAATAATCTTCCACCCCGAAGCTAAAAAGTGGGGCGTCTTCGAGGGCGTCAGCTGCCGCGTCACCGAAACCGCGACCGACGGCACCATTTCGCCCACGCTGCTTTTCCACGAAGGCCTGGCCGAATCCTCAGAGCGCGAAGCCAACTTCATGCGCTTCCTGTCCAACCTGGAGAAGGCCTACCACGAGCAGCCCGCAGCGCGCGAAGCCGCGGACCGCCGGCAGAACGAATTCTATAATCTGATGGCCGGCTTCGACTTCCTGCCCAACTCCCCCACCCTGATGAACGCCGGGCGCGACCTGCAGCAGCTGTCGGCCTGCTACGTGCTGCCCGTGCCGGACTCGATGGAGGGCATCGCCAAGGCGCTGACCGCGCAGAGCCTGATACAGAAGTCCGGCGGCGGCACCGGCTTCTCCTTCTGCCGCGTGCGCCCCAAGGGCGACCTGGTTAAGAAGACCAACGGCGTGGCCTCCGGGGCCGTGTCGTTCATGAAGCTCTTCGACAAGCTGACCGACGTGGTAAAGCAGGGCGGTACGCGCCGCGGCGCCAACATGGGCATCATTCCCTACTGGCACCCCGAGGTCAAGGATTTCATCACCATCAAGTCGCAGCAGGGCGCGCTGGAGAACTTCAACATCTCGATAGCCCTCGACGAGAAGTTCATGAGGGCCGTGGAGACCAACGCCAACTACGACCTCATCAACCCCCGCACCAAGGAGCCGGCCGGCACGCTGAAGGCGCGCGAAGTGTTCAACAGCATGGTGGAATCCGCCTGGGCCAGCGGCGACCCGGGCATCGTCTTCATCGACCGCATCAACGACACCAATTCCAACCCCACCCCGGCGCTGGGCCAGATAGAGAGCACCAACCCCTGCGGCGAGCAGCCGCTGCTGCCGTGGGAGTCCTGCAACCTGGGCTCCATCAACCTCGCCAACTACGTCACGGGCGAGCTCACGCGCGGCGCCCTGGACTGGGACCGCCTCGGCGCCACCGTAGTCAGCGCCATCCGCTTCCTCGACAACGTCATAGAGATAAACAACTACCCGCTGACCGAGATAGAGAAGATCGCCAAGGGCAACCGCAAGATAGGCCTGGGCGTGATGGGCTGGGCCGAGGCCGCCGTGAAACTGGGCGTGGCCTACGACAGCCCCGAAGGCCTGAAGAAGGCCGAAGAGGTGATGAAGTTCATCAATGACAAGTCGCTCGAGGCCTCCGAAGAGCTGGCCCGCGAGCGCGGCGTGTTCCAGAACTGGAAAGGCTCTATCTACGACGCCGAGAGCAAGCATTTCCGCGGCGTGGCCGCGCGGCCCCGCAACGCCTCGCGCACCACCATCGCCCCCACCGGCACCATCGCCATCGCCGCCGGCTTGCAGGGTTCCGGCATAGAGCCGTTCTTCGCCATCGCCTACACGCGCTACAACGCGCGGGCGCTGGACGCCATAAAGAACAAGCGGGACCCCGAGGGCAAGGACACCTTCTACGAGGTGAACACGCTTTTCAAGCAGCTCGCGAAGGAACAGCAGTACTTCGGCCTCGACGAGAAGGCCCTGTGGAAAAAGATAGAGGCCAATCACAAGGCCGTGCGCGGTATCCCTGAGATCCCCAAGCAGGTGCAGGCCCTGTTCCCCACCGCGCACGACGTGAGCGTGGAAGGTCACATCCGCATCCAGGCGGCCTTCCAGAAGCACGTCGACAACGCCGTCTCCAAGACCATCAACATGCCGAACTCCGCCAAGGTGGAGGACGTGAAGAGCTGCTACCTGCTGGCCCACAAGCTGGGCTGCAAGGGCCTCACCGTCTACCGCGACGGCTGCAAGGCGCAGCAGGTGCTCAACATCGGCGGCGACGCGCAGGCGCAGGCCAAGACCAAGAAAAAGAAGGCGCCGCTGCAGTCCTTCGGCGTGTCTTCGGAATATTTCCAGCTGAAGACCGGCTACGGCCCGCTGCATGTGCACATCAACTACAACGAGCACGGCCCGTACCAGGTGTTCACCAACATGCCGCCCCTGGGCACCGAGATCAGCGGCCTCACCTCGCTGATAGGAATCCTGCTCTCCAAGTACCTCGAGGAGGGCGGAGACCCGGTGAAGGTGATCAAGCACCTCAACTCGGTGAAGGGCGACCGGCCCGTGGGCCTGGGCGAGAACCGCATCAACTCGGTGGCGCACGGCATCGCCGTGGCGCTGCGCAGCCACCTGAAGCGCTCGGGCGTGATAGCCAGCGACGCCGAGATCAACGGCCAGGAGAAGCTGGAGCTGTGGGACGCCTCGCACACGCAGTACTGCCCCAAGTGCTACTCGTCCAATGTCAGTTACGAGTCCGGCTGCTCCGGCCCCACCTGCCACGACTGCGGCTATTCCGAGTGTTCCTGAAGAAACAGGAAACGGACAGAAAGGCCCCGGCAACCCGGGGCCTTTTCTTTTGGCTGTAATACTCTGCCGCGCCGCGCGTAATACCTGTTAAGGAGCAGGGAGGAACTATGGAACCAGGAGAAGAGAAGCCAGCACCCACCGACGCCCTGGCGCCTCTCTGGGCCGGCCTGGATATAGCCGACTGGCGCCAGGCGGGCGTGCCGGAGCCCCTGGTTATAGAGCGGTTTTCTTCCGGGGAAAAGGCGGGCTACAGCCCGGCCAGGTAGGCCAGGTTCCGCTGCGCTTCGGAGAAGCCGGGCGAGGCGGCCAGGGCGGCGCGGAAATCCTCGCCGGCGGCGGCCCGGTGCCCGGCGAGCAGGCGGCACATACCCCTGTCGTTCAAAAGTTTCGGGTCGCCCGGTTTGGCGGCCAGCAATTTATCGAGCCTGGCTATCGCCGCCATGTGCTCTCCGGCCTGCTGCAGGGCCAGCGCCAGGTGGTGGCCGTAGGCGCCCAGCTCGCGCGGGTGCGCGTCCAGGTACAAGCCCAGGGCCGCCAGCGCGGAGGAATCTTTAGCCTCGCCGGCCAGCCGGGCGGCCAGCTCAAAGAGCCCGGGCCTGCGGCCGGCGGTCCAGCCGGCCGGGGCCGCCCCTCCGTTCAGGCAGACCGCAAGCAGGTCCAGCGCCGGCTGCGCGCCAGCGGGGGGCGGAGCGTTTTTGCCGCGGGAAACAGCGGCTGCTAACAGGGCGGAGCGCTCCGACTGTGAAAAGCGGATGTCCCTGCCGCTGAGGGCCAGCCAGAGCGCCGTCCACGGGGCGGCCGGGGCAAAGGCGCGGTACCGGCCATAGGAGTATTCCAGCGGGAAGTCCCCCGAAGCGTCCGCGCCCGCGCAGGCGCCGGAGAACAGGTCCCGCGCCAGGCCTTCCCCGTCGAGCTCGAATTCCTGCGGGACGTTGAGCGGCAGTGCCCCCGGAGGAACGGCGAAACCCGGCGCGGCGGCCGACAGGCGGCGCAGCAGTTCCGGCCGGCGTTCGCGGGGCCAGTACCGCAGCGCCTGTGAGACGTAGTGCCAAGGGATATTGCCCACCTCCCGCAGTTCCTGCAGAAGCTTCGCGGCCCGCTCGCCGCCAGGCCCGCGCACCTTTACATGATTTTCAGAAACGAAACCGGCCAGGGCGCCAAGCCCGTCGGCGGCCTCGGATTTCCGCCCGGCCGCCAGGTCCTCCAGGGCGGCCCTGGCCAGTACTTCGCCCGAGCGCCCGCCCTGTTCCCCTCCGGGAGCCAGCGGGAAGCTGCCGCTGCCGGAAACTTCGGCGGCCGCCGCCTGGGCGGCGAGGCCCTCCGCCGTGTTATCGTTCCATAACAGCAGGTCGGCCCGCTTTTCCAGCAGCCAGAGATCGCCCGGGTGCCGCGCCAGGGCGGAGGTCAAGGCGGAGTAAGGGTTTTTCGCGCTGAGAGAGTGCGCCAGCAGCAGCGCCGCCAGCGCCAGTCCGGCGCCGAGGCCCGCCCCGGAAACGGCAAGGCCCGGCGCGGCGTACGGGTTTGGGGCAGGCGCCTTCAGCCGCAGCAGCGCGCCCAGTCCAACCGCGGCCGGGAGCGCGAGCAGGTAGGTGAGAGGTTCGGCATACCTGGGCTCGAAGGAAAACGCCGAATAGAAGAGCCCGAGACCCATGGCGCAGGCCCCGCTTAGCCGCGCGGCGCCGGCCCGGCCCAGCAGCAGCCCTGCAAGGGCCGGGAGCCAGAGCAGCGGGTGCGCCAGGAAAAGCCGGAAAAACCGGCGCGCCGCGTCGGCGGCATAGGGCCAGGGCGCCGGGAGCACTTTGGCCGCGGCCCAGCGCAGGGCGCTTTGGCCCGGCGCCAGGCCGGCCAGCGCGCGGCAGTCCCCCTCGACGGTATAATCGCTGCGCCTGACCGTGCTGATGAGATTGCAATCCGCCCGGCCGCGCTCGAACAGCACGAGTTTTTTATCCAGCCGGTAATTCACCAGCGCCCACGGCGCCAGCGCGGCGCAGGCGGCGGCCGCGAAAGCCAGCGCCCGCAGCGGCCGCGCGTTGACTTTCCCGGCGAGCCACGGCAGCAGCAGCAGCGGGGCCAGCGGGAAAAGCGCCGGCCGCACCAGCAGCGTCAGGCCGAAGCTGAAGCCCGCCGCGGCGTTGGCGCGGGCGCCGCCGGCGGCGCGCGCCGCCGCGAGGTTCAGGAAGGCCAGCAGCGAAAAGGTGTAGAGCAGCTGCTCGAAATTTCCGCCGGCAAAAGACAGCGCGGCCAGCAGGGCGCCCAGGCCGGCCAGCGGGGCCCCCGCCCCTGCCCCGAGCGCGAACACGAGGAAGAAGGAAGCCGCTTTCAGGCCGATAAAAACCGCGGCGTAAGCGCCGGGCCAGGCGTGGTAGACCAGCAGCGCCGACAGTACGGACGGCCCCGGCATGGACCAGGCCAGGGCGGCGCTCTTGACGGCGTGCAGCAGCGGCTCGCCCTTGTCGGCCATGAAGGCCAGCGAGGGGCTCTGGGCGGCTGCCAGGCGGGGGTCGTACTGCAGCCAGGCCGCCAGCAGGGCGACGGCGGCCGCGAAAGCCGCGGTCGGCGCGCGGCGCCTGTTCAAGCGTTCCGTCAGGGCTGAGAGCGCCCCTGTTAATTTCGGCATAGTTCCCGCACGGCCCTCCGTCGGTGTATAGATTCTGATATATCCGGGCCCGCGACAGCAAGCCTTAAGGCTCGCCCGCCCCCGCTGGTTCTAGCCCCCCGGCCCCGGGCTTTGCTATCATATAGTTATGAAACGGGGTATTTTCATCGTTCTCGAGGGCCCTGACCGGTCCGGCAAGTCCACGCAGGCCGGGCTGCTGAAGGCCTGGCTGGAGGAGCGCGGCCGTGAAGTCCTCGTCACACGCGAGCCCGGCGGCACCAGCGTCGCCGAAAAAGTCAGGGAAATACTGCTGGACCCCAAAAGCGAGATAGCGCCGCTCACCGAACTTTTTCTCTACGAGACTTCCCGCGCCCAGCATACGGCAGAGAAGATACTCCCGGCGCTGAAAGCCGGCAAAGTTATAATCTCGGACCGCTACACTCTTTCCACTACGGCCTATCAGGGCTACGGCCGCGGCCTGGACCTGAAGACCGTGGAAACGCTCAACCGCATAGCCACGCTGAACCTGAAGCCGCACCTCACGATAGTGCTGGATATCCCCGACAAGGCCTTCGTGCAGCGGGAAAAGACGCGCCCCGGCCGCGACCGCATGGAGCGGCAGTCCGACCTGTTCCGCCGGCGCGTGAACCGCGCCTACAAGCTGCTGGCCCGCCGGCCGGGAGTGACTCGCGTGGACGGCGGCCGCTCCGTGGGCGAGATCCAGAACGACATCCGCGCGAGCGTGGCGAAGCTGCTCCGTTAATCATGTCATTTTCCTCCCTCCTCGGCCAGGACAAGACCGTCAAGCGCCTGCGCGCTATGATAGAATCCGGCCGCGTGCCCCCGGCCCTGATCTTCCACGGCCCCCCCGGCGTGGGCAAATTCCTGGCCTCGCTGGAATTCGCGAAGGCCCTGAACTGCTCCCACACCGAGCACCGCGACGCCCGCCCGGCGCCGCCGCCGCCCGATCCCGACGACCTGTTCGCCGCGGCCGCGCCGCCGCCTCCTCCGGAGCCGGAGCTGCCCCCCCTTAAGGTCCACGCCGACAAGTCGGACTCCTGCGGCGTGTGCCTGAGCTGCCGGCAGGCCGCCAGCGGCGCGCACCCGGATATCCGCGTGATAGATACCGAGACACAGGCGGCTTTCCTCAAGGAAGAGGAGACCTCCAACCTGAAGATAGAGATCATGCGCGAGATGACGCGCTGGACGCAGCAGAAGTCCATGCTCTCGCCGTGGAAAGTCTTCATAGTGCGCGACGCGGAGGCCATGCTGGGCAACGCGCAGAACGCGATCCTGAAAACGCTGGAGGAGCCGCCGCCCGGCACCGCCGTGATCCTGACCATTTCGCGCAAGACCGCGCTGCTCTCCACCATCCTGTCGCGCTCCTGCATGATAGATTTCGCCCCGCTGCCCAATGCCGCCCTGAAGGCGATCCTGGAGGCGCAGGGCACCGACCCCGCGCAGGCCGCCGCGCTGGCGGCGCTGGGTGTGGGCTCGCTGGAGAAAGCCGCCGAGGCCGCGGCCTTCCTCAAGCGGGTTTCGGCGCTGCGCCCCGGCGACCCGGCGCGGGCCTTCAAGTTCGCCGCCGGCCTGCCGCGCGACAGCCACAAGGCCCGCGACGAGGTAAAGACCCTGTTGGACCTGGTGCTGGCCAAGACCCGGCTGGCCTGGCGGGGCGCCGAAGGCCAGGCCAAGGCCCGCTATACCGCCCTGCTGCGCCGCACGCTGGACCTGCGCCGCATGGCCGACCGCAACGTTTCCTACATGCTGCTGCTGGAGACCGCGCTGCTAGAGAGCGAGCGCGCCGGCGTAAAGCTGGAAGACCTCGTAAGACCGGACTAGGACAAATGAAAAATAAAAAATACTACATCACTACCCCCCTCTACTACGTCAACGACAAGCCGCACATAGGCCACGCCTACACCACGCTGGCCGCAGACATCCTGGCCCGGCACCTGCGCGCCAAGGACGTCCCGGTGCATTTCCAGACCGGCACCGACGAGCACGGCTCCAACATAGAGAAGATAGCCAAAGAGAGGGGAGTAGAGCCCAAGGCCTGGTGCGACGGCATCTCGGCCGACTTCCGCGCGCTGTGGAAAATGCTGAACGTGAAGTACGACTATTTCATCCGCACCACCGACCCCGCGCACGAGGCCGGCGTGCAGGCCGTGTTCGAACAGCTGCTGAAAACCGGCGACGTCTACCTGGGCTCCTACGAAGGGCTTTACTGCCGTTCCTGCGAGGCTTTCTACGACGAGGGCGAGTTGAAGGAAAAGAACTGCCCCGTGCACGGCAAGCCGGTGGAGCAGGTCAGCGAGGAGACCTATTTCTTCAAACTGTCCAAGTACGAGGGCGCGCTGCTTGAGTATTACGAGAAGCACCCCGACTTCCTCTCCCCCCGCTACCGGGCGCAGGAACTGATCAATTTCGTCAAGTCCGGGCTGAAGGACATCTCCATCTCCCGCACCAAGGTGGCCTGGGGCGTGCCGGTAAAGTCCAACCCCAAGCATACCGTCTACGTCTGGTTCGACGCGCTGCTGAACTACGCCACCGGCCCCGGCTACAACCCGGGCGGTTCCTCGCCGGACTTCCCGACGCTCTGGCCCGCCGACGTGCACCTGGTCGGCAAGGAGATCTTCCGCTTCCACGGCGTGATCTGGCCGGCCATGCTGATGGCCCTGGGCGTGGAGCTGCCGCGCAAGGTGTACGCGCACGGCTGGTGGACCATTAACGGCGACAAGATGTCCAAGTCCAAGGGCAACTTCATCAAGGCCGAGGACGTCGTGCAGGAATACGGCGTGGACGCGCTGCGCTACTTCATCTTCCGCGAGGTCTCGTTCGGGCAGGACGGCGACTTCTCGATGGAGGCCTTCCGGCGCCGATATAATGCAGACTTAGCCAACGACCTCGGCAACCTGTTCTCGCGGCTGATGAACATGGCCGCCAAGTACCTGGACCACCAGCTGCCCGAAAAGCCGGAAGGCTCTGTCATCTTCGGCGAGTTCCAGACCTGGACGCCGGAGATAGACCGCGCTATCGAGGAGCTGCAGTTCAGCGACGCGCTGGAGAAGATCTGGAAGGCCGTCAGCCGGCTCAACCACCTGGTGAACGAGAAGAAGCCCTGGGAGCTGGCCAAGAAGGACCCGGCCGCCCTGAAGCCCTTCCTCGACGAGATGGTCTGGTGCCTGCGCCTGATAGCCGGCTGGATAGACCCGTTCATGCCCGACACCGCGAGCCGGATGCACCTGCAGCTCGGCGTGGGCCGGACCGCCGACGGGACCGAGCCGAAGAAGGTTCCCCCGCTCTTCCCCCGCAAGATCGACGAGAAGACCGGCGACCCCAAGACCAACTGAGCCGCGGACGCAAAAAGAAAAAGCCCGGGAACTTTCCCGGGCTTTTTTCTTCGGGCCGCGCTCAGGCCGTGGCGGGCTTGCCCCTCACGGCGTTGTAGAGGCCGCCTATCAGCCCGGACAGTGCGTAGATGGAGAAGAACACGAACATCGCGTCCTGCGGGTAGGCCACCACCAGCGACAGCACGGCGGTGACCAGCAGGATGCCCTTGATGGAGCTGAGCTTCACCTTGTCGCCCTTGAAGGCGGCGTACGGCGCGTTGGAGACCATCAGCAGCGCCAGCGTAACGACGATGAACGGGATGGCCGCGTAGACGTACGGCATCAGGGCCATCACCTGCGGGATGCTGCGCGTGCCGCCCTCGCCCTCGAGCATGCTGTAGGCCAGCACGAACGAGATCATCACGCCGGCGGCGCCGGGGATGGGGAGGCCCTGGAAGTAATCCTTGTCGCTGCCGCCGAAATGGGACTTTACGTTGTAGCGGGCCAGCCGCAGCGCGCCGCAGAGCACGTACAGAAAGGCCACCGGGTAGCCCCACATGCCGTAGTCCTTGAGCGCCAGCTTGTAGATCATGTAGGCCGGCGCGATGCCGAACGAGATCCAGTCGGAGAGGGAGTCGATCTCCACGCCGAAGGAACTCTCGCCGTGCACCAGGCGCGCCACGCGCCCGTCGAGCATGTCCATAAAATAGGACACCACTATAAACCAGGCCGCCTGCACGTACCGACCCTCGGAGGCCAGCAGGATCGCGAAGAAGCCGAAGGCCATGTTGGCGATGGTGAAGATGGACGGCAGCACGATGGCGCCGGTCTTCTTCAGCTTGACCATGTCTATGCGCTTTTTCTCGTGTATCTCTTCCATGATTTGAACCTTACCAGAGGGCCAGCACGGTCTCGGCGCCTTCCACCTTGTCGCCGGGCTTCACCAGCACGCGCACGGTGTCCGGCAGGTAAACGGCCACCTGCGAGCCGAAGTAGATCATGCCCACGCGCTCGCCCTGCCGCACGGCCTGGCCTTCTTTGACGTAGCAGGCGATGCGGCGCGCTATCGAGCCGGTTATCTGCTCTATCTCCACGAAGCGGCCGTACTCGCCGGCGATGCGGATCAGGTTGCGCTCGTTATCGGCGGCCTCGGGCTTGTAGGCGATAGCGAACTTGCCTTTGGTATAAAGGGTTTTTTCCACCTTGCCCTCCATCGGGGCGCGCTGCACGTGCACGTTGAGCACGGAGAGGAAGATGCGCACTACGACGATGCCGGGCTTGCCTTCGTTCTTAACGCTCATCACGGTACCGTCGGCCGGGCAGGCTATTTCGCCGGGAGCGAAGACCTTGTCGCGGTCCGGGTCGCGGAAGAAGTAGGCGGAGAAGGCGGCGAAGAGCAGCCCCAGGCCCAGGATGGTGATGCCGGTGCCCCGGCACCAGACTATCACCACGCCGCCTATGGCCGCGGCCAGCACGCCGCCGACGATCAATTTAATACCAGCAGGAGCGAATCCCATGTTAGCCTCCAGAAAATATCCCCGAAATCTGCTTGGGCAAGGCGGGACTCGAACCCGCACGGCCTTGCGGCCAACTGATTTTAAGTCAGTCGCGTCTACCCGTTCCGCCACAAGCCCTTAAGCCGATACAACTTTACTATTCTACAAATTTACCGGGTTTCCTTGCGGAGTTCGGCCTCGGCAAGGCGCTGGAAGGTCTCGCAGTCCAGCGTCTTCACCCCTTCGGCGCGGGCGCGGTCGCGCAGGCCGTTGTCCGAGGTGACTATGAAGGCGCGGATGCCTTCCGACTGCATGAAGTAGCCCCGCTCGGCGAGCATTTCGTCGGCCGGTTCGTTCTCGCTGTAATAAACGGTGATGGACGGCCCCGAGGCGCCGGGTTTGCGCCAGGGCCCGTCGAAGACCACGCGGAAGCAGGAGGCGCGCAGGGCCTCGGTACGGGCGGCCTCCGCCAGCCAGGCCAGAAATTCCCGCTCCAGCTCGTCGGGCTTGGCGCCGCCGGCCTTCTCCCAGAAGCGCATGGAGAAATTGGACCCGTCTATCAGGTAGACGGTAGGTTTGGAGGAAAGTCTTTTCATTTCGCGGGCTTGGAGATCTCCACGACGGCCAGCTTCCGGAGCTTGCGGACCAGCCGCAGGCCCAGCTGTTCCTGCAGCAGCAGGTCTATCCGCTTGGGGTCCGCGCTGTCCAGCTCGAACTCGTATTCGTAGGGGCCGCGCTCGCCTGTTTCGTCCAGCACCGGCTCGCGGAGCACTTCTTTGAGGCGCGCCGCCACCGCGCCGAAATCCCCGCCGTTGACCTGCAGCGCCGCGCCGTTGAGCTCGGCGCCGCCGTAGTCGCGCCGCGGCTTGACGTTGAGCGGCCCGCCCGGGGCTTTCCGGAGGACGAGCACCTCTCCCTCCCGCTCGGTCCGCGCCACTTTCAGCCCCAGCGAAGACTCGAGGCCCTGCAGAAAAAATTCTTTCTTCCGGCCCGCGCGGCTTTCGGGCAGGCGGAAGCGGATATCGTAAGAGGCGGCCAGCTCAGCCGCGGCGGACGGCTTAACGTCGAACTTATCCACCCGGCCGTAGAGCCATTCCAGCGCGTATTCCAGCGGCATGGCCGAGGCGGTCAGCGAGGCCGGGCCGTACTGGGCCGTGCCGGAGCGCGCCCCGGAAACCGCGATATAAAACTCCGCCAGCGCCATGCCCGTGGACAGCGCGGGCGCCTGATTCTCCTTAGGGGTATATTGCCCGGCCAGCAGCTCCATAACGGTATCGGGGGCCAGGTCGCCGTGCGGGAAGCCGGCCACGACGCCGTCGCGGCCGATCAGCACCGTGTGGGGCCGCCCGTAAACCCGGAAGGCTTTGAAGACCTCCGCCGCGGCCTCAGGCGCTATCCACCCGTCTATGCGGTTGAGCTTCAAAAACTCTCGCACGTCCTCTTCGCTCTCGTCGGTAACGTGCAGGAAGACTACCGGCTTGCCGCGGAAGCGCTCGGCCAGCAGGTTGAGCTTGGGAAGATAATCGACGCAGGGCTCGCACCAGGTGGCCCAGAACTCCAGCACCACCACCTTGCCCTCCAGGGCGTCCCAGCCCCGCAGTTCCCCGACCGGGGCGTTGAGCAACTTGGGCAGGGTTATCTGCGGGGCCGGCAGGCCTTTTTTAGCCAGCGCCGGGCGCTCGGCCGGGCGGCCGGAACAGGCTGCCAGCAGCAGCAGCGCCGCGGGCAGCAGGAGTTTCCTCATCCCTTTATCCCCAGCGCCAGGCCTTCGCCCGTAGGGATGATGGAGGCGGAAACGAAGCGGTCCGCGTCGAAGAGCACGTGGAAGAACTCGCGCATGGCGCGCGCGCCGGCGTTATCGGCGGCGTCGTCGCCCTCGTAGCAGACCTTGCCCTTGAAGAAGGCGCCGGCGGCCAGCACCAGGCCGCCCGGCCGCAGGTTGGCCGCCGCCCAGCGCAGGTAGGCGGGGTAATTGACCACGTCGGCGTCGATGTAGCAGAGGTCGTGAGGGCCCAGCTTGGCCAGCGTCTTAAGGCTTTCCAGCGCCGGGCCTTCCATTACGGTGACCTTGCGGGAGAGCGAGGAGGCCTCGACGCCGTCCTTGGCCGCGTTCACGCAGGCGGGGTCCAGTTCCAGCGAGTAGAGGCGCGCGCCCTCTGGCAGGCCGCGGGCCAGCCAGTGGGCGGAGTAGCCGTAGAGGGACCCTATCTCCACGGCCTTCTTCGCTCCGGACAGGCGCGCCAGCGTCTCCAGCAGCTTGCCCTCCAACGCCGTGACGGCGGAGCCGCGCACGCCGGCCTTCTCCATGGCTTCTATGACATGGGAGGCGTAGCCCTCGTCCGCGGAGGTCAGGCTGGCGAAGTAAGAGGCGAGCTCCGGAGTGTGGTAATGGCCGGAGAACAGGTTTATTTTTTCTTTAGTCATGGGTCAGAGGGGCTGGCGGTGCAGGGTGATACCGTAGCGCAGGCCGTCCGGGCCGGGGCCGGCGCACATCAGGACGGGGAAAGGGGCGAAGTCGGCCGCGTTGAGCGCGGCGGCGCAGAAGGCGCCGGCCGGGCCGGACAGCGAGACCTGCGCCTGGAAATAGCGCCCTGCGCAGGGCTCGGCCGCAGGGGCCGGGGCGGCGTCTTTGCCTACGTAGGGGCAGACGGCGTAAAAATTCAGGTCGACGGCCAGCTCGCCGCCTCCGGGCAGCAGCAGCCTCTCTGAAGCGTGGGCGGCGGCGGCCTCCCCGGGGGCGGAAGGCAGGGCCAGCCGCAGGGAGACTGGCCGGCTGCGCTCCCCCGGTTTGGGCAACTGGCAGGAAGCGCCGGTGCAGGCCTGCGTCCACGCGGAAAGGTAGCCCTTGAGCTCCAGCTCCGGCGCGCCGTCTGCGGCGGCGAGCGGCTGGGTCAGCAGCGCGCAGATAATAAGTATATATTTCATTCGGGTTTATATTTTACAAAATATCGGAGGCCCCGCCCGCCTCTTTGCTTTCTTTTGCCGTCATATGCTATATTTCCTACATCTATGGCGACCCCAAATATCAAGTTCGGCACCTCTGGCTGGAGAGCCGTGATCGGCGAGGAGTTCAACCTTGCCACCCTGCGCCGCGTAGCCCACGCCGCGGCGGAGCACGTCAAGGAGAACCGGGAATACGGCTACAAGGGCGAGGAATTCCTCCTCAGCCTCCGCAAAGCCGGCAAGCCCGCGCCGAAGACCGCGAAGATCGTCATCGGGTACGACACCCGCTACATGTCCGAGGATTTCGCGAAGAACGCCGCCGAAGCCATCGCCTCGGAAGGCATCACCGCCATAATTTCCGCCTCCGATACCCCCACCCCCGTAGTGGCGTTCGAGGTCATGAAGAACGACGCCTCCGGCGGCCTGATGCTGACGGCGAGCCAGAACCAGCCGTATTACAGCGGCGTAAAGTGGACCCCGTATTGGGGCGGCCCGGCCATGCCGGAGATCACTGCGGACCTCGAAGCCCGCGTGCAGGCGCTGACCATCGCCGAGGTGGAGAAGCTCATCCCGTTCGACCACGGCGTGACGGCCGGGATCATCATGGTGAAGGATTTCCGCGAAGATTATTTCAAGCAACTGGGCTCCCTGCTGGACCTGGGAGCCATAAAGAAGGCCGGCCTTAAGATAGCGACCGACTCCGTCAACGGCGCGGCCCGCGGCTACCTGCGGCCCATGCTGGAGCGGGCCGGCGCCAAGGTGCTCGGCCTGCGCGAAGAGCGCGACGTGCTGTTCGGCGGGCGCGCCCCCGACACCGGCGAGGAGAACCTCAAGGGCCTCCGGGAAGCCGTGGTGAAGGGCAAGCTACACCTGGGCCTGGCCTGCGACGGCGACGCCGACCGCTTCGGCGTGATCGACTCCGACGGGACCTGGATCTCCCCCAACCTGGTACTGGGGCTGGTGCTCGAACACCTGGCCAAGAACCGCGGCCTCAAGGGCAAGGTAGCCCGCTCGGTGATGACCTCCCATTTCACGGACGCGATAGCCAAGTCGCACGGCCTTGAGGTGCGCGAGACGGCCGTGGGCTTCAAGCACGTCGGCAACCTGATGCGCACCGGGCAGTACCTGCTGGGCGGCGAGGAGTCCGGCGGCCTGACCATCATGAACCACGTGCCCGAGAAGGACGGCGTGCTGGCCTGCCTCCTGATAGCCGAGATGGTGGCCTATGAGCGCAAGCCCATCAAGAAGATCCTGGCCGACCTGGCCAAGAAGGTAGGCACCTTCACCAACACCCGCCTGACGCTGCAGCTGGACAAGAACGTGCACATGGAAGGGCTGGTGGAGAAGCTCAAACTCAACCCGCCGCTGAGCCTGGCCGGCGCCCCGGTCTGGCGTATAGACCAGACCGACGGCTTTAAATTCATAATGAAGGACGGCAGCTGGCTGGGTCTGCGCCCCGCCGGCATAGCCGAGCCCACGGTACGCCTCTACGCCGAGGCCTCCGACCAGAAGAAAATAGCCGCCCTCTGCGAGGCCGGCAGGAAGATAGTGGCGGGCAAGTTTTAAGGCCCGGCGCGCCGCTTAAGGCGCCGGTCCCAGGAGAAAAAACACAATGGACGCTAAAATCAAAAAAATCACCGCGAGAGAAATACTGGACTCCCGCGGCTTTCCCACCGTGGAAGCCGACGTAACGCTGACCGACGGCTCTTTCGGCCGGGCGGCCGTGCCGAGCGGCGCCTCCACCGGCACGCACGAAGCGCTGGAAATGCGCGACGGCGGCAAGCGCTACCTGGGCAAAGGCGTGGCCAAGGCCGTTGAGAACGTCAACAAAGCCATCGCCAACGAGATCACCGGCCTGAAGGCCGAGCAGATAAAGATCGACGAGATGATGATAAAGCTCGACGATACCCAGACCAAGAGCAAGCTGGGCGCCAATGCCATCCTCTCCGTCTCCATGGCGCTGGCCCGCGCGGGCGCGGCCTCGGCCAAGCTGCCGCTCTACGCCTACATCCGCAAGGCCTACGGCCTCAAGCACAAGGACTTCGTCATCCCCGCCCCGATGATGAACATCATCAACGGCGGCAAGCACGCGGACTCCGGCATCAACATCCAGGAGTTCATGATAGTCCCGACGGGCGCGCCGCATTTCACCGACGCCATCCGCATGGGCTGCGAGGTTTACCACACGCTCAAGAAGGTCCTGACCAAGGCCGGCTACAGCACCTCCGTGGGCGACGAGGGCGGCTTCGCGCCCAAGATCTTCACGCACGAGGCCGTGCTGGAGACCATCTGCAATTCCATCAAGGAAGCCGGCTATACCTTCAAGGAAGTCCAGATAGCGCTGGACTCCGCCGCCAGCGAGTTCTTCCAGAACGACCGCTACGTCTTCGAAGGGTCCAACCTGACCGCCAACGAGATGACGGCCAAGTACGCAGAGTGGCGCAAGCATTTCCCGATAGTCTCTTACGAGGACCCGCTCGCCGAAGACGACTGGGAAGGCTGGGACCACCTCTCCAAGAGCCTGGCCAAGAAGGCCCGCGTGGTGGGCGACGACCTGTTCGTCACCAACCCCGAGCGCCTCAAGCGCGGCATCGAGGAGCAGATCGGCAACGCCATCCTCATCAAGCTCAACCAGATCGGCTCCCTGACCGAGACCGTGCGCGTCATAGAGATGGCCCACAAGGCCGGCTACGCCACCGTGATCAGCCACCGCTCCGGCGAGACCGAGGACGCGTTCATAGCGGACCTCGCCGTGGCCACCAACGCCGGCGCCATCAAGACCGGCGCGCCGTGCCGCTCCGAGCGCCTGTGCAAGTACAACCAGCTCATCCGCATCGAGGAAGAGCTGGGCAAGAAGGCCAAGTACGCCAAGGACATGGTCTTCAAGTTCAAGTAAGCGGCCCCGACAAAAAGCCCCGCCCGCTAAACCCGGACGGGGCTTTTTTACAGATTCGCCATGAAACCACTTCGCTTCAGGCTCAACCTCAAATACCTCCTGCTGGCGGTCGTCGCCGCGGCGCTGCTCGGCAACAGCGGTTTCCGCTCGCTGGTCAAGAATTACCGAGAATACCGCCGGCTCGGCGCCGAGAAGGCGCGCCTGGAGGCCCAGCACCGCGACCTGCAGCGGCAGCGCAGGGAAGTGAGCGCGAAGCCAGCCATAGAGCAGGCCGCGCGCAAGGAGCTCAGCATGCTGCGCCCCGGCGAGACCGAATACCGCTTTCCCGCGCCCAAGGAGTCCGACAAATGAAGGTGAAGCAGCTCAAGCTGGGCCCGATGGACAATTTTTCCTACCTCGTCTGGGACGAGGACACCAAGGACGCCGCCGTGCTGGACCCGGCCTGGCAGCCGGAGAAGCTGCTGGCGGCCGTAAAGAGCGAAGGGCTCAAGCTCCATTGCGTACTGCTCACGCACGGTCACCCCGACCATATCAACGCCGTGGAAGCCGTTTCGGTCGCGCCCGGGCTGCCGGTGTACCTTCACGAGGCCGACTATTTCATGCTGGAGCATAGGCCCGCCGGCCTCAAGACCGTGGCCGACGGCGAGCAGGTGCAGGCCGGCTCGCTTAAACTGGGTGTGCTGCACACTCCCGGCCACACGCCCGGCTCGGTCTGCTACACCGCTCCCGGCGCCGTCTTCACCGGGGACACGCTTTTCATAGGCGAATGCGGGCGCGTGGATCTGCCTGGCTCCAGCCCGGAGGCCCTGTACGACAGCTTCGTCAGGCTGGCGGCGCTGCCCGACGACGCCGCGGTCTACCCCGGCCACTCCTACAACGGCGACACCTCCACGATAGGCGTGCAGAAAGAATACAACCTCTACCTGAAGCTGGCGCGGCAGGGCCGCCGCGCGGACTTCCTGAAGGCGGTCCTGTGAAGAAAGGCTGGGCCGCGGTCTCCGACTTCGACGGCACCATCACCCTGCGCGACGTGGGCGACCACCTGCTGCTCCATTACGGCTTCGCCGACAAAAAGACCATCGAGGAATCCTACTCGCTGAAGGTGAAGGTGGAGGACTTCATGAAGAAGGCCTTCGCCGGCGCGGCGCTCTCCGAGAAAACCATAGCAGACTTCGTGCGCAAGGAAGTCAGGACCCGCCCGGGCTTCAGGCAGTTCATCCTTTTCTGCGAAACCGCCGGCGTGCCTTTCGAGATAGCCAGCGGCGGCGTGGACCTCTATTCCGACCCGTTCTTCGAAAAGCACGGAGTGAAAGTCAAGTCCTTCTTCGGCCGCGCCAGGGTGGTAAAGGGCGGCATCAGGATCACTTACCCCTTCCTGCGCCGCACCAACCTCAGCGACTTCAAGGCCTCGCGGGTGGCGCGCTTCCAGCGGGCCGGCCGCAAAGTGGTCTTCTTCGGCGACGGCCCCAACGATTTCAAGGCGGCGTGCCTGGCCGACAAGGTTTACGCGGCCGGCCGCCTGCTGCGCCTGTGCCGCGAGCGGGGCGTGGCCGCCGAGCCGCTGCGCAGCTACGCGCGTGCAGCGGCCTTCATGAAACGCAACGGCTGAGAGCCGGCCGGTACGGTTTATTTATGCATCCTGTAATCTTCCAGCTCGGTTCCTTCAAACTCCCGGCCTACGGCCTGCTGGTGGCCTGCGGCTACCTGGCCGGCATCCTCTACCTCTTCCGCAAAGCCGCCCCGGCGGGCTTCAGCAAGGACGACCTGTCGGACCTGGTCTTCTACACGGTGCTCAGCGGCATGCTGGGCGCGAAACTGTTCTACGCCGTCACCTACTGGGAGGCGTTCGGCCCGGATTTCCCGGCCCGCGCGCTGTACCTGCTGCGCAGCTTCCAGTACGGGTTCGTCTTCTACGGCGGACTGCTGGCGGGCGGCGCAGCCTTCCTGCTGACCGCCCGGAGCAGGAGGATGAACGCGATCAAGGCCGCGGACCTCGCCGCGCCGGCGCTGGCTCTGGGCCACGCCTTCGGCCGGATAGGCTGCTTCCTGGCCGGCTGCTGCCACGGTCGGGCGGCCTCGGGCGCGCTCGCCGTAACCTTCACGAACCCGGCCTCTGAAGTGAGCCCGCTCTGCCTCGGCGTGCCGCTGCACCCCGTGCAGCTCTACGAGGCCGCGGGCGACTTCCTGATCTTCCTGGCCTTGAACGCGGCGCTGCCCCGCTCGCTGGCCGGCAAACGCAGGGCGGGGACGCTCGCCGCGGCCTACGCGGCCCTGTATGCCCTGCTCCGCTTTTCCCTCGAGTTCCTGCGCGGCGACGACCGCGGGGCGGTCCGCCTGGGCCTTTCCCCGGCGCAGCTGATCTCGGCGGCGGTATTCTTGGGTGCGCTGGCCGCGATAGCCGCGCTAAAGGCAAAAAATGAAAAAAACTAAACTGGTTTATTCCGGCGTGCCGTGCCGGCTGGACGTATTCCTGACGGAGAGCGGCGAGAACTACTCACGCTCCTTCGCCCGCAGGCTGGCGGAAGACGGCCTGGCCACCGTGAACGGCGCCAGGAAGAAGCCCGGCTTCGTGCTCAGCGACGGGGACGTGGTTGAGGTCGCCTCGCTGGACCCGGCCAAGACCCTGTCGGCGGGCTTCGAGGACATAGTGCTCTTCGAAGACAAGTCCCTCATCGCGGTGAAGAAGCCGGCCGGCCTGGCGGTGCACCCCAACGCTCCCGGCTGGGAAACCAACCCCGCCGCCACGCTGATCGGCGAGCCCACGCTGGTCTCCATGATCTTCTCCGCGCGCCCGGAGCTGGCCAAGGGCGGCATAGAGCGGCTTGGCCTGGTGCACCGCCTGGACCGGGACACCAGCGGCCTGATGCTGCTGGCCAAGAACGCGGAGGTGCAGGAAGCGCTCAAGGAAGGCTTCCGCGAGCGGTTGATGGAGAAGACCTACATCGGCGCTGTGGCCGGCATTCCCGAAAAGCGGCGGGGCCTGATAGACGCGCCGATAGGCCGCGCCAGCGGCTTCAAAAAGATCAAGGTCTGGGAATACGGCCGCGAGGCCGTGACCGAGTACCGGGTTAAGGAAACCGGCAAGAACTGCGCGCTGCTGCACATCCACCCCATGACCGGGCGCACCAACCAGATCCGCATTCACCTGGAGTACATAGGCCACCCCATAATAGGAGACAAGCTCTACGGCGGGCCCGACGCGGCGCGGATGCTGCTGCACTCTTTCAGCCTGGTCTTCAGCCATCCCTCCACCGGGAAAGAAACCCGCCTGGAAGCCCCCCTCCCCGAGGATTTCAAGCGGGCCTGGAAAGCCGTAAAGAAGTAACGCAACCGCAGCGGGGCCCGGCGCGTATTAATAACGATGGGCGATAACGACAAGGAACTGCTGGGCCGCTGCCTGGCCGGGGACAATGACGCTTTCGGCGGCATCGTCGACGCTTACCAGGACAGGATCTACAGTTTCGCCCTGCGGCTGCTCAAAGACCCCGCGGCCGCCGAGGAGGCGGCGCAGGGGGCGTTCGTAAAGGCCTTCAGCGCGCTGCCTTCCTATAATACAGCCCAGCCCTTCGCCCCCTGGCTTTTCCGCATAGCCCACAATGCCTGCATGGACGCCCTGCGCGCGGGCGGCAAAACCGTTTCCATGGACACCGAGGATTTTCCCGACCTGCCGGACGGCGAGCGGGCCGTGGACGAAACCGTGGCCGACGGCCTGGACGCGGCGCGCATAGAGGCCCTGCTGGCCTCACTCCCCGTTATTTACAGCGAGGCGCTGCTGCTGCAGTACCGCGAGGACCTGGGCCCGGCCGATATCGCCCGCGTGATGGGCGTGCCGGAGGGCACGGTGAAAGCCCGGCTCTTCAGGGGCCGGGCGCTCGTTAAGGAAAAGCTGAAAACGATGCAACCGTTTTAGGAGGCCGCGCGTAATATGGATATGGGAACGGGACAGACTGACAGGATAGCGGCGGCCATAGCGGCCCTGCCTTACCGCGCCCCCTCGGCCGGTTTCAAGGGCAGGGTGCTGGCGGCCATAGCGGCGCAGGCTGCCGCCAGAGAAAGGCTGGGCTGGGCCCTGAAGGGCCTGGCGGCGCTGACCGTTTCCTGGGCGGGGCTTCTGGGCCTGGCCGCGGCCGGCCCGCTGTACCGCTTCGCTGCGGATTACGCGCCGCTGGCGCTGGAGCCGGGCGGTGTGCCACAGTTGATGAAGCTGCTCGGCGCCCGGGCCGCGCTGCTGGCCGTCAAACTGTCGGCGGCGGTTTCTTTAGCCAGAGAACTGGGGGCTGCGGCCCTGGCGTCCCTGCCCCCGGCCCACGAAATAGTTATAGCGGCGCTCATCAGCGCCGCGGTTATAAGGATGGCGACCGTCCGCAGGACCGCCGCCCAGAGGATCTAACGGAGGAACTATGAAGAAGAATATGAAAAAGTTAGCGCTCGCCTACCTGGCGTCGCTGCTGGTCATGGGCGGAACCGCCTGGGCCCGGCAGCCCGAAGTCAAGCACGAAGACATCATGGTGGCCAAGGGCCAGACCCTCAACGGCGACGTCGCCACCGACAGGTCCATCACGGTGGAAGGGACCCTTAACGGCGACGCCACCGCGCTGGGCGGCGGCACGGTAACCGTAGCCGGCGAGATAACCGGCGACCTGGTCTCCATGGGAGGCCCGGTCTTTATCCCCGGCCGGGTGCGCGGGGACGTGTCCAGCATCGGCGGCCCCGTAGATGTGAGCGGCAGGGTGCACGGCAACCTCTCGGCCGTGGGCGGCAAGGTTACGCTGTCCGGCGAAGGCCAGGTGGACGGCGAGATCTCGGCCCTGGGCGGCGGAGTGGAAAAAGGGCCCAAGGCGGTACACCGCGGCGCGGTCAACTCTTTCAGCGCCGACGCGCTCAGGGGCACCCTCGCCAGCGCGCTGCGCACGGCCCGCTCGGCCGCCCGCTCCGCCTCGGGCATTCACCCCGGACCGAACGATTCCCGCAATTGGCGCACCGAGAGTTATTCCTTCAGGGGCAACCTCTCCGACCTGGCCGGCCTGAACTCCGGCAACCTCGGGATGTTCGGCGGGCTGATGGCCGCCTGGCTGGCCGTCATCCTGCTGGTCCTGGCCGCCGAAGTGCTGCTGGTGACGCTGCCCGCGATCTTCTTCCCCGAAAACGTGCAGAAGGCGAAGGCCGCGATAAGCGGCGACCTCTGGAAGGCCTGCGCTACAGGGGCCCTGATCCTGGTGGGGCTCTTCCCCGGGCTGCTGCTGATGGTGGTCTCGATACTCGGCATCCCGCTGGTGCCTTTCGCGCTGATCCTGTTCGCGGCGGCCGGCCTGTTGGGGCTCAGCGCCTTCAGCCTGCTGCTGCAGGCCCGCTTCTTCGAAGGCCTGAAGAAGGCCGGCCCGGTCTCCCTGCCCGCCCAGGCCGCTACCGGGGCGGCGCTGGTGGCCGCGCTGTTCTTCTTCGGCAAGCTGATCCCCATCATCGGCGGGGCGCTCTCCGCGGCGGCGGTCATGCTGCTGGCCTTCGGGGTAATGACGGGCCTGGGCGCGGCATGGATGACGCGCATGGGCACCCGCCCCTTCGCGCAGGCCGTCCAGCCCGCAGTCCCGGCGGCCGCGGCTCCCGCGGCGACGGTGACCCCGCCCCCCGCGCAGTAAGCGGCGGCGCGCAAAAAAAGAGCCTCCCCTGCGGGAGGCTCTTTTTTTATTCTAAGAGCTTAGAATTTAGAGACGGAAGCGAAGACGCGGAAATCCAGGCGCGGGAACAGGTTGTTCTGGCGCTCCAGCGCCGCGAGCGCGCCCTCGTCCAGTTTTTTCTCTATGACCTCGCCCAGCAGGCGCACGGCGTTGGCCGCGTGGTCCTCCAGCCGCCCCTTGGCGTAGGCGGCGTGGGAACCGATGTAGAGCAGGAAGGCCCAGTCCGAGGACTGCGCCAGCAGCGTCTCGCGGGCGGCCTGGTTGAGCGCGCGCTGCGCGAGGCTGCCCAGGTCCTGGTTGCGGAAGCGGTTGGCCGTCTCTATCATCTTGTCGGTGGCGGCGTAGACGGCGGGGTAGGTAAAATCGTTGGTCTCGTTGACCCACGGGTCGAAGTAACCGTTCTCTCCCCAGGAGGACATGCCGGGCGAGAGCTCGGGCGGCTCCTGGCAGGAGTTGAGGTACTCCGTCGGGGTAACGAACTGCAGCGGCAGGCGGTCGACCCTGATCTTGCGGATGACGGCCTCCAGGAAGGCGGGGCCCTCGAACCACCAGTGGCCGAAGAGCTCCGCGTCGTAGCAGCTCACGATCAGAGGCCGTGCGCCGCGGGCGGCGTAAAAGTCGTCGGTCTGCTTGAGGCGGCGCTCCAGGAAATCGGCGGCGTGCGCCTCCACGCGGGCCAGCGCGGCGTCCGGGTCGTAATACTGCTTGGCGGACAGGTCGGCGCCGGCGTCGGTGATGCGGTGGTATTTCAGCCCGAGCGGCCGGCGGATGCCGTCGGAGCCCAGGTAGGGGCGGACGTATTCGTAGTCGCCGTCGTAACCGAGGTCCCGGTAGAATTCGCGGTAGGCCGGGTCGCCGGGATAGCCGAAGCGCGAGCTCCAGACCTCACGCGAACTGGCCGCGTCGCGCGCGAACAGCCCCAGGCCGTTGGAAGTGCGATAGGGCGAGTAAACCCCGTTGGGGGCCTGAGCGGCGGCGGATTCCACGGCGTGGGATTCGGCAAAGGTATAGCCGAAGCCGGACAGCTTCAGATAGGAGTTAAGGCGCGGCTCGTAGGCGCATTCCGGCAGCCAGAAGCCGGAGGGCTTGCAGTTGAAGCGGTCGGTGTAATCCTCGGCGGCCACGGCCAGCTGCGCGCGGACGGCCTCCGGCCGCGCCAGCAGCGGCAGCACGGCGTGCGTGGCGGAAGTGGTGAGGATCTCTATCTGCCCGGCGTGCTGAAGGGCCTTCAGCGGGGTGATCAGGTCGCCGCTGTACTTGTGCAGCAGCTCCGCGGCCTCGGAATAAAGTTCGTGGTAGAGCTGGACGGTCCTGAGCAGCGCGGGGTCGTCTTTGGCGCGCTCCAGCTCCTTGCCCAGCAGCTCCAGACGGGACTCCACGTAGAGGCCCAGCTTGGCCTCCAGCGCCTCGTTCTCAAGCATGGCGCCGAGGGTCGGTGAAATGGAGACGGCCACGCCGGGCCTGATACCCTCTCCGGCCAGGCGCTCGAGCACCGAGATCAGCGGCACGTAGGTTTCCACCACGGCCTCGAAAAACCAGTTCTCCTCGAGGAACGAGGAATCCTGCGGGTGGTTCACGTACGGCAGGTGCGCGTGCAGCAGGAACATCAGGGAGCCGCGGGAGGCCATTACGCGTTCCTCCCGGCGTTCACGGCTGCACCCGCTTGTGGAATTCCATGCTGGCGTAGGCCCGGTCGGCTTCCGCGCCGGCGCGGACCGGGGCCGCGGCCTGGTTGGATTCGAGCAGTTTTTCCCACGCGCCGTTGCGCAGCGCGTAGAGGGCGGCCTCGCAGGTGCCGCCGCGCTCCGGCACCGGCAGATAGGCCCGGCCGGCCTGCCACTGCGCCTTGTACGCCGCGGCGTGGGCCTTGTCGTCGGAGTAGGCCAGGCGCAGCTCCACCTCCGGCGCGAAGGAGGCGGTCTGGAAGGCCTCGGTGCGGCCGGCTGAAAACTGCCAGAAAACAAAAAATGTCCCGGGGTTTTTCGGGAGAAGCACCAGCTTGTCTTCTGGCGGCAGCGGCTTGGAGAGTTCCGGCATAACGCACTTATAATTTACTAAATTTTCCGGGCGTTTTAAGAATATTTTTTCAGCCGCTTTTATTTTATATGATAGTAATTGGCGGGCAGCGCCCGCCGCACAAGTTTTCTAAGGAGTTCCACGATGAAAGCGATAGTAAAGACATCCTGCGCCCGCGGCGCCAGCTACCGCGACGCCGCCGTGCCGGAAATAACCAAGGACGACCTGCTGATCCGCGTCACCGCGGCCTCTATCAGTCCGGGCGACCTGGCGATCTACAATTCCGCAGGCCCCGACTGCGCCGCCCCGGCCCTGCCCTTCGTCTTCGGCCAGGAATTCTGCGGCGAGGTGGTGGAGATCGGCACGCAGGCCAAGGGCTTCGCGAAAGGCGACTTCGTCTCGGTCGAGTCGCACATCTTCTGCGGCGTCTGCGGCCAGTGCCGCAACGACCAGCGCCACATCTGCCAGAACCTGAAGGTCATCGGCCGCGACGTGCCGGGCGGCTTCGCCGAATACGCCGTAGTGCCGGCCCGCTGCGCGTGGAAGCACACCGACGACTCCCTCAAGGACGTCGGCGCCGTCATGCAGCCCTTCGGCAGCGCGGTGCACGCCGTGCTGAACGAGGACCTGGTGGGCCGCTCGCTGATCGTCTCCGGCTGCACCCCGCACGGCCTGTTCGCGGCCGGCATCGCCAAGGCCGCCGGAGCCAAGCGCGTCATAGCGCTGGATCCCTCCCCCTACCGCCGCAAGCTGGCGGTGAAGATGGGCGCCTGCACGGCCATAGACCCGGCGGCCGGGGCCGACTGCCTGGCCAAGATAGCCAAGCTCTGCCCCGAGGGCGCCGACGCCGTGATAGAGATGAGCGGCGGCGCCAAGGCCGTGGCGCTCGGCCTGAAGGCGCTGCGCCCCGGCGGGCGCTTCGTGGCCTTCGGCCTGCCCGCCTCCGACCTGAGCCTGGACTACGCCGGCGACATCGTGAAGCGCGGCATCCGCCTGGAAGGCGTGGCCGGCCGCGAGATCTTCCGCAGCTGGTACAAGATGGAAAGTCTGCTGAAGTCCGGGGCCGTCAACCCGCGCCCCGCAGTGACGCACCGCTTCGCCTTCAAGGATTTCAAAAAAGCCTTCGACCTCATCAACTCGAAGGACACGAAGTGCGGCAAGATAATCCTGACCCCTTAAATAAGGAGAAAAAACATGTCTTTCGATACGCTGAAATTCGCCGCCGAAGAGGTGGCCAAGCTGAAAAGCGAGAACCGCCTGCTCAAGCCCCGCGTGCTCCAGTCGGCCCAGGCCCCCGTCTCTGTCATAGACGGCAAAGAGGTCATCAACCTCACCTCCAACAACTACCTGGCGCTGGCCGACAACCCGAAGGTGAAGAAGGCGGCCATAGCCGCGGTAGAGAAATACGGCATCGGCTCGGCCGCAGTGCGGACGATCATCGGCACCATGTCGCTGCACACCGAGCTGGAAGAGAAGTTCGCGGCCTTCAAGCACTCCGAGGCCTCCATCCTGTTCCAGTCCGGCTTCACCTCCAATGTGGCCGTCTGCCAGTCGCTGATGTCCTCCGAGGAGGACCTGCTGATCTCCGACGAGCTCAACCACGCCTCCATCATAGACGGCGCGCGCCTGGCCAAGTCCCCCCGCAAGATCTACCGCCACAAGGACATCAAGCACCTGACCGAGATCCTGGAGAGCCCCGAGGCCCGCAAGGCCCGCCGCAAGATGGTGGTGACCGACGGCGTGTTCTCCATGGACGGCGACATCGCCAATCTGGACGAGGTCGTCGCCACCGCGCACAAGTACGGCGCGTTCGTCATGGTGGACGACGCGCACGCCTCCGGCGTAATAGGCAAGGAAGGCCGCGGCACCGTGAGCCACTTCGGACTGGACGGCCAGGTAGAGATCCAGATCGGCACGCTGTCCAAGGCCTTCGCGGCCGTAGGCGGCTACGCCGCCACCACGCAGGACCTGCGCGATTACCTGGGCTCGGTGGCCCGGCCGTTCCTGTTCTCCAGCTCGCAGCCGCCGTCGGTGGCTGCCTCCTGCCTGGCGGTGCTCGACATCCTGCTCACCGAGCCGCAGTACCTCAAGCGGCTCTGGGATAACACCAATTTCTTCAAGGAAGAGATGAAGAAAGCCGGCTTCAACACCGGCGAGTCCGTCACCCCCATCACCCCCGTGATGATAGGCGACCCTGTAAAGGCCAAGGCGCTGTCCCAGCGCCTGTTCGAGGAAGGCGTCTTTGCGCTGCCGCTGGGCTTCCCGACGGTGCCCAAGGGTAAGGAGCGGCTGCGGACCATAGTGACCGCGGGCCACACCCTGGAAAACCTGACGGTCGCCGTGGAAAAGTTCCGCAAGTGCGGCAAGGAACTGGGCATAATCTAGCCCCGGGACCGAAAAAAAGGCCGTCCGCCTGAAAAGCGGACGGCCTTTTTATTTTAAGCCGCGCTATTGCGCCTGAACCTGCTCTTTGGTGATGTTGTAGCGGCCGGACAGCCAGTCCGTTATCTCCCGGGCGGCCTGCGCGGTGTCGTTCTCCCGCTCCTCCAGGAAGGGCGCGTAGTCTTCCTTCAGGGTCAGCTTTTCCGCTTCGGTCAGCCCGTCGAGGCCCTTATCCATGAAGGCTGGCAGGTCGCGGGCCAGCAGTTCGGACATGTCCCGGCAGGTCACCATGTCGGCGGCCTTCTTGAAGGCTTTGTCCGGAGCATAGGCGGCTCCTTTCTCGTAAGAAGCCTTCAGCGTCAGCAGCACGATCTTGGACAGCGCGGCCTGGTTCATGGGGTTCACGGCGTGCGCGGCCAGGTGCTCGCCCAGGGTCCCGGGCCGCCCGGTGACGGCCCGCAGGTGCAGGAACTTGCACATCCGCGCCCCGTCGTTGACCGGGTAATTGTCCCACAAGAACGGCTTGCGGCCGAACTTGGCCGCGGTGTCCTTCAGGTGCTCCGGCGTGTAGGCCGGGGAACAGACCTGCTCGCCGGTCCAGAACATGCTGACCTTGGGGTCCATCGCCTTGCCCAGCGCGCCGAGATAGCCCTCGGGCATCTTGCCGAAGAGCTTCTCAAGCACGGGATCGTCCGAATAATACGTCGGGCAGAAGACTATCTGCTTGGCGCTGGTGCGGGCGGCCATCCAGTTGACTATCTCCGCCTGCTTCTCGGCCAGGCCGGGGATGTCGCCCTTCATGTCGTCCATCAGGATGCCCAGCTTGTTGACGCGCAGGCGGTTGAAGAGGTCCAGACGGGCCTGCAGGTGCTTCTTGACCTCCAGGCTGAAGTCAGAGAGGTAGATCTCGAAGGGGCTGAAGCCCACGCCGAACTCTATGCCGGCGGAATGGCACTGCCCGGCCAGTTTAGCCAGCTTTTCCTCTATCGCCTTGGGGTAGGCCTCACGCCACTTGCGGCGCAGGTAGGGATCGCCCTTGGGCGCGTAGATATAGAACGAAAAGCCGTGCTTGCGGAGGAAGCCGGCGTAGTCGGCCCTCTCGCCCCAGCTCCACGGCTCGCCGTAAAAACCTTCTATCACGCCCAGTTGTGTGTTCATCTTTGCTCCTAGGGCTTGCCCGCGATGATCGCGGCGACGCGTTTCTCCGCCTTCTTGGAAAGCGGGTCCTCGGGATACTTCTCCAGTATTTTCTGGTAATATTCCTTGGCCTTGTCGAGGTCCTTGGCCTTGTCGAACAGTTCGCCCGCGGCGTAGAGGGCCTTGGGGGCCTGCGGGTCGGCGTCGTACTCCGCGACTATGCGGTCGTACATGGCCACCTCTCCGGCGGTGTCCTTGAGGTTCTTGCGGTAGATCTCGGCGGAGAGCAGCAGGGCGACCACGCCCTTTTCACCCTTGTACTTGTCGGCCAGGCGGTTCAGCACCGCCACGGCCTCGGAATACTTGTCCATCTCCTCGCGCAGCACGCGGGCTTCGGCCTTGTAGGCGTTGTAGGCTTCCTCGGTGTCCGGGTAGCGGGCGATGATCTCTTCGTAGACGTCTACGGCGAGCTGGTACTTCTTCTGCTTCTCGGCCAGGCCGGGCAGGCGCGAGTAGGCGGCCTTGGCCTGCTCGGTGCCGGCCAGCGCCACGGTGATATCCTGGAACACGGCTATGGACTTGTCGTACTGCTTCAGGTTGTCGGCCAGCACAACGGCCAGCAGCAGCTTGGCCTTGGCAGCCAGCTGGCTGTCGGGGTGCAGCTGTATCATCTTCTCGTAAGCGTGGGCCGCCTTCAGGTACTCCTTCATGTTAAGGTGCAGGTCGGCCATGGCCACGCGCAGGCTGTCGTTGCCGGCGCGGCCGGGGAACCTGTTAAGGAAGGCCCGGTCCTCGGCGATGATGGGGCCGTACAGGAACGCGCCTGCGGCTGCGGGCGCCGCCTGCAGCAGGGCATAAAGGCGGGCGGCGGTATCCTCCCCGTCGGCCGCGCCGGCCAGCTCGAGCAGCACGGGTTTGAGCTTCTTGTCCGCTTTCTTATCGAGCAGCTCCTGGAAGAACTTGCGCGCGGCGTCCGAAGAAGCGGCCTGTGGATATTCGTAAAAATGGACGAGCAGGTCCATGATAGCGGATTTGTAGTCGCCGAGCCGGTAACGGAGGTCCGCTTTCAGAAGCTGGGCCTCGTCCGCTCCGGGCGCGGCCGGGTTGCGGAGGAGCCAGTCCTCCACCTGCGGCAGGACCAGTTCGAGCACGTCCTCGTCCTTATCTTTTGCGGCGGCGCTCAGGAAGGCCAGTTCCGCCTCGACTACGTTAACCGGGGCGACCGGGGCCGGAGCCTGGACCGCCTGGGTCTGCGTCTCCGCGGGCTTGTCGAAATCCAGCTGCGCCGCCGCGGGCCGGACGCAGGCCAGCGCGAGGATACCAGTTAAAAACAGCTTGTTCATGCTACCTCCAATAATTTTCAGCGAAATCAAACCCTGAGCACCTTAACCCCGTCGTAGTCCAGCCAGTCCAGCGAGAGCGGGCTGAGGATGGCGTTGGCCGGCACCGAGACCATACGCGCCCCCGGCGTGTACAACCGGCGCAGTTCCCAGTCGCTGATGAAAATCCGCTTCTTCAGCGCAGGGACTTTTTTGACGGCGGGCACCGCCCCCGGCGCGGGCCGGAGGTGCTGCATGATCAGGTCTTCGAGGGCGCCCTTGGTAAGCATAAAACCGCGCGCGGCCCGGCGTCAGACGCCGGGGCCGCGGGCCGTTTATCAAAGCTTTACCGAGATCTTGGCCAGATACTTGTCCAGGTCGTCCGAGGGGCGCGGTATGACGTGCATCCCGACGAGCTCTCCGACTTTCTGGGCCGAGGCCGCGCCGGCTTCCACTGCGGCGCGCACGGCGCCCACTTCGCCCACGCACAGCGTGGTCATGTAGCCGGAGCCGATCTTCTCGTAGCCGAGCAGGCGCACCTTGGCGGCCTTGCTCATGGCGTCGGAGGCTTCGATCATGCCGATGAAACCCTTGGTCTCTATCATTCCCAGCGCTTCTTTAGGTTCTGACATATGTCTCCTTCTCTGTCGCATCCGCCTTCGGCGGACCGATTAGGCGGCCCGGCCTTCGGCGGCCGGGTGTTCTACAAGGGGAACCTAAGGTTCCCCATTTCGTCGTCGCTGCGCCTTCGCCTTACGGCTCAGGCTTCGCTGAACCCCTCCTAAGAGGAGTTCTTTATTCAATACTGCCCTTTGGCGGCCTCGCCGCCGGAAACTATGGCGATGCTGGCGCTCGTGCCCAGGCGCGTGGCGCCGGCCTTGATCATGGCCGCGGCCACCTCCGCGTTCTTTATGCCGCCGGAAGCTTTCACGCCCATCTCGGGGCCCACGGTCTCCCGCATCAGCGCGATGTCCTCGGGCGTGGCCCCGCCGGACCCGAAGCCTGTGGACGTCTTCACGAAGTCGGCCTGGGCCTGCTTGCTCATCCGGCAGGCGCGCACCTTCTCGTCCTTGGTCAGGTACGAAGTCTCCAGGATGACCTTAAGGCATTTGCCGCGCGTGGCGTCGCGCACAGCTTTGATATCGTCCAGCACCAGCTGGTCGTTGCCGCTTTTGAGCGCTCCGATATTGATGACCATGTCGATCTCGTCGGCGCCGTTGGCGATGGCGTCGCGGGCCTCGATGGCTTTTACCGTCGGGGTGGTGGAGCCCAGCGGGAAGCCGATGACGGTGCAGACCATCACGGACGAGCCGCGCAGCAGGCGGCTGGCGAGAGCCACATAGCCGGGGTTCACGCAGACGGAGGCGAAGCGGTACTTGCGGGCCTCCTCGCAGAGCTTGCCTATTTCCTCCTGCGTGGCGTTGGCCTTGAGCAGGGTGTGGTCTATCATGCCCGCTATCGACGAGCTGGACTCGTTGGGGTTGCAGAAACTCACGCGGTCGGCGCTGGCCTTGATCTGCTGCGGAGTGTATTTATTCAGCGGGTTGCAGCTCTGGCAGGAGGAGCTGCAGGTATTTTCTTCCAGGCGGCAGTCGCCCTGCCCGGAGCAGGGCTTCTTTTCGGAGGCGGCCGGCTGGTTCACCAGCGGGCGCTGAAAGACTTTACCGGCGGAGCCGATGCTGACCGAATCGCCCAGGCTCTGCCGGGGGGCGGCCTGGCCGCCGGCCTTCATGATCCTGGCCACTTCGGCCGCTATTTTCTTTATATCGTCGTCGTTCATAGTCACTCTCCTAAATGAACCTTGTCCACTATGCCGGCTACCACGGTCCGCACCGGCGCTTTTGAATTTTTCAGGATCTTGCGGGCGGAGCCGCCCTCGTCCACGATCAGCACGGTGTCGCCGGGGCCGGCGCCCTGGTTGTCTATGACCAGCTGCGCCTCGCCCGTGAGCTTGCCGTCGGCGCCCAGCGGCCTGACCAGCAGCATGGTGGCGTTCTTCAGCCCCCCGTGCTTGCGGGTGGCCCAGACATTCCCGATGACTTTAGCTACGAACATAAATTTATTGCCTGAAGCTCTTGCCGTCTATGATCCCCACTATCGCGGCGTCCACCGGCGGCGGGGCCGCCCCCGTCGCGGTCTCGCCTTCCCAGCCCTCGAAAGCCAGTATTGCCTCGCGCGAGGCCACGAAGAACACGGTCTCCCCGGCCCCGGCGCCTACGGTGTCACCGGCTACCAGCGGGTCGCCGGAAGGTTTATCCGTCTCCCAATCGAGCGGCTGGATCAAAAGCAGGGTCTTGCTCTCCATGCCGCAGCACTGGCGGGAGCAGAAAACCCTTCCTATGACCTTGGCCTGTTTCATTTCAATAGCACTTCTGCTCTATCGCGGTGATCTTGTCCAGCCGCTTCTGATACTTGCCGCCCTCGAAAGGGGTGTTAAGCCAGACCTTGATCATCTCCTCTAAAGCCAGTTCGCCGTGCGTCTTGCCGCCCAGGCACAGCACATTGCAGTCCTCGTGCGCCGCGGCGAAGCGGGCGGAGATGGTGTCGTAGGCGGCCACCGCGCGGATGCCGTGCACCTTGTTGGCGGCCAGCGGCATCGCGCCGTTAAAACCGTCCACCAGCACGGCCTTGTCGAATTCCTTGCGGCGCACCGCCTCGCTGACCAGCAGCGCGATGTCCGGGAAGTCCACCGGCTCGACGGAATAACAGCCGAAGTCGGTGACGTCGTGACCGAGCTTCTGCAGGAACTTCTTGAGCCGCTCCTTAGCGTCGAAACCAGCGTGATCCGCGCCTATGACTATTCTCATAAATTCTCTCCTTCTCGTCGCACCCCTCGCTATTCGCTCGGGGCGATTATCGCCGGGACTTACAAGGTGCGGTCCCGGTGCTCCACAAGGGGAACCTAAGGTTCCCCGTTTCGTCGTCGCTTCGCTGAACCCCTCCTAAGAGGAGTTCCTTTAAATTGCAGCGCCGAGGTGCTCGTGCGCGTTGGGTATCACTATGCGGCTGACTACCGCGTCTTCGCCGATGGCCTTAACTCCGGCGGAAACCGCCGTGCGCACCGCGCCGGGTTCGCCGACCACGGTGAAGTAGCCTTTGCCGCCTATGCCCTTGCCGGTGTTGACCTCGGCCACGTGCACGAAGGCGGCCTTCGCGGCCGCGTCGGCGGCGAACAGGGCCGGCAGCGCCTCTTTGGTCTCGACGATGCCCACGGCTTCGATCTTGGCGGGCTTTACTTTCTTGTTGAGCGCGGCCAGCGCGCCGGAGTGGATATTGCGGATGAGGTGGCGGGCTATCACCGTATTGCCGGCTATCTCAGCGCCCTTGGCCAGGGAGGATTCCACCTCGCCGAGGGGGCCGGAGATCACTATGATATATTTTCCCTTGGAGATAGCCTGGTGCACCTCCGGCTTTACGCCGGCGGCCTTGCACATGGCGTCCAGGGCCTCTACGCCTTTGGCTATAGAGGAAGTTTCCATCAAACCCACGGCTATGTTAGCCTGCATATTAAAGCTCCTTAAGCGATTCTGAGATCTCCGACTACGCTGCACTGCAGCGGTCGCACAAAATGGCTGGTCTTGGTGATGCCATCGCCCGTAGGCGTCCCGATGGACATGGAGGCGTAGCCCTCACCGAGGCCCAGGCCGTGCAGCGTGCAGCCGTTCTTGACGAAGATGGAGCAAGCCATGCGCCGGCCCATCTTGGTCATGTTCCTGATATTGGTCGAATACATCCCGGCGCTGTGGTGGTTGTTCCCCTCGGCGCGGCGGGCCAGCTCGATAGCGGCGTCCACGTCTTTCGCCACGGTCACGGGCAGCACCGGCATCAGCTGCTCGGTGTGCACGAACGGGTGGTCGTTGGGCACTTCCGCCCAGAGCACGCGGATGTCGTCGGAAAGGTTCAGGCCTATGGCCCTGGCTATCACCGACGGGTTCTTGCCGATGAAGTCGCGGTTGACCTTGGGTTCAGGCCCCGGCTCGGGGATGGCGAGCTTGGAAAGCTGGTCCATCTGGGCTCCGGACAGCTCGTAAGCGCGCGGGTCGGAGCGCATGGCTTCCAGGAAGCGGGCGCGCGCGGCTTCGGTCACTATCACTTCCTTCTCGGAGATGCACAGCACGTTATTGTCGAAGCCGCAGCCGTAAATTATTTCGCGGGCGCAGTCCGGGAACACGGCGGTCTCGTCCACCACCACGGGCGGGTTGCCGGGGCCCGCGGCTATGGTCTTGCAGGGTTTGCCTGAGGTCATGGCCACTTTCACTATGGCCGGCCCCCCGGTCACTATGTTCATGTTGGTCCGGGGGTGGCTCAGCAGCTGTTTGGTGGCTTCCTGCGTGGGCTTGGCGATAGTGGTCACCAAATTGGCGGGGCCGCCCGCCGCGATGATAGCTTTATCCAGCACGCGCACGGCGTCGGCCACGCAGCCCTTGGCGGCCGGATGAGGCGAGAACACCACCGCGTTGCCGGCGGCCAGGATGCCGATAGCGTTGCTGATGATGGTAGCCACGGCGTTGGTGGAGGGCGTGATGGCGGCCACCACTCCGAAGGGCGCGTATTCCACCAGGGTCAGGCCCTTGTCTCCGGTATAGGACACCGCGCGCAGGTCTTCCACGCCGGGGGTCCCGTCGATGCAGACCTGGTTCTTCAAAACTTTGTCTTCCACCCGGCCCATGCCCGTTTCGGCCACGGCCAGCTCGGCCCAGCGGCGGGAGTTGGCGCGGGAGACTTCGCGTATGGCGGCGATTATCTTTTCCCGCGCTACCAGCCCCAGATCCTGGAACACGGGCTGGGCTTGCTCGGCCGCGCTCACGGCGGCGTCCACGGTGTCGAACACCGGGCCGCCGGAAGCCTGCGCCGGGGCGGCGGGGGCCGTCCCGAGGTTACGCACGACCTCAGTCACTATCTTCCTCAGGTCTTCTTCGCTAAGGGGCATAAACTTTTACCTATTCCTGCAGTTTGCCGGCCGATTTCTTGAAGATGATCTTGCCGTCCTTCTCCACGGTGTCCACGATGGCGAAGACCGTGCAGTCCACCGGGGTGTTCTCGGTCTTCGAGGTCTGGCGGGCGCTGGAGCCCTGCACCAGCAGCACCAGCTCGCCGGTGCCGGCGCCGACGGCGTCGATGCCGACCAGCGTATTGCCGCGCGGCTTGTCGTCAAGGCCCACCGGCTGCACCATCAGCAGCTTGGTGCCGACGAGCTTGTCGTCCTTGCGGGTGCAGACTACGTTACCCACTACTCGTGCGAATAGCATCTTTCCTCCGCCGAAAACAGGGACAGCGCCCTGTTCTCTAAGATTATGAACAGCCCCTATTCCCGGCAGGGAATAGGGCGCTGTCCCTATTTTTACTTTTTCTTGGCGTCGCTGATCGGCAGTTTGCCTTCCAGGTCGCCGTGCGGCTGCGGGATCACGTGCACGCTGACCAGTTCGCCCACCTTCTGGGCGGCGGCGGCGCCGGAGTCGCAGGCGGCGCGGCAGGCGGCGACTTCGCCGCGGAAAAGGATGGTCACGAGGCCGGAGCCGACCTTCTCGTAGCCGACTATCTTGACGTTGGCGGCTTTCACCGCGGCGTCTGCAGCTTCCACGCAGGCCACGAGGCCCTTGGTTTCTATCATTCCGAGTGCGTCCATGTTTGCTACCTCCGTAAACTAGACTAAAAATACCAAATCAAACTATATAGGCCTGGTCGCAGTTCTTCAGGCCGGCGGCGTTGGCCTCTTCCACGTCCAGGTGCAGCTCCAGCGAGTAGGCGTCGGAGACACGGCACAGCACCCGCTCGTAAATGGTTTCCCGGTCGGTGCCGCGGCCGCAGAGCACGCGCACCTCCTGGCCGTCCTTCACCCTGTACGCCGCGCCTTCCTTCAGATTGAAATGGATATGCCGCTTGGACAGGATGACCCCCTGCCGCAGCGTGACGGAGCCCTTGGGCCCGACCAGCCGGATGCCCGGGGAACTCTCGAGTTTTCCTGAGTCGCGGATAGGCGGCTCCACGCCCAGCCGGCGCGCGTCGCCCAGCGAGACTTCCACCTGGCTGTACTTCCGGTACGGGCCTATCATCCTGACGTCCTTGAGGGCGCCCTTGGGCCCCTCCACGGTCACCCGCTCGTTGCAGGCGTACTGCCCCGGCTGCTTCACCGCCTTGAGCTGCGTGTCGTCGGCGTCCGCGCCGAAGAGCGTCTTGAAATCTTCCTTCGTCAGGTGGACGTGCCGGTTGGAGACGCCCACGGGTACGGGCAGGGAGGACCGCTCCTGACGGAGTTTGAGGTCCTCGAGTATCTCCTTCAGCAGCCGCTCGTCCATTTATTTGCTCAGCACCGCCTGAAAATGGATAACGCGCAGGAACTTGTCGGCCTTCAGGCTCTCGCCGCCCACCAGCGCGCCGTCGATATCGGCCTGGGCCATCAGCTCGTCGATATTGTCGGCCTTCACTGAACCGCCGTAGAGGATGCGCACGGCGTCGGCGTAGCCTTTGCCGTAGATGCGCTCCATCTGCTTCCTGACAAAAACGTGGGCGTCCTGCGCCTGGTCGGGAGTGGCGGTCTTGCCGGTGCCGATGGCCCAGACGGGCTCGTAGGCGATGACCACTCTGTTGGCCTCGGCGGCTGTGATTCCGGCGAACGCGCCGTTGAGCTGCGTCTCCAGCACCCGATAGGTCTTCTGGCTCTCGCGCTCCTCCAGCGTCTCGCCGATGCAGAGCACGGGGACGAGACCGGCCTTTATGGCGGCCTTCATCTTCTTATTGATGACCTCGTCGGTCTCCAGGAAGACCTTGCGGCGCTCGGAGTGGCCGATGATGGCGTGCGTGCAGCCCGCGTCCTTGATCTGAGACGGGGAGACCGCGCCGGTAAAGGCACCTTTCTCTTCCCAGCAGACATCCTGAGAGGACAGGAAGATTTTGGAGCCGCCGAGAACGGCGTTGACGGCGTGCAGGGCGGTAAAGGTGGGCGCCAGCAGCACTTCGTGCTTGAGGTCCGGGTCCAGGCCTTTGCGCATGGCGGCGGCCAGGTCGGCGGCCTCCTTGGCGGTCATGTGCATCTTCCAGTTGCCGGCTATCATCGGGGTCCTGTTATTGGCGGCCATTTTGGGTCTCCTTAAATATCAAAAAGATTATACAAATAATACGCTAAATCAATTCCCGCAGCAGCTCGGGACGGGGCTGGGGAATAACCACCTTCTCTACCAGCAGGCCTTTTTTCGCCACTACCGCGGCGCCCGCGGCCACTGCGGCGTCGGCCGCGGCCACCGGGCCGGTCAGGGTGACGAAGGCCTTGCCGCCCAGCGCCATGGCCAGGCGGATCTCCAGCAGTTTTACCGGGGCGGCCTTTACTGCGGCGTCCGCCGCCTGCACCAGCGCCGAAACGGAAAAAGCCTCTATGATGCCCAGGGCCTCCAGGCCCTCCACCACGGTGGTGCCTTCTATGGCCGGGAAAACCTCGGGGTGGATGTTAGGGATGACGAAACTATCCACCAGCGCGTGCGCGGCCTTGGCCGAGCCGGCCTCTACCGCCGCGCTGACGTCGCCCACGTCCCCGGCCGCCAGGATGATGTACTTGCCGGGGCAGATGGAGCGCGACAGCAGCAGTTTGACGCTGGCGGTCTTCAGCATCGCGTCCGCCGCTTCGAGGCCCTTGGCCACGCTGGAAAGTTCTACGCCGCCTATAGCATTTAGCATATTGAACCCTAAGCGATTATCTCCACGTACTTTTCGTTGACCTTACCCACCGTGCCGGAGACGCTCGCGTGCACCGGGCAGCCCAGCTTGTCGGCAGGAACGTCCCCCACCACGGCGCCTTTCTCCACCCGCTGCCCCTCTTTAACGCAGGGTACGCACTGCGCGCCGATATGCTGGCTCATTAAAATCTTAACGCGGGACGGTTTATAGACGGCGTCGCTCCACGGGGCGTCCTTGTTATACTCATCCAGGCCCAGGCGCCGCACCAGTTTGGAGACCGGCACCTTGCGGAAGTCGCGCACCGGGTGCGCCTCCGGCCGCTTGCCGGTATTGAGCTGCGAATTCTTGAAGCCGATCTTCTGTTCCCGCAGGTCGCTCTTGGCGGAGACGCAGGCCTCGCGCGGGTGCAGGCCCTCGGGGCAGGAGTAGAGCGAGCAGAGCGAGCACTCGCAGCACAGCAGGCCGTACTGGCTGTGCAGTTTGTGCTCCGGACCGCCGGCGAAGAGCATGGTGCGCATCACGCGGTGCGGCTGCACGTTGTGGCCCAGCAGGTAGCGCGGGCAGAACTCGGTGCAGAACGAGCACTGGTCGCAGGCCGAGCGGCCTATGCGGGTGAACGTCGGGCGGCCCTGCGCCTTCTTCTGTATCAGCGGGTGTTCTTTAGGCAGGACTATGATGCCGGCGGAGGCTTTCACCACCGGCAGGCCGAAATCGGTCTGTACCTTGCCCATCATCGGGCCGCCGTCTATATACGCGGGGTCTTTGACGGTAAAGCCGCCGCACAGCTCCACGCACTCGCGCCAGGATACTCCGACCGGCACGCGGAAGGTGGCGGGCTTCTTTACCCCGCCGTTGACGGTTATAAAAGTCTCGGTGACCGGGCGCGGCGCGAACGCGGCGTTGTAAAGGGTTTCGACGTTGCTGACCACGCAGCCCACTTCGAGCGGGATGCCGCCGGGCGGCACTATCCGTCCCGTAGCCTCGTAGACGAGGCACTGCTCGTCCCCGGCGGGGTAGTAGTCCCCCATTTCGAGGACGGAAACGTTCCGGCGCGACTTCGCTATCTCTTTAAGGCGCGGGATGATCTTCTCGTGCTTTTTCTTGATGCCGACGACGCCTTTGGAGGCGCCCGTCGCGCGCATCAGCAGGTCCAACCCGTCGAAGACCTTCTCCGGGAAATATTCGAGGAGCTTCTGGTCTTTCTTCAGCAGCGGCTCGCACTCGGCCGCGTTGACCAGCGCGTACTCGGCCCGGCCCTGCGCCTTGATATAGGCGGGAAAGCCGGCGCCCCCGGCGCCGACTACGCCGGCGGTACGGAGGCTTCTGCTGAATTCAGACGAAAAGTCCGGCACGGGTTGTCTATTTAACTGCGACCAGGCGCTTCTTGACCGCGGCGGCGAGGCGCTTGATGCCCTCGTCTATCTTTTCCGGGCTGGCGAAGGAGAAATTCAGGCGCATGGTATTCTTGCCGGAGCCGTCGGAATGGAACGCGGAGCCGATGACGTAGGCCACGTTCTCCTTCAGCGCGTCCTGGAACATGTCATCGGCGCTCATGGTCTCGGGCAGGCGCACCCACAGGAACAGGCCGCCCTCCGGGTTGGTCCACGTGACGCCTTCGGGCATGTACCTTTCCAGCGCACTCACCATGGCGTTCTTCTTGATCCTGTAGTCCTTCTTGACCACCTCTATGTGCTTCTCAAAGAAGCCGGTGCGCAGGAACTCCGCGGCGATCAGCTGGTTCAGGCTCGACGTGCAGAGGTCCAGGGACTGCTTGAGTATCTCCATCTTCTTGATGATCTGCGGGTGGCCGAGGATGATGCCCAGGCGCAGGCCGGGGGCGAAGGTCTTGGAGAAGGTGAACAGCGAGACGATATTGTGCGTCTGCTTGCCGTCCTGGTCCAGGCGGTACAGCATCTTGGGCTCCTTGCCCTCGAACCGGATCTGGCGGTACGGCGAGTCCTCGATCACGGCGACATTGTACTTCTCGGACAGCTCTATGACCTTATGGCGCTTGGCTTCGGACAGCGTAACGCCGCTGGGGTTCTGGAAGTCCGGCACCAGGTAGAGGAACTTGTAATGCTCGTCCTGGGCGTGCAGCCACTCCAGTTTTTCCTGCAGTTCCTCGGTGCTGATACCGTCGTCTTCCAGTTTCACGCCGATAAACTCCGCGCCGTAAGAGCGGAACACCTGCAGCGCGCCCATGTAGCTGGGCTTCTCGACTATGACCGGGTCGGAGGCGTCTATGAAGAGGCGGCCCACCATGTCCAGCGCCTGCTGGCTGGCGGTGGTTATGATGAGTTCGTCGGGCTTCACGTTGAGGCCCTCGTATTTCTTGAGGAACTTTATGAACTCTTCTTTCAGCTCAGGCAGGCCGTCGGTGGGGCCGTACTGCAGCGCCACCCGGCCTTTCTTGTCCATGATCTCCTTGACGGTGTCGGCCACGAAATCGTACGGGAAGTGTTCGGGGGCGGGCAGGCCGCCGGCGAAAGAGATGATACCGGGCTGGTTGGTGGTCTTGAGGAGTTCGCGGATGACGGAAGCTTTGGTGCGCCGCGGGGTGGTGGCGATATTCTTAGCGATGTCGATCATAAGTTCCTCCGCTGGACTTGTAGTTGGTACGCCTGTAACTAATCTACTTAATTAAACTTTGGGTTTCAAGAAAAAAAGTTTTAATTGCTCCACACTCACTCCGGCAGGGCCGCGCCTCCCTCTCCCCTGGCGGCGAAGTAGTCCAGGTTTTCCTTGTAGTAATCCTTCCTGGAGGGGTCCGTCTCAGCGGCGTGCTTCCTGGCGTAGTAGGCCATGGCCTCCGGGTAATTCTTCTCCGCCAGCGCCCGCAGGTCCTCCGGGAAAGGGCGTCCGGTTGCGGCGCAGGCTTTCTCCAGGGCCTTCAGGTGCTGGCTGAGCACCTCGATATCCATCTTTTTATGGGCGTCCCGCACGAACGAGGCCGCCTCCAGCACGGCAAGCGCGCCCTTGGTCTTCAGGGAATTAAGCGCGTCCGGGGCCAGGCCGTACCCCGCGGAGTTGGCGTCGGCCACGGCCAGGCAGTCCAGCGCCAGCGGGTAGTTCTTCTCCTTCAGCGCCAGCCCGCCCACGAAGAGCAGCGCGTCGGCGCTGAAGGCGGGCCAGCGCTTTTTGTAGAAGTCCTCAAGGAACCGGGCGTAGTCGTCCTTTTCCTTGCGCAGCCGGGCCAGGGCGGTGTTGTCCCGCGCGTAAGCACCCACCTCGCCGGCGGCGTAGGCGAAGATCTTGGAATCGGCCACGCTGTTCTGCTTGCGGACGGCCGCCTTCTCCATGCTGACGTAGCCCCCGAGGCGCTCCTCGTAGTAGCGGCGGATCTTCTCGCGGTATTTGTCCGGGGCCAGGGAAAGCGTGAAGTAACTGCCAAAAATGTTAGAGGTGTAGAGGTCGGTATAGGTACCCCTGATGAAGGCGCGCAGCAGCGCCGGGTCCGCCTTCATCAGCTCGTGGACATACATGTCCTCGGTGAGGTAGGCCTCATATTCGAACTCCAGCGGGTTGGCGCCGGCGTCCTGACGGTATTCCGGATAGAGGTAGCACTGCACGGCGTGAACCAGTTCGTGCAGGTAGATGGGGGCGACGTACTTGACCAGTTCCGAGCGCACCTCCTTGTTGCCCCACAGGATCTCAACTATCCTTGCGTCGCGGAAGTCCTTGGCGGCGAAGAATTTCAGGATGAAGCGGGAGTTCAGGTAGACGGCGTTGTCGTCGGGATCGAACCAGGCGAAGGTCTCCGAGTCGTCCTTGCGGGCCAGCACCTTCAGCTGGGCGTAGCGCGGCGTTTTAGCCAGCCGGCCCAGCAGTTCCTTGCCGGTCGGGGCGGCGGAGAGCTTACCCTCGAATTCTTTTTTCAGCTTTGTGCTGAGGCGGGCGTCGTACTGCAGCGCCCCGGCGGACGCGGGCAGCAGCAGCAGGAGGAACAGCAGGAACCTCATAGGTGGATTATATAAGATTTGGCCCTGCTAAACCGCGTTTGACAAAGCCCCCGCCAATGTATAATACTAGGGGTAGCGGCGAAAAATCGGATTTTACTGGAGGTTCCTATGTCAGAAAACAGAGGCGGAGAAATAATCGGCGCTTTCCTGGTGGGCGGCCTGATCGGCGCGGCCCTCGGCATCCTGTTCGCTCCCAAGGCGGGCAAGGAAACCCGCGAGCAGCTGGGAGACTGGATGGAAGAGACCAA
The DNA here is from genome assembly GCA_028688015.1 of Elusimicrobiales bacterium. Taxonomy (GTDB): domain Bacteria; phylum Elusimicrobiota; class Elusimicrobia; order Elusimicrobiales; family UBA9959; genus UBA9959. The sequence goes on along the minus strand of JAQTZB010000006.1, from coordinate 201,261 downwards.
GGAAAAGGCCAAGGAAAAGCTCGAAAAGCTCGAAGAAGAGATAAAGCGCCGCAAAGAGCACCTGCTCAAGCACACGAACTGAAAGTTCTGCGCGCTTACAAGACCCCGCGGGAGGCCGCGGGGTTTTTATTTTGCCCTGCTCGAGCGGCGGCTAGTCAGCGGGAGCCGCATTCGTTGTAGACCCGGTTTTCCTCGGCTAGCAGGTCCCGGATGGCCTCAGACTTGTCGGTGGGCTGAGGCCCGGCGCTTTCCCCCCGGTAATAGGCGTCCAGCAGCCTGTAAAACCTGGCCTTTACCTCCGGGTCTGATATTTCAGTGCCGGGGTTCCTGGTCAGGCCGCTGACTCTAAAGCCGGGCTCCTTCATTTTTGCCGCCCAGTACAGCGCCTTGGCGTCCACCAGCTCCGAATTCAGCCTGGTCAGCCGCAGTTTCTTGTCGGCACAGGACCCGTGCCCCGGCTCCGAAACGGCGTCCCTTAGATCGGAAGGCGGAAGGGGCCAGGCCGGGTCGTCCCAGTCAAGTTCCATGCCAGTCATTTCGGGGAATTGCGGCCACTCCCGCTCGGCCTCAGACTGCTCCGCCAGCAGCACCCGCCCGGTTTTCAGGTCTACCAGCCGCGTCAGGACCTTCAGCCTGCCTCCGGCCGAGAAGACCGTTCCGGTCACGACCGCGTCAACGGAAAATATATCGGCCAGCCCCGCAGCGTCGTCCGCCCCCGATGAGGAAAACCGCATCTCTTTCAGAATTTTTTCCAACAGGGCCCGCTCGATCAGGGCCGGTTTCGGGCGCCCGGCCAGGCAGGCGGCCATTTTTTCGGAGATATAGTCGGCCTCATTCTTTTCTACCCCGCCCTTGCCGACAAATTCCAGCACCGAGATCCTGTTTATATTGCCGGCCTTAGCGAGGGTGACGACCTGGGCCGCAAATTTCCCGCACTCCGCGCTTTCCCCCCCGGCTTCGCACGCAGGGGCGCACGACCCGCAAAGGTACGCGAGTTCAAAAAAGACACACAAGCCGCTGCCCTTCATAACCCCTCCCAAGTTAAGTATACAGCGCGGCGGGGGCGCGGGCAATTGGCGTATTCCCAGTTTCGTTGACTTAGTTCCCCCGGGAACGGCTGAGAGCCCCGGGGTTAAGGCTCCGGAGGGTATGGATGAGCGAAAGCCCGGAGCCCAGGCTGGCCGAGAAAGCGTAGCCCCCTGTGGCCGGCCACCGCTCTACTTTCTGAACTTCGGCTCCAGCGGGGCCAGCAGCCAAGCGAGGCAGAAGGTGGAGACCGTGCCGATGACTACGATCCAGCTCCAGCCGATGGGGGCCAGGCCCTTCTCGGAAAGGTAGAGCGTGAGGCCGGCGAAGCAGGCGCTGGCGAACATGGCCAGCACGTTGACCTTGTTGGAAACCCGCGCGGTCAGCAGGCCCAGCAGGAACACGCCCAGCAGGCTGCCCGCGGTCACGCCGTTGATCTTGAAGGCCAGCCACAGCATGCGCCCCGAGCCCGACGCGCAAAGCCAGGCGATCACCGCCAGCAGCAGCCCGAAACAGAGCACGCTCAGCCGCGAAGCGAACAGGTAATGCTTCTCGTCGCCGTCCTTTTTTATCAGCGGCCGGTAGATGTCCGTAATGAAGGACGACGACAGGGAGCTCAGCGGCGAGTCGATACTCGCCAGCACCACCGCCGTCAGCACCAGGCCTTTCAGCCCCGCGGGCAGCACGTGCACCGTGAAATGCGACAGGATCTTGTCCGCGTTCTCCGGCAGCGGCAGCCCCGTGTTCTGCCTGTAAAAAACGAACAGCAGCGTGCCCAGGCCCAGGTACAGCCAGGTGAGCGGGAAGCTGGTGAAGATGGTCAGGATCAGCGTCTTCTGGCTCTCCTTGCGGGTCTCCAGCGTCAGCAGCCGCTGCATCAGCTCCTGGTCCGTGCCGAAGGAGGCCATCGAGCCGAACACGCCGTTGAGCACGGCTCCCCACAGCACGTTGGGATCATTGAGGTTCCAGCCCAGCTTGAAGACCGAAAGCTTGCCCGCCTCCGACGCCAGCTGCCACGCCCCCGACAGCCCGCCGTCTATATGCAGCAGCAGCCAGCCCGCCACCGCGCCGCCGGCTATGTAGAAAACTATCGATTCGAAAGTGCCGGTCCACAGCACCGCCTTGATGCCGCCGAAGCCGATGAACAGGATGCTGATCACGGTGAAGAACGCTATCGTGGGCAGCAACTGCCAGCCCATGATGACCGACACGGCCAGCGAAGCCGCGTAAAGCCGCACGCCCGACGCGAACAGGCGGGTCACGAAGAAAAAAGCCGAGCCCGCATACTGCGTCTCCACTCCGAAGCGGTGCTTCAGGAACTCGTAGATCGTGGTGCAGCTGAACTTGTAGAACGCCGGGATAAAAAAGAACGCGATCAGGATGCGCGCCGCGGCCGAACCGATGAAGAACTGCAGATACTGCCAGTTCTCGGTGTAGCCGATGGGCGGGATGCCCACTATGGTCATCGCGCTGATCTCGGTGGCGACGAAAGAGAGCGTGGCGACCCAGACCGGCGTCTTGCGGTTGCCCAGGAAGTAGTCCTTGGTATCGTTCTCGTCGCGCCCCTTGAAGTAGGAGATCACGAACAGCGCCGCCAGCGCCGTGGCGAGTATTGCGTAGTCCAGCGGCGCCAGGCCCGTTATCTGCTGAAAAGCGGAAACTTCGTTCATTATTTACTCCTAAGTGAGACTTTGACCGGCATGACGCCGCCTGCCTTGACCTGCCCTGCCAGCACTCCGGCAGCTCCGCGCTGGAATTCCGGGAGCGCGCAGAAAGCGCAGAGCCCCGCCGAAGGGGCGAGGCCGTCCAGCACGAACGGGCTGCCGAAAGCCAGCAGCACGGAATCGGCGGCGCCGGCGATCGCGGCTTCCAGCGCCCCCCACTCCCCGTCGGAAAGGTTTATGCTGCCGCTGCCGGCGCGCGGCCGCGAGAAGCAGCCGGCGGCCAGCCGCATGCCGCAGCCAGGCTGGTAGGGTTCCACGCGCACGCCCAGCCGGACGAGTTCCTCCACAAAAGCCGCGCCCTGCCAATCCTTTTGCGCGGTCTTCGGCTCAAAATAGCCCAAGGTTTCTCCGGCCTTCAGCCAGAACCGCCCGGGCGAGGCCCAGGCCAGGCAGGCCGGGGCAGCCTCGGAGTTGAAGGCCAGGTGCTCGGGACAGCGCAGGGCATCGGGCGGCGGGACGGAGCGGAAAGGGGCCAGTTTGCGCACCAGCGCGTCCTGGCGGGCCAGCGCCTGGTCCACCGCGGCGGCGGTCACCAGGCCGTCGTTGGCGGCCCGGGCCAGCTCGGCGTGCAACGCGAACGGGTCGTCCGGCACCAGCAGCGCGTCGGCCCCGGCCAGGAAGGCCTTCACCCCGGCGGCGGGATCGGCGGAGACGGCCTTCATCTCCAGCGCGTCGGTGACTATCAGTCCGGCGTAGCCGAGCCGCCTGCGCAGCAGACCGGTCAGGATCTCTTTGGAAAGCGAGGCGGGGTTATTGGCGTCCAGCTCCGGCAGCAGCAGGTGGGCGGCCATCACGGCGTCTGCCCGGCCGGCCAGCGCCTTGAAAGGCCGCAGTTCCAGTTCTTCGAGCGCGAACAGGTTCTTCGGCACGGAGGGCAGCTCGAGGTGGGAATCAGCCGTGGTGTCGCCGTGGCCGGGAAAATGCTTCACGCAGGCCAGCGCGCCCTGCGAGTTCAGACCCGAAATAAAAGCCCCGCCCAGCCGGGCGGCCAGCCCGGGGTCGGCGCCGTAGGCGCGCACGTTCACTATCGGGTTGCCAGGGCGCGTCGCCAGGTCCAGCACCGGCGCGAAGACCCAGTCCACGCCGAGCGCGCGGGCTTCCAGCGCGGTGATCTCGCCTTTCCGGCGGGCCAGCGCCTCCGAGCCCGAGGCCCCTATGGCCATGTTGGCGGGCAGGTCCGTCGCGCCGCGCGCGCGCTGGCCTGCGCCGTTCTCGTAGTCGGAAGAGATCAGCAGCGGGGTTTCGGAGGCGGCCTTCAGGCGGCGGGAAAGTTCCCGAACCTCTCCGGCCTCTCCGCCGTAAAAACAAAAGCCGCCCACGCCCAGCCCGGCGAGCTGCACCGCCCGCTCCGGGTCGGAGAGGCCGAACCGGAAACCGGGATGGATCAGGCGCGCGAGCCTGCGAGAATTCACTTCCCCGCCTTGCGGGAAGCCTTGGCTTTTTCTGCCTTCTTGATAATTTTCCACTGGCGCAGCACTTGCGCCGGCGTGTCCAGCTTGGCGCCAGCGCCGAACACGTGCGGGTGGCGGCGCACCATCTTGGAGTTTACGGTCTCAATTACATCGGCCAGCGAAAAGCGGCCGGCGCGGCGGGCCAGCTCGCTGTGGAACACCACCTGCAGCAGCACGTCTCCGAGCTCTTCCCTGAGGTTGAGCCAGTCGCGGCGCCGGACCGCACTGGCGACTTCGCCGGCCTCCTCGCGCAGGTATTTCAGCAGCGTGGCGTGGCTCTGGCGGCGGTCCCACGGGCAGCCACCCGGGTCCAGCAGGACCTTCATGATCTTTTCAAGCGAGCGCAGGCTGCGGCTGCGCGCCAGGCGGGAACCTTCACCGGTGAGTTTGATTTTCATGTCGCCCTTTTAATAAGACTTTGAAAAGTATATAATTTTATCCGGGTTTCTCAAATTTCTCCGCGGAGGGCTCATGTCAGACTCAGGACTTCAAACCGGCCAGGACCTGTCCCAGGTGCTGGACAAGGGCTTCGTTAAGCTGATCGATTTCATGGGCGGCGACCAGCGCGCCGTAGACTCGGCCCGCGTTTCCTTCGGGTCCGTCTCAAAAGGCGAAGCGGCAGACCGCAAGCTCCTGGAGTACCTGCTCGAGCACGGCCATTTCAGCCCTTTCGAGCACTCGGTCTTCCAGTTCCACATCAAGTGCCCCATCTTCGTGGCGCGGCAGTGGATGCGCCACCGCATAGCCTCCTACAACGAGATCTCGGCCCGCTACACCGAGGTGCACGACGAGTTCTACTTCCCCGCCGAGTTCCGCGCGCAGGACCGCAGCAACCGCCAGGGGTCCCTGCCGTCGGCGAACCTTGACCAGAAGAAGATGCTGGAGCTCTACGACAAGGCCGTGAAGGCCTCCTACGACGCCTACCAGGAGCTGCTGAACGCCGGCGCGGCCCGCGAGATGGCGCGCATGGTGCTGCCGGTGGCGCAGTACACGCAGTTCCACTGGACCATCAACGCGCGCAGCCTGCTGAACTTCATAAATCTGCGCGCCGACTCCCACGCGCAGTGGGAGATACGCCGCTACGCCGAGGCCATACAGGGCATGTTCCGGGACAGGATGCCGTGGACCTGGGAAGCCTGGGCTAAACTCAATGAAAAGAAAGCTCATTAATTCCCTGCTGCTCCTGGCGCTGGCTTGCCCGGCCGGAGCCGCCGCCCCGGCGAAGCGCGCTGCCGCGCAGAAAACCCCGCAGAAGGCCGCCCCCGAGGCTCAAGCCACGGCGGCCTCCCCGTGGGACAGCGCCCCCCAGCACAATATCCGCACCGGAGAGATAGTGGTCTACACCCCGGTGACCGGCATCAGCACCGCCCAGGAGACCTACGACATTTTCGCCCCGTTCGACGGGCGCGTGGAGGAAGTGCAGACCGAGATGTTCGCCTTCGTCACGCCCAAGCAAATCCTCGCCCGCATGGTATCCACCGAGATGGCCGCCCTGCTGGACTCCAGCTCCGAGGAGTCGCGCAAGCAGACCGAACGCCGCTGGCAGGACGTCTACAGTTTCACCGAGGTCAGGCCCGAGACCGAGGGCGTGGTGACTAACGTCTACATAGAGCCGCGGACCCGCGTCAACAAGGGCGACCGCCTGTTCACCGTGGCAAAAAAAGTGGTGATCATCGGCAAGAACACCGAGACCCTCTACTCCAAGCTGGCGCCGGGCATGACCGCCAAGGTGAAGCATCTGCGCACCGAAGCGGAGTTCGACACCACGCTGGTAAACTTCCTTCGGGTCAAGGGCTCTCCGGGCCTCAACCGCCTCTGGCTGGAGGTCAGCGACCTGAAGAACGGCGTCAAGATAGGCGAACAGTTCAACGGACGGCTCTTCATAGGCAAGAGCGAGAACGCCATGCTGGTGCCCCGGCGGCACATCATAGATGCCGGCGGCAGGCGCTTCCTGGTGACCGAGATCACCACCGGCCTGGAGACGGCTGAGGATACGGAGATACTGGGGCACAGCTCGCTCTATCTGGAGCCGCCCTTCGCGGCGGTTCAGCCCCCCGAGGTCAAAGATGGAAAAAACAAAAAAAGCCGCTAACATTTACTCCAGCTTCATGCTGGTCAAGCTGCAGCCCGAGTTCCGGCGGCTGATCTCCAACGAGAAGATAGCGGCCAAGCAGGAGTTCGAGAACATGGTGGGCGCCGCGCAGGAAAAGCTTTTCCTGCGGACCTACATGGTCTCGGGCCTGCGCTCCGACGCGGACATCCTTATCTGGCGCATGTCCGACGACCTGCCCTACCTGCAGGAGATCGGCGCACGCACCTTCTCCGCCGGGGCCGGCAGGTATTTCACACCGTCCTACTGCTACCTCGGCGTGCACCCGGGAGCGGACCCGGCCATCCCCAGGAAGGACCTGGAGTTCGGCTTTCTGCCGAAGGACACCTTCGGCCGCCACCGTTTCATGCTGCTGCACCCGGTGGTAAAGTCGCACACCTGGTACGAGCTGTCGGAGGACGAGCGCGGGAAGCTGATGGCAGAGCGCGCGCAGGTGATCTCGCGCTACCGCGACATCCAGGAGAATTTTTTCCTCTCCTACGGGCTGGACGAGCCGGACATGATAGTGGCCCGGGAAGCCAAGTCGCTGGAGGACCTGACCGCGGCCACCCACGAGCTGCGCCTGCAGCGCATCAAGAATTACACCTGCGACGACAAGCCCGTCTTCCTGTGCCTCGGCCGGGACCTGCGGGAGATAATGGACGCTATCAGCTGAGCTTAAAGGGGTTACCAAAATGAAAACAATAGGCATAATCATGGCCGGCGGCAAGGGCGAGCGGCTCTACCCGCTGACCAAGGAGCGCTCCAAGCCGGCGGTGCCGTTCGGCGGGAAGTACCGCATCATCGACTTCGTGCTCTCCAACTTCATCAACTCCGGCATCTACTCCAACTACGTGCTGGTGCAGTACATGTCGCAGTCGCTGATAGAGTACCTGCGCTCGACGTGGAACCTGGGCGGCATCACGAAGGAACACTTCATCACCGTAGTGCCCCCGCAGATGCGCCTGGGCGAAATGTGGTACCGCGGCACCGCCGACGCGGTGAAGCAGAACCTGAACCTGATCAACGACTACAAGCCCGACCTCGTGGCCATCTTCGGCGCCGACCACATCTACCGGATGGACATCAGGCAGATGATAGATTTTCACGTGGCCACCAAAGCGGACGTTACCGTCTCGGCCCTTACCGTGCCCATAAAGCAGGCCTCGCGCTTCGGCACCGTGGTAGTGGACGCCAAGAACAGGATAACGGCGTTCGAGGAGAAGCCCAAGAACCCCAAGCCGATGCCCGGCAACCCCAACGCCGTGCTGGCCTCGATGGGCAACTATATTTTCAGCTACGACGCGCTGGTCAAGATCCTGCACGAAGAGTCCGGCGAGGCCGCCGCGCTGGACTTCGGCAAGACCATCCTGCCCAACATCCTCAAGCGCTACCGCGTGTTCGGCTACAACTACGCCGACCAGGTGCTGCCGGGCAGCAAGCCTTCGGAGGAAAAGAACTACTGGCGCGACGTGGGAACGCTGGAGGCCTTCTGGCAGGCCAACATGGACCTGCTGGGCGCCAAGCCCAAGATGGACCTGAACAACAAGCTCTGGCCCATCCAGGACTCGAAGCACACCGCCGGACCCTCCAGGGTGATAGAATCCAACCTGCAGGACTGCATGCTCGCCGACGGCTGCATGATAACCCAGTCGTCCCTGAAGCGCTGTATCCTGGCCCACGACGTGATAGTGCACGAGAAGTGCCAGCTCGAAGACTGCATCATCATGGACGCCTGCGAGATCAAGGCCGGCTCGCGTCTGAAAAAGGTGATCATGGACCGCTACAACACCATCGAGGCCAAGACCACGATAGGCTACAACTCCGACCAGGACGCGCAGCGCTATTACATAGACCCCGACGGCATCGTGGTGATACCGCGCGGCATCTCGAAGTGGCAGTAGCCCGGCGGGGCTGAACCCCGGGCCCTGAACCTTATGGAAGGCAAGAAATTCCGGCTGAAGAACCGGGAGGAGATCCTGGTGGTGCTCGGCGCGCAGGACGAAGGTCTGCGCGAGCTGGAGCGCCTGCACCGCGTGCAGGTCTACGTCCGCCACCACCCCGAGAGCGAGAGCGCCGACCTCACGGTCAAGGGTTCCCCCGCGGCCGTGGAAAAGGCCCTGCGCGCCCTGCGCGAAACCCTGGAAGATTTTTATACCGCCCGCCTGGCGCCCGAGGAAGCCAGGCCCAGGGAGGAGCCCCCGCTGCCGGAGGGTGTCCTCTTCAAGACCCATTACGGCGAGCTGATCCGCCCCCGCACTGACGGCCAGAAAAAATACGTCGAGGCCGTGCTCTCCAGGGACCTGGTGTTCGGCGTTGGCCCGGCCGGCACCGGCAAGACCTACCTGGCCGCCGTCTGCGCGCTGCGGGCGCTTCGCGCCGGCGAAGTGAAGCGCGTCATCCTTACCAGGCCGATAGTGGAGGCCGGGGAGAAGCTGGGCTACCTCCCGGGCGACATCTCCGAGAAGGTCGACCCCTACCTGCGCCCCCTCTACGACGCCTTCCACGCCCTGGTGGGGCCGGACAGGTTCCGCGCGCTGCGCGCCGACCAGGTGGTGGAGATCGTGCCGCTGGCGTACATGCGCGGCCGCACGCTGGAGGGCGCCTTCATCATCCTCGACGAGGCGCAGAACACCCTGCCCGAGCAGATGAAAATGTTCCTGACCCGCATGGGCCAGCATTCCCGCGTGGTCGTCACCGGCGACGTCACGCAGATAGACCTGAAGGAGAAGCGCCGCTCCGGCCTGGTGCTCGCGCGGGAGATCCTGAAAAAGGTGGCCGGAGTTAAGGTCGTAAATTTCACCGCGAAGGACGTGTCGCGCCACGCCCTGGTCAAGGAGATCCTCGCCGCTTACGACGGCTGGGAGAGGAAGCACCCCGATGCCTGAGCTCTTCTTCGAATACCCCGCGCCGCCCGAGGTCAAAGCCGCCGCCCCCGCCCTTAAGAGAGCCGCCGCGCTGGCCCTGGGCCGCCGCGCGCGCCGGCAGGTCAACATAATCTACACCGGAGGCCCCGCCATAAAAAAGCTGAACCGGCGCTTCCTGGCCAAGGACCGGCTCACCGACGTCATCGCCTTCAACCTCCCCCCCGCGCCGGTGCCGGGCGCTCCCTGGGGCGAGATCTATATCTGCGTGCCCGTAGCTGCCAGACAGGCCCGCGCCCTGGGCCACTCCTTGTTGACCGAACTGCTGGTGCTGACCGCGCACGGCGCGCTGCACCTGGCCGGCTGGGACGACGCCGCCCCGGCCCAGCGCCGCCGGATGAACGCCCGCACCGCCGCCCTGCTGAAAAAGCTCTAAAACGGACCGCCCGCCGCATGAAGATCCTGCTGGTACAGCCCAACACCCGCTACTGCTTCAACGGCCAGGTTAACGCCCTGGTGCCGGTAGGCCTGCTCTACATAGCCGGCGCGCTGCGGCGCGCGGGCTTCTCCGACATAGGGCTGATAGACGCCAGGCTGGAGCGGCTGAACCGCAAGGAGCTGGCGGAGCGCATCAAGACCTTCGCCCCGGACCTGGTGGGGCTGACCGGCATGAGCCTGGACTCTTCGGAGATCTCCGTGGCGGCGCGCCTGGCCAAAGAGAGCGCCCCCGGCTGCAAGGTGGTCGTGGGCGGCCCCTACGCCTCCAGTTCCCCCGAACTGGTCCTCCTGGACCCGAACGCGGACTTCGCGGTCAGGGGCGAAGGCGAACGGGCGGCCTGCCGGCTGGCCGCGGCACTGGCCGCCGGGACGGACACGTCGGGCATCGCCGGCCTGGTGGGCAAAGGCCCCGGGGGCCCGGTCTACGGCCCCCCGCCGGAGGTTGAGGAAGACGCCTCCGCCCTGCCCCGGCCGGATTGGGGCCTGCTCCAGCTCGAGAAGTATTTCGCGACCTGGACCAGGCACGCGATGAACCCTTTTCCGAAATCCGCGAGGGTCCTCCCGCTGTTCACCTCCCGGGGCTGTCCGTACAACTGCGTCTACTGCCACAACATCTTCGGCAAGAGGGCCCGGCTGCGCGACCCCGAGGACGTGCTCGACGAGCTGGAGCTGCTGGTGCGGCGCTACGGCGCGGAAGAGATAGAGATCATCGACGACATCTTCAACATAGACCTCGACCGCGCCAAGCGGATCTGTGACGGGATAGTCCGGCGCGGCCTGAAGATAGCCCTGTCCTTTCCCAACGGCCTCCGCGCCGACCGGATGGACGAGGAGCTGGTCCTGAAGCTGAAGGCGGCCGGGACGCATTTGATCTACTACGCAGTGGAATCGGCCTCGCCGCGGATCCAGCTCCTGATAAAAAAGAACCTGGACCTGGACAAGACCGCCGCGATGGTAAGGTTCACGGCCGCGCAGGGGATAACCGTCGCCGGCTTCTTCATGTTCGGCTTTCCGGGCGAGACCCGCGGGGAAATGCTGCTGACGGCGCGCTTCGCCCGGGAGCTGCCGTTCCACTTCGCTTCTTTCTTCTACGTTTCGCCGCGGCCCAACACCGAGCTCTACGTCATGACGGCCGGCAAGAACACCTCCGGGGGCGCGGCCAACTATTTCAAGTTCTCCGACAACTTCTCGGCCGTGCCGACCTGGCTTTTCACGCTGCTGGTGGACTGGGCCGATTACAGTTTCTACCTGCGCCCCCTGCAGCTGTGGCGCATGATACGGGCCGTGCCCAATAAACCCTACGTCCTGAAAGTGCTGCTGCGCTTCAAGCTGCTGGGCGGCTGGTCCTAGCGGCCCGCCCCGCTCCCCATTTTTGATAGAATTATATAGATACGCGCGTTAACGCGCGCGCCTAACAGCACGCGCAGCGAGGGCCGTACGGAGGCTTCAAGTGAGAACAGAGATCAACGCCCGCACTTTCCAGGAAATAGACGCCCGCCAGCAGAAGCGCTGGAAGGAGAGCGGCGCCTTTAAGACAGCCCGGCTGCCTGGCAAACCCAAGTTCTACTGCCTCGACATGTTCCCCTATCCGTCCGGTGACGGCCTTCACGTGGGCCACCCAGAGGGCTACACCGCCACCGACATCATCTGCCGCTACAAGCGCATGAGGGGCTTCGAGGTGCTGCACCCGATGGGCTGGGACGCCTTCGGCCTGCCCGCCGAGAACTACGCCATCTCCACCGGCGTGCACCCGCGCATCACCACGGAAAAGAACTGCTCCACTTTCAGGCGCCAGATAGACTCGCTCGGCTTCAGCTACGACTGGGAGCGCGAGATCAACACCACCGACCCCGCCTACTACAAGTGGACGCAGTGGATCTTCCTGCAGCTCTTCAAGAAGGGCCTGGCCTACGAGACCACCAGCCCGATAAACTGGTGCCCCAAGTGCAAGACCGGCCTGGCCAACGAGGAGGTCTTCCAGGGCAAGTGCGACCGCTGCGAGACCCCGATCGAGAAGAAGAACCTCAAGCAGTGGATGCTCAAGATCACCGCCTACGGCGACCGCCTGCTCGCGGACCTGGCCGGCACCGACTGGCCGCACTCCACCCGCCTCATGCAGGAGAACTGGATAGGCCGCTCCGAGGGGGCCGAGGTGGACTTCGCCCTGGAAGGCGGCGGCAAGCTGACCGTCTTCACCACCCGCCCCGACACCCTCTACGGGGCCACCTACATGGTGCTCGCCCCCGAGCACCCGCTGACGGCCAAACTCACCACGCCGGAGAAGAAGGCCGAAGTGGAGGCCTACGTCGCGGCCGCCGCAAGCAAGAGCGACCTGGAGCGCACCGAACTGGCCAAGGACAAGACCGGCGTGTTCACCGGCGCCTACGCGGTGAACCCGGTCAATGGCGAGAAACTGCCCATCTGGACCGCCGACTACGTGTTGACCACCTACGGCACCGGCGCCATCATGGCCGTGCCCGCACACGACGACCGCGACCACGAGTTCGCGGTGAAGTTCGGTCTTAAGATCATAGAGGTGCTGAAAGCGCCCGCCGACTGGAAAGGAGAAGGCGCCTTCTGCGGCGACGGCGTCGCGGTCAATTCCGGCATCATTGACGGCCTGCCCACGCCGGAAGCCAAGAAGAAAATAACCGCGTGGCTGGGCGAAAAAGGCATAGGCCGCGCCAAGGTGAATTTCAAGCTGCGCGACTGGGTGTTCTCGCGCCAGCGCTACTGGGGCGAGCCCATACCGCTGGTGCACTGTCCCAAGTGCGGCACAGTGCCCGTGCCAGAAAGCGAACTGCCCGTGCTGCTGCCCGAAGTTGAGAAATACCAGCCCACCGGCACCGGCGAATCCCCCCTGGCCGCTATCGACTCCTGGGTCAACACTGAATGCCCGGCCTGCGGCGGCGCGGCCAGGCGCGAGACAAACACCATGCCGCAGTGGGGCGGCTCCTGCTGGTACTACCTGCGCTACATAGACCCGAAGAACCCTACGGCTTTCGTGGACAAGGAACTGGAGAAAGCCTGGATGCCGGTGGACCTCTATATCGGCGGCACCGAGCACGCCGTGCTGCACCTGCTCTACGCCCGCTTCTGGCACAAGGTGCTCTTCGACCTGGGCCACGTCTCCACTACGGAGCCCTTCAAGAAGCTGGTGCACCAGGGCATGATCCTCGCCTACGCCTACCGCGACGGCAAGGGCGCCTACCGCGGCTACGGCGAGCTGGACATCGCAGAGGACGGCGCCGCGGTCACCTCGGACGGCGAGAAGCTCAAGCCGGTAGTGGAGAAGATGTCCAAGTCCAAAAAGAACGTGATCAACCCCGACGAAGTTGTGCAGCGCTACGGGGCCGACGCGTTCCGCCTCTACGAGATGTTCATGGGCCCGCTGGAAGATTCGAAACCGTGGAATATCCGCGGCATCGAGGGCGTCTACCGCTTTCTGCGGCGCGCCTACATGTGGGGCCTGGAGCGGTCCGGCTCGCTGAGCGCCGCCCCGGCGGCCGGCCCGGACCTGATCCTGCGCCACCAGACCATAGAGAAGGTCGGCGCCGACATCGAGGCGCTTAAGTTCAACACGGCCATCTCCGCGCTGATGATCTACCTGAACCGCCTGACCGAGCAGAAGGAGACCAGCCGAGAGGATTACGAGGCCTTCGTCACGCTGCTGCACCCTTTCGCGCCGCATATCGCCGACGAGATGTGGGAGCTGGCCGGCGGCGAGGGCACGTTGATGGCGCGCCCGTGGCCCGAGGCGGACAAGTCCGTCATCGCCTCGCGCGACATAGAGATCCCGGTGCAGGTGAACGGCAAGCTCAAGGAGAAGCTGCGCGTGAAGGAAACCACGCCGCAGGACGATATCAAGCGCCTGGCGCTGGAGGCCGCGGCTCCGCACACGGCGGGCAAGGCCGTGGTCAAGGTGATAGTGGTGCCCGGGCGCCTTGTCAGCATAGTGGTAAAATGACGATGAAGATGGGGGAGCGATTATGAAGAAACTGGCATTTCTAGCGGCGGTGGCCGCGCTGGCCGGCTGCGCGGGCAGTTCGGACATAGTCTACCGGCCGGCGGACCAGAAGCTGCCGCTGCACATCAAGCGCATCGCGGTGCGGCCGTTCGCCAACAAGACGCAGCAATTCGGCCTGGAGGAGAAGATAACCCTCAAGGTCATCGACGAGTTCCTGAAGAACGGGGAATACACCGTCTCGCCGGAGAGCGCGGCGCAGGGCGTGGTGGTGGGCGAGATCAACCACTACATCCTCACCCCTATCCAGTACGATGTGAACCTGGTGCCCACGGTCTACAAGCTCAACGTGATAGCCGGCGTGCGCCTGCTGGACCGCGAGCAGAACCGCTACCTCTGGGAGGAGCCGGGCCTGCAGGTGACCAAGATGTTCTCCGCGGCCAACCTGCCGGGCGGCCTGACCGAAGAACAGGCCCGCGAGGCCTTGTGGGAGATACTCGCCAAGGACGTGATGCTGCGCACGGTCTCAGGCTTCGGCGTCGTCTCCGGCGTCTCGCGCAAGAAGGTCCCCGTGGAGACCCCGCCCCAGGGCGCCCAGGGCCAGTAATGCAGACGCTTTCACCCAGGGCCCTGGCGGAAGAATGGGCCAGGAAGAAAACGCGCCCGGTCTATTACCTCTGCGGCGAGGAGGCCGCCATGAAGGAGGTTGCCCTCAAGAAGCTGGAGGCAGCCTTCAAGCCGGAGTCTTTTAATTTCTCCGTGCGCGACGCCGAGACAGCCGAGATAGAGGAGGCGCTCGACGAGGCCTGCACCGCGCCGATGCTGGCCGACGTGCGCTTTGTGATCCTGAAGCGCGTCGAGAAGCTCAAGAAAGAACCGCTGAAGAAGCTGCTGGCCTATCTGGAAAATCCCTGCCCCAGCGCAACCCTGGTGCTGCTGGCGGACTGGCCGCGCGAGAAGACCGACCCGGTGCCGGCAGCGCTGGGCAGCGATTGCGCGCTGGTGGATTTCGAGCAGATGAAGCCCGCGGAGGCGGTCGCCCACGTCAATTCCGCGCTGCTGGCGCGCGGCGTAAAGGCCGAAGGCGAGGCGCTGGAGCTGCTGGTGGAGCTGCTCGGCACCGACTCCGTCACGCTGGACGGGGAGACGGAAAAGATCGCCCTTTACATGCACGGGCAGGACCGCTTTTTCAGCCCCGAGGACGCGCTGGCCCTGGCTGGCTTTTCCCGGGTAAAGAACCCTTTCGAACTGGCCAACGCCGTAGGCGCCCGCAGGGCAGCCCAGGCCTCAGAAGCCTTGAACGCCATGCTGGCTTCCGGGGCAGAGCCCCTGGCCCTGCTCTCGCAGCTGTCCAGGACCGTAGAGAAGCTGCTGAAAGTGAAGCGGCTGGCCGGCGAGGGCGCGGCGGCCTCCTACCAGGCCGGCCTGTCCCCGTGGCAGTTCAACAACGCGCTGCGCGACGCAGCCGTTTGGTCCGACGACAAACTGATCCGCTCCCTGCGCCGCTGCCTCGAGGTGGAGGAACTCCTGAAGTCCTCCTCCAAGCGCGATCCGGCCATCCTGCTGCGCCAGCTGGCGCAGGAGCTCACGGCCGGGAAATAGCGAAACCCCGGCCAACTGCTCCGGGGTTCGTTCTTTCTTTTAAGGGAAAGTTATTTTACGGAAGGATTCTGCGCTATCGTCTTGATGCGCGCGGCCAGGCGGGACTTCTTGCGCGCCGCCGTCTTCCAGTGCAGCGTTCCGCTTTTCGCGGCTTTATCGAGCAGCGAGTAAGCTTTGGGCAGCATCTTCTGCGCGTTCTCCATGTCCTTCTTCGCGACGAGCGCGGAGAAATCCTTGGAGGTGTCGTGGATCCTGGTCTTCATGCCCCTGTTCTTGGCGGCCAGTTTCTCTGATTTGCGCCAGGCTTTGATAGCGCTAGTATGCCTTCCGGTCTTGAGTTTTGCCATAGTGTATACAGTTTATCATTCTATGTCGGAAAAAGCAAATGCGGTAACGGAGACGGGATTCGCCAGGGGCATGGCCGGCCTGACTGCCGCCAACCTGCTGGGCAAGGTCCTGGGCTACGTCCGCGACGCCCTGCTGGTGGCCGTGTTCGGCGCGGGCGCGCTGGCCGACGCCTATTACGCCGCCTTCCGGCTGATGAACGTCTTCCGGCGCACGGCCGGGGAGGGCGCGCTGAACGCCGTCTTCATCCCGCGGCTGGAGGCGGAGAAGCTTGAAGGCCCGGCGCAGGCGCAGGCCTTCTTCTCCTCGGCCTGGACCGTAATTTTCACGCTGTCCGCGCTGCTCGCGGCAGCCGGGATCATCTTCAAAGACCAGTTCGCGCTCCTGACGGCCTGGGGCTTCCGCTCCGAGCCGGGGAAATTCGCCCTGACGGCCTTCCTGGCGGCTGTGATGATGCCTCAGCTGCTGTTCGTCAACGTCTCGGCCCTCTTTACTGCCGCCCTGAACTCGGCGCGGCGCTTCTTCCTGCCGGCGCTGGCCCCTGCCGTCTTCTCGCTGGCCGTGATCGGCATGCTTCTGGCGTTTAAAGCAGGCTACCTGCACCGCCTTGACGAGACAAGCAGGATAGTGGCGCTGACCGCGGTGGCCTCCGCCTCCGGCCTGCTGCAGGCGCTGCTGCTGCTGCCGCTGCTGTTCAAGGCGGGCTTCAGCCTCAGGTTTTCCAACCCTTTCAAGAACCTCTCCACCGGCTCAGCCCTGCTGGCGGCGGCCCCGGCCGCGGTCACGCTGGGGCAGGACCAGGTTTCCCTCCTGATCAACACCGTCTACGCCAGCTTCCTCCCCGCGGGCTCCATCACCGCCATCTATAACGCCGCCCGCCTGGTGCAGTTCCCGGTTTCCCTCTTCGCGGCCGCCGCGGCGGCCGCCTCCCTGCCCGAGCTGGCGGGGCGCAGCGCGGCAGGCGATACTGAAGGCTTCCGACGCCACCTGAAAGACGCGATGGCAGCCTCCTGGCTTATCATGCTGCCGGCGGCCGCCGGCATCATGGCGACGGCCCTCCCGGTCTGCCGGGCCCTGTTCGAGCACGGGCGCTTCACGCCGGAAGCCAGCGCGGTCACCGCGCAGGCCCTGGCCTGGCTGGCGCTGGGCCTGCCGGCTTACGGCATCAACAAAGTGGCGGCCTCCTCGCTCTACGCGCTGGGGCGGCAGCGGCCGCCGCTGGTCATCATCACGGCGCAGCTCCTCCTGAACGCGGCGCTCTGCGCGGCGTTGATGGGTTCAATGGGTGCGGGCGGGCTGATGCTGGCCACCTCGCTGAGCTCCTGGGCCGCCGCGCTGGCCTTTCTCTACGAACTGCGCCGGCACGCCGGCTTCAGCCCGTTGGCCGACCTGCCGCTGGGCCGGCCGGCCCTCTGCGCGGCCGCCGCGGCCGCCGCCGCCTACGCGCTGACTCGGGCGCTGGCCCCGGCAGGCCCGCTGGCCGTGACCGCCGCCGCCGTGCCGGCGGCCGTCCTGGTCTATTTTGCCGGGCTGCGCCTGCTGGGCGTGGAGGAGCGCAAGCTGGTCACGGGCGGGAGGTTCTGATGGACCTGTCCCACCTGCCGGCCGGCCCCGGTGTCTACCTGATGCGCGACGCCGCGGGCACCGTGCTTTACGTCGGCAAGGCCAAGGACCTGCGCGCCCGCGTGGGGCAGTACTTCGGCAAAACCCCCGCTGACACCCGCCGCAAGATCCCCAATTTAGTGGCCCTGATCCGGCGCATAGACTACGTCGCCTCCGCCAGCGAGCGGGAGGCGCTGCTGACCGAGCGGCAGCTGATCCACAAGCTGCAGCCCTTCTTTAACGAGATGTGGAAGGATTCCAAGTCTTACCCGTACCTGGAGCTGACGCGCGAGGATTTTCCCCGCCTGCTGTTCACCCGCCGCAAGACGCGCGACGGCGGGCGCTACTTCGGGCCATACCCCAAGGTGGAGCCGCTCAAGAAGCTGCTGGCCTACCTGTGGCGGATCAAGTTCGTGAACCTGCGCCGCTGCCGCTGGGAGTTCTCTCTGGCCGCCCCGCTGGCGGAGAAGAAGATCAAGGCCTGTCTGTATTTTCACACGGGCCAGTGCACCGCGCCCTGCGCGGGCAGGATCTCCAGAACGGCCTATGGCGCGCTGGCAGGACGCGTGGCGGATTTCCTGGCCGGGGATTTCAACAAGCTGCGCGGCGGCTTCGAGGCGAAGATGGGCAGGGCCGCGGCGGCCCTCCGCTACGAGGAAGCCGCCCTGTACCGGGACTTCCTGAACGCCTTCGACCACATGGCCGAGCGCGTGCTGGTGGGCAGGCTGGAGCCGGACTTCCTGGAGAAGGCCGTGGGCCGCACCGGCGCGGTGACGGCGCTGAAAGAGGCGCTGGGCCTGGCCCGCCCCCCGGCGCATATCGAGTGTTTCGATACTTCCAGCCTGTTCGGGCGGCAGGCGGTGGGCTCCTCGGTCTGCTTTACCGGCGGGGAGAAGAACACCCCCCATTACCGCCGCTACCGCATAAAGTTTGAGAACGCCCCTGGCGGTTCCGACGATTTCGCGATGATAGAGGAGATCGTGGGCCGCCGCCTGGCCCAGATCAAGAAGCGCGGCGAGGAGCTGCCAGACCTGCTGGTGATAGACGGCGGGCCGGGGCAGCTGGCGGCGGCGATGAAAGCCATCGGCGCGGCCAAGGTTAAGGTGGAGGTGATCAGCCTGGCCAAGCGGCTGGAGGAGATCTATTCCCCCCGCCGCGCGCGGCCGCTGCTGCTGGACCGCGCGCACCCGGGCCTGCGGCTGCTGCAGGCGCTGCGCGACGAGGCGCACCGCTTCGGCATCACCTATCACCGGAAATTGCGCGGCAGATCAGAGCTGGAGGGATAAATGAACAAGGAAGAAGTCCTCGAAAAAATGAAGGCGTATACGCCGTTCCAGCAGGCGGTGTGGAAAGCTTGCCTGCGCATACCCGAGGGGCAGACGCGCAGCTACAAGTGGATAGCAGAGCAGATCGGGAAGCCCGGCGCCGTGCGCGCGGTAGGGTCGGCCCTGGGCAAGAACCCTTTCGCGCCCGTGGTGCCCTGCCACAGGGTCATCAAGTCCGACGGCACGCCGGGCGGCTTCTCGGCGCCGGGCGGCCTGAAAGCCAAATTAAGGCTGCTCAAAAAGGAACAGGCCCGCTAGCGCGGCCGACAAA
This sequence comes from Elusimicrobiales bacterium, assembly GCA_028688015.1. GTDB lineage: Bacteria > Elusimicrobiota > Elusimicrobia > Elusimicrobiales > UBA9959 > UBA9959. The sequence goes on along the minus strand of JAQTZB010000006.1, from coordinate 182,500 downwards.
AGCAAAAAAGCCCGGGGCAGCCGGGCTTTTTTTGCGCCTTCTAAAGGTTTAGCCGACCATTTCGCCGAGGCTGAACATCGGCATGAACATGGCGATGACGATGGTGCCGATGACGATGCCGAGGAAGATCATGATGAGCGGCTCGAGCATGGAGGTGAGGCCCTTCACGGCGGTGTCGACCTCGGTGTCGTAGAAGTCGGCGATCTTGGTCAACATGTTGTCGAGGCTGCCGGTCTCCTCGCCTACGCTGATCATCTGGATGACCATCGGCGGGAAGATGTTGGATTTTTTGAGGGGGTCGGAGATGCGGCCGCCTTCCTTGATGGAGTCGCGGCTGTTGTCGATGGCCTTCTCTATGACCTTGTTGCCGGCCGTCTTGGCCACGGTCTCCAGGCCCTGCAGGATCGGCACGCCCGATTTGATCAGGGTGCCCAGCGTGCGGCTGAACTTGGCCACGGCCACCTTCTTGAGCAGGATGCCGAAGATCGGCAGCTTAAGGGAGATCTCGTCTATCTTCCACTGCCCCTTCTCGGTCTTCATCCATTTCTTGAACAGCCAGACGCCGAGCGCGCCGGGCGGGAGCAGGTAGACCAGGTAGTTGCGCATGAAATCAGAGATGTCAATGAGCATCTGCGTGATGAACGGCAGCTTGGCGCCGAAGCCGGCGAAGATGTCCTTGAAGATCGGGATGACAAAGACTATCAGGAAGATGGTGATCAGGCCGGCCGCGCCGAACACGACGATGGGGTACATCAGCGCGCTCTTGACCTTGCCTTTCAGGGCCTCGTTGGCTTCGAGGTAGGCCGAGAGGCGCTCCAGGATGGTGTCGAGGATACCGCCCACCTCGCCCGCGCGGATCATGGCCACGTAGAGCTCGGTGAAGGCGTTCGGGTGCTTCTTCATCCCGTCGGCGATGGAGAGGCCCGCCTCGATGTCGGTGCGCAGGTTGTTCAGGACCAGTTTGAAATTAGGGGCCTCCGCCTGCTCGCTGAGGATGGTGAGGCCCTGCACGATAGGCACGCCGGAGGAAACCAGGGTGGAGAGCTGCCGCGAGAAGATGACGACGTCCTTGTTGTCGATCTTGCCGCCCTTCTTGCCCTGCTTGGGGCCCTTGCCGGCCTTGATCTCGGTTACGGACAGGCGCTGCGAGCGCAGGCGCGCCATCGCCGCTTTTTCGTCGGCCGCCTCTACATTGCCCTCTACGGCTTTGCCGGAAGGGTCTTTGGCTTTATAGGCGAATAGCATTCAGCTTGTTTCCCCCGCCCCCGCTCCGTCAGCCCGTGGCCGACAGCGACTTCTGCAGGAGTTTCTTCAGGTCTTCCGGGTCCGCGGAGCGGGTCACGGCTTCCTGGTAGCTTATCTTCTGCTTCTTGTAAAGCTCTACGAGCGACTGGTTCATCGTGACCATGCCGAACTTGCCGCCGGTCTGGATGATGGTGGGGATCTGTTCGATCTTCTGCTCGCGGATGAGGTTGCGGACGGCCGAGTTGGCGATCAGCACTTCGCAGGCGAGGGTGCGGCCGGTGCCGGTGGCCATCGGCAGCAGCTGCTGCGCGAACACGCCCTGCAGCACGAACGACAGCTGCACGCGGATCTGCTCCTGCTGGTGCGGCGGGAAGACGTCGATGATGCGGTTGATGGTCTGCGAGGCGTCCGAGGTGTGCAGCGTGGCGAACACCAGGTGGCCCGTTTCGGCGATGTTCAGCGCGGCGCCGATGGTCTCCAGGTCGCGCAACTCGCCGATCAGGATGACGTCGGGGTCCTGCCGCAGCACGTGGCGCAGGGCCGCGCCGAAGGTCTCGGTGTCGGCGCCCACTTCGCGCTGGTTGACAATGCTCTTCTTGTGCGTGTGCACGTACTCGATGGGGTCCTCGACGGTGATGATATGGTAGTTGCGGTGCTCGTTGAGGTAGTCTATCATCGACGCGAGCGTGGTGGATTTGCCCGAGCCGGTGGGGCCGGTGATGAGCAGCAGGCCCTTGGTCATCTTCATGAGCTCGTAGACCACGGGCGGCAGGTTCAGCTCGTCGAAAGTCTTGTACTTGCTGGGGATGGAGCGGATGGCCGCGCCGACCACGCCGCGCTGGCGGTAGGCGTTCATGCGCAGGCGGCCGAGGCCTTTTATGCCGAAGGCGAAGTCAAGTTCGTTGGTGGCCTCGAAGCGCTGGCGCTGCGCGTCGGTCATCAGCGAGAAGATCAGGGTCTGGCACATCTCGGGGGTGAGCTTCTCGAACGGCGTCTGGATCAGGTCGCCGTCGATGCGGAGCATCGGGGTGGCGCCGGCCGTGATGTGGATGTCCGAGGCGTTCTTCTCGTGCATCATTATGAACAGCTCGCTCATTGTTACCATGTGTTTGTGCTCCTGTGGAAAGGCTTAAATCTAGTCTACGTCGGACCCGGTAACGCGGATAACTTCCTCAACCGTGGTCGCTCCCGTAAAAAGCTTGCGCAGCGCCGATTCCCGCAGCGTTATCATGCCGTTCTTGCGCGCGGCCTCCTTGATCTTGGAGGTGTGCGCCTTCTCTATGATAAGGCCCCGGATCACGTCGTTGACTTCGAGGATTTCATGGATGCCCATGCGGCCCTTATAGCCGGTCTTGGCGCAGATGTCGCAACCCCTGCCCCTCGACAGGATAATTTTACCATTTTTAATATTATTATCAAGGAGCGCCTTGGGCACCCCTAAACTGACCAGCAGCTCGGGCGCCACCTCGTAGGTTTCCTTGCAGTTCTTGCAGATGCCGCGCACCAGGCGCTGGGCCACCACCATCAGCAGCGTGGAGGAGGTCAGGAACGGCTCTATGCCCATCATGCCTATGCGGGCTATAGCGCCGGGGGCGTCGTTGGTGTGCAGCGTGGAGAAGACCAGGTGGCCGGTCATGGCGGCGTTAATAGCCGTGGACATGGTCTCGAAATCGCGGATCTCGCCCACCATGATGACGTCCGGGTCCTGGCGCAGGAAAGAGCGCAGGCCGGCGGCGAAGGTGAGGCCCACGTCGTTGTTGACCATCACCTGGTTGATCCCCTCCAGCTGGTACTCGATCGGGTCCTCGATGGTGACGATGTTGACGTCGGGGTCGTTGAGCGTGGCGAGGGCGGAATAAAGCGTGGTGGATTTGCCGGAGCCCGTGGGGCCGGTCACCAGGTTGATGCCGTGCGGGGCCTTGAGGCACTTGGCGAAGATAGCCAGGTTCTCGGGCTCCATACCCAAATCCTCCAGCCGCAGTTTGAGGCCGGAGGAGTCCAGGATGCGCATGACCACCTTCTCGCCGGGGCCGCAGGGCAGGATGGAGACGCGCAGGTCGATCTCATGGTCTTCGATCTTGAGCTTGGTGCGGCCGTCCTGCGGCAGGCGACGCTCGGAGATGTCCAGCGTGGACATGATCTTGAGGCGGCTGATGATGGCGTTGTGAAATTTTTTAGGAGGCGAGGGCTGCGCGTGCAGCACACCGTCGATGCGGAAGCGGACCTTGGTCTCCTTGTAGGTCGGCTCGATATGGATGTCGGACGCATGGGCCTTGATGGCGCTGGAGATGATGAGGTTCACCATCTTCACGATAGGGGCGGCCTCGCCGGTAGCCTCCAGGGAGATCAGGTCGTCGCCGCCACCCTTGTTCGCGTCCTCTTCCACCAGCGACACGTCCGTGGTGCCCTGCGTGGTCTTCATCAGGATGTCGTCGAGGGCTTCCTTGGCGGTCTTGGTGCCGTAGTTCTTGTCTATCGCCGCGCTGATGTCGGACTCCGCGCCGAAGACCGGCTTGATGTCGTAGCCGGTCATCATCTTCAGGTCGTCGAGGACCACGATGTTCAGCGGGTCCTCCATGGCCACCTTCAGCTTGTTCTCGGCCTTGGCCACGGCGATCAGCCCGTAGCGGCGGGCGATGTTCTCGGGGATGATCTTGATGATGTCCTGAGGGATCTCCGTGACCCGGAGATCCACGAACTCGATGCCGAACTGCTTGCTGAGGAATTCCAGCAATTTGCGCTCGTCGATAAATTTTTTATGAACCAGCAACTGGCCCAGCTTGCCGCCGCTGGTGCGCTGCATGTCCAGCACTTCGGCCAGTTGCGCGGACGTGATGAGGCCCGAGGCCACGAGCATCTCCCCGAGGCGCCTTGAAATGTTTACGGATATGCCTTTTTCGGACATGTTTGGGCCGCGGCTCTGCGGCAGGCCGCGTTGATATCTATATAATACAATATCTCCGGCCGGGGTTAATTCAAGATTGCCTCAATCTTCCTTACCCCCGCCGCCGTCAAAAAAGCTCTTCGTCGGATTCCTGCGCCTTGAGGTACTTCACCTGCTCGGAACCTTCGGCCTGCGGGTTTTCAAAACCGGTCGGGTCCTGGTCCCCGGCCTGGCCGGAGGGCGCATCAGGCAGCGGCAGGATCGGGATCTCTTTGGAGCGCGCCGGCTTGCGGACCTTGGGCTTGGCCTGCTTCTTGACCGGCGCCGCGCTGACCGTCTTGTCCTTGCCGGAGAGGTCCAGCAGTTCTATGGCGTTGTTGTTGATGCCGCGTACGATGTCGAGCTTGGCGGCGTCCACTTCGAACTGATAGATCAGGGGTTCCTGCCTGGGGCGGAGCAGGCGGTACTGCACCACCAGGCTGTCGCCGTGCAGCGGGGTGGCGGTCCATTCCTCGTTGTCGCCGCCGCTGCCGCTGAGGAAGGAGTTGGCGAACCAGGAGGCAATAGTGCCGCGGCCGCCGGAGAGCTTGTAGTTTTTCACGATATCCAGCGCCTTCTTTATATTTTCGTTGGCGGGCTGGGGGCCGGGCACGGCCGGCTTAGGGGCGGCCGGCTGCTCGGGGGCAGGGGCCGCCTGCTCGGGAACGGCCTGCTCGGGGACCGGCTGTTCCTGGGGCTGAGCAGCCTCGATCTGCGAGGTCATGCCGGAGGAGGGCACCTTGCCGGTGGGGATCATCTTGGAAAGGCCGGGGAAACCGCCGCCTTCGCCCATGAAGAAGTAGCCCAGGCCGCCGGCGGCTATGGACCCGAAAATTACGAGCACAGCTACGAAGGCGGTGCGGCCGCCCTTCCTCTTGGGCCGGTCGGGGGCAGCCTTGGCGTCGGCCTTGCCCTTGGCCTGGGAGACCGGCATGCGGAGGGTCTTGTCGGGGGAATCCGGGGCGGCTACGGCCGCTTTCTCCAGCGGGGCGGCCGCCGCGGGGGCGGGGGCCGGCGCCGGGGCAGGCTGGGCCTGCGGCGCCGGGGCGGGCTGGGCGCCGGGGAATTGGAAAGTGTGCTGGGGCTGCGCGGCCGGAGCGGGCTGCGAGCCGCCGAACTGGAAAGCGTGCTGCGGCTGCAGGGCAGGCGCGGGTGCGGGGGCCGGCGCGGGCGCCTGGTGCTGCACCGGAGGGAACTGGTAGCCCTGGGGCGCCGGGGCAGGCGCGGGTGCGGGGGCCGGCGCCTGCTGCGGCACGCCGAAATCGTAAGTGGGCGGCTTGACGGGGCGGGGCTCGGCGGGCGCGGCCTCCTGACGGGGCTCTATCTTGAACTGCTGCACGTCGGGTTTAGCGGTGACCACGGTAAAATCGTAAACCAGGCCGCCCGCCTGCTGGGGCAGGGGCTCGAGGGCCTCCGGTTTGAAAGCTCCGGCGGGGGCCGCCTCGGGACCAGGCAGCGGCTTGTCGTAATGGGAGCCGTAGACGTAGGCGGGCGGCTGGGTCTGGCCCAGGCTTTTGAGCTTGCGGCTGGTCAGACCGGGGTCGTCCTCGGCCTCTTCCTTAAGCTCTCTGCCGATGGCGCTCTCCAGCTTTAT
>JAQTZB010000006.1:0-176728 GCA_028688015.1 Elusimicrobiales bacterium | reverse complement strand
CCGCGCCGCGCTTTATACTCTTGAAAGTTTTAACCTCTATAGCCTCTGCCGGCTGGTCGGGGGCGGCCTGCGGTTCGGCGGCCTCCAGCCTCGGGGCGGCCAGTTCGGTGGGCTTGAAGCCGCGGGCCTGTGGTTCGGGCGCGGGGGCCGGCGCGGCCGCGGCGGCGTCCCTGGCCGCCTCTTCCTTCATGGCCAGTTCTTCTTTCTTTATCTCTTCTATCTGCCGGAGGGTGTCGGCCTTCTCCTTGAGGTCGGAGAGATGCCGCACCTGCTCTATCTCCCTGGCGTTCTCTCCCTGCTTGCCGGCCTCGCCCTTCAGGCGCGCTTCCAGCTCTTCTATGCGGGCCCGGTTTTTCTTGTCCTCCAGCTCCTTCATGCGGATCTTCTCGAGGAGCAGGTTCTTTTCCCAGCGGGCGGCTTCCAGCTCTTCCTGGATGCGGGAGAGGCGGATGTCGAATTTTTCGGCGAAATCGTAATCAGCCTCGGGCGCTTTGCCCTCGGGCGAGGCGGTTTCCTTATAGGCGCCCAGGATATTGTCTATCGCCCCCAGCAATTCGCCGTAGCCGCCGGGCGAGGAAGACTCCCTGTTCTCGAAATAGCTGACGGAGGAACTGAAGCCGGTTTCGGCTTCGTAGGAGGCGGTCAGGGGGCCGGCGGCCACCATGCGGCCCGAGCCCACGCTGAGCGCCGCGGCTATCTCGCCCACCTGCGAGGCGGGGCGCCAGTCGCCGGGGTTATCCCCGGTGCAGCTCTCGGGGCAGACCAGGCTTTCCTCGGCGAAAGCGGGCAGGGCCAGCATCTCTGCCGGCTCGTAGGGTCCGAGGATATTGCCTTCCGAGTAGAACCAGTATTTCATAGGTCTTGCTATGAAAAGTTTACCAACTATGTATTTAGAATTTGATACAAACTTGTGGCTATTTTGTTACGCGCCGCACCCACTGAAAAACGCCGGCCAGGGATGTTATAGCACGCCGCTGTTACAGACTTAGGTCGGGCCGGCGCGGGCGCAGGCCCGCCGCCGGAGGTTACTTGCGGGATTCCGAGAGGAGCTCCCGGGCGTGCTTGAGGCCGAGGTCGGTGGACTGGCGCTTGCCGCCCAGCATCCGGGCTATCTCTTTCTCCCGGGCGTCAGCGTCGAGGCGGCGCACGCAGGCGGCTGCCACCCCGGCCTTGATGTCCTTCTCCACGAAATAATGCGCCGAGCCGAAGGCGGCCACCTGGGGCAGGTGGGTGATGCAGAAGATCTGTTTGTCGGCGGCCAGGCGGGCGAGTTTCTCCCCCACCAGCCGGCCGGTCACGGCGCCCACGCCGGCGTCCACTTCGTCGAAGACCTGCGCGCCGATCTGGTCGGCCTTGGACAGCGCGGTCTTCAGCGCCAGCATGATGCGGGCCATCTCGCCGCCCGAGGCGGTGTAGCGCAGGGGCCGCAGCGGGTAGCCCGGGTTGGCCGTGAAGAGGTATTCCACCGAGTCTCCGCCGGAGGAGGTCAGGTTTTCCTCGTCGTAGGCCGCGTCCACGGAAAAGCGGACCTGCTTGAAGCCGAGTCCTTCGGCCTCTTTGAGGATCTCGGCCGACAGCTTGGCGGCGGCGGAAACCCGCTTATCGTGCAGGGCGGAGGCAAGTTTCTCCAGCTTGGCCCGGGCGGCGGACAGCTTCTTCTCCAGCTCGGAGCGGTCCAGCGTCAAATCCTCGAGGCCGGCCAGCTTGCCGCGCAGCTCTTCCGCCTTCGCCAGTACCGCGGGGATATCCGCACCGTACTTTTTCTTGAGCGTCTTGAATTTTTCCAGGCGGGAGATCACGCGGTCCACCTCGCCCGGGTCGCAGTGTACGCCCTTGCCGTAGGCGCGCAGCTCTCCGGACAGGTCGCGCAGCTCGATGGCGGCGGAGGCGAAACGGGCGGTCAGCGCGTCGGCCAGCGGGTCGATGGCGGCGAGGGCCTTCAGTTTTTCGAGAGCCTTCTCGGCCCCGCCCGCCGCGTCGTCCACCAGCGCGTGCGCGTCGCCGGAGAGCGTAAAGAGTTTTTCCGAATTCTTCAGGCGCGGCCAGAGGGCTTCCAGCTCCTCCTCCTCGCCTTCCTTCAGGTTCGCGCCTTCTATCTCGCCAAGTTGGAAGCGGTACAGGTCCAGCAGGCGGGCGCGCTCGTCCTCGGACATGGAAACGGCGGTCAGCCCATCCTCCAGTGCGCGTGCGGCGGTCCAGGCTTCCTCTACGGCTTTCACTTCCTTCTCCAGCCGCCCGTAGCGGTCCAGCAGCCCGCGCTGCGTTTCCGGCTTCAGCAGGCTCTGGTGCTCGTTCTGGCCGTGGAAATCCACCAGGTAGCCGCCCAGCTCGGACAGCTGGGCCAGCGCAGCGGGGGCGCCGTTCACTGCGGCGCGGGTGCGGCCCTTGGGATCGGCCTGCCGCCTTATCTTAACGGCCCCGCCCTTTATGTTCCAGCGCTCGGCCAGTTTCACCGGCAGGTTCGGGGCCAGGAATTCCCCCTCCACTTCTGCCGAGGCCGCGCCGGGGCGCAGGATGTCGGAGCCGGAGCGCTCGCCCAGCAGGAAGCCCAGCGCGGAAATTATGATGGACTTGCCGGCGCCGGTCTCGCCGGTGAAGATATTAAGTCCCGGCCCCGGCTCGAGGTCGAGAGAATCTATGACGGCGAAGTTCCTGATGGAAAGTTTCTGGAGCACTAAGTTACCTGCCTATCTTTCTCCCCAGCTGAGCTTGCGGCGCAGGATATCGAAATATGAGAAGCCTGCCGGGACCAGCAGCTCGAAGCTGCGGGGGTAGCGCGAGACCAGCACCGTGTCTCCGGGCTCCAGGCCGAAGTTCTCCTGCCCGTCGATAGCGAGCGACAGCGCCTGCGGCGCGTACGAACCTTGCTTCACGGTAACCTCCAGCTCCTTAGCGGCCGAAAGCGCTATGGGCCGGTGCGTCAGCGTATGCGGGCAGATGGGGGACAGCAGGAACACCTCGAGGTCCGGCATCACGATGGGGCCCGAGGCCGCCAGGCTGTAGGCGGTGGAACCGCTGGGAGTGGAAACTATCAGCCCGTCCCCGAAATACTCGGACAGGAACTGCCCGCCGAAAGAGGCGCGCAGCTGGAAGGCGCGGGCCTCCGGGTTGCGCATCACGCAGTCGTTGAGCGCCGGCTGCGGACCGAAAACTGTTTTAGTTCCGCGCTTGACGCTGACGGAAAGCAGCGAGCGCTTGACCTTGGAGAACTTGCCGGCCAGGAAAAGGTCTGCGGTCCTCAGGAACTCTTTCTGTTCCAGGCCGCTCAGGAAGCCCAGGCCTCCGGCGTTGATGCCCAGCACCGGGATGCCGCGGGCGATCACGTGGCGCGCGGCGTAAAGCACCGTGCCGTCGCCGCCTACGGCCACGGCCGCGTCGGCCCGGACCAGCTCGCAGGCGGGGTCGTTGACACAGACCTTCTGCACCTTGGCCCCGCCGGAGCGCAGGCGGCGCTCGATGGCGGCGGCGTAGGCGATGGCCTTGCGCCGCTTGGAATTATAGAACAGGATGACGCTTTTTACGCGTTTCATGTCAGGCCGGCTGTCCGGGCGCTCCTTTCTGCTCTATCTTCGCCCAGGTGTCTTTCAGCGTGACGGTGCGGTTGAACACGGGCGCGCCGGGTTTTGAATCCTTCGGGTCGGCGAAGAAATAGCCGAGCCTCTCGAACTGGTAGCGGGAGCCCGGCGCGGCGGCGGCCAGCGAAGGCTCCAGCATGGCGCGCTCCAGCGTTTCCAGCGAGGCCGGGTTCAGATTTTCCTTGTAGTCGTGCCCCTCTTCCACGTCCTCCGGGTCGCGCTTGGTGAAGAGCGCGTCGTAGAGGCGCACCTTGGCGGGCACGGCGTGCTTTGCGGAAACCCAGTGGATGGTGCCCTTTATCTTGCGGCCGTCCGGCGCGTCGCCGCCGCGGGTGGCGGGGTCGTAGGTGCAGCGCACCTCGGTGACATTGCCTGCGGCGTCCTTCACCACGCTCTCGCACTTCACGATGTAGGCGGCGCGCAGGCGCACTTCCTGCCCAGGAGTCATGCGGAAGAACTTCTTGGGCGGCACTTCCTTGAAATCGTCGGCCTCGATGTAGAGCTCGCGGCAGAACGGCACCTTGCGGCGGCCGGCGGCCTCGTCCTCGGGGTTGTTGAGGACGTCCATCTCCTCTACCTGCCCCTCGGGGTAATTGGTCAGCACCACTTTCACCGGCTTCAGCACGGCCAGCGCGCGCGGCGCGGTCTTGTTGAGTTCGTTGCGCAGCGAGTTCTCCAGCACCCAGATGTCGGAGACGCCCGGCACCCTGGAAATACCCACCTCGGCGCAGAAGGCGCGCAGGGCGCTGGCAGTATAGCCGCGGCGGCGGTAGCCGCAGACCGTGGGCATGCGCGGGTCGTCCCAGCCTTCCACGTGCTTGTCCTTCACCAGCTCCAGCAGCTTGCGCTTGCTGGTGATGGTGTTGCCCAGCGTGCGGCGCGCGAACTCGATCTGCTGCGGGTGGTAGACGCCCAGCTGGTCAAGGAACCAGTCGTAGAGCGGGCGGTGGTCCTCGAACTCCAGCGTGCAGATGGAATGCGTTATCCTTTCGATGGAGTCTTCCAGACCGTGGGCCCAGTCGTACATGGGGTAGATGCACCATTTATTCCCCTGGCGGTGGTGCTCGGCGTGGACTATGCGGTACATCACCGGGTCGCGCATGTTCAGGTTGGGGTGCGCCATGTCTATCTTGGCGCGCAGGGTGCGGCTGCCGTCTGGGAATTCCCCCTTCCGCATGCGTTCGAACAGGTCCGCGTTCTCCTCTATGGAGCGGTTGCGGAACGGGGAATCCTTGCCGGGCTCGCCGGGGGCGCCGCGGTGGGCGCGCACTTCGTCCGGGCCGAGGTCGCAGACGTAGGCCTTGCCGGCCTTCACCAGCTGCATGGCCCAGTCGTACATCTGCTGAAAATAGTCGGAGGCGAAGAACAGGCGGTCCTCGAAATCCCCCCCCAGCCATTTAACGTCCTCCACTATGGAATCCACGTATTCCTGTTCTTCTTTGGCGGGGTTGGTATCGTCGAAGCGCAGGTTAAACTTGCCCTTGTAGGCCCGGGCTATGCCGGAGTTGAGGATGATGGAGGTGGCGTGGCCGATATGCAGGTAGCCGTTGGGCTCCGGGGGAAAGCGGGTATGGACCCGGCCCTCGAACCTGCCCGATGCGTTATCCTTGTCTATCAGCTCGTAGATGAAATTGCTCTTGGCGGTGGTTTCCATAGCTAAAATTATAACACTTTAGGCGCCCCGGGTGGACTGTCCAGGTCCGGCTTGCTGCGAGCGATTTTAGGCCGCAGGGCCAAGGTCCGGAGCGGACCGCCTATCATTAGGGCGGCGGCGGAGACTGTTTGAGGAGCGCACTGTGTGCGCGACGGATGGAGCGCAGCGACAGGTCTTTGTTCTCCGCCGGCGGAGGACCGCAGGCCCTCTTCCGCCGCGGCCGCTTATGAGCGAGCGGCAAGCCGGACCGGGACAGTTTTAGGAATATGGCTAGTGTCTGAAGTGGCGGATGCCGGCGAAGAGCATGGCGGCGCCCTTCTCGTCGCAGAGGCGGATGCAGTCCTCGTCGTCCTGCCAGCCGCCGGGCTGGATGACGGCGGTGACGCCGGCGGCGAGGGCCGCCTGCAGCGTCTTCAGCGGCAGGGCCGCGTCGGCGGCCAGCACCAGCGGGCCCGCACCCGGCAGGATATGGCGCTTGTCGCGCATCTTCCAGGCGGCGCCGCGCACCGCGTCGTAGGTGGAGCTTTCGGCCGCGCTGACAGCAGTGACGGCGCGGCCCTCGGCCAGGGCCACCGCGTAAGTCTTGGCGTACTTAACCGTGCGCCAGGCCAGCGCCAGCGAGAACAGTTCCCCCTCGCCCGGCTTGCGCCTGGTCACGCAGGCAGGCTCGGCGGAAAAAAGGCGGTTGTCCTTGGCCTCTATCAGCACCCCGCCCGAAACAGAGCGGAGGTTCACCTCGTAGGGCGAGAGCACCGGTGGCGCGAGCGCGATGACCCTCAGGCCTTCCTTGTCCCGCAGGACCTTCAGGGCCTCGGGCGTATAATCAGTGGCGATGACGCTCTCGATGAAGGTGCCGGCCAGCACAGCCGCAGTCTCTGTGTCCATCTGCCGGTTAAAAGCCGCGGTTCCCCCGACGGCGCCGGCGGGGTCGCAGCGCAAAGCGCCGCGCAGACCCTCGGCCTGGGTAGTGCCGGCGCAGACGCCGGCCGGCCTGTCGTGCTTGGCTATGACGCAGACCGGGTCCGGAAACTCCAGCGCCAGTTCGAAGGCCGTGTCCAGGTCGAGATAATGGTTAAAGTTAAAGCCCGGCCCTGACAGGACCCGGGCCGCATTGAGGCCGCGCGGGCGGGCGCCGCTCAGCGCGTAAAACGCCGCCCGCTGGTGGCGGTTCTCGCCGTAGTCGAGGTCGGCCACCTTGCGCAGGCTCAGCACCACCTCGTCGCCAAGCAGGCTGCCGGTCTCGGAAAGGTATTGGGCCACGGTGGCGTCGTAGGCGGCCAGGGTCTGCCAGGCGCGCGCGGCCAGCTGCTTCTTTATCTCCGGCTCCAGGCCGCCGGCTTCTTTGAAGGCGCGCAGCACGGGCCCGTAGTCCACCGGGCTGGAAACTGTGACCACGTTGGCGAAATCCCGCGCCGCAGCGCGCAGCACGGAAGAGTTGGCCTGGTCCAGGTAGTTCGTCAGCTCTTCGGCGGCGAACTCCTCCTGGCCGACGATGCTGGCTATGGGGTAAAGGTTGGCGGCCACCACGTAAAAGCGCGGCAGCTCCACGCCGTTCTCGGAGACGGCCGGGAAGCGCCCAGAAAGCGCTTTCAGCACGGCGGCCGGCACCGGCGGCGAGTAGCGCACCTCTTCGACTTCAACGCCGGCTTCCTTCAGCAGTTTGTAAGTTGAACCGGACGAATAGATGCCGAAGCCCAGTTCCTCGAGGCCGCGCGCGAAGTCCTCAACTCCGGTCTTGTCGTAAACGCTGATGTAGGCGGTCTTGTCCATCTGGGCGGGCTACGCGGCGGTGAGCTTGAGAAAATCCTCTTCGGAGAGGACGGGCACGCCCAGCTTCTTAGCCTTGGCGAGCTTGGAGCCGGGGTCGGCGCCGGCCACGACATAGGAGGTCTTGGCGGAGACGGAGGAAGTTTCTTTGCCGCCCAGCGCGCGCACCTTCGCCTGGGCCTCGTCGCGGGTCAGGGTCTTAAGCTCTCCCGTAAAAACGAAAGTTTTGCCTTCCAGCGGGCCGCCTGCGGCGCGCTCCGGCTCGTCCTGCCGCAGGCCCAGGGCGCCCAGTTCCTCCGCCATGGCGCGCGTGGCCGGGGACTTGAAGTATTCCGACACCGCCTCGCCGATGACCGGGCCTATGTCGGGGATCCGGGCCAGGTCTTCGGGCGCGGCGGCCATGAACGCCTTAAACGTTTTAAAATGCCCGGCCAGGGTGCGCGCGTTCTTTTCCCCGATATGCCGGATGCCGAGCGCGTAGATGAGGCGGGATAGCGGCTGCTCCTTGCTCTTCTTTATCTGCGCCAGCAGGTTATCGGCCTTCTTATCCTTAAAAAGCTCCAGCCCCAGCAGGTCCTCCTTCTTCAGGCGGTAGATATCCGGGAAGCCTTTCACCAGCCCCTTGTCCACCAGCTGCTCCACGGAGGAAACACCGAAACCCTCTATGCACATCGCGTCGCGCGAGGCGAAGTGGAGCAGCGCCCGCTTGAACTGCACCGGGCACGACGGGTTCACGCAGCGCAGCGCGACCTCCGCCTCGTCTCTAAAAACCTCTTCGCCGCAGGAAGGGCAGGCCTTGGGCGGCAGTATGTCCCTTTCCGCTCCGGTGCGGGATGCGGGAACCACCTTAACGACCTTCGGAATCACCTCGCCGGCGCGTTCTATGACGACCTTGTCGCCGGTCTTGAGGCCCAGGCGGCCGATTTCGTCGAAATTGTGCAGCGTGGCGCTGGAGATGGTGACGCCGCCGCATTTCACCGGCTCCAGCTCGGCCACCGGGGTTATAGCCCCGGTACGCCCGACCGAGAAAACCACGTTTCTCACGGTGGTGGAGGCCTGCTGCGCCGGGTATTTGAACGCTATTGCCCAACGCGGGCTCTTGGAGGTGAAGCCGAGCAGGCCCCGCTGGCGGAAGGAATCCACCTTTATCACCAGGCCGTCTATCTCGTAGGGGAGTTGGAAGCGCTTCTCGGCGTACTCCGCGTAGACCGCCAGCACCTCTTCGGCGCTCCGCCACGGTTTGTTGCCGATGATGGAGATATTGTAGCCGAGGCCGCGGCAGATGTTCAGGTATTCCCAGTGGGAATCCGGCTCCACCATTCCGTCCATGTAACCGTAGGAATGAACGATAAAACGCAGTTTGCGGGCGGCGGTCACGGCCGGGTCTTTCTGCCGCAGCGAGCCGGCTGCCGCGTTGCGCGGGTTGACGAACGGCTCTTCGCCCGCGTCCAGCGCCGCCTCGCGCAGCGCCTCGAAATCTTTCTTGTCCATGTACACTTCGCCGCGCGCCTCGAAGGCGGCCGGCGGTTTGCTGAGATCGAGCCTCAGCGGCACGGAGCGGATGGTGCGCACGTTCAGCGTCACGTCCTCCCCGGTCTCGCCGTCGCCGCGCGTGGAGGCCCGGACCAGGCGGCCTTTCTCGTATTCGATAGAGCAGGAGAGACCGTCTATCTTGGCCTCGACGACCATGTCGAAGGGCTCGCCCTTCAGTCCTTTTTTAACCCTTTCGTGCCACTCCAGGAATTCGTCCTCGGAATAGCAGTTATCCAGCGACAGCATCGGGATGCGGTGCGGCACCGGGGAGAAGGTATTGGAGAGCCCGCCGCCGACGCGGCGCGTGGGCGAGTCGTCGGAGGCCAGCTCCGGGTGGGCGGCCTCCAGCGCCTTCAGGCGGTTCATCAGCGCGTCGAACTCGCCGTCCGAGATGGACGGGGAGTCCTCCACGTAATAAAGGCGCTCGTGCCGCAGTATCTCGGCCCTGAGCGCCTCTATCTCCTCTTTCGGAGAGCGGGTCATTTTACAAGGTTATTCTGCCGGGCTATGCTATCGAGCACGCCGTTGACGAACTTACCCGATTTTTCGGTGGAGTATTTCTTCGCGAGCTCTATCGCCTCGTCTATGATGACGGGCACGGGGGTGTCGGCCAGGATCATCATCTCGCAGACGGCCATGCGCAGGATGGAGCGGTCTATCGCGGGCATGCGCTCCATCTCCCAGTTGCGGCTGGTCTTCTTGATGATCTCGTCTATCTTCTGGCGGTTCTCCACGGTGGAGGTGAAAAGGGACTTGTAGAAACCGAAAACTTTTTCTTCCAGCGCGAACTCTTCCATCTGGAAGCTGGCCAGCACGGAGGCCGTCTCCAGCCCGGCTATGTCGGAGCTGTAGAGAGACTGCAGACAATTTTCCCTGGCCAACCTTCGTTTGCTCATAAAGACCTTAACCGATATGATACTAAATTTTACGACGGATAGCGCCGCCGGCGCGCCCGTTGCCCCGGCGCGTTTTCTTTTGTAGACTTTGAAGAAGCAAGAAAGAGGCGGTTTTGGAGGGAAAATGACTTTGGCGCCGTTAATCATAATCATCGTGGTGATCCTGTTCGCCAGCATCAAAGTGCTCAACGAATACGAGCGCGGCGTCACGCTGACGTTCGGCCGCTTCACCGGAGTGAAGGGCCCCGGCCTGATCATCCTGATCCCCGGCGTGCAGCAGATGTTCCGCATCAGCACCCGCGTCGTAGTGATGGACGTGCCTCCGCAGGACATCATCACCCGCGACAATATCTCGGTCAAGGTCAACGCCGTGGTCTATTTCCGCGTAGTCAACCCGCAATCCGCGGTACTGAACGTGGAGAACTTCATGTACGCGACCTCCCAGCTCGCCCAGACCACGCTGCGCAGCGTGCTCGGCCAGCAGGAGCTCGACGACCTGCTCGCGCAGCGCGACAAGATCAACAAGAACCTGCAGGAGATCCTCGACCAGCATACCGAGCCGTGGGGCATCAAGGTCTCCAGCGTCGAGGTGAAGAACGTGGACCTGCCGCAGGAGATGCAGCGCGCCATCGCCCGCCAGGCCGAGGCCGAGCGCGAGCGCCGCGCCAAGGTAATCCACGCTGAAGGCGAATTCCAGGCCTCGCAGAAACTGGCCGACGCCGCCGAGATCATCGGCAAGCAGCCCGCGGCTATCCAACTGCGCTACCTGCAGACGCTCACCGAGATCGCCACCGAGCGGAACTCCACCACCATCTTCCCGGTGCCGATAGACCTGCTGACGATGTTCATGAAGAAGAACCAGAACTGAGCCGGTCCGGCTGTTAAAGACGGGGACGGCCCAGCCGTTCCCGTCTTTTTTTCCGGCGGGCTATAATGATATGAAGATGCGCGGCCTTTACGTCCATATCCCCTTCTGCCGCTCCAAGTGCGGCTACTGCGACTTTCCCTCCGAGGCAGGCCGCGAAGCGGATATCGGCGCGTACCTTGACGCGCTGACGGCCGAGGCCGCCCGCTACGACGGCCTGGCCGGGTCCTTCTCCACTCTTTACGTCGGGGGCGGCACGCCCAGCCTGCTCTCTCCGGACCAGTTTGGCAGGCTGCTGGGCGTCTTGGAAAGCCTTACCGGCCCGCTGGCGGGACTGCGGGAGAGCACCTTCGAGGCCAACCCGGAAAGCCTGGACGAAGAAAAGGCCGTCCTCCTTAAAAAAGCCGGTGTGGGCCGGGTCAGCCTGGGCCTGCAGGCCACGCAGGACCGCCTGCTCAAACAGCTGGGCCGGCTGGCCATGCGGGAAGATTTCCTCCGGGCGTACCGGACCCTGCGGGCCGCCGGTTTTGACAATCTCAGCGCCGACCTGATGTGCGGCCTGCCCGGGCAGTCGGAAGCGGAGTTCGCCGAGTCGCTGGATTGGCTGCTGGGGCTGGCGCCGGAGCATGTTTCGCTCTACGCGCTGGAAGTGCACGAGGGCACCCCCTTTCACTCCGCCAGCGTAGCCGAAGCGCCCGACGCGGCGGCGGCCATGTACGAAGCGGCGGCGGCCCGGCTGAAAGCCGCGGGCCTGGAACGCTATGAGATCTCCAATTTCGCCAGGGCGGGCAGGGAGTCGCTGCACAACCTGAACTACTGGGAGCAGGGCGAGTACCTGGGCCTCGGCCCGGGAGCGGCCTCCTACCTGGACGGCGAGCGGCGGGCCAACGCCCCGGCCTTGAACGGCTACCTGGAGGCGGCCGGCGCGGGCCTCCCCCCGCCGGAGCAGTACAGGGAAAAACTGCAAGGCAGGGCCAAAAACGCCGAGCTGGTCATGCTCGGCCTGCGCAAAACCGCCGGAATTGAACTGCCGGAGGATATATTTATAGAATTTAGGCCTGAACTGGATCGCCTGCTCGAGGCGGGCCTGATAGAAACGCGGGGCCGGCAGGTCCGCATCAGGGAAGACCGGCTCTACGTGGCCAACGCGGTTTTTCGCGAATTCGTCTGACCGAAGGAGCACAATGGGAGAACGCAAGTTCTGGATACGCAAGGACAGGGAAGATTATTTCCTGGGCGGGGTGGTCATCGCCTGCACCGTGGGCGGCTTCGTCTCGTCCTACTGGCATTTCTCCGACCGCATCACCGTGCGGCAGAATATCAAGATCAAGGCCAAAGAGATCCGGGAGCCCCAGCAGCGCAAGCTGCGCGACGTGCAGTTCACTCCCGCCAAGCTGCGCGTGGGCTCCACGCAGTATTACCGCATGGACGACGACACCATCCCGGCGGTGCCCAAACTGGAAGATGACGGCCAATAAACTGCTGCTCGCCGCCGCGCTGGCCCTGGCGCCGGCCCTGGCCCCCGCTCCGGCGGCGGCCCAGCTGGGCTCACGCCCGGAGGAGCAGTCCTTCGACTACGACCCCGGCGCCGAGCAGGCGGCCAAAGTGGTGCAGCCGTCCGCCGAAACCACCTACGAGGACGCCGAGATAGTGAACCATCCCATCTACGGCACCATAGTCATTTCCAAATCGCGCTGGAAGAACTGGGGCACCAGGGCGCTGTACCTGACGCTGATAAACATCGCGCTGCTGGTGATAATCATCTCCATCCCGAAGATCTACGAGTATTCGATCATAGTCTCCTACATCCTGATGGGCATGAGCGCCGCCGTTTCCTTCTGGACCTTCCTGTGCGCCGTGCTGCTCTTCCAGCTTAACGCGTCACTCTGGGCGGCGGTCCTGCCGGCCGCCGTCGTAACCGGCCTGATCGGCTACGTGGTCCTGATGCGCATAAAGCGCTCTGACATCTCGCTGTCGGAACTTAAGGAATCCTTCAAGAAAATGAGCGCCACCTCCCAGGAGGACCCGCGCCTGGCGTCGGTGGAAGGGACGCCCGGCGACTGGCCCGGAGAAGATTTCATCAGGTAGCCGCGGGGGCGGGACCAAAAAGAAGAAGGGCCGCAGCTGCGGCCCTTCTTCTTTGTTATCGCCCGGTTCTCTTTAGAACTGCATCCACACGCCGAAGCGGTGGATGCTGCCCAGGTCGCCGAAGGGCAGGAAGGCATAATCCACGCCGAGGCCCTGCACCTTCACGCCGAAGCCGAGGCTGAGCCCCACCTCGGCGCCCAGGTTGGCGGTGTCGTAGCCGAACTTGTAGCCGCCGCGCAGCGCCAGGGCGTCGCGGAACCAGTACTCGCCCCCCAGGGACGGGTAGAATTTCTCGTCCTGCAGCCAGCCGGCCAGTTCGCCGGCCACCTTGAAGCGCTCCGAGACGGCGTAATAGCCGCCGGTGCGGATCACCAGCGGCAGCGGGTCGGACTCGTCCACGAACTTCATCTTGGTGCCCAGGTTCTGCAGGACCAGGGAGAACTTGATCTTTTCGGTAGCGCGGTAGATGGCGCCGGCGTCGACCGCCAGCGCGATAGCGCTCTCGTCGTCGATAGAGGAGCGGATGAACTTGGCCGAGAAGCCGCCGTCCAGGCCGTTGAGCAACTCGGGCGAGAAGTCCTTCTTGGCGAAGGCCAGCGTGACGGCCATGTCGCTGGCGTCGAAGCTGCCGGCCTCCGGGATGAGGCCGGTGGCATCCGCCAGCCCGCGCCGCTCTATCCCCCCCACCGTCATGAAGGTCACGCCCAGGCCGAACCGGTTGTCCCTGACGTCGCCCGCGTAGGAGAGGTTACCCATCTTCGCGTCCTGCAGGTAGGTGCTGAAGTCCAGCGCGGCCTCCCGCTTGTCGAACTGCACCAGGCCGGCCGGGTTCACGAAGACCGCGCCGGAGTCGTCGGCCAGGGCGCTGAACGCCCCGCCTACCGCAACCGCACGCGGGCTCAGGGCCGCCTTCAGGAAGGGCGCCGCCGTGGTGCCCGCGCCGGAGGCGAAGGCGGCCGCGGGCAGCGCCGACAGCAGCAGTGTTAAAATGGCTTTTCTCATAAAAGTACCTCTGTAACCGCGAACCGAAGAGAACCAAATCGGGGGATTCCCCGGGCCATGGCGCGCGGCCATGGCCCGGTTCGCCCTTTACTTTATGACCGCCAGCTTGTGGGCCTTGGCGCCCAGTTTCTCGCCGTCCACGTAGGTCAGCAGGAAGTAGACGCCCGATGCCACGTCCTGGTTGTTGTCGTTCTTGCCGTCCCACTCCGAGTAATACATGCCGCCGCCGGCGCGCACGCCGTCGCTGATGGTGCGCACCTTCTCGCCGGCCAGGTTATAGACCACGAACTTCACGCTGCCCGACTTGCCGGGCGGCAGGTGGTACTTGATCAGCGTGCCGCGCGTCACGTAGGTGGTCGCGCCGCTGAAGGCCGCCGTACCCTCGAGGTTGGTAACCGTCTTATCCTTCAGGTTGAAGGGGTTCGGCAGGTTGGCCACCTCGTAGTCCGCGCCCGTGTAGGCTACGCTCGGCGAAGGCCGCGCGGTGAAGACCGCGAAGCGCCCGCTCTGGGACGTGCCCGCCGCGGAGGGCACGTAACGGCCGTTGACCACGGCGCTCATGCCCATGCGCTTGCGGCCGTAAGGCGTGGCCGCCGCGCTTGCGCCCGCGCTGGCGTCGGTCAGGCTTACCACGCCCACGGAGAGCACGCCCAGCATCGGGTCGGTGGTGTAGTTGCCGGGAACCTCTTCCCACGCCCCGGTCGTCTCGTTGTACTGGTAAATGCGCAGGTTGGCGCCGTCCGCCGCCTTGTCCTTGTCGTACTTCAGGGTCAGCGTGAACTCCTTGTTGGCCGAGGCGTTGTCGAGGCTCATGTTGTAGATCTCGGACGCCATCAGGTCGGTGATGGCCTGCGTCAGGCTCAGGTTGCCCTTGGCCGTCTTGACCGTGCGCACCGACGGGAGCGAGCTGAAGAAGCCGCCCACGAGGCCGCCGTCGGCCTCGGAAGGCCTGAAGGAGGAGGCGCTGGCGCCGCCGCTCTGGTCGTAGGCCAGGCCGCCGGTATCCAGTTCGATGCCGGAATACTCCTCTGACTCCTTGTCCATCTGGACCTCGCCGCCCTGGATGGCCTCGTCCTGGATGTATTGCTCCGTTTTGGCCGAGTTGTTAGGGCTGAACGTGACGGATTTCTCCATCCTGCTCGAGCCGTCGCCGGCCGCGACGTAGACGTTGTAGAAGGGCTGGTGCTGCGAGATGGTGAACTGGCCCGCGTACGTATTGTTGGTGCCGGGCACCAGCGCCAGGCTGACCGCCGAGGTCGCCACGTAGACCTCGCCGGGGTTCACCTTGCAGACCGGGGTCGTTACCAGGGCCTTGGGGGACCTGATGGTCACATCGGCCTTGTTCAGCGTGTCGGCCGAGCGGCGCACCTTCACCATTATCTGCGGGGGCACGTCGCGCATCACGATGTCGGGCAGGTAGGTAACGCCCTCCGTAACGGTTTCGCTGCCCACGTCCAGGGTGTAGGTCTGCTTGCCGCTGAAGAACGCGGTGACCTTGTAGTTATGCCCCGGGACCACGCCCGCCAGTTCGTACTCGCCGGCGTCGTTGGTGGTAGCCTCGATCTTGGGCAGGTACTCGGTAGGGTGTTCGACGTTGAAGGTCTCGTCGTACGCCACGATCTTGACGCCCGACCTGGTGACCGGCGACGGGAACTTGCTCATGAATACCTTGCCGGTCATGTTGGTCTGCGACGGCGTCAGGTAGAGGTCCAGGCGCACGGAGTCGTTGCCCGCCAGCGAGGTCTTCTCGCCTGCCTTGACGAAGCCTTCGCGCGAGACTTCCAGCCGGTAGATGCCGCCGGGCATGTTGTCGAACGTGAAGGTGCCGTCGACGGCCGTCTCGGCGAACTTCTCCACGGTCTTGTGCTTCAGGTAGACCGTGGCGTTGCCCAGCGGCGGGTAGACCCCGGCCACGGGCACGGTGCTCCTGACCGTGCCGTAGACCGTGCCCACGCGGACGCGCTGTTCGTCGAAGTCGAACGAGTAGCCGGCGGCCAGCGGGATGTCTATCTCCTTGGCGACAGGCGGGTAGTTGGGGTTGTTGAACACCACGGTATAGCGCCCGGGCGGCAGCCCCGCAACCATGAAGCGGTTGTCGTGCGAGCCCAGGTAGGACCTCATTCCCGGCAGGTCCTGGGAGCCTATCTTGCTCCAGAACAGCGGGAAGTCGGCCTGCCGCGGCAGGCCGGCGGTATAGCCGCGCAGGTCGCCGGCCGCGTCGTAGATCATCACGGCCGGGATGGACTCGAACAGCTCCTCGATGTTCGAGAAGATGCGCCGCAGGTCGGCGTCGGTGTAGAGGCGGTCGCCGTCTATGGTGCCCTCGAACGTCTCCTGCCCGAGCGACCCGAGCACGTTTACCGGTATGGGCTGGAACTCGGTGCCCAGGTTCGGAGTGGCGTCATTGCGCTGCACGTTGAAGCCCCTCACCTTGCCGATGAAGTTGCCGAAGTGGTCATAGCTCTCGGGGTCACCAGAGTCCCCCATGCCCGGGTTGTAGCGCGCGCCCAGCACCAGGTAGAAGTCGTACTGGCCCACCTGCATCACGCGCTTCTGCCAGACCTGGGTGCTGGTGCTGTACTCGAACGAGAAGACGTCCTGGCCGAAGAACATATCCGTGATCTTCGTCTGGTTCATCTCGGTGCCGGAGGGCACAGGGACCATCATGTAGGCCCAGGTGGGCGTGGAGATCTCCGGCAGGCCGATGATCTGCGGCTGCACGTAGAGGCCGTCCTCCAGCCGCAGGGTCACCTGTGTGGTCTTGCCCGCCACCACCGACACGTTGGCCAGGGTCGGGGCCGCCCAGCGGAAGCCCTGGCCCTCGGGCCGGAGCCTGATGGAATAGAGGCCGGGCGCCAGGTTCGGGAACTCGAAAGCGCCGTACTCGTCCACGTTCCAGCCCTCGTTCACGCTGACGTTCTCGCCGTCAACATTAACGTCGATCTTGTGGTACGAGGGATCGTCGCTGCTGCCGTTGGTGTTTGGCTTATAGTTGGAGCCGTCCGGCATCTTGACCACGCCGGTCAGCTTGCCGGCCTTGGTCACGGTGAAGTGCATCCTGACGGAGGTCGTCATGGTAGAGCGGAAGTCGGCGCGGTCGTCGAAAGAGCTGACCTCGCCCCACTCGTTGGAGGTGACGCGCGTGTAGTAGGCGATGCCGGTGGACAGCGTGATGCTGTACGTGGCGTAGTTCACCGTGTAGGTGCCGCTGACCACCGCGAAGCCCATCGAGCGGCTCTTGCAGTCGGTGCACTCCTCCATGGCCATCACCGTGATAGGCAGCGCCGTGCTGATGACCAGCGGGTTGGTTGCCGTGACCGTGTAGGAGGTCACGAAGGTGATGGAGCCGGCCAGCGTGGCGTAGTCGTTCTGCGACGGGGGCATGATGTTGAAGTTGATCTCGCCCGAGGCCAGGCTCTGGCAGGCGCCGGTGTCGGCGCGCAGCTTCCAGACGCGGCCCTTGGTGCAGTTCGAGTTGGCGACCCCGGTGGCGCCCTGGCTGGAGATGACTATGCGCACGTCGTCGGCGTCCACGCTGGCCCAGTTCTGGTTGTTGCCCTCGTTGAGGTCCATCCAGTTGCCGAAGAAAGCCGCCTGCATGCGCAGCTGTCCGTCGGGCAGACCGTTGGCCGTGGTCGTGCTGAACACGAACGAGCCGTCGGCGGCCGTCTTGGTCCTGGCGTCGGTATCCATGCCGCGGCTATTCCGGTAGCTGTCGGAGCCGCCGCTGTACGGGTTATAGTCGCCGTAGACCATCACGTCGGCGTTGGGTACCGGCACGTCGCGGTAGCGCAGGTAGCCGCGCAGCGTGTACGTGGCCTCCTCCAGCTGGAACTCGCGGTAGCTGGTACTGAGGCTGCCGGGGAACACGTTGAACTGCGGGGCCCAGCCGCGCTTGTAGCCGGCCTTCTGCGCCATGATGTTGTAAGCGCCGGCGGTGCTGACGACGTTGTAGAACGAGAACTTGCCGTTCACGTCGGTCAGCGTCTCGTAATTATTATGCTCGCAGATGCCGCTGCTGCAGGGCTCGGTGCGGTTATAGAGCCGCACGCGGACCTGTTCTATGGGGGCCCAGGTGCGGAAGTTGCGCACTACGCCTTCCACTGTAGGCGGCGTGGTGGAAGCCCCCACCTCGAAGCCGCCGGTGGCGGCTACCGCGCCGGCCATGGTGGACATGCTGACCTGATACGAGCTGGTCTGCGGGAACAGGGCGTCCATCACGATGCTGCGCGCCAGGCTGCGGCCCGGTATTGTCACGCCCAGCGTGTAGGCGCCGGCCGCTGAGACCGGCGGGAGGTTGGTCACCGTAAGGGTGGTGGCCGTCACCCCGGCGGGCACCTGCGCTATGCCGTAGGCCGCCTTTTCGCCGGTAGCCGTGAAGAACACCTCGGCCATCACGAAGTCCCTGGCGGCGGCGGAAGAGATCCTGACCGTCAGGGGGTAGTAGGCGTCGGCCGCGGCACGCGGCGACAGCGTGTAGCTCTTCGTCATGTCGGAGTTGAGCTGCACGAAGTAACTGCCGTACGGGTCCATCAGCTGGTCCCTGATGGCGGGGCGGAAGCCCTGCCGGTCCAGCGCTATGAAATACTGCTTGCCGGCCGGCACCTGGAAAGAGACCGCGCCGGAGGCGTTGGTGAACGAGACCGTGGAACCGGAGACGTCGATGCCGCCGGTGGCGGAGAACGGGATCAGCGCCACCCGCACGCCCTCGAAGGGCACGGAGGCGGAGCCGCTGGCCACGTTCACTGTAAGCGTCGGGTTGATGGCCAGCAGGTTGGTCTGGCGGTAGCGGTACATGCCGTAGAAACCGCCGTACTTGCCGCCCACCGAGACGAAGCCCATGGTACCCACCGCGAGGCTAAAGCCCTGGTCGGAACTGGGCCCCATGGCGTAGGGGTCGCCGCCCTGCACGGGGTTGGCGTGGAACTCCTGCGTCCACAACTCGGCGCCGTCGGGCGCGTACTTGCGCAGCCACAGGTTCTTGTCCTGGTTGATGTCGTAGCGCTCGGTGTAGCCGGCCGCGTAGACCGCGCCGCCGGCGTCCAGCGCTATAGCGCGGGCCGAGTCGGCGCCGTTGGCCTGGCTGTTGAAGCGCAGCGGTTCCGCCCAGTCGAGGGCGGTGAGGTCGGCGGAGCTCTTGACCACGGCCGCGTCCAGAGAATAACTTTCTTCCTCGTAGAGCTGCCCGGAGAAGTAGACCACTCCGGCGCTGCCGGCGGCCACGTCGAAAGCCGCTTCCTCGTAGGCTCCGGAAGCGTCGTCGCCGATGGCGGACGCGCCCAGGGCGGCCAGGTCGGCGGCCGCGAAGCGGGCCATCAGGAACTGGGACCCCAGGGAGGTCTCGTTGGACGAGCCGGCCAGGAACACCTCGCCGTCGCGCACGGCCACGCCGTAGGCCTCGTCGTCGCCGTTGGCGGTGCCGTTGTAGGTATTGGTCGACAGCACGGAGCCGTCCGGCCCCAGCTTGGCCACGTAGGCGTTCTTATATTGCGCCGAGGTGTAGACTGAGCCGGCCACAAAGACATTGCCGTCCGCGTCCAAGGCGACGCCGTAGCCGGTGTCGTCTGAACCCTCGCCGTCCAGCAGGGTTTTCCAGACGGCGCCGGAGGCGCCCAGTTTCAGGACGAAGATATCCCTGCCGGTCTCGGAGGCCATGGAGCGCTCGTAGCCGGTTATGTAGAGGTTGCCGGCGGCGTCGGCGGCCATCCTGTTGGCCTTGGCCTGGTACCACTCGCCGGGCGCGTAGTAGCGGGTCCAGAGCGGCATCATGCCGGAGGCGAATTTTTTTACCACGAACCCGTCGCTGCCGTTCCAGTTCATGTTGGCCAGCGTGTACAGGTTGCCGGAGGAGTCGCGGGCCACGCCCGGGAACTCCTTCTCGTAGTCGCCGTAGCCGTACACGGGGGCGCCCATGGAGAACAGCTTGGCCTCGTTGGGATACATGGCCACGCTCTCTAGGGCCCAGCCCTCGCCCGCGCGGGCCGAAGCCGGCACCGCGGAAACGAGAACAGGCTCACCGGGCAGCGGGGCCCCGGCCCTGGGGCGCGGTGAGGCGGCGATGAGCTGCCCGCCCTCGCCAGCCACGGCCCAGACCTTGAAGTAAT
Organism: Elusimicrobiales bacterium; assembly: GCA_028688015.1. Taxonomy (GTDB): domain Bacteria; phylum Elusimicrobiota; class Elusimicrobia; order Elusimicrobiales; family UBA9959; genus UBA9959. Next base: position 157,244 of record JAQTZB010000006.1, on the reverse strand, counting down.
ACACGGGGCCGACGGAATTGCCGTATTGGTCGCGGCCCGTATCCAGGCCGTAGACCGAGCGCTCCACGCTCATGCCCTCGTAGATATCGTAGTCCACCGGGAGGGTGAACTGCGCGGAATCGGGGCTCCAGGCCGCGGCGGCGAAGGTGGAATACTGGACCTTGAAGTAAGACCCAGTCACCAGGTAGTCCCTGTTCATCCACTCGAGCCTGACCGAGCCGGGCACGGGGCCGGGGTAGGCCGCCACGTTGAAGTTGGGCTCGGGGAAGTAATAGAAGCCGGGGTTATTGCCCCACAGCGAGACGGGCAGGTACACCCTGCCGTCGGGGCCCTGGTCCAGGCCGTAGGCCTCGTCGTCGCCGTAATTGACGGTGTAGGGGTCGCCGTCGTCCACCAGGTTGAGGCTGCGGCTCCAGAGGGGCACGCTGCCGGCCGGGTCGTTGTCGTACTTGGCGATTATGGTGTTCTTGCCCTCGGCGGCGGTGGCCTCGTAGCCGGCCACTATCACGCCGGAGGCGTCAGCCTTCACCGCGTAGACGGCGTCGTTGTCCGCCGCGTCCTTGCCGTCGTAGGTAATGGTGCGCGCCAGCGCGCCGTCGAGCGTGAACTGCAGCAGGGCGGCGTCCAGCATCTCGTAGCCGGTGCCGTAGATATCTTCCAATTTACCCAGTGCGCCGCCCAGGTACAGGTAAGGCGGGGTGGTGGTGGTGATCGCCAGGTCGTAGCCCTCGTCGGGATAGCCGGAGTCGTGGGTTATCAGCGCTCCGACAGGGGAACCATCGGCCTTGCCGAGGGCCCGGATGAACATGTCCTTGGTGGCGTTCTTCAGGGTGCCGGCCATGTAGACCGCGCCGGTGCCCACGGCCACGCCGTAAGCGTAGTCGTCTTCAGAAGCGCTGCCGTTGAGCAGGGCCGAGGTCCAGACCACGGCCGGGCCATTGGCCGGGGTGAGGTCGTACTTGCGCGCGAAGGCGTCAAGGCCGGTGGAGGAGGTGGAAGCCACGCCCACCGCGTAGAGGTAGCTTCCCTCCACCGCGGCGTCGGTGATCTCGTCCATCAGGCCCAGGCCCGAGACGTCCGAGGTGAAAGACCACAAGAGGTCTCCGTTCGGATCGAGCTTCGCTATCCAGGCGTCCTTGCCGGGTATATAGTCTTCGGGCCCGGCGATCACTTCGGCCACTGGGTACTGGGAGCCGAAAATATAGAAGTTGCCGGAAGCGTCCCGGGTGCTGCCGGCCACCTGGTAGGACCGGTTGAGGCGGTGGTTGAAGAACTTGGTCCACTCCAGATACTGGTCGGCGTTATACTTGCGCAGGCCGAAACCCACGTTGGCGGAGCCGTCCGCTCGGCCGGAGAAGGCGTGGTAAACGTACGAGCCGTCCACCGTCAGCGCGCTGGGCGGCATGCTGACGCCGCTCAGGTAAGAGAGGCGCTCGCGGCCGAAGTAGCGGGTATTGTCGAAGGCCTGCGGCGTCCTGGCGAAAGTCTGCGCCGTCGGCAGTTCGGTAACCGCGCCGCCGCTGGCTATCCAGACCTTGAACTGGTAAAGCAGGCCGCGGGTTTCGGCTGCGCTCTGATCGGGATAGCGCAGGGTGGCAAGGCCGCCGACGGTGCGGAACTCCATCTCGCCGGGGTATTTGGGCCCGGCGGGCGAAACTATCTGAGCGGCAGCCCTGTTCCAGACGGGGGCGGGGTCGGCGCTGTACTGGATGTAGTAGGTGGAACCGGCCGGCAGAGCGGCCGGGTAATTCCACATCACGTCGGCCGAGCCGGTGTAAGGACCTTCCATCGCGCTGAAGAACTGGGCGCTGGCCCCGGCGGCGGAACCGCCTATGGGCAGCGAATAGACGCCGAAATTGCCGCCCGCCAGGAACAGTCCGGAGACGCTGGCGTAATTGTCGCTGGAGACGAAGACGTCGCTCCCCCAGCCGTCCTGGGAGTGGCCCGAATCGTAGATCCGGCTGTCGGTGAACTGGCCGGCCGGGCTGAACTTGAGCAGCAGCAGGTTATAGCCCTGGCCCAGGTTCCACATGTCGGTATAGCCGGACACGTAGATATTGCCGAAGTTGTCATAGTCCAGGCCGGTAGGCACGTCGTCCCAGTTGGACTGCGGGTTGTTGAAACGCGCCGGCTGCGGGAACAGCTGGGCGCCCGAGGCGCTGTACTTGTTAAGCCAGACGTTCACGCCTTGGTTGAGGTCGTAGCGGGACTCGAAGCCGGCGGCCAGTAGGTCGCCGCTGCCGTTCACGCGCACGCGCAGCGTGTCGGAGCGGTCGCCGGAGGGATTAAGGTGGCGCACGGGCCAGCTGCCGGCGACGTAAGCGGTGGAGGTGGAGAGCTGGGCGCCGGTGTCGGCGAGTTTAAAAATGCCGCCCCTGCGCGGAGAGCCGTAGCTATAGTTCTCGCCCACGGAGCCGGCGACGTAGAGGTAGCCGCGCAGCGGGTCCGAGGCGTACTCCAGGCTGCTCACGGTATCGTTGGAAGGGCGGCCGTACTCGGCCGAGCTGTCGTACTGGTAAGAGTAGAGCGTCGCGCCGCCGGAAGCGGCGTCCAGCTTGTAGATCTTCACGTCGGTATCGCCGCTGCCGTTGGTGAGCTCGGTAGCCGCGTAAACCGCGCCGCCGCCGAAAGCGACGGCCTTGGGCGCCTCGGGGCCCAGGTTCCGCACCCACAGAACGTCGCCGTTGGGAGCGATCTTAAGCGCGACGGCGTCTGCGTCCACTTGGGCGAGCACGTAGGAGAAGCCGCCGGGGGCGACGGCCAGGTCCTTCAGGTCCAGCACGCCGAGAGCGGGCTTGTAATAATAGGCGCCGGCCGGGGTACGGAGCGTAAGGAACGCTTCGGGCGAGCCGTAGAAAGTGAACGCCGTGTAGCGGTCCAGGCCCAGGTGCACTGAGCGCACGCTGGTGTTGGGGTTAAGGGTCATCTCGGAGCTGGAGGCCAGCGCCGCGTCGCCAGCCTGAGCCGAGGCCAGCGGGAAGTACAGGTTCTGCGCCAGGTTGGAGACCGGAGAAGTGCTGGCCCCGTTATAGAGCCAGAGGGCGAAGTGATACGGGAAGACGCGCGTGACACCGGCCACTGTAGCTTCGACAGCGGGCAGGCTCTCCACCAGGGCGGAGCCGGGATAGCCGGAAGCGGCCGCTTCGATCGGGGTCTCGATGGACGGGAACCCGGGGCCGGCCAGGTCGGCCGGGTCGGTGCTGTACTTGATGAGGTAATGACCCGCGGCGATATCCTGCGGGTAAGTCCAGGACAGCGAAACGGAATTTAAATTCTCGCCGGGTTCCGTCGCCAGGTCGGTGACGGCCTGCTGGATGGTGACGGACGCCGGCTGGGAGACGACAGGGTAGAAGCCCTGCAGCTGCATCTCGCCGCTGGTAGTCAGCGCCGAGGCGTCGTCCAGCGCCAGGTTAACGCTGTTGCCGGCCGCGGACTGGGCCGGGGTAAGTGCCAGAAACACGGGGCCGGGAGTGGTGTTAACGATAGTGCCGGCGGGGAACGCCAGGTCCACGTAGGCGCCGGTGACGGCCGCGCTGGAAAGCAGCGTGTGGCGGCTGTCCCAGACGCCGTCCTGGTCGTCGTCGGAGTAGACGCTGACGGCCTCCACGTCGGTGTAGGGGCCGTCGGGGTTAACGTGCACGCGCAGGCTGGCAAGGGTTGCCTGGCCCGCCACGGTGCGCACGTCCAGCAGCAGCGCTGGGGCCGGCTGGCCCGCCACGTAGCTGCCGGGGGCGGCGCTTTCGGTGGACAGATAAACGGAAACGGGCCCGACTACGAGAGGCATGTCCAGGAGGCGCGGCGTGGTAGTCTCTGTTCCGCCTCCGGTCTTTTCCATCCAGCCCACCAAGGCGCCGTCGGCGCTGGTGGAGATGGCCAGTTTCACGCAGTCGGAGGAAACCCCTACGCTTGAATAGGGCGTGTATTCGAAAGTGCCGTCCTTGGCCATGGTCTGGTAGGCGACCAGGTGGTTATTGCCGGGAGGCGGCAGGCTGGCGTGCTGCTGCCAGGCGATGTGGTAAACGGTCCCGCCGTAGACCAGCGCGTGCGCGCCGTCGTCGGTGCTGCCCAGCAGGTTGCCGCCCAGGCTGAAGCCGGCGGCCAGCTGGTTGAGCCCCGCCTGGCCGCGCACCACGCGCACTTCGGAAGAGCCGTTCATCGAGCTGCTGGAATAGATCACGGCGAAACCCTCGTCGTCGCTGGCTAAGGAAAGGCTCAGATAGTCGTTAGCGGGCAGACTGGCGCCGGTGAGCTGCACGGGCGTGGCCCAGGGAGAGTCCGTGCCGCCCGCGGCATTGTAGCGCTGCGCGTAGAGGGCGCGCGCGTTGGAGGCAGAGCTGCTCCACAGCACGTAGGCGCCGCCCGCGCCGTCGGCCGCTGCTTCTAGGTCGTAACCAAGGTCGGCGGAGGTGCCGGCCGTGTAGAGAGATTTTACCGTGGGCGACCAGGCCAGGGCGCCGGAAGAGTCCAGTTTCGCGCCGTTGATCTGCAGGTGCCCGTCGGCGTCGGTGTCTCCGCCCCAGAAGAACATGATGGAGCCGTCTATGCCGGCCACTCCGGAGCCTTCGCCGGCGAAGTCCACCGCGGGGATGGGCGTGCCCGCCGCTGCGGCGCACGGGCCGTAGGCCGGCCAGTTGCAATTGCCGTCGGAGCGCACGCTCTGCGCTGTCAGGGAAGTATTGACGTCGCTCTGGATGTAGCCGAAAACCGCGAAGAAGCCGCCCTGAGGGTTGGCGACGAACTGCCCGCCGTCCACGGGGCCGCTGGAGATGCGCACGCCGTTAATATCCCACAGGATATTGCCGTCTATGTCGTAGTGCTGCGCGTAGGCATGGCCGCCGGTGAACCAGCCCGCGTAGAGGCCGCCCGAACCGTCGGGCAGGGCGTAGAGTTCATTGATGCCGGTAACGGCCGTCTGGGTAACGTCATAGGCCCAGAGCGTCTGGTTGGAGGCGTCCACGCGCCTGACGTAAACCATGCGTAGTTCGTTTGGCCCCACGGTGCTGTCGAACACCATGTAGGCGCCGCCGACGCCGTCGGGGGTCATCAGCAGGTTATTGGTGCCCTCCACATAGTCCTGCGGCACCACTTCGGACGGCACGGGGCCGTCTATGAGGGGCAGTTCGGCCGCGCCGCCGGTGACGCCGCCCATGCCGTCGGGAATGACGCCGCCGAGGAATACCTCGGAGGCGGTGCCGACTACGCCGAAAGCCAGGGCGCCGGGCGCCAGGCCGTAGGGCAGCACGTTGGTGGTCTTGGAGGCCACGGGCGAGAACGAGGCGGCGGAATACTTGGTTACGCGCGCCTGGTTCATGTCGGCGGCGGCCACGTAGACATAGCCCGCATTGAGTTTCAGGTCGCCGAAAAGGGAGGCGCCCGCCACGGTCGCGGAAGAATAGCCTGCGGCCAGGTCAGCCCTGTCGAAGCGGTAGACGACCGTGCGCGTGCTGGTCTGCAGGTCGGCGTTGTAAGCCGCATAGACGCCGGAGGAATCGGCCGCGACGCGGATATTGTTGAAGCCCTGACCCTCCTGGAAAGTGAAGGGAGGCGTGGCGGCGGCGCCGGTGCCCATGGTGCTCAGGGCGGACATGGCGTCCAGCTTTATGACCACCACTTCGTCCGCCGAAGCGGGGCGCCGGATGCCGGCCACGAAGACATCGGAGCCGTCCACGAAAATGCCGTAACCCTGATCGGGGCCGATGGAAGCCTCGCTCCAGTCGTCCATCACGAAGCTGAGGTCGGCCGGGAACTTGACCACGCGGATGTCGTAGCCGGTGGAGACGTTGTCCACGGTGGAAACGGTGTAGACGTTGCCGGCGGCATCGAAGTCCAACTGGCGGGCGCCCTGGTAGCCTGCCACGGTGACGGAAGAGACCAGCGCCAGCGCGGAGCTGTAGCGGTAAACGCGCACGCCGGAAACAGGGCCCTGCGCGGCCACGTAAAGGTCCCCGTTATAAGCGTTGAACTTCAGGCCGTTGAAAGTGGCGTACTTCACGGTAACTGAGGAGACGACGTCGCCCAGGGAGTCGAACTTGACTATGGCGGAATCGGTCAGGTTGGTGAGCAGCAGGTACCGGTTGTCGGACAGGTCCGTGGCTATGCCGGTGGCGAAGGTTGTGGCGCCGTTAACGCTGCATTCGCCGCCCAAATTGAAGGTGCTGAGGCAGTTCACCGTGGCGGGCAGCAGCGATTCGAGGGACCACGGGTTCGGGACCGAGTTGCCGTCTATCATAACCACATCTACGCCGGCGGCGTCGCCTGCGGTGACGTCTATGGGCGTCGGGGTGCCGAGCTGGCCGTGCACGCCCCAGGGGTCGGTGGAGTCGGCCACCGCCCAGTTGATGGAGGCGGTCAGCGCCATGTAATAGGTACCGGCGGGGACGTTGGTAATGGCATAGGGCTGCGACGCCATCGGAGCAGGGATATTGACGAAGAAAGGGACGCCCCTGAAATCGGCCGAAGTGCTGACCCAGACCGTGAGCCTGGCCGAGGGGTCGTAAGTGCCGGCATAGGTAACGGTGCCGGAGATCTGCCGCATGACGGGGGCTGCAGCGCCGGAGAATTTAACGGTGCGGATGTCCCAACCGGGCTCGCTGCCGGTGCCATCGGAAAAATAGACGCCGGTGACATAGCTGTCCCCGTTGAGCGGGTTATTAGCCACGGCCGCGGCTTCATAGCCGTAGGGCTGCACGCTGGCCGCGCTGGAGATGAAGACCAGGGTAGGGGAGTACTTCAGCAGCACCGGGAAATCGTTGCCGGTGCCGTCGTTTATGGAACCGGTCATGAGCACGTTGCCGGTGCTGTCCACCACCAGGTTATTGCCCCCCGCATAAGCCGCGGCGCCGAAAGGCTGGGTCCCCGTCAAGTTCAGGGACTGGCTGAACCGCGCCAGTTTCATTTCGGTATGGGAAGCGTTCAGCGCGGCATAGATATCGTGGGTAAGCGGGCTGGCGTCTATCTTGCCGCCCAGTTCATGCTCGTCCACAGAAATGCCCGCCAGGGTGGCGGAAGCGTACATAACGGAAAGGTAATCGGTCAGACTGTATTTCTGCAGGATAAAGCTGGTAGCGCTGCCGAGCAGGCTGTTGCCGGCGAAATAGACGTTAGTGCCGTCCACGGTGACGCCGGTGCCGGTGTCGTAGTCGCTGGTCCTTATGATCCCGCTTTCGGAGAGAGTATTGAGCCCGGAGTCGTACATGCCGAAGACGACTTCCTTCATGGTCAGGTCCGTGCCCACCACGTAGGCGTCGCCGCTGCTGCTGAGGTCGATGTCCGCCGCGGTGGCGGGGTTGGCGTTGCCGGTATAGGTCTTGGAGGAAACGAGGATCAGCGAGACAGGGTCGAACTTCGCTATGACCAGGCGCGAAGGTGCGCCGCTGGTTCCCACCGCATAAACACCGTTGGAATTGACGGCGACTCCTGAAAGGCCCACGCCCGGCAGGGTGCCGGAGGTCTGCATCACGCCGTTGGTGCTGTAGCGGATTAAGAACCCTCCGGTAGGAGACGAGAGGCCTACCACGTAGACGTTATTGTTAAAATAAGCGACTTCGGAGGGATTGTCGCTGTCCCCGGCGTCGAAGTTGGCGCCTTCCGGCAGCGAGAAATCCCCGGTGAACCCGGCTAACGCCGCGCCGGCGGCCCAGGCCGTCAGCAGGCCCGCCCCCAGGAGGTTGATGAAAATGTTTTTGATCTTGCGCATAAGTTATCTCCGGCTGAAATACCGACGCTAAAAATTATTATCTCCGAATACTGCGCCCCACGGACCGCGACTGGAACTAAAACTCCCACTCCAGGCCCAGCAGGTACGTGCTGGCCCTGTAGTTGTAGCGGAAACTATCCTCATACCGCATGTTGGAATTGGAGAGCTGGTAATTGTAGGCGGCCTTGGCGAAGAAGCGGCCGGCTATCGGGTAGCGGCCCGAGATGGACGTGAGCCAGTAGGTCTGGTCGATCTTGTCGGCGCCGTAATCGCCGCTGGCGCCCTGCTTGAGGCGCCCGATGTAGAAGACGCGGCGCCAGTCCAGGTTGAAGTTGAACTGCATGCCGTTCTTAAGCGCTATGCCCACCGCGGGGCTGATAGAAAAATCCACGTAGCTGTAATAGTCCTCCATGTATTTATTGCGGGAGGAGTCGTAAGAGCCCTGGTTGGAGCTCAGCCAGCCCAGGCGCGCCCCGGCGCTGAAGAACAGCGGCTTCAGCGCGCGGCTGGCCTTGAAGCTGAAGTTCTGCATCACGTCCCAGCGCTTGTCGCTCTTGAACGGCGAGGTCCCGGTGGCCGGTTTGGCCGCCACGGCCTGGTCAGGGTAGGAGCGGTAGGTGAAGTCGTAGCCGGCCTTCATGGTCATGGGGTCCGGGAACCAGGTATAGCCCAGGGCCACCCGGTGCGCCGCGTTGTCCATGGGGTTCTCGCCGGCGTTGGTGGAGAGCTGGTTGAAAGTGGTGGTGTCGTTTATGACCGACGCGGACTGGGAGAGCAGCGTGCTGTAGTTGGGGTAGCTGACCTTGTAGAAGTCGTAGGATTCGCTGAAAGTGCCGTGCGGGCGCTCCTGCTCGGCCTCAAAGCCCAGGGACAGCGTGGTGTAATCGAAGAGGCCGTCCCCCCAGTCCTCGTCGTTGGTCTCCTTGATTGAGGCCTTCGAGTAGGACAGGCGCGGCTTGTACTTGTCGAACTCGCGGGTGTAGACGTACTTCAGGGAGAAGGTGTGGGTCTGGCGCTTGCGCGTCAGCACGCCGCCGCCGGCGAGCTCCTGCACGTCCTGCGTGCCGGAGTAGTTGCCGGAATACACCGGGATCAGGTCGTGGCCCTCGGCCAGCGTCAGCGCCGGGGAAACGAAGGCGTCGAGACGGCCCTGGAAAGAGGCGGCGTCGGAGTCCAGGTAATACTTGCCCCCCAGCAGGGAGACGTCGGCCACCGGGGTGACCTTGACCCCGGCGTGCAGGGCGGAAACACAGAAGAGGAGGGCGGCTGCGGGCAGTGTCTTGAAAATTTTGATCATAGTTTAAAAGCGGTTCGGGATCAGAAGCGGAGCAGGCCGGCCTCCTTCAGCAGCTTGGCGGAGTACATCACGTCTATGGTGCGGCCGCCGAAGAGCGAGCTGGTATAGACGCGCTGGAAATTAAGCTTGTCCGTCACGGCGTCCACCGTGTTGCCCTGCCCCAGGCCGTTATTAAAGTCGCCGGTGGAAAGCGTGTCGCCGTCGTTGAACAGCACCCAGTCCTCGGCGGCTATCCAGGTGTTGTCGCTGTAGGTGTTCTGGGCGTAGGTATGGAACACGTCGGGACCGCCGGGCTGCGAGCTCGTTATGGACGGGGCGGTCCCGCCGTAATACGAGATGGAGGAATGCGTGTTATTGGGCACGTTGTAGTTGGTCTTGGCCCAAAGCTGCAGGCCCAGGCCGCCGTTCAGGTTGGCCTCGCTGGGGCCGGCGGCGTAGAAGGCGTAGTTGGCGAAGATCAGGTTGTAGCGCGGGTCCGAGAGGCTGTTGTTGAACACCATCGCGCCGCCGCTGGCGTCCTCGGTGACCTTGTCGACGGTATTGCTCATCACGCTGTTCATGTCGGTCAGGTACCAGGCCGGGGCGTCGGCCCCGGGCGCCGTTATCATGTTGGCCGTGGCGTCGGAAAGGTTGGCGGGCAGGGCCGCGTTGAAGGTGAACAGGATCTTGCCGAAGTCGAAGCGGTTGTCGCGGGTGTTGAGCACCACGTACTTGAACTGGTTGGCGGCGGGGCGGATGGTGTACTCCTCCATGCGCACCCGGTTGCCGTAGGCGTCCACAGCCACCTTGCGGCTCTGGTATTCGGAGGCTTTCATCTCTTCCTGCGCGCGTGCGAGGACGTCTTCCTTGGAGATCTCGCCGTAGATCTCGGCGCGGGCGATCTCGCGGCTGCTGCCCACGGCGGAATTCATGTCGCCAGGCCCGTCCGGGTTATTGCCGGGGTCCTTCATCTTGCCGCCCGCGGGAATCTCGGAGAACTGCCCTTCGCGGACCAGGGAGGAATTGCCCTGGGAATCGCCAGTGAGCACGCTGCCCTCGTACACCTCCACGCGGCTGTTGCCCTCGGGGTCGGCCGAGACCATGAAGTCGGTACCGCGCACGGCGCAGACCGCCGACGGGGTGCGGACTTCGAACTTCTTGGAAAACTTCTTGACCCACGAGCGGACGCGGCCGAAATAGAGGCCGATCGAGACCGCCTTGTCGTTTTCTTCCGACATCTTGAAGGCGGAGAGCGGGGCCACCTTGACCTTGGAGCCGTCGTCCATCAGGATCTCCACGGTGGAGGCCCGGGAGGTGCGCAGTTCGTCGCCTGGCTGCAGCTTGTGCTTCTCATCGCCGGAAAGCATCACCCAGTCCGTGGCGCCCGGCTTTTTAAGTTCCACCTCGCCGCGCAGCGCGGATATATACGCGGCGTCGCACGTTGAGAAGCAAAAAAGCAGCGCCGCTGAAACGATTAACAGTTTCATACGAACTCCTTAAAAAGCTGGCAAACTTCCCCGAAATAGCGAGGTTTAACCCAAAAAACATCGCACCCCAATTATATTACATTGGGGTGCGATGTCAATTGACCGGAAGCAACTGTAACTAAAGTAACCGGCGCTGTTAATCCACGTTCGAGGTGCCGGGCGGCAGCACCGCCGCCTTCTTCTGGGTCAGGATCTCGGGCGCGAACAGGACGTCTATGTTGCGGCCCTGGAACAGGTTGGAGTCTATTATCATCTCCAGGTTAAAACTGCCGTCGGCCAGGAAGGTGTCGGAGTTGGCGCTGCCGCCTATCTTCAGGATCTCGCCTTCGTTGGAGACCAGCAGCTTGCGCGAGCCCACCGTGGAGCCGTCCGCGTAGGTGGAGAACGCCCTGAAGTCCGCCATGCCGGGCCCGCTGGGATACGTTATTGTGGCGTCGCCCGGGTCTATGGCCGGGTCATAGAAGGTCTGGGTGCCCAAGGCGCCTATATCCCCCGCGCTGGTCGGGTCCAGCGTGACTCCCCACATGTCGGCAAGCACGCCGGAGCCGTTGACCACCTTCTGCATCCAGGTGAACTTGTTGAGGTTGCTGGTGTTCCAGTCCTGCGTCTGGCGGAACTGCACGCGCTCGTCGGAGGCCAGCGAGGCCAGGCCGGTGCCGACCAGGGAGCCTGCGCCCGCCGCCGCCGCCACGCCGGGGCCGGAGAGGATCTGCCGGTAGTCTATGGAGCCGGGGTAGTACCGGGTGCCGGCGCCGTAGCCGGAGAAGTTAATGGCGACCGGGGCGGTGAAGTCGATGGTCTCCTTGATGCTGTCCACGGTGTTGGTCAGGTAGACCTCGAAATACTTCAGCCAGTTGGCCGGCGCCGAGGCCGAGAAATACATCCCGTCTATGATGTTCCCCACCTGGCTGATGTCGTCGGGGATATCCGCGTTGAAGCGCTCTATCAGGTGGCCCCAGTCCAGGCGGTCCTCTTCGGCCCGCTGGCTGAGGAAGAGCAGTTTGAATTCCTTACTGCTGGGCCGCAGCAGGTATTCTTCCAGGCGCACGCGGCGGCCGAAGGCGTCTATGGAGTCCTTGCCGAGCTGGGCCTCGTTGGCCTTGAGCTCGCGGTTGCGCAGTTCCTCCAGCATGGTGCGGGTGCGCTCCCTGGCCGTCTCCTGGCGCACGACCATGGGCCGCGCGGCGTCGCCGGCGCGCTCGTCCTTGAGCGAGACGGTCTCGGGCCTGGACATGCCGTCCGCGCCGATCTTGATCTTTTCTTCGGACGACACCACCGCCATCCGGCCCTGGGAGTCGTTGACCTCCACCAGGCCCTCGGAGACGTTCATCTCCGTGTTGCCGCCGTCGGCGACCTCGATATCGAACTCAGTGCCGCGCACGGCGCAGACCGCGGTGGGCGTGCGCACGGAGAACTTGCTGGCGAAATAGCCCGCGACCCTGGCCTTAAGGCGCCCCATTTTCAGGCTGAAGCCGGCCTTCTTCTTGCCGGTCTCCTCCACGCCGAATACGCTGCCTTTCTCCAGAAGGAAGACGGAGCCGTCGGAAAAGAAAACCCCGGCCTTGGACTGGGCGTCGGTGCGCACTTCAGCTCCGGTTTCCAGCTTAACTTTTCCCCCCACCCTTTCCCAATTGGCGGCGGGGCCCGTGCGGGTTTCCACCCCGGTTCCCTGCGGCACCAGCATTACTCCCCTGGGGACCGCCGCGCCCCCGGGCTGGGCGGCCGCTAACAGCGCTGCAGCGAGCAATAGTGTTTTCATAGGTTAAAACCTCCACTCGGCGCCCACGAAATACATGGAGCTCTTATAGGTATAGCGGTAAACCTGCTCGTAGTCGTTATTGGAGCCGGAATCGGCCCAGTTGCCCTGGGCCTTGAGGTCCAAGGACCGGAACAGCGGGTAAGAGAGCTCGGCCGTGAAACTGCCGGAGCGCTGCGTCAGTTTTTTGGAGGTGTAAGAGCCGTCGCCGCGCTGCGCCAGGCGCTGCGAGTAATTGCGGGCGGCGTACTCGTAGGACAGGCGGGCCAGCAACCCAGTCTCGATGAAAGTGAACTGCGCGCTGGGGGTCACGCGGCCCTCGGTATAGTCATAGAAGCCGCGGATGTACTTCAGCCTGGCCGGGTCGGTGTCCAGATGGTTCTGGTTAGAGAACGTGTTGGCCAGACCCAGGCCTACGCCGAATATCGGGCGGACGCCGCCCAGCAGGCCGAAGTCGTTGTAGCGTTTCGACAGGCCGGCGTGCACGGACTGATAGTAGTCCGAGCGCATAGAGGGCAGATAGCGGCCTTCCGAATTGATTACCTTCTGGTCGGAGTAGCCGATCATGGACAGCGAAGCGAAGAAATCCGCCCGGACGAAGTTGGGCAGGTCCATTTCGCTGGAATAGGAGAGCTGGTTGGTCAGCGTGTCCAGCGTGCGGCTGCCCGGGTTCGGGGCGGCCAGTTCCTGGCCATACTGGCTGGCCAGCGTCTTGAACCGCGCGTAGCGCGTATAATAGGCGTCCCAGGAAAGCTGCCAGGTCCACGGGGAAGAGAGGCCCCAGCGCGTCTTGCGCTCCAGCGTCAGGCCGGCCTCGTAGCGGGTAAAGTCGTAGAGGCCTTTGCCCCACTTTTCGTCTTTCGTTTCGCGGAAGAGCTGGGTTTTAACGCCGGCCCGCGGCTTGAGCGACCAGCCGCCCTCGTAGCGCTTTATATATTTATAGCCGAGCGAGTGGTCCATGCTCTGCTGGAACAGCGTTCCGCCGCCGGAGAGTTCGTTGACCTGCTTGAAGCCGGTGTAGACGGAGCGCAGGCTGATGAAGTAACCGGCGCTGGAGGACTGGCTTTTGGCCAGTTGGGCGTCCAGGATGCCGTAGCCGTTAAAGGCGCCGGCCTGGTCCTCGAAGAAGTATTGGCCGCCGAAAACGTCCAGTCGGCCCATAAGCTCAAAACCTTTAGCGCCGGCGTTGGCCGGCGCTAAAAGCACTACTGCAAGTATAAGTTTTTTCAAGTTGTTCTCCGGTGGAGCGTCAGAAGTTGAAACCCAAAGTCATCCTGTGCGTATCTCCCAGGTCGCCGAAAGGCACATAGGCGTAGTCCAGGGAGAAGCGGTCGAACTTAAGGCCCAGGCCGGCCCCGAGGCCGGTCAGGCCGCCCAGCTCGTCCTGCGCGCGCCCGACCTGGTAGCCCGCCCGGAAGGCCAGGCTCTTGTTGAGCTGGTACTCCGCGCCCAGGTCCAGGTAAAAGCGCTCGTCGTAGGCCAGCCAGTCCACATCCGCCGCGGCGGCCAGTTTGCCGTCGAGGAAGGCGCGGGCCACGCCGCCCTTGAACAGCAGCGGGAGGTTGTCGGGACCCACCTTGCCGCCGAGGTTCTGGATCACGAAGGCGGCGGTGTAGATGTCGTTGAGCTTGTAGGTCGAGCCCAGGTCCAGCGCCACGGCCTTGTCTGTCTGCGTGTCCAGGTCCTGGCTGATATACTTCAGGCTGGCGCCCAGCGCCAGGCCCGGCTTCACTTCGGCCCGGGCGTAGGTGAAGGCCAGCGCCATGTTGTTGCTGTCGAACAGCGAATCCGGGGTCTCGGTGTCACCGGCGCGCCGCTCTATGTCTCCGACGGTCAGGTAGTTCAGGCCGCCGCCGATCACGCCCTTGTCGTCCTTAAGTTCCGAGGCGAAGCCCAGGTAGCCCTGGGACTCGTCTATGAACAGCATGTTGTAGCTGGCGCTGAGGTGCTTGCCCTTGAGCCCGGCGAGCTTCGCCGGGTTCCAGTTGGCGGCGCCGGCGCCCTCGGTGAGGACGCTGGCGGCCGAACCCATGGCGAGCTCCCTGGCGCCCACTCCCACCTTGAGGAAGCTGGCGCCGGTGGTACCGGGGCCGGCGGCTTGCGCGGAGGCGGCCGCCAGAGCAAGAACCGCAGAAAGGATAAGTTTATGGTTCATAATTTCTCCTCAGCCTTCCCGGCCTATTTCACGACCACCATCTTGAAGGTGGCGTCCTCGCGGTCCGGCGACTTGCCGGCCAGTTCTACCACGCCGTAGTAGACGCCGTTTGCCACGGGCTGCCCGGCCTTGTTGTTGCCGGCCCAGAGCACGTAGTTATGCGCGCCGGCGGTGAAGTTCGTCCGCAGGTCGTTCACCAGCTCGCCCGCGAGCGTGTAGATGCGCACATGGCCTTCGCCGCCGTTGCCGGCGGGAACCTCCACGTGGATCACGGTGCCCTCGGTAGTGCCGGACAGGGCCGCGCCCTGGCTGTTATTTACGGTCTTGCTCTTGAGGTTGAAGGGGTTCGGGTAGTTGAACACCTTCAGCTTGGAGCCGGCGTAGGCGTTGCCCGCTATGGACGGCCGCACCACGGCGAACGTGCCGGAGGTGCTGCTGCCGACGGCGGAGACGCGGTACTGCTTGCCGTCGAAGCGGTTAGCCTGGTACCGGCCGGGCCGGACCGACAGGACGGAAGCCAGCGTGCGCAGCTTCACCTTCACGGTGCCCTTCAGCGGGTTGACCGTGGCCACCCCGGAGAGCTGCTCCCACTTGCCGGTGCCGTCGTTGTAGCGGGCCACGGACAGGTCGTCGAGGTTAGCGGTGCTCTTGTCGTAGGCCAGCGTGATCTCGATGGACTTGTTCTCGTTGTGCGTGACGCTGGCCAGTTCCACCGTGTACAGGTCGCCGGCGAACGCGTCGGCCCCGAGGGCCGCCACCTTGGCCGCCACCGCGGAGGAGTCCTTGTCCTCGCCCTTGAACGAGCAGGTGGGCACGGAGCCGGTGGACGCCTGCACCGCGCCGGGCGGGAACATGATGCCCGACGGGTCGTCGCCGCTGCGGTCCATCGGGACCTCGTTATTCTTGCGGCCGAAGCCGTCGTCCGTATCGTCGCCCAGGATGGCGTCGTCTATCTGCTGTTTGGCATTGCCCTTGTAGTCGCTGCCGAACAGGATCTCCCGGATGACCTGGCGGCCGGAGTAGGACTTGGCCACCCCCTGCAGCACGTAGGTGACGCCGGAGGTCAGGGCCGAGAGCGGGATCTTGCCGTTCATCTCGCCGCTGGAGAGCTGCGTCAGCGTGACCGTGGAGGCGGAGGCCCCGTCGAAGGGCGAAGCGCTCCAGCCGACCCAGCCGCTCTTGAAGTCCTGCGGGTTGAGCACCGTGAACTCGAAGTCGGTCTCGGTCTTCTTGGCGAAGACTTCGATATCGAGCGGCTTGGGCAGCATCGTGAAGTCCACGCCGGACACCACGCCGGCAGCGGCCGGGGTGGAGACGCTCAGCGTGTACTTGCCGGGCACCTTCAGGAAGACCTTGTAGACGTCCCCGGGAATGAGCCCGGAGATGGTATAACTGCCGTCGGCGCCAGTCTTGGTCCTGATCAACGGCAGCGGCGAGTCGGGGTGCGTGCCATTATAGGTATCGTTGTAGGCCACTATCTGCGCGCCGGCCTGCACCTTGGCGTAGGGCAGCTTCTGCGAGTAGACGGTGCCGGTGAGCGAGCCGCCGGCCGCGGTCAGCGCCAGGTTCTTGGTATAGGTATTGCTGCCGGTCAGGTCCTCTTCGGTCTCGCCGGAGGCGTAACCGTCTATGGAGGCCCTGATCTTTACATTGCCCGGGGCGAGGCCCAGGAAGCTGTAGGCGCCCGAGGAGTTAGTAACCGCGGTGCGGGCGTCCGAGCCCTCACTGAGCAGTTCCACGGAGGCGTTGGGCAACAGCACGCCGGCCGTGCTGGTCACCACGCCCTGTACCGTGGCGCCCGCGCCCACGGCGGAGTCCAGGTCCACCGTGATGGTGGTGGTGGAGTTGTTCACCCCGGTGCAGGCCCTGGTCTGGTAAGGCGGGTAATTGGGCGTGGTCACCACCGCGGTGAAGCAGGTGGACGGCGCCAGGCCGCGGATCTCGAAGCCGAACGTGCCGGCCAGGTCCAGCAGGGCCTTGAACGTCTGGTACCCCTGCGCGTAGGCGATGTTGAAGTCCTGGTCGTGCTGCTGTATGAACGCGGGGGGCGGCACCACTATGCCGGCCGCCTTGAAGCCGCCGTCGGAACCGTAGAGCGTCACGAGCGGCAGATACTCCATGAAGTCGTCAAGCTCTCCGTTGAGGGCGACGTAGTCCGTTTCACGGAAGAAGTTGTCCGCGCTCACATTGCCGGCCAGCACGGCGTTGCCGCGCCCGGAGAGGTCCGTGGCGGGGGTCAGGTTCACCGGTATGCCGTCCGCCAGCGTGCCGCCGTTCATGCCGGGCCGCACGGAACTGGCCACGATGTGGTCGCTGTCCACTATCACGTTCTTGCTGGAGGTCAGCAGCGTGAAGTGCGGGTAAGCGGCCACGGCCGCGGCGGTGGAAGAAGACATGTCCCCGAAGTCGCCGGAGCGCATCAGGTAGAAGTCGTAGACGGCGGGCGACGGGACGCTCTTGGCGCAGAAGCCGCCCGGCCAGCTGTTGCCGCAGGGGCCGCCGTCCATCATGCCGGTGGGGTTGGCGAAAGTCAGGCGATTGTCGTTGTCGCCCTTGCCGAAGAGCATTTCCTTAAGCGTCTCTCCCTTCAGCACCGTGCCTGCGGGCACGGGAATGGCCCTGAAGCCTATCAGCGCGTCGTAGTCGCTGGCGATGATGGAGGGGTCGGGCACCATGGCCGTGCTAAGCTGCACGCCCACGTACACCGCGTTGACCAGCTTGATGTTCAGCGTGACCGTGCTGCCGGCCGTGACGGTGACGGTGGGCGCCGGGGTGGGCAGGGCGTAGTTGAACTCGCCCATGCCGCCAGCGCTGACATAAGCGCGGACTTCGCCGGAGAGAACGTCCTTGAGCTCAAAGGAGCCGTCGCTCTGCAGCTGGGTGCCGCTGCCGCCGCGGTCGCTGTTCATGCCTACGTGGATGTACTGGTTGGCGGCGGGGGTGAAGATGGTGCCGTCGGGCTTGTAGAGCGTGCCGCTGACGGTGCCGGCCGGCGCGAAGTCCATGTTCAGGACCACGGTGCCGGTGGACTGCAGGGTGATCATGTTGTTGCCGTTGTTCTGCAGGCGGCCCCAGCCGGGAGAGTTGATGTTCATCCAGTAGTCGGTGCCGCTGGCCACGTGGATGGTGTAAGGGTAACTGGCGGAACCGGAGCCGTCTATAACGGCGAAGTTGCCGGAGCCGCAGGGGCCCTCCATGCACTGCGGGTAGAGGGTGATCATTATTGGGGCGCTAAGCAGGTCCGCCGCGGAGGGGAACCGCAGGACGCCGCGCACCTCGCCGGAGGTATTGGCCGCGCCCGCGTCCACTATATAGGTAATGGAGGACAGGTTCAGCAGGGTGCCGCTGCTGTCGTAGATCTTCATGGTCGGAACGGCCGTGGTATCTATCGTCACGCGGTAGTCGTCCCCGCCGGGGGTATTGCAGTGCATGGCCTGCCACTGCGGGGCGTTCCAGTTGCCAAAAATACCGTCGGGGCCGGCGTTGAAGCCGGTGGGCCCGTTGGCGCTGCTGCTATTGGAGAAGGGCGTCCAGACGTTAACGTTGTAGTTGCCGCTCGGCAGGCCGTCGAGGAGGGCGTAGCCGGTGGCGGAAGTGTTGGCGCTGGCATTGGAGAAGCCGGGGTTGCTGGTGAATTTAGAGAAGTCGTTCGGCGTGTCGCAGCTGTTGGCGAACAGCGGCCAGGGCGTGCCGTCCGGGTTCACGTTTACGTTGGCGTTGGGGATGGTATACCCCGACGAGGAGCGCACGTAGACGCGGATCTGACCGTTGCTGCGGGGCATGCGGACCAGCTTGATGCTGTGGTAGGCTACGTCCGAGCTTACGTAGAGGAGGTCGTTGGTGTTTATGGAAGCGGGGTTCTGGAGGCAGATATCCTGGGAGTTATACTCCGCGCTGCTGTACGGGCCATAGCACGCGCCGGGGCCGTTCTGGGTCCAGGAGCAGCCGCCCATGACGTTGAAATAATAAGTGGTGCCGGGGTTCAGGCCGTAAAGCTGGAAGCGGCCGTTCTCGTCGGTGTTGGCCCAGCTGCTCCAGTTGTTGCCGGAGACGCAGGCCTTGATGCCTAAGCCGGTATGGTTCACGGTAGCGGTGGTATAGTTCAATTCATGGATCACGCCTTCCACGCTGACTCCGGCCGCTGAACCGGCCGAAGAGCCTCCGGGCTGGGTGTTGGTCTCCACGCGCGAGGGCGGGATGGACTGGTTGAAGTCGAGGGCGGGATAGTTGAGTGCGGGCACGCCGGGGTATTCGGCGCTGCCGTCGCCCAGGTCGCTCATCACGTTGCGGCCGATGCCGCGGTTAAGCTCCGGATCGTAGAGGCCGATGTTATAGGTGTTGGCCTGGGCGAAAGGAACGTTCTCCATTTCCAGGACGCCGGCGCCGGCGCCGTTGGTGAAGACCATGCCGGAGGCGCCGGGCAACTGGGCGAGCATGTTGTACATGCCGCCCATCAGCACCTTGTTGGGCGTTGCGTTGATAAAGGCCTGGGTTATCTTGCCCACTCCGGTCAGGCCGGGGGTCAAGGTGAACTCGGCGGTAAGCGGGGTGCCGTCGGAGGGCCAGAAACTCCGGTTGGGGTTGTATTCCGGGTCGTTGAACTGCTCGGCGACGGTGGGCGAGTAACCGTGGGAGGTCACGTAAATGCTGTAGCCCATCTGCTGTTCCAGGTTGAAGACCTTGTTTCCGGAGGCGTCGGTCAGGCCCAGGAGGGTGTAGGTTGAAGGCCCGTTCATGCCCCACTGTATCGCGGCCACTTTGACCCCGGGCAGGTTCCCGCCGTCAGGGTCCGCCACGTGGACGGTGAGCGAGGTGGTCGCGGCGATGGCTCCTCCCGACGAGAAAATTGCCAGAGCCGCGGCTAACGCCAGTTTGGTGAATGAACGCATAGTCCCTCCGTATAGCGGTCCGCAGTAAAACGGCCGCACTCAGACGCACAACAACTGAAAATTAAGTAGTCCCCTAAGATGCCTGAAAAAGCAATACCTCGCAAGAATATAACATTGACTTGAGAACTGTCAATCGTAACTTGTGTAACCTTGGTAACATCCGCACTAAAACCCTCCACATTAATTTTAGCCCCCGCGGCTCCGATAAAGGTCCGGGGAAGGTCAAGAAAAGTTCATATCTTTTTAAGCCGGTCAGGCGCACGTGTCGCAGGAGGCGTTAGCCACCGGTTCGGTCTCTACCTGGAAGACGGTGTGCTTCAGGCCGAAAGCCGGGGCTACGCGGCAGGCGGCAACCTGCAGGGCGGCCTGCTGCTTGGCGGGGTCTTTCACCACCAGGTGGGCGCTGAGGGCGTTGTAGCCGGAAGAGAGGCTCCAGGCGTGCAGCTCGTGCACTCCGGAAACGCCGTCTATGGCCAGCAGTTCCCGCTCCAGCGCCTTCAGGGAAAGACCTTTGGGTGCCCCCTCCATAAGTATATGGAAAGCCTCCAGCAGCAGGCGGGTGGAGCTGAACAGGATGAGACCTATGATGAGCAGCGAGACGATGGTATCTGCGAGGTACCAGCCGGTGAAATAGATGACCGCGCCGGCTATGATGGCCGCCACCGAGCCGGCCAGGTCGCTGACCACGTGCAGGAAGGCCCCGCGGATGTTGATGTTGTCTTCGCTGTGGCCATGCAGGATCCACGCGCTGGCCAGGTTGGCCAGCAGGCCCAGGAGCGCCACGGCCAGCATGGGTCCGGACAGCACGGGCACGGGGTTCTGGAAGCGCTCGTAGACTTCGCGCAGCATGTAGCCGGAGAGCAGCCACAGCAGCATGGCGTTGGCCAGCGCCGCCACCACTTCCGCGCGCCGGTAGCCGTAGGTGCGGGAGGAATCCGGCTTAAGCGCGGACAGCCGGGAGGCGAAAAAGCTCATGCCCAGCGCGGCGGCGTCGGTGAGCATGTGCATGGAGTCGCTCAGCAGCGCCATGCTGCCCGTCAACAGGCCGCCGGCCGCCTCCACCAGCATGAAGCCGGCGGTGATAAAGAAAGCGGCGGTGATGGCGCTGCGCTGGGCCTGGCCCCCGTGGCCGTGGGAGCAGGAATGGGCGTGGCCGCCGTGGGAGGAGTGATCGCGGGCTGTATGAGGGGAATGGTCGTGCCCGGCGTGGGAAACGTGGCCGGCGTGGTCGTGCGCGTGATCGTGATGATGTCCCATTATATGGGAATTATATTATTTTTAAATGCTAAAATATTCCGTCATAATATGGAAAAGACCGCCCCGACCATTGAAGATTCGCTGCGCGCCGTGGGCGGCTATATCTCCGCCGAGCTGGACGCCATCGACCGCGGCGTTTTCGACTTCGGCCGCCACCCGTTCAGTTTCCTGGGCAAGGCGGCGCGCGCCCGCTTCACGCTGCTGGTCGCCGACGCCCTGGGCGTGGACCGCGCGCGGGCCGAGAAAGCGGCGGCGGCGGCCGAACTGACCCATACCGCCTCGCTCCTGCACGACGATTGCCTGGACGAGGCCCGCTACCGCCGTGGCCTGCCGACGCTCTACGACCAGATCGGGGTCAATTCCGCCATCCTGGTCGGGGACCTGCTCATCGCCATGGCCTTCGACTGGGCCGGCCGGGCCGCCCCGGACCTGCCGGAAAGCCTGGTGCAGGCCGTGCGCCGCATGACCGAGGGCGCGCTGATAGAGGAAAATTCGAAAGGCAGGGCGCTCACCGCCGCGCAGGCGGAGAAGATCGTGGTTTTCAAGACCGGGGCGCTGTTCCGCTGGTGCGCGCTGGCCGCCTGCCGGCTGGCGGACAGGCCGGAGCTGCTGGCCTCCTGCGCCAGACTGGGAGAAGAGGCCGGCGTGGCCTTCCAGCTGGTGGACGACGTGCTGGATTTCGAGGGCGACGCCGAGGCCTGCGGCAAAGAGACTTTGAAAGACGTGCAGGAGGGCAAGTTCACCCTGCCGCTGATCCTGGCTCTGGCAGACCCCCAGGCAGGGCCGAAGGCGGAGGCGCTGCTGGCCGCCATCAAGGCCGGGCCGGCGGCCGACCTGGCGCCGGCGCTGGAGCTGGCGGACCTGGTGAGGAAGGGCGGTTTTTCAGGCGCCGCACGCAGGGCCGCGGCCGACAAGCTCAAGGGCCTTTCCCCCGTGATAGACGCTTTTCCCGACAAAACCGGCGCCGCCGCCCTCAAAGACTTCCTGCTGGCGCTCGGCGAACGCCGGGCCTGAACCGAGGTACTCTTAAATGATAAAGAAATGGATGATCATTCTGCGCGCCTACTCCTGGCCCGCCTCGCTGGTACCCGTGGTGCTGGGCTCCGTGATAGCCGGGCGGCACGGCAGTTTTTCCAGGCTGGATTTCACCCTTACCTTCCTGGCGGCGCTGATAGTGCATTCGGCCGCCAATATGGCCAATACCTACTTCGATTTCAAGAAGGGCGTGGACCGGAAAGAAACGGCCGACGACCGGGGCCTGGTCGACGGCCTGATCTCGCCGAAGGCCATGCTGCGGCTGACCTTAGCCCTCTTCGCTTCCGGGGCGGCCATAGGCTTGCTGCTGGCGTTCAAGAACGGGGTAACCGGGCTTATCTGGCTGGGAGCGGCCGGTTTCGCGCTGGCCTGGTTCTATACGGCTACCGGTTTCGCCTATAAGTACCGCGCGCTGGGCGACGTGGGCATCTTCTTCGCTTTCGGGCCGTTCATAGTGACGGGCACGGCGCTGATCCAGGCCCGCGCTGTCCTGCCCGAAGCGCTCTGGGCTTCCATCCCGGTAGGTCTGTTGATAGTGGCCATTGTACACGCCAACAATATGCGGGATGTGAAAGGCGATAATGAGGCCAAAATCTCCACTATAGCGGCCGAGATGGGCCCCATAAACTCCAAAAGATACTATTTTATACTGATACTCGTCCCGTATCTTTTCGCTTTCTCGTTTGGCAGTGTCTGGCCGGGCCTCCTCTGCGCCCTGTCCCTGCCGCTGGCTGTAAAGCTTTACAAAATGGTCTCCAGGAACGACTTCTCCCCCCTGGTCCCCGAAACCGCCAAACTGGTAGCCATCTACGGCCTCCTCCTCTCCGCCGGCCTCTACTTCACAGCCTAACTCACACCCCGGCAGTCATGCCGGATTACCATTAGATATCCGCGAGGTGCCCAGTCGGGGCCAGCAGGGGAGGGGCGCTCGTGGTTTGGCGGCCTACCGCAGGGGGTAGGAACGCAAAACGCGGGTCGGCCACACCGTGGCCTCCCCTCCGCATTCGTCGTCGGCGCTACGCAAACCTCCTCCTCACGAGGGTTTTGCTAACCCTACCCCCTGCGGTCTCCGCTGGTTGCTCGCTTGGTATCGTACTTACAGAGCCGGAGGGACGGCGAGGGTGTGCCTTCGTAGGGGCCTCAGTCGGCCCGAGCTTGCGTAAGCGCGAGGGCCGATCTGACAGAGCGAGCCACGGTGTGGCGAGCGTACCCGGAGAAGGCATACCCTCGCCGGCCCGCTCCTGCGGTAGGCCGCCAACCAACGAGCGTCCCTGCGTTCCTGCCCCTTACGTTAGGCCGCAGAATTTAACGATGCGCGTGAAGTTGGCGCTCCCATAATTAGATTTTGATTGTAAAGGCGCGGGGATTTTTATAAAGTATGGGTTGTATTAAGTTTACGGAGGTTTTAGACATAATGAAGAAATTGATCCTGCTCCTCGCTTTCGTCCTGCCGCTTACCCTCGCCCTGTCCGCCTGCAACAAGAAGAACGTCAAGAATGCCGCCGGCGACGGCACCGACATGATCACCGACACCGCCACCATCCCGGGGCTCGACATTTCGGAGAGCACCGACACCGCCTCCTCCGAAGGCGACATCCGCGGCGGGGACTTCCAGTCCTTCGAGACCATCAAGACCGTCAACTTCGATTACGACCGCTACGAACTTTCCGAGGAGTCCCGCGCCGTGCTGCAGGCCAACGCCGTGCTGCTCAAGGCCCGCAAGGACTGGACCGTGCTGGTGGAAGGCCACTGCGACGACCGCGGCACCATCGAATACAACCTCGCGCTGGGCCAGAAGCGCGCCAAGTCCGTGCGCGACTACTACGTGCGCCTCGGCGTGCCGGAAGCCGTGATGGGCACCATCTCCTACGGCGAAGAGAAACCCCTCTGCTCCGAGCAGACCGACGAGTGCTGGCTGAGCAACCGCCGCGCCGAAACCAAGGTCAAAGGTAAATAAATGTCCAGGAAATACTTGCTGCTCCTGCCGGCCTGCCTGCTGGCGTCCGGCTGCGTGGCCACGCAGCAGGACATGCTGCAGATGCAGAGCCAGATGGACGACCTCAACACCAGCCTGACCAACATGCAGAAGAACCAGGCCGAGCTCGCCGTCAAGATGGAAGACCTCTCAAAGAACCTCAACGCTTCCTCGGAGAGCATGAAGGACATCTCCACCCAGATGGACCGCCTCACGACGCGCCTCGACGAGATAGACACCTCAATGAACAAGCGCGTCAACGCCATAGGCCAGACCATCCGCAAGCAGCAGGAAGAGGTGGAAACCTCGCTGCTGCCGGCCAAGATCTACAACGACGCAAACACCGCCTTCCTCAACAACAACTTCGAAGGCGCGGCCGCGGGCTTCAAGTCCTACCTGGCCAAGTTCCCCAACGGCGAGATGGCCGAAAGTTCCTACTTCCAGCTGGGCGAATCTCTCTACCTGAAAGAGCGCTGGCAGGAAGCCGCGCTGGCCTACGCCAACGTCCTGGAGAAGTTCCCGAAAGGCAACCGCGTGCCGGCCGCGCGCCTCAAGTACGCCATGGCCCTGCTGAAGCTGCCAGAGGACAAGAAGGGCGAGGCCCTGAAGTATCTGCAGTCCGTGGTCAGGGATTTCCCGCAGTCCCAGGAAGCCAAGACCGCCAAGGACTACATAGCCAGGCTTACCCCGGCGCCCGCCAAACCGGCCGCCCCCGCTAAAGCCCCGGCCAAGAAAGCTCCGCCCAAGAAA
Source organism: Elusimicrobiales bacterium (assembly GCA_028688015.1). GTDB lineage: Bacteria > Elusimicrobiota > Elusimicrobia > Elusimicrobiales > UBA9959 > UBA9959. Next base: position 132,968 of record JAQTZB010000006.1, on the reverse strand, counting down.
GGCTAAACGATGTTAAAGACGGTACTGGCAGCCGCGATTTTCGCGCTGGCTCCCGGCGCCTTTGCCGGCACCGAGGTTTATATCGGCGTTTCGCCGGCCCTCGAGGGCAAGCGCGACGCCCTGGCGCTGGCCAGCTTCCACCCCGCCCGGCCGCAGAACCCAGCCGACCTGGCGATCGCCGAAACCTTCCGCGAGATAGTCCGCGCCGACCTCTACTCCTCCCGCTACTTCGAAATAAAAGAAGACCCCCTGGCCCCCGCCAACCTGGACACGGGCAAGCAGTCGCTGGCCTGGTGGAAGAGCCTGGCCGGCCACCTGATCACCGGGCGCGCGCAGGACGCCGGCGGCGTCTGGACCTTCACCGCCAGCCTCTACGACCTGGCGACCGGGAAAAAAGTGATCGAGAAGTTCTACCAGGGCGAGAAGCGCGCGCTGCGCCGCGCGGCGCACCTGTTCGCCGACGACGTGGTGCGGCGCCTGACCGGCAAGCCCGGCATAGCGCACTCCAAGCTGGCCTTCGCCAACAACGCCACCGGCCGCAAGGAGATCTGGATTGCGGATTACGACGGCGAGAACCTGACCAAGCTCACCTCGGACAACAGCATCAACCTGCTCCCCCGCTGGTCAACCGACGCCACGCGCATCTATTACACCACCTACCGCTACGGCAACCCGGACATGTTCGAGATCGACATGAAGGCCGGCAAGATAAAGCCCTTCACCACCTTCCAGGGCCTCAACATCCCAGGCGGCTTCTCGCCCGACGGCATGACGATGGTGATGACGCTCTCGCGCGGCGAGGACCCGGGCATCTACACGCTGAACGTGGTGACCAAGCAGGTCAAGAGGCTGCTGAAAGGATTCGGCGTAAGTTCCTCGCCCACCTGGTCGCCGGACGGCAAGGAGGTGTCCTTCGTCTCGGACCGCTCCGGCAACCCGCAGATCTTCGTGCTCGACGTGGCTAGCGGGAAGACGCGCAAGCTTACGCGCATGAACTGGTGCGACTCGCCCTCCTGGTCTCCGGCCGGGGACTGGATAGTTTTCGCCGGCAGGGAAACCGCGAAAGAGAAACTCAATATTTTCATCACGGACCTGACCGGCAGCCAGATTCGCCGCCTGACCAACGCCGCAGGCGACAACGAGGATCCCTCCTGGTCTCCGGACGGCAGGTTCATAGCCTTCACCTCTACCCGCCGCGGCAAGCGGGAGATCTTCCTGATGGACGCCGATGGCAGCGCCCCGCACCCGCTGACCGACATGAAAGGAAATTCCTTCACCCCGGCCTGGTCTCCCTAGCGGGGCCGGTCAGGAAATAAAAAAAGCGGAACTGTGTTCCGCTTTTTTTATTTGCAGGGGCGGCGCTACGGGAAGAAGGAACGCAACTTGCCCAGCACGGAGGCCCAGAAGCCCTCGCCGGCCGCGGCCGGCCGCGCCGATCTGAACTTGAGGTCCTTGGCCGTTTTAAGGGCAGCCGCCAGCTCGGAGTCGAGCAGGGCCAGGAAGTCCGGGCCCAGGCGCTTGCGGCGCTCGGAGAGGATGCCGGGGTTGATGACGTCCTCCAGCGCGAAATACTCCAGGCCGCAGAAAGCCTGGATGTAGGGACTTTCCATGAACTCGGCCACGGCGTCCTCGTCGGAGAGCACCTTGAGCTGTTTTACCACCAGCAGGCCGCAGACCAGGCGGGCGTCCTTGGCGGGGCGGCCGGCGCCGGAGGCGAAGTAGCGGCCGTACTCGGCGTCCAGTTTCTCCCAAGGCAGCAGCTCGGCCAGCTTCAGCCAGCGGTTGGAGTCGGACAGCTTGGCGCCAAGGTGGAAGAGCTTGCCGAACAGCGTGGGGTTGAATTTTTCGGAGCGGTACATTTTATTTTTCCGGCTGGAAGCACTTGCGGCAGCGGGCCTCGTATTTGTCGCCGGCGCCGACAACGATGCGCTTGCCGGAATCGGTCAGGCGCTGGCTGAAATGAGCCGGGTTGCCGCAGACCATGCAGATGGCCAGGTTCTTGGTGACGAACTCGCCCACGGCCATCAGCTTGGCCATGTTGTCGAACGGCTCGCCGCGGTAGTCCTGGTCCAGGCCGGCCACTATCACCCGGCGGCCGGAATTGGCGAGCTTCTGGGCCACTTCCACTATCTCTGGGCCGAAGAAATGCGCCTCGTCTATGCCCACGACCTGCGTGTCCTTGTCGACTTCCTTGAGGATTTCTTTGGCGGTCTTGACCGGGTGCGCGGCCAGCGTGGACTTATCGTGCGAGACCAGGTGCTCCTTAGCGTAACGCACGTCGAGGTGCGAGTTAAACACCTGCACCTTCTGCTTGGCTATGTTGGCCAGTTTCAGGCGGCGGATCAGTTCCTGGGTCTTGCCCGAGAACATGCTGCCGCAGACAACCTCTATCCAGCCCGAAGCCGAGGATACGTTAAAGATCATTTCTTCCCCCACTTGGCGGAAAAGTAGTCCCAGGTCAGCCGCAGCCCCTCGGGGAATTTAACCAGGGGTTTGTAGCCCAGTTCGCGGCGGGCCAGCGAGATGTCGGAATAGGTCTTGCGGATATCGCCCTTGCGCTTCGGGGAGAAAACCTTCCCCGCTTTCCTGCCGGTGATCTTCTCCAGCTCGCGGGCGATATCCAGCAGCGAGATATTGGTGCCGGTGGCCACGTTGATAGTCAGGCCGGAGACGCGCGCTGGCGCGAGCGCCGCGCGGATATTGCCGTCCACCACGTTGGCGACGTAGGTGAAGTCGCGCGACTGCCTGCCGTCCCAATGTATCTCGAGCGGCTTGCCCTGCAGGAACAGTTCCATGAAGCGCGGGATGACCGCGGAGTACATGGACTCGGGGTTCTGACGCGGGCCAAAAACGTTGAAGTAGCGCACCGTAACGCATTCCAGGCCGTAGGTGCGGGAGAAGACGCGGCAGTAGTTCTCGCCGGCCAGCTTGCTGACGGCGTAGGGCGAGACCGGCAGGGTGGGCAGACCTTCGGTCTGCGGGAACACCTTGCACTCGCCGTAGGCCGAACTGGTGCCGGCGTAGACGAAGCGCTTGACGCCGGCGTCGCGCGCCGCCATCAGCGCGTTCAGCGTGCCGGTGGCGTTGTTGTCGTGCGCGGCCAGCGGGTTATCCACGGACTTGGGGACGGAGCGGAAGGCGGCCTGGTGGAGGACGTAGGTGACACCCTTCATCGCCTTCGCAAGGTCCTTAGGGGCGCGCAGGTCGCCCGTGACCAGTTCGAGCCTGCCCTTGAAGGGCTCAAGGTTCTCCTTTTTGCCCGTGGAGAAGTTGTCGAAGACGCGCACGCGTTCGCCGCGCCGCAGCAATTCCTCGACGATATTGGAGCCGATGAACCCGGCGCCGCCGGTAACGAGCCAAAGAGGTTTTTTCATATATTTATTTATACTCCCGCCTACAGTTTATCATTTTCAAAATTAAGTTTAAAACAGCCGGCCGGCGGCCGCACCGCGGGGGAGAGGCGCGGGAGGCCACGGAAAAGGTAGAATATCGTAAGCCCTCTGGGCCAGCGGGAGCTTTAGCCGGCAGCGAGAAAAAGTGACAACAGACAAACAGCGACAGACCGCCATCGACCCCGCCATCATTTCGGGCGGCATGGGCGTGCGCATTTCCTACTGGGTCATGTCCAGGATCGTCTCCATGATGGGCGGCCTGGGCGTAGTCTCGGGCACCGGCCTGGAGATAGTCTACCCGCGCCTGCTGCAGGACGGGGATCCCGGCGGCCACGTGCGCCGCGCCTTCACAGAGCTGGTCCGGCGGCAGCCCGCCCTGGCCGGCCCGGTCTGGGAACTGTTCAACAAGTATTATATCGAAGGCGGCCGCCCCCCCGGCGCCCCCTATAAGCACGTGCCGGCCTGCAGGCTTACGCGCATAGAGAATTTCCGCCCCGGCCCCGATTCTTTCTGGGAGCTGCCCAGCGAGATGCAGGTGCTGGTGCTGGCGGCCAATTTTTCGGAAGTCTGGCTGGCGAGGGAAGGCCATGACCGGCCCGTGGGCATAAATTTCCTGCGCAAGGTGGAGCGCCCCCTGCCGTGGGCCCTGTACGGCGCGCTGCTGGCCGGCGCGGCCTACGTGATAGTGGGCGCCGGCAGCCCCGACGAACTGCCGGGCATGATAGAAAAGCTGTCCCGGCACGAGCCCGCTTCGATGTCGTTCAAGGTCTACGGTGCCCGCTCCGATTCCGGCGGCTTCTACGCCACGGTGCGGCCCCAGCTCCTGAAAACCGGCGGCGAGAAGCTGCCCCCCCCGAAGTTCCTGGCCATAGTCTCCTCCTACGGGCTGGCCAAAGAGCTGGCCGCCAACCCCGACACCCGACCATACGGCTTCGTGATAGAGGGCTCTGAGGCCGGCGGCCACAGCGCAGCCCCTTCCAAGATGCAGTTCGACGGCGCGGGCAAGCCGCTGCTGGTCTATACGGACAAAGACCGCGCCGACATCGGCGCGATCGCCGGGCTGGGCCTGCCTTTCTGGCTGGCCGGGGCCTACGCCAGCCACGCGCGCCTTAAAGCGGCGCAGGGCCTGGGCGCGGTCGGCATCCAGTTCGGCACGCTGGCCGCCCTCTCTTCCCAGTCCGGTATGGAGCCCGTCCTTCGCTCGCGGGTGCTTAAGCTGCTGCGGGCCGGCGAGCTTAAAGTTACCAACGAACTTGTCTCCCCCACAGGGTTCCCTTTCAAAGTCGCCCAGGTGCCCGGCACCGTTTCAGAGCCGGCCGTTTACCAGGCCCGCCGCCGCTGCTGCGACATAGGCCTGCTGCAGGCCGCCTATCTCAAGCCCGACGGCTCCCTGGGTTACCGCTGCCCCGCCGAGCCGGTTGAGGCGTTCACCGCCAAGGGCGGCCGGGCGCAGAACACCGAGGGCCGCGTGTGCCTGTGCAACGCCCTGCTGGCCGCCGCGGGCGTGCCGCAGGTGCAGCAGGGCGGCTACGTAGAGCCCGCCATTGTGACTTTGGGAGAGGACCTGGATTCGGCCAGGGAACTGACCGCCGAGCTGCCGCCGGGGCACGAAACCTATACCATCGGCAAAGCGCTGAAATTCCTCCGCGACGCGGCCTGACCCGGCCGCGCCATAAAAATTAAATTATCCGCGAAGCGCCGCCTTCAGAACGAAGGCCGCTAATCCCTTACGGCGCCTTCCTGGCGCCACGGGCGCCAGAACTGGCGCGACTTCTCCTCCAGGCTGTCGTAGCGCACCGGGTCGTTCATCTTCAGATTGACGAAGAAGAAGAACTCGTTGACGCCGCCGGAGCGCACGCGGAAATCCCAGCGCGTGCGGAAGTCGTGGAAATCCCTGTAAAGCGTGACGGCCTTCTCGAAGAACTTGAAGGTCTTGAACTGCGGCAGGTGCCCCGGCACCGCGCGGTAGCGCAGGATGGCCTCGGCGCGCCATTTGGAGGAGCGCCAGGGGCGGAAGCCGAAGGTGTTGCTCACTATCCAGGCCTCGGAATCGGTGTTGTAGTTGGCCAGGCCCGCCCCGAAGTAGGTCTCTTTGCCGCCGGCGGTGGCCTGCGCCACGAAAGCCTGGTTGCCGGAGGCGAAGTTGAAGGAATTCTGGGCGTACAGGTCCAGGGTGGCGCGGGGCGCGTAATAGGCCTCGGTGATCAGCGGCGACAGGCGGCTGGAGAATTGCGCCGTGTAATAATTGCGCAGGTCGTACGAGGTCCGCGCCCGGAAATAGGCGTTGCGGCGCGGCATGAGGAACAGGTCGGCGGCCACGGAGTCGGCCTCCTGGCCCTTGTCGGCGGCGGAAAGGTCGTCGGAGAGCTTGTTGGGGCGCAGCCGGCGCGCGTAGGAGTAGCGCAGGTCCAGCGAACCCCACATCCGGTCGTAGCGCAGGTTCAGCGCGCCGCCGTAGCGGCCCACCCAGGCGTTCTCTGTCGCAGGCGCGGTGGAAAGGAACACCGCCTGGTCGTAAAAGACCGAGGGGGACGCCGTCACCCGGCGGCTGAGCGGCAGCGTTTTGGAGACGGTCCAGGCGCCGCGCCCCTTCGTCTGGTAATAAGGCACGCCGACGTCCTTGGCGTTTTCGAAGTAACCGGTGAAGGAATTGAGCACGGGCAGCTTCAGCACCTTGAACGGCACCGTATTGAAATCCAGGCGCGGGGCCGACTCGTAGGCCTTCTTGAACTTTTCCGGGTCCGCCGGGTCGCGCTCGTCGCGGCCGTAGGCGCTCACGCGCGTGACCGTGTAGTTGGTCTTGCGCGTGAAGGCCACGCTGGCCTGCTTGTCCGGACTGACCGCGAACGGGTTGGTGCGGAAGAAATCATTGTTGAACGACGGGTCCGAGATCAGCCGGAAGAAGGCCTGGCTGTAGTACTGCGCCGGGTCGGACTCGTTGAACTTGTTGAAAGAGTGCCAGTAACCGCCGTTGAGGCCCCAGCGGTCGGTCTCGCGGCCATACTCGCGGATGCGGTAGGCCGAGATGTTGGAGATGTTCTTCTCCGGCTGGCGGTAATCGAACTCTCCGCCCATGCCCACGCCGCGCCGGGCGAAATAGTCCAGGTAGGCCTTGACCCGGATGTTGGGGTTGACGCGGTAGAGGTAGTTGGACTTGATGAAGAAGCCGTTGCGCTCGTCGTAGCCGGGGAAGAAGCTGCTGACGAAGGGCGTGCCGCGGCCCATGGGCTTATAGACGACAGGGAAGTAGAAGACCGGGATCTTGCCCAGGAAGAACACGGTGTTGTAGGCCAGGAAGTAGCGGTCCGGGTAGAGGTAGATGCGCGAGGCGCGCAGCCGGTAATGGGGCGGGTCCTCGTCGCAACTGGTCAGGCTGGCCCGCTTGTAGGTGTAGCCGTCCCGGTCGAAGCTGACCGAGCGGCCGCGGAAGACGAAATTCTTTATCAGGAAGCGGCCGTCGTTGATGACGCCCGCGCTGTTGCCGTAGTCGTAGAAGCCGCTGCGGCCGTAGACGGTGCCGGTGTCGTCGTCCATCACAAAATCTTCCGGCGCCGTCACCGTGCGGCTGGACATGCTCACCGCCAGGCGGCGGGCCCGCACCAGCTTGAGCTGCTTGCCTTCGGGCGAGAGCTCTTCCAGGCGGACGTTTCCCTCCAGGTCTATCTCGCGGGTGTACTCGTTGAAGCCGGCGGCGTCCGCCTCGAAGCGCACGCGGTGAGTGCCGGTGGAGGACGGCAGCTCGTAGGCCGCCGAGTTAACGGCGGCCGCGGCGAGCAGGACGGCGGCGAGCAGTTTGTTCAAAGGTTTCCTTTACTTGAGCGCCCGCTCCAGCCCGAACAACGCCGCGCCGTTGGAACCCAGGTCGGCGTCGCCGGAGATCTTTATCTTAACCCGCTCGAAGGGCGTCCTTATCTGCTGGCCGCACAGCGCCTTGCGCAGCGAGGGGAGGAACCATTTGCGAGCCCTGGAGACGCCCCCGGTCAGCACTACGCAGCCGGGGTTCAGCACCAGGATCAGCGCGGCGATGCCGGCGCCAAGGTACTGGCCCGTCTCGGCCCAGACCCGGCGGGCCGCGGCGTGGCCGGCCTCGGCGGCGTTGGTCAGGCAGATGGTGTTGAAGCGCTGCCGGTCCGGGGCCGCATATTTTTTAACGAAGGCGGCCTCGTTCTTTATCAATTCGCCGGCGCGCGCCATGATGGCGTGGCTGCCGCAGTAGGCCTCCAAACAGCCCTTGCCGCCGCAGCCGCACAGGCGGCCTGCAGGCACGATCTTCATGTGCCCGGCCTCGCCGGCGGTGCCGCTGGCGCCGTGGTAAAGCTTGCCGCCGAGGATCATGCCGGAGCCGATGCCGGTGCCGAGGGTCAGCGCGAGCACGTCCTCGTATTTGCGGCCAAGCTCTATCTCGTAGGCGCCCCACGCGGCCATGTTGGCGTCGTTCTCCATGGCGCAGGGCAGGCCGGTGAGTTTCTCCAGCGGCCCGGCCAGCTTCACGTTGCGCCAGCCCAGGTTGGGGGCGAAGCGCAGCACGCCGCGCTCCGGGTCCACGTCTCCCGCCGCGCCCATGCCGATGGAGACCAGCTGCCGGCCGTAATCGCGCCGCAGCTCCCCTACCGCGGCGCCCAGCCGCTTCAGGAAGGAGGCGGGGCCCTCGCAGGCTTCCGTTTTAAATCTCTCGTGCGCCAGCGCCTTGCCGGCCCGGTTGACCACCACCAGCTTGGTGTTGGTGCCGCCAATGTCTATGCCTATGCCCAGCATATCTTCTCCTATTTCTCCCCTAGTATTTCCAGCGCCGAGCCCGCCAGGTAGAACGAGCCCACTACGGCGGCCGTGCCCGCGGCGGACGCCGCCTTCAGCGCCGCCCTTATGTCTTCCTGCACCTCGGCCTCGGCGCCTGGCCGCAGGGCCGTCAGTTCGTCGGCCAGCGCGCACGGGTCCGCGGCGCGCGAGGAATCCGGCTGCGTAAAAACGAATTTATCCGCCAGCGGCGCCAGCAGCTCCAGGATGCCGCGGCGCTCCTTATCCTGCAGCATGCCCATCACGAAAGCGGGCTTTTTAGCGGCGAAAGGCGACTGCGTCCAGGTGGCGGCGAAGGCGCGCGCGGCTTCCTCGTTATGGGCCCCGTCCACCACGAACAGCGCGCCCCCGAAGGCGGCCCCGGCCCGCAGCGCCTGGAAGCGGGCCGGCCAGCTAACCGAAGCGAAGCCCGCGGCGGCGTGCGCGCGGCTGATGGGCCAGCCCAGGCCTCGCAGGAGCTCCAAGGCCTCCCAGACCACCGTGGCGTTGGAGACTTGCCGCTCGCCCATGATGCCGAAGGGGTAAAGCTCTCCGGTCTTCTTGTGCCGCAGCAGCAGGCGGCTCTTCTCCCAGTCCCGGTCCGCTATCTCGAAGCTCGGCGCGAAGAAATGGCACTGTGCGCCCCGCTCCGCCGCCTCCCGCGAGATCTCAACCCGGGCCTCCGGCGGCAGGATAGGCGCCACGCAGATGCCGCCGGGCTTGATGATGCCGGCCTTCTGCGCCGCGATCTCGCCCAGGGTGTGGCCCAGGTATTTCTTATGGTCGAAAGCTATGGAGGTTATCAGGCTCAGTTCCGGCTTCGCCAGCACGTTGGTGGTGTCGAAGCGGCCGCCTATGCCCACCTCTATCACGGCCAGGTCCGTCTTCACGCGGTCGAAATGCACGAAGGCCATGCAGGTGAGCAGCTCGAAGAAGCTGAGGTCGGGGCCGGCGGCATAGACCTCGGAGAAGAGCGCGGCGAAGTCCGCCTCTGTTATATTGACTCCGGAGACCCTGATGCGCTCGGTCATGCTGACCAGGTGGGGCGAGATGAACAGCCCGGTCTTCAGGCCGGCCGCGCGCGCGGCGGCCTCCAGCAGGGCGCAGGCGGAGCCCTTGCCGTTGGTACCGGTGACGTGCACCGTCTTCAGCCGCTGCTGCGGGTTGCCGAGTCTGTCCAGGCAGGCGTAGACGCGGCCGAACCCGTCCTTCTTGACGAAATCCTGCCGCGAGATGAGTATCTTCTTAGCTTCTTCGAAAGTCATCGGGCTTGCGGTCTCCCTCCCCCTGCCCCTCCGGCGCTACGCTTTTACCCTGGAAGCGTCCACGCCCAAGTCCTTGAGCTTGTGTTCCAGCTTCTCATAGCCGCGGTCTATGTGGTAAATGCGGCGGATCAGCGTCTTGCCTTTCGCCGCGGCGGCGGCCACCACCATGGCGGCGCCGGCGCGGATGTCGGAGCACATCACCGGCGCGCCCAGCAGTTGGGGCACACCGCGCACCACGGCCTTGCGGTCGAGCACGGTGATGTCGGCGCCCATGCGCACCAGCTCCGGCGCGTGCATGAAGCGGTTCTCGAAAATATGTTCGTGCACCTCGCTGGTGCCGTTGGCCCGGGCCATGAAAACCATCCACGGGGCCTGCAGATCCGTAGGGAAGCCCGGGTGCGGCTTGGTGTCCACGCTGACCGGTTTGGGGCGGCCGTGCGGGGCTACGACCTCCATGGAATCCTTGAAGCAGTTTATCTTCACGCCGGCCTTCTGCATGGCCTTTATCAGGGCGGTCAGCGTCTTGGGCGCGGTGTTGAGCAGGCGCACGCGGCCGCCGGCGGCCGCGCACAGCAGCATGAAGGTGCCGGTCTCTATGCGGTCGGGCATCACGGTATGCTTCAGGCCCTTGAGCTTGGCGGCGCCGGTCACCTTTATGGTGGGAGAGCCCGCCCCCTCGACTTTAGCGCCCATCTTGACCAGCGCCGCGGCCAGATCCTCTATCTCCGGCTCCCGCGCGCAGTTCTCCAGGACGGTGGTGCCCTCGATCAGCGCGGCGCACATCATCAGGTTCTCGGTGGCCCCAACGCTCGGGAAGCGGAACTTCACCCTGCCGGCCTTAAGCTTCCTGGCGGACAGGATCACGTCGCCCTTCTCGTAAGAGACCACGGCGCCGAGCTTTTTAAAGCCTTCCAGGTGGATGTCTATGGGGCGCATACCGATGGAGCAGCCGCCTGGCAGCGAAAAGCGGACCTTCTTGAACCGGGCCAGCAGCGGGCCGGCCACCAGCACCGAGGCGCGCATCTTGCGCACCAGGTCGTACGGGGCGTGCTGCTTCAGGCCCGCGCGCTCCTCCACGACGAAGTTGCCGTAGCCGTAGAAGCAGTTCTTGCCCAGGTAGTTGAGCAGCTCGAAGGTGGACTTTATGTCCATCAGCTCCGGCACGTTCTTGATCTCGGATTTCTCGCGCGTCAGCAGCGTGGCCGCCAGGATGGGCAGGGCCGCGTTCTTGGAGCCGCTGATCGTCGCCTGGCCGTTCAGCGGCCTGCCGCCGCGGATCACGAAATTATCCATTAGTTTTTCCTCGCGAACAGGAACCGTTCTATCCCGCAGATGTCCCTGAACATTTTCTTTTCCTTCCAGAGTTTGTCCGGCAGCCCGGCCAGCAGCGTCTTCGGCTGCCCGCCGCCCAGCTCCAGGATCAGCGCGCCGCCCCGCTTCAGCCGCGCGGGCGCCAGCCGCGTCAGCATGCGGGCGATATCCAGCCCGTCGCTGCCGCCGTCCAGCGCCACCTTGGGCTCGCTGAGCACCTCGGGCGCCAGGCCCGGGATCACGCGGGTGGGGATATAGGGCGGGTTGGAAACTATCACATCGAAAGGGCCGCGCAGCGGCCCGAGCGTGGCGGCCTTGACGAATTTCATGCGGGACGCCAGGCCCAGCTCTCCGGCGTTCTCCCGGGCGCAGGCCAGGGCGCGGGCGGAAATTTCCGCCGCGGTCACGCGCAGGCCCTGAAAGCGGTGCGCCAGCCAGAGGCCTATGGCCCCGGAACCCGCGCCGTAATCCAGCGCGGAAAGTTCGCCCTTCCTGCCGGCCAGGAAATCGGCGGCGTGGCCCGCCAGCTCTTCGGTCTCGGGGCGCGGCACCAGCACCCGCTCGTCCACGCCGATGCGCAGGCCGCGGAAGTCCTGCCAGCCCAGGATATAGGCCAGCGGCAGCCCCTGCTCCTTGCGCAGCAGGCCGGCCTTGAATTTTTTCAGAGCGGCGGGCGGCACCGGCAGGTCCGGCTCGGCCAGCAGCCTCAGGCGCTCCACGCCCATGGCGTCGGCCAGCAGCCACTGGGCGTTCAGCCCCGGCTCTTCCACCCCGGCTTCGCTAAGGCGCGCCTCTGAGTCAGTCAGCAGTTTCCCCGCCGTCATTTTTCCTTTCTTTCCCCATGTTGAGTTTCACTTCTTCCAGGATCGTCCGGATATTGCCTTCCATGATCTCGGGCATGTTGTGCCAGGACATCTGCACGCGGTGGTCGGTCACGCGGTTCTGCGGAAAATTGTAGGTGCGGATCTTCTCGGAGCGGTCGCCGGTTCCCACCTGGCTCTTGCGCGCGCCGGCGTTCTCGCGGGCCTGCGTCTCCTCGCTGATCTGGGCCAGTTTGGCCGCCAGCATGGCCATGGCCTTGGCGCGGTTCTTGCCCTGCGAGCGCTCTTCCTGACAGGCCGTGACGATGCCGGTGGGCAGGTGCGTGATGCGCACCGCGGTTTCCACCTTGTTGACGTTCTGGCCGCCCGCGCCGCTGGAGCGGTAGGTATCCATCTTCAGGTCTACGGGGTTGATCTTGATCTCCACCTCGTCGACTTCCTTCATGATGGCCACGGTGACGGTGGAGGTGTGCACGCGGCCCGAGGCCTCGGTCTGCGGCACGCGCTGCACGCGGTGCACGCCGCCCTCGTACTTCATCCAGGCGTAAACGTCCTGGCCCGAGATGAACAGGACGGCGCTTTTTACGCCTTTCAGCCCGGTGGTGGCCAGGTCGCGCAGCTCGGCGCGCCAGCCCATGGCCTGCGCGAAGCGGGTGTACATGCGCAGCAGGTCCCCCGCGAACAGGGCGCTCTCGTCGCCGCCCACGCCGGCGCGGATCTCGAGGAAGATGTTCTTTGAATCGCTTGGGTCCGGAGGGATGATCAGCAGCTCGAGTTTCTTGGCCAGGTCTGCGGCGTTCTTCTCCAGGGCGGGCAGTTCGGCCGCGGCCAGTTCCGCTATTTCCGGGTCCGTGTTGGAGCCCATCTGGCGGGTATCTTCAGTCTCTTTTAAGGCTTTTTCGAGGGCCGCGGAGGTGTCGAGGATCTGCTTGCAGGCCGAGTGGCGGCGGGAAAATTTTTCTATCTCTTCGGGCCGGAGCCCGCCGGAGGCGAGCCGCGCCTCTATCTCGGCGAATTCCCGTTTTATGGAGTCCAGCTCTTTCTCAAGCATAGGCGGCTACGCTGCGGTACCCAGACATGAAAAAACGGGCGTCCCGGTTACGGAACGCCCGTTCTTCGAGCGGCGCTACTTCGTCTCGGCTTTCGGCGCAGCCTTGGGGGCGGCGGCCTTCGGGGCCTTGTCGTCTTTCTTGGCGACGGCGGCGGCGGAGGTCAGCTTGCGCTTGGCGGTGTGGCGCGGGGTCACGGACTTCACGGCCGTGGCCTTTACCTTGCGCTCCACCATCTTGCCCTCGGTGGCGGCGAACTTCTTGTTGAAGCGCTCCACGCGGCCGGCGGTGTCGAGCATCTTCTGCTTGCCGGTGTAGAAAGGGTGGCAGGCCGAGCACATCTCGACTTTTATGGCGGGCTTCACGGAGCGGGTCTGGAAGGCGTTCCCGCAGACGCAGGTGACTTCGCAGAGAGTGTACTTGGGGTGTATGTCGTTTTTCATAGTCTTGTCCTCTAAATTAGTGGTGCGAAAGTAAATTATAGCATAATTCCTGGCCCCAAAGGGCCGGGCCGCTATTTCCGGCCTATTTTCGACATCGGGTTGATCGACTTGCCGGAAGGGGTCAGGATCTCGAAATGCAGGTGGGGCCCCGTAGAAAGGCCCGTAGACCCTACCTTGCCCAGCAGGGTCCTGGACTTCTGGACCTCCTCGCCCACGGCCACTTTGGTCTCGGAAAGGTGGCCGTAACGGCACCTGGAGCCGTCCTTGTGCCTGACCTCCACCACGTTGCCGTAGCCCCCCTTCCAGCCGGAGAAAGTCACTATGCCGGAGCGGGACGGATAAACGGGCGTCCCCAGCGGCATCGGGATATCGGTGCCGTTGTGGAAGACCCGGCGCTTGAGGATGGGGTGATAGCGCCGGCCGAAGCTGGAACTGATGCGCCCGAAACTGCGCAGCGGCATCTGGTAGGCGTCCAGGTTCAGATAGACGGCCGGCAGGTAGACCCGGTCGCCCTTGGCGAATTTATGGTTGGTCAGCAGCGCCGAGGGCGGCAGGCCGTTCTCGGCCACTATCTCCGACTTGAAGTCCTTCAGGTCGCGGCCCTTGGAGCAGTAGCGGGAGGCGATGCCGGCGAGGGTCTCGCCGTTGGCGGTCACTTCGTAGAGCAGGCCCTTGCCGTTGTGCACGCGGATCTTGCCGCCGCGGCTCATAAAGATGAACTCGTTGCCGTTGGTGCTCTGCAGCGAGCGCACGTCGGTGCCGTAGTCGGCGGCCAGCTTGCGCACGTTGTCGCCCTTCACCACCTTGTGCGGCGCGTGGATGAGGCGTGGGATCAGGCGAAAGGCCTCGGGCGGGGGTTCCACGGGCCCGGGCGGGACCAGCACGGAGAAGCGCGCGTAGTAGAAGGGCGAGATGGGAGGCAGCACGGCCGAGGAGAGCGCCGCCGTTGCCAGCAGCACCCCCGTCGCGGCGGCTATCTTCCAGCGCCCAGCCGTCATCAGCGCCCGCCCATCTCCATGGACTTCAGGAAGTCCTTGTTGGACTTGGTGGAGTTCAGCTTGGAGAGCAGCAGCTCCATGGAGTCCACCGGGGACAGCGGCGCCAGCACCTTGCGCAGGATCCACACCTTATTCAGTTCGTCGTCGGTCATCAGCAGCTCTTCCTTGCGGGTCGAGGTGCGGTTGATGTCGATGGCGGGGAAGATGCGGCGGTCGGCCAGCTTGCGGTCTAGGTAAATTTCCGAGTTGCCGGTGCCCTTGAATTCCTCGAAGATCACGTCGTCCATGCGGCTGCCGGTCTCTACGAGGGCGGTGGCGATGATGGTCAGGGAGCCGCCTTCCTCGATGTTGCGGGCGGCGCCGAAGAAACGCTTGGGGCGCTGCAGGGAAGTGGATTCCAGACCGCCGGACAGCACGCGGCCCGAAGACGGAGCCACGGTGTTGTAGGCGCGCGCGAGGCGGGTGATAGAGTCGAGCAGCACGACGACGTCCTTGCCCATCTCGGTGATGCGCTTTGCCTTCTCCAGCACGATCTCGGCCACCTGCACGTGGCGGTCGGCCGGCTCGTCGAAGGTGGAGGCCAGCACTTCGCCCTTCACGGAGCGCTTCATGTCGGTGACTTCCTCGGGGCGCTCGTCGATGAGCAGCACGATGAGCTCGATCTCGGGGTGGTTGGTGGCCAGGGAATTGGCGATGCGCTGCAGGATCATGGTCTTGCCGGTTTTGGGCGCGGCCACGATGAGCTGGCGCTGGCCCTTGCCGACGGGCACGATGAGGTCGATCACGCGGCCGGTCATCTCTCCCTTGGCGGTCTCGGTCAGGAAGCGCTTGTTGGGGTGCAGCGGGGTCAGGTTCTCGAACAGCGGGCGGTGGGCTATTTTCTCTATCTCCACGCCGTTGACAGTCTTCACCTGCAGCAGCGCAAAGAAGCGCTCGCCGTCCTTGGGCGGGCGGATCAGGCCGTTGACGGCGTCGCCCTTGCGCAGGCCGAGCTTCTTGATCTGCGACGGGGAGACGTAAATATCTTCGTGGCTGGACAGGTAGTTGTATTCCTGCGAGCGCAGGAAGCCGAAGCCGTCCGGCAGCACCTCGAGGACGCCCTCGCCCTGGGCCACTCCGTTGGCCTTGGCCTGGGCTTCCATGATCTTGCCGATGAGCTCCTGCTTGCGCAGGGAGGCCACGCCTTCCATGTTGAACTGTTCGGCGATCTTTACCAGCTCGGCCACGGTCATCTTGGTCATGCCGGCTATGTCGAGCTTGGGCAGGTTGGGGTTGGGGTTCTGTCCCTGCTGGCCCTGTTGGCCCTGGCCCTGGTTCTGCTGCCTGTTATCGTTCATTCTCTGGTTTCCCCTCTCGTCGCGGCGCTGGTCGCCGCCGTTGTTCTGGCGCTGGCCGCCGTTGGGAGCCCCGTTCTGGCTCCGGTGAAATTTTTTTTCTTCCTGCTGTGAGTCGTTCATTATTTCCTTTTTCCTTGGGCCGTCTCCTTCAGGAAACGGCAGATAAAGCTTATTCTTTTCGCCAGCTCGCGCCGGGAACCCGTATTCTCCAGGACGATGTCGGCCAGGCGGTATTTTTCTTCCGCCGTCAGCTGCGCCTTTACCCGCCCGCGGTACTGCGCCCTGCTCCAGCCCCTCTCCAGGGCCCTGGCCTCCAGCACTTTAGCCGGGGCCGCAAGGCAGACCGTGAACGTAAAACACTCCGCGAGTCCCGCTTCGAAGAGCAGGGGCGTCTCGACAACCGCTATTTTTTTTGTGGAGCCGGTTATTAGGGAGTGAATTCTTCTCAGGATCCGCGGGTGCAGCAGGGCTTCAAGCCATTTTCGCTTCGCCGGTGAGCCGAAGATCTCGGCCGCCAGCTTCTTTTTGTCCAGTTTTCCGTTTGTGAGGATTTTACCAGGGCTGAACTTCTTAAGAATTCTATTATAACAAGCGGGGTCTGTCAATAAGGAAGCCGACACCGCGTCGGCCGAAATGCCCAGCGCACCTTCCTTAATAAAGAGGTCCAGCGCCAGGCTTTTGCCCGAGGCGATGGGCCCCGTCAGCCCTATCACGGCCCTGCCGGCCGGCAGCTTGAATTTTTTCACGCCCGCCCCCCCTTGCGCTTCGCGTACTCGTCCAGGCGCCGCAGCTCGCCCTGAGACAGCGAGGCCTGGCCCTGGCGCGAGATCTTCTCCAGCAGGCGGTCTATCTCCAGCTGCTCCAGCGCCGCCGGGTCAGGCTCTTGCCTTACCGGGCGCTGCCGCCAGCGGCGCTCGCCCCACAGCCACAGCAGGCCGGCCGCCAGCCCGCCCAGGTGGGTGATGTTGGAGATGCGGGAGCCGTCGCGGGAGAGGGTCATGAAGAATTCCAGCGCGCCCAGCAATATAGCCATGGTGCGGGCGCTCATCGGGAACAGGAAATAAAAGTAGACCTGCGCCTCCGGGTAGAGATAGGCGAAAGCCCCCAGCAGGCCGTAGACCGCGCCCGAAGCCCCGATGACCGGCGTCAGCGAGCCTGGCTGCCAGGCAGCGGTCAGCAGGGCCGCAGCGGCGCCGCAGCCGAGGAAATAAGCCAGGAACTTGCGCGGCCCCATGTGGGGCTCCAGGATGCGCCCCAGCATCCACAGCATGAAGCCGTTGAACAGGAAATGGAAGAAGTCCGCATGCAGGAACTGGTAGGTGAGGGGCTGCCAGAGCCAGAAGCGCTCCGTCAGGTTGAACGGGACCAGGCCCAGGTAGAAACTGGCCCGGTAGCCAAAAAAGATCTTTACCAGCCAGCCCGCGAAGATAGCTCCCGCCAGCCACCGCGTGACCGGCGGCAGTTCCCTCAGCGGCGCCGCGCTAAGGCGCATACTTTTCCATGTCCCGCCAATTGGGCCCGGTCTTGAAATCGGCGACAAGAGGCACGGCCAACTCGTAGGCGGTTTCCATGGCCTTCTTGATCTGCGCGGCCGCCTGCTTCAGGTGGCCGGCGCGCACCTCGAACACCAGTTCGTCGTGCACCTGCAGCAGCATGAAGACGTCGGCCGAGCCGAGGAACTTCCGGAACAGCTCTATCATCGCCTTCTTGATGATCTCGGCCGAGCCGCCCTGCACCGGCGTGTTGATGGCCGCGCGCTCGGCGAAGCCGCGCAGGTGCGGGTTGGAGGCCGTCAGCTCCGGCAGCAGGCGGCGGCGCCCGGTGAAGGTAGCCACCTGCCCGGTGCGCTTGGCCTCGGCCACCGTGCGCTCGCTCCAGTCCTTCACGCCGGGGCAGGCCTCGAAATAATGCTTGATGTAGCTGGCGGCCTCGGCGCGGCTGATGCCCAGGTCCTGCGACAGGCCCTGGGCCGTCTTGCCGTAGACGATGCCGAAGTTGATGGCCTTGGCCGCGCGGCGCATCTCGGGCGTGACCAGCTGCGGGGCGCAGTGGAAGATCTCCGACGCCGTGCGCTGGTGGATGTCCTCTCCGCTCCTGAAAGCGTCAGTCAGGTTGCGGTCGCCGCTGAGGTGCGCGAGGACCCGCAGGTCTATCTGGGAGTAGTCCGCCGAGAGCAGCGTAAAGCCCTCCCGCGCGACAAAGCACTTGCGCACCAGCAGCCCGGCCTCCGAGCGCACCGGGATGTTCTGCAGGTTGGGCTTGGAACTGGAGAAGCGGCCCGTGGCCGTGCCCAGCTGGTCGAAGGTGGTATGCAGGCGGCCGTCGGGGCCGGCCGCAGCCAGCAGATTATCTACGAAGGAGGATTTCAGCTTGGAGATCTCGCGGTATTCCAGCAGGAGCGGCACCACCGGGTGCGCCGCCTTCAGGTACTGCAGCGCTTCCTCGCCGGTGGAGTAGCCGCCGTCCTTGTTCTTGAACTGCTTCTTCTGCGCCTCGCCCAGGCCCAGGTTAAGTTTCTCGTAAAGCAGGAAGCCCACCTGCTTGGGGGAATTCAGATTTACCTGCGCACCCGTGAGCCTCTCGGACTCGGCCTGCAGCCCGGCCAGCTGCCGCTCGAACCGCGAGGACAGCTCGCCCAGCAGGGCGGTGTCGGCGGCGGCGCCGGTGCGCTCCATGGCGTAAACGGCCGGCAGCAGCGGCAGCTCCAGCTCGTTAAAGACTTTGGCCATGCCGGCCTTATCCAGCTCCGCCTTCAGCAGCGCGGCCAGCTCGGGCAGCGCCGCGCAGCACAGCGCGGCCTCCTCGTCGGAGCCCGGCAGCTGCAGGGGCAGCGCAAGGCGCTCAAAAACCGTCTGCGGCAGCGGGGTGGTCCGGCCGGCCGCCAGCAGCTCGGCGGCGGCCTCGGCGTCGAAATAGTTCTGCGGCAGGAAGCCGGCGGGCAGGTCCAGCAGGCGCAGCACCTGCTTCAGCCCGAAGGTGACTTTAGAAATGCCTTCGTCGGCCAACAGTCTCGCGGCAGTTGCGGCCTGACCGGGGCTGAAAAAGCCGGGCCGGAGAAGGCAGACGGCTTCCTCCCCCCCTATGGCCAGGGCGTCGCCGAGGGCCGCGAAAGAGACATTACCCGTGGCGCCAGGCAGCACTTCCTCCGGCGTCCGCACCGGCGGCAGGGCCACGGGTTTACGCTCTGCGGGAGCCGCGCCGGCCAGCGCCAGCAGTTCCTTGAACTCCAGGCGCCTGGCCATCTCCTCCAGCCCGGTGCCGCCGGGCACAGCGGGTTTTAAAATCTCCAATCCGCCTTCTATCGGGGCGTCGCCTTCCAGGGTGACCAGGCGGCGCGAGAGGCGGGCGTTCTCCATGTCCTTGGCCACCTTGGCCAGCGCCTTGTCGGCCGCCGTCAGCGAAGGATCCATGGCGGCGGCCAGGATCTTCTCCAGCACGCCGTAGGTTTGCACCAGTTTCACGGCGCTCTTGGGGCCCACGCCGGCCACGCCGGGCACGTTGTCGGAAGAGTCCCCGGTGAGCGCGAAATATTCCGGCAGCAGGGCCGGCGGCAGGCCGTACTTTCTCTCCACCGCCTCGGGGCCGGAAAAGTCCGTGCTGGTCCCGTCCCACATCTTCACTTTGTCGTCCACCAGCTGCGCCGCGTCCTTGTCGCCGGAAACTATCACGGCTTCCAGGCCGGCCGCCGCGGCGCGGCGGGCCAGCGTGGCTATCAAATCGTCGGCCTCGTAGCCTTTAAGATAGATTCCCTTAAGCCCCAGCGCCGCCACCAGGTCGCGCGCGGTATTGAGCTGACCCAGCAGGCCGGGCTCCGTCTCCTTGCGGTTGGCTTTATACTCTCCGTACAGGTCGTCCCTGAAACTGCCGCCCTTAGAGTCGAAGCAGACGGCCACGTACTCGGGACGCTTCTCACGCAGGATCTTCAGCAGCAGGCGCGTGAAGCCGAACAGCGCGCCCACTTCCTCCCCCTTGGAGGTGGAGAACTTGGGCAGGGCGTGGTAACTCCTGTGCAGGAACGCGTGAGCGTCTATTATAAAAACGCGGGAAGCCATTTTTTGGGGAGCAAAGGGGAGAAAAACAGCCCGCCGCGCTTGGGCGCGGCGGGCAGTCGGGTCAGCCGAGCAGTTCGTCGAGATACTTCTTAAGTTCTTCCTTGGGCTGCAGGCCCACCAGCTGGTGCTTGACCTGGCCGTCTTTGAAGAGCAGGATGGTGGGTATCGCAGAGATCTGGTACTTGCCGGCGGTGTCCTGGGCCTCGTCGGTATTGAGCTTGCAGACCTTGACCTTGCCGGCGTACTCGGCGGCGAGCTGCTCTATCACCGGGCCGATCATCCGGCAGGGGCCGCACCAGGGAGCCCAGAAATCCACCAGGACGGGTTTGTCGCTCTTGACGACTTCCGCCTCGAAATTCGCGTCCGTGAGCTGTATTTCGTTTGACATGTTTTGCCTCGCTTGCTGATTAAAATACCGAAAAGCGGCAGAGATACTCAATGGTATAAGACTTACTTTTTCTTGTCAAGGAGATAGAGCAGCTCCTTCCAGAGCTCATCTATGTCCACCGGCTTGGAAAAGAAGGCGCCGGCGCCGGCCAGCATGGCCTCGGAGCGGTCCGCCGGCTCGGTGTACTTGGCCGAGATGAAGATCACGGGCACCTTCTTGAGGCGCGCCGACTCGCGCAGCACCCGCAGGAACTCAACTCCGTGCATGTCCGGCAGCTGGATGTCCAGGATGATGGCGGAAGGCACTTCCCCGGACAGCGCGTCCAGCGCCTCGCGGGCGCTCTTGGCCACCGTGATCTCGGCCTCCACGCGCTTGAGCTTGAGGCCGTCGCGCAGCGTCTCTATGAAGTTGGCGTCGTCGTCTACTATCAGGATGGTGGTTGGCATAGTCAGAATCCGTAGCTGAGGCGTTCGGCCAGCATGCCGGGCATCTTGAGGTCGGCCATGCGCTGCTGGGTGGCGCCCACGTCGTAAAAAACCTTAAAATGGTCGAACAGCTTGCGGGCCGGGTCGTAGATGGCGCAGGAGGCCCGGGGGTCACCGTCGCGGGGCTGGCCTACCGAGCCGGGATTGAACATCACCGGCCCCTCCGGAATGGCCACCCGGTCCATGGACAGCATGAAATTCACCGCCGGGATGCCTTCCTTGTTGCGAAAGAACATGGGCATGTGGCTGTGGCCGATGAAGCACGGCGAAACGGTCCAGCCCTTGGCGTTGTCGGCGAATTGGGACTCATTGAGCAGGTATTCGGTCAGCGGCTTGCGCGGCGAACCGTGCACCACGGTGAACTCCGCGGTCTCGGCCCGCTCCGGCAGGCGGGCTATGAAGTCCAGCGCCTCGCCGGTCAGGTTCTTGCGGGCGAACTCTATGGCCCAGGCAGCGTTAGTGTTGAACCACTTCACGTCCATCCTGCCCACCACGGCCGCGTCGTGGTTGCCCAGCACCGCGGTCAGGCCCTTCATGCCGCGCAGGGCCTCCACGCACTCGCTGGGCTGCGGGCCGTAGCCCACTATGTCGCCGCAGCAGACGAAATTCTCCACGCCGTTCTTCCGGTAAAAATCGAGCACGGCCTTGAGGGCCTCGTAATTGCCGTGCACGTCGGAAAAAACGCCGTATCTCACTTTAGTTAATGGCCCCCTGGTCCTTGTTGTCCACCAGGTTGGAGGCGCGCTTGAGGTCCACGGCCACCAGCTTGGAGACGCCGAGCTCTTCCATCGTCACGCCATACAGGGTGTCGGCCGCCTCCATCGTGCGCTTGTTGTGCGTGATCACGATGAACTGCGTAGTGGAGGAGAACTCGCGGATCAGGCGCACGAAGCGCTCCACGTTGGCTTCGTCCAGCGGGGCGTCGGCCTCGTCCATCACGCAGAAGGGCGAGGGGTTCACGCGGAAGAAGCTGAACAGCAGCGCCAGCGCGGTCAGGGCCTTCTCGCCGCCGGAAAGCTGCGAGATGCTGACTAGCTTCTTGCCCGGCGGGTGGGCCAGGATCTCCACGCCCGTCTCCAGCAGGTTCTCCGGCATGGTCAGGACCAGGTCGGCCTCGCCGCCGTTGAAGAGCAGCGAGTAGATCTCCTTGAAGTAGCCGCGCACCTTGTCGAAGGTGATCTTGAAGTTCTCGCGCGTGGTGTCGTTAATCTTGTTGATGGCCGAGCGCAGGTCCGCCTTGGCCTTGTTGAGGTCCTCCACCTGCGAGTTCATGAAGTTGAAGCGGGCGGTCAGGGTCTCGTATTCCTCGGGGGCGGTCATGTTGACGTTGCCCATCTCCGCGATGCGGCGCTTCAGGAAGGCCACGCGCTCGGCGTCGGCCTGCACGCCGGCGAAGCGCTCCCGCGCCTCGGCCGCGGTGACGCCGAATTCCTCTGCCATGCGCTTGGCGACATCCTCGGCGTGGGCGGCGATGGTGGCCAGTTCGGTCTGGATGCGGTAGCTGGCGCTTTCGCTCTCCTTGGCCAGGTCCTGGCTGTCCTTGAGGTTCTGGGTGAGGCGGGCCGCCGTGCCGCGCAGCTCGTTCAGTTCGTCCTCCATGGAGCGGTCGATGATCTCTTTCTCGGCCAGGTCGTGCATCAGCTCGGCCAGGCGGGCCCGCGCGGCCGCGATCTCGCCCTTGTAGCGCTCGTCGCGCGCGTTCTGCTCGGCGCGGGTGCCTTCGAAGTGGGATTTTTCTTCGGTCAGCGCGGCCAGGTCTCCCTCGGCGCGGGCCAGCTCGCCCTTCAGCGCCTCGAGGTTCTGCCGGTAATTGTCCAGGCTGGCCCTGCGGCCGCCCAGGTCTTCCTTCTTCTGGCCGTGCTCGGCGTGGAGGGCGTCCTTCTTCTCGCCCAGCGCGGCCTGCTCGGCCCGCTTGGCCTCGGTGACGGCGCCGGCCGCGGCTTTCTGTTCCTGCAGCGCGGCGAATTCGGCCTCGGCCTGGCGGATATTCGCCTCGGCCTTCTCCTTCTGCGCCTGCGACAGGGCGAGGTTTTCCCGCTTTATGCGCAGCTCTTCCCCGGTGGAGGCGACGTCGTTGCCGTTCTTGTGGAAATCCAGGTCCAGCGTGCGCACCCGGTCCTCGGCGGCGGCCTCGGCGGCCAGCGCGCCTTCGAACTGCGGCTGCAGCGCGGCCTTTTCGGCCTCAAGCGCTGCGTGCTCCTCGTCGGACTTCTTCAGCAGTTCCTTCAGGTCGTCGGCCTCTTCCCAGTAGGGCTCGTTGGAGGCGATCTCCTCCACGCCGCCGGTAACCCAGAAGGGCCCGTGCACCGAGCCGCCCGCGGCGTAGACGCCGGAGAGCAGGCCGCTCACCAGCGGCAGGTACTGCTGGTCGCAGGAGATCTTCTCCAGCACGCGCTGCGCGCCGGGGGCGTTCCAGCCCTCCTGCTGCGGCGCGGCCTGCGGGGCCCGGTCCAGGATCAGGAAGCGGCACCGGCCCTTGCCCAGGTGCTTGAGGTAATTGATGGCCTCTTCGGCGGCGGCGGCGTTGTCGCAGACTATGGAATCCAGGAAGCGGCCCAGAGCCTCGTCCACGGCCAGGCGGTCCTCCTTGCGGATGGACAGCAGGTGGCGCAGCGTGCCGCGCACGCCGGCGGCGCCGGAGTTCAGCACGCCGTTGATACCCACCCAGTAGGAGTCGTGCTCGCCCTGCGCCAGGATGGCCTCCAGGCGGCTCTGGTTCCAGGCCTTCTCCTCGCGGAGCCTGGCCTGGCGGGCGGAGATCTCTTCCAGCCGGGCGGACAGGGCTTTGCCCTGCGCTTCGGCCGCGGCCTCTTTCTCTTTTTCGGCGGCCAGCTCGGCGCCCAGCGCGGCGGAGCGCGCCTTCATTTCCTCTATGCGCGCCTCGATGCCGCCCGCGGCGCCCGTCAGGTCGTTAATATCTTTTTCCAGGCCGGCCTTGTCCTCGGTGTAGTGGCCGATGCTCGAGCCGGTGGCGGCGATCTTGTTTGAGATCTCCATGTGGCGCGAATAGGCCTCGTTCATCTCGCGGTTTATGGCTTCTGCAGCCTCGTCGGTGACGCGCATCTGCTCGGCCACGCCGGCCAGCGCAGCCTCGGCGGCGTCGTACTCGGCCTGCAGGGCGGGCAGGCCGCCCTCGTCTGAGGACAGGCGGGCGCGCAGCTCGGCGATGCGGGGCTCGGTGGCCGCGAACTTCTCGGCGTTGCGCCGCTCGGCCGCGGCCAGCTGCTCGCGCTGCTTGGCGATGTCGGCCACGAACTCTTCGCCGCGCACGATGGTGCCCTCAGCCTGCACCTTGTCGGTCTTGACCGTGCTGATGGCTTCCTTCAGCACGCGCTGCTCCTCGGTTTTCTGCACCAGCGTCAGGTTCAGCGCGGCGATCTCGCCTTCCAGGCCGGTGATGGCCACGGCTATCTCGGCGAGCTCTTTCTTCACGGGCTCCAGGCGGGCCTCGGCCTCGGCGGTCCGGGCGGCGTAGGCGTCGCTGTCTTTCAGCAGCACGGCCACCTCGGCGCCGGTCAGCTCTTCCTTGTATTTCTGCTGCAGGCGGGCTTTCGCGGCCTCCTTGTCGAGCTTCTTGATCTGTTCGTCGAGCAGCACCATGCTGTCGGCCAGGCGGTTCAGGTCGTTCTCCACCTTCTCCAGCTTGCGGGCGGCCTCTTCGCGCTTGGCCTTGAATTTGGAGACGCCGGCGGCCTCCTCGAACAGCTCGCGGCGCTGCTCGGCGGAGGAGCTCAGCACGGTCTCCACCTCGCCCTGGTCTATGATGGCGTAGCCGTCCGTGCCGATGCCGGTGTCGAGGAACATCTCGCGGATGTCCCTGAGGCGGCACTGCACCTTGTTAATGAAATATTCGGACTCTTCAGAGCGGAAGATCTTGCGGGTGACGGCGACTTCCTCGAAGTCCAGGTTCAGTTTGCGCGAGGAGTTGTCGAAGATCATCGAGACTTCGCCCATGTTCTGCGCCTGGCGCTTGGTGGTGCCGGCGAAGATGACGTCCAGCATGGAGGGCATGCGCAGCGATTTCCAGCTCATTTCGCCGATGCACCACTTGATGGAATCCACCACGTTGGACTTGCCGCAGCCGTTGGGGCCGACTATGCAGGTGATGCCGGGCTTAAGCGGCATCTTGATCTTGTTGGCGAAGGATTTAAAACCGTAAATTTCAAGCGCTTTGAGGTACATTAGTGGAACTCCCCTTAGGTAGTGATAAAATCAGGCGCCGCCCGCAGCTGCTCAGCGAGAGGCTAATTGTATCAATTATATAAATAAAAGGGCCTGGGTGTCTGCCCAGGCCCGCGCTATCCCGTGGAACCTGCGCCTAGTTGTTTACAAGGATAATCCAGGTAGGGGTAGCGATAGTATCATTGTCCCAGTCTACCAGTCCGACGCTCTGCACCATGACCGACTGGAATTGAGTGCTTATATCCCCGCTGGCCTGGCCTTCGATGGTCTCCCCCGCAGAGGCGGCCAAAGTAACAGAGGTCGCGCCCGGGTCTGAGTCTATCCTCTTCACCTTGTAGACGCGCCCGACAGCGCCTGCGGCAGGAGGCAGCGTCACGGTAACATCCCCAAGCGAAGCGTCCACCAGGACGGTTACGTCCGCCTCCGTCAGGACATAGTCCGCCGCGACTACCCTCACCGGCAAAGAAACCGAACCATTCACGCTCAAGGTGGAATTCGGCGCGGCCGTGCCTATGCCGGTGCGGCCGGCACCCACAACCAGGCCCGAAGAGATGGTGACCCCCGGGACGGTGGCGCTTATTGAGGTGAAAGAATTAGAGCCGCTTAAAGCCTGAGTCGAAGTCAGCTCTGCGTAAGACGCGAGGCTGGCTAGGTGCGCAGCCGTAGTTTCATAGCCGGCGGCCGCGTGGTTGCCCCAGCCGTAGGCCGTGTCCCAATTCCCCGAGTTTACCAATGGTTGCGTGGACGCTATCACGGCGCTTAACGAGGCGCTGGCGGCATAACCGGCGGCCGCGTGGTCGCCCCAGCCGTAGGCCGTATCCCAATTCCCCGAGTTTACCAGGGGCTGGGTGGATGCTATTACCCCGTTCAGCGAGGCGCTGGCGGCATAACCGGCGACCGCGTGGTCGCCCCAGCCGTAGGCCGTGTCCCAATTCCCAGAGTTTACCAGGGGCTGGGTGGACGCTATTACCCCGTTCAGCGAGGCGCTGGCGGCATAACCGGCGGCCGCGTGGTTACCCCAGCCGTAGGCCGTGTCCCAATTCCCCGAGTTTCCCAATGGCTGCGTGGAGGTTATCACAGCGTTCAGGTCGGTCCGCAGGGTAGCGGTGGCCGCGCCCACAGAGCTGAAAGCGGAAGAATTAACGCCCGTCAGGGCAGAGCCGTCAAGCGGGGGCAGGTTGCCGCTTCCGTCCAACTGCACCAGTTTATCCGCCCCGTTAAACCCGCCGTAGAAAGCGCCGGTACTGATATAGACACGGCCGTCCGTGAACCTGCCGGAGACTATGGCCCCGGTGGTGAGCAGGACTTTGCTGTCGCCGATAGAACCGTCGGCAATAGCGGCAGGGGGTATTTCCGCGTCCGGGGCCAGGGCCTGCGCCACCAGGGCGTACGGGGCGGAAACCATCTCCTGGCGCGGGGACAGCGGCACGCCGTCCACGGTCATCTCGACGTAGCGCGCCGCCGAGAAGGTGGCGGTGGAAAGCGCGGCCGGCGTGCCGGCCGAAAGCACGGCGCTGAAAACGCCTTCGGCCAGGGTGAGCGACTGAGTCTGGCTGGTCCAGACCAGGTTGCCGCCCGAGACGGCGTCATAGATCTTGAAGACGAAGTTCTTGGAGCCCTCGGCGGGCAGCCCGCTCTCGTCCAGGCGGCCCTGGAAGTTTATCTTCAGCGGCGTTCCGGCGGCCAGCGGGCCGGCGCACAGCCCTAGCGCAGCGGCCAGGACCCAAAAACGATAAAAAGAAGTCTTGTTCATAAATTGTCTCCGCCTGCTCTACCAGATGACCATCAGTTTGCCTGTATTCTTCTGCGAACCGCTCTTGACTGTGTAGATGTAAACCCCGCTGACCACGGACTGGCCGCGGGAGTTCTTCAGGTCCCAGTCCAGAGTCTCCCCCGAATCGTTCTTCTCCAGGGCGCGCACCAGCTCGCCGCTGATGGTATAAACGCGCACCGCGGCCGCGCGCGTCAGCCCGGTAAAGGTTATCTTCGTGTGCCCTTGCGACTGCCTGAAGGGCACCGGGTAGCAATGCGCGGCGCCCAGGTCCCCGCGAGCGGTCGCCGTCACCAGCAGCAGCGCAGGCGCGCCGCCAGTGATCACGCTGAAAGCGCCGCCGGACGGAGCCGAAGAAGAAAACGAGGGGCCGCCCAGGTTGGCGGCCGAGAGCGAGAAGACGCCGCCCGAAGCGGGGCCGCCGCCGGAGAGCGAGACCACGAACGGCACGCTGTAGGCGCCGCCGCTCAGCGCGGCGTACGCGCCGGGGGCGAAGGACAGGAACAGCGGCAGGAGCAGGAAAAGAGTTTTCATGATCAGCGGGGCAGCTTCAAGAGCGCCTCCAGGATAGCACCCTTCACAGGTTCGGCCTCTTCGGTTTTCAGCGCCTCTTCCAGGGCGAGCCTGCAGACCTCGCCGCCGCGCGCGCTCATGGCCAGCACGGCCAGCCGGCGCACCTCCGCGTCCTCGTCGCGCAGCGCCCCGGCCAGCAGCAAGGGGGCCCTTTCAGAGGAGCAGAGAGCGAGGCCCCGCAGCGAGGCCGCTTTCCAGTCCCGGCGGCCCGAGGCCAGCATGGCGGAAAAATGCTCCAGCACCCGGGGGCTGCAGTCGGCGGCCAGGGCCTCCGCGGCGGCGGCGGACTTTTCACTGTCAGCCCCGTAGAGGGCGTCTATATCGGAGGAAAATTTAACGCCGGGGTCTGCGGGCAGCTCTTCCGTGACCAGCGCCTCCGTAAGCGCGCCTCCGGGCAGCTTGTCGAAGCGGTATGAAAGCCCGAATTTGTGGATATTCCCGAAGTCGTAGGTAGAGCCGAAAGAATAGTCCAGGCGCACCCCGCGCCCGAAACGCTCCGGCACGTTCAGACCCAGGCCGAAGGTAACGCCGTTGGCCGCGTCGCCGAAAGAGGTGTAGCCCACCCTGAGCGCGAGGGCGCCGTAGAGCGTATTCTCCAGGCCGGCGGAAAAATAACCATGGCCATCCTCCGGGAAAGCCGCCTCCGCGGACAGCAGGGCGGCTACCGGCAGGCGGCCGGCCCGGTAGGAAAGGCCGGCCTTGAACTTCCTGGCAGGCCTCGCGCCGGACCCGTAGAAATCCAGTTGGCTGGCGGCCAGGTTCTCCGCGGCGGCGCCCAGGACCAGGCCGTCCAGACCGGTGCTCAGCAGCAGGCCAGCGTCCAGCGCGGCCCCGTCGGCCCCGCTGCCGTCGAGGTTCTCGGTAATGTATTTACCGGCCAGGCCGTAGCGCAGCGATGGCAGAAAAGGCAGGCCGGTCCCGAAGCCGCCGCCATAGCCCAGGCTGACGGCCGCGCCGTAAGCAGACACCTCTCCGGTGCGGTTATCCTGCGCGTCATAGGCGTCGAAAGCCCCTACCTGTAAATAATTGAGCCCGAGCCCCCAGGCCCCGCCGCCGGCGGGCCTGGCCACCGCGGCCGAATGCTGGGAGATGCCGGAGTAATAATTGTTATAGGAATAGTCCAGCGCCAGCGTGTCCAGTTGGGCGAGGCCGGCCGGGTTGTAGAAGACGGAGCCGGGAACGCCGCCTACGGCAGTGAAGGCTCCGCCGAGCGCGGACTCCCTGGCCCCGACAGGTATCTTCAGGAAATTGGCGGCCGTAGTGCCCGGCCCGGAGGCAGAAGCCCACGCGGCGCTCAGGCAGAGCATGCAGGCCGCGAATACACGGGCCTGAAACAGGGGCTTTATCGATATTTTCACTATCCATTAATTATATAAATTGCCGCGCCCGGATGGCGCGATAAAAAAAGAAAGGCCCGGTTTCCCGGGCCTTCCTTCGGACGCAGGGCGTCAGTATGACAGTTGGTAAGCCAGGCCGAAGCTGTTGCCGTTATAGTTGTAAGGCATGTACTTCTCGAACTTATTGTTCGAGCTGGCCACTATCACGGAACCGAACAGCCGCACCATGGCTACCTCGTTGATGCGCTTGCGGATAGAGCCGGTCAGCGTGGTCATGGTGTTCACCTGCTTCTCGGTGGTGAAATTATTGTCGGCGTTGCGGGCGTAGCGCTTGTCGTAGGCGCGGCGCTGTATGCTGAAGGCGCCGCCGATGGCCCACTTGCTGGTGATGTTCAAGTCCACCGGCACAGAGAGGTTCATCTCCTTGAAATTATAGTAGCCTTCGGCGAATTCAGGAGCCGTGTCGCCCAGGAACTTGTACTTCATGAAGTTCTGATTGGACTCGTGCATGGTGTAGGAGACCATGGGGTACATCTCGAAGATCCACAAGCTGTGATGGAAACCGAAATCCAGCATGGTATCCGTGTCTTTCTGCTTGGTATCCCCGTAAACGCCGCTGGCCGCCACCACTTTCTGGTTCTTGTAATTCTGCACGGTGTAGGTCAGCCCGCCGAAGAACTTGTTCCAGGCGGGGCGCAGCGAAACCTGGCCCATGGTCTGGTCGTTCAGGCCGCCGTCGATATTGCCCTGGCTGCCCGCGTTCTGGAATTCGGCCAGGAGGTCCGTGTAGTTGGGGAAGGCGATACTGCGGAACAAGTACTGCGCGGCGACGTAGCCGTTCTTCTCCTCGTCGAAGACGTAGTCGGCCGCCAGCTGGCCGCCCACCGAGTTCATGTTGTACAGGCCGTTCTTCCAGGCCTCGTTGGCGCCGGAACGGCGGTATTCGCGGTTGAAACCTATGCCCGGGCGCACGCGGATGCGGTCCGTTAGGTTGCGGCGGTACTCGAAGTTAAAGCCGTGCGCCATGGACCGGTCGGTGAACTGCTTGCTGTCCTGCGGGGCGAAGCCAGCGCCGCTGTAGCTGAAATTATACAGCGCGAACAGCTGGTCCTTCTGGGTGATCTTGGACAGCAGGCCCACCTGGGTGTTGATGTTGCCGCCGCTGAAGATATTGCCCTCCGACGGCAGGAAGGCCGCCTCGGAGAGGGTCATGTCGAAGAACGGCGTGAAGATCTTGGAATCCTCTGCCGAGGCCGCGCAGAGCCTGCCGGCCAGGCCGGCGGTCAAAAAAGCGCTCAGTAGGAGTTTTTTCATTTATCGGTCCTTAAAAGTTAAGGTGGAAGTTCCAGACGGGGTGGAACACCAGCACGCCTTCGGGGTAGATGTTGAGCCCGAGCTCGAAGTACTTGCCATACCAGCTGACTTTGCTGGAGAAGGTCTGCGTGTTCAAGCCGTAATTAAGCTGTATGCTCCACAGTTTGTTTATGCCTTTGGGCGTCTCGATGCCGGCTATGAAGAAGTCGTCCTTGAAGCCGGTGTCGAAGCTGTTGACCGTGGTCCCCAGGAACTCGGGCTCCTGGCCGGCTTTGAAGTCCAGCTTGGCCTTGAGCACGCTGCGCTTGTAGCCCCAGAAGGTGCGAACGCGCGGGCTGACCGAGGTGCTGAGTATAGCCCCGGCGTAATAGCCGCCGAACTTGGCGCTGTCTATGGTCTCGGAATCCTTGGTGGCCATCTTGGCCGCCAGCATGTCCCAGTAGCCGCCTATCAGGTCCAGTTGCGGCACGCCGGGGGCTATGCGGCCCTCGCCGTGCAGGCGCACCTTGAGAGACGCGTTGGTGTAGGTCATTGGTATCGTGGTCGGGAAGAGCGACGTCTGGATACCGAAGGTCTTGCCGGGCGGCAGCGGGGTGGTGGCTTCCAGGTCCTGCTGGAAGTCGTAGAAGAAACCCGCGGGGTTGGCGATTATTTCACCGGCTATCTGCATGCCCTTCGATTCCCAGTCTATGGTGGCGAAGGCGGGGCTTTTTACCAGAAAAAGCGCCAAAAGGATCAGTATAAGCTTTTTCATGTTCTAGTTCCCCAGGTTAGTGATGGCGGGCAGCATGCGCTGCACCGCGGCGATCATCAGGTCCGGTATGAACACGGCGTCGATGTTCGGTTTCTTGGAGCCGTAGGCCGCGCTGTAGGAGAACCTGTCTCCTGTCGCGGTGTTATTTATGTCCGCCCGCAACGCGGCCTCGGTAGCCCAGGTGTTGCCGGCATTAACATAATCGCCGTTGGATTTCTTGATATACGTTATCGTCTCGGCGCCGCTGTTCTTGAGTATGGTGAACGGGTCCTGGCTGGAATTAGTGAAGTCGGACACCTGTTGTATCTGGCCGCCGTTGTTTATCACATAATTCTCGCGGGCGTAGAAGATATAGTCCGTCGCGAGAGCAACGGTTTTGTTCCCTATGGCGTAAGGGTCGGCTTGGTACTGGTACAACTGCGGGTCGCCGGCCTGGCTCCAGGAACTGACGCCGGTAGCCGGGGACATGTTCATGGCCCACAGCACGTCGGTAGCGCCGCCGGTGTTCATATTCACATACGTCCCTGCGGAATTCTTGTACTGAAAGGTAGTGGCCCCGTCGGAATTATGGGTGCCGGAGTTTATCGCTGTATCCCGGATTTCCAGCCGGGAAATGGCGTTCAGCATATCCTGGGCGTGCCCCGCCGTACCCTCGTCCGCCAGAACGCCAGTGATGATGGTGTGCCTGTCATCCGAACTGTTGGCGCCTATGCTTACGCTCGGAGCGATGACCGACAGGTTGTCCACCAGCTCGTCGCGGGCGGCGTCGTAGCGGTAGCCCTCGGCGATAACGAAGATCTCGTCGCGGTTGGTGCGGTTGGCCGTGATGAAACTGGCATACACTGGGTTGATGGTGTTGCTGTTGAAGAAGGACGGCCACTCCTCTATGCGGGCGGGCAGGGCCTTGTCGAACTTCATGCTCATCTGCATCAGGTCCAGCCTGTTGGCCTGGGCGCCGCCATTATAGGAGAACTCCCTGCCTGTAAAATCGGCGTAGTTAGGGCGTTTGACGATGTTGAAAAACTGTATGGTGTCGCCCTCGGGGCGCATCATGCGCTGGTCCACGCGCACCACGTTGCCGTGCACGTCGGTCAGCGTGCGGCCGGCCTCGAGGTCGGACTCCTTGACCACGTTGGTGAAGGCCTTCACGGCGTTCTCGGCACTGGTGGTGGCGCGCGCGAAATCCTTTATCTGGGCCCTGTCGTTCTCCTTCTGCTGCAGTTCCTTCTGGCGCTCCTCCGGCTTAAGGCCGGGGTTCCAGTTCTCCATGGCCTCGCGCTCGGCCTTGGCCGTCAGCAGCACGGGCTTGTTGGCTTTGCCTTCCTCGGCGGTGGTCAGACCCTGGCCCTGCGGTATGCTGAACTGCGTGGGCCCCTTGGCCGGCGGCACGGTAAATTTGAATTTCACCTCGCCGAACAGCACCTGCAGGTCCATCTTGCCGCTCTCGTCGGCGCCCATCACGAACTCGGTACCGCGCACGGCGCAGACCGCCACAGGGGTGCGCACCTCAAATTTTTCCTTGCGCATCAGGTGCGGCACGCGCACCTTGATCTTGCCGAACACCAGCGCCAGGCGCGAAGCCAGCGTCTGGCGCTGCTCTATCTCCAGGCTGGAGTTCTCTTTCAGCCAGATCTTGCTCTTGTTGGGCATCAGCAGCACGGCCTGGCCGCCAGCGGCGGTGCGGATCCCGCCGCCTTCGGCTATTTCCATGCTTTCGGTGGCGGAGGTCCACTGGCCCTCACGGGCCGGGCGGACTTCCACGGCGCCGCTCAGGGAGAGCAGTTTTGCCTCTCCGGCAAGAATTACGCCCGGCAGCGCTAGTAAAAGGAAGAACGACAGGATTTTTGTCCTCATAAGTGAAGTTTAGTAGAAAATCCGCCTTGTGTCAACCGAGGTATTTTGGGATAATTGGATTTGCCCGCGGCCAGTTTTCCCAATGAAAACCGGCTTTCTGTATACCCGGGCACACTTGACTTTTGTTACCGGAGCGGCCAGGGCCGCGGCCGGGATTCCGACGGTGAAAATATCGCCGCGGGCCGCAGGCGGCGGGGAGGAACCACATGAGGAACGTCACTTTGGTCATATTCGGCCTGGCGCTGGCCGGCTGTTCTACGGTAGCGGTAAAACCCGCCGCCGAGTGCCCCGCCTGTCCCGCCTGCCCGCCCTGCCCCGTCGCGGCGGCCCCGGGCGTAACGCCGCCAGCCGTTTCCACCGCCGCGGCCGTCGCTCCCGCCGAGGCCGGGCCTATGTTCCTGCCAGCGCCCGAGGCCCTGCCCGCCTTCGCCGACGGCGACGACCTGAAGCCGCTGCTGAAGGCCGCCCTGCTCAACCGCAAATATCTCAGCGGCCTCAATACCGGCGGCGCGGCTTACACTTTCGGCAGCCGCCGGATAACCTCCAAAGAACTGGCCGAGGCTAATGAGGAGTTAATAAAGATATTAGAGGCCTCCCCCTCCCCGCAGGACCTGGACCGGCAGCTGAAGGAAAAATTCGAGGCCTACCAGATGGCCGGCCGCGACTCCACCGGCACCGTGGTCTTCAGCTCCTACTACGAGCCCACCCTGGAAGCCAGCCTGAAGAAGACTAAAAAATACAGATACCCCATCTACGCCAAGCCCAAAGACCTGGTCACCATAAACCTGGGCGACTTCAACGAAAAGTTCAAGGGCGAGAAACTGACCGGCCGCATCAAGGGCGACCAGCTGGTGCCGTACCTGACCCGCGACGAGATAGACTTCGCCGGCAAGATGAAGAAAGGCAAGCCGATAGCCTGGTTCGCCAACCGGGCCGACATCATGGACCTGCACACCGAGGGTTCCGGGCGCCTGGCCCTGCCCGACGGGCGCATAGTCAAGGCCAAGTTCGCGGCCACCAACAGCCTTAAGTTCAAGGGCTGGCTGACCGCCATGATAGAGACCGGCTCGCTGCCGCGCGAGGGCATCAGCCACGAGAAAGGGATGCAGTACCTCGAGGAGCACCCGGAGAAGGTGAGAGACATCCTCAGCCGCAACCGGCGCTACGTCTTCTTCTCCATAGACAAGGACTCGGACCCGGACGAGGGTCCCGACGGCACCTACGGCCTGCCGCTGACCGGCTGGCGCTCCATAGCCATAGACAACACCCTGGTGCCCATGGGCACGCTGGCCTTCATGAGCACCACCATGCCCGACGTGGACGGCGACGGCAACCTGCTGGGCCGCAAGGCTGACGGCCGCCTGGTGTTCTGCCAGGATACCGGCGGAGCCATCAAGGGCCCGGGCCGTGTGGACTTCTTCGCCGGGGCGGGCAAGAAAGCCCGCACCTTCGCCTTCAAGCTGTGGGACCCGGGTGCGCTCTACCTGCTGGTGCTCAAGGAAAAGCCGGCTGAACAGCCGGCCCCCGGCACCGCGAAGACGGAGAAAAACCTGTGAACAAGCTAGCCACCCTTTCACTCATGCTGCTTCTCCCCGCCTCCTCTTCAGCCGCGGCCGCGGTACTGACCGGCCTGGACGTGCTGGAGCGCGACGGCTTCCGCCAGCTGCACGGCAAGCGCGTCGGGCTCATCACCAACCACACCTCGCTCAACGCGACCGGCCAGAACGCGGTGGACGCCTTCCACGCCGCCGGCAGCTTCAAGCTGGCGGCCATCTTCTCGCCCGAGCACGGCTTCCGCGGCAACGAGGAAGGCGGCGTCTACATAGAGAACACCACCGACCCGGCCACAGGCGCGCCGGTCTACAGCCTCTACGGCAAGGGCAAGCAGCGCCCTGCGCCGGAGATGCTAAAGGACCTGGACGTCCTGGTCTTCGACATCCAGGACATAGGCGCCCGCTTCTACACTTACCTGACCACGATGGGCTACGCCATGGAGGAGGCCGCCAAGGCCGGCCTGCCGTTCATGGTGCTCGACCGCCCCAACCCCATAGGCGGCCTGGTTGAGGGACCGGTGCTGGCCCCGGACCTCAGTTTCTTTACGGCCTATTTCCCGGTGCCCACGCGCCACGGCTTCACCGCAGGCGAGATGGCCTTGTTCCACAAGGACAACCTGAAACTGGACCTGGACCTCACCGTGGTTAAGATGGAGGGCTGGCGCCGCAACATGTTCTTCGACGAGGCGGGACTGCGGTGGACCAACCCCTCTCCCAATATCCGCGACCTGGACGCCGAGGTGCTCTACCCGGGCCTGGGCTGCTTCGAAGCCACCAACGTCTCCGTGGGCCGCGGCACGGACATCCCCTTCCACTGGTTCGGCGCGCCTTGGCTGAAGGCGGAAAAGATCGTGAAGAAGCTCAACAAGGCCAAGCTGAAAGGCGTAAAATTCTCGCCGCTTAAACTGACACCCGACAAGGACGTCTACCAGGGCAAGGAATGCCCCGGCGTGCTTATAGAAGTGACCGACAAGGCCGCCGTGCGGGCGCTGGACATCTTCGTGCACGCGGCCTGGCTGCTGCGCGACTACAACGAGAAAGACTTCGTTCTGAAGGAGGTGGAGATCCGCAAGATGACCGGCTCCGCCGACCTCTACAACCTGCTGATGGCGGGCAAGAAACCGGCGGAGATAATAGCCGCGTTCGAAAAAAGCTCTGAGCCGTTCCGCGAGGCCGCGCCCAAGTTCCGGCTTTACAAATAAGGGGGAATGTGTTAAATTTATAACCTATGGGGAATAAAATTCTTGTAGTCGACGACGACCCCGAAATCTCGAGCCTGGTGCAGTACACCCTCGAGTCGCTGGGGCACCAGATCAAGGTTTGCGACAACGGCCGCGAAGTAATGGACGTCCTGAAGTCCTACCAGCCCGACCTGCTCGTGCTCGACGTGATGCTGCCGGGCATAGACGGCTATTCGCTGGCCACGCAGATCTCCGAGGACGAGACCCTGGGCAAGATGCCCATCGTGGTCCTCTCCGCGCTTGAGCCCTCGCGCACCATGTTCCAGCGCTTCTCGCAGGTGGCGGCCTTCCTGACCAAGCCGTTCAACACCGACGACCTGATGGAAGCCGTAAAGAACGCCCTCGCGAAAAAATAACCCCAAGCCGCAAAAAAGAGGAGAGCCACAGCTCTCCTCTTTTTTTATTCCCCCGCCGGCGCAAGCCGGGCAGCGCCCTTTACACTACAGGTTCAAAGCCGGGGGCGACGACGCCCGGAGCTTTGTTCTGGGGGCAGGCTTCCTGGCAGAGGTCGCAGCCGTAGGCCCAGCCGGGGTTGCGCTCTTCGGCCTCTTTCGGAATAGTGGTTTTTCCCTGCGTGGTCCAGTAGGCCAGGCAGCGCCCGGCTTCCAGGCGGCCGTCCTTCAGGGCGCGGGTGGGGCAGGCTTTCACGCACTGGTCGCAGCCCCCGCAGGAATCCGTGGAGGGTTCGTCAGGCTGAAGGGACAGGTTAAGCGCTATGCCGCCCAAAAAGACATAACTGCCCATGGTCCTGGAAAGCAGCAGGGTGTTCTTCCCCCGGAAACCGAGGCCGGCCAGGCGGGCCAGCTCCTTCTCCATCACCGGGGAGGTGTCGCAGAAGAGCTTGCCGTCGGCCGCGGGATCTTCCGCTTTGATATCGGCCAGCATGGCGGAAAGCTGCTCTTTCACCGCGTCATGGTAGTCCCGGCAAAGGGCGTACCGCGAGATCTTGGCCCCGGGCTTTGACAACAGTTGTGGCTGGTTGGCCTTGCGGCCGGTCCGCTTAAGGAATTCCGCGGGGTCGCCGACGGCTTTAAGGACCGCGGCGTGGTTCAGGTCAGGCGTCCAGTAGCGGAAAGCGCAGACCAGCACGGAACGCGCGCCGGCGTACCACTTCTTTATGCTTTTCCTTACCAGGGGGTCGCGCTTGAGGTAGAGCAGACCTTCGGGGATGATGGTGATGGCGGTATCAAAACGCCGGAATTCGGCCAGGTCCGAGGCCGGGGCTATGCCGGCCGCCGAGGCGCCGCGGGCTAAAGCGATCTCCTTGATGCGCGCGGCGGTCACGACTTGGCCTGGCTACCGTATTCCCAGGCGGAATACTCCAGCCAGAAATTCCGGAAGAACGCCTCCAGGAACTCTTCGCGCGAGACGGCAGCGCCCTTAATGGCCTTAACGCTGACGGCGGTATCCAGCTTGGGCAGGTTATTGAGGTTCACGCCCACGCCCAGCAGCAGCCAGCTGGCGTCCTTGTTGATGGAGGAGGATTCGGTCAGGATGCCGGAGATCTTGAGCCACTTGCGGCGGCGGGGATACCAGGCGTAGACGTCGTTGGGCTTCTTGATGCGTGTCTTGATGCCGTAAAGGGCCGTAATGGTCCCGGCCACGGCCTCGCCGCTGAGCACGCTGAGGTGCGGCAGGAATTTCACGCCGGTCTCGGGTTTTAGAAGCAGCGTCATGTAGAGCCCGCCGGGGGCGCTTTCCCACTCGCGGCCCAGGCGGCCTTTGCCGCCGGTCTGGGTTTCGGCCAGCACCAGGGTCTTCTCGGCGGTGCCCTCGAGCGCCAGCTCGCGGGCCACGGCCTGGGTGGAGACCACCTCGTCCAGGCAAACTATCTTGCTGATGCCGGGCAGGGTATCCAGGTTCAGATCGCAGTTGCAGGTTTTCATTTGGTTTGTACCTCGAAAGAGATGTCCAGCGGCCGGGCGCCGCTGGTGATGGAGCCGACCGAGATGCGGTCGGCCCCGAGCTTTGAGTAGCGCGCGGCCTTCGCAAGGTCCACGCCCCCCGAAATTTCCACTTCAGGCCGCTTGCCTTTATGCGCGCGTATCAGGGCTATGGCCTTCTTCATAGCGGCGTAGCCCATGTTATCCAGCATTATGACGTCTGCGCCAAGGTGCAGGAAAGCCTTGAGCTGGGCCAGCGTGTCCACTTCCAGCTCTATCTTGAGGCCCGGCTTGGCCCGGCGCATGGCCGCTATGCGCCGGCCCAGCACTTCGGCGCTATTGCCGGCGAAAGCGACGTGGTTGTCCTTTATCATGGCCATGTCGTAGAGGCCCAGCCGGTGGTTGCGCGCGCCGCCGCAGCGGACGGCGTACTTCTCTATCAGGCGCAGGCCCGGCAGGGTTTTGCGGGTATCGTAAATTTTAGTGCGGGAGCTTTTAATTACAGAACAAAAAAGCGCGGCCTTGGTGGCCACGCCGCTCATGTGCTGCAGGAAATTCAGCGCCGTTCTTTCGGCGGTCAGGATGGAGGCTGGCCCTTCTATCTTCATCAGGACGTCGCCTTTTTTGATGCGGGCGCCGTCTTTCTTAACCAATTTGACCCTCGAGCCGGGAGCCGCCAGGGCGAAAACGCGCCGGGCCACTTCCAGCCCGCAGACCACGCCGCCGTCCTTGGCCCGCATTTCGCCGTAAAACCGCGTGCCCAGAGGCACGAAGAACCGGGTCGTTACATCGCCGGTCCCTATATCCTCCCGCAGCGCCGCCTTTATAACAGCGTCAAATTCTTTCACCACTTGATTTTACCATTTCTGGCGGGTCGGATTATTTCTTCCGGGCGCGCGGGGCTTTGCCCTTCACGCCGGTCATTTCGCGGATCTCGTAGAGGCGGTCGCGCAGCTCGGCGGCCAGCTCGAAGTTCAGGTTATCGGCGGCGTCGCGCATGCGGCGCTCTATGTCCTCGGTCATGGCCTTCACTCCAGCCTTGGGCAGGCCCTTCGGCAGCGGCTCGGCGACATTTATCCCCTGCCGCTTGGCCTGTGTGCGCAGCTCCTCGAATTCCACGAACTTCTTGATGATGGTCTTGGGCTCGATGCCGTGCTTTTTATTGTAGGCCAGCTGCCGGTTCCGGCGGCGTGTCATTTCGGCGATGGCGCGCTCCATGGAGCCGGTCATGCGGTCGGCGAAAAGGATAACCTCGCCGCACTGGTTGCGGGCTGCGCGGCCGGAGATCTGGATCAGCGTGGTCTCGCTGCGCAAAAAGCCCTCGTTATCGGCGTTCAGGATGGCCACCAGCGTAACTTCGGGGATATCGAGCCCCTCCCGCAGCAGGTTGATGCCTACGAGCGCGTCGAACTCGCCTTTGCGGAACGCCGCCAGGATATCCAGGCGCTCCAGCGTGTCCATGTCGGAATGCATATAGCGCGCCTTCAGGCCTTTTTCTTTCAGGTATTCGCTCAGGTCCTCGGAGGTTTTCTTGGTCAGAGTCAGCACCAGCGTGCGCTCTTTCTTCGCGGCGCGCTTGGCTATCTCGGCCGTCAGCGCTTTGATCTGGCCGGTCACGGGGAGGATCTTCACTTCCGGGTCCACCAGGCCGGTCGGCCGGATGATCAGGTCGATGATATCTTCCTTCGCGCAGGTTTTCAATTCGTAAGGGCCCGGCGTGGCGGAGACGAACACGGTGGACGGGCGGATCTCTTCGAACTCGCTGAATTTAAGCGGGCGGTTGTCCAGCGCCGAAGGCAGCCGGAAGCCAAAATCCACCAGCGTCTGCTTGCGGGAACGGTCGCCCTCGTACATACCCCGGATCTGCGGCACCGTCACGTGCGACTCGTCTATGAACAGCAAAAAATCTTTCTTAAAGTAGTCGAACAGGCAATCGGGCCGGCTGCCAGGAGGGCGGTTGGACAAGTGCCGCGCGTAGTTCTCTATGCCGGAGCAATAGCCGGCCTGGCGGATCATCTCCAGGTCGTAGCGCACCCGCTGGCCCAGGCGCTCGGCCTCCAGCAGCTTGCCCTCCCCCTTCAGCACGGCCAGCCGCGCGGCCAGCTCGGCCTCGATGGAAGCCGTGGCCGTTTCTATTTCCCCCTGGGTGGAAACGAAATGCGTGGCGGGGAACACCCAGATCTCGTTGAGGTCGCGGATGGTATCCCCGGTCAGCGGGTCTATTTCCTTTATGCTCTCCACGGTCTCGCCCAGTTCCACGCGCCACGCGGTCTCGGCGTCGGCCGGGAAAATGTCCAGATTGGGTCCGCGCAGGCGGAAGCGGCCGCGCAGGAACTCGGCTTCGTTGCGCTCGTAATTTATGTTTATCAGGAAACGCGTCAGCTCCTTGCGGTCAGCCTTCTGGCCTTTCTTTATGGTGAGGCAGAGTTCTGAAAAGTTGTCCGGAGAGCCGATATTGTAGATAGAGGACACCGAGGCCACCACCAGCGTGTCCGGCCGCGTCAGGATGGACGTAGTGGCCTTCAGGCGCAGCTTGTCTATGTGGTCGTTTATAGACGAGTCTTTTTCGATATAGGTGTCGGTGGAGGGGATGTAGGCCTCGGGCTGGTAGTAGTCGTAATAGGAAATGAAGAACTCCACGGCGTTCTCGGGGAAGAAGGTCTTGAACTCGCCGTAGAGCTGGGCCGCCAGCACTTTATTGGGGGAAATTATGAGCGCGGGGCGCTGTAGCCGCTCTATGGCCGCGGCTACGGTGTAGGTCTTGCCTGAGCCGGTCACGCCCAGCAGCGTCTGGTTGGCCTTGCCCGCCAGCACGCCCGCGCAGAGCGCGTCTATAGCCCCGGGCTGGTCGCCGGCCGGCTTGTACGGCGCCGTCAGTTTGAACCGTCCTTCCATATAAAGATTCTACCAATTTGAAAATGATAGAATTTCATTTCCAAGATGGCGAAAAAAGCGCAGATCACGGTGGCCAAAAGCGCGGGGTTCTGCCCCGGCGTGAAGAACGCCATAGACAAGGTGCTGGAGCTGGCCGCCCAGCGCCAGAAGACCATTTACACCCTGGGCCCGCTGATCCACAACAAGCAGGTCATAGAGACCCTCAGGGAAAAGAACATCCTGGCCGTGAAGTCCGCGGCGGAGATAAAAGAGAAGGGCGCCATCCTGGTGATCCGCGCGCACGGCATCCCCCCGCAAGAGGAAGCCCGCATCCGCGCGCTGGACCTGGAGGTGGTGGACGCCACCTGCCCGCTGGTCAAGCATGTGCAGAAGAACATAGCCGCTCACGCGGCTAAAGGCTACTCCACCATCATCGTCGGCGACGCTGACCACGCCGAGGTGCTGGGCCTGATGGGCTATACCGAAGGGCGCGGCTACGTGGTGAGCGGCCCCGAAGAGGTAAAGAAGCTCCCCCGCCTGGAAAAAGCCAACATAGTGGCGCAGACCACGCAGGAGGCCGGCATCTTCCTGGCCGCAGCCGGGGAGGCCCGCAAGATAACCGGCGAGCTCGCCGTCTCCAACACCATCTGCAACCCCACCAAGCTGCGCCAGGAAGAGACGGTGCTGTTCTCCAAGCGCGCGGACCTGGTGATCGTGGTTGGCGGCAAGAACTCCGCCAATACCGCCCGGCTCTTCCAGATCTGCGAGCGCGGGGCCAAAAAGGCCGTACACATAGAGAAGGAGGACGAACTCACCCCCTCCCTCTTCGAAGGAGTCAGGAAAATTTTCATTACCGCCGGCGCTTCCACCCCTACCTGGATGACCGACAAGGTGCTGGAAAAAGCCCGCGAGCTGGCCGGGCACGAGGAAGCCGGGCTGCTGGACCACATTTCTTTCGCCTGGAAGCTGGTCATTACCGGCTCTCTCTACACGGCACTGGCCGCCACCGCCCTGACCTACGTCTGCCTGCGGCTCGAAGGCGCGCCGGTTTCCGCCAAGTTCCTGCTGATGGCCGGGCTCTTCGCCTTCAGCCTGCACATGGCCCACCGCGCGGCCGAAAAGGGCGGCGCCGAGCCGGACCGCGCGCGGCGGCTGCTGTTCATAACCTACAGGCGCGCCTCGCGAGTGACCTCGCTGGCCTGCGGCGCGCTGGCCATCTTCCTGTCCGCGGCGCTGGGCTGGGAGATCTTCCTGGCAGCGGCTTTTTTCTGGGCTGGCGGCATGCTCTACCCTTACAAGCTGCCCATGGGGCTTGAGAGGTTCGCCAATTTCCCCGCCTCAAAGGATTTCGTCACCGCCTTCGGGTGGGCCTTCATGTGCGCCTACGCGCCGGGCCTGCGCGAGGGCTGGGCGCTGGGCAATTCCACGCAGCTCGCGGTCTTCTTCGCCTTCCTGCTGGTCTTCACCCGCTCGGTGCTGTTCGGCATCAGCCACGCCCACAGCGACCTGATAACCGGCCGGGAGAACTTTTATAAGGCTGCCGGCCCCAAACTTACCTACTTCGCCCTCTTTTCCATCTTCCTGCTGCTGTCGGCCATCCTCTTCACGCTGAAGAACAACGGCTGGCGCCCCGAGCTGGCCTCAGCGCTGCTGACCGGCATGCTGTACTACCTGGCGCTGATGCTGTTCTTCTTCTTCGGGCGCATCCCCGAGCGCGTCACGGCCGAAACCCTGATAGACGCCCAGTTCCTCATCCTCTCCGGGCTCGCCTACTCGGTAAAATAAAAAAGCCGGATCGCTCCGGCTTTTTGGCGCCTATCGCGGCTTCGCCCCTCCGGGGTCACTCTACATATTCCTTCTTCAGCATCTGCCGCGCGCGGAAAAGCCGCGTCTTGAAGGCGGGCACGGTGATCTTCAGCACTTTGGCGGCCTCGTCCATGGAGAGGCCCTGTATGTCGGCCAGGGTGATGGCCAGGCGGAAATCCACGGAAAGTTTGGAAAGCGCCTTGGCGACGCTGTCGGAGAGTTCCTGCTTGATCACCTCGTCGGCGTGGGTCAGGTCCTTCAGCTCGTTGAGGTCCTCTATGCTGACGAGCTTCTCGCTCTTGCGCTTGCGGAACTTCATCCAGCAGTTGTTGGCCGCGATGCGGTACAGCCAGGTACCGAAGCCGGCCTTGCCTTTGAATTTGGAGATATTCTTGAAGGCGTTAATAAAAGTTTCCTGGTACACGTCGTCAGCTTCCGATTTCATGCCCAGGCAGACGTAGTTAGCCAGGCCGTAGATCTTGTCCTGATATTTTTTAACCAGCGCTTCAAAACTGGCGGTATCTCCCGCCTTGGCCTTCTCTACCAGTTCGGAGTCGTTCTTGTCCATATATACTCATTATAAAAAATTGTAGAATAGAAAACGCGGAAAGCAGCGAAGCGCGCAGTTAGCTCAGCGGTAGAGCGCCTCTCTTACACAGAGGATGTCACAGGTTCAAATCCTGTACTGCGCACCAGTTTTACCCCCCTAAAAGGAACCATACAATGGCCGACGAAAAACGCGACGACCTCCCCCTCGAAGAGATCCGGTCGGAGGACGGCGTCGAGCTGATCGACGAGCCCAAAGAGAACCCCCACGTGGCCGGAGCGGCCGTGGAGGACGTGGAACTGAAGTGGTACAGGGAAGTGTACCAGGGCGACAACATGAAGCAGCTCACGCTGCGCGCCGTCATCATGGGCGGCTTCCTCGGCGGCTTCATGTCGCTGTCGAACCTTTATATCGGCTTGAAGACGGGCTGGGGCCTGGGCGTGGCCATCACCGCCTGCATCCTCTCCTTCACCATCTGGAAGACGCTGCGCACGCTGCTGCCGTTCATGTTCAAGACCGACATGAGCATACTGGAGAACAACTGCATGCAGAGCACGGCCTCTTCGGCCGGCTACTCCACCGGCGGCACCATGGTGTCGGCCATCTCGGCCTACCTCATCATCACCGGCGTGCACATGAGCTGGCAGGTGCTCACGCTCTGGACCATATGCCTCGCGATGCTCGGCGTCTTCATAGCCATCCCTATGAAGCGCCAGATGATAAACATCGAGCAGCTAAAGTTCCCCAGCGGCATAGCCGCGGCCGAAACCCTGAAAAGCCTTAACGCCACC
Source organism: Elusimicrobiales bacterium (assembly GCA_028688015.1). Taxonomy (GTDB): domain Bacteria; phylum Elusimicrobiota; class Elusimicrobia; order Elusimicrobiales; family UBA9959; genus UBA9959. The sequence goes on along the minus strand of JAQTZB010000006.1, from coordinate 90,174 downwards.
GGCACCGAGGCGGCGGACAAAGCCAAGGCGCTGGGCGCGGGCGCCTTCTTCGGCGCCATGGTGTCGCTGCTGCGGGACAAGGGCATCTCCTTCAAGTACAAAGACATTTTCGACGGGCGGCTCTCGCTGCCTGGAACTCTGCCGTTCAACGGCCACATCCTGGGCCAGCCGCTGGAGAAGTGGACGATGTCGGTGGAAGTCAGCGCGCTGATGATAGCAGGCGGCGCCATCATAGGCTGGAAAATAGCCTGGTCGCTGCTGCTGGGCGCGGTCATAAATTACGGCGTCCTGGCCCCCTGGGTCTCCACCATGGGCGCGATCGACATGACCAAACTGGGCTACCGCGCCATCATGCAGTGGAGCACCTGGGCAGGCGCGTCCATCATGGTCACGTCCGGCCTGTTCGCCTTCGCGCTGCAGTGGAAGACCGTTATGCGCGCCTTCGGCGGCGTCACGAACATCCTCCACGGCCGCCCGGAAACCAACGCCGACCCGCTCGCCCACATCGAAGTTCCCTCGTCCTGGTTCCTCACCGGCGCGTCCTTCGCCGGCCTGGGCTGCATCATGGTGCTGCACTACGCCTTCCAGACCAGCTGGTGGATGGGCCTGGTGGCCGTCGTGCTGACCTTCTTCCTGGCCATCGTGGCCGCCCGCGCCACCGGCGAGTCCGACATAACGCCCATAGGCGCGATGGGCAAGATCACGCAGCTCACCTTCGGCGTGCTGGCCCCGTCCAACATGACCACCAACCTGATGACCGCCTCTGTAACGGCGGGCGCGGCCGGCGCCACGGCCGACCTGCTGACCGATCTCAAGAGCGGTTATTTGCTGGGCGCCAACCCGCGCAAGCAGTTCCTGGCGCAGTTCTTCGGCATCTTCGCCGGTACGCTGGTGGTGGTGCCGGCTTTCTATATCCTGGTACCGGACGCCTCCATCCTGGGCTCGGACCAGTGGCCGGCCCCGTCGGCGCAGGTCTGGGCCGCGGTGGCCAAGCTGCTGTCCAACGGCATACACTCGCTGCACCCGGCGGCCCGCAACGGCATGCTGATAGGCGGCCTGGTCGGCATCGCTATCCCGCTGCTGGAACTGGCCTTCCCCAAGAGGCGCAAGTACATTCCCTCCGCCATGGGCATAGGCCTGTCCATGGTAATCCCCTTCTTCAACTCGCTTTCGATGTTCATCGGAGCGCTGATCGCCATGGTTCTGGAAAAGACCAACCGGCCGGCCGCCGAGAAATACATCGTCCCGGTGGCTTCCGGCGTCATAGCCGGCGAGTCGCTGATGGGCGTGACAATAGCGCTCTACGACGCCCGGGCAATGTTCTCCACCTTCCTCGCCCCGGTGCGGGCGCTGCTCGGCAAGTAAGCGCGGCAACAGCAAAAGAAAAGGCCCGGTCTCCCGGGCCTTTTTCTTTTGCGTCCGTTAATTTATTTTACCAGCCCCGTCACCAGCTTCAGCATGTCCGCGCTGAAGGTGATGGTCACGTGGTTCTCGTCGACCAGCACCTTCTGGATGGGCTCTTTGCGGGCCGGGTGGGTGAGGTCCGCGGTGTGAGAGGCGCTCTCCACGAAGACCAGCCCGTCGGAGGGGCCGTCCTTCTCGGTCTGGGGCACGTTCTCGATATCCTGTTTGGTGCCGGCGATCACGGTAACGGCTATGTCGGCCGGCACCGGGAAGCCGCGGAAGGCGTTCATGAAGTTGCCGCCGCGGGCTATGGCATTGTCTATGCCCAGCGCGTGGCTGAACATGCCCTGCCCGCCGTGCAGCGTGGTGTAAGCGTCGGGCGCGGTCACTTTCACGGGGAAGCGCCCGGTCCAGTTATAGAGCACCTGCTGCTGCATCGGGAAATTGTCGCTGTAGATGCTGAACTCGAAGGTGTCCTTCCAGACGCCGTAGGCCAGGATCTTGTCCCAGCTCATCGGGGCGTTGGCGGCCAGCTCGTCCTTCATGAAGTAATAGTTGAACTCCGGGTGGCGGAAAGCGAAGTCCTGGCCGCGGTGCGGGGCCGCCAGAGTGATCAGCCGCTCCACGTCGCCGCGGTAGCCAGTCCAGTTTCCGTTCGGGTGGAAATTGGACACGTACATGCGCGCCACCAGGCCGCCGGCGCTGTGGCCTACCAGCGTGGCCTTGCCGCCGCGCGCCTGGGAGCCCACTATCTCCAGCGCGTCGGCCAGGTACTGCGCCTCGTAGAACAAATTGCCGTGTTTGTGCGGGAAGGTGACGGCGAAAACGCGGAAACCTTTATCTTCAAAAGCCTTTAGCAGCCCGGGCTTGGACGCGTCGCCCAGCAAAATGGCCGGCGTGGCCCAGGCGCGGTTGGCGTTGTCGGAGGCGCCGTGCACCAGCAGCACGATCTTGCCGGTATTGGTCTTCCACTTCGGGCCGTAATGCAGCAGGAAGTTGGAGGTGGCCGGCTTATTGGTGCCGAAGGCGGAAATGATCTCCGGCGTCTCGTGGCGGGATTTCTCCAGCATGGGCTCCAGCGCGAAGGGGCGGGCGGTATCCTGCCAGCACTCTATGCGCTCCCAGTACTTGGACTGGATAGACCGGACGAGGCGCAGGCCCGCGGGGGCGCGGCCTTTTTCAAGCACCGGTTCGGGCGCGGGCACAGCGGAGGCGGCGGGCGCGGAGGCGGATAATTGGGTGAAAGCGCCGGTTTCTCCGGCGTTAACGATAGAATTCATCTGGGTCAATGTTATTAATATAAAAGCAAGAAGCTTCACCGTGTCCTCCACGTGAATATATTGTACAACCACGGTGAGGGTCCCGACAGAGGCGAAAGGCCTAGTTCGGGCCGGGCCCCCCGGCCTGCGCCGGGGAGCGGTCCAGCCGTTTTACTATCTAGTAGATGAACGTCGTGCAGGCCATGGAGTAGCCGCCGCCGCTGGCGCACAGCACCACGCGGTCGCCGCGCTTCACCTTGCCCTGCGCCGCCATGTCGTGAAAAGCCATCGGCACGCAGGCGGAGCCGGTGTAGCCCCATTTTTCCATGATCGTGTGAGTCTTCTCCATCGGGAGACCGAACTTCTCCATCACCTCTACGATGGTGGGCTTGCGGATCTGCGTGAACACGTAGGCCTGGGCGTCCTTCGGCTGCAGGCCGATCTTGGCCAGTGTCTTCTCGATGAGCGGGGGCCATTCCTCTGTATTGAGCGTGGCCGGGAACTTCTTGGGGACCTTCACCTTGTGAGTGCGGTCCAGCAGTACCTGCTCGTCCACCGGCAGGGCGCTGCCGCCGCCGTAGATGCCCATAAAATCCCAGAAGGAGCCGTCGGCCTTCAGCGTGGAGGCCGTGGCTCCCTGCTTAGGCGAGTATTCCATTATGAAGGCGCCGGCGCCGTCGCCGAAGAGGATGGAGGTGTTGCCGTCGTCGTGGTCGAGGTGCTTGCTCATGGCGTAGGTGCCTATCACCATAGCGCGCTTGTACTCGTCGCCGTTGAGATATTTAGCGGCCATATCCACCGCCGTCACAAAGCCCGCGCAGGCGCAGTTAACGTCGAAGGCGCCGGCGCTCTTGATGCCCAGCTTGTGCTGCACTTCCGCGGCCGTGGCCGGGGACAGCTGCGAGGGCGTGTCGGTGGAGATGATCAGCAGGTTGATGTCTTCCGGCTTCAGGCCGGAATTCTTGAGGGCCTGCTCGCCGGCCTTTATGGCCAGCGTGGCAGAGCTCTCGTCCTTGTCGGCGTAGTAGCGCGCGCCATGGCCGATGCGCTCGAACACCTTCTTCAGCGGGTCGTCTCCGAATTTCCTGTAAAAGTCCTCGTTGGTCTTAAGGTTCTTGGGGAGGTACATCCCCGTCGCTATTATTTTGAACATTTCAATCTCCTCACCTATTATTTTATTCCCTCAAATACGGTTTTCAGCAGTTCGTTCTCGGTCATGCCGCGGAAGCCGCCCCACAGCACCCTTTTCATGCCCAGCATATGGCCCATGCCCATCAGCGCCAGCGCCAGCAGCTCGTGGTCGGCCAGCGTGAACTCGCCCGGCTTGGCCGCCTTGCGGATCTGCTCGGCGTAATTGCGCAGGATGTAGCCGTAGTAGGCGTCAGCCAGTTTCTGGTCGGTAAACTCGGCCTCGCGCATGATGCGGTAGCCGTACGGGTGCTCGCGGATGAAGTCGAACAGGGCCCTGAAAGCCAGCGCCTCGGTCTCCACGCGGCTGCCCGCGCCAGCCGAATACGCCGCGGCCTTCTTTACCAGGCAGTCGCGCATGCGCATGACCACTTTTTCCAGCGCCTCTTCCTTGGAGTCGAAGAACAGATAGAAGGTGCCGGCCGCGAAGCCGGCCTTCTTGGCTATCTCGGCCACCCGGGCGCCGTTGTAGCCGCAGCGGCCGAACACTTCTTCCGCCGCCTCAAGCATCAGGGCACGCGTGTCGCCCGGGGCCGGCTTGGCCCTGGAAGGCCCGGTCAGCGCCGGCTCCCACCACGGGAAGGGCTGCTTGCTGATGCCCGCCGCGCAAAGCCGCGCCGCCGCCTCGGGCGCCCGCGCCGGCACGCCCCCCTTCTCCCAGATCAAAAACTTCACCGAATAAAAGTACAGCGTACCCAGCAGCGCCCAGGCGTGGGCCGAAGCTTTCGGCCCGCCGGAGAACCGCGCCAGCCGCCCGGCTATGACCTCGGCTATGGGACCGTAGAAGTCCCGCGCCAGGTCCTCGTCGCCGGCCTCGGCTTCGCGCATGGCCTTGAAGGCGTCCAGCCGCGGCGCCACCGCCGCGAAGAAAGCCTTGGCCACGGCCTGCGCCTCTGACTCCGCGTCCTTCTGCTGCGGCAGTTCCGCCACGGCCCGCACCAGGTCGTCGCGCAGTTCGCGCGTCAGCGCCTGAATAATTTCTTCTTTGGAAGCGAAGTAGCGGTAGAAACCGCCCACGGCCAGCCCCGCCGCGTTGCAGATGTCGGCCACCCCCGAGGCGGCGCAGCCCTTGCGGGCGAACACCGCCCCGGACGCCTCGATGAGGCGCTCGCGGGTTTTTATACCCTTGGGGGTAGCCGGCGCTGACATTATATTACCAGGCCGCCGTCCACGGAGATCACCTGGCCGGTCACGAAGGAAGCTTCGTCGTTGGACAGGAAGTAGTAGGCGTTGGCGATGTCTTCCGGCTTGCCCAGGCGCTTAAGCGGGGTCTTCTCGGAGATCGCGGTCAGGATCTTCTCCGGCACGGTGCCGAGCATCTCGGTCATGGTGTAGCCGGGGGCTACGGCGTTGACGCGTATGCCGTCGCGGCCCATTTCCTTGGCCCAGGTCTTGGTGAGGCCGATGATGCCGAACTTGGAGGCCGCGTAGTTGCTCTGGCCCATATTGCCGTACACGCCGACAACGGAAGAGGTGTTGACGATGGTGCCGCTCTTGCGCTCCTTCATATGGGGAGCCACGGCCTTGGTGCAGAGGAAGGCGCCTTTCAGGTTGACATTGATGACCACGTCCCAGTCGTTCTCCTGCATCTTGTGCAGCATGGCGTCGCGGGTGATGCCGGCGTTGTTGATCAGCGTGTCCACGGAGCCCATGTCGGTGATGACCTGCTGGATGGCGGCGTTCACCGACTCCTGGTTGGTGACGTCCACTTTGTACCAGCGCACGTTCTCGTGACCGTACTTGTCGCCCAGCGTCTTGGCGGCCGCAATGAGCATTTCCTCGTTGACGTCGAAAAGGGCCACTTTCCACTCGCCCGACTTAAGGAAGCGCTCCGCGCCGGCGAAACCTAAGCCCCGCGCCGCGCCCGTTATCACAGCATTTTTCTTGTTCATTCTGATTCTCCCTGGTTCCCCGGCTCGTCGCAACACCGCGCCTGGAGACCTTTTTTGATTTTAATTTTGAACCCTTCCCACCCCCGCGCACCTGCAGCAATAAAAGTGAATAGTGGTTCAGTATTCATTTTGTATCATAAATCAGAAAACCCTGTCAACAGTTATTTTAAAAGCTAGGGAATAAGCTCCCAGCCTCTTCCTTATATATAGGGCCCGGCGGCAGCCGGCAAGATTTTTATGGAAACAAAACCGGTTTTTTTGCTATCCTATATAAATCACCGCGGGGTCGTGGTGTAGCCTGGTTTAACACGTCGCCCTGTCAAGGCGAAGACCGCGGGTTCGAATCCCGTCGACCCCGCCAAATTTTTCTCCCGAGAAAATTTGGCATAAAAAAGTACCGCCGGTTTAAACCGGCGGTTATTTTTTGCCGTCACACGCCCGATCAGGAAGGCTTCTCCGGAAACAGACAGGCTTATTTATAGTTCCCGTTCAGGTACTTCCGCCACGCGTCGCCGAATTCTTTTTCTGAAACCGAAAATATTCGTTCGCCGGCCGCCGGCTCCTTTATGAATTCCATCAGTTTCGTCTCGCCGTAGTTTTTTACGATGAACTCCACTATGGTCCCGGAAAAAGCGTAGCCGCCGTACTTCATAAAATTATCGTCCAGTTCCGCCAGCGTGGGCACCTTGCCCGCGGCGACGGCCTCTTTTACCCGTTTCGCGGCACCGTCGTCCATAGGACCCTGGTAATAGATGGCCACCCCCTCGTCCAGCCAGACGGGCAGGCCGGCGCGGCTCCCCCCGCGGTATGAGAGAGTGACGCTGTGCACGAACTCATGCACGGCCACCCGCATAATGTCCTTGTACTTGTGGTAGGTGCCGGGATGGTTCGGAGAAGTTATCCTGAGCACAGTTTCGTCGGGATCGAAATTGCCGACCATCCATTCCTGGGAGTTCTCCCCGAAGGTGCGCTTATGGTAGGTCCTTATGTCCGGGTATATCTCCACGTTCAGCCGGCCCGCGGGGCGCAGTCTGAACGCCTTGGTCACCCTGCCATAAGCTTTCTCCAGCACGGAGAACACGTCCTTCAGCGCAGCCTTGTCTTCGGCGAAATGGAAGACGAAATGCTCAGTGGGATAAGTGCTCTTCAGTATCTCAACCACCGTGCTGTCCGCATGCCCGTATTTGGCGCCTTCATGCGAAACCTTCTCCGGAACCGGAGCCGGCACACTTTGAGCCCGCGCCCCCGGCGAGCCGCCGGTCAACAGCGCCGTCAGCAATATCGCCGCATTTACATTAATTTTCTTCATTGGAAGCTCCTTGTAGTTCCGTGCAGCCCGGCCCATCCGTGACTATTACTCTCCCTCTCGATTTTCCTTTGTTAGAGTTATCTGCCCCGGCGGGGTTTATTCTGCTCCCCCAGCTCCCGAAGAAGCGGCTGTATGGCGTCGTATTTTACCCTTACCTGTTTTAATTCCGCATCTATGACGTTTATGACTTCAGGCAGCGCGCGGCCGCTCGCCTTCATTTTCGCTACTAACCGCTCGCACCTCGCCAGATAGATCTCTGAAATATCGAACATCCCCGACCCCACAAAATAATCGTCGGTATTCCCGGCTCCGCCCTGCCCGGCCAGGCGCAGCCGCTCGGAAATATTATCCAGTTCCGCGCCGGTTTTCTTCACCAGCACAAGAGCCTCCGCCATGGCCACATCCGAGTGCTTTTTAGCGTTAGTGTACTGATATTCATAGTAATACCCGTTCACTATCTCGGAAGTGACTTCGCCAAGATCCAGGCAAGCCTCCATTTCCGCGTCTATCATGGCGTTAACGGCGTCATCCAGGGAAGGGCCGGCCTTTCCTGGGCCGGCGGTATCCCGCGCCTGAACGGCCGCGGGAACAGGCAAGTCATCTATCTCCATGCTTTTTATGCTTCCCGCGTTCACCTGCTCCAAATTGAACTCAGCCGCCGCGCCGAAAACAGCGCACAGATTCAGTATCATTACCGCCGCAAGTATCCTTTTCATTTCAGATCTCCTTAAATTATCCGCCGCCATCCTTGTTCTGCCTGCCGCAGATAGAAGCAAAGCTTGTTGCGATACTATAGTTTAGCCTGAAAAACGGACCGCGGTAAGAAGCGTTAGTCCCGGTCTCCGCCCCTATTTCGACCCAGGAGACGCGGTTTAGTCGGACGGTATTCAGTTAAGCCTATGGCTTAATGCCATATCCTGGTACCGTCGCGCGTGATCGAGGAAAGTCTGCGACAGTACGCGCTTTGCGACCCCGGGCAGGAACTCCAGCCCGCGCAGCCTGTGCGCCGAATGAAAGGTCACCAGAACGGAGGACTCGCCGTAGGCCCGGAATTCCACGCTGCCGACGTCCACCTTGGTGGAGCCGTTGTCGGAGCGGTATACGCGCCAATACACTTTTGCGCTGTCCTTCCCGTAGCGTATTATCTCGGCCTTGGTCATATCCTGGTTGGTCAAAGAAGAATTCACTGCGGCACAGGGAACCCCGCTGAGCACCATCCGCTCAAGTTGCCGTACAACGTGCCCGTCGGGTCCTTTCTCCACCACGCGGACCTCCCCGCCCAAACGGTGGGCGATGTTAAGCCCCCACTCCCCGGCCGGGAGTTTCTTCTGAAAAACGGAAAAAGGCGCGTCGATAAGGATCCGCGTCAGTTCGATGACGACTTTTTCTTTCTCGCCCCCGCTGCCGGCCCTGATTTCGCTTTCGTAGCTCTTTGAGATCCCCCCGACCAGCTCCCGCGGTCCGGCGGCGGAGAAATACCGCGCCACGTCGGCGGGCAACTGCGTCTGAAAAGTCTCTATCAGATCGACAAAATCCCACCCTGTCGGACCGAGGTCCGTTCCGGTAATAGGGAAACCGGCGGAACCGCGCCGCGCGCCAGGGTCCGTCACGAACTGCGGTTCCGCCGGGATCCCGGGTGAGAGGCCGGGGACCGGCGTTTGCCTGGCCTCCTTTATGGTTTCCGCCAGGTCCATGGTCTGCGCTTGGCCGAAGCCTGTTTCCGCCAGGGAAAGGCCGGCTCCCCCGATAAGGGCCAGAACGAAGAGAATAGGCGTCAGCATCTTTTGTTTGTTCATATATATTCCTTAGATCCGCACGGCAACTTGAACTCCGATCTGACCGGAGCTCGATAAAGGCGCCGGCACTTTACCTCGCGAGACGGAACCCGATCTCGAAATCATAGCTGCCGGCATCGTAATAGTAACGGCAATCGGTCCGCAGACGACCGACGGAAGTAGTGAAGAAAGAGCCGCCCCGCGCTACCCGGTCGGAGCCCGGAACCTCGAGCGCACTGCCGTCAGCGGGCGCTCCTTTGTACGAATCCCGATACGTGTCATGCACCCACTGCCTGACATTCCCAGCCATATCGCACAAACCCTGCGCAGTATTCCCGTCGGGCCTGGAACACACCGGCAGAGTGCGGTTTTTGCCGCAGCCGACGACGCCCTGACTATTGGCCATTACGGCTCTGTCGCAGGACGCATCCTCGTTGCCCCAGGGATATTTTTGATACCTGCCGCCGCTTTTGGCCGCATATTCCCACTCGGCCTCGGTGGGCAGCCTCACGCCTTCGAACCCGCGCTGCTTGCTCTTGAACTCCGCATAGCGGGCAGCCTGGTCCCAGGTTACGCAATTGACCGGGTGATATTTCCGGTCTTTCTGTCCCCAATTGCAATATCCGCGCGTGCCCGGCTCGCTGCACCAGCCATTGATTACGCACTCCGCGTATTGCTCCACAGTAACCGCTGTTTTCGACATTTCAAAGGTTTTAACCGCGACCTCGCGGACCGGAACGGCGTCTTCGAAATATTTTTTTCCGTTATCTGTTCCCATCATGAACCTGCCGCCGGGAATGGTCACGAACTGGACCGATTTTGAAGGCGCCCCGACATTTGAGTGCGCCGCGTGGGCATGATTGTACCAGGCAAAGAAGGGCATTATAATACCCGGGATGGCGGAGTCGGAATAGGCAACGGCTTTTGTCTTTGCCTCCTGCTCTACGGAATAGCTGGAGGGGGCAGACGCCTCCGGGATCGCGGGAACTGCCAAGCCGGTTACCTCCCCGCCTTTTATGCTTTCCGCGGTCACACCGGGAAGTTCAAACTCCGCCGCCGGCACTTCAACCGCTGCAGCGAAAGCGGCCCCGAGATTGATAATCAGAACTGCGGAGAATAGTGTTTTCATGTAACCCTTCCTTATGACAGTTTTGTGTTCCGTCCGCGCAGCCCATCGCTTGTTGCCTTACCATAGTGTAGCTTGATCTGCGGCCCCCGCAAAGGATCGGAATACCCAATCCACGCCGCTATTTCGACCCAGGAGGCGCGGTTTAGCGGAGAGTCTTTAATTAAGCCTATGGCTTAACATACCACATACCGCGCACACGGCAAATCATATCCTTCGGTTGCACACTCGCACGCATCAGCGCTGGATTTAATTAACTCCTACACTGAAGAGGGATTCTCCCTCACCGCCTGCAGAAAGCAGGCTTATGCCGGTGTCGGAGCCGTCGTAAAGCCGGCTGGAGGGAGTGGTGTCAGGGCCCAGCGCGCGGCCTTTCAGGTAGAAGTCCGTTAGACCGAAACATCTGCTCGCGCCGGCCTCAAGATCCTCCAGTCCGTCGGCCTCCAGTATCTTCAGCAGCTTATGCTCGGTGGTGGAGTTGTTATATCGGAAATTGGTCCGGGACAGGTTCAACCGCGCGTCGACGTGCCAGATGACCAGCCCGCCCCCGGGAAAGGCCCTATCGGAATCGTTGCCGTCACGGCGGCGGTTCTCCACCAGGAAGAATTCCCCGAAGGGGTCCTTGCCGCGGCCGTGAGGCATTATCATCACGCAATCGCCGGACTCGGCGGCGGAGCGCAGACTAAAATCCCCCGACGCAGTCAGAACGCGCGGCTCTATCCAGCCCAGCATCATCTTGCTGAAACAGTTGTGGTCGTAGCGGCTGGCGTCCATCATGTCCATATATCCCAGCCCGCCCTTCGGCCCGACTTCCGGTTTATAGTCGTAATAGTCCGGCAGTCCCAGAGCATGGCCGGCCTCGTGTATGAGGATACTGGTCCGGAACTCAGCCGCCGGGTCTTCCCATTTGTAAGCCACGCCCTGCCAGGCATAGGCGTTAAGCCGCTTGCCCCCCACAGTAAAGCCTCTGTCGGAGAAGTTCGGCGCCACGGCCCACCAGAAGGTGGCCCACTCGCCTACCGGGCCTGTCCAGATCACGGCGAAATAGTCCACCTGGCCGTCGCCGTCGCTGTCGTACTGGGAGAAATCATGCTCAGCATAGCTCCGCAGCGCCCGCTTGATCAGCGCCTCGCGGCCTCTGCCTGTCTTCGGCACGTCGTCGCGGCGTCCGGCGTGGTACCAGCCCAGCACGTTGCCGTCCAGGTTCAGTTTACCGTAGGAGGCGCGCCGGTAATAAGCGCTTAGGCTCTCGTAGGGGAACTGCCCGCCGCCGCCGAATATTCTTTCACGCATAGCTTCGGGGGTGTCGCCGGGCCGGGCGGGGTACTCGTCAAAATCTATCAGCAGCACCAGCATTTTAGGGCTCCCGGTGGAAGGCAGCCCCTTGTCGCGAAAATTCAGCAGATTGGGACCGCGCTCGTTTCCGAAGCGGCCGATGAAGCCGGCCACGAGGTCCTGGGAAAAATCCAAATTGCCGATGCCCAGGTCCGGGTCGATGCCGGCGGAACGGCCGCGCCCGGAGTAGCCCTGCGGCGGAGGTTCCATGGCGGAGAGGCCCTGCGGGAGGCCCAGCACCAGCGTGAAGATCGTCACCATAAGCCCCTGCGCCGCGCAGGGAAGGTTTAAACCGCGCAGCAACAGTAGGATATTTATTGTTTTCATGAGTCGAAGGATCCGCTGTCCGGCCGGCGAGCTATTCGGATACAGGATCGGTTCTGTTCCAGGCTTTGTCTTCGCTGAACCTGTAGCCGTGCGGGATTTCTCGGCGCAGAGATGACAGCACTATCTTATACGCATGCGCGTTGCAAAAGTCGATAGTAAGGACGTTCGTCTTTATCCTGGCCTTTAGTTCGGGAGCGAGCAGAATGTTGCCGCGGTAAACCAGCGCGAGTCGTTTTCCCTCGCCGATATACTTTTCAGGAATAGCCTCGAACTCCGCCGCCTGCTTCGTGTTCAAAAGAAACACTATCTGATCGTGTCCGGTGCCGGAAATCGCCGGCAGAGCTCTGAACCTAAAACCGTTCAAGCGAAACAGAGGCTTGTCGCCCTGAAAGATCATGCACCGGCCCCGAAAGTCTTTGCAGTCTTTATTCCCTGCCTTGCCCTCCACTGCCGGATACGCCAGAAAAGTTATCCGCGCATCTTTTTCCGCATTTTTATCGCCGCATGCGCAAAACATAACGGCCGCTAACGAAAGAAGCGACACGCACCACAGCGCGACAGGTTTAATAAATTTTCTCATACCACCAGGTTTCGTTAAGTCTCGGGAATATCCGACATCCCGGCCTCCGCTTATTTATAAGTCATCTTTAACGGGAAGTTCCGGGAATTGTTTTGCGCGTTGGTCAGCAATTTCCCATCCACTTCCACCGTCACTATCTGTTTAAAGGTATAGTTCTTCCCCATTAACCCCAAGGTAAGAACGAGGCCTTTTGAATCCTGTCCGACATACTTGGTTCCGCCGGCATATGCGAGCCCTATCTGACTGCGGTCCATTTCTTCCCCTGAATACCCGCCCTGGTCGTAACAATTCACCAATACCACGCGGATCCTGTTGCGGTTGGTGAAAGCTTTATTAGCCACACTAACCGCAACGGGTCTGGCTTCGTAGCCGGTGCTGCCATGCTCTATGGAATAATCTATCGATATCACAGTTCCGTCGGCGGCGTAAAGTACGTCATGTCCTGTATTATCCCGGGCCGCGGATCCTACCGGCATCGGGTACGCCTTCCCTTCTGGGAACGCTACCGACTTGATGGCCTGGAGATTAACATCTTTCAATTCCAGCGGTTTATTTCCGGACTCGGCCCAGAGAGTATTTCCCGCCAGCAGTAAGGCCACTATCGCTATTATTTTTTTCATTATTCCTCCCATCCTTCGAGACTGAACCCGCCGCGCAGAGGCCGCCATTTGAGCGCCCGGACATCCGCCGAACCGCTTGTCCGCGCCTTGAGGCCACTTACGCCAACGTTCGCCCTGGCTCAAGACCCTTAATAGTTTCTGATGCCGATAAAGTAATAGTCGGAGCCGTCATTCCTGGATTCCACGAATTCGACCATGAAGTTATGTCCTCTATCTATCAACACCTCATTCTCGATCGGATTAAGCGACAACTGCTTGATCGCATGGCCTACGGGATCGATGAACTTAAGCACGATTCTTACTTTTGCGGGGTCGTTCGTCTTTGAAAATCTTATCGCTATCGCCTCGTTCGTATCCGAGGATAAAAAAGCTCTTTCCCGGATCAGGTTCCCGACTTTCAGGTAGGGTTCCGCAAACGCCTTGTCCAGGGCCATCCCCCGGTAAGCGGGGCCGTTGAATTTATACATCTTGCGGAGGCCTTTTGAGATCAGGCAGATATCCCGCTTATAGTTGTCATCCAGCGAGTCTTCTTTTTGCGATCTCAAGGCCGGATTGTAAATCCTGTAATTGAAGCTGGAGTAATCCTGTATCGCCCTCAGCTCGTCGCTGCAGATCTGATTCTGGCGCACGAAGTCGATATCCGCGTTTAAATCGCTTGTGTCGATTTTTCTTTTTAAAAGCTCAAGGATGTTTTTATTTTCGGCTTTCAACTCCGGCCCGCTGAAGTATTCACATGATAGCGGAGGAGTATTGCTGAAAATACTGGCACAATCCAGACAGTACGCGTTTCCAGCTATTCCCAGCAAGACTATTGCGATATATAACTTTTTCATATTTACCTCTATCCTTTTGGGTTCACGCTTGCACTGATCCGGCCCTTCGGTAACAGTACTGGAAGGGCGAAGGCTCCTATTCGGCCGCGACTATGAAGCCGTTCCTTTCCACGAGCCGGAGAGGCTGGTTCCGGGCGGAAATAACCTCGTTGAGCCGCGCGTCGGACAGGAGACCGTCGAGCTCTTCGCGCGTCATATTGAACGTAGAGCCAGCGAGGGTCACGCTGCCGGGAACGCCGGCGGCGGAGCGGACGTTCAGCACGTACCGGCAGGACTTGGGCGAGCTGAAGAGGCTGAACATGGACAGCTTGCCCGCCGAGATGTCCGCCCGCCAGGCTCTCCCGGAGGCGGTAAGGCTGACCGCTAATTCCTTCTCGCGGCGAAAGCCCACCGAGCCGGAACCATCCTCGAAGCGGCAGGCGAGGCTGGCGGCAACGGCGGCCAGGTCGAAATTGACGGGCTCGATCTTCAGCGAGACTTTCCCCACGGCGAATTCCGTGCTGAGGCGCAGGGCCTTGGCCGGCATTCCGATGGAAGTCACCTTAGCCTGCAGCGCGCGGGCGGCTTTAAGGGCCGGGCCGATATTGCGGCCGACAGGGCCCTTGGGCAGCAGTTCCTGTATGGAAATACTTATTCCCTCGAGATAACCCAGGAGCTCCGAGGGGATCTGGTCCGCGGGAAGGCCGGCGAGGAAGTTCAGCTGTTTTGCTAGGTCCCCTAATTCCTTGACGTTAAGGAATTCGCCCTTAAACTCTTTCTCGTTATAGCCGCTGATCCTGATCACCGCTTCCCGGATCTCTACGCCGCTCTTTTGAGCGCCGGTTATCTTTTCTGAAACCTCCGGCATCGGTATTGCGGCAGCCTCCCCCGTCCGCAGATCGGCAGCCTTGAATGTCTGCAGGCTCGAGAAATCGGCAGCATAAGTCTGCCCCGCTATCATTATCAGAACCGCCGCTATTGTTCGCCTGTTCATGTTTTAATCTCCTTGATTCGTCTCTTAGTCGCACTTTCCGGCCGAACGCCTCGTGCGACTACTATAGTCTAGCCTGTACGCCGGGGCTCGCCCTAGAGGCTTAAAGCCCACCGCACGCTTGTATTTCGACCCAGGAGGCGCGGTTTAACGGGCAGTCCGCAGTTAAGCCTATGGCTTAACATGTTGTATACTTTCCCTATGACAAGAACAAAATCTTTCGGTAGTATGCTCGCTTGCATAAGAAAAGAGCGCGGCTACGCCAGCGCGCATCAATTCTTCAAGAGCGTAGGCGGCAGCAAAACACTGGGACTTTCCTTCATGAGCTATTGGGACGTGGAACGCGGCAAAAAGCTGCCAAAAAGCTGGCGTATCAAAGCGCTGCTGGCGGCGCTCGGGATAGAGCCGCATTCGCCCGGCGCCAAAGAACTTATCCTGGCTTATTTCAGGACGCTTTCAGGTTCCGACGAACTGGCCCAGATGCTGGCAACCCCGGACGCTCCCGGCGCGGAACTGCCCAGCCGAGAACTTGAGGAAGCCGCGGCGCACCAGGCGCAAGCCAAGTGCACCATAAATCTCACGCTGCGGCAATGGGAACTGCTCGCGAAGGACATGGTTACGGACATCACTAACGATGTGTTGGTAGATACCACTGGCTGGGTTACGGTAGAGGAACTGGCGGAGGCGACCGGGTTCAAGCCTGAAGCGGTAAAGAAAGCCTATAAAACTCTGGCTTCCGCCGGGCTGGCGGATATTTCCGGGGACAAAGCGCGCAGCAGGCTTTCGGGCAAAGTGATCAACGCTCCGCCGCGGATACCGGAGACCATAAAACTCAAAATTGCGCTGCAGGAGCACATGGAAACCTGGCTTGCCGGGGCCGAAATAGTGGACAGGAATTGCATGAGCCTGCGTATGACGAAGGGAGCCGTGGATAAATACCGCCGGCACCTGGAAACGGCCGTGAACCTGGCCAACGTCTACGGCGATCCTGAAGCGAACAGGAAGGAATCTGCGATTTACGCCATAAGAACCCGTATCTACCGCGTCGCGCCGCGCAACGCAAAGTGATACGGGGCGGCCACTAGCAAAAAACAAAACCGCCGGGAAGGCCCGGCGGTCGCGCGTCCCGCAAATAGCCGGCGGCGGCGCGGCCGGCCCGCTAAAACAAGATCAGGGCCGGGTCAGCCATGCGGCAAAATCCAGCCAGCCGGAGTCGTCGGCCCACTGCAGCTCGCTATATCCGGCCGCGGGGGCTATTGCGGGCAAATACACCGTCAGGCCGTTGGTGTCGTCGAAGTCGGTGGGCATCCACCAGCTGCTTCCGTCGCTATTGTTGAAGCGGCTGTGTATCAGCACTTTCTTCTTTAACTGCTCCATCACCGCCAGCGCGGGGGTCCCGACCTCCGGGGCAGAGACTCCTTCTGCGACCAGGCGTACCAGGTCATAAAAATCCTTATTCTCCTGATGGGAGTATGCTTGGGCGGCACCGCGCGCATTCAGGAAAGGAGCTTTATTGCCCGAACGCAGCGCGGCGTCAGTGAACTTTTTAGTAGCGGCGGCCAGCCCGGTCAGTTCCGACGCCTTAATAAGGCTGTACGTCGCGCCGCGGCTGGGACTCACGTATTGCGCGACAAAAGAATCCACAAGGAGCTTACCCAGTTGTTCGGGGGACATCGAGGGCCCCGTGACCAGCGGAGAGAGGAGGGCTGCGTAATCGAAGCCGTCCATGGGTTCGGTCTCGACGGAACCGGCTATAAAGGCAGCGGAGCCGCGCAGCTCGTAAGCCACTTCCACCATCTGCATCAGGCAGGCGTCCGATGCGTACAGGTCAACGCCGCCGATCTCGCGCAGGGCGCTTCCAAGCTGGGGGGTGTTCACGTGGTTCCCGGTCTCTTCGTCGTAGGAGATCCCCCGGCTTTTCTTCCTTTCCCAGCCGGAGCCGTGATTCCAGACGATGAACATGTATCTTTTCGCGGGATAATTGGCTTTGGCCCATTGCCCGAAAGCGGCGATGTTGCGGTAATCGCCCATGTCCGTTTTACCCAGGTCCGCGAGGACGGGAGAACCGATCTTCGCCGCGTCGGCGTCCCTGGCGATGCGGTAGCGGCGGGTGCTTTTCCAGTCGCCGTTAGAAGCGTCGTAGCCGTCAATGCGGCCCGCCTCCACCAGGATGTTAACTTTATCCGTGGAGCCCACCGCCTCCATCTCGTTAATATCCTTAATCGCGGACGATTCAAGGTTGTTCTTGGCGTTCATGTAGACCATTATGGTCCACTCCGCGGGAGCCCTCAACTCCGGCGCGGGCACCTCAGGTATGGCGGCGAAAAAAACCGGGGCGCCGGTTACTGGTCCGGCCGTTCCGTCGAAATCAACTATGGCTGCCTGCGCCGTGAAGGGCAGGGAACATACGGCGGTTAACAGAAGCATCTCGATTGTTTTCATGGGTTTCATTTGGTATATGGCTGCGTGCATTCCTGGTGACGGGATCGATATTTCTGATAGTTTACTTTTTCCTGACATTGCTCACCAAGTCCCTGAACGCTTACGGCGGTTTCGCGGACTTTTGCAAATAGCAACTAAGTCAGGCGGTCCCTCTGGTGTACAGACCTTCCGGACTTAATTCTTCCTGGTCGGCCTTCGGCTGGCGGTGCTCGCTGATCCTGAAACTCCTGCTTACGTTTTTTTGGGTACGGCGCTGGTGCTGGCCGGCGGCCTGGACGGCGGCAAACAGGTGCTGCCGCACCCGCTGTGGGCCGCGCTGCGTGGTCGCCCGTGCCGCACCGCGGATAAGATCGGGCCTCCTTTTCTATCCCAGGATGGGCAGGGGCGTGGAACCTATAATGTTACCTCGGGATGTTGCGCAAAGTAGGTTATAACTTCATCCTGAAAACCCCGCCAAATTTTTCTCCCGAGAAATTTGGCACTTAAAACTCCGCAAGCTCCCGCAGTTTCCGCGTTTTTTCCGCCGGAAAATTTAATTTTTATTTTATTTTTCCCGCCTAAAAGGAAGGGAGAACCGCTTATGCCCCGCCCGCGCAAATGCCGCGGGGTTCATTTCATATTCCGTTTCCTCTTCTGCGTGGCAACCCCAAAAACCGCTCTTTTGCATATTGCCTTAAATCTTTGATAACTTATTATCAGGCTCTAAATGAAAACTCGCATCACGGAATCCACGCTTCTCTTTATCAGCATAGCCAAATGGGTGTTCCTGGCCACCCTGGCCGGGGCTATAGTCGGCTTTCCCACGGCTCTTTTCCTGAAGGCGCTGCGCGTAAGCACGGACTGGGCCGGCGGCTGGGAATACTCGTATATGCTCCTGCCGGTCGCGTTCTTCCTAAGCGCGCTGATGGTGAAGTACCTGGCCCCGGACGCCAAGGGGCACGGCACGGAGAAAGTTATAGAAGCCATTCACCGGCGGGCCGGGAAGATCCCGCTGGCCGTGGTGCCGGTCAAGCTGCTGGCCACACTGGTGACGCTTGTCGCGGGCGGTTCCGCCGGCAAGGAAGGCCCCTGCGCGCAGATCGGCGCGGGCATCACTTCGGCGTTCAGCGACCTGTTCCGTTTTAACGAGCACGACAGGAAAAAACTGGTCATCTGCGGCATCAGCGCCGGCTTCGCGGCCGTCTTCGGCACGCCCATTGCCGGGGCCATCTTCGGCGTGGAAGTGCTTTTCGTCGGGGCCATCCTTTACGAAGTGCTGCTCCCGTCGTTCATCTCCGGCATAACGGCCTACCAGATCTCCTCGGCCATGGGGATCACGTATTTTTACAGCCCGCTCAATTTCGTGCCGGTCTTTTCCGAGACCTTCATGCTCAAGGTGATGCTCGCCGGCATTTTCTGCGGTTTCGCGGCCCTGATCCTAATCGACCTGATCAAGTATTTTGAAAAGCGCGCTCACAGCATAAATATCTGGGAGCCTGCCAAAGGGCTTATCGGCGGGACGGCCCTTGCAGTCATGACGCTGCTGGTCTCAAAACGCTACCTGGGCCTCGGCCTTGATGTAATAGAGGATTCCCTGCGCGGGGCTCCGGCGCACTGGTACGACTTTGCGATGAAATCCGTGTTCACAGCCATAACGCTGTGCTTCGGCGGCAGCGGCGGCGTCATTACGCCGATATTCTTCATCGGGGCGACCGCGGGCAGCATCTACGCAGGGTTCATGCACCTGGACCACGCCACTTTCGCCGCTATCGGCATGACCGCGGTCCTGGCCGGGGCCGCCAACACGCCCATCGCGGCCAGCATTATGGCCGTTGAACTTTTCGGGCCGGTGGTAGCGCCTTACGCCACGGTGGCCTGCGTAATAAGTTTCCTGATGACCGGCAACCGCAGCGTCTATCCTTCGCAGGTGCTCTCCGTAACCAAGTCGGACTCCATAAAAGTGGAACTCGGCAAGGAACTGCAGGAGATGAAAACCACCTATTCGCCGAGCCCCGGCGGTATGGCGGCCTACGCCATCCGGTTCATCCAGAAAGTGGACGACGCGGTCAACAGCCTGCGGCGCTGATCATAGAATTTCATTTGCCGTCCATTTTTCATAGCAGCCATGAACCGGGGCCCGCCGGTTCCGATTATATAAGATATAATAACTCCAATATAGCCGGACCTGGAACCGCATTATGCTGTTCGGCCGGCAGAACCTTTCGGGGGGCTTTGTATGACCATCAAAAAGATGCTTTTCACCGCGCTGGCCTGCGCCTTGGGCAGCGTTCCCGCCGCGAGCGCCGCTTCGCTGGACGCTCAGCTGGGAAAGATCTCCAAACAATTCGCGCAGGACGCCGCAGCCAAGCTGCCCGACCAGAACCCGGCCACCGCGGCCGTGTTCCCCTTCCAGGCAGAAGAGGCCCTGGCCAAGCGCAAGGTGGACGTGGCGATCAGCGAGCTGCTGATGCAGAAACTGATGCGCGAGCCCAAGTTCAGGATCGTGGAGCGGACGCAACTGGACGCGCTCCTGCGCGAACAGAAGCTGGGGCTGAGCGGCGCGATAGAGAGCGAGACAGCCGCGCGGATAGGCAAGCTGGCCGGCGCGCGCCTGGCCGCAATGGGCTCGGTTACGCGCATGGGCAAGAACTACCAGATAAGCGCCAAACTGGTGGACACGGAAACCTCGGACGTAGTCTCCGTCTCCATTGTGGAGGTCCCTTCCAGCGTTTTCGAAGAGGAGGCGGCGCGCTACCTGGTGCTGGTGCCGGAGACGCAGACCTTGAGCATCTACCTTGTTTTAGGCGCCGCCCCAATGCAGGTGAAGAACCTGCCGCCCGCCACTGCTGCCGGGAAAACGGTGGTTCCCGCCAATATCAAGGTCGGTTCCAACATTGACAACGGGCTTTACGCCGGCATCGGCCTCAAGTATTTCCCGTTCTCCAGGTGGGCTGTGGACCTGGCGTTCCTGCCCGCTTATCAAATAGGAGACAGCAGAAAATCCGTAATCACGAATTTTTCCGGGCAGGAAAGCGGCATGATGCCCGCTTCCGCCGAGGGCATGATCATGCGGGTCCTGTTAAACCGGCAGTTCAGGGTTTCCAAAGGTTTTAACGCTTACGCCGGCGGCGGCTTCATGCGCTTCGAACTCGATCCGCGCTCGGACGAGAAAAGCTATTTTTCCGATACTGCCCTCCCCGGGGGCGGGTCCATCAGGATGGCGCCGGATTTCGGAGCCGGGCGCTATAGCACTCCGCTGGCCAGCCTAGGGTTCGAATGGAAGCCGCAGTCGCGCTTCGGCCTTTCGGTCCTGGCCACTTTCCCGCTCTCCTCCGACAAGTACAAATGGGAGGCCGACATAACTAACGGCACCACTGAGCGGATCACGGTCTGGGAAATGAGCTACCCTAAATACCTGGCAGAAATGAACCTGGCCTGGTACTTCTGATCACCTCCTGGAGCAAAAGGAATCGCCGGGCTTGCCCGGCGTTTTCTTTTTGTGACTGGCGCGCGGTCAGCGGCATAACAGTCTCGCCTGACCACGTCTGAATGAAGCTAATGGTTATGCCGGTGGTGCAGGTCGGGCCAGTGCGGGTGTTTGTGCTCGCCCGGCTCGTGCCTGTGGAAGTGGGAGTGCGTCCCGGCCAGGCCTTCGTGGTAATGGGCGTGATGCAGGTCGTCGTGGGTATGCTGGTGGGTATGTTCGGCCGCGGCGTGCAGGTGGCTGTGCGCGTGCTTCTCGGACATCATCAGCAGCACGGAGCCGAAGAGCAGCGCGCCAGATATCCCCTGCACCGCGGTAAAACCCTCTCCCAGCCACAGCACCGAAAGCAGCACGCCGAAGAGCGGCGACACCGAGAAGATCAGCTGGCTGCGCACCGCGCCGAGGCGCTGCGCCGCGGCGATATACAGGGTGATGCTCAGCCCGTAGCAGAAGAACCCGACCAGCAGCGCCTTGCCGGCCGGCGCGAGCGCGGGCGCCCCGCCCGTCAGGGCCAGCCCTATCAGCAGGTTCGTGGCGCCCGCCGCCAGCCCCTTTATTATCGTGCTCTGCGACGGGGAGATATCGTCTATAAGCGCCGTGAAATGGTTATCCAGCCCCCAGGAGAAACAGGCCAGGGCTACCAGCAGGCCCGCCTTGAAGCCGGCCGCGCCGCCGCCCCAGGAAAGCAGCAGGCCGGCGGCCAGCGTTATAGCCACGCTGGCCCAGCCAAGTTTGGCCAAATGGTCCTTAAAAAGGAAGTAACCCAGCAGCGCGGTAGCCACCAGCTCCATGTTCAGCCAGATGGACACCGAGGCCGCAGGCGCTATCTTGATGGCCAGCATCAGGAACACCGGGCCCAGCAGGCCGCCGAAGAGCACCATACCCGCTATGTATTTGTAATTGGTTTTTCTGCCGGCGGGGACCGCCCGTTTCGACTTGAACGGCTCAAGGGCCGCCAGCCCCAGGCCGGCGCCCAGGTAAAGCAGTCCGGCCAGCAGGAACGCGTTGAGGTCGCTTATCAGGGCCTTGCTCAGCGGCGTGGAAACGCCGAAGAAAAAAGCCGCGGCCAGCGCGCCGATCACCGCCCCCAGGTCAGTTCTTTTCATAATGAATCAGCAAAAACCAGCCGTGACTTCCCACATATTTTAGCATTTGCCGCCCGGGCCGCCGCCGGGCGGGGTTTTTTTGTATTATTAAAGCAGACATAGGGAGGGCATATGGAAAAATCCAAGAAGGTCATGGGCGCCGGGCTGGCGCTGGCGGCCGTTGCCGCGGCCACTTACTTTTTAACCGGCAAGAGGGGCCGCGCCAACCGCGAGAAGATAGCGGCCTGGACGCTGGACCTGAAAGCCGAGGTGCTGCGCCGCATGCGGCAGCTGAAGGTGATGAACCGCGAAGTCTACCTCGAACTGGTAGACGAGGTGGCCGCGCGCTACCAGCGGGTCGGCCGCGTAAGCGCGGCGGAGGTGAGCCACCTGAAGGAAGAAGTGAAAGGCGCCTGGACGCACATCAGCAGGCAGCTCAGATAAAAGCGGGGTATGGACAAACTACCGCTGACGGACGCCGACACCGTCCTCTTCACCCACGTGGTCAAGAAGATCAACTTCTTCGCCTCCATGAACATGGGGCTGCTGGAGAAGATCCTGGCCAGGATAAACTATTACCAGTATGCCGCCGGGGAAAGGATCTGCAAACAAGGAGACCCTGGCGACGCGTTCTACGTTATAGGGGAGGGCAAGCTCACGGTCAGCATCCGGGAAGCCTTCCTGTTCTCCCGCACGCTGGCCACGCTGGCGCCGGGCGACTGCTTCGGCGAGATGGCGCTGCTGGACCGCAAGCCGCGCAACGCTACCGTTACCAGCGCTGAGCCTTCAAAAGTCTTCGTTCTTACCGTGGAGCAGTTCGACCAGGTGCTGGCCGAGAACCCGGTCTTCAAGCAGGAAATGAAGCGGCTGGCGACCGACCGCCAGTTCGAGATAGATCACAAGAAATAGTTATCAATCCCTCACGTAATGACAGGTGTAGCCGCCGGGATGTTTCTTTAAATAGTCCTGGTGGTACTCTTCCGCCGGCCAGAACTTTCCCGCCGGCGTCACCTCCGTGGTTATAGGGCGCTTCCAGCGGCCCGAGGCCTGCGCGCGCTTCACCGCGGCTTCGGCCTCGGCGCGCTGCGCTTCGCCGTGGTAGAAAATAGCGGAGCGGTACTGCGAGCCGACGTCGTTGCCCTGACGATTGGGCGTGGTGGGGTCGTGCATCTTGAAGAACAGGTCGAGGATAGCGCCGTAGGATATTTTGGCCTGGTCGAAGTGCAGCTGTATCGTTTCGGCGTGGCCGGTGGCCCCGGTCTTCACGTCCTCGTATTTGGGGTTTTCCGTACTGCCGCCGGTATAGCCCACCACCGGGTCCTCCACGCCGGGCAGCTCCCGCAGTATCTCTTCCATCCCCCAGAAGCAGCCGCCGGCCAGCGTGGCGGTTTCCAGTTTCACATTCTTGTCCATAACAGGGCTCCTCGTATCGGCGCCGCAGGCCCAGAACTGCGAGGCGGCGGCGGTCAGCAGTAATAGCGGCAGGATCTTTTTCATGCGGTTTTCGGCAGCCGGGGCTTTATCAGGCGGAACCACGCGGCGTTAGCGCCAGTGAAAGCCAGCAGCGCGTACCATACCCAGGCGAAGTACGGCTTTTCGGCGGACAAATCGCCGCCGAGTTCCAATTGGTGGCCGATAGAGAGCGCCAGGCCCAGGTACACCGCCAGGTGCGTCTTGTGCCAGGCCCCATAGGAGAGGCGCCTGCGGATGAACGGCAGGGAAAGCAGGACGGCGGCGATTATCAGGGCTTCTCCGGCCGCGGCCGGCGCAACATCCTCCCACCCCAGCACGGAGCGGTATTGTTCGGCGAAAGAAATGCCGGCGGCCCGCGCGTGATGCCAGACCACCAGCGGCGGGTGCACCAGGAGGGCGAGCGGGACCGCCAGTCCGGCGCGGTGATGCCATTTGACCGGCAGCCCGGACCCGGTGAGCGGCTCCAGCCAGGGCGCGCGCGACATCACCAGCAACTGCCCCATCACGCCCAGCGCGCCGAGAATAGCCGCCAGCCGGCCGGCGGCCATTATCAGCCCGTCCCGGTCGGAGAAGAAGCTGCCGAGCGGGGCCGTGCTGTTGTCGTAATACCACAGCCCCAGCGCGGCGGCGGCCAGGAGCGGAAAAAGATAGAGCGAAAGCTTTTTCATAAATTAACGGTACTCGAATTCCAGTTTTATGTCCGGGTGCAGGCTGCGGCTGACCGGGCAGGCCTTCACGCAGGCCAGCAGCTTCTCGCGCTGCTTCGGCGTCAGGCCTGGCGGCAGCGTCAGCACGCCGGTGAGCCGGGCCACGCGGCGCGGGCTCTCCTGCATGTGCTTCTCTATCTCGAAAGAGGCGCCCTCGAATTTTATGCCGTCGCGCTCGGCCACCTTGGCCATGATGGTCAGCACGCAGGAGGCGATGGACGCCGGCAGCAAATCGGTGGGCGAAAAGGTCCGCCCGCGGCCGCCGTTATCGGGCGGCAGGTCCGTCTTCAGTTTATTGCCGCTCAGGCCGTGCGTCAGCTCCACCTGCTGGTCGCCCGCGTAGACCGCGCTTATCTTGAACTCCATAGGGCCTCCTTACCGCCTTCCTAATTTATTATAATATTTATCTCTTCTATCCCTGCAGGAGGTTCCCGTAATGAACATCCGTCATCTGGCATTGATATCAGCGGCAGTTTTCGCAGTTTCCTGCGCCAAAAAGACCCAGGAAACCCCGGTAAATACCGCGCCCCCGGCCGCAACCGCGGCCGCGCCGACCGAAACCAAGGAGACAAAAATAGACATGGAAGCACTCAAGAACCCCGCCAAGCTCACCGAGAAAGCCCCCGAGACCTTCAAGGTCAAATTCGCCACCACCAAGGGCGACTTCACGCTGGAGATCACCCGCGCCTGGTCCCCCCTCGGCGCCGACCGCTTCTACAACCTGGTCAAGAACGGCTTCTTCACCGAAGTCGCCTTCTTCCGCGTGATAGAGGGCTTCATGGTGCAGTTCGGCATCCACGGCGACCCGGCCGTCTCCGCCGCCTGGCGCGGAGCCCGCATCCAGGACGACCCGGTGAAGGAATCCAACGCCAAGGGCTATATTTCCTACGCGATGGCCGGCCCCAATACCCGCACCACGCAGATGTTCATTAACTTCGGCAATAACGCCCGCCTCGACGACATGGGCTTCTCGCCCTTCGGCAAGGTCACGGACGGGATGAGCGTGGTGGAGAGCATCTACAACGGCTACGGCGAAGGCGCCCCCTCCGGCATGGGCCCCGACCAGGGCCGCGTGCAGGCGCAGGGCAACGCCTACCTGAAGGCGGACTTCCCCAAGATGGACTATATCAAGAGCGCGACGCTGCTCAACTAGGCCAAGGCAGGAGCCGGCCCCGCCCGCGGGGCCGGCGTCTTGCGGTAATTAATGCCCAAAATACTCATCATCGACGACGACGAAACCATCCACTTGATCGGCCGCGCCTACCTGGGCAAGGCCGGCTACGAAGTGCAGACCGCTTTCGACGGACCGGAAGGCCTGCAGCTGGCCGCGGCCTTCCAGCCGGACCTGGTGCTGCTGGACATCAACATGCCCAGGATGTCAGGTTTCGACGTGGCCAAGAAACTGAAGGAAGACGAAGCCACTAAGAAGATCCCCATTTTCATGATGACCTCCCTGAAGCAGGAGTCCAACATTCAGCGCGGCTACGGCCTGGGCATAGACGACTACATCACTAAACCTACCAACATGGCCCACCTGAAACTGAAGATAGACAAGTTCCTGGAAAAGCACAAGCACCAGTAATTAAAAAGGCAGGCCCGTGCTGGAATTCTTAACGCAGTCGCCGCACTTCTACGATTATGTAACCGCCGGGGTGCTGCTCCTAGGCGTCTTCAACGTCTGCGAAATACTTTTCCTCCTCTACAATAAAGCCAAGGTGGAGCGCTCCGAGCGCAAGCGCGGCAACCTCAAGCGCCTGGCCTCCACGGCGCTGATCACCGCCACCAACCCGGCCGAACTGCTGCCCCCGCCCGTCACCGAAGACGAATTCGCCTCCTACAGCGAAGCCATAGCCAGCGTGCTCGACAGCTTCGAGGGCGAGGTGGCCGCCAAGGCCGCGCAGCTGCTGACCGACCTGAAGATAGACGCCCATTACCGCAGGCTGGCCAGGCATTCCACCTGGTACAAGCGCGGCAACGCCATAGACATCCTGTCCTCGTTCCGGCTGAGGGCCAACCGGGAGTTCTTCCTGGCCGTCTTCCGCAGCGAGCCGTCCACCGACGTAAAATACCGCATCCTCTACGGCTTGAGCCGCCTCACCCGCGACCATGCCGAAATCCGCGAGCTGGCGCACCTGCTCTCCTCGCTGCCCTACCTGACGGCCAAGTATACCGAGGACATTTTCTTCAACATCATCACCGCCCTGAAAGCCGAGGGCAAGGAGGGCGAGTTCGGCCTCTTCCTGGCCGAGATCCTGCGCGACGGGGAAGTCCTGAGCCTGGTCAAGCGCGACTGCCTCACGGCCTGCCACGCGGCCTCCTGCGAGAAAGGCAGCGGTCTCCTGAAGCAGTATTACGAGGCGTACGCGCACGAGCCGGAGATCCAGATAGCTGCTATCAGGGCGCTGGCCAAAATGGGGAACTTTAGCCTGATACCGGCGGCACTAAGGCACGCCGACTGGCGCGTGCGGCTGACGGCGCTGAAATACTCCGACCTCTGCTGCATGGACATGCTGCCGGAGATCCGCGGCCTGCTGCGCGACAACAGCTACCATGTGCGCCTCGCCGCGGCCATGGCCCTGGCGCGGGCGGGCGGCGCGGCCCGGGCGGCCCTGAAGGAAGAAGCCGCCTCGCAGGACAAATTCGCTGCGGCTGCGGCGGCCTACGCGCTGACGCAGGGAGCATCATGAAATTGTTCCTGCTCTGGCTGGCCGTACACGCTTCCCAGTACGTAGTCTTCATTTATTTCCTTGTCGTCAACACCACCTACACCCTGCTCATTTTTCTGGCCCTGCGCGACATAGTGCGCCACGCCTACCTGACCACCGCGCGCGTGGCCAGGCGGCAGCTGGCCAGCGAATTCTACTTCAAGCCGGTCACGGTGATAGTGCCGGCCCACAACGAAGAGGCCGTCATAACGCAGAGCGTGCAGGCTCTGCTGAACCTGCATTACCCGGAATACGAAGTGATAGTGGTGAACGACGGATCCTCCGACGGCACCCTGGCGAGGCTGAAGCGGGATTTCAAGCTCGCCTCCTCCATCAAGCCCGTCCGCCTGCAGGTGCCGCACGAGGACATCCAGGCCGTCTACCGGTCTACGGAATACTCCAACCTGATAGTCATAGACAAGCTCAACGGCGGCAAAGCGGACGCCATCAACGCGGGCATCAATGTCTCCTCCTATCCTATTTTCTGCTCGATAGACGCGGACTCCCTGCTGGAGCCGGACGCCCTGCTGAAATCCTCCAAGCTCTTTCTCGAAGACGACGAACTGATAGCCACGGGCGGCATCATCCGCATCCTCAACGGCTGCACCATAAAGGACGGGGCGGTGATGGAGATCGGCCTGCCCCGCGCCACGCTGGAGGCCATGCAGGTGCTGGAATATACCCGCGCCTTCCTGTCCGGCCGTACCGGCTGGAACGCCCTGAAAAGTCTGCTGATAATCTCCGGGGCCTTCGGCGTGTTCCGCAAGGACATCGTGGTGGCCGTCAACGGCTATCGAAAGACGGTCGGAGAGGACATGGACCTGGTGATGCGGCTTCACCGGCACTGCCGCGAGAACAAGATCCCCTACAAGATCCTCTTCGTGCCGGACCCGGTCTGCTGGACGCAGGCCCCGTTCAGTCTGGGCATGCTGCTAAAGCAGCGCAACCGCTGGCACCGCGGCATGATAGACGCGCTGCTGCAGAACAAGTCCATGATCCTCAACCCGAAGTACGGCGCCACCAGCCTGGTGGGCATCTCCTACTTCGTCTTCGTCGAGTTCCTCGGCCCGCTGATAGAGCTTTTCGGCTACGTCTCGATCCCCATCCTTTATTACTTCGACATGCTCAATCTCCAGTTCCTGGTCATGCTGGTGCTGCTGGCCGTATTCTGGGGCATCTCCATCAACATCGGCGCCGTGTTCCTGGACATCTACAATTTCCGGCGCTACAAGAAGACCTCTGACATCCTGCGCCTCTGCGTGCTGTCCGCGGTGGAATTCTTCGGCTACCGGCAGCTCATGCTGCTGGAGCGCCTGCTGGCCACGCTGACCTTCCGCAAGAAGGACTGGGGCACGCAGGACCGGCAGGTCTTCGAGAGCAAAGGGAAAGTGGCGTGATGAAAAAGTTCCTTCCAGCCCCGCGCCGCCTGGCCCTCTTCCTCTGGCACTGGCTCTTCGGCGGCTTCTTCCTTGGCACGCTGACGCTGACGGGCCCGGTGCGCTGGGCCACCGGTTACGCCAGGACCGCCGGCTGGGGCGAGACGCCTGAAAAGCTGCTGGTTTTTCTCCTTATAGGCGCGCTGGCGGCAGTTTCGCTCCTGCTGGCCGGTTGGCTGACCGCCAAGACCGGGGCGGCGACGGCGAAAGCGGCCCGCTACGGGCTGCCGGCCGCCTCGCTGGCGCTGGGGCTGGCCGCGCTGGGCCTGTGGATGAACCCCAGAGTAATGACCGGCGGCGCGGCGCAGAGCGCCGCCGAAAGTTTTTCCTGGTCGGAGTTCACCTTCGGCCCCTACCCGGAGGAGGACCGCCTCGCGGCGCTCAAGGCTGAAGGCTACACGGCCGTCATCTCGCTGCTGAGCCCCGCCGTCCTGCCGTTTGAGCCGGTGCTGCTGGCCCGAGAGCGCGAGGAGGCCGAAGAAACCGGGCTGGAGCTCATCCATATCCCCATGCTGCCGTGGGTCTCCTCCAACGACCACGTCGCCGCGAAACTGAAAGAGCTGCAGAAAAGAGGCCCAGGCAAGTATTACGTGCACTGCTACCTCGGCAAGGACAGGGTAAACGTTTTCAAGCGCATGCTGGCGGCAACTTCCGGCGGGGCGGTTATAGATCCGGATACCTCCTCCGCCCGCACTCTTAAGGGCCTGAAGAGCTTCGAGCGCGGAGAGATCACGGAACTGGGAAAGGACGTCTACCTGACGCCTTACCCGACCGACGAGGAATTTTTCGGTTATATAATCAACGGCACGGTGGAAACGCTCGTTTCGCTGCTGGACCCGGCCAACCCGGAAAATCTGCCGTGGCTAAAGAAGGAAGCGGCGATAGCGGAGAAATACGGTCTGAAGCTGGTCAGCTGCCCCTGGCTGGCGCTGGACAAAGCCGGCAAGCAGGCGGCGGCGCGCGAGATCCGGGCGGCTAAAAAACCGGCCGTGGTGCACGCCTTCCTGTCGAGGTCTTCTGAATCGAAAGAGTTTGAAGCCTACTACGCGGCCGCTAAGGCAAAGTAGTAGCGCCCAGGCGGGCGGCTATTTTAGGGATGAAGATTATCCCTCCGACGATCGCGGCGGCCGCGGCGGTCAGCAGCACGGCGCCGGCGGAGATGTCTTTTATCTCCCCCGCCTTCTCGTGGTGTCCGGGGGAAATAAAGTTGACGATCCGCTCCACCGCGCTATTCATGGCCTCGGCGGACAGGACCAGACCGAAGCAAAGCAGCACGGCGGCCCATTCGAGCGGCGCCAGGCGGAAGTAGAAACCCAGCGCGGTAACCGCCGCGGCGGCCAGCAAATGCAGGTGGAAATTTATCTCTGTCGCCGCCACTTTCGCCACGCCGCGGCCGGCGTATTTAAAGCTCTGTATGCGTTTTTTCATATTCGCAGCCGATCAATAACAGCCAGTCTACGTATAATAGCAAATAGCCCCGGCCGCCGATATTTCAGCCGGGACAGCGCCGCAGGAAAACCATGGAACTGAAAAAAAAGCAAGACGCGCAGCCGGGGGAAGCTGTCCCCGCCGCGCCCGCCCGGGCAAGGCTGGCCGCCTGGCTGGGCGACCGCGCCGCCGTATTTTTCCGCGCCCTGCCGGCCCTGCTGGCGGGCCTGCTGCTGCTGCGCGCCGACGAGCTGTACTCCGGCATGGAGCCAGGCATAGGGTTCGCCGCCGCGGCGCGCATCTGGGCCACGGCCGCCGCGCTGGACCTATTCTGCCTTGCCAGGCATTTACCCCTGCTCTTCCTGGTCTCGCTGCCCTTCCTGCCGTCGAAGGGGCAGGCCCCGCGCCTTAAACTGGGCCTGTTCTGGTCCGTCCTCGTACTGCTGCAGCTGGCGCTGGTGCAGTATTACCTGCTCTCGGGGGTGCCGCTGGGTTCGGACCTCTACGCCTATACCATGAAGGACATCTTCACCACGGTAAAGGGCGCCGGCTCGCTTTCCGTTTCCATGTTCATAGGCCTGGGCGCCGCCCTGGCGGCCCTGTGGACCGCGCTGGCTTTTATTGAGAGGCGCGCCCTGCCGTACCTTCCGTCCAGGGCGGCCGGGCTGGCCCTGGCGGCGGCGCTGCCCCTCCTTGTTTTCGCCCCGGCGCAGCCGGGCACCATACGCGGCCTCACCGAGCACGCGCTGGGCCTGGCCGTTAACAAGATCTCTTTTTTTATCGACGGGACCGCCGCCTACTTCTCCCCGGCCGGCCGGAAGGTGATAAAAACGGAGGCGTCCTCCGGCATGGCCCTGGGCACCCTGTCCACGGACTACCCTTTCCTGCGCGAAGAGCGCACCTACGACGCGCTGGGCCCTTATTTCAACAAGGCGCCCCGCGCGCCGAACTTCGTTTTCTTCATAGCCGAGGGGCTGGGCCGCGGCTTCTCCGGGCCGGGCGCCGTGCTGGGCAGCTTTACGCCCAAGCTGGACGCGCTCGCGGCCGAAGGCCTGTACTGGGAAAATTTTCTGGCCAACCAGGGCCGCACCTTCGGCGTACTGCCGGCGCTGTTCGGCTCCATGCCCTTCGGCAAGAACGGGCTGGCAGAACTGGGCGCCAAAATGCCGAAGCACATGACGCTGCTGAGCCTGATGAAGAAAGCCGGCTACGGCCTCAGGGTCTACTGCGGTTTCAACTCCGACTTCGACAATGACCGCGCCTTCTACACCATCAACGGCGCCGACAGCATCACCGACGAACTGAACTTCGGGCCCGGCTACAAGAAGAGTACCTCCTGGGGCTACGCCGACAGGGACCTGGTCACGCGCGCGCTGGCCGGGGAGGCGCAGGCCGGGGTGGAACCTTCCGTTACGGTGTTAAAAACCTCCACGATGCATACCCCTTACAAGTTCCTGGGCCAGGAGGCTTACTACCCGGTTTTCGAGCGGCACCTGGACGCCCTCGGCATACAGGAGGGAAGGAAAGAGGCCTACCGAAAGCACCGGGACATCTACACCTCCGTCCTCTACTTCGACGACGAGGTCTCGCGTTTCATCGGAGAGCTGAAGAAGAGGCCCGCCTGGCGCAACACCGTCTTTATCCTGACCGGAGACCACCGGCTGCCGGAGATCCCGATGAGCACGCGGCTGTCGCGCTACTACGTGCCGCTGCTGGTGCTTTCGCCTATGCTGAAAGCGCCAGCCCGCTTTAAATCCGTCTCCTCCCAACTGGACGTGGCGCCGTCGGTGCTGGCCTACCTGTCGCACAATTACGGCCTGCAGACGCCCAGGCGCGTGACCTGGCTTGGCTCCGGCCTGGACACGCAGACCGCCTTCCGCAACGTGCAGACCTTCCCCATGATGCAGACCAAGACGGACCTGGTGGATTTTATTTCCGGCTACTGGTACCTGAACCATGACGCCGTCTACCGGCTGGGGGATTCCATGCAGATCCCGCAGTCTTCCGACAACGAGGCCCTGCGGGTGATGAAGGAAAAGTTCGCCGCCTTCAAAGCCGCCAACGCCTTGGTGGCCAGGACCAACGCGCTGATGCCGGAAGGCACGGAAACGGACCTGGGGCCTTATGTGCAGGAAGAGCGCCTCAAGCTGCCCGACGCGGTCACCGACAACCTTACGCCCGGGCTGGCCGTGCGCGAGGTGCGCGCCCCGGAGAGCGCCAG
This sequence comes from Elusimicrobiales bacterium, assembly GCA_028688015.1. Lineage (GTDB taxonomy): Bacteria > Elusimicrobiota > Elusimicrobia > Elusimicrobiales > UBA9959 > UBA9959. The sequence goes on along the minus strand of JAQTZB010000006.1, from coordinate 58,596 downwards.
GGCCGGCGCCCTGGCGGTAGAGATCACTTTCGCCAATCCCGGCAAGGACCCTTCGCCCAAGTTCGTACCGCTGGCGGTATTGATGACCGCCGAAGCGCGGGAGCTGACTGAATCTTACGGCCTGCCGCAGGAGCTCAAGCCGGATGGCTCGGTCACCATCAGGCTGAACATCAAATCGGAAAAAGTCCCCCCTGGCCGCTATTTCCTGGCCGTCATTCCCTCCCACCCGGACACCGGCAAAGCCGTGGGCGCCGGCAAGTACCGCATACCGGTGCTGCTCACGGGGAGCGGAAAATGAGAAGCCTGCTTGCCGCGCTGGTCCTGCTGCTGGCGGCCCCCTGCGCCAGGGCCGCGACCGACAGGGCGGTCTGGATGTGGGAAAAAGAGTCTTACGCCATGCTGGAGAGCCGGTCGGCCGCTAAAGACGCGATCTCCTTTTTCAAAGCTCGCGGGATCAATACCCTCTATCTCTACGCCGACTCCTTCCAGGGCCGCAACCTGCTGGTGCAAAAGCCGCGGCTGTACCGCCGCCTGATACGCAGGCTGCGGGGCGAAGGCATCCGCACTTACGCTCTGCTGGGCTCCGCCTATCTCAACACCGAGGAATATGTCCTGCCCGCCCGTCATCCCGACGCGCTGGCCATGCTGAAACGCGTGCTGGATTACAACGCCCGCGAAAAGGAGAGGGACAGGTTCGAAGGCGTGAATCTGGACATAGAGCCGCATATCCTGGACCAGTGGAAAGAGCGCAAGACCGCCCTGCTGCTGGAATTCCTGTCCATGAGCCGCAAGCTGATGGACCTGAAGAAAGCCTATAAGCTCGACCTCGCCGTTGGCCCGGCGGTGCCGTTCTGGCTGGACGGCATTACGCTGGAATGGGAAGGCCGGGTGAAGCCGGTCAGCGAGCACGCCGCCGACGTTTACGATTACCTGGCCCTGATGGATTACCGCGACCGCGCCGAGGGCCGCGACGGGATCATAGCCCACGCCGCTTCGGAATTAAAATACGCGGCGGGGATCGGGCGCAAAGTTATTATCGGGGTGGAAACCGGCAAGAACGAAATAGAGAAGGTCTCTTTCTATCACCTGAAGGCGGGAGACATGGAGCGGGAACTGGCGCTGACCGAGAAGGCTTTCGCGCCGGAGCCGGCCTTCGGCGGCTTCGTGATCCATCACTACCGCACCTACCGCAACTGGCTGGAAAGCCAGAACCCTGAAAATTAAAAGTTATAGCGCGCCTGCAGGCCGGCCGACCAGGAATGGCCGCGCCCGCCGGTGGTGCGGCGGCGGCCCTGCAGCCGCACCGAGCCGCGGCCGGAATACCATTCCGCCCCGGCCGTATAGAGATCCGCGTGGTAGGACATCAGCTTATCCGTAACGTAGCCGTGCTCGTAGCCGGCGTCGGCCGACCAGTTGTAGCCGGCGCAGCGGCGCCACCCGGCGCCGAGCCAGTGACCGGTCTCGTCCAGCGTATCGTAGCCGTCGAGGCCCCGGGTGAAATTGAGGTGAGAGAACCGGTAGCCGCCGGAAAATTCTTTCTGCCAGGGCAGCCACGCCGTAAGGTAGCCGTCGGCCTCGGAAAGGCGGTTGCCGTCCGAGAAGAAAGAACGGCCCAGCGAGGCGCCGGCCCGGTAAACTTCCTTCTCCCCGCGGCTCACGCCGGCGCCGAAGCGGTCGGCGTGAACGTAGCGCAGGCGGCCCGAGGCGGCCGCGCTGTAGAACTCCTGCTGGCCGTGCGAATAGCCAGTAGAGAAGCCGTAAGCCCCGTAATCCTTCAGGCCGCGCAGGCCCGCGGTGCCGAGCGTGGTGCCGCCGGCCACGGCGCTGAGCCCGGCCCTGGCCGTCCAATCCCAGCCGAGCAGCGGCCCGGCGGTTTCGGCGCGCGCCGAGTTTTCGCGCGGGATGCGGTACAGGTGCGCGCCGCACGAGGTGCGGACCAGGCGCGGCTGGGTAAGCAGCTCCAGCGACGAAGAGCGCCGGCGCAGCGCCGCCCTGCCGCGGCCCAGGGAGAGCTGCCCGCCGCCAGGCGAAGAAATATCAGAGAACAGGGACTGCCCGTACTCGCCCTCCCAGAGCAGCTCTTTACCATAGCGGCCCGAAAGGCCGGCGGAGTAAGCCTGCTCCTGGATCTCGAAATAGGTGAACCCGCGCCCGGCGTTGCGCTGGGCATCGGTGCGAAGTTCGGCCCCGCCGAAAACATCCAGACCGCCCTTCAGCGGGGTCCGGAAGCGGGCGCCCGCGGAGGAGCCCTCGTAAATGATGCGCTGCGGGTTGCTGGTGGCCAGGCTTTCAAGCGAGACGGAGCGGTAAGCGCGGGCCCTGGGGAAGACCGCGGACCCGGCGCGCTCCGAGAGAGAATCTACGCGCTGGCGGGCGGCGCAGTTGCGGGGATCCAGCGCGGCCAGGCCGGCGTAGGCGCGCAGCGCGCCCTTATCGTCGTTCATGCCGCTGCGGGCGCGGGCCAGCAGACCCAGGACGTACTGGCTGCCGGGGCTCTGCGCGTTCCACTGCTCCAGGTAAACAGAGGCCTCCTCGTACTGGCCGAGGGCTATGCAGGCGAGCCCCAGGCCCTCAAGGGCGCCGGAGCTAGCGGGCCCGGACAGCAGCAGGTTCATAAAAGTCGCTTTAGCCCCGGCGTAGTCGCCGTTCTTGCGCTGTTCCATGCCGTAGTCGTAGCCGCCGGGCTGGGCGGCGGCAAGAGGCAGGGCCGGCAGCAGGAGCACGAGCAGGAATAGTTTTTTCATAAGTTACTTCAGCCGGTTCAGCCGCTTCTTGTAAACGTAGTTGGCGCCCTGGTAGAAGGAGACGGCCTCCCCCTCCAGAACCTTGTCTTCGGGAGTTTCAGCCAGCGTCTGAGCGGCCTCTTCCCACTTATAGGTTTTCAGGTATTTCTTCGGGCCCAGCACGGCCAGTTCCCCGTCCTTCAACAGGCCCATCTTCTGAAAGGTGGACAGGAAGGCGCGGCCCTCCGGCTTGCCGTCCAAGAGGTCGCGCCCGAAGAAGCGGCTGTCGTAGGAGGCGTTCATCAGCCCCAGCACCGTGGGGGCCAGGTCGGCCTGCGCTGCCAGGGTGCGCACCTCTCCGGGCTTCACGTGCGCCGGGGAGTAAATGAGCAGCGGGATGTGGTAATTGCGCACCGGGATCTCGGCCTTGCCGGCGGAGTTGGCGCAGTGGTCGGCGGTGATGATGAAGACAGTGTCTTTGAACCAGGGCTTCTTCGCGGCTGCCGCCAGGAACTCGCCGATGGCGTAGTCGGAGTACTTTATGGCGCCGCGGCGGCTCTGGGACGACGGCGGGATATCTATCTTGCCCTCGGGATAGGTAAAGGGGCGGTGGTTGGTGGTCGTCATGACCATGTAGAAGAACGGCCTGCCGGCCTTATAGTCGGCGTCCGCCTCTTTCAGCGTCTTGGAGAGCAGGTCGCCGTCGCAGACGCCCCAGATATTGGCGAAGGTTATCTCGTCCTTGGTGAAATTGGCGCGGTCCACGATGTCGAAGCCGTTGCCCGAGTAAAAGGCGTTCATGTTGTCGAAGTAGCCGTACCCGGCGTAAATATACTTGCTGGCGTAGCCGAGGCCCCGCATCACCGAGCCCCACGAGAAGAAATCCCCGTTGTCAGGCCGCTTCACTATGGAGGTGCCGGGCAGCGGAGGGATGGACAGCGTCATGGCCTCCAGGCCGCGCACGGTGCGCGTGCCGGCGGCGTAATAGCGTTTGAAGAACAGAGACTTCGCGGCCAGCGCGTCCAGGTTGGGCAAGGCGTCGCCCTTGGCGGCCCCGAAGGCCTTCAAATATTCGGCGCTGAGGCTCTCTTCCACCAGCACCACGACATTAAGTTTCTTCAGCGGCCCGCGGCCTTTGATGGAGCGCAGGACGTCCAGCCCTTCGCCTTTGAAGGCGGCGCCGGGCTGCGCCAGGCCGGCGCGCAGGTTCCTGAAGGCCTCCGCCTGGTCGATGGAGGCGTAGAATTTATCGTAGGGCAGCTCGTTATTGAGGAAAGCGGAGCCGAACGAGTACAGCCCGTTCATGGCCACTTCTTTGGCGAACTCGTTCCTGGACACCTGCGCCAGCCGCCCGTCGAGCAGCAGGAAAACCAGGGCGGGCAGAGCCAGCGCGGGCAGGCCCCAGGCCAGGCGCCGCTTGAGCGGCAGCGGGTCGGCGAAGCAGAAGGACAGCCTGCGGCCGAACAGCCACAGCGAGCCCGCGGCCAGCGCGCCCACCAGCGGCAGCACCACCGGCAGGTTGTAAGACTCTCGGATATTGCCCACCACCTCGTTGGTGTAGACCAGGTAGTCCACTGCTATGAAGTTGTAGCGCACGCCGAACTCATAGAAGAAATAATATTCGGCGGCCAGGTTGAAAGCCAGCAGGAAGGCGGCGGCGAAGAACGCCGCGTACATGACCGGGCGGTGATAGATATGGGAGTAGACCCGCTCCGGCACGGCCAGCAGGTACAGCGCCAGGGCGGCGCCGGGATAGGAGAAAGCGGCGCAGTCGTAGACCAGACCGGCCCCGAAGATCTTCAGCAGCACCCAAAGCCCGCCGTCCAGCTCGGGCCACGCCATGACCAGCAGCGTCAGGCGCGTCAGCAGCGAGAAGCCGAGGAATAATAAGAAAAAGTTAAAGAAAAGCCCACGCCTGTCCTTATTCATCCCTACAATTTTACAAAACTTCCCTGCCCAGGGCCCGCGAGATGCGAAGTCGGGGCCAGCAGGGGAGGGGCCCCGTGCTCCTGGGCAGAAGGGAACCGTTGCGCGGTTCCCCCCGCCCTTGGGAAATTATGGGCGGGGCCCCCTTCCCCAAAGTCGCACGGAACCCCTCCCCCGCCGTCCCCTCCGTATGTTTGTCAGTACTACCCCAAGCGAGCCATCAGCGGAGACCGCAGGGGGTAGGGTTAGCAAAACCCTCATGCGTGGAGCGAAGCGACACTTTCTTGCCCGAGGCTTGCGTAGCGCCGAGGGCGAATGCGGAGCGAGCGCACGGTGTGCGCGAGCGCGTTTTGCGTTCCTACCCCCTGCGGTAGGCCGCCAACCCACGAGCGCACCTCGCGGCAGGTCACCGAATATTTATTGGGTAAATAGTTGAGGGAGTATCTCGCAGGCGTCGGCGTCCAGCTTGAGGTCGCACAGGGCGTCGTGGGCGGTGGGGCCGCGATTGATTATAAGGTACGGCTTGCCGGCGGATTTGGCGGCCAGCGGCACCGAGGCCGCGGGTTCCACGGAGAGCGCAGAACCGACAGAGACGACCAGGTCGCAATTTTCGGCCGCCCTGAAAGCCTTGATCAGGCACTCCTGGTCCAGCGGCTGGCCGAACATCACCACGGCCGGCTTCAGCCAGCCCCCGCAGGCGCATTGCGGCGGCGCTCCGTCGTTATTGAACTTCGCTACAGCCTCCTCCATGGAGGTCCAGCCGAAGCAGTCCACGCATTCCGCGCAGAGCCCCGTGCCGTGCAGTTCCACCAGCTTGTCCGGGCCCGTGCCCGCCGTCCGGTGCAGCCCGTCTATATTCTGCGTCACCAGCGCCAGCAGCCGGCCGGCAGCCTCCAGCGCCGCCAGGGCGTTGTGCGCGGCGTTGGGCCGCGCGGCCAGGAAAGCCGGGAAAGTCTCCGCCTTGTACTTCCAGTATTCCTGCTTGGCCCTGGTGGAATCCATGAACTCCCGGTAAAGCACCGGCTCACGTTTGGTCCAGACGCCGTCCGGGCCGCGAAAATCGGGGATGCCGCTGCCGGTGGAGATGCCGGCGCCGGTGAACACCAGGATCTTCCTGGCGCCGGCCGCCAGCGTCCTGGCTTTGCGGAGGGTAGAGTCCATGCGGGTCAGGCCTCGAGGGGTTTGAGGCAGTCGGGGGAATCGTTCTTCGGATCGTTCACCACGTCGGAGACGCGGTAGCCGTGCATCTTCGCCGAATCGTAGGCGCGCAGCAGCGGCAGCAGGGTCTCGCTGTCCCTGAACTTCGGGTCCAGCCACTGCGCCTCCTGGCCGCGCTCCAGGATGACCGGCATGCGGTGGTGAACCGTGCGCACCAGCGCGCTGGCCGCGGCCGTGATGATAGCGAAGGTGCCGCTTTTCTCCTCGTAAACGCCCGCCATGCCGAACAGGCCCTTGTCGCGCATTTCAAAGCGGTAGGGCGCCTTTACGCCGGCCGAGCTGTGCCACTCGTAGAAACCGTCCGCGGGGACCAGGCAGCGGGTATGGTAGAAGGCGGTCCTGAAAGCGGGGCGGGAAGCGATACCCTCGGCCCTGGCGTTGATGAAGCCCTCCCGCGCCTGCGGCGCGGCCGTGTCGGGCGCGGTCTCTTCGGAGAACTTCCGCTCCAGCGTGTTGCCGGCGGAGAACAGCGGCATGGAGGCGCCCAGGCCGGCGGCGCCTGAGGACCAGGCTGGGATGAAGCCCCACTTCAGCAGCTTCAGTCCGCCAAAGCAAACCACCGGCACCTGGGACCCGGGCGCGATGTTATAAGAAGGCTTGGCGTTGAAAGGCGGGGGCTTAATGCCGAAGCGCTTTACTACTTCGGCCAGGTCCAGAGTCTGAGAATATCTGCCGCACATAGGTTTCTCCCCCTAGAGGAGATTATAGCAACAGCCCGGGCAAAACGCCACCGGGGGCGCGGCGCGGACCCGAGAATCAGGCCGCCCGCTTGGGGCGGGCGGCTGGCGTTAGACGGCCGACTTGAGCCGCGCTATCCGGTCTTCCAGCGGCGGGTGCGTGGCGAACAGCATGAAGGCGCGCTTGCCCGAGATCTTCAGCGTGGCCACCGACTGCCTGCCGGTCAGGTCCACGTAGCGCGAGGTGCGCTGCAGCGCCTCCAGGGCGGCTATCATCTTCTGGCGGCCGGCCAGCTCGGCGCTGCCGGCGTCGGCGCGGAACTCGCGGTAGCGCGAGAACGCGGCCACGGCGATCATGCCGAAGAAGCTCAGCACCATCTCGAGCAGAAAGACCACCAGGTAGCTCGGGGCCGAGCTGCTGTCGCTGTCGCGGCCGCGGTTGGCCAGGAAGAAAGCTATCACGCGGGCGAGGAACATCACCAGCGCGTTGATGACGCCCTGCACCAGCGTCATCGTCACCATGTCGCCGTTGGCGATGTGGGCGATCTCGTGGCCCAGCACGCCCTCCACCTCTTCGCGGCTCATCTTCTCCATGAGCCCGGCGGAAACGGCCACCAGCGCGCGGCTCTTGGTGGGGCCGGTAGCGAAGGCATTCACCTCCTGGCTGTCGTACCAACCCACCTCGGGCATCGCCGGCAGGTTGGCCGCGGCGGCCAGCCGGTGCACTGTGGCCACCAGCTCGCGCTCGCCGTGGTCGGCGCTATTCGGGTCTATCACGCGCACGCCCATCATCAGCTTGGCCAGGATGCGCGAGAGCGCCAGCGAGATGAAGGCGCCGCCCATGCCCCAGAGCAGGCAGAAGGCCAGCAGCGCGTTGTAGTCTATGCCGCGGGCCGTGAAGTAATGCCCTATGCCCAGCAGCCGCAGCGTAAAGGACAGCGTCAGCAGGATGAGGACATTCACCGACAGGAAAATCATGGTTCTTTTAGCGAAAGCGAACATTAGGCCTCCTTACTTTGCTCCCTCTATTTTACAAAATACCGCGCGGGACTTTTTGCTATCATAACCCTTAAATACGGAGGGCAAGATGAAAAACAAGGCTATACTTATTTCGGCGCTGCTGCTTTCCCTGGCGGCCAACGGCTGGTGCGGCGGCAAGAAGATAATCTGCGTACTGGACCTGGAAGACAAATCCAGCCACGGCCACGGCTGGCAGAACGTGGGCACCGGCATAGCGGAGATGATGGTGACCGCCCTTTCCGAAACCAGGAAATACACTTTGATAGAGCGCGAGAAGCTGGAGTCGGTAATGCAGGAGCAGCGGCTGGGCGCCTCCGGGGCCGTTACGGCGCAGACCGCGGCTAAGATAGGCCGCCTGCTCGGCGCGCAGTTCATCGTGACTGGCGCGGTGACCGAGTTCGGAGTCAAGGATTCCAAGATCGGCGTGGGCGGCCTTGAAAAAGTGCTGCCGTTCGGCGGCGGCGCGAAAATGTCCAAGAACACGGCGCGCGCCGGCATAGACGTGCGCGCCATAGACACCACCTCCGGCCAGATAGTCGCCGCGGCCAAGGGCGAGGGTTCCAAGTCCAGCGCCGAGTTCAAGGGCGACCTCAGCATAGCCCCCAGCTTCGACTTCGGCAAGGACGGCTTCGACGAGACCATCCTCGGCAAGGCGGCCCGCAAGGCCGTCGACGACGTGGTCAAAGAGCTGACGGCCAAGTTCGACGAGGGCGGCAGCTCGGCCGTCAAGATAATCAAGGTCACCGGCAACCAGGTCTATATCAACTCCGGCGCCGCCGACGGGGAAAAGGTCGGCCGCACCTACTCCATCTTCCGCGCCGGGGAGGAGATGACGGACCCCGACACCGGGGAGTCCCTGGGCTCCGAAGAGGAGAAGGTCGGCACCGCCAGGGTGGTGAAGGTCAATCCCAAGTATTCCATCGCCGAAACCAAGGCGGCCGTGCAGAAAACCGACGTCCTGCGCGAAGGCAAGTAAGTTCCGGGCAAGGAGCGAAAAGCCGGGAGTCAGCTCCCGGCTTTTTAACTGGCGACCATGAAAAAACCTGATTGGAAAGCCGCGAGGGCCCTGTTCCCCGCGCTGAAAAAATATACTTTCGTCAACGCTGCCGGCGGCGCCCCGCTGGCGCGGCCCGTGGCCGCCGCAGGGGCGGCCTATTACAGCGAGGCCCTCGCCCATGGCGACGCCTACTGGGAGCAGTGGCTGAAGCGGCTGGAGGCTTCCCGCGCCGCGCTGGCCGGGCTGATAGGCGCGGGGCCGAAGCAGGTCGCGTTCACGCTGAACACCTCCCACGGCATGAGCCTGGTGGCGGGCGCGCTGAAAGGGCGCGGGACCGTGCTGACCATGCGCGACGAGTTCCCCTCCTCCACGCTGGCCTGGCTGAACGCCGGCTTCAAAGTTAAATTCCTGGAACCGGAAGACCGGCGTTACCCGCTAAAAAACATTGAGAAAGCGCTCACGCCTGACATTAAGATACTGGTCACCAGCTACGTGCAGTACCGCACCGGCTTCAGGCAGGACCTCGCAGCGCTGGGCCGGCTGTGCCGACGCCGCGGCATAATTTTAGTCGTTAACGCCACGCAGGCGCTGGGCGCCATGCCGGTGGACGTGAAGAAGGCCGGGCTAGACTTTATGGTCTTCTCCTGCTTCAAGTGGACCATGGCCGGTTACGGCGCGGCCGGGCTTTACGCCTCCCGGCGCTGGCTGGGCAAAATTAAATTTCCGGAGGCCGGCTGGCGCTCGGTGGCGGTACCAGAGCGGATGGACAACCAGGCGCGCGTGATGAAGCCGGAGGCCGGCGCGGTGGAGGCCGGCTGCGTGCATTTCCCCTGCATCTTCGCGTTGGGCGCGGCCTCCAGGCTGCTAAGCGACCTGGGCGTGGAGAACATACAGCGCCGCATCTTCGACCTGAACGACTACCTCGAAGCCGGCCTTAAGGCCTTGGGCCTGGAAACGGCCACCCCGCTGGAGCGGGCCTGCCGCTCCGGCATTACCATCGTCAAGGCGAAAGACCCGGCGCGCGCCGTTGCCCGGCTGGAGAAAATGGGCGTCATGACGGCCGCCCGCGGCGAAGGCGTGCGAGTCTCGCTGCATTTCTACAACAACCGCGCCGACCTGGACCGCCTGCTGGCCGGCCTGAAGGCGCTGAAGGGCGGGCCGCTCTGATGCCGGCTTTCACCGCTATCGACTTCGAGACCGCGGACAACGGCAGGGATTCCGCCTGCTCCGTGGGCCTCGCCCGCGTGGAGGACGGCAAGATCGTCCGCACGGCCCACCGCCTCATCCGCCCGCCGCGCCCGGACATCATCTTCACCTATATCCACAACATTACCTGGGAAGACGTGGAGAACGAGCCGCCCTTCGGGGCGGTCTGGCCGGGGCTGGTGGATTTTTTCAAGGGGATAGATTTCATCGCGGCGCATAACGCGCCTTTCGACCGCGGCGTGCTCTACGCCTGCTGCGCGGCGGCTGGGCTGAAGCCGCCGGTGCAGCAGTTCGCCTGCACCGTGCAGCTGGCGAGGAAGGAACTAGGCATCAAACCCGCGACTCTTTCCAATGTCTGCCAGCAGCTCGGCATACCGCTGAAGCACCACCACGCCCTTTCGGACGCGGAGGCCTGCGCGAAAATAGTGATAGCTGTGGAACGAGCCCGGACCGCGAAGGCCGCGGCGGGGTTGAACTAGCCGGCCGGCTGGCTCCAATTCATGAAATCCGTTACAACAGCCTCCGGGATACGGGCCGGGCGGCCGGTCTTGTAGTTGATCCAGACCCACATGGTGCTGCCCTCGCAGACCTTCCTGCCGTCCGACTTCCGGTAGATCTCATAGCAGCGCCTGGAGGACGCCCGCTCGGCCGTCTCCACCCAGGTTTTCATCAGCACGGTCTCGCCCGGCAGCACAGGGTGCAGGTAGTCTATCTCGTGGCGGCGCACCACCCAGCCCTCCCCCATCTTTATCATGCGGCCGACGTCCCAGCCCACCAGCTCGGAATGTTTGGTGGCGGCCTCCATGAACCAGTCCAGGTAGACCTGGTTGTTCACGTGGCCCAGGCCGTCTATCTCTTCGGGCTTAACGGGGCGGTCGTACTCGAGGGGTTTGGATATAGCCATACAACTATCTTATTAAAAAACACCCCGCCGATAAAACCGCCCCCGGCCGCTGCCGGGGGCTCTTGTATCGAGGCTTCGCCTCGGTAGGCTCAGATGGCGGAAGCCTTCTTTTTGCCCACGGCGACCCCGGCTACCCCGGAGCTGGCGCGGATGGCGGCTACGCCGTCGGCCCTGGCCCAGCCGACTATGCGGACCTGCCGCGCGCCCTTCACCAGGCGGACCCTCTCGCCCTTCAGCACGAAACCGGCCGAGGCGGACAGCTCCCGCAGCAGGGCCGAGTAGTCGGCGGCCTTGGGGAGGATGCTGACAAAGACGAGGGCGGGCCTGGGAGCGGTGGTCGCCGCGGGGGAAGCGACAGAGTCGCGCAGGCGGGCGGCGATGCCGGTGCGGGGGTTCAGGTAGCCGTAGGTGGTTTCAACGAAATCCTGGAAGGCCGGGTCGCAGAAGGAGGCCGCGCCGTCCATGCCGGGGAGCTGCGCCGCCGCGGAACCCGTGAAAGCCGCCGCCATCAGAACCGCCAGGATGATCTTTTTCATGTTTTCTCCCTTACCCGCCCGCCGTGCCGCGCATTACCTTGTTAATACCGTGTAATACATTGTATTTCAAAAATGCCGACCCGTCACGGGTCTATGGGCCTACGCCGCGCTAGGCCCTTTACCGCAGCCCTTGCCGGCGCCTGAAAATAAGGTAAAATCCTAATTATGAAGGCCCGTCCAGAAACGACCAAAGGCGAACAGACCCGCCGCAAGATAGTGCTCTCCGCCATCAAGCTGGCGGCCAAGCACGGCTTCGCCGACGCCAGCTTCCAGATGGTGGCCGACGACGTGGGCCTTAGCCAGTCGGCCGTGATGTATCATTTCCGCGACAAGAACGCGCTGTTCGAAGAGCTGGTCCGCACTATAATCGCCCACAACCACGAGACGGTCAGCGCGCTGATGGAGCCCGGAGACGGCGCGGGCCGCCGCCTGCTGAAGCATTGCCTGGGGAACGTAGCCTGGGCGCTGCGCTCTAAGAAGCAGGACGGGCAGATCCTGCTGCTGCTCTACTACCTGGCCGGCAGGGGCGGGGCCTTTGCCGGGGTTTTCAAGGACATGATAGCCAAGGGCCGCGAAAGGATCCTGGAGCACCTGCTGGCGGGCGAACGTGAAGGCCTCTTCAAGCTGAAGGGCGACCCGGCGGCCGTGACCGAAACGATCCAGGACGCGCTGTTCGGCGCAATGCTCTACGCCGCCTCGGCCCCGGACGGCGCCGTGACCGCGGCCGAGCTGGAAAAGAAATGGGGCGACCTGGTCTGCGCCCTCACCGGCTGGAAACACGCCGGCCGCTCCCCCCTCCTGCCCTGGACTAAGCTCTAGATATCTTTTTTGCCGCCGGCCCTGTAGATGGAGGACCGGCCGAATTTCCCGCGGATGGCTTCTATGGCCTTGTGGGCCTTTTCGCGGCGGTCATCGCCCTCTTCCTCGAAAAGGCTTTCCTTCTCGCCGGCCGGCATCAGGCCGGAGACCTTTACGCCCAGCAGGCGCACCTTTTTGCGCCCCCTCTCGAAGGCCGCGTAAAGCGCCAGCGCCTCTTTGGAAATTATGTCGGCGTAGTTGGTGGAGAACGGCAGGGTCCTGGCGCGCGTATAGGTTTCAAACCCCTCCAGCCGTATCTTCAGCGTAATAGTGCGGCCCTTGAAGCCGCCCTCCCGCAGCCGCGAGGACACCTTGTCCGACAATGCCACCAGGGATTCCCTGATCTCGCGCTCGTCGCCCGTATCGGCGCCGAAGGTGGTTTCATTGCCCACCGACTTAGTCTCGTAATCCTCGCGCACCTCGCGCGGGTCCTCGCCCAGCGCCAGCAGCCGCAGCGCGGGGCCGCCGCTGCCCAGCGCCAGCAGGTCGCTGTCCCGCGCGGCGGCCAGTTCCCCCACCGTGTTTATCCCGCGCTCACGCAGCAGTGCCGCGGTCTTGGGCCCCAGCCCCCAGAGCTTGGAGATATCCAGCGGAGAGAGGAAGGCCCGCAGGCCGGCCGCCTCCACCACCACCAGGCCGTCCGGCTTTTTGAGGTCCGAGGCTATCTTGGCGGCCATTTTCGTGGGAGCGAGGCCGACCGAGCAAGAGAGACCGGTGAGCTCCCTGACCCGCCGCTTGATGCGGCGGCAGGTTTCCAGCGGCCCGCCGAAGAGGTGGGCGCTGCGGGTGATGTCCAGGAAGGCCTCGTCTATGCTGACCTGCTCCAGGTCGGGCGTGAATTCATAGAAGGCCCGGCGGATCAGGCCGGAGGCCTCTTCGTACCTGGCGAAATCGGGCGGCAAGAAAACACCCTGCGGGCAGCGGCGCCACGCCTCCGAGATCGGCATGGCGGAGCGCACGCCGAACTTGCGCGCCTCGTAAGAGCAGGTGGAGACCACCCCGCGCCCGCGCCCGCCCTGTGGATCGGCGCCTACTATGACGGGGCGGCCCCGCAGCGCGGGATTATCGCGCTGCTCTATGGCCGCGAAGAAAGCGTCCATGTCCACGTGCACTATGCGCCGCTCCATCCCTTAATACTATAAAAGACATTCCTTAATATCAACGCCGCCGCCGGCCGGGCCGATAGGCCCAGTTCCGCATAGGTCTTAATAGTTGCGATTTTTGGGACTTTGGCCCGTAGAGGAAGATGCTCAATAATCATATCCTGTAACTATAGAGCAGCAAGTTTTGGGGAGGAATATGAAAAAATTAGCCTTATTTACAGCCGCCGTCTTCGCCGTGGCCAGCGCCGCGAAGGCCGCCACAGTAGAGACCATGTCGGCCGAGCTGGAGAAAGCCGGCTTTACCGTCCAGACCGGCGGCAGCCATCAGCAGCAGCCGCCCAAGCCCGGCGTGCCGCAGCCCGTGCACCAGCAGCCCGGCCAGCCGCATCAGCCGCCGCAGGTGCATCCGACGCACCCCACGCAGCCGACCCATCCCACGCATCCGACGCACCCCACGCAGCCGACGCACCCCACGCAGCCGACGCATCCGTCCTATCCCCCGGTGGTGAACCCCGGCCATCCGACTCACCCGTCCTATCCCCCGGTAAACCCGAGCCACCCCGTCTACCCGCCTGTGCACCCCGGCCAGCCCGGCTATCCCCCGGTTTACCCTCCGGTTTATCCGCCGGTCTATCCCCCGGTCTACCCACCGGTGAATCCCGGCCAGCCCGGCTATCCGCCCTACTACCCGCCCGCGGTGCAGACGCAGCAGTTCCGCTTCCAAAGTTCCAACTTCGTGTTCGGCAGCGACGCGCGGCAGTCCATGGAGGCCGCGGCGGCCGCCCTGCAGCGCGCCGGCTACACCGTGCTTGAGAAGCGCAACGACTATAACTCCTACACGCTGGTCTTCCTCGCCCCCTCCAGCCTGAAGGTGGAGAAATATGTCAGCGGCAACTTCGTGTTCGGCAGCGACGCGCAGCGCGCCGCCGATGAATTCGTCAGGGCCATGGAAGGCCAGGGCAAGGTGGTGCTCGAAAAGAACGTCGCCGGCACCAGCTTCACTGTCAGCTACCTGGCCTCCTACGGCAGCTACGCGCAGCAGCAGACCTACCGGAGCGGCAACTTCGTCTTCGGCAGCGACGCCCAGCGCTCCCTGACCGAGACCGCGGCGGCCCTGCAGGGCATAGGCGCGGTGATCCTGGAGAAGCGCCTGGAAGGCACCTCCTACACCATAGTCTACCAGTACCACCGCAGGCTGGAGACGCAGAACTACGCCAGCGGCAACTTCATCTTCGGCAGCGACGCCCAGCGCTCCATGGCCGAGACCGCCGAGGCGCTCAAGCGCGTCAACGGCGTGGTGGTGCTGGAGAAGCGCCTGACCGGCACTTCTTATAACATAGTGTTCCTCGCCCCGTACAACCTGCAGACGCAGAAATACGTCAGCGGGAACTACACCTTCGGCAGCGACGCGCAGCGCGCCGCCGCAGAGACGGCCGCCGCCCTCGCCTCGCAGGGGATGATAATCCTCGAGAAGAACGTGGCCGGCACGCAGTTCACCATAACCTACGTTTCCGGCGGCTACCAGTACCCTTACTGAGCCGGAGAAAACCTGAGGAGAGGCGCGGCCGCAAGCCGCGCCTCTTTTTTGCTAGCATAAGCCCATGCTCACCAAGCGGCGCTTATTGCAGCTTTTCGGCATAGCGGCCGCCTGCGCGGCCGGGCTGGCCCTTAGCATGCTGGGCTGGAATATGTTCGCCCCGGCCTATACCGGGGGGCCTACGCTGACCGGGCAGGCCGAACTGAAGGCCGCCGTGACCACCCTGTCCGTGGACATAGGCCCGCGCGACCTCTACAACAACAACCTGCCCCGCCTGCGCCGGGCCGAGGACTATATAACGGCCCGCTTCAAAGCGGCCGGCTGCGCCGTGGAGGTCCAGGAGTACCTGGCCTCTGGCGTTAAGGTAAAGAACATTTCCTGCGTTAAGACCGGCGCCTCCGCGCCCGGCGAGGTGATAGTGGTGGGCGCGCATTACGACACCTTCAACAACCCCGGCGCGGACGACAACGCCAGCGGCACCGCCGGCGTGCTGGCCCTGGCCGATTACGCCAAGGGCAGGACCTACGCCCGCACGGTAAAATTCGCGGCTTTCGTCAACGAGGAGCCCCCTTTCTTCCGTGGCGAGGGCATGGGCAGCAAGATTTACGCCGACGCCGCGGCGGCGCGGGGCGAAGACATCAGGGCGGCGCTGGTGCTGGAGATGATAGGCTATTTCAGCGAGGCGCGCTTTTCCCAGCGCTACCCGCCGCTGGTCGGGGTCTTCCTGCCCGACAGGGGCAACTTCATCGCGCAGGTTTCCAACATAGCTTCGCGGGAGCTGGCCGGGCGCGCGGACCGCGCCTTCAGGGGGGCCAGCGACCTGCCGCTGGCTACCGTCAGCCTGCCCTCTTTCGTGCGCGGGGCCGACTTCTCGGACCACCGCAGCTTCTGGGCTCACGGCTGGCCGGCCGTGATGTTCACAGACACCTCCTTCTACCGCACCCCGCATTACCACAAAGCGACCGACCTGCCGGCCACGCTCAACTTCGAGCACATGGCGGCCTTCCTAGACGGCATGAGGGCGGTATTGGACGACCTCGCCGGCTGAACGCCGGGTTTTATTTGCGGGAAAAGTAGAGCAGGGCCGCGGCCAGCGCGGCTATGGCCAGGGCGGCCATCCGCGCGAGCATGACGAAGTCCAGCTTGAAATTCAGGTTAACTTCTTTGTTAATTGCGATATATTTAGACTGCCGCTCCGCCGGGCCGGGAAGCACGGCGCCGCAGGCGGGATCGTCGCAGTAGGCCTTCCCCTCCTCTATCGCGGCGCCGCATTTCGGACAGGCGGTCATGGCCGTTCCGGCAGGATCTCCAGCCAGTAGCCATCCGGGTCCTCTATGAAGTAGATCCCCATGGCCTCGTTCTCGTAGCAGATACACCCCATTTTTTTGTGCAGCTCATGGGCCGCGGCGTAATCCGGCGTGGTAAAAGCCAGGTGGATCTCGTTGTCGCCGAGATCGTACTTTTCCTTCCGGTCGCGCAGGCAGGTCAGTTCCAGCTTGTGCGGCGTAAGGCAGTCGCCAAGGAACACCAGCGTGAAGGAGCCGTCCGCGGCCTCCTTGCGGCGAGTTTCTACCAGGCCCAGGGCTTCCTTGTAAAACTTCAGGCTTTTCCCGAGGTCCAGGACGTTCAGGTTATTATGAGAGAAGGTGAATTTCATTCGGCTCCAAAAGCTGGTTTCATGGAATTTACTGCCGCGGTATACTGCTCCTCCGAGGCGACCTTCAGGTCTTCCTTGACGGACATCGGGCGGCCGCCGGTAAGCTGCTTGGCGGTCTTTATGCCTTCGGCGGTCAGCGAGCCGGAGCCCTTAACGGTCCCGCCGGCCTTCAGCCTGATATTGTAGGTCCAGCTCTTCAGCTCCGCGTCTTTGAAGGTGAGCGTGCCGGTGAAGGTGCCGCCGGAGTCGGAGGCGTCATAGACCAGTTTCCCTTTGCGCCGCTTCAGCTCCGTGACTATGGTTTTAGGCGGCATGCTGGGGCTGGGGGCGGGCTGGGTGACAGTCTCTACGATGCGAGCGCCATTGTCGAGTATCTCCCGCTTAACGGCAGCCTCGGTCTTGCCGTAAGGCAGCCGGCCGTCCGGAGAGAAGAAGGCGACCTCGCCGCAATAATAGGCCGCGCCGCCGGCCGCCTTTATGGCCACCGTGCCGGCACAGGCCGAAAGCGCCGCGGCCGCTACGATCAGACCAGACTTGAAAATTTCCATATCCGCCTCCTTGCCATCCGGATAAATGTTACAAAATCCTGAAGCAGGCGCTACACAAGGGGCCCGGGATTTTATATGCTTTGGCTATGAGGAAAATACTGACCGTCTTACTGTTCGCCTCGGCCCTACCGGCCGCCGCGCAGGTGCCGCAGCATACCGGCCCCGAAAAAAATATCACCGCCCAGACCCTCGCGGAGCTGACGCAGACCGCGGCGGACCTGGAGCGCCAGCTGCTGCAGCTGCCGGAGAACACGGACCTGCACATCAAGCTGGGCTTCACCTATACCCGCCTGGGCCGCGCGGACGACGCGCTGCGGGCCTTCGAGAGCGCTGTCCGCCTGGACCCGAAGCGCGCCATCGCGCATTACATGCTGGGCCTGATCTACGAGAAGAAGGGCCTGCGCGACAAGGCAATAACTTCCTGGAAGGCCTGCCTGGATAACACCGGCGACCCGAACCTGCGCAACACCGCCGTAAAGCACCTCAACAATCTCGGCGCCCGCTGACCCATGAAAAAATATTCACTGCTTCCCCTGCTTTTCCTCCTCGCCGCCTGCGCCACCCCCAAGGTGGCCGTGAACCCGCGGGCCGATTTCTCCACCGTGAAGCGCGTGGCCGTGCTCTCTTTCAGCGGACCCAAGGGCGAGCTGGCCGCGGACCTGATGACGCAGAGCCTGCTGGAGAACGGCGCCGACGTGATAGAGCGCCAGCGCCTGGACTCCGTGATGCGCGAACAGTCCTTGACCGCTTCGTCCGCCTTCGATCCCTCCACCGCCAAACAGATAGGCAAACTGCTCGGAGTGGACGCGCTGTTCGTGGGCACGGTGGCTGAGAGCACCCCGCAGAGCTCCTACATCGTCAGCCAGTCAGCCAACCCGCAGTCCAACGTCACGCAGGTCAGCGGCGGCACCATCTATTCGGAAGGCAGCGTGCTGGGCATGCCCAACTCGCAGCTGCTCAGCACCACGGCCAACGTGTCGCTGCTGTCGCGCATGGTGGACGTGCAGACCGGCTCCATCATGTGGTCCGCCTCCATGACCTACGAGGGGTTCGACATCCCGTCGGCCATGACCGGCATCACCGACGCCTTCATCCGCTCGCTCTCGCCTATCTGGCCGGGGCTCTATAAAGTCAGGTAGCCCCCGGGCGCAAAAAAAGCCGGCCCCGCGGCCGGCTTTTTTATTTCCGGGCCCGCCTAGTCCATCAGCCGCTTCTGGCCCTGCAGCTCGCGGATAGCCTGCACGTCCTGCGTGAACTCCATGCAGCCGAGGTATTGGCCCTTCTCGCCGCGCAGGGCGTGGAATTCTATGAACATCTTGTGCTTGGGCTCGCCTTTGACGACCTCGAGGTCTATCCAGAAGGTCGCCTTCTCGCGGGTGCCGGCCTTCATCTCCGCGATGATGCGCTCCACCATCTCCAGGCTCTTCTGCGGGTGGCACTGGCGGAAGTTCATGCCCATCGCCGTCATCGGGCGCTTGAAGATGCGCGTCTCGTGCTTGTTCCAGCCCACCACCTCGTCGTTGGCGTCTATCACGGTCAACTCCACCGGTATGGTCTCTATCATCGCCTTCACCATCTCCGCGTTCATCTCGTCAAAAAGCATGGTTCCTCCCGTAAATCGGGCCGCGGGCGGTCAAGCGCCCTGGCCAGTGATTATTCTATCAAAAGCCACAAAAGAAAAACCCCGCTTTGTTGGCGGGGTTTTCCGTGGAAGTGAAGGCTTAGTTGGGGGTCTGCACGGTAAGGGTCAGGCCGCGGTCGTTGAAGGCAAAGCCGGTCAGGTGCAGCTCGCCCATGAAACCCGCGGGGATGAACTGGCCCAGCACCTTGGAGGAGACCTGCGCGTGCAGGGTCCAGGCGGCCTTGTCGTAGCGCAGCTTGATGACGTCCTCGGCCTTCATCGGGATCTGCTTCTTCTTCAGGAAGTCGTTGACGGCGGAGTAGGTGCCCTTTATCAGCACGTCCATAACCTGCACCATGATCTCTTCCTCGTTGATGGCCGGCATGGGGGCGGCTTTCACGGAGGGCTCCATGGAGGCGTGCAGCTGGATGCGCTGTACGCGGATGGCCAGCTTGTCGGTGCCCACGAAGTAGGGCTTCAGGGTCAGGGTGGGGACCACTATGATGCCGCCCTGGTCTATCTTGATATTGCTGATGCGCAGGAACTCGCCGTACTTGAAGGCCACCGGCGCGCTCTTGTCTATCAGGGTCAGGCGGCGCTCGGAGGCGGCCACCTGCTCCACGCCCTTCTTGACGGTGGCGTAGGGGATGCGGATATTCATATCCAGGCCGATCAGGTCGTCGGCGGGCTGGGCCTGCGGGGCCGGGGCCCTGAAGTCCGCCTGCGCCGCGCGGATGTCGTCGGCGCCCATGCCCGTCAGGTCGAAGGCGGCCGCGTTGCCGGCCAGCAGGGCCAGGGCTATCAGGTTAAGAGTGAGTTTTTTCATAAATTTTCTCCTTGTCTCCGCGATCACAGCTCGAAGCCCAGGTACATCATGCCGTTGCTTATCTTGAGCTTCTGTATCACGGCGCCCTTGGCGAAGGAGGGCATGAAAGCGCTGTTCTTGAGGACGATGCGCACGGTCTTGTCATCGAGCTTGGTGGCGGTCATCACCTTGGCCAGTTCGGCGTTGGTGGTCAGGGTCTCGGTGATGGAGCGGATGACCTTGCCCTGGATCCAGTTGTTGATGAAGCCGGGGATGCCGATGCCGTAGGCCTGGTCCACGTCCACGCGCTCCACCTTGACCCGCAGGGTGTTGGGGCCGATGAGCTCGGGGAGGATGGTGGCCTTGAAGTAGACGTTGGGCTTGCCGAACACGTCGCGGGCGTAGATCTTGCCGGCCACTTCCAGGCGGCCGTCCTGGCGGAACTTCAGGCCGCCCTCGTGGCCCTGCGGGTGGAACTGGAAGTCGCCCTGCTTGGTGAACTGGGCGATGAAGTTGTCCAGCAGGCCGTCGGACACGGCCAGGTTATAGCCGGGCTGCTGGACCGCGTTCATGGAGCCGCTCTTCACGCTGAGGGCGAAGCCCTCGGCGTCGAAGGTGAAGTTGCGCAGGCTGACATTGCTGATGAGGTTGGGCATCAGCGGGGCGATGAAATTGGGGTTCACGTTGGCGCGCAGGGTCCAGCTGCGGCGGTCGTAGCTGAAGGTCAGCACGTCCTTGGCGCGCAGCGGCACCTTGTTCTTGGCGAAGGCCTCGTCCATGGACTGCAGCATGCCGGTGGTGAGGTTGGTCATCACCATTTCCATCAGGCCGTCCTTGTCGAGCTGCTGGGGCAGGGCCTTGTTGGGGCCGAAGGCTATGTCAGCCTCTACCTTAACGACCTTTATGGAGAGCTTGTTCTCGCCTTCGAAAACGGGCTTGATCAGGAGGGTGGGCTCCACCTCGATGCCGTTATAGTCCACGGCCACGTTGCTGAAGGCGATGTTCTCGCCCTGCTTGAAGAGGATGGGGGCGCCGGGGTTAATGGGCTGCATCTTTATGCCGGGCAGCTCCTTGAGGCGGGAGCTCAGGGAGAGGAAGGGCAGCTTGATGGTCAGGTCCAGCACCGGGGAAGGCTGGTTGGGCGACCTGTCCATGCCCAGCAGCTCGGGCTGCACCGGCACCGGAACGGCCTGCAGCGTCTGCTGCGAAGCCTTCAGTTCCGACACGCTCATGGTTTCGAGGCCGAATTCCCCGGCGTTGCCCGCCGCCGTGAAATTAGCCGCCGCTATGACCGCGAGGATAAGCTTTTTCATACCAATAGTCTATCAGCCTGGTAAAGGAACGGTAAGTGTCGTTGGGCCTAGCTCCTAGGACCAATGGTCCCCTATACAGGGCCCAGACGCCGCCTAGGCCCTCAAAAAGGCGGCAGCAGCCTTTTTAAAATAAAGAACCCCGCGGGGGCGGGGTTCTTATTTTGGGGAAGATAAGGGCTAGTTGCGGCGCTTATCCATGAAGGCTTTCAGGGCTTCCGCCATGGAGCCCTGGGGGGCTTCCTCGCGGCACGGGCGGTTGTCCGGGCGGCGGTCGCGGCTGAAGCCGGGACGCGCGCCTGCCTGGGCCTGCGCCGGCTCCTGCCGGGGGCCGCGGCTCTCGCGGGGGCCCACCACCGGGTTGGACTTCATGGACAGGGCTATGCGGTTGCGCGGCAGGTCTACATCTATGACCGTCACGCTGACCCGCTGGCCCACCTTCACCACCGCGGCCGGGTCCTGCACATAGCGGTCGGCCAACTCGCTGACATGCACCAGGCCGTCCTGATGCACGCCGATGTCCACAAAGGCGCCGAAGGCGGCCACGTTGGTGACGATGCCGGGCAGCTTGTCCCCGGGCTTGAGGTCCCCTATCTTCTGGGCCTCGCCGAAGACGAAAGCCTCGAACTGCTTGCGGGGGTCGCGGCCGGGCTTGGCCAGCTCGGCCAGGATGTCCTTGAGCGTAGGCTCGCCCACGCCGTCGGCCACGTACTTGGAGATGTCGATCTTGGCGCGCAGCTCGGCGCTGTTCACCAGGTCCGCCACGGTGCAGCCCAGGTCGGCGGCCATCTGCTCCACTATCCCGTAGCGCTCGGGGTGCACGGCGCTGGCGTCCAGCGGGTTCTTGCCGCCCGAGAGGCGCAGGAAGCCTGCGGCCTGCTCGAAGGCTTTGGGGCCGAGGCGGGGAACTTTCTTCAACGCGGCGCGCGAAGGGAAAGCCCCGTTCTCGTTGCGGTACTCGATGATGTTCTTGGCGAGCGCGGCGTTGAGGCCTGACACGTAGGAGAGCAGCTCGCGGCTGGCGGTGTTCACCTCCACGCCCACGCTGTTGACGCAGCTCTCCACGGTGGCGTCGAGGCTCTTCTTCAGCCCGCCCTGGTCCACGTCGTGCTGGTACTGGCCCACGCCGATGCTCTTGGGATCTATCTTGACCAGTTCAGCCAGCGGGTCCATCAGCCGGCGGCCGATGGAGACGGCGCCGCGCACGGTGACGTCCTTGTCGGGGAATTCAGCGCGGGCTACTTCCGAGGCGGAGTAGACCGACGCGCCGCTCTCGTTGACCATCACTATGATCACGCCGGGCAGCTTGAGGCCGCGGGCGAATTCCTCGGTCTCGCGGCCGGCGGTGCCGTTGCCGATGGCGATGACCTCGGTCTTGAATTGCGCGGCCAGCTTCTTGACCTTCTCAGCCGCGTTGGCGGCGAGGCCGTCGCCGGTATGAGGATAGATCACGTCGTCGTGGATAAGCTTGCCGTTATTGTCCAGGCAGACCAGCTTGCAGCCGGTGCGGAAGCCCGGGTCCAGCGCCAGGATGTTCTTATGGCCCAGCGGCGAGCTCATCAGGATCTCGCGCAGGTTGCGGGCGAAGACGCCTATGGCCTCGGCGTCGGCGCGCTTCTTGGTCTCCAGCCGCGCCTCGCCTTCCATGGAGAGCGCGAGCAGGCGGTTGTAGGAATCGGTCACGGCCTCTTTGACCTGCGCGCCGCAGGCGGAGCCGTTCTTGACGAACAGCGGCTGCAGCAGGGCTATGGCCTCTTCGGCCTCCACCTCGATGCGCATGGAGAGGAACCCCTCGGTCTCGCCGCGGCGCATGGCGAGTATCCGGTGAGAAGGCGCCTTGGCGGCCGGCTCCTTCCAGTCGAAATAGTCCTTGAACTTGGCGCCCTCGGCCTCTTTGCCGGTCAGCACCTTGGAATGGAAGACGCCTTTCTGCGCGAAGAGCGCGCGCAGGCGGGCGCGGGCGCCCTCGTCCTCGCTGACGCGCTCGGCTATTATGTCTCGGGCCCCGGCCAGGGCTTCCTCTGCCGTCTTCACGCCCTTCTCTTCGCTGATGAACGCCGCGGCAAGAGCCGCCGGGTCTTCTGGGCCCTGCTCGTAAACCTTATCGGCCAGCGGCTCCAGGCCCTTCTCCTTGGCTATGGTGGCGCGGGTGCGGCGCTTGGGGCGGAAAGGCAGGTAGATGTCTTCGAGCTTGGCCAGCGTTTGGGCGCCCTCAACTTTGGCCTTCAGTTCCGGGGTGAGCAGGTTGCGCTCGGTGAGGGACTTTATGATGGCTTCGCGGCGGGCGTCCAGTTCTTTGAGCTGCTCCAGGCGCTCCTGTATCTTGCCGATGGCCACCTCGTCCAGGTTGCCGGTGGCCTCCTTGCGGTAGCGGGAGATGAAAGGGATGGTGGCGTCTTCCTTGAACAGGGCTATGACCGCGGCCACGCCAGAGGCGTTAAGGCCCAGTTCCCCCGCTATTTTAGCTACGTATGCGTCGCTCATTATGCCTCCGGAACGGCTGTATCTGGCAATAGGATATAAAAAAGGCGGGATGGCAGACAAAAAGCCGGCGGAACTCCGGCTTGTCTGCCCGACGTAAAAGAAGCTATTTTACCGGGACGATGACGTGGATGCGGGCGCTGACGGCGGGGTCTTCGAAGCAGGCCTGGTCCAGGCTCTCGCAGCCGTCCGAGCAGGCCCAGTCGGCTTTGGTGACAACTTCGATGTGGCCGGCCTTCCTGCTGAAGCCGCAGGCGCCGCGCTCGTAGACTATGATGCTGCCCACCGGTATCGCCATTTTGTCGGAGGGCGTGGGGATCTTAACCAGCTTCAGCTCGCGGCGCATAACCTCGGGATTGGCCACGGCCCATTCGGCGAAGTCGGCGGCGTAGTCCGGGCCTATCCTGAGCTGGTCCCACTGCTCGGGCCGTATCACGCCCGCGGCCTCCATGTGGTAGGAGACATATTCGTAGCACCTGCCGTAGAAAGCGCCCAGGTTGCCTTTAGCCGCGGCGGCTCCCAGCCTGGCGCCCGCGGCGGCGTCATATTCGTAATCGGCAAAAGTTTTAGGGGCGCTGGTTTCGGCGAAAGAAGGCGAAGGGATCCCGGGCACCGCGACCTCTGCGCGGGAAGCGCCGCTCATGACCGACCGGGCCAGGGCGTCGAAACCGGCCGCGCCGACAGCGGCTTTAGCCGCGCCCGCGCCCACCGCCATTATCGCCGCCGCAAGGATGATGTTTTTCATAAGGGGCCTCAACGATAGTATGGCTCACGGCGCTTGCCGGCGTAAGCGCCCATGGACCCTGCCGGCAATAGGCCCAAGGGCCCACTTCTCAAACCGCTCCTCTGCCGCAAGCCGCAGGCGCCGGCAGTCCGCCCATTGACAGCGCGCGGCCTATGCCTTATACTCCATAGTATGGGGAAAGGAAAAATACTTTTTAAATTGGCGCTGTCGCTACTGCTGTTGCCGGGGCTCGCCCTCGCCGCGGAAGCCCCCCTCATTACGCAGGAGGAGGCCCAACTGGTCCAGGCCTGCTCCAGGAATATCGACACCAGTGAGCGGATCTTCTCCCCGGAAAAAGCTCAGGACTGCGTCAGGGACCTGAGCGCCAAGGAAGACCTGCTGGAACGCGCGTCGCAAGTGGAACGGAACACCGGTCTCATCCTGCTCTACAATAATTCGCTCGTAAGCCTCGGGAAGGTCTGCGGCAAGTACAAGGAATCCGACCTCGGCTACGCCCTTGTCAGGGAACTGGAGACCAAGGACTGCTACCCCTGCCTGCTGGGCCTCGGCCCACGGCCCGAAAAGATCTTCGGCTGGGTGGACAACTACCTGCCGGACCGCGGCGTCACCGTGCGCCGCTCGCTGCGCACCTGGACCTCGCTTAGCGAGGCCCGCCGCAGCGTTTTGCAGGCGGAGGGCCTGGACGAGGCCAGCTGGAACGCCAAAGATATCCGCGCCCGCTACGAAAAGCTGTCCGCCAGCGCCCAGAAGGACTCCGAAGCACTGCTGGATGCGGGCAAAAAAGCGCTGCTGAAAAACCCGGACCTGGTAGCGGTTATAGAAGAGCTCAAGCAGGACCTGATCATCAAGGACCCGCCGCCGGCTAAGGCCTATGAGTACTACGGCAAGCTCAACAAGCTGATGCTGGACGTGGAACTGCTGCGCGCCGAACCCGCCCTCCCGCCCGGGATCTCAAGTGCCGAAAAGAAAGAACTGCAGCTCAAGGCGGCCAACGAGCGCCTGGCCGCGGCCAGGGGAGCCGCAGCGCAGAAAGGCTTCCTGGACCAGGCCTTCGACAACTATGTCCCCGGCGGCTACACTCCTCCCCCCACCACGCTGCAGCGCATCTTCCATCCAGGCAAGTACAGGGCCGTAGACAATGACGATGCGGCCAAGATCTCCGCCAAGATGTTCTCCTACGGCGAGGACGGGAAACTGAAGGGCTACCTCGCCAGCGAAATAAGCGGCACGAAGGCCGGCGATCAGACCCTCGCTTTCTACAACACGCCCCGCCCCGACGGCCGCAACAAGCTGGACTTCGCGTTCGACAGGAACAAGCCCGGGAATTTCGGCACCTGCTACTACAAGGATCCCCCTTACATACGCGTCAACACCCGGATGATAGAGGACTATGCCCGTCAGCGGGGCGTTGCCGCAGCCGACATCCTGAAGGACGAGAAGCTGATGCAGGGCCTGGCGTCCTACATAGCCCCCACCTTCGTACACGAGGCGGCGCACCACCGGCAGGAAGTGGAAGAACGCACCCTGCACCCGCAATTCAACGACGGCATGCACCGGACGATAGAGCGCGAAGTAGAGGCCTTCGGCGTAGGCGCCGCCTTCACGGCCGAGAAGATGCAGAAGGCCGGCCCGGCCTACGCCCAGAACTCGCACCCCCACGCAGTGCGCGACGCCGAGATCTACCTGGAAGACGGCGTGGAGGCGCTGCGCGCGCGCAAGCACACCTACGACGGCTACCGCGTAATAGATCACACCGACGAGACGGCCAGCGCGCGCATCCTGGCGAGCGGCTCGATCGGCGCGCGCGAGGCGGCGGCGCTGAAGGCGAAGTACAAGGACGACCCGGATCTGATGACTGCGCAGGAGCGGACGAAGCTGAAGGAATACCTGGACTACGAGCGCGCCTCCTTCGCCGCGGCCCGTTACCGCCTCCAGAGGGCGGCGGAAGCGCAGCGCAGGCTTGACGAATGGCGCGAGGGCTTGCTGGACGCCGATTCCGAAACCAGACCATCCGAGGTGCCCAGGCCCAAGTGAGGCCGGCGAACGACTATGCGAACCTTATTCTGCCTGTTCTCCCTCTTCCTCTCCGGAGCCGCCGCGGCCGACGCACCGGGCCGCTTCACCAAGGAGGGCTGCTTCACCGTCGCCCCGCCGACCGGCTGGGCCGCCTCCCTGCCGAGCTCCGCGCTTTCGGAGAAAGAGCGGAAGATCTACGGCGTAGAATTCACGGGGCCATCCGCGGCGGCGGGCACGGCCAAGATAACCGTGAACTATTACGCCCCCGGCAACAAGCTGCATAAAACCCCGCAGCGCTACATCAAACTGCATTCCAAACCCCCGTTCGGGGTGAACACCGACAAGAAGGAATACGGCCCTGTCACTAACGGGCTGGCCGGCAACTACCACGCCAAGGTCTTCGAGCGGAAAGTATTCGAATACGTGCCCGCCGGATCCATGGACGCGCAGAAAGTAGCCGTCTTCGAGCGCTTCGCTGTGGTGCCGGTAAAGCAGGGCTTCTACGTGCTGCGCTTTACCGCCCCGGAAGCGCTGGCCAGGGAGAACCTCAAGGCCTATGAGGCCGCCCTCGCCTCTTTCAAACCGCTGATCAAGTAGTCCTACAGCAGCCCTTTCTGCTTGAAGCTCATGAAGCCCTCGCGCGTCACGATGACGTGGTCCAGCAGCTCTATGCCCAGCAGCTTGCCGCCCTGCGCCAGGCGCTTGGTGAGCGACAGGTCCTCGTCGGAAGGCTCCAGGCAGCCCGACGGGTGGTTATGGGCCACTATCACGCTGGCGGCCAGGTTCTTCACGGCCGGCTCGAACACCTCGCGCGGGTGCACCAGGTTGTAGTTCAGCGTGCCGATGGAGACGATGTCGCGCTTGATCTCCTGGTTGCGCGTGTCCAGGTAGAACACGACGAAATGCTCCTTCTTCTGGTCGCGGATATCCCGCAGCTCCTCCCAGATGTCGCGCGGCTTGAGGTAGATGCCGGCCTTCTTGCCGTGCAGGTAGCGGCGACCCAGCTCGAAGGCGGCCAGGATCTCGCAGGCGCGGGCCGGCCCCAACCCGTGCGCGGCCTTCAGCTCGGCGAAGCCGGCCTTGGCCAGGTCGGCGTGGCCGAACCTGCGCAGCAGGTCGCCGGCCAGCTCCAGCGCGTTCTTGCCCTTCAGCCCGGTGCGCAGCAGCACCGCCAGCAGCTCCTCCTCGGCCAGTTTCTCCGGGCCGTAGCGCATGATCTTCTCGCGCGGCCGCTCCACCCTCGGCATGTCCTGTATGGTTCCCGCTCCGTTCATGATAAAGCCCCCCTTCCCCTGAATTGCGCCCGTAAATAGCATAGCAGGCGTTCCCGACAAGGGCCTGTCGGGAATTTTCCGCTGTAAAAAAGCCGGCGGCTGTTGTAGAATTATACGGAGATGATTATGGAAACCAAAATTTACGAGCTTTACGCGCCCGTGCGCAACACCATCAACAAGGCCCTGGGGGTGGTGGTAAAAGTAACCGGCGACAACATCACCGTGCAGCCGCAGGCCGGCGAGCGCATGACCTTCAAGGCCCAGTACCTGGCCCCCGCCGACGAGCGCGAGACCGCCGCGCTGCTGCCGCTGGTCACGCGCCTGAAGCTAGACGAGGAGAACCGCGAGCGGGCCAAGGTCATCAAGACCGACCCCGCGCTGATCCGCGAGGAGTTCTACAAGTTCGTGCACCACATCGGCGCCCGCTACCCCAAGTCCGCCGAGGCCTTCCGCGAGTTCTGGGCCGAGCTGATGGCCGCCGCCGGCGACGCGCCCGGCCAGACCTGGGAGATGAAGCCCAACACCGCCAAGAACCCCGGGCCCGTGCTCAAGATCTACAACCACGCCACCCAGAAATGGGTCTATTGCCTCGCGCTGCTGGCCGGCTGGGGCCTGCGCATGGAGATAAAGAAGGAGTTCCTCCCGCCAGGGACTGAGCCCCTGTTCCCCATAGACCACGCCATGTTCGGAGCGGGCCGCGCGGTGGAGCTGGTCTACCGCGACTTCACCCCCGAGAAGCGCAAGCCCTACGTGGATTGCGTGCGCGCTATCTACGCCAAGGCGGCCCCGCCGCCCCCGGCCGCCTGAGCGGACCTTGACAAGGCAATAAGATACTCTAGGCTATACTTGCGTCTATGAAGACTTTACGCTTCCTTTTTGCCGCCCTGGCGCTGGGCCTGGCCGGAGCCGCCTCCGCCCAGGAACCCGTGCTTTGGGGGCAGAAGGAATTCCTGCCGCAGTTTAAATTTTTCACCGAGCAGGCGGCCCAGACGCCGGATACCTGGGCCGCGCTCGAGCCCGGGCTGCAGGCCCGGCTGCTGGCCGAGGCCGGCGGGCCCGCCCTGCGGCGCCAGGAGGCCGTGAGCCGGCATTACGCCGCGGCCATAGCCAAGTGGGACATTCGCGCCCTGCGCGACTTCACCTCCCGCACCACTCCCGAAGATATAAAGACCATGAAACTCTGGCTGGGTAACGCCAAGGCCGCCGCGCTGGAGGGCAAGTTGGCCGTCACCCGCGCCATGCAGCGCAACCAGGAAGCCACCACCCCCGGCTACGTGGCGGGCAAGATCGCCTGCTACCAGGACGGCAGGGAGGTACCCGCGCCATGAACGATCTCGCCGCCCTGCTCCCCATCCTGCTGGCGCTGGCCATTACCGCGGGCCCCATTGCGGCCGGCCTGGCTCTGCGCCGTAAATTCTCCCCCGCCAGGGCGGCGGAGGGCGGGCAGGAGCCGCTCACCGGCGGGCAAAAGACAGCCCGGCTGATAGGCACCATCCTGCTCTGGTGCGGCATTCTCGCCGGGCTTCTGATGATAGTTTTTGCGCTGAACTTCAAGGGAATGCTTCTCTGACCCTTCCGCTGTAAAGCAAAAAAGCGCGGCCTCCCGCGCTTTTTTATTTGCCCTGGCGGCCTATTTCTTCGGCTGCGCGCCCGGCAGTTCCGGCGCGGCCCAGTCGTAGACATACTGCGCCCAGGCGTTGGCGATAGGCGTGCCCTGCGGGGACCAGTAATGAATGCCGTCGCCCCCGGTCTCGGGGTACTTGGTGACCTTGGTGCTGTCGAAGACCTGACACTTGTCCGAGACGGCCTTATAGGTCAGCTCCAGGATGCGGGGGATGTCGTCGTGATTCTTGCGGGAGTCCGGCTTGGTGACCCACAGACAGGCCGCGCCGGCGGCTTTTATCTTGGCCGCCATTTCGCCCATGTCCTTTATAGCGAACTCGTCGGACGGCAGGCCCGCGTAGTTGGCGCCGAGCTCCACGATAACGAGTTCGGGCTTAACTTTTTCCAGCAGGTCCGTAAAGACGGGGGTCGGCCCTTTCTGGCCTTTCTCCACCTTGCCGGCCAGGTCTCTGAAGAAGTAGCCGCAGGGCGTGGGCTTGCCCGTCACCCACCACTGGGCGATGGAGCCGCAGGAAGCGTAAGTGGCGGTCCGCTGGCCGCCCGAGCGCAGCAGCTCGTCGAGCTTCCAGCCGAAGGGGCCGACGGAGTGGGAGTCCCCGATAAAGAGCACCGTGCCGGCGCAGGCCGGGGCGGCCAGGGAGGCCAGCAGAGCGGTTAAAATAAATTTCCTCATAAGCCCTTCACCGCCTCGGCGTAGCCGGCCGGGTTGCGCTCGCCGCCGGCGGCGGAAGCGGACTGCGCTTCCACCCTCTTGATGCGCTCTTTAGTGGGCGGGTGGGACATGAACAGTTTCTCCAGGTCGTTGGCTTTCTTGCCGCCCTCCATCTTTTCCAGCTTGCGGAAAAAATCCGCCGTGCCGCGCGGGTCGTAGCCGGCGGCCATGGCGTAGCGGGCGCCCAGGCTATCCGCCTGGAACTCGTTGTCGCGCCCGTAGCCGGCCAGCAGGGCGCCGGCCAGGAAGTCGGAATACTGCTGCAGGCCGGAGAGGTCCTTGCCCGCCGCGATAGACGCGATATTGATGAGCGCCTGGTAGCCGTACTGCTTTTCCAGCGCCTTCATGCTGTGCCGGGCGGTCACATGGCCTATCTCGTGGCCCAGCACGCCGGCCAGTTCCGATTCGTCGGACATGGCCTTAAGGATGCCCCTGGTCACGAAAATATAGCCGCCGGGCGCGGCGAAGGCGTTGACCATGTCGGTGTCGAGCACGTAGAAAGAATAGTCCAGCTCGCGGCGGTCGCAGACGGCGGCGAGTTTCCGGCCCACGCCAGCCACGTAGGCCTCCAGCACGGGGTCCGCGCGGCGGCCGTACTGTTTAATGACCGAATCCCGGGTCTTGGCCCCGAGGGCGACCTCTTCTTTGTCGGAGAAGATGCGGAATTCGCGCTTGCCGGTGACGGGATTGGTGGCGCAGCCGGCCAGCAGCGCGCAGGCAGCCAGGGAAAAAAGAAGTTTTCTCATAACTATCCTCCGGGAATATTCTATAAATTAAGGCTCCACTATTTTCAGCTCCAGGATGCGGTCCACCCTGAAGACGCGCTGCGCGCCCTGCTTTAGGCAATAAGCCTGCAGGCCTTTAAAACTGGTCTTGTTGTACCGGCAATCCCCCACGGACAGCGGCCGCACGGTGCGGCAGCTCTTCTCGTCGGCGGCCTTCAGGTAGGTCAGCGCCAGCAGCCGGCCTTCCGCTATGGCCCGTTCTATCAGCTTGACCTTGTCCGCCAGCGGCAGCAGCTCCTCGCTGGCGCCGTACTGGCGGCCGGTGACGTAGCGCACTATGCGCCAGTCGGTCTTCACGTCCTCGGGGCGCACCTCGCGCGCGAGCGACAGCCCCTCGAGCGCCGTGCAGCGCGACAGCGCCACATAGGTCTGCCCGGTGGCGAACACCCGCTTGCCCAGGTCTATGATGACGCGCTCGAAGGTCTTGCCCTGGCTCTTGTGGATGGTCACGCCCCAGGCCAGCTTCAGCGGGTACTGCGTGAAGGTGCCGGCCGTCTCGGCCTTGATCTTCTTGGCCTGCGCGTCGTAGGCAAAATGGAACAGCTCCCACTTATAGGGCTCCACGGCCTCTATGCAGCCGTCCGGCAGGCGCACGTGCACCACGTCCAGCTCGCCGGGCAGGCCCCGCATGATGTCCTGCACCGCGGCCATGGTGCCGTTCACCCAGCGGCCCTGCGGGTCGTTGTTGAGCAGCATTACCTGCGCGCCGGCCTTCAGGTGCAGTTCGTCGTCGGCCGGGTAGGAGTCGCGGGTGAACTCGCCGGCTATCTCGGCTTTATAAAGGTGGGAGCGGCCGTCTATGGCGCGCAGCCGCTCGTGGTTTATGCCCGCGGCGTCGGCGTTGGTGGTTAGCAGGCGCACCACCAGGCCGCGCCCCTTGGTTTCCACATCAGCGCCTACCCGCGCGTTCAGCCGCGCCAGCTGCGCCGGCGCCAGCTTGTTGTTGCGGATGGCGTTGAGGATCTCTATGAAGCCCTCGTCCTTCTGCCGGTAGATCTTCTCCAGCTCCAGGTAATCCAGGGCCGTTTCCTTGAAGGCCTTGGCGTTGAAGAAATGCGGCCCCGGATAATAGCCGGAAAAGAGCTCGCGCTCGGTGCTGGTGACCACCGGCGGCAGCTGGTACAGGTCGCCGAACAGCACCAGCTGCGCCCCGCCGAAGGGCTTGCCGGGCTGCGGGCCGTTGATGCGCATGAAAGCGTCCACGCAATCCAGCAGGTCGGCGCGCACCATGGAGGCCTCGTCTATCACTATGGCGTCGAGCGCCTTGTAGAGGTCCGCGTCCTTCTTGCGGGCGCGGCGCACCTTGTCGGGGGTGGTGCCGGGCCTGAAGCGGAAGAAGGAATGGATGGTTTCGCCGGCCACGTTCAGCGCGGCCACGCCGGTGGGGGCCAGCACCACCAGCTTGCGGGCGGTATGGGCGCGGAAGTAGCGCAGCAGGGTGCTCTTGCCCGTGCCGGCCTTGCCGGTGATGAACAGGTTGCGGCTGCCGTACTGCAGCTGGTGCAGGGCTTTGGAGAACTGTTCGTTGAATTCAATTTCCGTGTCTTCCATCGGGGTCCAGCGACCATTTTACCATTTAGCCCCGCACGGCCCGCCCCGGCGGTATACCGCCGGAGACTAAAAAGCCCCGGCCCCCGTTACAGGGGGCCGGAGCGGCGGCATTTACGCCTGCTGTTCAGTTAAAGTTAACGTTCGTCAGCCTGTTGCCGGCCGCCTCGAGCAGGGCCTTTTCCTTCTGCGCCTGGGCGTTCTTGAAGGGCGCGCCGAGCTCCTGCAGCTGGCCGTTGCCCTCTATGTAGTAGATGGCCTTGGAGGTGATGTCCTTCACGGAGGTGTGCACGGTCCAGCGCAGCTGCACCTGCATGGAGGCCACGGGGTCCTCGTGCGTGCCCACGTTGGCGATGGTGGAATCCGGCACCTCGGACACCAGGGTAACCTTATACCCCCAGGCGGTGGTAACGCTGATGGGCTCGATGGTAACCCCGGTCAGGAACTTGCCCTTGCCTTTATAGTTGCCGCTGTGGGTGTAGTGCACCTGGTAAACCACCTTCACCACTTCCGAGCCGAAACCGTTCTTCATGGAGAAGCCGTAGCGCTTGGTGGCGGGGCGGCTCCAGCCCTGCAGCTGCGACCAGTGGCTGGTGCCGAAAGGCACCGCGTTGGCGTAGTGGGTGGTGACGTTCACCACCGGCTGGTTCTTCTCTATGATGTTCCAGATCTTCTCGAAGAGGTTGACGATGGAGTCCAGCGTGCCTATGATCTCCCCTATAGGCTTGGTAGCGGGGGGCATCAGGAGCCCCTCGGGCAGGGGCGTAACCCCTTCCTTTATCTCTTCTATAACTATAGAGCTTTCGTCGGCAGAAAAATACCGGGGGTCAGTGACCTCCCCGGCGGATACACGGCCCGAGAACAGCGCCGTCGCGGCTACGCTTAACGCAAGAAGTTTTTTCATCGTCCGCCTCCTCTACCGCGCTTTCAGCTACACCTACAGTATACCCCCGCCTCAAAAAACCGTCAGCCCCATAGTACCCAGACGGGCCGGATACTTAGACCTATGCCCTTATAGGTCTTTGGGCCTATGCCAATATAGGTCTTTAGGCCCTTGAGCGAAATCAACATTAACCATACGATATAGCAGGCTTCTGTGTAATTCCCGGGATTGGCCGGGAAGTATCCACCTCCGGACCTTAATCCGGATTCACCACTAGGCCAAAGCGCAGGGCGGGCAAGCGTTTTACATCAGGCCGCCGGCGCAGCTAGTGGGAGGTGGATATGCACCGCGTGAATCAGAACTCTCCAGCACCCGCAATCCTGAAGGCCGTGTTCCCCGCGCTATTCCTGCTTTTATCCGTATTCCATTTTGCCCCCCTGGCCGGCGCCCAGGCCTTCGGCCAGCTGCTCGCGGCCGCCCCCAAAGTTGAGATCCCGCTCGCCCCGGTACCGCAGAACGCCACCGTGCTCAGCGCCGGCCCCGGGCTTAATGTTTACTTCATCAATGTAGGCCAGGGCGACGCCATTTACCTGGAGCTGCCCGGCGGCAAGAACGCCCTTATAGACGGCGGCCCCTCCGGCTCCGCCTCCGGCCCCCTGGCCGGCTTCCTTAAAGCCAAGAATGTCACGCATCTCGACAACGTGATGCTCTCCCACCCCCACAGCGACCATTACAACGGCCTCAATTACGTGCTCGACAATATCAAAGTGGACAACTTTTACGACACCCGCCTGGACAACAAGGGCGCCGTCGCCGATGAAACCGTCCGCGCCAAGGTGAGCGGGTTGGGCATCAACACCGTCTACCCCGCCGCCGGCGACAGCCTGGACTGGAGCGCCCCGGTGGCCATAAAGGTGTTCAGCGCCTGCTCTTCCCCCATGGCCAGCAAGCAGAGCGAGACCATCAACAACTGCTCTATCGTCATGAAGCTGAGCTACAACGGCACCTCGATACTCTTCACCGGCGACCTGCAGAACGACGCCGAACTGAGCCTCGTCCAGAAGTACGGCGCGGAGCTGAAGGCCGACGTCCTCAAGGTCGGCCATCACGGCAGCAAGTACTCCTCCACCACCCCCTTCCTGCAGGCCGTAAAGCCCGCCAAGGCCTACATAGAGGTGGGCAAGAACAATTACGGCCACCCCACGCAGGACGCGCTGGACCGCCTGGTGAAGTCCGGCGCCGAGATCTTCCGCACCGACCTCGAAGACACCATCGAGTTTTCCGTCGGCAACGCTGAAATGGTGGAAGCCGCGGCTATATGATCTTCCCTTTCCCATACCCATAGCCTAGCAGACGCTCCCGACAAGGGCGTGTCGCGAAGAAAAAGAAAACCGCCGGTGCCTCCACCGGCGGTTTCGCTTTCGCGGGGCGCGTAGCCGCATTACCCGCGATATTGTGATATCATTTAACCATGGAAAAGATAAACATTAAACATCAGAGCGCCACCGGGCTGTCCTGGTTCGCCGGCTGGCTTTTCACCATCGGCTTCCTGAAGCTCGCCTTCTGGAAGGGCGTGCTGGCCCTCATCCTCTGGCCGTACTACATCGGCGTCTACATAAGCGCCCTCCCCAAGGCCCAGCCCTAAACAAAACCGCCGGGAGACTCCGGCACTTCTCTGGCGCTCTGGCGAGGCCTGCCCCCATTCCCCCGCATTATGGGGCCGGTTTGGGATTTTGTAAGATTAAAGATCCAAGGAGAGGATAGCTATGCGGATATTCATGTCCCTGCTGACCGGGCTGATAGTCTTAGCTGGAACAGCCGGGGCTCTTACAGCCTGGTTCCTGGCCCTTCTCGCAACTCCGGCATTGGCCGATTCTCCCGGCAGTTTCCTGGCCAAATTCATCGGGCCGGCATACATAGCCGCTGTCTGTCTCTTCATTTACCTGACCTATCTTGCGGCGAGAGGCGTGTACAGGCACTATGACCGGCGCATAGCTGGCAGCATGAACGCCGGCCATATACTGGCCGCCCTATTGGCCCTGCCGCTAGTCATCGCCCTATTCTTCCAGATCACAGTAGGGGCCTCCGGGGCCATTCTCGTCATCGCCGTGTCAGTTATAGCGATAGCAGCCATATTGGCCGTTTTCGGTGTTGTGGCGCGGTTTATCCCCCATACTAATCGGGAACAGGCACCGGCTGTTCCGGCCGCAGCACCCCGACAAGCCCCTTAAGCAGCCCATAGTTCAGAATTCCCTTAAAACAAAACCGCCGGGACTTCTCCCGGCGGCGCCCCGTCACTATCCGTTCCCTTCACTCCCGGCTGTCACGGGATCCACAATTTACGGATCTGCTGAATAGACCTGTCCTTGGCCTGGCTGAGCGCGGGGCTGTCCGAGGTCAGCCCGACGAAAATAAAGAGATCCGGCCCGGGGCAGTACGTCGCCTGCGAGAGATAGCCGGCGAAGTGGCCGCTGTGCAGGTAACACCCCTGCGGATCCTTAACTATCCCGGTCCCCATCGCAATGCCGCCGGCCCCGGGGCTGTCCGGCCCGGGCAAGAACTGGCGCAGGAACTCGGCCTTAGCGATACCGGGCGGGAACCCCGGGTCATTGAATACGGCGTGAAAGAATTTAGAGACATCCTGCGCCGTAGAGACAAGGCCGCCGTTGGCGTAGCCGTTGCCCTGGTCGATGACGGCGTAATCCTCATACCCGGGGATGAGCCAGGAATTATAGCCGTGCGCCAGGTTAGCGATATCGTATTTTTCCCTGACCCCGTTGTAGGTATGCTCCAGCCGGAGCGGCGACAGCACTTCGTCGCGCAGAACGCGCGAATAATGCGCCTTCATCGCAACTTCTACCAGATAGGCGGCCAGGATATACCCGCCATTAGAATACCGCAACCCGGCCCCGGGCTTATGCATTAGGCCTTCAGAAAAGACGGCGTCCAGCGCTTCCTTATCGGTAGGCCCGGTATTTTCCGCCACATGCCTTAAAAGGGCCTCTTTAAAGCCCGTGCACTCCTTCATGTCGTCGTTCAGGGGATCGGCTACCCCGGCGCTGTGGTTGAGCAGCATGCGCATAGTGATCGTTCCGGGATCCCAGTTTTCCCCTGTCTTGGGGTCTTTCTTGGGAGCGAAGCGGGCGGCCACTTCCGGGAATGTCGCGCTCAGCGGGGCGTCCAGGTTTATCTTGCCGCGGACATGGAGGATGGCGGCCATCGCCCCGAAGAACGACTTGGAGACGCTGGCGATCCTGAAAAGCGAGTCGGGCTTCAGCTTTTTACCCTTGTCCACGTCCGCGTAGCCCGTGGCGCGGGAATATTTAAACCCGGGGGCCTCTACCAGCAGGATGGATCCCGGAGCCCCCGACTTTACGAAGTTGTTCTGTATTTTAACCAGCGCCTCAATGCCGGGTTTGGGAAGCGCAGCCGGGCCCTTCGGCTCGCCGGCGGCGGCGCGGGCCGCGGGGCTGACGCGGACCAGCAGCACAAATGCCAGCACGATAATCCTTAAAGATCCGCGGAATAATTTATCCATCAGTCCTCCCGAGTTGTTAATACGCCCGCAGTAAAGCTACTTAGTTGAATAATACAAAACATCCACCCCGGCTTCCCCAGCGGCTCTGGACCTACGGCTTAAACCCGGTTATCTTCTTCGGCTCGGGGCCGTCAGGCGGCTCCATAAGCGCTTTTATCGCGTCGAAGACTCCCTTGAACTGCCGGTCGTATTTCTTCTCCAGCTCGTCCAGCCTGCGCGCGAGGTCACGGTGCGACAAGAGCAGTTCCCGCAGCCTGGTAAAGGTACGCATTATCCTGACATTCACTTCTATGGCGCGCCGGCTGTTCAGAACGCTGGAAAGCATTGCGACACCATTTTCAGTAAAAGCATATGCGTTATACCTATGCCCGCCCCAACTTGAGGGGCCAAATTGGCACCTCAAGTCTTTCATCTCCGCAGCCGATAACATGAACATAAAGTCCGGTGGAAACCGATACATATTCCTTTTTACCGACCGTTTAAGCGCTTTTGTTTCCACCCCGTAAAGCGCGGCCAGATCGCGGTCCAGCATCACCTTGTGGCCCCGTATCAGCAGTATCTTGGACTCCAGCGCTTCCTGCGGAACGATATCTTTAGACATAGCCCCCCCTTGCCCAAAGATAATATAGCAGGCGAACCCGACAAGGGACTGTCGGGTGACCAAAACAAAACCGCCGGGGCTTTCCCCGGCGGTACTGCAGTTAAGTATCGTGTCACCCTATCAAAAATAGATCGCCAGCGACGGCTCTACCGAGAACCTGTCCAGCCTAAGGACGGGGACATCATAGAATCCTCCCGCGCCCAAGAACGTCTTCTGGTTAAATTCATAGTTCGCCGCCAAGGACACCCCGATCCTGCCCTGCAGCATATATTCCAACCGTGTATGCAGGAACGGAGTCGTGAAAGAGTCCCGGTCAGAATTAAGACTGTACTTGGATAACCCCGCTCCGGCGACGTACTTCAGCCGGTGGGACAGGGAACCTTGGTAAGCCAGTATCCCGCGATAGGCGTATACTTCGGTAGTGATCTCCGAAGTCCTGGACCAGCTGCCCGTCAC
The DNA here is from genome assembly GCA_028688015.1 of Elusimicrobiales bacterium. Lineage (GTDB taxonomy): Bacteria > Elusimicrobiota > Elusimicrobia > Elusimicrobiales > UBA9959 > UBA9959. Next base: position 21,288 of record JAQTZB010000006.1, on the reverse strand, counting down.
GGTTTCCTTGGTAGACTTTACGCCAGCCCGGCCCGTTGTCATGAACGAGAAATCCACCTGCACCCGGGAGAACGGAGTATAACGCAGGCCTATCCCGGGGATCCCCGCCGAGAAGGCGTGAGGGGTGTAGTCGTAAGTCGCGCCGAAGCTGCTCCGGGCGCTCCTGGGCAGATTGTTCGCGTTGCGCCTGTAGTTGTACAGGAAATATATACCGACAGGATGGGCCCGCGCCGCAGAGTTGATATACCCGTATGCGTCCGTCTCAAATACCTGGCCATCCAGTTCCACATAGCCGGAAGCCAGCACCTCGCCGGTCTCCACGCTCACCAGGCGCGCATTGACCTGGTATTCGCCGTCCACCTGCTGCACGTTCCCCATGAGGACCACTCCGGCGCCGGCCAGCGTTCCCAACCGGACCGCCGTAGCGGTGTCCACCGCGCCGGACGCCTGCAAGCGCTGCTCCTGCAGAAGCTTGCCCATCTCGCCGCGCTCGACCACTTTAAACGTGCCTTCGGCGACAAACCGGTGGGACATCAGCTCCGAAACCGCGAACCCCACCCGCCTCTTCTCCAGCTTATCGTCACAATTGAACCGGAATATGGCAAGCGTGGCATCCGCCGCTCTGGGACTAGCAAGATACCCTTTGATAAGCGAATCGGAAAGCGAGGACAATTTTGATGCAGCCTGGCCGGCATACAGGTTGCCGCACAAACCGAATAAGATGGAAGCAAGAATAGCGTTCTTAAGAAGTTTCATAGCCCTCCCAACCGATTCCGCATATATTTAACAACAATAAAAAGGGCGCGGCCACCCGTTTAAACAAAACCGCCGGGGTTTCCCCGGCGGTTCGCGCGGTGTTGCGGCGTTCAGCGTCGTTTGACGCTTTTCACCGCGCGCAGTTCTATGTAGCCCCTCTTGCCTATCGGCTCCAGCTGCATGCGCGGGTTGCCGTCGTCCCATTTATAGCCGGTCACCGAGGGCTCGTAGCGGTCCATCGCCTCCTGCACCGCCTCGATGGCCGCGCAGTAGTCCTCCTCCCTGAACGGCTCGCCCTGGAACATCAGGTAGTCGGCCGCCGGCAGCCGCACCATGTCCAGACCTTCCGGCACCGGCCCGGCGTAATCGCGGGCCACCTCCACGCCCTGCACATAGACCGAAGTGCCGGCCCGCCGCAGCTTTTCAGGCAGCCACAGGCCCATCGGCTCGCCCAGCCCCTTCACGCTCTTGAGCAGGCCCCAGATATCGCAGCCCACCTCCTCGCAGTAGGCGAAATAATCCTTGGCTTTTTTGCCGCGCTTCAGCAGCAACCGGCGCTCCGGCTTATGCACCACCTGAATGAAGACGTTCCTTATGTCCTGCTTGCCCATATGCCTCCTCCCGAGTTCCCTGAATTTAACTCCGTAGGCGATGAAAAGAGGGACAGGTACCGGGTTCCTGGCGTACTCGCCCGGGTTGCAGCCGAACTCCCGCCGGAAAGCGCGCTGGTAGCCTTCCACGCTGCCGAAACCCAGGTCGAAGGCCGCGTCGGTCACGCTGCATTTCTCGTCGCGCAGCCGCAGCGCCGACCGCGACAGCCTGAGCCTGCGCACATAGTCCGCCGGGGTGAGCCCCGTATACTGCCTGAAAAGGCGGTAGGAATACCACGGCGAGAACCCCGACGCCGCCGCCAGGGCCGCCATGGTTATTTCCCCATCGAGGCTCGCCTCCACGTGGTCCTGCATGCGCTGCACGGCGTGAACCCGCTTGTCCATTTCCTCTCCTATGCTCCCATCATATAAAGCGCAGCGCCGGCGCCGCCCGACCATTTTTGCCATTTTCTTCGCGGCCGCTCCGTCTTTAATTTAACCTTATCTCCCCGCCCCCGCACAAAACAAAACCGCCGGGCTTCCCCGGCGGTTCTGAGACTAGCAATTGGGAGTCAGCGTTCACTATCTCCCTCAACCTCAAACCTAGACAAAAACTCTCTCTTTAGTTCAACACGCCTTATTGCACGCATATCGTCAAATGGGACGACCATCTCACCCTCTTTAATAGACTCATGATTAAGATTTAACAGCTCAAGTTCAGGTTGGCTTGCAGTATTTATTCTGCTAGCGTATGCGCCATAGTCAATTGCCATAACATCATATCTTGCGCCAGGGTTTTCTTTATGCGCCCATCCGCGACGAACCAGATGAAGAAGACGAGCGTCAATAAGCTGCATGATTAGAGGATGGCCAGACATTTCCTGCTCGATAATAAACATTCGAGCACGCTTACCGGCAAGAACCTCATCAATTATCGCCTGAAGAAGTTTAGTTAAACCCGTAGCCTCGCGGACAGACTCAAACTTATCATCCAAGTACCATTTCTCGGCTGCCTTACGAATAATTGGCAACGATATTTTTTGATGTTGAGCGCGGTCACGAAAGGCATCGCGATAACTATGCACAAATATGTGAAGAAAATCACGCGGCACACCTTCAGCCGCACGGACCATCTCCTGGAAAGCATCGCGCCTTGTAAAACAGTTTCGCACAATCCAATCATGCGTTGTTTTATAGTCTAGGCCATCCCCAAGATTTAAGTGGCGAAAGAGCACGTCCGCATAGAATCTCTCTACAGCCTCCTTGTTTTTATCGTAAATCAAAAATGTATCCAGATCCAAATCCGCAAATACATCTGCCCCAACCTCCAAGCCAGCCCGCTCATTGGCAGTGCGACACATAAACTTCGTATACAATGGAATCGCAGCAATTTTGAAGTTGATTGTTTTAGTGGCGATAAAGGTTCGCTTCAGCAGTTCCGCTGTGTACGGCTGAGCTTCTTTCGGAATTTGCACCCACTCATCAAAGACAATCGTAAAATACTTTGCCCCGAGCTTACCGAGATATTTCTCAAAGCACCGGCCAATATCCGCATACTTATGCTCTAGAAGTAAATCACTAATTTGATTTAGCGGGTCAGTAGCCGAGTCTTTTTGCGCATCAGATAGAGTTTCCCTACGTAGCACCTCATCAAACGCAAAACTCGTTATGCGCTTTATCATTGAACCATACCATCGGCTACCGATAACGGTAGAGGAATCACCAAAAACAGATAAGGGTCCGCTTCCTAACTCACGACAGTCAAGAAAGTAATACAATCCGCCTTCGCGCAAAATATCACTTTCCATCGCACGCAACAAGTGTGATTTCCCGGTACCGCGCCTACCCGTAACAACTTGATTGCGATTATTTGTCAGCTGCTCCAGCAGCCCCATATCCACAAAGGACTGTCGCAGCAAAATCGGATCATCTGGGAATCGCTCAGCGCGACTTTGAATATTTGAAACTGCTTTTTGGAATCGAGAAGAGAGAAAGTCAATTTCTGTCATTTTAGTTCCCTAATCTTTTGTTTCTGAATATTAGAAGCGGGCACTAAATTATCACTCGCCCCTATATCAACAATTCTACAAAACAAAAACGCCGGGCTTCCTCGGCGGCTCTACGGTTAGGAATCAACGTCCCCCATCGCCCAGGCTCGAGGTCCCCACACCCTTGGCGCCAATTTCTAAAACTTCCGCTCAAGCAATTTTGTTTGCCAGTCCTCGACTGTTTGCTCACTGATATCAGCAAGATTAAACACTCTCAAAACATCACGCGCCATATTACGAGCAAACTCCTTGAAATTAGCCTTCAACTCCGCGAATGACACATCGCAAGAAAGTGGGATACTATCCTCGGTCGTTTTATTATGTGGAAGACTAAACCCCCAACTATCTATTTGCTTTAGGCTGCGTCCTTTAGTTTTGTTTAAAGTTATTTGAATATGCAAAGAACCATCATAGGACAAATGCTCATAGTAACGTCTAACAAATAAGACTATCTCTGTTATTGTCCATATCACATTCACAAATGATAGGCAATTATCTCCTTCATCTGTTTTATAGCCCCGCACATCTTCCCAATATGCACTTTTCCACAAGAACAGACCACTCCCATATGCCCGATATGCTTCGTAAAATTTATCTTTCCATATAGTTACAGACTGATAGCCATTTAAAAAGTTGGATCCATCTTTTGAATCTGTATGCGGAAAGTCCCAACCACGAAGCTCGACTTCCGCCTTTCTAATATACTCCCGCATCAAACTTAAATCCGCTACGCGCTTAGGATGGTAATTCACAGGAGAAACTGAGACTTCCCAATAACCATACCGCTGCAGATACTCCCCGATACTACTCGCAAAGTATTTCTCACCATCGGCCAATTCTGCAGAATACTTTTCGGCCTCTTCATTCCCATAACTAATTGGTTTACCTTTAAGCAACCTTTCGATATCCGACAGTAAAGAATCCCCTTTTTTTGATAAGGCCCGACCAAGAAGCTCCCGCATATCTTGATTTGTGGTAACACTCTCCGATGAGGGCTTATCAGTTCTTATGTAAATACATCCCCGTTTTAAGACTTGCTTATGTTCATCATGCCAATCCTTTTTGCAAATTATCACATCTTCCGTAAACTCTGGCACCTCGATAGCCACAATTTGCCTTCCCCCATCAAAATCTGAAAATTTATAAACCTGACAAGCAAATCCAGGATCTGAATACTCCTTTAACAAATCATTAACTTTTGTTGAATCCCAAGAGTTAAATTCAGCATTTGACAGCCCAACTAGCGAAAAGTCGCTATCTTGAAATCCTATAAGAATTACTCCTCCATCTTTGGTATTTGACATCGCTAATATGTCTTTAAGAATATCTATACGATTCTTCTTTTCCGATTTATCCCAGTCAATTCCTCCTTTATATTCAAGGCTTCTAGTTTCTGTTTTTCTTGTAACCAATTCTTTAACCACTTCTTTAGTTAACATACGCCAACCTCATAAATAAACAAAATATTTATCAACTCAACACTCAAGCCCATATCACTCAATAGGGGATATCGCACAAAGTAACATAACAGAAGCTGATGCTGCTCCGCGTTAAAACAGAGCAACTATGTGTTTATTGGGGGCAGATTTTGAGTTTTGACTCACCCCCCATAAAAACATTCTACAAAACAAAACCGCCGGGGGTTGGGCCCGGCGGTTTTGGATTTTTGGGACGTGATTTCAGCGGAACTTTTCGGCTACTTGGCGGTAGGCGTCGCGGAAGGGGAGGCCGGCTTTTACAAGCTTATAGGCTTCCTCCGTGGCGAACAGTTCCGGGGCGAGGGCGCACTTTTCCTTATTGAACTTCAGGCCGTCGGCCACCTTGGTCATTATGCCCAGCGAGGCCAGGGCGGCGTCGAGGGCGGCGAACAGCGGGCCTTTGCCCAGCTGGGCGTCGCGGTTGTAGCCGGACGGCAAATTGCCGGCCAGCGACAGCGCCTTAAGTTCCTCGCCCAGCACCGCGTGGTATTTCCCCCGCACCAGTTCCAGCACGTCGGGGTTCTTCTTCTGCGGCATGATGGAGCTGCCGGTGCAGAACTTCTCGGGCAGGGAGACGAAGCCGAACTCGGGCATGCTGAAGAGCACCAGGTCGGTGGCCAGCTTATTGAGCGTCAGCATGACCTGCGAGCAAAGGTGCATGATGGCCGGCTCGAACTTGCTGCGGGTGAACTGCGCATAGATGGGGTTATCGATGGCTTTCGAAAAACCCATCAACTTGGCGCTGTAGCTCTTGTCTATGCCCAGCACCGGCACGCCGAAACCGGCGGCCGAGCCCAGCGGGGACTGGTCTATGAGCTTGAGCAGGAAGTCGGCGTGCTTTGCGTCATCCGCCGCGGCGGCGGCGAAGCAGCCCAGCCAAGTGCCCACGGTGGTGGGCATGGCCCGGCGCATATGGGTGTAGCCGGGCATGGATATGCGGCCCTGCTTGGCCGCGGCCTTTTTACAGGCAGCGGCGAAAGCGCCCAGCCGCGCCTTCAGCTCGACGAGGGTTTCCCGCTCGTAAAGCCGCAGGGCGGCCAGCACCTGGTCATTGCGGGAGCGGCCGGTATGCACCTTCTTGCCGGCCTCGCCGTACTTGGCCGTCAGCCAGCCCTCTATGGCCGTGTGGCAGTCCTCGTCCTCGCGCCGCACGGCGAACTTGCCGGCGGCGTCGAGCTCCGCTATGCGCTTTAGGCCGGCGAGTATATTCTTCAGCTCGCCGGCCTTCAGCAGCCCGGCCTTCTTCAGCGCCTTAGCGTGCGCGGCGCTGGCCAGGCAGTCGTACTTCACCAGCCGGCGGTCCAGCACATAGTCGTCCCCCACCGTGAAGGACTCTATATCCTTGTCCAGGTCATAGCCCTTGGCCCAGAGTTTCATTAGTTGTTACCGTGGCTGTTCATGATGGCGCTGTGGGCCATCAGCCGGGTGGCGTGGATCTTGATGAACCCTTCCGAGTCCTTCTGGTTGAAGCCGCCGGCTATGTCCATGCTGGACAGGTCCTTATTGTAGAGCGAGCTGGGGCTCTGCCGGCCCATCACCATCACATTGCCCTTGTAGAGCTTCAGCGTCACGGAGCCGTCTATGGCTTTCTGGCTCTCGTTGATGGCGGCCATCAGGAAGCTCATCTCCGGGCTGAACCAGAAGCCGTTGTAAACGAGCTCGGCGAACTTGGGCGAGAACATGTCGCGCAGGCGCATCACCTCGCGGTCCATGGCTATGCCTTCAATGTCCTTGTGCGCGGCGTAGAGTATGGTGCCGCCGGGGGTTTCGTACACGCCGCGGGACTTTATGCCCACAAAGCGGTTCTCCACCATGTCTATGCGGCCTATGCCGTTCCTGGCGCCGAGGTCGTTCAACATATTGAAGAGCTTCAGCGGGTCGGTCTCGCTCTTGCCGGTGTTGAGGTTGGTCACCTTCACAGGCGCGCCGTCCTTGAACTGTATCTTTATCTTGGTCGGCGTGTTGGGGGCCTTCTCCGGCGAGACGGTCTTGGAATAAATATCCTCGGCGCATTCGTGCGCGGGGTCCTCAAGAATGCCGGCCTCGTGGCTGATGTGCAGCAGGTTGTCGTCCTCGCTATAGGGCTTGGCGATGGTGCTGGAGATCTCAATATTATGCGCCTTGGCATAATTGATGAGGTCCGTGCGGCCTTTGAACTCGGCGAGGAACTCCTCGGTCTTCCACGGGGCTATCACCTTTATCTTGGGGTTGAGCGCGTAGTAGCCCAGCTCGAAGCGCACCTGGTCATTGCCTTTGCCGGTGGCGCCGTGCGAAACATAGGCGGCGCCTTCCTTGGCGGCTATCTCTATCTGGCGCTTGGCTATCAACGGCCGCGCGGCCGAGGTGCCCAGCAGGTAGCGGCCCTCGTAAAGGGCGTTGGCTTTGAAGATGGGGAAGATGTAGTCGGTGACGAGTTCCTTCTTGAGGTCCTCGATGTAAACTTTCTTGGCGCCGGCTTTCAGCGCCTTGCGCTTGGCCTTCTGGAAATCCCCCGCCTGGCCCACGTCGGCTATATAGGCTATGACCTCGTAGCCCTTGTTGACCAGCCACTTGAGTATCACCGAAGTATCCAGCCCGCCGCTGTACGCCAGCACCACTTTGTTGTTCTCTTTCATCTTATTACTCTCCTTATATATAGCCGGGGCCGCCCGGGTCTTGAATAAATATACAAAATACTGTATAATTATGCAATAGCCTTACAAAGGGAACGGCCATGACCAAGACCGAGAGAATTTACTGCATAAGGAAGATAATAGCCGAAGGCGCGGTGGGCAGCCAGGAGGACCTGCGCCGGGCGCTGGCCGCCGAAGGCTGCAAGGTGACGCAGGCCACGCTGTCGCGCGACCTCAAAGACCTGGGCGCCTCCTGGCTGGCCGGGCCGGGCGGCGGCCGCTACGTGCTGACCGAGCCGGGCGCCGTCCCGCCGCTGCGCACCCTGCTGGGCGCCAGCGTCACGGACATAACCGCCAACGAGACCCTGGTACTGATCCGCACCCTGCCGGGCGCGGCCGGCACCGTGGCCGAATTCATAGACTCGCAGCGCTTTCCCGAGGTGCTGGGCACCGTGGCCGGCGACAACACCGTGCTGGTGATCCCCTCCAGCGTAAAGCGCCTGGCGGCGCTGCAGCGGCTCCTGCGCGAAAAACTGCTGGGCAAGTAACCCCCTCTCAAAGACAGAAAAAGACCGCCGGCAAAACCGGCGGTCTTTCTTTCATCCAGCGCCCCCGGAATCTTATATAATTAAAGCAGGAGTTTCCTTGGGGGGAAATCATATCCTGACAATTGTCCGGCCCGCGCAAGCGGCCGCCGGGAAACATTGCTGAAGGAGCCTGTATGAGAATAACGGCACTGTTGCTGTCATCTGTCCTGACCTTGCCGGCCTTGGCCGCCGCGGCGTCGCAGCTAGACGACGAGTTCGCTTTTTTTCGCGAGGAGGCCAAGTTCATAACCGCCTCGCTGCGGGAGACGTCCAGCCACAAGGCCCCGGCCTCGGTGGCCGTAGTAACCGCCGAGGACATAAAAGCCTCGGGCGCCTCCACTCTCTGGGATGCCCTGCGGCTGGTGCCGGGCGTGGACGTAGTGGGTACCAGGACCGGGCAGGGCGACGTGTCCATACGCGGCTTCAACCAGTCCGACAGCAACCGGCTGCTGGTGCTGGTGGACGGCCGCACCGTGATGCAGGAATTTTTCGGCGTGGCCCTGTGGGAGGCGCTGCCGGTGGCGGCGGCGGAGATCGACCGCATAGAGATAGTCAGGGGCCCGGCCTCGTCGCTTTACGGTGCCAACGCCCTGCACGGCGTGATCAACATCATCACCAAGACCCCGGAGAAGCTGGACGGCGGCTCGGTGTCGGCTGCCGGCGGCAACAGGGAGCAGCGCTACGGCTCGGCCGTGTTCGGCCGGCGCTACGGCAGGTTCTCGTTCAAGGCCGGCGGCGACTACCGCAACATGAACGGCTTCGAGGACGGGGACGCCGTGGCCTCGCGCGCGGCCAAGGCCCACGCGCACGCGGCCTGGGAAACGCCCGGCGGCGCCAGGCTGAGCCTGAACGGGGACATCTCCCGGCTCAACAGCCAGCTGGGCGTCTACAACCAGGGGCTGATGCGGCCGCTGCTGAACTCCGGCAGCCTGCGCGCTGACTTCGTGACCGGCGGCCTGACGGCCCGCGCCTTCTGGAATTCCAATTCGGGCCTGGCCCGGGACTTCTGGGGAGGCCCGCGCATGAAGTACGACACCTATGACGCCAGCGTTTCGCAGGAAATGCGGCTGTCCGGCTCGGACAAGCTGACGGCCGGCGTGAGCGGCCGCAGCAACAGCGTGGAGGCGGACATCTTCGACCGGGGCGTCCGCCGCCAGACCCTTTACGCCGCCTTCGCCGAGAACACCTGGGAGCCTTCCGAAAAGTGGACCGTGGTGGCCGGCGCCCGGCTGGACCACCACTCGCTCTCCGGCTACGCCTTTTCACCGCGCGGGTCGGTGATGTTCTTCCCCGACGACGCCAATACGCTGCGGTTCTCCGCCGGCACCGCCTTCCGCAACCCCACGCTGGTGGAGAACTACGTGGTGCACGCCGAGACCCTGCCGGGGCCGGCTACCATGACCGTCCGGGGCGGCAGGGACCTGGAGGCGGAGAAAATGGAGTCGCTGGAACTGGCCCACAACGGCTCCTACGGCGGGCTGAAGACCTGCCTGGCCGTCTACACTTACCGCCTCACCGACCTCATCAACACCAGCGTGAGCGCGCTGTCGGCCAGCGATTTCCTGGCCCTCTGGGACAACACCGGCACGGCGCGGGCCTTTGGCGGCGAGGCCGCGGCCGAATACGCGCTGAACGGCAAGGCGCGGGTGTTCGGCAATTACAGTTATTTCAACGCCTCCGAGAGCGGCAGCCACAACGACTCGCACAATTCGCCGCACCACAAGGGCAACGCAGGGCTGGCCTGGCGCAGCAGCCGGTTCTCCGGCTCGGTCTGGGCCCATATGAGCGGGCCCACCCGCTGGGACGATCCGCCCTTCCTCAGTTCCACGCCGCTGCTTAAGCGGGTGCCGGGCTACGCGCTGCTTAACGCCGGGCTGACCTGGCGGGCGGGCGGCGGCCTGGAGGCCTCGCTGCGGGGCTTCAACCTGCTCGACAAGCGGCACTATGAGATACTGCCCTACAGGTCCGCCGGCGACGTGGGCCAGTACGGCGAGATCCTGGGCGCCCGGTACGTGCTGGAGGCGGCCTACAAATTCTGATGAGGAGAGAAAGTGCGCGTTAAGGCGGCCGTAGCCGCGCTCTGGCTGTGCGCCGTGTCGGCGCAGTGGCCCGCCCCCGTACTCGGGGGCGAGGTCGCGGCCGTGCTTTCCCGGTCCTCGGGCCATTACATGGAGGCTTTCAGGGCGTTCAGCAAGGCCTACAACGGGACCATAGACGTTTACGATCTTTCAAAGGGCGAGGCGCCGTCCGAAGCGGCGGTGGTGGTGGCTTTCGGCGGCAGGGCGGCCACTTATGACCGCTACCCGCGTACCGCCGCGCTGGTGTACTGCATGGCCCCCGGGGTGGACCGCCAAGGCGGCCGCAGGGTGGACATGGTCCCGGAGGCCTCGGCCGCGCTCAAGGCCATGCTGGCCCTGCAGCCGGGCCTCAAGCGCCTGGCGCTGCTCTGGTCGTCGCAGGTCTACGCCGGTTACGCCGGCCTGGCCAAGGAGGCCGGCCGCGGCGCCGGGGTGGAACTGGTGCTCTCCCCTGTGGAATCCGGCGACAAACTGCCGGCCGTCCTGCGCCGGCTGACCGGCGCTGCCGACGCCATCTGGCTGCTGCCCGACCCGGCCCTGGTCACGGAAGAGAATTTCACCATGCTGCGGGATTTTTCCAGGGGCGGCCGCCTGCCTCTCTACGTTCCCACCGAGGGGCTGGCCCGCAGCGGCGGCACCGCGGCCATCTATGCCGGTTTCGGCGATATGGGGCGCGCGGCGGCGGAGGCTGTTTCCGGGGCCGCTGCCGGGCCGGTGGTCTATCCGGACAAGGCCAGCGTCTATGTCAACCGCGAAGAGGCCGCCCGGCTGGGCCTGAAAGACGTTCCCGGCGGCGCGAGGGGCCGCTAGCCGCCGCAAACCTTTTGCGCGCCTAAAAGAGAACCGCCGGCTTGCGGCCGGCGGTTCTCTTTTTGCTCCGGTAAGTCTTAGAAGCCCTGCAGCAGCTGGTTCACGGCGGTGGAAGAGCCGTTGGACAGCGGGGCCATGGGGACGGTGACGGACATGTCCTGGAACACGGGGATGTCGGTCATGTCCACGACCTTGCCGGGCGCGCCGGGAATGGTCTGCGTCACGCAGTGGATGGAGCCGCCCGCGACTATGCTGTCGTCGGAGGGCACCGGCACCACGGTGTAGCCGGCCTGCTCATAGGCGGCCTTGGCGTTGGCTTCCTCGGTGGAGGCCGAGTAGGACGGGATGATGGCCACGCCGTTGACCACCAGCGAGTTGGTGTAGGTATACCAGGCGTCGGTGGCCCAGGCCTTCACGGTGATGATCTTGTAAGGCTGGCCGTTAGGGGCCTTGTTAGCCTTGAACCACGCCATGGCCTTGTCGCAGGCGGTCTTGAAGGGCTCGTCGTTGGTCACCGCCAGCAGCACGGTGTTGTCATTGAGCAGCTTCACGTACATGTCGATGTGGCCGGTGCCGTCGCCGGGCTCGCCGGGGTAGCCGGCGTAGTCGAAGGTCACGATCTTCTTGACCTTGAGGTAATTCTTCAGGTGGGTGTTCACCTGCTCCTCGCTCATGTTGGAGTTCCAGATGTAGGTGCGCTTGGTCATGAACAGGGTGCCGGCGCTGTCAACCATCAGGTTGCCGCCGTCCATGATTATCGGCATGCCGTACACGCCGATGTTCTTGGCCTTGCCGAGCACGCCGGGGACGGCGTCGTCGTTGCGGCGGTACTGGTAGTGGCGGTAGATGGAGTCCACTATGCCGGGGCGGCCGCCGGCCACGCCGAAGGGACCGTAGTCGCGCATCCACACGGTGTCGAGCGGGGCGGGGATCTTGGTGTACTTGGCGGCGGGCACGCCGGAGATGGAGGAAGGTCCGCCCACGGCCCAGAGCTGGGCGTTGGCGGGGCCGGTGACGGCCTTGGCTATGCTGGAGAGCATGGGCGTGTAGGCGGCCCAGCCGATGGCCACCGCGGAGACAGGCTCGTACTCGGCCGGCATGCGGAAGTCGGAAGGGGTGACGCCGCGCACGGTGGGCGCCATGATAGGCGCTTTGCCGTCGGCTTTTTCCCGGGACTGGTCTATCCAGTTCGGGAGAGGTTTGTTAAGGTCCAGGGCGAAGGCCCCGGAAGAGAAGGTAGCGAGCAGGAGCAGGGACAGGAAGTTAGTCTTCTTCATTAAAGCCGCCTTTTTCCAAATATAACTAAACCGCTTATCTAATTATAGCGGGATTACTGCCACTCCCGCACGGGTCCAAAGGTAAACTTGGGCCTAGGACCAAAGTCCTATACCAGGCCTCAGGCCTGCGGCTGCCAGGAATTCAGCAGCGCCAGCAGCATGGCCGCCACTATGGGGCCGAAGATGACGCCCAGCAGGCCGAACATGTTGATACCCGCGAAGATGGAGACCAGGGCCAGCAGCGGGTGCATGTCCGCGTGTCCCTTCATTACTATAGGGCGCACCACGTTATCCATCAGGCCGGCCACCACGGCCACCAGGCCCATCAGCGCCAGCTTGAAGAGCGAGCCGTGGAAGTACAGGTACACCGCGGCAGCCACGCAGACCGGCATGCTGCCAAGTATGGGTATCCAGGCGAAGATGAAGGTGGCCCCGCCGGCCAGGAAGACGCCCGGCACGCCCAGCGCCAGGAAACCCAGCATCACTACCAGCGCCTGCGCGGCGGCGGCGGCCGAGGTGGCCCACACCGTAGAGGCGGCCGTGGCGCGGAAGGAATGGGCCAACCGCCCTTTCAGGCCGGCGTCCATGGGCAACTTGCCGGTCAGCCACTTCATAAAGGCCTCGCCCTCGAAAAGCAGGAAGAACCAGGCCAGCAGGGAAAGTATCACCTTCAGGGCCAGTTCGGGCAGGGCCGCCGCCTGGACCAGGATCACCCTGCTCAGGGCCGTTCCGGCGCTTTGGGCGAACTCCAGGCCCTTGGTCTGCAGGTCGCCGGGATTCGAAATAACCCACTGCACCGGCTTCAGGGCGGTTACGGCGGCCACGGCCTGGCGGATGAACTCGGCGCCGCGCTCGTCGGCCAGGTAGGCGGCCAGCGCTATGGCCTGCTTTACGGCAGTTATGGCGAAGGCCGTGAGCGGGGCGATGATGGCCAGCAGTATGACAGCTATGGCGAGACCTGCCGCCGTGCGCGGCCCCAGCCGGCGCTTGAGCAGCGCCTCGTAGAGCGGGCGGCTGAGGATGGCCAGCAGCAGGCCCATGAACAAGGAGAAGAGGTAGGGCCACACCATGAAAAGGAAGATACCCAGCAACAGCGCCAGCAGGGCCAGCAGGGTATAGTTAGAGCTTTTAGTTTCTGGAACTTTCATTGTATTCTCCTGTCGCGTCAGATCAAGCGGCTTCGATATCCCGGCCCCGCGTCCATGGGTTCAGGCCGTTGGCGTTAAGGTGGCTCCAGATGTCGGCGCAGGCCTTCACGAGGATCACTACAGGGTAGCCGTATTGCGGCCGCCCGCCGCCGAGGTAATGCACGGCCGCTGCCGCCACAACCAGCACGGGGCACCAGAGCATTATCCGCGGGTAGGGCTCGAAAGCTATATCGTTCAGTTTGTTCTCCCACAGCGCCCTGCGGGGCCAGAAATTACGGTAGAACGAAACTCCGTGGCTGATGAACAGCGGCGCGGCTCCGATCAGGACCGGGGCATTAAAGAAGGCGCCCTTCAGCAGCGGAACCAGCTGGCCCCTGGCGGGCGGGGGCGCGAAAACGGTCAGGACGGCCACAAGGTACACGGCCAGGAAACAGCCGAAATGGAACAGGTAGAACGGCAGCGTAACCAGGGCGACAGGCAGGTTGATGGAGAACAGCTTCAGCACGGTGTAAAAGCCGATGATCGCGCTCTCCAGCCAGAACACCAGCATCATCGTCAGCAGGTCCCAGCCCCAGATGAGGGCCCCTGCCAGGACCAGAAAGTTGGAAACGACGATAAAAAGGACGGTGGGGAGGCGCAGGATGTAAAAGAAGTGCCGCTCGTCCATCGGTTTATTGTCAGGCATGGTCATTTACGGCTCGCAGAGGAAGGCCGCCATCGGCTTGGCTTTGCCTTTGAGCGGCACTACTTTTTCCACGGCCGAACTGAACACGGAGGCGGCCTCGGCGTAGACAGCCGCGGAAACCAGCACCTTGCCCGGCTCGCAGTTGCTCTCCAGGCGCTGGGCGGTGTTCACGGCGTCGCCGATAAAAGTGTACTCCCGGCGGTCGGCAGAGCCCACGTTGGCGCGCACCGCGCGCCCGCCGTTGAGGCCGATGCGCACGTTAAAGGGATTGCCCCTGTCGCGCAGCCTGGCGAAAAGCAGCAGGATATCCCTGGCGGCGCGGCAGGCGGCCCCGGCCGAAGGGAAGCAGGCGAAGATGCAGTCGCCGATGTACTTGTCCACGTCGCCGCCGTGGCTGTAGATCAGGCCGGTGGCCGGGGCGAAGATCTCGTTCAAGGCCTGCACCACCTCGGCGGAGGTATGCGCCTCGGAATAGGGCGTAAAGCCCTTCACGTCCATGAACATGAAGACGCCGTTGAAGTCCGCGTCCAGCAGTTCTTTGCCGCCGGCGGCGGCCACGGCGCCCACTTCCTTCCAGACCCCGTGCGGGGTGTAGGCGTGTATCATCTCATGCTGCCGGCGCAGCAGCGCGCCGTCCTTGTAGGATTTGCGGCTCATATTGGCCAGGAAACTCTCGGTGGTATCGAGCATCTCTTCGCTGCGGGCCAGCAGCAGCCGGGCTGCGGCCGGGTCGGAGGCCTCCGTGAGTTTAACTTTCGGTACGGAGGCTTTCACTTTCCCCGGGGCGTAGACGGCCATCAGGGCCACCGTGGTGACGTGGTAGAAGGAGCCGCAGGCGCCTTTAGCCCGGCAGGTGCCGCTCCACGGCACTATCTCGCCGCCGGAATACATGCCGAACACCGGCACTTCGCGCCCGAAGACGCCACGCACGGCCTCCAGCTCGTCGTTGACGCGGCTGTGCAGGATGTGCGAACGCGAGCAGCAGCTGACCATGAAGACCAGGGCCGGTTTCTTGCCGGGGCGGACCGCGGCGCATTCCAGCGCGGCCTGCCTGGCGCCCTCTATCAAACTTGTGCGGCTGGCCTGTATCAGGCGGACTTTTTTACCCTGCAGGTCCTCCGACGGGAAATAGGTTATGGAACCCTTCTTGAAGTCGCAGGAGACCGGCAGCTTTATAATGGTCTTGCCCGCGCCGGGCGCGGCTATGGAGAAGCCGTAGCGCTGCACCATCAGCTCGAAGAATTTTTCCTTGGCGTCGCGGCCCAGGAACTGGCGGTAGAACTCTATCACCGGCACGCCGTTAAGTTCCAGCGCGGCGGGCCCCTCGGCGCGGGTTATGGTCAGCTCCTCGCCCACCGGCTCCCAGCCGTGGCCGTAGCCGAAGGCCAGCCGGCTGCCCTCGGGCAGCTTCAGCGAGGCCAGCCGCGCCCCCCTCTTCTTCAGGTCGCGCGCGCAGTACTGGTAGTTGGTCCAGAAATCCGGGTGGCTCATGCCCAGATCGTAGTCGCCGCAGGTGAGCCCGCCAAAGACCGGCGCCGGGGCCAGTTTTTCGGCTATGGCGTCCAGCATCAACTGCTCTTTCCCGGTAGCTATGGAACCGAAGACGAGCGACAGGTCTTTGGCGCCGCCCTTTATGCCGGCGGCAAGGTCCAGGCCGGTCTTGCGGCAGTCGTCGGAGATATCGGCCACGCTGAAATCCGCCTTGAGCCCGGGGCCGTCCAGCAGCAGCAAGGCCACGCTGCCGCGCGAAACCCCCGCGTTGGTTATCTCGGCGTAACAGGAGCCGCCGGTAAGTATGGCCGGGTCGAGGTGGCGGCACAGCTCCCGGTGCACCTTGACCTGGTCGAGATGTATGGAGGAGAAGGCCACGGCCAGGCCGGGCTTGGGCACGGTCTTAAGCGCCTGCGCCAGCGCGGTCCTGGCGGCTTTCTCCGGGTTCTTATCGAGGCCGAGGCCTATGGCGATCTTCATATCTATTCCCTGTCTTGCCTCTTTGCGGGCGGAGAGGCTTTACCTGAATTTTAAAAAACCGTGTTCAGCCGAAAGGCCGGAGAGGAACTCCGCCAGGGTCTCGGCCTTTACTTCGTTCATGCTGATAGAGAGGCCCTCGTAGCCGCAAAAGTGGCGGTTCTTCGAGATCCAGAATTCCCCGCCGGAGGTGTAGACCAGCGCCGCCTCGAAGCCGAACTCGGTATCCTGCTCGTCCAGCGACCGCGCCGCGGCCCACTCCCCGTTGGCGAACCGGCGGGTGTAGATCAGGTCCGGCCGGTAAACGGGATCCAGCTTTTCTATCTCCGCCAAAGATTTCACCGGGGAAAGTATAGCAACCGTTTCTTTTATGAACTTCCGGCGCGCCCAGGCCGCACTGCCCACCAGGGCGCCAACCAGCAGGACGACCAGCAGCAAGCCGGCCAGCGATATAATGCCGATCATCTTGAACACTTTTTTCATAATACCCGCCTGCCGGCAAATCCATTATATTTTTTAAAGGCGCGGGCCGCCATTTAATTCCCCGTCCTTTTGGCGGCAGAACGGGCGGCTTTCGGCCCTTGACAAAAATGGCCGGCCTGTTACACTTGATATAAGGCGCGAAGATATGACACAACGCTTGATATTACTGCTGGCAGCGATAACCTGGGGCGCCCTGCCCCGGGCGCAGGCCGGCGCGCTGGACGATCTGCCGGCCCTCTCCGCCGCCGAAGTTCCCGCGCCTCCCGCCGCCGCTGCCGAACGCGCCCGCACCGTCATCTGCGTGGACCCCGGCCACCCCAACACCTTTAACTCCGCCACCGACCTGGTGAACGGCACCAACGAGAACCGGATAAACTGGCAGGTGGGGCAGCGCCTGGAGCGCGTGCTCAAAGAGGCTGGGTACGAAGTGGTCATGACCCGCAACGCCGAGCTGCATTCAGTGGAAAACAAGGACCGCGCGCGTATCTGCAACGCGGCCGGAGCGGCGCTGGCCGTGCACCTGCACTGCGAGAGCACCCTCGGTACGGGCTTCGCGCTTTACTACCCCGACCGGCAGGGCGTTTACGATTACAAGAACGACCCGGAGAACGGCTTCAGGGGCCCCTCGGCGCAGGTGCGGGAGGACAGCCGGGCTTTTTCGGCCGTGATGTTCAACGCCATGCGCGGAGAACTGGCCGGCACGCTGAAGGCGCAAGGCATGTACGGGGATTCCCGCACCGCGGTCGGCTCCAACCAGGGGGCGCTGACTTTCTCTATTTTTTCGGAGATACCCACGCTGACGATAGAAATGGTAGTGCTCACCAACAAGAAGGACGCGGAGTTCATCAAAGCCGCGGCCGGCCAGGAAAAGATGGCGGCCGCCATAGCCGCCGGCATCCGCCTCTACCGCGCGCCTTAAACCTCCGGGTTCCCCCCGGCAACCACCGCCAGCAGCAGCGCCCCGTATTTTTCCACGCGCTTCTCTCCCATGCCCTTGATCTCCAGCAGCGCCGCCGGCGTGGCCGGCTTGGCCGCGGCTATCTCCACCAGCGTGGCGTCCTGGCAGATTACATAGGGCGGGATGCCGGCCTTGTCTGCCAGCGCGCGGCGCAGGGCGCGCAGTTTGTCGAACAGGGCCTCGTCGCTGGCGGTGAAATCGGCGGAAACCGTTTTGAGCGCCTTGGGCTTTTTCTTGCCCTTCGCGGGCTGGGCGGGCAGGCCCAGCCTCACCGTGCCCCGGTCCTGGCACAGCGCCCGGCCCTCGGCCGTGATACGCAGCAGCGGGTACTCGCTGTCCTCGGTGACCTCAAGGAAATCCTGCACTATCAGCTGGTCTATCCAAGAGCGCACGGCGGGCTCGCCGGCCTCTTTGAGCAGGCCGAACACCTGCAGCTTGTCGTGGCCGTTATGCTCCATGCGGTCGTTGGGGCGGCCCAGCAGCAGGTTCACCACGTAGCCGGTGCCGTAGCGGCCCTCGGCGCGCCAGGCGGCGCTTAAAACCTTCTTGGCGGTCAGCAGCGCCTCGTCGTCGGGCAGGCCCTTGGTCTCGCCCAGGCAGACGTCGCAGGCGCCGCAGCCCTCCTGCTCCCGGCCCTCGGGCGGGTAAGGGGCGCTGAAATGCGAGGCCAGCAGGCCGTGCCGGCAGACGGGCGCGGAAGCGTAGCGGCCGATGTCGCGCAGCTGCTTCTCCAGCGCGCGCACGCGGTCCGGCGGCAGCGTAAAATCTTTCTTGGCCAGCCAGCGGTGCGTGGCCAGGTCCGACGCCGAGAACAGCAGCGTGCATTCGGCCGGCGCGCCGTCGCGGCCGGCGCGGCCGCTCTCCTGCTGGTAATGCTCCACCGAGCGCGGCGTATTGGCGTGGACCACGTAGCGCACGTTGGAGCGGTCTATGCCCATGCCGAAGGCGATGGTGGCCACTATCACGTCGAGCCGCTCGTTGACGAAATCGTGCTGGGCCTGCTGGCGCTCGGTGGCGCCCAGGCCGGCGTGGTAGGGGGCGCAGGAGACGCCTTCTTTCTTCAGCCCGGCGGCCAGGCGCTCCACGTCCTTGCGGGTCTGGGCGTAGACTATGCCGCCCTCGCCCGGGTGGCGGAGCACCACTTCCAGCACCTGCTTTATCTGGTCGCGGCGCGGGAAGGCGCGGTAGATCAGGTTGGGGCGGTCCGGGTGGCCGACCAGGATGACCGGCGAGCGCAGGCCGAGGCGCTCCAAAATGTCCTGCCGCACGGTGGGCGTGGCGGTAGCCGTGAGCGCCATGCGGGCGGCCTTGGGAAAATGGTCCAGCGCCTCGGTGAGCTTGCGGTACTCGGGGCGGAACTCGTGGCCCCAGTGCGACACGCAATGCGCCTCGTCCACGGCGGCAAGTATCAGCCGCGGGGCGATGGCTTCGTACAGGTCCCCGGTCAGCAGCCGTTCCGGGCTGACATAGAGCAGCTCCGTTTTACCTGAGTTCAGGTTGGCATAGGCCTCGCGCTTGGGGCCTACCTTAAGATTTGAATGCAGCGCGTCGGCGGCCAGGCCGGCCTCGCGCGCGGCGGCCACCTGGTCGTCCATCAGCGCTATCAGCGGCGAGACCACCAGCGCCAGCCCCTGCCCGGCTATGGCCGGCAGCTGGTAGCACAGGCTCTTGCCCCCGCCGGTGGGCAGCACCACCAGCGAGTCGCGCCCGGCCAGCGCGGCCTCTATGGCCTCGCGCTGCAGCGGCTTGAAGGCGTCGTAGCCCCAGCGCTTTTTAAGGATTTCCTGCGTATTCATCAGAGATAGTCTAGCACACAAAGCCGACAAGGGCGTGTCGCCCCGGCCGGCGCTATTTATTTTTCACTTCGCTCAGCACAGCGCGCTCGGCGGCGTCTTTGGCTTCCTGCAGTTCGCGCTCTGTGATGAGCCGCTCCAGCAGGCGGTCGAACCAGGGATTGACCAGATTATTCAGCAGCCGGAACAGCGCGGACTTTTCTTTCAGCTCCAGCTTGGTCAGCCGCGGGCAGGCCCGGCAGGAGGCGCTGTGAACGTCGTAAACTTCCAAGTCCGCCTCGTAGAGCCGCCCCAGCAGCAGCATGCCCCAGCGCAGCGGCTCGCGCACCAGCCGGAACCACCACGCCCTGGCGTAGGCGGCCTCCACCAGCTTGATGGTGCAGATCTTGCAGACCAGGTTCTTCACTTCAGGAGCTCCGGCTTTATCTTCAGGGTGTACAGCAGCACCGGGAGGTGCTTTTTAAAACCGAGCGCGGTGTTTATGGCCATCATCGGGGCGTTACTGTCGGCGTTGCCGGTGACTATATACTTCACGCCGGGGTACTCCCGCCTGATATGCAGCAGCATGCGGGCCTTCAGCAGTTTCCCCAGGCCGCGGCCGCGGTACTCCTGGCGCACGCCGGTGAGCATCTGGCGCGCCACGTGCCCCAGGTCCCCGAGGTAGGAGGTCTCGGTAAGCCCGCCAACGCGGCCGTCGGCCTCCCTGGTGTAGATGGTCGTGTGCACGGTGCCCTGCTCGGCGGACTTCTTTTCCATGTAGCGGATCTGGTCCGGCGTGATCTCCATCTTCATCTGCAGGCCGCCCAGGGGCTGCTGGTTGATGGTCTCGGTATAGGCGCGGGCATAATCCTGCAGGTCGGTTTCCGGGATCTCAGTCACAGTAAGTATTTCCGTGCCTGGGTTGCGCCTGGCGCCCTCGGCGTCCCAGCGCTCTATCATGGCCCAGTCGGCGTCTTTTAAATAAAGGCGGTTCTCGGAGTGCACGAGGGAAACCGTGCCGCCTTTCCGCTCAAGGAATTTATGGCCGGTCTCCAGCGCGGCGGGAACCTGCAGTTCGGTTACCTGGGGCTCGCGGATCGCCATGTCCCGCAGGATATGGGCCACGAGGCGCGTCGCCAGGCCCTGGCGCCTGTATTTCGGCGACACCGAAAGACCGTGCAGGTTGCCGATATGCTTGTTGGACGCGTAGGTGGGTGAACCGGGGGCTTCCACCACCATGCTGGCGGAAGCGGCGGGCACGGCGCCGCCTTCGGCCAGCACGAGGTACGTGTAGTCATTCCTGTACGGGTTAGGCAGCGAAGAGAGGGTCAGCTCCTTCTTTTTAGCGCGCGACAGCAGCGGGTCCTCGGGCTCGTATTCCCGGTAGGCCGCTTCGGTCTGGTCGAAATACAGCGTCCAGAGCTCGTCCGTGGCGGTATGCGGGTCGAACGGGATTATCTCGAAATCTGTTCCCATAAGCTCTCCTTCCTGTAATTACCCGAACAGGTACAGCTCTTCCTCGGCGCGGGTCACGCCGGTGTAGAGCCAGCGGCGCCACATCTCGTCGTCCATCTTGGGAAAGCGCTCCTCGAACATCACCACGCGCCGGGCCTGGCTGCCCTGCGCCTTGTGCACGGTGAGCGCGTAGCCGAAGTCGAACAGGTCGCCGGTCATGGCGAGTTTCCGGTCGGCCGTGAAATTTATCCCCGTCTTGGCGCCGAACTGCGGCGCGTAGATGAGCCCGTCGTAGGGGCGCTCCCGGTCGTCCAGCTGGATCTCGGCCTGGTACCAGTCCTTCTGCGCCGGGGTAAGGCTGATAAGAGTGCCCAGCATGCCGTTATAGATGGCCTTCTTGTGGTTATTGCGCAGGCAGATCACGCGGTCGCCGCTGGAGGGCGCCGGGGTCTCGAAGCCGCGCGAGGCGCGGATGTACTGGTTGAGGCGGTTGCGCGTGGTGTTGTAGCCGCAGAGGATGAGCGTCTCGGGGGAGGAGCATTCCAGCAGCTCGCCGGAGCGCTCCTGCGCGTCGCAGTCGTCC
>JAQTZB010000017.1 GCA_028688015.1 Elusimicrobiales bacterium | reverse complement strand
TTCTTTCTGGCTGGCGGTCAGCGCTTTCTGCAGGTTCTCCACCTGCAGTAAAAGCGCCTTCTGCTGGCTCTGCCGCAGATAAAAGAACAGCAGGAGGAGCGCCGAAAGCAGGGCTCCGCCCAGCTCCGGCAGATGCTCGTTGAGCGGCGGAAACCTTCGCGGCGACGCTTTCGGTCTTTCCCCGGCCGCCGCCGGCGGTTTATCCGGCGCAAGGTCCTGTCCGGCCGGAGGGGTTTGCGCCGGCCGCGGCGCGGCCCGCCGGGGGGCTTTGCGCCTGTCCGCGTTCCCGGCGCCACTTGTTTCCGGCTCCGTCCCGGTTCCCGGCGCGGCTTTCTCCTCCCGCGGCGCGGCGCCGCGCTCCTGTATGGAACTGTAAAGCAGTTTTATTTCCGGGTTGGAGGGGAACCGTTTCCGGGCTTCCTGTACGTAGATGCGCGCCTTCCTGTAATTCCCGGCGGCGTAATTGTCGTTGATCCCGCGCAGCAGCACCTTCAGCAGCAGCCGCTCGGCTTTTTCATTGCCGGGGTCTATGCGCAAAGCCTCCCGCAGGGAAGCCACGGCGTCGTCGTCCTTGCCGTTAAGATAGGCCTGGACGCCGGCCTGATAGGCGTTCATGGCTTCCGGGTTCTCGGCCGCTTCGCCGGAGAGTTCCGAGATCCCGGCTAGTTCCGGCATGGAGGGCGGCTCCAGCGGCCCCGCCGGCTCGCCGGCCGCCGGGCGGCCGGAAAGAGCCGCGGCCGACAGCGCGGCAAGGATATAATAAGAGGCGGATCTTCTCATAGCGCTCTCCTCCGGGAACCCGCCCGGAAAGTTCACTTCAAATCTATAATGTCCCCCACCCGTTTGTAAAGCAGGAGGGCCTCGCGGTTGTCCGGTTCCAGTTCCACGGCCTTCCTGAGCATGCGCATGGCGTCCTTGTATTTCCGTTCTTTTATCAGGATATGCGCGCGCGACATGGCCCGGATGCCCTGGGCCTGGGCGTCGTTCTCCAGGACGGGGAGTACGCTTTCCACCGCGGCCAGGGCCATACGGTATTGTTTCGAGCGGTAAAAGCTTACGGCCTCGGACAGGCGCGCGGCGGCGTCGGCTCTCGCCCGTTCCTTTCTCAGCGCCGCCTCCCGTCCGGCGCGGGCCTTCCTTATTTCTCCGGTTATGTCGGCGGCGTCCGGATCGGATTCGTCCAGTTCCATCATGCGTTTTACGGCCTCCTCGCTCTTCTCGTATTCCCCGGATTTCAGCCAGTCCCGCGCCTGGATCTTGAGGGCGGAGAGCCGCTCGTTCCTTATCTTTTTTTCGTCGAAGGCGGTTATCACGTCGTAGCGGAGCGTCAGCCCGAACCGGTGCATGGTCTCCAGTTCGTGGAAGGCCGCGGCGTAATCGAAGGACAGGTGCCCGGTGCCCACGCTGAAGCCGAGCGTGTATTCCCGCTGATTCGCGCCCAGGCGCACCGCGAAAGGCGTGTCCTCCGAAAGCGGACGCGCCTCCAGGCCGGCGCTCGGCCTGAGGACTTTGCGTCCGCCGCCGAGGACCAAAGTGTTCATGTCAAGGCAAAGCAGCACCGGTCTGTCCAGCATGGAATATGAATAAGCGAGACCCGCCTTATAAAAAATCGGGAATCTTTCCGCTTCGTCCCGCAGTTTCAGTTTCGGCGGGAAGAGGTTGAGCGCCGAGAAGCCGACCGCAAGGTTCCTGAAAGGCCGGGCCTGCAGGCCAAGATCCGCTCCGAAACCGGTGGCGGAGAATTCCGCGACGGACTGCTTCACCGCTTTCAGGGAAATTCCCGCGGAAATATCCCTGGCGGCGCGCTGGGCGTAGGAAAGCAGAAAGGCGTATTCCTGCTCGGTAAAGCTGCCGATGGAACGGCCCAGTTCGTCCGTCCTGTCGGCCGAGCCGGAGCCGAGATGCAAAAAGCTTATCCCGAGATTGTCGTAGGCGGACATCGGATGTGAGACCGACAGCGCCTGGTACTGGCCGGAAGCCAGCAGCGGCGCCACCATCGCCACCGCTTCGCCGGCGGCGTTGCCGGCTATCCCGGCCGGGTTGTGGTAGGCGGCCGCGCCGCCTGTGAGGGCGGAGGAAGCTCCGGCCAGTCCCGCGTCCCGCGCGCCGGCAGTGAAGGCCGTAAGCCATTCCCCGGGAAAGCCGCCGTCCGCCGGTCTGGGACGGAACGGGACCAGCGCGGCCGCGGCGGAGCCGGCCAGGCAGAACAGAAGGAGTATGGCGCCCGCGGGTCTCATTTAAGCACCCCTAGATGCAGCAGTTCCCTGCGGCTTTCGGCCGCGGATTTGGCGTAGACCTCGGCCAGGTACATGCCGTTGGCCGCCGTGAAGCCCGCGCCGTTCTTCCCGTCCCAGGTCATTTCGTTGACCGAACCGGCGACGGTCCCCTGGCCGCAGCCCTGACCCCCGTGCGGGCATTCCAGCACGCGCACCAGGTCGCCCAGCGGCGTATAGATGCGGATCCGCACGGAGGCGTCGGAAGACAGGGTGTAACGGATCCTGGCTGTATCCTTTCCGGGAGCGAAGGGGTTAGGGAAACTGGTCAGGCCGGAGAGAAGCTGGGCCGGCGAAATGGAAGCCAGGACGCTGAACACATAAAGCCCGCTGCTGGTCAGGCTGACTTGCCGGCCGACCGGCTCCACCGTCTGGTCGGAGGGTATTTCCCAGCGGCCGCCGGACTCGTTCAGGCGCGCCAGTTTCAGATGCTGTATGTCGGCCAGGGCGTTGTCGTCGGCGCCCAGGACGGAGGCGGCCGGGAAGGCGTAGGTTATCCTGGCGGAGACGCCGGACGAGGGCAGAGAGACTCCGTCGATGTCCTTGATCTGCGCTTCCCAGGCGGGGGCAGAAAGCAGCTTCACCAGCCGGTTGCTTTCGGAGTTCCGGCCGGCCAGTTCGAGCGCGCTTCGTTTTGTGGCCATTGCGTCCTGGAAGCCGATATAGCCCTGGGCCGGCAGCCCGGAGAGTATCTCCACCGTCATCAGACCGTCGGAGGTCTTCGCTTTGGCCCTGCGCAGCATGAAGCTGCCTACGGCGCTTTCGGTCTTCCTGGCGTACTGGTCCAGCGCGCTGACCCGCCAGAAGTACTGCGTGTCCATCAGGAGGGAGTTAAGGGCCGGCGTATGGTTCGTCTGGGTCAGGCCCGGAACGGTAACGCCTTCGTCCGCTCCCGGAGAGGTGGAATATCTCAGGTCGTAGGTCACGGCTCCGCCTTCCGGGTCCGCGGACCGTTCCCAGGAGAATCGCAGGTCGAATACGGAGGGGAATGAATCCTCCAGGGGTTTGAGCAGCGAGAATTGCCGTGGGGAAAGGGAATTGATTATGTTGAACACCGGGGTCAGCGCGGCGCCTTTCATCGCCGGCTCGCCGGTGTCGGTCGCTACGACCTTAAGCCTGTAGGTGTACAGGCTGGGATAGGCGCGGGTGTCCAGCGTGTAGACGGTCGTCGAAACGTTTCCCGCCAGCAAAGCGAAGGTGGAGCCGGAATCCGCGGAGAGGAATATCTCGTAGGTGTGGGTGTCCAGCGGGTTGGGATCGGTTACGGCCCAGGAG
>JAQTZB010000016.1 GCA_028688015.1 Elusimicrobiales bacterium | reverse complement strand
GTCAGCCCGTCCCCCTCCAGCGGGCCCTCGCCGCGGGAGCCCTCCCGCCTGAAATGATCCATCGCGGCGTTGCGGGCCACGGTGAAAAGCCAGGCCTTAAGCTTTTCCCTTTCACCGTAGGCCGACGGGTTTTTTACGAGCTTGAGAAAGACTTCCTGAAAAAGATCGTCGGCCGCGTCCGTCCTGCCGGTAAGCCGCAGCAGGTAGCCGTAAACGGCGGCCTTGTGGCGCTCCATCAGCAGCCCCAAAGCCTCGGCGTCCCCCCCTTTGAAGGCGGCGATAAGCTCTGGATCGGAAAGTTCTTCGGACATTAGACCTATGGTCATGCCGTATCAAGAGCTATGCTCCACAGACGGCCTGTTATTAATTTTATACGATATTAAGCAGTGCGAACGTTTAATCTTATTCTTTTATTCCTCCTGTTGCAATCCGGCCGCGGCTACTGCGCCGCGCCCGCCTATGAACTTTACCTCAAGGGCGACCTGCTCAAGGCCGCCTCCGCGTATCTCGCGCTGGCCGACGCCGCCCCGGAGAACCCGCGGCCGCTCCTGAACGCCGCCGCCAGCCTGAAGCAGGCCGGCAACTATTACGAGGCCGCGCGCGCGATGGTGCGGGCGCTCGAGCGCGACCCGCAGAACCCCGATATTTATTCCGAGCTGGGCTGGCTGCGCTTCCACCAGGCCGATTACGACGGGGCCCGCTCCGCCTTCGAGGCGGCCATAAGGCTGCAGCCCCTCCACCCCAGGGCGGAACTCGGCCTGGCCAGCGTCTATTCCAACCTGAACGAAAAAGAAAAGACCCTGGAGCACCTGGATAAGTACCGCAAGCTCCGCCCGGACTTCGCCGGGGTGGATTATATCCTCGCCTGGAACTATATGAATTTCGACATGCACAAAGAAGCCGAGGAAGCGCTGATCGAGGCCCTGCGCAAAGACCCGTCCTTCACCGAGGCCCGCCTGCCGCTGGCGGGGATCTACACCCGGCAGGGTAAGTTCAACGAGGCCTGGAACCAGTATTACCGCGTGCTCGACTACGCCCCCGGCCACCCCGTGGCTTCCAAGATGATGAAGGTCCTGGAGGGAAAGCTGACCAAGCAGCCGGAGGAGATCCGCCCGCCGTTCCGCATCACCAAGCCGCTGGTGATGGAGCCGCTGGACGCGCTGGCCAGCCTCTCGTCCTCGGTGAAGATCCGGGTGGGTCTCGGGACTACGAATACCGGCAAGCAGGGCAGGAACAACCTGCTTAAAATAAAATCTTTCGAGGGCCTGACCATTACCGGCAAGAGCAGCGGCAAGCTTTACGCCGAGATCCCGCCCGACGAGGCCTGGACGGTGGTGGCGGAAGGCGAGAGCCTGGTGCTTAAAGGCCCCGACGGAAATATCCACAACAGCTTCAAAGGGCCGATACTTGTGAAACCTGCGCAGGCCGGCGGGACAGTCATCTTCGACGCCTCTTCCAAGACCAATAACCCCTGGTTCAAAGGCGCGGACAGGCAGTACCGCGGCTACATCGAGCTTTACCCCAACGGCAGCCGCGGCATGGGCGTGGTGAACGTCATAGAGAACGAACTTTACCTGCTTGGCGTGGTCCCCAGCGAGGTCGCCCCGCAGTGGCCTTACGAATCCCTTAAAGCCCAGGCCGTCCTGGCCCGCACCCAGGTCCTGATACGCAGGGCGCGCGGCGGCCCGCATAAAGCCGACGGCTACCATCTTTGCGACGGCCAGCACTGCCAGGCCTACAAAGGGAAATCGAACGAGGCCAACACCACCAACAACGCCGTGGTGGATACCGAGGGCGAGATCCTGACCTACCACGGCCGCCCCGCCTATACCTTCTATCATTCGAACTGCGGCGGCTGGATCCAGGCCTCGAAAGAGGTCACCGGCTGGGGAGATTCCCCCTATTTGGTCACCAAGCCGGACATAGACCCTTCCAAGAGCATGGCGCCGCTGGACCCTTGGGACTTCCACCTCTGGCTGACCGGCAACCCGGACGCTAACTGCAATTATCCGGGCCGCGTGCGGGCCTCGGAATTCCGCTGGATGAAGATCATCCGCCAGAAAGACATGACCTTCCGGGTGAACAAAGATTACGCGATAGGCGAGGTCCTGGACATCATCCCGCTCAGGCGCAGCCCGTCGGGGAACGTAAATACGATGAAGCTGGTGGGAAAGAAAAGATCCGTTACGGTCACCAGGGAGCACCTGATCCGCAATATCCTGGGCTTCAGTTCGCTGAAAAGCACCCTGTTCGAGATAGAGATGAACCGCTTCAAGAACGGCAAAGTGCGCAATTACTGGATCTACGGCGGCGGCTGGGGCCACGCTATCGGCATGTGCCAGAGCGGCGCGGCCGGCCTGGCGGGCAAATACAACAAGAACTACAAAGAAATAATGGAGTTCTACTTCCCCGGAACCACCATCAGGCGCATCAAATACGTGAAGAAAAATAAATAGGACCGGAAGCAATAAAAAAGGCCCCGGCAGCGGGGCCTTTTTTTATCAGGGACCTTTTAGAACTTGTAGGACAGCATGGCCTTTCCTTCCGTGAACTCGTCCTGTTTCGGGACACTGTTATCGCCCGTCATTTTGCGGGCGGAGACGTCCAGGGAGAGGTTCTCGCCTTTCAGGCCGACGCCGGCGGCGACGGTATTATAGAAGGTTTCCGCTCTGGTGACCATGTTCTGCATGTCCAGCCTCTTTACCGAAGCCCGCACGCCGAACCCCGGGAGCAGCCAGATCTCGGTGCCGCCGGCCATGGAGACCAGCTTCGTATGGGAGTGGTCGTGAAAAGTATTGTTATCGTAGACGGCGGAATCTATTTTCAGCTGCTGCGTTTCCACGCCCAGCAGAAAGCGGCCGCCGAAGAAGTGGAAAGCGGCGGCGGAGGACTTCAGCTGGTTCTCGGTCAGGTTTCTTTTATATATAAGGCCCTCCTTATATTCGGGGTCCATGATAAGCTTTTCAAAACCTAAAGCCAGGGTAAGCGGAACAGCTTCGAAAGTCCACTCTATTCTGCCGCCGGCTTCTTTATTGTCGCCTTCCAGATTATATTTGTTCCCGTACTTGGTGGTCTCACCGGTCAGTTTTGCCAGCGAGCCCCTGAGCGCGGCTTTGAAGCCGCTGAAAGGCCTCATCATCGCCTGGGCTCCCACCATCGGGCCGTTCCGTTTTGCCTCCAGCGACCCGTCGGTAACATTCATCCCCCTGCCGACCATGTCGGCCGTGAAGCCGAATTCAAAAGTGCCCGCGCGGAAAGCGCCGGCGGCGCCGACCGAAGAGTTGGGGATTTTCAGATGGGCGCCGGACTGCTCGGCGCTGTTCGTGTTCCCGTGCAGGCCAAAGCGCGCGCCTTCGCCACCGAAAGAAATACCGGCGCCGCCGCCGTTCCTTTTATAGACATCGGGGGCCGCGGAGCTGCCGTAAAGGCTGACTTCCCGCTTCAGGTGCGAAGCCTCCAGTTCGAAGGACCCGGCGCGGGCGTAAACGCCGGCCGTCCCGCCGGAATATTTTTCGTCCTTGTTCACGCCGCTGTAGGTGGTTCCGCTAAGGCCGCCGCCCTCGACTTTAAGCC
>JAQTZB010000001.1:227662-808387 GCA_028688015.1 Elusimicrobiales bacterium | reverse complement strand
CAGGCCGGCGGGTTTTGCGGCCGGCGCGGCGCCGGGCAGGGGCGCCAGGCCGGCGGGCTTCGCCGCGGCGGGGGCCGCCGCGGGCCTGGTGGCGCCGCCGGACTTCAGCGCGATGAAGCCTTCCTTGATCATCTGGCGGAGAGCTTCTACTACCTTGGCGCGGTCGGCCTTGTAGGCCTCGGCGGGCAGGTCGCGGGTAAGGTCGAGCTCCTGCTGCAGGCGCTCCTGCATGCCGCCGGCGAGCTTGGCCAGGAAGGGGGCGGAGTAGGGGGAGTTCTTGAGCGCCGCGGCCAGCACGCGCATCGGCACGCGGCGGGTAAGCGCCTGGGCCTGCGCGGCCTCCAGGTTCGTTATAGCTGAGAAGCGCACTATGGCGGCGTTGAGCTTCTTGCCCATCGCGGGATCGAGCCTGGCGAAGGCGGCCAGGGCTTTTTCCTGCACGGCCTCGTCGAGGCCGCTGAGGATGCTGAGGGCCTTGTCCTCGCCGCCGACCACGTAGTCCAGCGACGAGAGCAGCTCCGACTCGAAGGCGCGGATGCGGGCCTCCGGCATCAGCGTCACGTTGGGCAGGGCGGCCAGGGCCTCAGCGCTCTTTGGGTAGAGAGCCTCGGAAAGCTTGGCGGGCATGTCTCCCGGGGCGTAGCTGAGGAGTATGGTGAGGTCCTCTACGGAGCGGGACTTCATGATGAAGACCAGGCTGGAGAGGTGCGCCGGCCCGAGGAACCAGAAGGGCGGCTTGCGCCCGTCTACGGGCTGCGCGGACTGGGCCTCGGCCGCCTTGGCGGCCGTCTCTTTTACTTCTTCCTGGCGCTCTTCGCGGGCGGGGCCGCCGGCGGCGGCCTGCGCGGCGTTATGGGCGCTGAAGGCCTCAACGAAAGCGCGGGCGCTCTTGGAGAGCGGGGCGAGGAAAAGAGCCACGGTGAAAAGGGCGAGCAGCGAGACCACCACTATCCAGACCAGGCTCCAGAGGTTGGGCGGGACGAACAGGTCGGACAGCGTCAGCGGCTTGGCTTTGCGGAAATCCATCTTCTCTATCAGGACGAGGTCCTGCCGGTCGGGCGGCAGGCCGAGCAGGCCGGCTGCCAGCTTGCGGGCGAGCTTGGTGTCGTCTTCGCTGACGGATTTGTCGAGGATCAGGCTGGCGGAGATCTTCTTGACCATCGTGAGGCTGGAGGACAGGGAGGGCTCGCCCATTTTCTCCTGCCGCGGGATGCCAGGCATCAGCTCGGCGGCTTTCTTTTCCTGCTCCTGCATCTCCGCCGAGATGATGACGATCACGTCTTCGGTGCCGAGGGCTTCGGCAAGCACCATGCGGACGCGCTTTTCGAGCGAATTCTCCAGCGCCAGTTTGGCCTCAAGGGAGGAGCGGGTGGAGGACTGGGCGTAGAGCGCGCCGCAAAAGGCCTGGACGACGAGTATGGAAAGCAACAGTTGTTTTTTTAACATTCTTCTCCCCCGCTATTAAAACGCGTTCTTTGAATTATATTATAACGGGAACGGCGGGCGCAACAAGCGCGCCCGGGGGCGCAAAGGCTTTTGTTGACACCCGTCAGCCGTTTTACTAATATTGGCCTTAACTAGCACACACACGCGCACAGGAGGAGTAATGTTAAACAAGTTGTCCGCCGCGCTTCTCTGCTCCGTCATGGCCACCGGCGCCTTCGCCGAGGTGACCTTCGACCAGCAGGGCAGCGTCGCTGAAATAGTCACGCAGCTGCAGAACGTCAGCCCGGACGCGGATATCACCCCGCTGCCCGGCGACCCGAAAGCCCCGGCCAAGTGGACCGTCATGGTCTACGTGAACGCGAAGAACAACCTGGAGAGCTTCGGCCTCAAGGATGTCAACGAGATGGAGATGATCGGGTCCACGCCCGAGGTTAACATCGTCGCGGAGCTCGGCCGCATTAACGGCTACGCCACCAACGACGGGGACTGGAAAGGCTCCCGCCGCTACCTGATCCAGAAGGACGCGGACAGCGCCAAGATCACCTCCCCGGTGCTCCTGGAGATCCCCAAGTCCGACATGGGCAAGTGGGAGAACATGGTGGAGTTCGTGAACTGGTCCAAGGAGCGGTTCCCGGCGCAGCATTACGTGCTGGTGGTCTGGAACCACGGCTCCGGCTGGAACAAGAAGTCCGAGGAGGAAGGCAAGGGCATTTCCTACGACGACGAGTCCGGCAACCACATCACCACGCAGCAGCTGGCGCAGGCCCTGCAGGCCTCCGGCAAGATCGACATCCTGTCGATGGACGCCTGCCTGATGCAGATGATGGAAGTGGCCTATGAAGCCCGCAAAGGCGCGGACTACATCGTGGCCTCGGAAGAGACCGAGCCCGGCGACGGCTACACCTACAACACCTTCCTCGGGCCGCTGGCCGCCAAGCCCTCTATGGGCGCGGCCGAGCTCTCCAAGGTGATGGTGGACGCGTATACCGACCACTACCAGCAGATCAACCAGGGCGCGACGCAGTCCTCCGTCAACACCGCCAGCCTCGAGAAGCTGGCCAAGCTGACGGACGAGTGGACCGCCGCCGTGATGGCGACCGGCAACACCGCCGCCGCCGTGGCCGCGCGCACCAAGGCGCAGGCCTTTTACTACTCCAGCAACAAGGACCTCTCCCACTTCGTGAAACTGGTCAACGACGCTACGGCCGACGCCGCGGTGAAGGCCAAGGGCTCGGAGCTGCTCGGGTTCCTGAAGGGCTCCGTGATCTACCACAACCGCGCGACCGGCTCCAAGTACGCCAACGCGAACGGTCTGGCGGTCTACCTGCCGTCCTACTATACCGCCGCTTACGACGGGCTGGCCTGGGCTAAGGACTCCAACTGGGACGACTTCATGAAGTGGATAAAGTGATCCGCTGAACGAACATCCCTTCGGAAGGGCGGGAGAAATCCCGCCCTTCTTTTTTTACTCTAAAGTCTGCGCCCTACCGCAGGGACGCTCGTTGTTGGGCGGCCTACCGCAGGTTGGGGCCGCTGAGGGTATGCCTTCTCCGGGTACGCTCGCCACACCGTGGCTCGCTCTGTCAGATCGGCCCTCGCGCTGCGCAAGCTCGGGCCGACTGAGGCCCCTCCGAAGGCACACCCTCACCGGCCCTTCGTTACTGTAAGTTCTATACCAAGCGAGCCAGCAGCGGAGACCGCGAGGGGCAGGGTTAGCAAAACCTTCATGAGGCCGAGGCTTGCGTAGCGCCGAGGCCGAGTGATGAGTGAGCGCACGGTGTGCGCGAACGCGTTTTGCGTTCCTGCCCCTCGCGGTAGGCCGCCACCCACGAGCGCCCCGCCCCTGCTTGCCCCGACTAGGCATCTCGCGGCTCTTTAATTTTGCGGGTATCTGTAACAAATCTGTCATTGAAATAAGGCGGCAGTAGTGTATACTATTGTATCGGCGGAACGGGCTTTTGCGGGCCCGGTCCTGCCGCGCTACATATGATGATGCGGGCTTATATAGTGGGTATTCTCGCCGCGGCCCTGCTGGCCGCGGGGGGGTCCGCGCCCGCTCGCGCCGGCGGGGTGGGCACCACTTCGGCCAACTTCCTCAAGATCCCGGTCGCCGCGGTGCCGGCAGGCATGGGCGAGGCTTACACCGCCATGGTGGGCCCCGACTCCATACTCTACAATCCCGCCGGCCTGGGTCTGCTCAGCTACTCGGCTTTTTCGGGCTCCCATAACCAGTATCTCGAAGGCATAACGCAGGAATACCTCGCCCTCGCCTGGCGGTTCCCGTTCGGCACCGTCGGCGCGGGCTTCTCTTCCCTCTCCAGCGGCGACATCGACGCTTACGACGAGAACGACATGCCCGTCGGCAAAACCTCCACGAACCACCAGCTCATGGTGGTCTCCTTCGCGCAGAGCTGGCCGCATTTCCCGAAGGACGCCGGCAAGCTGGACCCCATGCTCATCACGCCCGGCTGGACGAAGATCGAACCGGTCGCGGATTACCGGCCCAAGTCCTACCGCCTGGCGGCCGGCGGCAGCGTTAAAAAGATCAGCGAGAAGCTGGCGGGGGAAGCCTCGTCGGCCTACGCCTTTGACGCCGGGGTCACGCTGATCCTGCCGCGCCATTTCCACGTGGGGGCGTCGGCGCTGAACTTCGGCGGCAGCCAGAAGTTCATAGCGGCGGCCAGCCAGCTGCCCTCCTCGCTGCGCTTCGGCATCGCCAAGGACTTCCACACCGTCAACGATATCATGGTCTTCACCGTCGCCTCGGACCTGGTTAAATATTCCGACCGCGAGCATCACCTGGCCACCGGCATGGAGATGGACGTGCTGAAGATGTTCCAGCTGCGCCTCGGCTACAAGACGCAGAAGGATACCGGCTCCCGTATGTCAGGCGGCTTCGGCATGAATTTCGACCGCCTCTCCGACAAGAACAGCGTAATTAACGGCGCGCGCGTGGATTATTCCTATGTCGATTACGGCGCCCTCGGCGTCACCCACCGGCTGGGAGTGCAGTTTATCTGGTAGGCGGCCCCGCCTCCCAATATTTGTATAATTTAGAGCGAATGGACCCAGAGAAGTATATCCGGGATCGGGCCCGCGCGGTCAGCGCGGCGCTGCCCGCCGCTGTCTCCCGCCTTAAGGGCGCGGAGCCGCGCCTGGCCGGGGCGATGACCTACTCGCTGGCAGCCGGCGGTAAGCGCCTGCGCCCGGCCCTGCTGGCGGCCTCTTACGAACTGTTCGGCGGCAGGGCCCGCGACGTGCTGCCCGCCGCCTGCGCCCTGGAGATGGTGCACACCTATTCCCTGGTGCACGACGACCTGCCGGCCATGGACGACGACGACCTCCGCCGCGGCCGCCCCACCAGCCACCGCGTCTACGGCGAGGCGCTGGCCATCCTGGCAGGCGACGCCCTGCTGACCGACGCCTTTACCGTGCTGCTCTCCTCCCGCTACCCCGCCAGCGTGAAGCCGGCCCGCCTGCTGAAAGCGGCTTCGGTCCTGGCGGCCCGAGCCGGCGCGCGCGGCATGGTTTCCGGCCAGGCCGCCGACCTGGCCGCCGAGGGCTTCCTCGACTCAACCCTTACGCCTGGCCGCCGCCGCAAGGCCCTGAGCCTGCTCGCCTATATCCACCTGCACAAGACGGCCGACCTGATCACGGCCGCCGTGGAGATGGGCGCCGCGCTGGCGGGCGCACCGGAAAAAGATTTCAGGGCCCTCTCGGCGTTCGGCCGGGAGCTGGGCCTCTGCTTCCAGGCCGCCGACGACGTGCTGGATGTGACCGGGGACAAGAAAAAGCTCGGCAAGAGCGGCAGCGACGCCCGCAACCGTAAGCTCACCTACGCCTCGCTGCTGGGTGTGGAGGCCGCCGGCCTCAAAGCCGAGGCCTACCTGCGGCGCGCCCTGGGAAACCTGCGCAAAGTACGCGGCGACGGGGTGGCCCTCGAAGCCCTGGCCGGCCTCGCCGCTTTCGCCTGCAGGAGGGAGAACTGATGCCCCTGCTCGACGGCATAAAGGGCTCTTCCGACCTCAAGCGCCTGCCGCTCACGGACCTGCCCGCGCTGGCAGGCGAGGTGCGCCGCCTTATCGTGGAGGGCGTCAGCCGCACCGGCGGCCACCTGTCCTCCAGCCTGGGCGCCACCGACCTGATCGTGGCGCTGCACTACGTTTTCGATACGCCGGGCGACCGGCTGGTATTCGATACCGGCCATCAGGCTTACGCCCACAAGATCCTCACCGGCCGCGCCGAAAAATTCCACACCATCCGCACGCGCGGGGGGCTTTCCGGTTTTCTGAAGCGCTACGAGTCCGAGTACGACGCCTTCGGGGCCGGCCACGCCTCCACGGCCCTGTCGGCCGCGGCGGGCATGGCCGCCGCGCGGGACCAGGCCGGGGACAAGCGCAAGGTAGTGGCGGTAGTCGCCGACGGGGCGATGACCGGCGGCATGGCCTGGGAAGCCATGCAGAACATCGGCCACCTCGGCACGGATATGCTCGTCGTGCTGAACGACAACCAGATGTTCATCTCCGAGCGCGTGGGCCGGCTGGGCCACATCCTCACCAAGATGCTCACCCGCGGCGCCGTACAGCGCGCCGTGCGGCGCACCGAGCTGTTCCTGGCCCGCTTCCCAAAGCGCGGCCGCGTGATCCGCCGCATCATCAAGCGCCTGCGCGTGCTGCTCTTCCCCGGCATGATCTTCGAGGAGATGGGCTTCGCTTACTTCGGGCCCGTAGACGGGCACAACCTCCCCGAGCTGGTGGCCGGGCTCGGCCACGTGAAGGACCTCAAGGGCCCCGTGCTGCTGCACGTCGTCACCAAGAAGGGCCGCGGCTACGAGCCGGCCGAAGACTCTCCTATAGAATTCCACGGTACGCCCAAGTTCGACATCGAGACGGGGGAGGCCAGAAAGGCCGGGGCCGCCGCGCAGGGCGCACCCACCTTCACGGCCGTCTTCGGGCGCACCCTCGCCGAGCTGGCGGCGAAGGACCCCAAGATCTGCGCCATCACCGCGGCCATGCCGGAAGGCACCGGCCTGGACCTGTTCCGCGACCGGTTCCCGGCGCGCTATTACGACGTCGGCATCGCGGAGGCGCACGCCGTCACTTTCGCCGCCGGCCTGGCCGCGGAAGGCAGGAAGCCCGTAGTGGCCATCTACTCCTCTTTTATGCAGCGCGCCTTCGACCAGGTGCAGCACGACGTGTCCCTGCAGAAACTGCCGGTCGTGATAGCCATGGACCGCGCCGGCCTTGTCGGAGAGGACGGCCCCACGCACCACGGGGTGTTCGACCTGTCCCTCTTCCGGCTGGTGCCGGACCTGGTGGTCATGGCCCCCGCCGACGAGAACGAGCTGCGCCACATGCTGGCCACGGCCCTGGCCTGCGGGCAGCCCGCACTGCTGCGCTACCCGCGCGGGCGCGGCTTCGGCGTGCCGCTCGACCCGGAGCCCAAGCTCCTCCCTCTGGGCAAAGGGCGCCTCCTGTCGCGGGGCCGCGACCTGAATTTCCTGGCTATCGGCAACCGCGTCCATCCCGCGCTGAAGGCGGCCGGGCTCCTGCAGGCCTACGGCATCGAAGCCGGCGTGGCCGACATGCGCTTCGCGAAGCCGCTCGACGGTGACCTGGTAAAGCTCCTGGCCGCGGCCGGGCCCGTGGTTACGGTGGAGGACAACGCGCTGGCCGGCGGCTTCGGCTCGGCCGTGCTGGAATACCTTAACGCCGAGGGGCTGCAGGCGCGCGTGCTGCGCCTCGGCATCCCCGACGAGTACGTGGAGCAGGGCAAGCCGGAGGAACTGTACGCCGACACCGGACTTACCGCAGAGAAAATGGCCGGGGCCGCGTCGGCCTGGCTGGCCGGCAAAGGCGCCGTTAAAATTTAGTAAAGGCACAGCTTAAGGAGTCACCGTGAACAAGAAACCCAAGATCAGCAAGGAAGTTCTGGCGCTGCGCAGGGCCAAGTCTTACCGCAAGGCCTACCTGGACCCGGAATTCCTCAGCAGCGACGCGATGCGGCCGGTGCGCCTGCAGCTCGAGCTGCAGAAACCGGAGATGACGCTGGCGGAGCACGGAGTTAAATCCACCGTGGTGGTGTTCGGCAGCGCCCGCATCTGGGACAAGGAGCAGTCCGAGGCCCGGGTGCAGGAAGTAAAAGCCCAGCTGCGCAAGGACCCGAAGAATCCCGTCCTGAAGAACAAGCTGGCCTCCGTGGAGCGGCTGCGCCGGTCCACCAAGTACTACGACGCGGCCCGCGACTTCGGCCGCCTCGTCTCTCAGTCCGAGGTGTTCAACGACCGCAAACTGGTGGTGGTCACCGGCGGCGGCCCCGGCATCATGGAAGCCGCCAACCGCGGCGCGCACGACGCCGGCGCGAAGAACATCGGCCTCAACATCACGCTGGACATGGAGCAGGGGCCCAACCCGTACGTGTCGCCCGAGTTCTGCTTCCGGTTCCACTACTTCGCCATCCGCAAGATGCATTTTGTCATGCGGGCGCGCGCGCTGGTGGCGTTCCCCGGCGGCTTCGGCACCATGGACGAGCTGTTCGAGGTGCTGACGCTGGTGCAGACCGGCAAGAAGACCCGCCTGCCCATAGTCCTGGTCGGCAAGGATTACTGGACCGACGTGATCAACTTCCCCAACATGGCCAAGTGGGGCTATATCTCCACGGAGGACCTTAAGCTGTTCTCCTACGCCGAGACCGGCCCGGAGATCCTCGCGCGCATCGAGGCCTTCTACAAAGCCAACCCGCTGGCTAACGGGAAGGCGCGGAAGTGAGCCGCGGGCGCGCAGCGGCGGCCGTGGGCCTGGCGGTCATATCCGCCGGACTCGCGGCCGCCGCCGCCGCGCTCATAGCGTTCTACCCGCCGCCGTCCACCTTCGCGGCGCTCTATCCTCCCGACAACGAACACGTGCGCCCGGGGCGCTTCGCGGCGCCGGCCTGCAACGGCGTGCAGTGCCGCCTCTGCCCGTGGAACTGCTTCCTGCCAGAGGGCGCCCGCGGCCGCTGCAAGGTGCGTATCAACCACGGCGGGAAGATCAAGACGCTGGTCTACTCGCAGGCCGCCGCGGTGCATGTGGACCCCATCGAAAAAAAACCGGTTTACCACATGTATCCCGGCAGCCTCGTTTATTCGCTGGCCGCCCCGGGCTGCAACCTCTCCTGCAAGGGGTGCCAGAACTGGGAGCTCTCCCAGCTCTACCCGGAGCAGGCGCCTGAGCGGGTCCGGGTGCCTTCGGAGCTGGCCCTTAAATTCGCTCCGGACGGCCGACCCTACGGCGAGCTGCGCACCGAAGAGGTTTCCGGGCTGAGCCCGGCGGACATCGTCCGCTACGCCAAAGCTACCCGCTCCCGCGCCGTAGCCTACACTTATTCCGAGCCTGCTGTCTTCTACGAATACATGTACGATACGGCCAGGCTGGCCCACGAGAACGGTCTTAAGAACGTGCTGGTCAGCGCGGGCTACATAAACCCGAAGCCGCTGGCCGAGCTGCTGCCCTACCTGGACGTGGTGAAAATAGACCTGAAAGGCTTCAGCGAAGAGTTCTACCGCGGCTATACCGGCGGCCGCCTGGAGCCGGTGAAACTGGCCCTGCTGGAACTCAAAAAGAACAGAGTGCTGACCGAGGCGGTGAACCTCGTGATCCCGGGGCTGAACGACTCTGAGCCAGACTTTGAGGCGCTGGCCGCCTGGGTCAGAACCAACTTAGGGGCGGAAACGCCCCTTTTTTTTTCGCGCTTCTCGCCCAATTACCTGCTGACCGAGGCGCCGCCGACGCCGCTGGCCACGCTTGAAAAAGCGCGCGCCATCGCGCTGAAGAACGGCCTTAAATTCGTCTATACCGGCAACGCCCCCGGGCAGGGAGGGGAAGACACCCTCTGCCCTAAATGCGGCAGGGCCCTGGTGCGCCGCCACGGCTACGCGGTGCTGGAAGACCGCCTCACCCCTACGGGCGGCCGCTGCCCGTGGGACGGGGCCAGGATCCCCGGCATCTGGAAGTAAGGAGCGGAAATGCGGAGGGCTGAGTGACGAAACTTACC
This sequence comes from Elusimicrobiales bacterium, assembly GCA_028688015.1. GTDB lineage: Bacteria > Elusimicrobiota > Elusimicrobia > Elusimicrobiales > UBA9959 > UBA9959. The sequence goes on along the minus strand of JAQTZB010000001.1, from coordinate 798,910 downwards.
GAGAGCCTGTTCTTGACCGCGCTGCTGCTGGGCGCCGCGCGGCCGGCGGGGGCGCGCGAGGCCGCGGTGGCGGGTAAATTCTACCCGGCCGACCCGGCCGGCCTGGCGCGCCTGGTGGACGGCTACCTGGCCCCCGGCGGTCAGAAAAAACCGGAGGGGGGCGTTGTCGCCGTGCTGGCCCCGCACGCCGGGTACGAGTTTTCAGGGCGGCTGGCCGGCATGGCCTACTGGTTCGCCGCGGATTCCTACGAGACGGTGGTGATCCTGGCCACGGGGCACACCGAGGCGGTCAAGGGCGCCGCGCTGCTGGCGTCAGATTTTTACGAAACGCCGCTGGGCAGGGTGCAGCCCGACAGGCAACTGGCCGCCGCGCTGCTGAAAGCCAGCCCGCTCTTCGAGGACAGGCCGTCAGCGCACCTGCGCGAGCACGCCGTGGAAGTGCAGCTGCCTTTCCTGCAGCGCAAGCTGAAAAAACCCTTCAAGCTGCTGGCGGCCACGCTCAACACCGACGATCCGGCCGCGCGGCGGGAGATAGGGACCGCGCTGGCGGCCGCCCTTAAAGGCAAGAAGGCGCTGATCGTGATCTCGGCAGACTTTTCCCATTATCCCGGCGAGGCGGATGCGGCGGCCTCCGACGGCGCCCTGCGCCTGGCCCTGGAAGCCATGGACCCGGACCTGTTCCGCACAGCCGCCGCTTTCATGGCGGAAAAGGGCGTGCCCGGACTGGAAACCTGCGCCTGCGGCGGCGCGGCGGTGGAGGCCGGGCTGACAGCAGCGCGCCTGCTGGGGGCTAAAAGTTTCCGGACGCTGGCGGTTTCCGATTCCGGAGCGGAAAGCCCCCGCGCCGGAACGGACAGCGTGGTGGGCTACATCTCGGGCCTGTTCTTGAAAGCGGGCCGCCCGCTGGCCCTGGCGCTCGCCGCCGGGCAGAAGGACCGGCTGCTGAAAGAGGCCCGGTCGGCACTGGAAAGGTCTTTCTCCGGAGAGCGCCAGCCGGCCGGGCTGGCCGCTGACCCGCGCCTCAACCTGCCCGGGGCGGCGTTCGTCACGCTTACCAAAGGCGGCGCTCTGCGCGGGTGCGTAGGCACGGTGGTCCCGGCGCTGACGCTGGCCGACGCCGTGCGCTACGGCGCTTTGGGCGCAGCTTTCCGCGACGCGCGCTTTCCGCCGTTGGGGAAAGAGGAGCTTCCCGAAGTTGAAATAGAGATCTCGGTGCTGTCGCCGCTGAGGCCCGCGCAGCCCGGCGGCATCAAGCCCCGCGCGCAGGGAGTGCTGCTGGAGAGAGGGGACAAGTCGGGCATTTTCCTGCCGCAGGTCTGGGAGCAGATCCCGGGCAAGGACGAGTTCATGGGGGAGCTCTGCGCTCAAAAGGCCGGCCTGCCGAGGGACTGCTGGAAGGACCCTGACACTAAAATTTATTCTTTTACCGTGGATTCTTTCACGGAGCGCCACAGCCCGCCGGCCAGCGCGCCGAGCGCGGCCGCAGCCGACAAGTAAAACGCCCCGCTTATTCCCGCGAGGGGCGCCGCGAAAGCGGCCGCGGCCAGCCCGCCGGCGGCCCCGCCGGCCAGGTCCCACGAATACACCTTGCCGCCGCCGCCCGGCGCGGCCGCGGCGAAGAAGAGGCCTGAAACGGCGCCCCCCGTAAAAACTAAAAACCTGGCGCCCCAGGCGCCCAGGGCCAGTCCGGGCCAGAGCCCGCCGGCCAGCGCAAGGGCCAGGGCGGCGCCTTCGGCGGCGAGGATTAATCCGGCACGCGCTTTCCTGCCGGTCCAGGCGCCCAGCGCCGCGCCCAGCATGAACAGCGCGAACAGCGCCCCCAGTTCCGGGCTCAGCCGCCCGGTGCGCGCCTGGAAGGCCAGCAGCGCGGCCGTCTCGAAGGCCAGGCCCCAGAAGCCGGTCAGGAAAGCCTCGCCGCCCCGCTCGCCCGGCCCGAAGCGCAGCGCTGCCTTCAACTGCCAGGCCGCCAACAGCCCCAGACCGGCCAGGCCGGCCAGGCCCAGCAGCGCCCCCGGCGACAGCACCATCGACAGCCAGGCCCGCCAGAAACTGAAATAGGCCAGCGGGTTAAGGTCGGTGTTCAGCGGCGGAGCTTTTACCCTGGCCAGCTCGCCGGCGGCCCACGCCCGGCGGTAGGGGTGCAGCAGGAAAGGCAGGGTTTCCGGCGTTACCGCCCTGGCTTTCAGGCGCCGCGCTTTGTAAGCGGCCGCCAGCGGGACGGGGTCCAGGTTAAGAGGCTGCCGCGAGGCCAGCACCGTCAGGCGCGCGCCCGGCAGCAGTTCCACCGACGGAAAAACGGCGCGGGCCGCCGCCAGCACGCAGGCCGCGGCGTAGGCGGCGCGCGGGGGGACGTAGTTCTCCGAGAAAGGCAGCTGGAACGCCAGCACTCCGCCCGGCGCCAGCAGGCGAGCGGCGGCCTGGAAATATTCCCTGGTGTAAAAGCGGTTCTGCGCGGCGTTCTCGGGCGCCCCTCCGGCGTTAATGATCGCGGAATAGGCGCCGTCCCTGCCGGTCAGCGCGCGGGGGTCGGCCGCGAGCAGGAAAAACTTTTTGGGATCGGCGCCGGTATAGCCCGCGAGCGCGGCGGCCTTGAAAAGGTCCGGCTCGGCGATTTCCGCGCGCGCCGGCTTGTGCTTGAGGACTTCCGGCAGCGCGAAGAAAGCCCCGCTGCCGTGCAACAGCACGGTCCCCGGCCTCTTCAGGGCGAGCAGCGGGAGATGCGCCAAATACTCCGGCGCGTCGTCCCCGGGCGCGTGGAGCAGGCGGCCGTCCTCGTAGAAAGTGAAATCGCCGCGCCCGGTCAGCGCGAGCTGCGAGCCTTCCGTCTGTAGCACCAGGAGGGGCGGAGGGGCGGGCGGTTTCAGTGTCCACAAGTGCGGGGCTGACAGGGCGGACAAAGCCAGCGCCAGGGCCGCGCCGGCGGCGGCCGCGGCGCGCCGTGCGGAAAAGGGCCTGCGTGCGGCGTAGACGGCGGCAAAAACCAGCCCCGGGACGGTAAGCACGCCGACGGCTTCCAGGCCCGGGAAATAGCGGTAGTAAAAGATAGTGAAAGCGCCCGCCGCCGCGGCGCCGGCGGCCTCGGCGGCATAGAAATACGCCGGCCTGCCGCCGAGCGCAGCGCCGGCCGCGCGGCCGTTGGCCAGCCCGGCAGGCAGCGTCAGCAGGGCTGAACCGGCCAGCATGCTAAAAAGACCCGGCTGCGAGAGCGCCGGCAAGGCGCCCGGGGCCAGCCGCGCCAGCAGCAGGTTCAGCGGCGCGGCCGCCGCGAAGAGCAGGGCGCCGGCCTTAAAATCATTTTCACCTGCGCCCCGGGCCAGGCGCACGCCGGCGGCGGTCCACAGCAGCCAGCAGGCCAGGGCGGCCGCCAGCGCCAGCTCGTGCGCGGCGAACACCTGCGAGACCGCCCGCAGCAGCAGCGCCTGCGCCAGCAGCGAATAGAAACCGAACAGCAGGTACAGCACCATATTTTTGTGATATTATTGTACTAAATGGAACCTAAGGAGACCCCCGCGCAGCGCTCACCGGCCGCCGCCCTCTTTGCCGCCCTGGTCTTCGTGCCGGTCCTCTTTTTCTCCTCAGTTATAGCCGGGCGGGAGATCAGCCGCCTCTACGCCCTGGCCTGGGCGCTCTTCGCCGGGGGGATAGCTTACGCCATCGCCTATACCGGCCGCGTTTCCGCCTGGCGGCGCGTCTTCTTCTCAGCTTCGGCGCTCGCCTTCCTCGTCCACTTCAAGTTCGGCCTCGCCGGCCGGGCGTTCGATCCCTCCTGCTTCAAGGACACCCCGTACTGCCACATAGCTATGGCGCCCTATTTCCTCAATTACCTCTACCAGCAGTATCTGGCCCTGATGAGCGCCGGCTGGAAGCTGTGGGGGCCGCTGACGCTGGGCGCGCTGTGGCTTTTCGTGACGCTGGCGCTGGGCCGCGGCTGGTGCTCGTGGGCCTGTTTCTACGGCGGCATCGACGACGGCCTGAGCGCTCTGCCGCGCCGGCCGCTGCTGCGCCTGGGCAGCTGGGCCCTGCGCCTGCGCGACCTGCCCGCCGCGCTGCTGATCTTCTTCATGCTGGTTTCGCTGACCTATATGCTGCCGGTCTTCTGCCTGTGGCTCTGCCCCTTCAAGGTCACCGGCGCCTTCCTCGACTCCGGGGGCTGGCAGAGGACGGCTCAATACGCGCTGCTGTACTCGGCTCTGGCTGCGCTGCTGCTCGGCCCGCTGCTGACCAAAAAGCGCGTCTTCTGCTCCTACCTCTGCCCCTTCGCGGCCTGGCAGGCTTTCTGGGGGCGCCTGAACCCTTTTCGCGTGACGCTGGACCCGGCTCTGTGCACCGGCTGCGTGAAATGCGCGCAGGCCTGCCCGATGGCCGCCATAAGCTGTACGCCCGGAGGCAAGCCGGAAGTGAGCGCCTACTGCAACCTCTGCGGGACATGCCTGGAGGCCTGCCCGGGGGCGGGGTTTAAGTACACCCTGTTCGGCCTGGAACTGCCGAAGACGGCCGGCTTCTTTAGGGAGCTTTTTGCCGCCAAGTTCTTTTATGTTTTTTCGGCGCTGACGCTGGGCGCGGCCTTCTCTTCGCTCTGGGCCCCGGCCGCGCTGCGCGACATCGTTCACTGGGTCCGCTAGGAGGGGATAATGAAAGACGGAAAATGGCTGGCTCCGCGCTATACCAGCAAGGAGATCTTCGAAAAGGACTTCGGCAAGCTCGACGTCTCGGGCATGGAGGTCAAGTGCCCGGGCTGCAAGGACACCGTGCAGCTCAACCGCAAGAACAGCGCCAACCGGGCGGCCGGCTGGTGCAAGCGCTGCAACAGGGCCGTGGACATCTAAGGCGTGCCCGCGCTGTTCTCCGAAGGGTTCCTGCTGGGGCTCTCTACCGGGTTCTATTGCCTGGCCTCCTGCCTGCCGCTGCTGGCCCCCTACCTGCTGGCGGAGGGGAAAGCCGCCTGGAAATTCAACTTCTCCATCTTCCTTCAGTTCCTCGGCGGCCGCTTCGCCGCCTACATGCTTTTCGCGCTGCTGGCGTCGCTGGCCGGCAGGGCAGGGCGCTACGCCCTGCCGGCGCCGCTGCTGCCCGCCTGCATGGCGGCCTGCGGCCTGCTTATGGTGTTCCTGGCCGCGTCCCGGGTCTCTCCGGGAGGAGTGCCCTGCGTGCTGAAGAGGGACCTGAGCCCCTGGTTCAGGCGCCTGCCCCTGGCGCTCGGTTTCGTCACCGGCATTAACGTCTGCCCGCCTTTCGCGGCCGGCCTGATCCGCCTGCTGGAGCTGGCGGACGTGCTGAAGGGCTTCTCCTACTTCGGCGGCTTTTTCAGCGCAACTTCCCTGTTTATTTCCCCGGTGCTGCTGGGTACGCCCTGGCTGGGCCGCAGGGCCAACGAGATAGGCCGCCTGACCCTGCTGCTGGCCGGCCTCTGGTACGCCTTCCTCGGCCTGAAAGGGCTGTTGATCATATAATCAGTTGACATTCGTCATAGGCCCTAGGGCCCAGACAGGGCTGGGCCTTTTGGTCTTGCCAAAGTTGCCCTTTGGGTCCTATAATTGATATAGATTGATTATAGTCAACAGCCTGCGAGGCCTTACAACATGCATAAATTGATCCTCTCATTCATCCTGACCGTCAGCGCGGCGGCCCCCGTTTTTTCCGCGGAGAACACTTCTTACGACCAGCTTTTAGGCCAGCTCACCAGCGTGCAGGCCGAGATCCCGCTGGCGCCGGTGGCCGACAAGGCCGCCTTCGCCTCGGCGACCGAAGGCCGCTACTGGGTTACCGTCAAGGCCGCCGACAAGCGCGCCCGCACCAAACTGCTGGAAGCCGGCTTCGATATAGTGGAGATCAATGGCGACAAGGTCAGCGGCATCGCGGGCCCCGAACTTATGGAGTTGCTGTCCTCCAAATCTTTCGGGCTGGTCGAGAAGACGGCCCTCGCCGCCCTGGTGCCGGACACCAAGGACTTCCCTTCGCAGGACGCCATCTACCATAACTACCAGGAAACCTACGACCTGCTCAAGCAGCTGGCCTCAGCCAATTCCGACATCGCCTCGCTGTTCTCCATCGGCAAGACCGTAGAGGGCCGCGACATCTGGTGCCTGCGCCTCAATTCCTCCGTCAAGGGCGACGGCCCCAGTTCCAAGCCCGGCGCCTTCTTCATGGGCAACCTGCACGCCCGCGAGCACCTGACCACCGAGGTCTCGGTGCTGCTCGCGGCCTGGCTGCTGGAGCACCGCAACGACGCCGACGTGAAGAAATACCTCTCCACCCTCGATATCTACATCGCGCCGATGGCCAACCCCGACGGCTCCGAATACGACATCAGGACCGGCAGCTACCAGTACTACCGCAAGAACATGGCCAAGAACGCGGACAAGTCACGCGGCGTGGACCTGAACCGCAACTTCGATTCCTGGTGGTGCGAATCCGGCGCGTCCACCTACCCCGGCTCCGACACCTATTGCGGCCCCAAGGCCTTCTCCGAGCCGGAGAGCGTGAACATCAAGCGCTTCTTCGAAGGCCGCCGCAACTTGAAGACGCACATCACCTACCACTCCTACGCCAGCGAGATCCTCTACCCTTGGGGTGGCAACGAGGCCGACGTGCCCAACGACAAGGACAAGCGCGCCTTCATAAAGATCGCGGCCGAGATGGGGAAGCTGACCAACTACTCTCCCATCAAGTCCAGCGACATGTACGTGGCCACCGGCGACAGCGCCGACTGGGTCTACGCCGCCACCGGCGCACTGGCCTTCACCTTCGAGCTGGAGGGCCGCGGCTTCTACCCCGGCGCCGCCATAGTTAAGGGGGCCGTGGAGCGCAACATCAAGGCCGCGGTGTACCTGCTGAGCGTCACCGACGACCCCTATAAGGTGATATAGATAAAGACCGCAGCGGCAAAAAGCCCGGGCCTCCCGGGCTTTTTGTTTGTTTGACCGGCCCAAGGGATAAAAGATACGATTTTTTCAGACATGATCAGCTACCGCTTCCTGAAGAATCCCGACGAGAAGATCCTGGACCAGCTCACGGCCCTTTACGCCGAGCAGGGCTGGTGGGACAAGTCGGACAGCCGCGCCATGCTGCGCCGCATCGTGCGGGACAGCCACTGCTTCCTGGCGGCTTTCGAGGGCAAGCGCCTGGCGGGCATGGGCCGCGCCGTGAACGCGCTCTCCAAGGAAGCCTATATCCACGACGTGGCGGTGTTCCGGGCCTTCCGCGGCCGGGACATCGGCTCGGGCCTGCTGCGGCGCCTGACCGCCCGGCTCAAGAAGGACGGCATACGCTGGATAGGCCTTATCGCCAGCGGGGGCTCCGCCCCGTTCTACCGCGCGCAGGGCTTTTCCACGCCGCCGCGCGCCGCCGCGATGACCAAAAATGTTTAAGAAGATCCAGCCGCAAGATTACTGCCGCCTCAAGCCCTGGTTCGACGGCCAGCTCTATACGCTCTGCCCCTATTCCCTGGCCTCTATGATAATCTGGAGCGGCTGCCTGCACGAGGCCTACTGGCGCGAGGAGGGCGGCACGCTCTTCCTGTCCGAAGTGGACATAGAGGACAAGTCCCGCCGCCGCATGCTGCTGCCGCTGCTGCGGCCCTTCCGCTATCCCACGCCCCGCGAGCTGGCCGAGGCGGCCCGCGCCCTGGATTTCCCCTGCTACCATTACGTGCCGCAGGATTACGTCGAGGTGATAGGCCTCGACAACCTCTGCTGCTATTTCTCCGTGCAGGAGGAGGACGGCTACGGCGACTACGTCTACAACGCCTCGGACCTGGCCCTGCTGCAGGGGCGCAAGTACGCCAAGAAGCGCAATTTGGTCGCGCAATTCCTTAAGAGCTGCGGCCCCGCCGCGGCGGTGAAGCCGCTGGAGGGGCCCTGCCTGGACGCCTGCCTGCAGCTGTTCGACCACTGGGAAAAAGTGAAGGGCGGCCCGGTGATAGAGGCCATTCCCAACTGCGAGCGCAAGGCCATCGTCAACGCGCTTACCCATTTCAAGGAGCTGGAAATGTCCGGCGTCGGGGTGGAGCTCGACGGGCGGCTGGCCGGCTTCGCCTTCGGCTCGCGCCTGACGGCCGACACCTGGACGCTGAATTTCGAGAAGGCTGATCCCGGCGTGAAGGGCCTGTACCAATACCTCGACAGCGAGGCCGCCAAGGCCGCGCCGCCCGCCTATCCCTTCATAAATAAAGAGAACGACCTGGGCCTTCCCGGCCTTAAAAAAGCCAAGGAATCCTATTTTCCGTCGCGGATGATAAAGTCTTACCTGCTCACCTTGAAGAACTGAGCGGCGTCTGTTTCGATCGTTTAGGGGAAGGGGGAAAAATGCAAACCGAAATAAAGAACGGGCTGAAACTCCTGCGGTTCGATATTTTCAGGGGCCAGGCCGGCCTGAACTGCGCCGTTACCACCAGGCAGGGCGGCGTCAGCGCCGGCCCTTACGCTGGGCTGAACCTGGGCACGGGGACCGGGGACAAGATAGAGAACGCCGAGGAGAACCTGGGGCTGGTCTGCGAGGCGCTGGGCGCGGAGCCCGCGCGGGTGGAGCGCATGCGGCAGCGCCATACGGCCAACGTGGCCGTGCTGGAGGCCGGGGGCGGCGCGCCGCCGGAGAATACGGACGCCCTGGTGACCGGCACCCCCGGCGTGCCCCTGCTCGGGCTTTCGGCGGACTGCGCCCTTACCTGCTTTTACGACCCGGTCCACAAGGCCATCGCCGTGGCGCACAGCGGCTGGCGCGGCGCGCTGCTGGACGTTTACGGTACTACGCTGGCGGCGATGCGGCTGCGCTTCGGCACCGAGCCCGGCGACCTGCTGGCCGCCGTGGGGCCCATCATCTCTGCCGCGCAGTACCCGGTGAGAGAGGATTTCCTGGAGAAGCTGAAGGCCTTCTATCCCGACGGCGGGGACAAGCGGTTCCTGAACCTTAAGGAGGGGCGGCATTACTTCAACCTGCGGGAGCTGCTGCGCTGCCGGCTGGAAGCGCTCGGCGTCAGGCGGCACGAATTCATGCACCTCTGCACCTATACTGAAAAAGAGCTGTTCTATTCCTGGCGGCGGGACGGAGAGAAAACCGGCCGCTTCGGGCTGATAGCCACGCTCACCTGAACAGGTCCCAGGCGATCTTCAGCAGCAGCGCGGCCGAGACGGCCAGCAGCATGGGCCGGATGATCCACGCCCCCTTCTTCAGCGCCACGTGCGAGCCGGCGTAGTTGCCGGCCATCCCGGCCGCGCCCATGGCCAGGCCTAAACGTACGTCCACCATGCCGAACCAGAGGAAGGCCGCCAGCGCGGCCGCGTTGGAGACCAGGTTCAGGAGCTTGGCCAGCGCCGTGGCGCGCAGCAGGTCGAAGCCGCAGAGCCGGGCGAACGCCACCGCCAGGAAGGTGCCGGTGCCCGGACCCAGCAGTCCGTCGTAAAAACTCACGCCGAAAGAGATGGAGCCGGAGCGCCGCAGCAGGGCGTTCTCCGAGTGCCGCCGGCTGGTATCGGCCAGGCCGAAGCTTTTCCGGGCGGCGAGGAAAATGGCGACGGGAGGGAGCAGCACCAGCAGCAGCAGGCGGATGACCTCCGGCGGCACCAGCGAGATGGCCTTCGCGCCGAGGGCGGCCCCGGCCGCGGCCAGCACCGCGAGGATGAAGAGGAAATCCCAGCCGAAGCGGGTTTCCCGCACGAACTTAAAAGCGGCGACGGCCGTGCCCAGGCAGGACGAGAGCTTGTTGGTGCCCAGCAGCAGCGAGGGGGACAGCCCGTGCGCCAGGTAGGCGGGCAGGGTTATCAACCCGCCGCCGCCGGCGATAGAATCCACGAACCCGGCCAGGAAGACCAGGAGGGCCAGCGGCAGGTAAGGCTGAGCGAGGTTAAGGTAGTCCATTGCCTGGCTAGCGGGGTTCCGCGCCCCCGCCCAGGGCCTCCAGCGCCCCGCGGACGGCCGCGGTTTCTTTTTCAGCGGCCAGCAGGGTCTCTTCCGCGCCGCCTACGGCGCCGGATTTGCCCAGCATCTCCAGGGCCATGCAGAGTTTCTGGAGGCGCTTGGCGCCGATATTGCCGCTGCTGCCTTTCAGCGAGTGGGCCGCCTGGCGCAGCGCTTCGGCGTCGCCCGCCTTGACGGCGGCCTTCATAGCCTGCAGCCGGCCGTCCAGGTCGCCCAGGTAGGTGCGGGCCAGGTCGGCCAGGAAGCCGGGATTTTCGGGCCCGGCCAGGTCGCGCAGTTCCTTTATCACGAAGGCGTCCAAGGGCGAGTCCCACTGCGCCAGCGCGGCGGCCAGGGCGTCCATGCGCACCGGCTTGGGGATATAGCCGTCCATGCCTGCGGCGAAACAGCGCTCCCTGTCTCCCTGCAGGGCGTTGGCCGTCATGGCCACTATCGGCGTGCGCCGCTGGTCCGCCTCGATCTTGCGGATCTCGGCGGTCGCCTGGAAGCCGTCCATCTCCGGCATCTGGCAGTCCATCAGCACCAGGTCGTAGGGCTGCCGCTTCATGGCTTCCAGCACCTCCAGCCCGTTGGCGGCCACGTCGGAGGCATAGCCCAGTTTCTCGAGCTGCTTGACCGCTACCTTCTGGTTGACGGTGTTGTCCTCGGCCACCAGCACGCGGAAATGCCTGTTAAGGGGCTTTGCTTCGGGCTCGACGTGGGGAACCGGCTCGGGGCGGGGCGCCGCGGCGCCGGCCAGGGCGAAACTTATCTTCTTAAGCAGGGCCAGGGGGCGCACCGGCTTGCCCAGGCAGGCCGAAATGCCCGCCGCGTCCAGCTCCTGCTGCCCCAGCTCGTGGCCCAGCGAGGTCATCATGACCGCGCGGAGGCCGGCGAGGGAGCGGTCTTTCTTTAGCTCGGCGGCCAGCATCAGCCCGTCCATGCCGGGCATCTGCATATCCAGCACCATGATCCGGAAGGGGTCCGGGCCGCCAGCTTCTTTCTTTAAGAGCTCCAGCGCCGCGCCCCCCGAGGGAGCGGCGGAGTAGCGCATGCCCCAGGTTTCCAGGTAACGGCTGATTATTTCCCGGTTGGCGGCGTTGTCGTCCACTATCAGCGCGCGCGCTCCCGCCACGTCGGCTATTACCGGCTCCTGCGCCGGTTCGCCTGCCTGCACGTCGAAAGGCAGGGTGAACCAGAAGGTCGAGCCTTTGCCGTGCTCGCTCTCGAAGCCTATGGCTCCGCCCATCAGTTCGACGAGCCGCTTGGAGATGGAAAGTCCCAGCCCCGTGCCGCCGTACTTGCGGGTGGTGGAAGCGTCGGCCTGCGAAAAGGAGGCGAAAAGATTCTTCTGGGCCTCGGCCGGCACGCCGATGCCCGTATCCGTCACCGAGAATTTCAGCGTCGCGCGGCCCTCGCCGGATTTTTCTGCCGACACCCGCAGCACCACTTCGCCCTTCTCCGTGAACTTCACGGCGTTGCCCATCAGGTTAAGCAGCACCTGGCGCAGGCGCCCCTGGTCTCCGCGCAGGCCGGGGGGAACGCCCTCAGGAATATAATAGGCCAGCTCTATCTCCTTGGCCTGCGCCCGGGAGGCCAGCAGGTCCGCCGTGCCTTCCACGGTCTCCCGCAGGTTGAAATCCAGCTTCTCTATCAGGAGCTTGCCGGACTCTATCTTGGAGAAATCCAGGATGTCGTTGATGATGTCCAGCAGGCCTTCTCCTGCGCCGTTGACAGTTTTCAGGTACTCCCGCTGCTGCGCGGTGAGCGGGGTGTCCAGCAGCAGGCCGGTCATGCCGATGATGGCGTTCATGGGCGTGCGGATCTCGTGGCTCATGTTGGCCAGGAATTCGGATTTCATGCGGGCCAGCTCTACGGCGGCGTCCCTGGCCTTTTCCGTTTCCTTCTGGGCCAGCTTGCGGTCGGTGACGTCCAGCTTGACGGCCACGAAGTTGGTTATGTTGCCCTTCGAATCCTTGATGGGGGAGATGGAGGCGTACTCCCAGAACAGCTCGCCGTTCTTTTTGCGGTTGAGAAATTCTCCCTGCCATTCGGCGCCGGCCAGCAGGGTGTCCCAAAGGTTCTTGTAGACGGCGGGCGGCGTGCTGCCGGAAGAGATAACGCGGGGATTCTGCCCCAGCAGTTCCTTCTCGGTATAGCCGGTCAGCTCCATGAACTTGGGGTTGGCGTATTCGATGAGGCCGTTCCTGTCCGTTATCACTATGGAGGTGGGGCTGGCTTTTATCGCCGCGGAGAGCTTGCGCATCTGCAGCTGCGAGGCCTTGCGCGCGCTGATGTCCGTGGCCAGGCCCAGGAAGCCGACCAAGGTGCCGTTGTGGTCCTTTACGCCGGTTACGACCAGCTCGACGGGAAATTTACGGCCGTCCTTGGCCACATAAGTCCATTCGCGCACTTCGTAGCCGCCCTGGCGCGCGGTCTCCACAAAAATGTCGAAGCCCTTGACCGGGCGGCCTAACTGCCTGGTCAGCTCCTCGCCGCGCGCCTCTATCTCCGAAGCCAGGTGGATGACGGCCGGGGTGGCAACGCCCGCCAGTTCCCGCTCGGTGTAGCCCAGCAGCTTCTGGGCCCCGGCGCTGAAGAGGGTTATGGTGCCTTTGAGGTCCGTGGAGATTATGGAGACCTGCGTAGCCGAATCCACCACGCTCCGCAGGCGCGCGTGGGCGTCGGCCAGGTCCTCTTCGGCCAGGCGGCGTTTATGCGCTCCCTGCATTACCGCGCCCAGCGCCCCGAGCAGGATGAAAAAAGTGAAGAGGAAGACGATAGTCAGCAGCCGGTTGCGCTGAAGCGAGACGGCCTTCGCCTGCAATTCCCAGGCGTAGAGGTCCCGGCGCTCTGCCTCCTGCATTTCGTTCACCAGCGCGCTTATCTCCGCCGTGAGCCGGGTGCCCGCCCCGGTGCCGGCCAGCGCGCGGGCGGCTTCGAAGCCCTTTGTCCGGCGGGTAAGCACCACGGTGCTCATGACGTCCCTGCGGCGCTTCAGTAAGTCTTCCAGCTTTTCCAGGCGCGACCCTTGGACGGTGTGGGTTTTCTCTGTCACCCGCAGGAAGTGCAGCTGCCTTTCCAGGTCCGAGACGGCCTTGGAGAAGGGTTTCATTGCTTCGGGACTGCCGTTAATTACATAGGACCGCACCGCCGACTCGGCGGTAAGGAGAGCCGAATAGAGTTCCTCGGAACTGCGGATAGAATCCCTGGTGTGGCGTATCTGCGTTTCGGAGTCGCGCCATTGGCTGAGGTTCTGGTAAAGCAGGCCTGCCAGCCCTGCCATCACCAGGAAGACCAGGCCCGCCGCAACGGCGCTGGTTTTGGAATTGAGTTTTAGATTCATGATCTGTGAGACGCCGTCGCTCCGGCCGTCTAACTGCCTATGATACAAAATGCCGTCGCGGTAAATAAAACTTTCAGCCCGATATTGTATTATTGGGAAAAAGCTCCCGGCCGGGCCCGGCAAAGGCGGACGATAGGTGACAAAAAGAGCGTGGACAATTTTTGCCGTGGTAGCGCTGAACCTGCTGCTTTTCAGCGCGGTAACCTCGCTTCCGGCTTTCCGCGAACTGCATCACCACTGGATCTTTCCCGTGCTGGCCGCGATCTTTTCCGCGCAATGGGCGCTGGCGGGCGGGCTGCTGCGCCCGGCCTGGCTTGAAAAAAAGGCTGACCCGGCCGCGGCCCGCGGGGCAGCGCTGTTCCTGCTGGGTTTTTTGATGCTGATGGGGATCGTGCGCTACCAGACCATCCTCGCCTGCTTCGGCCGGTGTTCGTTCAAACTCGGAGCCGCGGCGGCGCTGGCGGCCGCGGGTTTCTTTCTGCAGGCGCGGCTGGGCGACGCCGCCTGGTGGTGGCGGGAGCGCGCCGGCGCGGCGGCCCTGGGTTGCGGCTTCTGGTCGGTTTTCCTGTTGCTGTACGGCCTCGGCCTGCCGCGCTGGGCTCTGGACCTGGCTATGCTCGGAGGCTCGGCCTGCCTGCTGCCCTGGCGCCGCTATCCGGCCGTGAAGGTGATCCTGTATTCCGTGGCGCCGGCCCTGTTGCTGCGGCGGTATTTCAGCGAGGCCGGGATAATAGCCGCGGGCCTGGTCCTTGCCTGCTCCGGGGTGTACGCCGCCGGCCGCGGCGCGCCTAAAGCGGAGGGGCCTGAAGAGGTCTGACGGGCTTTTTGTTTTGCGGTCCGGCCCGCTAATATGTAAAATTAATAAATTATATTCAAGGCGGTGCTATATGGACAGGGATTCAAACCTCGAAAAACTCAGGAACACCATAGAAATTTCAGGCGGCGCCAAGCGCGTGGACCTGCTGCTCAGGAACGCCCGCGTCATTAACACCTTTTCCGGCGACATTCACCGCACGCACGTCGCTATCCACGGCGGCAAGGTAGTCGGCTTCGGCGACTACAAGGCAAAGCAAACCATAGACCTCAAAGGCGCCTACCTGGCGCCGGGCTTCATCGACGGGCACGTGCACATCGAGAGCTCGATGGTGAAGATCCCCGAGTTCGCCCGCACCGTGCTGCCCTGCGGCACCACCTCCGTGGTGATCGACCCGCACGAGATCGCCAACGTGCTGGGCCTCGACGGCATCAAGTACATGCTTTCCTCCAGTCTTAACTCCGTGCTGGGCGTCTACGTCATGCTGCCGTCCTGCGTGCCGGCCACGGGTCTCGAGACCGCCGGCGCCGAGCTGGACGCGCACGACCTGTCGCTGCTGCTTAACGACGAGCGCGTGTTGGGCATAGGCGAGATGATGAACTACCCCGGCGTGATCTACCGCGACAGGGGCACGCTGGAAAAGATCCTGATAGCCAAGAACAAGGTGATAGACGGCCACGCTCCGATGCTAAAGGGCAAGCAGCTCTACGCCTACGTCTCCGCCGGCATAAAGAGCGACCACGAGTGCACCGACGTGGCCGAGGCCGCCGAGAAGCTGCGCGCCGGCATGTACATCATGATCCGCGAGGGCACGGCCGCCAAGAACCTCAAAAACCTGCTGCCCCTCGTCAATTCCGAGAACTCCCGCAAGTTCATCTTCGTCACCGACGACCGGCACCTGGAGGACATCGAGAAGCAGGGCCACATCGACTATCTGGTGCGCACCGCCATCAAGCTGGGCGTGGACCCGATCCGCGCCATCCAGATGGCCACCATCAACACCGCCGAGTACTTCGGCCTCAAGAACCTCGGCGCCATAGCCCCCGGCTACCAGGCCGACCTGGTGGTGCTCAGCGACCTCAAGAGCATGAAAGTGACCAAGGTCGTCAAGCAGGGCCGCCTAGTGGCCTCCGACCGCAAGATCATGCCCGGCGTGATAAAGGAATACGACAGCAAGGTCCGCGGCACCGTCAACGTTAAGTGGATAGAGCACGAGGACTTCGCCCTCAAGGCGGAGGGCTCCCACGCCAGGGTGATAAACGTCATTCCGGACCAGATCGTCACCAAGATGAGCATCGAGAAGGTCAAGCAGGACGGCGGCTATGTTTCCTCCGACACCGGCCGCGACATCCTCAAGATAGCCGTGATAGAGCGCCACATGGCCAGCGGGCGCATAGCGCGCGGCCTGGTGAAAGGCTTCAACCTCAAAAAAGGCGCCATCGCCTCTTCTGTCTCCCACGATTCTCACAATATCGTGGTGATCGGTACGCACGACGGCGATATGTATACCGCGGCAGTACAGGTGGTCAAGATGCAGGGCGGCATAGTGGCCGCGCTCAACGGCCAGGTGCTGGAAGCGCTGCCCCTGCCGGTGGCCGGCCTGATGTCGGACCGCAGCTCTGAGTTCGTGCGCGAGAAGCTCCGGCGCCTGACCGAGGCGGCCCGGATGCTGGGCTCCAAACTTTCGGACCCTTTCATGGCGATGGCTTTCCTGACGCTGCCGCCCATCCCCGAACTGCGCATTACCGACCGCGGCGTCATAGACGCGGTAAAGTTCAAGGTGGTCCCGCTGTTCTGCGGCCCCGGGGGAAAATGAAGCTCGTCCTGGCGGCCGCCCTTGCCGTGCTCGCCTGCGCCCCCGCGCGGGCGGCGCGGCTGGAGCGCGGCCCCTACCTGGAGAATATGTCCAAGGAGATGGTGACGGTCCGCTTCCGGGTGGACGTCGCCTCGCCGGCCTGGCTGGCCTACGGCGCGCCTCCGGACTGCGGCCGCTTCCTGACCCCGCTGACCGTAATGAAGGAGAACCGCGTGCCGCTGTTCGGCCTGCTGCCCGACACCACGCATTGCTACCAGCTCTACCTCACCGCCTACGAGAGCACCGCCGTCTACAAGGCTTTTGAGGGCGCTTTCACCACCTTCCGGGAGGAGGAGAAGCCTTATTTCTCTTTCCTCGCTTTCGGCGATTCCGGCTCCGGCACCGAGGAACAACTGGAACTGGCCGCGCAGATGCAGAAGTTCCGGCCGGACTTCGTGGTGCATACCGGCGACATGCTGTCCGACGGCCTGGACGAACTGGCCGACGAGGAGTACTTCGCTCCCTACGCGCCCCTGCTGGCGCGGACGCCGTTCTTCCTGGCGCTCGGCAACCACGACTACGGGCGCGACCTGAAGACCGCCGCCGGCAAGGGCTTCCTGAGGGCCAACTTTACCCCGTATCACAGCACCCCGCTGACCGGCCTGCCCCCGCATTACTATTTCTTCGACGTGGCGGACGCGCGTTTCTTCGTGCTGGACGCCAACGCCTTTTACGGCGCCAAATTCGCGCCTGCGCTGGACCCGGAGTCAAAGCAGTACAAGTGGCTGCAGCATTTTCTGACTAAGTCGGGCGAAAAAACCTGGAAGTTCGCGGTGGTCCACGAGCCTCTTTACTCCACCGGCTCGCACGGACCGATAGAGGCCCTGACGGCCGCGCTGGAGCCGCTGTTCCTAAAGCACAAAGTGGACCTGGTGCTGCAGGGCCACGACCACAACTACGAGCGTACGCTGCCCATAAAGGACGGCCTGGCCGACCCGGAAGGGGGCATTACCTACGTGACGCTGGGCGGCGGCGGTTCGCCGCTCTACATCCAGCGCCGCAACGAGGAGTGGTCTGCCAAGTTCCTGCCGGTCTACCACTTCGCGATCTTTGACGTGAAAGACAAGGCGCTGAAGATGACGGTCTATGACAAGGCCGGGGAAGTCGTGGACACGCTGGAGCTGCAGAAGTAGTTTATTCTTTGAGTCAGGTTATCGAGGGGGGATATGCTTAAGGACTTCAAAGAGTTCATCATGCGGGGCAACGTGGTGGATATGGCGGTCGGCGTCATCATCGGCGGCGCCTTCGGCAAGATCGTGACCTCGCTCGTCACCGACATCATCATGCCGCCCATCGGCCGCCTGACGGGGGGAGTGGACTTCTCCAGCCTCTACATCAACCTCTCCGGGGTCGCCTACGCGAGCCTCGCCGAGGCGCAGAAGGCCGGGGCCGCCACCATCAATTACGGCGTGTTCCTCAATACCGTCATCAACTTCCTGATAGTGGCCGGGGCCATCTTCCTGATGATCAGCCAGATGAACAGGCTGAAGGCTAAATTCGACAAGCCGGCCCCCGCGGCCGCGCCCAGCACCAAGGAATGCCCGCTCTGCCTTTCGGTGATACCGCTCAAGGCCGTGAGATGCGCGCACTGCGCGTCCGACCTGAAATAAAAAAAGAAACCAAGAACTTGACTATTAATGTAAAAACTATAGCCCCCGCGCTGACCCTGCTGGCGGCCTTGCGGCAGGCCGGCACCGCCGCTGGCACCGCGGTAAACGAGAAAGGCTGCCCGCAGGGCACCAGGTAGATTCCCGCCGCCAACTGGGTGCTTAGTCGCTCGCAAGCGAGGCGAGTATCGGGATCAGGACTTATCACAAGGCATCGGCACGACGGGAGTCGTGCTTTTTTTGTTCTGAGGGATCAGGAGAAGTCGCAAGACGTGCCTGGAAGCGATCACCAATCCGATCACCAGTCCGAGCCCCTGCCGTAGTTCATGGAAGGAAAACATAAAAACACTAGGCTTTGCGCATGTTTTTAGTGCGGAGTCTCCTTGTGTCCATGGTCGCCTAATAGAACGCTGTGCTGGTTGACTCGGTGCTGTTTTTTCTATAGGCTTGTCAGTGGATTCGGTATGGGGGGGGATTCAAGGCCTTGTCCGGCTACCAGCGGCACGAGCCATCGCTTGTTCCCCTAAATTTACGCCAAAATGTCCCGCGCATCCGTGCGCGGCCGGGTTGTTCGGCAGTTGACCGTGGAAAGAGGCGGGGAATAGATCATGAGCGAAGAGGGGATGGGAAACCGTAACGGAGCGCCCGCAAAGTTGCTGGTGGTGGACGATGAGCAGGGGATACGCGACATGCTCTCGTATGAACTGGGTCTGCGCGGCTACCAGGTGGCAACAGCCGACAACGGGGCGGACGCGCTGGAAGAAATAAAAAAAGACAAGTTCCGCCTTGTCATCAGCGACGTGAAGATGGCCGGCATGGACGGCCTGCAATTGCTGGAGGCCGTAAAGAAGTCGGCCCCCGACGTAGAGGTCATCATGTCCACCGGCTACGGCACCATAGAGATGGCCGTGAGCGCGATGAAAAAGGGCGCCTACGATTTTATCCAGAAACCCTTCGACCTGGAAGAGCTGCTGGCCCTTATAGAAAAAGCCCTGGAAAAGAACGAGTTGCGGAGTATGCTGGGGGTGTACGAGGCCAGCAAGGCGGTGATGTCGTCCATTAAACTGCATGAACTGCTGCCGCTCCTGGCTAAACTTTCCGCCCGGGTGCTTAAAGCCGACGGCGCCTGTATAATGCTGCTGAGCCCGGAGGGCAAGCTCGGCGTGGCGGCCGTCCACGGGCGCGACGGAGAGGAATACCGGGCGTACGCCCTGGCGCTCGGTGAGCGGGCGGCGGGCAAGGCGTCCCCGGGCGCGGAGCCCGTCCTCATCAACGGCCCGCTTGAAGACGTCGCTGAATTCGCCGGCATCACGGGCCTGCGTGATGTTTCCTCCAGCATGGTTTACCCGCTGGCCATGGGGGGAAAGGTGCTGGGGGTGCTGACCGTGGACCGGGCCGGGCGGGGGGACCTTTTTACCGCGTCCGACCTGCGCTATGCCGCTGTTTTTTGCTCGCATCTCTCGCTGGCCATCAACAACGCCGCACTCTTCAGGGAGCTGGAAAAGCGCCTGGAGGAGATACAGCGGATGCAGTCGCGGCTCATTCACTCGGAGAAAATGGCCGCCATCGGCCAACTTGCCGCCGGCATAGCCCACGAGATCAATAACCCGCTGGCGGGCATAATGGGCTTCGCTGAAATGCTGCTTAAGGACGGCGGTCTGGCGGCGCAGCAGCGGGAGGACGTCGAGACCATTTATCAGCAGAGCATGCGCTGCGGGAATATCGTCCGCAACCTCCTCCTGTTCAGCCGCAGGAAGAACGGGAAAGAAACGGCGGTCAATGTCCTGCCGGTTCTGGACGCTGCCCTGCAGTTATCGGCTTTTGAACTGGAAGGGGCGGGGATAAAGGTTAGTAAAGCGTTCCAGGAAAACCTGCCCGCCGTTATGTGCGACCCGGCCCAGCTGGAGCAGGTGTTCCTTAACCTGATAATGAACGCGCGCCAGGCCATGGACGGGAAAACGGGCGCGGAACTTAAACTCCTGGCCTCAAGTTGTGGTGGCGACATCGTACTGCGCTTTGAGGATAACGGCCGCGGGATATCACCCGAGAGTATAGGCAAGGTGTTCGACCCGTTCTTTACCACCAGTACGGAGGGGAAGGGTACGGGGCTGGGCCTATCGATCTCCAGCGGTATAATACAGCAGTGCGAAGGGACAATAAGCGCGGAAAGCCGCCCGGGTGAGGGCGCCGCTTTTATAGTTACTCTGCCGGCGTTCAAGGAAAAAGGCGATGGAACAATATAATATTCTTCTGGCGGACGACGAGGATTTCATGCGCAGACTCTGCGTGCGCATGTTGCGCGGGATAGGATATGAACCGTTTATAGCGGCGTCGGTGACGGAAGCGCTCGAAAAGATAGGCGCCATGGAACGTCTGGACCTGCTGATCACGGACCTCCGGCTGAAGGACGGGCACGGCATCGAAATAGTGCGCTGCTGCCGCGCTAAGTTCCCGGCGGCGCGCGTGCTGGTCATTACGGCCTTTCTCAGCCTGGAAACGCATGTAGAGGAATTCAGGGCGCTGGGGGTTTCGGACGGGGACATCCTGTGCAAACCTTTTACAGCATCCGGGTTCGAGGACGCGGTTAAAAAGCGGCTACCGGCCGCGGACCCGCAGTAGGGACTGCGTGAAGATACCAGCGGGGCCGCGCGGGAAAGGGCGGGGATATTTGCGGGAACCAGTGGAAAAAATGAAAACCATAATAATACTCGCTATCCTGGGGCTGGCGCCGGCTCTGCGCGCGGCCGCGGAGGAAAGTGAAATTTGCGCTGAGCCTGTAATAACGGAAGAGACAATGCCCACCGCGCTGGGGCAATGGGAACTTAACCTGAAGTTCCAGTACTGGCGGGAAGACAAGGCGGACGTGAGCCTGTGGGAGGTGCCGACGGCCAGCCTTTTCTACGGGATAACGGACAGGTTCTCGGGCGAGGTAACCGCGCCGTTAGTGGTCCGTACGGAGAGAGGCGAAAGAAGTTCCGGCGCCGGGGATACGGGGCTGGGCTTCAAATGGCTTGCCAGGGAGGAGACGGTTTCCGCCCCGGCTTTGGTGCTGGGGCTGGAACTCGGGTTCCCCACGGGCAGCGAAGATAAAGAGCTCGGCGAGGGAAAAATGGAGTACGAGCCGTACGTGGCTTTTTACAAAGACCTCCTCTGGACTATCGTCCAGGGGAATCTAGGTTATTCCTACGACTGGCATAAAGGGACGGGGCTGGAATACGGGCTGGCCCTGGCGTTCCCGGCGGGCAAGTCCGTGCTCCTTATGGCGGAACTGAACGGGGCCAGGGATTTTGAGGCGAAGGAGACGGAGCTGTACGCCACGCCGGGCATAAAGTACGAGATAAAAGAAGGCCTGGGGCTGGGCCTGGGGACGCCTTTCGGCCTCACCAGCGGGTCTTTTGACCGGGCCGTGGTATTGAAGGCGATGTTCGAATTTTAAAGGGCTAAACATATGACTACGCGCCACATTAAAGTGTTGGCCGCAGGGCTGGCTTTGTTCTGCGCGGCGGGGCTTGCCTCCGCCCTTGCGGCCGGCGGACAGAAGGAGATCCGGCTGGGCATCTGGCCCTGCACAAGTCCCATGAAGGTTTACAGGCAGTACCAGGGGCTGGCGGGGTTCCTGTCAAAAGAAACCGGCTTAAAGGTCAAGCTGGTGATCCCGAAAGACTCAGAGGCTTTTTTCAGGCGGGTGGAGAATAACGACGTGGATTTCGCCCTGCAGGACGCCAACGTCTATTCCCAGCTGGCCGGGAATTATGACCCCGGGCACCTGCTGCAGGCGCTGACTTCCGGAGGGGAAGCGGTGGAAAAAGGCGTGATCATAGTCCGCAAAGACAGCGGGCTAAAAGATATCGGCGGGCTGAAGGGTAAAAAGATCATTTTCGGCGACGAGCATTCGCTGACAAAATACATAACGATAAAGAGACTGCTGGCGGAGCACGGCCTGGATCTCAACAACGACCTGGGCGGGCATTCTTTCGGCAGGGATTGCGAAGGCATCATCCTGCGGGTTTATCTTAAGAAGTACGACGCCGGCGTCATAGACAACTGGAGCTGGAAAGAACTGCATGAGCCAGGCGAGCAGGAAGTGAACGCGGACAAACTTTCGGTGGTTGCGGAAGGCCCGGCGGTTCCTTACTGGGTATTCGCGGCGCATAATAAAACGGATAAAAGTCTGGCGGCCGGGATAGAGCGGGCCCTTCTTAAACTGAACATTAATGAGCCGGAGCACCGGGAGATACTTAAGAGCATAGAGATAGGCGGGTTCGTAAAAACCAGTGAAGCGGATTACGCTATGCTTAAGAGCCTGAAGTAAGTGGCCGGCGGTCGCGCGAAGAAATGAAAATACGACTGAACATACAGTGGAAACTGACCCTTTGGACCGGGGCGCTGCTGGCGCTGGTTATAGGTGGCATAAGCGCATTGGCGATCTCGCGCCAGAAAACCGCGCTGATAGAGGAGATACAGAAAAGAGGGTTTTCCATGGCCGAAACTCTCGCGGGCTCCGTGGCCGAAGGTATTATTACCGACGACGTGGATTCTGTCAAACATACGGTGGATTCGCTGATGCGCGAGGACTATGTCGTTTACGCGGTGGTGCTGGATAAAGAGGGCCGCGTGATGATGCACGCCGACCTGGAAGAAGTCGGCAAGGTATATAAGGACCCTCTGACCCTGGACTCGATCAGGGCGGAAAGTCCATACGTAAAAGAGTACGCGCTTTCCCCGAAGCAAAGCGTATTCGA
This sequence comes from Elusimicrobiales bacterium, assembly GCA_028688015.1. Classification (GTDB taxonomy): domain Bacteria; phylum Elusimicrobiota; class Elusimicrobia; order Elusimicrobiales; family UBA9959; genus UBA9959. The sequence continues at coordinate 776,655 of JAQTZB010000001.1, read as the reverse complement.
TATAACCGCGCCGATCCGCTCCGGGGCCGAACGGCTGGGTACGATCAGGCTTGGTTATTCAAAAAAAGCGATAGAAGGTTCCGTTTCCAAGATAAAAAAACAGATACTTGGGATCGCTTTTGCGGCCGTTTTTGTCAGTTTTTTCGGGGCTGTGCTTTTGGCCAGGGCTATAGTCGCCCCCGTAAAGACGCTTACGGAGGCTGTCAGGCTTGTCCTGCTGGAAGGAACTCTTCGCAGGCGCGTAAATATCAGTACCAAGGACGAGATAGGGGAACTGGCGGACGCGTTCAATAAAATGACAGACAGTTTGAGGTTGTCTGCGGATAAATTGATCTCGGCAAGGGATTACGCGGCCAACGTGGTGAATTCAATGGCGGACAGCATTATCGTGGCGAATCCCGATGGTACCATTAAAATGGTGAACGCCGCGGCCGAAGATCTGCTTGGCTGCAAAGAGGGGGAACTGGCCGGGAAACCGGCAAAGATCATATTTGCTGAGGAAAATGAACTGTTCAAGGGGGTATGGTTCGAGCAGTTGCTTAAGGAAGGCTCTTTCAGAGATTATGACAGCGCGTACCGGACGAAGGACGGGGGCAAGATCCCCGTAAGTTTTTCCGCCTCGGTCCTGCGGGACAGAGACGGAGGACTGGAGGGCATAGTCTGTATCGGCCACGACATGCGGGAGATCCTGCGGCTGCAGGAGCGGCTTGCGCAGTCGGAAAAACTGTCGGCGGTGGGCCAGCTCGCCGCAGGAGTGGCGCACGAGATCAACAATCCTATAGGGGTTATACTGGGCTTCGCCCAGGGGGCGGTAAGCCGCCTGAAGGAAGACGACCCTTATGCCCTGCCGCTGAGGTCCATCGAACGGGAAGCGACGCGCTGCAAGAACCTGGTGCGGAACCTGCTGCTGTTTTCGCGGCAGACCGCCCCGCGCACAGAACTGCTGGACGTTGACGCCGTTATCGGGGAAGCTCTGCTGCTGGTCCGGACGCAGTCTAAATTCAAATCCGTGGAACTGGTCCAGGAACTCGGTTCGGGGGGGCGGATACAGGGAGACAAGACGCAGGTCCAGCAGGTCGTTCTCACCCTTTGCAACAACGCCATCGACGCCATGCCCGAAGGCGGGCGGCTTACGGTGCGTACGCGGCGGGAGGAGAAGCCCGGTGAGCCGCGGATAGTGCTGGAGGTCCAGGATACCGGCACCGGCATTAAGGACTCCGCGCGAAACAGGCTCTTCGAACCGTTCTTCACGACCAAAGAACCGGGGAAAGGGACCGGCCTGGGGCTTGCCCTGGCGCACGAGATAATCACTAAGCACTGCGGAACCATCGAGGTCGTAAGCACGGCCGGCAAAGGGGCCACTTTTACCGTGAGCCTGCCAGTTGTGTGAAAATCAGGTGTGGCCAGTCGGTGTAAATGCCGGCCACCAAGAAGTGGAAACTTCATTTCCTCAACAGGAACAGCGGTTGCCGTCCTTAAGGGTTGTGCTCAGCAGAGATCGGTAAAGATCGCTCTTTTGGATTTCCCGCCGGACCGATCCTAAATCCGATTAGCCCCTTTAAGCTGAAGACTACTTTGAACCGGGAGGGGGAAACCGAAAGCCTGTAAAGCCCTATTTTGTCGTCGTAGAATGTTGCTATTTCCTCTACACCTGTGCTATAATACATGTGCGGGGTAGAGCAGCCTGGTAGCTCGCAAGGCCCATAACCTTGAGGTCGCAGGTTCAAATCCTGCCCCCGCAACCATTTGACAGATTCGAACCTGGAACAAGAAATATCAGGACCGGCCCCGGACTTAATCGTCCGGGGTTTGTGTTTGTAGGGAAAAAAGAAGGTTCAGTACTTCCAGGACAGGCCGAAGAAGAGGCCCTTGCGGGTGGCGTTGACCCGGTTGAGTTTGCCTTCCCAGGTAGTGCCGTCCGTGTAGTAGCGGGTTTCGCTGCCGGAGTTGGATCTGTAGGTCGAGGCCATCCAGCCGGCGTCCAGCTCCAGGTTCTTCCAGCATTTGTAGGAGACTGAAATGTCGAATTCTGCCAGGTGGCCGGTGGCCGCGCTGCGTATGCCGGGGTTGGCCAGCGCGGTGTCGAGGTTCCAGAAATTCTCGCCGCGGTATTTCATGGTAGGGCCGAAGGCGAAGCGGGCTTCGGCGTAAAAATTCTTGCCCAGATCGGCCTGCTCGCGGAAGCCGCCGGTCCAGCCGTACCAGGCCATGCGGGCGCGCGAGTCCAGCCCTGTCATCGGACCCGCCGGGGCGGTCGGAAGAAAGAAATCGGTGGACATGATCTTGTTGCCGTTGAAGAGCCTTACCCTGGTCTCGTAGTAGGTGTAGCCGAGGAAGATGTCCAGCGAGTGGGCCAGTTCCATGAACCCGTCCTGCGCCAGGCCGTCGGTCTTATAGATGTTGACGTAGGCGGCCGCGGAATACTGCCGGGCCGAGCCGCTGGTCTCCATGCTCTTCTTGGCGTAGTCGCGGTGCTGGGGGCTGTCCCACGTAACGCCGTTGAGCAGGTAGAGGGTCTGGTCGTTGGCATGCAGCCAGTCGTGCTCGAAATACTTGCCGCCGGAGAACTTGTTGTCGCCGGTCTCGAAGCTGAAAGAGAGCCCGCGCACCGGCTGGGCTTCCAGCGAGAACAGGTAGAGCGGCGCGTCCATTACCTTGAAATCGTAGGTGCTGCCGATGCTGATGTTGGACGAGGGAGGGGTCCACCAGGAGGAGGGGGTGAACATCCAGGAGCGCACCTGCGCCGATGTGGCCGTCTGCCAGCGCCGCACACGCGCCTTTATGTTGTAGGTCTTCTGCGGCTTGCGCTCCCAACTGTAGTAGTGCCGGGCCAGCGCCGGCTCCGCGCAGGCGCAGAGCAGCGCCGCCCCCGCCGCAAGGCGTGCCCCCAGTGAAAATAGTGTGCGTGCCCTTAGCATAACAGGCGCGGTTCCAGCCGCCGCCTAAATAATATAATATAACAATATGACGGAATTATGGCGGTTTCGTGACGAGTGGTTCCTGCGCGCGCTGCCTGGCCTGCCCGGGGTGCCGCCGCAGGTGGTGGACCAGTTCCGCACCGAAAAAAAGAAATACATTTCGCACGCCTTGATCGACGCCGGCAAATTGACCGTGGACCAGTTCGTCAAGGCGGCCGAGGCGCTCTCCAAGACCAAATACTTCCCGCTGTTCCCGGAGAAGGTGGATAAATTCGCGCTTTCCCTGGTGCCGGAAAAGATCTGCCGCAAGTACGACCTGGTGCCCGTCAAACTGGTGGAGACCGAGATAAAAGTGGCCATGAGCAACCCCTCGGACTTCAACGCCCTGTCCGACGTGGAGGCGCTGACCGGCCGGCGGGTGCTCCCGCTCTTCACCACCCCGCGCGAGATGGAGGCCTGCCTGGAGCAGCTCTTCAGCGCCGACACCGTCATCTTTGACCTGCTCAGCAAGCTCGACGCCCCGGACGATATCATGGTGATGGGCGAAGCCAAGGGGGAGGATGCCAAGGACGGCGGCGTGACCTCTCCCGTCATCACCCTGGTCAACTCTATAATTTCCCAGGCCTACCGCAAGCACTCATCCGACATCCATATCGAGCACGAAGAGAAGTCCAGCCACGTGCGCATCCGCGTGGACGGCGAACTTAAGACCGTCATGAAGATCCCGCGCCACATAGCCATGGGCCCGGTGGTCTCGCGTATCAAGATCATGTCGGACCTGGACGTGTCGGTGCACATGCGCCCGCAGGACGGGCGCACCAAGATCCGCATCGGCAGCTCCGAAGTAGGCCTGCGCGTCTCCACGCTGCCCACCTCCTACGGTGAGAAAGTGGTGATGCGCATCCTGGACCAGCGCGCGGCGGAGGTGCCGTTCGAAAAACTGGGTTTTGCGCCGGAGGTGGTGGCCGGCCTGGACAAGTGCATGTCCCTCACGCAGGGCATAGTGCTGGTGACCGGGCCTACCGGCTCGGGCAAGACTACAACGCTTTATTCGGTGCTCAACAAGGTAAAGAACGAGACCAGCAACGTGGTTACCGCCGAGGATCCCATAGAATACAAGCTGCCGGGCATTAACCAGGTGCAGGTCAACGAGAAGCAGGGGCTGTGTTTCGCCGCCGTGCTGCGCTCGGTGCTGCGCCAGGACCCGGACATCATCATGGTGGGTGAGATCCGCGACAAGGAAACGGCCGACATAGCCTTCCAGGCGGCCATGACCGGCCACCTGGTGCTCTCCACCCTGCACACCAACGACACGGTCTCCACCATCTCGCGCCTGGTGGACATGGGCGTGGACCGGTTCAAGATCTCGCCCGGCCTGCTGGCCATCACGGCCCAACGGCTGGTGCGCAAGCTCTGCCCGCTCTGCCGGCAGCCCGTAGCGGCGGCCGAAGCCGACCCGGAGATCCTGCGCGCCCTGGCGGAGCACGGCTTAGAGAAAACCTATTACCGCGCGGTGGGCTGCAAGAACTGCGAAATGAGCGGCTACGCCGGCCGCACCTCCATAGTGGAACTGCTGCTGATGGACCCGAAGGTCAAGGAAGTCATCAACTCGGGCGCTGTCGTAGAGGAAATTACCAAGGCCGCCCTGGCTGCCGGCTCGCTGCGCACCATGACGCGGGACGCCCTTTGGCACCTGGCTACGGCCCAGACGGACCTTAAGGAAGTTGAGTCCTACCTGGCTTTGAAAAAAACCGCTGCCTCGCCTGCCGCGTCCCCGCAGCCCGTCCAAGCTTCCGCCTCCGTCCCGGCGCCGGCTAATTCTGCGCCGGAGACGCCGGCAGCCCCCGCCGCGCTTCCGCCCGGAAAGCCGCGCGTGATGGTGGCCGACGACGACCAGATAATGCGCATGCTGCTGAAGAAGTTCATCGAGAACGCCGGTTACGAGGCCCTGGAGGCCGCCGATGGCGAAGAGGCGCTCACCAAGATAGCCGAAGGGCCGGCCCCGGACCTGCTTATTTCCGATATTAACATGCCGAAAATGAACGGCTTCGACCTGGTGAAGGGCCTGCGCGGCACGCTGGGGCTGCTGGATATGCCGGTCATAATGCTGACCACCGAAGGCTCGGACAAGAGCCAGGAGCTGGCCTTCCAGTTGGGCGCCGACGACTACGTGATAAAGCCGTTCAAGGGCCCGCTGGTGATGGCCCGCGTTACGGCCGCCCTGCGCCGCGCCGGACGGATAACTTAGGGGGCGCACCATCCGGGCCGGATACCCGGGCTCCCTTTGACGGGCGACAATTTTGTAAGATGTAGCGATACTCAGGAGGACTACGATGAAGAAAATGACGCTAGCTGTTTTCGCGGTATTCATGGCCGGCTCCGCCGTGGCGCAGGATAAGGCCGCCGACGGAATGACCGAGGACCAGAAGACCCTTTATTTCCTCGGCCAGGCCGTCAGTTCCAAGATCAAGCAGTTCGACTTTACCGCCGATGAAGCCAAGTTCATAGTCCAGGGCTTCACCGAAGCCCTGGCAGGCGAGAAGAGCAAGGCCGACGAATCCTACGGACTGAAGCTCAACGCCTACCTGGCCAAGAAGCAGGAAGCCATAGTGGCCAAGCAGAAGGAAGCGGCCAAGCCGTTCCTGGAGAAGATGGAGAAGGCCGACGGCGCGCAGAAACTGACGCCCTCCGGCGTGATCTATATCCCGGTCAAGGTCGGCACCGGCGCCAGCCCCACGGCCGCCGACATGGTCAAGGTGCATTACCACGGCACCTTCCCCGACGGCAAGGTGTTCGACTCCTCCAGGGAGCGCGGCACCCCGGCCGAGTTCCCGCTGGGCGGCGTGATCCCCTGCTGGACCGAAGGCGTGCAGAAAATGAAGGTCGGCGGCACGGCCAAGCTGGTCTGCCCTTCCGACACCGCCTACGGCGACCAGGGCGCGGGCGGCACCATCCCCGGCGGCGCCACGCTGGTCTTCGAAGTGGAACTGCTCGAGATCCTCAAGGACAACCCGATGGCCGCGATGATGGGCGGCAAGGGTGAGAAGAAAGAGCCCAAGAAGGCCGCTCAGCCCGCCAAGAAGGCCGAGCCCAAGAAAGCCGAGCCCAAGAAAACCGAGCCCAGCAAGTAAAGTTTAAGCCGTAAATTAAAGAGCCCCGGTCCGCCGGGGCTTTTTATTTTGGAGGGGGGACTTACAGCCAGCCCCGCCGGCGGGCCAGCTTTTCGGCTTCCACGGCTAAGAAGACCACGCAGGAGAGACCCAGCGCCAGGGCCAGTTCGACCGCGCTCAGCGGTGCGGTGCGGAACAGCCTGTTGAGCCAGGGCAGGTAGATTACCAGCAGCTGCAGCCCCACGGTGAGGCCCACCGCGCAGAGCAGCGCCTTGTTGGTGAAGAGGCCCAAAGCCCAAAGCGACCTGGTCTCGGAGCGTATCGCCAGGGCCTGGCCCAGCTGGCTCAGACACAGCACAGTGAAGACTATGGTCTGCCAGTGTCCGCGGCCCGTGGCTATGCCCCAATATTGCGCCGCCAGGCAGACCCCGCCCATCAGCAGCCCCACCCACAGCACGTGCGCGCCGAGCCCGCCCGCAAACAAGCTCTCTCCCGGCGGCCGGGGGGGGCGGCGCATAATGTCCGGCTCTGCGGACTCTGAGGCCAGGGCCAGGCCGGGCAGGCCGTCGGTGACCAGGTTTATCCACAGGATCTGGATGGGCAGCAGCGGTATGGGCAGGCCCAGAAAAGGCGCCAGGAAAATGGTCCAGATCTCGCCCGAGTTGCAGGCCAGGATGTAGCGCACGAAGCGGCGGAGATTGTCGTAGATGCGCCGTCCTTCGCGCACCGCCTTGACGATGGTGGCGAAGTTGTCGTCGAGCAGTATCATGTGGGCCGCTTCTTTGGAGACGTCCGTGCCCGTGATCCCCATCGCCACGCCGATGTCCGCCCGCTTGAGAGCCGGCGCGTCGTTGACGCCGTCGCCGGTCATCGCCGCGAAATGCCCATTTTCCTGCAGGGTCTTTACAATGCGCAGCTTCTGCTCCGGCGCTACGCGCGCGTAAACCCGCACCTGTTCCACCCGGCCCAGGAACTCCTCCTGGCTGAGCGCCTCCAGCTCGCGTCCGGTCAGCATGGCCGCGGCGTCGCCGGGCTTGATGATGCCCAGCCGCTCGGCGATATTACGGGCGGTAACGGGGTGGTCACCGGTGATCATCACCGGTATGATGCCCGCCCCTCCGCATTCGGCCACGGCAGCGGCCGCCTCGGGGCGGGGCGGGTCCTCAATGCCCACGAGGCCCAGGAAGATCAGCTCTTTCTCCTTCGCCGGATGGCCCTTGCCCGGCAGCGCAGCCCAGGTCTTGAAGGCCAGGCCCAGCACGCGCAGGCCGCGCGCCGCCATCTCCTCCGCCGCGGCGTGCACCGCCGCCTTGTCCCCGGCTGAGACGCCGGCCTGCGTCCAGAAAGCGGAGGCGTTTTCCAGGAGGTTCTCGGCGGCGCCCTTGGTGACGGAGAAATACGCCCCTGCGCCACCGTCCAGCGCGCCGGAGTGGAAGGTGGTCATCATCTTGCGCTCGGAGTCGAAGGGCAGTTCGGCCAGGCGCGGGTGGGCCGCCTCCAGCGCGGCCTTTTCAAAGCCGGCGGCCTCGGCCAGGGCGCACAGCGCGGTCTCCGTCGGGTCGCCCAGCCAGGCGTCCGGTCCCCTGCGGGAATCGTTGTTGAGCGCGCCCGCCTTGAGCAGCGCGGCGTGGAGCGGGGCCAGCCCCGGGGGGGCGGCCGCCCCGGCCTTCAGCGCCGTGCCGGCAATGTACACTTCCTGTGCCGTCATCTTGTTCTGCGTCAGAGTGCCCGTCTTGTCCGAGCAGATATGCGTGACCGAGCCCAGGGTTTCCACGGCCAGCAGTTTGCGGATCAGCGCGTTCTGCTTCACCATCTTCGCCGCGCCCAGCGCCAGGGCTATGCTCATCACGGCAGGCAGCGCCTCCGGGATGGCCGCAACGGCCAGCGAGACAGAAGTGAGGAACATCAGCGCGGCAGCCTCGCCGCGAGCCAGGCCCGAAAGGAAAACTACGGCGCAGATCCCCAGTATGGCCCAGGCCAGTTTTTTGCCGAAGGCGGTCAGCCGCTTCTGCAGCGGAGTCTGCACCTCCTCCTCTTCCTGCAGCATGCCCGCTATCTTTCCCAGCTCGGTGGCCATCCCGGTGGCCGTCACCAGGCCCTTCCCGCGCCCGTAGGAGACCGCCGTGCCGCTGAAAGCCATGTTGCGCCTGTCGCCCAGCGGCAGGCCGTCTTCCGGGATGGGGAGCGCGTGCTTTTCCACGGAGAGGGATTCCCCGGTGAGAGCCGCCTCTTCGGTCTTTAGCGAGGCGCATTCCACCAGCCGCAGGTCCGCCGGAACCACGCTGCCGGCCTCCAGCAGCACCAGGTCGCCGGGCACCAGTTCGGCGGCCTTCACGCTGGCCGGCAGGCCGTCCCGGATCACCGAGGCCGAAGGGGCGGCCATCTTCTTCAGCGCCTCCATGGCCTTCTGCGCGCGGTATTCCTGGCTGAAACCCATCACGGCGTTGAGGAAGACTATCGCTAGTATGATTATGGTGTCGAGGACTTCGCCGACTGCGCCGGAGACCACGGCGGCCGCTATCAGTACCAGTATCATGAAGTCTTTGAACTGGGCGAGGAACATCGCCAGGGGGGAGCGCTTCTCTTTTTCCTTAAGCGCGTTGGGGCCGTATTTCTGCAGGCGTGCCGCGGCCTCAGCGGACGACAGGCCGGCAAGGGACGTGCCGAGCTCTTGGCCAAGCCCGGCCGTATCTTTCTTATACCACTCCGTGACGATAGGACCCGTAAAACCCCCACGGATAATATAACAAAAAAAGCCCCGGCTTTCCGGGGCTTTTGCGGCGCGGCGGCGCGTCAGTGTTTGGCCGGCTCCGGCGCGGGTTTGATGAACACCGACAGCAGGATGGCGACCGCCAGGATGCCCAGCACCACGCCCAGCGAGATGAGCGGGTCTATCTTGTAGTAGCCGGAGATCGTCATCTTAACGCCGACGTAAAAAAGGATGACGGCGATGCCGAACTTCAGGTAGCGGAACAGGTCCATGACCGAGGCGAGCAGGAAGTACAGCGAGCGCAGGCCCACCACGGCGAAGACGTTGGAGGTGTAGACGATGAAGGGCTCCCTGGAGATGGCGAGCACCGCCGGGATGGAGTCCACCGCGAAGACCAGGTCGGTGGTCTCGATGACCAGCAGGGTGGCGAACAGGGGCGTGGCGTGCCAGACCTCCTTCTTGACGAAGAATTCCCCGCCGGAGGCCTCTTTGTCTATCGGCATCAGCCTGCCCAGCAGTTTCAGCAGCGGGTTCTTGCCGGGATCCACGTCGCCGTCCTTGTGCAGCAGCATCTTGACCGCGGTGAGGATCAGGATGCCGCCGAAGACGTAGATCAGCCAATGGAAGGCGTTGATGAGCCCCACGCCCGCGAAGATCAGCACCAGGCGCATGAAGACGGCGCCCAGGATGCCCCAGGTCAGGATCTTCGGCTGGTACTTCTTGGGCACGGAGAAGTAGGAGAAGATCATGATGAACACGAACATGTTGTCCATCGAGAGGGAATACTCTATGACGTAGGCTGTGAAGAATTCCACCATCCGGTCGAAGCCCAGCATGTAGCCGGTCAGCGCGCCGAAGGCTGTGGCGACCAGCACCCAGAAGGAGCAGAGCAGCAGGGCCTCTTTGCGGCCTATCTCGTGGGCGCGGCCGGCGGAAAGCTTGATGTCGGCCAGGAACAGTGCGGTGGCGGTAACGGCGAAAACGGCCCACATGATAACGAGCTTGTCCATATTAAGGAGATTATATAAAAATACGGCGGGTTTACTTTTGGCGGCAGATTGTTTAGAATTTATAGCAAAGACAGTCAGGAGGAAAAAATGAGCGAAACTTTCGATATAGTGCTGCTGCTGGCCCTGCCGGCTTCCGGCAAGTCCGAGGTCAGGCGTTTCCTGGCCAACGTGGAGCCCGAGAGGCTGAAGAAGGACTTCCACATCGGCGCCAACCTGCAGCTCGACGACTTCCCGTACGTGCACATGATGCGCCGCGCCGACGACGAGCTGGCCAAGCTCGGCAAGAACCGCCTGTTCTTCAAGTCCGGCGACCGCCCGTTCATTGACCCCAAGGACTGGGGCACGCTGATCCACCTGCTAAACGAGGACTACCACGACCTGATGAAGAAGAACGTCGTGAAGACCGAGAGCGCCGCCGACCTGCTGATGAAGCGCATAGACAAGGCCGGCGAAAAGGCCAAGCTGGCCCCGCGCCTGGCCAAGCTCGACGCCGGCACCTGGAAGACCGTAGCCGCCGCTTTGGAGCCTGAAGCCCGCGCCATGCTCGACGAAAAGCACGCCGCCTACCCCGCTTCCTTCGAGGGCAAGACCATCGTCATCGAGGCCGCCCGCGGCGGTCCCGACAAGTCCGCGTTCCCGCTGCAGGACCCGCTGGGCTACCAGTACTCGCTGCGCGAACTGGACCCGGAGATCCTCAGGAAGGCCGTCATCCTCTACGTCTGGGTGACCCCCGAGGAGAGCCGCCGCAAGAACACCGCCCGCACCAACCCCAACGACCCGGGCTCCATCCTGCACCACGGCGTGCCGATGGAAGTGATGCTCAACGACTACGGCTGCGACGACATGGACTACCTGGAGAAGAACTCCGAGGTCCCCGGCACCATCACCATCGCCAGGGACGGCCAGAAGTACCACCTGCCGATAGGCCGCTTCGACAACCGCGTGGACAAGACCTCGTTCCTGCGCGTGGAGAAGAAGGACTGGGACCCCAAGATGGTGGCCGACGTCACCAACGGCATCAAGGGCGCCACGGACAAGCTGTACTCGATGTCCGCCGCCGCGAAGCGCTAGAGCGGGCGATTAAAAAAAGGCCGCCGGGTAAAACCGGCGGCTTTTTTTTGTATCATATCGTTTTCCCGCCGTTACGGCGGTCACGATAAAGGGGCGGCGACATATGGACACAGAGAACAAAGAAGCGTGGGGATCGAGGATAGGCCTGGTGCTGGCCATGGCGGGCAATGCCGTGGGGCTGGGCAACTTCCTGCGCTTCCCGGCGCAGGCCATGCAGAACGGCGGGGGGGCTTTCATCATCCCCTACCTGGTCTGCTTCGTGCTGATGGGCCTGCCGCTGCTCTACGTGGAGTGGGCCATGGGGCGCTTCGGCGGCAAGAACGGCAGCCACAGCACGCCTTTCATGTTCGGCTCCATGGGCAGGAGTTTCCTGTGGAAATATGTCGGGGTGATGGGCCTGTTCATCAGCGTCGGCATCTGCTCCTACTATACCTATATAGAAGCCTGGACCATCTCCTGGGCCTACCACAGCGCGATGGGCCACTTCATGGGCATGTCTCAGGAGCAGGTGGCGGCCTTTTTTTCAACTTTCATCGGTCTCGGTACGCCGGAGCCGGTGCTGATCTGGATAGCCTGCGTCGCCCTCAATACCTGGATACTTTCGCGCGGCCTGCAGGGCGGCGTGGAAGTGGCGGCCAAGATCGGCATGCCGCTGCTGCTGCTCTTCGGCATCGTGCTGGCCGTGCGGGGCGCTACCATGTCGGCCGGCCATCACGGCGCGCTCTACAGCGGCGTGCTGGGCCTGAATTACCTGTGGACGCCCAACTTCACGTCCATCTGGGACCCCGTGGTCTGGCGCAACGCCGCCGGGCAGATCTTCTTCACGCTGTCGCTCGGGATGGGCAGCATCCACTGCTACGCCTCCTACGTTAAATCCAAGGACGACATCGCCCTCAACGCCATGAGCGCCGGCTGGATGAACGAGTTCGTGGAGGTGGTGCTCGGCTCGGCCATCATCATCCCCATCGCCGTGGGCTACCTCGGGGTGGACAAGGTGGTGGAGATGACCAAGGGCGGCAGCGGCTTCGGCATCGGTTTCATGACGCTGCCCTACCTGTTCACCCAGTGGGGGCCCCTGCTTTCCGCGCTTTCCGGGATCATGTGGTTCGGCCTGCTGTTCTTCGCGGGCATCACGTCCTCGCTGGCCATGGGCACGCCCGTGATGGCTTTCCTCGAGGACCACTTCGGGTGGAAGCGCCGCAGCGGCGCGCTGGCCTTCGGCCTGGCCGTGCTGGCGCTCGGCGTTCCCTCGGTGCTGTCCCAGGAGGCCTTCAACGAGTTCGACTACTGGGCGGGGACGATAGCTCTGGTGGTGTTCTCCCTGGCCGAGATCATCCTCTTCGCCTGGGTCTTCGGCATGGAGAAAGGCTGGAAGGAGATCACCGACGGCTCGGACATGAAAGTCCCGGTCGCCTTTAAATACATCATCAAGTACGTGACCCCGGTCTTCCTCCTGGTGGTTTTCGTCGGCAGCATGCCGGAGATCTGGGCCACGCTGACGAAGAAGATCACCACGCACGTGGCGGTGGCCAGGCTGCTGATGGTCTCGCTGTTCGGGGGGATCACCTGGCTGGTCTACCTGGCCAATAAAAGGAGGGCGACTTTATGAGCCCGACCGCCTTGACGATGATGCTGACGGCCTGGATCACGGTAACGGCCTTCACCCTGTACTTCTTCTGGAAAGTAGTGAAGACGCCCCCGCGGGCGGAGCCGGATTCCTACGCGGCCAACGACGACGAGCCCCGCTGAGGCCGGCGGAAACCATGAACGACAGGAAAATCACCGGTTACCTGCTGCTGGCCTGCGGCCTGGGGCTCATGGCCGCCAGCTCCGTGATGCTGTGGCGCACCTTCTACGGCGGCATGGAGCCGCCGCAGACCTTCGCCCTGGAGAGCACGGTCACGCTGACCATGGCCTCCGGGATGGCCGTCAACGTGCCCCTGCCGCCGCAGGTGAACCGCTTCGCCAACCTGTCGCTCGCCTTCATGGTCATGTTCTTTTTGGCCGTGGTGGGCGGCAAGGTGGGCAACCTCGGCGCCAAGCTGATCAACGGCCCCGCCGCGCCGCCGCCGCCCAAACAGCCCTGACGCCGTTTTCTCCTGCCTCCTTAAAATCATAGAATCCTAGGGTGGTCTACCTTGACGACAAACCGCTGCGCGCGCCGGCCGGGGTCACCCTGCTGGCGCTGCTCAAGCTGGCCGGGCTCGACCCGGCGCTGACCGCCGTCACCGTGAACGGCAGATTCGTGCCGCGCTACGAGTACAAAGACCTGAAGCTGCCCGAAGGGGCGCGCGTGCGGGCCCGCGAGCTGCACGACGGAGGATAAATGGACAAGCATTTGAAGGTTCTTCACATCGACGCCGCCACTTCTTTTTACAGGGTGGAGCGTTTTCCCGTCGGGCCGTTCTGGGGGCCGGTGGACCTGGGCCTGCACCTGAGCGGCCGCGACGCCGGGCGCCAGGGCGTGCTGAACTTCGGCACGGGCCTGCTGGCCGGCTCCATCTTCCCCGGCTCCAACCGGCTCATCTTCAGCGGCCACTCGCCCTGCTGGGGCGGCTTCTACGTGTCCGCCATGGGCGGCGCGGGCCTCATCTTCGACGACCTGGGCGTCAGCATGGTGTCGCTGCGCGGCAAGGCGCAGTCGCCCTCGGTGCTGGTGCTCAACCGCGAGCACGGCGAGGAAGTGCAGGTGCAGGTGGTGCCGGTGGACCCCGCGCGCATCTGGGCCGACGCGCCCGGCGGGGTTTACGCCATGATGGACTACGTCTTCGGCCGCTGGGCCAAGGAATACAAGCAGACCCCGCGCGTGCTGGCCGTGGGCCCCGCCGCCGCCGTTACCGACTTCGCGGCCATCGGATCGGCGCCTTACCAGGACGGTAAGACCACCCACGCCGACTGCTGGGCCGGGCGCGGCGGGTTCGGCAGCAAGCTCTACCGCGAGCACAATATCTGCGCGGTCATCTACGGCGGCACCTGCCTCGACGAGGATTTCCGCGACCGCACCGTGGCCGACGAGTGGTTCAAGGCGCGCTACGAGAAGCAGCTGGCGGCCAAGGACTTCGAGGCCACCACCAAGTACCGCTTCGACCCCAAGTTCAACACCGGCGGCACCTTCGGCGTGAACTACTCCACGCTGGGCGGCCGGCTGATGGCCTTCAACTACCGCAGCGTAGGCTGGACCGAGGAGCAGCGGACCTCCCTCAACAAGCGCTTCGTCACCGACCATTACCTCAAGCAGTTCAACACCGAGACCATCGCCGGCAAGCAGCACCGCAACTGCGGCGAGCCCTGCGCGGCGGTCTGCAAGAAGCTCAACAACGAGTTCAAGAAAGATTACGAGCCCTACCAGACCCTGGGGCCGCTGTGCGGCCTCTTCGACCAGCGCGCGGCCGAGCGCCTAAACCGCGCCGCCGACGCCGCCGGCTTCGACGCCATCTCTGTGGGCGGCGTGCTGGCCTGGCTGATGGAATGCCTGCACGACGGGCTGCTCAAGCCCGAAGACCTCGGCGTCAGCACGCTGCCGCGCTGGGACGCGGACAAGTTCGACGTGGTGGCCGATTCCGCGCACAACGCGGACCTGGGCCTGGAGCTTATAAAGTCCATCCTGGAGCGCCGCGGCGTGCTGGACCTGGGGCTGGGCGCGCGCAAGCTGGCCCGCCGGCTGTCGCGCGAGAAGAGCCCCGAGATAGGCAAGCGCTTTGTCTGCCTGGCCAACGCCCGCAACGGCTGGATGGTGCCCAACCAATACTGGAACGCCGGGGCGCTGAGCCCGATGGCCATCATGGGCAAGTATTATATGTACTACGGCTTCGACTTCGTGGAGCCGCGCGAGCTGGGCCGCCTGAACGCCAACCGCATGATACAGGAGCTGGTGATAGACGACCTGGGCATCTGCCGCTTCCACCGGGGCTGGGCCGAGGAGATGGCCCCGGAGATAATAGAGAAGCTGTGGGGCGATTCCGCCCGGTTCCTGGACGTGATCAAGGCCACGGCAGGCCGCATAAACAGCCGCAACGTGGCCGTGTTCTGGGAATCCGAGCGCAATATGGATTACCTGCTGGGTTTCCTCAAGCGCAAGCGCGACACGGAGGGGGACAAGAACCCGGCGCTGGACAAGTGGATAAAGGCCTTCGACGCCGACAAGCGCGGCGCCGCCCTGGACTTCTGGTTCGAGATCCGCAAAGGCATCTCCGAAACCCTGACCATCCTGGCCTGATACACCGGGGGGACGCTGATGACTATATTCCTGATTGTCGCTGGTGGCGGCAAATAGTCATTAAATCATCAGCGTCCCCTGGTCCTATATGCGCAAATACATAGCCTTGATACTGGTTGCAATTCTGTTTTACCACGCTTCCGTGTTTTATCGCAATCGGTCCGCTGTAAATTTTGCCGCGACGATAGCCATTTCAGAGCAATCGCGGCAAGGGAGTAGCGGGCCGCGGGGGAGAGATAGGCGTGCCATAGCTGAAATATACAAGGCCGCAAAAGCGATGGATTGTTCAACCAAAATCGATCAGGTATTAGTAACCCTGGGCAGTCCTGATATTAAGGACCACCATCAGTCCGGGTGGGTGATCCCAGAGAACCTTCTTGTTTTTAAATATGTGTTGGTGAAGGCTGTAAAGTCTGATGCGGATAGGAACATTATCGTCGTATATCAACTGAACAGGCGGAAACTTCTCAGTATAACCTACCCGAAATGTGACTTTGCCGGCTGCGAATCAAGGGAGCAACTGTGGTGCGATTAATGGCGTAGGGGACGAATTTAACGGCTATATGGCGCAAGTGAAATTAGTTCTTGTCATCTTCCTCTTTATAGGGATATTGAAGGTATCCGCTAACGACGGGGTGCAGTATAAGTTCGATAATACGGACACTGTGGTTCTTTTGCCGAGGGGCGTTGCGGTGGAAAAATCTGATACATCTGTTTTTTGCGTATATACCTTTAAGTCCTCTAAGAAAATAATTTTGAGTGCGTATGTGGGAATGGCTCCTGGGTTCCCTTCCAAATATGCCGTATCAGTTGGTGCACAACAAATACAAAAATGCGAGATCAATAAAATCCATGCACGCAGCGTGCGGTGGAAAGATGAAAATGGGAAATACAATGAAGAGGATCTCCTGGCAATACCTTACGGGGCGGGCATAGGCTTTTTGCATTTTGGAAGTATCGGGCAGGACAAGGATGCGAATGAGAAAGCGATACGGATCATTTTAAGCGCAGAGGTCCTTGTCCCGCATAAAGATCCACGATCGGGTTATGGAAGAACGTGGGCGCGTATTAAGCGTACGGCCTCTTCTGTTTTCGGGATATCTTGGGCGAAGGAAAAGAATGTTTACCAATTTCAAGGTTTATACGATGAAGTGCAATACTTGTTGGAGTCGACTGGAGCGTATCCGAGTTAAAGTAGCCAATTGTGCGTCTTCGTGCTGAAGACCGTATTCCTAAATTGCCGTTGTTTCGGCAAATAGTCACCAAATCATCAGCGTCCCCCGGGACCCTTTTTGAGGGGAAAGTTTTGACTTGCCTTAAGATTTATATATAATTATTATCCGGTTGCCGAGGTAGCTCAATTGGTAGAGCGCTCGCTTCGTAAGCGATAGGTTGTGGGTTCAAGTCCCATCCTCGGCTTAAATTTTTCTACAGGGGTGGGCGCGGTCTTTCCGCAGTTCTTCTTACCTTCCGACGTTCTTTAGTAAATCATGTCCAAAAAAACCAACCTGCCGGCTTCAGAGTTCGACGATATTAGTTTCGCCCCGGGGGTAAGTTTCGCCCGCAAGGCCATCTGGTGGTGGCTGCCGGTGCTCTACCTCCTGATCTCCGACACCTTCTACCTGCGCACCTACGATTCCGCCCAGGTCAAGATCACCCTGCTGCAGATGGGCGGCTTCGGCCTGCTGGGCCTGTGGGCCTCGCTGCTGGTCCTGGAGGGCCGCCGCGCCTTCCGCCGCGAGGACTTCGTCTTCCTGGCGCCTTTCTTCGCCTACCTGGTCTACGTGATAGTTTCGTTCCTCAGCGCGCCCTACAGGGGGCCCAGCGTGGACGACTTCGTGCGCTACCTGCTGTACATGTCGGTCACGCTGATAATCATCCGCGAGTTCACCGCCAGCGCCGTCGACCGCCTGACCAAGGTGCTGCTGATCACCGCCTACATAGCCATCGGCTACGGCGTGGTGCAGTTCCTCGATACCCGCTTCTTCCCGCCCAAGGACGCCGGTCCCGGGCTGGACCCGTTCGTCTGGCGCTGGGCCTTCGGGCCGCGCGTGTTCTCCACCTACGGCAATCCCAACTTCTTCGGCAACTTCCTGGTGCTGATCCTGCCGATCATAGTCACCCAGTGGATGAAGCGCAAGTCAGTGTTCCTGCTGCCGCTCATCGGCATGAACCTGCTCTGCCTCTACGCCACCGAGACCAAAGGCGCCTTCCTCGGTTTCGGCATCTCGGCCTTCCTGTTCTCGGTGTTCTATGGCTACTTCTTTCTGCGGGAGAAGTTGAGGATCAGCAAAAGCGCGTTCGTGGCCCTGGCGTCCATCATCCCGGCCGCGGCCTTCCTCATCATCTATCTCCTGGGCAACCCGCTCTCCTATAGTTTCCGCATAAACACGTGGCTGTCCACCTGGGAGATGATCGAGACCCACCCCCTGGTAGGCGTCGGGGTAGGCAGCTTCAAGGTCATCTACCCCGCTTTCCGCCGCCCGGAGATCTTCCACATAGAGGGCAAGCACAACACCGAGACCGATCACGCCGAGGACGAGCACCTGGAGCAGTGGATGGACAACGGCCTGATAGGCTTCGGGCTGTACCTGTGGATAATCTTCTTCGTGACCACGGTGGGCCTGCGCGCGCTGGGCTCGCTGACGGCCAACCTGAAAGGGGCGCGGCCGCCGCCGGTGGCCTACGACCTGTTGGGCTACCTGACCGCGCTGCTGGGCATGCTGGCGCATAACTTCACCGACGTCAGCATGCGCTTCGTTTCTTCCGGCGTCTACCTGGGCCTGCTGCCGGGCGTCATAATCGTCCTGGCGCGCGGCCACGCGCTCTGGGAACTGCACTATAAAGAGGAGTCCCAGGAAGCCAAGGACGAGGCCGCCAACCCGGCCGGCAAGGACGGCTTCTACCCCATGCTGGTCTGGGTGGCCCGCGCGGCCGGCGTGGCGGGCGTGCTCTACGCCGCCTGGCTGGTGCTCAGCGAGTTCGCCGGCCTGCAGGGCCCGCTGCGCAACTACATCGCCGGGGGCGAGATCCTGCAGTGGCACATCTCCTGGGCGCTGATGCTGCTGTGCGTCGGCTACGCCGTCTATTCCTTCTGCGGCGTGATGCTGAAGGGCGTCTCGGCCGCGGTGCCGGTGGTGGTCCTGCTGACACTGTTCCCTATTTATTACTTTTGGGGCTGGTTCAAGGGCGACGTCTACCACAACATGGCCATCTTCTTCTCCAAGCAGGGCAAGTGGGAGGACGCGATCGGCTATTACAAGCGGGTCAACAAGCTCAACCAGTTCTTCATCATGCCGTACTACTTCACCGGCAACGTCTTCAACGACCGCTTCAACATGGAGCGGGCGTACCGGCCGGAGTGGGGGGATACCAATAACCAGCCCCGGGACGACTTCGAGCGGGCCATGGAGGCCTACGAGTACGTGCGCTCGATAGCGCCCAACTACGTGCAGATGCACCACCAGGTGGGCACGCTCTACATGAAAATGCACGACCACCTGGCGCGGCAGGGCAAGCAGAAAGAGGCGCAGGAGTACCTCGACATGGCGCTGGCCCGCTACAATCTCTACGAGAACCTGGACCCGGTCTACCAGCCGAACTATTACCGCAAGGCGCAGGTCTATATCATGCGCAACGACCTGAAATCCGCCGAGCGGGAGTACAAGAACAACGTCGAGGCGTGGAAGTGCTACAAGAAGGACCACAACCACGGCAGCCCCGAAGGCTATACGCTGCTGGCCAACGTACAGTACGCACTGAACAAGTTCCCCGAGGCCGCCAGGAATTACCGGCTGGCCCTGGAGAAAGACCCGAATTACGAGCAGGCGCGCCGCAACCTGCAGGTGGTATACTCCAGGTTCCCGGAGCTGGCGAAGGCGGCCGAAAAGGAAAAAGCCTCCCTGGTGACGGTGACGGGGATAGAAACGCGCTAAATGGCTGACACGGAAAACAACCTCCCGGTGCCGCGCGCCCCGCTGGCCTTGCTGCTGGCGGCGGTTTTTTTCGTGTCGCCGCTGCTGTTCTTTACGGGGCTCACCCGCAACCCGTATTACCTGCAGATCTCGCTGCTGAACTCCGGCCTGCTGGCCGCGGCCGGCCTGTTCCTGTGGCAGTCCGCCAGGCGCGGGGCCTGGCTGCTGCCCGCCACCCCGCTGACCCGCCCGCTGGCCGCGCTGGGGCTGGTCTACCTGCTCTCCTTCGCCTGGGCCTGGTTCGGCCACGCGCCGTTCTTCCGGCCGGCCATGGCCTCAGAGGGGCTTAAGGCGCTGCTCTTTTTCCTGATCAACTGCCTGGGCGCTTTTTACCTGGCTATGAGCGTGCCCTATGGCGGGGCCGACGACGAAGTGCCCGCCGGCAAATGGCTGCTTTTCATCCTGGGCTGGGGCTCGCTCTGGTTCCTGTTCCCCGCGCTTCGGATGTCCCCGGCCGGCGACGGGCTGTTCGACCGGCTCTTCGACCCGTACGGCTTCCTGGTCTGGGTCACCGGCTTCACGGCCGTCTACCTGCTCATCCGCCGGGTCCGCCAGGAGGATATCCTGCACCTCGCGCTGGCCTCCGGCGCGGTGGCGGCGCTCTACGGCATCCTGCAGTATTTCCACGTCGAATTGGTTTGGGCCAAGCTGCTGGGCGCCTACGGCAACCGCTCGGTCTCCACCTTCGGCAACCCGAACTTCGTTTCCACCTACCTGGTAATACTCGCGCCGCTGGCCGCCTCGCTGCTGATGAAGGCCAGGTCGGGCACGCAGCGCGCTTTTTACGGGCTGGTGCTGCTGTCCTACCTCGGCATGCTGATGTGCAGCCTGACGCGCTCGTCGTGGATAGGCCTGGCCGTCGGCTTCGCCTTCCTGTTCGCCTTCACCTCTCACCGCGCCCAGCTCAAGGCGAATAAAAAATTCCTCTACCCGTTCTTCGCCGCGGCGCTGCTGGTGCTGGCCTTGTGGCCGTCGGATTCCCTGAAGCCGTTCAGCTCCGGCCTGGCGGACCGCGTTGCCGAGGCCGCCAGCGGCATCGGCTCGGGCGCCTCTGTCAGCCTGGCCGGCGACGAAGGCCGCGTCTACCAATCCTTCCACCAGCGCCTGCTGATCTGGACCAGCGCCTGGCAGATGGGGCTGGAAAATCCGCTGCTGGGCAAGGGCTGGGGCCAGTTTGAACTGTTCTACCCGTTTTACCAGGGCAGGCTGATAGCCAATTTCCCGGTTATGCGGCCCATGCGCACCCACGCCAACAACGCGCATAACGAGGTGCTGGAGCAGTGGTCCCAGGCCGGGCTCGTCGGGCTGGGCGTCTACCTCTGGTTCCTGGCCGCGCTGTTCTACGGCTTCTGGCGCTTCTACCGCGCGGCCGGCCCCGAGGCCGGCTACGGGGCCGTGCCGCTGGCCGCGGGCCTGGCCGGCGCGCTGGCCGACAACCTGCTGAACGTCTCGCTTCATTTCGCCGTGCCCGGCCTCGCGTTCTGGTGGGTCGCCGGTTCGCTGGCGCTAAAAGCGGCGGGGCCGTCGACGCCGGTACCGTGGCGCCGGCCTCGCGTCTCCGCCGCCCTGGCCTGGCTGCTCGTCTTCGGCTGCGCCGCCGGGATCTGGTCCTGGCAGCGCCAGTTCATGCGCGAATACCACTATTTCACCGGCTTCCGGGCCATGCGCGCGGGCGCTCTGCCCGCGGCCGTGCGCGAGTTGCGCGCCGCCTGGGAGGCCCATCCGCGGGAGGTGAACAGCAACTACGAGTACGGCAACGCCTATGTGCGCTCCGGCGACCTGGAGAAGGGCGCGTGGGCTTACGGAGAGGCGCTGCGTTCCAACGCCGGCTACGACGAGATCTATTTCAACCTCGCGATAGTGCTCAAGCGGCTCGGGCGGACGGAAGAGGCGCTGCGGCTATTGCGGGTTTCTTCGGTGATCAACCCGTTGAACCCTACCACCTGGCAGGCGCTGGCCGAGATCTATTTCTCCGCGCCGGACCGGGCCGCGGTGGCGGGCCGGGCGGCCGCCGACTTCGAGGAGGCCGTCAGGATCTTCCCCGACGACCCTAACATGTGGAACACCCTTGGTTATTTTTATACGCTGCTGAAGAAGCCGGAGGAGGCGCACCGCGCCTACGGCGGCGGCGTGCGCGCCGACCCCGGTAACGCGATGCTGCAGCAGAACCTGGCCGGCGTCTCGCGGCAGCTGGGCCTGCGGGACGACCCGCAGCTGCGCTGGCTGTCGGAGTACCTGCGCCTCGAGCGGGTCATGGCCGGGCCCGCCGCGGCGCCTGCCGACCTGAAGGCCGCGGACGCGCTGCTGGCGCTGGCGCCGGCCTCCCCCAAGGCGCGCCTGCTGCGCGCCAAACTCTATTTCAAGGCCGGCCGCCTGCCGGAGGCGAAGGCCGAACTGGCGGCCTTGGTCCGGCAGAATTACGCAGATAACCAGGCCCGCTACGGCCTGGCGGTCATTTACGAGAAAGAGGGGGAGACCGCGCTGGCGCGCGAAGAGTGGCGCCGTTTTCTAGATGTGGAGCCGGGCAACGCCGCCGTAGC
The DNA here is from genome assembly GCA_028688015.1 of Elusimicrobiales bacterium. Lineage (GTDB taxonomy): Bacteria > Elusimicrobiota > Elusimicrobia > Elusimicrobiales > UBA9959 > UBA9959. The sequence continues at coordinate 755,106 of JAQTZB010000001.1, read as the reverse complement.
GCAGCGCCTGCAGGCCCTGAAGTAGCGGCCGCCTTGCGCATAGCGCTTGAAGCGGCACAAACATAGTTTTGGCCGCCTGATGCGCATAGCGCTTGAAGCGGCACAAACATAGTTTTGTAACAATCCTGTAATAATTAGGTAAACAGGAAAAGGTTAAATATACCGGACAGCTTTAAAGCGCAGAGAGCCGTATCATGAAAACGAAGAACTATTTTAAATTTTTGCTGCCAGCGGCGCTGACGCTGTTCGCCGCCGCGGCCGGCCCTTTAGCGCCCTCCCTTTCCGCGCAGGCCGCGAAATCCGGCGTCAGCCGCTCCATGGAGCAGGCTATACGGCTTTACCACGAGGGGGAAGACACCGAGGCCATGGACCGCTTCATGGACATCCTGGTGAAAGGCAGCCCGTCCGAGAAGGCGCTGGCCAACGAGTATATTACCAAGATCACGCTGCGCATGAACACCGGCGTGAACACGGTGAAGGACCGCGGCGCGGAGCCCACCACCCTTACCGAGGTGTCCCAGCCCAAGACGACCCCTTCTGGCCGCCAGGCCGTGCCGTTGGGCGTCAGGCTGAAGGAGACCCAGGAGGAGGAGGAGGCCGACCTGGCCGCCCGCGACGACGCCGAGGCGCAGCGCGAACGCGTCAACGACAAGATCACCTCCAAGATAGCCCAGATGCGGCGCGACATCCTGCTGGAACTGGGCCGCTCCGACGCCGTTAAGGTTTACATGGGCGCCGAAGGCCTGCCGAAGGCCCTGACGCTGGACGCCAACTATTTCTTCGCAGCGGAGACCACCTTCCGCCCCGGCACCGATAAGATGCTGGGCCTGCTCTCGGGCCTGCTGTTCACGCTGGGCAAGGGCAACGCGCTGCTGCTGCCGGAGGGCTCCGCGGAAGGCGACGTGAAGATAAAGAGCATCCGCAGGGCCATCGCCCTCAACTCCTATTTCGAATCCCGCGGCGTCTCCAAGTCCCGCCTGGAGGTCAACCTGACCGGCACCGACATCCGCTTTCCTAAGGAACTTACTAATATAAGCGGTATTATAATTCTCTTTGACTATGATAAGCAGCCGCGCCTGAAAGACCTGGAGGACCTGCAGACCAAGGGCCCCAAGGTCTCGCTGGGCATCTACCCGACGGCGATAGCGGTGCACAACAATGAGGGGGCCATAGTCGAGTTCTCCGCTTTCGAGTCGCCTATCGGCCAGCCTAGCTGGAAGTTCCAGATCTTCGAGGTGCAGAAGGACGGCAGCCGCCTGCTGCTCCAGGAGATGTCCGGCTCCGGCCCGCAGTTCAACCAGAGCTTCTGGAACGGCCGCAAGAAATTTTTCGGCGCCCCTTATCCGTCCGGCAAGTATATGTTCACCGTTACCGCCACGGACGTGGAGGGGCGGGAAACCTCCCTGAGCCGCCTGCTGGCCATCCGCCCCACTCCGGAAGAAGAGAAGGCGCTGCTGGCCAAGAAAACCCAGAAGCCTGCGGCCGAGAAGGTGACGAAATCCGGAGTTAAGACCCGCTCGCTGAACGCCAAGGGCGTGAAGGGCGGCGTATCCGGCAAGCTGCTGAAGGGCGCCGGGAAAAAGGGCAAGACCCTGAAGAAGGCGCCCTCTAAGAAGAAGGCCCGCCCCGTCAAGAAGCCGGCGCCCGAAGAGGAAGCCCCGCCAGCCGAAGGCGGCGAGACCTCCTCCGCCGGCGACGCCGCTCCCGCGGCGGGCGAATCTGCCCCGCCAGGTGAGTTGTCCGGCCAGTTCAGCTACAAAGTCTTTTTCACGGAGGCCAACGCGCTCACCAGCAGCAGCGAGAAGCGCCTGGCGCAGGTGGCGGAAACCATGGGCTACTACCCCATGGCCAACATACAGCTTACCGGCTACGCCTATTCGGGCGAGCCGAACGCGGACACCCTGGCCGAGAACCGCGTGAACATGGTGGCGGCGCGGCTGTCCGAGAAATACAAGATAGACAAGGCGCGCATGGACATGAGTTCCAAGGTCAGCGAGGCCACCAAGGCGATGGTAGAGATCAAACTGACCGGCAAAGAATAGGGCCGGCGATTAAATTTATGGCAAAAGCAGCGGGACCTAAACACCTGGGCATCTATATCTCCCCTAAGGAGATCTGCATCTCCCAGGTCAAACTGGGCAAGGACTCCAGGCCGGAGACCGAGCACCTGGTCAAATTCCCCACCGAGTTCCCGGTGAAGGAGGGGATGCTCAGGCCCCTGTCCCTGAACAACGACTTCTTCAACGAGAAGGCCTCCTGGCTCGCCCCTTTCCGGCAGGCGGTCAAGAAGGTCAGCTGGGATTCCTCCACCGTCGTGGTGACGCTGTCCCAGCAGTTCTCTATCATCCGCTATTTCGTCATGCCCGCGGTGGACCGGCGCTTCTGGAGCAAGTCCATCCCGCTCGAGTCCAAGAAATATATCCCGGTCTCCTTTGACGAAGTGGTCTATGATTTCAGCGCGGTGCCGGCGGACGGCGGCAAGAAGCTCGGCGTCCTCTTCGGCATTACCCAGCGCAAGAGCGTGGAGTTCCTGACCGAAACCCTCAAGAGCTGCGGCCTTACGCTGGCGGCACTGGAGGTCACGCCCATCTCCTTCGAGCGCGTGCTCGGCTTCCTGGACCCCAAGGACCACGACTCCAAGGGCTATATCCATTTCAGCGAGAACTCGACCTTCATGATCTTCTCGCACAACGGCTACCCGGTGCTCTACCGCGAGACCGAGACCGACTCGGGCGGGTCGATGGGCGAGCGCAAGCGCCTGGATATCAAGGGCGGCGTGCAGTTCGTGGACCGCTACGTGGGCGGCAAGGATTACAAAGCCATCATGATCAGCGGCGACGGCGTCGACGGCTGGAAGCCGGTAGCCGAGAAAGAGGCCGCCCCGGTAGCCGTGCAGGCCTGGGAAGCCTCCAAGGCCTGCGGGCTCAAGGACAACGACGCCGCCTCGCTGCTGGCCACCGCCGCGGCCCTGCGCGGCCGCACCTCCGGCCCTTCCCTGCCCGACATCTCCGGGGTCAGCACCGCCGCCGATCTGGAGAAGAAGGTGCAGAGCTACGTCTGGAACATCTCTTTCCTGCTGGGCGGGCTCATCCTCGCCCTCTGGCTGCTGGCCGAGGGCCGCACGATGATGCTCTCCTCCAAGATCTCCTCGCTCAAGGCCAAAGTGGTCAACGTGCCGGAGCTGGAGGGCCTGGAGGCCGACACCATACGCACCCGCATAGAGACCATGGGCACCAACTCGATGGTGCTGGAGGGCCTTGTCAGCGACCTCGACCCGGTGGCCCCCAAGCTGGCCGCCGTCGCGGACCGCATACCCCCGGACCTGTGGGTCACCAACCTGACTTATTCCAACCCGTTCGCGCTGTCCGAGATGCAGACCGGGGAAAAAACCATGCGCATCGGCGGCGAGACTTTCCTGCGCGGCGACCTGAAAGGCCGCCTGGTAGACGCCTTTACCAAGTCGCTCAAGGCGGCGGAGGAATTTAAAGTGTACAGCGCGCCCTTCGGCGGGATAGACAGCACTACCGAGGAAGGGGGCCGCTCCGGAGTGGCCGCCGGCCCCGGCGCGCAGAAGACCAGCGGCTTCGCGGTGATGTGCAGGTTCAAGAGGAAATAAGCTATGGCGCCCCAGCTAGGATCAATCCCCGACAAAGCCCTCTCCTACTTCAGGAGCATGTGGGACGATATCCTCATCATCTACGGGGAAAAAGGCTTCGCGCCTTTCAAGAAGCCCGTTATCTTCGCCGCCCCGGTGCTGCTGGTCCTCTATTTCGGCTTTTACGGCCCGGCCGGCGGGCGCCTCAGCCGCGCCCGCGGCGAAGTGGTCAACATGACGGTGGTCTCTCAGTACGCGGAGCAGTACGAGACGGCCAAGCAGCGCATGGCCCTGCTGCAGCGCAAGCTGCCGCTGGTGAAGGACAAGGACGAGTGGCTGAGCTACGTGATCAGCAGCACCGCCAAGAAAGCGGGCGTCTCGGTGGACTCGCAGAGCGCCCAGCGCGAGAGCGAAGTGGGCGGCTACCTGGTCGTGTCCCGCGAAATTTCCACCACCACCACCTACCATGTCTTCGGCCGCTGGCTGGCCGAGATAGAGAACTCCCCGATCTTCCTGCGCATCACCGAGATGTCGGTCACCCGCGACGAGAACAGCCCCGGCAACGTGAAGGTCAGCTTCATCCTGTCCACCGTTTTCCCGAAGCAGGGCGGGGGGGGCTGATATGAAAAGCTTTTCCTCCATCCTGCTCTGGCTGCTCCTGATCGCCCTGGTCGCGGTCCCGTCCTTCCTGTTCTACAACTGGGTGATGCAGGGCAAGGAGAAGGCCGCCGCGGAAACCACCTCCACCGGGCCGGTGGCGAACGTTTTCCCGACGTCTCAGGACGCCGCACAGCGCCCCGCCGCCGCGCCGGCCGCGCAGCCGCAGGCGGCGCCGGCCCAGGCTGCGGCGCCGGCCCAGCCCGCCGCCGCCCCGGTACAGCAGGCCCCCGCCGCGCAGCCTCCCGCTGCGCCGCAGGCCGCCGCCCCGGCCGAACAGGCCCCTTCCGCTTCCGCCAACGCGCCCGAGCCCGCCGTCCAGCAGCCGGAGGTTTCCACCGGCGCCGAGCAGGGCGTGGAGGTCTCTACCATCCCCAAGCCGCGCTCCTGGTACACCCCCAAAAGCGAGCGGGACCCGACTTTCTCCCCGGCCGATTACCGCAGGATCAAGGATGAGCAGATGCAGCGCGAGGAGGCCGAGCGCCTGCAGCGCTACGCCGAGCGGAACAAACCCAAAGAGCCCGGCCCCGAGACCAGGATAACCCTGCAAGGCATCGTCGGCAACGCCGCGCTGATCAACAACGACATGTATTACGCCGGCCAGACGGTGCGCGGAGTGAAGATCCTCAAGGTCGGGGTGGACTATGTGATAGCCGAATGCGTAACCGGTTCGTGCAAAGGCAAAAAATTCAAGAAAGTTATGAGATAGCCGCTGTTACAGGGACCTCAGGTTAACATATAATAGGTAAGCAAGAAGGACGGAGGCGTATTATGAAGACTCTTAAAGTTTTACTCGCGCTGGCTCTGGCTCTGGAGCCGGTCCTCTTCCCGGTCGCCGGGCTCTACGCCCAGGACGCTCCCGCGGGGGATAAAGACTTCGCCCAGGACCTGCAGGGCCCGGGCGGCGACGAGGGCGGCCCCATCCTCGACAGCGGCCCGGCGGATTCCGCGCCGCCTTCGGTGATGCCGCAGGGCCAGGTCCCCGGCTCTCCCATCGACTCGGTCCAGATCGGCGGCGCCCCCAAGGACGCCCCGATGTACGAGGAGGTGGAATCCGTCTCGCCCCTCGACCGCAAGATCGGCCCCATCCGTCTCAAGGGCGCCCCGCTCTCCACCTTCCTGGACGTGGTATCCGCGCAGTCCAAGGTCAACTTCATCATCACGGAAGGCCTCGAGACCAAGACCATCACCGTGTTCCTGCGCAAGACCACCGTGCGCGAAGCGCTGGAACTGCTGCTGCGCGTCAAGGGCCTCACCTACCAGCGCATCGGCAAGAGCAATACCTACGTGGTGCAGCGCCGTTCCGCGGACATGCCCAACCTGATCACCAAGATCTACACGCTCAACTACATCCCGCTGATCCCGATCACCTCCGTGGGCGAGGAGATCGCTTCCATCACCTCCCAGGACGTCTCCTCCAACCAGCAGGGCGGCCAGCAGCAGGGCGGCGGCGAAGAGAAGGGCGGCGAGAAGGAGAGCGCGATCTCCATCATCAATATCGTGCGCAGCGTGCTCTCCAAGAAGAACGGCAAGTTGGCCACCGACCCCCGCACCAACACGCTGATCATCACCGACGTGCCGGAAGTCTTCCCGCAGGTCGAGCAGATCATCGCCGAGCTGGACAAGAAGGCGCCGCAGATCCTCATCGAGGCGCAGATCGTCGAGATCAACACCGACCGCATGAACGAGCTCGGCATCGAATGGGGCGGCTCGCGCGGCGAGATGGCCTATTTCGCCGGCCCCTCGCGCCTGACCGACTACGGCCTGCGCCCCGGCTTCTTCTCCGGCGACGAATGGAAAAAATTCTTCCCGAAGACCAGCGACATCGCCGGCGAATCCGGCAGCGGCGGCAGCGCCGGCTCGGTGGACCCAATCTTCTCCACGGGCCAGCAGAGCTCCAAGGGCGTCTACTACGGCGTCTTCAGCCTGGCGCAGCTGCAGGCCATCTTCCGCGCGCTGATCTCCAAGGGCGAAGGCCGCTACCTGGGCAAGCCCAAGATCGTGGCGATGAACAACAAGACGGCGCTGATCACCATCTCCAAGGACGCGGCCATGGGCACGACCAGCACCGTCTCCTCGGCGGGCGGGTCGGCCGGCTCTTCCTCCAGCGGCGTGGAGCGCCGCCGCATCGGCCTGATCCTGAAGGTCACCCCGCAGGTGAACAAGGAAGGCTACATCACTATGATAGTGCAGCCCGCCTACTCCGACGCGGTGGCCTCGGCCATCACGGTGCAGGGGCAGACGGTCTACGACCCGGTCAGCCGCGGCGCCTCCACGATGGTGCGCGTCAAGAACGGCCAGACCGTGGTCATCGGCGGCATGCTGGCCTCTACCGAGACCAAGACCATCCGCAAGGTCCCGCTGCTGGGCTACATACCGATAATCGGCTGGCTTTTTACCAGCGTGAGCTCCAGGCGCACCAACACCGACCTGGTCATCTTCCTCACGCCGACGATACTGGTGGACTAACCGCTTGGCGCGGTCAGGCGGGCTACGGGATAAAGGGCGGACCGCGGGGTCCAAAGCCCTTTATCCTTCGCCCTTGAAGGGCAGAAGGAAAGGCGGCACGTAATATCTATGGCACATAAACTCCTCGGCGAGATCATGGTCCAGGCGAAATGGATCACGGAAGAGCAGCTGCAGAAGGGACTGAAATTCCAGCAGCAGCAGGGCGGCCTGATCGGCGAGGCCCTGGTCAAGCTGCGCTACGCCACCGAGGAGCAGGTGGCCCAGGCCCTGGCCAAGCAGCTGGGCATCATCTACGCCTCCAAGGAGAACCAGATCCTGAACCCCGAGAAGGGCCAGGGCCTGGAGAAGCTCATCCCCGAGAAGTTCGCGCGCGACAACGCCGTGGTGCCGCTGTTCATCGAGAACAACACGCTGGCCACCGCGCTGACCGACCCGACGAACATCATCATGATCGACAACATCAAGCTGGTGTCGGGCATGGAGATCACGCCGTTCATCTCTACCAAGGCGCAGATCCTGAAGGTCATAGACGGCTTCTATTCCGCGCAGGGCGGCAGCCTTATCGACAAAGTGCTGGACAAGGCCGGAGAGGGGGGCGAGGCCTCCGAGACCGACGTGGTCACCTCCGACGGCAAGCTGGACCTGGACAAGGTCATCATCGGCGAGAGCAAGGGCGCGCAGAGCATCAAGCTGGTCAACGCCGTCATCAAGCAGGCGATCTCCGAGCGCTGCAGCGACATCCACCTGGAAAAATACGACGAGAAGGTGGCCTTGCGCTTCCGCATCGACGGCTCCCTCTACGAGCGCAGCGCTCCGCAGAGCGAGTTGTTCGACGCCATCATCTCCCGCGTCAAGATCCTGGCCAAGCTCGACATCTCCGAGCGCCGCCTGCCGCAGGACGGCAGTTTCACCATCAAGTTCCAGAACCGCAATATCGAGACCCGCGTCTCGATCTGCCCCACCGTCTTCGGCGAAAAGCTGGTCATGCGTCTGCTCGACAAGGGCGCGGTGGAATTCAACGTCGACAAGATCGGCTTCGAAGTGCGCCAGAAGGAGGACTTCCTCAAGGCCGCCACCGCGCCGCACGGCCTGATCCTGCTGACGGGCCCCACCGGCTCCGGCAAAACGACCACGCTCAACGCCGTGCTCAACACCATCAAGTCGCCCGAGATCAATATCATGACGCTGGAGGACCCCGTCGAAGTCAAGATGGAGGGCATCAGCCAGGTGCAGATCCGGCCGCAGATCGGCCTCACTTTCGCCGCGGGCCTGCGCTCCTTCCTCCGCCAGGACCCCGACGTCATTCTGGTCGGCGAAACCCGCGACAACGAGACCGCCGAGGCCTGTCTGAAGGCCGCCATGACCGGCCACCTCGTGCTGTCGACGCTGCACACCAACACCGCGCTGGAGGCCATCCCGCGCCTCATCGACATGGACATCGAGGCGTACCTGCTCGCGAGCACCCTGCTGCTGGTGGCCGCGCAGCGCCTGGTGCGCGTGCTGTGCCCGGAATGCAAGGTGCCCTACAGGCCCTCGCAGGAGGAGCTGGACCTGTTCGCCAGGCAGTCCTACCTGAACCCGCTGCCGGACCTGACCAAGCTGACCTTCTACAAGCCGCGCGGCTGCCCCAAGTGCGTCAACATGGGCTACAAGGGCCGCAAGGCCATCTACGAGGTGTTCTTCATAACCGAGGAGATAAAGCGCATTATCGTCAAGGGCGCCGAGAACCACCTGATGCGCGAGGCCGTGGCCAAAAGCGGCGCGTGGGACCTGCGCGCCAGCGGCTGGCGCAAGGTGCTGGCCGGCGTCACGTCCGCGGAGGACATGATGTCGATAACGATGACGGAGCATTAAGACCTTGAAGTTAGCGGGTTCATCTGTTAGACTATAAGATATATATGGGAAGATTTATTTATACGGTCCAGGACGCGCAGGGCACGGTGACCACCGGGGCCCTGGACGCCGACGACGAGGACGGCGCGGTACAGGCGCTGCAGACCAAGGGCCTCTTCATCCTTTCCATCCAGTCCGAGGACACCAAGTCCAAGGGCATCATGAGCATCAAGAAGCTCAGCGGGGGCAGCATCTCCGGCCGCGAGATGGTGTTCTTCGGCGAGCAGATGGCCACGCTGATAGGCGGCGGCATCCCGCTGGTGCGCGCGCTGTCGCTGCTCTCCGAGCACGCCGAGAACAAGAACCTCGGCGCCGTGCTCTCCACCGTCACCAAGGAAGTATCCGCCGGCGGCGCTTTCCACAAGGCGCTGGAGAAGCATCCCAAGGTTTTCGACGAGATCTGGATCTCCCTGGTGCAGGCCGGCGAGGTGTCAGGTCAGCTGCCCGCCGTGCTGCGCCAGATCACGGCCTACAGCGAGTCGCAGGAGAACGTGAAGTCCAAGATCATCACGGCCATCTCCTACCCGGCCGTGCTGATGACCATGTCGGTCGGCGTGCTGATCTACTTCATCGTCTACATCGTCCCGGTCTTCGCCGGCATCTTCAAGGACTTCAACCTGCAGCTGCCTTTCATCACGCAGGTGATCGTCAATATTTCCTACGTCGTGACCAAGTACCTGGTGCTCATCCTCGTGGTCGGCATCGGCAGCGCGTTCGGCTTCAAGGCCTACATCGCCACGCCGCCCGGCCGCCTGACCTGGAACCATATCCAGTTCAACATGCCGCTCGTCGGCTCGCTGATCAAGTCCATGGCCATCGAGCGCATGCTCACCACCATGGCCACGCTGATCCGCTCGGGCGTCAGCATCCTCAACGCCGTCTCGGTGCTCGAGGGCGCGTTCAAGAAGAACCTGATCTTCCAGGCCGCGCTGAAGCAGGCCAAGAACGACATCGCCAGCGGCCGGTCCATCTCGGAGTCCTTCAAGAAGACCAACATCTTCCCGCCGATGGTGACCGAGATGATGTGGATGGGCGAAGAGTCGGGCAAGCTGCCTGACATCATCGTGGTGCTTTCGAAGTATTACCAGGAGCAGATCGACCAGTGGCTGCGCCGCTTCAGCTCGATGATCGACCCGATCCTGGTCGTGGGCGTAGGCGGCCTGGTGGCCGTGATCGTGATGAGCATCTTCATGCCCATCTTCCAGCTGTCGCAGATAGGCGCCGGTTAAACTTACGGAGGGGAAAATGAAAACCCGGAAAGAAGGCTTCACCCTTATAGAGCTCGTGGTCGTCGTGCTGATCATGGGCATCCTGGCCTCGGTCAGCGTGCCGTACTACTACAAGACGGTGGAAACCTCCAAGGCCACCGACTCGGTGGCGCTCGGGCACCTGCTGGGCAACGCCAACCGGATGTTCCGGCTGGACCAGCCCGCGGCCTCCATGAGCGGCTCCGTCACCAACAACTGCAACACTTACACCTGCGCCAACGTCCCGGCCAACAGCGGCTGCCGCCTGATAGCGTGCGGCTACGTGGCCCAGCAGGACTGGAACCAGTCCTCTTACGACTTCTACGTCTGCAACGGCGGCAACGGCGGGCCGTGCTGCGGCAGCGCGGGCACGGAGATAGGCGTCTCCTGCACCAAGCGCAAGGCAGGGGCCAGCGGCGCCTACGCCAACTGGGGCTACCGCTTCTACAACAGCGGCCGCTGCGAAGAGTTGGGCGGCGCGCCGAGCTGCCCCAAGTTCTAACTTTATGAAAGCGCGCAAGAGGCCGGGCCAGAGCCTGATAGAAGTCACGATGGCCACCATGATAGCCGCGGTGACCACCACCGCGGTGTTCTCGGTGGTGCTGTCCAGCTTCGTGTCCGACGCGAGGGCCGACAAGCGCGACGCGGCCGCGATGGCGGTGCGCCACGCCCAGGAAGTCCTCAAGAGTTTCGTCAGCGTGGACCCCTACAACCCGCTCTACGCGCCAGCCTCGGCCCTCGGCACCGGCCGCTGGCAGGCCGACACTTCCGGCGCCTGGGCGCTGCGCGACGGCCGCCACTGGATCAACTCCCTGGTGCAGCAGCCGGGCTCGCCGCTCTCACCGGCCGGCGTGCCGCCAGCTACGATGTATTACGATGTGCAGAGCTATTCCTGCGCCTGGTTCGGCACCGGGTCCGGGCCCGATTTCCCGATGGCCTGCAAGCGGGTCACCTTCCGGCTGGACTATACGGATTGATTATGAAGCAACGCAACGCCTTCACCCTGGTAGAGCTGATCATCTCCGTCTTCATCTTCAGCTACATCGCCGCCTCGCTGGCCACGATCTACTCCACCACGAACCGCCACATGTTCCAGAACTACCGGCGCAACGTCATCAAGACCGACGTGCTGGTTTCAATGCGCGCCATCCAGGCCGGCCTCACCCAGGCGACCCGCCTGGACCTGCCCGCCCCCGGCACGCAGAACAACGTGCTGGCCTTCGCCTTTAACGTAGACCAGAATTCCAGCTGCTACCCCGTCAACGGCGCGCTCACCGCCTCCTGGCATTATTACTGCCGTGGGGCCGACCCGCTGATAGCCGGCTCCTGGAACCTGTACCACCACACCGCGGACCTTCCGGCGGGCACGCCCTGCGGCAACCCTGCGGCCTCGGTCTGGAACGGGGTTTACCCGGTGCCCAACTGCGGCGCCAACATAGGCGGACAGACGGTAACGCTGATGATGCGGCATGTAAGCCCGCCCTCCGGCTTCATGTTCAGCCGCCGCGCCGTGGACGGCGTGGACGCTGTCGGCGCGGTGCGGGTCACCCTGCGCTCGTTCTGGTCGGCGGCCGGCCGCGGCTTCGGCGCCTCACAGCGCGACGTGGACTTCTCGCTCGACAGCGTCGTGACCGTCAACCGCTCCAACTGACGCCCCGCGGCGCCCTTGCCGCCGGCGGTTTTGTCTGCTAGACTATAATCAATATTATGAAAGCCCGCTGGAAGAGAGGCGCAGTACTGCTGCAGACGCTGGTCATGGCCATCATGCTGTCCATGATAGCCGTCATGCTGATGAAGTGGGTGCTGGCCCGCTACCTGCTGGCCGCCCGCAACTACCGGGCCACCGAGGCCAAGGCGCGCGCGCAGATAGTCACCGGCCAGCAGTTCTCCCAGTGGAATTTCCAGGATTTTCCTAACCAGGCCTCCATTCCCTCGGGCGTTACCATGACCACCTTCGACGGGACCAGCGTCCGCTACGACCGCACCGGCGGGGCCACCCCGATGGTCTTCACCGTGACCATCGACGAGGACCCAACCCCCTGAGCGGAGGCCTTATGCTTCCGGCCCTCCTGTTAGCGTTTTTTCTGCCCGCCGCCGCCCAGGCGGCCCCGCCCGTTGACTGGCACACCAAGACGTCCCCGCATTTCGAGATCCTGCACGAATCGGTCTGGTCCCCGGCCTCCATCTCGCTGGAACTGGAGCGCATGTATTCCTCCATGCGGCTGAACATGGCCATGTTCGCCCCGTGGATGGTGAAGGAGAAGACCAAGATCTACATCTACTCGGCGCAGGACTCCTACCTGGCCGGCGAGTTCCGGCCGCCGCGCTGGTCCAAGGGCCTGGCCTTCGTCGCCAAGAAGACCGTGGTGGTCTACGACACCGGCGACATAGTCAAGCTCAAGGCCGTCATCGCGCACGAGCTGACGCACCTCTACTTCGAAAGCTATTTCGCAGAGAAGCTCAAATACCCGCCGCAGTGGCTCAACGAGGGCCTCGCGGTCTACCTGGAGGAGTCTGCCTTCCCGGGCGGCGCGGGGCCCTGGAGCCGGGCCCTGGCCTACTTCCCCGACGAGCGGCGCTTCCCTTTTCCGGCCTTCTTCGACCTGAAGATAGACCAGCTGTCGGCGGAGTCCAGGATAGCGGACTGGTACCTGCAGGCCTACGGCACGGTGCTCTACCTCTACCGGCCGCACACGCGGGTGCAGTTCAAGGCCTTCTGCGAGGCGGTGCGCGGCGGCAAGCCGGTGGAAGCCGCGCTCTGGGACAGCTACCGCGTCAGGGAGGGCAGGGATTTCAGCGTTAAGTGGGAGGCCTGGCTGCAGGCTTACTCTAAGCCCGGGGCGGACGGCCTGCCCATGGGCAACCCGTCCGCCAGCTTCAATTTCAAGCCGGTGCAGATCTCGTCGTTCAGCTTCACTAATTTCGGCTCAAAGAAGTAGGCCGGCGCCTCTGAAAATAGCGCGGAGCCGGGCCAGGTCGGCCTTATCCCGCGGGCTCAGCCCCGCGGGTTCTTTTTTTTGTGTCAGCAGCAGGGTGAGGAAAAAATCCCTGCGGCCGGGCGCCGCCTCCAACGCGTCCCCTAGGAGCCGGGCGGCCCGTGCCGGGTCCCGCTTCAGGGCCAGCAGCCCGGAGAGGTAAAGGGAATCGGCGTCGGGCGGGTAATCCTTCAGCAGCGCGGGGACCTCGGCCGCGTTCCCGCACCAGGCCAGCGCGTAGGCGAGGCGCAGGCGCAGGTTGGCGTCGCCGGGGTCCAGCGCGGCGGCCAGCCGGTAATTCTCCACGGAGCCGGGGCAGGCGCCTTGTCTCAGCAGCGCCGAGGCAAGGTTGGCCCGGGCCCGGGGGGAAGAGGGCGAGCGCGCGGCCGCGGCAGTGAAGAGGGAAAGATCGTCATGGAACTCCGGCCCCCGCCGCAGGGTCTCCGCGCCGAGCCAGGCCAGCCAGAGGCAGGCCGCCGCGGCCGGCAAGGAAGCGCGCCTCGGCGGCAGCACGCTCCTGAAGGCCCAGGCCGCCAGCAGCGCAAAGCCCGCCAGCGGCAGGTAGAGGTAGCGGTCGGCCTTTATATTGAACAGCGGCCAGATATTCAGCGCCGGCAGCAGCGCGGTAAAGATCAGCAACAGGGCCAGCCCCGGCGCCCGGCCGCGCGCGTAGAGCGCCGCCGCACCGGCCAGCGCGGCCAGGCAGAGCGCCAGGGGGGGCGCTCCCTCGAGGAAGGTGCGCCTGACCCGCGGGCTGTAGTCGGAGGCCAGGGCGTAGGGTAGCGGCAGCTCACGCAGGTAGCTCAGGGCCACGCCGGCCATGGTGTAGAGGTTCACGGCGTGGCTGGCGTACACCTCGCGCCAGGGCGCCAGGTTCTTCCAGACCCCGCGGGGCGCGGCGGCGCCGGGGAAAAGGGCGGCGGGGTACAGGGCGGAAGGGGCGGAGACGCCCGGCGACGAGCCCGGCAGGTCGTACCCTGAGCGCGGCGCCCTGAACCAGAGGTAAAAGCCCGCCACGAACAGCAGCCCCAGCAGCAGCGGGGCCGCGCGCTTCACCCCCGGCTTGCCAGTATCGAAAAATATGGCGGCCAGCGCCGCCAGCGGCAGTACTATAGGCGTTTCCACGCTCAGCACGGCGAGGAAATAGCAGGCCGCCGCGGCCGCGCCGGCGGGCAGGGAGGGGCGGCGCGCGTAGAACAGCGCCGCGAGCAGTCCAGAAATAAAAAAGAAGAAGCCGAGCAGGTGGGAGCGGAAAACTATTACGTGGATGGTCTCCGCCGCGGCGGGGTGCAGCGCGAAAGCCAGCGCGCCGAACAGCGCCCCGGGGGCGGAGCCGGCGAGGAGCAGCAGCAGGAAAAAGAGCAGGGCGCTATTGCAGGCGTGCAGCAGCGCGTTGGTCAGCTTCATGCCGCGCGGGCCGCTGCCGGCGCACGCGTCGGCTATCAGGGTGGCGGTGACCGCCGGCCGCGCGCTCATCCTTACCGGCAGGACTTTCACCAGCTGCGCGGGGTTCAGCGCGGCGCCCAGGTTGGCGCACTGGGCGGCAAAGGCGTTGCGCCCTATGAACTCCTGATCATCCCACAGCAGGCTGTCCGAAAGGTAGGGCAGATGAGCGGCCAACCCCGCCGCGAAGGCCAGGGCCGCAAGCAGCAGGTACAGCCGGGGTTTTTCAGCCGCCTTCATATAGTTAAAATTCTATAATATTTGACATGCTAGTCATTAAAGCCGGCGGCAGCGTCATCACCAGGAAAGGGGGCCGGCCCGCCTTCGACCGGCCGGCGGCCGCCCGGCTGGCGCGGGCCCTCGTCCGCCTGCGCGCGCCCCTGGTGCTGGTGCACGGTACCGGGTCCTACGGCAAGCCCCCGGCCGTCCGCTACGGCTATCTCTCGGGCAGCATCGCCCCGGGCTCCGCCCCGGTGGCGCGCATCAAGGCCGCGCTGCTGGAACTGCATTCCCTTTTTATTTCGGAACTTGCCGTCGCGGGGCTGAAGCCGGTCAGCTGTCCCGGCTGCTCCGCTTTCGCCCTTGCCGGGGGCCGCCCGCGGCTGGCCGCCGCACGGGCGCTGAAGGACTGGCTGCGCCGCGGGTTCACGCCTGTGATCAACAGCGATATCTTCATGTCGGGCGCCGGCTTCCGCGTGGTGTCCAGCGACGCGCTGGCCGCCGCGCTGGCCGCGGCCCTGCGCCCGGAACTGGCGGTTTTCTTAACGGACGTGCCGGGCTTGCTGGGCGCTGGCGGCGCGGTTCTGCCGGCCCTTTCCCGCGCCGAATTCCTGGGCCTGGCCCGCAGTCTCCGGGCCCCGCGCGCCGACGTCAGCGGCGGCATGGCCGGCAAAGCCGGGGAGATAGCCCGCATCCTTGCCGCGGGGGTGGACGCCGCGGTGCTCGACGGGCGGCGGCCTGAAGAACTGCTGAAACTGCGCGCCGGGCGGCGCGCCGGGGGAACCTACATACATGCGCGCTAAAACGAACAGGATCAGCGTGGTCATACCGGTCTTCAACGCCCTGCCCGACCTGCGGGCCTGCCTTGAAAGTCTTTCGCGCACCGCGCGCGGCCTTTACGAACTGGTGCTGGTGGACAACGGCTCCGGGCCGGAGACGCGCCGGTTCCTGGCCGGGCTCAAGGGCGCCGTAAAGATCCGCAACGCCTCCAACCTCGGTTTCGCCAAGGCCGTCAACCAGGGGCTGCGCGCGGCTTCGGGCGAATATCTCGCGGTGGTCAACAGCGACGTGGCCTTTCACGACGGCGGCCTGCAGGGCCTGGCGGCCTGCCTGGACGCCGACCCGGCCGCGGGCGCATGCGGCCCGCTGACCAACCGCACCGTCGGGGTGCAGCGCGTGGTCCTGGCCCCTAAGGTCGAGAAAGACAAGCGCTCGCTCGAGGCCTTCGCCCGCGCCATGGCGCTGCGCTTCTCCGGAGAGGCGTTCGAGGTGCACCGGCTGGTCGGCTTCTGCTTCATGCTGCGCCGCGCCGCCTATGAAAGCGTGGGAGGGCTGGACGAGCGCTTCGGCACCGGGTGCTTCGAGGATTTCGACTATTGTCTGCGGCTGCGCCAGGCCGGGTGGCGGCTGAAGGCCGCCAAGGACGTCTTCGTCTGGCACCGCCACCACGCCAGCTTCTCCGGCCACGACCATTTCATGTCCTGCGCCGTGAAGAACCGCGAGGTGTTCGTGGACAAGTGGTGCCGCAAATCTCTGGAGTTCCTCGACGAGCTGGACCCTTACCTTGAGACGAGTCCCGCGCGCCTTAAAGCGAAGAATTGAGGCCTTTTCTGGAAAAGCTCTATCCCGTGCTCGGTCACTCTATGCGCTTCCTGCTGGAGCCGGGAGACGCCGTGGCCGCCCGTCCCTGCGCGCCCGCCGCGCTGCGGGCGGGGGACATAGCGCTGCTGGTGCGCTGGTCCGGAGGCCTGCCGTCGGGCTATGTGCTCCACCGGGTGGTCCTGAACCTGTCGTTCGCCGGCGGCCCCGTGCTGACCAGGGGGGACGCCAACCTGCTGCCCGACTGGCCGCCTTCCTCCTACCAGCCGGCGGGCGCGGCCGCGGCCCTGCTGCGCGGCGGCCGGCGCTATGAGCTGGCGAGGGGGCTCTGGCCCTCGCTGCTGCTGCCGCTCTATTCCCTGGCGGCCAATAAACTCCTTTTCGCCGCGGCCGCGGCGGCCGCCGGGCTGTTCTCGCTGGCCTGCCGCTTGCGGCCCGCCTTCGCCGCCCCGCAGCTTAACTCACTCTACCTGGCCTGGGAGACCCGCCTTTACCCGGCCCTGCTGCGGCTGCTGGCCGCCCCCGCGCTGCCCCGCGGGGGCGCGCCGGCCCCGGCGGCTGCGGCGGTCAGGAGCGGGCGCGTAACCTCCGACGAGACCTGGGGCGGCAGGATGGCCGTGGCGGACTACCTGACCATAGAGGCCGGTGTCACCGTGACGGTGCTGCCAGGCACACAACTGGTTTTTGAACGCCGTGAACCCTGGTTCTTCCCGGTCCTGCGCGCCGGCGGCGGCGGGGAAAAACTGGAGCTGGAGAGCGCCGGGGCCAAGCTGCTGGTCTACGGCCGCCTGCTCGCCGCGGGAACGCCTGCGGAACCTATACTCTTCGGCGGGCCGGCCTTCTCCGGGGTCCACGCGCTCGGGGACGGGCGCGTAGACCTGCGCCATTGCCGCCTGTCGGGCTCAGCTTCCTGCGCCCTTTCCGTCCGCGATTCGGCCGAAGGACTGGCCGCCGCCTGCTCGCTCGACGCCTGCGCGCGCGGCGTCGAACTCTACGGCGGCGCGAACGCGGCTTTCACCGGCTGCTCCGTCGCCGCCTGCGGCGGCTCCGCCTTCCTGGTTTCCGGCCACGCCACGCTGCTGGCGCACGGCGGCTCGGCCGGGTGCCGCGGGGCCGCCGCCGAGATCTCGGGCAGCGCGGCCGCCGGGTTTTACGGCTTCACCGCAGCCGGGTGCGGCGCAGGTTTTTCCGTGTCGGGCCGCGCCGCCGTCCGCCTCGAAAGATGTTCGGTCTCCGGGGCCGGAGGCCGCGCCCTCTCCTGCTCTGATAGGTCTTCGCTGACCGCCGTCGGCAGTTCTTTTACGGCAAACCCCGCAGGGGTAAGGGCCGAGGGCGCCACCAGCACCCGGTTCGAGTCCAGCGCCTTCTCCTCGGCCGCAGGGCCCTGCGCCCAGTTTTACGGCCGCAACGAATCTGTTTTCACTGGCTGCTCCTTCTCCGGGGGAAAAGGGCCGGCGCTGCAGGCCTACGGGTATAATCGCCTTTCCCTCGACCGCTGCGCAGTCTCCGGGGGCGAGACGGCCGCGGCTTTTTTCGGGCGGGGGGAACTGCGCGCGGCGCATTCCGTCTTTGCCGGCTCCTCCGGCGCCGCTTTCAAACTGGACAGGGCGGCGCGCTTCTCCGCCGAGGCCTGCCGCTTTGAAGACTGCAAGGCCGGGGTGCGGGCCGAGGACTGCCTGGAATTAGTTTTGCAGGGCTGCCTGTTCAGCGCCAACGCGGGTCCCGCCGCCGTCGTCTCCGGCCGCAGTGCTGTTTTGGTCTCGGGCTCTGTCTTCAGCGGCAATGGCCTGGGACTGCACTTTGCCGGAGATACAGCGGCCTGCGTAGCAGCCTGCCGCTTCGAGGGGCAGCGCGGGGCCCCGCTCCTCCTGGACGGGCGGGCTCGCAGCGTCCTTGAGAAATCGGCGTTCACCGGTAATTCTTCCGGTGTAGCCCTGGCAGGCCGCGCAGAGGTTGAGGCCGCGGACTGTTCTTTCTCAGGCAACGGCGGGCCTTCTTTCGAACTTTGCGGGAACGCGGTGCTGGACGCCCGGGCCTGCGTTTCATCCGGAGAGCCGGCGGCGCTGCTGCTGCGGGAGGGCGGCTCGGGCAGCCTGGCCCGCTGCTCGTCCGAAAGTTTCTCCGGACCCGCGGCCAGCCTGGAGGGAACGGCCGGCCTTCGGGCCGCAGGCTCTTCGTTCAAATCCGCGCGCGACGCGGTCTATTGCCGCGGCGCCTCGACGCTGGACCTCTCGGGATGTTCGCTTTCCGGCGGGACCGGTGCGGCGCTGGATTTTGCCGGGGCGGAGGCCCGCCTCCGGTCGGTAACGGCCTCGGGCACCGGGGGCCTGCTGGCGGCCGGCCCCGGGCTGATGCGCGCCGAGGGGTTGACGATCCGCGCCTCCGCCTACGCGGTGGATTCTTCCGGGGCCAGGCTGCTCCTGTCCGGCCTCGCGGCCGAAGGGGGGGCGCGCGGGGGACTTCTGTTGACCGGCGGCTCGGCCCGCGTAGAAAATTCCGCTTTCTCAGGAGCGCCTTATCCGGGCCTCGCCGCGGGCGGCGGAGCCCGCCTTCTCTGCCGGGCGGTAACTTTCGACGGAACCCCCTGGCGCCCTCAGCCTGTGCCGCCCGCCCCGGCCAGGCTCAGGCCGGCCCTGGCCGCTTTCGCGGCCGCGACGGCGCACCTGCCCCTCTTCAGGGCGCTGTACCGGGAATTCTACCTCGCCGGAGTCAGGGCTGCCGGGTTCCTGCTCAAACCCGGGAGCGGCAGCTCGGTCTATCTCTACCGCGGTATGGCCGCGCCTGGCTGGGTGGCCGGCCTGAGCGACATGGACCTGGCCCTGCTGCAGCCGCGACTGACCCCCGCGGCCGATTGGGCCGCCTTCTCGGCCCTGCGCAGCCGGCTGCGGGTTTTCAGGGCCCTCTTCCCGTTCACCGGCGAGGTCCTCTCCGCCCCGGCGGAGGACTTTTCCGGCTTCGTTTCAGGCTGGGGCTTAAAGGGCGCCGAGTTCCGCGCCGCTTCCCGCCTGCTGGCCGGCCCGCCGCTGCCGGCGCCCCCGGAGCGGGAAGGCCGCGCGGCCGACGCGACCGAGGCCTTTTATTCCTACACCCTGCTCCTCTCACATTTTCTGGCCGCCGGCCTGCCGCCCGCCTTCAGGGCCCGCAACTGCCTGAAGGGCCTGGCAGACGTCAAACGCTATCTCGACCGCGGTTCCCCGCTGCGAGCTTCCAGGGCGGACTATGCGGCGGCGCACCGCCTGGCCCCCGGCGCCGGCGCGCCCTCCCCGGAGGACGCCGCCTTCCTGGCTTTCTCTGCGCTGCACGCGGCCTCTCCCGCCGCGGGCCCGGCGCTGGCGGCGCGGTCCGCTGCTCCCGGCTGGTTCAACCGCCACGCTTTCGAGGCCGCCTGCGAGCGCCTGCGCGGGTCGGCTGGCGGCGAAGCCGGCGTGGCGCTGGACTCCCTCTACCGGGTATATCTGGTGCTGCCGGACGCCGTAGCCGGGGACAAGTCCGCTTTCCTGCGCGCCGCCGCCGCCCTGCGAGGGGGAGGCTCCTACTTCGCGGCCGCGCCGCTCGTTCTTACCCGCGCCTCCTTCGCCTTCCTTGCCCGGTTGCCGTACCTGAATAACCCGCTTTTCTGCCTTGACCTGGCCGCCGCCCCCGGCGGCCGCTCTCCGGAGGACGGGGGCGTTTTCACCTGGAACCTGGAACTGCCCGCCCCGCCTGCAGCGCCCGCGGCCGCGGAAGGAGCCGCGCTGGCGGCGCGGCATTTCGGCGCCTCCTGGCGCAGCCTCTGGGGCGCCATGCCGCCGCATTATTTTTACACTCGCGCGGCCGGCTTGCGCCTGCTCCTCGAAACCGGCGAGTGCCCGCCTTTCTCCGGCCCGGCCGCGCTGGGCGAGCGCCTGCGCGCCGCTTACTCCGGGGAGCCGGCCTGGAGCGAATTCGCGGCGGGCGGGGCCTGCCGGGCAAATTATGAATTCGTGGCGGCGCACGCGCGCGCGGCCCTGGAGGCAGCCGGTGGCCGCTGACTGCGGGATATCCGCCCTCGTGCTCACGCGCGGCCGGCCGGAACTCCTGGCCGCCTGCCTGGGCAGCTTCTCCGCAGAGCCGCCCGACGAAATACTGGTAGGCATAGACGGGGAGGACCCGCCCACCGAACTGGCGCTGAAGGCTTTCCCGGCCGTAAAGGTCCTGCGGCTGCCGCGCTCGTGCCGCGGCGAGGCGCGCAACGCGCTGGCGGCCGCCGCCGGCGGCCGCTGGCTCTGTTTCCTGGACGACGATGTGACTCTGCCCGCCGGCTATTTCTCCCGCCTGCGCGGGCTTCTGAAGCTGAACCCGGGGGTTTCGGTCTTCGGGGGGGGGCAGTCTTTATCCCCGGACTCGGGGTATTTCGAAGAGGCGGTTTATGCCCTGCTGGCCTCGCCGTGGGGCGGCGGGCCATTCACTGAAAGATTTTCTCCGGTCGCCGGCACCCGGCCCGCGGGCCCGGAAAAATTCATACTGTGCAACCTCACCGTGGATTCTTTGTTCCTGCGTGCGCGGGGGCTGGCGTTCGAAGGTCATTTGAGCAGCGCCGAGGAAAACCTGCTTCTCAACCGGCTGGCGGCGGCCGGAGCGCGCATGCTGCTGAGCGGGGACCTTAACCTGATACACCGCCGGCGCAGCGGCCCCCCGGCTTTTATCCGCCAGGTTTTCACGTCGGGGCGCGGGCGCGGCCAGATCACCGCCCTGAGCACGAAGGGGTTTTCGCTTTTCACGCTGCTGCCGCCGGCCGCGCTGGTCTGCGCGGCCGCCGCCGCGGTCCTGGCCCCGGACTTGCTCGGCGCGGCGGCCTGTCTGCACGTGACCGTCTCTTCCGGCGCGGCGCTGTTCAGCCGGGCGCGCCCGGAGGTTAAGCTGGCCGTCCTGGCGCTTTTTCCGGCGCTGCATACGGTCTACGCCGCGGGCTGGCTCTCTGGATTGGCGGAGGGTTTGTTTTGCCGGGTTATCAGCGGGGCTAAACCCCGGCGCTGCCGCTGCGAAGGAAAGCCCTCAGCGCCGCCGCGTTAGCCCCGCGGTCAGGGGACAATTCAAAAACATTACAGCCGGCGCGCCCGAGCAGGGCGCCGGCGGCGCGCAGCCGGGAGGCCAGTATGCCGGCCTTGGCCAGCAGGTCTTCCGGCGAGAGGCGGAGGAAGTACTCCGCCAGCTGGGGCGTGCCATAGCCGGCCGCCAGGGAAACGGCCAGCTCTGCCGCGCAGGCGCAGACTCGGCGCGTTAGTATGCGCGGCCTGGCGGCGCGCCGCAGCAGGAAGATGCGCCCCACCGGCAGCGTCCCGGAGATCCTGCAGCCCGCCGCCGCGGGGTCAAGCAGGCGTTTGGGTGGATAACCGCGGCGCGTAAAATCCCTGAGCCCGCCGAAATCCTGCAGGTGCGGGCTGTCGAGCCCCAAACCTACCCGCACGGGAAAAGGATGCACACCGCCCGCCCCGTCGGCGAGCGGTGTGTCGTCCGAGAGCAGTGAGAATTGCGTATCTTTAAGCAGTTCCAGCAGCAGCGTAGTCTTGCCCGCGCCGCGCGCGCCGCAGAAGAGCAGGGCCTGGCCGCGCCAGCCCAGCGCCCCGGCGTGCACCCTGTGCAGGCCGCGGCGGTCGAGGTGCTCCCCGGCCCGCGAGAGGATCAGCAGGTAGGCGAGCTCGCGCAGCAGGGCCGGGTTTTCGCTCCTGAGGACGCCAGAACGGGCGGCGTAGTCGTACTCGCAGAGGGCGCCGCCCGGATACCACGCCAGGCGGCGGCCCGGCTCCGAGCGCAGCACGCTCCAGCGCCGGGCGCTCAGCAGGGCGCCCGGCAGCGCGGCCGGGAGGCGTTCCGGCAGGGCGGCTATCCTTATGTCGGGCTCGGAGGGGGGCGCGGCGAAGGCGGAAAAGTCGAAGGAGATTTCCGCCGCCAGGGTTTGGTCCGGTGTGGAGAACTCCACGGTACAGCCGTGGAAATCGAAATACCTGTTCAGCGGCATCCGGCTTTGAGCCGCGCCAGCGCGCGGCGGTAATTCTCTGGCGTGTCGGTGCGCAGCACTTCGGCGTCGGCGGGCAGTTCGCAGACGAACTCGGTCAGCATCGCGCCCGGCGCCAGCTCCACGAAGGTGCGGGTTCCTGCGCGCAGCAGCGCGGCTATCGTCTCCTGCCAGAGCACGGGGCGCACCAGCGCCGCGGCTAGTTTACGTTTAAGCCCCGCCGGAGCAAGCTCGCGCTTGCCGTCTACGTTCATGTAGAGCGGGATAGCCGGCGGGGCGAACTTTACCCCGTCGAAATAAACGGCGGCGCGGGCGGAGAGGCGGTTGAACAACGTCGTGTGGAACGCGCCGACCTCGCGCGAGAGGGAGATGCGGTGGCGGTGGGGAGCCAGCGCGGCGCGCAGCAGCGGCAGCGCGGCTTTGCGGAGGCCGGCGACACCGAGGCGGGCTTTGTCGTAGAAAGCTACGACCTCGCAGAGTTCTCCGCCCAGCTCCACCTGCCGCGCGGCGGCCGCCAGTTCGCGGCGGTCCAGCCCGTAGACGGTGACGAGGAAGCTCGGGGAATCGAGGCAGTCCTGCTGCCCGTTCAGGGTTACGTAGCGGACCATGCTGAAGCAGTCGGCGTCGGAGAAAACTCCGGCGAAGGCGGCGGCGCTGTATTCTCCCATGCTGCGGCCCGCCGCAAAATCGGGGCGCGCTCCGGCCGCGGCCAGCGATCGGCCCACGGCCAGCGCCAGGGCCATGGTGACTTCCATGAAAACCGTGGGGTCGGGAGAGTCTACCGGAGGAAACAGCAGGGCCTCCGGGCCGTCCATAGCGGCGGCTATGTCGCGGCCTATGGCCAAATTGATAGAGCGGAGGTTTTGTTCTACGGCGGGGAAGGCGTCCCTGAGGCCGCGCCCCATGCCCGGGTACTGCGCGCCGGAGCCGGGGAAAAGAAAGGCCGTCTTCGGCTTACGGTTTGAAGGCGGACGCGACTTCACTTATCTTACCGTGGGCTTTCACTTTCGGCTTCTGGTATTTCTTGTCTTTCCGCGGCTGGCTTTTGGTGGGTTTCATTTTGCCGTCTCCCGGCTGAGTATCTTGTGCTTCGACAGGTCCTTGAGGAAATCGGCCAGGTCCCCGGCGGCCTGGTCCTCCGTAACGCCATATTCGGCGGCGAGGGCTTCGGCGATGCGGGCGGCGGGCTTGCCCGCGGCGAGCAGCTCCCAGATGAAGGTGCCGGTTTCGTTAAGGGAGTAATATTCGGAAGTCTCGAGGTTGAGGATCACGGCCTCGTCGCCGGTCTTGCGCCAGGTGATGGCCGCCGAAACGCCGCTGTTTTGTTTTGCTCCCGCCATAGTTCCATTCTACCAAAAAATCAGGCCCGCTTTTGGCACGGGCGAACGGGCCCGCGCGCCGGCCGGCCGGAGCGCCGCAGCGCGGCCGCCAGCGTGCAGCGGGGGAACGAGCCCAGGCTGGCCATGGCGTAGGGGCAGGCCCGGAGGTCGCCCGAAGAGCCGAGATAGAGGATGTCGGCGCGCTGCGCGGCGCAGCCGCTGCGCCCGCGGGCCAGGCAGGTGCCTGCGAAGCCCGCCGGGTCCTCGCGGCGCAGGGCCGCGGCCAGGGCCGCCGGCAGGCGGCTGGCGCCGGCGCGGGGCGAATAGGGCAGAAAGCGCGCTCCGTGAGCCCCGGAACTTCTTGCGAAGGCCAGCAGGCCGCGCAGCTCGCGGGCCCCGGGACCGGCCGCAAAAACGCAGGAGGAAACGTAGGTCACCAGGCCCGCATTCAGCGCCGCGGCCAGCGCGCGGGCGGCCCGCCGGAAGGTGCCGCGGCCGCAGAGGCGGTCGTGCTCCGCCGGGGAAGGGGAATGAAGGCTGACCATTACCGAAGAGAGGCCGGCGCGCGCCAGCGCCCGGGCGCGCCCGGCCGTCAACTCCTGGCCGTTGGTGTCCAGCTCTGTGAATAGTCCCAGGTCTCTGGCCGCCCCGGCCAGCTCGGCGAGGCGGGGGTAGAGGAGCGGCTCGCCGCCGAAAAAGACCGCCTTGGGAACTCCGAGCGCCGCCGCCTCGCGCAGGGCTCCCAGCGCCAGGCCGTAAGGAAGGTCGGAAGCGCCGGCGCCGCCGCGGTACTTGCAGTGCAGGCAGGCGAGGCTGCAGCGGGAGGTAAGGCCGAGGAAAAGGGAGCCGGGGATCCC
The DNA here is from genome assembly GCA_028688015.1 of Elusimicrobiales bacterium. Taxonomy (GTDB): domain Bacteria; phylum Elusimicrobiota; class Elusimicrobia; order Elusimicrobiales; family UBA9959; genus UBA9959. The sequence goes on along the minus strand of JAQTZB010000001.1, from coordinate 730,859 downwards.
CGCCGGCCTTTCGGCCGCGCGCACCCTGAATACGGCCAGGGCCAGCCGGGAGGCGGGGGAAAGGCGGCTGAACTGCTCTATAACTGGCGTTCTCGGGGTCATGGTTTGGCGGCAAAATACCGTCCGGACTTTATTTTATATAATTAAGTCCGTCTATGACCGGGAACATCGTTTCGCTCTATACGCGGGCCCGCGCCGCGCTGCCGCTGGCCGTGTTCCTGCTCTTCCTGAACACGGCCCGCTCTGTGACGGGCGGGCTGGACTCCAGGACCCTGCTGTGCGGGCTTTCGTTCTGGGCGCTGGTGCAGTTGAGCTACATTTACGATTCTCTTTTCAGGACCCGCGAAGACGCGGTGAACCTCCCTGGCACGCCGGAGGGCACGGGCCGCACCTGGCCGGTCTTCGCGGCCGCGCTGGTCCCCGCCGTCTATATCGCCCGCCTCGGCTTCTGGCCGATGATAGTCATCGCCCTGCTGATAATCCCTTTCTACAGCGACCCGTCCCTGAGCGGCCGGCGCCTGAAGTCTATCGCCGTGGTCAAGAGCCTGGTCAGCGTGCTGAATTTCTGGCTGGTAGGCGTGCTGGTGCCGGTCCTTCTCAAACACGACTTCTCTTTCGGCCTCCTGTTTTCGGTCCTGCGCTCCAGCCTGCTGCTGCTGGGCTTCGTCTTCCTGCTGACGGTATTGCTCGACGTCAGGGATGTGGACGGCGACAGGGAGGGCGGCATCCTGACGCTCCCGGTGCTGCTCGGCCCCCGCGCCACGGCCGCCGGCATCGGCGTCCTGCTGACCGCCGGCGGAGCCTACCTCTACCGGGCGGGGCTGGTACCCGCGGCTCTTTCCACCTGGCTGACGGCGCTGTTCGCCTTCGCCGCAATGCGGCGGCCGGGTCGGGCTTTCTACGAGTGGCTGCTGGCGGCTTTCAACCTGGTCCTCGCCGCCAGGCTTTTGAGGGCCTGAGATCCCTGACCCATGAACGCTCCACGGCTTACTATCCAAAACTACCTGGCGGCCTGCCGCGACGGCGTGTTCGCGCACATCCGGCGTTACCTCGCCGCCAGGACCGCCGCGCTGCCGCCGTCCATGCGCCGCTGCGTGACCGACTACCCTTACCGGCGCGGCAAGGCCCTCAGGCCGGCGCTGGTGCTGCTCTTCAGCGACGCGTGGGGCGGCCCGCGGGCGCAGGCCCTTAAAGTGGCGGCGACATACCAGCTGCTGGAGGACTGGGGCCTCGGCCGGGACGATCTGCTGGACGCCGGGCTGATGCGCCGCGGCCGGCCCTCGCTGCACGTGCTCTACGGCGTGCCGGCGGCCGTGAACGCGCTGGACATGCTGCACGACTGCGTCGGAGATATGCTCTACTCCTACTGCGCCCTGCCGCCGGCGCGCTACCGGGCCCTGCACCGCCTGTTCGCCGAGGCGACCGAGATCACGCTCGGAGGGCAGCACTTGGACATAGAGGCCCGCGCCGTGCCGCTGGCTGAATTTACGCCGGCGGCCTACCTGCGCATCGCCCGCCGCAAGACTGCCTTCTACACCGCGGTGGCGCCTTGCCTGCTCGGCGCGGCCCTGGCCGGCCGGAGCGCCGCCGCCCAGGCCATCCGCCGCTTCGCCGAGCCCCTCGGCACTGCCTTCCAGATCATAGACGACGTGCTGGACGCCGAGAACGACGGCACCGGGCGGCTCGGCAAAGCCCCGGGCAACGATATCCGCGAGGGCAAGCGCACGCTGCTGGCCGCGCTGGCGTTCCGCCGCCTGCCCCGGGCGCAGGCCGGGGAACTGGCCCGCTTTTACTCCGCGCCGCCCGCCTGGCGCACGGCCGGGCGGGTGGCCAGGGTGCGCGCTCTGCTGCTGGGCAGCGGAGCGCCCGAGGCCTGCCGGGCGAGGGCCCGCAGCCTGACCGGGGCGGCCCTGCGCGCTTTTACCGCAGACCTTTATCCCACCATGCGCAAGCCTTACGGCGGGCTGGCCGCCGACTTCATGCGGCTGCTGCTGGCCAGGAGTTATTGACCGGTGAAAATACTTTTCGTGGATTCGGCCCGCTACCGCCCCGACGGCACCGTCAGCCGGACCGGCCGCGCCTACATTCCCGCCATCACGCTGCCGCGGCTGGCGGCGCTGACGCCGCGCGACATAGAGGTGCGCATCAACCTGGACCTGCTGGCCGAGCCGGACTACGGCTGGGCGCCCGACGTCGTCGCGATAACCGGCTACACCAAATCCATGGCCCGCGCCTACGATATCGCGGCCGAATTCCGCCGGCGCGGCTCCCACGTCGCGATGGGCGGCATCCACGTGAGCATGGTGCCGGAGGAAGCCCTCGGCCGCTGCGACACGGTCTTCGTGGGCGAGGCGGAGGCCACGTGGCCGCGCTTCGTAGAGGATTTCCGGCGCGGGGCGCCGCAGCGCCTGTATAAAGGCGACCCCACCCAGCCGCTGACCGGCTGGCCGGTGCCGCGCTACGACCTCCTGGACCCTGAGCAGTTCTATACCCTGAAGCGCGGCGGCCCGCTGTCCAAAGTTATACCCGTGCCTGCCTACCCGGTGGAGACCTCGCGCGGCTGCCCGCATGCCTGCTCCTTCTGCTCCGTCTCACCGTTCCTGGGAACCGCTTACCGCGTGCGGCCGGTGGCCGAGGTGGTGGAGGAGATCAAGGCCCTGCAGCCGAAGTGCTGCCTGTTCGTGGACAATAACCTCTTCGGCGACCACGCCAGGGCCAAGGAGCTGCTGCGGGCCCTGATCCCGCTGAAGATCTCCTGGGTCAGCCACGCCACGCTGGCCAGTGCCGACGACAAAGAGCTGCTTGAGCTGGCCGAGGCCAGCGGCTGCCGCTCCATCACCGTCGGGCTGGAGTCGATAGACGAGGCGGGGCTTTCCGGCTACAACAAGGAGTTCAACCGCGTCGGCGACTACCGCCGCCAGCTCAAGGCCTACGCCGACCACGGCATCTCGGTGCTGGCGAGCATGGTGTTCATGCCCGGCTACGGCGCGCCGGACCAGTTCCGCAAGGCCTGCGATTTCCTGATAGAGGCGCGCGTCCCTTACGCCGCCTGGTGGAACCTCACGCCGCTGCCGGCCACGCCTTTTTATTTCGACCTCAAGAGGAAGGGGCTGCTCAAGCGCGAGAACTGGTGGCTCTACAAGCCCGGCAAGTACCCGGACTACAAGTTCTGCGGGCCGGACATGGGCGAAGAAGAGTTCCGCCGGGAGTATATCCGGGCCTACCGCAGGTTCTATTCGCTGCCTAGCATCCTGCGCCGCATCCCTTCCCATTTCAAGCCGGGCTGGCTGGCCGAGGTGCTGTGGAACGTCGGGGCGTTTTTCGTTTCGCGCCTGCGGAAAGACGCCATGAACCTCTACAGCCCGCTGGACCACGACAAGGGGCTGCTGTCTTTCCTGAGATGGCGCTTCTTCGGCCCCGGGAGGGAACAATGACCAGCGCGTCTTTCCACGCCTACGCGGCGGCGGCCAGGGCGGAGACTTTCGCCGTGATGCAGGGCTGGCTGCGGGAAGAGACCCTGGGCCTGCCCGCGGTGATGCGCACCTGCATGGCCGACTACCCCGCCCGCGGCGGCAAGGCGCTGCGCCCGCTGCTGCTGCGCCTCTTCGGCGAAGGCCTGGGCGCTTCTGCGGAGCGCTGCGCGCGCCTGGGCGCCGCCTGCGAACTCTTCGAGAACTGGGCGCTCGCCTGCGACGACATCATGGACGACTCCCTGCTGCGGCGCGGCAAGCCCGCCATTCACCGGCTCTATGGCCGCGAGACGGCCATGAACTCCATGGCCGCGCTCACCGCCATCATGCCGCGCCTGCTCTACCGCTCCTGCGGCCTGCCGCCGCGGCTCTACGGGCCGGTGCTGGAGCAGTTCTACGACTCTACGCTGGAGGCGCTGGGCGGCCAGCACCTGGAGCTGAGCTGGCGCGCCAGGCCGCTGGCGGAGTTCGGCCCGCGGGCCTACTTCGCCATAGCGGCCGCCAAGACCGCCTCTTACACCACCGTCGGCACCGCGCGCCTGGGCGCCATCCTGGCCGGCCGCCGGAACCTGTTCCCGGCCGTCGACAGCTTCGGCCTGGCCCTGGGCAAGGCCTTCCAGCTGATGGACGACATCCTCGACGTTGAGAGCGAAGGCGGCGGAGCTTTCGGCAAGGCGCTGGGCAACGACCTGCTGGAGGGGAAAAAAACACTGCTGGCGGCCCTGGCGCTCAAAAAGCTGAAAGGCGCCGAACGCCGCAGGTTCGAAGTCTTCTACGAGCCGGGCCGCTCCCGCCCGCGCAAAGAAGCGCTCTGGGCGCGCGAGACCATACTGCGCTCGGGCGCCGCCGCCGCCTGCCGCAGGCGGGCGGCAGAACTTTCCGGCGAGGCCCTGACGGTCTTCGGGCGCGGGCTCTACCCGGCTATGAAAGCGCCGTTCAGGGAGTATATCCTGGAGTTCGTTTCTCTGCTCAAGGAGCGCGCCGCTTGACCGCGCCGGCCTTCGACCTGGCCTCCGCCCCGGGACTGCGGCTCATAAAGGCCGCGACGCTGCGCTCTTTTCCGCGGCGCTTCAGCCGGGCCTTCTCCGTCCCGCCGCTGCCGGCGGGGGAACTTGAAAGAGCCGTCAACCTGCCTGCCCGGCTTTATCTCGCGCGGCCCGGGAAAATGCTGCGCCCCATCATAACGCATGTCATCCTGCAGGGCCTGGGCAAGGAGCCGGCCAGGTACGCCGCCGCGCTGGGGGCGATAGAATTAATGGAGGCGGCGACCGTCAGTTTCGACGATATCATCGACTCCTCGGATACCAGGCGCGGCGGGCCGGCCACGCACAAAGTTTACGGTGAAAAGAAGGCCTATCTTGCTTACCAGGCCGCTTATAACTGGGCGTACGGGGCCTTCCTGGACCCGGCCCTGGAGCTGGAGGCCTGGCGGCGGGTGGAGATCCTCGCCTCGCTTTCACGAGAGATCTTCGCCTACGGCTACGGCCAGGCCTTTGAACTTTTCTGGACCTCGGCGCGCCGGCGCCCTACCCCGGAGGAATACCTGGCCATGAGCTGGGACCGCATAAGGTTCCTCTCTTTCAACGGGCCGTTCCGCATCGGGGCGCTGCTGGGCGGGGCGCTCCGCCGCGACCTGCCGCTCTACGTGCAAGCCGGGGCCTGGCTGGGCATGGCCTACCACCTGCACGGCGACGAGCTCAACCTCTTTCCCCGCTCCGCGGAATGGGGGAAACCGCTGGCCGACGACATCACGGCCGGCCGCTACACTTACCTCTACCTCGCCGCGCTGCGCCGCGCCGCGCCGGCCGCGCGCCGCGAGCTGGGCGCCGCGCTGGGGAATCCCCGCATTTCCCCGGCCCGTCTGAAAAATGTTATAGATATAGTCCGCGCCAGCGGCGCGGTTGAGGAGAACAGGCGGAAGATAGGTGTTTTTTACCGCCGGGCGGCGGCCGCGCTCTCGCGGCTGCAGCTGCCCGGGAAGCAAAAGCGGGTGCTGTCGGGACTGGCCCGCTACATGGCATATGACAGGCCGAAATAAAATTCAACTGCTGATCAGCCCGGTCAATCTCCGCGAGGCGGCGGTAGTCGCGCGCGCGGGGGCGGATATCCTGGACCTTAAAAACGTGAAGGAAGGCTCGCTCGGCGCAAATTTTCCCTGGGTGCTCGCCGGCATCATCGCCCGGTTCCGCCGCCCCGGACTCAAGTTCAGCGCGGCCATAGGCGACCTGGAGTATAAACCGGGCACGGCGGCACTGGCCGCCTACGCCGCCGCGGCCATCGGCGCCGATTACGTCAAGGCCGGCCTGCACGGCGTCAAGGGCGAGCGGCAGGCCTTCGACCTGGCCTCGGCCGTCGTTAAGGGCGTGCTGGCGGCCGCGCCTCGCGCGCTGCCCGTGATCTCCGGCTACGCAGACTGGCGCCGCTTCGGCGGGCTGGCCCCGTGGCCGCTGGTGCGCGCGGCTAAGAAGGCCGGCGCCGCCGTGGTGATGCTGGATACGGCGCTCAAGGACGGGCGCACTCTTTTCGAGAACATGACCCAGGCGGAGCTCGCCCGCTTCATGCGGCTGGCCCGGGGGGCCGGCCTGCGCACGGCCCTGGCCGGCTCGGTAAAACCGGAGCACCTGGCAAGGCTGCGCGCGCTGGGGCCGGACATCATCGGCCTGCGCGGCGCTGTCTGCCTGGGCGGCGACAGGTCCCGCCCGGTCTGTCCCAAACGCATGGCCGCCCTGCGCGAGGCCTGCGGGAAATGAAGACGCTTTTTCCCGCTCCCGCTGACGTGAAGGCCTGGCACCGGGCCGTCCTCGGCCAGGCCCCTTTCTCATGCGACGCGCCCGCCTCCTCCCCGGCTTTCTTCAGGCCGGCCGCCGCGCTTTGCCGCCGCCCCGTGCCCGCGGAAAGAGCGCTGCCCGCGTGTCTGCCGGCCGCCCTGCGCAAAAAGCTGGTTTGCTCGCTGCGGCTTTGGCAGGCTTCGCAGGAAATTACCCTCGCCTGGGCGCGGCGCGGCGCCACGCTGCCGGGAATGGACCTGCCGATGACTCTCAATTTCGCCATGGCGCTGGGAAACTATTCCAGGTTCATGCTTTTCTCCGGGAAGGGGCTGCCCGCGGCTCACGCCCTGCGCCGGCACGCGGCTTTCGCCGGGGAAATGACGCGGCTGCCAGCGGCCATGGCGCTGCGGCGCCTTTCGGCGGCGGGCGCCGCCGCGCATTCTCCAGCCGCTTCAGCCGGCCGCCTGGCCGCGGCCTTTGCCGCTGCTTTCGGGGGGACACCGTGAAGACCTCCGCCTGGCTGGGCCGCGTGGCCGCGCTTTATGACTCCAAGCGCAGGGATTTCAACTGGCGCCTCGCCGCCGACGGGGTCATCCACCACCATAACGGGCTGGTCTTCGACCGGGCCGCCTACCTGCGCCGCATAAAGAAGGGCGGCGCCGCTGCGGACCTGGCCGTCCACGCCTCGGAGACGGCGCTCTCTAAATTCGGTTTTAAATACCTGGGCCGCCCCCGCGCGGGCGCCCGCCTGCTGGATGCCGGGTGCGGTCGCGGCGGCTCAAGCCTGCTGCTGGCAAAAAAATACCCGGCCCTGGCGATACGGGGCGTGACGCTGTCCGCCTACCAGGCCGCCGCGGCGCGGGCCGCGGCCAGGGCGGCCGGCGTGGGTGGGCGGGTTGTTTTTCGCAGGGCTTCCATGCTGGCGCTGCCCTTCCGCCCCAAGACCTTCGACCTTGTCTGGGCCTGCGAGTCCACCGAGCACGTGCCGGCCATGAAAGTTTTCTTCTCAGAGACGGCGCGCGCGGCCAAGCCCGGCGCCAGGCTGGTGATCATCGCCTGGGTCCGCAACGCTGACCACGCCGCCGGGCGCCGTTATGCGGTCCTCGCTGACAAAGCCTACGTTACGGCTATCCATCCGGAGGCCGAATACCTGCGCGCCTGCGCGGGTACGGGCTGGCGCCTGGCCGCAAAGGCGGACTTGACCGCCCCGACGGCGGCTTATTGGGCCGGCCGCCTGGCGCTCAAGAGCGGCTCGGGCACGGAGGCCTTTATGGCCCCGGCCTTCGCCTCCCGGGCGCTGGTCTACAGGCTATACGCTTACGATCTTGTCGAATGACGGAAAGGCCGCGGCCGCGGCCTCGATGGTATTGAAATTGATCTGGGCCGCCCCGACCGGCTCGCCGTAAGCCCCGCCCAGCAGCAAGCAGGCGGGGATCTTCTTTTGCGCCAGCAGGGCGAAGAGGAAGGCGTCCCTCTCTTTAAGCCCGGCGGCCGAAACGCGGAGCCCGCCCAGCGGGTCCTGCTCCCAGGCGTCGGCCGTGCAGAGCGCGAACACGAAGTCCGGCTTGGCCAGCTCCAGGAAATCTTTCAGCCCCTTCTTCACCGCCGCCAGGTAGACGGCGTCATCCGCCCCGTCGGGCAGGTCCAGGTCCATCGCGGAGCGCACCCGCTGCGGGGGGTAACCGCCGGCCCGGTGGGCGGAGAAGGTTTTTGCCTCCCCGCCGGAGAATATGAAGGCGGTGCCGTTGCCCTGGTGGGCGTCGAGGTCGATAACGGCCGGACTTCCGACCAGGCCCTCTTTCAGCAGGACCTTGGCCGCGATGGCGATGTCGTTAACCGGGCAAAAGCCTTCGCCGCGGTCGGGGAAGGCGTGGTGGCCTCCGCCCGGGGCGAAAACTCCGAGGCCGGAAGCCAGGGCGGCGCGGGCCGCGGTCAGGGTGCCGCCGGCCATGCGCCAGGCCAGGGGAAAGATCTGCTTCGAGTAAGGCAGCGCCAGCGCCTCTTCTTCCGCGGGGGTGAGATCGGCAGCTTTCAGGCGCGCCAGCCAGCCGGGTGTATGGACCAGCAACAGCTGCTCGTCGGAGGCGGGCAGCGCCTCCCCCAGCCTGAAGCCAGCGGCCTTAAGCTTCCCGTATAGTAAAGAGTACCGTTCCAGGCCGCGGCGGAAAGCCGCGCCGGGCGGCTCCGCTGCGCCGGGGCTCGGCAGCCCGGCGGCGGGTCCCAGATAGGCCTGCCGGCCGTTTTCGAGCACGAGCGCCAGGTCGGCGAAGCCGCGCGCGAGCGCGTGGTCGTGGGTGGCGAAGACCAGGATCGCGCCGGCCCGCTGCAGCTCTTTCAGCCTGGAGAGGCAGAGCTCCCTGAAGCCGGCGTCGCCCACGGCCAGGGTCTCGTCGATCAGGAACAGCCCGGCGCCTGAGGCCAGGGCGGCCATGAACGGCAGGCGCAGTTTCATGCCGGCCGACAGTTCGCCGGCGCGGGCGTTGCGCAGGTGGGCCAGGCCGGCCGCGGCCATCACCCGCTCGGCGTTCTCGGCGGGAGCGCCTGGCAGGCCGAAGAAGACGGCGCAGAGCCGGGCATTCTCCTTGACGCTCAGCCGGTCCTGGAGGATGGAAGCGAAGCCCAGCAGGCAGGCGGTCTTGCCCGGATAGCTGCAGCTGCCGCCGGACGGTTCGGTGATGCCGGCGAGGATCTTGAGCAGAGTGGTCTTGCCGGAGCCGTTGCGGCCGCAAAGCGCCAGCGCCGTGCCGGGCTTCAGCTCGAAGGAAATACCGTCGAGCGCGCTGAAAGGGCGCGAGGGTGAACGGCCGCTGAAAAAGCGCATCAGTACCGAGAGGGCGTCCTCGCGGGGCAGCTCGACCCGGTAGGCCTTTGAAATGTTCTTTACGGAGAGGCCGGTCATAGCGCGTCCCCTATGGCCCGCCGCTTGAAGCGCAGCAGCGCGAAGCCCGCGGTCAAAGCGGCGGCGGCCCAGAGCGCCGTGAGACCAAGGGCTTCCGGCCTGGGGGCCGAGCCGGAGAAGGCCAGGCGCGCGCTTTCTATGACGGCGGTGAGCGGGCTGTAGCCGAGCAGCGCGCCTTTATCCGGCGCCAGCACTGAAAGCGGGTAGAAGACCGGGGTCAGGAAAAAGCCGGCGGTAAGGGCGAGGGTCCAGATGCGCTCCAGGTCGGAGAAGAAAACGAAGAGCCCGGCGAGGAAGAGGCCCGCGCCCGCGGCCAGGGCGAGGTAGGCCAGGTCGAGGACAAGGACCCAGAGCCAGGGAAAGGAAGGCGGAGACTGGAAGGCGGCGAGGATAGCGCCCAGGGCGGCGAGCTCGAGCAGGTGGGAGAAATAGACGCTCAGCACGGAGGCAAGCACGGGGACTTCGAGCGGCAGCGGGTAGCTTTTGAGCAGCGGCCCGCGGCGCAGCAGGCTCGAGAGCGCGTAGGAGGTGGCCGAAGCGAAGAAGTTCCACTCGACGAGGCCTATCAGCAGGAAGACCGCGTAGTCTCCCTGCGCGCGGCCAAGCCATTTAACGAACAGCCCGTAGAGCACGGCGAACATCAGGGCCGGGTTGAGCAGCGTCCACAGGAAGCCGAGAAAAGTGCTCTGCTGCCGCAGCCGCCACTCGGCCCGCGCCAACGCAAAAAGTTTGCCTAGATCCCCGCGCTTCATAGTTAAGATTATATCAAAGCCCCGGCGTTAGCGCGCGCAGCGCAGGAAACAGGCCCCGCACGACGGGGAGGCGGGGGGGAGGCGGCGGCGCAGGGTCTGTTCGCCGCCGGGCGGGGCGATTATGTCCTTGTGGAAAGGACAGAGGTAGAACAGGCCTTCCGGGGCGAGCAGGTAGAAAGTCGTCCCCGCGCCGCAAGGGCCGGGCGCCGGTTTGCCGGCCAGGAAATCCAGCGCCGCGGCGAGGTTGGCGGAGGGGGCCTTTGCGAGGACGGCCTTGAGCCCGGCGGTCAGCGCCTTCTTATCGGCGGCCCGGAGCTCCAGCCCGGTGGTATTGGCGTTCGGCACCAGGAACTGCAGGCCGAGCGGCGCGCCCAGCTTTTTTGCCTCCAGCCAGGTCTCGTAAAAGCTGCCGGCGTTCAGGCGCGTGGCGGTAAAGGTGAAGCCGGTGGAAAGGCGCGGGAATTCTTTCTTTATCGCGGCGTGGGCCCCCGCCAGGGCGGCGAAAGCACCGGGGCGGCCGCGCGCTTTGTCGTGCAGGGGCGCGGGGCCGTCCAGCGAAGAGCCCAGGTGCAGGCGCGTCAGCGTGCGGGGCGGGAGCGAGCGCAGCAGCGCAAGGGCTTTCCCTCCGTCGTAAAGGCTGGAGAGGAGAACCAGCGCCGCGGCGGGGAAAGCAGCGCCCGCCTTTTCAATTATCGCGCCCAACTCAGGGTGCAGCAACGGCTCGCCGCCGGAGAAAGAAACCAGGCGCAGGTCTTTGAAGCGCGGGGAGCAGAAAAGCGGGCCGAGCGCGTCCGCGGACAGGCGGGCCTGGCCGGCGCTCCTGTGGTCGCAGGCCAGGCAGGCGCTCGGGCAGGCATGGAGCAACTCCAGGTGCAGGGCTTCAGCGGCCATGCAGCACCTTCCCGTAAACCCCCGACACGGCCGCCACTACCGAGTCAAAAGCGTAGCTTTTCTTTACGAGTTCCAGCGCCGCGTCCGCCAGGCGGGCGCGCAGGGCGGCGTCGCCCAGCAGCAGCGCCGTTTTCTGCGCGAAGTCGCGGTCGGAGGCGGCGGAGAGCAGGTGCCGCCCCGGCTCCGCGGCTTCCACGCTGGCCGCGGCCTCGCGCGAAGCCACGACCGGCAGGCCGGCGGCGAAAGCTTCGAGGATCTTGCCCTTGGTCCCCAGGCCGTAGCGCACCGGTGCGGCAAAGACCTGTGCCCGCCAGAGGAAGGGCCTGATGTCCGCCGCTGTGCCGGGAACTGCTATGTCGGCGCCGGCCAGGGCTTTCACCACTTCCGTCGGACAGGAGCCGGCCAGGGTGAGGGAGGCGCCGGGGCGCTCCGCCTTGACCAGCGGGAAAATGCGGCGGGCCAGCCGCAGGCCGGCGTCTTCGTTGGGGTAATGCGGGTAATGGCCGAGGAAAAGGATCTCTCCCTCGCGCCTTTGAACGGGCCGGCCCTGCACGAAGTCGGCCGCAGCCACGGCGTTGGGCGTTACGGCCGCCAGCGGGGCGGAAAGATAGGGTTCTATGTCCCGCCCGTCGCTGGCCGTGATGGAGGTGGCTGCGTCGAAGCGGGGATAATAACGGCGGGCATAGGCGCGGGCCTTGAAGAACTCTCCCGGCTTGAAGAAGCCTTTAAGCCCGGCGGTTTCGCGCAGGTAATATTTCCAGGGGAAGAGGTAGCTGGAGTCTATTTCCGTGTAGACGGCGGGAAGGTCAGCCGGGAGCGCCCCGGCGTAGCCGGCCATTTCTGAAAAAAGGATGTGGACCACTTCGGCCCGCGTTTCCCGGACTGCTTCTCCCAGCCGGGCAGCTGCCGCGGCCGACCAGTACAGGGCCGGCAGCGCCGGCAGTCCGCGGGCCTCGGCGCCGCTGGGCCTTGGCAGCAGGTAGATCTTTTTTAACTGCCTGCCCTCCAGCGTCATGGCCAGCGCCGTCTGATGCGCTTCGGCGCCTGGCGCGGCGAAGGAGAAGAGCGAGACCTCGTGCCGCGCCGATAGGCCGGCGGCCAGCGAGGCGGCCCATTTCTCCCCGCCGGAGAGCGAGGGGTAGGGAAAGCGCGGCGCCACCAGCAGAACCCGGCTCATGCGCAGGTGCCGGACCGCTTCAGGTCCAGGTGCTCCTTGAGGTAGGCGCCGGTGTGGGAGCCGCGGGCTTTGAGCACGTCGCAGACGGGGCCGGAGAAAACGAGCCGGCCGCCGGCGTCGCCGCCCTCGGGACCCAGCTCTATCAGCCAGTCCGAAGCGGCGATGACGTCCAGATTGTGTTCTATCACCAGCACGGTGTTGCCGGCCTCGGAGAGGCGGTGGAGGACCTGGAGCAGCTTCTCGACGTCCGCGAAGTGCAGACCGGTGGTGGGCTCGTCGAGAATGTAGAGCGTGCGGCCTGTGGCGCGGCGGGCCAGCTGCTCAGCCAGTTTCAGGCGCTGCGCCTCGCCGCCGGACAGCGTGGTGGCGCTCTGGCCCAGCTTCAGGTAGTCCAACCCGACCTCGCTCATGGTGGCGAGGATCTTAGAGATGCGCGGGATTTCGGAAAAAACGCCCCGCGCCTCCTCCACCGAGAGTTCCAGTACGTCGGAGATGCTCTTTCCCTTGAACTTGACCGCCAGGGTATCGTCGTTGAAGCGCTTGCCGCCGCATTCGTCGCACTTGACGTAGACGTCGGGCAGGAACTGCATCTGGATCTTGATCGTGCCGTCGCCCTGACAGGCCTCGCAGCGGCCGCCTTTGACGTTGAACGAGAAGCGGCCGGGCTCGTAGCCGCGGCGCTTGGCCTCGGGCAGCTGCGCGAAGAGGTCGCGGATGTGGTTGAAGACGCCGCTGTAGGTGGACGGGTTGGAGCGCGGGGTGCGGCCGATCGGGGACTGGTCCACGATGATGACCTTGTCTATCTGGGCAGCGCCCTTCATGGAGCGGAAGGCGCCCGGGGCTTCCTTGGACTTGTAGAGTTCGCGCGCCAGGGCCTTGTAGACGATCTCGTAGAGCAGCGTTGACTTGCCGGAGCCGGAGACGCCGCAGATGCTGACGAACAGTCCCAGAGGGATCTTCACGTCGATATCCTTCAGGTTGAACTGCTTAGCGCCCGTGAATTCCAGGAATTTGCCGGTGTGGCGGCGCTGTTCGCGGGCCACGGTGGTGGAACGCTCGCCGCTGAGGAAGGGGCCGGTGACCGACTTCTTATTCTTAACGATCTCGGCCGGGGTGCCCTGCGCCACGATATACCCGCCGGCCAGGCCCGCCCCCGGGCCGAGGTCTATGACATGGTCGGCGCCGCGGATGACCGCCTCATCGTGCTCCACGACCAGCAGCGTGTTGCCGATGTCGCGCAGCGACTTGAGGGTGTTGATCAGCTTGGCGTTGTCGCGCTGGTGCAGGCCTATCGTCGGTTCGTCGAGCACGTAGAGCACGCCGGTCAGGCCGGAGCCGATTTGCGTGGCCAGCTGGATGCGCTGCGCCTCGCCGCCCGAGAGAGTTTCCGAGCGGCGGTCCATGGAGATGTAGCCGAGGCCCACGTCGTTGAGGAAGTTCAGACGGGAATTTATCTCCTTGAGGATAAGGCGGGCGATAGTCCTTTCGGTCTCGGTCAGCTCCGGGGCGGCCATGGCCTTCAGCGCGGCCGCTATGGGCAGCGCCGCCATCTGCGCTATGTTCCGGCCGTCCACGATCACGCTCAGGGCTTCCGGCTTGAGCCGCAGCCCTTTGCAGGAAGGGCAGACCGTCTCCTGCATGAACTTAGTATAGATCTCTTCCTTGACGAAATCGGATTCGCTCTCGGTGTGGCGGCGCTTGAGGTTGGTCACCACGCCCTCGAAGTCACCCACGCCGTTCAGCAGCATCTCGCGGTGGGCCTTGGGCAGGTCCTTCCAAGGGGCGTCCAGATCTATGCCGTTAGCCTCCGCCGCTGTCTTGAGCATATCGGCGTAGTAGCCGGACCAGGAGCCCTTCCAGCGGTGCGTGCGGGTGGTGACCGGGTTGGCCCAGGCTTCCAGCGCCCCGTCGTTGACCGACTTGGCTTTGTCTGGCACCACGAGGTCGGGATCGATCTCTATCTTTATGCCGAGGCCGTCGCATTCCTGGCAGGCCCCGTGGGGGGAGTTGAACGAGAACAGGCGCGGCTCGAGCTCCGGAAAGCTGGTGCCGCAGGTCGGGCAGGCGTTCTTCTCGCTGTAGAGCACCGACGACTTGCCGGCCGGGTCCTCCACGGCCAGCAGGCCCTTGGACTGGGCCAGCGCCAGCTCCACGGCCTCGGCCAGCCGCTCGCGGTCCGAGGGGGAAACGGTGAACTCGTCCACGAAGAGGTCGATGTCGTGTTTCACGTAGCGCTTGAGGGGAGGCGGCGCTTCGAGCTGGCAGAACTTGCCGTCCACCTTGGCCCTGGTGAAGCCCGCTTTCTTCAGGCGGGAGAAGAGCTCCTCGTAGGTGCCGCTGTGGCCGCGCACCAGCGGCGCCAGGATGCGGACTTTCCTGCCGGCGGACCTGGCCAGCACCTCTGCGGTGATGCCCTGGGCGGACCAGGCCTTTATGGGCTTGCGGCAGGACGGGCAGTGCGGCCGTCCGGCCTTGGCGAAGAGGAGTCGCAGATAGTCGTAGATCTCGGTGACGGTGCCTACCGTGGAGCGCGGGTTCTTGGACGGATGGTGCTGCTGGATGGCGATGGCCGGGGAGAGGCCCTCGATGGAGTCCACGTCGGGCTTGTCCATCTGCTCCAGGAACTGGCGGGCGTAAGCCGAGAGGGACTCCACGTAGCGGCGCTGCCCCTCGGCGTAGACCGTGTCGAACGCCAGCGTGGATTTGCCGGAGCCGGACAGGCCCGTGATGACCACCAGCCGGTTCTTGGGGATCTCCAGGCTGAGGTTCTTGAGGTTATGCGAGCGGGCGCCGCTGATCTTGATCTTATCCATGGTGGCTACTTTCCGTAACGGTCCGTTACGGTGGGCTTCAGGAACTTATCCGACGGTTTGGGATAATCCACGGTGTAGTGCAGGCCGCGGCTCTCCTTGCGGGACCGGGCCGAGCGGATGATCACGTCGGCCAGACAGGCGATGTTGCGCAGTTCCAGCAGGTCGCGGGTGAGCAGGAAATCCCAGTAATACTTTACGATCTCGGCCGAGATCAGTTTCATGCGGCCGCTGGCGCGCGCCAGGCGCTTGTCGCTGCGCACGATGCCCACGTAGTTCCACATCAGCGTGCGGATCTCGTCCCAGTTGTGCTTGATGATGACGGCCTCGTCTGACGGCCGGGCGTTGCCGGTGGTCCACGGAGCGGGCCTGACGGCGGAGGAGCGGACCGCCCGCGCTTCCAGGGCGGCCCCGGCGGCCCGGTGCGCGAAAACGCAGGCCTCGAGCAGGGAGTTGGAGGCCAGGCGGTTGGCGCCGTGCAGGCCGGTATGCGCCACCTCGCCGACGGCGAAGAGGCCCGGCAGCGCGGTGCGGCCGCGGTCGTCGGAGCGCACGCCGCCGCAGAAGAAATGTGCGGCCGGCACCACGGGGATAGGGGTCTTTGTCATGTCGATGCCGAGCGAGAGGCACTTGGCGTGGATCATGGGGAAGCGCTTGCGCAGGAAAGCCGGTTTCAGGTGCGTCATGTCCAGGAAGGCGTGGTCGGCGCCGGTGCGCTTGAGCTCGGAGTCTATCGCGCGGGCCACGATGTCGCGGGGGGCCAGCTCCTGGTAGCGGGAGTAATCCTTCATGAAGGCGCGGCCCGCGGCGTCGCGCAGGATGCCGCCTTCTCCGCGCAGGGCCTCCGAGATCAGGAAGGACTTGGCCTGCGGGTGGTAGAGGCACGTCGGGTGGAACTGCACGAACTCCATGTTGACCAGCTCGAGGCCGGCGCGATAGGCCATGGCCATCCCGTCGCCGGTGGTGACGTCCGGGTTGGAGGTGTAGCGGTAGACCTTGCCTGCGCCGCCCGAGGCCAGCACGGTGACGGGGGCCAGGAAGCTGCGCACCTTGCCGGTGGCCTCCTCGAGCGCGTAGACGCCCAGGCAGCGGTTGCCCTTCGGCTTCACGCGCGCGGGGCGGCTGGCCAGGATCAGGTCCACGGCTGAAAAGCGGGGGAAGAAAGTGATGTTCCTGTCGGCCCGGCAGGCCGCCAGCAGCGCGCGCTCTATCTCGCGCCCGGTGGAGTCGGCGGCGTGCAGCACGCGCCGCCGGGAATGGCCGCCCTCGAGCCCCAGTTCGAAGGCGCCGTTCCTGGCGCTGAAGCTGGTGCCGAGCTCCAGCAGCTCCTGCACGCGGGCGGGGCCCTCGCTGACGGCAAGGCGCACTATGCGCTGGTCCGAGAGCCCGGCGCCGGTGCGCAGGGTATCCGCGATGTGCAGGTCGAAGCTGTCGTTGGGCGCCGTGACGGCCGCGAGGCCGCCCTGCGCGAGGTTGGTGTTGGAGATCTCGGGGTCGCGCTTGGTCAGCACGGCCACCCGACCGGAGCGGGCCAGCTTGTGCGCGGCCAGCAGGCCGGCGGCGCCGCTGCCGACCACCAGGAAATCGAACCGGTATATGGGCATATTGTCAGGCTGGCGCGGGCGGCCTTTGCCTAGCCGCGCAGAATAATATAAACTAATTTTATCAAATTATGAAACAGGTCTCCGCCCGCAAAAAACTGGCACTGTACGCCCCCGTCGGGCTGTCCCTTGCCATCCTGCTCTGGCTCATCTACCCCAACCTGGGCGCAATGGCCGATACCCTCCGCAACTCCAACCCGCGGTGGCTGCTCCTGTCGGTCGGTTTCGCGGTCTCGAGTTATACCTTCATGGGCCTTACGCTGTGGGAGGTACTGCGCATCCTCGGCATCCGGATGCCCTTCCTGGAGACGGCCGGGATAGCTTTCGTTTCCACCACGGTGAACTATTTCGTTTCCTCCGGCGGCATCAGCGGCTTCGCCACCCGCGCCCACCTGCTGGGCAAGCGCAAGGTGCCGTACGGCGCCAGCGTCACCTCTTCCGTGGTGATCACCGTGCTGATCTACCTGGCGCTGGCTCTTATAGTGGTGGAGGGGGCGGTGCTGCAGTTCCTGCAGACCCCTGAGTTCAACAAGAGCATGATCGAGGCGCTGATAGGCGTGGCCGCCGTGCTGGGCTTCGCCTTTGGCCTGACGCTGCTGTTCTTCCACCACGAACTGCGCGAGGCCTGGGCGCGACGCATGTTCGTGGCGGTGAACCACGTTATCTATTTCTTCTCCAAGAAGGAGATCCCCCACGAGAACTTCCAGAAGTTCGAGCGCCAGCTCGACGAGGGGATCCGCACCATCCACGGGCGCAAGTTCGAGCTGCCCAAGGTGATCGGCTACGTTTTCTGCGACTGGGTCAGCAATATCCTCATACTCTACTTCGCTTTTAAGGCCGTGGGCGTGTCCCTCGGGGCCACCACGCTGATAGCCGGCTTCGCCTTCGGCATGCTCATGACCATTATTCCCATCCTGCCGGGCGGTTTGGGGGCCATGGAGGCCGCGATGACGGCCGCGTTCTCCGGTATGGGCGTCCCGGTGGCGCAGGCACTGACGGCCAGCCTGCTGTTCCGGCTCTTCTATTACCTGCTGCCGGCCTTCGCCAGCGTCTTTATTTACTGGGGGCTGCACGCCACCGAACCCAAGGCCACCGAGCATTACCGCCACGGGAGGGGAGTGAAATGACAGAGGAATTCATGGGTGCAGTACCCGAAGTGCACGCCGGAGCCTGGGCCCATCCCTCCGCCTGCCTGATAGGCAAGGTCAGGCTCGCCGACAAGGTTTCGGTATGGCCGGGGGCAGTGATCCGCGGCGATGTGGACCGCATAGAGATAGGCCGAGGCACCAATATCCAGGACCTGGCCGTGCTGCATCCCAACAAGGACAAGCCCGTGCTGATAGGAGAGGGCGTTACCGTCGGTCATTCCGCCATCATCCACGGCTCGGTCGTGGGGGCGCACACGCTGGTAGGCATGGGCGCCGTGGTCATGGATTGCGAGATCGGCGAGTATTGTGTCATCGCGGCGGGCGCGGTGGTCACGCCCGGCTCCAAAATACCTGCGCGCAGCATGGTGATGGGCGCGCCCGGCAAGGTCAAGCGCGAGTTGACGCCGGAGGAATGCGCCGGCTTGGAAAGGTCGGAGAAAGATTATATCCTGCTGGCCGGCTATTATGCCAAAGGCGGCGCCAGGTGACCCCGAGAAAGATAGTGATGATAGAGGACAGCAAAGCCGCCTCCGGCGTGCTCAAGGACGTGCTGGCGGCCGAGGGATACACGGTGCTGCACGCCGCGGACGGGGTGAGCGGCCTGGCCCTCGCCCGTCGCGAAAGGCCCGACCTGATACTCCTGGACCTGCTGCTCCCCAAGCTCAACGGCTACGACGTGTGCAACGCGCTGATGCGCGACAACATAATGCGCCATACGCCGGTGCTGATAATTTCCACGCTCGACACCCCGGAAAGCATAGACAAGGCCAAGCAATGCGGCGCCCGCAACTTCATGAAAAAGCCCTACAATCTCGACGACCTGCTGCGCGAGATAAAGCGGCTGCTTCCGAAAGAATAGGGGAATTCTATTCCCTGCTCTACAAGGCTTTCGGCCCGCAGGGCTGGTGGCCCGTCACGCCTTCCGGCGGGAAGCTGCCGGTCTATCTGCCCGGTTCTTACGCTCCGCGGGCAGGCAGGGAACAGTTTGAGATCTGCGCAGGCGCCATCCTGACGCAGAACACGGCCTGGACCAATGTGGAGAAGGCCCTGGCGGCCCTGAACTCAGCCGGGCTTCTGGACGCCGGCAGAATCGCGGTCTGCCCGCTGCCGCGCCTGGAGCGCGCGATAAAGAGCAGCGGCTATTTCCGCCAGAAAGCGCGCCGGCTGAAAGACTTCTGCCGCCGGGCGCGGCGCGAGCACCCGGAAGGCTTCAGGAGGTGGTTCGCCGCCGGCGGCTCCGCCAGCCTGCGGGCTGAACTGCTGTCCTATAAGGGCGTGGGGCCGGAAACCGCCGATTCAATGGTCCTCTACGCCGCTGGCAAGGCCTCCTTCGTGATAGACGCCTATACCAGACGGCTGGGCGAGCGCGCCGGGCTGGCGCGGGGGCTGGGCTACGACGGCTGGAAGGCGCTCTTCGAAGGCGCGCTGACGCCCGACGTAAAAGTGTATAATGAATATCACGCCCTGCTGGTGAAGCTGGGTAAGGATTTTTGTAAGAAAACCAAACCTCTCTGCGGCCCCTGCCCGCTTGGCAAGGTGTGCCGGAAACTTGTCTGACCTATGGAAAAAATAGAAAAACTCCTGGATGCCGGTGAATTCTCGAAGGCCCTGGCAGCGCTTAAGAAAGTCAGCCCCGGGAGCGGGCGCGCCCGCTGGCTGTTCCTGAAAGGCGAGGCTCTGCGCGGCCTGGGCCTTTTCGCGGCGGCGCTCAAAGAATACGCCGCGGCGCGCAAAGCCGCGCTTTCCGACGAGGACTTGCTGCTGGAAACTCTCCTGAGCGAGGCCCGCTGTTCCCGGGCGCTGGGTGACGAAAAATGCGCCCTCGCGTCGGCCAAAGCCGCGCTTTCGCTTTCCAAAAAGCTGGACAGCTTCGCCGAAGAGGCCGAACTGGAATGGGCGCTGGCGCTGCGGCTGGTCGGGCGCCTGCCCGAGGCGGCGAAGAGCCTGGAGGGCCTGCTGAAAGGCTACCGCAAAGCGGGCGACCACCCGGGCGCCGCGTTCGTGCTGTGGGCGCTGGGCGGGCTTTACCGTTTGCAGGGGCGCTACGCCGACGGGATAAATGCTTTTGAGGACTCCTTAAAGGCTGCGAACCGCGGCAAGGACGAGGCAGCCGCGGGGTACGCGCTGTTCGGGCTGGGCGGCATTCTGCGCGTGGCCGGCTTTATGGGCCGGTCGCTTGACTGCTATGTGCGGGCCCGTAAGCTTTTCTCCGGGACGGACGACGCTTTCGCCAAAGCCTACGCCGAATGCGGCACTGCCAACGTGCTGCGTCAGTTGGGCCGCCTGGACGAGGCCTACGCCGGCTACGAGCGCGCGCACAAGCTCTACTCCGCTCTTTCAGACTGGGCTGACCTGGGCTTCGTGGAATGGGGGATGGGTGAGATCAACAAGAAGAACGGCCATTTCTCCGACGCGCTCAAGAATTACAGCAGAGCCGCCGCCCTCTTCAAAGGCCGCTCCGAGCCCCGCGGCGAAGCCCTGACTCTTCTCTCTTTAGCCAACCTTTACTACCTCACCGGCGACACCGCCCGCGCCGAGCGCCAGCACGCCGCCGCCATGAAGCATATCCGCAAACACAACCTCCACACCCACCTGGAAACGTTCACTTAAACATAAACCCGCGGAATGGCCGCTGATATCCGGCGGCCTGCCGCGGGGCGCTAGTGGTTGGCGGCCTACCGCAGGGATAGGACCGCAAAACGCGTTCGCGCACACCGTGCGCTCACTCGGCACTCGCCCTCCGCGCTTACGCAAGCGTCGGGCTCGCGACGGTTTTGCTTGTCCTACCCCTGCGGTCTCCGCTGGTGGCTTGCTTTGGGTAGGACTGACAAATATACGGAGGGGGACGGGCGGGGAGGGGTTCCTGGCGACTTTGGGGAAAGGGGGCCCCTCCCCGCCCGGCACCCGACTTTACATCTTGCGGATCTTTGGTTCGCTGATTACAGTTTGAAGTCCCAGCCGAGGTAGAGCTCGCGGGCTTTGGGGTCGTTGAGGAGGGTGTTGGCGTCGCCGTCGATGAGGATCTGGCCGTTGTAGATGAGGTACGAGCGGTCTGTTATGGAGAGGGTCTCGCGTACGTTGTGGTCGGTGATGAGGACGCCGATGCCCTTTTCTTTGAGGTGCAGGATGATCTTCTTGAGGTCGCTGATGGTGATGGGGTCGATGCCGACGAAGGGCTCGTCGAGCAGGATGATCTTGGGATCGTTGACCATCACCCGCGCCACTTCCAGCCGGCGCTTCTCGCCGCCCGACAGCGTCCAAGCCTTCTGGTCCTTCAGGCGCAGCAGGCCGAACTCGCCCAAAAGGGACTCCACCCGGGCCTTCATGGCCTTGCGGTCGGGCGTGGTGCGCTCCAGGATGGCCTCCAGGTTCTGCGCCACTGTCAGGCCGCGGAAAACCGTGGGCTCCTGCGCCAGGTAACCTATGCCGCCGCGCGCGCGGGCGTACATCGGGTCCTTTGTCGCGTCGCGGCCGTCCATGAAGACCTTGCCGCCGTCCGGCTCCAGGAAGCCCACCAGCATGTGGAAGGTGGTGGTCTTGCCGGCGCCGTTGGGGCCCAGCAGGCCGCAGACCTCGCCTGAATTTATATGCAGGGAAATGCCGTTGACCACCTGGCGGCGGCTGAAGTTCTTCTCGAGGAGGGAGCATTCCAGCTTCATCAGTTTTTTCCGTTGGCGCCGGCGGCGTCCTTGACCCAGCCGGAAACCCTATTATAGAACTTTATGTCGCGGCTATCCTTGAAGAACTTTATCCGCTCCGCGCCGATGGCAAAGTCGTAGCCCTGCCGGGCGCCCACGGCCGCCGGCGTGGAGTCGTACATCAGGAAAGTAGCCTCGGAGTTGTCATAGAGGCCTTTTTCCGAATAGAGGTCCAGGTTCTCCGTGGACAGGGCGAAAGAGCCTGTGAAAGTCATCAGGCCTTTCTTGTATTCCGCGAGCGAGCGGTTCGTCCGGCCCCGGAGCAGGCGCCCGTCGGCGCCGGTGTACTTCAGGCGCACCTGCTGGTCGCCGCGCTCCAGCGTGGCTTCTTCCAGGGTTTCCAGGTAGACGGCCCGGTCGCAGTTCACCTCCACCTGCCCGCCGCTGTCGAAGCGGCGCAGCATGTAGACGGAGCCGTTCATGTTCCAGGTCTGCGCCGGGCGCAGATAAAGGGCGCTGTCCGCCTTGAGGGTGTAGCGGGGGTTGCGGAAAGAGACGTTGCCGTCGAAGACCTCGCGGTCGTTGGCGCGGTCCATCTTCCACCGGTCGCTCTTGACCACGGAACCCATCAGCAGGTCCTCTGCCGCCGGCAGGGGCAGCGCGGAGAGGAACAGCAACAGGAAAAGCGGGAGTTTCTTCATTCGCCGGCCAGCCTCGTCTCCTGGCGCTGGATCTCGATCTCCGACAGGTCCGGGTTGGCGGTGAAGCCCCGCCCCCTGATGACGGTGCGCCCCTTGTAGATAGTGACGGGCTCTTCCGTCCAGATCTTGGCGCGGGCCGAACTGTAGTAGAGTTTCGAAGTGGCGAGCCTCATGCCGTCCCTGACCGCGGTGACCACCACCTCGTCGCTGAGCACGGCCGACTTCTCGGTCATCTTCAGCGAGCCGGCCCGCGACGTGACCTCGGAGGAGACCTTGCCGGAGTCGTAGAAGCGGATGCGGGGGGAGGTGAATGTGATCACGCCTTTCTTCTCGTCCAGGCGGCCCTTGTCGGCGTCCAGGCGCCACCGGGAGCCCAGGCGGTCGGCCTCGGACATGGAAAAGTTCTCCAGCAGGCTCACGCCGGGCAGCGCCTCTCGGGCGTCGTTGGCACCGCAGGCGGCCAGCAGCGGCAGCAGGAGGAGGGGGAGCCTTTTCAACCCAGGCCTTCCTTCAACAGGTCGCGCTCGTCCATGATGCCGACCGGTCGGCCGGTCTTCTTGTCGGTAACCGGCAGGTTGTCTATCTTCCTCTCGGAAATTATGCGTGCGGCCTCCATGGCCATGGTCTCGGGGTGCACCGTAAGCGGCCCGCGGGTCATCACCGTTTTGACCGGGGCGGAAAGATCGGCGAAGCCGTCCTGCAGCCGGCGGCGGAGGTCGCCGTCCGTGAAGTAGCCGGTCAGGCGGCCCCCGGCGCCGGTGACTGACACCGCCCCGGCCCTGGTGGCGGTCATGACGCGCAGCGCCGCGGCCACGGAGGCCGTCTCCCTGACTACCGGGTTTTCGCGGCCCTTGTGCATCAGGTCGCCCACCCGCAGGTTAAGCAGTTTGCCAAGGTTTCCACCGGGATGGAGCCGCGCGAAACGACTGCGGTCGAAACCTTTCAGAGTCATCAGCGTCACGGCCAGCGCGTCGCCCAGCGCCAGCATGGCGGTGGTTGAGGAGGTGGGGACTATGTCCATTGGGCAGGCCTCGGACTTGACGTGCAGGCGCAGCACCACGTCGGAGGAGCGCGCCAGGCGCGAGTCGGGGTTGTTGGTGATGGAGATCACGGGCAGGCCCTGGCGCTTGAGGATAGGGAGCAGCTTGGCGGTCTCCTCGGTTTCTCCGGAGTAGGAGAGGGCCACGGCCACGTCGTCGGCCGCTATCATGCCCAGGTCGCCGTGCAGGGATTCCACCGGGTGCAGGTAGACGGCCCGGGTGCCGGTGGAGGCCAGCGTGGCGGCGATCTTGCGGGCGATCAGGCCGGATTTTCCCACGCCTATCAGCACGGCCTTGCCGGAGCAGCCTTCCAGCAGGCGCGCCGCCCGGATGAAAGATTTGTCCAGCGCCTTGGAAAGCCCGGCCACCGCCAGGCTCTCCGAGCGGATTACCGCGCGGGCGGTCCTGAGTATGAGCGCGTCTTTGTGGGCCATGTTATTTAGCCGGCACCTTGTGCGGGTTCAGCCAGGGCGTCATCTCAGGCGGGAGCTGGCGCTGGTCGTAGGGGGGCGGCAGCTTGCGCAGCAGGTAGCTGACGGCGAAGAAACCGACGATCAGCGTCAGGTAGATCCACGCCAGCGTCTTTATGTGCCACTTCCACCCGGGGAACCAGGCCGGCGGGAGGGTGAGGTCCCCGCCGCACTTCTTGCAGAACTTGAGCGTAGAGCGGTTATCCTGGCCGCAGTTGATGCATTTCATAGGCTTTTCCTTGCTGCTAGTTTGAGCTGAGGGCCGAAAGCTCCCCGGCCAGCCGGTCCACGCGGTTAAGCGCCGAGACCAGGTGCTTTACCGAAGAGAGCTTCAGCGAATTAGGCCCGTCGGAGAGCGCCTTCTCCGGGTTAGGGTGCGCCTCGAAGAACAGGCCGGCGATCTTGAGCGAGGCCGCCGCCTTGGCCAGCGGCACTATGAAGCGCCTGTCGCCGCCGGTGGCCGAGCCCAGTCCGCCCGGCCGCTGTACCGAGTGGGTGCAGTCGAAGATGACCGGGTAGCCGAAGTCCTTCATGATCTCCAGCGCGCGCATGTCCACCACCAGATTGCCGTAGCCGAAAGACGAGCCGCGCTCGGTCAACATGATGCCCGCGGCGCCGCGGCTCTCTAGTTTCTTTACTATGTTTTCGGCTTCCCAAGGCGAGAGAAACTGGCCCTTCTTAACGTTGACCGCGCGGCCGGTGTCCGCGCAGGCGAAGAGCAGGTCCGTCTGGCGGCACATGAAGGCCGGCACCTGCAGGATGTCTGCAGCTTCGGCCACGCGCGAGGCCTGGGCCGGCTCGTGCACGTCGACCAGCAGCGGCAGGCCCAGGCGGTTCTTGAGGTCCTTCAGGAAGTCCAGGGCCGCCTCCATGCCCACGCCGCGGAAGGACTTGTGCGAGGTGCGGTTGGCCTTGTCGAAAGAGGCCTTAAGCACTAACGGGGTCTTCAGCGCTCCGAAGACGGCCTTGAGCTTCACGGCTTCCGCGGCGTAGGCTTTCGGTGTCTCTATCACGCAGGGGCCGGCTATGTAGGCCAGGGGCCTGTCGTTGGCGAAGACCACACTGCCCGCTTTGACTTGTTTCTGTTTGGCCACGTTGGGCTCCTTACTTTTTCTTGTTCTTGACCGCGGCCGCCACGAAGCTGAAGAAGAGAGGGTGCGGCAGCAGCGGCTTGGATTTGAATTCCGGATGGAACTGCACGCCGACGAACCACGGGTGCCCCTTGACCTCCACTATCTCAGGCAGGCCGGTCTTCTTGTTGCAGCCGCTGATCAGCATGCCTTTCTTCGCGTATTGCGCCGCGTACCTGTTGTTGAACTCGTAGCGGTGGCGGTGGCGCTCCGAGATGGCCGACGCGCCGTAGATCTTGCGGGCCAGCGTCCCGGCCTTCAGTTCGCAGGGCCAGGCGCCCAGGCGCATGGTGCCGCCCTTGTCCTTCACGCCTTTCTGCTCCGCCATCAGGTCCACTACGGGATGGGGGGTTTTGGGGTCGAACTCGGCCGAGTGGGCGCGCTTCAGACCCAGCGCGTTGCGGGCGAACTCTATGGTGGCGCACTGCATGCCGAGGCAGATGCCGAGGAACGGCAGCCGGTTCTCGCGCGCGTAGCGCACCGCCTCTATCTTGCCCTCTATGCCGCGGTCGCCGAAACCGCCGGGCACTATCAGGCCGTCGGCCTTGGCGAGGCGCTCCTTGAAATCCGCTGACTCCACGTCCACGTAATCGAATTCCGCCTTGACGCCGTTGGCTATGGCGCCGTGGAACACGGCCTCGGTGAGCGACTTATAGGAGTCCTTGAGCTTGGTGTACTTGCCGGCTATGGCGACGCGCACCGGCGCGGCCGAGCAGGCGTTCCTGAGGCGGGTGGTGAAGTCGGTCCACTCCTCGAAATCCCAGCGGCCGCTGCGCAGGCGCAGCAGCATCATGATCTGCTCGTC
The DNA here is from genome assembly GCA_028688015.1 of Elusimicrobiales bacterium. Classification (GTDB taxonomy): domain Bacteria; phylum Elusimicrobiota; class Elusimicrobia; order Elusimicrobiales; family UBA9959; genus UBA9959. Next base: position 705,559 of record JAQTZB010000001.1, on the reverse strand, counting down.
GAGGCCCTGCTTCTTGAGCACGAGCGGCACGTCGTAGATGGAGGCGGCGTCGGGCGCGTCGATGACGGCTTCCTTCGGCACGCTGGTGAACAGGGCGATCTTGTTCTTGATGTCCTTGGCCAGCGGCTTGTCGGCGCGGCAGACTATGATATCCGGGTCGATGCCGATCTCGCGCAGCTTGTTGACCGAGTGCTGCGTGGGCTTGGTCTTGAGTTCGTCGGAGGCGTGCAGGTAGGGAACCAGCGTGACGTGCAGGTAAAGGACGTCGTTGCGCATGCGGTCGGGGCGCATCTGGCGCGCGGCCTCCAGGAAGGGGAGGCTCTCAATGTCGCCCACTGTGCCGCCTATCTCTATGATGGCGATGTCGAAGCCCTCGCCGGCCTTCACGAAGCGGCGCTTGATCTCGTCCGTAATATGCGGGATGACCTGCACGGTCTGGCCCAGGTAGCCGCCCTCGCGTTCCTTGGCGATGACGGTCTGGTAGATCTGCCCGGCGGTCATGATGTTGACGCGGCCGGTGTCGATGCCCAGGAAGCGCTCGTAGTAGCCCAGGTCCAGGTCTGTCTCGGCCCCGTCGTCGGTGACGAAGACCTCGCCGTGCTGGAACGGCGCCATGGTGCCGGCGTCCACGTTGATGTACGGGTCGCACTTCATAATAGTGACGGAAAGCCCGTGGGCCTTGAGCAGGCGGCCGATGGAGGCCGCGGTGATGCCTTTGCCGAGAGAGCTGACTACGCCGCCGGTCACGAATATATATCTGGTCATGTTGTCCCCGCGCTCGCGCGCAAAAACCGCTGAAAGAGCCGCTCCCCGCGGGGCGGCCCGGCCCGGCTTCCTCCTAACGCCCGGCTTTCTTTATATAGTTCTCGGCGGCCCCGAGGTCCGCCGGCACGTCGATGGCCGGCCCCAGCGCCGGCACTTCCGCCACCGCGATGCGCAGGCCGTTCTCCAGCGCGCGCAGCTGCTCCAGCCGCTCCAGCCGCTCCAGCGGGCTCGGCTTCAACTTTACGAATTTTTCCAGCGCTTCACGGCGATAGATGTAGAGGCCGTAATGCCGGTAGTAAGGATAACCCTTCAGGTCTGAAAGCGGGTGGTGGAACGGCACCGGGCAGCGCGAGAAGTAGAGGGCACGGCCGGCGGCGCTCATCGCCACCTTAACGCAGTTGGGATTCTCTATGTCGGCCTTGTCCGTGATGCGGGTGCAGGCGGTGCCGACCTGGCAGTCGGGGGAACTCTTCAGCTTGAGAAAAGTTTTCTTCAGGACGGCGGCTTTCATGAAGGGCTCGTCGCCCTGGATGTTGATGACGAAGCCGGCCTTAGAGCCCCGGGCCGCTTCGCGGACCCGGTCCGTGCCGGACTGGCAGCGCGGGCTGGTGAGCACGGCCCTGGCGCCAAAAGCTTTACAGGTCTCCAGCACTTTCGCGTGCTCGGTTGCCACAATGACCTCGCCCAGGCCGGCCTTTACTGCGGCCTCCCAGCACCACTGGATGACGGGCTTGCCGGCGAGGGGTGCCAGCACCTTGCCGGGGTAGCGCTGCGACCCGTAGCGGGCCGGGATCACTATTAAGCAGTCAGCCATGATTTTGCGCTGTCGAGCAGCTCTTCCACGCTCGCCGAGGCGGTGCCGAGCTTGGCCACCACGATGCCGGCCGCGAAGTTGGCCGCCAGGGCGGCCTCTTCGGGGGCCGCGCCGGCGGCCCAGGTGAGGGCGAGCGTCGAGATCACAGTGTCCCCGGCGCCGGTCACGTCGAAGACCTCGCGCGCGCGGGTGGGGATGTGGACGGGCGCTATCGCGGCGCCCTTGCGGACGAAAAGGGTCATGCCGTGCTCGCCCTGGGTGATCAGCAGCGTACGGAGCGAGAGCTTTTTCATGATGGCCCGGCCCAGGTCCTCGGCGGCCGGCTGGCCGTCCTTCTGGGTGAGGCGCATGCCGCCATAGGCCTCGGCGGTGTTGGGGGTGATACAGGCCACGCCGCGGTAGAGCTGGAAGTGCTCCACTTTGGGGTCGACGAAGACCGGGACGCCGCGCTTGGCGGCCAGGGCTATGGCGGCCTTGATGGTGGCGGGCTCCAGCAGGCCCTTGCCGTAGTCGGAAAGTATCAGGGCGCCGCACCCGTCCTTGAGGACATCGGCCAGCGAGGCGAGCGCCGCGCGCTTGGCGGCGGGCCCGAGCAGGGCAGGGAACTCGCGGTCGAAGCGCACTACCTGCTGATGCTCGGCAATGACGCGGGTCTTCTCGATGGTGCGGAAGGCGCCGTCGCGCACCAGCGCCCCGGCGGGGACGCCGGCGGCGGCCAGCAGCGAGGACAGCTCTTCGGCGGCCTGGTCGCGACCGGCGACCGAGACCAGGACGGGCTCGGCGCCCAGGGCGGCCAGGTTCACGGCCACGTTGGCGGCGCCGCCGCAGACGGAGGATTCGGAGGTGACGCGCACCACCGGAACCGGGGCCTCGGGCGAGATGCGCTTGACGGAGCCTTTGACGTAGCGGTCGAGCATCAGGTCGCCGAACACGGCGATCCTGAGGCCTTTGAAATTGGACACGATGGATGAAAGCCGCTTAAAACCAGCCTTTGTCATAATATAGATATTATACAAAGCAATGCAAAGCGGCGGAAGGCCGCGGAGGGGGCGGGTTCAGGGAACTACAGTGCGGCGCACCAGTTTGGCGGTGACGGACCCTATGAAGATCTCGGCTTTCAGCAGCATCGGGAGGCGCAGTTCGTCCTCGGTGATCCAGACCAGCATGCGCTTGCCGGCCTTCGCCACGAAGATGCCTTCCTCGCCCGCCATCGGCTCGAACAGCATGCACTTCTTCTTGCCGTAGGGGGTGGAGATCTTCTCGCTCTTCCCGGACTTGATGGAGATGCGCCAGTTGCGCTTGGTGTTCACGGCCAGTTCCACTGTCTGGCGTGGCCCGATCTGCATGGTGCGGATGCGGTACAGCGCCGAGAGCACGTCGTTGACCGGGCCGTCCAGGACGCCCTCGAAGTCGGCGGGCTGGCGCTTCTTGTTCATCTTGCGGCCGTAATAGCGCTTGCCAGGCCCGTCGAAAATGACCCACTCGTTGAAGAAATGGCCGCCCTCCTGGATCTTCTTGTAATAGCCGTAAGAGGAGAGGTCCTGGGCGTCCATCCAGGCGTCGTTGCGGTCCGCCACCTTGTAGAAATTGTTGATGAAGGAGCCGGACTTGGCCTCCGAAATTATGTGCCAGGCCGGCCGGGAGGAAATATCTACGGTACGTTCTATCTTAAGATAGGAGCGCCCGACGTAGATAAGGCCCCAGTAAATGTCGTACTCGAGGAATTCCCCGCTGACCAGGGCGCCGGCCGCGGCCGGGGCGGAGGAGGCGGGCAGGCTCCAGTAAGGATGCTCCAGCAGCTTCTCTTCAGCCGCCGCCGGGCGGGCCAGCGCCAGCAGGAAGAGCAGCTTAAAAACCATACTTGATGCGGGCGGCTACCAGGAGGGTCAGCGCTACCGAAGCGGTCAGGCCGCGCCATTCCTTGTTCTTGCGGAAAACCTCGGCGGAGTAGGCGCCGCTGTCGAAGAAGCCGGTGACGCCGCTCAGGCAGGGCAGGATGGCCGGGGCGGCCAGCTTGTACTTCTCGAACTCGGCGCCGTAGACGGAGAGCAGGAAGGCCTCTTCGGCCTTTATGGTGACGTAGTAGATCCACCCGAAGGCGGCGGCGGCGAAAGCCCAGGCGCCGGCCGTCAGCAGCGGCTTCGAGGGGGCAGAGAGCATGATCAGCAGTCCGGCGGTCATGATCATGGTGCCGAGGTAGAGCGGGTTGCGCACGGCGGCGTAGGGCCCCGTGGTCGTGAGCGTCTTGGATTTTACGATGGCCGCGCTGGCGGCGAGGCGCACAGCCTGGCCCAGCGCCATCACGGCGAGGCCGGCCCAGAACAGGGGCCAGCTCTCGGGGCGCGTTATGACCAGCAGCAGCAGCGTGACTATCTGCGAGACGAGTATGCGTTTTTTCACCGTAATTTCCTTTTTGGGCCGCCGCTGACGTCGGGCAGCGCGCGGGCGAGGGTAAGCAGATCTTTCAAACCTTTTTTCGCGGCCGCGGGGCCCAGCGAGGCGCGCCATTGTCCGGTCAGGACCAGGCGGCCCGCTATCCCGGCGTTGCGCGCCAGGTCCAGGTCGCACTTCTTGTCGCCGGCCATGAACGAGCGCGCCAGGTCGGCCCGGCGATCCTTGGCCGCCTCCTTTATCAGTCCCGGCTTCGGCTTGCGGCAGGCGCACCCTGCTTCCGGGGCGTGGGGGCAGAAATAGACGGCATCCACAACGGCGCCGGCGCGGCGCAGCTCGCGCACCATCTTCAGGTTTATCGCGCGGGAGGCGGCCATTGTCATATAGCCGCGCCCGACGGCGGACTGGTTGGTGAGCACCACCACGCGGTAGCCCTTGGCGTTGAGAAGTTTCACGGCCGCGGGGGCCTTGGCGTAGATCCTGAGCTGCGAAAGTTTGAGGACATAGGAGCCCGCTTTGTCCCGGTTAATGGTGCCGTCGCGGTCGAGGTAGGCCGTGGGGACCGGCGGGCCCTTTGTTACTTTCGGGGGCCAGGCGCGCATCAGGCGTTCTCCCTGCCGGCGCTGTCGACTATGCGCATCAGTTTTATCCATCCGTCGCAGAGGAATACTATCTTGACCGAGAGGATCAGCACCCCGCCGCCCAGCAGGTCCTGCCAGCCCGGGGGGAAGCGGGCGAAATCCTTGTAGGTGGTGATCAGCGGCAGGCCGCACCGGGCCTGGTTCGCGGCGGCCAGGTCCTGCTCGGTATAGGCGTAGTGGTCGGGGTAGCGCCAGATCTGCTTCAGGTTTATCTTCATCTTCTTCAGCACACCTTCGAAGGAATCAGGGTCGCCGATGCCGGAGAGGGCCACCGCCTCGCGTCCCTTCAGGGCGCCCAGGTCCACCTGGGAGGCGGTGGCCGGGTCTATGAAAGTTTCAGGGGCGTGCATGCTCTCGATGATCTCAGCCGCCGGGGCGCAGCGCTTTATATCGGCGCGCAGCGCATCCACGGCGTCCTGCGGGACCTGCTCGCAGTGGGTGATGATCACGGCCTTTGCCCGGGCCAGGCCGGCGGCCGGCTCGCGCAGGTTGCCGGCGGGCAATACCCTGTCGGAGGAGAAGGGGGCGGTGGCGTTGACCAGGGCGATGTCCGCGTCGCGTTGCACGGCGAAGTGCTGGAAGCCGTCGTCCATCAGCAGGATGTCCGCGCCCAATTCCGAGACGGCGGCGGTGCCTGAGGCGAAACGGTCCGACGAGACCACTACGGGTACCCCGGCGGGTTCCAGCAGGCGGTAAAGCATCAACGCCTCGTCTCCGGCCTCGTCGAGTGTGGCCGGGCGGCCCTTGGCGAGGATGGTCACTGTGGCAGCGGGGACGCGGCGCTTGTAGCCGCGCAGGAGCACGGCCGGCCTGCGGCCGGAGCGCGCTAGCTCCATGGCGGCGGTGACCACGGTGGAGGTTTTGCCTGTGCCGCCGGAGGAAATGTTGCCGAAGCAGATCACGGGCGCGGGCAGGCGGCGGCTGCGCAGCACGCCCTTGGCGTAGAGGAGCCGGCGCGCGGCGATGCCTCCGGAATACGCGAACGACATGAGCCCCAGCAGCAGGCGGCCCGGGGCGCCCCGGCGCAGCGCATCGCGGGTCTTTTCCGGGGAGAAAGCGGTCATGACTGCACCTTCTTCAGCGTTTCCACGTGGGCGCGGAGCCGGTCCCAGGCGGTCTCGAAAGGCAGCGCGGCCAGCTCGCCCTGCACCCAGGCGTGCCTGGGGCCGGGGGGGCTCCAGCTCTGCGGGGAATTCTGCGGGGCGTAGATGGTGAAGGTCGGCGCGCCCTGGCTGACGGCCAGGTGCATGGGGCCCGAGCTGGTGCCGCAGTGCAGTGCGGCGCGTTTCTGCAGGGCGGCCAGGTCAAGCAGGTCGAAGTCCGGGCAGAGCAGGTGCGGCATGGAAGCCGAGGCCATGGCCGCTTTCACGTACTCCAGTTCGCCGGGGCCCCAGAGGAAGACCACGCGCGCGCCAAAGTCCCTGGTCAAACCGTCGGCGAGGCGGGCGAAATTTTCCGGGGCCCAGCGGCGGTGGTCGCGCGGGCTGGTGATGTCCAGGGTGACGGTGAAGTCTCCGGGGCGCACTCCGGAGGCGGCCAGGAAGGCGTCGGCCCTGGCCGCATTTTCCGGGGCGAAGTTAAGTTCCAGTTCATGGCCCGCGGGGGGGATGCCCAGCGGCTCCAGCAGCTGCAGGCGGTCGTAGACGGTGTAGCCGGCCCCGGGCTTCTTCTCGGGCAGGATGTTGTGCCAGAGGCGGCCGGCGCCGAACTTGAAAGCGAGACGCTTGCCGGCGCCGGAGAAAAGGGCGTAGAAGCCGGAGGAGGTGGAGCGCATGTAGTCGAAGGTGATGTCTATGCCGGCGGCGCGGATGGCCCCTAGGGGGCTGTCTTCGCGGCAGAAGACCCCGTCGAGGCGGGGGTTGCCGCGCAGCACCTTGAGGGAGGGGCGGCGCGTGAGGAAATATAAGCGGGAATCCGGGATGGCGGTTTTCAGGGCGCGCAGCAGCGGCGTCGTCAGCAGCACGTCGCCGATGCCTTTGTATACGATAATCAATATTCCAGGTCCCATGTTGTTAAACTCGGAGGTTACTGTCAGCTTCGGCGGGGGCGGGCTCGCCGTTTATTGCTGCGGTGCCGGCTTCGCGCGGTAGCGGGGGTCGTTGTACATCTTGAACTGGCGGTAGATCTTGAGCTTCACCTTGCCCGCTATCACGTCGGAGACGAGCTGCGTCATCTCGTCCTCGAGGTCCCTGAGCTGTACCGCCATCACGTCCAGCTTCGCGGCGCAGGCCGTTTTATGCTCGTCGGGGGCGTCCTTGCGCTGCAGCTGCTCGCGCATGTGGAAGATCTTGAGCTGGATGATGCTGATCTTGTCGGCCAGGCTGCCTACGGTCTCAGCCATTGACGGCCTCCAGCACCTTCTCGTCGATGCGCTCTATCAGGTCGTTGCGCTTCTGGTTGAGCTTGTCTATGTTCTTCTTGGCGGCCGCGATCGCCGGCACGTCGCCCACGCGGGCCTTGTCTTCCTCGTGCCAGAGCTCGGTGTTGGTCATGGCCAGTTCGCTCACCAGTTTGCCGATATGCTGTAAATCTTTCATTATGGTCACCTCGCGTCTATTATTATACAAAGAAGACCTTACAGCCTTGAAGCGCCGCACTTGAGCTGCAGGGCCAGGTCCCAGTTATTGTCGCCGCCGCGGATGAAGAGGCGGTCGATGGTTGCGCCGGCGCGGTCCCAGGGCCAGGGGGTTTTGCCCTGTCTGAAGCTGAAGTCGAAAGTGTAGCCCGCTTCGAGGGCCTTCTCCCTGATGGCCGGGGCGTAGGCCCCGTCTCCGTAGGGATAGGCGAACGCGCACATCTCGCGGCCGAAGGCCGCCTCCAGCTGGCGCTTGGATTCGGCCATCTCCCAGGCGGCGTCCTCGAGCTTCAGCGCCGAGAGGTGGGGATGGTTCATCGTGTGGGAGCCGTACTCCATCACGCCGCTGTCCTGCATCTCCTTGAGCTGGGCCAGCGTGGCCATGTTGACCCAGGCCTCGGAGGCGGGGTTGTGCCACAGGTTGGTCTTGCCCATGGTATTGTAGACCACGAAGATGTTGCCCTTGGCGCCGAGTTCTTTGAGGATGGGCCAGGCCACGGAGTAGTTGTTCTCATAGCCGTCGTCGAAGGTGATCAGCACAGACTTCTCCGGCAGGGGCGCGCCAGTGTCATGCAGCTTCTTGAGGTCTGAGAAGAAGAGGGTAGTGTAGCCGTTGTCGAGCAGGTATTTTACCTGCGCGCGGAACTTCCCGGCGCTGACCCAGAGTTCCTTGAGCCTGGACCCCGGCGGCGGTACGCCTACTTTATGGTAGCACAGCACCTTCAGGCCCGGCGCCGGGGAGCGCCACCAGGTCCAGCGGGCGCTGAAGGCGAGCAGGCCCAGCAGAATTATTACCGCGGTTGCTATGATCATTTGGCTGTTCCTCCTGTTTTGGCGCGGCAAGCCTGCGCGGCACTGAAAACCTCGTCCACGGTCAGCAGGCGCATGCAGAGGAAATGCCCGCGCGGGCATTTCCTGGAGCCGTGCAGGGCGCAGGGCCTGCAGGCCAGCGGGGTCTCGACGACCCTGTTGCCGGGTCCGTAGGGGAAAAAGCCGAGCTCGCGGGTGGTGGGCCCGAACACGCCCACCGCCGGCACGCCGAGGGCGGCGGCGATATGCATGGGGCCGGAATCGTTGGAGATGAAGACCTTGAGCGGGCGGATAGCCTCCATCAGTTCCGGCATGGTGGTCTTGCCGGTCAGGTTCAGGCAGCGCTCGGGCCCGGCCAGCCGCTCTATCTCCGCGTTCCAGTCTTTCTCTCCGGGGCCGCCCACCAGCAGCACCTTGCCGGGGCGCTCGGCGGTGAGTCGCCTTATCAGGCGGGCCCAGTTCTCGGCGGGCCAGCGCTTGGTGGGCCAGGCGGAGCCGGCGTTTATGCCCGCTATCACGCCGTCCTGCGGGCCGTAGGGCGCGCCTGCGTCGCGGCGCAGGCCGGGAAAAGGGGACTTAAGGTTCTCGGCCAGAGGCGAGAGCAGGGCGAGGTTGCGCTCGACGTCGTGAAGCAGCCAGGAGAAGGGGACGCGGTGCGTCAGCAGCGCCCGGCCTGCGCTGGAGGAGAAGCCCACGCGCACCGGGATGCCCGCGCGCCAGGCCAGCAGCGCGCTGCGCAGCGAGCGGTGGGGGATGATGGCGGCGTCGAACTTGCGCTCGCGAAGCTCGCCGGTCAGCCGGCTGAATTCGGCGAAGCCGGAGGCCGCCGTCTTCTTCCTGTCCTCGATGATCTCGGCGGCGAGGCCGGCAGCCGCGAAGATGCCCGCGGTTTCTGGGCGCGTCACCACCGTGACCGCCGCGTCCGGGAAGGCCTCTCGCAGCTTCTTAAGGAGGGGCAGTGTGAGCACGCAGTCTCCGAGGAAGGCGGTCTGCAGCAGGCAGATCTTGAGCGGGCCCCTCTTCAGCTCCGCCCGGGCGCCGCCTGGGGCCCAGTCGCCCAGTTCGGGGCCTGGGTGTACTACCGGGACGCCTAGCGCCGCGAGCGGCTCGAGGTAGCGGTCGAGGGTGTGCTTTTCCAGGGCCGGGCTGGGGATGCGCAGCCCGACGAAAAGGCGGCGGGCCAGCGAAGCCTTGCGGTAGCGCAGCTTTACCGGCGCGGCCGCGAGCAGGGAGATCAGCCGGCTGCGCGGCGTGTCGTGGAGGTCTATGATGACGTCATAGCGAGCGGCGTTCACCTCGCGCAGGGCGGAGGGGAGGCCCGTGAAAGGGATGGCCCGGTCGATGAAGGCGCTTTTGGAGACTGCGCCCAGGAACTGCGGCTTGACCAGGATCTCCAGTCTGGCGCCAGGCCACTTGGCCTTCAGGTTGCGGAAAACCGGGGCGGTCAGGATGATGTCGCCCAGCGAGGACATCCTGATCACCAGTATCTTCGGGTCCGGCTTATTAATGTCAACCATCTACGAAAAATTATATCATTTATAAAATTAGCGGCCGGCCCGGTCTGTAACAAAGAGTTAACATAAATATCATTGACACGTATCAGTTTTTCATATATCTATATAATATGCGGATAAAGAGAGCGGTCGCGGTCTTGCTGGCCTTCCTTGCGGCGGGGGGGCTCTATCGTTATACTTCGGCGCTGATGAGCTCCGCCGGCTACCGCATGCTGATCAGCGAGCAGACCACCATAGGCAACAGCGCGCCCAAGACGGGCGGCGCCTATTCCCTTTTCGGCAGCACCGGGCAGTTGGGCTTCGGCTCGCTGGCGGGCGGCCGCTACACCGTGACCTGGGGCATAGTCAATTCCTGGCGCCCGCCGCAGGCCGACCTCTCGACCGCCCACGTCTACCCGAACCCCTGCAAGGTCTCCAACGGCTGCACCGGCGTCACCTTCACCCGCCTCACGCTGCGCGCCACGATCCACGTTTTCACCGTTTCGGGCGAGAAGGTCAAGACCGTGGACAAGAACAACAATATCGACAGCGTGGGCTGGGACCTGCGCAACGAGGCCGGCGCCAAGGTGGCCAGCGGCCTCTACCTCTACGTCATAAAGGGCGAGGGCTCGACCAAGAAGGGAAAAATAGTGGTGGTCAGGTAAGGTGCTATTATGAAAAAAATGATTTTAACCGCGTGCGCGGCGCTGCTGCTGCCGCTCTCCGCTTGGGCGGGGGAAGTGGCCATGGGCAGCGTGCCCGGCACCCTCAACTACCAGGGCCGGCTCGAGCGCGACAACGCCCCCATAACCGGGCCCATCCACCTCTACTTCCGCGTCTATAACCACGCCACGGCCAACAACACCGGCGGCGGCCTTTGCGGCGGCGTCTCCCAGCCCTGCCTCTGGCAGAGCCCCGAGATCACCGTGCAGGCGGCGCAGGGCATCTTCAGCGCCGACATGCACATGAGCGGCGACGCGGTCCCGGTCCCTATCGAGTCAATTCTGGCCCGCGGTATCAAGTTGTATCTGGAAGTGCAGGTGGAAAGCGACGTGCTGCTGCCCCGCGAGCCGCTTAACAGCGTGGCCTACGCCCTGCTGGCCAAGAAGCTGGAGGACGGCGCCGGCATTTCGGTGACCACCCTCACGGCCCTAAACAACGTTTACCTGGCCACGGCGCCAGCCGCCCAGGCCACGGTCGGCACCAACACCCCGGACCCCGGCGCGAAGCTTACCGTAGACGGCTGGATAAAGCTCAACTCCGGCGGCATAATTTTCCCTGACAATTCCTCCATGAACGTGTCCAGCATAGGTTCCGCCGGCAGCATTTCCAACCCCGACGACGTGGATATCCTGACCGATTCCGCCCTGCCCGCCGGCGGCGACATCCTGCTGCGTAAACCTACGCTCGTCTTTATGCGGGCAAATAACTCCGGTAAGGTGGGCGTGGGCTCCGGCTTTACCGACGACGCCGGCCTTACCCCTCCGGGCGGCGCCGGCGGCGTGGCGCCCCTGCTGGACGTGGACGGGCAGCTTTACGTCGGAAACGAGGGCATCTACGACCGCGACGACTCCGAGGTCAACGTAAAGGAGGACCTGGTGGTGGAGGGCGGCAAGATAAGCGGCTACGGCTCCACGCCCGCTACGCTGGCCAATATCTCCCTCGGTGAAACGCCTGGCCTGATCACTTTCAACGTGGGCGCCTCGGAGAAGATGCGCATCCATAACGCTAACAGCTTCGTCGGCATAGGCCTCGCGGCGCCGACGGCCATGCTGCACGTGCTCGGCGACGTGCGCTCTAACGCCGGCGTGCGCGGCGGCGCGGTTTCCGTAGGCGCCTACGCCGGGGACTGGACCGGTTCGGATAACGAGGTGCGCGCCCAGACCGCCCGGCACCTGCTGCTGCAGCAGACCAACTCCTACAACGTCGGCATCGGTACGGACGCGCCTAAAGAGAAACTGCACGTGCGCGGCAGCGTGCGCTCCGATTACGGCGTCATGGCCGCCACGGCGGCGTTCAGCGGCGACGTGCGGGTGAACGGCACTTTTACCGCCAACTCCGGCCAGGGCAACAGGGTCTATCTGTCCACCACGACCGTCTACGGCGACCTGATAGTGACCGGGGGCATCGGTTCGCTGGCGGGCATCCCGGCCTACCTGGCCTCCACGCAGACTTTTACCGGCCTCAGCAGCTTCCAGAACCAGGTAGTGGTTTCCAGCGACATCATTACGCTCAGCCGCATCGGGGCGGGAGTGAGCGATTTCGATTTCGCGGGAACCAAATACCTGCAGGTGGGCGACAATAAGCCCTCCTTCGCCAACGACAACGCGATGGCCTACCTGGTAGGCGGCGCCAACGCCGAAGCCAAGCTTAACTTCTACCGCGGCGCGGCCGAGCTGGGCCGCATTGAAACCCAGTCCACGGCCTACGGCACCGGCCTGGCCCAGGTGATCAACGGACAGACCAAGGTCTTTACCGACCCGGTCTACCACCACATCCAGAACAGCGTGGTCTGGATCTCCACCGGTTACCGTTCCACCCCGGCCATCTTCGTCAGTTCCTACATGGGCAACGTCGGAATGGGCACCTCGGTCATGGACCCTAACTGGAAGCTCACCGTGGACGGCAACATCCGCCTCTCCGGCGCGCTTTCCAACGCGCTGATCTTCGCCGACGGCACCAGCCTCAACACCGCCAGCGCCCTCGGCTCCGCCACTAACCTGTCGTCCAACGGCGACGCGGTGGTGCAGTCCAACGCCGACCTGAGCGGCGGCGGCGACGTGGTGCTGCGCGCGGGCGCGCTGGACGGCCTGATTCTCAACACCGGCGGCAACGTAGGCATCGGCACCATGTTCCCGGTCTCCAAGCTGAACGTCCGCGGCGGCGACCTGGTGGTCGGCACGCCGTACAACCCCTACAGCGCCGACTCCAGCGAGGACCTGGTGGTGGCCGGCAACATAGCTTTTGACGGCGAGATGGTGCAGCGCTCGGCCCTGCCCGTCTATCTCTCCAAGCTGGTGGTGGCCAACGACGTGTATCTCTCCACCACTGCGGGCAGCAGGACCGGCATAGGCAACGTGGCCCCCGGCTATACCCTGGACGTGACTGGAGACATCAATACCAGCGCCTCCCTGCGCACCGGCGGCACTGCCCGTATCTCCAACACCGGCACCGTAGGCAACGCCAACGCCAACGCCACCTGGGACGGCGCTACTATAGCTGTAAACCGCGGCGGCACCGGCGCGACTACGCTCGCCGCAGGCGGCATCCTTTACGGCAACGGCGCGGGCGCTGTCACCGCCTCCGGCGTCTTGGGCAACGGAGAGCTCCTGATAGGAGACGGCGCGGGCGCCCCTGTCGAAGCCACGCTCACCGGCACCACTAACAGGGTCACCGTCACCAACGGCGCGGGCACCATAACGCTCTCGGGGCCGCAGGACCTCCATTCCGGGGCCAGCCCTACCTTTAGCGCCCTCAACCTTACCAACCAGCTGACCGTGGCCAACGGCGGCACCGGGGCGACCACCCTGCCCGCCGGCGGCATCCTCTACGGCAACGCCGGAGGGGCGATCACCGGGTCGGGCGTGCTGGCCAACGGTGAACTGCTGATAGGCGACGGCGCCGGCGCCCCTGCGGAGGCCACGCTGACCGGCACCAACAACCGGGTCACCGTCACCAACGGGGCGGGCACCATTACCCTTTCAGGGCCCCAGGACATCCACACCGGCGCCACCCCGCAGTTCGCCGGGGTTATAGGTGCTTTCGCAAGGCCTTCCGCAGACGGCGTGGCGGCTTTCCAGCTGCGCACTTCGGGCGGCGCCAATGTCCTGAACGTGGACACGAGCAACAGCCGAATCGGCATCGGGAACGCCGCGCCGACTACCACCCTCGACGTCACGGGCAAGACCCGCACTACCACGTTCCAGATGACGAACGGCGCGGTCAATAACTACGTGCTCACCTCGGACGCCAGCGGTAACGCCGGTTGGAGCGACCCCTCCAGCGGCAGTTTCGGCGACGGCTGGGTGGGCAACGAAATCACCAACGCCGCCAACGGCACGCTCACCCGCAGCGGGTTCGGGACGATCGGTACGCCCTATGAACTGGAACTCAATCTGAATAACGCCAATACTTGGACGGCCGCGCAGGTCTTCGCCAGCACCATGAGCGGCGTGCTGTCCACCACGATGGCGTCCAACGATATTTACCGCATCATGGGCTCGGGCACGGCCGCCAACGCCGGCTACCTGGAGATAGCCACCGCCGACGACGGCACCGAGCCGATCTACGTGCGCCAGTATGCCAACGCGTTCACCGGCGCGCCCGCCAGGACCGCGACGCTGCTCGACGGCAGCGGCAACACCGCCTTCCCCGGGAATGTGTCCGCCCAGTACTTCATCACTACTCCCAACGTCGAGACCACCACGCCGCAGTATCTGGTAGGCGAATGGAGCAGCGATAATTATATGCGGTATGTCGCCCCTTCCAACGTTACTGTCGGCTTTGCCTCGGCGCTGGCGGCCAACCCGACCGACTGTACGCTGCCCAATGTGGCCACCGCCATAGCCGCCAACGGCAACCTGACCTGCTCTCAGCCCACCAACGTCTCAGGCACGGCGCTCAACGTGACCGGCACCGTGGCCGTGGCCAACGGCGGCACCGGGGCCACCGACGCGGCCACCGCGCGCGGCAACCTGACGGCGGCCAAGAGCGGGGCTAACAGCGATATCACCAGCCTCTCCGCCCTGAGCACGGCGCTTTCGGTGGGCCAAGGCGGCACCGGCCAGACCAGCCTTACCGCCGGGCGCGTGCTGGTAGGCAACGGCACAGGGGCCGTGAGCCTGGTGAACGGGCTCAGCGCCACTTACACGGTGGTCGTAGATACCTTCCCGTACACCTGTTCCGATATGGTTTTTACCAACGGGGTCCTGACGGCGGTGAACGCAGGCACCTGTCCGTAGTTCAGGCGGTCGTGATTTCCGCCAGGGTCCTGGCGGTGGCGCCCTTGAGGGCGGCCAGCGTTTTCGAGGAGTTGTCCCGGGCCGCCTGCAGGGCGGCGGGGTCTGTGAGGAGTTCTGAAAGCTTCGCGGCCAGTTGAGGGGCGGTTTCCGTGAGGAAGCCGCCCTTCAGCTTTATGAGGGTATCTCCGGCGTGGCGGGCGTTGCGGTAATTAGGGCCGAACAGCGCCGGCTTGCCGAAGAGAGCCGGTTCCAGCAGATTGTGGCCGCCGGTAGCGTCGAGGGTGCCGCCCACGAAGCAGACGGCGGATTCCGAGTAGAGGGCCTGCAGCAGGCCCAGGGTGTCCACTACCAGGCAGTCGGCCGCCGCGGCTCCTTCAGACCAGAGAGAATACTTTACCCCGCGGGCTTCAAGCAGAGCCTCGGTCTCGGCCAGGCGTTCTGGATGGCGGGGGGCCAGGACCAGTTTGAGGCCCGGCACAGCCTTTCTGGCTTCCAGCCAGGCTTCGACCAGTACCGGCTCTTCCTGCGGATGCGTGCTGCCGGCCGTAAAGACCGGGGCGTCCCGCCAGCCGGCAGCGGCAAAGAATTCCTTAACCTTGTCGGTCCCCGCGGTAGATATCCCCAATAGATCGTGCTTCAGGTTGCCGGTAACCTCCACCTTGCCCTCCAGCCCCGGCAGGCCGCGGAACAGCGCCGCGTCCAGTTCGCTCTGCGCGAGGACCTTTTTCACGCCGGCAAAGGCCAATCGGGACAGGGGCGCCAGCGCCCGGTAGAGGGCGGCGGTGCTGCCGGAGATGCGGGCGTTGACCATGTAGACGGGCACGCCGGCCACGGCCGCCGCATAAAGGGTGGCGGGCCAGATCTCCGTCTCTACGAGGGCCAGCAGGCGGGGGCGGGCGGCCGCCATGAAGGAGGCGGCCAGCGGGTAGAAATCCAGGGGGGCGAGGCGGGCCTCGGCGCCAAGCCTGACCGCCTCGGCGCGCCCGGCGGCGGTGGAAGATGTCATCAACAACGGCGCTTTGAAGAGGGCCGCCAGCTCGGGAGCCAGGCGGGCCACGGCCTTGACCTCGCCCATGGAGGCCGCGTGCAGCCAGACCGGGCGCTCTGTGAAAAATGGGGGGGCGAGGGCGAGGCGCTCTTTAAGTTCCCCGGCGAGGGCCTTCATCAGGGAGCGGCGGGGGGAAAGCAGAAAGAACAGCGCGTACAGTACCGCAATGACCGGCGCGAGCAGGCTGTAGAAGAGAAGCAGCAGATGACCCATCGGGGAGTTATTTCTTGGCGGCGGCTTTCTTTTTTTTCTTGGAAAGCCAGGGCAGGGCGAAAACGGCGGAATACTTGGGGGTGAAGGCCCCTGTGTCGAAGGAGACGCCTATCTTGGCGGCTTCCAGGCGTTCGCACAGGCCCTTGATGAGCTCTCCCTCGAAGAGCGGCACGGCGGTGGACTCCTGGGCCGGCAGTTCAGGTTCCGGACAGGAGGCGATGTAGACGGCGGGGCCGAACTCGAAACCTTCCGGTTCCGCCTCGCGCATGGCCAGGTCGGCCGTAACGCTGACGGCGGTCTGCAGGAAGACCTGCGCGGCTATGCGCGCGAGGAATTCGTGAGTACCGTCGGGCGGGTTGGCCAGCTTGTCTTCGAAGGACTTGCCCAGCGTCAGGATGCCGATGGTGACCGGGTGCCTGGAGTCGCCGCTGATGCGCGCCGCTGTCTCGTCCTCCGCGGGGAGGTATTCGAAGACCACGGCTGGCTCCAGCGCGGCGGCCAGCGAGGCGGCGTGCTCGCGCACTGCCGCCTCGTCGGGCAGCCCTATGGCGGCGAGGTCGAGCTTGTGCTTGCGCGCCTTGCGCAGCACCTCGTAGGAGTAGACCGGGATCTTGAACTTCTTAATCTTCCTCATGCCGCCTTTCAGCTTAAGTGATTACTTGCCCTTGTTCTCCCACTGGTAGACCAGCGGGGTGGCTATCGCTATGGTGGAATAGGTGCCGAAGATGGAACCCACCAGCATGCAGAAGGCGAAGTTGTTGATGACCTCGCCGCCGGCGAAGAACAGCACCGCCACCACGGTCAGCACGGTGAGGTTGGTCAGCAGCGTGCGCGACAGGGTCTCGTTGATGCTGGTGTTGACCAGTTTGCCCAGCGGCATCTTGGGGAACATGCGGATGTTCTCGCGCATGCGGTCGAAGATGACGATGGTGTCGTTGATGGAGTAGCCGGCGATGGTCAGCAGCGCGGCCACTATCACCAGGTCTATCTCGCGGTTGGTGATGGACATCGCGCCGGCGGCCACGAACACGTCGTGCAGCAGCGCCACTACGCCGGCCGCGCCCCAGACGGGGTTGGAGAACCGGAAAGCCACGTAGACGATGATGCCGAACAGCGACAGGACGAAGGCGAACAGGGCCTTCTTGGCCAGGTCGCGGCCCACCACGGGACCCACGTAGTCGCGCTTCTCCTCGGTGTAGGCGTTGCCCGGGAAGCTGGCCGTGAAGCCCGCCAGCATCTTGTCGGCGATCTCGTTGACGTTCTCCTGGGTGCCCTTGACCTTGAGCTGGTAGGCGTTGCGGCCGGTGAAGCTCTGGATCGTGGTCTCGAGGCCGGCCTTGCTCATGGCCTCGCGCACCTGCGCGGTGGTGACAGGCTGCGCGAACTGCACCTGCAGCAGCGTGCCGCCGGTGAAGTCGAGGCCGAGGTTAAGGCCTTTCACGGCCATCGAAACCGCGCTGGCGGCTATCAGCAGGGCCGAGAAGCCGAAGAACATGAACCGCTTGCTGATGAAGTCGAAGTTGGTCTTTTTTATAAGTACCATCATATGCTGAGCTCCTTGGGGTTGGACGTGAGCCAGAATTCATAGATGGCCCTGGTCACGAAGACGGAAGTGAACATACCGACCAGCAGACCGATGGTCAGCGTCACGGCGAAGCCCTTGACCGGGCCGGAACCGAACTGGAACAGGAAGATAGCCGCGATCCAGGTGGTCACGTTGGAGTCCAGGATGGCGCTCCAGGCCTTGTCGTAGGAGGTGGGGATGATCATCGCCACGGGCTTGGACAGGGCCAGCTCCTCGCGCATGCGCTCGAGTATGAGCACGTTCGCGTCGATGGCCATGGCCAGCGACAGGATGATGCCGGCGATGCCGGGCAGCGTCAGCGTGGCGCCGAAGTAGGACATCGCGGCGGCGAGGAACACGAAGTTCAGCGCCAGCGCTATGTCGGCCACGAAGCCGCCCGCGCGGTAGTAGACCAGCATGAAGGCGATGACGAAGATGAAGCCGATGCCGGCGGCCGTGAGGCCCTTCTTGATGGAGTCTTCGCCGAGGCCGGGGCCGACCACGCGCTTCTCGATGATGTTGACCGGGGCGGGCAGCGCGCCGGCGCGCAGGATGATGGCCAGGTTGCGGGCCTCCTCCATGGTGAAGGAGCCTTCGATCACGCCCGAGCCGCCGCCGATGCGGCTCTTGATGACGGGCGCGGAGTGCACTACGTCGTCGAGCACGATGGCCAGGAACTTGTTGACGTTGGCGCCGGTGAAGTTCTCGAACAGCTTGCCGCCTTCCTTGTTGAAGGTGAAGCCGATGCTCGGGGTGCCGAACTGCTGGTCGGTTTCGACCCGGGCGCTCTCAAGGTAGGCGCCGGTCACGGGCACTTCGTTGAAGAGCACGTAGTAGCGGGCCTTGTCGCCCTCGGGGCCGGGGGCGGCCTTGCGGAGGATGGTGTTCTTGGGCATCATCTTCGCGATCTCGGGCACCAGCACGCCCTTCTTGTCGAAGGGGGGCTCGGTCAGGCCGTCCACTTTGGACAGCACGGCCTGGGCCTCGTTGGAGGTGTCCACCAGGCGGAACTCGAGCAGGGCGGTCTTGCCGATGAGGTTCTCGGCTTCCTCGGTGTTGGAGATGCCGGGGAGGTCCACGGAAATCCAGCGCTCGCCCTGGCGGGAGATCGGGGTTTCGCCGACGCCATACTGGTCGACGCGGTTGCGGATGATCTCGATGGCGCGGGTCATGGCGTCGTTAAGCTTCTCTTTCTTCTCGAGCTTCTCAACGTCCAGCTCGAGCAGCAGGTGGGTGCCGCCGCGCAGGTCGAGGCCGAGGTTCAGGATGCGCTTGGGGCGCAGGCGCATCGCCTCGGTCTTGGCGCGCTCGTCGGCGGTCTTGGTATACCACTCGACGCTGGGGTACAGCAGCCAGAAGGCCAGGATAAGCAGGCCAAGGACCGTGCCTATTTTCCAGTGTAATTTGTTCATTTCCTATTGCTCCTTGAGTTACTTTGCCTGATTCAGAACCGCGCCGATAGCGGTGCGCGTGAAGAGGGCTTTTACGCCCTCGGCGATCCTGACTTCCACTTCTTCGCCTTTCACGGCCGTGATGACGCCTATCATTCCGCCGCGGGTGACTACCTTGTCTCCGGATTTGAGGGCCTCAAGCATCTGCTTGGTCTCTTTCAGCTGCTTCTGCTGGGGGCGGATAAGCAGGAAATAGAAGATGATGGCTACTGCTATAAAGGGGACTAACTGCATGAAAGCGGCGTTCTGGTTCATTGTTCCTCCGTCGGTTGTTGCGGTAAATATTCTAACAAATTTAAAGTATTAATGATAATTGATAACCATGGCGGTATGGGCGCGCGCCCGGGCTCGCCGCTCGCTCATAAGCGGCCGCGGCCGAAGAGGGCCTGCGGTCCTCCGCCGGCGGAGAACTCGCTCGGCACACAGTGCCTCGCTCAAACAATCTCCGCCGCCGCCCTAATGATAGGCGGTCCGCTCCGGACCTTGGCCCTGCGGCCTAAAATCGCTCGCGGCAAGCCCGGGCGCGCTGCGACTACTTAGCCGGCAGGTAGGCGTCCATGAAGGACTTCTTGGCCTGCTTGAAGGTGCCGGCGGCTATGGCCAGCCTCATGATCTTGGTCTGGTTGATCAGGAAGCGCAGGTTGTGGATGGACAGCAGCTGGCTGCACAGGATCTCGCCGGCCTTGAACAGGTGCGAGAGGTAGGCCTTGCTGTAGTTGCGGCAGCAGATGCAGTCGCAGTCCGCGTCCAGCGGGGACTCGTCATTCTTGAAGGGGGCGTTCTTGATGTAGAGCTTGCCGGTGGAGGTGAGCGCCTGGCCGTTGCGGGCGTTGCGGGTGGGCAGTACGCAGTCGAACATGTCCACGCCCAGCTCCACGGAATTCCAGATATCCTCAGGCGAGCCGAGCCCCATGAAGTAGACGGGCTTGTCCTTCGGGAGGTTCTCCATCACGGCGGCCAGGGATTCCATCATCTGGGCCTTGCTCTCGCCGACGGACAGCCCGCCGACCGCGAAACCGTCCACCCCGAGCTCCGCCATGTGCCTTGCGGCTTCGGCGCGCAAGTCCGTGTAGATGGAACCCTGGATGATGCCGAACAACTGCGGGCGCTCCGCCTTCGGGATGTGGCGGGTCTTCTCGTCGAAGTGGGCCTTGGCGCGCTCGGCCCATTTCTTGGTCTTCTTGAGGGCGTCCAGCGCGTCGGCGCGCGAGGCGGGGTTCTTGACGCAGACATCGAGGCAGGTCCAGATCGAGGAGCCGATGGAGGCCTGGAAGTCTATTACCTTCTCCGGTGTGAAGAAATGCGGGCTGCCGTCGATATGGGAGGCGAAATGCACGCCGCTATCGGTGATCTTGCGCAGGCGGCTGAGGCTGTAGACCTGGAACCCGCCGGAGTCGGTGAGGATGGGGCCCTGATGCTTCATGAAGTTGTTGAGCCCGCCGAATTTCTCGAAGGTGGGCAGGCCGGGGCGCAGGTAGAGGTGGTAGGTGTTGGAGAGCATGCACTCGGTGCCTATCTCCGCGAGGTCGCGCTCGGTGACGGCCTTCACCGTGCCCTGCGTTGCCACCGGCATGAACACGGGCGTATGCACCAGTCCCCGGTTGGTCGTCAGCACCGCCGCCCTCGCCGCGGTTTCCTTATCCTTATGCAGAGTCTTGAAGTGATGTTCCATAATATGGGAATCCTTGAATAGACTTTTCAACTGTAAACGTCGCTCGTGGTTTGGCGGCCTACCGCGAGGGGCAGGAACGCAAAACGCGGGTCGGCCACACCGTGGCCTCCCCTCCGCATTCGTCGTCGGCGCTACGCAAGCCTCCTCCTCATGAGGGTTTTGCTAACCCTGCCCCTCGCGGTCTCCGCTGGTTGCTCGCTTGGTATAGCACCGACAAGCATACGGAGGGGACGGGCGGGGAGGGGTTCCTGGCGACTTTGGGGAAAGGGGGCCCCGCCCTTAATTTCCAAAGGGCGGGGGGAAACCGCGCAACGGTTTCCCTTTGCCCAGGAGCCAGGGGCCCCTCCCCGCCCATCCCCGACTGGGCTTCTCGCGGCTCCCTCTGTTATGCTTAACATATAAACATGGAGTCGCCGTAGGAGTAGAAGCGGTACTTTTCTTTGACCGCTTCGGAGTAGGCTTTAAAGAGCAGTTCGCGGCCGGCGAAGGCGGCGGTCATGTAGAGGGGGGCGGAATCGGGCACGTGCAGGTTGGTTATGAAGGCGCCCGCGACCTTGAACTTATGGCCCGGCTTGATGAAGAGGCCCGCCCTGCCCGAGCCGGCCAGCACTGTGCCGTTGTCGTCGGAGAAAGTCTCCAGCGTGCGCATGGAGGAGGTTCCCACGGCGATCACGCGGCCGCCGGCGGAGCGGTGGGCGTTTATCGCCTCGGCGGTGTCCGGCGGCACCTCGCAGGCTTCCTCCATCATCACGTGGGCGGCAGGGTCTTCGGACCGCACCGGCTTGAAGGTGCCCCACCCGATGTGCAGCGTAACAAAAGCCCGCTTGACGCCGGCAGCGTCGAGGCGGTTGAACAGGTCGGGGGTGAAGTGAAAGCCGGCCGTGTGGGCCGCTATTGAGCCCGCCTCGGCCGCGTAGACGGTCTGGTACTTTTCCTCGTCCGCTGGGGCTTCGGCGCCCCGGCGCCGCCGCGCGTTGAGGATATACTGCGGCAGCGGCACGGCCCCGTTGGCGGCCAGGTAGGCCTCGTCCACCGGGACTGAAAAGCGGAAGGAGTAGCTGCCGTCGGGGTTTCGGCCCAGGCATTCGGCCGCAGCACCTCCGGCGCAGTTCAGAGTCTGCCCCGGCTGGATCTTGCGGCACAGGCCGGTCCAGACCTTGTAGTCGGGGGCGGCGGGGGCCATCAGCAGTATTTCCGACTTCCCTCCGGTGGGCTTGGCGGCCGCCAGGCGCGCCTTCCAGACCTTGCTGCGGTTCAGCACCAGCAGGTCGCGCGGCCCCAGCAGCCCTGCCAGGCCGCTGAAGCGGTGGTGGGAAAGTTTCCCGCCGGAGCGGTCAACGGCCAGCAGGCGCGAGGAGTCGCGCGGCTCGGCGGGGCGGTCGGCGATCAGCGGCTCTATGTCGAGCGCGGCGAACTCTTTAAGGGCTTCGTCACTCATAATCTAATATAGCGGCGCCGGGATAATAGTGGCGGAGGATCTTCTTGTACGGCCTTCCCTTCAGCGCCATGTACTTGGCGCCTTCCTGGCACATGCCTACGCCGTGCCCCCAGCCCCGTCCCGAGATCTCGAAACCGCCTTTAACGGGCGTTATGGAAGTGACATAGGTGCTGCGGAACTCGAAGGTGCCGAAGCGCTTTCTCATCTCCGTAGCCTGCACGGTCTTTGAACCTTTGTCGGTCCCCACCAGGAAGGAGACGGCCCGTCCGGAGCGGTCCTTCTTGTGGATCCTGAGGCTTTTTACTTTCAGCGCCGTAGAACCGGCCGCCTGGATGTATTTCAGCAGTTCCGAGGAGGCCAGGTAATACTCCCAGCGGTAGTGGCGCGAGGGGGAGCAGAAGGGGTCGGGCGCGCCGTAAAGCGGCTTGATGATATCCTCGCCCCAGGCCGAGCGCACGCTGGCCGTGTGCCCGCCGCAGCAGGCGTGGAAAAAAGCGGAGACCAGCTTTCCCTTATACTTCAGCACTTCACCGCGCGTGGAGTTTACCGCCTCGATGATCCTGGGGCTGATCTTCGCGGTGCCTTTATAAACCTGCATCTCGACGCCGTCGGTGACGTCGTAATCCCTGGCGGGGTTGATATAGCGCAGCGCGTAGGTGCGGGAAGCCACGGCCTGCGCCTTCAGGGCCTCCAGCGGCCAGTCCGGGCTCATCTCAGAGGGCAGCACGCCGTAGAGGTAGTCCTCCAGCGGCAGGTACTCTATGATGTCCAGCTTGCCTTCTGGCGTGGCGCGCAGCAGGATGTCGCCCTTGTAAAGGTTGCCGCCCAGGCGGATGCGCTCCTGCCCGTCGGCGGCCAGCAGCTTGATGGGGGAAGAGAGCTCCTGCCCCGCCACCGTGATGCCGCGTCCTTCGGACTTCACCTCGTAGGAGGCGTTGTCGAGAAGCATGTATTTCTGTCCGCTCTTGACCTCCTGCACGTAAAGCTTGGCGGAGGTCTTGAGCTTGAGCGCGGGCGAGTTTCGGAAGATGGCCACCCTGATCTGCGGCTCTCCGGCCAAGCCGTCGGCCGCCGCGGCGGGCGCAGGGGAGCAAAGCAGAAGGAGCAGCGCGGGAAGCAGTTTCATCCGTGGTTAAAGGAGTTCCGCCTGGGAGGACAGCTTGAGGCCCAGGTGCGCCGCCGCCTTGGCGGTCAGCACGCGGCCGCGGGTGGTGCGCTTGAGGAAGCCGGCCTGCATCAGGAACGGCTCTATCACGTCGGTGAGGGTGTCCGGCTCCTCGGAGACGGCTACGGCCAGCGTCTCGATGCCCACCGGCCCGCCGCCGAACTTTTCGGCTATGGCCAGCAGGATGCGGCGGTCCAGGTTGTCGAGCCCCTCGGGGTCTATCTCCAGCGAGGCCATGGCGGCCTCGGTCACGTCGCGGGTGATGACGCCGGCGGCTTTAACGTCGGCGAAGTCGCGCACGCGCTTGAGCAGGCGGTTAGCGATGCGCGGGGTGCCGCGGGAGCGGCGGGCGATGAGGCTGAGCGCGGCCTTCTCCGCCTTGCTGCCCAGGATGCCGGCCGAGCGGACCAGGATCTGCGTGATCTCCTCCTCGCCGTAGAACCCGAGGTTGAAAACTATGCCGAACCTGTCGCGCAGAGGGCCGGTCAGCAGGCCGCTGCGGGTGGTGGCGCCCACCAGCGTGAAGCGCGGCACGGCCAGCTTGAGCGTGGTGGCGCCGGGTCCCTGGCCGGTGTTGATGAAGAACAGGAAATCCTCCATTACGGGGTAGAGGGCTTCCTCCACCGCGGCGTTGAGGCGGTGGATCTCGTCGATAAAGAGGATATCGCCCTCGGCCAGCTCGGTGGTGAGCATGGCGGCCAGGTCGCCCGGCTTGGAGAGCACGGGGCCTGAGGTAACTTTCATGTTGACGCCCATTTCTCGCGCCAGGATGTGGGAGAGGGTGGTCTTGCCGAGGCCCGGGGGCGAATAGAAAAGGCAGTGGTCCAGCGGCTCTTTGCGGCCGCGGGCGGCCTGGATGAAGACCTTCAGGTTGTCCTTCAGCTTGGCCTGGCCCACGAACTCGTCGAGAGAGGCCGGGCGCAGGGCTGATTCAAGCCGCGCGGCCTCGGGCGAGGCGGGGCGGGCGGCGAGCAGGTCGTCGTTCTTGGGCATTATTTGGGAGAGAGGCGCTTGAGCGCCAGCCTTATGATGGTTTCGGCGGAGGCGGCGCCGCCGGCCTCGGTCGAGGCGTCTTCGAGGGCCGCCCTGGCCTCCCCGGCCCTGAAGCCCAGGGTGGTCAGGGCGCTCATGGCCTGGGCGTAGGCCCCCGAAGCGGCGGGGAAGGCGCCGGCGGCATAGGAGCCGGACTGCGGCAGTTTATCCTTGAGGGCGGCGACCAGTTTGTCCGCCGTCTTGGCAGTGAAGCCGAAGATGGCCGTGAGGCGCTTGGAGTCCTTGGCCGCTACGGCCGCGGTGAAATCGGGCATGGACTTTACGGCCTTCCCGAGGTAATCCAGGGCCTTCTTTGCGCCGGTGTTGGGCACGGCGTCGCGCAGCAGGTCGAAAAGCTGCTTCTCCTCTTTGGAGCGGAAGCCGTAGAGCGCGGTACCGCCGTACATGCTTATGGATTCCGCCAGGAAAACCTCCGCGGTGGAGCCCTCCGCGCCCAGCGCCTCCAGCGAAGGCTCGCAGAAAAAAACCTCGTAGCCAAGGCCGTTGGTTTCGATCACGGCGCTCTCGGCGTCCTTGTGCACTATGCGGCCGCGCAGGTAGGCTAGCATTTGGCCCGCTCCTTCGCCGCCGCCAGCGCCTTCGCGAAGGGGGCCAGCCGCAGGTGGCAGAGGGCCGCCGCGGCCGCGTCCGCCACGTCGTCGGGCTCCAGCGGCGCGGGCAGGTTCAGCGTCAGCTGCACCACCCGCTGCATCTGCCGCTTCTCGGCGGAGCCGCTGCCGGAGATGGTCTTCTTGATGGTCTTGGGATTGTAGGAACTTATCGGCACTCCCGCCTTGTCGCAGGCCAGCAGGATAACGCCGCGGGCGTGGGTGGTGTTGGCCTGCGTATCCGCCCGCTTGGAGAAAAAAACCTCCTCTATCGCGGCCTCGGCCGGGTCGTGCTCGCGAACGACCGCGCAAAGTTCGTCATAAACGGACGAGAGGCGCTTTTCCAGGCGGGTATTGGCGGGGGTATGGATCAGGCCGGAGGCGCGGAGCCGCGGGGGGGCGGCACCGTCTTTTTCAAGCACGGCCCAGCCGGTCCTGTCCAGCCCCGGGTCTATGCCAAGTATCCTCACGGAGGGTTACTTCTCCAGCTTGGCTATGATCGCGTCGGGGATGTTGAAGTTGGAGTAGACCTTCTGCACGTCGTCGTGGTCTTCCAGGGATTCCATCAGGTCGAGCACGCGCTGGGCGTTATCCTCCCCGATGTTGACCTCGTTCTTGGGGAGCATCGTGACCTCCGCGGTGCCGACGGGGATCTTCTTCTCCTCCAGCTTGGCCTTCACGGAGTCGAAATCCTGCGGGGCGGTGATGACTTCGTATTCTTCGGAACCTTCGGGGGAGCGGAAATCTTCGGCGCCGAGCTCGAGCACCAGGTTCATCAGCTCTTCTTCCTTGGCCGCCTCTTTGCTTATGGAGATATAGCCCTTCTGCTCGAACATCCAGCCTACGCAGCCGGCCGAGCCCATGTTGCCCCCGTGCTGGTCCAGGATCTTGCGGATCTCGC
Organism: Elusimicrobiales bacterium; assembly: GCA_028688015.1. Classification (GTDB taxonomy): domain Bacteria; phylum Elusimicrobiota; class Elusimicrobia; order Elusimicrobiales; family UBA9959; genus UBA9959. The sequence goes on along the minus strand of JAQTZB010000001.1, from coordinate 680,017 downwards.
TGGCGGCGCGGTTCTTGCTGTCGGTGGTGACGTTGATAATGATGGCTATGCCGCCGGGGCCGTAGCCTTCGTAAACGATCTCTTCGTAGGTGACGCCGGGTTCCTGGCCCGTGCCGCGCCTGATGGCGCGCTTCACGTTTTCCAGGGGCATGTTGGCGGCCTTCGCGTCCTCTATGGATTTGCGCAGGCGCGGATTGTCCTCGGGCTTGCCGCCGCCGGCTTTGGCCGCGATGGCTATTTCCTTGATGATCTTGGTCCAGACCTTGCCTCTCTTCGCGTCAGTGATGGCTTTCTTGTGCTTAATACCGGCCCAGTGAGAATGTCCGCCCATGGTGAACTCCTTGGCTAAGGGGATTTAGGGTTAAATTTGCCGCGATTATGCCTGCGACGAAATAAATTCTATAATAATATGACTAGTTTCACAACCCGCAGTCCCCTTAGCTCAACTGGATAGAGCGTCCGCCTTCGAAGCGGCAGGTTGCAGGTTCGAGTCCTGCAGGGGGCACGGGTTGGATTTTTATGGTTTGGTTCCCTGTAACTTATTTGTAATCAAAAGTTAACCATATCGCAAACAGGAAAGATTAGAATTTATACATGTTCGCCTTACTGGTGGCCGTTTTGCTGACCCTGCCCGCCCTACCCGGGCAGGCACAGTCATTGTCCAAGAAAGAGCTGGGCCGCCGCGCGCTGCAGTCCGTAGTCGAACACCTCAAGAGCGATGACTCCGAAGTGCGCGCCCTGGCGGCCGGCATCCTCGGCGAAGCCGGCAACAAGGCCGCGGCGGGCATGCTGCGCAATATGCTGGGCGACCGCGACAAGTACGTGCGCCTCGCTGCGGCTAAATCCCTCTGGCAGCTCGGCAGCCCGGCCGGGATGAAGACAGTCCTCGGTATAATCGGCGACGTGCCCGCCCAGGGGCCTATCGCGGTCACCAATACCCCGCTGGTGGAACTTAAGATAATTTCCCAGAACAAGATCCGCGAGAAGGCCATCGAGACCTACGCCTGGATGAAGGGGGAGAAGTCCTCGGAACTCCTCTACCAGCTCAAGAACGACAACTACGGCACCATCCGGGACGCCGCGGCCCGCGAGCTGGCGCGCCTCGGGCGGGACGAGGAACTGGCGCAGTTCACCGAAGCCCTGTCAGCCGAAGAGGAACCGATCCGCTTCGAGGCGGCGGGCGTGCTGGGCCGCATCTGCACCTCCTACGCCGCCGGCCCGCTGGCTAAAATGCTGGCGGCGGAAAAGTCCGTGCGCGCGCGCATGGCCGCGCTGGACGCGCTGAAATGCGCCCCCGCTAAAAAAGAGGCTGCCGACGAACTGCTGAAGCTGGCCGACGACGAAAATCCCACCATCAAATTCAAGGCCGTGGGCGCCCTGGGCGGCATCAAGGATGCGCGGGTCAAGGAGAAGCTGGCGGCGGTGGCCGCCGCCACCCGCGATATCCGCCTGAAGATAACGGCGCAGAAGGGGCTGATGCTGGCCGGCGCCGCGCCGGACCTGAACACCGCCCGTGACGCCATGAGCGCCGCCAGCGCGGATATAAAGCTGGAGGCCCTCGACGTGATCTCCTCTTTCAGCGACGAGGACGCTCTGCCCCTTGTCGACCAGGCCCTGTCCGATACCGATACTAAAGTCAAGCTGGCCGCCGCGCTGCAGGCGCTGAAGCGGGCCTCGCGGAAGTAATATGAAGACTCTTAAATTCCTCCTGCCCGTCACCCTCCTGCTGCTCTCAGCGGCGGGGGAACTGGCCGCCGCGCCCCGGGAGCGCAAGCCTTCCCCGCTGGCCTCTTCGCTGCGCCAGGTGCGCCGCACCCCTTCCGCGGCCACGCGCGAGGCTTTCCGGAACTTCGTGAAAAAACAGGGCAAGGGCTGGAAGGTCCGCTACAATCCCCGCACCGCGCTGCCGGAAGCCATAACCGGAGGCCGCACCGCGCGCTATCCCGGCACCCCGGAGCAGGCCGCCATCGCTTTCTTTGAAGACAATAAAGAACTCCTTAAGGTGCAGCCCGCCTCGCTGCGGCTGGCTCACAAGAAAGAGTTCCTGGGGGTCACCCACCTGCAGTACCAGCAGTACAAGGACGGCCTGCCGGTGGAGTTCTCCTACGCCCGGGTGCACGTCTCCGAAAACGGTGAGGTCTCCGGCTACCAGGGCCGCTTCGAGCCGGAACTGGAGTTCAACACCACGCCTTCGATCTCAGAGCAGGCCGCGGTCATGGCCGCCAGGCTGGACCTGGGCCGGCAGCTCGCCGTGTCCCGCGCCGAACTGGTGGTCTATCCCGACGAGGCCGCCGGCGCGCTTAAGCTCGCCTGGAAGATCCGCGGCCGCTCAGGCGGCCTCTGGGTCTACTACATCGACGCCGCCGACGGCTCGGTACTCTACAAATACGACGACCTGCGCTACGCCTGCGCCGGCGTCTGGAACACCTACGGCACCTCCACCGGCAAGGTGTACGCCGTCTCGCCCATTCCCGGCTATAACGCCGGGGGCAGCCTCAACGTCACGGAGGACCTCTGGGCCGCGCCCGTCACAGTACCGCTGCGCGACCAGTATTTCTGGGTCGGCTCTTACTCCAGCATGACGGTCACCAATTCCGCCGGAGACTACTGCGTTACCGGCAACGGCAAGGTCTTCTCCTCGCTGAAGGGGCCTTATTTCGCCGTCACCAATTTCCGCGGCGCCAGCGCCCACTACGACAACGGCGGCGGGCAGTGGATCCCGGTGGCGAACTCGGTACAGTCGCCGCACCCTTACTCCGATTCGCAGACCTACACCTATACCGTCACCATCCCCGACACCTGGACCGGCAGCGGCTATGCCTTCGCCAAAGCCATGCCGCGCTTCACTTCTTTCAGTGCCGGCAGCCTGGACCTGTACGGCTCTGTGAACGACGCCGACCAGATCTCCGTCAAGAGCGGCAACTCCGTCCTCGGCACCTACATCGGCAGCCGGACCGCGCCGTTTTACGGCGCGGCCGTGGAGAACCCGTCCTATACTGTAGAGCTGGAAACCGACGGCTCCGGCACCGCCAACGGCTTCGTAATCGACATCTCCAGCTACCTGGTGCTGACCAACGCCCCGGGCGCCTCCTCCAACCCCGGCTCGCCCGTCTGGTCTACCGCCACGGCGGGCATATATTGGGACAGCAGCCTGGGCACCACCAACGCCCTGTCCGAGGTGAACGCCTTCTACCATCTCAACGCTATCCGCCGCTACTTCGACCCGCTGAACGTCAACACCGCCGGCGGCCTGGCCATAGACCTGTCCGCGCAGGTGCCCGTCATGGTGCACGCCGCCGGGGACCCCGACGCCCTCACCAACTGCACCACCGGCTGCCAGGGCATGCTGAACGCCTACTACGACCTGGAAAAAGGCCACATCATCATGGGCGACGGCAGGATGGACAACTATAATAAGTACCGTTCGTTCGCCCTCGACGGCACCATCGTGCGCCACGAGTATATCCACCTGGTGATGGATAAGATCTACCCGATCATCAACTTCGGCGAATTCGGCGCCATCAGCGAAGGCCTCTCCGACTATTTCGCCCTGGCCTCCTTCTGGCGCGAGCCTGGCCTCGGCAACCAGGTGACCCTCGGCAATTTCGTGGGCGTGGGCGAGGCCGCGACGCGCGACCTCTCCGGCTCCGGCCAGCCCACCGACGTGCGCAACATGCCCGACGACTGGTACGGCGAGGTGCACGAGGACGGCCTGATCCTGTCCCAGGCGCTTTACAGCCTGCGCAACAGCACGCCCACCACCGTGACCGACCTCGGCGTCTTTACCTCCGGCGGCTTCAGCGGCCAGTCCCGCGCCGACGTGCTGGCTTTCGCCGCCCTGTTCTATTTTCCGGACAATTTCACAAACTTCTACGACGCCATGAAAGACGCCTGCACCCAGTTCGAGCTCAGGTGGGCGGGCCAGTGCAACGCAGCCGCCCAGGCCAAGATCGACACCGCCTTCGCGGCGCACGGCATCGGCACGGCCGGAATAGGCGGAGACGGTTTCGAGACCAGCGGCTCCTCAGGCCTGTGCCGCAACAACAACGGCCCGGAGTGCGCCGCCGACATCAGCAGCCTCCCTTCGCTGTCTGCCACCGTCTACCCCTTGGGCGACGTGGACTACTATTCTATGCCGCTGTCACCCGGGCGGTTCACTGCGGAGCTGGCCCTGCCCATGACCGCCGACGAAGGCGTCTATTACGCCTACTCCATGTTCCTGTTCGACTCCAACCGGGAGTACGTGACCGAGGCCGCCCCCGTGATCTACGGCACCGGCTCCGACGCCTGCTACGACACCGGGCAGTGCTACACGCTCAACAAGGCGGTCAGCCTCAGCTACGACATCCCGGCCGGCGGCGGGCGCTACTACCTGGTGGTCTCCGCCGCGCCCAACCAGTATTACGGCAACTCGGAGGCCAACTCGTCGCTGCCTTATTCTCTGACGCTCTCCCGCTCGCCCCAGGGCAGCGCTTCGGCCAGCATCTATTCCTCCGTGTTCGATAACGACGAGCTCGCTTTCTCCGTGCCGTACCCGTACTTCCCTATGCTGGGCTCCGTCTCCTCTACGACGCTGCCGGCGGGCACCCCCGTGACCGGCGCAGAACTGGTGTTCGAATACGCACAGCTGCGCGACCATAACTACGACCCCATCCCGCTGACGCGCACCAACGCGGCGGGCACCTACATGACGCACGTCTCGGCGGCCCTGAACGCCGCCCCCGGCAACGTGGATTCTTTCGGGCGCCGCGTGGTCTCCAGCCGCGTCAAGCTGCAGCCCGGCTTCGCCGCCCGCTACCCCGGCATAGGCACGGTCTACCTGGAGGTCTTCGGCCGCAACCACCTGGGGCATGTCCTGTCGCTCGGCGTCTCCAACGCCATCAACCTCACCGCCAACCGCTCCGAGGTGACGGCTTACAACAATATCATCGGGGCCGGCGGCTCCGCCATAATCAAATACGAAGTCCAGTCCTCCGGCACGCTCTCAGTCAAGGTCTATACCCAGTCCGGCACGCTGGTCCGCACTGTTTACGAAGGGCAGGTATCCGCCGGCAAGGGAACGCTGGAGTGGAACGGCACCAATTCCAACGGCGGCAAGGCCGCAAGCGGCATTTACTTCGTCAAGACGAAAGGGCCGGGCGTGAACAAGATAGTCAAGATAGCGGTGGTCAGGTAAGCGGCGGCTATTATGAACTACCGGAACAACCAGAACAGGATTACGTCGGCGGCGCTGGGCGCCGCGCTGGCGCTGCTCTGCTGCGTCCCGCCGCCCGCCTTCGCAGGCGGCCCTGGCTCGGCGGGCGTGCAGGTCCTGAAGACCGACATGAGCCCCCGTGCCCTCGGCATGGGCGGGGCCTTCGTGGCCGTGGCCGACGACGTTTACGCCGCCAACTACAACCCGGCCGGCCTCGGCCAGCTCTACCTGCCGGAAGCGTCCGCCATGTACCAATCCGGCTTCGACGACGCCACCCTGCAGAACCTCTCCTTCGGGCTGCCGCTGCCGATACAGGGCTTCGCCGGCTTCGACAAGCCCGGCCTGGGCATCTCCGCCATGTTCTCGGACAGCGGGCGCTTCGTCTACAACCCCATCGACGCCAACGGCGGCGTCAACTCCGTGTCCATGGACGCCGAGAGCACGCGCGTTATAGCGCTGAGCTACGGAGAGAAGATCTTTTCCGGCGACGTGGACCTGGAGGGCTACAGCGCCAAGATAGACCAGTACATGGGCCTCTCGGTCAAGTACATCGGCTCGGAGCTGCTGGAGACCTATTCGGCCTCCGCGCTGGCGTTCGACGGCGGGTGGCTGCTGCGCGAGAATAACCTGGGCCTCAGCCTGGGCGCCTCCATCTCCAATTTCGGAGGGGGGGTGAAGTACTACCAGGAAACCACCCCGCTGCCCACGATCCTGCGCCTGGGCGCCTCTTACCAGCGCCCCACCGTTATGTCGCAGTCGCTGCTGCTGGCCGCCGAGGCCGACTTTTACCTGCAGGAAAAGCTCAAGAGCCTGAGAGGCGGGCTGGAATATAACTTCCAGGAGTATTTCAACTTCCGGCTGGGCTACCGGGCGGCGGAAGACAACAAGGGACCCACCATAGGCCTGGGCGTGCATTACGAGAATTTCTCCCTCGATTTCGGCATGACGATGGGCGGCGAGGTGTTCAATACCTCGCAGGTCTCCTTCGCCTACAAGTTCTCCGGCTGGCGCACCGGCGAATACCTGCGCAAGAAGCCCCAGTACCGCGGCCCGCAGGCCGAGGAGCCTGCCGCCAAGTCCAAGCCCAAGGCGGGGCAGAAGGCGCCGGGCAAGCCTGCCGCCAAGCCGAAGAAAGATTCCGACTTCTTCTGGATCTATTGAGCGATATGAACCTGAAAACCGATCTATTACCGGTCCTCCTGGCGGCGGCGCTCGCGCTGCCCGCCGCTCCCGCGGCGGGCGCCGAAGTGTCGGGCGGCCTGAAGACCGGCCTCAACGTCAGCGACTTCGTCGGCAGCGACGCTTCGGCCGGCTCCGGCACCAAGGCGTCCGGGGCCGGGCTGGCCATTGGCGGCTATTTGGTCTTCCCGCTGCGCCAGGCCAGGTTCAAGGTCCAGACCGAGTGCATGATCACGGTTAAGGGCGCCACCTATAAGGGCGACGTCCTGGGCTCACACTACGAGAGCCGCGTCAAGCTCACCTACCTGGAGATCCCGGTGCTGGCGCGGTTCGACATCGAGAGCCGCAGCGGCGCGAAGCCGGCTTTCCTGATCGGGCCCGCCTTCGGCATCAAGATCAGCGCCAAATCAGAGTCGCACTCCATCGGCTATTCGGCCACGAGCAACGCCGAGAATATTAAAGCCTTCGACCCCGGCGTCATGGTGGGCGGCGCGGTTGATATCCCGGCCGGCAAGGGCGCTATTTCGCTGGAGGCCCGCTACACCCGCAGCCTCGCCACGATCTCGGAAAGCAGCGGGGGCGACACTCCTGACATCAAGAACAGCGTCATCACCATCCTGCTGGGCTACCGTTTCTGACCGCCTCCCGTAATTGACACTGCCGGGTTTAGTTTATAGAATTAAGCCGACAGTACAAGGAGGGCATTATAATGAAAAAGATATTTTTAGCCGTGGCAGCCGGGCTGCTCGCGGCCGGCTGCGCTTCGTCTCCCGAGAAGGGCACGGTCTCCAAGACCGGCGAAATCGAGCGCGAGTGGGTTGAGGAAGGCGTGACCAAGAATTACGTGTTCGCGCGCGGCATCGGCGCCGCCGACCAGACCCTGGAGAACAAGACCCAGCGCATGGCCACCTCCCGCAACGCCTCCATAGTCAACGGCCAGTACAACATGCTTTCCTTCGTCAAAGGCGTGCAGCTGGAAGGCGGCGTGACCGTGGAGAAGGCCATAGAGACAGATTCCGTGCTCGCCACCAAGATCGACGCCGTGATCAAGGGCGCCCAGGTGGTGCGCAGCGAGTGGACGGCCGACGACGGCTGCGTGATAGTCCTGCGCCTGCCGAAGAAGGCCCTTAAAGAAGCCGGCTTGAAGATAGCGGAATAAGCCCGATGACCTCCCGCCTGCCCCGCCTGCTGCTGGCCGCCGCGCTGTTCGCCGCGGCCGGCTGCGGCGGCACCCGCAAGAGCTCTCTCAACCCCGCCTTCGAGACCGAAGTGGTGGAGGCCGAGGGTATGGCCCCCGTGGTCGGCGACCTGGACGGCGCGCGCAAGACCGCGCTCGCCGAGGCGATGAAGAACGCGCTGGCCCTGGTGGTCGGCGTCTACGTCTCCCAGGACGCGCTGGTGTCCAAGGCAGTGCTGATAGACGACAGCATCACCTCCCGCAGCGAGGGCTACATCGAGAAGTACGAGACGCTCAAAGAGTGGCGGGACGGGGACTTCTACAAGACCCGCATCCGCGCCCACGTGCGCAAGGAAGACCTTTCCGCCAAGCTGCGCGCGCTGGAGAACGAGCCGCAGAAGCTCGGCAATCCCGTGATCGGCTTCGACATCAGGGAGGCGGTGGACTCCAAAGCGCAGCAGACGGACTACGCCGCGCTCGAGATCAAGAACCGCTTCATAGAGGCCGGGTTCCTCACCGGCGAGAAGGACAAGGCCGACATCATCGTCAGCGGCGAGGCTCAGGCCTCCTTCAATACTAAAGAAGGCCTGGGCGGCTTCGTCTCCTATCGCGCCGGCATTTCCGTCTCCGCCGCCAAGACCGGCTCCCAGGAGACGCTGGCCTCCATCCAGGAGTCGGCGGGGGGGATAGACCTCAACGAGACCGCGGCGGCCCGCGCCTCGCTCATCAACGCCGCCAAGAAGGCGGCCGACCCGCTGAAAGAGAAGATCCTCAAGGCCCTGCGGGAGCGCTCTATAGTGCGGCTCAATCTGGCCAACGTGAAGACAATGAACGACCTCAGCGAATTCACGAAGCTGCTGCGCAATATTCCCGCCGTGCGCGCCTCCTGGGTGCGCTCCTACAGCGGCGGCACGGCCGTGCTGGACGTGGCCATGCACAGGGGCGGCGCTTCAGACCTGTCCCAGCTGCTCATGAAGAATGCCAAGCGGCCCGTCAAGGTCAACCGCACCTCCTCCTACGACCTGGACGCCGAACTGCAGTAACCTGGAGGCGCTGAAGAAAGGCCGGGCGGTCCCGGCCTTTTTTATTTTCGGTCTGCGCCACGCGGCGCCGCCTGCACAATCCGCGGCAAATATTATAAAATCGTGATATGAATTTTTTCCGCCTGAGGATACTCAACACGCTCCTGCTTTTCCTTATCGGGATCGTGCTGGGCTTCATCCTTAAGGAAAAATTCTACCCGGCCGCCCCGCCGGCTTCCAAGCCCGCCTACTCCCAGTCTTATCCCGCCCCCGCCCCTGCTGCCGCGCCGACCGGCCAGGAAGAGGACCTCACCGACGAGCCCTACCTGGCCCCGGAGGAGGACCGCCCCCGCCGGGCCAAGGATGAACCGCCCCAGGCCCAGGAAGACCCCCAGCCGGAGCCGGCCGTCATAGAGGCGGCCGAGGAGAAGCCGGCCGGCCGGCAGGCCGTCCTGAAGGGGGGGGAGGCCGCCTTCTTCGCGGCCCCGGAGCGCTTCGAGGGGCGCGACCTGGAGATGGACCTGCAGATGATAACGGCCCGGAAGGCCCGCCCCGGGTGGCGCCTGAACCTGGTCTATACCGGCCCTGCCAAGAAGATAGACTATCTCTACGTAGACGACGCGGAACTGCTGGGCGATAAGCCGGACCTGCGCATCGGCTTCGTCTATAAGGTGCGTTTCTACTGCGGCAAGGGACGGGCCGATTCCGGCAACACGCTGGCCGCCATCTCTCCCACCGGCGCCAAGGCTGAGTGGGCCACCGGCCTGAGCGCCGTAGAGTAATGTCCTACTATTTTATCGTCAACCCGAACGCCGGCCGCAAGTACGGCGACGTCCGCGAGCGCATCGAGCGCTTCTTTTCCGGCCGCAACCTGCGCTTCGAGATCGAATTTACGCTGGCGCGCGAGCACGCGTCCGAACTCTCCGCCAGGGCCGTCCTGGCCGGTTTCTCGCGCGTGGTGGCCGTGGGCGGCGACGGCACCATCCGGGAGACCGCTATCCCGCTGCTGGGCAAGCCGACCGCCCTCGGCATCCTACCCTGCGGCTCCGGCAACGGCCTCGCCCGCAACCTCTATATCCCGCTGGATTTCGACGCCGCGCTGGCCGGGCTGCTCAACTGGGAGCCGCGGCTGGTGGACGCCGGCCTGGCCAACGGCCGCCCCTTCTTCTGCGCGGCAGGCGTGGGCCTGGACGCCGAAGTCGCGCACGATTTCAATTCCCTAAGCTCCCGTCGCGGCATCCTGCCTTATGTCTGGCACGCCGCGCGCCGCGTGCTGGCGTATAAGCCCTCTCCGGCTACAGCGGTCGTGGACGGCCGCCGCCTGGAGCTGCTGTCGCTGGTCAACGCCGTCCTCAACGGCGTGCAGTACGGAGGCGGCGCCCGCATGGCCCCGGGCGCCTATATCGACGACGGCCTGCTGGACCTGGTCTCGGTTAAGAAAGCTTCGCTGCCGCGTTTGCTGGCGGCCGTGCCGGCGCTCTTCCGCGGCACACTGAACGAGCACCCCGCCATTTATTCTTCAGTGCAGGGACGGTCCATAGACCTGGACTGCGGGGCCGGCTCCTGGTACCACCTCGACGGGGAGGACTTCTATTCGGAGGACGGCAAGGTCAAATTCACGGTCCTGCCGTCGGCCCTGAAAGTATTCGCTCCAAAACCCAGCTTGCCCCGGTAACCGAATGTCTTTCCTGCCGGAACTTACCCGCGAGGCGGCCCTGTCCGAAAACCTTGCCGACGGGCGCGTCCGCTGCTCCGCCTGCGCCCACCGCTGCTCCCTGTCTCAAGGCGCGGCGGGGATCTGCGGCGTCCGCTTTAACAAGGGCGGGCAGCTCCGGGCCCCGTGGGGCTATGTCTCCGGGGCCTCGCCCGATCCTATTGAGAAAAAACCCTTCTTCCACGCGCTGCCCGGCGCCCGCACTCTTTCTTTCGGGATGTACGGCTGCAATTTCCGCTGCTCCTTCTGCCAGAACTGGCACATCTCCAGCGTGAACGCCGCTGGGCGGCCGGCCCCGGAAACCGTCAGCGCCGAAGACCTGGCCGCGGCGGCGAAGTCTGCCGGGGCCAGGGTCCTGGTCTCCACGTATAACGAGCCGCTCATTACTGCGGAATGGGCCGCGGCCGTTTTCGCTGCGGGCAAGCGCCGGGGCCTGCGCGCCGCCTTCGTGTCCAACGGCTACGCCACGCCGGAGTCGGTCGCGCTGCTGCGGCCGGTCCTGGACCTCTGGAAGGTGGATCTTAAGGGTTTCGATTCCGCTAAATACGCCGCGGTCTGCGGGGCGCGCCTGGACCGGGCGCTAGAAGGGATACGGCTGATAAAAGAGGCCGGCTTCTGGCTGGAGGTGGTGACGCTGCTTATCCCGGGCTTCAACGACTCTGACGGAGAGGTGGGGGAAATGGCCGCCTTCCTGGCAGGCCTTTCCCCGGATATCCCCTGGCATCTCACGGCTTTCCATCCCGCCCATAAGATGACCGACCGCGCAGCTACGCCGCCCTCCGCGCTCTACCGCGCCCGAGAGCTGGCCCTGGCCCGGGGCCTGCGCTACGTCTACTGCGGCAATGTGCCAGGAGCTTCGGGGCAAGCCACTGCGTGCCCGGCCTGCGGGCGGACCGTTATAAAGAGGGAAGGTTTTGCCGTCTTGGAGAATCTGCTTGGTCCCGGGGGCTCCTGCCCTTGCGGACAGAAGATCCCGGGCCTCTGGGATTAGTTTATCTGAAATAGCGGGAGACGGAGACGGGCCACGGGTTTTCAGACGGGGGCTGCCAGAGCGCCGTCAGTCCGCCGAGCAGCGCCGAGAGGGTTACGCAGAGACCTGAAAAGCCGTAGGCCCCGAGGCTGGACTGCAGCGCGCCGCGCCAGAAGAGCAGGCCGCAGAACAGGGCGCAGAAGGCCACCAGGACGCCCAGGAAGGGCCGCTCCTCCCCGGTAAGGCGCAGGAGGCTCGCCAGGTAATATTGGACCAGCGCCGTGCCCGCAGCGGAGAGCGCGAAGCCGGTGGAATCGAAGATAAGGGGTTTGAGCCAGTAGACTTGCTTCGGTCCCAGGAGCAGGCGGGCGAAGGCGAAGGCGCCCTTCATGGCCGCCAGCGAAGTCAGCAGTAGCAGCGCCGTGGCCAGCAGCGAGGCTCCGAAGTAGGCAGCCATGGAGTAGACCAGCGCCGCCTCGTCACTTCTTCTCATAAAAACCGATCTCTTTGAGGAAAACGGGGTTGTCCTGCCAGCCCGGGGTGACCTTGACGGTCAGGTGCAGTTCCACGCGGCGGTGGAGGAAGGCGCCGAGCGCTTTGGCGGAAGCTTCGCGCAGGCGCGCTATGGCCGCGCCGCCCTTGCCGATGAGGATGGGCTTCTGCGTGGCTCGCGCCACGTGCACCGCCGCGAGGATCTGGTCATCCTCTCCGGGCGCTTCCCTGAACACCTCTATCTCCACCGCGCAGGCGTAAGGTATTTCCTGGCTGTACTGCTTGAAGATCTGCTCGCGGATGATCTCGGCGGCGTAAAATTTCTCCCAGCGGTCGGTCAGCTGGTCCTGCGGGTAGTAGGGGGGGTGTTCGGGCAGCGCGGCCTTCAGCGCAGCGCGCAGCTCCTTCAGCCCGCCTCCGGTCAGGGCCGAGACCAGGAAGACCTGGGTGACGGGCAGCAGCTTGGAATAAAAATCGGACGCGGCCTTGGCCCTGTCGGGCGTAGTTTCCTTGTCCAGCTTGTTGATCACCAGGTAGAGAGGGCAGCGCACCGTCTTCAGCGCGTCGAACAGCGGGATCTTGTCGGCGGGGGGCAGGCCGGGCTCGGCGATGAGGATGCAGAGGTCGCCCTCGTCCCTGGCCGCGCGCTTTATGGCGCCTTCCATGCTGCGCTCGAAAAGGTTGCGGGCCTTCAGGAGGCCGGGCGTGTCCACGAAGACGGCCTGGTAGTTGAGGCCGTTGAGTATGCCGAGGATGTTGTTGCGGGTGGTCTGCGGCTTGTCCGAGATGATCGAGAGGCGCGTGCCGCACAGCGCGTTCATCAGAGTGGACTTGCCGGCGTTGGGCAGGCCGGTGATGGGCACGAAGCCCGACCGGAAAGAAGATGGAGGCGTCTGAGCGCCTCCATCCTTGTCCTGGTCCTGTGCGTCCGCCATTACTTAAGGCAGACCGGGTTTCCCCAGAGCGGCAGCTGCGTCGCCTTCTCCAGCTTGCGGACCTTCACGTCGCCGGTCAGCTCCTGGATGAAGACCTCGGCGCTGAACACCCTGGTGCCCATCACGAGGTGGCCGCCGAAGGCCTTGCCCTCGGAATCGGAGAACATCGCGTGCGAGTGGACCATCGGCTTGTCGTCGAAGAGGCTGATATTGCCGGTCAGGGAGAGGATCTCCAGCTCTTTCTCTATGGTGACCTTGTTGTACTTCTTGGCCTTCTGGTCGTAGATGCTGAAGGTGGCGCGTTCCACGGCGCCGATCGCGCTGATCAGGCCGCAGCGCACCTGGTGGTGGTGGCAGAAATATTGGATGGCTTCCAGAAGGTCTTCGCCCTTGTGGATGCTGAATAAGAAAGCCCTGCCGGTAAGATAAGGTTTTTCCTGCTGTTGCATTGTACCCTCCGTTGTCCCCGAGTTGCCTTAAGTATATTTTACCAAATTTACGAGGGGGAAAGGCGGTCTTTGACGGGGGCTTAGTAATTCATATAATAACTTTGCAGGGAATTCAGACCGGAGGACAATATGCCCGTATCCTATAAAGAGCTCGGTTTCGTCAACACCCGCGAGATGTTCAGGAAGGCCATGGAAGGCGGCTACGCCGTGCCCGCTTACAATTTCAACAACATGGAGCAGCTCCAGGCGATACTCACCGCCTGCTGCCGCTCCCGCTCCCCGGTGATCCTGCAGCTCTCCAAGGGCGCGCGCGACTACGCCAACGCCACGCTGCTGCGCTGGATGGGCCGCGGCGCGATGGAGATGATCAAGGAGTTCAAGGAAGGCCCGGTGCCGGTGGCCCTGCACCTCGACCACGGCGACACCTTCGAGCTGTGCAAATCCTGCATCGACAACGGCTTCTCCTCCGTGATGATCGACGCCTCCCACCACCCCTACGAGAAGAACGTAGAGATCACCAAGCAAGTGGTGGAATACGCCCACAAGTTCGACGTGACCGTCGAGGGCGAACTGGGCGTGCTGGCCGGCATCGAGGACGAGGTCTCCCACGAGCACTCCAACTACACCGACCCCGCGCAGGTGGAGGATTTCGTGAAGAAGACCGGCGTGGACTCGCTGGCCATTTCCATCGGCACCAGCCATGGCGCCTTCAAGTTCAAGGTCAAGCCGGGCGAGAGCGCCCCGCCGCTGCGCTTCGACATCCTCGAGCAGTGCGAGAAGCGCATCCCCGGCTTCCCGATCGTGCTGCACGGCGCCTCCTCGGTGCTCAACGAGTATATCGACATGATCAATAAATACGGCGGCAAGATGGAGAACGCCGTGGGCGTGTCCGCCGACCAGCTGCGCCGCGCCGCCAAGAGCGCCGTGTGCAAGATCAACATCGACTCCGACGGCCGCCTGGTGATGACCGCGGTGATCCGCAAGGTCTTTGCCGAGAAGCCCGGCGAATTCGACCCGCGGAAGTACCTGGGCCCGGCCCGCGAAGAGCTGATAAAGATGTACATGGATAAGAACGCCACCGTGCTCGGCTCCGCCGGCAGGGTGTAGTCCGAGTACCAGAGGACGAGGACGCCCGGTTCTCCGGGCGTTCTTTTTAGGATGCAAAAATTCGATATCGCGATCGTAGGGGCCGGCGCCTCCGGACTGGCGGCGGCCGTGGCGGCTTCCACGGCCGGCGCGACGGTGCTGGTCCTGGAGAAGAACCACGTGCCCGGCCGCAAGATACTTTCTACCGGCTCGGGCAAGTGCAACTTCTCCAACTCGGCGGTTACGCCGGGCGCCTATCACCCGCCGGCGGCCTCCTTCCTGAAGAAAACCTTCTCCGCGCTGCCGCCGCGCGAGGTTCTCTCTTTCTTCGGAGACCTGGGCCTGCTCTGGACGGAAGATGAGCGCGGCCGCCTCTTCCCCAACTCCTTCAAGGCACAAGACGTCAGCGGGGTGCTGCTCAACGAGCTCGGCTCGCGCGGGGTGGAACTCCGTACCCTTACCGAAGTATCCGCGGTGCTGCCCGGCAGGGAAGGTTTTGCGATAGAAGCCTTCCGCGTGGCGCCCCAGTGGGACAAGAAGAGCGCCCGGGGCGAGCGGCTGGCGTTTTCCGCCGGCCGGGTGATCCTGGCGGCCGGCGGCGCCGCCTATCCCCAGATCGGAGGCACGGGCGGCGGCTACGCGCTGCTGCGGACGCTCGGGCACGCAGTCTCGCCCCTGTCGCCCGCCATCGTGCCGCTGACCTCGGGCGACGCCTGCCTGAAGGAACTCGACGGGGTGCGGGCCGAGGCCGCCCTGAAGCTGAAGGCCGGGGGGAAGACGGTCTCGACGGCCGCAGGAGAACTGCTTTTTACTTCCTACGGTATTTCCGGCCCGGCGGCGCTGGACCTCAGCCGGGCCGCCCTGGCCGCCCTCAAAAAGACGCCCGTTTTTGTAGAGGCGGATTTCTTTCCCTCGCTCACTCCGGACGCCCTGCGGCGCCTGCTGGAGAGCCGGGCGGAGCGCTTCGCCGCGCGCCCCTTCGGCCATTTCGCCTGCGGCCTGCTCAACGAGAAACTGCTCAAAGCCGCTGCCGCCCGGTGCGGCATCGCCTGGGCGGCCCCGGCCGGGCCGGGCCTGCGGGAGTTCGCCGGCCTGCTGAAAGGTTTCTCCGTCGGCATCACCGGCTCCCGCGGCTTCGAGGACGCCATGGTGACAGCGGGCGGCTGCTCGCTGGCCGAGATCGCCCCGGAGACCTTCGCCTCGGGGAAAGTCCCCGGTCTTTACGTGACCGGGGAACTGCTGGACCTCGACGGGGATTCCGGCGGCTACAACCTGCACCTGGCCTGGACCTCGGGCATCCTGGCCGGCCGCGCCGCCGCGAAAAAATAGAGGGTTTTCCGCAAAACAGAAGAGCCGCGCGGTGCGCGGCTCTTCTGTTTTGGTGCGGGCCGGCTACTTGAGCAGCGCCGCGGAGACCATATACAGCGCGGCCGAGATGAGGGCGGCGCCGGGTATGGTCAGTACCCAGCCCCAGACTATCTGGCCGGCGACCCCCCATTTCACGGCGCTGAAGCGCTTGATCGTGCCGACGCCCATGATGGCCCCGGTGATGGTGTGAGTGGTGCTGACGGGCACGCCGAGGGCCGACGCGGTGTAGAGACTGACCGCGCCCGCCGCCTCGGCGGAGAAGCCGTCGATGGTCTTGAGCTTGGAGATCTTGCTGCCCATCGTCTTTACGATGCGCCAGCCGCCGAACAGCGTGCCCAGCCCCATGGCGGAGTAACAGATAACGGCTACCCAGACCGGCACCATGAACTCGCCCTTCATGTACCCGGCGCTGAACAGCAGGCCGGTTATCAGCCCCATCGTCTTCTGGGCGTCGTTGCCGCCGTGGCCGATGCAGTAGGCGGCCGAGGACAGCAACTGCAGCCGCTTGAAGCGGCCGTTCACCTGGGTGGGGGTGGTGCGCGCCGAGATACGGTAGAACAGCGTGGCGAAAACGATGCCGAGCAGCATGCCGAGCAGGGGAGAGATGACTATGAAGGCCACGGTCATCATTATGCCCTTCATGACCAGCGAGGCCGGCCCGGCCTTGACCAGCGCGGCCCCGGCCAGGCCTCCCATCAGGGCGTGAGAGGAACTGGACGGCAGGCCGAAATACCAAGTAATGATGTTCCAGGCGCAGGCCCCGCCCAGTGCGCCGAAGATCACGAAGTTGTCCACCACGGCGATGTCCACTATGCCTTTGCCCATGGTCTTGGCAACTTCGTGATTAAAGAGGAAAAAAGCGAGGACGTTGAAAAAAGCCGCCCAGACTACGGCCTGGCGCGGGGAGAAGAGGCGGGTGGAGACGGCCGTGGCAATGGAGTTGGCCGCGTCGTGGAAGCCGTTGAGGAAGTCGAAAACCAGCGCCAGCCCTATCAGGGCGACTACCGCCAGGAGGTTGCTATCCATGCTTTACGAGGATGGCCTCAATGACCTTGGCTACGTGCTCGCAGGTGTCCAGGGTGCCTTCGGCCACTTCGTAGATCTCCTTCCACTTGATGACCATGATCGGGTCCTTCTCGGTCTCGAACAGGCGGCTGATGGCCTTCTCGCGGATCTGGTCGCCCATGTTCTCCAGGCGGTTTACCTCTATGCAGTGGTCCAGCACGCGGCGGGCGCGCTTGGTGTCGTGCATGTGCTTGACGGCATTGGCCAGCGCCTGCGTGGACTGGTCTATCGTGTCGGCGAACAGGTTCATGTGCTCGTCGTTGGTGTCGAGCTTGTAGAGCTTGATGCGGTTGGCCATCGAGTTGATCATGTCCAGGATGTCGTCGAGCGTGTTGGCCAGCGCGTAGATGTCCTCGCGGTCTATCGGGGTGATGAAGGTGCGGTTGAGCATGTCCACTATCTCGTGGGAGAGGGTGTCGCCCTCGTGCTCGAAATTCTTGATCTTCTTGACGGTCTCTTCGTCGAAAGAGCCCTTCTTGACCGTCTCCTTGAAGCAGGCGGCGGCCTTAACGATATTCTCGGCCTGCAGGTTGAGATAGTCGAAAAATTTGACTTCTTTGGGCATGAAGCTGATGGACATGGGCTGGCTCCTTGAACCGCTGTATATATTAATTATATCCTTTTTGCCGGAGACAACGCTAACGCCGGGAGGCCGCATGGACCTGAAGAAAGCCATCTATACCCGTTTTGAACGATACGTTAAAATAGATACCCAGAGCGACGAGAGATCCGGGACCTTTCCTTCCACCAGGAAGCAGCTGGCGCTGGCGAAACTGCTGGCTGGCGAGCTGCGCGCGATCGGCGCGAAGAAAGTGAAGCTGGACAAGTACGGCTACGTCACCGCCGAGATCCCCGCCACGGCGAAGGGGAAGTTCCCCGTGATAGGCCTGCTCGCCCACATGGACACTTCTCCGGCCGCCTCAGGGGCCGGCGTGAGGCCCCAGGTCCACAAGGGCTGGAAGGGCGGGGATATCGTCATCAGCAGAAAGCTCGGCGTGATCCTCAACGAGCGCAACTGCCCCGAGCTGGCCGCCTGCAGGGGCGAGGACATCGTCACCGCCTCGGGCGGCACCCTGCTGGGCGCCGACGACAAGGCCGGCATCGCCGTCATCATGGCCGCGGCCGAATACCTGCTGGCGCACCGCGAGATAGAGCACGGAACACTGAAGATAGGTTTCACACCGGACGAGGAGGTGGGGCAGGGCGTAAAGTATTTTAACGTGACGGCCTTCGGCGCGGACTACGCCTATACCTTCGACGGCGCGGTGGCCGGCGAAGTGGAGGACGAGACCTTTAACGCCGACGGCGTGACCATAAAGATCGCAGGCAAAAGCGTCCACCCCGGCACGGCCAAGAACGCCATGGCCAACGCGGCGCGCATCGCCGCGGATATCATCTCCTCGTGGCCGGAGAACCTGCTGCCGGAAACCACCGAGCACCGGGAAGGTTTCATAATGTTCACCGACATCTCAGGGGAGACAGAGAAAGCGGAAGTCTCCGGCATCGTTCGTGACCACGACCTGAAGAAGCTGAAGGCCATGGAGAGGCAGTTGGAGGCCTTAGTCGCGGCGGCGCGCCTGAAGTATCCGCTGGCCAAAATTGAACTTTCTTTCAAAGAGCAGTACCGCAACATGAAGGAAGTCATCGCTAAACACCCGGCGGTCATGAACAAACTGCTGGCCGCGGTCCGGCAGGCGGGGCTTACGCCGCACATTACGCCGGTGCGCGGGGGTACGGACGGCGCGCGTCTGTCCTTCCTGGGCCTGCCCACCCCTAACGTCTTTACCGGCGGCTATAACTACCACGGCCGCTACGAGTGGGTTTCCCTGGACGGCATGAACAAGGCCGCGCAGGTGCTGGTGAACCTGGCTTGCGAGTGGACGAAATAGACCGATGATAAGCCGGCGGCTTTTAGACCTGTTCCTGGAACTGGCCCGCATAGACGGCCTGCCCGGGAAGGAAGATGCGGTGGCTAAACGCGTTTTCGCCTTTATCAGCGGCCTGGGATTGCCGGCCCAGATGGACGGAGCCGCCGCGGCCGCTCTCTCCGGCACCAGCAACGTGGTCTGCCGCGTCGGCGGCGGGGGGGGCGTGCTGCTGCTGGCGCATATGGACACGCCCCGCTATACGTCCTCCACCGTGCCCGTGGTCACCGCGGACCGCGTCTCTGCCGACGGCAAGAACCCGCTCGGGGCCGATGCCCGCGCCGGGATGGCCGCCATGCTTTACGCGCTGGAGCGCGCCGTGAACACCAACCTGCCTCTCAAGCCTTTTACGCTGGCCTTTACCACCAAGGGGCGCCACGGCATGGCCGGCGCGAAGCACCTGGCCCTGCCCGGGACGGTGCGCTGCGGCTTCGTCTTTGACGCGCCGCTGGCCCCGGGCGCTTATACCGCCTCATCCCACGGCGTGGCCCTGTTCTCGGCCGACGTGCTCGGGCGCGCGGCCGATGCGGCCGCAGAGCCGGAGAAGGGGATCTGCGCTATCAGCATAGCCGCCCGAGCGCTGGCGGCCCTGAAGTTCGGCCGGCATGACGAGCAAACCACTTCCAACATAGGCACGATAGCCGGCGGCTCCGGGCCGGACACGGTGCCGCTGGCCGCCATGGTCAGGGGCCAGGTCCGCGCCGCCGTGACGGAGAACGCCGGGCCCGTGCTCGACAGGATAAAGGCGGAGTTCGAGGCCGCCGCCGCGGCCGCCGGCGGCGCGGCCGCCTTCAAGTGGTCCTGGGAATTCGCGCCGTACTCGCATCCCTCAGGCGCCGAAGTGCGCCTGCTGGCAGACGAAGCTATTATCGCCGCGGGCCTGGCGCCCGCCCCGGTGCCGGCGCCCGGCGGCAGCGAGGCCAACGCCCTGAACGCCAGGGGCATCGCCGCCGTGAACTTGGGCATAGGCGTAAAGAACCCTCAATCCAACAGTGAATACCTGCCGCTGGACCATCTCGCCAAAGCCTCGGAAATAGCCCTGCAGCTGATGAAGAAATAAAACTCTCCGGCCTTTAGCGGCCGGACGTATTTTGCTATTATAATGACCAGCCGGTCATTATGAAAGCCTTAACCGAATCTGAAAAGCGCGGCCGCGAACGCGCCATACTGCAGGCCGCCACCCGCGTCCTGTCCTCGCGCGGCTTCGAAGGGCTCACTATGGACGAGGTCGCCAAAGAGGCCGGGGTGGCCAAAGGTACGCTCTTCCTTTATTACAGGCACAAAGAGGACCTCGTCCTCGCTGTGTTTTCCTCCATGGCCGAAACCTTCGGCGCAGGGCTGGCCGCGCTGGCTGGCTCCGGCCTGCCCCCCGAAAAGATGCTGGGGGAAACGATCCTGGCCCTCCTGCGGCATTTCGACAGCAAGCGGGACATAACCGGCTACTCCGGGGGGTTGCCGCTAGCCGGACCGCGCAAGGAAGCCCTGCGCGGGCGCTTTGCCGCCAACATGCGCGGCATAGCCGCCATACTGAAGGTTTGTTCCTCGGGGGGCCTGCTGCGGCTTGACGACCCCCTCTTCTCCGCCTCGGCGCTGTTCGGGCTCTGCCGCGGCTCCAACACTTATGCCCGCGCCGCCGGGCGCCGCCTCCCCGTGGAGGAGCGCGCGCGCCGCGTGAAAGAGATATTCCTGAACGGTATGAGGAAAAGAAAATGAAAACAGTTCTCTTTCTTGCCCTGCTAGCGCTGCCTGCCTGCGGACTGCGCGCGCAGGACTTCTCCACCGCTACCATGCGGCCCATAACCCTGGGGGAAACCTGCAAGCTGGCCCTCGCCAGGAGCGAGGCCCTCGCGCAGCAGGGCGAGGCCGTAAAGCAGCTGGACGCCGCCGAACGCGCGGTCGCGGCGTCTTTCCGTCCCGTTTTCGACGCGAACGCCGCGCAGTCCAAGCAGCAGAACGCCGCTTCCGTCACCAGGGGGTATCTCTCCGGCAGGTATTCCCTTTTCTCCGGCATGCGCGACTACATCGGCGCCAGGGCGGCCTCGGCTCAGACGCACGCCGCCTCTTTAGACCTCGAGCGCGCCCGCCAGGCCCTGTACCTTAACGCGGCGCAATCCTACCTGGACCTTTTTTCCGCCCAGCAGGAAGTGCTGATACGCCGCGAGCAGATGGACATAACGGCCCGCCGGGTGGCGGAATTGGAGGCGAGGGCGGATATCGGCCGCTCCCGCAAGAGCGAAGTCGTGGCGGCGAAGACCCAGCTGGCGCAGGACAGCGCCAACTACCTGGCCGCGGCCGGCGCCGAGCGCCTGGCCCAGCAGGCGCTGCTGTTCATCACCGGGCTGGACACCGACCTTCTTCCCGCCGGGCTCTCGCTGACGCGCGGCGCGCCCCTGGCCGAATATCTTAAGCTCGCCCTGCTGCGGCCCGACCTTGCAGCCAGGCGCAAAAGCCTGGATTCGTACGGCTACCTCGCCGAGATACAGGAACACAGCCTTTGGCCTACCGTGGACCTGTCGGCCAACTATTACGTCATAAAGCGCCCGATGCCCTCGCCAGTGAACCGCTGGGACGGGACCGTAGCCCTGAACCTCCCGCTCTACACCGGCGGCTCGGCCGGCGCCAGGAAGGACTCGGCCTATGCGGCCAAACGCTCCGCGGCGCTTGCCGTGCAGTTGGCGGAACGGCAGGCCCTCACCGAGGTGCGGTCCGCCTACGAGGAGCACAAGTATTCCCTGCTGCAGGCCGCCAGCCTGCGGGACGCGCTCGCCCTGGCCGCGGACAATGCCGGGTACCAGCAGGCGGATTACAAACTGGGGCTGGTGACCAACCTGGACGTGCTGAACGCCATGAATACGGTGCTGCAGACGCGCCTGGCCCTGGCGCAGGCGAAAGTGCGCTGCGACCTTACCCTGCTGAAACTTGAGACCGCCGCAGGCCTGGAGCCCAAACAATGACCCTCTCAGACCTTTCCATAAAGAACCCGGTTTTCGCCTGGATGCTGATGCTGGGTCTGATAGTTTTCGGCTGGATAGGCTTCAGCAACATGGGCATCAGCCAGATGCCGGACGTGGATTACCCGGTGGTCAACGTGTCCGTATCACTCGAGGGGGCCGCCCCCGAAGTGATGGAGACCCAGGTGGCCGACGTGCTGGAAGGCGCGGTGATGAGCATCCAGGGAATCAAGGACGTCTCCTCCGTTTCCAGGCGCGGGTCCTGCCAGGTGACGATAGAGTTCGAGATCGGGCGGGACATCGACGTGGCCATGCAGGAGGTGCAGGCTAAGATCTCGCAGGCGGCGCACGACCTGCCGCGCGACATCGACCCGCCCACCGTCAGGAAGACCAATCCTGAGGACCAGCCCATCATGCGCGTGTCGCTCAACGGCGACGTGCCGCTGAAAGACCTGATGGCCTTCGCCAACGATTATCTCAAGGACAAGTTCACCACCATCGCCGGCGTAGGCGACGTTGACATGGGCGGTTTCGTGGACCCGAACCTCCGTATCTGGGTGAACACGGAACAGCTCAACGCCAAACAGCTCACCATAGAAGACGTGATGAATACGGTGGGCAACCAGCACACGGAAACCCCGGCGGGCTACATCAGCTCCGGCAACAAGGAACTCAACGTCCGCGTAATGGGCGAGGCCGCCACGCCAGGGCAGTTCGAAAACCTGGTGATAACGGGGCGCGGCGGGGCGGCCATCTGGAAGACTTTCCGCATCAAGGACGTCGCGCAGGTGGAGGACGGCCTCAACGACATCCGGCGCATCGCCCACACCAACGGCAAGCTCTCGGTAGGCATCGGCATCATGAAGCAGCGCGGCTCCAACGCCGTGGCCGTGGCCAAGGCCGTGCGCGCCAGGGTGGCCGAGGTGCAGAAAACACTCCCACGCGGCATGAAACTGGAGGTGGTCAACGACAGTACCCGGTTCATCGAGGAGTCCACGCACGAACTGAACTTCACGCTGGTGCTTTCGGCGCTGCTGACCGGCCTGGTCTGCTGGCTGTTCCTGGGCTCCTGGTCCTCCACTATCAACGTGCTGCTGGCCATCCCGACGTCCATCATAGGGTCCTTCCTGATACTTTATTTCATGGGCTTCACGCTCAATACCTTCACGCTGCTGGGTCTGTCGCTGGCCATCGGCATAGTTGTGGACGACGCGATCATGATGCTCGAGAACATCGTGCGCTATAACGAAATGGGGCACGGGCGCGTCAAGTCCGCCATACTCGGGGCCAGGGAGATAACGTTCCCGGCCATCGCCGCGTCGGTGGCCATCCTCGCCATCTTCGTGCCGGTTATCTTCATGAAGGGGATCATCGGCAAGTTCTTCTTCCAGTTCGGCGTCACCATGACGGCGGCGGTAATGCTGTCGCTCCTGGAAGCGCTCACGCTGTCGCCGATGCGCTGCTCCCAGTTCGTGGATTCCGGGCGCACTACCGCCATGGGGCGCTGGATGGACGCCGCCTTCGTTTCCGTTTCCAAAGCGTACCGCGGCCTGCTGGAAAGACTGCTGCGGCACCGCTGGAAGACGATAGGCGTTTCCGTGCTGATCTTCGGGCTTTCGCTCTTCATCGCCAAGCGGCTGCCCATGGAATTCACGCCGTCGCAGGACCAGGGGCAGTTCATGGTCCGCCTGCAGACGCCTATAGGTTCCTCGTTCGAGTACAGCGCCAAGGTGATGGCGGAGGCCGAGGCCTGGGCCATGGCGCAGCCCAACGTCGAGCGCTATTTCGGCATGGTCCAACCCAGCGGCGGCATGCTGTTCCTCACGCTCAAGCCCGCGAAGTCGCGCGTACCGCTGCAGGAGGGCGGCAAGCGCCCAGGCCAGCAGGAACTGATGGCCCATACCCGCAAAGCCCTCAGGAAGATAAAAGGCCTCGACCGCGTCTCCATCCAGGACCCGTCGCAGGCGGGCTTCACTTCCAAGCGCGGCTACCCGGTCTCCCTGAGCTTGCGCGGGCCGGACTGGGGCAAGCTCGCCGAACTGGACCGGGCGCTGATGAAGCGCATGACGGATTCCGGCAAGATGGTGGACGTGGATACGGACTACCAGGAAGGCATGCCGGAGGTGCAGGTGATCCCCGACCGCGTGAAGGCAGCGGCGCGCGGGGTCAGCGTGGCCACTATCGGCGAAGCCGTCAACGCGATGATAGGCGGCGTGCGCGTGGGGAAATTCACCAAGAACGGCAAGCGCTACGATATCCGCATCCGCCTGGTAGACAAGGACAGGCGGACCCCGTCCGACATAGGCAAGATCTGGGTGCGCAATAACCGCGGCGAGCTGATACGGCTGTCCGAAGTAATGACGATAACGCAGAAAGACACGCTGCTGTCCATCTCCCGCCAGAACCGCGAGCGCGCCATCGGCATCTTCGCCAACCCCGCCCCCGGGGTGGCGCAGGGGGAGGCCCTGGCCGAGGTGCAGAAGGCGGCCAGGGAGCTGCTGCCCGACGGTTACCGCATCGTGCTGTCCGGCAGCTCCCAGACCTTCACCGAATCCTTCAGCAGCCTGATCATGGCGCTGGTATTCGGAGTGTTCGTGGCGTACATGGTGCTGGCGTCGCAGTTCAACAGCTTCATCCACCCCGTGACGGTGCTGCTGGCGCTGCCTTTCAGCATCACCGGCGCCTTCATCGCGCTGCTCGTGGGAGGTCAGTCGCTCAATATCTACAGCATGATAGGCATGATACTGCTGATGGGCATCGTTAAGAAGAACTCCATCCTGCTGGTGGAGTTTACCAACAACCGCCGCCGGGAGAAGGGTCTGGACGTTCACGCCGCGCTGCTGGAGGCCTGCCCGATAAGGCTGCGCCCGATCCTGATGACTTCCTTCGCCACCATCGCCGCGGCCATCCCGCCGGCGCTGGGCGTCGGCCCGGGCGCGGAAACCCGCATCCCCATGGCGCTGGTCGTGATCGGGGGCGTGCTGTTCTCCACGGTGCTTACGCTGCTGGTAGTGCCCTGCGCCTACAGCCTGATGGCCCGCCTGGAGAGCGGCAGGCACGAAGAGAGCCTGAGGATAGCTCTGAAAGAACTGGGAGAAGCGCCGGGAGGCAAATAGGCCAGGCAAGCGGATAAATAAAAAACCGGGAGGCTGCTCCCGGTTTTTTATTTGCCGCGCGGCCGCTTAGCGGTTCTGCTGGAGCGGCGGGTACTGCTGTCCGGCCGGCTTGACCCCGGGGAGGGGCGCCGGGGCGGGGGCGGCAGTAATTTCGGCCGCGCGCTGCTTGGTGGCGGTGAAGACCTTGCTTACCGCGGCCACCATGCCGGCGGTGTCGCCGAGGTCGGCGGGGATGATCAGGGTGTTGTTGACCTTGGCCAGCTTGCCGAACTCGCCCAGGTACTGCTCGGCGATGCGCAGGTTCACGGCGTCGGCGCCGCCCTTCTCGTTGATGGCGCTGGCGATCTCGCGGATACCCTTGCCGGTGGCCATGGCTATGCGCTCGATCTCCTGGCCGCGGCCCTCGGCTTCGTTGATGCGCTTCTGCTTCTCACCCTCGGAGAGGGCGATGTTCTGCTGCTTGTCGCCCTCGGCGCGGTTGATCTTGGCCTGCTTCTCGCCTTCCGACTCGGCGATGATGGCGCGCTTTTCGCGCTCGGCGCGCATCTGCTTCTCCATGGCGCCCTTGATGCTGTCCGGGGGGGTGATGTTCTTGATCTCGTGGCGGGTGACTTTCAGGCCCCACGGGACGGAAGCCTTGTCTACGGCGTTGACGATCTCCATGTTTATCTTCTCGCGCTCTTCGAAGGTGCGGTCCAGCTCTATCTTGCCGATCTCGGAACGCATCGTGGTCTGCGCGAGCTGCGTGGCCGCGAACTGGTAGTCCGTGATGCCGTAGCAGGTCTTGATCGGGTCCATGATCTGGATGTAGAGGATACCGTCAACCTGCACGGAGATGTTGTCCTTGGTGATGCAGGTCTGCTCCTGCACGTCGACCACCATTTCCTTGAGGCTGCGGCGGTAGGCCACCTTGTCGATGAACGGGATCAGGATGTGAAAACCGGCTTCGAGGGTGGTGTGGTACTTGCCCAGCCGCTCTATTATGAAGACGGTCATGTGCGGGACGACCCTGGCCGAGTTCGCCAGGACCATGATGATGAAGATTACGCCTATCGCTAATATGAATTCCATGTTCTCTCCTTTAATCCAGCAGTTTGACTTTCAGAGTGAGGTTGCGGCGCTCGAGCACGGTTACCTTCAGCCCCTTGGCTATCAGCACGTCGGCGTCGGCGTTCCAGAAACTGCCGTGGAACTCCACCTTGCCCTTGGGGGAATTGGGAACTATCTCCTCGGTGACCACGGCGGTTTCGCCGGTGAACACTTCCGTAGGGCCGCCGGTGGGGTTCTGGTTGGTTACGCGTCCGACGAAGTAGCCCTGCGCGTAGCGCCTGAACGAGATGAGCAGCACTATGGAGATGATCGGGAACAGCACGAGCTGCATGTTGACGCTCATGTGGACGAAGAGCATCAGCACGCCGACGGCTACGGCGCCCAGGCCGAAGAAGACCAGGATGAAGCCGGGCATGAAGAGCTCCATGCTCATGATGGCCAGGCCCACCAGGATCCAGAGATATTTCAAAGGTATGTTTTCAAGCATGAAACAATACTATGAAATAGTATTTGTTATAGCAAGCCCGAGGACGCTCGTTGTTGGGCGGCATACCGCAGGGCTAGGACCGCAAAACGCGTTCGCGCACACCGTGCGCTCACTCCGCATTCGGCGTCGGCGCTACGCAAGCCTCCGCCTCATGAGGGTTTTGCTTGTCCTACCCCTGCGGTCTCCGCCAGTGGCTCGCTATAACAACACTGACAAAGCAAACGGAGGGGGACGGGCGGGGAGGGGTTCCTGGCGACTTTGGGGAAAGGGGGCCCCGCCCTTAATTTCCCAAGGGCGGGGGGAAACCGCGCAACGGTTTCCCTCTGCCCAGGAGCCAGGGGCCCCTTCCCGCCCGGCTCCCGACTGTGCATCCAGCGGATCTACTGTATGAAATTTTACTTAAGGGCGGAGTCGAGGAAGGCGAGGAGGCGGGGGGCGTAGGCGCGGCGGAAGGCGCCGAAGGCTTCAATGTGTCCGGCGGGGACTTCAAGGAATTCTTTGGGGTCCGCGGCGGCGGCGTAGAGTTTCCTGCCCTGCGCGAAGGGGACGGTCCCGTCGCTGCCGGAGTGGAGGAAAATTTTAGGGCAGTCTATGGCTGCGACATAATCCGAAGGGGAGTGGCGGCCGCTGACCGCCAGCCAGGGCAGCCACGAGAGCGGCCAGGTCAGCCAGTGAGCTCGCATCACCGCCGCGGCGGTCTGCCTGTAAGAGTAGAAGCTGCCCTCGATGACCATGGCCGCCGGCTTGAAGCCTGACTCCCCCACGGCGGCGGCAGCAACGGCCCCGCCGAGGCTCTGGCCGAAGACCACTATCCTGGCGGGGTCGGCGCCGGGCAGCTTCTGCGCGTGGCGCAGCGCGGCGACGCCGTCTTGCACAACGCCGTCAAGCGAGGGCCTGCCGCCGGAGGCGCCGTAGCCGCGGTAGTCGAAGATGAAGACGTTGTAGCCCTCGGCGGCCAGCCACGCCGAGTAAGGATAGTGGGCGGTCATGTTCTGGCCGTTGCCGTGGAAGTGCACAACCGTAGCCTTCGGCGCCCCGGCGGGGGCAAAGAACATTCCGGTCAGCTCCGTGCCGTCGCCGGAGGTGAATTTTATCGCCTCGTACTTCAGCTGCTGCGCGGCCGGGTCCTGGTGGATGTGCCGGGTAGGCTTGAAAAACAAGTGCGTGCAGCCGGAGAGCGGCAGGATGATGGCCAGGGCCAGGAGTTGAAGGCGCATAGTCAGGGAGAAAAAAAGAACTGGTGAAAATACAGCCCGGTTTCCTTAACCTCGCCGCGCCAGGCGTACTCGGCCCGCAGCGACGTATCCTTGGCCAGCCTGTAAGAGGCGGCCGCGGAGCCGGCCCAGAGCGGCCGCGTGTCGCCGAGTGCGTAGCCGATATAGCGGGCTTCTATAAGGCCGCGGAGGGCCCCTTTCTCCAGCAGCCAGCCGGCCTTTAAGCCCGCACCCAGGCGCCAGTTGGCTTCGAGGGCCGGTCCGAAGGCGCTGTCGGCCTGCAGCAGGGCGTACCAGAGGTGGCGCACCGGGCCGTCCCACTGTGCCGCCAGCCCGGAGCCGGCGTTCATGGCCCAGACCGCCGCCCGGCCGCTCTGGCGCCCGGTCTCCGGGGCCTGCTCGAGCCCGGCGTTGATCTCCCAGGATTGGCGGCGCACCCAGGGATCCCACGGGTTCAGGCTGAGCACGCGGGCCAGTTTGGCTTCCCTGAAATAGTAGCGGCTATACCGCGGCTCGTAGCGCAGGCGCAGCGAGCCCATCTCCAGCGCGGCGTCGGGCAGGTAGCCGGCAGGGTCGTCGAGCAGGTCCTGCATGGCGAAGCGGGCCTGCAGTTCGTAGGCAGGGCTGTTCTCCAGCGCGGCCAGGCCGGCGCCCAGCCGCAGGCTCTCGTGCGCGGCGGCTATGGACGGCGGGCGCGCCGGACCGCCGGTAAAGGTGGCCTGCCGGCCCAGCGGCGCGCGTGCCGCCAGCAGCGGGTCGGTGCGCCCGTCGAGCTCCGCCTTGCCGATGCGCCTGGCGTAGAAGCGCCAGCTCAGGTAATCCACGGCGGACTCCAGCACCGCAGCCTTGCGGTCGGCGGGCCAGGGCTCCAGCTTCTTAAGTTCTGCGGTTTGGTCGCCGCGGGCCAGCGCCAGAACGGCGGCGCGCTCGCCCTCGCTGAGCTGGGAACGCTTCCAGTCCACGGTTTTCCAGAGGGAAGGCCGCCAGCCCGCCGGGGCGTCCGGGGACGCCGCCAGGACGGCTTTGGCCGTATCCGACGGGATAACCCAGTAGCCGAAGCGCTCCGAGAGGGCGAGCTCCGGCTTGACTATATCAAGCAGCGGCAGCAGCTGCCAGGAGCAGTTGCGGGTAAAGAACAGGTAGGGGAAAGAGGCCTTGCCCAGCTCCCAGCAGTGCCGCAACAGCCTGTCTATCTCTTCCTGCGTCAGGCTCAGCGGGAATTCCCAGAGGTCGCGGTTCTCTATGTTGTGGTATTCCTGGATCTTCAGGTAATAAGGTATCGTCGAGAACTGCCCGGGGTAAGCCCCCACCAGCCCTTTCAGGGCGAAGAAAAGGCCGCCCTGCTCGTCGGAGACGGCCGCGTAGTTCAGCGTGTAGTCCAGCAGGTCTGCGCCGGCCGCGCCGCGCTTGTGCAGGCGCAGGAAGGTGTGGCCGTAAAGCGTGGAGGGGTTGTTTAGATAGCCGGCTGCGAAGAGCAGGCTGACCGATTCTATATCCAGTCCGGCCTTCCAGCCTTCGAAAGAAGAGCAAGCGCGCGGGGGGGGTGCGCCGGCGGGGAGCCCCAGTTCCTCCTTCAGCCAGCGGTAGCGCTCCGGAAAAAGGCATTCGGGGCTGTCGTTATCGGCGCCCTCGAAGAAGAGGCCGTCCACCGCCGCCTCCAGTTCCAGGCGCGGGTTGATGCTGCCCCATTTAGAAAGGAAGAATTTCGGATTTACCGACGGGCTGTGCCAGCCTCCCAGCAGGTTTTTCTCGTAGTACAGCAGCTTGCGCCAGTAAGGGTCTTCCCAGGCGCGCAGCGCCGCGGCCCGCTGCCGCAGGGAGATGCGCTCCAGCTCGCGCTCCGGAGTCAGCGCGGAAAGCGGCAGCGCCCAAAGCGCCGCCAGGAGGAAAATAGTGGTTTTAAGCGGCATTGCGGCCCGTCCTCAATTAATAGCGGGCCGGAGGTTTTACCCGCCGGCCCGCAGTTGTGCTTTTCAACCGGCTCTTAGATGCTGGTAACGAGCTTGTTGATGGCGGTCACGGCGGTCTGCGCGTTGTTGGACGCGAAGATCGTAGCGTGGTTCTTCTGCAGCAGCTGCGTGAACTGCCAGGTGTTCTCCGGGGTGTAGCCGTAGAGCCTGGCCAGGTTGGTCACGTACTCGCCGTTGCCCTTGGCCACGTCGCGGGACAGGTCCTTGTAGTTGGCTTCGATGAAGCTCTCGCGGGCCATGCCCACCTTCACTAGGCCTTCGTTGTTGCACCCGGAGGTGCCGAAGGTCAGGCCGAAGGTCTGGCTGCCGAAGGTGCCGTTGGTAGTAGCCGCGAGCACCTGCGTCATGTCGTTCTTCTTGAAGGCCAGGCTGCCCAGGCCGCAGCCGGCGGCGCCGTAATCGGCGGCGAAGGCGGCGGCGCCGAAGGCGCCCAGCACAACAACAGTCATCAGTACTTTTTTCATTCTGTGAGTCCCCTTTTACTTACTGTCTGCTTCTTCCCAAGATTGTGCAACTTAAAAGCGGGCCATGTCAAAACATTACGCGCCGCGCGGCGGCCCGCGCCAGATCAGTGCAGGCCGATGCGGCAGGTATGGTCTTTGGCGTAGCGCTCCAGTGCTTCTTTTTCGCTGTCGCGGTAGGCGGCGGTGCGCTTCATCAACTGGTCGAAGTTGGTCTGGTGCGCGTCGAACATGGGGCCGTCCACGCAGGCGAACTTGGGCTTGCCGCCCACCTCGACGCGGCAGCCGCCGCACATGCCCGTACCGTCAAGCATGATGGGGTTGAGGCTGGCGAAGGTGGGGGTGCCGTGCGGGCGGGAGGCTTCGGCGACGAACTTCATCATGATGATCGGGCCGATGGTATAGATGGCGTCCGGCTTCTCCCCGGCGGCGTACAGCTCCTTCATGGCGTCGGTGACCAGCCCCTTCCTGCCGGCCGAGCCGTCGTCAGTGGTCACGATTACCCGGCCGAGGCCGGCCATTTCAGGCTCCAGTATAAGCAGTTCCTTGTTGCGGGCGCCCAGGATGGAAACTATCCCGTTGCCGGCCTGCTTGAAAGCCTTAGCTATGGGGTAGAGCTCGGCAATGCCCACGCCGCCGCCCACTCCCAGCACGGTGCCGTATTTCTTGATCTCCACCGGCGTGCCCAGCGGGCCGGCTACGTCGCTGAAGGAGTCGCCCTGCCTGAAGGCGTTCATCTCCGTGGTGGATTTGCCTATGGCCTGGATTATGACGGTGACCGTCCCGTTCTCCGGGCTCCAGTCCACCAGCGTCACCGGGATGCGCTCGCCGCCCTCGCGCGAGCGCAGGATCACGAAATGGCCGGCCTTCGCCTTGGCGGCTATCAGCGGGGCGTAGATGACGTGCTTCGAGACGGTGGGGGACAGATCGGTCTTCTCGACTATCTTGTAGAGGCCTTCGGTGGAGTAAATGTCGTGGTTCATGATAGATCCTTTGATGGGATGCCGGGGCGCTTGAGGCCGGGATGCCCGATGCGGCATTCTGCATCCCGGTGTCCCCGCTTCCTAGCTCCCGCTCAGTTTCTCATGTATCGCTTTGGCGGCGGCCTTGCCGTCCTTCATGGCCAGCAGCACGGTGGCGCCGCCGCGCACCACGTCGCCGCCGGCGTAGATTCCGTCAAGCGAGGTTTTAGCCGTGGCGGCATCTACGGTGATGCAGCCGGACTTGGCTACAGCAAGCCCCGGCGTGGTCTGCTGTATCACCGGGTTGGGGCTCTGCCCGATGGCCACTACCAGGCTGTCTGCCTCGAGGTAAAATTCCGTATTGTCCTGGGGGATCGGCCTTCGGCGGCCGGAGGCGTCCGGCCGGCCGAGCTCCATGCGGATGCATTTAACGCGCCTCAGCCGGCCCCGCTCGTCGCCCTCCAGCTGCACCGGGGCGGTCAGGAACTCGAATTTAATGCCCTCCTCCATCGCGTTCTCCACTTCCTCGGCGCGGGCGGGCATTTCGGCGCGGGTGCGGCGGTAAAGCAAGGTCACGCTTTCGGGGCCCAGGCGCATGGCGCAGCGGGCGGAGTCCATGGCGGTATTGCCGCCGCCGACCACCACCACCCGCTTCCCGATATAATAGGGCGTGTCGTTCTCCGGGAACTTGTGGGCGCCCATCAGGTTCACGCGGGTCAGGAATTCGTTGGAACTGTAGACGCCGGCCAGGTCCTCTCCGGCCGCGCCCAGCGGGCTGGGGAGGCCTGCTCCGGAGCCGATATAGACCGCGTCGAAGTCTTTCTTCAGTTCTTCGATGGTCAGGGCTTTGCCCACCAGAACATTTTTCAGGAACCGGACGCCCATGCGGCGCAGCATGTCCACCTCGAAGCGCACCACCTCGCGCGGCAGGCGGAAAGTGGGGATGCCGTAGCTGAGCACCCCGCCGAACTCGTGCAGGGCCTCGAAGACGGTGACAGCGTGGCCCAGCTTGCGCAGTTCCGCGGCTACGGCCAGGGAGGTGGGTCCCGAACCCACGCAGGCGACTTTCTTGCCGGTGTCCGGCGCGCAAGGGGGGGGCTGGATGAGGCCGTTGACGCGCGCATGGTCCGCCGTAAAACGCTCCAGGCGGCCTATGGAGACCGGCCCGAACTTGTCCTTCAGGACGCAGGCGGCTTCGCAGTAGGTCTCCTGGGGGCAGACCCGGCCGCAGATGGCGGGGAAGAGCGAGGTTTCGAAGATCTTTGAGGCGGCGGCGCCGGCGTCCTCTTTATAGAGGAGGTCTATGAATTCGGGGATCTTGACGTTTACCGGGCAGGCCAGTTCGCAGGGCTTGGCCTTGCAGCCCAGGCAGCGGGCGGCCTCGGTTAAGGCCTCTTCGGGCCCGAAGCCAAGGGCCACTTCGTCAAAATTCCCGCGGCGCGCGGCGGGCGCCTGATGGCGGCCTAGGTTCTGCTTGAGGGACGGCGTAGGTTTTTTAGGTTTGTTTTCCATCATGCTCCGGTTTTCGCACCTCCGCCCCGCTGTAATTATACAAAAATGCGCCCGCTGGCGGGCCGCGCGGGGCCCGGCGGGAAGGGACCTGCGCCCGACAAAAATGCTATACTAAAGGCAACCTCAGTACCGCTTTCGCAGTTATTCATCTAAGGAGATTATAATAATGTCTAATAAAAGAGTAGCGATGGACGGCAATACGGCCGCGGCTTTCGTGGCCCACAAGACCAACGAGGTCATAGCGATCTACCCGATCACCCCTTCTTCCGTAATGGGCGAGCTTTCCGACGTCTGGAGCGCCAAGGGCGACAAGAACATCTGGGGCACCATCCCTTCCGTGATCGAGATGCAGTCCGAGGGCGGCGCTTCCGGCGCGGTCCACGGCTCCCTCTCCGCCGGCGCGCTCACCACCACCTTCACCTGCTCGCAGGGCCTGCTGCTGATGATCCCTAACATGTACAAGATCGCCGGCGAGCTGACCTCCACCGTCTTCCACGTGTCCGCCCGCGAGGTCGCGGCGCACGCGCTCTCCATCTTCGGCGGCCACGGCGACGTGATGGCCTGCCGCCAGACCGGCTGGGCCATGCTCTCCAGCGCCAACCCCCAGGAAGCCATGGACTTCGCGCTGATCTCGCAGGCCGCCACGCTCAAGACCCGCGTGCCCTTCCTCCACTTCTTCGACGGCTTCCGCACCAGCCACGAGCTGAACATGGTAGAGCCGCTCTCGCCCGAGGTCATGCGCAGCATGATCAGCGAGAAGCTCATCGCCGAGCACAAGGCCCGCGGCCTCAACCCCGAGCACCCCGTGCTGCGCGGCACCGCCCAGAACCCGGACGTGTTCTTCCAGGGCCGCGAAGCCGGCAATAAGTTCTATACCGCCGTGCCCACCATGGTGAAAGAAGCCATGGGCCAGTTCGAGAAACTCACCGGCCGCAAGTATAACCTCTTCGACTACGTGGGCGCGCCCGACGCGACCAAGGTGGTCGTTGTGATGGCCTCCGGCGCCGACGTGCTGGAAGACACCGTGAACTACCTCGCAGGCAAAGGCGAGAAAGTGGGCGTGCTGAAAGTCCGCCTCTACAGGCCCTACTCCGAAGCCGACTTCATAAAGGCCCTGCCCAAGACCGTAAAGTCCATTTCCGTGCTGGACCGCACCAAGGAAGCGGGCGCCCTGGGCGAGCCGCTGTACCAGGACGTGGTCACCGTCTGCGCCAACGCCTTCAAGGCCGGCCAGCTCAAGGAGCTGCCCCTCATCGTCGGCGGCCGCTACGGCCTCGGCTCCAAGGAATTCACCCCGGCCATGGCCAAGGCCGTGTTCGAGAACCTCTCCGCCGCCAAGCCTCTCAACGGCTTCGTGGTAGGCATCAACGACGACGTCACCAACCTCTCGCTCAAGTACGACGAGAACTTCACCACCGAGCCCGCTGACACCTTCCGCGCGCTGTTCTTCGGCCTGGGTTCCGACGGCACCATCGGCGCCAACAAGAACACCATCAAGATCATCAGCGAAGAGACCGGCCAGTTCGCCCAGGGCTACTTCGTGTACGACTCCAAGAAAGCCGGCTCTATGACGGCCTCGCACCTGCGCTTCGGCAAGACCTACATCCGCGCGCCGTACCTCGTCAGCAAGGCCCGCTTCATCGGCTGCCACCAGTTCAGCTTCCTCGAGAAGTACGAGATGCTCAACCGCGCCGAAGACAACGGCATCTTCCTGCTCAACAGCCCGTTCTCCGCGAACGAGGTCTGGGACAAGCTGCCGATCGAGGTGCAGGAAGTTATCGTCAAGAAGCACCTGAAGATGTACGTGATAGACGCCTCCAAGATCGCCGAAGCCACCGGCATGGGCGCCCGCATCAACGTTATCATGCAGACCGCCTTCTTCGGCATCTCCGGCGTCCTCCCGAAGGACGAGGCGATCGCCGCCATCAAGGCCTCCATCAAGAAGACCTATTCCAAGAAGGGCGAGGAAGTGGTCAGCAAGAACTACGCCGCCGTCGACCAGACGCTGGCCGCCATCGAGGAAGTGAAGGTCGGCAAGGCCGACAGCAAGATCGTGCGCTCCTGCGCGGTCGAGGGCTTCCCGAAGTTCGTGCGCGAGACGCTGTGCGAGATGATCGCCTTCCGCGGCGACGACCTCCCCGTGAGCGCCATGCCCGTTGACGGCACCTTCCCTACCGCCACCTCGCAGTATGAGAAGCGCAATATCGCCCTTGAGACCCCGGTATGGGAAAACCACCTGTGCATCCAGTGCGGCTTCTGCTCGCTCGTGTGCCCGCACGCCGCCATCCGCATCAAGGCGTACGATGGCGCCGAGCTGGCCAAGGCCCCCGCGACCTTCAAGTCCAT
Organism: Elusimicrobiales bacterium; assembly: GCA_028688015.1. Taxonomy (GTDB): domain Bacteria; phylum Elusimicrobiota; class Elusimicrobia; order Elusimicrobiales; family UBA9959; genus UBA9959. The sequence continues at coordinate 645,372 of JAQTZB010000001.1, read as the reverse complement.
GGATGCCAAGGCGCCCGCGCTGAAAGGCCTGAAGTTCACCGTGCAGACCGCCGTCGAGGACTGCACCGGCTGCGGTGCCTGCGTTTACAACTGCCCCGCCAAGGAGCGCAAGGACGGCAAAGAGACCGGCAAGAAGGCCATCAACCTGGCCCCGCAGTTCCCGCTGCGCGAGACCGAGCGCGAGAACTTCAAGTTCTTCCTGGCGCTGAAGGACCAGGGTTCCTCCAAGGTCAACCGCAACACCGTGCAGGGCTCCCAGCTGGTGCGCCCGCTGTTCGAATTCTCCGGCGCCTGCGCCGGCTGCGGCGAGACGCCGTACGTGAAGCTGATGACCCAGTTGTTCGGCGACCACCTGACCGTGGCCAACGCCACCGGCTGCTCGTCCATCTACGGCGGCAACCTGCCCACCACGCCTTACTGCCAGCGCGAGGACGGCAAGGGCCCGGCCTGGAGCAACTCGCTGTTCGAGGATAACGCCGAGTTCGGCCTGGGCATGCGCCTGGCCTACGACAAGATGGGCGAGGAAGCCCGCGAGCTGCTGACCGCCATGAAGGAAGGCCCGCTCAAGGCGCAGGCCAAGCTGGCCGACGACATCCTTGGCGCCAACCAGGAAGACTGGGCCGGCATAGAGCAGCAGCGCGGCCGCATCACCGACCTGAAGAAAGCCCTCGTGACCGCCGGCGGCGAACAGGCCGCCCGCCTCATCACCCTGGCCGATTACCTGGTCAAGAAGAGCGTCTGGATCCTCGGCGGCGACGGCTGGGCCTACGACATAGGCTACGGCGGCCTGGACCACGTGCTGGCCACCGGCCGCAAGGTCCGCGTGATGGTGCTGGACACCGAAGTGTACTCCAACACCGGCGGCCAGATGTCCAAGGCCACCCCGCTGGGCGCCGTGGCGCAGTTCGCCGCGGGCGGCAAGCCGCTGCCCAAGAAGGACCTGGCCATGATCAGCATGACCTACGGCAACATCTACGTGGCGCAGATCGCCATGGGCGCCGACTATAACCAGACCGTGAAGGCCCTGGCGGAAGCCGAAGCCTACGACGGCCCGTCTATAGTCATCGCCTATAGCCACTGCATAGCACACGGCATCGACATGGGCTCCGGGATGAACGAGCAGAAGAAGGCGGTGCAGTCCGGCCGCTGGCCGCTGTTCCGCTACAACCCCGCGCTGAAGGCGCAGGGCAAGAATCCCCTGACCATAGACAGCAAGCCGCCCACGATCTCCGTGGCCGACTTCATGAACGGGGAGAACCGCTTCCGCTCGCTGCAGAAGAGCAACCCGGAAGTGGCCAAGCGCCTGGCCCTGCTGGCCGACGGCGAGTACAAGTGGAGGCTCAGCGTGTACCAGCAGATAGCCGCCATGAACTGTGAGACCCCGGCCAAGGAAGGGGAGAAAGTCGCCGTCTAGTATAGTATCGGCACAAAGCAAAGGGCGGGCGCCTCAGGGCCCCGCCCTTTTGCTTTTCTGCCGGCTTTCTCCGGTTCCTGCCTTTGACAGCGCTTGACGCGTAAAGGTTGATATAGGTCAAAGGGCCCAGGAAGGCATAGGTCTAAATAGTTCCGCGGTCTGGGCCCTAAGGTGGTGACGGACTTTCAACCCCTGGGATATACTCTATATGTAACTGATGGACTTAGGAGTACACAACATGAAATTATACCTCTCCTCCTTCTCCGTGCTGTGCACCTTGCTGTTCGCGCTGCCGCAGGTTAATGTTTCCGCCCAGGAACTCATCGAGAGACAGACTCCCGCGGACTCTCCCGATTACACTCCTTCAGAGAAGGAGCTGGCCCGCACTTATCCCGGGTACTTCACGCTCAACACGGATTCCATTAAGGTCACGCTGCTGTCGGTCGGAGACGAGCCGGACACTAATTACGTAAAGCTGCAGGAGACTCCGCCCAAGGACCTGGCCGGCATCGTTGTGACCATAGAGAAGATAGTCAACATCGCCTCCAAGGTCTGGGACATCGTAAAAGACAACGCCGCCGCCGTCAACATAGACACCAAGTACGCTACCGCCTACCCGGAGGGCGTCACAGCTGCCACGCAGTTGGCCGGCTGGAACCGGCCCAAGAGCTACACCTACGGCTTCTACGCGGAGAACCTTTACGGCTCCGTGATGATAGACTGTAAATATAAGTTCTCTTATACCTATAACGGCGCCTACAAGGGCAAGGGCAAGTTCCTGACCGGAGTGGCCGTGATCCCCAGCAAGGTGACGGCCGGCTGGGGCTACAAGTTCACCATGACGGCCGCCGTGCCGGATTCCACTATCGCCAACGTGGGCACCGACACCGACCCCGTGGCCGCCATGCAGATGAAGCTGAACTGGAAGATGGCCACCGTGCTCAAAGTCGTAGAGGGCACCAGCGTCTATTACCTGGAGGGCACCGGCTATTTCGAAGAGATCGCCAGCCCCTGGTCCAAGAAGGACAAGCAGGCTGCGGACGTCAAAGCCGCCGCGCCGCTGCTCGGACCCTCGTCAGTGTTCTGATTTCAGTACCCGCCGGACGGCCGGCGGCAATAGAAAAGGAGGAAGTATAACATGAAGAAACTGCTCGCGATAACCGCAGCCATGACGGCGATGCTGGCCGGCCGGGTTTCCGCCACGGAGACCCTGGACGCCAAGTATTTCGCCATCGACGAGAATTCCATCGTCATAGAAGAGATCGACAGCCGCGGCGGCACGATCCCCGGCACCCAGGTGGTGCCCGGCGGCCCGACCATTCCCGGCCCCGGCGAACTGCCCAAGCCTCCGTCCGGCCCGCAGATCAACCCGCCCATCAACCCCGGCGGCGGCGCTACCAAGCCCCCGGAAGGCGGCACCACGCCCCCCGTGGATCCGCTGACCAACATCAACAATACGGTCGACACGCTCGACAAGATCGTGAACCTGATGGAGAAGATCTTCGCCATCATCGAGAAGAACCAGCCCGTGGTCAACATCACCACCAACTACGCCAACGCTGTGCCCTTCGGGACCAGCCACTGGACGCAGCTGCAGGGCTGGACCCGGCCGGCCACCAAGAAGTACGCCTTCTCCATGAAGAACGCCTACGGCTCCGAAGTCGTGAAAGTTACCTACCAGGTTCACTATACCTATAAGGGCAACTTCCAGGGCAAGGGCCAGTTCCTGACCGGCGTTACCGTGGAGCCGCTCAATGTCGTTACGGCCTGGGGCTACAAGGTGACCCTGGTGTCCGAAGTGCCGGATTCCACCATCGCCAACGTGGGCACGCACGAGGACCCCATCGCCTCCATGCAGCTGCAGCTGCGCTGGACCGTGCACACGATGGTCAAGGACATAACCTCCAAGGCTATCTACTACGTGCAGGGCGACGGCGTGCTGCAGGAGATTGGCACGCCCTTCAAGAACGCCCAGGAGCTGAAGACGCAGAAGAAGGTTGACGGCGTGAAGGTCAATGTTGCGACCTCCACCTTCAACTAAGAAGTAAGCACCGCAGCCTCCTTTTCGCCCCTGCGCCCGTCACCCGGGCGCAGGGGTTTTGTCTTATAGCGGTAGTGCGCCCCGGCATGCCCGACGCGAGCGATTTTAGGGCGTAGGGCCAAAGTCCGGAGCGGACCGCCTATCATTAGGGCGGCGGCGGAGATTGTTTGAGCGAGGCACTGCGTGCCGAGCGAGTTCTCCGCCGGCGGAGGACTGCAGGCCCTCTTCTGCCACGCCCGCTTATGAGCGAGTGGCGGGCATGCCGGGGCACTTAAGGTTCAGGGGTTTATTCCAGTTCTTTGAGTTTGCGGAAGAGGTCGAGCTGCTGGGGGGAAAGCTTGTCGGGGAGGGCCAGGGTTATCACGGCGTACAGGTCGCCGTGCCCGCCGCCCTCGCGGGGCAGGCCGCGGCCGCCTATGCGCAGGCGGCGGCCCGAGCCGGTGCCGGGCGGCAGTTTTATTTTGACTGGGCCGCCGGGAGCCGGCACCGAGACCTCGGCGCCCAATGCCGCGTCCCAAGGCAGGACCTCGACTTTGGCGCGCAGGTCGTCGCCGTCTATCTCGAAGCGGGGGTCCGGCTGTACGCTGATCTTGAGGTAGAGGTCGCCTGCCCGGCCGCCGGCCTCGCGGCCGTGACCGCGCAGGCGTATGGTAGAGCCGTCTCGCAGGCCGCGGGGAATCTTGACGTTTATCTCGCGGGTTTCGGTCTTGCGGCCGGCGCGGTAGCTGAACGCCAGCTGCTTGTGGCCGCCCTTGATCAATTCTTCTATAGAAAGCTGCAGTTCGGCCTCCATGTCCAGTTCGGAGCGCCCGCCCCGTTTGTCGGGCTGGCTGAACGGGTCGAAGCCCTGTCCGCCGCCGAACATGGATTTGAAGAAATCGCTGAAATCTCCGAACTGGCTGAAGTCTGCGCCCTGGCCGTCTTGGTAGCGATACTGGAAGCCGCCGGGCCCCTGCTGCGGGCGCTGGCGCTGAGGTCCGCCGGGAGGGGGGCGGTAGCCCTGCTGGGCGCCTTCCCTGCCGAACTGGTCGTAGAGCTTGCGCTTCTGCGGGTCGGAGAGGACCTCGTAGGCCTCGTTGATCTCTTTGAATTTGGCCTCGGCGGCCTTGTTGCCCTGGTTGCGGTCGGGGTGATGCTTCAGGGCGAGCTTGCGGTAGGCGGACTTGATCTCAGCTTCTCCGGAGGATTTCGGCACTCCGAGCACGGAATAGTAATCTATGTAGTCCGCCATGAGGGCTATTTAAGTTTCATCAGGAAAAGCGCCAGGAAAACGCCGAAGCCGGCCATAACCCAGCGCTCTATCACGCTCTCCGAGATCCCGGGCAACGCGGCGTTCAGGACGCGGGCGGTGACAAGCGCTGCGGCGACGCCGAGCCAGAAGGTCCAGATCTGGGCCTTGGAGACCTTTTCCTCGGGCGACGCCTCCTGGGGCGGGCGCGGGGCCTGGAAGGGGGAGGGTTGGGGGGCCGGAGGTTCTTGGACTTTAAGTTTCTTGCTCATGTTATTTCCTGGCTACGAAAGAGATGTCCTGGAAGACCACGGTCACTCCGAGCTCCGCGCCTTCGGCGTGCTTGACCAGCATGGTGCTGTAGCCGATTATCAGCGGGGTGTTGGCGTGCAGGATGGAGATTTCCGCGCGGCGCACGCATTTCTTGGAGTCGATAGTTTCCCTGATCACTTCTTTCAGCGCGGGGAAGGCGTCGAACATTTCCGAGTAACTCTTGTCGTGGCAGCAGGTCTCGGGCTCCATGTGCAGGATCTTTCCGGCCATCGGGTTTACGTAGACCACTTTGCCCTTCATGTCCACGCTGATAAGTCCGCCGGTTAGGTTATCCAGTATGCACTGGTAATATTCCTGCACGTTTTTTATCATGGGGATATTCTACAAAAATTAATGGAGGCCGGAGCTTTTGGACTGGACACTGCGGTGTCGCATTTCGCTGCGCGAAACGCTCCACCCGAACCAGGGAAGTTATATCGAGGTCACCCAGCCCGGCGGGCAAATTTAAAAACCCCCGAGGAACGGGGGGGAGTAAGGAGTTGGGAAGTCGATGGGCTGGACGGGACTGTCGCGCTGCGCGCGACGCGAACCGGGAAGGTGTTGGAGTCAATCAATCACAGAGACCAAATTTAAAAAACCCCCGCGGACGGGGGTTTTTTAAATTTGCTCGCCGGGCTGGACTCGAACCAGCAACCCTTCGGTTAACAGCCGAATGCTCCACCATTGAGCTACCGGCGAATACTACAGGAACAATTATACAAAATTTTTATAAAAGCAATAAGCCAAAAGCCCCTTGACCGGCATCAACCTTTCCTTTATAATTTAACCGTGACCAAGTTCCTCGCCCTCACGACCCTCTTCCTCTCCGCGCCGCTCTGCGCCCAACAGGCTTCGGGCCAGTCCTATCTGCTTCTCTCCCATGACCCGGCTTTCCTGGAGGAAGTCGGCAGGCTTTCAGCGCCCATCTACACAAAAGGCCGCGCGCGCCTGGTTAAGTTCACGGTGCCTTACGCCTCCCTGCCCCCGCACATAGCGGCCTCTGTCCGGCCGGCAGAACAAGGGGAGATATCTTACGGCCCGGCCGCCGCGCCCGAAGTTAAAATGGCCGACCCCGCCGTGCTTGCCCTGACCGCCAAAGTCAGCGGCTCGCGCCTGCTGGGCTACGCGGATATCCTGACTAACACCGGCAAGCGCGGCGCCAAAGACCTGGACGCCTCAGCCGCTTCCGGCAACCGCGCGGCCATGGACTATATCGAGAGCGCCTTCAAAGACCTCGGCTACGAAACCGAGCGCCACTGCTACAAGGAGCGCAAGAAAGACCGCGAGTGCAATATCCTCGCCCGCCGCCGCTCCGCCGCCCCCGGGGCGAAGATCATAGCCGTGGTGGGCCACATGGATTCGGTCGGCCACAACAACGCGGGAGCGGACGACAACGCCTCCGGCGCGGCCGGTGTGCTGGAGATGGCACAGGTGCTTTCCGCCTACGCCTCCGACCATGAACTGCTGTTCATCGCCGCCAACGGCGAAGAGACAGGTGTGGCCGGCACCTACGCGCTGGCGAAAAAGATGAAAGCCTCCGGCGAAATGTCCCGCGTGGCCTGGGCCATCAACATGGATATGATAGCCTGGAACCGCAACGGCGTCCTGGATATAGAGACTAATAAAGAATTTTCCGCCTATGCCGACTGGGTGGCCGCGCAGGCCGTGATCTATACGAAGCTCAAACCTTACATCTCGATGCCGGCCTGGGGCAGCGACCACGTGCCTTTCCTCGAGGCGGGCGTTCCCACCTACCTGGCCATTGAGAACTGGGAAGACCACAACCCTTGTTACCACCAGGCCTGCGACAAGATGGACACGCTCTCCTGGACTTACGCCTCCGAACTGGTCAAGCTCAACCTGGCGGTCGTGGCCGGCAAGGCCAAGCTCACGCCGCTGAAACCTTAAGCGGCGGCCGAATAAAAAAAGCCCGGTTCATACCGGGCTTTTTTTATTTACGGCGCATGTCAGTGGGACTGGAAGACTTTCGCGCCGACCTTCTCCGCGAGGGAGGGATCGTCCACGAAGGGGTTGCGGTTGCCCTGGAAACCGGCTATGGCTTCGTTGCGGGCGCGTTCGGCGGCGGTGGGCGGGTCCTGCCGGTGCCAGTCCAGGAACATCCCGACGCGGCTGGTCCAGAAATCGCGGTAATCAGCGCCGTCGCGGATATTGCGGTCATAGTAACGCACCACAAAATAGAGGATCGCCCTGGCGATGTCGCCCTTCGCCGCGTCGGCGGGCTCGAAGCCCTCGGGACCCAGCTTGGAGCCGCTGTTGGTGGCGTAAACAAAACTGGAAACCTCTCCGAAGGGCTCGCTGCCGCGCCGGCCGTTGACGCCGATATAGGTGGGGAAAATATGGTGCAGGTCCGACTTCATGGGCGCGGCCTTGTTGAAAAAGCCCTGCGGCCAGGAATGCTCGGCGTTCATGCCGTCGGCGTCGTTGATGCCGTCGCCGTTGGCGTCGCCCTGCTCCTTATAGTCCTCGCCGTGCTCGCTGGCGCCCCTGGAGCAGACCTGGGAATAAAGGCAGGTGACTCCGGCGGAGCCGCCGCAGCCGGTATTGTCGGCCACTGCGAACATGAATTTCTTGGCGTTCAGGTAATCCTTGCCGGAGCCGGGCGCCGGGTACTCGGTTGCCTGGTGGAGGTACTGGAAGAGCTTTTCTCCGGAGAGGCCCGAGGCCTGCGCCAGGTACTGGGGCTGGATCCTGAGCGGGGGGAGGGGCGCGGGTACCGCCTGCGAGGGCAGGTCGGCAGAAAATCTCTCTAAACTCGGCAGGTCCAGGGCGAAACCCGCGCTGAACCCGGCGGCGAGCAGGGCTGCTGAGAAGATCAACGAGTTGCGTTTCAAAACGGCTCCGAAGTCTTGCGATTTGACGCCACGAAAATTATATCATTATTTTGATTTTTATCAAGGCTAAAAATGAGTGGCGCGAAGGCTTTCGGTTTGCTATATTCACCTAAAGGGTTCACATGAAAAAATCACTCCGCGCTTTTCTCTTTTTCGCCCTCGCCTCTTCGGCCTCCGGCGGCTCTTTCGACCAGCTGCGCCGAGGCCTGGAACTGCCGCCCGTGCCGGAGCCTGCACCCCTGGCCGCCGACGCCGCGGCCCTGGCCGGCGACACCCGCTACTGGGTCACCGTAGGCGCCGACGACAAGTACGACCGAACGGCCTTGCTGAACGCCGGACTGGATATCATAGAGACTGAAAAGTCTTACGTCTCCGGCCTCATCGAAGCCGCCCCGCTGGACCAACTGGCGGCGAAGGGCTTCATAGTAAAGAGCCGCCGCACCATCCAGGATTACGCGCGCCAGCACCTGAAAGATTTCCCGGCTAACGACGCCGCTTACCATAATTACACGGAGACAACGGACCTGCTGCGGGCCCTTGCCGCAGAGAACCCGGCTGAAGCTTCGCTGTTCTCCCTGGGCAAGACTATCGAAGGCCGCGACATCTGGTGCCTGCGGCTGAACTCAGCCGAGAAAGGGGAGGGGCCTTCTGCCCGGCCCGCCGCCCTCTTCATGGGCAACCACCACGGCCGGGAGCATCTTTCCAACGAGGTCGCCCTCGCGCTGGCGCGCCACCTGCTGGCCAACAAGACCGACCCGGAGATCCGCAAGTTCCTGGACACGCTCGACATCTACATCGCCCCCATGACCAACCCCGACGGGGCGGAGTACGATATCGCCTCCGGCAAGTACCGCTGGCACCGCAAGAATACCCGCGTTAACGCCGACAAGAGCATCGGGGTTGACCTCAACCGCAACTACGACTCGCTGTGGTGCCAGGCCGGGGCTTCCCAGTACCCCGCGGCCGACACCTATTGCGGCCCTTACGCTTTTTCCGAACCCGAGACCCAGGCCGTGAAGCGGTTCGTGGAGGCCCGGTCCAATTTGAAGACGCTGATGAGCTACCACTCCTACTCCAGCCTCCTGCTCTACCCGTGGGCGGGCAAAGACACCCCGGTGGAGAGCGACCGCGACCGCAAGGTGTTCGAGGCCATGGCCAGGGGAATGACGGCCTTCACAGGCTACAGGCCGCAGCAGTCCAGCGACCTCTACGTCGCCACCGGGGACACTACCGACTGGGCCTACGCCGCCCGCGGCATTTTCGCTTTCACCACCGAGCTGGAAGGCACCACTTTTTATCCGGGTGCCGCCACGATAGACAAGGCCTCCGTTAAGAACGTGAAGGCCGCGCTGTACCTGCTGGGCGTCACCGCCGATCCGTACAAACTGGCCCGCTAGGCGCCGCAGGGGAAAGGGGGGAGTTATGCGTTTATCCGTCTTGTTGGCAGCGGCGCTTTGCGCCGCCGCGCCCGCGCGCGCCCAGGAGTCTGGAGGTGTGGATTTTTTTCAGTCCTCGCTGCGCGAGATCCTGGATACGCCCCTCCTCTCCGCCTCCTACGCCGAGGAAAGGCCCTCGGACACGGCCGCGGCGGCTTACGTGGTGACCGCCAAGACTATCCAGCAGCGCGGCTATAAAACCCTGCATGAGCTCCTCTCGGACATGCCGCAGTTCCAGGTGCAGCGCAATTCCGACGTGCGCCGCCTCAACCTGGTCTCCGTCCGGGGCATACCGGGCAACGAGCGGCTGCTGATACTTTACGACGGAGTGCGGGTAACGCCGCCCACCGGGGACTTGTTCGCCATTGCCGGGCAGTTATCAATAAAGAACGCGGAACGGGTCGAGGTAGTGATGGGGCCCATGTCCTCGGTCTACGGCGCCGACGCCTTCAGCGGCGTCGTAAACGTCGTAAGCCGCCGGGCCGGCGTCTCTACCGCCGGCATGGCCTACGGTTCCTTCGATGCCCGAGCCGCCGGGTTTACGGTAATGAGCCGCCTTTCCGGGGAGGCCGGCACGGCCCCGGCCGCCGCCGTCACCGTGGACAGCCGCTCCGGCGGCAACCCAAAGCTGCCGGATTACTACAAGGACGACTACGCCTGGTATAACCGCGAGTACCAGTCCGGGCTGGTCAAGTTCCCTATCCCCAGCACCGTGACCACCTCGGTCCCGGTGAGCAAGTATGACGCGCGTGAAGACGCCTTCTACCTTAACGCCAGGCTGGACCTGGGCAGCCTGGAAGTCGGCCTGATAAAGATGAAGGAATCGCATTCCTCCTCCATCGGCGTCAAGCCGGAGCTCACCGTCTACAGCAAGGACGCCCGCTTCGCTACCGGGCAGTGGACGGCCTATGGCCGCCACTCCTACTCCTCCCCGGGAGAAACCTGGAAGATCAATACCCTGCTGTCGTATTACGACTATGAGATAAGTCCCGAGAGCCGCTTTATAAACAGCTATTCAGGCTACGACGACGCCTATAAGTACGCCTCCGCTAAAACGACCACAATAGAACAGACCCTTTCTTTTGAGGCCGCGGAAGGCTTCCCGGTACTGGCTGGCTATACCTACCAGGAAAACGCGGTACTGCCCTACACCGCCGACCTGGGACATGAGTTCGACACAGAGAAAAGCCCTGTCTCCCAGAATTTCGTCTACAACGGCTCCACCATCCCCGTGGATTTCCATTCCCTGCGCTACAGCAATACCGGCGCTTTCCTGCGCCTGCAGAAACAGTTGGCGGACGTCTCTCTTTCCCTGGGCCTGCGCTACGACCGCAACACGGCCTACGGCGAGACCTGGAACCCGCGCGCCGGCCTGGTCTGGCGGCCCGGGGGCTCGGAGCGGACCGTGGCCAAAGTGCTTTACGGCGAGGCTTACCTGGCGCCCTCGCCCTTCTGGACGAGCAAGCATTTCGGCTCCTTCATTTCCTCTCCGACGGCCGCCTCCGGCTATCACAGCTATTTCTTCCATATTCCCAACGAGGAACTGGAGCCGGAGAAACTGCGTTCCGTGGAGGGAACGCTCTCTCATGACCTGGCGGAGAACGTACGGGTCTCGCTCAATCCCTACTACAACAAGGTCCGCAGGCTCATCCAGGACGTCACCATCGGCCCCGGCACCTTCCACGGGGTGGAGGTGGACGTGCTCGAGCACGCCGAGAACTCCGGCAGCATGGAAACCTACGGCGCCACGATTAAAGCCGACGCGGTCTTCCATTCCGGCCGCTGGAGTTTTGAGCCCTGGGGGGCTTACACTCATTCGGAGGGGCACCTCGCCGGGGATCCCCTGCCTTTCAACTCGAGGCATGTGCTTCAGGCCGGAACTTCGGTGACCCGCGGCAGGTGGACCGCGACGCCCAAGGCCCTGTACCGCTCCTATACCCGCAACCAGGACGGGGTCCGCGTGCCGCCTTTCACGGCTGTCGACCTGTACCTGCGATACAGCGACATTACGCGCAATTCGGCGGGCATCTCCATCTGGCTGGCGATAAAGAATATTTTCGACCGGCGCTATTACAACGCCGCGTACGGGGGCGGGGCGGACAGGCTGGACGGCGCGCCGCAGAGCCCCCGCGAGGCAACGCTCGGGCTGAGCTGTAAATTCTGACGCAGGCGCCTATGAGGAAAGACCTGGCAAAAACTCTGTGCTGCGCGGCCGCCGCGGCTCTGCCGCTTTGCTGCCCCGCACCGGCCCGCGCCGGCGAACTGGCGGCCATAGTCTCTTCGGAAGCCGGCCCCTACGCCGAAGCCTATGCCGCCTTCCGGGCCGGCCTTTCCGCGCCCGCTGATTTTTACGACGCCTCTTCGCCCGGGTTCTCTCTTCCGGAAGAAGCCCGCTACGTGGCGGTCTTCGGCGCTCGCGCGACGGCCCTGGACTTCCCTGAGGGCACACACCGCGTCTACGCGCTGGCGCCGGTCGCCGGCCGCGGGCACCGCTGGCACCAGATCTCCATGCTTCCTCCGCCGGCCGAAGCCCTGGCTGCCTACAGCGGCCTCCAGCCGGGCCTGAAGCGGCTGGCCGTATTCTGGGCCGCCTATCCCGGGGAAAAATATATGGAGGAGCTGCGCGAGGCGGGGGAGGCGGCCGGCATAGAAATCATTTCCGCCAGGCTGAAGTCGCCTGATTCGCTGCCCGAGCGCCTGCGCCGCCTCATGGGCAAAATGGACGCTTTCTGGCTGATGCCGGACCCGGTCCTGATAACGCAGGGCAGCCTGATGGTGCTGGCCAACTTCTCCTGCGCAAACGCCGTGCCTTTCTACGCGCCTACTTACGCCTTAGTCCAGAACGGGGCCACGGCCTCCTTTGCGCCCGACTTCGCGGCGGCCGGCGCCGCCGCGGCCTGGGCCGTGGAGGAGCTGCGCGCCGGGCGCCGCGTGCGACTAGTCATCTATCCGCAGAACACGCGCCTGCGTCTCAACCAGCAGCTGCTGGATAAGTGCCGCTGGCCGCTCAAGGTGAAGTAATCACCTCCGCCAAAAGAAAAAGGCCCCTCCCGGGGCCTTTTTTTGTTTATGGGCGCTGTTCAGTGGGCGCGGAAAACTTCCTCTCCTATCTTTTCGGCCAGCTCGGGGTAATCTATGAAGGGATTGCGGTTGCCCTGGAATTCCTCCACAAGGTCGTTGCGGCGGCGCTCCGCGGCGTCGGGGGGATCCTGGGTGTTCCACTGCAGCAGCAGCGGCACGGTATTGGTCCAGAAGGAGGCGTAATTCATGCCCTGGCGGATGCTCTTGTCGTGGTAGCGCACCATGAAATAGAGCAAGGCGCGGGCCACGTTGCCCTTGGAGGCGTCGGTAGGCTCGAAGGCGTCCTTGCCCATCAAAGAACCGGCGGAAGTGCTGTACTGGGGGCCGTTAACCTCGGCAAATTTCAGGCTGCCGCGGCGCCCGTTGGGTACGGAGAAGGTGGGCGCGAGATGGTGCAGGTCCGCCACCATGGGCAGGGCGCTGTTAAAGAAGCTCTGCGGCCAGATATGCTCGGCGTTAATGAAGTCCCCGGCTACGCCGTCGCGGTTGGCGTCGCCGCTCTCGCGGTAGTCGTTGCCGCTGTCGCTGGAGCCGGGCACGCAGACGAGCGAATAAAAGGTCACTATGCCGGGCCCGTTGCCGCAGCCGGTATTGTCGGCTTTGGAGTACATGAACTTGCGGGAAGAACTGTAGGAGGGGACGCCGCGGAGCGCGGGGACGGTGGCGTCGTGCAGGTATTCGAACAGTTCCTCGCCGTCCAGGTCTCCCTCGGGCAGCTCGAATACCCGCGAGAGCAGCGGGGGCTGCACCGCGGGGGGAGCCTCAAAAGAGAAACCCGCGGCTGAATCCTTGAGGATGTCGAGCGCGGGCGCGGAATTGTAGGCGGCGGAAACGAAAGACGCGGCGGTAAGTATCGTCAGTGAGAGCAGGGCGGTAATGCGTTTCAAAATTCCTCCGGTCTTGACCAAAATCAACATGACTAATATCAATAGTTTAGCCGAATAGACCTAGAAGGCAAGGGCCAAAGGGCCTATGCCACAAATAGGTCCTTTGGCCCAATCCTGCTATTTGGGAAGATCGGCAGCAAAAACAAAAAGAGGACGCTTGTCCTCTTTTTTATCCCGGCCGGGGGAGCGTTTAACTTAATTTCAGCAGACCGCGCAGGCCGTCCCAGATTATCTGGACGCCGATGGCGAGCAGGATAAAGGCTGAGATCTTGGAGATCGTCTGGGCGCCGGCCCGGCCCATGCGGCGCAGCAGGTTTTCCGAATAGCGGTAGAAGAGGAAGACGCTGAGCGCGGCCAGCGCTATGCCGGCGGCGTCGCCCGCGAACTTGACCCAGGTGCCCGGGGCGAGCAGCGAACCCGCAGGCACCAGCGTCAGGGTTACGGCTATCGAGCCCGGGCCGGCCGTGACGGGCATGGTCATAGGAAAGAAGGCCCGGTCGGTCATGTGGCGCTTCAGCTCCTCATGTTCGTCGGCGGAGAATTTGGGCTTGTTGTTGAGCATCTGCCAGGCCGTGTTGAAAAGCAGCAGGCCGCCCGCTATTCGGATGACCGGCACCGAGATGCCGAAGATCTTGAGCAGCCAGCCGCCGGCCAGCATGACGCTGAAGAGCAGCATGAAAGTGTACTTGCCTATGAGCCAGGTCAGGCGGTGCCTGTCCTCGTCGGAGAGCGCGTCCGTCATGTCGAGGAAGATGGGCGCCATGGCGGGCGGGTTGAGGATGGGGAACAGGGCGAAAAAAGCCAGCGCGGCGTAATCAAGGAACTCGTGCAGCATGGGTATATTATCCCATTTTCTATTTAGTATTATCTAGGAGTGAAGATTTCACGCCTTACTTCAGCTCACGACAAGGCCGCCGCCGCGGCGCTGATGGCCGCCTCGGACCCGTGGCTTAAACTGGGCCTGAAGAAGCGGCACTGCCTGAAGACTTTTAGCGTGCCTTTCCGCGAGACCTACCTGGCCAGGTCCGGGCGGGAGATAGCCGGACTGGTGGTCATCGCCATGTACGGCACCTTCCGCGGCTACATACAGTCTCTCTTCGTCGCCCCGGCTTTCAGGGGGCAGGGGCTCGGCGAAGAGCTGATGAACTTCGCGGAAGGGAAGATCTTCGCGCGCTCACCCAACGTCTTCCTCTGCGTCTCCTCCTTCAACAAGGGCGCGCAGCGGTTCTACCGGCGGCTCGGCTATAAAAGGGCCGGCGTCATAACGGATTTTTTTGAGAAGGGCAGCGACGAGCTCCTGCTGCGCAAGACCGTCGGCCCGCTGCGTTCATTCAGTCCCCGGAGGAAAAAACATGGCAAACGCTAACATCTCGATCCACGGCGCGGCCGGCGAAGTTACCGGCTCCCGCCACCTGCTGGAGACGGACGGCGGCACGCTGCTGCTGGACTGCGGCATGTTCCAGGGCCACCGCAGCGACGCCCAGGCCAAGAACCGCACCTTCCGGTTCCCGCCGGCCTCGGTGGACTCGGTGATCCTCTCCCACGCGCACGTGGATCACTGCGGGCTGCTGCCGCTGCTCTATAAGGAAGGGTGCGACGCCCCGCTCTACTCCACGCTGGGCACGGCGGAGATCACGGGCGTGATGCTGGCCGACTCGGCCCGCCTGCAGGTTTCCGACGCGCAGTTTTACAACAAGATCCACGCGGCCGAAGGCCTGACGATCGAGCCCCTTTACGACGAGGACGACGCCAACAAGGCCCTCAGCCATATTAAACCGGTAGAGTACGGCGCGGCCTTCCAGCCGCTGCCGGGCGTGCAGGCCGCCTTCCTCAACGCCGGGCACGTCCTGGGCTCCGCTATAACGCAGCTCGACCTGCAGACCGCCGCAGGTCAGCGCCGCCTGGTCTACACCGGCGACCTGGGCCGCCAGGAAGGGCTGCTGATGGAGACGCCCCAGGTCCCTTCGGGCACCGACTACCTGGTGATCGAGAGTACCTACGGCGGGCGGCTGCACGAGAAACTGGCCGACGCGGGGGAGAAACTGGCGGAGGTTATAAAGCGCGCAGTGAAGAGCGGCGGCAAGATCATCGTCCCCAGCTTCGCGCTGGAGCGCACGCAGGAGATCGTCTTTATCCTGGACCGCCTTTTCCGCGAGGGCAAGGTTCCGCAGCTCCCGGTCTACGTGGACAGCCCGATGGCCGTCAGCCTGACCGAGATCTTCAACAAGCGCCGCGATGACTTCTCGTTCGACGACAAGTTCCGGGCCTACGCCAGGATGGACGGCGACCCGTTCGGCTTCGACTATATCCGCTACCTGCGCACCAAGGATGAATCCCAGTCCCTCAACAACAAGAAGGGGCCGATGCTGATCATCTCCGCCTCCGGCATGTGCGAAGGCGGCCGCGTGCTGCACCACCTGCGCAACGGCATCGGGCGCGACGAGAATATCGTCCTGCTCGTCGGGTACCAGGCCATGGGCACACTGGGCCGCAGGCTGCAGGAGGGGCTCAAGAAAGTTAAGATCTTCGGAATGGAGCACGAGGTGGCGGCCGCCATCGAGACGATGCACGTCTTCTCGTCTCACGCCGACAGCGCCGACCTGGCCGCCTTCGTCAAGGCCGCAGCCCCCAGGCGCGGCGTCTTCCTGGTCCACGGCGAACCCGAAGCCCGCGCCGCCCTGACCGAAGCCCTGACGAAGGAAGGCATAAAGAACATCAAGTCCCCTGCCCCCGGAGAAGAATTCGAGCTGAACTAACTTCGCTCGACGTAAAGGAGAATAGCCCCGAAAGGGGCTTTCTCTTTTGGCGTCCCCGTGCGGAGGGCGCTCGTGGTTGGCGGCCTACCGCAGGGGGTAGGAACGCAAAACGCGCTCGGCCACACCGTGGCCTCGCTCCGCATTCGCCCTCCGCGCTTACGCAAGCGTCGGGCTCATGAGGGTTTTGCTAACCCTACCCCCTGCGGTCTCCGCTGTTGGCTCGCTTGTGATAGTGCTAGCAAGCATACGGAGGGGACGGCGGGGGAGGGGTTCCGTGCGACTTTGGGGAAGGGGGCCCCGCCCTTAATTTCCCAAAGGGCGGGGGGAACCGCGCAACGGTTCCCCTCTGCCCAGGAGCACGGGGCCCCTCCCCTGCTGGCCCCGACTGGGCATCTCGCGGCTCCCTGCTTGGCAAATGCGAAGTTCTGTTAACGATAATGGGAAGGAAAATTGGGTATAATATAGATAATATATGAAGAAACTCCTCAAGAAAATAGGCACCAAGGCGCTGACCGCGCTCGGCCTTAAGAAAAAATCAGGCTTTTACGGGCTCGGCATCGCCCCCAAGCTGATGGAAATACTCGACGCCAAAGGCTTCGTAACCCCGACGCCTATACAGGAAAAGTGCATACGGATAGCCACCGAAGGCAAGGACATGGTCGGCATAGCCCAGACCGGCACCGGCAAGACCATCGCCTTCTCCATCCCCATGATACAGCGCCTGGCGCAGGGCCCCGGCAAAGCCCTCGTCCTGCTGCCCACCCGCGAGCTCGCCGTGCAGGTTGCCGAAGTCTGCCGCGAATTCGCTCCCGCCTTCAACATGGGCGTGGCCTGCCTCATAGGCGGCGAAGGCAAAGAGTCCCAGCTGCGCGACCTCAACCGCAAAGCCCGCATCCTGATAGGCACCCCCGGCCGCGTCTACGACCATATCGAGCGCGGCGCCGCCAAGGTGAACGATGCCCGCATCCTGGTCCTCGACGAGGCCGACCGCATGTTCGACATGGGCTTCGCCCCGCAGATCAACCGCATCATCCGCGAGCTGCCTACCCAGCGGCAGACCATGCTGTTCTCCGCCACCATCCCCGACGAAGTCATGAAGCTGGCCAGCCACCACATGAAGCTGCCCATCCGCATCGAGGTGGCCAAGTCCGGCACCGCCGCGGCCAACGTCATCCAGGAGCTCTACGTCGTTCGCAGCGGCATGAAGCCTCTGCTGCTGTCCAAGCTGCTCGAGAAATACACGGGCACCGTGCTCATCTTCGTCGAGACCCGCTACGACGCCGCCAAGGTAGCCATGATCCTCGAGCACATGAACCACCACGTGGCCGAACTGCACTCCGACCGCACCATGGGCCAGCGCAAAGACGCCATGGAAGGTTTCAAGTCCGGCAAGTACCGCATCCTCGTGGCTACCGACATCGCCGCACGCGGCATAGACGTGACCGGCATAGAAGCGGTGATCAATTACGAGATGCCCGCCGAGGACGACGCCTACGTGCACCGCATCGGCCGCACCGGCCGCGCCGGCCAGCCCGGCCGCGCCATCACCTTCGCCACGCCCGAGCAGGGCGGCGACGTGCGCAGCATCGAGACCCTCACCGGCATCCCCATGAACCAGGTGACGCACCCCGAAGTTCCCGCCGAGACCCTCTGGGGCTACGACAAAGCCGCCGGCGGCCGCGGCTGGAACCAGCGCTCCGCGCGCAGGCCCTCCGGCGGCGGCAGGGGCAGGCGCCGGTGACGGCCTGCCGCCGCGGCGCGGCGCTGCTGCAGGTCCTGGTCATTTCAGTGCTGCTCCTCGCGGCGGCCATGATCGTGATCCGAGGGCTCCTGCAGCGCAACCAGGTCAGCGCCAAGGCCTCGGTCCAGTCCCAGCTAAAGATCGACGTGGAAGGCACCCGCGGGGCCGTGAACTCGTGCCTGGGCGCGGCCGGCTACCCTGACGGTTCCTGCCAGCCCACGGCCGCCCAGGCGGCCTGCATCCCGCCGGGCGTCAGTATCGTCTTTTCGGGTACGCCGCCGAACTGCGAAATGCAGATAACGGCCACCCGCTGACCGCTATAAATAAAAAAAGGCCGCCAGGTGGCGGCCTTTTTTTATGCCCGGCTGCGGGCTAGTACGGCAGGCGGGCCGACCTGAAGAGCTTCTCGAACTCGGCCAGGTAGGGCGCCGAGTATTCCGGGGCCAGCGTGAAGATGGTGTTCTCGGTGTTGGCGTCCTCGGCGGTGGCGGTCCAGTTGAAAGAGCCGTTGATCAACAGCTTGCCGTCGAGGACGGCGTACTTGTTGTGCATCTGGCCTTTCTCCAGGCGGCCGTCCTTGAACCGGAAGTCTATCCGGCTGGCCTTGGCTTCCTTGAAGAAGGGGAACTTCTGGCCGGAGAACAACATCATCCGCACGGAGACGCCGCGGGCGGCGGCCCGCTTCAGGGCTTCCATGATGTTCTTGGAGGTGAGGGTGAACATGGCCACCGCCACGTCGGAGCGGGCGGCGTCCAGCGCCTTCACGATGGCCGCCTCCGTGCCGCCGCGGGGCGAGAAGACGTAGTCAGGCAGGGCGGTGCCGTTGAAGTTTACGTCGGGGGTGGGGTCGGAGGGCGGCGGGGTGGGCTTCGCCGCCGGGGCCTCCGGCTGGCCCGCGGGCCTGGCCTGCGCCCACATCCAGTCGAAGTTCCTGCCGTAGCCGGAGACGATGTCCGCGTCGGCCACGAACATGATGTTCTCGTAGCTGAAGCTCTCGGCAAAGCCGCTCCAGTTGGCGGAGCCGGTCTGAAGCAGCGCGCCGTCGAACAGCGCGTATTTGCAGTGCATCGCGCCGGTGCCGCCGCGGCCGTTCATCGCGCGCGCCTCTATCCCGGAATCTATCACGGCCTGGATCTGCTTGCCGGCCTGGGGGTAGACATGCGCCGCGTCGAACAGCACGCGCACCTTTACGCCGCGCTGCCGCGCCTGTGTCAGGGCCGTTACGGCGGCGTCTATCTGCAGATTGTAGAGGGCCACGTCCAGCGTTTTCTTCGTGCGGCCGATCGCCTCCACGAGGGGCTTCGCCAGGGCTTCCTCGTCGGTGAAGATGTAGGCGGGCAGGCCGGACCAGTCGTAGGCGCGCCCCGGCTCGTAGAAGGGCGCGGGCGCGGCCGGCGACTCGACGGGCGGCAGGGTCCTGAGCGTGACGGCCTCAAGGGCCGGGGGCGGGGCGGAAAAGACCGCGGGAACCGAGAAAAACAGCAGCAGCAGGGCGTTAAGCGCTTTAAACACGGAACCTCCACCTGCGAAGGAACAGGATACCTATACTTTACCCGATCCCCGGGCGCGGCGACAGGGGCATAAGGCCCGCGCCCCGGCCGGCTTAGGGCCCACGCGGGCGGGGGCCTTTAGTCCGATGCCGACCAGCGCGGTTTTGTATATAATGTATCCGTTATATGAAAAAGGCGCCGGTTGTCACCGTAAAAAAAATTTCCCGCGAGAGCGGAGAGTGGCGCACGCGCTTCGAGGCTTTCTATTCTGATTGCGACATCCGGCGGGTGGACAAGCTGCCGCACGCCTATTTCGCCGCCTATTCCGGAGACGAGATAGCCGGGCACAGCGTTATCTATTTCGAGAAGGGGCGCTGGGTGATGGACGGCCTCCGGGTAAAGCCCGAATTCCGCGAGCGCGGCATAGCCAAGGCCCTCACCGAGGCCCGCATCCGCCACGCGCTGGAGCAGGGCGCCAAGGAAGTCTGGTACGCCTGTGAAGACGGCAACCTGGTCACCATCTGCTGCCACCTGCGCTACGGCTTCGAGAAGGTCTGCCCGCACGAGCACTGCAACGCCGCCACGGCGCACTGGTACCGCCTGAAGATCACGCCCCAATTGTTCGAGAAATTTCCCGCGCTCAAGACCGGCCGGGCGGCCGGTCACTCCACCCCGTAAACTTCCTGTCTCTCCAGCGTTACCTGCACCGATTTGGCCCGCACGAACCGCAGGTATTCCCTGGCCTGGTCGCTAAGTATCCCCATGGAAACTTCCACGCGCTCTCCGGCGCCCAGCGGCTCGCTGTGGCCGTAGGGGCGCGACCAGATGACGGCGCCGTTCTCGTCCTTGAAGACGAGCGTGCCGTTGAAGGCGAAAAATTTGCGGTTGGTGGTGTTCTCGAACTCGAGGAACAGCTTGATCCCCAGCTTCTCCTGGCCGACCACCTGTTTCTTTTTGAGGAAAGCCACCCCGATGGGGCTGGCCGGCAGCCGCGGGGCGGCGGAAGGCGCTGCGGCCGCGGGGCCGCCGCCGGTCTCCAGCTTCACCAGCCGCTTTTCAACCTTTGTCACCCGCTTCTCCAGCCCGGTCAGCCGTTTCTCGGTCTTGGTCTGGCAGAGCGCAGGGCCGGCGAGGAAGAGCAGCGAGAGCAGGAGAGGGCGCATACGATAATTATACTACTGTCCGCGCCGCTCCAGATATGGGATAATGATATATGACCGAAACGACACCAACACCCGCCGCGGGCTTTTACGGCCTGGGCATAGCTCCCAAACTCCTCGAAGCTTTAGATAAGCTGAACTTCAAGACCCCGACCCCGATACAGCACAAGGCCATCCCGCCCGCCTCCGAAGGCAAGGACATGGTGGGGATTGCCCAGACCGGCACCGGCAAGACCATCGCCTTCGCCATCCCGATGATACAGCGCCTGGCCGCCACCGGCCAGGGCAAGGGCCTGGTAGTGGTGCCCACCCGCGAGCTGGCCCTGCAGGTGGCCGAGGTGGTCCGCCAGTTCTCGCCGCTGATGGGCATGGGCTGCGCCGTGATCATAGGCGGCGAGAGCATGAACCGCCAGACGGCGGAGCTCCGCAAGGGCCCCCGCATCATCATCGCCACCCCGGGCCGCCTGATCGACCACGTGGCCCAGCGTACCGTGAGCCTCTCCGATGTGCGCGTGCTGGTGCTCGACGAGGCCGACCGCATGTTCGACATGGGCTTCGCCCCGCAGATCGAGAAGATAGTGGCCGCGCTGCCGCGCGAGCGGCAGACCATGCTGTTCTCCGCCACCATGCCCGACCCGATCATGAAGCTGGCCAGCCGCCACATGAAGCTGCCGCTGCGCATCGAAGTGGCCCGCCCCGGCACCGCCGCCGAACGGGTGGAGCAGGAACTCTTCATAGTGGACCGCAGCGAGAAGACCGCGCTGCTGGCCAAGCTGCTGGACAAGTACTGGGGCAGCGTGCTGCTCTTCGTGCGGACCAAGCACAACGCCAAGAAGATCGCCCGCGCCATCAGGGAGATGCCGCACAGCGCCTCCGAGATCCACTCCAACCGGTCGCTGTCCCAGCGCAAGGAGGCCCTGGAGGGCTTCAAGTCCGGCAAGTACCGCGTGCTCGTGGCCACCGACATAGCCGCCCGCGGCATCGACGTGACCGGCATAGAGCTGGTGATAAACTACGACCTGCCCGACGAAGACGAGAATTACGTGCACCGCATCGGCCGCACGGGCCGCGCCGGCCAGCCGGGCCGCGCCATCACCTTCGCCGCGCCCGACCAGGGCGCGGACGTGCGCAACATAGAGCGCCTGATCCGCATGCCGCTGACGCGTATAAAGCTGCCGGACGTGGCTTCCGCGGACTTCGGCGCCCCCGAGGCCCCCAGGCCGGGCGCCAGGCCCGCGCCGGCCCCGGCTCCTCACCAACCCCGGGGCGAGCGCCCCCGCCAGCAGGGCCGGCCCCAGCGGCCGGGTCAGCAGCGGCAGGGCTCTCAGCGCGGCCAGCCCCGGCAGGGCGCGCCCCGCGGCGACGGCCGCCGCCCGGGACCGTCCGACCGGAAGCCGGATTTCTCCCGCGGGGAAAGCCGCGGCCCGGCCCGCCGCGGCCGCCCGCAGGCGGAGAGGGCCGGCCAGCCCAACCGCTACGGGGTGAACCCGGACAGGAAGGGGGGCATAGTCAGCCTCTCGCCCTATTTCGACGAGCCCCGGCGACACGACGGCCCCAGGCGGCAGGGCAGGCAGGACGCCCGCCAGCCCGAGCCCCAGAAACCTCCGCAGGGGGGCAACTGGTTCACCCGGTTCCTCAAGAAGAAAAAAACGGATTACAAGAACGAGTAAGACAAAAGCCCCCGCCGCCAGGCGGGGGGGCTTTTTTGCTGACCGTAAACCCTCCTATTTAGTATATTGACTATATGGGCGGGAATAACCCCAAACAAGACCATCGACACGGCGGCAAGCCGGGGGAAACGGAAGGGCAACTGCTGGAGGGCGTAAGCGCTCTGCGCAGGATACTCGACTACGCCGCCTTCCCTGCCGCCATAGTTAATTCCGACGATGTTTTTGAATCCTACAACCGCAAAGCGGAGGAAGCTTTCGGCTACTCCCGCGCCGAGGTGCCCGACATGGCACACTGGTGGGTCCGCGCCTACCCGGAAGTTAATTACCGTGAAGAGACAAAAAAGCGGTGGCTGGCCAGCGTCCAAAAGGCCCGGCAGGGCAACGGCGAAATAGAGCGGGGGGAATACCGGGTAACCTGCAAGGACGGCTCGGTCAAGGTCTGCTGCTTCTTCGGCAGCATCATCGAGGGCAAGGCCTTCATCGTGCTGGAGGACATCACAGCCCGGTCCCTGACCGAAACTGCCCTCCGCGACAGCGAGGCCACCCTGCGCCGCATCATAGACAAGGCCCCGATGTCCATGGCCATTGTTAACGTGGACGGGACCATAGAGTACATCAACCAGAAGGCCGAGGAGACCTTCGGTTTCCCCAATTCCGAGATCCCGACGATGGACCATTGGTGGCGGCTGGCCTACCCGGACGAGGCCTACCGCAAGGAAGTGATAGCCCGCTTCATGGGCCACGTCAGCGAGGCCATGGAGAAGCACACGGAGATAGCGGGCGAGGAATACCTGGTCACCTGCAAGGACGGCTCGAAGAAGACCTGCTTCATCTTCGGCGTGATAGCCGCCGGCAAGATCTTCGTGATGTTCGACGACATTACGCAGCGGGTGGAAGCCGTAAATACCATCCGCGACAGCGAGAAGACGCTGCGCCGCATACTTGAATTGGCCCCGATCGCTATCAGCGTGCAGAGCCTGGGCGGGGAAATTGAATTTATAAACCGTAAATTCTCCGAAACTTTCGGCTATGCCCGGGAGGATATAACCGATTACGCCGTGTTCAAACAGCGTTTCTTCCCGGACGAAGCTTACCGGCAGGAGGTTTACGGAATCTGGAAAGGCTGGGTGCAGCAGTCGCTGGAGAGCGGCAGGGAGATGCCCGGCGGCCAGTTCAGGATCAACTGCAAGAGCGGCATGACGAAGGACATCTACATCACCGGGATGACCACCCCGGACAAGAAAGTGATCTCACTTTTCGAAGATATCACCGTCCGAAACCAGGCGGCCAGGGAGATAGCCGAGAACGCCCGCACCCTGCGCCGCACCCTGGAGCAGGCCCCGGTCTGCATAGCGATACACGACATGGCCGGCAGGATCGAGTTCATAAACAGCAAGTTCGTCCAGACCTTCGGCTACAAGCACGAGGAGATACCGGACCTCGAAACCTGGACCCGGCGCGCCTATCCCGAGGAAAGCTACCGCAAGCGGCTGACCGCCATTTGGCGCGAATGGCAGGAGAAGTCGATGCGGACCGGCCTGGAGATGGACGGCGGCGAATTCAAGGTGGTTTGCAGGGACGGGGCGACCAAGACCGTCTTCATCACCGGCGTGGTCACAGCGGACAGGAAAGTGGTTTCGCTGCTGGAAGACGTAACCGCCCGCGTCGAGACCGAGCGGGCGCTGCGCGAGCGCGAATCACTCTACCGCGCCCTGATAGAGACCACAGGCACCGGCTACGTGGTGCTGGACGGGCACGGCCGGGTGCAGGACGCTAACCGGGAATACGTGCGCCTCTCCGGCCACTCCGACCTCAAAGAGATAATGGGGCGCAGCGTGCTGGAGTGGTCCGCCCCGCAGAACCAGGACCGGGCCAGGGAGGCGATAGCGATCGTGATGCGCGAGGGGCGCCTGGTCAACTTTGAAGTGGATTACTCCGACAAGGCCGGCAAACACACCACTATCGAGATCAACGCCACCGTGGTCGCGCGCGGCGGGGTGCAGCAGATCCTGGGGCTGTGCCGCGACGTCTCGGCGCGCAGCAAGACCGAGGCGGAGCTGCGCGACAGCGAGTCCCTCTACCGGGCCCTTATCGAGACCACCCGCACCGGCTACGTGGTCATAGATACGCAGGGCAAGGTCACCGACGCCAACCGGGAATATGTCCGCCTGGCCGGCCGCTCGGACCTGAAGGAGATCCTCGGCCGGAGCGCCCTGGACTGGACCTCCCCGGAGCACCAGGAGGCTAACGCCGCCGCCATAGCCCGCTGCGCCCGGGACGGCTATATCTTCAATCACGAGACCGAGTATATCGACGCTAAAGGCAAGCGCACGCCGGTGGAGGTGAACGCCACCGTGGTAAACCGCCGCGGGATGCCGCAGATCCATACTCTCTGCCGAGACATCACGGACCGCCGCCGGGCTGAGGCCGAGCTCCAGTCGCTGAACCAGGGCCTGGAGAAGCGCGTCGAGGAGCGGACCGCCGAACTCTCTGCCGCCAACATGGAGCTGACCATGGAGATCGCCCAGCGCATCGACGCTGAAAGAGGGCGCTCGAAGCTGCAGGAGGAACTGCTGCAGTCGCAGAAGATGGAAGTAGTGGGCCGCCTGGCCGGCGGCATAGCGCACGACTTCAACAATATCCTGGTGGCCATCAGCGGCTACGCCGAAATGCTGCTGAAAACTGCGCCCGAGGGCGGGACGGCGAAGGATGACCTGAACGAGATCATCCGCGAGACCGAGCGCGGCGCCCTGCTGACCCGCCAGCTCACGACCATCAGCCGCAGGCAGCCGCTGGAACTCGAGGAGC
The DNA here is from genome assembly GCA_028688015.1 of Elusimicrobiales bacterium. GTDB lineage: Bacteria > Elusimicrobiota > Elusimicrobia > Elusimicrobiales > UBA9959 > UBA9959. The sequence continues at coordinate 620,496 of JAQTZB010000001.1, read as the reverse complement.
TTTGCCTGAACACGGTGGTGGAAGACTCCTGCAAGATGCTCAAGCGCCTGATCGGGGCCAATATGCACCTGCGCCTCCAACTGGCCCCGGACCTCGCTCCCGTCAGGGCGGACCAGGGCCAGATAGCGCAGGTGATAATGAATCTAGTGGTCAACGCGCGGGACGCCATGCCTGACGGCGGGGATATAAAGCTGGTTACCGCCAACGAGGAAATAGCCGTTCCGCCCCAGGGCCTGCCGCTAGTTCCCGCGGCCGGCGGCTATGTAACGCTGATGGTGACCGACACCGGCACGGGCATGGCGCCAGAGACTGCGGCCCACATCTTTGAACCCTTCTATACCACCAAGCCGGAAGGCAAAGGCACGGGCCTCGGCCTTTCGACCGTCTACGCCATACTGCAGCAGTGCAAGGGCGGCATAGGGCTCAGCAGCGCGCCCGGCAAGGGCACGACCTTCAAGCTATATTTTCCCCGCGCCGGCGCCAACCCATAAAACAAAAACCGCCGCGCAGGGCGGCGGTCGGAAAGAACCGGGGCGCGCTAGGCGGCCTGCGGGGCCCTATTATACCAGCCCAGGATCAGTCCCAGAGCCAGCGACCAGAGCGCGGCCAGGCCTATGCGCAGCTCCGGCGGCAGCAGGAAGGTCACCGTATGCGCCGGAACCCAGAACCACAGCAGGGAAAGCAGCCCTTTATCCAGGTTGGCCCAGTTGGAGCGGCCGTCTATGGCGTTGTCTATCAGGCGGTGGGCGATGACCAGAAAGGGACCGAACTGCAGGTTCATGGCCAGCGACACGGCCAGCGCGCGGCCCGCTGCGCCGGGCTCCGGCAGCAGCCCGTGCGCTACGATCCCGTCGACAAAACCGACGAAACCCGTGAAAGCGTACTTAATGCAGACCGCGAGGGCGGCCCAGCCCAGGGCGCGCAGCAGCGTGCCCCGGAGGCCGAAAGGGGAAAAGACGCGGCCGGCCCCGAGCCACTTGGAAAGCAGCTCGCCCAGCGTGCCCAGCACCGAGAATTGGGCCATGGCGGTCAAGATGGGGTGGGCTTTAACTGTGGAAATATACCAGTCCATGCGTTTATCTTACCAATTTTGAAACCCGGCCGCCTCCGCCCGGCGCCGTCATTTTGTAGAATTTAGGCATGCTTGTTCCGGAAAACCTGGTTTACTTTCTCGGCGTCTCCGTGGTCCTCACCTTGGCCCCCGGACCCGACGTGATATTCCTGGCCTCGCAGGGGCTTGCGGGCGGTCCGCGCGCCGGGCTGGCCGTGGCGCTGGGCCTCAGTTCAGGGCTGCTGGTGCACACCACTCTTGCCGCGCTGGGTGTCTCCGCAGTGTTCGCCGCTTCGCCCGCCGCCTTCGGCCTGGTGAAGTGGGCGGGGGCCGTCTATATGGCCTGGCTCGCCTGGTGCGCCTTCCGGGAACGGCCCCCGGCAGCTGGCGCCCAGGCCCCAGCCGGGAGCGCCGCGGCCCTCTACCGGCGGGGGATAATCATGAACCTGCTCAATCCCAAGGTGGCGTTGTTTTTCCTCGCGCTGCTGCCGCAGTTCGTAAACCCGGCCCGCGGGGGCGTCAGAGGGCAGATGCTGGTCCTGGGCCTGGTCTTCATGGCGCAGGTGGTCGTGGTTTTCGGCGCCATCGGCTATCTTTCGGGCCGCCTCGGGGCGCGCTTGCTGCCCGGCCCCCGGCACGCCCGCGCCATAGCCGCGGCCAAGGGGCTGGTCTTCCTTTCGGTGGCGGTCCTGCTCTCCCTCTGAAAGGGGGCGGCCGCATTATAAATTTTAGGTATAATTTTGAAAAGGTTTCCGGGAGGAACTATGGCTGAAAAGAAACAGGGCGTGCAGTGGGACCTTACCAGTTATTTTCCGGCGTTCAACGGCCCGGAGATGCTCAAATTTAAAAAGAAACTCACGGCCGACATCGCCGCGCTGCAGAAGAAAGCCGCCAAGCTGCCGTCCCTCTCGGCTAAAACCGCCGGCGACTGGGAAAAGCTGCTGCTGACCGCCGAAGAGACCGGCATGCGCCTGGGGCATATTTACTCTTATGTGGGCTGTCTCGAGGCCGCCCACTGCGACAAGGACGAATACGCGGCCGAAAGCGCCAAGCTCGACGGGCTGGCCGCGGAATATTCCAAGTTCAGCGTGGACGTGCTGCGGGCGTTCAAAGAGGTTCCGGAGAAAGTCTTCTCGGCCTTCGTAAAGCGTGAAAAGCTGAAGGACGTAGCCTATTCCCTCAAACGCCTGCGCGAGCAGGCGAAGCGCAGTATGAGCCCCGCGGAGGAGAAATTGGCCGCGGACCTTTCCGTCGACGGTTTCCAGTCCTGGGAGCGCCTCTACAATAAGATCTCCAGCAAACTGACCTTCGAAATGCGCTGGCCCGACGGCCGGGTGGAGACCCTGCCGATCTCCCGCTGGCGCGCGCTTATGGGCGACGCCGACCGGAAAGTGGGGCGGGCCGCCTTCGAGGGCGGCAACAAGGCCTGGGCGACCATAGAGGATTCCTGCGCCGCCGCGCTCAACGCCCTGTCGGGCACGCGCCAGGCGCTCAACAAGCGCCGCGGGATAAAACATTTCCTGGACCAGTCGCTGTTCCGCGCCGGCATAAAGCGCTCCACGCTGGACGCCATGTACGAGGCCGTTGGCCGCAACCTCGAGCCCGTGCGCGAGATCCTGCGCGTCAAAGCCGCGGCGATGGGGCGCAAGGGCATAGCTTTCTACGAGCGGGAGGCCCCGCTGCCGCTCAAGGATAACAAGCTCTACACCTGGGAGGAAGGCTCCGCCAAGGTGGAGGGGGCTTTCAGCCGCGTGTACCCCGCGCTGGGCGCCTTCTACAAAGAGTTCCTCGAAAAGAAAAGGCTGGAGAGCGAGGCCCGCGGCGGCAAGCGCCCCGGCGCCTTCTGCACCGGCTCGCACTATATCAAGGAAGGCCGCGTCTACATGACCTTCAACGGCACCCTGGGCGACGTGAACACGCTGGCCCACGAGATGGGCCACGCCTGGCACGGCCGCCTGATGCAGGACATGCGCGACTGGGCCACCGAATACCCGATGACGCTGGCCGAGACGGCATCCATCTTCGGCGAGCACCTCCTGGCCGAGGGCATCCAGGGCGACCCCGGAGTGCCAGAGGCGCAGAAGCTGATCATGCTCGACGAGTATCTCAGCGGCGCGGCCGTCACCATCCTCGACATCACCGTGCGCTTCCGCTTTGAGAAGGCCTTCCACGAGGAGCGCCAGAAGGGCGAGGTTTCCGTGGCGCGGCTCAGGGAGCTGATGGTGAGCGCGCAGAAGGAAGTGTTCGGCGACGCGCTGGAGCCCGGCGGCGAGGACCCGCTGTTCTGGGCCTCCAAGCTGCATTTCTACATGGCCGGCGTTTCCTTCTACAATTACCCCTACACCTTCGGCTTCCTGATGGCCGCCACGCTGTTCACCAAGTTCAAGGCCGAGGGCCCGGGCTTCCTGCCCAAGTACGAGGCCTTCCTGCGCCTCTCCGGCTCGGACACGGCGGAAGGGGTGGCCAGGCGCAGCCTTGGGGCGGACATAGGCAAGCCGGAGTTCTGGGAGACGGCGATAAAGGGGCTGGCGCCGCAGCTGGCCCGCTACCGCCAGCTGCTGGCCGGCCTCAAGGTGAACGCCTGATGAAGAAGCTGCCCCACGCGCTGCTGGCGCTGTACCTGGTAGAGTTCGCGGTCCTGGCGATCAGGCCGTACAACCGCGAGGTCTGGTTCTCGGAGAACCTGCCGATGGTCCTCATCGTCGGGGCGCTGGCCCTGACCTACCGGCGCTTCGCCTTCTCTAACGCCTCGTACCTGTGCATGAGCTTACTGGTCTTCCTGCACACTATCGGCGGGCATTATACCTTCGAGCGGGTGCCATTCGGCTTCGTGACCGACCTGTTCGGCTTCACGCGCAACCACTACGACCGCATAGCGCATTTCTCGGTGGGCTTCTACGCCTACCCCATCGCCGAGTTCATCCGGCGCAAAGGGTACACCAGCTCAAGGGGGCTGCTGGCGTTCACGGGGATCACCGCCATCTTCACGGTGGCGGCCGTCTACGAGATCATCGAGTGGTGGTACGCCGCCTCGGCGGACCCGGCGGCCGGCCTCGCCTTCCTGGGCAGCCAGGGCGACGTCTGGGACGCGCAGAAAGATATGCTGGCGGACGGGCTGGGCGCTATCTGCGCCTCGGTCTTCTTCCTGTTCCATTACAAGGACACCCCGCGAACCTGACCCCGCGCAGAGGGAATAAAAAAACCCCGGCCGAGACCGGGGTTTTTTATTGGCGGCGGGCAATTCAGTCGTCGGTGGTGATGCCGTTGAAGAAGGTGCGGTTCAGCACGGTCTCGCCGGCCTCTTCGCCGGAGGCCTGCGGCATGACGCCGGTCCAGTAAGAGGGGGAGAGCATGGTGCCGGTGTTGAGGTAATCCTGCCGCTCGGAATAGATGACATTGCAGTCGCGCTTATAGGGCATCTCGGGGCAGCCGTACTTGCTGAACACGGCGTAGCGGTAGTCGAAGCCGCCCTGCCCGGCCTCCCGGAGGCCCTGCGAGGAGAAATACTTGAAACCCACCACGTCGGGGCCGTAGGAGGGCAGCATTTTGCCGGTCTTGCTGATATAGCCGATGAAGGTTACCGCGTGCCCGGTCTTGGTGGTGCGGTTGATATTGACGAAGTCGCCGGGCAGCAGACCCTCGAACAGGCGGCGCTCGCCCATGCCGAAGTTGATCAGCGCGTCGGCGGTGCCGTCGGCCTTGAAATCGTGGTTCACCCAGATATGGCCCTTCAGGTCGGTGACGGCCAGGCCCTCGAAGCTGCGCTTGGGGAGGTAATTGTAAACCGAATAGTCCCCGGTCTCTTTGGCGTAAAGGTCGAAGGCGGTGAGGATGATCTCCATCTGGGCGGCCACGCACATGGTGAGGGGGGCGCGGCGGGCCTTGATGGTGCCGAAGGTGTGATACTCGATGTCGTGCGTCAGGATGGAGTTGATGTCGTAGCCCAGCAGGCCGTAGTTCTTGTAGAGATAGTCGACGGCCTTGAGCACGTAGGCGTTGAAATACTTTTCGCCGGCGCGGCTGTCGGCGCGCAGGGGGACCGCGACCGCCGGGACTTCGGACAGGGCCAGGCCTCGCACGCCCTCGAGGTCCAGGGAATTAAGGGTGAAAGACGGCTGGGCAGAAGCGCCGAAGGGAAGAGCGAGTGTAAGTAGCAGGAGAAGCTTGATCATTTGACATTCCTCAACTGGTCCGCTTGTGATAATTATACAACTATAGCGGAGGCTGTCAACAAATCTTAAGGCTTGGGAGCCGGGGTGACGCCGCGGACGCAGATGGCGGCGTTCGCCTTGCCGTTGGCCTTGACCAGCGTGTAGAGGGTCTTGGCGTCGGCCTTGGAGAGGCGGATGCAGCCGTGCGAGGCGGGCTGGCCCAGCAGGTGCTCGGCGTTGGTGCCGTGCATGGCGATGTTGCCGTTGAAGAAGACGCTGTGCGGCATCGGGGCCTTATTGTAGAGGCTGGAGTAGTGCATCTCCTCGATGAAGTCGGGGGCGAAGCATTTGCCGCTGCCGGGGGTGCCGTTCTTGGGAAGCAGGCCGGAGGAGATCTTGAAGGTGTCGTCGAAATCCTTGGCCTGCACGTTGACGCGCTGCTTGTCGAGGTAGATGGTGATCTTCACCAGGGCGTTCTCGATGCGCTTAGGGTCCGTGATCTGGAAACGCGAAGGGCGCAGGCCGAAAGCCAGCGCTACTTCATCGGGAGAATGGCTGTCGATGAACCCGGCCGGGTCGGCCAGGGCCTCGGCCTGCAGCGCCGAGAGAAGCTGGTCTTCGCCGGGGGCGGGGGCCGGCACGGGGCCGGGCTGCGCGAGCTGGGCGGGGTTTACGCCCAGCGCCGGCAGCTGCTTCTGTATGGAGACGAAATCGAGGGAAAAAGCGGGAGCGGAACCGAGTACGAGGGCCGCGAACGCGAGAATAGTTTTCATTAACCGTGCCTCCGTGAATCTTCTGCCCTTTTACTATAACTTTCCTGCGCCCTCCCGGAGATGAAGCGAAGGGCCTATTTCCTTTCTGCCTTTTGCCGCCGCGAAAATAGGCCCTTTGGTTTGTATCCTACTTAACATTGCTTTTCCGCCGCCGCCTGCTATACTATATTCGGCAAGGCCTCCCGCCCAAAAGTGGAGGCCCAATTTTTTTATGTCCACAAAAACACGCCCGGCGGCCTAACGCTGGGCGCTCGTGGTTTGGCGGCCTACCGCAGGGGGTAGGAACGCAAAACGCGCTCGGCCACACCGTGGCCTCGCTCCGCATTCGCCCTCGGCGCTACGCAAGCCTCGGGCTCATGAGGGTTTTGCTAACCCTACCCCCTGCGGTCTCCGCTGTTGGCTCGCTTGGTATAGTACTGACAAACATGCGGAGGGGACGGCAGGGGAGGGGTTCCGTGCGACTTTGGGGAAGGGGGCCCCGCCCCTTAATTTCCCAAGGGCGGGGGGAACCGCGCAACGGTTCCCCTCTGCCCAGGAGCACGGGGCCCCTCCCCTGCTGGCCCCGACTGGGCTTCTCGCGGCTCTTCCTATGAAATGAGGTTAATCAATCCTGCCGAGGAGGCGGAGGAGGGCGTCGAGGATGGTGAGAGGGTGCGGGGGGCAGCCGGGGATGTACATGTTCACGGGGATGTCAGTGGGGATGCCTACGCATTCCTTGTGCCCGGCGTAGGGGCCGCCGGAGATGGCGCAGGCCCCGCAGGCGATGACCACCTTGGGAGAGGAAACCGCGTCGTAGGTCTTGCGCAGCGCCAGTTCCATGTTCTTCGTCACCGGCCCCGTCACCAGGATGCCGTCGGCGTGCCGCGGCGAGGCCACGAACTGCACCCCGAAGCGCCCCATGTCCCAGGCCAGCGTGCCCAGCACATTGCAGTCCGCCTCGCAGGCGTTGCAGCCGCCCGCGCTCACCTGCCGCAGCCGGAACGAGCGGCCGAACAGGCGCCGCAGGTCGGCGCCCAGCGCCTCGGCCCGTCTGAAATCCCGGCCCGAAACTACGAGCGACGCCCGGTCCGAAGCGCAAAGCTTGTACTCGCGGGTAAATTCCACGGCCTCCGGTGCCGCCTTGGCGCAGGCCCCGCAGAACACGCAGCGGCCCAGGTCAAGCCCCGGGTTCTCGCCGGGGGTAATGCCGCCGTAAGGGCAGGCCGCAGCGGCCTTCTCCAGCCTTCGGGACTTGATAACCGGCACGCCGAGCCCGCGGCGGGGCAGCTTCAGTTCCGGCGACGGGAAGTCCATGGTCCGGTAGCCCTGCTTTATCCTGGCCAGCAACGCTTTCATCATATCAGAGGTCCCGCCCGCAGTAGGAAAGATTGAAGCTCTTATTGCACAGCGGGAAGTCCGAGATCTCGCCGTTGCGCAGCGCCAGCGCCAGCCCCTGCCAGTTGTGGAACGAGGGGTCGGTTATCTTGTAATGCCTGAACCTGCCTGCGGCGTCGGTCAGCGCCACATGGCAGACCTGGCCGCGCCAGGCCTCCACCAGCGACACGGCGGCGCTCTCCGGCTTAAGCGCGCCGCATTCCGCCTCCGCCGGGCCTTCCGGCAGCGCGTCCAGCCAGCCGCCCACGAGCTCGGCGGATTTCTGGATCTCCAGCCAGCGCACGTAGGCGCGGGAATAGACGTCGCCGCTGCCCGAGACGCCCAGCGTAAAGCCCTGGTACGGCTCGGAAGGGAAATTGCGCCGGGTGTCCAGCCCTACGCCGGAGGCGCGCGCAGCCGGGCCCACCAGGCCGAGCCCCTCGGCGGCCTCCTTCGTGACCACGCCTGTTCCGCCGAAACGGTCCTTCACGGAGGGCGTTTCCCAAAGCAGGGAGACCGCGCCCTGCACGTCGCGATAAGTGCTCGCCAGCCGCAGCTTCAGCTCTTTTATCAGCGCGTGGTCGAGGTCGAAATTGACGCCGCCGGGCTTGAACATGTTGCGCCCGAACCTGTTGCCGCAGACCAGCGCGGTCATGTTGAGGAAATCCCCGCGCAGCCGGCCGCAGAAAGAGGCGGTAGGCAGGTAGGCCACGTCGCCGGCCAGCGCGCCCAGGTCGCCGGTGTGGTTGGCAAGGCGCTCCAGCTCCAGCAGCAGCCCGCGCAGGGCCTGCGCCCGCGGCGGCACGTTCACCCCGGCCAGCGCCTCCACCGCGCCGCAGTAGGCCCAGGCGTGCCCTGCCGAGGTATCCCCGGCCAGCGTTTCGGCGTAGCGCAGGCAGCGCGCGCAGGGCCCGCCGACAAATTCTTTCTCCAGGCCCCGGTGCTGGTAGCCCAGCATGATCTCCAGGTGGAAGACCTTCTCGCCGTGGCACTGGAAGCGGAAGTGGCCCGGCTCTATAACCCCGGCGTGCACCGGGCCTACGGCCACCTCGTGCACCTGGCTGCCATGCACCGTGAAATAGTCCGCCACGCCGGGCACCGCGCCGGCGGTGTTGAAGCGTACGGGCTTGAGCCACGGGTGGCCTTCCGGCTTGAGCCCGGACTGCTCGTAGATCTCGCGTTCGAAAAGGTGGAGTTGAGGAAAGGCCGGCGTCAGCGCGCGGAACGGGCCTTCGGCCCGCGTCGAGTAGGCCTCCAGCCGCCCTTCGCGGTCGAAGGCCACGGCCATTACCAGCCGCCAGGCGCCGGCCTCGGGCACGGCGAAATAGGCCACGGCCCGGCCGCCGGCGGCCAGCCGCGAGGCCGCCGTCTCGAAGAACAGGCCCGGGTCCAGGTCGGAGGCCCCCAGGCTGAAGGCTGACTGATGCTCTATCTTCATAGTTTACCGCCGATGTTCCCCGCGGCCCCGGCCAGCAGCGACTGCAGCCAGGCGGGCAGGTACAGGCCCGCCAGCACCACGCAGGCGAAAAAAGCCGCCGCCGGCCAGAGCAGGCCGGGCTGCTCTTCGAAGGGCCGCTCTCCGGGCCTGGCCTCGCGTTCGCCGAAGGTCATGGAGATGAAAACGCGGGCCATCCCCGCGAAAAGGATGCCGAGGAAAAGCAGGAAGGCCCCGGCCAGCCAATAATGCTTCAGCGCGAGGATTTCCTTGAGGACGATGAACTTGGCCAGGAAGACGCCCGAAGGCGGCGTGCCGGTGATCAGGAAGAAACCGGCCAGCCAGAGGGCGGCCGTGCGGGGGGCGCGGCGCCAGAGGCCTTTTACTTCGGAGATGCGCTTGGTCTTCTCCGCGGCGAGGATCAATCCCGACGTAAAGAACAGCCCGGCCTTGGCCAGGGAGTGGCTGAGCGCCGCCAGCAGCGCGCCGAAGACGGCCCCGCCGCCCAGGCCCGCGCCCAGCGCGATGATGCCCATATGCTCTATGCTCGAGTAGGCGAGCAGGCGCTTGTAGTCGCGCTGCCCCAGCATGAACAGCGCGGCCGTGATCACCGAGAGCAGGCCGAACAGCACCAGGAGCCCGCCGGTAAATTCGGCGAGCCCGGCCGCCGCGCAGACGGCGTTCACGCGCATGACGCCCAGGAAGGCGCAGTTGAGCAGCGCCCCCGAGAGCAGCGCCGACACCACCGCCGGCGCCTCGCTGTGCGCGTCTGGCAGCCAGGTATGGAAGGGGGAAAGCCCCATCTTGGTGCCGTAGCCGACGAACAGGAACAGGAAGGCGGCCTTCAGCAGCGGCTTATCCAGAGCGCCGGCCCCGGCCAGCAGCGGGGCGAGGTCCAGGCCGACTCCGGATTTGAGCCCTGCCGCGCCCAGGAACAGGTTGCCCAGCAGCGCCAGCGCGATGCCGACGGAGCAGATCAACAGGTATTTCCAGGTGGCTTCCAGCGAGCGCTTGTGGCGGTGAAAGTAGATCAGCGGCGCAGAGAGCAGCGTGGTGGCCTCTATGAAGGCCCACAGCAGGCCCAGGTGGCGGCTGGCCGTCACGGCCGTCATGGCCGAGAGGAACAGCAGCAGGCAGCCGGTGAAAACGGCCTCGGGCGCGTTATTGAAAATAAAGCCGCCGTCGGCGTCCTCGCCGGGGTCTCGCTTCTCGGCGGCCAGGTAGGTAACGGCGTACTGCGACGCGCCCAGGAACAGCAGCGAGGTGACGCCCAGGAAGAGCAGCCCGAGCGGGTCGTAAGCGAACCACTGGGAGGCAAGCTCAGGGGCCGGGGCCTGGACGACGGGACAGACTGTTACCAGGTCGCCCGCGATGAACTTGCCGATAACGACAAGAGCCAGAAGAAAATGGATACGGGCCGTCCAGAGCAGCAGCGAGCGGCGGGCGCTGTCGCTCCTTATCACGAAGGCCAGCAGGCCGGCGGCCAGCGGCAGCAGGAGGAGGGCGCGCGTCATTTACCGTACTCCCCGCGGCGCCAGTCGGACAGTTCGGAAAGCTCCGCCGTGTCGATGTGGTCGAACTCGCGGCTGATGTGGAAGATGGCGATGCCCATCACGAACACCGCGACGAACACGTCGAGCAGGATGGCGAGTTCCACCATCAGGGGCTGCTCGACGAAGAGGGCCAGCCCGAAGATATAGATGCCGTTCTCGATTACCAGGTAGCCCAGCACCTGCGTGATGGCCTTAGTGCGCGTGGTGATGAGCAGGAAGCCGGTGAAGATGGTGGCCAGCGACGCGGGCACTATCCAGGCCACGCCGGTATGGGGCAGCGGCAGGCGCGAGCCCAGCCACGACGAGGCGATGAAGGCCCCGAGGCAGAGCATGACCGAGGCGGGGTAGCTGATGAGCGGCTCTATGTCCTTGCCCGCGCCGCTGCGGTCGCGCGCGCGCAGCAGCAGCCAGGGGAAGACGGCGCCCTTCAGCAGCATGATGGCGGCCGCGAAGATAACCGTCCTGGCGTGCGGGGCGCCGCGGCCCGCCAGCAGAGGCAGGACGCCCGCCACCACGCCCTGCAGCGCCACCAGCCGGATGCAGGCCGACAGCCCGCCCGTCACCGACAGCGCCAGGTTGAGCAGGATCACGAAGACTATTATCAGTTCGGCCAGAGTATGCATCAGCGTCCCATTTGGAAGATCAGCGCCAGCGCCGAGAAGGCGAAGGCGGTTATCAGCATGTAAGGCACCTTGGTCAGGCGCAGGCGCGCTATCACCGACTCGACCACGCCTACGGCCGCCGCGAGGCCGAGCATCATCAGCAGGAACAGGGCCGAGTCGGTGGCCCAGGAACCGCTGTGGCGGGGCAGCACCGTGCTGCCTATCAGCGCGGCGAAGAGCCAGAGCTTCAGCGCCGCGCCGTAAAGGATGTAGGCCAGGTCGGGGCCGCTGTGGTCGAGCACCATCACCTCGTGGATCATGGTCAGCTCCAGGTGGGTGTTGGGATCGTCGGCCGGCACGCGCGAGTTCTCGGCGAGCAGCACGAGGAAGAAGGAAGCGGTCAGCAGCGCCAGCACCGGGGCGGCGGTGCTCCAGGTGCCGCCGGTCAGCGCGCCGAACATGCCGGCCAGCGAAGTCTGGCCCGTCACGCGCGCCAGCGCCGCCAGGCCCAGGAAAAAGGCCGGCTCGGCGAAGACTGCGAACTGCATCTCTCGGCTCGCGCCCATGCCCTCGAAGGCGGAGCCGGTGTCCAGCGCCGCGAGCACCGTGCCGAAGCGCGCCAGCGCGAGCAGGTAGAGCAGGAAGACGAAGTCCCCGTCGAAGGAGAGGAAGGACGGACGCCCGGCGAAAGGAACCAGCGCCAGGGCGGTCACCAGCGCGGCCGCGGCCAGCAGAGGACCGGCCTTGAACACCCAGGTCGTGGTGCGGCTGTAGACCGGCGTCTTGCGCAGCAGCTTGGCCAGGTCGTAGTAGAGCTGCAGCGCCGGCTGGCCCTTGCGGCCGGCGAAGAAGGCCTTTACCCGGTTTATCACGCCGGGCAGCAGCGGCGCCAGCAGCGCCGCGGCGAGGAACTGGAGCAGCGGCTTTATAATTTCCATAGCAGGAGCAGGATCAGGGTGACCACGATATAAAGGATATAAAGCTGGAGGCGGCCGTGCTGGATCCAGCTGAACCGGTAGGCCAGGTCGCGGATGCGCACCGCCACCGGCCTGTAGACCGAGTTGTAGAACACCGCCTGCGCCTCCCGCGAGAAAGAGGCCCTGGCCGGGAAGTATTCCGTGATGACCGGGTACTGCCCTATCTTGCGCAGCACGGGCTGGAAGAAATCGGTGAGGGGCTGCGCGAAAGAGGACGCGCCGTACTGCATGCGCGGCGTAGGGGCGGCGTAGCCGCAGTCCCAGGTAACGCCCTGCGCCGGGCTCTTGCCGCGGAGGAAGACTTTGCGCTTGGCGGCGCCGAACGCTATCATGGCCAGCAGCACCAGGGAGGCCGCGGTAACCCCGGCGAGGGGCTGCGCCGCCGAGGCGGCCGCCGCTAGCGCCGCGGGCAGGCCGAAGGCCGCCGCCGAAGCCGTGCCCAGCGGCACCAGGAGCAGGGGGCCGGCCAGGCCGGAGAACAGGCAGAGCAGCGCCAGCGCGCCCATTGAGAACAGCATGAGGGGCCCGGCCTCGTGGGCCCTGGCAGCCTTCTCGGTGCGGGGCTCGCCCAGGAAGGCCGTGCCGGCTGCGCGCGCGAAGGCGGCCGCGGCGAGACCGCCGGCGGCGGCGAGCGACAGCCCGGCTATCACCCCCGCCAGGCCCGCCGGGCCCGGCTGGCCCAGGGCTTTGAACGCACCGAGGTAGATCAGGAATTCCCCGGCGAAGCCGTTGAACGGGGGGAGGGCGCACGCGGCCGCGGCCCCGGCGAAGAAGAAGGCGGCGGAGCGCGGCATGCGCTTGGCCAGGCCGCCGAGGGCCTCCAGTTCGGCCGTGCCCGCGCCATGCAGCACCGCGCCGGCGCCCATGAACAGCAGGCCCTTGAACAGCGAGTGGTTGAGGACGTGGAGCAGCGCGCCGGCGAAGGCCAGCCCAGCCATTACGGGCGAACCGTTAATGGCCGCCACCACGCCCAGCCCCAGCGCCATCACTATGATCCCTACGTTCTCTATGCTGGAATACGCCAGCACGCGCTTGAGCTCGTGCTGGGCCAGGGCGAAGAGGGCGCCGACCAGACAGGAGGCGGCCCCGGCGGCCAGCAGGGTCCAGCCCCACCACTCCTGCCACACGGGCAGGAAGCCGAGCAGGCGGATGAGGCCGTAGACGCCGGTCTTTATCATCACGCCGCTCATCACCGCTGACACCTGGCTGGGTGCGGCGGGATGCGCCTCTGGCAGCCAGACGTGCAGCGGGACGAAGCCGGCCTTCAGGCCGAAGCCGGCCAGGCCCAGCAGGAAGACGGCCGAGGCCGCCGCGCCCGCGGGGGCGGAAAAGAGGGCGAAATCGAGTGAGGCCGAAGACCGGCCAAGCAGCCCGAAGGCCGCCAGCAGCAGCAGCGCGCCGGCGCCGCCGGCAGCGAGATAAATGAAGGCGGCGCGGCGCGACTGCTCGCGCTCGTGCTCGAAGAGCACCAGCAGGAAGGAGGCCGCGGCCATCAGCTCCCAGCCGACCATGAACAGGACGGCGTTGGCGGCCGTCAGGACCAGGACCATAGCGGCCGTCAGCGTGTTGAAGGCGGCCCAGGCCAGGCCGAGCGGCTTCTTGCCTGAGTAGCTCTTAAGGTAGTCGGCTCCGTAGACGGCCGCCAGCCCGGTGAGCAGGAAGACCGGCACCAGGAAGAAAGCCGCCAGGGGGTCCAGGTTGAAGGAGAGGGAACCGAGCGGCACGGCCCAGGGCAGAGTCAAAGTTTCCGCCTCTCCGGTCAGCAGCACCCGGACGGCGGGCGTCAGGCCCGCCAGGGAGGCGGCCACGGCGGCGTAGGCGCCGGCGTCCTGGGCGCGGGAAGAGTTGCGCGAAAGGGAAAGCGCCAGCGCGGAGCCGGCAAGCAGCAGGGCCAAGGATAGTAGGACCAGTAACATTATAAGCCTGAAAGAAACGCCGTGAGGTGGTCCGATCTGAAAACGGCTCGTCCATCGAAGACTAATTGCGGCACCTGTAATTTTAAATTTATATGCGGACGACTGTCAATTCAAGTGTTACGCGCGATTATTTACTAAAATCCGGGTTGACGGATTATGGGGGTATTATGAAAAACAAGAAAAATGCCGGCCCCGCCCTGCTCCGGGTTCCGGAGCTGCCGGAGAAGATCCTCAACGCGGTCGGGTCGCCGGTTTTTGTCAAAGACCGCAGCCACCGCTGGATCTATCTCAACAAGGCCTTCTGTGACTTCATGGGCAGAAAAAAGGAGGAACTGCTGGGCAAGACCGACACCGAGTTCTTTCCTCCGGAGCAGGCCGCCATCTTCTGGGAAAAAGACGACCAGACCTTCAAGGCCGGCAGGGAGAATGTAAACGAGGAGTTTTTTACCGATTCCGCCGGCGTCCGCCATACTATCGTGACCCGCAAGCAGGTCTACCGCGGGGAAGACGGTACGGAAGTCCTGGTGGGGGTCATAAACGATATTACCGAGCTGCGGAAAGCCAACAAGGACCTGTCCCTGTTCCGTAACCTGCTGGAACATTCCAACGACGCCATCTTCATAGTGGACCCGGAAACGGCCGCCTTCCTGGATGTGAACGAAACCGCCTGCCGCCGGCTGGGCTACAGCCGCGGCGCGCTGCTTGCAATGGGCGTGCCAGATATACAGGGGATAGCCGGCACTCCGGACGACTGGAAAAAGCTGCGGGCCAGGATCCTGGCCGCCGGCACGCTGCTGACGGAAGGCACGCACCGGCGTTCCGACGGCAGCGCCTTCCCGGTGGAGGTCAGCATCGGCGGGGCCGTCGTAGAGGGCCGCAACTACCTGCTGGCCAGCGCCCGCGACATCACCGAGCGCAAGCGGATGGAGGAGGCCTTGAAGGAAGTCCAGACGCTGCGCGGGCTGATCCCCATCTGCGCCAAATGCAAGAAGATCCGCGACGACAAGGGGTTCTGGCAGAAGGTGGAGATCTACCTGGAGAAGCGCTCGCAGGCCAGGTTCACGCACGGGCTCTGCCAGGACTGCACCAGGGAGCTCTACGGCAAGGAGAGCTGGTATAAAGAAGAAAAGTAAGCCCGGTTACTTTTTCCGGACCTGCGGCAGGTAGGCCCCGTAGCCCTCTTTTTCCATGTCCTCCAGCGGCACGAAGCGCAGCGCCGCCGAATTGATACAGTAGCGCAGGCCGCCGGGGCCGGGCCCGTCAGGAAAGACGTGGCCGAGGTGGGAATCGCTGGACCTGGAGCGGACCTCGGTGCGGGCCAGGCCCAGCGAAGAATCCGTTCTCTCCTCGATAATTTCCTTTTTCAGCGGCCTGGTGAAGCTGGGCCAGCCGGAGCCTGAATCGAACTTGTCCGAAGAGACGAACAGCGGCTCGCCGTCCACTATATCCACGTAGATGCCAGGGCGGTGATTGTCCCAATACTCGTTCTTGAACGGCGGCTCAGTGCCGCAGTTCCTGGTTACCTCCAGCTGGAGGGGGGTGAGCTTTTTAAGTTTCTCGTCCATTTGCATGTTCTCCGGGGCGGGCGCCGGGGTGCAGGCGCCCGTCAGCAGCAGGCAGGCCAGCAGCGCGGCGGGCTTCATAACTTGTTCAGGGCCCGGCAGGCCACCAGGTCCACGCCGAGGCCGAGGAAATCCGTCGCGACAACGGAGCCGGCCTTTACGGGGGAGGTCACGACCAGCCGCTTAACGCCTTCCATCGCTTCGAAGAGTTTCTCTTTGGGGATCGGCTTCGAGGTGCGCACCGGCAGCATGCGGAGCTCCAGTCCCCTGGTCAGCACCGAGGTGGTCAGCGTGCGCAGCGGGGCGGCAACTTCCTGTCTGGCGTACTTGTCGCCGCGCTTGCATTTGTGGCCGGTCACGGAGACGACCCGTGAGCCGTCGGCCTCTATCTCCAGGCGGCAACCCTGGGGGCACTCGATGCAGGTCATGAGCCGCTTCATTTGCCCTCCAGGTACCGCGCGGCGGCGCGGCCGGCGAGCTCGCTGTCCCGCGTCACGGAATCGGCCAGGTCGTAGACCTTGAAAGCGTTGCCGCAGGCGAAGATCCCGGGCAGCGAGGTGAGGTTCACCTCGTCGGAGACGGGGCCGTTAGTCTTGCGGTCCATCTCCGCGCCCGCCATCTCCAGCAGTTCGTTCTCCGGGATCAGGCCCACCGAGACCAGCACGGTGTCGCACGGGAGCTCGAAGCCGGAGGCGGGGATATCTTTAAAATCGTCGTCGACCTTCACCACCGAGACTTTCTCCACCCGGTCGCGGCCGTGTATGCGCGAGATGCGGTGCTGGAAGTGCAGCGGGATGCCGTAGTCCTCCAGGCACTGCACGACGTTGCGCACCAGGCCGCGGCTGGTCTTCTGGATCTCCACCACCGCCCTGACCTTTACGCCCTCGAGGGCCATGCGGCGGGCCATGATCAGGCCGATGTCGCCGGATCCGACGATAACCGCCTCCCGCCCCGGGATCCAGCCTTCCATGTTGACCATCTTCTGCGCCAGGCCGGCCGGGTAGACTCCGGCGGGGCGCGAGCCGGGTATGGCTATCATTTCGCGCGTGCGCTCGCGGCAGCCGGTGGCGAGTATAACCGCGCGGGCCTTCACTTCCTCCAGGGCTCCGGGTCGCAGGAAGGAGAGTTCCCTGTCCTTCGTGAGCTTTACGACGAAAGAGCGCAGGCTGACCTCGATGCCGGGATCCTCCGCTACCTGGCGGACGAAGCGGTCGGCGTATTCCGGGCCGGTCAGCTCCTCTTTGAAATGGTGCAGGCCGAAGCCCGGGTGGATGCACTGGTTCAGGATGCCGCCCAGGTGCTGGTCGCGCTCGAGCAGCAGCACGTCGCGGACGCCGGCGGCGCGGGCGGCCAGCGCCGCGGCCATGCCGGCCGGACCTCCGCCCACTACTACCAGTTCGCGGTCGCGCATGCTAGTTGCGGCTCTGCCCCGCCCAGTCCTGGCTGGTGTACATGAACGCCAGCATCTCAGGGGAGACGTCGTTGAGGAAGGTGACTATGTAGTCGCGCCTTTTCACCGGGGCCGGGGCCAGGCAGCAGTCGCCCGCCTCGATATCGTAGATGGAGGCGGGCTCGCTGCCGCGCAGCTTCTTCTTTATGAATTTCTTCGTCTTGGGCGTGGTGTGCCGCAGGTAGATGAGGTTCATTTTCGTTCGTCCTTTATCAGTTCGGAGCCGGGGCCGCGCTTGGTGAGGGCGGTCACGGGGAAGCCCAGCTCCTCCTGCATGATCTTCAGGATCCGGGTGGTGCAGAAGCCGCCGTGGCAGCGGCCGGCCTGGGCGCGCGTGCGGAACTTGACGCCGTCCAGCGTGACCGCGCCGCGCTTGACGGCGTCGCGGACCTCCTGGGCGCTGACCAGCTCGCAGCGGCAGACTATGTCCCCGTAGGCGGGGTTCTTCTCTATCAGGCGGCGGCTTTCCTCCAGCGGGATCTGGAACAGGTGCGCCGGGCGCGGCCGCAGCCGGTGGAAGTGCTCCTTGGGCTGCAGCGCGAGGCCGTGCTTCTTCAGGATATCCGCCACCATGACCGCGATGGCCGGGGCGGAGGTGAGGCCGGGGGACTGGATGCCGGCCGCGTTCACCAGCCCCGGGGCCGCGTCCTCGTGGCGGATGATGAAATCCTTGCCGGCCACGGGGCGCAGGCCGGCGAAATAGGCGATGATGTCGCTTGCGGAGACGGAGGGGATCATGCGCCTCGCGCCCGCCAGGACCTCGGCCAGGCCTTCGTCGGTAGTGGCCAGGTCCTCCTTATCCTCTACGTCGTGCGCGGTAGGGCCTATCATCGGGTTGCCGTCGGAAGTCTTGATGATCAGGATGCCCTTGGAGGTCTTGGACGGCAGCGGGAAAATGATGCGGTTGGCGATATGCTCGCGCTTGCGGTCAAGCAGGTATTCCTCGCCTTTGCGGGGGGTGATCTTGAAGGTGGGGGCGCCGGCCAGGGCGGAGATCTCGTCGGCGCGCAGGCCGGCCGCATTGACGAGGAAGCGGGTTGTATGGATCTGGCCGCCGGCCTCGACGTAGAAACCGCCCTTCTCCATGCGCGTCACGCCAGTGACCCGGCAGGAAGTCTTGAGCTCGGCGCCGTTCTTGACGGCGTTCTCCACCAGCGCGTAGACGAAGCGGTAAGGGCTGATGATGCCGGCGGAGGGGACCAGAAGGGCGGCCTTCACGGCCGGCCCGAGGTTGGGCTCGTTGGCGTCCAGCCACGCGCGGTCCACCAGCTCCAGACCCTTCACGCCCAGCGCTTCTCCCTCCAGCTTGATCTTTTCCAGCTCCGGCAGGTCGGCCTCTTCGAAAATAACTATCAGCTGGCCGCATTGGACGAGGTTCAGGCCCAGGTCCTCCGCAAGTTCCTCGCGCAGCAGGCGGTTGCCCTCCACGCAGAGCCAGCCCTTAAGCGAGGCGGGCGAATTCTGGGTGCCGGCGTGGATGATGCCGCTGTTGGACTTGGAGACACCGAAGGCGGGCTCGGCTTCTTTCTCCAGCACTAGCAGCTTGAGCCGGTAGCGGGACAGCTCCCGGGCTATGGCGGCCCCGGTTACTCCGGCGCCGACTATGACCACATCGTAAGACATCGGGGTTATTCTACTAAAAAACCCGGCCCCGCGCGCCCGCGCCCTTTTTCCGCTTGCATATCGGAGGGAGTCTTATATAAAATTAAAAATATATGAAGCGTCTTTACCGCAGCAGCGATAACAAGGTTTTAGCGGGCGTGCTTGGAGGTCTCGGGGAATACTTCGAGGTTGATCCCGTGGTGCTCAGGCTCGCTTTCGTCTTTGTCCTGCTGGTCACCGCGTTCATTCCCGGCCTGCTCGCCTACCTGGCGGCCTGTTTTATAGTGCCGGCAAAACCGGGCGCCCCGGTCTAGCGCGCCCTCCGGGGGGAGGGGTAATTTGTTACGGGGGTTTATGCGGTATCCTGCAGTCTTAGCCCTTTGTCTTCTTTTCCCTGCCGCAGCCGCGGCGGACGCCCCGCGCGCCCTCACCGAGGAGGAAGAATTTTTCAGCTTCGAGCGGGCCTCGCTCGAGGAACTCCTGGATATCAAGACCACCGTCGCCTCGCGCAGCGGCATGAAACTGCGGGAAACCCCGGGCCTGGTCACGGTCATCACCCGCGAAGAGATCCAGGCCTCGGGCGCCCGCAACCTTGTCGACGTGCTCTCGCTGCTGCCGGAATTCGAATTCGGCGTGGACGTGCAGGGCAACCTGGGCCTCGGGGTGCGCGGCAACTGGGCCAACGAGGGCAAGGTGCTGCTGCTGTGGGACGGCCAGACCTACAACGAGATCCTTTACTCCACCATACAGTTCGACCGCTTCCCGGTAGACCAGATAGAAGAGATCCAGATAGTCAAGGGGCCGGGCTCCGCCGTTTACGGCGGCTTCGCGGAATTGGCCGTGATAGACATCAGGACCCGCTCGCCTAAGAGCCTGGACGGTTCCGCGCTTTTCGCGGCCCGCGGGCTGGGCGGCAGCGATTCCGCCTACGCCGGGTATTCCTTCGGCTCAGCGGGCAGGAACGCGGAATTCTCGGCCAACGCCTTCTGGGGCGAGAGCCGCCGCAGCGGGCGCCGCTACACGGACTTCGCAGGCTCTTCCTACAACATGGCGGGCAATTCGGACCTGAGGCCGAAGAATGTAAACCTCTACGCTGCCGCCGGCGGCACCAGCGCCAGGCTGATCCTGGATTCCTTTTCCCTGAGGGAGCGGGATCAGTACACAGCGCTCATCTCTACAGGCAGCACCCGCCTGGAGTTTCCCTCCCTCTTCGCCGAGATCAGGCAGAGCGTTAAACTGCCTGGGGGGGTGACGCTCGAGCCCGTAGTCAGCTACATGCGCTCGCGCGCCTGGTATGAGAACGACGATCATTTCCCTTTCGACAAGCGCGCCAGCCGCCTTATGCTGGGCCTTACCGCCTCGCGCCGGCGCGGCTCCCTGGACCTGCTCGGCGGCGGCGAATTCTCCCACGATACCGCTGAAATAGGGGGGCTTACCTCCGCCGCTAACGGCTACCCGGACGGCCGCGACAGCGTCCACTACGACAACCACGCCTTCTTCGGGCAGGCCTCTTTCGATCTTGACTTCGCCAAATTGATCGCCGGGGCGCGCTACGACAGGCACAGCCAGTACGGGGCCTCGCTGGTACCGCGCGTAGCCGTTACCAAACTCTGGAACGATTTTAACTTCAAGGCCATCTACAGCCAGGCTTTCCGCGCCCCGTCCATAGAAAATATCCGGCTCAATCCGGGCATAGCCCCGGAGCGGGCGGTCTCCGCCGAGCTGGAGGCCGGTTACAAAGCCTCCGACACTTTCTTCTTCTCCGGCACTCTCTTCCACACCGCAATAAAGCACCCGATAATTTTCAGCGTAGTCAATAACGCCGAGACCTACCTGAATTACGATCGCACCGGCACCTCCGGGGCCGGCTTCGGCTTAAAGTACAAGCGGGAAAGCCTCCGTGCCGACCTGAACTACCTGTACCAGAACACCCACTGCAACCGGGTGGACGTATACAGCGTGCCCGGCCACGCTTCGGTCCTGCTGGGGTTCCCACTCCATAAGGTCACGCTGAACTCCTCGCTGCCGCTGGCCGCGGGCCTCAGCCTGAACCCGTCGGCCGTCCATGTCTCCAAGCGCTACGCCTACGGCGGGGACGGGGCGCTTAAGGCGTTCGGGGAGAGGACCACGGCCAATTTAAACCTGCAGCTGAAGGACAGGCCGCTGAAGCGGCTGACGCTGAACCTGGGCGTGCGCGATATCTTTAACTCCAATTACAGCTACCTGCAGCCCTACGACGGCGGCCACGCCCCGCTCCCTGCGCCCGCGCGGGAGCTGTTCCTGAAGGCGGCCTATGAATTCTAAAGCCCTGCCCCGCCTGACCGCGGTCCTGCTGCTTGCCGCCGCGCCGCTGCGGGCCGCGGACAAGGTCGCAGTGGTCCTCTCCGCCCCGGGCGGCGCCTACCTGCAAGCTTTCTCGGCCTTCCAGGCCGCCTATGGTTCGGAGGTGCCCTACTTCGACGCGTCGGCAGACAAACCCGTTCTGCCGCCCGGAATTACGACCGTGGTCACGATCGGCAACAAGGCGGCCTCGCTGGATTACCCGGAAGGCGTGAACCTGGTCAATGCCATGGCGCCCGGCTTCTTCGCAAAGCCCCGCCCGGGCGGCGGGCGGGAGATTAAGGTCAGCATGGTGCCGGATTTTAAGGTGCTGCTGGCCAAACTCAGGCAGATACAGCCTTCCCTCGCCAGGCTGGCCGTCTTCTGGTCTGCGCCCGCCTTCTCGCCTTTCGTCGGGCCCATGCAGGAGGCGGGAACGGCCGCCGGCGTCAGGATCACCACGTTTAAGGTCACCAAGTCGGCCGACCTGCCCGCCCTGTTGCGCAAGACCCTGGGGGAAGCCGACGCTTTCTGGCTGCCGCCGGACCCGCTGCTGATCTCCCCCGAGACGCTGCTGATCTTTACGGAATTCTCCCTGGGCAACGGCGTGCCGATGTACGCGACCACCAAGGGGATGGTCCGGGACGGCGCCTGCGCCTCCGTCGGGATCAGTTTCGCGGAGTCCGGCGCGACCGCCGCAGGCGCCGCGAAAGCCCTGTGGGCGGGAGAACAGCTTCCGGACCTGGTCTACCCGTCCAGGATAGAGATCACGCTGAACGCTTCGTCCGCCAAGCGCTGCAACCTGCGCTTTTCGCCCGAGCTCCTGCGCGAGGCCGCCTACCTTTTCCCATGAAACTCTTCCTAAAGGTCATGCTGTTCGTTTTCGTCATCATAGGGACCGCCCTGTCGGCGAACATCTATTTCTCCCGGCGGGCGGTGGCAGAGGGGATGAGCGGCCAGATAACGGACTCGGCGGCCGCGGCGGCGCAGGACCTGGCCCCTGACTTCCGCGCCGCCATCGCCTCCGGCAAGGAACTGGAAGGCATCAAGACCCTGCACGCATTCACCCGCAAAACCGGGGCCGTGTACGCGGGCATGGTCTCCCCGGAAGGCATGGTCATAGCCCATACCAACGTGGCCCTGACGGGCAGCGCCCTGCGCGACCCGCTGATGGTGAAGGGCCTGCGCTCGGCCGCCCCGGTCTCGCGGCGCGTCTACCATAACGGAGAGCAGGTGGTGGACGCCGTCATACCGGTGCCGCAGTTGCGGGCTTCCGGCGAGGACCTGCTACTGGAAGGCCTCGCCGTGACGGGCGCCGTCGCGGGCTACCTGCGCGTCGGATTGCCGCTGACTTCCGCCCGGAAGGCGGAAACCACCATCATCCTTAACCTGCTGCTGGTGGCCCTGTTCATAGCGGCGGCGGCCGCGGCCCTCTCCGCCCTGTTCGCCCGCGTGATCCTGCGGCAGGTCGCCCTGCTGGGGGAGGGCATAAAAAAGGCGCGCGAGGGCGATTACAGTTTTTCCGTCAAGGTGATCTCGAAAGACGAACTGGGAGAAGTGGCCGAGAGCTTCAACAGCCTCAGCGGCAGCCTCTCCGAGACTACGGTGTCCAAGAAATATCTGGACTCGGTGCTGGAGAGCATGCCGGACCCGCTGTTCATCACCGACGAATCCGGCGTGATCTTAACGGCTAACAAGGCCGCGCAGGAATTTTCCGGCTACGATTTCCAGCCGCCCGGCGCGCTGAACCTGCGCGACCTGCTGGAGGCCCAGGCCGGCGGGGCGGCGGAGCCCTTCGGCCTGCTCTCCTGGAGCGGGCGCATCAAGGAGCTGGACCTGTGGTTCAAGGGCAAGGACGGCCGCCGCCTGCCCGCCATGCTCTCGGCCGCCTTCATAGGCAGGGAAGGCCGCCGCCAGGTAGTGACGGTGCTCAAGGATACCTCCCAGCACAAAGAATCCGAGGCCCGCCTGGCCCAGTACGTAAAGGAAGTGGAGACGGTCAACAACGAACTGGACGCGTTCGCGCACACCGTGTCGCACGACCTGAAAGAGCCCCTGCGGGGCATCGAGATGTTCTCCGGCATGCTGCTGACCGACTACGCCCCCAAGATGGACCCCCAGGCCGCCGACTACCTGGGCCGCGTGGTCAAGGCCTCCGGGCGCATGCGCCGCCTGATAGACGACCTGCTGAGCTACGCGCGGGTGGCCCGGGTCCGCAACCCCTACGAGAACGCCTCCACGGCAAAACTGGCCGCCGAGGCGGCCGCCGGCCTCGCGGCCCTTATCGAGGAGCGAAAGGCCTCGGTCAACATCCAGGAGACGCTGCCGGAGCTCTTCTGCGACCCGGTCAAGATCCAGCAGCTCTTTCACAACCTTATCACCAACGCCCTCAAATATAACGATAAGCCGGCCCCGCGGGTGGACATCAGCGCCGAGAAATTCGGGGAATACTACTGGAAGTTCATGGTCAAGGACAACGGCATCGGCATCCCCAGCCAGTATTTCGAGGAGATCTTCCGCATGTTCAAGCGGCTCCACTCGCGCCAGGAATACGGCGGGGGCACCGGCGCCGGGCTGGCGATAGTGAAGAAAATAGCCGAGGAGCACGGCGGCAAGATCTGGGTGGAGTCGGTTGAGGGCGAGGGCTCCACCTTTTTTATACTGATACCCGCGGACGTACGCAAGAAGCCGTGACGGGAGGAACGATGACGAACGCAAACGAAAAACTCAGCGTGCTGCTGGTGGAGGACAACGAGGACGACGTCCTGATAGCCCAGCGGGCCTTTAAAGAATTCAAGTTCATCTCGGCGGTGCACGTGGCCCGCGACGGCCAGGAGGCGCTGGACCTGTTGTCGGCTTCCGGCACCCGCGCCGGCCAGAAGCCGCTGCGCCCGTCGATAATCCTGCTGGACATCACGCTGCCGCTGATGGACGGCATAGCGCTGCTGAGGCGGCTCAAGGCCGACTCTTCGCTGCGGGCCATCCCGGTGGTGATGCTGACCACCTCGTCGCGCCACGAGGATATCCTGCGCAGCTACGAGAACGGCGCCGCCTCCTATATTACCAAGCCGGCCTCGCTCGACGAGTTCCTGGAGCTGGCCCGCAAATTCGAAATGTACTGGGTTTCCGTGTCCAAACTACCCGTCTGAGAGGCAACATGGCTGACATCCACAAACTCCGCATCCCCGACATAGCCATCCTGAAATGGCGGAACATCGCCGACCTGCTGGCCGAGGTGGCCAGCGTGCCGGCGGCCACCATCAACATACTGGAGGAGGACTCCATCCGCGTGATCGGCACCAGCCAGGGGGCCGACCGCCCCTTCAGCGAGGGGGCCACGATCGCCCTCAAGCCCGGGCTGAAGATGTACTGCGCGGCGGTGATCCAGGCCCGCGACAAACTGATCATTTCTGACGCCACCAAGAGCGAGTTCTGGCGCGACAGCGCCGGCGCCAAGGCCGGTTATATCGCCTACGCCGGCGTGCCGATCCTGCAGCAGGACGGCGAGATCTTCGGCAGCATCTGCCTCTTCGACCGCAAGCCCAACGAGTTCAAGGGGCCGGTCATCAAGCTGATGGAGGAATTCAGCGAGATCGTGAGCGCCCACCTCTCGCTGATCCTGAAGAACACGCAGCTGGAAGAAGCCCTCAAGGAAGTGCGCGCCCTGCAGGGGCTGATCCCGATCTGCGCGCAGTGCAAGAAGATCCGCGACGACAAGGGGTTCTGGCAGAAGGTGGAAGTGTACCTGGAGAGCCACTCCAAGGCCCGTTTCACGCACGGCCTCTGCGAGGACTGCATGCAGAAGCTCTACGGCCACGAGAAGTGGTTCAAGGAAAAAGACGGCAAGTAAGCGTCAGAGCAGGCCGAGGTGGCCGGCCAGGATCTTCAGGCCGATGGCGATCAGGATGAGGCCGCCCGCGGCCTCCATCTTGTGCTCGAAGAAGTGCCCGCCCGAAGAGCCCAGCCGCACCCCGGCCACCGACATGGCGAAGGTGACGGCGCCTATCACCAGTACCGGCGTCACGATGGACACGGCCAGCGCGGCGAAAGTCACGCCCACCGCCAGCGCGTCTATGCTGGTGGCGATGGCCAGTACCGTAAGCGTGCCGGTGTCGAAGGGGCAGGTCTTGGTCCCGCCGCACTCCTCCTCTTCCTTTATCTTGAAGGCCTCGTAGAGCATCTTGCCGCCTATGGCGCTCAGCAGGCCGAAGGCGATCCAGTGGTCCACGCCGGAGATAAAGCCCTTGAGGCTCAGCCCCGCCAGCCAGCCCAGCACGGGCATCAGGGCCTGAAAGCCGCCGAAGAACAGCCCCATTTTCAGCGCGTTGGGCAGATGGAGCCGCTTCATCGTGGCGCCGCTGGCCACCGCCACGGCGAAGGCGTCCATCGAGAGCCCGAGCGCGATCAACAGGAGTTCCGGGGTTTGCATAGTTGAATTATACCAATCCGCGGCCCGCGGCTTGAAGAAAGGGAGGATGTTTTATATATTAAGGTTATGAACCCATTGAGCATTTTAAGACAATTCATAAAGGGCCTCACTTCGGACACAGACCCGTCGCAGATAGGGTGGGGCATCGCCCTGGGCTTCGTCATCGGGCTCATCCCCAAGGCCAACCTCACCGCCCAGCTGCTGCTGGTGCTGCTGATGGCGCTGAAGGTGAATATCCCGATGGGCCTCATCGCCATGTTCCTGGTCTCTTTCGTCAACCCGCTCTTTGACAGGCTTACGGACCCGGTCGGTTACGCGCTGCTCACTTCGGACGCGCTGGCCCCGCTCTGGACGGCCCTCTACAACATGCCCGTAGTGCCGTGGACCGGCTTCAACAACACCGTGCTGCTGGGCGGGCTGCTCCTGGGCGCCGCGCTGCTCGTTCCGGTGTATTTCGCAGGGCGACGTTTCGGCATCTTCTACAACGAGAAGTTCCGCGAGCGCGTGATGAACTCTAAATTCGTAAAAGGGCTGAAGGCCTCCTTCCTCTTCGATTGGTACTTCAAAGGGGGGGTGTAAGATGCGCTGGTCCTACATAGCTCCCCGTCTTGCCCTGATAGTCCTCGTCTGGGCCTTCTTCTTCTTCGCCTTCGACC
Organism: Elusimicrobiales bacterium; assembly: GCA_028688015.1. Taxonomy (GTDB): domain Bacteria; phylum Elusimicrobiota; class Elusimicrobia; order Elusimicrobiales; family UBA9959; genus UBA9959. The sequence goes on along the minus strand of JAQTZB010000001.1, from coordinate 594,667 downwards.
CGCTGCTCAAGTGGGGCCTGATCAAAGGCATAGAGAAAGGCGCCAAGGCCAGGACCGAGATCGCGTCGGTGCGGACCACGGTGCTGCCGCCCTCCCTGTCCGTGAAGGGCCTGGCGGTGGGCGACGCAGCCTCCGAGTTCACGAATCTTTGCGAATTCTCTTCGCTGGAGTTCAGGCTGGAGGGCCGCCCGCTGCTGGAGAAGAAGTTCGTTATAGACCGCGCCGCGCTGGCCGGGCTGAAGTTCGGCACGCCCAGGAAGACTTCCGCGCGCCTGCCGCTCGCCAAGGAGGAGCCGCCCTCCGAATTCGCCAAAGAGGTGCAGGATACCTCCAGGAACTTCGCCCTGGACCGCGCCGCCGACGTCAAGAGCGGCGCCGTGGACTCGTACAAGGTGGAGCCGGACTCGCTGGAGTCGATTAAACTGGCGAAGGAGCTGGAGCGCAAGTACGAGGAAGATTACAAGAAGCTCTTCGAGCAGGCCGACGTCGCCCGCTACCAGGCCCGCATGGACGCGCTGAAAGCCGATTACGAGAAGGCCAAGGGCGAGAGCAATATCGCCAAGCAGGCCAAAGATTACGCCGCCGCCGGCAAGGAACTGAAGAAGCTCACCGCCGATTTCAAGAAAGATAAGGAAGAGGTGCAGAAGGCCCTCGACGAGGCCAGGTCTGCGATGAAGGCCCTTGAAGAGGCCCGCAGAAGGGACACCGCCGGCGTCCTGGCCCGGCTGAAGCTGCCGTCGCTGGACAAGGCCTCGCTGGCCCGGATGCTGGCGGGCCCCGCCATCGCCTCCAAGACCGAGAAGGCCATGAAATGGCTGGCCATCGCCCGCCGCTATATGCCCCAGAGCGCCAGCGCCAAGACGCTGGCCGCCGAGTCGGCGCGCGGCCGCGTCGTGCATTTCCCGAAAGAAAAGGCCTGGCCCTCGTTCCTTATCCGCGAGCTGGAAGTCTCCGGCGAACTGGACCTCGGAGAGCCCCTGGACTACTCCGGCCGCATCGAGGGCATCACTACCCAGCCCAAGATCTACGGCAAGCCGCTGGTGGCCGATATCAAGGGCGCCAAGGGAGCCCGATCGCTGCAGGCCAACGCCCTGGTGGACGCCACCGGCGACGCGCTGGCGGCCCGCGCGCTGCTGACCTATACCGGCATGGCCGTCAAAGACCTGCGCCTCGGGTCCGAGAATTCTTTCCTGGTGGATATCAAGGGCACCGGCAATTTCGACGGCAAAGCGGAAGTGCGGGGGGGGAACCTCTCCGGCAAGGCGGTCTTCAACGTCGCAGGGGCCTCTTTCTCGCCCAAGGCAGACGCGGTAAAGACGCCGCAGGTCAGGAGCGCCCTGCTGGGGGCTTTCGATTCCCTGAAGTCCGCTTCGCTCTGGACGGATATCGGCGGCACCCTCAAGGCGCCGAAGTTCTCCGTCGATACCGACCTGGCCGGCGCTCTGTCGGCGGGCTTCTCCAAGGCGCTGGGCGCCGAGGTGAAGAAGGCCCAGGACGAGGCCGCCAAAAAGGTGGACGCCGCGCTGGAGCCCTATAAAAACAAGCTCGACAAGCTGACCGCCTCCAACGAAGCCAAGATCAGAGAGAAGCTGGGCATGGGCGAGAAGTCGGTAGGCGGCTTCGCCGGCGACCTGGAGCAGAAGCTGAAGCAGTCCGTGCTGCCCGGCAAGGTGAAGCTCCCCAAGTTCAAAATTTAATGAAGAAGAAACTTCCGGTGCTCTTCATCGGCCACGGGTCGCCGATGAACGCTGCCCTGGACAACCCTTTCACGAGGGCCATGGCGGCGCTGGGCGAAAGCCTGCCGCGCCCGGAGGCTATCCTGTGCGTCTCGGCCCACTGGCTGACAGAAGGGGAACTCCGGCTCAACGGGAGCGCCCCGTTCGAGACCATCCACGACTTCCACGGCTTCCCCGACGAGCTTTACCGCATAACCTACGCACCGCCACCGGCCCTCGACAAGGCCCGGGCCGCGGCGGCCCTGCTGACGCCGGCGCCGGCCATCGAAGGCAGGGGGCTGGATCACGGCGCCTGGACCGTGCTGCGCATGTTATATCCCGAAGCGGATGTCCCGGTGTTCCAGCTCAGCGTGGATTACGCTGCGCCCGGCAGTTTTCATTACGCGCTGGGACGCCGGCTGTCAGCGCTGCGCGATCAGGGCGTGCTGATAGCGGGCAGCGGCAACATAGTGCACAACCTGGCGCTGATGTCGCCCGAGCAGGACGGCCCGCCGGTGCAGTGGAACCTGGATTTCGACCTGAAGGTAAAGGAATATATAGATAAAGGGCGCAGGGCGGACCTGGCGGATTACGCCGCGCTGCCGGGGGGGAGGCTGGCCGTGCCCACCCCCGACCATTACTGGCCCTTCCTCGCGGCGTTGGGGGCCGGCCTTGAGGACAAGGCCTCCTACCCCTACGAAGGCTACCACCACGCCACCCTCTCCATGCGCGCGGTCCTTTTCGGTTAAGCAGCCCATCCTTCTCAGCAACAAAAATCAAGCAGGGGCCTCACCAAAGGCCCCTGGCAGGCCCCCTGTTCGCTCAGAAGCGTGCGCGGCCGAAGAGGCCCGCTAAAATCGCTCACAGGGGGCCTGCCAGGGACGCGCGGAAGGGGAAGTCCCGGCCAACAATACCCATGCGGGCACCGTTACATACTGTTACGCGATAACGCGGCCGTACTAGTATGTAACGCTGGTATTTTACGCGTAGCCTTTAAAGCGTAACGCGGTGGTAACGTTGCTATCCCGACGTGAACAGAGTTGATTTAAATAGGTATTGACAAAACTAAAACGATGACGTATACTATTTCTGTAGTCAACGTTAATAGATTAACGTTATTAAATAACGATGCGGCTACCATCGTTACATTCTGAACGATAGGCAACCGGAGGAAAGTATGGCAAAGATACTCTGCATAGACGACGACAAGGACATCCTGGACACCTGCGAAGTGGTGCTGCAGGGGGTCGGCCACACCGTTGTGACGGCGACCAACGGCAAAGAGGGGTTCGAAAAGGCCTCCAAGGAGAAGCCCGCGCTGATAGTCCTCGATGTCATGATGGACGACTCGACAGAAGGCTTCGCCACCGCGCAGAAGCTCCGCCGCGCCGAGGCCCTCAAGTACGTCCCGATCATGATGCTCACCTCGGTCAACGAGACCTCGCCCCAGAAGTTCGGGGAAAAAGACGGCGAGTTCCTGCCCGTGGACGCATTTATGGAAAAGCCCATAAAACCCAAGGAGTTCCTGGCCAAGGTCAAAGAGCTGCTGGCCCTGAAGAAAGACCAGGTCAACGTTGAAGGCCGCACCAGGTAAGGAGCACTATGACAAGGATCCCCCAGCGCACCGTAGAGAGGTTCTTCCGCTACTGCCAGTTCCTGCACAACAGGCTTGAAGCCGGTTCCGAGTACGTCTTCTCTCACGAACTGGCGGCCGCGGTGGGGGTTTCGCCGGAGCAGGTCCGGCGCGACCTCATGAACTTCAGGCTGAAGGGCACCCCCCAGCGGGGCTACCCCATCAAGGAGTTCATGGCCGAGCTCTACGCGCACCTGGAATCCTCGTCGCTGACCAAGATGGTGCTGGTGGGGGTGGGCAACCTCGGCAAGGCCATACTTTCCTACTTCCTCAAGCGCAGGCCCAACCTCAGCATCGTGGCGGCGTTCGACCAGGACCCGGAGAAGGTCAACCGGGTCTACTCCGGCTGCCAGGTTCACCATATAGGCCAGCTGGAAAAGACCGTGGCGCGGGAGAAGGCGGCGGTGGGCATCATCACGGTGCCCGCCTCCACCGCCCAGGAGGCGGCCGACGCGCTGGTGCGCGCCGGCGTGCGGGGCATCGTTAACTTCGCCCCGGTGCAGCTCAAGGTGCCGCCCGGCATCTTCCTGGAGCAGCTCGACATAACCCTGTCCATAGAGAAGGTCGCGTATTTCGCCCGCAAGAACAAGTCGAAGGAGTGACATCATGAGCGCCCCCAGCAAAGTCGACAAGGTCCTGGAGAACTACAGCTTCGCCAAGCGCGACAAGCTGATCCCCATCCTGCAGGACGTGCAGGCGGCCGAAGGCTTCATCTCCAAGCCGGCCGCTCTCAAAGTGGCCAGGCACCTCAACATCCCCGCCAGCAAGGTGTACGGCGTGGCAACTTTCTACAACCAGTTCCGGTTCAAGCCGGTGGGCAAGTACCACGTCATGATCTGCCGCGGCACCGCCTGCCACGTAAAGGGCTCCGCCGCCGTGCTCAAGATGTGCGAGGAAGTCCTCGGCATAAAGGCAGGCGACACCACCCGCGACGGGCTGTTCAGTATAGAAGTGGTCTCCTGCATAGGCGCCTGCGGCCTGGCCCCGGTCATCAGCATCAACGGCGAGTTCCACGCCAAGGTCAACGCCGACAAGCTGCGCAAGCTGGTAGAAGATTTAAAGAAGGCGGAGAACTCCAATGGCAAATAACGACATGCTGGACCGCAACCTCTCCGGGCTCACCGCCTCCGCGCGCAGGGATTTCCTGACCAGGGTCTTCGGGGCCGAGGACTACGCCGCAAAAGCCGCGACCCTGCGCCGCGAAGGCCTCTCCCGCGCCGTCATCTACGTGGGCGCTGGCACCTGCGGCCTGGCCGCCGGCGCCGCCAAGACCCTGGAGGCGGCAAAGAAGTATATCAAGGACAACAAGTTAGAGGCCGACGTTCTGGAAGTGGGCTGCATCGGGCTCTGCGCCTCCGAGCCCCTGCTGGACGTGCAGCTGCCCGGCCACGCGCGGGTCGGCTTCGAGCGCGCCACCGGCGACGCGGTGCCCTCCCTGCTCGACTCCGTCTTCAAGGACAAGGCCCCGCTGAAGGACCACCTCCTGGGCCAGTTCGGGGACGGGGGCAAGAAGTGGCCCAAAGTGCCGCTCCTCTCCGAGCATCCCTTTTTCTCCAAGCAGCTGCGCTTCGTTCTCAAGCACGTCGGCATCGTCGACCCGCTTTCGCTGCAGGAGCACGTTGCACGCGGCGGCTACGGCGCCTTTCTTAAAGTGATACACACCATGACCCCGGCCCAGGCCTGCGACGCCGTGGAGGCCTCCGGCCTGCGCGGCCGAGGCGGCGGCGGCTTTCCGACGGGCAAGAAGTGGAAGATAGCACTCGCCAGCGACGCCGACCAGAAATACATCGTCTGCAATGCCGACGAGGGCGACCCCGGCGCCTTCATGGACCGCTCCGTCATTGAGGGCGACCCGCACCGCGTGCTGGAGGGCATCGCCATCGGCGCCTACGCCATCCACGCCTCCAAGGCCTATGTCTATATCCGCGCCGAGTACCCGCTGGCCATCAAGAACCTTAAAAAGGCCATAGCCGACGCCAAGGCCTACGGCCTGCTGGGCGAGAACATCTACGGCAGCGGCTTCGACCTCGACGTCATCATCAAGATGGGCGCCGGCGCCTTCGTCTGCGGCGAGGAGACCGCCCTGATGAACAGCATCGAGGGGCGCCGCGGCATGCCCAAGCCCCGCCCTCCGTACCCGGCGGTGAAGGGCCTGTTCGGCAAGCCCACCGTCATCAATAATGTGGAGACTTTCGCCAACGTCCCAGAGATCATCTCCCAGGGCCCGGCGGCCTTCGCGGCCGTCGGGACCAAGGGCAGCAAGGGCACCAAAGTGTTCGCGCTCTCCGGCAAGGTCAACCGCACCGGCCTCGTAGAGATCCCGATGGGCACCACGCTCAAGGAGATAGTCTTCGACATCGGCGGCGGCATAGAGGGAGGCCTGGGCTTCAAGGCCGTGCAGATAGGAGGCCCGTCGGGCGGCTGCATCCCGATGAGCCACATGACCATCCAGGTGGATTACGAATCCCTCAAGACCGTCGGCGCCATGATGGGCTCCGGCGGCCTCGTCGTCATGGACGAGACCACCTGCATGGTGGACGTGGCCAAGTACTTCATGGACTTCATCAAGCGCGAAAGCTGCGGCAAGTGCATCCCGTGCCGCGAGGGCACGCTGCGCATGCTCGAGATCCTCAAGGCCATCACCCGCCACCGCCGCGGCGAGAAGGACGCCGACGCCCTGGCCCGCTTCTCGGGCATCATGCACCTCGAGAACCTCTCCCAGGTCATCCGCGAGACCAGCCTGTGCGGCCTGGGCCAGAGCGCCCCGAACCCGGTGCTCAGCACGCTGCGCTGGTTCCGCGACGAGTACGAGGCCCATATCTTCGAGCGCAAGTGCCCGGCCGGGGCCTGTACCGAGATGCTGGAATTCTCCATCGACGCCGGCAGGTGCAAGGGCTGTACCCTCTGCCTGAAGGGCTGCCCGACGCAAGCCATAGTGGGCAAGCCCAAGGCGCCCCATTATATCATCGCCGAAAAGTGCATCTCCTGCGGTTCGTGCAGGACCGTCTGCAAGTTCAAGGCCGTCGCCGCCGCCTAACGAGGAAACACATCATGAAACTGACCATCAACGGAAAAGCCGTGGAGGCCCAGGCGGGGGAAACCCTGCTCACCGTGCTGCGCCGCGAGGGCGTGCACGTGCCCACGCTCTGCCACATGGAGGGCATGCTGCCGTCGGGCGCCTGCCGCATCTGCGTGGTGGAGGTGGAAGGCCAGAACAACCTGATCCCCAGCTGCTCCTTCCCGGCCGCCGAGGGCATGAAGGTGCTCAGCAACAGCCCGCGCGTCATCAACGCCCGCAAGACCGTGGTGGAGCTGCTGCTGGGCAGCCACCCCGACGACTGCCTCTATTGCGCCAAGCAGCCCACCTGCGACCTGAACCGTCTCAGCCGCGACTACGGCGTCACCAGCCGCCGCTTCCCGGTGGCCCGCAAAAAGAAGCCCCTCGATATCTCCAGCCCCTCCATCTCCCGCGATCCGGACAAGTGCATCCTCTGCGGCAAGTGCGTGCGTGTCTGCGAGGAGACGCAGAGCGTGGCGTGCATAGACTTCGTCAAGCGCGGCTCCGACGCCTTCATCGGTTGCGCCTTCGACAGCAGTCTCAACGTCTCTTCCTGCGTCAACTGCGGCCAGTGCATCAACGTCTGTCCCACCGGCGCCCTGGTAGAGAAGAGCGACATAGAGCCCGTAATGGAGGCCTTGGCCGGCAAGGAAAACTACGTCGTGGTGCAGCACGCTCCGTCCATCTCGGTATCGCTCGCCGAGGAGTTCGGCCTGCCGGCCGGCACCGACGTCAACGGCGTCATGACGGCCGCCTTCCGAAAGATGGGCTTCAAGGCGGTCTTCGACACCTCCTTCGCCGCCGACCTGACCATCATGGAGGAGGCCTCGGAGCTCGCCCACCGCATCAAGACCGGCGGCGCGCTGCCCATGTTCACCTCTTGCTCGCCCGGGTGGATCAAGTTCGTGGAGACCTTCTATCCCGAAATGCTGCCCCACCTCTCCACCTGCAAGAGCCCGCAGCAGATGCTCGGCGCCATGATCAAGACCTACTACGCCAAGAAGCAGGGCCTGCCCCCGGGCAAGATCTACAGCGTCTCGGTCATGCCCTGCACCGCCAAGAAGTTCGAGGTCACCCGGCCCGAGATGGGCCGCGACGGCTTCCCCGACATCGACGCCGTGCTCACCACCCGCGAACTCGCCCAGTTGCTGCGCATCCACGGCATCGACCTCAGAACCCTGAAGCCCGAAGAGCCCGACCTGCCATTCGGCGACCGCAGCACCGCCGGCAAGCTGTTCGGCGCCTCCGGCGGCGTCTTGGAAGCCGCCCTGCGGACCGCCCACTTCCTGCTCACCGGCAAGGAACTGGGCAACCTCAAGGTGGACGCCGTCCGCGGGCAGAACGGCCTGAAGGAGGCGAAGCTCAGGATCGGCGCCCTCGAGGCCGGCGTGGCCGCCGTCAGCGGCCTGGGCAACGCCCGCAAGCTGCTCGAGGAGGTCAAGAACGGCCGCAAGGACCTGCACTTCATAGAGGTCATGACCTGCCCCGGCGGCTGCATCAACGGCGGCGGGCAGCCCCTGGCCAGGAACAAGGCGGCGGTCGTCGAGCGCATGCGCGCCCTCTACGCCATAGACGCCGCCGAGAAACTCCGCACCTCCCACAGCAACAAGGCGGTGCAGCAGCTCTACAAAGACTTCCTCGGCAAGCCGCTGGGGGAGAAGAGCCACCACCTCCTCCATACCAAGTATGCCAGACGCAAGGCGGCGGATATCGTCTGAATACATTCATAACATTAGCCCGGGGTGCGCCCGGGCGGCGGTAAGACTCCGAGTGCAGGCAACGATATGACTTACGAAGACGGACAGCTGGTCAGGACCATCAAAGAACGCTGCAAGGCGTGCTATACCTGCGTCCGCGGGTGCCCCGCCAAGGCCATCCGCATCTCCGGAGGACAGGCCGAGGTCATCAAGGAACGCTGCATCGGCTGCGCCAACTGCGTGCTGATGTGCAGCCGCGGCGCCAAGGAGACCAAGCAGTCCGTCGAGGCCGTCGCGACCCTGCTCAAGTCCGGCGCGCCCGTAGCCGCGGCGCTGGCCCCCAGCTTCCCCGTGGAATTCGGCAGCGTAGATCCGCTGCGCTTCGCCGGGATGCTCAGGGCCATCGGCTTCAAGTACGTCTGCGAAGTGGCTTTCGGAGCCGACATGGTCTCCCTGCAGTACCGCAAGCTGCTCAACGAGAATCCCGGCAAGAAATTCATCAGCACCGCCTGCCCCGCCGTGGTCTCTTTTGTGGAGAAATACCACCCGGCCCTGGTGCCCAGCCTGGCCCCGATAGTTTCGCCCATGGTGGCGGAGGCCCGCGTCATCCACGAGCTCTACGGGCCGGAAGTCAAAGTGGTCTTCATCGGCCCCTGCGTGGCAAAGAAGGGAGAGACGGCCCGCAGCGTCGGCGACCTGGACGAATCCATCACCTTCACGGAGCTGCGTGCCCTCTTCGAGGCCGCCGGCGTGGACCGCAACAGCGCCCTCGACGCCCAGTTCGACCCGCCGTACCCGGCCAAGGGCGTGCTTTACCCGATGGGCGGTGGCCTGCTGAACTCCGCCGAGCTGGAAGAGGACCTGCTCAGCGGGCGCTTCCTGTCGGCCGAAGGCCTGGAGAGCTTTCCCGAAGTGCTCAAGAACCTCGAGCACGGGGACATCGACTCGGACTTCATCGACCTGCTCTGCTGCAACGGCTGCATCATGGGCCCCGGCATCAGCGTGAAGACCTCCAAGCACGCCCGCGAGGCCGCCCTGCGCCGCTACGCCCGCAAGAGCTATTTCAGCATCAAGTTCAGCGACTGGGAAGAGAGCGTGCGCCGCTTCCGCTCTCTGGATTACTCCGCCTCCTTCGCCGCCGAGGACCGCCGCATGGGCCTGCCCGGCGCCGACGCCCTTAAGGCCGTCCTCGAGAAACTGGGCAAACGCAATCCCGAAGACGAGCTGAACTGCGGGGCCTGCGGCTACTCAACCTGCGTGGAGCACGCCGTAGCCATCATCCGCGGTATCGCCGAGAGCGAGATGTGCCTGCCTTACACCATCGACCGCCTCAAGACCACCGCCGACGAGCTGACGGTGTCCTACAACCAGCTGGCCAAGACCAAGCAGGCGCTGATGCAGAGCGAGAAGCTGGCCAGCATGGGCCAGCTGGCCGCGGGCGTGGCGCACGAGCTCAATAACCCGCTCGGCGTGGTGCTGCTCTACGCGCACCTGCTGGCCGAACAGTGCGAGAAGGGCTCCCGCACTTTCGCCGACGCCAAGATGATCACCGAGCAGGCCGACCGCTGCAAGAAGATAGTGGGCGGGCTGCTGAACTTCGCCCGCAAGAACAAGCCCTTCTTCCGCCAGACCAGCCTGGTCAAGCTCGTAGATAACTATTTCAGAACCGCGCCGCTGCCCCCGGCCCTGCGCATCACCATCAACCGCTCCGGCGAGGATCTGCAGGCCGAGATGGACCCGGACCAGTTGGTGCAGGTGCTCACTAACCTGGTCACCAACGCGCTGGAGGCCATGGGCGGGGCCGGAGAGCTGACCATCCGCACCTTCGCCGAGGGCAATAACGTGTGCTTCAGCGTCACCGACACCGGCTGCGGCATCAAGCCGGAGAACTTCAAGAAGGTCTTCGAGCCCTTTTTCACCACCAAGCAGATAGGCAAGGGCACCGGCCTCGGCCTGGCCGTCTCTTACGGCATCATCAAGGTCCACCGCGGCAGTATCACCGTCGAGAGCAGTTCCGACGCCGCGGCCGGCCCCACTGGCACCACTTTCACGGTAAAGCTGCCGCGCGTCGCCAAGGACGCCGGCGCAATAAAAATGAAAGCAGAACCGGCCAAGAAGTGATCAGGAGAATACTATGAGCGACAACAGCAAGATCAGGATCCTCGTGGTGGAAGACGACCCCGACATGATGGAGCAGATGAAGGTCTACCTCGAAAGCGAAAGTTACGAGGTGGTGGCCGCCTCTACTCAGAAAGAGGCCGAGCCCCTCATCAGGCCCGGCGCGTTCGGCGCAGCCGTGCTGGACCTGATGATGGAAAACCCGGACTCCGGCTTCGTGCTCAGCCACAAGATCAAGAAGCTGGACCCGAAGATACCCGTCGTCATCGTCACCTCCGTCACCAAGGAAACCGGCTTCTACTTCGACAAGGCCCACGACCCCAAGGCCTGGATCAAGGCCGACGCCATCATCCACAAGGAACTGCGCTTCGAGCAGCTCAAGGCCGAGCTCAAGCGCCTGCTGGGCGCGGGGGGCGGCCATGACTGATGACCCGCTGCCCGTCCACGAGCTGGACGTGCTGATCGTAGACGACGAAGCCGGCATGCGCGCCGGCGCCGAGCGCTCTCTTGAGGGCTTCTCCGTGCCGCTGCCCGAATTCAGCGAAACCGTAGCCTTCGCCGTGCGCTCCGCAGCCACCGGCGAAGAGGCCCTGGCCCAGCTGAAGGCCAAGACCCCGGATATACTGCTGCTGGACTATAAGCTGCCGGACATGACCGGTATAGACGTGCTGGCCGCCTCCTCTTCGGGCGACTTCCTGACCATCATGATCACCGCTTTCGCCTCGCTCGAGGTAGCCGTCACCGCTACCAAGCGCGGCGCCTTCGACTTCCTGGCCAAACCGTTCACCCCCGAGGAATTGCGCGCCACCATCTCCAAGGCCGCCCGCAGCATCTACCTGCACCGCAAAGCCCGCCGGCTGGAAGAGGAAAAGCGCCAGGTGCGCTTCGAATTCATCTCGGTGCTCGCGCATGAACTCAAGTCGCCGCTCGCCGCCGTGGAGGGCTACATGCACCTGATGAAGGAGCGCCTGAAAGGCCCCGAGCTGCAGGCCTACGATTCCATGATAGAGCGCTCGGTCACGCGCATCGGCGGCATGCGCAAGCTGGTGATGGACCTGCTGGACCTCACCCGGCTGGAATCCGGCAAGAAGAAGCGCGCCATCGAGCCGGTGGACCTGGTAAAGGCCGCCGGCCTGGCGGCGGAGGGCGTGGCCGCCCTCGCCGGGAGCAGGCAGGTGACAGTAGAACTCAAGGCCCCGGCCCAGTTGAGCATGACCGCAGACCCCGGCGAGGTGGACATGATCCTGACCAACCTGCTCACCAACGCCGTCAAATACAACAAGCCGGGCGGCCGCGCCACGCTGGAGCTGGGGCGCGCCGGAAGCGCGGTCACCATACGCTGCTCCGATACCGGCATCGGCATGACCGAGGAAGAGCTGGCCAAGCTGTTCGGGGAGTTCGTCCGCATGAAGAACGAGCACACCCGCAACATCGACGGCAGCGGCCTCGGCCTGTCCATCCTCAAAAAGGTGGTCAAGCTTTACGGAGGGGAGATAAAAGTGAAGTCGAAGTACGGGGAGGGGACTTCCTTCGAGCTGGCTCTGAAGGACGCGCCGCTGCCGGCGCCCATCGAAGCGCTGAAGGCCTGACGGCCTTCGGGAGGTCTTATGCAGACCGTTGCAGTCAACGCTGACACTTACTCGGATTACCTCGAAGACGGCAAGGACTTCATAGACGACGCCACGCTGAAGGCCGCCCTGGCCGCGCCGGCCCCCGCGGCGGAGCGCGTGCGGGAGATCATCGCCCGCTCGCTGCGGGTCTCCGAGGCCCTGCCGCCCGAAGACACCGCCGCCCTGCTGGCCGTGGAGGACCCGGCCCTGCTCGAAGAGATCTTCGAGGCGGCCCGCGACGTGAAGCGCAAGGTGTACGACAACCGCGTCGTCACCTTCGCCCCGCTCTACGCCTCCAACTTCTGCGTAAACAACTGCCTCTACTGCGGCTTCCGCACCGGCAACGCCGGAGCGGTGCGCAGAAAACTCTCTATGGAAGAGATCCGGGCCGAGACCGAGGCCCTGGCAGGCCGCATCGGCCATAAGCGCCTGATCTTCGTCACCGGCGAGCACCCGGCCACCGGCGCCCAATATATCGCCGAGGCCATGAAGACCATCTATGCCGTGAAGGTGCCCACCCGCCGCGGCTTCGGCCAGATCCGCCGCGTGAACGTCAACGCCGCCCCGATGAACGTGCCGGACCTGGAAACCCTGAAAGCGGCCGGCATCGGCACCTACCAGGTGTTCCAGGAAACCTATGACCGGGAGCTGTACGCCAAGCTGCACCCCGGCGAGACACCCAAGGCCGACTACCGCTGGCGCCTCTACGTCATGCACCGGGCCTTCGCGGCCGGCATCGACGACGTGGCCCTCGGGGCGCTCTTCGGCCTGAACCCGGACTGGAAGTTCGAGGTGCTGGGCCTCGTGGCCCACGCCCGCGAGCTTGAAGCCCGCTTCGGCATAGGCCCGCACACCATCTCCTTTCCGCGCCTCGAGAACGCCGACGGCACCAGCCTGCCCGCGGAGAGCCTTAAGAACGTGTCGGACGCCGACTTTAAAAAGCTGGTGGCCGTGCTGCGCCTGTCGGTGCCCTACGCCGGCATGATAGTTACCGCCCGCGAGCGCCCGGAGACTATCCGCGAGGTCATCGGGATGTGCACCCAGCGCGACGCCAGCACCCGCATAGGCATCGGTGCCTACTCCGAGCGCTACGGCTCGCAGGAGGCCGACCGCCAGCAGTTCATGCTGGGCGACACCCGCTCCCTCGACGAGGTCATAGGCGAGCTCGCCGACCTGGGGCACATCACCTCCTTCTGCACCTCGGGCTACCGCTGCGGCCGCACCGGCGACCATATCATGAAGCTGCTCAAGAGCGGCCATGAGAGCCGTTTCTGCAAGCTCAACGCGGTGCTGACCTTCCGCGAGTGGCTCGACGACTTCGCCTCCGACGCCACCAGGGCGAAGGGGGAGAAACTGATACGCCGCGAGATCAACGAGATCCGCGAGCGCGGCGCCCACTTCCCGCCCGAGACGCTGAAGCTGCTCGAGGCCTACTACGCCCGCATCGAAGGCGGGGAGCGCGACTTGTGCTTCTGAGGCCCTATGCAACGCGAAGAACTGGTTAAAGCCCTCTCCCCTGATACTGACCCGGCGCCCTATTTCGACCTGGCGGACAAAGTGCGCCGCGAGACCGTGGGCGACGGGGTGCACCTGCGCGGGCTCGTAGAGTTCTCCAACTACTGCAGCCGCCGCTGCTACTACTGCGGCATACGCGCCGGCAATCCCAAAGTGCGCCGCTACCGCCTCACCCCCGAAGAAATACTGGCCTGCGCCCGCACGGCCGTGCAACTGAACTACAAGACCGTCGTCATGCAGTCCGGCGAGGACCCCTACCTCTCCGCCAGGTCCCTGGCCGCCATCGTAGAGCGGGTAAAGACAGAAACCGGCCTCGCCATCACCCTGTCCGTAGGTGAACACTCTGCCGAAGACTACAGAATGCTGCGCGCCGCCGGGGCCGACCGCTTTCTGCTGCGCTTCGAGACCTCCGACCGCAAGCTGTTCACCATGCTCAAGCCCGACTCAGACTACGACAACCGCTTCCGCTGCCTCGCCTGGCTCAAGGACGCCGGCTTCCAGGTGGGGTCCGGCGTCATGGCCGGCCTGCCCGGCCAGAGCCTGGAGAGCCTGGCTGACGACCTGCTGCTCTTCAAGCGGCTGGACCTGGATATGGTGGGCATCGGCCCCTTCATCGCCAACCCCGACACACCCCTGGCCGGCGCCGTTAGCGGAACCCTCGACGCCGCCCTGCGCATGGTGGCCCTCACCCGCATCCTGACCAAAAACGCCCATATCCCCGCCACCACTGCCATGGGCAGCATAGACCCCCAGGGCCGCCAGAAAGCTCTGCGCTGCGGCGCCAACGTGCTGATGCCCAATATCAGCCCTACGGAACACCGCGTGGATTACAGCCTCTATCCCGGCAAGATCTGCACCGGCGAAGCCCCCGAGCAGTGCGCCGGCTGCGTCGACGCCATGCTCGGCGCCCTCGGCCGCGAGCGCGCCGAAGGCTTCGGGCATTCTATGAAAACGGTCTAGCCGATCGTGAGGTCCAGACTATGAACACTACGCCAAAATCCCTGCGCCTGCAGATAGCCATCTTCGGCCGCACCAATGTCGGCAAGTCCAGCGTGCTCAACATGCTGGCCGGCCAGGACGTCGCCATCACCTCCCCGGTGCCCGGCACCACCACCGACGTGGTGGAGAAGAGCATGGAGCTGCTCCCGGTCGGCCCCGTAGTCTTCCTCGACACCGCCGGCCTGGACGACAGCAGCCGCCTGGGCGCCCTGCGCACGGAGCGCGCCAGGAAAGTGTTTGACCGCGCCGACGTGGCGCTGCTGGTGGTGGAACCCTCCGGCTGGGGCGCCTGCGAGGACGAGATCGCCGCGGCCGCCTTGGAGAAGAAGATTCCGCTGATAGTCTTGGTCAACAAGACCGACATCGCCGGCCCTTCCCCGGAGCTGGCGGCTGTCCTGGCCGCCAGGGGGCTGGAGCCCATACTCTGCTCCGCCGTCACCGCCGGCCTGCGCGAAGCCGCCGTCTCAGCCGTTAAAGACCGACTGCTTAAGCTGGCACGGCCTGTCGGCGCCCCCGGCGCCATACTGGGCGACCTGGTCGCGCCCGGCCAGACGGTCGTGTTCATAATCCCGATAGACAAGGAAGCGCCCAAAGGGCGCATCATCCTGCCGCAGGTGCAGGCCATGCGCGATCTGCTGGACCACGGAGTCTTCTTCCTCACCTGCCGCGAGCACGAATACCCCGCGGCCCTGGCCGCCCTCAAAGCGCCGCCGGCCCTGGTGGTCTGCGACTCGCAGGTGGTGGACTTCATGGTGCGCCACACGCCGGAAGGCGTGCCCTGCACCACCTTCTCCATCCTGTTCGCCCGCCTGAAGGGGGATCTGCCCGCCTACGCCGCCGGCGCCGCCGCCATACGCGCCCTGCGCCCCGGCGACAAACTGGCCGTGCTGGAGGCCTGCTCCCACCACGCCATAGAGGACGACATCGGCAGGGTAAAACTGCCGCGCTGGCTGCGCGAGACGGCGGGGGGAGAGTTGCGGATCGACACTTTCGCCGGACACGACCTGCCCGCCGACCTGGGCGGCTACAAGCTGGCCGTGCAGTGCGGCGGCTGCATGCTGGGCCGCGCCGAGATCCTCAACCGCATGGGCAAGGCCGCCGCGGCCGGCATCCCCATCACCAACTACGGCACGGCCATCTCCGAGTGCAAAGGCGTGCTCGAGCGGGTGCTGAGCCCCTTTCCGGAGGCTCTGACGGCTTACCGCGCAGCCAAAGCCGCCGCCGGACCAGCAAAAGATAGCGGCCCGGTCTGACCGGGCCGCCTCCTCCGCGCCGCCGGCGCAGCTACTTAAGTTCTATTATTTTCACCTGCAACGCGTAGGCCAGGGCGGCCCTGGCCAGCTTTTCGTCCTTGGTGAAGAGGATCATCTGCCAGCCGGTTTCCCGCTGGAAAGCGCCCAGCAGCTGCAGCGCCGCGCGCTCCCGCTCCGGGTCCAGGGTGTAGAAGGGCTCGTCCAACACCAGCAGGGCGGGGGCCACCTTGCCCTCCGCGTCCATCCGCGCCTTGCGGGCCATTATCAGCCTGGCCGCCAGCATGAACAGGTCCTGCAGGCCCGAAGACAAATGCCTGATCTTGCGCAGCTTGCCGCCGGCGTCCTTGAGCTTGGCCTCGGCGGCGTCGAAACTGTCGAACCTGGCCTCCGTCCCCGGCAGCACCGTGCCCAGCGTGGCGGCCACCTCTTTCGCGAGCAGCTCGAAAGCGACGGTGGATTTTTCGGCCAGCTTGTTAAAGACCTCGGCGGCCAGGGCATAGGCCTGGAGCTGCAGCTCCAGCTCCAGTATCTTGGCCGCCGCGTCGGCCTGTTCGGTCTCCAGCTGGTTGATGCGGCCAGGGAGACCTTCGAGCTTGGCTTCGGCGCGCGCCCTGGCGTTGCCCAGCCGCGAGTCTATGGCCGCGGCCTCGGCCTCCAGCGCGTGGACGGCCTTGCCCAGGGCGCCGGCGCGCTGCTTCAGGCGCTCGAGCTCCGGCTCGTCGGCCTTGGCCGGGTCCACACCTTTGCGGTCCAGAGCCTCGCGCTCGGTATACAGCCTGTCTTTAAGCGTCTCCGCCGCGGAGCAGCTGTGGCGGTTCATGAAGACTTTCACCCGCTCGCGCAGGTCCGCGGCCCTGGCGGCCAGCTTCTCGTGTTCGGTCACCTTGGCCTGGTAATCGTCCTCGGCGGCGCAGCCGCGGTCCTTCAGCCAGTTCTCCGCGGTCTGCGCGGCGGCGGTTGCCGCGCGCTTCAGTTCCTCCGCGGTCTGCGCCATCGCCGCCAGCGCGGCCTCGGTATCGGCTATCTCTGCGGCCTTGGCGTTGTAGGCCTCGGTCAGGGCGGCGTGGTCGGCGGCGGGCTGGGCCAAAGCTGCGTAAACTTCCTCCACGGCCGCAGGGAGGGGAGTCTCACCGACCAGCGCCCACTCGGCGGCCAGCCCGTCCAGGAAAGCCTTGGTTTCCTCCGGAGTGCGACCGACGAGCGTCTGCTTGATTGAAAGCCTCAGCCCCACCCACGCGCCGGCCCCTGCGATGGCCAATGCGGCGATATAGCCGGGCAGATTGCGGGCGCTGAGGGCTACGAAGAGAGCCAGCGCCGCGGCGCCGCCCCAGATGCCGTACCGCATCGGCTTGAGCACCGTAAGGACTTCCTTCTGCGGCGCGGAGGTGAAAGCCGCGAGCTTGGCCGAAAGTTCGGAAGCCTTTTCCACCTGGCGGCGCAGCCCGGGATCGCGCTCCGCCAGCTGGGCGGCGGCGGCGCGGGCCGCCTCACCCGCGGCGCGGCGCTCGCCCAGCGCGGCTTCGGCCGAGGCGGCCGCGCGGTCGCGCTCCTGCCGGGCGGCGACCAGCGCCCGGTACGCGGGCAGCTCGCTGCGGCCGTAATTCTTCAGCGCCCCCAGCGCCTCTTCCGTTTCGGCGAGGGTGCGCAGGGCTTTGATCCCTTCCAGGGCGGCCGCCATGCGGCAGGCGTCGGCCAGCCCTTCTATCCGGGAGTTGAGCGCGCGCAGCTCCGCCTTCTGAACCTCCGCCGCCGCGGCCTTCTCCTTCAGTTCGGCGTCGAGCCTGGCGGTCTCGGCTTCGCCGGAGAAAATCGTGTCCCGCTGGCGCCTGAGCTCTTCCAGCGCGGGGCCATGCTCGTCTATAAGCTTCCTGAGCCCGGCTATCTGAGCCTTAACCGAGCCGCCCTTCTCGGTTTTAGCCTTGGCGGCCAGCGCTGAGGCCAGCCCCGCCGGGTTCAGGCCGGAGTTCAGCAGCCTGGCTTCGGCCACAGCCTTCCAGCTCTTGCCCTTCACGGCGTGTACGCTGGCCTCGCCGGCGCGGATAGCGAACAGCTCCAGAAATTCCTCGTCGGTAAAAGAGAAAGGTTCACCCTCCCAGGTGAGCACGGCTTTGCGCAGCGCCCCGTACCGCCCGGCCAGGTTCTTCCAGGCCGGGTGGCTCTCGTGGCGGGATTCCGCGCAGAGCGCGTCGAACAGCGCGTCGAAGACGGTGGTCTTGCCAGCCTCGTTCGGGCCCAGCACTACGGTAAAGGGGCCGAACTCCAGAGCGCGCTTCGCGAACTTGCCGTATTCCTCCAGGTCGAGGCGCGTGATCATTTGTCCTCCCCGGAACGCTCGGCTATCTCCAGCAGGCCGTATTGCCGGGCCAGGAGCCAGCGGCGGTACTCGGCCCCTGTTTCGTCCTCGGGGCGCAGCGCCTCCAGTTCGGCCAGGAAGGATTTGGTGAGCTCGCTGGAATAGAGGGCTTCCGCCACGGTGGTTTCCAGTTCGACGCTGGCGGCGCGGGCGCGCTTGAGCAGGCGCTCGCGCAGCGCGGCCGCGGCGGCCTCTGAGGCGGGCTCGTTCTCCACCAGGCCGGTCAGCTTTACGCACACCAGGTCGCGGCCGGTGAGCCCGGCCTCTATCTTCTGTATCTCCGGCAGGCCGGGCTCGCCGTCGGGCCCCAACGGCAGGGTATATTCCTTGTACTGCCCGGCGGCCCTGATCTCGGCCAGGCGCGTGGTGACCGGGGCGCCGCCGGTTTCCACCACGCAGACGGTCTTCAACCCGGCTTCTTTGGGGTGGGCGCGCCAGACCCGGGGAGAGCCCGGGTAGCAGGCCGTGGCCCCGCCCAGGCGCTGCTGCCTGCCGGCGTGCACGTGGCCCAGGGCGGCGTAGTCAACGGAGAAGCGCCTGAAAAAATCGTCCTCTATGACGCCGGTCTTCGAGTCGGCCTCCTCGTCGGGGCCGGTGTAGATGGTGGAATTAAGGGCGTGCAGCACGGCCACGCGGGTGACGCCCTCGCGCTTGGGGGGGACTTTCCAGTCGCGGTAGCCGTCGTAGTTCTCCGCGTGCGGCACGCAGATGAATTCCACCCCCGCGGCCTCGAAGAAGACGAAGGGCCCCCGGGCGTAGAACTGCACCGGGTCCAGGCTGTAGGCTGAAAGGTCGGCGGGGGCGCCGCGCGTCTCGTGGTTGCCGGGGATATAGATGACGCGGCAGCCCGCTTCGTGCAGGTGAAAAAGCTTGTGCCGCACCTCTTTGCGCAGCGCTTCGAAATCCGCGAAAGAGTCGAACAGGTCGCCGGCGATGACGAGGAAATCCGCCTTCTCCGTTTTAGCCAGCTCTATGATCTCGTCGAGCACGGCGTAGCAGTAAACCTTCTCGTCCGCCCTGAGGTGCAGGTCCGCTGTATGTATGATCTTGGCCACGGTCCCTCCGCTGTAATTATACTTAAAACCTTAAGGCCGCGGCTCAGCGCTCCGGCCGCCCGCTAAATTGCACGGCGCCCCGCCGGCGGCGCGCTGCCTCCGGGACCAGCCGCCGCGACAGGCCCTTGTCGGGTCCGCCTGCTAGACTATTGCGGGGGTGGGATAGATGCGCCGCTATCTGCTGATACTGACCCTGCCGCTCTGCGCGGCGACGGGACGCTGCGGTGAAGCCGGGCCGCCGGAGGCTTTTGCTTTCCCGCGCGGAATTTGTAGACTTTTTACAGGGTTTGAACCGGGCGGGGAACAAGGGGGAGTTGTGAAAAAGGGAACCTACAATCCGGAAGTAGAACTGGCTAAAGGCGCGGAGCTGACGGCCTCTTCTTACGACAAGACGCAGGGCGCGGACGTGCCGGGCGGCAAGGTGACGCTGGGCGGAAAGCCCGGCAGAGCGGAATTCACCGGAGAGGCGACCGGCAAGGGCGAGGGGATAGAAGGCACCATGAATCTCTGGCTTTCCATCTTCCGCTATATGCGGCCCGACGGGACCATCAACCACGTCGCAGGCTGGAATATCGCCCTGGCGCTGAAGCCGGGCCAGACGGCGCTGGATACCGCCAAAGCCTTCGAAAAATACATAAACAGCAATACCCGCCCCTACCGCGCCAAAGCCTCCGGCACGAGCGACAAGGCGGCCCTGACCATAACCTATACCGGAGAAGAAAAGAAGTAGCGGCCCGCCGGCCGGTTGAACAGCGGCGCCGGGGAATAATACAATCTAGCAACGACACCAGAGAGGGACACACATGGCCATAAACTCTTACGCCGGACATACGCTGCCCAAGGAACTGCTCACCGACCTCCCCAGGCTGATAGGGGATTATTACGACCTCGCCCCGGACCCGGGCGCGGCCTCCCAGCGCGTCTCGTTCGGCACTTCGGGCCACCGCGGCAGCTCGTTCGCGCGCACCTTCAATGAGCGGCACATCCTGGCCGTAACGCAGGCCATCTGCGACTACCGCCGCAAGGCGGGGGTGGACGGGCCGGTGTTCATGGGGATGGATACCCACGCGCTGTCGGAGCCGGCCTTCGGGACCGCGCTGGAAGTACTGGCCGGCAACGGCGTGACCGTCCTGATAGACGCCGCCGGCGGCTACA
The DNA here is from genome assembly GCA_028688015.1 of Elusimicrobiales bacterium. Lineage (GTDB taxonomy): Bacteria > Elusimicrobiota > Elusimicrobia > Elusimicrobiales > UBA9959 > UBA9959. Next base: position 574,506 of record JAQTZB010000001.1, on the reverse strand, counting down.
CGCCCACGCCCGCGGTCTCGCGCGCCATCCTGGGGCACAACGCCGGGCGGACCTCGGGTTTGGCCGACGGCATCCTGATCACCCCTTCGCATAACCCGCCAGCCGACGGGGGGTTCAAGTACAACCCGCCCAGCGGCGGCCCCGCCGGCCCGGAGATAACCGGGGTCATCCAGGACCTGGCCAACGCGCTGTTGGCCGCGGACCTGGCCGGGGTCAGGCGCCTGCCCCTCGCGGCGGCAAAAAAAGCCCCTACCACCCAGCCCTACGATTACACCGGCGAATACGTCAAAGGCCTCGCGGGCGTTATCGACCTGCCCGCCATCAAGGCCGCGGGCGTGAAGATAGGCGTCGACCCTCTGGGCGGCTCCGGGGTGGCCTACTGGGCCCCTATCGCCGAGCGGTACGGCCTGGACCTCACCATCGTAAGCGACAAGGTGGACAAGACCTTCGCTTTCATGACGGCCGACTGGGACGGCAAGATCCGCATGGACCCGTCGTCGCCCTACGCCATGCAGCGCCTCATCGGGCTGAAGGACCGCTATGACGTGGCCTTCGGCTGCGACACCGACTACGACCGCCACGGCATCGTGACGCCCGCAGGCCTGCTGCCGCCCAACCATTACCTGTCCGCGGCCATCCAGTACCTCTTCCAGAACAGGCCTGGCTGGCGCCCCGACGCCGCCGTAGGCAAGACGGCCGTCTCGAGCAGCATGATAGACCGCGTGGCGGCCGGACTGGGCCGCCGGCTGTGCGAGGTGCCGGTAGGCTTCAAATGGTTCGTGGACGGGCTCCTCGACGGCAGCTTCGGCTTCGGCGGCGAGGAGAGCGCCGGGGCGTCGTTCCTGCGCTTCGACGGCGGGCCGTGGAGCACGGACAAGGACGCCATCATCCTGTCGCTGCTGTCGGCGGAGATCACCGCCAGGACCGGCAAAGATCCGGCGCAGCTCTACCGGGGTCTGACGGCGAAGTACGGCGAGCCGTTCTACCGCAGGCAGGACGCCCCGGCCACCCCGGAGATGAAGAAGCTGCTGAAGAGCCTCACCCCGGAGAAATTTCCCTTCAAGGAACTGGCAGGCGAAAAGATAGAGAGCGTGCTGAACAGGGCGCCCTCCAACGACGAAGCGCTGGGCGGCGTGAAGGTCAACACCGCGGGCGGCTGGTTCGCGGCGCGGCCGTCGGGCACCGAGGACGTCTACAAGATCTACGCTGAGAGTTTCCGCGGCGAAGAACACCTCGGGCGCATCTTCACCGACGCCGAGGACATGATAAAGAGGCTTTCCAATTAGACGCCGGGAGGAAAACAAAAAGAACTGTGATACCGGCGCTGCCCGCGGTCTGCCTGCCGGCAAGCCCCTGCCGAAGAAGAATTAACAACCGCAAAAAAAAGAGCCGCCGAAGGGCGGCCCTTTTTCTTTGGGGCGGCGTTTATTGGCGGGCCGGCATGGGCGACAGGGCGCTGCAGTAATTTTTAAGGATGAGCTCCTCGGAGCCGGGCACGATCTTGCGCAGCTTGCAAACGCTGGAATTGGGCGGGCAGAGCTGGGCCAGGCTGTCTCCCGCCGCCACGTGGCCGGGGCAGTTGTCGCAGATGGTGGCGAGCGTCTTCAGGACGTGCTTGCGTTTCTCGTCCTGCAGCGCGCCCAGCAGCTTCTTGACGTCGTCCTTGACCCGCCCGGCGAAGGTGCGCGTGGGATAGACCAGGCTGAGGCGCGGCTTGCAGAGCTGGCTCCACGAGCCCGGCATAGCCCCTGCGCCGCCGTAAAGCAGCTGCTGGCGGCTGATGACCTTGGCGGTGTCGGCCTTCCTGGCCGGGGCTTCGGGGGAGTACTTGCTGTGCGAGGTAAAACCCGCGAAGAGGTCGTACCCGCCGGCCTGGCAGACCGACATGTTCGGGTAGAATTTCTGGCCCTCGGGATTGGTGACGAAGCCGCCCTTAGCGTCGCCCTCTCCGACAAAGACGAAACCCAGTATCAGCGGGCGCATCAGCTTCTCCACGATGTCGTCCGGGGTGGGATACTGCTGGTATTCCACCGTAGCGTTGGGATAAAGGTAGCTGAGCCCGGCATAGAGGCCCTGGACCGCGTCGTTGCAGGCCTTGGCGCTGATGACATCTTTATGCTTGCCGCCCGGCATGCAGCTGCCCGCGAAGATCACGAACTTGCCGGAGGCGCAGAAGTTAATGGCCGGCGCCTCTGGCTGTTCCCCGGCGTTAAAGGCGCGGAACTGGGCGGCGGCGGGAGCCGCGAGGGACAGCAGCAGGAGCAGTTTTATCATTTCGTTATCGCTCCCAACGCCGCATCCAGCGCCGCCCCGAGGGCCGCCGCTGGCGGGGCTTCGGGGCGCTCCACCGCGTAGAAGCGGCCGGCATCCCCCGCGTCAACCATGGCCGGATCGAAAGGCACCGAGCCCAGGAAAGGCACGCCCAGTTCCCGCGCGGCCTGCGCGCCGCCGCCGGTCTTGAACAGATCGATTTGCTTCGCGCAATGCGGGCAATCGAAAGCGGTCATGTTCTCCAGTATGCCCAGCACCGGCACGCCGACGGCCTTCAAGAAATTTACGGCCTTGCGCGAATCCAGCAGTGCTACGGCCTGGCCGGTAGTCACGACCACGGCGCCGCTCAGCTCGGGGATCAGCCGGCAGATGGTCAGCGGTTCGTCGCCGGTGCCGGGGGGGGCGTCTATCACCAGCGCGTCCAGGTCGCCCCAGTTCACGTCGGATAGGAACTGCCTGAGCACGGAAAACTTGAGCGGGCCGCGCCAGATCACCGGGGCGTCACAGTCCCGCATGACGGAGCCCATCGAGACCAGCTTGAGGTTAGGCGCCGCCTGGAGCGGCTCTATCAGCTGGCCGCTCGAAGCGTGCCCGCGGCCTTCGACCCCGGCCATGCGCGCCACGGACGGGCCGTGAATGTCGATGTCGAGCAGGCCGGTACGCTGGCCGCGCGCCGCCAGCAACGCGGCGAAGTTGATCGCGACCGTGCTCTTGCCTACCCCGCCCTTATTGCTCATCACCAGGATCTTGCGCTTGATGCGCGCCATGTTCTCTTTTATCATGGACTCCCGGTGATCGATATGGACTTTATGCATAATTCTCCAGATATAACACCCGGCCGGCCCCTCCCAGCGCGCGGCCTTGCCTCCATACTATATTAATTTTGTTATAATATGGAAAATTCGTTATACGGTTTTCAGGCGGCATTCCAAAGGAGTCAGGCATGAAACCAATTCTCACCGCGGACAAGGCTGTAGAGAACATCAATGACGGCTGCTCGCTCATGGTGGCCGGCTTTATGGGCTGCGGCAACGCCTTCACACTGATAGACGCCCTCATCAACAAGGGCACCAAGAGCATCAACCTCATAACCAGCGACACCGCCTACCCCGAAGTGGGCGTGGGCCGCATCATCTGCCAGAACCGCGCCGCCACCCTCACCGCTTCGCATATCGGCACCAACCCCGTGTCCGGGGCCAAGATGAACTCCGGCGAGCTCAAGGTCACGCTGGTGCCCCAGGGCACTCTGGCCGAGCGCATGCGCGCCAAGGGCGCGGGCCTGGGCGGCGTCCTGACACCCACCGGCGTCGCCACTGCCGTGGAGGAGGGGAAACAGAAGCTCAACATAGCCGGCAGGGACTACCTGCTGGAACTGCCGCTCGGCGCCGACTTCGCCTTCATCAAGGCCGAAGTCGCCGACAAGTACGGCAACGCCTTCCTGCCCGGCGCCACCAAGAACATGGCCGTCGCCATGGCCATGGCCGCCGACCACGTCATCCTGGAGGCCGAGCGGATCGTGGAGCCCGGCGAACTGGATCCCGAGAAAGTCACCATCCCCGGCGTGTTCGTCAGCGCCCTCGTGAAAGCCGTCCTGCCCGCTTCGAACGTGCAGGTGAAGCCCTAAGGGAGAAACTATATGGACCCCAAAGAACTTAAGAGAGAGCGGCTGATCAAGCGCATAGCACAGGAACTGCCCGACGGCGCGCTGGTAAACCTCGGCATCGGCATGCCCACGATGGTCGCCAATTACATCCCCAAGGACCGCACTATCCTGCTGCATTCCGAGAACGGCTTCACCGGCCTCGGGCCCGCGGCCCCGAAGGACGCCGTCAACCAGAGCGTCGTCAACGCCGGCGGCCAGCCTGTCACCATAGTGCCGGGCGGCGCGTTCTTCGATTCCGCGATGTCTTTCGCCATCATCCGCGGCGGCCACGTGGACTACACCGTACTCGGCGCGCTGGAGGTGGACATGGAAGGCAACCTGGCCAACTATATGATCCCCGGCAAGATGGTGCCCGGCATGGGCGGCGCCATGGACCTCGTCGCCGGCGCCAAGAACGTCATCGTGGCGATGGAACACGTCAACAAGAACGGCGCGCCCAAGATCCTCAAGAAGTGCTCGCTGCCGCTTACCGCCAAGGGCGAGGTGGACCTCATCGTCACCGATATGGCCTTCATCCGCGTCACCAAGAAGGGCTTGGTGCTCGAGGAGATAGCCGAGGGCGTCACCGTAGAAGAAGTGATAAAGGCCACTGAAGCCCCGCTGCACGTGGCCGGCAAACTGGGAACTTTCTAAGGAGCTATCATGGCGAACAAAATGGTAATAACCTGCGCGCTGACCGGCGCCGAGACCACCAAGCAGCAGCAGCCCGCCCTGCCGGTGACCCCGGAAGAGCTGGCCGACGCGGCGGCCGAAGCCTGCCTGGCCGGCGCGGCCATCATCCACCTGCACGCCCGCCACGACGACGGCACGCCCACCGCCGACCTGAAGGTCTTCAAGAAGGCCATAGACCTCATCCGCAAGAAGACCGACGTGGTGGTGGAGATCACCACCGGCGGCGCCGTAGGCATGACGCCCGAAGAGCGCATCGCCCCCGTCTCGCTCAAGCCCGACATGGCCTCGCTGGACTGCGGCACCGTGAACTTCGGCGACGAGTACATCGTCAACACCCTGCCCATCATGCGCCAGTTCGCCTCCGAGATGAACAAGCACGGCGTGCATCCCACGCTGGAATGCTTCGACGTCTCCCACGTGCAGTCCTCGCATATCCTCATCAAGGAAGGCCTGATAAAGCCGCCCTACCATTACGGCTTCGTGATGCAGGTGCCGGCCGCCCTCAGTCTCAGCGTCAAGACGCTGTCCTACATGATGGACCAGATGCCCCCGGAGAGCTACTTCACCGTGATGGGCATAGGCCGCGCGCATATCCCCGGCATCTGCGGCGCCATCGCCGCGGGCGGCTTCATCCGCGTCGGCTTCGAAGACAACATTTACTACTCCAAGGGCCGGCTGGCCAAGTCCAACGCCGAGTTCGTGGAGCGGGCCGTGCGCTTCTCAAAGGAAGCGGGCCTGGAGATAGCCAAGCCGTCCGACGTAAGAGAGCTCTTCAAGCTTAAATAACCCAGCATAAACCAAGGAGAAAACAATGCCCACACAGACCCAGGTAGAGATCAAAGCCAACGGTAACCCTTTCGGCTCGCACCGCGTGCTGGAACCCAAGGGCGTGCTGCCCCAGCCCGCCCAGCGCGTGGATAACAACATGGACTACATCTACGACAACGAGCTGCTGCTCGAGGTCGAGACCCTTAACATAGACTCCGCCAGCTTCACCCAGATCAAGAAAGAGTGCAACAACGACGAAGAGAAGATAAAGGCCATGATCACGAAGATCGTCGGCGAGCGGGGCAAGATGCAGAACCCCGTCACCGGCTCGGGCGGCATGTTCCGCGGCAAGGTGCTCAAGATAGGGCCCAAGCTGGCCGGCAAGATCGACCTTAAAGAAGGCGACAAGATAGCCAGCCTCGTCTCCCTCTCCCTCACGCCCCTCAAAATAGAGAAGATCATAGGCATCAAGCCCGGCACCGAGCAGGTCAACGTCGTGGCCAAGGCCATCATCTTCGAGAGCGGCATCTACGCCAAGCTCCCCAAGGACATGCCCGAAACTCTGGCCCTGGCCGTGCTCGACGTGGCCGGAGCCCCCGCGCAGACCGCCAAGCTGGTGCGCCCCGGCAATACCGTGGTCATCATCGGCGCCGCCGGCAAATCCGGCGTCCTGTGCGCCTACGAGGCCCGCAAGCGCGCCGGCATCATGGGCAAGATCATCGGCATCACCAGCTCCGACAGCGGCCTGGCCAAGATGAAGGAGCAGGGTTTCTGCCATGAGTCCTTCAAGCTCAGCGCCACCGACGCGCTGGCCTGCTACGAGACCATCCACAAGGTCACCGGCGGCAAGATGGCCGACGTGATCATCAACTGCGTCAACATCCCCAACACCGAGATGGCCTCCATCCTGATGTGCCGCGACGGCGGCATAGTGTACTTCTTCACGATGGCTACCTCGTTCACCAAGGCCGCGCTGGGCGCGGAGGGCGTGGGCAAGGACGTGGACATGATCATCGGCAACGGCTACTGCAAGGACCACGCCGAGATCACGCTGAACCTGCTGCGCGAATCCAAGCAGCTGCGCGACATCTACGAGAAGCTGTACGCGTAAAGCGGCGACCCGGAGCACATGACCAACGCATCCCCCGAGCTCCGCAAGGACGGCAACCCCTTCGGTTCGCACCGCGTGCTTGAACCGAAGGGGGGGCTGCCCCAGCCCGCCCTCAGGCTGGACAACTGCATGGACTACCTCTACGACAACGAGCTCCTCGTCGACGTGGACACGCTCAATATCGACTCCGCCAGCTTCACGCAGATAAAGGCCGAGGCCGGCGGCGATGAGGAGAAAATAAAAGCCAAGATACTGGCCATCGTGGGCGAGCGCGGCAAGATGCAGAACCCCGTGACCGGCTCCGGCGGCATGTTCTTCGGCCACGTGGCGGCCGTGGGCCCCGGGCTCAAAGGCAAAACGGACCTGAAACCCGGCGACAAGATCGCGAGCCTCGTCTCGCTGTCGCTGACCCCGCTGAAGATAGAAAAGATCTTCGGCCTCAAGAAAGGCACCGAACAGGTGAGCGTGCAGGCCAAAGCCATCCTCTTCGAAAGCGGCATCTACGCCAAGATCCCGACCGACATCCCCGAGAAGCTGGCCCTGGCCATTCTCGACGTGGCCGGCGCCCCGGCGCAGACGGCCAAGTTGGTGCGGCCCAACCAGGTGGTGGCCATCATAGGCGCGGGCGGCAAATCCGGCCTGCTGTGCGCCTACGAGGCCAGCAAGATAGCCGGCGTGGCCGGCATAGTGGTGGGGCTGGAATATTCAAAAGAGGCCTGCGACAAGGTAAAAGAATTCGGCTTCTGCGACCACGTGATCCAGGCCAACGCCACAGACGCGCTGGACTGCCACGCCAAACTGCTGGCGGCCACCGGCGGGAAACTGGCCGACGTGGTGATAAACTGCGTCAACATCCCCAATACCGAGATGGCCTCCATCCTGATGTGCGCCCACGAGGGCACAGTCTACTTCTTCAGCATGGCCACCTCTTTCACCAAAGCCGCGCTGGGCGCGGAGGGCGTGGGCAAGGACATCGTGATGCTGGTGGGCAACGGCTACACGCGCCACCACGCCGAAACCACGCTGAACATACTGCGGGAAAGCCCGGTGATACGCAAGGCCTACGAAAAACTTTACGCTTAACAGCCGGAGGAACAACAACATGCGCGATTACCCCAAGGTCCATTACAACAAGATCCCGCTCTGGAAGAACGTGCCCGAGAGCAGCTGGCACGACTACCAGTGGCAGTTGAAGAACGTCATCAAGGACATTCCCACGCTGGAGAAGGTGGCCGTGCTCACGCCGCAGGAGAAGAAAGACCTGCAGGCCTGCCTGAAAAAGTTCACCATGGCCATCACGCCCTATTACGCAGCGCTGATGGACAAGAAGGACAAGGGCTGCCCGGTGCGCCTGCAGGCCATCCCCCGCGGCCTGGAGCTCACCACCGACGACTCCGACCTCTCCGACCCGCTCCACGAGGACGTCGACTCCCCGGTCCCCGGCCTGACCCACCGCTACCCCGACCGCGTGCTGCTGCTGGTCACCAACATCTGCTCGATGAACTGCCGCCACTGCACGCGCCGCCGACTGGTGGGCTTCGAGGACGTGCACATGTCGTCGGCCAACATCGATAAGGCCATCGAATACATCCGCAAGACCCCCGAGGTGCGCGACGTGCTGATCTCCGGCGGCGACCCGCTGGTGCTGACCGACGAGATGCTGGAAGGCATCATAAAGAAGATCCGCGCCATTGACCACGTGGAGATCATCCGCCTGGGCACCCGCACGCCGGTGGTGATGCCGATGCGAATCACCGACAAGCTGGTGAACATGCTGAAGAAGTACCACCCGATCTACGTCAATACGCATTTCAACCACCCCAAGGAACTGACCGCCGAAGCGCGGGAAGCCTGCCGGAAACTCGCCGACGCGGGTATCCCGCTCGGGAACCAGAGCGTGCTGCTCAAGGGCGTTAACGACTGCCCCCAGACGATGAAGAAGCTCGTCCACGAGCTGCTGATGGCGCGCGTGAAGCCGTATTACATCTACCAGTGCGACCTCTCGGTCGGCATCAGCCACTTCCGCACCTCGGTGTCCAAGGGTATAGAGATAGTGGAGAACCTGCGCGGCCATACCTCCGGCATGGCGGTCCCGACCTTCGTCGTCGACGCCCCCGGCGGCGGAGGCAAGACGCCCGTGATGCCCAACTACCTGATCTCGATGTCGGACAAGCGCGTGGTGCTGCGAAACTACGAGGGCGTGGTGACCACCTACACCGAGCCCGAGGGCTACGTGGCGTCGCACGAGAACTGCTGGTACTGCGGCGACGACCACTATAAACCCATAGACGGAGTGGCCAAGCTGCTCAACGGCGGCAAGCTGACGCTGGAGCCGGCCAACCTGATGCGCACGCGCAGACACAGGAAGTAAGCGGCCGGAATGGACTTCATCAAGGGCCTCAGGGACAGGACCGTCTTTATAGTCGGTTCAAAAAAGAACGCCGGCAAGACGACGTTCCTGAACTATGCCCTGAACCGCCTGCGCGGCAGCGGGCCGCTGGGAACCCTGAGCGTGGGAGTGGACGGCGAGAGCCAGGACCTGGTGTTCGGCAGCCCCAAGCCGCAGGTCCGCGCGGAGAAAGGCGACCTGCTGCTCTGCGCGGAAACCGCGCTCGCGCACGCGGACCTGCATTACGAGATACTCAACGTCTATCCGTTCCGCACGGCGATAGGCCGCCCGGTGCTGGTGCGAGCGCTTCGCGCAGGCCGGGCGGAGATCTCCGGCCCCGAGAACAATGAACAGTTGGGAGAGATCCTGGCCGACATGCGCCGCCACGGCGCAGGCACAGTCTTCGTGGACGGCGCGGTGGACCGGATCACCCAGGCCGCGGCGATCGGCAAGGCCGCCTTCGTCTACGTCGCCCGCGTAGAACCCGACAACCTGGACTCCGCGGCGGCCGCGCTCAAGCTGGTCTGGGCTGCCTGCGGCGTGCCGCTGTGCCGGGCCGGGGAAAAGCTGCCGGAGCCGGTCATTATTATCGACGGCGCGCTGACTCAGGGCCGGATACCGGGCAGGGAAGTGAAGCGCGGCACGCTGGTCATAGAGGATTTTACCAAGGTGTTCCTGGGCTGGCAGCAGTGGGTCGACCTCCGGGCCCGCTTCGAACTGCGCTTCGGGGCCAAGCCGGACCTGGCGGCCTTCGTCGTCAACCTGGTCAATGTAAACCGCGCGGATTTCGAGAAAAAGCTGGCCAGCCCCGGGCTGGCCGACAGGATAATCTACAACCCTTACGAAGTGACCCGCTGATGGAAAAATTCAGAGCGTTCGCCGAATTTGAGACCTTTTACGCGCTGTTCAGGCCGCTGACCCCCTATGGCCGCCTGGCCAGGGAAGCCCGCCGCTTCTATGCCTCGGCGGCGGAGCTGAAAACCGAGTATGACCTGGCCGAAGCCGCCGGCGCTTTCCTGGACGCCAGCCGCCACAAGGCCGACAAGCTGCGCTTCCACCTGCGCAGCCTGCCCGCCGCGGACCTCACCCCTGAAGCGCTGGGGAGCGCGGCCGGGCTGTTCCTGGCCCGGAAATTCCTTTTCAACACGGCGGAGATCTTCAAGCTGCTGCCCGCCGCCCTGCGCGCGAAGTTCGGCGCCAGGTGGGAGTCCGCCGCGCTGCTGGCCCTCCTTAACAAGGGGGGCGCCGGCGAGGCCTTCCACATTTCCGGCGCCTACTCCGAAGAGCTCGCCGGAGAGCGCGCCGCCATAGCCGCCTGCGACAAGGCCCTCAAAGGACTGCGCGAGAGGCGCCTGAAGACCCTGCGCGAGCGCTGGGGCCTGGATTTCAGCGAGCGGGATTTCCTGGTGGTGGACGAGAAGGCCGCCGCCCGGCTGAGCGGCGCCCAGGACCTTTTCGCCGAGCCGTTCGACGGCACGCGCGTCACGGTGAAGCCGGTCTACGGGCAGGACTACATGGAGGTAGCGGCCGAGCGCGACCGCCGGCGCGGCCGCGAGGCCGAGCTGGAGGCCGCCGCCATCAAGAAACTGGCCGGGGCCGTCCTCGCGGAGAAGAAGAATTTCGAAGCCTACGCGGCGGCGCTGCAGAAGCTCGACGTTGCGGCGGAGCGCGCCAGGCTGGCCTCCGAGCTGAAGCTGGTGCGGCCGGCGCTCAAGAAGTGCCCGGCGCCCATCAGGCTGGAGAAAGTCCGTTTCCTGCCGCTCGAAGAGCGGCTCTGCGCCGCCGGGCTGAAGTACACCCCGCTGACGGCCGCTTTCAGCCGCCGCGTCAACGTGATCTACGGCTCCAACATGGGCGGCAAGACAGTGGCGCTCAAGACCCTGGCTTTCGCGCAGCTGCTGGCGCAGAGCGGCTTCTTCGTGCCAGCGGCCGCCTTCGAGACCTGCGTCTTCGACGGGGCGGCCTTCATAGGCGGCGCCGAGATGGAGACGGCGGGGGGGCTGAGCAGCTTCGGCCTGGAGATGAACGATTTCGTGAACGCGCACGCGCGCCTGAAAAGCGGCAGCCTGCTGCTGCTGATGGACGAGTTCGCCCGCACCACCAATTCTGAGGAGGCCGCGGCGCTGCTGGGCGCCATCCTGGAGGACCTGGGCGCCAACCCGGCGGCCGCCGCCTTCCTGGCCACCCATTTTTCCGGCCTGAAGACTGGCAAGTCCGCCGCCGCCTTCAAGATGCGCGGCTTTGACACCGCGGCCTTCAACGACTATTTTTCGGGCCGTGGCGCCTGCGGTCTGGACGAGAAACTGAAGATGATCAACAGGTTCATGCGCTACGAGCTGCTTGAAGGCGCAGAGGGCGAAGAGGCCCGCGACGCCATCAAGATCGCGGGCATCCTGGGCGTGGCCAAGAGCATCGTCCGGCGGGCCAGGGAATTCATGGAGGAGACCAAATGACACCGGTGAAAAGCAAGCTGGGCCTTTCCAGGCCGAAGATAGAAGCGGCGCGCGAACTGGCCGCCGAGATAACGGCGCCCGTGCAGGAATACATAGGCGCGCATACGACCGTTACGGTAGAACGCGCCACGCTGCGCCTGCTGGGCGCCGACGGCGCAAACGCCGACGGCGTACCGGTCCCTAACCTCATAGCCGCCCAGTGCGGCGACAAGCTTTCCGGCGGCGCGGCCTCCTTCTACCTCAACGCTCTGGTAAAGCTGGACAAAACCCCGGCCGCGCTCAACAAGGAGATAGAGAAGGGGCTTAACATCTGCGAGATCCCCTTCACCGACCAGAAACGAGTGCAGAAGAAGGCCGACGAACTTGTCAAAGGCCTCGACGCCCGCATAGCCGGCAACGTGGCCCACCGCAACGCCAAGCTGAAAGCTTACAAGGACAAGTTCAAGTCCCCGCAGATCTACGTCATCGTGGCCACCGGCAATATTTACGAGGACGTTAAGCAGGCCCAGGCGGCCGCCCTGCGGGGTGCCGACATCATCGCCGTCATCCGCACCACCGGCCAGAGCCTGCTGGACTACGTGCCCTACGGCGCCACCACGGAAGGCTTCGGCGGCACCTACGCCACGCAGGAGAATTTCCGCATCATGCGCGCCGCGCTCGACGAGGTGGTTGAGAAAGAGGGGCGCTACATAAAGCTGGTCAACTACTGCTCCGGGCTCTGCATGCCCGAGATCGCCGCCATGGGCGCGCTGGAGCGCCTGGACATGATGCTCAACGATTCCATGTACGGCATCCTGTTCCGCGACATCAACATGTACCGCACCTTCACGGACCAGTTCTTCAGCCGCATGATCAACACCGCGGCGGACATCATCATCAATACCGGTGAGGACAACTACCTGACCACGTCCGACGCCGTGGAGAAGGCGCACACCGTGCTCGCGAGCCAGTTCCTCAACGAGCGCTTCGCCGCCTGCGCCGGCATGCCCAACCGCCTGATGGGCCTCGGCCACGCCTTTGAGATGAACCCGGACCTCAAGAACGGCTTCCTCTACGAATACGCGCAGGCGCTGATGGCGCGGGAGATCTTCCCGGAGCACCCGCTCAAGTACATGCCCCCGACGAAGTTCATGACGGGAGACATCTTCAAGGGCTACGCAATGAACACGCTGTTCAACTTCGTCAGCAAGGCCACCGGGCAGGGCATCCACCTGCTCGGCATGCTGACGGAGGCCATCCACACGCCGTACCTCCAGGACCGCGCCCTGGCCATAGACAACGCGCTGTACGTGCATAATACCATGGAGGGCTTCGCCGACGAGATCGAGTTCAAGAAGGGCGGCGTCATCCAGAAGCGCGCCCAGCTGGTACTCGACGAGACCATCGAGATGCTGGGCGAGGTCAAAAAGCGCGGCCTGTTCACCGCCATCGAGACCGGCATGTTCGCCGAGATCAAGCGCCCGCGCGACGGCGGCAAGGGCCTCGACGGCGTCTACGAGAAGGCCCCCGGCTACTACAACCCGGCCGAGGCATACCTCAAGAAAAAGCTCAAGGTGGGGAAATAAGGAGACCGCTATGTTCATTAAACCTTACGGCGACACTTCGGACGACGGCGCGGTGCAGCTCTCCTTCACGCTCCCGGTCAAGAACTCGGGCCGCGCCAAGGAGGCCGCCAGGCAGTACGTGCAGAAGCTGGGCTTCAAGAAGGTGGACGTGGTGCACGCGGCCGCCCTCTCCGAGGACTTCACCTTCTTCGTGGCCTACGGCAAGACCGACATCTCCCTGGACTACGACAAGGTGGAATACGCCGAGGCCGTGGACAAATACATGTCCATGGACGAGGTCAACGACTTCATCAAGACCCACTTCAAGCGCAAGCTGGTCATCGTCGGCGCCTGCACCGGCACCGACGCCCACACCGTGGGCATAGACGCCATCATGAACATGAAGGGCTACAACCACCACTTCGGCCTGGAGCGCTACCCCATGATAGAGGCTCTGAACATGGGTTCCCAGGTGCCCAACGAGAAGATCCTCGCCAAGGCGAAGGAACTTAAGGCAGACGCCGTGCTGGTGTCGCAGATCGTTACGCAGAAGGACGTGCACATCAAGAACCTCACCGAACTCATAGAGCTGGCCGAGGCGGAGAAGGTGCGCGGCAAGCTCCTGCTGGTGATGGGCGGCCCGCGCGTCAACAACAAGCTGGCCAAGGAGCTGGGCTACGACGCGGGCTTCGGCTCGGGCACCTACGCCGAGCACGTGGCCACCTTCGTGGTCAAGAAACTTTACGAGCGCATGACGAGCAGGAAATAAGGAGAATACCATGGCTGAACATCTCAAACTCGACAATTCCGACAGGCTCTACAAAGAAGCGCAGGAGCTGATTCCCGGCGGCATGATGGGCATCCGCCGCCCGTACAACTTCGTCCCGGGCGAATACCCCATCTTCTTCGACTCCGCCAAGGGCGGCAAGGTCACCGACGCGGACGGCAACGAGTACATAGACATGCTCTGCGCCTACGGCCCCATCATCATAGGCCACCGCGAGAAGGAGATAGACAAGGCCGTCATTGACCAGATCAAGAATAAGGGCTTCTGCATGTCCATCGTGCAGGAAGTACAGAACACCCTGGCTAAGAAAGTCATCTCGCTGGTGCCTTCCGCCGAGAAAGTAGTATTCACCAAGACCGGTTCCGACTCCACCACACTGGCCGGGCGCATAGCCCGCGCCTTCACCGGCAAGGCCAAGACCATCCGCTGCGGCTACCACGGCTGGGCCGACTGGTGCGTGGAGAACAAGGGCGGCGTGCTGCCCAAGAGCTACGAGGACGTGCTCGAGTTCGAGTACAACAACCTGCAACAGCTCGAAGACCTGATGAAGGCCCACGGCGACAGCGTGGCCTGCATCATAATGACCCCGCTCGGGCACCCGAACGCCCACGAGGTGGAAATGCCCAAGCCAGGCTTCCTCGAGGGCTGCAAAAAGCTCGCCGAGCAGTACGGCGCCGTGCTCTGCTTCGACGAGATCCGCACCGGCTTCCGCGTGAGCCTGGGCGGCGCGCAGAAGCTCTTCGGCGTGACGCCGCACATGAGCGTGTTCGGCAAGGCCATGGCGAACGGCTACGAGATCAGCATGGTGGCCGGCCGCAAAGACATCATGGACGTCTTGGTCAGCAAGGCCTTCGTCTCGTCCACCTACTTCAATAACACGCTGCCCATGGTGGCTTCGCTCAAGACCATAGAGCTGCTCGAGCGCGACAACATGCTCGAGGTCATCGCCAAGCGCGGCCAGGCCTTCTGCAACAAGGTCCGCAAACACGTGAAGGCCAGCGGCCTGGCCGTCAAGTTCACCGGCGAGCCGTGGATGCCCTATATCACCTTCGACAAAGACGAGACCGGCGCGTACAAGAAGAACCGCGTTAAGTTCTACACCGAGCTGATCCGCCGCAAGGTGTTCCTGCAGCCCTATCACCACGGCTACGTGGCCTACCGGCATTCCGCGAAGGACCTGGGCTACGCCGCCGACATGATAGCCGAGTCGCTGGCAGAAGTAAAGAAGGGGCTTTAAGGGACAGCGCCGGCGGGGAGGGGCCACCGCCGGCCAGACACATGCACGAGAGACTCAAGAACCGCGCCAGCGGCGCCTGGGGCACGCTTGCCCTGGCCGCACAGAAGTTCAACAGGATCGACGGCGGCCAGCGGGCCGCCGCCTTCTCCTACAGCGCCCTGTTCGCCCTGTTCCCGGCCATCATCCTCTTCGTCACAGCCGCCTCGTTCTTCATGGATAAGGGGGACGCCGCGGCGATGATAATAACCTACGCGGAAGGCTTTATCCCGGCCAGTTCCGACGTGCGCGACTATGTCTTCGAGGCGGTGGCACGCGTGATCAAGGCCCGCGGCCGGGCCGGTTCGGTGGCGCTGCTGATGCTGGTCTGGCTGTCCGCCCAGTTCTTTACCACGCTGATACAGGCCGCTAACCGTGCTTGGGATACCGCCGGCAGCCGCTGGTGGAAGATGCCCCTCAAGAGCCTGGCGCTCCTGGGCGTGGTAACGCTTTCGGTAGTGGCGGGTCTGGGCATACCGATGCTGGCCAAACTGGCTGCCGGCGCGCTCCACTCCCGGTACATCCTGCCGGCAGCCCATAAGCTGGCGCTGTACTTCGTGCCCTGGCTGGCCCTTTTCCTGAGCCTGATGTTCTTCTACAAGCTGGCCCCGCACCGCCGCACCACGTATTCCGAGGTCTGGTTTTCCGCCCTGTGCGCCTCGCTGCTGCTGTACCTGGCGCAGAGCCTGTTCGTGCTGTACCTCACCCATTTCGCCGCGCTGAACGCGGTCTACGGGGCTTTCGGCGGCCTGATGGCCCTGTTGCTGTGGCTGTACCTCTCCGGCGCCATCTTCATCTTCTGCGCCTGTTTGGGCGCGGCCCAGGCCGCGGCAAAGGGGCAGCGCCATGGCTAAGCCCGTAGTAGTCCACATCATCACCCGCCTGGAGGCGGGTGGGTCGAGCCGCAATACCCTGGACTCCTGCGCCGCACAGGCGGCCGAGTACGACGTCGTGCTCATAGCCGGACCGCACCGTGACGCAGCGGCCCTCCTGAAGCTTACCCCGGCGGTGAACTATATAGAAGTGAAGGGTCTCCAGCGCGAGGTCGACCTGTTCCGGGACTTTTCGGCGCTCCTTGAGCTCAGGCGGGAACTCTCCCGCCTGGAGCCGGATATAATACACACGCACACCTCCAAGGCCGGGGCGCTCGGCCGGCTGGCCGCGGCCCTGGCCGGCTTCGGCAAGAAGCGCAAAGCGATAGTCATCCACACTCCCCACGGCCACCTGCTCTACGGCTATTACGGGCCGCTGCGGACCTTTCTATTTAAAACTGTCGAACGCATCCTGGCCCTTTTTACGGACTACCTCATAGCCCTCACGCCGGGGGAGCTGCGTGAAACCTCCGCGGCCGGCATCGGCGCCCCCCGCAGATGGCGCGTCGTACACAGCGGCGTGGACCTCAGGCCGCCCGCAGTGCCGGCGCATAAGCGGACGCTGGGCGTCGCAGAAGATGAAATAGCCGTCGGCACGGTGGCAAGACTGGAGCCGGTCAAAGGCGTGGAATACTTCATCAAGGCGGCCGCGATCCTGAAGCGCCGCAGGCCGGGCCTCAAGCTGAAGTTCGTGGTTATCGGCGGCGGCGCGCTGGAGGCCGGACTGCGCGGCCTCGCCGGCGGCCTCGGGCTGGGGGACGATCTTATCTTCACCGGATTCCGCGCCGACGCCGCGGCCTTAATGGCCGCGTTGGATATTTATGCGCAGCCCTCGCTCAACGAAGCCATGGGGCGCGCGCCGCTCGAGGCGCAGGCGCTCGGCGTGCCGGCGGTAGTAACCCGAGTCTGCGGCCTGCCGGACGTCATAAAGGAGGGGGAAACCGGCTTCGCCGTGCCGCCGGCGGACCCTGAAGCGCTGGCCGGCGCCCTGGAGCGGCTGGTAATGGATAAAGCCCTGCGCGAGCGAATGGGCGCCGCGGCCAAGGCGTGGACCCTCGCCGCCGACGAGACCGGCTTTGCGCGCTTCGGCGCCGACAGCATGAACGCGAAGCTGAAAGCTTTCTACGCGGAAGCGCTGGCCGCCAGGGGGAAACCGGAGGACTGACCGCGGTCAAGCCGCTGAAAAACCGGGTATGCTTGCCCGGTTTTTTTTGTTATACTTTTTATACAGGATCTTAACACCACGCGCGACACCAGGCAGTTCGACAGCAGTCTCTCCCGCCGAGCCACGCCAGCCGCGCCGCAGACAACAAACCGGAGGTTCTATGCCGAAGATGGAAGTTGACGTGGACAAATGCAAGGGCTGCTACCTGTGCATACAGGTCTGCCCGAAAAAGTGCATCGAAAAATCCGACAAATTCTCCAAGTCCGGCTACTATCCGGCCCTGGACTCGAAAGAGGGCTGCTGCATCGCCTGCCAGAGCTGCGCGCGCATCTGTCCCGACCTCGCTATCAGGGTTTATAAATAAGGAGCTTATCATGGCCGAAAAGAAACTGATGAAAGGCAATGAAGCCCTCAGCGAAGGCGCCATCCGCGCCGGCTGCCGCTTCTTCGCCGGTTACCCCATCACCCCGCAGAACGAGGTCCCCGAATACATGTCCTGGCGCCTGCCTCAGGTAGGCGGCGCGTTCGTGCAGGCGGAGTCGGAAGTCTCCGCCATAAACATGGTCTACGGCGCGGGCGCCACCGGCGTGCGCTGCATGACCTCCTCCTCCAGCCCCGGCATCAGCCTCAAGCAGGAAGGCATCTCTTACGCCGCCGGCGCCGACCTGCCGATCCTCATCGGCAACATCATGCGCGGCGGCCCCGGCCTCGGCAACATCGCCGGCGCCCAGGGCGACTACTGGCAGGCCACCCGCGGCGGCGGCCACGGAGACTACCGGGTCTTCGTGATGGCGCCCAACAGCGTCACCGAACTGGCCAACTTCCCGCACAAGTGCTACGAGGTCTCCTTCAAGTACCGGATACCGTCGATGGTGCTGGCCGACGGCATCCTGGGCCAGATGATGGAGCCCGTGGAGTTCAAGACCCCCGAAGTGGATCCCAAGACCCTCACCGAACCCGCCTGGGCCCTGGGCCTCAACAACGGCCGCGCCAAGCGCATCGTGAAATCTTACGACCTCAAAGAGGGCGGCGTGGAGATCATGGTCAACGAGCGCGTGCAGCGCTACAAGCAGATCGAGCTTAACGAGACGATGTACGAAGAGAAGCTGCTGGAGGACGCCGAGATCGCCGTCGTGGCGTACGGCATCTCCGCGCGCGTCTCAGTGGCCGCCATGAAGCTGGCGCGCGAGCGGGGCCTCAAGGTCGGCCTGTTCCGCCCGATCACGCTGTGGCCCTTCCCTAAGGCCCGCCTCGTGGAACTGTCCAAGCGCATCAAGCACTTCATCGCCGTAGAGATGAGCCTCGGCCAGATGGTCGAGGACGTGCAGCTGGCCCTGAACGGCCGCTCCGAAGTGCACCTGTATGCCAAGCCCGGCGCCTCGGTCATCAACGCCGAGGACGTCTGCAAAGTGATCGAAAAGATCGTGAAAAAGGGGGCGAAAGAATATGCAGCTGCTAAATAAGAAACCCGAATCCCTGCTTGACGTGAAGATGCACTACTGCCCCGGCTGCGGGCACGGCATCATCCACCGCCTGGTGGCCGAAGTGATGGACGAGCTGGGCATCCGCAACAGGACCATCGGCGTGGCCCCGGTTGGCTGCGCGGTGTTCGCCGACACCTACTTCAACTGCGACATGATCCAGGGCCCGCACGGCCGCGGCCCCGCGGAAGCCACCGGCATCAAGCGCTCCAAGCCGGACTCCATAGTGTTCTCCTACCAGGGCGACGGCGACCTGGCCTCTATCGGCATGGGCGAGATCGTGCACGCGGCCATCCGCTCGGAGAACATCACGGTGATCTTCGTGAACAACGCGATCTACGGCATGACCGGCGGCCAGATGGCCCCGACCACGCTGATGGGCCAGAAGGCCACCACCTGCGTGGACGGCCGCACCGCCAAGCAGGCGGGCTACCCCATCAAGATGTGCGAGATGCTCGCCACCGTCGACGGCGCCACTTACCTGGAGCGCACCACGGTGCACACCGCCCCCGGAGTGCTGAAGACCAAGAGCGCCATCAAGAAGGCCTTCCAGAACCAGATAGACGGCAAGGGCTTCTCGATGGTGGAGATCCTCTCGATGTGCCCGACCAACTGGGGCACCCGCCTGGACAACCCTTCGGAAGCGACCAAGTTCGTCGCCGAAGGCATGCTGCCCGTGTACCCGCTGGGCGTGTACAAAGACCTGAAAAGGGATTAAGGAGATTACCATGTACCAAGGCATAAGGATATCCGGATTCGGCGGCCAGGGCGTGATCTCCGCCGGCTACCTGCTGGCGCAGGCCGGCATGATGGAGGGCAGGGAAGTCAGCTTCTTCCCGGCCTACGGCGCAGAGATGCGCGGCGGCACCGCCAACTGCTCGGTGGTAGTCGCCTCCGAAGAGGTAACCACCCCGATCGTGCTGCAACCCGATACCGTCATCGTGCTCAACGAGCCCTCGCTGGCCAAGTTCGAGCCGATGGTGAAGCCGGGCGGGCTGCTGATCATCAACACCTCGCTGGTGAACTCCAAACCCACCCGCACGGACATAAAGATCCTCAACGTGCCCTGCAACGAGATAGCCTCCGAGCTGGGCAACCCGAAGGTGATGAACATGGTGGCCATGGGCGCCTTCGCCCAGGCTACCGGCGCCGTCACCATCGACGGCATCGCCAAGGCCCTGCCCAAGGTCTACAAGAAGCTCAAGCCCGAAGTCATAGAGCTCAACGTGAAGGCCCTGAAGCGCGGCGCAGAGATAAAAGGCTAACCGCACGGTACGCCGAAGGGGCCCGGGCCGCAAGCCCGGGCCTTTTTTTGCCAGGGGGGAAGAGCGCTCCGGCCGGCTATTGGCACGGGAATTGCTCCGCCCCAAGCAGAGGAAGTGAACTATTTTATAGAATATAGGCACACCAAATGCACCACGAGCTCGGCGACGACGGGCAGGACCCGAAAGAAAAGATCAACTACAAGGCGACCTTCCGCCTTCTCTACGGCCTCATAAAGACGCGGAAGCGGCCGTTCTTCCTCGCTTTCGTCTACATGACCACGGCCACGCTGCTGAACCTCTTTATCCCGTATATAGTTAAATACGTGATAGACACGGCGCTCCCGGCCAAGGACCCGAGGGCGCTGCTGCTGGCCGCCGCGGTCTATATCCTCACGACCCTGCTGTTCCTCTACTTCAACTACCTCCAGGTACTGCAGCTGGCCCGGGCCGGGCAGGACCTGATGGTGGACCTGAAGCAGCGCATCCTCGCCCACATCCTGTCGCTGGACCTGGAGTTCTACTCCTCCACTCCGGTCGGCCGCCTTAATGCGCGCGTGCAGTCCGACACCAGCACGCTTTACGCCCTCTTCACCAACACCGTCATCACCATCGTCAACGACGTCCTGATGTTCGCGGTGGTCTTCTGCGTGATGGCTTTCTTTAACCTGAAGCTGACGCTGATGCTGATCCCGATGTTCCCGGTGCTGGCGCTCCTCGGCTGGATCTTCGTGAAGGTGACCTCCCCCATGTTCGTCAGGGTCCGCAAGATAGCGGCGGAGATCCCCGGCTTCCTGACCGAGCAGCTCAACGGCATCTCCGTGCTCCAGGCCTTCAGCCGGGAAGCGGACGCCTCAGCCAAGATGGAGGCGCTGAACCAGAAGAAATTCACCGCTGAGATCAACGTCGAAATCTACACGGTGGTCTTCTTCCTCAGCATAGTGTTCCTGCACCCGGCGGCCACGGCGGCCGTCTTCCACTACGGCGGGGGGATGGTGCTGGGCGGCAAAATGACGGTGGGCGTCATCCTGCTGTTCGTCATGTACCTCGGCAACCTCTTCGAGCCCATCTTCCGCTTCTCCGAGCACCTGAGCATCATCCAGCGCTCTTTCTCGGCAGGGCACCGGATATCGAAGCTGCTCGAGCTCAGGCCGACCCTGACCGAACCTGACCGGCCCCATTACCTGACCAGCGTCCGCGACTCCATAGACTTCCGCAACGTCTGGATGCGCTACAAGGAGGACGCGGGCTGGGTGCTCAAGGACGTCTCTTTCACGCTCCCGCGCGGCAAAAGCCTGGCCATTCTCGGCGAGACCGGCGGCGGCAAGACCACGGTTACCAGCCTGCTCTTCCGCTTCTACGACTTCCAGAAGGGCCATATCGAGATCGACGGCACCGACATCCGCAAGCTGAGCCTGGGCTCCCTGCGCGCGGCCATAGGCCTGGTGCAGCAGGACATTTACCTGTTCCCCGGCACGGTGATGGACAACCTGAAGCTGATGGACGCCTCAATCCCCGACAGCCGCGTGCACGACGCCATCCGGCTGATGGGCATAGAAGCCTTCTTCAAAAAGCACCCGCTCGACAAGGTAGTCAAGGAAAAGGGCGCCAACCTCTCCATCGGCGAGAAGCAGGTGATCTCGCTGGCACGCGCGATGGTGCTGGACCAGGAAGTGCTGGTGCTTGACGAGGCTACCTCGAACATGGACCCGCACACCGAGCGGCTGATCACCACGGCCATAAAGAACCTGCTGCGCCATAAGACGGTCATCATCATCGCGCACCGGCTGTCCACCGTCAGGAACGCCGACAGGGTCATGATGATCTCGGGCGGGGAAGTGAGGGAGCTCGGCACGCACGACGAACTGCTCGCAGCGGGCGGGCTCTACGCCAAATACTACCGCCTGCAGTTCGGGGAGGGCGAATGATCTTCACCCTCAAATGGCTGTTGCCCTACTGGCGCCGGCACGCCGTGCGTATGACCTTCATCGTGCTCTTCGGCATGATCAGCGCGGCGCTGCACGCCTACAACCCGCTGCTGATAAAGAACATAGTCAACGGCCTCAGCGGCACCCCAGACCCGGACTACCTCCGCCATAACGTGCTGCTGATCCTCGGCGTCGGCTTCGGGCTCTTCGTAACCAACCTGATCGCGCAGCGCAACAGGGCCTGGATGAACGTCAGACTGGAATGGGAGATCCGCCGCGACGCGTTCGACCACGTCGTCGCGATGGACCGCAACTTCTTTCACAAGTTCACCACCGGCGACCTGGTGGCCCGCCTCTCCGACGACATTTCCGAAAAGATCTCCTGGTTCGGCTGCTCTGGCGTCTTCCGCTTCGTGCAGGCCTGCTTCACCCTGACGGCGGCCGTGGCCATGATGTTCTACGTGAACCCGGCTTTCTCGCTCTGCGTGCTGCTGCCGCTGCCGTTCGTGCTGGTGTTCTCCATAAAGACCGGGCGGCTCCTCACCGGCAGGTACAAGGAACTGCAGGAGTCCATCACCAACCTTTTCGACTTCCTGGAGACCTGCTTTACCGGCATCCGCGTGATCAAGGCCAACGCCAAGGAGCCCTCCCAGCTGGAGTTCTTCAAGACCCGGACAGCCGCCCAGCGGGAGGCCGAGATCGCCACCGCCAGACTGCAGGTCATCTTCTCCTACTTCTGGCACGAGGCGGGGTTCGTCTCCATAGCGCTGCTCTACACCGCGGGCGGCCTGATGGTCATAAACGGCCGCGCCACGCTGGGCGAGCTGATAGCCTTCCAGTTCTACGCCGGCATGGTCGTGCAGCCCCTGATGGACATCAGCCAGTTCGTGGTGGCGGGCAACCGCGCCGGCGTCTCGATAGGCCGCGTCAACGAACTGCTGACCGCCCGGTCCTCGCTGAAGTCGGGCCTTGGAGACAAGACGACGCCGGACCATATCACCACGCTTGAATTCCGCAAGGCCGGCCTGAAGAGCCCCAAAGGCGACGCCATGCTGGTCCACGACATAACCTTTAAGGCCGACCGCGGCCAGCGCGTGGCGGTGGTAGGCAGGATAGGCTGCGGCAAGTCCACCCTGCTGTCGCTGGCCCTGCGCCTCGCCGAGCACGACGCCGGGGAGATGCTGGTTAACGGCACCGATATCCGCGAATGGAACCTCCGCCTTTTCCGGGAGCGCGTGGGTTACACCTCGCAGGAAGCCTCCATCTTCAGCGGCACGCTGCGCGACAACATCCTGATGGACCGCACTTTCGGTGTAGCGCCGGGGATGCTGGAAAAGGCCCTGGAAACCGCGCAGCTCGCCAAAGAGCTCCACAAGTTCCCGAAAGGCCTGGACACGGTGGTCGGCACGCGCGGCTTCGCCCTGTCCGGAGGCCAGAAGCAGCGGGTGGCCATCGCCCGCGCGCTGCTGACCGGCCCCGACGTGCTGCTGCTCGACGACGCCACCAGCGCGATGGACGCGCAGACCGAGCACCATTTCTGGCAGGCCTTCCGCCGGGAGCACCCGGACGCGCTGTGCCTGGCCGTCACCCACCGGTCAAAGACCATAGAGACTTCGGACCTGATCCTGGTGCTGGAGGAGGGCCGCCTGGCGGAGAAGGGCACCCACGCCGAACTGATGGCCCTGAACGGGATCTACCGGCAGATCTATGAGCGCCGCAAGCTGGAAGAGGAACTGGGCGGGAGCGGAGGGGGCAAAGATGCGGCCTGAGAAGACGGATTACCTTATAGTCGGGGCCGGCATCATCGGCCTGACGCTCGCCAGGCAGCTCCTGGAGAAATTTCCGGGCAAGCGCGTGGTGCTGCTTGAGAAAGAGCCGGACGTGGCCCGCCACAGCAGCGGCCGCAACAGCGGGGTGCTGCATGCCGGGTTTTATTACACCGCCAATTCCCTGAAAGCCCGCTTCACGCGCGAAGGCAACGCCGCGATGAAGCGGTACTGCCGCGAGAACGGCCTGCCGCTGAACGAATGCGGGAAAGTCGTGGTAGCCGCCGACGAGGGCGAGCTGCCGGCCCTCTACGAGCTGGAGCGCCGGGGCAAAGCCAACGGGGTGGACGTGAGGCTGATAACCGAAGCCGAGCTGGCCGCCATAGAGCCCAACGCCAGGACTTTCCGCCAAGCCCTGCATTCGCCCACTACGGCCACCGTCGACCCGGCGCTGGTTTGCGCCTCCCTGAAGGAGACCTTGCTGAAGGCGGGCGCCAGATTCCTGTTTTCCGAGGGCTACGCCCGCCCCGGGGCGCGGCTGGGCGAGGGCAACACCGTAATCACGTCCAAGGGCCGCGTGATAGAGGCCGGGCGCATCATTAACGCCGCCGGCCTCTACGCGGACAAGATAGCCCGGGACTTCGGGTATTCCAAAAACTATACCATCATCCCTTTCAAGGGCATCTATCTGAAATACTCCGGCGGCGCCATGCCGGTGAAGACTAACGTCTACCCGGTCCCGAACCTTAAGAACCCCTTCCTCGGCGTTCATTACACGGTAACCGCGGATAATCACGTTAAGATAGGCCCTACGGCCATCCCCGCTTTCTGGCGCGAAAATTACGAAGGGCTGCAGAACTTCAGGGCCGGGGAACTGGCCGAAGTGCTGTCGCGCGAGGCGCAGCTGTTCCTGCTCGACGCCTTCGGCTTCCGCGGCCTCGCCTTCGAGGAGATGCGCAAGTATTACAAGCCCTTCTTCGTCGGGCTCGGCCGCCGCCTGGTCAAGGACATGGACGCGGCCGGCTTTACCGACTGGACCCGCCCCGGCATCCGCGCCCAGCTGCTCAACAAGGAGACGTTGGAGCTGGTGCAGGACTTCGTGATCGAGGGCGACAAGCAGAGCACCCACATCCTCAACGCCGTCAGCCCCGCCTTCACCGGCAGCTTCCCCTTCACCAAGTGGATCATCGACGAGTACCTGTCTTAAATCATTACAGAGAGCCAACCCGGTAAGGACGCTCGTGGTTTGGCGGCCTACCGCAGGGGGTAGGAACGCAAAACGCGCTCGGCCACACCGTGGCCTCGCTCCGCATTCGCCCTCGGCGCTACGCAAGCCTCGGGCTCATGAGGGTTTTGCTAACCCTACCCCCTGCGGTCTCCGCTGGTGGCTCGCTTGGGGTAGTACTGACAAGCATACGGAGGGGACGGGCGGGGAGGGGTTCCTGGCGACTTTGGGGAAGGGGGCCCCGCCTTAAATTCCCAAAGGCGGGGGGAAACCGCGCAACGGTTTCCCTCTGCCCAGGAGCCAGGGGCCCCTCCCCGCCCGTCACCCGATTGGGCATCTCGCGGCAGGCCGCAAATAGCAGGAAAAAACGGAGGTTACAGGAAGGCCGTGAGGGCCAGGTCGTAGAGGTAGAGGAGGGGGAAGAAGGCCAGCGTCGAGAGGAGGATGCTCTGCCCGACGAGGTCCTCGTCGAAATCGAACTCTTTGGCAACGATGTAGTTCATCACCGCCACCGGCATGGCCAGTTGCAGGAAGGTCACTTTGGACACGAACCCCGTATAGCCGAAGGCCTTGGCCGCCAGCAGCGAGAACAGCGGCAGCGCCAGCAGCTTGAGGGCGCTCACCAGCGCGATGCGCCGCAGGTTATGCGCTACCCGCTTGCCGTACAGCCCCACGCCCAGTGTGAATAGCGACAGCGGCAGCGTGGTCCTGCCGATATCCGAAAGTACCCGGGTCAGCAGTTCCGGCAGCCGCAGCCCCGAGACCGACAGCAGCAGCCCCGCCACCGAGGCCCACAGCACAACGTTGCCGCCTATCAGCCGCGCGAAGCGCGCCGGCGGGCAGTCGCGCTCGCAGACGGAGGTCATCAGCAGGAAGCCGAAAGTGAAGATGAAGATGTTCTGCACCGACGAGGCCAGCGCGGCGTAGCCGATGGCTTCCTCTCCCAGCCGCATCGACGCTACCGGGAAACCGAGATAAATGGTATTACCGAGGACCGAGACGATGATGAGCAGCCGCGCCAGCCGCCAGTCTATCCTGCCGGCCCTCCAGAGCCCCCAGGCCGCCAGCATCACGCCGGCCAGAGGCAGCGTATTGGCCGCCAGGAAGCGCCAGCCCAGCCCCGCCAGCGGCGTCTCGGCGATGCGCAGGATGATAAGGGCGGGCAGGGCCAGGTAGTAGAGATACTGGTTGAAGGCCTTCTCGGCGCCTTCCTGCACCACGCCGAAGCGCCTGAACAGCCAGCCGGCCGCCAGGACCAGGGCGAGGTTGGCGATAATGACCGTCATTTCAGGAAGAGCAGCACCATCACCTGGGCCGAGATCACGCGCAGGATCATAACCAGCGGGTAGACCGTGGCGTAGGACATCGCGGACTGGTTCGACGGGCTCATGGCGTTGGCGAAGGCCAGCGCGGGGGGATCGGTCATGGAGCCGGCCAGCGCGCCGCACAGCGACATGTAGTTCAGCTTCAGCCTGGCCTTGGCGAAAATGCCGATGACCATGATCGGCGTCACCGTGATCAGGAAGGACAGCAGCACGATAAGCCCGCCGCTGCCGTTGAGCAGCGTCTCAAAGAAGCGGCCGCCCGCCTTGAGCCCCACGCAAGCGAGGAACAGCGTGATGCCCAGCTCTCGCAGCATCAGGTTGCCGGCCGGGGGCAGGTACCAGTTCAGCGGGCCGATGTGCTGGACATAGCTCAATAGTATGGCCATGATCAGCGGCCCGCCGGCGAGCCCCAGCTTGACAGGGGCCGACAGGCCCGGCAGCGCCAGCGGGATGGAACCCAGCAGCACGCCCGCCGCGATGCCGATGAAGGCCGGGATAAGCTGCGGGTGGTTGAGGTCCTTGGGGGAGTTGCCCAGCAGGGCGGCAGCCTTGGCCACGGCGTCGGCCTCGCCCACTATCACCAGGTTGTCGGCGAACTGCAGGGTGTAAGAATCGGAGACCAAAAACTCCACGTCGGCGCGGGCCACCCTGGTGGCGACCACGTCGTATTGGGACTCAAGGTTAAGTTCGTCCAGCGTCTTGCCGATGACTTCCTTGTGCGTGACAATGACGCGGGAGTGCAGGATACGGCTGGGAAGCTTCTTCAGGTCGGTCTCGCTCTTCGAGCCAACGACCAGCGTGAATTTTTTAAGGTTCTCTTCCAGGCCCACGGCCAGCAGGCCGTCGCCGGCGTGCACGACCGTGTCGTCGTGGGCGACGCCGAGCTGCCCTCCGTGGTAGACGCGCGACACCACTACGCCCAGCTCGGCTATGGCCGGGATATCCCGGATCCGGAGACCCTCGAGATTCCTGTTCTCCACCGTTATGCTGGCGTGGGTCAGCGGCGCCGCTGCTTTGTCGGCGTGCACGTCCACCAGGTCCCGCTCGGTTTGCGCCCTGAACAGGCGGCGTATCAGCACCATGGTCAGGATGATGCCCAGGATGGCGCCTGGGTAGGCCAGGGCGTAGCCCACGGAGGCCGCATCGGCGGCCTCGGCGCCGGCGGCCGCCAGCGACTGCTGCGCCGCCGCCAGCGAGGGGGTATTGGTGACCGCGCCGGAGTACATCCCCACGGCGGTAGCGATGTCGAAGCCGGCCAGCCGGGCCACGGCCAGCGTCATGGCCACGCCGCCCAGTACTATGCCCGCCGCCAGCAGGTTAAGGGTGAGCCCCTGCTTCTTGAAGGAGGAGAAAAAGCCCGGCCCCACCTGCGTGCCGATTGAATAGACGAAGAGGATCAGTCCGAAGTCCCGCAGGAACTCCAGCGTCTCGTGGTTGATGGCCACCCCGAAGTGGCCGGCCAGGATTCCCGAGAAAAGAACTCCGGCGATGCCCAGGTTGATGCCGGCTATCCGGAGGTTGCCGAGAGCCAGGCCGCCGGCCGCCACCAGCATGATGACGAACACAGACCAGGCCACGGATTGGGGGGAGAAAAGCAGGGAGAGCAGGTCCATAGGATAATTTTATCAAATCCTCGCCCCCGTCGCAGGCGTCAGGTTTCCATAAACCGCGTGAATTTCATATTATTAAGATAGTTCAGCGGTCAGGAGACTTTAAATGATACCCAAAGCAGAAAGCCGCAGCCCCTGGGCCTACGTGCCCACCACCTACTTTGCCGAAGGCCTGCCGTACATGATAGTCAACTCGCTGGCCGTCATCATCTACAAGAAGATGGGCGTGTCCAACACGCTGATAGCCTTCTGGACCAGTTGGCTGTACCTGCCCTGGGTCATTAAGATGCTGTGGGGCCCGCTGATAGACATGTACTCCACCAAACGCAGCTGGATCGCCTGGACGCAGGCGCTGATGGCAGCGGCTATCGCTACTGCGGCCCTGTCCCTGAAGACCCCGCATTTCCTCTACGTCTCCATGGTCTGCTTCATGGGAGTGGCCTTCCTGTCGGCCACGCACGACATAGCGGTGGACGGCTTCTACATGCTGTCGATGGACGACAAGAAACAGGCTTTCTTCGTAGGCATCAGGGCCTTCTGCTACCGCCTCGCCATGCTGTTCAGCTCGGGCGTGCTGGTGATGCTTGCCGGCCGCATAGAGACCAGCACCGGCAACATCCAGAACAGCTGGACCACGGTGCTGATGCTGGCCGCGGCCATCATGGGGCTGCTATTCGTCTACCACAAGGTCTGGCTGCCCTACCCCGACGTCGACAAGCCGGACCAGGCCAAGGCCAGCCAGCTGGCCGAGTTCGGCGAGATCTTCGCCGCCTACTTCAAGCTGGAGAACGTCGGCATCGGCCTTGCGTTCATCCTGACTTACCGCTTCGGCGAGGCGATGCTGCTCAAACTGACCGCCCCGTTCCTGCTGGATACGGCCGAGGCCGGCGGCATGGCGCTGACCACCTCCCAGGTGGGCGTGGCCTATGGCACCATCGGCCTGGCCTCGCTTATAGTAGGCGGCCTGCTGGGCGGCTGGATCATCTCCAGGTTCGGCCTGCGCCGCACCATCTGGCCCCTGGCCTTCATGCTCAACGCCCCGGACCTGGTCTATGTCTACATGTCCTATCACCAGGGCCTGCCGACGGACTTCATCTACACCCTGGTGGCCGTGGAGCAGTTCGGCTACGGCCTGGGCACCACGGCCTTCATGTTCTACATGATCCAGCTGACCGGCGAGAAGTACAAGACGGCCCATTTCGCCATCTCCACCGGCATCATGGCCCTGGGCATGATGGTGCCCGGCTTCGTCAGCGGCAAACTGCAGGCCGTGCTGGGCTATCCGCAGTTCTTCATAGCGGTCTGCATCGCCACCATCCCGGGCATGCTGCTGATCCCGTTCCTGAAGATAAAGGACGGGGCGAAAGCGGCCTGAGCGTCAGCCGCAATGGAAAGGCCGGCTCGGAGCCGGCCTTTCTTTTTTATAAGGCTTTCTTCGCCGGCGAGGAGCAGGCGGGGAGGCAATCTTCGGGACAGGCGCCCTTGCAGGGCTCTATATGTATCGTGGCGTGGACCGTGCCCAGCCGGCCTTCCAGCGCTTCCGTTATGCGGTCGGTGATGGCGTGGGCGGCGTCCACGGTAACGGAACCGTCCACCAGCAGGTCGAAATCCACGAATTTTACCGCGCCTGACTTGCGCGTGCGCAGGTTCTTGTAGCTGATTGCGCCCGGCTCGGACTTGATGGCCTTTTCGATCTCGGCGGCTTCCGCCTCGGGCAGGGAAATGTCCAGCAGGTCTCCCAGGGACTGCACCGTCAGGTCATAGGCGGCTTTTATTATAAGCAGGGCCACCAGTATAGCCGCGACGGGGTCTATCCAGAGCAGGTCATGGTCGTGGAAGAAGAAGCTGAAGAACCAAATAAGCCCCAGCCCGGCCATTACGCCCAGCGAGGTGTAAACGTCGGTGCGCAGATGCCAGGCGTCGGCCTTGATGGCCACCGAATCGGTAGCGTTACCGATCCTGAAGAGCGCGGAAGAGACCGCCATATTAACAAAAGAGGACAGGGCCATGACGAGGATACCCCAGCCGATGGTCCCTATAGGCTGCGGGTTGCGCAGTTTATGGGCCGCCTCGTAGATTATCCAGGCCGCGGCGCCGAAGATGAGCAGGGCCTCCACGAAGCCCGATACGTTCTCGAATTTCCCGTGCCCGTAGCGGTGCTCCTTGTCGGCCGGCTTGCCGGCCGAGCGGACCGCGAACCAGGCGATCAGGGCCGCTACCAGGTCTATGCCGGAATGTATCGCCTCCGACAGAACTGAAACTGAACCGATGGCGAACCCCACGATAACCTTGAAAATGACAAGAGCCGTGTTGGAGGCGACCGAGAGCTTCACCACCCAGATCTTTTTCCTGAGCATCTCTGCGTTGTTCTTCATTTCTGCTCCGTAAAATAAAAGCCCGCCTGTATTCCTTTTTAAGAAACCCAGGCGGGCCTGTGCGTCCCCCGGTGGGGACGGCTTAGAGGACTAATCTATTCGCACTTGATGCACTGCACGGGGCAGTTGGTCGCCGCGGTCTTGCAGGCGTCTTCCTTGCCGGCGGGCACGGCGCCCTTGGACACGGCCTTCTCGCCGTTCATCTCGAAAACCTCAGGGCAGTCGTTGGCGCAAAGCCCGCAGCCTATGCAGGCAGCGGCGTCTATGGTAGCTTTCATGTTATACCTCCGTTATTTTTGCCGAAAATCTGACAACTCAATTATACTAAAAGCCGCAAAGCTTTTGCCCTACTCGCTGATGCGCTTCTCGGTGGCCTTGTCGAACACGTGCATGTTCTTGTAATTGAAGCACAGCGACACGGCGGCCCCGGGGCTGCGGTCGAAGAAGGCCTCCACCGTGGCCAGCAGGCGGGTGTTGCCCACCTTGATATAGAGGTTCTCGCGGTGCCCGAGCAGTTCGCAGACTTCGAGCACGCCCTCCACCTTGTCCGAGCATTTCTCCCCGGTGCGGCCCACCAGCACGTCGTCGGGGCGCACGCCCACGGTGACTTCCCGGCCATCGTGCTTCTTGGCGTCGTGCAGCAGGTAGGGGGGGATGGAGATTTTTATGTCCCCGTTGGAGAAGAACAGGTCCTCGCCCTGCAGGGCCAGCTTGCCCGAGAGGAGGTTCATGGTGGGGCTGCCGATGAAGCCCGCCACGAACAGGTTGGCCGGCTTGCGGTACACCTCTATCGGGGAGCCCACCTGCTGCACTATGCCCTTGTTCATGATAACGATGCGGCCCGCCAGCGTCATGGCCTCCACCTGGTCGTGCGTGACGTAGATGATGGTGGCGTTCAGGCGCTGGTAGAGCTTGGCGATCTCCACGCGCATCTCCTCGCGGAGCTTGGCGTCGAGGTTGGAGAGGGGCTCGTCGAAGAGGAACACCTTGGGCTTGCGCACGATGGCGCGGCCGATGGCCACGCGCTGGCGCTGCCCGCCGGAGAGCTGCTTGGGCATGCGCTGCAGGAAGGGCTGCAGCTGCAGGATGCTGGCTGCCTCGCCCACGCGGGCGTCGATCTCGGCCTTGTCGGTCTTGCGCAGGCGCAGCGCGAAGCTCATGTTCTGCTCCACCGTCATGTGGGGATAGAGCGCGTAGTCCTGGAAGACCATGGCGATCTGGCGCTTGGAGGGGTGCAGCTCGTTGACGCGCAGGCCGTCTATCAGGATCTCGCCGCCGGTGATCTCCTCGAGGCCGGCCAGCATGCGCAGCAGGGTGGTCTTGCCGCAGCCCGAAGGCCCGACGATGACCACGAACTCGTGGTCCTTGATGTCCACGTCCACGCCGTTGAGGACCAGGTTGTCCTTGAATTTCTTGACGATGCCGTTAAATTGGACCGAAGCCATAGGTTATCCTTTCACGCTGCCGAGGGTAAGGCCGGAGATCAGCCACTTGGAAGAATACAAAAACACGCACAGAACGGGGATGGTGACGAGCATCGAGCCGGCTGCGAACATGCCCCACTGGGTGATGTACTGGCCCTGCAGCTCGAAGAGGCCGAGCGTCCAGGTGTACTGCTGGGAGCTGAACAGCACCACGCGCGCCACCAGGTACTCGTTCCAGGCCGTGGTGAAATTGAACAGGAAGGCGATGCTTAGCGCCGGGGTGGACAGGGGGAGGATGATGCGCCAGAAAGCGCCCACCTGGCTGGTGCCGTCCACGAGCGCGGCCTCCTCCAGTGAGCGGGGGATGGTGTCGTAGTAGCCCTTCAGGATCCAGATGCTGAACGGCAGGGACGAGACGGAGTAGGCGATGATCATGCCGAGGTAGGTGTTCATCAGCTTGAGCTTCATGATCATAAGGAACAGCGGCAGGATCAGCATGCCGGCGGGGATCATCTGGCTCGAAAGCAGCAGGATCAGCCCGGCCTTCTTGCCCGGGAACTGGAAGCGCGAGAAGGCGTAAGCCGCCGTGGAGGCCAGGGACACCCCGATGAAGGAGGTGGCCAGCGTGATCAGCAGCGAGTTCCAGAGCCAGCGCAGGAACATGGTGTCCTTGAGCAGCTTCGCGTACGCGACGAAGGTGGCCCCGTCGGGGATGAGCGACAGGTCGGTGGAGAACAGCTTGTCGCCTGGGCGCAGCGAGACGGAGAAGATGCGCAGCAGGGGATAGACGAAGAGGGCCGCCGTCGCGATGATGACGACGTGGATCGCCAGGTATTTGAAGAACTTCGCGCGCTGGATGGGGTCGCGCAGCACCGCGCCCGCGTCCTCCCGCAGGCCGGAGAGCCAGAGCGATATTTTTTTTATCATCTTAGCGCTCCTCCTTGGCCGCGTCGAAACCGTGCAGGTAGGTGACCGAGATAAAGAACAGCAGCGCGAACACCACGATGGCGAAGGCCGCGGAATAACTGTAGCGGTTGTAGGTGAAGGCCGCCTTGTAGAGCGCGGACACGAGGATGTCGGCCTGTTCGGTGCCGCCGGCCTGGCCGGTGACCAGGTAGATCACGTTGATATTATTAAAGGTCCACACCGTGCCCAGCGTGACGGCGGGCATCAGGACGGGCTTAATCAGCGGCACCGTGATGAAGCGCAGCTTCTGGAGGTACGAGGCGCCGTCTATATCGGCCGCGTCGTAGTAAGAGCTGGAGATGGATTGGAGGCCGCCCAGGATCACCACCATCATGAAGGGAATGCCCAGCCAGATGTTCACGATCGTGCAGGTCAGCAGCGGGTAGTCGCTGAGCCACTGCACCGGGGCAACTCCGAGCGAGGCCAGGAAGGGGAACGCGGCCAGCAGTTTGGTGATGACGATATTGACGAAGCCGTTCTGAGAGTGGAACTCGCCGCGCATCGCGAGAACGGCCACCACCTGCGGCATGGCCCAAGGGATCACCAGCAGCGTGCGATAGGCGCCCTTGAAGCGGATGGCGTTGTTAAGCAGCAGGGCCAGCGCGAAGCCGCCCAGCACGTGAAAGAAAACGTTGGAGAAGGTCCATAACAGCGTACGGCCCAGCAGCGCCCAGAACGTGACCTCGGAGAGCGGAGACGTGGTGAAGACCTTGACGTACTGCGAGAGCCCGGCGAAGGGGATCTTGCCGGTGTTCTTCCACATCATGATCGTGTTCAACTTCAGGTCGTGAAAGGAGAGGTACACCTCGAACGCGAAGGGGTAGACCAGCAGCAGCGCCAGACCGACGAAGGCCGGGGCCAGCAGCAGGTACGGCACCGTATGCCGGCCCTTGACCACGTAGCGGAACGCGGCGGCGATCAGGGCCTCGGCCAGCAGGAAGTAGAACCATAGGGAAAATTCGTAACTGCCGGCTATGGCGCTGGCGGCGACGAGCGCGGCGGCGGGGAAAGCCGCCAGAGCCACCGGCACGAACCAGGGGCGGTCGTGGTATTTGAAATGATAGTAGAAGTACCCTTCCAGTGCGGCTACGCCCAGGGCGATCAGCACTATGAACCCGGCCACCTCGTAAATTGAGCGGAGGATTTCCATGGTTACCTGTTCATCTCATCTATCTTCTTGTCAGTGTTCTCCTGCATGCGCTTTACCGCGTCCTCGATGGAGAGCTTCTTGGTGGTGGCCAGGCCCATGTAGTTGCGGGCGGAGTCCCAGACCGCTCGCATCTCTATGGCCATGGGCATCGGGCGGCCTTTCAGGATCTGCTCCAGGGAGATCCTGGAAACCTCGTCGGAGGTTATCTCTTTAGCCTGGCCCGCTTCCTTCAGGGCCGGCAGGCGGGTGAGGGCCTGGTACTGCTTGATCTGGTTCTCGCGCGAGGTATAGAATTCCAGCAGCCGCTTCACCAGCGCCAGTTTCTCGGCCTTCAGGCCGGAGCTGACGGTGAAATACTTGCCGCTGACCATAGGCGAAGGCCACAGGCCGGTCTTGGAGAGCTTCGGGATCACCGCCAGGCCGAAATCCTTGCCGAAGTGCTTCTGGTAGCCGGAGATGGCCCAATCGCCGTTGATGATAAAAGCGGCCTTGCTCTCCTTGTAGAGGGAGTCCATGCAGTTATAGTCGCATTCCATCGGCACGAACTTCTTATTGTACTTCAGGTCGAGGTAGAACTCCAGCGTCGCCCGCATCTCCGGCGTGTCCAGCATCGGCTTCTTGCCTTCCATCGGCCACCCGCCGAAAGCGCCCAGCCACGGCATCAGCCAGAACGGCTCGCCCATGTCGAAGGCGATGCAGCGCTCCAGTTTAAGTTTCTTCGCCTCGCCGGCGCAGTAGGCGAACAGCTCGTCGGTGTTTTTCGGGGCCGTCTTCACCAGCCGCTTGTTGTAGAACATCATCAGGTGGTTGCCGTTGGAGACCGGCACGCCCCAGATATGCCCGTCGAGGGAGATCGCCTCCACCACCGGGCCGTTGAACCTGGAGAAATCGAACATGCCCTCGAGCGGCACGATGAAACCGGAGATCGCGTAAAGGCCGGCCGTGTCGGAGGGGCCCAGCAGCAGGTCCGGGGGCACGCCCGCGAGAGACGCGGCCTGGAACTGCTGGCGAAGGTCCTCGGTCTGGTAATGGGTGCGCACGATCTCTATGCCCTCGTTGCCGGGCAGTTTCTTGAAGGCGGCGAAGACGGAGTCTATGTAGGGGGCGACCTGGGCGTCTTCCTGCTCCCAGACCACTATGGTTTTAGAGTTGTCGGCCGCCGGGCGGGAACAGGCGGCCAGGGTTGCCAGCAGCAACGGTACGAGATATGTTTTTTTCACCCTTGCCTCTTTGATCGCTGATTTTTCACCGAGGAATTTTATCGTTGAAGCCTCGTTTTTAAATTAAACTATAATAATTGAGGCGAGGCAATATGAAAGGCACAAGGGCGAACGAGAAACTCTACTGGGACAGCCGGGCGGCTAACTATCCGAGGCCGTTCGGGCGGTCCAACGCGGGCAAGACCCGCCGCATGCTGCGGCTGCTGGCCGGCCTGGGCGTCGACTTCGCCGGGAGGCGATTGCTCGACATAGGCTGCGGCACAGGCGTCTACGCGCTGCCGCTGGCCAAGACCGCCGCGAGCGTGCTGGGAGTGGACTCCTCCGCGGCCATGCTGGCCGTCTACCGGACCGAGCGGCGCGCCAGGGGAATAAAGAACGCGCCCTGCCTGCGCGCCGAGTGGGCCGGCCTGCCGGCGGCCAGGGTAAAAGGGCGCTTCGACATCGCTTTCGCCTCCATGACCGCGGCGGTGAAGACCCGCGCGGATATCCTCAAGATGGAGGCCGCGGCCCCGCTGTGCGTCTACATCGGCTGGGCCGGCCTGCGGCGCAACGCCCTGCTGGAGAAGGTCTACGCCGCGCACGGGCTGGAGTACAGGGCACCGGAGGGCGAGGAGCGGACGCTCCGCCTTCTCAAAGCCCTGGGGCGCCGCCCGCGCGTGGTCAGGGTGCGCGACAACTGGACCAAGACGGCTTCAGTGGGAGATACGCTGCGGGAACTGGCGGTGAGCATGGCCGTCAACGGGGCCCGGCTGGACGAAGGGCTCGCCAGGAGACTGATCAGGCCCTTCACGCACGGAGGCAGGGTGCGCCAGCGGACGCTGGCGCGCAAGGCGGTGCTGGTTTGGAGGCCGCCGTTCAGGCGAGCCGGTCGGCAAGCTCCCTGAGCTGATCGGGAGTGCCGAGGGCGACCAGGACGTCGCCCTTTTTTAATTTCTGGCCGGGCAGCGGGTTCAGCTCGTAGGCGTTCTCGCCGGGCTGACGGACGGCCACCACCAGCGCGCCCTTCCTATCGGCGCCCTTGAACTCCGCCAGGTCGCGCCCGTCGGCGCCGGCGCCGGCCTCGATATCCTCGAAGCGCGCTCCGGACTTCTGGCCGCGCAGCATTGAATCCAAAAACTGCACCGTGGCGGGGCGCACCATCTCTGAGGCCATGCGCAGCCCGCCGATATGCGACGGGTTTATCACGATGTCCGCGCCGGCCCGCAGCAGCTTGTCCCGCATCTCGGCGTCATGTTCGTTCTGCACGGTGATGATCTTGACCGGCTGGTTGCAGCCGCGAGCGGTCAGCGCCACGAGGGCGTTGTCCTTGTCGCTCGACAGCGCGCAGAAGATGCCGGCCGCCCGCTTTATGCCGGCGGCGTCCAGCGTGGCGCAGGAAGCCGCATCGCCGGCCACGGCGCACCAGTCCTGCTTCATGTATTTCTTTACTTCCTCGTCCTCGAGGACCACCAGCACGAAAGGGCGGTTGGTCTTCGACAGTTCCTCGCAGATGCTCAAGCCCGGCCTGGAAGCCCCGCATACTATGAAATGCCCGCTTAACTTTTCAATTTTATCCTGCATTCTCAGCCTCCGGAAAGCTTCCCTAAGCCCGCCCTGCATCAGCAGTTCCCCGATATTGGTGAAGATATAGGTCATCACGCCGATGCCGCCGATGATCAGGAAGATCGTGAAGATCCTGCCCGAGGTATCCAGCGGGTTGGTCTCGCCGTACCCGATGGTAGCCAGCGTGATGATGGTCATGTAGAGGCCGTCCAGGAAATTCCAGCCCTCTATGAACACATAGCCCGCGGTCCCGGCCGCGCAGAGCACGACCAGGACCGCGAGGGTATGCAGGAGTTTTTTCTTCAGGTCCCGCATGGGCGGCTTTACGGTTTTACGCCTTCCGGCAGCGAAGCGGCCACCTTGGCCAGCTCGGGCTTCTTCGCGCACTGCTTGGCGAAGGCGTCGTCGCGCAGCTTGTTGCGGTAGCCGGCGTGCTGGAAGGTGTAGTCGAAGCGGGTATGGATGTCGTAAGAACCGTTCAGCAGGCCCACCACGTCCTCTACGAACACGCGTTCCTCGTCGGTGGGGATCACGAACACCTTCACCTTGGAGGTCTTGCACGAGATCTCGGTCTCGGCGTTGCGGGTCTTGGAGATATTGTTGCGTTCACGGTCCAGCTTGATCCCCATGAACTCCAGGCCGCCCAGCGCGGCCTCGCGGGTGATGGGGCCCATCTCGCCGACGCCGGCGGTGAACACCACCGCGTCTATCCCGCCGACGGCCGCCGCGTAGGCGCCGATGTACTTGCGGATGCGGTTGGACTCCATGTCGAGCGCCAGTTTGCTGCGGGCGTCGCCCTGCTCGGCCGCCACTTCCACGTCGCGGGCGTCGCTGTACTTGCCGGTGATGCCCAGCTTGCCGGACTTCTTATTGAGGATGGCGTCCATCTCGCCGGGGTTCATGCTCTCGCGGGCCATCACGTAGAGCGGGATGGCCGGGTCGTGGTCGCCGGCGCGGGTACCCATCACCAGGCCCTCCAGGGGGGTGAAGCCCATGCTGGTGTCGTAGGACAGGCCGTTCTTCACGGCGTTGATAGAGGCGCCGTTGCCGATGTGGCAGATGACCAGGTTGGTCTGGAAGGGGTCCTTGCCGAGCAGACAGGCGGCGCGCTTGGCGTTGTAGAGGAACGAGGTGCCGTGGAAGCCGTAGCGGCGGATGGCGTACTTCTCGTACCAGGCGCGCGGCAGGGCGTACATGTAGGACGCCTCGGGCATGGTCTGGTGCCAGGCGGTGTCCATGATAGCCATGTGGGGGATCTTGGGCATCAGCGCGCGGGCGGCCTCTATGCCCTGGATGTTGGGCGGGTTGTGAAGGGGGGCCAGCGAGGAAAGCTCGCGGAAAGTCTCGACGACCTTGTCGTCGATGATGACGGACTTCACGAACTTCTCGCCGCCGTGCACCACGCGGTGGCCCACCGCGGTTATGCCGGAAAGGGTGTCTATGACGCCGTGCTCTTTGTGGGTCAGGGTGGTGATGACCAGCTGGATGGCGTCCTTGTGGGTGGGGCAGTCCTGGTTGACCGTCACCTTCTCGCGGCCAGGGGCCTCGATATTGATAAAGGAGCCGCCGATGCCGACGCGCTCGACTAGGCCGGAGGCGACGGTGGTCTTGGCCTGCCAGTCGAAAAGCAGGTACTTCACGGAAGAGCTGCCGCAGTTGAGACAGAGTATTTTCATTGAGGTTCCCCTTTTGTGCAGGCCTTGGAGGTTACAGCAGGTCCTGCCGTTTTTCTATAATCTTATTCTACTAAAATAAACGGCCGTTCGTTTTCCGGAGGATTCATTTTTATGAGGAAGTTTTTCACTTATTTTCTTGCGGCCGCGGTCCTGGCGTCCGCGGCTGCGTGGCTGCTCTGGCTGCGCGGCGGAATGGACGCGGCCGAAGCGGTGAGGAAACTGTCCGGCCTGCGGGTCGCGCTGGAGCTTTACCGGCAGCAGCACAAGAAACTGCCGCTCTCCTTCGCGGAGACGCTGCGGGCGGGCACGCTGGAGATGGCGCCGCAGCTGAAGCTGCGCGGCCATCTCGGCTCCTCCTCTGTCGCCGATTACCCGTCTATGAAGATAAAAGACACCGGCGGCTGGGCCTACGTCAACGACCCGGCCGACCCGGCTTTCGGGCTGGTCTTCATAGATTGCGCCCACAAGGACGAGCGCGGCAGGTTCTGGAGCGAGTTCTAGGCGGCCGAGCGGGCCGTGTCCTCGTAGAGGCGCAGCAGGATGTTGGCCACCACGGTGGAGGACATGTTGTTGTTGACGTAGTCGAAGGCCATCTTCGACATGTTGTGGCAGACGGCGGGGTTGCCTATCAGGCGGATCACAGCCCGCGCGCAGGCCAGCGCGTCCTCGGGCTCCACTATCACCCCGTTGCGCTCGTTAACCGTAAAATCGCTAAGGCCCTTCAGGCGCGGCAGCACGCAGGTCACGCCGGAAGCCTGAGCCTCTATCAGCGACATCGACAGCCCCGGGCGGCGCGAGGTCTTGGCGTAGATGTGCATCATCGCCATCACCTCCGGGATGTCGTTGCGCTCCCAGAGGATATCCACCTTGTGGCTGATGTCGAGACTGCGCGCGAAAGCCCGCAGCTTCTCGCTCTTTACGCCTACCAGCATGAAGGTGGTGTCGGGCAGGACCTCCAGCACTTCGCGCGCCATCATAAGGAACAACTCCTGCTCGCGCAGCGTCAGGTCCATGCTGACCGTGCCCACCCGGTAAGGGCGCTTCTGGAACATGGCCGGCTTGATAAGCATGGCGCTCTCCCAGCGGCCGATGCTGATGCAGGGCGGCACCATGAAGGTGCGGCCCGGGTCAACGCCCGCGGAGATCAGTTCCTCCTGCACGGAATTGCAGGCTCCGAAAAAAAGGTCGGTATGGGGCTGCAGCTGCGCCAGGCGGGCGAAGGTCTTCGGATTGCCCAGTTTGAACTGGCTGATGAAAACCCTCGAGCGGGCGTGCGCCTTCTTCAGGAAGAGCGGCGACAGGACCGAAGGATCGTAAAAATTCACTATCTCCCAGCCTTCGGTCTCGTAGAAGCCCAGTTTGGCCTTCAGCGAGAGCGGCTTGGCGTTGACCTTGAGCTTTTCGCACTCGGTCCAGAGGCGGGAGCCTTTCTGGCAGTGGACGGCCGCGTTATGCCCCAGCTTGGAGAACCTGGCGGCGGTGTGCAGCGCCTGGTAGGAGACTATGTCCCAGTCGGGAGAATCGCAGACGTTAAGTATGTTCATCTCGGTTTCCCGGGCCCGCCGGCGGCCAGCTTCTGCAGCTCCCGGTTGGCGTTGGCCACGTAGGCCTCGTCCTTGGACGTGGCGATTATATCCGAGTAGATGGCCGCCGCCGCCCCGTAATTGCCGGCCCTCTTGTTCAGGAAAGCCGCCAGCTGCTTGAGCATCACCGGGCAGTCCGGGTCCTTGAGCAGGGGCGTTATAGTGGCGGCCACCGCGGCGGGGTCCTTGGCCTTGCTGTAGCCTATCGCGGCCAGCACCGTCAGGTAGCGCCACTCCCTGGGGGAATATTTAAGCCCGTAAGTCAGCAGTTCCTCCGCCTCGGCGGGGCGCTCCAGGTTGAAGGCCAGGGAAGCCGCGCCGTACAGCGCGCCTGCCGTAAAAGAGGGGTCCACTTCTATGATGTGGCGCGCAAGCGGCAGGAACTGGGGATAAGCGCCCTTGCCGTAATCCGCCCCGTGATCGCAGTGCTCGTGCCCGCCCGCGTCCAGCGAGTGGACGTGGCCCTCATGACCGGGCTCGGCGGATTCTTCGCGCACCTCCCTGGTGCCGTAGTACTGAA
Organism: Elusimicrobiales bacterium; assembly: GCA_028688015.1. GTDB lineage: Bacteria > Elusimicrobiota > Elusimicrobia > Elusimicrobiales > UBA9959 > UBA9959. Next base: position 534,485 of record JAQTZB010000001.1, on the reverse strand, counting down.
GCAGCCGCACGAACCAGAGGTCAGCGAAAAGACGCCGCGAGCCGGCGGCCAGCGCCAGCATATCGCCGGCTGCGCCCTCCAGCGGGGCGCGCAGTTCAGACGGAGGGGGGAAAGGGCTGCGGTAAGCCGAAGCGGAGACCGCGGCGGCGCCCCAGCAGAGGACCGCGGCGGCCGGCAGGAGGAACCGGCCGGCCATCAGAATTCCTTCCTGGAAAGCAGCCACAGGGCGCCAAGGTAGGAGGAGAGGGTCCAGGCCGCCGCCGAGAAAAAGGCGGGCAGGCCCAGCGGCAGCGCGGCGGCACCGTCGCGCACGTTGAAGAGCTGCAGGTTGGGCACCAGCCAGAGCGCCGCGCCCAGCAGGAAGCCTTTCAGCCCCTCGGCCCGCTCGGCCAGGAAGCGCGCTTCGGCGGAGAAATGGCCCAGCGTCCACATGATGCCGGAGATGACCAGCGTGGAAACCGGCGAGGTTGAGAACAGCGAGACAAAGAAGGCGAAGGAAACTATCACCGCCAGTTTGAGGAAAGTCCCGGCCAGCGCCCAGGCATAGGCCGGCGGCACGGCGAAGCCGCGGAAGCGCAGCAGGCTGACGTGGATCAGTGCCATCACGGCCAGCATGAGCGCCGCGGTGAGCAGCGCGCCGCCGAGCTTGCCGGCCAGATAGGCCCAGCGGGGCACGGGTCGCGAGAAGACCAGGTAGATGGTCTTGGTCTCGGCTTCTCTGGGCAGCGCCGAAGAGGCCTCGAAGAGGGCGTAGGCCAGCGCGGTCAGTTCTATCAGCGCGAGGCCGAAGTCCGCCAGGAGGCGGGCCTCCTGGTCCACGGCCATTACGCCGGCCAGCACTGAGGCGTAGACGGCCGTGAAGGCGAAGACCGCGAACAGGGTGAAGAAGCGGCTGCGGACGCTCTCGAAGAAGGAGTTGTACGCCACGGCCAAAACCACGGGGGCGGAGCGCCTCATTGCACGGCCTCCACGAAGATCTTTTCCAGCCCGCCGTGCGCGGCCTCCCACTCGGCCCGCTCGACGGAGCGCGAGAGGCGGCCCTTCACCATGATCAGCACCCGCGAGCAGAGCTTCTCAACCTCGGAGATGCTGTGCGAGGACAGGAAGATGGCCCGGCCCTCGGCGTTCAGGCCGGCCAGCAGCCCGCGGATGTCGTGGATGGCCAGCGGGTCGAGGCCGCTGACGGGCTCGTCGAGCACCAGCAGTTCGGGGCCGTGCAGCAGCGCCTGGGCGAGGCCCAGCCGCTGCAGCATGCCCTTGGAAAATTCGGATACGCGCTTGCCCGCGTGCGGCTCAAGGCCGGTCTTCGCCATCGCGGACTCCGCCGCGCGGGCCAGGGCGGCCCCGGAAAGCCCTGAAAGGCGGCCGTAGTAGGCCAGCGCCTCGCCGGGCCTGACCTGCGGCGGGAAATACGGCAGCTCCGGCAGGAAGCCGACCTTGGCCTTGGCGGCCCCGTCCGCCGGGGAATGCCCGAAGACGCGCACCTTGCCCGCGGTCGGGAAGAGCAGGCCGGTGATGAGTTTCATGATGGTGGTCTTGCCTGCGCCGTTGAGGCCCAGCAGCCCGGTCACGCAGCCGGGCGGCAGCTCGAAGGAGAGGTCCTTCACGGCCGTGTGGTAGTCCGCCCCCAGCAGGCGGGGGCGCTTGTAGGTTTTCTCGACTCCGGAGAAAGATACCGCGGAGGCCGTCATCTTACGATCTTGCCCTCCTCTTTTTTCACGCGCCGCAGCTCTTCGGCGATGCGGTCGATAGGGATCTCGCCGAGCTTCAGGAAGAGGCTGTGGAACTTGCGCAGGTCGAAGTACTTGGCCTCGGTGCGCTGGTAATACCGGCGCATCTCGAGGATGCGGTCCAGGCCGTAGATGTAGGTGAAGCCGTCGGTCGGAGCCAGGGACAGCTTAAGAACTTCGTTGTCCGCCTGGGCCTTGGTCATGTTCAGCTTGTCCTGGAAGAATTTGGAGGCGTCGGCGGCCGTCCAGCGGCCGGTGTGCAGGGCCGAGTCGGCGTAGGCGCGCCCGGCTCGCAGCGCGCGCACGTAGAGGCGCAGGAAGCGCGACCAGTAGGAGGAGTAGTATCCCATCTCCTCCGCGAGCAGCTCCGCGTAGCAGGCCCAGCCGTTGGTGACCACCGGCTGGCGGGAGACGCGGCGGATGCGGGAGGGGTTGGAGGACGCCGCGAAGCTGCGCAGGTGCAGGCCGGGCATGATGGAGTACGCGGTCAGCAGCTCCGTCTGCGAGTAGTTGAAGCCGGCGGCCAGGATCTTCTCGCGGGAGGCTTCGGGCAGCGAATCCGACGGCAGCAGCACGAACAGCTCCGAGATGCGGGTGTCGTCGAGAGAGAAGGAGGGCGTGTAGTGCACGTAGGGCAGTACGGCGGCCATGAAACCGGGCATGCGCTTGATCAGCAGGCGCTGGCGGGGGAACTCCACCACCTTGTGCTCGTCGAAGTGCTGGTAGGCGCGGTCCATCTCCGTCTGGAAGAGGTTAAGGACCTCGCCGGCGGCCGGGTGATCCTTGGGCAGTTTGTCCATCACGCCAGGCCAGCCCTTGTCCTTGGCCGCGATAGCGTCGATGCTCCGCGCCTCTTTCTCGAGCTCGTTAACGGCCTTCTTGAAGGCGCTCTTGGAATAGCTGTAGGCCGAGCCGGGCGTCATGTCCAGCGCGTGCAGGCGCTCGAGGTAAAAACCGTAGGTGTAGACGCCGGTGCGGAACTCGCCGGTGGAGTTGGGCAGCACGTCCTTTTGCAGGAAGTCCGCGTAGCGGGCGAGCGCGGCCTTCACCTTGTCCATCGTGTCTTCCACCTGCGCCTTCAGGATGGGGTCGTAGCGGGTATAGCCGCGGAAGACCTGGGCCGAGTCGCCCACGAAGCTGTTCAGCGCGTCGTTGGCCTGCCTGATGGCCTGGCGCGTCCAGATCTCCGGCGGGTGCGCCAGGTTGCGTTCGGCCTGCTCCAGCATGGCGGGAAACTGCTTGAGGCGGGAGATGGCGTTGGCGGCCCGGGTGTTGTAATCCTCGTAGTCCTTGCTCATCATCTGGTAGACGAGGAACAGGGGCTCCAGGTACTGCTGGGGGCGGCGGGCAAGGAAGCCCAGCTGCTCCATCTCGTAGATATCGACCTCGAGCATGTGGTCCAGCGCCTCGTAGTCGACGCGCAGCGCCGGGTACATGGTGTCCTTCTGGATCTCCAGGAGTTTCGCGCGCAGGCGCTTGAGGGCGTCCAGTTCCTTGGTCACCCGCTCCTGGGTGCGCGGGGTAAGCCAGGCGTCGGAGCCGTGCAGGCCCATGCGAGTGGCCCGCTCGGGGTCGTACATCTGGATCGTGGCGAGGTACTGGTCGAAGACCTCGCGCAGCTTGGTGTTCTCGAGGGTGCCCTGCATCTCCTCGGTGGTAAGGCGGTCCTCGTAGGCGCGGGCAGGCGCCGCGCAAAGGCAGAACAGCGCGAGCGCGCTGAATATAGCGTGGGACATGTTCCTCCTCACTTCCGGCTCGCCGCCTTTTTGCCCCGGGCCTTGCCGCGCGCAGCGGGCTCCAGCGCCAGCGCCAGCACCTCGTCCATGCGCTCCACGGGGCGCAGCGTCATCGCGTTGCGGATCTCCTCGGGGATCTCCTCGAGCTCCTTCAGGTTGGCCTTAGGGAACAGGACGGTCTTGATATCGTCCCTGAAAGAAGCGATGACCTTTTCCTTGAGCCCGCCGATGGCGAGCACGCGGCCGGTGAGCGTCAGCTCGCCGGTCATGGACAGGTTCTGCTTCACGGGGCGGCCCGAGAACAGGCTGGCCAGCGCGGTGGCCAGCGTGACGCCCGCGGACGGGCCGTCCTTGGGGATGGCGCCCTCCGGGATGTGCACGTGGAAGTTGTGGGAATTGACGTAGGCGTCCGGCGCCAGCTCCTTCGAGCGGATGTAGGAGAAGGCCGCCTGTGCCGATTCCTTCATAACTTCTCCAAGCTTGCCGGTCAGCGTCAGCGCGCCCTTGCCCGGCACCGCCACCGCCTCCACCGACAGCACCTCCCCGCCGTTCTCGGTCCAGGCTAGGCCGGTGGCTATGCCCACCGCGTTGTAGGAAACCTTCTCGTGCAGGAACTTGGGAATGCCCAGGAAGTCGCCGATATTCTCCGGCGTTACTTTGACCGTCTGGACCTTCTCCTCGACTATCCTGCGCGCGGCGCGGCGGCACATGGAGGCCAGCTCGCGGTTGAGGTTGCGCACGCCGGCTTCGCGGGTGTAGCCGCGGATGGCGGCGTCGATGCCCGTGTCGTCGAGCTTAAGGGAGCCGGGCTTGATGCCATGGTCCCTGAGCTGCCTGGGGATCAGGAATTTCTTGGCGATCTCTATCTTCTCGTCGTGAGTGTACCCGCTGAAGTCTATGATCTCCATGCGGTCGCGCAGGCTGACGGGGATGCCCCACAGCGTGTTGGCGGTGGCGATGAACATCACCTTGGAGATGTCGAACGGCACGTCGAGGAAATGGTCGTTGAATTCGCTGTTCTGCTCGGGGTCCAGCACCTCAAGCAGGGCCGCGGCCGGGTCGCCGCGCCAGTCGGAGCCCATCTTGTCTATCTCGTCCATCAGGAAGACGGGGTTGCGGCTCTTGGCCTTCTTCATGCTCTGGATGATGCGGCCGGGCATGGAGGCCACGTAGGTGCGGCGGTGGCCGCGGATCTCGGACTCGTCGCGCACGCCGCCCAGCGACATGCGCACGAAAGTGCGCCCCATGGAGCGGGCTATCGAGCGGGCGATGGAGGTCTTGCCGACGCCGGGGGGGCCCACGAAGCAGAGGATCGGGCCCTTGAGCTTCTCGGTCAGCTTGCAGACGGCCAGGTACTCCAGCACGCGCTCCTTGGGCTTCTTCAGGCCGAAATGGTCCTCGTCCAGGATCTTCTTGGCGGCCGCCAGGTCTATCTGGTCCTTGGTCTCCACGCTCCAGGGCAGCGACACCAGCCAGTCGAGGTAGGTGCGGCTGACGGTAGTCTCGGGCGAGAAAGGCATCATTTTGGAGAGGCGGGCCAGCTCCTTCTCCGCTGCGGCCTCTGCCTCTTTCGGCAGCTTGGCGGCCTTGAGGCGCTTCTTCAGTTCGTCTATCTCCTTGGAGAAATCGTCCTTCTGGTGCAGCTCCTTCTGGATGGCCTTCATCTGCTCGTTCAAATAATATTCCTTCTGGGATTTCTCGATCTGCGTCTTGACCCTCGTGTGGATCTTCTGTTCGATATCGAGGATCTCGACTTCCTTCGCCAGGAACTTGACCAGCTTCTCCAGGCGCTCGCGGGGGGACTCCGTCTCCAGCACGTCCTGCTTCTCGGGGAGGCCGAACATGGCGTGGGCGGCTATCGTATCGGCCAGCTTGGCGGGATCTTCCATCTGCTGCAGGAAGGAGGTGGAGTCCAGCGTGATGCGGGTACTGAGCTTCACGTAGGCCTCGAAGATCTCAACGGCGTGGCGCATCAGCGCGATGACCTCGGGCGTCTTCTCCACCGGTTCGGAGGGGTAGTCGACCTCGGCATAGAGGTACGCGCCGCCCTTGTCCACGGAGATCCTCGTGATGCGGGCCCGGCGGCGGCCCTCCAGGAAGACGCGCATCGTGCCGTCGGGCATCTTGAGGGACTGGGAAACGGTGCTTACCACGCCGTATTCGTAGAGGTCCCCGGCGGCGGGATCGTTGTCGGCGGGCTTCCGCTGCGCCACGGCCAGCAGGTGCTTGCCGGCGGCCAGCGCGGCCTCTATGGCCGCCACCGATTTGGGCCTGTCCACGGAGAGGGGGAGGGCCATGTGAGGGAACATCACCACGTCCCTGATGGCTATGGCGGGCAGCCCCGCGGGGTAAACGTTGTCTTTGTCGGTTTTTTCGTCCATGTTCGGTGGTCCTGGTAAGCGGAAATTGCTGCCCCCAAAATACGGCCGCGCCCCCGCCCCGGAGGGGGCGGGCGGGCGCGGGAGGAACGCTTACTTCTTGCGGTGCTCTAGCACGGCGTCTATGATGCCGTATTCCTTGGCCTGCGCGGCGGAGAGGTACTTGTTGCGTTCCATGTCCTCGCGGACCCGCTCGGCCGTCTTGCCGGTATGCTTGGCCATGATCTCGATAAGCCGGGTCTTGTTCTCCTGCATCTCTTTGCTCTCGATCTCGATGTCGGTGGCCTGGCCGGAGATGCCGCCGCCGTAGATAAGGGGCTGGTGGATCATGATGCGGGAGTTCGGCAGCGCGTAGCGCTTCCCGGGGGAACCGGCCGCCAGGATCACGGCGCCGAAGCTCATGGCCATGCCCATGCAGATCGTGGAGATCGGGGCCTTGATGAACTGCATCGTATCGTACATGGCGAGGCCGGCCGTCACCATGCCGCCGGGGGAATTGATGTAGAGGTTTATTTCTTTTTCCGGGTCCTCGGCGTCGAGGTACAACAACTGGGCGATAACGTTGTTTGCGGAGGCGGTGGAAACCCCGCCTTCCTGGTCGCCGATGAAGATAATGCGGTCGCGCAGCAGGCGGGAGTAGATGTCGTACCCCACCATAGCGCCCGCGCCTTTCCAGGTTTCGATAATCGTCGGTATCAGCATTTTCCCTCCGGTCTGCCTGTTAGTTGGTCTCTTCCTTGACTACGGCCTTGTCCTTCACGAGCGCCATGGTCTTGCTCTCCACCATGGAAGCCCGGATGTATTCCTTGCGCTTCTCGAAAAGCTCGCGGCCCTTGGCCTTCTCTTCCTCGGTGTTCAGCCGCGCCATCACCTTCTGCAGCTCGGCGTCGAGCTCCGCGTCGGTAGCCTCGATCTTCTCCTTCTTGGCGATGTGGTGCAATATATAGGTAAGGGACAGGTTGCGCTCGGCCACTGGCTTCAGGCGCTCCAGCATGGCCTCGTCCGGGAGGTGCTGCTCCATCGGCGCGCGCTTCTTGAACAGCTCCAGCAGTTCCTGCGCCTCTTCCTTGACCAGCGTCGGGGGGAGGGCGAGCGGGTTATTCTTGAGCAGCGCGTCCTCCAGCTGCCCCAGCATGTCCTTCTCGGTCTTCTCGGAGGCGCCCTGCTCCAGCAGTTTGCGCACGTTGGCCTTCAGTTCTTCTGCGGTCTTAACCCCGGCTTCCTTCAGAAAATTCTCGTCGAGCTCCGGGACCACCTTCTTTTTGATCTCGTTGACGGTCACCTTGAAATGCATCTTCTTGTCGCCGGCCGGGGCGTCGAACTCGCGGCTCTCGCCCTTCTTGGCGCCCATGACGGCGTCGGCCAGGCCGGCTATGGTCTGCGGGCTGGACAGGTCGACGATCTCGCCCTTCGCGGAGCCGCCTTCAACCGGGGCGCCGTTCTCGAACGTCTCGTAATCCACTATGACGAAGTGTTCTTTCGCCGCGGCTTCGCCGTCGCCGGCGGGCTTCAGGTAGGCGTTGTATTCGCGCACCTGGTTTATATATTTCTCGACGTCGGCGTCGCTAACCTTGTGAACCTTGCGCGTGGCGGCTATCTTCTCGTAGCCCTTGGGCTCGAGGACCGGGGAGCACTCGAACTGGATCTCGAAATAAAGGGACTTGGCGGGCTCATAGCTGACGTTCTTAAGCAGCGGGGAGACCACCGGGTTGAGGCCGGAGGCCTTCAGGATCTCGGGCAGCGCGGACTTGGCGGCGATGTCGAGCACCTCGTCCTTCACCATGGAGGGGAACTGTTCCTTGATCATCGCGAGCGGCACCTTGCCGACGCGGAAACCGGGCAGGCTGACCACGCTCTGCAGGCGCACCAGCGCCTCCTGCGAGGCCTCGGTCAGGACCTTGGCGTCCAGCGTGACGCCGAACAGGTGCACGCAGCCGTCCTGCTTTATCTTTTTGATCTTGTCTCCGAAGCCGAGGGCGATATTCATGTTTCCTCCGATGAAGTAGTTTAAGCTCTGGTGTCGGGACGGGGACTTGAACCCCGACGGGAATTACCCCACATGGTCCTAAGCCATGCGCGTCTGCCAATTCCGCCATCCCGACCCGGTACCTGCGCGCTACAAAATAAAAAAGGAGTAATGAGTTCTGAGTTCCGGGGAGGTACGCGCCTTCGCCCTTTTACTCGCCGACTACTCATTACTCCGCTGCGTTGAAATCTGTGTGGGCCATACGGGATTCGAACCTGTAACCTTGCGCTTAAGAGGCGCCTGCTCTACCGTTGAGCTAATGGCCCGCGTAAATATTATACATAAACCGACAAAAAAACCAAAATATTTTTTACAGGTCCGGCGGTGCGGGCCTTCCCTTGCGGCCGTATAATTGCTAAATTTGGGAATATGCCGAAGGTAAAAATAGCCGCCGTCTGTCTGCTCCTGGCCGCCGCCGCGCCTCCGGCGCGCGCCGCCGAAGACCTCGCCAAAATTTATTCGGACGCCTCGCTGCAGTGGCTGGACGGCCGGCCGGAAGACGCCGCGGGCGCGCTGAAATACGTGGTCTACCGTTCCTCCGACCAGGTCCTCAACGCCGCCGCCCTGCGCGACCTCGCCGCGCTCTTCGCCGAAGCCGGAAAGAACGCAGAGGCGCTGGCCTACCTGGCCAAGGGCGAGATGCTCGCCCCCGAAGACTTCCACATCCACTACGAGAAGGGTTGGAACCTGCTGAGCCTTGAGAAGCACCAGGACGCGCGCGCCGCTTTCGAGCGGGCCCTCACGCTGACGGTCGACCAGGACCTGGCCAACCAGGCGCGCTTCGCGCTGGCGCTGGCCGAGGCCGAACTCGGCGGCCCGGCCGCGGCCATCGAAGACCTGCGCTCGGTCTACAGCCGCTACCCTTACCTGCTCTCGCCCTCGGCGCAGTTGATCAGCGCCAACCTGGAGCGGCTCAAGAAGCGCCCGCACGCCGTCAACTTCATTAAGGAAGCGCTTAACTACGATTCCCGCAACATCCAGGCCGAACTGGACCTGGCCCGCCTGTACGAGGAATCGGACTTCTACGTTCCGGCCTGGCAGACCTACTACACCCTCTCCGACCTGGACCCGGCCGAAACCTTCTTCAGCGATAAAGAGAAGAAACTCCGCAAATACGTGAAGGGCCGGCTCGACAACCTGCTCTACTGGGCGCGCATGGCCTGGCCCGCCCACCGCGACCCGCTGCCGGACTCCGGCGGCCCCCGGGTCAAGGTCGGGCTCTACGCCGACAGGGCGGGGGTCCCGTCCCTGGTGAAAAGTTTCAGCTTCATCTGCGCCACGGATTTTATGCTGGTGGACACGCGCCTCGGGCAGATCGCCGCCGGCCGCAGCGGCATGCAGTGGACGGTGGCTTACGACGAGATGAACCGCATCTACGAGATCCGCGACAGCCTCGGCTCCGCGGCCCACGCCACCACCAACAGTATCCGCATAATCCCCAAGGTGCCCGGCGGCGTCATCCTTATAAAGAACCCGGAGCTGTCGGCCGCGCACGGGATTAACCGCGGCGACAAGGAAGTTTCCGGAGAGCTCCTGGCGCTTGTGCGCGAGAAGGGCTTCTGGCTGATCAACGAGACCCAGATCGAGCACATGGTAGGCCCGGTCGCGGCCGGGCTGGCCGACGGCTCGCGCCTGCCGGAGCACCTCAAGGCCGTGGCGGTGACGGTGCGCACCCGCCTGACGCGCCTCGCCCGCCTGCTCTCCCACGAAAGCCGGGAATACAGCCTCTGCGATTCGGCCCACTGCGTGCCCTTCGCCGGCCTGCAGGCAGAAAGCGGCCCCGCCGGTACGGCCGCCGCGGAAACCCGCGGCGAGACGCTGCTGCTCGGCGACGCCCTGGCCCCGGCCGATTTCCACCGCGCCTGCGGCGGCTTCACCGCCTCCGGAGTCAGCGACGGCGGCAGGCCGCTGCCGCGCCTGACCCCCTTCAACCTCTACACCCACCTCCTCAAAGGCCCGCCGGACGGACTGCTGTGCCTCAGCGAAGACAAGACGGTCAGCTCGGACGTCTACTGGACGCTCCTGCTGGAGCCGAAGTGGATAGAGAACCGCCTGAACCGCGAGCACAAGATCGGTTATCTTAAGGCCCTGGTGCCGCTGCGCCGCGGCGCCGACGGCAAGGTCAAAACCCTGCGGGCGGAAGGCACCGCCGGCACGGTCGTGCTCGAGGGCGCGCAGGCCATCTCCGCCGCGCTCGGGGCCGGCACCCTGCGCTCGGACCTGTTCGTCATAAGGCCCCTTTATAAAGGTAAGTATCCCCGCTTCTTCGTGGTGCGGGGCGCCGGCACCGGCGACGGCGCCGGGCTCTGCCTGCTGGGCGCCGGCGGCCTGGCCAAGGCGCGCGGCGCCAAATACCGCGAGATCCTGCGCCACTACTTTCCTTTATATAAGGTAGGGAAGGCGCGCTGAACGATGGCGAAAGCCGTACACATCATCACCCGCCTGGATTTCGGCGGCGCCCAGGGCAACACGCTCTACACAGCGGCGCACCTGGACAGATCCCGCTTCGACGCCCTGATCATAACGGGGCGCGGCGGTGCGCTGGAGGACCGGGCCGACCCGGGCCGCGTCGTCTTCGCCGAGCACCTCGTCAGGCCGGTCAGCCCGCTGAAAGATCTCGCGGCTTTTTTCGAGCTCCGCGCCCTGCTTAAAAGGCTGAAGCCCGAGATAGTGCACACCCATTCCTCCAAAGCCGGCATCCTGGGGCGGCTCGCGGCTGCCTCCGCCGGCGTGCCGGTGATCGTCCACACCTTTCACGGCTTCGGGTTCCACCCGCTGCAGAATTTCCTGAAGCGGGGCCTCTACGTCCTGCTGGAGCGGCTCTGCGCGCCGCTCAGCGCCGCTCTGATCTTCGTTTCGCGCTCCAACCAGCGTACGGCCCGCGACGCCGGCATCGGTGAGCCGGGAACTTACCGCCTGATCCGCAGCGGGGTGAAGCTCGCTTCCTACCCGGCGAAGGCGGACCGGGCGGCCCTGCGCGCCGGATTGGGCCTGCCGCCGGACGCCCTGGTCGTGCTCAGCATCGGCAACGCGAAGCCGCAGAAGAACCCGGGGCAGTTCCTGGAGGCCGCGGCCCGCCTGGCGCCGGCCTTCCCGGCCGCCCGCTTCGTCTTCGTGGGCGGGGGGGAAGCGCTGGAGGACCTGCGCGCGCAGGCCCGCGCGCGGGGACTGGAGAAGATCTGCCTCTTCACCGGCTGGCGCGCCGATTCGGCGGACCTGCTGGCCGCGGCCGACATCTTCGCCCTCGTCTCGCTCTGGGAAGGGCTGCCCCGCGCGCTGGTTGAAGCGATGAAGACGGGCTTACCCTCCGTCTGCTACGCCACCGACGGCGTCACCGACATACTCAAGGACGGGGAGAACGGCTTTTGCGTGCCGCAGGGCGACCTGGACGCTTTCTGCGCCGCGCTGGGGCGCCTGCTCGGCGACGGGCCGCTGCGGGCCCGCCTGGCCGCCGCGGCCGCCGCCGCGGACCTTGCGGAATTCGACATCGATTTCATGGTGCGGCAGCAGGAAGCGCTCTACTCGGAACTCCTGGCCGCCAAGGGGCTCAAACAATGACCATCCACGTCTCCGCCGTCATACCCGTTTTCAACGAGGAAGAGAACCTCGCCGGCCTGGAGGCGGAACTCTCCGCCGCGCTCGCCGGGCTCAAGCGGCCCTGCGAAGTGATCTGGGTGGACGACGGCAGCACGGACGGCTCCTTCGCCCGCCTGCGGCAGTTCGCGCTCAAGCCCGGGCAGCGGGCGCTGCGCCTCTCCAAGAACTACGGGCAGACCGCGGCGCTGGCAGCCGGCATCGCCGCGGCTAAAGGCGAATGGATCGTAACGCTCGACGCCGACGGGCAGAACGACCCGGACGACATCGCGCGCCTGCTGGCGGCGGCCGCCGCCGGCCCCGACGTGGTCAGCGGCTGGCGCAAGAACCGGCGCGACGCCTTCTTCACGCGCATCCTGCCCTCGCGCGCGGCCAACGCCGTCATCTCCGCCGTGACGGGCCTGAAGCTGCACGACTTCGGCTGCACGCTGAAGGTCTACCGCGCATCCCTGCTGAAGGCGGCCGACCTCTACGGCGAGATGCACCGCTTCCTGCCAGCCATCCTGGCCTACGCCGGGGCTTCGGTAACCGAACTGGAGGTCAACCACCGTCCCCGCCGGGCAGGGCGGTCCAAGTACGGCCTCTTCCGCACGTTCAAAGTGGTGCTGGACCTGCTGACCGTAAAATTCATGGGCGATTTCATCACCAAGCCCATCTACCTGTTCGGCGGCCTGAGCCTGGCGCTGCTGGCCGCCTCGGCCCTGATGGCCGGCTACACGCTCTACAACAAGTTCGCCCACCATGTCTTCGTCAAGGACCAGCCGCTGTTCCTGCTGGCCATCTTCTTCGCGCTGGTGGCGGTGCAGTTCGCCGCGCTGGGCCTGCTGGCCGAAGTGCTGATCCGCACCTACCACAGTTCAAACCGCCGCCCGCCCTACACTGTGGCCGAGGAAGCGGGACAGACCGCGCCTTAGGGAACGCTGATTCCTGCATCATCCGCACCTTTTTCCGCGCCGGCAACCTTGTACAATTAGGAATCGGCGCCCCCAATTTGATATCTTATTGGTCTTATGCAGGAGAAGGACCCTTTTATTTTCAAGTACGAAGACATCGTGGCCGCTGGCGGCCTCAACGCCAATCTTGCGCCCGAACCGGCCCTCTTCGCCGACGCCTTCGAGAAACCGGCGTCCCTGAAGAAGCTGGAGATAGAACTTAATTTCTCCGTCGGCGGGGACTCGGTGCTGCTGGAGGGCGTGGTCAGGGCCGGCCTGCAGCTGGACTGCTCCCGCTGCGGCGAGCCGGTGACCCGCACCTTTGAGGACGCTTTTGACGAGGTCTATCCGGATACAGTAGAATATATAGATACGCGCGAAGTTATACGGGAGACGGCCGGCCTCCTCGCGCCTATCAAGGTTTTATGCGCCGAGGACTGCAAGGGCCGCTGCCTGGTCTGCGGGGCCAACCGCAACAGCAAGGCCTGCGGGTGCAGGCAGGAGAAGGCCGGCTCTTTCGAGGCGCTCAAGGATTTCAAGCCGGGCAAGCCCGGCGGAAAAAAGAAGCTTTAGTATATTAACGAGGTGCAACCATGCCTAACCCTAAACGTAAACACACACCGATGCGCCGCGACAAGCGCCGCGCGCAGAACTGGAAGCTCGAGGTGAAGTCCCTGTCGCCCTGCGGCCAGTGCGGCGCGCTCCGCCTGCCCCACCGCGTCTGCCCTTCCTGCGGCTCCTACAACGGCAAGATCGAAGTGGCCCAGAAAGCCCCGAAAGGCGAAGAGGGAAAAGAGCAGAAATAAGCCGCCGGGGAGCAAATGCGAATAGCACTTGACGCTCACGGCGGGGATTTCGGCCTGAAGCCCAATATAGAGGGCGCCCTGCTCGCCGCCAAAAAGCTGGCCCACGAGGTTATCCTCGTAGGCCGCGACCCCGAGATCCGGGAAGAACTGCGCCGTCTCGGCGCGGCCGACCCGGAGCGGATCCGCATAGTGCACGCCCCGCACACGGTGGACATGGCCGGGGAGCCGGTGGCCGAATGCCGCTCCAAGCCGGACTCTTCGCTGATGATCGGGGCGGGACTGGTGCACGAGGGCAAGGCCGACGCCTTCATCTCCGCCGGCAACTCCGGCGCGGTGATGGTGGCCGCGATGCTGAAGCTCAAGCGCATCCCGGGCGTGATCCGGCCCGCGTTGGCGGCCCCGCTGCCTACGCTGAAGGGCACCACGATCCTGCTGGACGCCGGCGCCAACATGGACTGCAAGCCCTGGCACCTGGCGCAGTTCGCCGTGATGGGCTCGGTCTACATGGAATCTCTTTTCAAGATCGAGAACCCCACCGTGGGGCTGCTCTCCATCGGCGAGGAAGAGACCAAGGGCGACGCCCTGGTGCAGGAGACGCTCCCGCTGATCAAAAACATGGGCGTCAATTTCTACGGCCCGGTGGAGGGGCGCGACATCCCGGAGGGGCTCACCGACGTGGTGGTCGCCGACGGTTTCACCGGCAACGTCGCGCTGAAGCTCTACGAGGGCACAGCGAAAACGGTTTTCAAGATGCTCAAAGAGCAGATCATGCGCAAGTTCACCTACAAGATAGGGGCGATGCTGATGCGCAAGGTCTTCACTGAACTGAAGACCAAGATGAGCGTGGATATCTACGGCGGGGCGCCGCTGCTCGGCGTCAACGGCGTGGTGATGGTCTGCCACGGCAAGATCACTCCCAACGCGGTCTACAACTCAGTGCGCGTCTGCGGAGAACTGGCGTCCGCAGGCATGGTAACGCACATCAAGAAGCGGATGGAGCAGGTGAAAGACAAGATCTCGGAAGCCAAGGAGCAGGAAGCATGAAGCGCCTGGAGGGGAAAGCCGCGCTGGTGACCGGGGCCGCCCGCGGCATAGGCCTGGAGATAGCGGCGGCCTTCGCCGCCGAGGGCGCCGCCGTGGCGGTTGCGGACCTGTCCCTGGAAGAGAGCGCCGCCGCGGCCGCGGAGATAGCCGCGAAAACCGGCGCGCGGGCCATCGGCCTCGGCCTCGACGTCACGAAAGAGGCCGACTGCGAGCGGGCCCTCGCGGAAACCGAGAAGGCCTTCGGCAAGGTGGATATCCTCGTCAACAACGCAGGCATCACCAAGGACAATTTAGTGCTGCGCATGAAAGAGACGGATTTCGACGCGGTCATCAGCGTCAACCTGAAGGGAGCCTTCCTGATGGCCAAGGCCGCCTCTAAGCTGATGCTCAAGGCCCGCGCCGGGCGGATAATCAATATCTCCTCCGTCGTAGGCCAGAGCGGGCAGGCGGGGCAGGCCAACTACTCGGCCTCCAAGGCCGGGCTGATCGGGCTCACGAAGTCGCTGGCGCGCGAGTTCGCCCCGCGGCAGGTGCTGGTCAACGCGGTGGCGCCCGGCTTTATACGCACGCGCATGACCGACGGCCTCAAGGACGAGGCGAAAGCGAAGATCTCGGAGATGATACCGCTGGGCCGCATGGGCGAGCCCGGCGAGGTGGCCAAAGCCGCCCTGTTCCTGGCCGGCGACGATTCGGCCTACATCACCGGGCAGGTGCTCGCCGTCAACGGCGGGCTGTACATGTGATTTAGCGGATTCAAACTAAGCAGGAGGGAAACGCAATGGCAGTCACCGAAAACCTGGAAGAGAGAGTTAAGAAGATAATCACCGAGCAGCTGGCCGTGGACGCGGCCGAAGTCACCCCGCAGGCCCAGTTCGTGCAGGACCTCGGCGCGGACTCCCTCGACACCGTCGAACTGGTCATGGCCCTTGAAGAGGAATTCGACATCGAGATCCCGGACGAGGACGCCGAGAAGATCCGCACCGTCGGCATGGCCATAGACTACATCAAGGAAAAATCCGGGAAGAAAGACTAAACTCCCGTGTCTTCCCTTGAAGAAGTAATAGGCTACAGATTCAAGGACAAAGAGTTGCTGGCGGAAGCCCTCACGCACACGTCTCACGCGAACGAGAGCGGGTCTCCGCGGCACAACGAGCGCCTTGAGTTCCTGGGCGACAGCGTGCTGGGCCTGGTCGTGTCCTATTATCTGTTCCTTAAGAACCCCTCGGAAAACGAGGGGTTTCTTTCTGACACCAAGGCCGCGATAGTCTCCGGCGCCAACCAGGCCCGCTGGGCAGAAAGCCTCGGCCTGGGCCGCCACCTGCGCCTGGGCGCGGGCGAGCACCTCAGCGGCGGCAGCCGCTCCCAGACCATCCTGTCCGACGCCATGGAAGCCCTGCTGGGCGCGGTTTACCTGGACGGCGGGTTGGAGCACGTGGAAAAACTCGTCATCCCCTGGCTGGAGACTCAGGCCTTCGAAGCGCTGGCGGTTAACCACAAAAAAGCGCTGCAGGAACTGATCCAGAAGCGCCACAAGCGCCCGCCCGACTACGAGCTGCTGTCCGAGTCAGGCCCGGCCCACGAGCGCCTCTTCACGGTGCGCGCCTACCTGGGCAAGAAAACCCTCGGCCTGGGCTCCGGCAAGACCAAGAAGGAAGCGCAGCAGGCCGCCGCCAAGAACGCCATGGACTACCTGGCCACGCACGAAATCCACAAGCACGAGATCTGAAACGGCTATGACGACGAAAGCCCGGCAGAGCGCACCCTTCCCCGGCAGCGGGGAGCTCTCCGACGCCGAGTTCGGGGGCCTGAAGTACGCGGGGGCCGCCTCGGGGCTCCGCTTCGACGGCTGCCTGTTCAGGAACTGCGATCTCACCGGCGCCGAGTTCCGCGACTGCCGGTTCACGGACTGCGCCTTCGAGAGCTGCAACCTCAGCCTGCTGCGCCTGCCGCGCACCGCGCTCTCCGCCCTCTCCTTCAGGAGCTCCAAGCTGACCGGCGTGAACTGGACCGAGGCCGCCTGGCCGCGCCTCAAGCTGCCCGCCCTGCTGAAGTTCGAAGACTGCGTCCTCTCCGACGCCTGTTTCCTGGGCCTGAACCTCAGGGAGGCGGTCTTCGCCGGCTGCCTGGCCAAAGGCGCCGACTTTCGCGAGGCGGACCTGGAGCAGGCCGACCTCACGCGCACGGACTTCTCCGGGGCGCTCTTCGGCGGCACCAACCTCTCCGGCGCGGACCTCCGCGGCGCCCGCAATTACGCCATCCGCGCGGCCGAGAACAAACTGAAGGGGGCGAAGTTCGCCCTGCCCGAAGCCATGGCGCTGCTCTACTGCATGGACATCAAGATAGAGTAAGGGGGGACCTATGGGAACCAAAAACATCAAGACGCGGGAGGTGTTCGAGGCCGAGCTCAAGGCGGGCGAGGGCCGCTTCGCGCTTTTCTATTCAGCCTGGTGCCCGTTCTGCACCAGTTTCATGCCCGCCTACGACGGCGAGGCGGCGGCAGGCGGGGCCGAGTTCCTGAAGGTTTGCACCGACGACCTGCCCGAGCTGGAGGACCGCTTTTCGGTCGAGGTGGTGCCCACCGTGCTTTATTTCAAGGACGGCAAGCTGGCGCGCCGCCTGGACGGCGCGCTGGGCCGCGGCCTCGGCGCCGACGGCCTGCGCGCCTTCGTGGCCGCCTGCGCCGCGAAGGGACGGGGGAAATAAGATGAAAACCGCGCTCCTGCTGGCCGCCCTGTGCCTGGCGCCCGCCCCAGTTCCCGCCGCCGGCCCCCTGGACGGCAGGCCGACCGCCGCGGCAGAAGCGGAACTGCGGGCGCCGGGAGCCGAGCTGGTGGAGATAGAGGGCTTCGTCGCTCCCGACGGCGACATCCCCTGCCGGGGCAAGTCCTTCTCCAACGCCTGGCACTACAAGTTCTACCTCCCCGGCTCCGGAGAATGGCTGATAGTCAACGCCTGCGGCGACTCGTTTATAAACGCGGCCAAGCATTTTCCGTACATGAAAGCCGACGAGCCGGACAAGGAACTGCCGCACGCCTTGGCCGCGCCGGCGGCCGTGCTCAAGAAGCTTAAAGACGACGGCCTTTTTACCCCCGAGCCCAACCCGTTCAGCCGCGACATCCAGCTTAAGGCGCGGATGCTCCCCGAGAAGTCAGGGCGGCCCGCCGGCTGCTACTGGACCGTCTCCCAGGGCAAAGCCAGGGCGCTAACCGATTGCGCGGCGGAGCAGGCCTGGAAGATAACCGCGCCGGCCGGGAAGGCCAAAGCCGCGGGCGGCGCGCTGCAGCCGGCGGTAAAAGGCAAGGATACGGCCGGCCGCTACGCCAGCCTGGCCGTGGACTACATGGGAAAGAAAGTGCCGGGCTCCAGGCTGGTCCTGGTGGAAGCGCTCGCCGACCGCACCGGCAGCGCCAAATGCATAGACCCGAAGGACGGGTGGTCTTTTATTTTCGCCTCCCGCACGGCGGGCGTCTCCGTCTTCGGCGGCTGCCGCGGCAAGACCTCGGTGGAAATGACGGATTTCGACAACAAGCATTCCGTAGACCTGAACGCGCTCGACACTATCATCCTGCCTTTCAGGGACAGCGACGCCGCGCTGGCCCAGGTGCCGAAGGACTGCGTGGGCGCGCACCCGACCATCTCCATGAAACTCGCCAACTACAAGGCGGGGCACTCGCCGGCGGCCGGCCGCAGCCAGCTCTGGACCGTAAACTGCGGCTCCAGAAAGTTCTATGTGGACGCCAACACCGGCCAGCCGGTGCCGGTGGACGTAAAAACGGGGAAATAGAGAGGGACCTATGAAAGCAGCA
Organism: Elusimicrobiales bacterium; assembly: GCA_028688015.1. GTDB lineage: Bacteria > Elusimicrobiota > Elusimicrobia > Elusimicrobiales > UBA9959 > UBA9959. The sequence goes on along the minus strand of JAQTZB010000001.1, from coordinate 516,433 downwards.
GGACAAAAGACAAGAGCGCCCGGGCTCGCAGGAGTCGTTAAATTCGTAGAGAAGAGGACAGCCGAGAAACGCTCCACCCTGGCCATCTTCGACCTCGACGGGACGCTGTTCGACAACCGCACCCGCACCATCTTCATCCTGCGCGAGATCTCCGAGAAGTTCGACAGCCGCGTGCCGGCGCTGGCCGCCGCTTTCTGCAAGTTCCGCAACCTGTCCATAGTGGATTACAGTCTCGATGTGACGCTGGCCCGCCTGGGCGTGAAGGCCCGCCTGGAGATAGAGTTCATCAAGCAGGAGTGGGCCAGGCGCTTTTTCTCCGACGAGTACCAGAAGTACGACATGCCGCTGCCCGGCGCCAAAGCCTACGTGGAGCGCGTGCACAAGGCCGGCGCCACGGTCATCTACCTGACCGGCCGCGACGTGGGCCGCATGCTGGTGGGCACCACCGAGGTGCTGCGCCTCTACGGCTTCCCGGTGGGCGTGGCCGGCACGATGACTATCGTTAAAAAGGAGTTCGAGCAGGACGACGAGCTCTTCAAAAAGGAAGTCAGCGAATATATAGACCGCCTGGGAGAGGTGGCGGCGGTCTTCGAAAACGAGCCGGCCAACTCCAATATCCTGCACGCGCGCTTCCCTGCGGCGGCCTCGTTCTTCGTAGAGACGCAGCACCGGCCCGGCGCCCCGGCGCTGGCCGCGGGCATAGCCCGCATAAAGGACTTCAAGTAACCGTGGAGTTCCGCGTCATCCTGGCCAGGCCCCGCAACCCCGACAATATCGGCGCGGCGGCCCGCGCGATGGCCAATTTCGGCCTGACGGAGCTCGCCCTGGTTAACGCCTTTGCCAACGACTGGGGGGAGGCCGTGCGCACCTGGCGGGCCGAGGCCTCGGTCTCGGCGATAGGCGCGATGGACGTGGTGAACGCCGCCCGCCTCTGCACCTCGGTCCCGGAAGCCGCCGAGGGCTGCGACCTGCTGCTAGGCACCTCCTCGCTGCACTTCCTCAACCCGGAGCGGGACGTGGTCCTGCTGAAGGACGCCGCGGCTTTCGCCGCCGGGCGCGGCGCGGAAAAAGTCGCGCTGCTTTTCGGCGCTGAAAAGACAGGCCTCACCCGCGAAGAGCTCTCTTACTGCTCCGCCGTAGTGAACATCCAGACCCTCCCGAACCAGCCGTCCATGAACCTGGGCCAGGCGGTAGCCGTGGCCTGCTACGAGCTGTCGGGCAGAGCCCGCCCCGAGCCGCGCGCAGCCCGCAAGGCCGCCCCGCCCGCCCCGCCGGCTGAACTCGCCCGCGTGGCGGACCTGATCTCCGCGAAATTGTGCCGGGAAGGGGCTGAGCACTGGGCGGGCAGCGCCCAGCTGCGCGAGATCCGCCAGGCCCTGCTGGACGCCCGCCTCACCAAGGGCGCGATGACCGCGCTCAAGCTCCTGCTGAAAGAAAAATAAACGTCAGGGCCCCAGGAGGTCCTTCACGCCCCTGAAAGCGCCGGACGGCACGTTGGGCCGCGCGAGCATCAGATATTGTTCGCGCGTCATCGGGGGTTCCGGGAGGAGGGCGAACAACGGCAGCAGCGGCAGGAAGAAGCGGCGAGGCAGCCCCAGCACCGGCCGGCGTACTCCGGCTTCGGCCAGGGCGTTTGCCAGCAGGTCCCGGAAACTGACCACCCGGTCGCCGCCGAGCTCGAAGAGCTCGTTCTTTACCGCGGGATCTTCCGCGGCCCTGGCGAAGCATGCTGCCACTCTGTCGGCCCTCACCGGGGCGGCGTAGGCGTCCGAGGGGGCGGCAAAAAACGGGAGGTAGCGGGACAGGGCTTTCAGGTCCGCGGTGAGGCGCTGGCCTTCCCCGGTTATAAAGGATGGCCGGAAGATCACGTAAGGAAGGCCTGAGGCACGCACGGCCTCCTCCCCGGCGTACTTGCTGCGCTGGTAGGCGGAGGGGGAGTCCGGCGCCGCGCCGAGGGCCGACATCTGGATGAATTTTTTTACGCCGGCCGCGCGCGCCCCTGCGAGCAGGCGGCGGGTATATTCTTCGTGCACCAGGGAAAAGCCGGCCCCGGGGGTTTCGCGGATTACGCCCAGCAGGTTTATCACCACCTCGGGCGCGGCGGCGGCCGCCAGGCCGGCCAGGTCTTCGCTGAACTGGGGGAACTCCCCCTTTACGCCGGCGCGCCGGAATTTTCCCGGCGCCCGCGAGGGCAGCACCAGGTCATGGCCGGCCAGGCGCTTCAGCAGCGCCCCGCCCACGAAACCGCCGGCCCCAGCGACAAATATCTTCATTCCGGTTTAAATTATATAATATGCCAAGAAGCCCGCCGCGCGGGCCGCTGCGGGGTTAACATAATCGGACAATTTTGGTAGAATTTAACTGATGCGCCAGTACCTGCCCTTCCTTTTTACCGCCGCCTTCGGCCTCGCCGTGGCGGGGGGCATGATCGCGCTCTCCATCCTCTTCGGGCCTGGCAAGAAGACCCCGGTAAAGCAGGAGCCCTTCGAATGCGGCATGCCGCCGGCCATGGAGCCGCGGGGCATGGCGCGGGTGAACTTTTACCTGGTCGCCATCCTGTTCGTGATGTTCGATATCGAAATCGTCTTCCTCTACCCGTGGGCCGTTTCCTTCAGGCAGCTCGGGCCCTCCGCATTCTACGCTATGACCGGTTTTCTGGCGGTACTGTTCGCGGGGCTGGTCTACGCCGTAAAGAAAGGAGCCCTGGAATGGGATTAGAGACCGTCTTCGGGCATTCCTACCTCACCACCCGCCTCGACGAGGCCGTCAACTGGGGCCGCAAGTACTCCTTCTTCCAGTACCCGTTCGTCACCGCCTGCTGCGGCATGGAGTTCATGTCCGTCTGGGCCTCCACCTACGACATAGCCCGCTTCGGCGCGGAATACCCGCGCTTCTCGCCGCGCCAGGCCGACGTGCTGTTCGTGGTGGGCACGGTAAACGAGAAGCTGGCCCCGGTGCTCAAGCGCGTCTACGACCAGATGTGCGAGCCCAAGTGGGTGGTCTCCTTCGGCGTCTGCGCCACCTCCGGCGGCTTCTACGACAACTACGCCACCGTTCAGGGCATCGACAAGATCATACCGGTGGACATCTATATCCCCGGCTGCCCGCCGCGGCCCGAGGCCATCCTCGACGCGCTGGTAAAACTGCAGGAAAAGGTAGGCCGGGAATCGGTCCTGGACCGCAAATACAAATGAACAGCTACCTGCTGGACGCTTTCAGGGCCAAGTTCCCCGACGACACGCTGGAGACGCACGCCTTCCGCGGCGACGAGACCGTTACGATAAGGAAGGAGGCGCTCGTAAAAGCCGCTTCCTACCTCCGCGACGAGCTGGGGTTCGATTTCCTGATGGACCTGACCGCCGTGGATTACCTGCCGCGCGAACCGCGCTTCGAACTGGTCTGCCACCTTTACTCGTCCAGGCACAATTACCGTCTGCGCCTGAAATGCCCGGTGGACGGCGCCGACCCGCTGGTACATTCCCTGACCGGGGTCTGGGCCGGGGCCAACTGGTTCGAGCGCGAGGCCTACGACATGTTCGGCCTCAAGTTCCTGGGGCACCCCGACCTGCGCCGCATCCTGATGTACGACGGCTTCGAAGGCCACCCGCTGCGCAAGGATTACCCGTTGAAGAAGCGGCAGCCGCGCATCGCGCACAGGGATTAAGCTTTGATGGAAACCAAGAAGCAGGAACTGCCCAAAAACTGGACCCTCGAGAACCTCGAGGACGGCCGGCTCGTCCTGAACATGGGCCCGTCGCACCCGGCCATGCACGGCATCGTGCGGGTGCTGCTGACCGTGCAGGGCGAGCGCGTCGTTGATTCCGACGTGGAGATAGGCTACCTGCACCGCGGCTTCGAGAAGACCTGCGAGAACGTCACCTGGAACCAGTGCGTGCCCTACACGGACCGCCTGAACTACGTCTCGCCGTTCATCAACAACGTCGGCTTCGCGCTGGCCGTGGAAAAGCTGATGGGCATAGAGACGCCCGCCCGCTGCCAGTACATCCGCGTGATCATGAGCGAGCTGTCGCGCCTGACCGACCACCTCACCTGCATCGGGGCCAACGCCATGGAGCTGGGCGGCTTCACCGTCTACTTCTACCTCATCAACGCCCGCGAGGCGCTGTACCGCCTGACCGACTCCGCCGCCGGCGGCCGCGTCACGCCGGCCTACACCCGCGTCGGCGGCCTCTCGCGCGACCTGCCCCCGGATTTCAAGAAGAACGCCGCCGAGACGCTTAAGATCGTGCGCCGCAACCTGGCCGACGCCGACGCGCTGCTGACGCGCAACCGCATCTTCTACGACCGGCTGCACGGCACCGGCCACATCTCCAAGGAGGACGCCATCGCGCTGTCCTTCACCGGCCCCGTCCTCCGCTCCACCGGCGTGCCGCTGGACGCGCGTAAAGCCACCCCCTATTTAGTCTACGACCGCTTCGACTTCGACATCCCGGTCGGCTCCGACGGCGACAACTACGACCGCTACCTGGTGCGCATGGAAGAGATGCGCCAGAGCATGCGCATCGTGGAGCAGGCGCTGGCCCAGCTGCCCGAGGGTCCCGTCAACCACCCCGACTTCGGCGTGATCCTGCCGCCCAAGAAGGAAGTCTACGGCAATATCGAAGCGCTGATGGCCCACTTCAAACTGACCTTCGAGGGCGTGAAGCCGCCGAAGGGCGAGGTCTACCAGGCGGTGGAAGGCGGCAACGGCGAGGTGGGCTTCTACCTGGTCAGCGACGGCACCGGCAATCCGTGGCGCCTGCGCGTGCGGCCGCCGTGCTTCCCGCTCACCGGCGGGCTGTCACAGATGATCAAGGGCGGCTATATCGCCGATATCATCTCCACTTTCGGGCAGGTCAACATGATAGGCGGGGAGCTGGAAAGATAATGGCCTTCAAACTGACCGGCGACTTCAAGGCCAAGGCCGAAAAGGTCTGCGCCAAATACCCGCGCCGCGACGCCGCGCTGATACCGCTGCTGCAGGAGCTGCAGGGGAAGGCGGGCTATGTGGCGGAGGAAGCCATGGACGAACTGGCCGGTTTCCTGGGGCTGCCCTACTCCCGGGTGAAGGCGGTGGTCACTTTTTACACGATGTTCGACCGCGAGCCCGCCGGCAAATATCACCTGCAGGTCTGCCGCAACATCTCCTGTCACATGGCGGGAGCTCCCGGCCTGCTGAGCCGCCTGCGCGAGAAGCTGGGGATAGCGGAGGGGGAGACCACCAAAGACGGGCTCTTCACGCTCTCCGCGGTGGAATGTCTGGGCGCCTGCGGCGCCGCCCCCGTGATGCAGGTGAACGAGGAATATTTCGAGAGGCTCGACGAGGCCAAGCTGGACGCGCTGCTGGACGACCTGCGCCACGGCCGCCGCGTGGCCGGCCGTTAAAGATGGACAACATACTGCTGAAAGACAAAGTCTGCGACCTGCCCGGCTATTTCGCCGCGGGAGGCTACAAGCCCCTCAAGAAGGCGCTGGGGCTGCAGCCCGCCGACGTTATAGAAGAAGTAAAGAAGTCCGGCCTGCGCGGCCGCGGCGGCGCCGGTTTTCCGGCCGGCCTGAAGTGGTCCTTCATACCGAAGGACGCCTCCGGCCCGCGCTACCTTGTCTGCAACGCCGACGAGGGCGAGCCCGGCACGTTCAAGGACCGCGAACTGATCCTGAAGAACCCGCACGCGCTGATAGAGGGCATGGCCATAGCCGCCTACGCCATCGGCGCCGGGACGGGCTACATCTACATCCGCGGCGAGTTCGCCGCAGAGGCCGAGCTGCTCGAGCGCGAGATCTTTTCGGCCCGCGCCAAGGGCTTCATCGGGAGCAACATCCTCGGCTCCGGCTTTAATTTCGAACTGCACGTGCACCGCGGCGCCGGCGCCTATATCTGCGGCGAGGAGACGGCCCTGCTGGAATCCCTCGAGGGCTTCAAAGGCCAGCCGCGCCTGAAGCCGCCGTTCCCTGCGGTGAAGGGCCTGTTCGCCTCGCCCACTGTGATCAACAACGTCGAGACGCTGGCCGCCGTGCCGGCCATCATCGAAAAGGGGGGCGAGTGGTACGCCGCCATCGGCACCCCCAAGAGCACGGGCACCAAGCTTTTTTGCGTCAGCGGCCCCGTCAACAAGCCGGGCGTCTACGAGCTGCCGCTGGGTGTCACCTTCCGCGACCTGCTGGAAAAGAGCTGCGGCGGGCTGAAAGAAGGCAAGCGCCTCAAGGCCGTGATCCCCGGCGGCTCCTCCACGCCGGTCCTGACAGCCGAGGAAGCCTGGGCCGTCAAGCTGGACTACGAATCCCTCGCCACGGCCGGCTCCATGCTGGGCTCCGGGGCGGTGATAGTCATCGACGAGAGCCAGTGCATGGTGAAGCTGCTGCAGGTGCTGGCCCGCTTCTACCACCACGAATCCTGCGGCCAGTGTACGCCGTGCCGCGAGGGCTGCGGCTGGATAGAAAAGCTTTTAAACCGCCTGGAGGGAGGGCGCGGCACGAAGAAAGATATAGACACCCTCGTCTCGATAGCGGAGGGGATGACCGGGCGCACCATCTGCCCGCTCGCCGACGCAATGGCCATGCCCGTGCTAAGTTTTGTGAAGAAATTCCGGTCCGAGTTCGAGGCGCACGCCGCCGGGAAGTACTGCCCGCCCGACGCTCCGGTAAAACGCTGATGCCGAAGATAACCATAGACGGAAAAACGCTGGAAGTGGCGAAAGGCACCTCGGTCCTCGAGGCGGCCCAGCAGCTCGGCGTCTACATCCCGCGCTACTGCTACCACCCGAAGCTTTCCGTTTCCGGCAACTGCCGCATGTGCCTCGTCGAGGCGGAGAAATCCCCCAAGCTGCTGACGGCGTGTTCCACCGAGGCCGCCGACGGCATGGTGGTGCGCACCGACAGCGACAAGGTGAAGGCCGCCCGCCGCGACGTGCTGGAGTTCCTGCTGATCAACCACCCGCTCGACTGCCCCATCTGCGACCAGGCGGGGGAATGCGGCCTGCAGGACTACTACATGGAGCACAGCCGCGCGAAGAGCCGCTTCCCGGCCGAAGACAAGGTGCGCCGCCAGAAGCGCCGGGTCCTGGGCCCGCACCTGGTGCTCGACAACGAGCGCTGCATCCTCTGCACCCGCTGCGTGCGCTTCTGCTCCGAGGTCACCAAAACCTCCGAGCTGGAGGTCATGGAGCGCACCGACCATTCCTTTATAGACTTGAAAGAGGGCAAAGCCCTGGACAACGGCTACACCCTTAACATCGCCGACCTCTGCCCGGTGGGGGCCTGGACCTCGCGCGACTTCCGCTTCAAACGGCGCGTGTGGTTCCTGAAGAAGGCCCCGGCCGTCTGCCTGGGCTGCGCCACCGGCTGCCTGATGGAAGCCCACCACGACGACAACGTTATTTACCGCCTGATGCCGCGCCCCAACGCCGAAACCAACACCTGGCTGTGCGACCGCGGCCGCATGACCTACAAGGCCGTGCTGGCCGGCGACCGCCTGGCCAAGGGCGTCATCAAGAACGGCCTGATAGACCTGGAGCCCGCCCTGCGCGAGGCCGCCTCCCGCATAGACGAGGCCAAGGCCGCCGTCGGCGTGCTGGGCTCGCCCTGGCTGTCCGTGGAGGACAACGCCGCTCTGGCGCTCCTGGCGGACGGGATGAAGACCGGGAATTTCTGTTTCGATTTCAAGTTCGAGACCGGCATCTCCGACGGCATCCTGGTCAACAAGGATCCCTCGCCCAACGCCGCCGGCGCCGCCAGGGTAAAAACCGCCCGGGGCGGCCTGACTCTGGAAGCTTTCGCCGGGAAGGTGGCTGCCGGCGAGATAAAGGTCGTGCTGGCAGAGGCCAGGGCCGCGGGGCTCATCAAGGACGCCCTCAAAGCTTCCGGGGCCAGGCTGATAACCTTCGCAGCAAACAAGGCCGAGATCCCGGCCGGCGCCTACGCCACCCTGCCCTACGCCTCCTATTTCGAGTCGGCCGGAACCTTCATCAATTACCAGGGCCTGGAACGCAGGCTCGAGCCCGTAGTGACCGCCCCCGAAGGCGTAAAGCCGCTCTGGGCCGTGATCAACAAGCTGGGCGCCTACAGCGGCGTCCTGCTGCGCCTGGATTCGGCTGACGACGCCATGAAGGGGCTGAAAAAGAAATGACGCCCTTCCTTTACGCCCATCAGGAGCTCCTGCTCTTCTCCGGAGTCGGCCTGGCCAAAGTGCTGATCTTCATGGGCGGCGTGATGACTTTCGCCGCCCTGCTGACGCTGGCCGAGCGCAAGGTCAGCGCCCTGATGCAGGACCGCGTCGGGCCCAACCGCGCCTCTGTCTTCGGCTTCGCGTTCAACGGCTTGTTCCACCCCATTGCAGACGCGCTCAAAATGATCTTCAAGGAAGATTTCGTGCCCGCGAAGGCCGAAAAGCTGCTGTTCACGCTCGCCCCGTTCTTCGCGATAGCGCCGGTGATAGCGCTGTTCGCCTTCATCCCTTTCGGCGACTACGTGACAGTGCTCGGTTACCGCGTGGATCTGCAGATAGCGGACCTGCCGCTGGCGCTGTTCTTCATCCTGGCCCTCTCGGGCCTGGCCATCTACGGCACCTTCCTCGCCGGCTGGGCCTCAAAAAACAACTTCGCGCTGCTGGGCGCCATGCGCGGCGCCGCGCAGATGATCTCCTACGAGGTGACGCTCGGCCTGACCCTCGTCGGGCTGATGATGATCTACGGCACGGCCGGCCTGCAGGAGATCGTGCGCGCCCAGGGCGCGCTGCTGCTGGGCTTCATCCCGGCCTGGGGCGTGGTGCTCCAGCCATTCGCCTTTATCCTCTTCCTCGTCGCCGCTATCGCCGAGAACAAGCGCACCCCGTTCGATCTCGTCGAGGGCGAGTCCGAGATCATCGGCTACTTCATGGAATACAGTTCCATGCGCTTCGCGGGCTTCATGTTCGCGGAATTTCTGGAAATGATAGTGATAGCCATGCTGCTCACCACCCTCTTCTTCGGGGGCTGGCAGGTACCTTACCTCTACGAGGCCGGCTTCACCCTGCCGGGCGGCAGGGCCATCCCCCTTAACCATTATCTCGTCTCGGCGCTGCAGGTGGGCGCGTTCACGGTCAAGGTCGTCTTCTTCTCCTGGTTCCTGCTGATAATCCGCTGGACGCTGCCGCGCTTCCGCTTCGACCAGCTGATGACGCTGTGCTGGAAGGCCCTGCTGCCGCTGGCCCTGGTCAATATCCTGGTCACCGGCGCCGTACTGCTGCTTTTAGGAAAGCTATGATAAGCGTGAAGAAAGTAAATAACAGGCCGCTGAACTTCCTGGAGAGGATCTACCTCCCCGAGATCGTCCGCGGCATCGCCGTCACCGCTAGGCATTTCTTCACCAACCTCTTCCGTCCCAAAAACATAATTACGGTGCGGTATCCGGAACAGGCCAGCCCGCTGCCAGGGGCCGCCAACCAGCGCACCCGCCACCGCCTCAAGCTGCGCGCGGACGGCTCACCCAAGTGCGTGGCCTGCTTCATGTGCCAGACCGCCTGCCCGGCGTACTGCATCCGCATCGAAGCGGCCGAATACGCGGAGAACTCCGTGGAAAAATATCCCGCCGTCTTCGACATCGATCTCTCGCGCTGCGTGATGTGCGCCATGTGCGTGGAGGCCTGCCCCGAGGACGCCATAGCCATGGACACGCGCGAGATCCCCGGCGGCGCCCTGACGCGGGGGGAGATGCTGCTGACCAAGGAAGACCTGCTGCGCAACCTCCCCGGCGAGCCCTCGGAGCTGGGCGCCTCCAACCGCCTGGCCAACGACTACCTGGAGGGCAAGAAATGACAGCCGCCGCCGTCTACTTCTTCGGAGCCGTGGCCGCGCTGGCCACGCTGCTGATGCTGTTCCAGCGCAACGCGGTTAAGGCCGCCATGCTGATGCTGACCGCGCTGCTGGCTACCGCGGGCATTTATCTGGCGCTCAGCGCGCAGCTGCTGGCAGCGCTGCAGATCATCCTCTACGCGGGCGCCATCATGACGCTTTTCATCATAGCGCTGACGGTGCTGCCGCAGGCCTGGCGCGACCACCCCGCCCGCGCGCCCTTCATGAAAGTGCTGGGCCTGGCCGCGGCGGCCGTTATCCTGACCGAGCTGGTCCAGGCCGCCGCCGCGCTTAAGTCCGTCGTCCGGCCGGACAGTTTCGCGGAGACCGGCACCCTGGCCCTGGCGCAGCAGCTGTTCGGCCGCTTCGCTTTCCAGTTCGAACTGCTGTCGCTGGTGATCCTGGCCTCCATCGTAGGCGCCGTGGCGCTGGCCGCCAAGCGGAGGGACGCATGAGCGCTTACAACCTGGCGGCCCTGAGCTTCCTGCTCTTCGCGCTGGCCGCCGCCGGCTTCCTGACCTGCGGCTCGCTGGTGCGCATGCTGATGTTCCTTGAGCTGATGCTCAACGCGGCCAACCTGGCGCTGGTAGCCCTGAACCCGCAGCCCGCCTCCCAGGCCTACGCCGTCATGCTGTTCGCCATCGCCGCGGCTGAGGCCGGCGTTGGCCTGGCCATGCTGATAACGCTGTCAGCCAATTTCAAGACGCTGCAGGCCGAGAACATAAAGGAACTGAAAGGCTGATGGAAGGAAACTACTACCCGCTCCTTAAATGGATCCTGGCCGCCCCGCTGGCCGGCTTCCTGCTCAACGGTTTACTCGGGAAGAAATTCCTGGGCGAGAAGGCCGGGGGGATAGCGGGCTCGCTGGCCATCCTGGTCTCCTTCCTCTTCGCGGCCCTGTCCTTCTCCGACCTGCTGAACCTGCCGCCCGAGCACCGCCTGCTGCGCGATACGCTGTTCAACTGGATCTCGGCCGGCACCTTCACCGTGGACGCCGCCTTCCGGTTCGACCCGCTGTCGGCCGTGATGGCGCTGATAGTCACCGGCGTCAGCTTCCTGATCCACGTCTATTCCACCGGCTACATGAAGGCCGACGCCGGCTACAACCGCTACTTCGCCTACCTCAACCTCTTCGTGTTCTTCATGCTGACCCTGGTGCTGGCCGACAACCCGCTCGTCATGTTCGTCGGGTGGGAAGGGGTCGGCCTGTGTTCGTACCTGCTCATCGGTTTCTGGTACGAGGACCCGGAGAAGGCCGCGGCCGGAAAGAAAGCCTTCATCACCAACCGCGTCGGAGACGCCGGCTTCCTGCTCGGCCTGATGCTGCTGTCGGCCCTGCTCGCCGCCAACAACGTCGTCGGCCTCGACTTCGAGACGCTCAAGGCCTCCGCCTCCCTGCTTACCGGCTACAGTTTCTTCGGCGTGGGGGCCGCCACGCTGATCTGCCTGCTGCTGTTCTTCGGCGCCACCGGCAAGTCCGCCCAGTTCCCGCTCTACGTCTGGCTGCCCGATGCCATGGCCGGCCCCACGCCGGTCTCCGCGCTGATCCACGCCGCCACCATGGTCACCGCCGGCGTCTACATGCTCGCGCGCCTGAGCTTCCTCTACGAGCTGGCCCCGCGGGCGCTCGAAGTGGTGCTCCTCGTCGGGTGTTTCACCGCTTTCTTCGCGGCCGTCATCGGCCTGGTCCAGAAGGACATCAAGAAGGTACTGGCCTATTCCACCGTCAGCCAGCTGGGCTACATGTTCATGGCCGCCGGGGCCGGCGCTTACGCCGCGTCCGTCTTCCACCTGGCCACGCACGCTTTCTTCAAGGCGCTGCTGTTCCTCGGCGCGGGCTCGGTGATACACGGGATGAGCGGCGAGCAGGACCTGTCCAAGATGGGCGGGCTGAAGAAGGAAATGCCCTTCACCTTCCTCCTGGTGGCCGCCGGCTGGCTGGCCATCGCCGGCGTACCCGGCCTGTCCGGCTTCTACTCCAAGGACCTGATCCTGGAAAAAGTTTTCGAGCACGGCGGCAGGTTCGTCTGGGCCATAGGCGTGCTGACAGCCGGCCTGACCGCCTTCTACACCACGCGCCTGTTCGTGCTGGCCTTCCTGCGGACCAAGCGCGGCCACGGCCACGCCCACGAGTCGCCGCTCTCCATGACGCTGCCCATGGCAGCGCTCGCGCTGCTGGCGGTAGGCGGCGGCTTCTTCCTTAAAGAGCGGCTGTTCATCTTCCTGGACCCGGCCTTCGTTGCGCCGGAGCACACGCACGAGGCGGCCCGCCTGATGATGATCTCCGTCGCCGCCGGCGTCGCGGGCATAGCGACCGCCTTCTTCCTGACCCTGCCGGGACCGGCGGCCGCCATGAAGGCCGCCCTGCCGCGCGCGCACGCGCTTGTGTTCAATAAATTTTACGTCGACGAACTCTACGGCCTGCTGATCATTAAGCCGCTGCGCTACGCCGCGGACAAAGTACTGTTCGCGCTGGTGGACGCCGGGCTTATAGACGGCCTGCTGGTGAACGGCACGGCCAAGGCCTCGTACAGCGCCGGCAAGGCCCTGGCCAGGGTTCAGGGCGGCCGCCTGGACATGTACGCGCTGGTCTTCGCCCTTGGCGTGGCCGCCATGCTTTTCTGGATCATCTGATGGAACTGCTTAACAACCCGCTTTCCCTGACCGTACTGCTGCCCGCCCTGGCGGGGCTGGGCATCTTCGCCATCCCGCGGGAACACGCCGCCGCGCTGAAGGGCTACGCCCTGGCCGCCTCCCTGGTTATCTTCGCGCTCTCGCTGCGCCTCTGGGCCGGCTTCAATCCGGACCTGGCGGCCATGCAGTTCGCGCTCGACATGCCGTGGCTGCCGTCCTTCGGCATCAGCTACTCGGTAGGTCTCGACGGCATCAGCCTGCTGATGGTTCTGCTGACCACTTTCCTGATGCCGATCTCGGTGCTGGCCTCGTTCAGCTATATCAAGGAAGGCCAGCGGGCCTATTACGCCTGCCTGCTGTTCCTCGAAGCGGGGATGGTCGGCGTGTTCGCCGCGGCGGACCTGTTCGTCTTCTACCTGTTCTGGGAGGCCATGCTGATACCGATGTACTTCCTCATCGGCGTCTGGGGCGGGCCGCGCCGCATTTACGCCGCCCTCAAGTTCTTCATCTACACCATGGCCGGCTCGGTGCTGATGCTGGCGGCTATCCTGTGGATAGTAGCCGCGCACCATACCGCGACGGGCGCCTGGACCTTTAATATCCCGGCCCTCTACGCAGGCGCCTTGACGGTGCAGGCCCAGTTCTGGCTGTTCGCGGCCTTCGCGCTGGCCTTCGCGGTCAAAGTGCCGCTGTTCCCTTTCCACACCTGGCTGCCCGACGCGCACGTGGAAGCCCCGACGGCGGGCTCGGTGCTGCTGGCCGGCGTGCTGCTGAAGATGGGCGTCTACGGCTACCTGCGGCTCGCGGTGCCGCTGTTCCCGCAGGCCGCGCAAACCTTCGCCCCTTGGCTGGCGGGCCTCGGCGTAATCGGCGTCATTTACGGCTCGCTGGTGGCCTGGAGCCAGAAGGACATGAAGAAGATGGTGGCCTACTCGTCGGTGGCGCACCTGGGCACCGTGATGCTGGGCGCCATGGCTTTCGAGCCGGCCGCGGTCTCCGGAGCCGCGCTGCAGATGGTCAACCACGGGCTGTCCACCGGCGCGCTGTTCCTGCTGGTAGGCGTGCTCTACGAGCGCCGCCACACGCGCCTGATAGAGGATTACGGCGGGCTCGCCAAGGTAATGCCCGGCTTCGCGGCCGTGTTCATGATCGTTACGCTTTCTTCGGTCGGCCTGCCCGGCCTCAACGGCTTCATCGGCGAAGTGCTGGTGCTGTTCGGCTCTTTCCGCGTGTACCCCTGGCTGGCCGGCGCGGCCGTGGCCGGAGTTATACTCTCCGCCGTGTATATGCTCGGCATGTACCAACAGGTGGTGTTCGGCCCGCTGCGCCACACCGAGAACAAGATCCTCAAGGACCTGGACCTGCGCGAGTGGCTGTACCTGCTGCCGCTGCTGGGTTTCATAGTGCTCATCGGCGTGTGGCCCAACCCTTTCCTGCGGCGCATCCTGCCCGCCGCGAATAATTACATAGCCCTGTCGCGGCAGCAGCCGGCCCCTCCGGCGCCCGCCGTCAGCATAGCCGTCGGCAGGGAGGAGCGGAAATGACTTTCGACCCCGTAGCCTACGCCGCCGCCGCACTGGCGGGCCCCCTGCTGCTGGTGCTGGCCGCCTTCGGCTGCCTGCTGCTGCCGCTGTTCTTCAAAGCGCTGCGCGGCGCGCAAGGCATGATAGCGCTGGGCGCCGTGCTGGTGGTGCTGGCCTTCTTCAGGCAGGCGCCGGCGGCGCAGCTGGGCCTGTTCAGCGGGGCCCTGCAGATCTCTCCGCTCTCGTCCTACCTGTGGGCCTTCGCCCTCGGCGTGCTGGCCCTCTTCTTCGCGCTGTCGCTGGCCCGCCCGCCCGCGCCGGAAGGCAGCGAGGGGGAATACTATTTCCTGGCCTTCATGGCCACTATCGGCCTGCTGGTCATGATGGCCGCCGGGGACCTGTTCACTGCTTTCATCGCGCTGGAGCTGCTCAGCCTGCCGGTCTACGCGCTGGCGGGCATACGCCGCAGCAAGCCGGGCATCGAAGCCTCCTACAAATATTTCATGCTGGGCGCCTTCGGTTCCGGCATGACGGTGATGGGCATAGCGGTGCTGAACGCCCTTTACCCGTCGCTGGATTTCGCGGCGCTGAAAGCCGCCGCGCCCGCCGGGCCGCTGGCGCTGGCCGGCTTCCTGCTGGTGCTCTCCGGCTTCGCTTTCAAGACGGCGCTGGTGCCCTTCCACATGTGGGTGCCCGACGCCTACGAGGGCGCCCCCACGCAGGTATCGGCCTTCATGGGCGCGGCGGTAAAAGCCGGCGGCGTGGTGCTGCTGTGGCGGGTGTTCTCCCTCTTCGGCGGCGGTCCGGTGCGCGAGATCTTCTGGTGGCTGACCGCCATCACGGCGGTGTTCGCCAACCTGGCGGCCCTGGCGCAGAGCGGCCTCAAACGCCTGCTGGCCTATTCCAGCGTAGCCCACGCCGGCTACATCGCCGTGGCCTTCTTCGGCGGTAACCGGGGGTGGGAGGCCGTGCTCTATTACCTGCCCGTCTACGCCATGGCCACCATAGGCGCCTTCGGCGTTACCTTGATACTTGAGAAGGAAGAGAAGGGCCCTAAGATAGACGACCTGGCCGGCCTAGCCAGGACCAGGCCGTGGCTCGCGGCCGCGATGGCGGCCTTCATGTTCTCGCTGGCCGGCGTCCCGCCGCTGGCGGGCTTCTTCGCCAAGTTCTACGCCTTCGCCGGCGCGGTGGAGGGGGGCTATACCAGCCTGGTGGTCATAGCAGTAGTCATGAGCGCCGTGTCCATCTTCTACTACCTGCGCGTCACGGTGGTAATGTACATGAAACCCGCCACCGAAGCCACCGTCAAAACACAGCCGGCAGGCTTGGCCGAGGCCATAGTCTTCCTGATGGCCGCCGGCGTACTGGCCGCGGGCCTGTTCTCGCGCCCGTTACTGGCCTTGGCGTCAGAGGCAGCTAAATGGATGTAAATCTACGTTAGTCTACAACTATTTGTATTTATACATACAATCATTTACAAACAAACAGCCGGTGGATTTCCCACCGGCTGTTTGTTTAGACGTTAAAGGAAGCCGTTCTCTTTAAGAAAATCCGCGGTTATGCCGGGGGCTTTGGCTGCGGCGTATTTTCCAAGGATGTCGTATTCTATGTTAAGCAGGGAACCCGGTTTTAGGCCTTTCAGGGCCGTATTAGTCCAAGTATGAGGAATGACTGCCGCTTTAAAGGAAGTCGGGGTAAGGTCATAAACGGTCAAACTGATGCCGTCCAGGGCGACAGAGCCCTTCTCTACCATAACCGAACCCTCGGCCCGCTCAACCGTGAGAATACGGCTGTTCCCTTCGTCCTTCACGGCCAGCAGCCGGGCCGTGCCGTCTATATGCCCGGTAACAAAGTGGCCCCCCAGTCTGGCTCCCACGGCCAGCGCGCGCTCCAGGTTGACCACGGAGCCGGGCTTTAGGCGGCCCAGCGTGGTGCGAAAGAGACTCTCCGGGCTGACGGCAAAGCCAGCCAGGCCGGGCTCATGGGCGGTCACGGTCAGGCAGGCGCCGTTGACGGCCACGCTTTCCCCGTCGGAGAGCGCCCAGCCGGCAGGCACGGAGACTTCCAGTTTCCCTGAGGAAACCGCTCTTACCTTCTCCACCGCCTCTATAATCCCTGTAAACATCAGTCGAACCTCAGGTCCAGCATCAGGTCGGGGCCGGCCCTGGTCACCGCGGCCAGACGGGGCCTGATCCCCAATTCTTTCTTCGCGGCGTTAAGCTCGTCGGGCCAGACCATGGAATTCTTGGATTCCGTGCCGCCGATCAGCATCGGCGCCACGAAGCAGATGAACCTGTCGGCCAGGCCCTCGCTGATGAAAGAGCCGGCCACCCGGCCGCCGCCCTCCACCAGCACGTGGGCTATGCCCAATTTTCCGAGTTCTTTGAGCAGCGCCTTGAGCGAAACCCGGCCTTTCTCCGAAGGCAGCACCATTATTTTAGCGCTGTGGGGGAATTTCTTCATGGCCGTGACCGAGGCCTTGTGCGTAGTGGCTATTATCACGCGCTCGTTCCTGAAGATCTGCGCACGGCGCGGCACGCGGAAAGAGGAATCCAGCGCCACTATCCAGGGCTGCCGCAGCACCTTTACGCCGCGCACGTTGAGCAGCGGGTCGTCGGCCAGCACCGTGCCGATACCGGCCAGTACGGCGTCGGACTCGGCGCGCAGTTTGTGCGCCTCCAGCCGCGACTGTGGGGAAGAGATCCAGCGCGAGCGCCCGGCTGCGTCCGCGATGCGGCCGTCGAGGCTCTGCGCTATTTTAACGGTCACATAAGGCAGGCCGGTGCGCATGAACTTGCTGAAAGCCGGGTTCAGCGCCTCGCACTCTTTGACCAGCACTCCCGCCGTCACCTTGATGCCGGCGCGGCGCAGGATGGCCGCTCCGCGGCCGCTGTGCGCCGGGTTCACGTCTTTTGCCCCGTAATAGACTTCCTTTATCCCCGACTTGATCAGCAGCTCGGTGCACGGCGGCGTCTTGCCGTAGGTGGAACAGGGCTCGAGGGTCACATAAATGGCCGCCCCGGCAGGGTTCACTTTGCAGGAGCGCAGGGCATTCACCTCGGCGTGCGGCCCGCCGTAGCGCAGGTGGGCCCCTTCGGCGATGATCCTGCCGCCCTTTACCAGCACGGCGCCAACCATCGGGTTGGGATGGGTGGTGTAGCGCCCGCGCCCGGCCAGTTCCAGGGCGCGGGCCATGTAGGCCTCATGCCGGGTCATTACAGGTGTTTGAACAGGTTCGCCATCTCTATGGCGCTCACCGCGGCCTCGGCGCCCTTGTTGCCGTGCTTCACGCCGGCGCGCTCTATGGCCTGCTCCAGGTTGTCGGCGGTGATAATGCCGAAGGCCACCGGGACCTTGTGCTTCATGGAGACGGCCGCTATGCCCTTGGCGGTCTCCTGCGCGACGAAGTCGAAGTGCGGGGTGTCGCCCTTGATGACCGCGCCCAGGCAGATGATGGCGTCGTAGGGGCCGGAGGCGAGCTTTTCGCAGACCACCGGGATCTCGTAGGCGCCGGGGGTCTTCACGACGGTAATGTCCTTCTCGTCGGCGCCATGGCGCTTCAGGGAATCCACAGCCCCGTCGAGCAGGCGCCCGGTGATGAAATCGTTGAACCGGGAAACAATGATCGCGAACTTAAGCTTGTCGGCCTTGAAACCGCCTTCTATGGTTTTCATTATTATTCTCCTTAGCCTTCCAGCCCGGGTTTAACGCCGAGCAGGTGGCCCATCTTGTCTTTTTTGGTCTTCAAATAGCGCGCGTTGTGCTGGTTGGGGTGGATGACCAGCGGCACCCGGCCGGCGATCTGCAGGCCGTAGCCGGAGAGGCCCGCCAGCTTCTTAGGGTTGTTGGTTATCAGCCGCAGGCGGTGGAGGCCCAGGTCGCAGAGGATCTGCGCGCCTATCCCGTAGTCGCGCAGGTCGGCGGGGAACCCCAGCGCCTCGTTGGCGGTGACGGTATCGTAGCCCTTGTCCTGCAGGCTGTAGGCTTTGATCTTGTTGCCAAGGCCTATGCCGCGGCCTTCCTGGCGCATGTACAGTATGGCGCCGGCGCCTTCCTTTGCTATCAGGCGCATGGCGGCGTGCAGCTGGGGGCCGCAGTCGCAGCGGCGCGAGCCGAACACGTCGCCGGTGAGGCATTCCGAATGCACGCGCACCAGCGCCGGGTCGCCGATCTTGCCGTAGGTCAGCGCGGCGTGTTCCAAGCCGGTCAGGCGCTCCTTATATACCGAAATGGTGAAGGTGCCGAATTCCGTGGGCAGGGTGGAAGAGGACATTTTCTCCACCAGCGACTCTTTGCGGCGGCGGTAGGCTATCAGGTCCGCGATGGTGGCCACCTTGAGCTTGTGCTTGGCGGCAAAACGGACAAGCTGCGGCAGCCGGGCCATGGTGCCGTCGGGGTTCATGATCTCGCAGATGACGCCGGCCCCGGTGAGGCCGGCCAGGCGCACCAGGTCGGTGCAGGCCTCGGTGTGGCCGGCGCGGGCCAGCACGCCGCCGGGGCGCGCCTTGAGGGGGAAGACGTGGCCTGGGCGGGTGAGGTCCCCGGGCAGGGCGCCCGGGTTGGCGAGGATCTTGATCGTGCGGGCCCGGTCGGCGGCGGAAATACCGGTAGTCACGCCTTTCGCGGCGTCCACGGAGATCAGCCAGTTGGTCTTGAAAGGGTCCTTGTTCTCGCGCTCCATCTGGAAGAGGTCCAGCGCGGCGGCGCGGTCGGCGGTAAGCGGGGCGCAGATGAGGCCGCGGCCGTGCCTGGCCATGAAGTTAATTTTCTCCGGCGTGGCGAAGCGGCCCGCCATCAGCAGGTCGCCCTCGTTCTCGCGGCCCTCGTCGTCGGTGATGACCACCATCCGGCCGCGCTTGATGTCCGCGATTATATCTTCGATGGGTGAGAAGAGTTTTTTTGCCATAAAAAAGCCCTGAAGCTGTCTTCAGGGCTTTATAGCACGGAGAACGGCGCCGCCGTTCCTATGCGTTGAGTTCTTCTTTCATCCGGACTGTACCGTCGGCCCCGGAATCACACCGGATCTGCTCGTGAGAGCTTGCGGGCTTTACCGCCGGTGGGGAATTGCGCCCCGCCCTGAAGAACTACAGGGACATTATACAACTTTGCGGCCCGCTAGAAGCAATCAGCCTTAGTCCCGGCCACGGCCCACTGCCCGGCCGCCGCCGTGCCGGTGGAGAAGCAGATATTAGCTATATCCGAGTTATAGACCACCGCGCCGAGAGAAGGCGGGGTGGCGAGCTGCAGGGCGGCCGAGGTCATGGCGCGGGGGACGAAATAGCCTTCGGCGGTTACCGTTGACTTGGTCACGCCCGAGCCGAACTGGGCCGCGCCGTTAACGTCCAGCATGGCCGCCGGGGCGGCCGCGCCTATGCCAACGCGCCCGTCGTTGCGCACCAGCAGCGCGCCGCTCTTGACGTTGAGCAGGGCCTCGGTGCCGCCCACGCTGTTGCCGCTTATGGTCAGCGAAGAGCCGATACTGGTGTAACCGTTCACGTCCAGCTTAGCGTTAGGGTAGCCGGTACCTATGCCGGTGTAGCCGCTGCGGGTGCTGACGTAAAGCGCCGGGGCAGTATTGCGGTCGATGCCCACGAGGAAACTGGCCGCGGAGTGCAGGCCTTCCACCGGAGAACCGGTGGCCACGCCGGTGTAGGCGGCGCCGGTCTGCGTGCTCACGTAGAAGGCGGCCGTAGCGCGGTCGCCGCCGACCAGCAAACTGGACCCGACGTGGAAGCGCTCTTTGGGCGTGCCGGTGCTGACGCCTACCCAGCCGCCGGTGCCGGGAGAGGCGAACAGTACCGGCGCAGCGCCGGCTGCCGCGACGGCCATATTGGTCAGCACGCGCAGGGGCTCCGGGGCGGCGTAATCCGGGCCCGCCGCGCCGATGGTCATCCCGCCGTTGAACTTGACGCGGAAGATCTCTGAGCCGCCGCCGAGGCTGCCGGTGCCGGTCCTGAAGACGAGGTCGTGCGTAGCGCCTTCCAGTCCCAGCGCGCCGGCCCCGCCGACGAAAGCGTCGCTCCAGCTGATATACGCGTTTCCGTTGGAGTTAGGATTGGGGTAAAACTGCATCTGCATATCCTCGCCGCCTCTCTGGTCAATGCGCACCGAGCCGCGCACATGGAGCGCGGCCGTAGGCACTGAGTAAGGGTCCGACAGGGGATCGGTAACCGGCCCGATATACACCTGGGACGCGGCGTAGATCACCGTCGAAACGACCACGCCGTCATAAGAGCCTCCGGCGATGGCGGTGATGGAGCCCACCGCGATCGTCTGCGGTATGGCCGAGGCGGAAAGGTTGGTCAAGCCGGCTCCGCTGCCGAAGAAGCCGCCCTGCGCTGTTATGGAGGAGACCGCGCTGATGCCGCCGTTGACAGCCAGGGCGTGCGTCGGGGCCAGCGTGCGGATGCCCACCCTGTCGGTGGTCGTGCTGACGAAGAAGATGGGGTTGGTAGCCGCGGTGCTGAACAGCACGTTGCCGGCCACATGGAAGCGCTCCGAAGGATCGGCCGTGCCTATGCCGAAGCGCCAGCTGGCGAAGTCGTCCGAAGTGACGCGGAACGCCTCCTGTCCGCCGCTTTCAGGGCTGGTACCCATGGCCCTGTAAACAAGGTCGCGCTCCCTTCCGAACGTCGTAGGATATCCCAGCGCGCCCTGGGCGGGCCCGTTGGCCGTGAGCAGGGTGTTCTTCCAGCTCAGGTAATTTGTCCCGGCGAAACTTTCAAAATCCAGGTGAGCCATACCGACAAGATTGGAGATCTTCATCCACTCGTTCACCTCCAGCGGAGCGGAGGGGTTGTTGACCTGCACGCCCACGCGCCCGCCGGTGGTCACGGCCAGGCTGTAATTATTGACGACGACCGCCGTGGCTACGGTGAGCGCGTAGTAGTGCGCGCCGTTGTCGGCTATGGTGACGCTGGAATTGGAGAGCCGCAGGTTCCCGGTCATGGTGTCACCGCCCTTGAGCAGGCGGGTGTTGTCCGTGCCCTGGACGGCCGTCAGCAGCGAGCCGTTGCCCACGAAGTACGGGGCGTCCACAATGCCGGCGCGAACCTTGATGCCGCTGGCCGTGTCCACGGTGTACCCTGCGCCGACATTATCCCAGCCCCAGAAAGTTGCGGTGGCCGCCGTCACGTTCCTGAACGTGCCGACTCCGGCCGCGGAATTCACGCCCGCGGCGTACAGTGAGCCCAGGGCCGTTATATCCGTAGTGGCCCGGATATCGCCCGTAACGGACAGGCGCGCCGGATAGGCGAAGCCGCCGACCGCCACGCTGCCGCCGAAGACGGAGAACGTGGAGCCGGTGACCGAGAAGGCGTCTCCGGTGACGGTCAGGGTGGAGTTGTGCAGGGTGAGCTGGCCGGTCATCGTATCCCCGGCCTTCAGTACCTTGGAACTGTCCTGGGTGATCAGGTTGGTGAGGCCGCTGCCGTCGCCGTAATAGGTGGCGCCGGGAGCGAGGTAGACGTGCGAGCTCAGGAAGATGCCTCCCCTGGCCGCGGGCAACGCGGAAGAAGAGATCTCCACGCCGGGGGCCAGCCTCAATTTCGGCGAGGCGGCGCCCAGCGGGGAAGCGACGGTGAAGCTGGAGTTGCTCAGCGTCAGTTGCCCGGTCATGGTGTCGCCGGCCTTGCGCACGATGTTGCTCAGCGTGGAGCCGTCGCCGTGGAAAGAGTTGGCGTACGCCTGTCCGTCGGCGTTGACCCGGAACAGCTGGGCCTGGGCGGCGGGGGTGGGTCCGGTGGAGATCAGCAGCATGTCGCCAGCGCCCGGGGCCGAGGAGATGTGCAGGCGGGCGAGCGGGGAGGTAATGCCGCCGCCTATGTTCGTGTTGCCTTCGTTGATGGTATAGAGGTTTATGCCGAGCACGTCCCACATGGTCAGGGCGGCCGCCTTGACCTGCACGGAGCCGTCGGGGAACTTAAAGCCGCAGGTGTAGTTGGGGGCGTCGGCGCAGCTGGGCCAGTTGCCGGTGCTCTCCACCACGCCGGCCACGGCCAGCTTCTGGCCGGGCGAAATGCTGCCGACGGAGATGCCGCCCTGCACGAACAGGTTGGTGGAAATGGTGATGGCGCCGTAGGTGGTGTTCGGCAGCGCGCCGATGATGTCGGCCCTGAAGTTAGTGGTGGCGGCCGAGGCCGTGGAGGCGTAGAGCGAGTTGAAGGCGTAGGGCGAGGCCTGCAGCTTGACGCGGGGCGTCATTGGCTCGTAGGCGCCGGCGCAGTCGTTCTCGGAATCCACCTGCACCTCCAGCCAGAGCGCGGTGTAGTCCATGAAGAGGTCGCCGGGTATGCCGCCGGGGGTGGAGGACCCGATCTCCACGTCGTAGCGGCCCTTGCTGACGCGCAGGTTGCAGCGTTCCTCGGTGAAGAGCGGGGCGCCGCCCGTCGCCGTGGCGTAGATCGCGAACTTGAGGTCCTGGGGGGTATCCACCGCCTGGTTGGTGACCTTGCTGAGCAGGAAGCCCTGGTAGTTGATGGTGGGCGCGATGACGGCCTCCGCGCGGCCGGAGAAAAGGGGGAAGAGCGCCAGCGAGGCGAGCAGCGCCGCGCGGCCGCAGGTGAACAGGGTTCTTGCTGAAGTCATAGGTCCTCCGCTACTTTATCACTACGACGGTGCCGTTATAGACGGTGCCGTCAGCTTCGAGCTGGTAGATATAGACGCCGCCGGGCACCGTCTGCCCGCCGGCCTTGGCGTCCCAGGTAAGCGAGTTGGAGACCGGCCCGGTCTTCATCGCGGCCACCTGGGCGCCGCGCAGGTCGTAGATGCGCCCTTTGACCTGCTTGTCCTGCGGGTTATCGAAAATAAAAACCATCGTATCATTTTTGCCGTCGCCATTAGGCGTTATCAGGCGGTTCAGCAGCCCGGCCTTGTCTGCGGCGAAGCTGCCGCTGCGCTCGGTGGTGCGCAGCTGGTAGCGGCCCAGCAGGCTGGTCTCCAGCTGCACGCTGCGCTCTCCCTCGTTGACTTTGCCGTACAGCTGCAGCCAGCGGGAGCCGTTATGGTAGAACATGCTCAGCGCCTTGCCGTCCGCGGCCACGGAGGGGGTTATGGCGCCTCCGGCCTTGGCGTAAAAAAGTTTAAGCGTGCCGCTCTTCGCGAGCTTGAAGGCGGTGTCCGCCTGGATGCCCCCGCGGAAGGCGGAGAATTCCACGGACTTCATCACGCGCCCGCCCAGGTCCTCGGCGTGGGAGGAGATCTCGATGGTGTAGGAATCCATGGGGTCGCCGGAGGCCGAATAGAAGGCCCCGCCTGCCTCGGCCGGCACTTCCAGCATGCTCTGGTTGTCGGGCGCCAGGAAGTACAGGCCGCCGGGCGTGCTGCCGCGCCCGTAGGAGGGGATGGATTCACCCGCCTGGTTCACTGACCGCGCATGGTAGTAATAAACGTCGCTGGCCCCGATTATGTCGGTCCAGCTGAGCGTGCTGGAAGAAGTCTCACCGATAAATTCCCAGTCGGCGGCAGCGGGCGCCGTGGCGCGGTAGAGGGCGTACTTCTTTATCTCGTAGGGATAGGCCGGGCTGAACCGGTCGTTGAAGGGGATGCGGTTCTGGAAGCCGGCCGGCGGGATCCAGGTCATCGTCACGGAGTTGCCGGCCCTGGTGATCTGGAAGTTCATCGGCGCCAGCGGCACCAGCGCGAACGAGGCCACCTGGTTGGAGAGCTCGGAGCGGAGGGCGTGGGAATTCACGGCTTCCACGGCGAAATAATAGGTGGTTCCGGCGTTGAACCCTTCGAGCAGCCTGGTTTCAGTCATGCCCGCCCCGAGCGGCGTCCAGGACTGCGCGTACGGGGAGGCAGCGTTGAACTGCTCGTCGGTGGTGATGTAGCCGGCGGTGGTGTAGCGCAGGATATAGTCGTCCGCCTCTCCGTACTGCCGCCGGGCGTCGGCGTACGGGGCCGTCCAGGTGATGCGGAGGCCGGAGCTGGAAACGATGACCAGCGCCAGGTCGGAAACCGGGGACGGGGCGGGGAAAAACGAGAGTTTGCCGCTGCGCTGCGAGAAGGAGGGGGACTCCTGCGTGGAGACCGAGACCTCCTGCACGTTGCCGTCGCCCTCGAAGTTGGCCGAGACCATGGAGGCGGAGCCGAAACCGTACGCCCCGCTGAGGTCGGAGAAACTCGGCGAAGACAGCCTGGCCGCAAAGAGGGGCCCCGCCCAGAGAAGGAGGGCGGCCGGCAGCAGGGAAATGGTCAGCCTGTGGTTCACGAATTAAATTATAGCGGGCCCGTGCGACTAAAATATTACAAAGAGGTTGCGTTTCCCCGCCGTTAATTCCATAAATCCGCAACAAAACAGTCACAATTGAAAACTAGAATTATCCTGTATGAAAGCCTTAAGGTATTTCGCCGCGCTCGCGGCGGCGGCGCTGCTGGCGCCCGCCGCGGCCTTCTGCGCAGCGTCGGCGCTGGGGCAGTCGCGGGTCCTGAACCGGCTCGTCACGCCCAACGGGGACGGGCTCAACGACACCTTCGTCTTCCGCTGCCACAACCCCCGCGACTCGGGCATCGACGCCAAGATCTTCGACCTGGCGGGCAGGGAAATAGCGGTGATGCGCGTTAAGAACATCGGCACCACGGATTTTTATTACGACTACGAATGGAATCCCAACGCCTCGGGAAAAGCGGAAGGCGGGGTCTACATCTACCAGGTCAGGGTGGAAACCAAGGTCTATAAGGGAACGGTAATAGTAATAAGGTAGCGCGGACTATGAACGCCTTGAAGAACCAGAAACTGCTGCCGGCCCTCGCGCTCTGCGCGTGGCTGGCCGCGCCCGCCCGCGCCGCGTTCGAGGACCTCGGCTTCGGCGCGCGCGCGCCCGGCCTGGGCGACGCCTTCACCGGCGTGGCCGACGACATCTCCGCGGTCTACTACAACCCCGCCGGGCTCTCGAGCATCGAGCGCACCAAGGTGCTCGCCTCCCATTCGCTGTTCTATACCGGCCTCAGCGACGGCTCCAACCTGGGGCTCAGCGTGGCCGCCCTGGCCGTGCCGATAGGAAGCGGGCGCAACGGCACCCTGGGCGTAGCCTGGCAGCAGTTCTCGCTCTCGGGGATCTATTTCGAGAAGACGGGGCAGGTAGGCTGGGGGTACAAGTTCGACAAGGGGTCCAAGTACAGCAACCTCTCGGTCGGCGGCTCCCTTAAATACCTGAGCCACGGCTTCACCCGCCTGGACGAGACCTACAACGCCGTGGAGAGCAACCTGGGCCAGAACGGCGCCACCGACCCGGTGCTGGCCGGGGCGAACACGCGCTCCGCGCTGGACGCCGACCTGGGCGCGCTCTACCGCCTGACCCGGCGCTGGACGCTGGGCGCCGCGCTGCTCAACGCCATGCAGGCCAACGTCTCCTTTACCGACTCGGGCAAGGACCGGGTCCCCATGAAGACGCGGCTGGGGGCCTCCTACAAGAGCCTCTGGCTGCTGCTGTCGGCCGAAGCGCGCTTTCAGAAGGCGCCCGACGGCAGCCTGGACAAGCAGGTGGTGGTGGCGGCTGAAAAGATCTTCCCCAGCCTGGACAAGGGCGACATCGGCGTGCGCGGCTCGCTGGGCGCGGGCGACCGCGAATTCAAGCAGGCCACGCTGGGGCTCACCTACAAGGTCCAGCGCATCCAGATAGACTACGGCTTCGCGCTGCCGCTCGGCACCGTGAAGGAGACGGCGGGCAACCACAAGGTGGCCCTCTCCTACCACTTCGGCGCGCCCACTCAGACCGAGCTGGCCGAGACCGAGCTGCTGGACCAGTTCAAGCGCCTGCGCGAGGCCCAGAACTACAAGAGCCCGCGCGATACCGCCAGCCTCAACGATCCGCGCCTCGCCGAGGTTAAAGAGCAGGTGCGAAAAGAGAATTACTACGCGGCCAACAAGCTCCTGCTCGAGCGTGCCAACGAGTTGCTGCCGGATTCTTCGGTGGTCAACCTGACCAGGCGCCTCTCGGCGGTGGCGGCCTTCTTCCCGTCGCTGGCCGTGGAGAACCGCCAGAAGGCCCGCTGGGAGGAACTGCTGTCCGGAGGCGCCCGCGACCTGATAGCCGGCGCGGACCTGCGCGCCATGAAGCAGCTGGCCTACGCCCAGAGCCTCAATCAGCAGGATTCCGCCCTCTCAAACTTCCTCGACCGTGCGGGCGAGCTGACCCGCGTGGCGCCCGACAGGGTGCCGTCGGACTTCAGCCGCGGCTGGGCGGAGTTCAAGCTGGCGGAATCGGACGACTTCTACGCCAAGAAGCGCTATAACGAGGCGCTGCGCAAGCTGGAGGAACTGCTGGAAATTGAGCCCAACCACCTGATGGCGCTAAAGAAAAGCGGCTCCTGCAACTACATGCTGGGCAACTTCGCCCGCGCGGCCGGCGCCTGGGACCGCGCGCTGCGCTACGAGCCCGACAACGCCGAGAAGGCCAGGCTGGGCAAGATGTCCGACGAGGCCAAGAGCAAGAGCGCAGGCGCCAGCTGGGAGCCCGGCGGCCCGCAGCCCGGCGCGCCCGAGCCCGAACCCGAGGCCGCCTCGGGCAAGAGCGCCGACGCCCGCGAGATAGAGAAGATCTACCAGGCCGGCGCGGATTACTACGCGAAGGGCGAGTACGGCAAGGCGGCGGACGCCTTCCGCAGGATCCTGACGCTGGACCCGCAGAACACGCAGGCCAAGAAGGCCCTGGAGCGAATTATACGGCTGTCGCGGTGACGCGGCCATGAAACTCTTCCACAAGCTCAGCGCGGCCCTGATGGCCGCCGCCTTGGCGGCGGCGCTGCTGCTTTCGGCTATCTTCTTCAGCTTCCAGAACCGTACCGTCCGGGCCGCGCAGCAGGCGCGGCTGGACGCGCTGGCGCAGTCCGTCTCGGCGATGCTGGGCGAGGCCGAGCTCGCCGGCGACCCGCTGATGGCGGTGGACTATCTGTCCGGAGTCTGCTCGTCCAAGCAGGAGGTCGCCTGGTGCGACGTGGATATCGGCCGCGGCCCGCGCCCGGTGCGCACGGCCGGCAAGACAGCCCCGCACAAGAAAGAGTTTGTAATCCCGAAGGAAATCCGCGGGAAGAAGTTTTCGGCCCGCATATACTTCTCGGTCCAGGCCCTCGAGGAGGAGCGGCGGGGGGCCCTGGCAGGAGTGGGGCACGACCTGGCCGCCGCCTTCCTGGTCGCCATGGCTGTGGCCGCCTTGCTGGGGCTGCTGCTGGCCCGCAGGCTCACCAGGAGGCTGCGGAGGCTGGCCGCCGAGGCCGCCGAGGTGGGGGAGGGAAAGTTCGGCGCAAAGACGGACGCCTCAGGCTCCGATGAGGTGGCCGAGCTGGCCGCCGCTCTGAACGCCATGTCGGACCGACTGCTGGAGCTGGAGACGATGAAAAAGAATTTTACGGCCTCGGTCACGCACGAACTCCGCTCGCCGCTGGGCGTGATAGAGACCTACGCGGCCCTGCTGCTCAAGGAGAAGGAGAATTTCCGTCCCGAAGACCTCGAGGTCTTCACGCGCATAAAAGAGAACGCCGGCCGCCTGGCCAATTTCGTCACCGCGATGCTCGACCTCGCCAAGATCGAGCGCGGCAAGATGGAACTGCGCGCGGCCCGCGAAGACCCCCTGGCCCTCGCGCGGGACGCGGCCGATTTCCTGCGCCCCAAGGCCGAAGAGAAGGGGCTGACTCTCGCGGTGGAAGCCGCCGGGGCCGGCGAAGCCCTGCTGGACCGCGAGCTGTTGACCCACGCGCTCACCAACCTGCTCTCCAACGCCATTAAATTCACGCCGGAGGGGGGCGCAGTAACGGTGCGCGCCCGGCTGGGCGGCGGCAAGTTCCGCGTAGAGGTGCAGGACACCGGCCCCGGGCTCAAAGAAGGCGAGCCCGACAAGCTCTTCGCGCCCTTCTCGCAGGGCTCAGCCGCCCCCGGCCACGGCGGCACCGGCCTCGGCCTCGCCCTGGTCAAATCCATCGCCGAGCTCCACAAAGGCTCCGCCGGCTGCGCCCCGGCCCCCGGCGGCGGCGCCCTCTTCTGGATCGAAATACCCTCGAGCAACTGAAGTTTGGCGGGATACCGCGGGCGAGAGGAGCGCCAAGCATTATAGGCCGGCGAGGGTATGCCTTCTCCGGGGGCGCTCGTGGTTGGCGGCCTACCGCAGGGGGTAGGAACGCAAAACGCGCTCGCGCACACCGTGCGCTCGCTCCGCATTCGCCCTCGGCGCTACGCAAGCCTCGGGCTCATGAGGGTTTTGCTAACCCTACCCCCTGCGGTCTCCGCTGGTGTCTCGCTGTAACAACATTGAACAAACATACGGAGGGGTGGCAGGGGTGCTGCCCCCCGAACCCTTTGCGGAGGGGGGGGCCCCGCACCGAGGATTTCATCTAGATATTACTGGTAGGGTTAGCGGGATTTTCTCCGGCGAGCGTGAAAGCGAAAACACTTTGCATGACTAAATCCGCAGTGCGGGGGGGAACCGACGCAAGGGTTCCCATCTTCCAGGGTTCGGGGGGTAGTACCCCTGCCAGGCCCCCGACTTTGCTTCTCGCGGCTCTGCGGTACGCGGCGTTAACTTCGCCGTAATAACTTTGTAACCTGCGTTATATAGAATTAAAGAGAACTATGAACCCGATTTCACGCCTTTTCGCCATTCTCGTCTTTTGCTTCGCCGTCAGCGCGGGCGCGCAGGAACAGCCCGCGCCCTCGCCCAGCGCCCAGGCCGCCGAGCTGTCGGCGCGCATGCAGGCCGACGTCTCCGGCCTGCTCGAGCAGCTGGTCGGCCGGGGCCGCTCCCAGGCTTTCGTCTCCGTAGAGGGGGAGGTCGTCCTAAAGAGCAAGAGCGAATCGGGCCCCACACCCGAGGAGAACCTCACCCTGCCCGGGTACAACTCGGTCAACATCCTGGAAAAGACCGGCGAGTTCATAAAGCAGCAGCGCGAGGAAAGCCAGAAAACCACCGAATTCCGCGTCAAGAAACTAACCGTCTCCCTGGTCTTTGACAGGTCCATCCCCGACGCCCGCGCCAACGCGATAAAACTGCTGATCGCGCAGGTGCTGCGCGTCAACGAGGCCCGCGGCGACACCATCATAAGCGACAAGTCCGAGATGCTGCCCTGGTGGAAGAACGCCCTGGAAGCCCCGGAGATCCGGCCGGTGCTGGTGGCCGCCGCCTTCGGCGCGCTAGCCCTGGCCGTGCTGTTCGTGCTCGGCTACATCCTCGCTTCCAAACTGCTGTCAGGCTTCGTGGACTACGCCCGCATCAACGCCCCTTCGCCCGCAGCCCCCGCCGGCGGCGGCCCCGGCGGCGCTACCGCCGGCCTGGAAGGGCCCGGGGGGGAGATGGGCGAGATCATCGACGTGGAAGCCCGCGCGGCGGGCGGCGGGGGCCTGCTGACGGCCGGCTCCGCCTTCGAATTCATGGAGAAGCTGCCGCCCGCCGAGGGCGCGGAGCTGCTCGCCGACCTGCCCGACGAGGACGCCGCCATCATCATAGCCAACCTGGCCGACCGCAGGCCCCACATCTCCTCCAAGATCCTGCTCGCCCTGCCGCCCGCCAAGAAGCAATCGGTCTCGGCGCATTTGCTGGGCCTCAAGCAGGCCGAGCCCGAGCGCGTCTACGAGATAGAGAACGACCTGCGCCTGAAGCTCGAGAAAAGCCTGAAGGGCGCGGAGAAGCTGGGCCGCCTGCTGTCCCTGGTGGACGAGGGCGCCCGCAGCGAGATCATGGACAACCTCGCTCGCGCCAATCCCAAGGGCTCCGAGGAGCTGCGCCGCAAGATGGTCACCTTCGAAGACCTGTGCCGCCTCGACGACAAGAACCTGCGCCCGCTGGTGGTATCACTGCCCTACGCGGAGTGGGCCGCGGCGCTCTACGGCGCCGGCGAGACGCCCGCGGGCAACGTGCTGCGCCTGCTGCCGGAAGACGTGCGCCTGGTGGTCAAGGACATGCTGGCCACCCGCCCCGAAGAGGAGAAGGTCATCGGCGCCAGGGCCAGGATTATTTCCGCCGCCATCGAGCTCAACGCCAAAGGGCGCATCGTCATCAAGGAGGGCCTGTGAGCCGCCCCTCCGACGCGTTCAACTCGGAAATGGATTACCTCTGGCGCGCCGTAGGCGACGCCCAGGACGCCTCCGCCCGCTCGGAGAAAGAGCGCGCGGAAGCCCGCCACGCCCTTGAACTGGCAGCCTCGAAAGCCGGCCACCTGGAGCGGCAGCTGGCCGAAAGCAGGGCCCGCGAGCGGCAGCTCAAAGCGGAAGCGGAAAACCTCAGGGAAGCGGCCAGGAAGGACGAGGACACCCTCTCCCGCGCTGCCGGCAAAGCGCTGGCCGCCTCGGAGCTGCAGACGCAGCTGCGCAGGAAAGAGAACGAGAGCGCCCTGCTCGACGCCGAACTGCAGGGCCTGCGCGCCGAGACCGCCAGCCTGCGCGAGGCTCTGACGGCCCGCGAAGCCGCCATAGAGACTTTCAAGCAGCAGATCGCCGGCATCACCTCGCTGCCGGAGATAGCGAAAACCCTCAAAGAAGATTCCCGCGCCTCCGGCAAGCAGAAGTCCGTCTACGAGTACCTCCTCGGCAGCCTGGAAACAAACCGCCGCGAGGCGCAGCATGCCGCCGCGGAACTGGCCGCCGCCGCCGAGCGCGAAGCTGCCGCCAAGGCGTCCCTCGCCGTCTCCGAGAACGAACTTTCGGGCCTCCGCGCCGAGCTGGCAATCAAGCGCCAGGGGCTGGCTTCGCTCGAGGCCGCCCTGACCGAAGCCTCCGCTAAAGAGAACCTCTCCGCAGGGGAGCGGGCCGCGCTGCGGGCCCGCGCGGCAGCGCTGGGCGCCGCGCTGGAAGAGAAAGAGCGCTCGCTGGGCGCCGCGCTGAAAGACTGCGCCGCGCTGCGGAGCGCCCTGGACGCCTCCAAGCTGGAAGCGCAGCGCCTGCGGCAGGCCGCGGACGAGCACGCGCAGAGCGCGCAGGAACAGCGCCACAATTTTACCGGGGCGGTAACCCAGGTTTTCGACCTGCAGAAGCGCGCCTCGGAGCTGAAGAGCGCCCTGGCGGCCGCCCAGGAACAGGCGGGCGCACTCTCGGCGGAGCTGAAGCAGCGTGACGCCGACATAGAAAAAGTCAACGGCCTGCTGCGCGAAGCCAAACTGGCGGGGGGACAGGAAAAAGAGGTCTCCCGGCGCGCGGCCCTTAAGATAAAGGCGCTGGAGAACGACCTGGAAGGGCTCAAGGCCAGGCTCGCCGCCTCCGACGACTATTCCTCCCGGCTGCTGAAGGCCATAGAGGCGCGCGACCAGCAGATAGCCGCGCTGCACAAGGACCTCAAGCGCATCCCGGAAGTGGAACTGGAGAACGAGGACCTGCGCCGGAAAAATATCAAGTTCAGCGGCCTGCTGCT
The DNA here is from genome assembly GCA_028688015.1 of Elusimicrobiales bacterium. Classification (GTDB taxonomy): domain Bacteria; phylum Elusimicrobiota; class Elusimicrobia; order Elusimicrobiales; family UBA9959; genus UBA9959. Next base: position 485,116 of record JAQTZB010000001.1, on the reverse strand, counting down.
GCGCGAGCAGGCCGACTTCACCGCCAAAATGCTGGCCTCCCTGGAGAAAACGGCCCGCGACCTGAAAGCTTTCAACCTGCGCATCCCGGCCGCAGAGCGCAAGGCGCTGGAGCCGGGCCTCAAGAACCTGCTGGGCTCGGTTAACTTGCTGAAGGGCTGGCAGGAATACCTGGACCCGGAAACCCCGGAGCTGGAGGAAACGGACCTGTCCGGCTTCGTGCGGGTGGAAACCGACAAGTGGGAGCGCGCCTTCAAGCAGCGCAAGATCTCCGTCTCCGCCGCCATCCTGAACCCTCGCCTGCGCGCCCGCCTCTCACCGGAGAGGCTGAAGATGCTGTTCTACCAGCTCGTGAAGAACGCCTACGAGCGGCTGCAGCAGGGCGGCAGCCTGCGCGTTACCCTGAAAAGTTCCGAGGACGGGAGAGAAGCCCTGATCGCCTTCGAGGACACGGGGCCCGGCTTCGCCCGCGAAGCGCTGGACAAGCTTTTCGCCCCTTTCAACACCACGGACAAAGGCAAGGCCGGCATCGGCCTGGCGGTGGCGCGCCGCATAGCCGAAAAGCACGGCGGCACGCTGAGCGTAGCCAACAAGCCGGAACGCGGGGCGGTGGTGGAAGTGCGGCTGCCGCTGGGAAACGCGGCGCCGTGAAAGAATTTACAGTTTGAAGATGTAGCCCAACCCGAACACAGTCCTTATCTTGGAGCCGAAGCGGCCCAGCTTTGAGCGCAGGGCCTCTATGCGCTTGTCCACGGCGCGCGTCCCCGCCTCCGTGCCCAGTTTCCAGACCTGCTCGAGCAGCACGGTCCGGGCGACCACGCGCCCCGGGTTGCGCAGAAAATAGAGCAGCAGGTCGAACTCCAGGGCCGTCAGGCGCACCCTGGCGCCGCCTACCGCGGCGGTGCGCGCCTCCGGCGAGACCGTCAGCGCCCCGAAGGCGTACTCGGACGGCTTGGCGGGCGGCGCGGCGCCCGCGGCGGAGCGGGCCAGCAGGTTCAGCAGGCGGGCCCGGAACAGCGCGGGCTCTGGCGGGAAAGAGAAATATTCGTCGGCCCCGTTCTCCAGGGAGAGGGCAGCTGCCGCGGGGGAATAGGGCCCAGCGCCCGTCAGCACCAGCAGCAGCCCCGCCGTGGCCTTCCCGCCGCGCAGCACGGCAACGAGGTCCCGCCCGGACATATCGGGCAGGGCCGCCTCTATCACTGCGAGGCGCGCGCGGGCCGGGGCCTTCAGGAAGGACGCGGCCGAGGAATAGATTTTAAGGGAGAAGCCGGGCAGGGCCTTGGCCAGGAAGGCGCCGAGGGCCGGCGAGCCCACGCAGGCCGCGGCCGGCTTTTTCATGCGGGGAAGACCGCGGCCTTTATGCGCCGCAGCAGCTCGTCGGGATCGAAGGGCTTGAGCACGTAGCCTGCGGCCCCGAGCTTAAGGCCCTCGGAAACCATGTCCAGTTCCGAGCGGACGGTAAAAAAGATGATCGGGACCCTGGCCAGCGCCGGCACCCTGCGCAGGCGCCGCGCGGCCTCGAAGCCGCTGATATCGGGCAGGCCCACGTCGAGCAGGATCAGGTCGGGCGGCTCGTCGGCGGCCAGCTTCAGCCCGGGCAGCGCGGCCGGCGCCGTGGCCACCGCGCAGCCGGCCTTTGCGGCGATGCGGGCGGCGATGCGGAGGTAGTCCGGCTCGTCGTCAACTACGAGCACGCGGGGGCGGGGGGTCATTTTTGGGGGAGCAGCGCCAGAACTTTCTTTTCCAGGTAGGACAGCTCCACGGTCTTGCTCATGAATTCGCGGCAGTTGGCTTCCTGGCGGAACAGCTCGCTCATGTTCTTGTCGAAAAAAGAGCCGGTGATGACGAGGACCGGGATGGCGCGCGTATCGTCGTCGACCTGCAGGTTGCGGATGACCTCTATGCCGCCGATGTCCGGCATCATGACGTCGCAGAGGATGACGTCGGGGCGGATCAGCTTGGCCTTGGCCAGGCCCTCGCGCCCGTTCTCCGCGATGTCCACGGCAAAGCCGAGGTCGGTGAAGTAGTCGCAGACCATAGTGCGGAACTCGACATTGTCGTCTATGATCAGCATCTGGTTCTTTTTGGGTTCCATAGAGGTTTAGTATATGTCAATTCGCCCGCGTTTTCAAGAGGGGGAAGGGATGGGCGGCGGCGGGGCGGCCATGGACTTGGCGACCGTGAAGATGAACTTGCTGCCTTTGCCCACCTCCGACTCCACCCAGATGTCGCCCTTGTGGAGCTGCACCGTCATCTGGCACATCGCCAGGCCCAGGCCGAAGCCCTGGCTCTTGTGCTCCTCCATCTGCGAGTACTTCTCGAAGATCTCCTTGCGCTTGGCCTCGGGGATGCCGGGCCCGGTGTCCTCCACTGCGAAGAACACCTTCTGCGCGTCCTCCCACGCCGACAGGGTGATAGTGCCGCCGCCGGGGGTGAACTTCAGCGAGTTGCCCATCAGATTGGTGATGACGCGCTCGAGCAGGATCTGGTCCGCCGTAAACTCGAGCTTCGCGGGCGGGGCTGACACCAGCAGCTTGATATTCTTCGGCCCGGCCACCGGTTCATGGTTATCTTTGATCCGCATTATAAGGGCCGCGGCATCCACCGGCCCCAGCTGCAGCGCCATCGTGCCGCGTTCAAGCTTGGTGACGTTGAGAATGTCGTCGATCATGCCGCGCAGGCGGCGCGACGAGTAGAGCATGCTCTGGAGGTACTTGTCGGTGGCGGGTGACGGGCCGATCTTCTTCATCAGCAGTTCGGTATAGCCCTGCAGCGTAGAGAGCGGGGCGCGCATGTCGTGCGTGATCATGTGGAAGAAGTCTTCCTTGGCCTTCTCTATCTCCTTCTCGCTCGTGATGTCGCGGATGATGATGACCCGGCCCGGGCGCTTGAGCGTGGCGAGCAGGAACTGGTTGGAGATGATGCGGAAACTCTTGATCACGCTGGCGCCCTCGTTGGAGAGCGGCGCGTCGACCTCCTGCTTGAGGTATTTCTCCTTGACGGCCAGCATATCGGTGAGCGCCTTGAAGAAAGCCTCGTTCTTGACCGAGCGGGGCACGCCCACCTCGGGCGAGATCTTGGGGATGCCCAGCAGGCGCAGGGCGGTATTATTGGAGTAGATCAGCGAGCCGCGGTCGTCTATCAGCAGCACTCCGTCGGAGATGGTGTCTATCAGCGCCTGCGCCTTGCCCTTCTCCTCCACGATCTGGTTAAGCTGGAAGGCGCGGTAGGCCTGCAGCTCCAGCATCAGCCGGTTCAGGATGCCGACCAGCGTCTTGATCTCCGGCCAGCCCTCGGACGCTATCACCTGGTCGAGGTGCTGGGTCTTAAGGAACTGCTTCACGCCGTTCACCATGTTGTTCACGGGGCGTATGATGCGGGCCGAGACCATGAATACCACCACCATAGTGATGACGAAAATGGCGACGGCGAGGAAAGAGAAGACCGCGATGGACTTGCGCTGCTTGCCGTAGAGCTCGTCCTCGGACTGCACCGACACGGCGGCCCAGTCCAGCTTGTCTATGGCGGCGTAGGCGCCCGAATAGTCCTCCCCCGAGAATTGGAACTTGGCCAGCGTGCCGGTGCGGCCGCCGCTCCGGAAGGTTTTTTTCAGCTCTGCCGGCACGTAATCCAGGCCCTTCATGTCCTGGCAGGGGAGCGGCCGGCCCTGGCCGTCCGAGATGAAGACGCGGCCGGTGCGGCCGGCCTGCTGGGAATTGATCTTGCCCAGCAGCTTGTCCATCGAGAAATGGAAGAGCACCACGCGGCCGTCCACCAGCGGGTAGGCGAGGGGGAAATAGGCCTGGCCTTTCAGACAGATAACGTCCCCGCTGGCGACAACTCCGGATTCGCTGGCGCGCGTGGCCAGCTCCACCGCGTAGGCTGCCAGGGACTTCTTCTCCTTCACTTTCTCGCTCTGCAGGAAGAACAGTTCCTTGCCGTTCTTATCGAGCACGCTCAGCGACATGATGTCGGAATTTATGCGGGCGGCCTGCCGGATCACCTGGGTTTCGTCCACGGTGCGGCCGCGCAGCGGGTTCTCCAGCTCGTAGAGGAAGGCCAGGTTGCGGTTGGTATTGAGGAACCACTCGTCCACGTTGGCGGCGGAGAGGCGCGAGAGGCCCTTGTGCAGTTCGAAGTAGCTGCCCACAGAGGAGTTGTACTGGTAGACGTTCCAGCCGACGGCCAGCACCAGCGGCAGCACCGCTATGCCCAGCAGGATCAGCAGGAACCTCGTAGTCAGTTTCATGGCGTCAGATCTCGTGGCGCACGATGTTGATCTCGATGCGCCGGTTCTTGGACCGCCCCTCGGGGGTCTCGTTGGACTGCACCGGCTTGAACTCGCCGTAGCCTACGGCGGAAAGCTTTTCGGGGGCTACGCCCTCTTTGACGAAGAACTGCAGCACCGTGAAGGCGCGGGCGGAGGAGAGCTCCCAGTTGGAGCGGAAGCGCGTGCCCTTGCCCAGCGGGCGGTTGTCGGTGTGTCCCTCTATCTGGATCGGGTTGGGCAGGTCCTTGAAGACGGCCGTCAGGCGCCGCAGGTGGGGGTAGGAGGATTCCTTCAGCACGTCGCTGCCTGGCGCGAAGAGGATCGGGTCCGAAAAATTGATGCTGATCTTGTTGGCGGAGATCTCCACCTGGGCTATCTGCTGGATGCCGTGCTTGGAGAACAGGGTGCTGGCCACCTGCGTATCCCGGCCGAAGGTCTCCTCGATGGCTTTCTGCGAGAACTGCGAGGTGATGCTCTTGGAGCTGTAGAAAGCGAACAGGATCATGAAGAAGATCATGAGGTAGCTCATCATGTCGCCGTAGGTGATGGCCCACAGCGCGCCGCGGTTGAGCTCGTTCTCCAGTTCGTCCTCGCGTTCGTAGAAGCGCATAAATCCTTATCTGGCCTTCGCGCCGGAGGCGTCCGTCGGCTGGTAGCCGCGCAGGTGCATCTCTATCAGGTGGGGGGTCTTGCCCGACATGATGTCTATCACACCCTCGAGGATGAGCTGCAGCACCAGGGTCTCCTCCATGGCGCGCAGGCGGATCTTGTTTGCCACCGGCACGCAGAACATGTTGGAGAAGCCGATGCCGAACAGGGCCGAGGTGATGGCCACGGCCATAGAGCGGCCGATCGCCGTGGGATCGGAAATATTGCTCAGCGTCTGGATGATGCCGAACAGCGTGCCGATCAGGCCGAACATCGGGCTCAGCACGCCGGCCGTGCGGTACAGGTTCGAGTCCTCCTGCACGTCCAGGCGGCGGCGGCGGATCTCCTCTTCCAGGATGTTCCGTGTCTCGCGGGACTCGGCGCTGATCATGGCCACGGCGACCGCGCGCTTGAGAAAGCCGCCGGCGAAGGCGGGGTCGGTGTTGGTCAGGGCCATGATGCCGCCCTGCTTCTGCGCCGTCTCGGCCATGCCGACCAGCGTGCGCACCGCCTCCTCCACGGAAGGGATCTTGGGCGAGGCGAAAGTCTCGCCCAGGGCCTTCAGGCCGGCCAGGAAGCGCTTGTAGGAGGTGTTGATGAAGATGGCCGCCAGCGTGCCGCCCAGCACTATCACGATGCCGTGCGTGTTGAGCAGCTTGTCTCCGACGCCGGAGGAGACGGCGCCCCACGCCACTACCGCGGCGCCGAGGAGGAAACCTATCAGTGTCATTATATCCATAATTAAATTCTCCAAAAAAAGACCGCCGCGCGAAAAGGGTAAGCCGCGGCCTTATTATTCTACCGCGGCCATGTTACCGAATTTTTGCATATATATAATATAAAATTGCGCGGCCATTTTAGATTTTGATACCATTTATATCAGCAACGCCCGAAAAACAGCGGAGGGGCGCGATTTTTTTGCAACAGGAGCATTACGAATGGACTACTTACTGACCGAACAGCAGGCGATGATACGGGACCTGGCGCGCAAGATAGCCCAGGAAAAGATCAAGCCCGTAGCGGCGCAGTACGACGAAAGCGAGGAGTTCGCCTGGCCGATCATGAAGATCCTGGGCGAGAGCGACCTGTTCGGCATCTACCTGCCCGAGGCGTACGGCGGCCTGGGCGGGGGCATCTTCGACATGTGCCTCGTGACCGAGGAACTGTCCCGCGCCTGCGGCGGCATAGCCCTGGGCTTCGCCGGCTCCGCGCTGGGCGCACTGCCGATAGCCCTGCACGGCTCCGACGAGCAGAAAAAGAAATACCTGCCCGACATCGCCGCCGGCCGGCGCCTGGCCGCCTTCTGCCTCACCGAGGCCGAGGCGGGCTCCGACGCCGGGAACATAAAAACCACCGCCCGTAAGGAGGGCGACAAGTACATCCTCAACGGCGTCAAGCAGTGGATCACCAACGCCGGCGAGGCCGAGATCTACACCGTGATAGCCCTCACCGACAAATCCAAGGGCATCCGCGGCGCCAGCGCCTTCATAGTGGAAAAAGGGACAAAGGGCATGGAGTTCGGCAAGAAAGAGAAGAAGATGGGCATTCGCGCCAGCGCGACGCGCGAAGTCATCTTCACCGACTGCGAAGTACCGGCCGCCAACCTGATCTCCCGCGAAGGCATGGGCTTCATCGTCGCCCTCAAAACCCTCGACACCTCCCGCCCCGGCGTGGCGGCGCAGGCCGTGGGCATCGCCCAGGGCGCATTGGACCACGCGCTGGACTACGCCCGCACGCGCGTGCAGTTCGGCGCTCCGATCTCCTCCTTCCAGGCCATCCAGCACATGCTGGCCGACATGGGCACCCAGATCGAGGCCGCCCGCGCCCTGACTTACTCCGTAGCCAAACTGGTAGACTCCGGCGCCAAATCGGTGTCGAAGGAATCCGCGATGGCAAAGCTCTTCGCCAGCGACACCGCCATGAAAGTGGCCGTCGACGCCGTCCAGATCCTCGGCGGCTACGGCTACATGCGCGATTACCCGGTGGAAAAGTACATGCGCGACGCCAAGATCACCCAGATCTACGAAGGCACCAACCAGATCCAGCGCAACGTCGTCGCCGCCAACATGATCAAGGAAACCCTCAAGAAGTAACGCGCCCCGAGCGCCCGCCTGCCGGGCGGGGCGTTGCCCCTCGAACCCTTTGGGGAAGGGGGGCCCCGCTTCGGGGGGGAACCGCGCAACGGTTCCCTGCAGTCCAGGGTGAGAGGGGTAATGCCCCGTCCGGAAGGCAAGAGCGAGAGAATTCATGAACATAATCGTCTGCATCAAGCAGGTACCCAATACCACCGACGTCAGGATAGACCCGGTAACCAACACCCTCATCCGCGACGGCGTCGAGAGCGTCATCAACCCCTTCGACGCCTACGCCATCGAGGAGGCCGTGCGCATCAAGGAGCGCTGCGGCGGCAAGGTCACCGCCATCACCATGGGCCCGCCCCAGGCCGAGAACGCCCTCAGAGAGGCCATCGGCCTCGGCTGTGACGAGGGCGTCCTGGTCAGCGACCGCAAGTTCGCCGGCTCCGACACCTGGGCCACCAGCTATACCCTCGCCTGCGCCATAGAGAAACTGGACGCCTACGACGTCATCCTAACCGGCAAGCAGGCCTCCGACGGCGACACCGCCCAGGTGGGCCCCGGCATCTCCACCCACCTCGATATCCCCCAGGTCACCTACGTCAAGAAGATCTCCGAGATAAACGACAAGAGCGCGAAAGTGGAGCGCATGACCGAGGAAGGCTACGACGTGGTGGAGACCCCGCTGCCCTGCCTCTTCACAGTCGTAAAGGAAATAAACACCCCGCGCATGCCGTCCCTCAAAGGCCTGATGCGCGCAAAGTCAGCCAAGATAGCCAAGTGGACCGCCGCCGACCTGGAGGCCGACCCGGCCGCCCTGGGCCTGGACGGCTCGCCCACGCGCGTCGTTAAAATATTCACCCCGGAGCCCCGCAAGGGCGGAGAGATCATCTCCGGCACCTGCGCCGAGGTAGCCAAAGAGCTAGTCGAACTGCTCAAAGGGGAGGTAGTGTAATGGCCTCCATAAAAGTACATCTCGAGAAGTGCACCGGCTGCACCCTGTGCGTCAAAGCCTGCGCCTTCGGCGCCATCCACATGAACGAGCGCAAGGCCGTCATAGACATGGCCAAGTGCACCCTGTGCGGCGCCTGCGTGGCCGCCTGCAAGTTCTCCGCAATAGAGATAGAGAAAGCCGGGGGCCCCAAAAAGGACCTCTCCGCCTACAAGGACGTCTGGGTTTTCTGCGAGCAGAAGAGAGGCGCCATCCAGTCCATCTCCTTCGAGCTGCTCGGCGAGGGCCGCAAGCTGGCCGACAAGCTGGGCGTAAAACTGGCCGCCGTCCTGCTGGGCCACGGTCTGGAAGACGCCGCGCACAAGCTGGGCGAGCGCGGCGCCGACAAAGTCTACCTCGTCGACCATCCCGCCCTCAAGTCCTACCAGGACGACCCCTATACCGCCGTCCTCGTCAACCTCGTCGAGGAATACAAGCCCGAAGTATTGCTCTGCGGCGCCACCACCATAGGCCGCAGCCTCATCTCGCGAGTGGCCATCAAGACCGGCGCCGGCCTGACGGCGGACTGCACCGGCCTCGACGTCGACACCAAGGAGCGGCTGCTGCTGCAGACGCGCCCCGCCTTCGGCGGCAACATCATGGCCACCATCATAGCCCCCAACCACCGGCCGCAGATGGCCACCGTGCGCCACAAGGTCATGCAGGAAGCCGCTAAACAGCCGGGGCGCACTGCCGAGGTCGTCTGCAAGGCCTACCCGGAGGAGACTTTCGCCTCCCGCACCAGGCTGCTCGACATAGTCGAGGAGCTGTCGAACACCGTGAACATCTCCGAAGCCGACATCATAGTGGCCGGGGGCCGCGGTATGGGCAGCAAAGAAAACTTCGCGCTGCTCGAAGAACTGGCCAAAGTGCTGGGCGGCGCTGTCGGCGCCAGCCGCAGCGCCGTGGACGCGGACTGGATCCCGTACTCGCACCAGGTGGGCCAGACCGGCAAGACCGTGGTGCCCAAGCTCTATATCGCCTGCGGCATCTCGGGCCAGATCCAGCATCTGATAGGAATGCAGTCGTCTAAGACCATCGTCGCCGTCAACAGGGACCCGGACGCGCCCATCTTCAAGGTGGCCACTTACGGCATCGTCGGAGACGCGACCGAGATCGTCCCGGCGCTTACCAGGGAATTCAAGCGCGCCCTTAACAAGTGACCGCGCCGGGGGGAACATCATGAAAATTGCTGCCTCTGCGGTTTTTGCCGTACTCCTGACTCCGGCCGCGCTCTCGGCGCAGCCTCAGCCCGTTTCCGAAACTGTCTCCTGGAACATCGACGCCACCACGGTCTCCGCCACGCTCACCCTGCCGGCCGCGCCGGGGCCGCACCCTGCCGTCGTCTTTGTCGCCGGCAGTGGACCGACGGACAGGGATTGGAACTCTCGCCTGCTGCCCGGAAAGAACGGCTCCGCGATCCTGCTCGCGCAAGGCCTGGCCCGGGCCGGATTCGCCGTGCTCCGCTACGACAAGCGCTTCCTGGGCCCAGACGCCGCCGGCAACATGGCGGCGCTCGGAGGGAAACTGTCTTTTAAGACCCACCAGGACGAGGTCGCTTCCGCCGCAAACTACCTGCGGAGCCGGGCTGACATCGCTCCCGACAGGCTCTTCTCTCTCACCAACAGCGAGGGCGCGCTGCACGCGCTGAACGCCCAGCTCGGCGGCCAGGCAAAGTTCGCGGGGCTGGTTTTGACCGCGCCCCCCGGCAGGACCGGCAAAGTCCTGATGCGCTGGCAGATCGAAAAACAGATAAAGCCCCTGCCGAACGGCGCGGCCATCATGGCCGCCTACGATAAGCTCATAGCCAGGTTCCAGGCCGGCCTGCCCTTCGCGCCGGACCCGGTCATCCCGGCCCCCATCAACAACCTCGTCGCCAGCCTGTACGCCGGGCTGCCTTTCAGCAAAGAGCTGCTGCTGGCGTCCGGCCCTGCGCTTTTCGCCAAGGCCGACGGGCCCAAACTGGTGCTGATAGGGAAAAAGGATATCCAGGTGGACGCGCGGCTGGACGGAAAACTGTTCGAGGATATTCCCGGAAAACAGACCACGGTCGAGTATCCAGAAAACGCCAACCACGTCCTGAAATACGAGCCCAGGCCGGCCGGGGAGCTGCAGCCGGGCTACGTGCAGCAGAACTACAACGCGGCTGACCGGGAGCTGGACCCGGAAACCCTGCGGACTATCGTCTCCTGGCTGAAGCCGCTGGCTTTCGCCAAGGCGCAGAACTGAACTGGAGAACCAAAATGACCGACGGACAGACCCCTCTTAAAGAACTGAAGGAATGGAAAGCCCTCGAGGCCCACTACGAGAAAGTGCGCGCAACCCATCTGCGCGACCTGTTCGCCGCCGACCCGGCGCGCGGGGAGAAGCTGGCCGTGGACGCGGCGGGGATCTACTTCGACTATTCGAAGCACCGCGTCACCGCGGAAACGATCAACCGCCTCTGCGACCTCGCCGAGGCCGCCGGCCTGCGCGAGAAGATAGAGGACATGTTCACCGGCGAAAAGATCAATCTCACGGAAGGCCGCGCCGTCCTGCACACCGCCCTGCGCGCCCCGAAGAACGCCACGGTCGTGGTGGAGGGGGAGAACGTTATACCGCACGTGCACGCCGTGCTGGAAAAGATGGAGCGGTTCGCGGACAAGGTGCGCGCCGGAGAATGGAAAGGGCATACCGGCAAACCTGTAAAGAATATCGTCAATATCGGCATCGGCGGCTCGGACCTGGGCCCCGTCATGGCTTACGAGGCCCTGAAGCACTACTCGCAGCGCGGCCTGGTGTTCCGCTTCGTCTCCAACGTCGACGGCGCGGACTTCGCCGAGGCCGTGCTGGACCTGGACCCGGCCGAAACGCTCTTCATCGTGGCCTCCAAGACCTTCACCACGCAGGAGACCATGACCAACGCCGAAACCGCCCGCGACTGGGCGCTGAAGGCGCTCAAGGACAAGGCCGCCATAGCGAAGCATTTCGTGGCGGTCTCCACCAACGCCGCCAAGGTCGCGGAGTTCGGCATAGATACCGACAACATGTTCGGCTTCTGGGACTGGGTGGGCGGGCGCTACTCCATGTTCTCGGCTATCGGCCTCTCTACGATGATAGCGATAGGCCCGAAGCATTTCGGCGAGATGCTCGCCGGAGCGCACGAGATGGACGAGCATTACCGCAACGCCGCCTTCGAGGAGAACATCCCGGCGCTGATGGGCCTGCTCGGCCTGTGGTACAACAACTTCTTCGGCGCGGCCAGCATAGCCGTGCTGCCTTACGAACAGTACCTCAGGCGCTTCCCGGCCTACCTGCAGCAGCTGACGATGGAGAGCAACGGCAAGCGCGTCACCACCGACGGGCGCGCCGTGGACTACCAGACCGGACAGGTCTACTGGGGCGAGCCCGGCACCAACGGCCAGCACTCGTTCTACCAGCTCATCCACCAGGGCACCAAGCTCATTGCCTGCGACTTCATCGCCTTCTCGAAGACGCACCACAAGCTGGGGCGCCACCACGACCTGCTGATGGCCAATGTCTTCGCTCAGGCAGAGGCCCTGGCCTTCGGCAAGACCGCCGAAGAGCTTAAGGCCGAAGGCGTGAAGGACTGGCTGGTGCCGCACAAGACCTTCGAGGGCAACCGCCCCTCCACCACCATGCTGCTCGACGAGCTGACCCCGGCGGCACTCGGCCGCCTCGTCGCGCTCTACGAGCACTCCGTCTTCACGCAGGGCATGATCTGGCAGATCGGCCCGTTCGACCAGTGGGGGGTGGAACTCGGCAAAGCGCTGGCGGGCCGCATTGCGCCAGAGCTGGAAGCCAAAGCCGACCCGGACCTTAAGCACGACTCGTCAACCAACGCCCTGATCCGCCGCTACCGCGCCGCGAAGAAATGAAGGTTCTCAAAAGCCTGCTGAGGATAACGGGACTTCTCGCGGCCGTGCTGCTGTTCCTGGCCGCCTCAGCGGCCGTCTTCGTCTATTTCAAGGTAAGGCCCAGCCGGCTGCAGCTCCTGATGTGGTCGGGGCTGGCCGCCGCGCATTATAACATGGCCTATCACAGGACGGTCAGCCCGGCGGAAGCGGTCGAGGATACGCGGCGCTTTTTCAGCGACCTCGAGCGCGTGCATCCCGAACCATCGGGGAATATCGGACCGGCGGCCTACGCAGCGCTGAAAGAGAACATCTTGAAAGAGGCGCAACTGCTACCGCTGAAGGCCGGCGAAGTGCAGGTCAGCGATCTCGCCTACCTGCTGTACAAGGCCGCGGCGGCGCTGAAGGACGGCCACACGAGCGTCCAATGGAGACGGTCCCCGGAAGACCTTCAAAAAAAAGTCTATCCTCCAGTAACCCTGGACTGCGTCAACGGGGAATTCTTCGTAGCTTCTCACGGCCACAACCTCAACGGCAGGCGCCTCGCGGCCATCAATTCGGTCCCGGTACGCGTCTTCCTGAAACCCATACTGGAAAGGCAGTCGGCCGAAACCGCCAATTACGCCTGCCTTCGCTTTACCGGCAATGAAGCCTTCTGGTGGGACCTGTCGGGCCTGCTCTCGGGCCTGAACGAACTTACGCTTACCACCGAAGGACCGGACGGCAAGAGGGAGAACCTCCGCCTGCCGCTGCTCGACTACGACGGATTCAGGCGGTTGGGCAAGACCAGCTCCGGCAGCGGCGCGGCGGGCGGAGCCGCGCTGACGCTGTACCCGCAGGAGAAGACCGCCTGGTTCCACTACCCCAGCTTCCAGTACAGCGAGGCCGAGAGAACGCGCATCTCCGGGATCTTCTCCGCCCTCCGGAAGGCGGGGATAGAAGAACTGGTCATAGATATAGCCGACAATGGCGGCGGGGATACCCGGATCGGGGATTTCATCCTCACCCACCTGACCGACAAGCCCTTCGTCAACTTCAGCCGGGGGCGCTGGAAGATCTCGAAGGAAGGACTGCGCATTTTGTGGTGGCTCGGCCTCAAGACCAGCCACGTCGAGTCCCGCGTCGGAGAGGTGCTGGACTCCACCCACACCGCGGTCAGCCATCCGCGCCCGGCCGACTACTTCGGCGGCAAAACCTACCTCCTTGTCTCCGGCACAACTTTCTCCTCGGCCACCGACTTCGCCGCCGTCTTCCGCGACTACGGCCTCGGGAAGATAATCGGCTGGGAAACCGGCGGCGTTCCGGTCTGCTTCGGGGAAAGCATACCGCTGACCCTGCCGCACAGCCGCATACCTTTCTCCGTCTCGGACAAGCAGTTCTTCGGGCCCAAGCCGCGGCCCGGTGACAATATCCGCGGAATAATGCCCGACATCCCCCTGACCGCCGCCCTGCTGAAGAAATACCGGGGCGATACCCGCCGGGCTGTCTTGCTCGGCATACTCAAGAAGCGGTCCATGGACTCGGTCGCCGTAAAATAATGCAACTCTCCCAGACGACCTCGCGCAAACTGGCCGCCGCCAGGGATCTCCTGGCGGTAGCGGCCTTCTGCGCGGCCGTTTTCTACGGCGGGCGCGCCTTCATTAATTCGCCTTATCTGCAAAAAGAGCGCGTGACGCAGCGGGAAGCGGCGGCCGACATAGAGACGTTCTTCAGGCTGGCCGCAGAGACCCGCCCCGCCCCGGCCGCCGGCGAGACCGGCCCGGACCTCCGGGCGCTGAAGGCCGCCGCGCACGCCGAGGCCGAAGCCAGGCTCGACGAGTTCAAGCGCGTCACGGTGCGCGACCTCGCCTTCATTCTTTACCGCGCGGCCGCGGCCTTCGGGGAGTCCGAGACCCGCCTGCTCTGGCAGCCGCGCCGCAAGTACCGCGACCCGGAGCTTAAATTCCCGCCGTTCACGGCGGAATACCGCGAGGGGAAATTCTTCATCAGGCGCGCCGCCGACCCGGCGCTGACCGGCGCGGAACTGCTGCAGATCAACGGGGTCGCTTCTAAGGACTACATACGCCCGGCGCTGGAAAGGATCTCCGGGGAAACCCCGGCGCTGCGCGCCTGGCTCTTCTGCCGGGACCAGGCCTTCTGGTGGGAGTTCGCCGCCCTAGTCGCGGCGGACAAACCGCTGGAGATCAAAGCCAGGACAGGCCCGGGCAAAACTTTGGCGAGGCGGGCGGCGCCCGTCACGGCGGGGGAATTCAGGCGCCTCTCCGACCGGCATGCCCCGCAGCACAAGATGATCTACTCCCAGAGCAAGCTGGCCTGGCTGCAGGTGTACGACCTCGAGGCCTCCCGAAACGCCAGGCGCTTTAACGAATTTTTTTTCGGGGAAGCCAGGACAAAGGGCGCACAGGTCCTGGTGCTGGACCTGAGGGAAGCCGCCGTCGGCGAGCGCAAGGAAGCGGACCGCCTGGCAGCGCTCATAACGGGGTTCCGCTCCGGTACGCCCGCCGCGAAAGCTTTTCTGCTTATCGGGCCGGGCACGGGGCCGGCCGCCGCCTATTTAGCCGCCCGCTTCAGGGAACTCGGAGCGGGAGAGATTCTCGGCGGAGAAACCGGCGGCACCCCCGCCTATTTCGGCGACCCCGAGACCTTTACCCTCCCGGCCAGCGGCCTTAAATTCTCAGTCGCCTCGCGCCGGTACCCATACCCCGTCTCCCGCCCGGGCGGGGTGCCCCCGGACACCGTGCTCACCGCGGAGCTCCTCCGCCCCTTCAAAGGGGACCTCAAAGCCTACATCATGAAAAGGACCGGCGTTTCCGCCAAATAAAGAAGCCCGGGCTTTCCGGGGCTTCGGAACCGCCGTAACGCTTCAGCGCGCTGCAGCCAGCACCGGCTGCGCGGGGTACTTCAGCGCTACAAGATCCAGCGGCGCGCCGGCGCTGAAGTACATTTCCACGCCGCCGGCCTCGCCGCCGTAGAGCGCGCTCGACGGGCCGGAGCCCGCGCCGAAGCTGCCGCCCGCCGCGAAGAAATCCGCCTGCGTCACAGCCTTGCTCTTGCCGCTCTCCAGTTCCTCCAGCCCGTCGGCCTCCATGAACTTTATCAGCTTGTGCTCTGTGGTCTGGTTATTGTAGCGAAACCTGGCGCCGCCTTCGCCGGGAGTGATATCCACGTGCCAGACCACGAAGCCGCCGCCGCTCCCCAGCCTGGCGTCGTTCCCGGTGCCCGAGCGGCGCTCCACGATGAAGACTTCGTCCGGGCGCTGGCCCGACTTGCCCGCCGGGATGACCACCACGCAGTCGCCGCCCTCGCCGGCCGCCTGCAGGCCGAACTCGCCGGCCTCGGCGACCACACGGGGCTGCACCCAGCCCAGCAGGATCTTGCTGAAGCAGTTATGGTCGTAGCGGTTGGCGTCCATCATATCGAAGTACCCCAGGCCGCCGTCGGGCCCCACGCCCGGCGCGTAATCGTAATAGTCCGGCAGCCCCAGGGCGTGCCCGGTCTCGTGCAGCAGAGTGCGCACCGAGTATTCTTCCCCGGGCGCCTGGTGATTGCTCAGCACCGCCTGCCAGGAATACCTGCCCGGGCGCACGCCGCCCGCGGTGAAGGAGGGATCCGAGAACCACGTAGCGCAGCCCCACCAGAAAGTGGCCCACTCTCCCGTCGGCCCGGTCCAGATTACCGCCAGGTAATCTATGACGCCGTCGCCGTCGCTGTCGTACTGCGTTAAGTCGTGGTCCGGGTAGGCCAGTAGGGCCCGCTTAATCACCGCATCGCGGCCTTCGCGGGTCTGGGGGATCTCCGAGCGCAGCCCGGCGCGGTACCAGCCCAGCACCTCACCGCGGACCTCCAGCTGGCCGCCGGAGGAGCGGCGGTAATAGGCGGTCAGGCTCTCGTAGGGGAAGTCGCCGCCCGCCCCGAAGATCAGATCGCTCATGTGCGCGGGGGTATCGCCGGCGCGGGCGGGGTAATCGTCGAAATCCACAAGCAGCACCAGCATCTTGGGGCTGCCCTTGGCGGGCAGGCCGCGGCCGGCGGCGGCGGCGCGGACGCCTTTGCCGGGCAGCACGGCGCGGTAGAAGTTGGACACCAGGGCGGGGTCGGCCGACTGGCTGCCTATGCCGAGCGCGCTTGCCCCGCGCGAGGCGGACCGGGTGATAGCGTAGCCGGGAGCGGGCGCCTCCAGGGCGGCGGCCCCCAGGGCCAGGAACAGCCCCAGCGCGGCGCCCAAGAGCAGTTTTGCGGCTTTGTTCTGTACGGGGGTCAGGTTCATGACCGATACAGAACAATTTTTATGCCATACGCCTCATTTCAAAGGGCGGCCAGGCGCCGCAGCTCGTCAAAACCCTCGGCGCGGGTGACCAGGGCGCGCCCGGCCCCGGCGAGCAGGTCCTTGAGGCGGGCATTGTCGAAGTCCAGGTTACAGTTGGCCGCGTACAGGGCGTAGAGCGAC
The DNA here is from genome assembly GCA_028688015.1 of Elusimicrobiales bacterium. Lineage (GTDB taxonomy): Bacteria > Elusimicrobiota > Elusimicrobia > Elusimicrobiales > UBA9959 > UBA9959. The sequence continues at coordinate 468,833 of JAQTZB010000001.1, read as the reverse complement.
GGGTCCAGGAAGGGCCGGCTGAGATTGAGCAGGTTAGAAACCCCCGTTATCCCGGCCCCGAGCGCACGGCCGGCGGCGAAAGGCAGAGTCACGCTCTTGAAGCGCCGCCCCGGCAGGTAGACCGAGGCCAGCAGGCGGTAGAACTCGTCCGCACTGGTCCGCTCGGAGTCCAGGACGTTCACGGCCAGCCCCGCGGCGGCCTGAGACTCAGCACCCAGCAGCACGGCCGCGGCCACGTTGCGCACATGGGCCAGCGGCCAGCGGTTGGTTCCGCGCCAGCGCCCGAAATGCACTATCCAGGGCGTCGATTTGAGGAAGTCCAGGATGCGCGGGGCGAAAGTCTTGTCGCCGGCGCCCCAGACGGCTGCCGGGCGGATGATGCAGTATTTTCCGGGGGAAAGCTCCGAGCGCAGCAGGTTCTCGGCCGCGATCTTGAACTCCGGGTAGGGATTGCCCAGGTTATCGTTCAGCGGCAGGGCGTCCTCGCTTTCGCCGGCGAAATCCCGCAGGCCGTAGACGTCGGTGGAGGATACGAAGACCAGGCGCCCCACGGCCCCCGCGCGCGCCAGGCCGGCCAGGTGCCGGACCGGCTCGAAGTTGGCCCGCCGAAACTCCGCCCGGCGCCCCACGTCGGAAGCGCGCCCGGCGCAATGGGCGGCCGCGTCGAACCCGCCCGCCGCCCGCGCGGCTTCCGCCAGCGCCGCCGCGTCGGAGGCGTCGCCGCGCAGCACGGTCAGCGCGCCGGGGCCCGGCTCGAATTTAATTACCGGCGTTCTGTGCTCGAGGGCGAACACATGCCAGCCGCGCGCGGCGAATTCCCGCGCGCAGTATCCGCCGATAAAGCCGGCGGCCCCGGTGACCAGGACTTTTTTCACTTTATCACGCCGTGCCTGCGGCCCAGCTCGCCGAACACGGAGAGGATGCGGGAGATGTCGTCCGCAGTGTGCTCGCTCATGGCGCACAGGCGCAGCCGGCATTCCTTGCGGCGCACCGCCGGGTAAGTGACGATGTTGGTGTAGACCCCGCGCTCGCGCAGGTCGTTGCAGAAGGCCACCAGCTTCAGCTCGTCCCCGACGATGACGGGGATGATAGCCGACTCGGTGCGCCCGGTGTCGAAGCCCAGCGCCTGCAGGCCGGAGCGCAGCGCGGCGATGTTCTCCCAGAGGCGGGCGCGGCCGGCCTTGTCCTCCCTGAACAAACGGAAGACCTCCAGCAGCCCTGCGGCCACCGGCGCGGGCAGGCTGGTGGAGAAGAAATAGGTGCGGGCGTAGAAGCGCAGGTACTGGATCACGGCGGCCTTGCCTGCGCAGTAACCGCCCAGCCCGCCGGGCGACTTGCTGAGCACGCCCGCCGAGAGGTCCACCTTGTCCATCACGCCGTACTTCTCGGCGGTGCCGCGCCCGCTAGGGCCCACCACGCCCAGGCCGTGCGCGTCGTCCACCATCACGCGGGCCCCGTAGCGCGCCGCCAGCGCCGTGATCTCGTCCAGCGGGGCCAAATCGCCGGCCATGGAGAAGACGCCGTCGGTAATTATCAGGCGGCCCTTGCGCTCCGGCGGCAGGGCCCGCAGGGTCTTCTCCAGGTGGCGCATGTTGTTGTGCAAATACACCTTGATGTCCGCGCCCGATAGGCGGCACCCGTCGAAGATGGAGGCGTGGTTGGCCGAGTCGTTTATCACAACGTCTCCGGGCCCGCACAGCGCCGAGACGATGCCGACATTGGCCGAATAGCCGCAGGGGAACAGAATGGCGTCCTCGGCGCCGTAGAAATCGGCGATAGCGCGCTCCAGCCGCTTGTGCAGGTCCGTGGTGCCGGCGTAGAGCGAGACGGCGCCGGTGCCGTAGCCGTACTTGTCGCAGGCGGCCTTGCTGGCGGCCACCACGTCGGGATGGGTGGTCAGGCCTAGGTAGGAATTGGAGCCCAGCATCAGGGCCTCGTGGCGGCGGCCGTCGGCCTCCAGGAGTTCGGGGTTCCTGGAAGCGGCGCCCAGCAGCTGCACGCCGAGGGCGCTGCCGTAGCTCTGCGCGTAGCTGTGGCCCTTGAAATAGGCGTCGAGCTCGCCCGCCTTGTCGAAGAGGTCCGCCCCGCCGCCGCCGATGAAATCCTCGAACACCTTCTGCCCGCCGTTTTCGGTTGTCATAATTTAAGTCCCGCAGCGGCACCTGAGCGGTTCGCCGCTGTCGCAGTAGATCGTACAGAGATTGCACTGTGTGCAAGTGGAAACCTTGGACAGGCCCTTCATGAACTTCAGCGGCAGGTCAGGCTCGCGCACCAAGGGCCGGCAAAGGCTGACCGCCGCCAGGCCTTGCCCGTCAACGGCGGCCTCCAGGGCCTGCACCGAGCGCAGGCCTCCGACGGCGATGATGGGCAGCGCCGCGGCCTTGGCCAGCTCCGCGGCCGCCGCCAGGTTGTAATTTTCCCCGTAGGGGATGAGGCGGGCGAGGTGCCGCTTCAGGCAGAATAATTTCCAGAGCGCCAGCGCCGGGCGGGGCAGGCGGTTGAAGAGGGGATTCACGCGCAGCGCCGTCTCCACCGGCCAGGCCCCGCGCATGATGTTCAGCGCGTATTCCATGGTGCCGTAGCTGATCTCGCAGGCGTCGACACCCAAGGTCTCCAGCTCTTTGACCGTGCGCGCCGTATCGGCCAGGCGGAGCCCGGGCGTATTGTCGTCGGCGGCGCTGAGCTTGATTAGCACCGGGAATTCGCCGCCGCAGGCGGCCTTTACCGCGCGGACGACCTCGCGCAAAAGCAAGGAGCGTTCGCCCCAGCGGTCGGCGCGGTCGTTGGTCCAGGGCGAGAGGAACTGGTGGAGCAGGTAGCCGTGCGCGGCGTGCAACTGTATGCCGTCGAAGCCGGCCTGTTTGGCCCGGACGGCCGCCGCGGCGAAGTCAGCGATCACCCGCAAAATGCCGTCCTCGTCGAGAGGCTCTACCGCCTGGCGGAAATAGGTGCATTTGCGGCCGGACGCGCCCACCACGGGCAGGCCCGTGGCCTCGCGGCGGGTCTGGCGGCCGGCGTGAGCCAGCTGGAGGAAGAGTTTGATATCCGGCGCGGCGGCTTTGGCGCGGCCGACGATCTCCGCCCAGGGCCGCACCTTATCGTCGGCGTCGATGCCGCACTGCCCCGGCTGCATGGCCCGCCCCTGCCGCGAGATGAAAGTGAAACCGGTGATAATGGCGCCGCAGCCGCCGTCGGCCAGGCGGGCGTAAAGCTCGCCGAGTTCGGGGCGGGGGAAGCCGGAGGCGTCGCCCAGTCCCTCGTAGGTGGCGGCCCGGATAACCCTGTTGCGGAGGGTTACATTTTTTAACTGCAGCGGGGAGAAGAGCCGGCTCATGCCGGGGCTCCGAACAGCCGCTTCGAGACGGCGGCTGTTTGCCGGATATAATTTTCTACGGAACCCGCGCTGCGCGGGCAGGGCGGGGGGGCTTTCATTTCGGCCAGGGCCCCGCCGGAAGCGGCGAAGTACACGCCGGGCTTGCGGCCGGCGCGGGCCCGCCCGATCCGCGCGGCGCCCGCGCTCTGCATCCTGCTGGCCGCCGCCGGGCCCAGGCCGGCGGGCAGCGCGAAAAGCAGTTCGTACTCACCGGCGCCGCCGAGCAGAAAGGCCCCGGCGTGCAGGCCTGCGGCCGCCGCGGCGCGCTCCACGCCGGGGGCGAAAGGCACGGCTGGCAGATCGATCTCGAACCGGAAGCGCGGGTTGCGCCGGCGCAGCAGCCAGAGCGCGTCGGCCAGGCCGCCGCTGGTATCCACGCAGGCGGCGGCGTGAGCGCGCAGGGCGCGGGACTCGGCCAGCCGCAGTTCGAAGCGCGGCGTCGGCAGCCCCTTCAGGGCGGCTAAGTTGGCGTCGCCCAGCCGGCCGGTGACCCAGAGAGAATAGTCGCCCGGCGGCAGGTCGTGCCCGACGGGACTGCGCGGGGCCGGGCCCATGGCGAAGCCGGTATAGCGCCAGGTTTTGGCGCGCCCCAGGTCGCCGCCGCAGAGGCTGCACCCCGCCGCGGCCAGGACTTTGCGCAGGCCGGAAGAGAAGCCCCGGGCGAAGCTCTCGGCGCCGCGCGCGGGCAGCACCAGCGCCTGCATAAAGAATTCGGGCTGCGCGCCGCAGGCCAGCAGGTCGCTGAGCGTAGCCACGGCCAGGTTCCAGCCGAGCGCTTCGGGGGGGCCGGAGAAATGGTCTTCCTCCGGCGAGAATTCGTCCATCGTGAGGCACCAGCGCCGGCCTCCCAGGTCCAGGACTTCGGCGTCGCTGGAGAAGAGGGCGTTGGCCTGGCGCGGGCTCCTGGGGAACCGCGCCGCCAGCTTGGTTATCAGGTCGTATTCGTTCATGGGCGCGCGCCTATCAGGCGGTAAACCTTGGGCAGGATCTCTATCTCCGCCGGCAGCAGACCGCGCGGGTCGCCGTCGAACTCCACCTCGCAGGGCGCGGCAGAGCGCACCTCTATCTTCGAACAGAAGCGCAGGAACAGGGAAGGGTCTTCTGCCGCTTTGCCGGAATAGAATCCCGGCACCAGGCGCAGCAGGCCCAAAGCGCTTTTCCCGTGCACGGCCAGCGCGCACAGTCGCCCGTCGTCGGGCCGCAGGTCCAGCGCGAGCTTCAGTCCCGACGCGATGTGAGGGTTCTTGGCCACGGTGAGGTTGTCCACGACCCGCAGCGGGTAGGGCTGCCCGTCGAGGAGGAGGACCAGGTCGGCGGGACGGCGGCCGGCCGCGGCCGCCAGGACGGCCAGGCCGGTGCCCCAGGCGTCGCCCAGCCAGCGCCGGCTGCGGTTGGCGCCGCGCGCCACGGCGGCCCCGAGCCCGATATTGCAACTGCAGCCGAAATGCGCGGTAAGCCCGGCGCCGTCGCAGCCGCGGTAAGTTACGCGCGCGGCGTCGCGCGGCGCGGACGCGCCCTCGAGCAGCGCCCGCAGGGCGGCCTCCGGCTCCGTCGGTACGCCGTTGAAGCGGCAGAAGTCGGGGCTGGTCCCGGTGTAGAAGACGCCCAGCACCGGGTCCTGCCGGCCGGCCTGCAGCAGTCCGTCCAGCACGCCGTTGATGGTCCCGTCGCCGCCCACGGCCACCGGCGTCTCGTCGGGGGCCGCCTCACGGGCCAACTTCACGGCGTCGCCGGGGGCCTCCGTAACGGCCGCGCGGAAGCGCACGCCGGCGGAAGTCAGCCGCTCTTGCAGCCAGGGCCACAGGTCGCGGCCCCTGCCGGAGCGGGAGCCGGGATTCAGGATTAGGAGGAATTTCATCGCTTGTAGATGCCCAGTTTTTTATACAGCGGCGTCGGGCGTCCGCGGGTCCAGCCCTCTACCAAAGTCTTGGTGACCGCCCACGGCAGCGGGGTCCGCTGAAGCTTGTTCTCCCGGAACAGCCGCTCGATCTCGGCGGACTGGGTGCAGCAGAGCCAGTCGGAGCAGGGCTCCGGGAAATACGAGCGCATGCGCTCCATGATTACGCGGAGCGGCTCCTCGCGCAGATTGCCGAAGGAAAGGTTCAGGAACTCGCAGGGCTGCACCTCGCCGTAGGCGTTGAGGTAGAAGCGGTCCACGCCTCCGGCGGTGCAGCCCAGGCGGTCCTCGTCTTCTTCCAGCACCTGCGAGACCAGGCAGGGATAGCCGCCCGGGCGCGAATTGTAACGGCGGTGCAGCGTCCGCACCTGTTCTATCACGGCGGGGTCCTGCTGCATGCTCTCCCTGCGGCCCAGCCAGTTGCCGGCGGGCTTCGGGTGGATGAGCTGGACGAAATCCGCGTCCAGGCCCCGCGCCAGGTCCATCAGCCGCTCCAGCCCGCCCTCGCGGATCTCGCCTTCCGAGAGCACGCTGTTGACCGCCACGGCCACGCCTGCCGACCGGAAAGCGCTGGCCGCGCCGCAGGCGGTCTCGAAGGAGCCCGGCACTCCTGTCAGCGCGTCGTGCGCGGCGGCGGACGGGGAATGGATGGAGATCATAACGCCGAAGAGCCGGGCTGCCTTCAGCGACTCCAGGGCTGCCGGTGTAAGGCCGGCCCCGGTGGTATTGATCCACAGTTCAGCGCGGTCGTCAAGGGCGCGCAGCAGGTTCAGGAGGCGCGGCAGGCGCAGCAGCGGCTCGCCGCCCTCTATATCGAACATGGCCACTCCGAGGTCCTGCATGCCGCGGGCCGCGGCCAGCAGCAGGTCCTCGGGCAGGTCGTCTCCGCCGTCGCGGTGCTGGTAGCAGTGCTCGCACTTGTAAGAGCAGGCCTTGGTCATGGAGAAGACCACCGTCAGCGGCATCGGCGGGGAAACCAGGAGTTTGGATTCCAGCGCGCTGAAGAAGGCGCGCGACGGGTAGGCCGGCAGGTAGAGGTCTATTTTCCAGCCGCTTGCCGTGCGGACGGGCTTGTTGTCGCGGAAGACCAGCAGCAGGCGCAGCGCGCGCAGCAGGAAGCGCAGGAAGGCAGCCGGCGACCAGCCAAAGCGGCCCGGCCGCAGCGCGTAGCGCGCGGCCGTGTGCAGCGCGATGCGCAGGTAGAGCAGGTTGCGCCCGGCAGGGGTCAGAAAGCGGTCGTCAGGACCTGGCATCTTTGTAGAGGTCGAAGAGGAACCCGACGAGGACGTAGCTGACCGCGAAGAGATACAGCGCCAGCGTCCCGTTGAAGATGGCGATCAGCGTGACCTGGCCCGCCACGCAGGCCCGGATATTGGTCACGAGGCTGAAATAGGTGCGCCGGCCCTGCGGGTGCTTATAGTAGAGCACCGCCGTCCAGAGCTGGAGGAACACCGTCATCACGCCGCAGAAGACGAAGTTCTGGGCGTAGAGGATGTCGCCGCTGGGGATCCAGCCGGTCCAGACGAAGAGCAGGAACAGGATGGTGGGCAGAAAGGCGCCCAGCACGCCGGCCACGCGAGCCGTGCGCAGGCCGTGCCTGACGATGAAGGTGTTCTTGCCGGCGGCCTTGTCGCCGGCATAATCCTTGAAATAGGTAAAGTAGGTCATCAGGCCGTTCATAACCGTGACGAGGATAAAGACGCTGACGCGGTTGGTGGTGAGCGCGGGAGAAGGCACCGGGCCCGCCGCGAGGAAGCCGTAAATGGTGCACATCGCTATCGACAGGCCGAAGATGAGGTTGCCGGTCAGCGACCAGGCCTTGGCGTACTCGTAGAGCACGTTGAGCAGCACGCCGAGCAGGATGGGGATGACCGACCAGGGGTTCAAAAACCAGGACAGCACCACCACGCCCGCCATCAGCGCGGCGGAGACCCCCACGGCCAGCGCGGCGTTCAACTCGCCGGTGACCATGGGCCGGTTGGGCGCGTTGATGCGGTCTTCGGGCAGGCCGAGGTAGTCGTTGATGATCTGGTTGATGCCCCAGCTCAGGAAGAGGATGGCCAGGATGCCGATGTTCCTGACGCTCAGTTCCGGAGTGGAGGTGATGTAGGAGTAGAACGAAACGCCTATCCACCCCGCTATGCCGGTAACGAAGGCGTAGTAGAGCCGCATCGAGCTGATATAGGCCAGCGCGAAGGCCGCGGGCCCGGTTTTTTTTGTCGCGTTCTTTGATCCGTTCACGATGGTCCGCCTTTGAACTCAATTATATCAAGAATCAGCGGCGGGCGGGCCCGCGGAATGAAAAAGCCCGGGCTATCCCGGGCCTTTTCAGGGTTGTCGCCGCTTACGGCAGCTTGACGATGCCGTTCTTCTGCCGCACCTCGACGTCCTTGATGGCGCGCATGATCATGGTCTCGGCGCTCTTGCGGAGTTCGGCCTCCGTAAGTATCTTGCGGGCGAGGCCCTGCTCTATGGCTTTCAGGCCGACGGCCACGGCCTCCTCGATGTAAACCTGGGGTTCGTCCATGTGCGGCAGGAGGTAATCCTCGTTCATCTTGCCGGCCTTCACCACGTAGCCGGCCAGCGCCTCGGCGGCGGCCACGCACATCTCGTCGGTGATGGTCTTGGCCTGCACGTCCAGGGCCCCGCGGAAGATGCCGGGGAAGCCGAGGGAGTTGTTGACCTGGTTAGGGAAGTCCGACCGGCCGGTGCCCACCACTTTGGCGCCGGCTTCCTTGGCGTCCCAGGGCCACATTTCGGGTATCGGGTTAGCCGTCAGGAAACAGACGGCGTCCTTGGCCATGGTGGCCACCCATTCCTTCTTGATCACGTCGGGGCCGGGCGTGGAGGCGGCGCTCAGCACGTCGGCGCCCTTGAGCGCGTCCGGCAGCTTGCCCACTACCTGCTTGCCGTTGGTGACCTGGCACATGTGCCATTTTTCGCGGTGGTTCTGCAGGTCCGTGCGCCCCTTGTGCAGCGTGCCCTTGGAGTCCACGTAAATGAGGTTCTCGGGCTTGGCGCCGTAGTGCATATAGAGGGTGCCGATGCGGATATTGGCCGCGCCCGCGCCGAACAGCACGATCTTCACGTCCTTGATGTTCTTCTTGACTATCTTGAGGGCGTTGATGAGGCCCGCGAGGCAGACCGTGGCCGTGCCCTGCTGGTCGTCGTGCCAGACCGGGATGGTCATGGTGCGGCGCAGCTCGTCGAGTATGTCAAAGCACTTGGGCTGGGCGATGTCTTCGAGGTTGACGCCGCCGAAAGAGGGGGCGAGCAGCTGCACGGTGCGGATGATCTCGGCGGGGTCCTTGGTGGCCAGGCAGATGGGGAAGGCGTCCACGCCGCCGAGGTACTTGAAGATAAGGCCCTTGCCTTCCATCACGGGCAGGCCGGCCTCGGGGCCGATGTCGCCCAGGCCCAGCACGCGGGTGCCGTCCGAGACTACGGCCACCATATTGCCCTTGTTGGTGTGCTCGTAGACCTTCTCCGGATGCGCCTGGATGTCCTTGCAGACCGCGGCCACGCCGGGGGTGTACCAGATGGCGAAATCGTTGATGTCGCGGATGCAGCACTTGGGGGAAACCTCCACTTTTCCCTTATAGAAGGGGTGCAGCTGCATGGCGTCTTCCGCCGGCTTATTGGCCTTCTTAAGCAGTTCTTCTTTGGAAACCTTTATGGTGGACATTTTAACCCCTTAGTACCCGTGGAAATGGCGCGATTACACGGAGAATTGTAGTAAACAAAATTTGTCTTTACAACAACTTTTTGATATACTTTTCGTGTTCACCCGAAGGCTCACGCCCCCGGTGATGAAACCAGCCCGCCATGGATTTTACGGCACCGTAGCTCAGGGGTTAGAGCGGGCGTTTCATAAGCGCTAGGTCGGAGGTTCGAGACCTCCCGGTGCCACAGATTTCCAACGCAGCCCTGTCCCGCAGGACACAGTGCACAGCGGGACGGGGTTTTGTTTAAACGGGGGACGCATGACAGACACATACCTGACCAAAGACGGCTTTGAGAAGCTGCAGGCCGAGCTCTTGGACCTTAAAAAGCAGAAAAACGACCTCTCGGTCGAGATCAACGACGCCCGAGAGCAGGGCGACCTGAAAGAGAACGCCGGCTACATCTACGGCAAACAGAAACAGAGCCAGCTCATGTCTCGCATCAGCGAGCTGGAGCTGCGCCTGCGCTCGGCCAAGATAGTGGACAACATGGCCGTCAACAAGGACCAGGTCAGCCTGGGCGCCACCGTGACGATGCGAGACGAGAACACCAAGGCCACGCTGGTCTACACTCTGTCCAGCGCCGACGAAGCCGACCCGGCCGAAGGCCGCATCTCGGTCAGCTCGCCGCTGGCCCAGGGCCTGCTGGGCTCGACCACCGGCGCCTCCGTAAAGATACGCCTGCCCAGCGGCGAGAAGCACCTGACCATCCTGAAGGTAGAGTACAAGTAAAGTTTGTTATAATTTTTAGAGGTTCTTCGCGAATGTTTGCGCGGCTAGGAGACAGCTATGGCATTCTGGGGAAACAAGCAGGAGGGGGAAAGCCCGCAGCCCGGCCAGCAGGCGCCGGTGCAGACCACCGGCACGCTGGAAGACGGCTATAACGAGATAGTCAAGTCCAAGGGCCGCGCGCCCGGCATAGACCTCGCCATCAAGCTCAGCGACCTCATCCTCGAACACGCCGTGCAGGAGCGCGCCAGCGACGTGCACATAGAATCCCAGGGCGCCAACCTGCGCGTCCGCTTCCGCGTGGACGGCATCCTGCAGGACATGCTGAACTCCCCGAAGAATTCTGATATCCCGCTGACGCAGCGCATCCGCGTGCTGGCGGGCTTCGACCCCGAACCCCCTACCTCTTTCCGCAACGAGGAAGGCCGCTTCCAGAAGATGCTGGCCGGCCGCGCCATCCAGGTGCGCGTCTCCTCTTTCCCGACCGTCAACGGCGAGAAGCTGGTATTGCGCGTGCTGGACCGCCAGCAGCTGGGCCTCGACCTGGACCAGGTGGGCCTGGACCAGGACGCCCTGACGCTGATAAAAAAACTCATCCGCAACCCGTACGGCATCTTTTTCATCACCGGCTCCACCGGCAGCGGCAAGACCACCTCGCTCTACGCGATGCTCAAGAACATCAACACCCCGATGATCAACATCATCACGCTCGAGGACCCGGTCGAGTACCGGCTCGAGGGCATCAACCAGGCCCAGATCAACGCCAAGACCGGCTTCACCTGGTCCGAGGGCCTGCGCACCATCCTGCGCCAGGACCCCGACGTCATCATGGTAGGCGAGATCCGCGACTTCGACACCGCCGAGATCAGCCTGCGCGCCGCGCTGACCGGCCACCTGCTGTTCACCACCATCCACACCATCAACTCCGCCAGCATCATCGAGCGTCTCTTCGAGATGGGCGTGCCGCCCTTCCTGATCGGCTCGTCGATGCTCGGCGCCATGAGCCAGCGCCTGGTGCGCAAGGTCTGTCCCAAGTGTTCCCAGAACGCCGCGCCCCCGTCTGAGCCGGTGGTCAACGAATTCGTCAAGAACATGGACGCCGACGAGGGCAAGATCGTCAAGGAGCTCATCCTCAAGCCCGGCGCCGCCTACAAGGTGGAAAAGGGCTGCGCGGAATGCCGCAACACCGGCTACATGGGCCGCATCGGCATCTTCGAGCTTATGCTGATGAACGAGGAGATCCGCAAGCACATCCTCGACCACGCCCCGACGGACGTGATAAAGCGCGCCGCGATCAAGAGCGGGAAGATGCGCACGCTGCTGATGGACGGCATCCTGAAGGCCCGCGCCGGCACCACCACGCTGGCCGAGATCATCCGCGTCACCGCGACGATGGTGTAAGAGCGGGGCGCAAGACTGGCCCGGCCGGCCGGCATGGCGGCCGGGCTTGTTTTTTAACATGAAGACCATAATAATCAAATTCGGCGGCAGCTCCCTGGCCGACCCGGGCAAGATACAGCGGGCGGCTGGCATGGTGGCGGCCGCGCGCCGCCGGGGCTTTTTCCCGGTGGCTGTGGTCTCGGCCCCGGCCGACGCCACCGACGACCTGCTGGCGCTGGCGGCCCAGGCGGGGGGGCGGAACCTCTCGCCGCGCGAGACGGACGCGCTGCTGGCCCCCGGCGAGCAGATCAGCGCCGCGCTGCTGGCGCTCGCCCTGCAGGCCGAGGGGCGCAAAGCCGTCTCTCTGACCGGCGCGCAGGCCGGCATCCGGACCGACGGAAAGTTTTCAGCCGCGGCCGTCACGGCCGTGGATGCACGCAGGCTCAGGCGCGAGCTCGCCGCCGGCCGCATCCCCGTGGTAGCCGGCTTCCAGGGCGCGGCCAGGGGCGGGGACGTGACCACGCTGGGCCGCGGCGGCTCGGATTTTACAGCGGTGGCGCTGGCCCGCGCGCTGGGATCCGCGCTCTGCGAGTTCCGCACCGACGTTAAGGGCATCTATACAGCCCACCCGGCCATAGTGCCGGAGGCCCGCCCCATAAAGGCCCTGACCTACGGAGAGGTCCTGGCGCTGGCCGCCCTGGGCACCGAGGTGCGACAGCTGCGCGCCGTCGCCTACGCCGCGAAGCACGCCATACCGCTGCACCTGCGCTCTTCTTTCCACGACGAACCGGGTACGCTGGTCAACGCCGCGGGCGGCAAGCCGGGCATCTCCTGTCTCTCCCTGCAGAAAGCGCGGGACGCGGCCCTGGTGTCAGCCGTCGGACGGCGCCTCTCCCGGGCGCACGCCGCCGCGGGCCTTGCGGCAGCGGGGCACGGCGCCGCGCTGGTGCGCGCCGCCGCCGGGGCGTTCACGCTGCGCGTGCCCGCCGAAAGCGGAGAGGCGGCCCTTAAAGCGCTGCACGCCGCTTTTTTCGCTCCCGCGGGCCGTTGACTTGACCCGTATTAATCTATAGAATTAAGCCATGGCTATCATAATACGCGCCGTCTTCGCTATTTTCTGGCTGGTCGCGACGGGCTTCATAGGCTTCCTGGCCTATATCGTCACGCAGACCGAGGCCAACCCGCAGGCGCTTTGGGCCTGGCTCGTGATGTGCGCGTTCTCCTTCGTCTCGGCCACCTTCCTCGCCTATAACATAATCTTCGGCCACCACGACAGGGCCGACATGCCCCACCACCACAAACACCTCGCCAACGGCTGACGGCCATGTCCTTCGATCTGGCCATACTGGGCGGCAGGACCGTTATCGGCGGTAAAGCCGCCGTTAAGGATATCTTCGTCAGCGGCGGCCGCATCGCCGCGGTGCGGCCGCCCGCTAAAAGCGCACCGCGCGCGGCCCGCGTGCTGGACGCGCGGGGCCTGTTGGTCCTCCCCGGAGTCATAGACGCGCACGCTCATTTCCGCCTTAAACTGGGGCCGGGCAAGTACACCGCCGACGATTTCGTCTCCGGCTCCGCCGCGGCCGTCTGCGGCGGCACCACCACCTTCATAGATTACACGGGCCAGGGCCCTGGCGAAGATCCGCTGAAAGGCCTGCGGGACCGCGTAAAAGAGGCCGCAGGACGCTGCTACGCGGATTTCTCCTTCCACTGCATGCTGACCGGTTGGGACCGGATGAAGGATCCGGCCGGCCGCATGGCCGCGGTAGTGGCCGCCGGCGTGCCGACGTTCAAGATGTTCACCGCCTACGGGGCCCGCGGGCTGATGGCCGGCGACGAGGCCCTGCGGCGGGCCTTCACCGCCGCGGCAGGCCTCGGGGCGCTGATCTGCGTGCACGCCGAGAACGGGCCGGTAATAGACTTCCTGACCGGGCTCTTCGCCCCTTCGAAAGGGATACAAGCCCTGCCGCTCTCCCGCCCGCCCTTCACCGAAACCGAGGCCGTGGGCAGGGTGGCGGGCCTCGCCGCCGGCTCCGGCGCGCCGGTCTACTTCGTCCACCTCTCCGCCGCCGGCTCCGCGGCGGTAGTCGCAGCCGCCAGGGCGGCCGGTTTTAAAGTAATGGGGGAAACCTGCCCGCAGTACCTGACGCTTGACGAAACCAGGTTCAAGGGCAAAGACGGCCACCTCTACTCCTGCTGCCCGCCAATAAGGACAAAGGGCGACAATCGCGCCCTCTGGGCCGCCCTCGGAAAGGGCCGCCTGCAGGTGCTGGCCACCGACAACTGCACCTTCACCCGCGCGCAGAAGGCCGCCTGGGGCGGCGACATCAGGAAACTGCTCATGGGCCTGCCGGGAGCGCAGACGCTGCTGGCCGCGGCCTACACCTACGGCGTAAAGGCCGGAAACATATCGCTGGCTAAACTGGTTCAAGTCCTGTGCGAAAATCCCGCGCGGATAATGGGTCTGGCCTCGAAGGGGTTCATAAAGCCCGGTCTCGACGCGGATTTCGCGATACTAGATCCCTCCGCCTCGGTCAAAGCGGATTACCGCAAACTGCAACACAACACCGATTTCTCCCCGTGGCAGGGCCAGAAACTCCACGGCTTTCCCAAGTATACGGTCCTGCGCGGCGAAGTAGTCGCCGAATCCGGCGAACTAACCGCCCCGAAGACTTTCGGCGGCCTCTTCCAGCGCCGCGCTAAACCTCAAGTAATATAAATCCGTTATCCGCTAAGACCGCCGCAGCAGCCGGGGCCTGGTTTTGCGCGACTTTGGGGAAAGGGGGCCCCGCCCGTAATTTCCCAAGGGCGGGAGGAAACCGCGCAACGGTTTCCCTCTGCCCAGGAGCGCAGAACCAGGCCCCGGCTGCTAGATTGAGTGCTTGGCGAAGTAGCGGCGGGCGACGGAGATGTCGTCCTCTATGTGGTTTATGAGAGACTCTTTAGAAGCGAATTTGCGTTCAGGTCGGATGTGTTTGAGGAAAGAGACTTCGACCTGCTTACCATAGATCATCCTCGAGAAATCCAGCAGGTGGGCCTCGAGTATCATCTTACCGCCCAGCGTATTCACCGTGGGGCGGCGCCCGACGCTAAGGACCGCGTCAAACACCTCGCGCCCCACTTTCACCCGGGCCGCGAAGATGCCCGGAGGAAGGATCTTGGCCGGATGCGCGCCGATGTTAGCCGTGGGATAACCCAGCTTGCGGCCCAGCCCCGCGCCCTTTATCACCGGGCCGCTGACGGAGTAAGTCCAGCCCAGGCAGGTGTTGGCCTCTTCCACGCGCCCCTCTCGCAGGTGCGCTCGGATCAGGCTCGACGAGATCCTGTGGCCGCCGCGGCGGGAGAACGGCACGGCCTTGAAAGCTATACCTGCCCGCCGGCTGGCGTCACGCAGGAACTCCAGGTGGCCCTCGCGGCCCTTTCCGACGGCAAAGTCGGGGCCCACGCAGAGACCGCCCGCCGCCAGCCGGCCCAGCACCACGCCGGCAAAGAAATCCTCTGCCGGAGTGCGGGAGAGCGCCCTATCGAAGACCAGCGGCTCCACGGAGCCGGGGCGCAGGGTCTGCAGCAGGGCCTCCCGCTCTTCGGGAAGGGTTATCAGGCAATTCTCGGCCTCTCCGGAAAAAAAGAATTTTGGCGGGAAGGGGAAATAGACCACCCGGCTGTTCAGGCCCAGGCGCAGCGCCTCGCGCACCGCGGCGCGCACTATTTTGCGGTGCCCCAGGTGCACGCCGTCGAAGCTGCCGATAGCCACGAAATTAAGCACCGCGCCCTCCGGGCGGCGGGAGCAGCCGGGCGACCGCCTGCTCGCGCGTCATGGCGGCCAGCGCTTCCTCAGTGACGGCACCGCTAACAGAATAGGAACCTATGGAAACCCTGCGCAGGGCTGACAAGTGGGCGCGCGACCCGAGCAGCAGGCCCAGCTCCCGCGCCAGCGAGCGGACATAAGTGCCGCCGGAGCATTCCAGCTCGAAGCGCAGCGCGCCCGCCGCGGCCTCCCAGGAAAGCCACTTCACCTCTACCTCCCGCCGGACTTCCGGCATGGCCGCGCCGCGGCGGGCGTGCTTGTACATTGGCTTGCCCTGCATTCGGACCGCGGAATAGGGGGGAACCTGCTGGACTATCTTACCGTTCAGGGCCGCCACGGCCCGGCTGACGGAGCCGGCGTCCAAGGAGGGGATAGGGGCCTCGGAGACGATCTTGCCCTCGGCGTCCCAGGTATCGGTTTCCGCGCCGAAAGTGATAATGCCCGAGTAGACCTTGGAGGAGCCCTGCATGGCTTCCTGCGCCTTGGTGGCAGAACCGGCCAGCAGGATCAGCAGGCCGGTAGCCATGGGGTCCAGGGTGCCGGTATGGCCGATGCGCTGGAGGCCTAGCTTGCGGCGCAGGAGATAGACGGCGTCGTGGGAGGTGATGCCTTTCGGCTTGTCGAAAAGGAAGAGGCCTGAAGGCTGCGGGCCGGGCTCGTTCATCAGGCCAGCAGGCGCGAGAGCGCGGCGAACACTTTGGCGCGGGCCTCGTCGAGCGTGGCCTTCATGCGGCAGCCGGAGGCGTTGCGGTGGCCGCCGCCGCCGAAAGACTTGGCGACCAGGCTGACGTCGAGGTGGCCGCGGGAGCGGAAGGTGACGCTGATGCGCTCGTTTTCCTCGCGGAACATCACCGCGGCTTTCACCCCGGGGGGCATCATGCCGTAGTTGATGACGTTCTCGCTGTGCTCGGAGCGCGCGTCGAACTCCTTGAAATCCTTGACCGTGAGCGTCAGCACGGCCAGCTTGCCGCCGTATTTAAGCTCCATGCTTTCCAGGGCCCGGCCAAGTATCTTCAGCGACTCGCAGGCCTTGGTGGCGTAGAGCAGGTCATTGATACGGGAGAACTTGAAGCCGGTCTCGAGCAGGCGGGAGGCGATCTCCAGCGTGCGCGGGCTGGTGGCCGGGAAATGGAAACGGCCGGTGTCGGTAACCATGCCGGTGTAGAGGCAGGTGGCCTCCCGGCGGGTGACCTTGACGGTCATGTTGTGGAACAGGCGGTACACGATCTCGGCGGTGGAGGAGGAATGCGGCTCAACGATGTTGATGTCGCCGTAGAACTCCGAGGTCTTGTGGTGGTCGATGTTGACCACCTTGGCCGAGCGCTTGAGCACCGGCTCCAGCGCGCCGCCGCGCGAAGGTACGGAGCACTCGAGCAGGATGGCCGCATCGAACTTGCCCTTGGGCAGGCGCGAGCGGACGCTGCGGGCCTGGGGGAGGAAGCGCAGGTTCTCGGGGAGCGGGTCCTGGGAGAACAGCGTCACCTTCTTGCCCATGCGCTTAAGCACTGAGGCTATCGCCAGCATCGAGCCGATAGTATCCCCGTCCGGGTTAAGGTGCCCGGCAAGGAAAAAGGTCTCCGAACTTACTATCAGCTCCTCGAGGCGCTTGAACTCAGTCTCGAGGTCCAGGGTTCTCATCGGTTTTGTCATGTTCCGAGCGTATCTTCTTGAAGATGTCTTCCAGGTGCGAGGCCTTCTCCGGCGTCTCGTCGAACTTGAAGACGATCTCGGGGACGTTTTTAAGGCACAAGCGCTTGAACAGCGCCGTGCGGATGTCGCGGACGTTGGCCAGCAGGATCTTCTCCTTGCGCTGCCTGTCCTCCGCGGAACCCAGCACCGAATAGAAGACGGAAAGGACCTTCCCGTCCTTGGTGAGGGACGCGCCGGTGAGCGTGAGGATGCCGTTGGAGTTTATCCCGTGGACATTCCTCAGCTCTACCGTGATCTCCTGGAGGAAGAGCTCCCTCAGCCGGTCGTTGCGTTTTGAACCCACCGGGTTAAGCGCCCGGCGCCGCTAGGCGCCGTATACGCTCCTCCTTGGTTATGGCTTCCACCATGTCTTCAGGGCGGTAGTCCTTGAAGCCGTCTATCAGGATGCCGCATTCCATGTCCTTGGCGGTTATCTCCCTGACGTCTTCCTTGAAGTGCTTGAGGCCGGAGATCTTGCCGGTGCCGGCGATCTCCTTGCCGCGCATGATGCGGACCTGCTGGTTGCGCACCAGCTTGCCCTCGAGCAGGCGCGAGCCGGCAATCTTGCCCGAGCTCAGGTCGAAGATCTGCAGGATCTTCGCGCGGCCCGTCACCAGCTCCACGATCTCCGGGGCCAGCAGGCCGCTCATCGCGGCGCGCACGTCCTCGAGAAGGTCGTAGATGATGTTGTATTCGCGGATCTCCACGTCGGCGGCCTTGGCGGCTTCCCGCACCTTGCTGTCGGCGTCCACGTGGAAGCCCAGGATGACGGCCGACGAGGCCTTGGCCAGCAGCACGTCGGACTCGGTGATATTGCCGATGCCGGTGTGGAGCATCTGGATTGCCACCTCGCTCGTGCTCATGCGCTCGAGCGAGTCCTTGATGGCCTGCTGCGAACCGAACACGTCGGTCTTCAGCACCACGTTGAGGTTCTTGAGCTGGTGCTGATCCACCTGGGACTTCAGCGACAGCAGCGTCACGTGCTTCTGGTGGGAGAGGGCCTCCTCGCGGCGGTTGAGCTTGCGCTTGTCGGCCACGTGGCGGGCTTCCTTCTCGTTCTCCACCACCTTCAGAACGTCGCCGGCGGTGGGGACTTCGCCGCTGATGCCGAGCACTTCGGCCGGCTGGCTGGGTTTCAATTCCTCTAGCCGGTTGCCGTGGTCATCGAGCATGGCGCGCACCTTGCCGTGCGCGGCGCCGACGGTGAACGGGTCGCCCAGCCTGATGGTGCCGGTGACGTTGATGATCGTGGCCACGATACCCTTCTTGGGGTCCAGGCGGGACTCGATGACGATGCCCTGGCCCGGGCGGTCCGGGTTGGCCTTCAGCTCCATCAGCTCGGCCTGGATGCTGACGATCTCGAGCAGCTTGTCCAGGTTCAGGCGCTTCTTGGCGGAGACTTCCACCATCGGCGTCTTGCCGCCCCACTCCTCGGGGTTCAGGCCGTGATTGGCGAGCTGCTGCTTGATCTGCTGGGTGTTGGCGGTCGGCAGGTCGATCTTGTTGATCGCCACTATCAGCGGGGCGTCGGCGGCCTTGGCGTGATTGATGGCCTCCAGGGTCTGGGGCATGACGCCGTCGACCGCGGAGACGACCAGCACGACTATGTCAGTGATCTTCACGCCGTGGGCGCGCATGGCGGTGAACGCCTCGTGGCCGGGAGTGTCGAGCACGGTGATGTTGCCGCGCGGGGTCTTCACCATGTAGGCGCCGATGTGCTGCGTGATCTGGCCGGCCTCGGTGTCCACCACGTTGGACTCGCGCAGGGCGTCGAGCAGCGTGGTTTTACCGTGGTCGACGTGGCCCATGATCGTGATGATGGGAGAGCGGTGCTTGAGATTCTCGGGCTTCTCGGCCTCGATCTCCTCCTTGAGCTCGTCCTCGCCGTACATCGGGACCATCTCCAGCTCGAAGCCGTAGTCGGCGGCGATCAGCTGGGCGGCGTCCTCTTCGACGCGCTGGTTGATGGTGGCGAAGACGCCCATGCCCATCAGTTTCTTGATCAGGTCGGTGGTCTTCACGCCGAGCTTCTCGGCCAGCTCGCGCACGATGACGGTGGTGGAGACCTTAAGCTTGGGCAGCGCGCCCTGCTCGCCGGGCTGGCCTGAGGCCTCGGCCTCGGGGGCCGGCTTGGGGGCGGGGGCCGCGGGCTTCTGCGGCGGCTTGACGCCGGGCCTGGGGGGCATGGCGCGGTTGGGGCCGTAGGACGGGCGTACCGGGGTCTGCGGCTTGGGCAGCACCGGACCCGGGCGCTGCGGCGGGGCGGAAGGCTTTATGAGCGGCGGTATGACGAGCCGCTGGGGGGGCCTGGGGGCCGCGGGCGGGGGAGAGCCGGCCGGGCGGATCACCGGAGAGAGGCCGCTGGGGCGCAGGCCGGATACCGAGGGCCTGGCTGTTCCCGGCGCCGGGGGTTTGGCCGCGGGCGCGCCCGGGGCGGGCGGCACGGCGGGCTTAGCCGGGGCGGCGGGGGCCGGCGCCGCGGCCGCGGGGGCGGGGGCGGGAGCGGGCTTCGGCGGCTCTACGGGCTTAGGCTCTTCCTTAGCCCCGGTGGGGCCGGCGGCTATGGTGCCCTCGGCCGTGGAATGGGAGAACATGAAGCGCTTCAGGTCGGGCTTCTTGGGCAGTTCCGGCTCCGGCGCGGGTTCTTCCGACTTGGTCTTCTTGGCCTTAGACGCGGCCTTGACCGGCTTCTCGGCCGGAGCGGCGTCGCCCTCCTCCTTTTTTTTGGAGGCGGGTTTCTTGGCCGCGGCCTTCTTTTCGGCCTCGGGGGCTGCATCGCCCTCGGCCTTCTTCTTCGGGGCGGCCTTCTTCTTGGGCGCAGCTTTCGCTTCGCCTTCAGGTTTCACCGCCGAGTCGGCCTTCTCTAAATCTTCATTTTCCTTCTTCTTGGCTGTCATTTTTCACCTCTTCAGTCTCGGGGGCCGCTGCCTCGGCGGGCTGCATGCCGTAATTGGGGTTCTCTTCGATGAATTTCTTGGCGCCGGCCAGGATCTTCTGGGCGGTCTTCTCGCCGATGCCTTCGAGGGAGCAGAGCTCTTCCTCGGTGAGGCCGGCCACGGTGCGTATGTCGAGGACGTTCATCGTGATGAGGGTCTCGGCAACCTTGGCCCCGATGCCGTCGATCTTGAGCAGGTCCTGCATGGCGGTGTCGGTGGTCTTCTTGTTCTCCTCGTTGCGCTGGCCCTCGGACTTCACCTCGATCTCCCAGCCGGTCAGGCGGCTGGCGAGGCGGATGTTCTGGCCCTCGCGGCCGATGGCCATGGCCAGCTGGTCGTCGGGTACGATGACCTGGGCGCGCTTGCCCTCCTTGTCCAGCACCTTCACGGAACTGACCGTGGCGGGGGAGAAGGCCTTGGCGATCATCGTCAGGGTGTCTTCGATGTAGGGGATCAGGTCGATCTTCTCGTTGGCGAGCTCGCTCATGATGACGCGGATGCGCGAGCCGCGGATGCCGACGCAGGCGCCGACGGGGTCCACTTTCGGCGAGTTGCTGCGGACCAGCACCTTGGCGCGGAAGCCGGGGTCGCGGACCACGTCCACGATCTCTATGACCTTCTCGGCGATCTCGGGCACTTCGGCCTCGAACAGGGCTTTGAGGAAGGCGCCGGAAGCGCGGGAGAGGACGATCTGCAGGCCCTTGTTCTCCTTGTCCACGCGGTGGATGATGGCGCGCACGCGCTGGTTGACGCTGTAGTGCTCGCGGCGGATCTGCTCGGAGAAGGGCAGGATAGCCTCGGCCTTGCCGAGGTCCACGAAGATGTCGCGGCCGGCCACGTGGTGCACCAGGCCGGTGACGATCTCGCCCTCGCGGGGCTTGTACTCGTCGAAGATGCGGACCTTCTCGATCTCGCGGATCTTCTGGATGAGCACCTGTTTGGCGGTCTGGGCCGCGATGCGGGAGAAGTCGTTTATCGGCACGGGGATGTGCACGTCGTCGCCCATCTTGGCGTCGGGCATGTGCTTCTGCGCGTCTTCGAGGGTGATCTCGAGCTCGGGGGAAACCACCGGGTCGGAGACCTTCTTGACCAGGAAGCCGGCCATCTCGCCGGTCTCGGGGTCTATGCCGGCCATGATCTGGGCGGTCTTGCCGAAATATTTGCGCAGCGCGCTCACCAGCGAGTCGGTGATGGTCTTGAAGACGTCGTCGCGCTTGATGTTCTTCTCGCGCTCGAGCTGCTCCAGCGCCAGTAAAAGTTCCGATTTGTTCTTCTGTTCCTTGTTAGTGGTCATTTTCGTGTTACCCCTGTGTTATTTGCCCTTGAGGATCTCGTCGTCGGTCGGGTGAAGCCGGGCCTCGTCGATCTCCTCCAGGCTGAATTTTAAGTCTCCGGACAGGAGCACCTGCCCGTTTTCAAAGCCGGCAATGTCGCCGTAGTACACGCGCGAACCGCTGACCGGCCGCTTCAGCCGCACCTTGGCGTGCTTGCCGATGAAGCGTTTGAAATCTTTTTCTTTCTTGAGCACGCGGTCCATGCCGGGGGAGGAAACCTCCAGAAAGTACCCGTTCTCGTAAAAATTGTTGGTGTCCAGGCAGGTCCCCAGCTTCTCGCTGAGCACGGCGCAGTCGTCCAGCAGGACGCCGCCAGTCTCGCGGTCCACGAACACCTGGACCAGCGGCTTGCCGTTATGGCTGGCCAGCTTGATATCCACGAGCTCGAAACCGTTCAGTTCGAGCGTCTTTTCTATCTCGGTCTCTAATTTTGTGTTTTCCATGTCACACCTGCTTAACAGAAAAAAAAGCGGCCTGAACTTCAGCCACCTTCCATATATAATAATAGCAATTCCGCCCTGCCATTACAAGCGCCCCGCAGGATTTATTCCGCCCGGCGGGCGGCCTTCTTCCTCCGGCCGGAAGCGGCCGGGCGCAAAAAAACCGCGGGGCGCTGTCCCGCGGTCTTTTGCCGTCAGAAGGCGGCCTTACGCCTCGTCCTCCACCATGGGGCGATGCTCCTCCAGCGAACCCTCGGCGGGGGCCGGCTTTTTCAGGGGCGTCTCGTTCCACAGACGGGTCATCAACAGGGCGCCCATCAGGGAGAAGGGCATTATCATGTACGTCCAGGAGCCCCAGCCCCACTTGTCGAGGAAATGGCCCATCAGGAAGCCCGTGAGGCCGCTGGCCAGGTACTGTACCCCGTCGAGCAGGCCCGCCACGGTGGAGGCGGCGCGGGTGCCGCCGAAGTCCATAGACGCGGTGCCGGTGAGCATGCCGTGCACGCCGAAGATCCACATGCAGGAGAAGCCTATCATGAAGGAGGCCACCGCCGGGCTGCCGGTCCTGCCCAGGATGAACAGCGAGACTATCTGGCCCAGGTAGAAGATGAAAGCCACCGGGGGCCGGCGCGACTGGAACAGCTTGTCCGAAATGACGCCGCAGAGGAGGCCGCCCACTATGCCGCCCACCGTGATACCGGCGGTGGCCATGGTGAAGAGAGCGCTGCCGTGCGCTATCTTGTGGACCTCCACCAGGAACGGGACGAACCAGAGCAGCAGGCCCTGCCGCACGAAGCCCGTGCAAAATTCGGAAACGGCCAGCGTGACTATCACCGGGTTGGTAAAGACCCGGCGCATCAGCTCTTTAAGGGGCAGGGGCTGTTCCTTGTCCTTCTCGTGCGAGGAGGCGTCGCCGGTGTTGAAGTTCTCGAAGCCGGCGTCCTTCGGTGTGTCCCTGACCAGGAACAGGTCCACCAGGAACATGACGAAGATCGCGGCGGACGGAATCAGGAACACCATGTACCAGGGCAGGTAAGACATGATCCAGCCGCCCACGGTCATCGCTAGGAAATAGCCGCCGGAGATCATGATACCGAAGATGCCGCCGAACACGCCGCGCTCCTTGACGTGGAACCACGGGGCGTTGACCTTAACTACGGAAAGGGCGCCGAATGACTGGAAGTACTGGTTCGCGGCGTAAAGCAGCGACATGCCCATGATCAGCTTGGTCTGCCAGCCGTTGAGGAACAGCAGGCCGATGACCAGGTTCAGCAGGGACGCGCCCAGCGCGCCGAACAGGATGGCTTTTTTCCCGCCGATGCGGTCGGCCAGCGGCCCGTTGAACATGACCGAGAGGGCATAGGTCCAGAAGCCGGCCGTGGCGATGATGCCGAACTCGGCCTTGCTCAGGTGGAACATGTCCATCATGGACTTAGAGGCCACGTTGAGGTTGTAGCGGCCCATATAGAAGGTAGCGTAGGTGAGGCCGAGGGGGAACCAGTTGAGGAAACGGCGGCGGCGGTAGTCTGCGGGGTGGTTGGGCATCTCCGACATGTTCTTTAAGTCTCCTGTGTTATAGAAGTGAACGGAATAATTATATAACTTTGCGCCACGCCTCGGCCCGGCATAAAATGAAAAAGCCCCTTGCAGGGCTTTTTCATTTCGTGGGGCCCGGCTACTTCAGGCGCTTGGCGAAGTATTCGAAGGCTTTGACGAAGGGCTCGGCGGGGGCGCTGAGGACGCCGGCGCCTACCTGGCCCACGCCGGCGTTCTTGTGCGCCACGCCGGTGTCGATGAACGGGCGGATGCCGGACTTGGCCACCTTGATGACGTCTATGCCCGTCGGCGTGCCGCGGAAGTCCAGCGCCGGGATCTTGTAGATATTGCTCTCCCCGACCGTGATCTCGTACATCGCCAGCGTATAGCTCAGCGCGTCCGCGGCCTTGCCGCCCACGAACTGCACGATGGCCGGCGCCGCCGCTATGGCGAAGCCGCCCAGGCCGTTGGTCTCGGTTATCGCCGAGTCCCCGATGTCCGGGTTGGCGTCCGCCTTGGTATAGCCGGGGAAGTATAGCGCGTCCGGCACCTCGGCCGGGCCCGTGAACCAGCGCCCGCCAGTGCCCGACAGCTGCACCCCGAAATCCGTGCCGTTGCGCGCCATCACCACGACAAGGCTGGAATCCTTAACATCCCGGCCCGCGTCCAGCGACGCCTTGGAGAGCGCCATGCTCAGGTTCAGGAAGAAATGGTCGTTGCCGTTTATGAACTCCAGCGACTTCGCCGCCGTCTCCGGGTCCTTGCAGGTCTTGATCACGGCGGGGGCGAGGGCGCGGTACAGCAGCGAAGTGCCGGCGCGATTGCGGTTGTGCACCTCGTCGCCCATGTGCAACGCCTGCGCCACCATGGTCTTGAGGTCTATGCGGCCCAAAGACTCTATCGCCGCTTTCAGCGTCGGGTAAAGCGTCTTCTCCATCCACTTCAGCCGCTCTATCACCTCGGGACCGAAGGCGCCGTAGCGCAGCACCTTGCCCAGGCCCTCGTTCTGCGTGGCATAAGAAAGATTGCCATGCTCCTCGTTCTTGACGACGAAGACCGGCATGGAAGCGGAGATAATGCCCGCCATAGGACCTACGGCGTTATGCTCGTGGCAGGGCTCGTACTTGATCTTGCCGGAGGCGGCCAGTTTCTCGGCCTCTTTCGCGTCCTTGGCCAGCCCTTCGTACATCAGCGCGCACATGATTCCGCCGCGCATGGGGCCGCACATGCGGTCCCAGGTTATCGGCGGCCCGGCGTGCAGGATCAAGTCCTTCCTCATGCCCGGGATCACGTCCAGCGCTACGCCCATGCCCACCAGCGCGGGCTTCGCGGCGAGTATCCGGTCGAGAGCTTTTTTGTTAGCCTTCGCTATTTTCGCCGCGTGCCCGGCGGCCTTGGAGAAGAGCCCGGCCTCCTGGGAGAGCGGCGGCTTGAACTGCGCCTGCACGCTTTTCACGCCGGAGTCGCTGAGCCCCTGCCTGAAGGATTCCAGGCCGATGTTGACCACTTTGAGTTCGGTTTCGAAAAGTTTCATATTTACCTCTTGCTCCCGAGACGGATTATCTCGCCGGCCAGGCGGCACGCCCCGGCGTTGGACGGCATCACCAGCACGCCGGCGGCCTCCAGCGCCCTCACCACTTTGGAGCGGGTCTGCGGGTCGGTCTCGGTGCCGGTCACCGAGGCTACGATGGAAAGTTCCTTGTTGGCCTTGAAAGCCGCGGCCAGCGCGGGGAGGA
Organism: Elusimicrobiales bacterium; assembly: GCA_028688015.1. Classification (GTDB taxonomy): domain Bacteria; phylum Elusimicrobiota; class Elusimicrobia; order Elusimicrobiales; family UBA9959; genus UBA9959. Next base: position 444,256 of record JAQTZB010000001.1, on the reverse strand, counting down.
TATCTTCGAGGGGCTTGAGGTTGGAGCCGTAACCCAACACCAGGTCCAGAAGCAGCACCGAGACTTCCGGCCTGGCCGCTTCGGAGATTATCATCTTATTGCGCAGCGTGAAGTCTATCATCGGGTGCGGGCGCCCGACGGTGAATTCGTCCTCGCCGAGGTCTATCACCGCGTGGCCGGAGAGCTTCATGGAATCCGCCAGCTTGTTCTTCTTGTCGAGCGGGGCGTTAGATTTTACCGGGCCGACCAGTTCCGGCAGGATGACCTGCGCCTCGCTGACGAAAGTACCGCCGGAGAACAGGCCGCGCAGGCAGGAGCTCTTCTTCTTGCGCGCCGCTTCCTTTTTAGCCAGCGCCTCGGCCTTCAGGTTCATGTCGTAAATGATCTCTTTCGCCTTGCCCGCCTTCAGGCCCTTGCCCAGGCAGGCGGCCTTATAGGCGGCCTCCTCCAGGGTTTTAGCCGGGTAAAAGTCTTCCTTGATCTTCTCTTTGATGTCGCCGCCGAGGAAGACAGCTACGACGGGCTTTTTTATCTTCCTGATCTCGGCAGTTATTTTCCTGAGTATTTCGGCGGCCGGCGGCTTGGAAACCAGCAGCAGCACGTCGGTGCCCGGGTCGGCCGCCAGCATCTTGAGGGCCTGGATGAAAGTAAGCGCGCCGACCTCCGCTTTCACGTCGCGCCCGCCGGTGCCTATGCACTGCGAGATCCCAGCGCCCTCGTTGGAGACCAGCACCGTAACCTCCTGCGCGCCGGTGCCGGAGGCCGCCACCACGCCCACGTTGCCGCGGCGCACGGAATTGGCGAAAGCTATGGGCGCGCCGTTGATGATGGCCGTGCCGCAGTCGGGGCCCATCACCAGCAGCCCCTTCTTGACGCCGGCCTTCTTCAGCGCCACCTCGGTCTCTACCGGCACATTGTCGGAGAAAAGCATAACATTAAGGTTTTTCTCCAGGCAGTCGGCGGCCAGCGCGCCGGCGAAGCGGCCCGCCACGGAGATCACGGCCAGGTTGGCGCCGTCGAGCATCTTGACGGCCTCGTCCAGGCCGGCGGCCTTGCGGTCCGCGCTCCCGGCGGAGGAGGCGGGCTTCTTGTTAAGCAGTTCGTCCGCGGCCCTGAAGGCGGCGGCCAGGTCCGCCTGTGTCTTGGCGCTGACGGCTATGGCCAGGTCGCTGTCGCCGGCCTTCAGGATCTCGGGCGTAAGCAGGCCGGAGGCTTTAATTATGCCCTTGTTCTCCTTCGTGGCCATCACGACGGCCGAGTCCAGAACGCCGGGAACGGCGTTGAGCTTCTTAGCCACCTGCATCAGCGATACGGAGTCGAAATAGGCGCCTTTCTTTATCACGGTCTTTATCATATTCGTTCCTTCATTCCGGGGATTTAAATTCCTGCAGCAGCGCGAAGACGAGCCCGGCGCAGAAATCCGCGCCGGAAGTGTGGCCGCTCCTCAGCGCGGCGGCGGCCGCCGCGGCCAGCTCTTTGCGGTTCTTGCCAGCCAGCGCCTTCAGCAGCCGGCGAACCTTGGCGTTCACCTTGCCCTCGTAGGAACAGCGCAGGAAGGAGTTGGAAACCAGGTTCCCGCCCTCGGCGTAAAAGAAGACGCGTTCGATGCGGGCCTCGGCGTCGAAGCGCAGGCTCTTCACCGCGAAGTTCAGGCCGGCCAGCAGGCCGCTGATGAAATCGTCTCCGGACGGGGTAAAGCCCAAGCCAAGGCCGCGCATGGCCTTCACGCCCCGCGCGTCGTTGCCGGCGAGGAAATAGGCCACGGCTTTCTTGAACCTGGCGAGCAGGTGCTTCTCGAACACGCGCGTGAAATGCTTCTCCAGCGCCGGATCGAAGATAAAGGCCAGGCTCTTAGGCGGGGCTTTGGCGGCGAGGATGAGCGCCAGCGCGGCGGTATTCTCCCGCACCGTCTCAGGGTCTGCGTCCACTACCGGAACCGAAGAGGAATAGCGCGAGCTTGGCTCCTTGCGCAGGCGGTTCTCGTCGATGTAGAAGTAGAAGCGGGTGGAGCGCAGGCGCTTGGCTCCCACCGGCAGCTGCTTTAGCACCAAATTCAGCGGGCCTGACCCGGTGCGCGGCGGCACCAGCGAGACTATCATCTTGCCCTTGCGGAAGTTCAGCGCCCTGGCGAAAGCCGAGTGCAGGCGGTACTCGCCTTCAGGTATGCTGTCACCATATGAAATTAAGTCCATTTTGTTTTTGATCCAGGAGGAGCAGACCGGGTTAGCAAAACCTTCCGAAGCCCGAGGCTTGCGTAAGCGCCGAGGGCTGAGGCGGAGTGAGGCCACGGTGTGGCCGAACGCGTTTTGCGTTCCGGTCTGCTCCGACTCCCCGCGTTTTGCGTTCCGGTACCCTCCGACCACCCGCGTTTTGCGTTCCGACACCCTCGGCGGGCAGGGGAACGCTACTGCCAGGGAAAAGTCTTTCTTTCGCCTATGAACGGGAACCGCTCGCGCGTCTTGGCCACCAGGTCCTTGTCCAAACCGATCTCGGCGACGTGTATGCCCTCGGCTGTACCGGCGTCCACCACGGTCTTGCCCAGCGGGTCGTAGCACACGGAGTTGCCGGAATATTCGAGCTTGCCCTCCAGCCCCACGCGGTCGACGCCGATGCAGTAGGCCTGATTCTCCACGGCGCGGGCGCGCAGCAGCGTCTGCCACTGCTCGGCGCGGCGGGCGGGCCAGGCCGCTATCACCACGTAAACGTCAGCCTCTTTGGCCTTGTTCCAGAAGAGGTAGGGAAAGCGCAGATCGAAGCAGACGGCCGGCATCACGCGCAGCCCCTCCAGCGTGAAGACTTCCTGCTTGGAGCCGACCTTGTAATGCTTGTCCTCCTCGCCGAAGGCGTAGAGGTGGATCTTGGAATAGGTATTGACCCTGTTCCCCTTGCGGTCCAGAGTGATCAGGTTGTTGTACCCTTTCTCCACGCCGCCGTAGGAGAGGTTGATCTTGTTCTCCGCGGCCAGGCCCGCGAAGAAGGCCCGGTCCTCGTCGCTAAGTTCGGCCACGCCGGTATTCATCGTGAAGCCGGAGAGCGTCATCTCCGAGAACACCAGCCAGTCGATCTCCGACTTCCGCTTGCAGTTCTCCAGCAGGTCCTCTATCTTGCGCTTATTGGCTTCCTTGTCCTCCCACTTCATATCATACTGGCAGAGAGCGACTTTCATAGTGCAAACCTCCGGGACAAATTATTTCCTCGCGGCCTTGAACGCCAAGGCCACCTTTTCCTTGGTGACCGGCATCGACTTGATGCGCACGCCGAGAGCGTCCGCCACCGCGTTGGCGATGAGCGGGGCGCAGGGGATCATGGTGTGCTCGCCCACGCCGCGGGCGCCGAAGGGCCCGTCGGGCTGCGGCACCTCTATGATTATCGGCACCACGGCATCCGGCATATCCATCGAAGTCGGTATCTTGTAGTCGGAGAAGTTGGGGTTCAGGAGCCGGCCCTTCTCGTTGTAGCGCATGTCCTCGTAGAGCACGGTGGCGAAGCCCTGCAGCAGGCCGCCCACCACCTGGCCCTTAACGAGGTCCGGGTTGATGGCCTTGCCGCAGTCCACGGCCAGCGCCACCTTCTTGATCTTCATCTTGCCGGTTTCGCGGTCGACTTCCAGGACGATGCCTGCCGAACCCGTGGTGTAATGCACGTTCGGGTGGCCGCCCTGGCCGGTCTCCGGGTCGCCGATGGCGGAGGCGAACTCGGGCATGAATACGCCGGAGCCCATGATGGGCCCGCCCTTGAAGGTATGGTCCTCCGCCTGGATACCGTTGATGACGAAGTCTTTGAACGGCAGCGCGAAGTCCGGCTTGGTGCGGCACTTCACGCATTCGTCCTGGAGGTAGAGGGTGCTCTTGTCCAGGCAGTGTACACGCTGCACCAGGTCGAAGATGCGCTCGCGGGCCTCCAGGGCGGCGCGCTTGACGGCATTGCCGCAGCCCCAGGTCACGTGGGACCCGACGGTCTGCCATTCGTAGGGATTGCGGTCGGTGTCCGGGGTTTCCACGCGGATCTTGGTGACGGGCAGCGCCAGCACCTCGCCGGCTATCTGCGCCATCACGGTCAGCAGGCCCTGGCCTATCTCCATGCCGGACACCAGGATGTTGACGCTGCCGTCCTCGTTGAACTTCAGGAAGGCGCTTGAGCTGGCGTTGGGCGGCATGGCGGGGGACTTCCAGAAGCAGACCACGGCCTTGCCGATGGCTTTCTTCGGGTCCTTGGATTTTTCCTTAACGCCCCACTTGATCTCTTTCTCCACCTTCTCAATGGCCTCGCGGATGCCGTTGGGGTTCATGTGCGCGCCGTAAGGCAGGATATCGCCTTCTTTAATGGCGTTCTTCTTGCGGAACTCCACCGGGTCGATGCCCAGCTCGGTCGCCATGCGCGTGATATGAGACTCGAGCCCGAAGAGGAACTCGGAATAGCCGAAGCCGCGGTAGGCGCCGCACGGCGGCAGGTTGGTATAGGTGCACATGGAGTCGACGCTGATGTTGTCTACCCGGTAGGGTCCGCTGGCCGACAGGCCGGCCGCGTTCACCACGTTGGCGCCGTACTCGACGTAAGCGCCCGCGTCCCAGTGCAGCTTGAAGTCCAGCGCGGTGATCTTGCCGGCCTTGGTCACGCCCATCTTGATCTTGGCGGTGACGCCGAGGCGCTGGTAGGTATTGTAAAACTCCTGCGCGCGGTTCCACAGCAGTTTGACCGGCCGGCCCGGCACGGCGATTGCCAGCGCCGCGGCGATGATCTCCATCGTGACCCCGGCCTTGCCGCCGAAGCCGCCGCCGATATAGGTGCTGATGACGCGCACGTCCTTGTGGCTGAGGCCGAAAGATTTCAGGGTCTCGGCGAACACGTGGCGCTGCGTGAAGGGGGACTGCGACGAGGTCCACATCGTCAGCCGGCCGGAGGCGTCGTAGAGGCCGATGGCGGAATGCGGCTCGATGGCGCAATGCGCGTAGCGGGGCACGTAGTAGGTATCCTCCAGCACGAGGTCGGCCGCCTTGAAGCCCGCCGCCAGATCGCCCTTGCGGATCTTGCGCCAGTGGGCGATGTTGGTGCCGGGCTTGGGGAAGAACCACGGCACGTGCGTATAATCCTTGAGGTTCGGGTGCACGAGGGGGGAATCCTTCTCCAGCGCCTTCACCGGGTCCATAACCGCGGGCAGCTCCTCGTACTCCACCTTCACCAGCGCGGCGGCGCGCAGGGCGATCTTGGGGTCGGTGGCCACCACGGCGGCCACCTGCTCGCCCACGAAGCGCACGATGTCGGTGGCGAACACGTAGCGGTCGTTCATGTAGAGGCCGAACTTCTGCGTGAAGTTGCGCCCGGTGACCACCTTCACCACGCCCTCCATTTTCTCGGCGGCGGCGGTGCTGACGGATATTATTTTGGCGTGGGCGTGGGGGCTTTCCACCAGCGCGGCGTAGAGCAGGCCCGGGCCGAACTGCAGGTCGTCGGTATACTGCGCGGCGCCCTTGATCTTCTCCCAGCCGTCGATGCGCTGCACCGATCTGCCTACCACTTCCAGCCCGTCGCCGGCTTTCTGCGCCTTCGCGGCTTTTTTGGGTTTGGCGATGATTTTCTGAAGGTCCATAGTTACCTCTGGTCTCTGAAAGTTCTCTACTTCGCCGGCGGCGTATTGCCCTGGACTTTACAGTCCGTCATCACGAAGCGCACCGGGGCCGGGGCCTTCTGGTTGTTCTGGCCGTAGGTCCCGCTCTGCACGCACTGGCCGGCGGCCACGGGCAGCGCCTCGACCTTGATCGGGTCGAGCGACATGTAACCGGGCTGGCCGCGCCAGAAACGGCGCACAGTGTACTGCAGCGGCGAGTGGCCGGCCAGGGCGTCGTTCACGTGGATGCGGGCGCCGGGAGGCTCGGTGACGACCTCCACCAGCTCTTCGACATACTCGGGCGCGGCCTGCTGCTGAGGCGCGACGAAGGGGGAGACCCGCTTGGCGCCCAAACCGCCGTAGACGGAGTTGCCGTACATGCCGGGCTGGGGTATGGCGCAGGCGCACAGCCCTGCCAGCGCGGCGGCTAAAGCCAGGTTGCGCGTCATTTACCCTTCACCGTCTCTTCTATAGCTTCCACTATCGGCTCGTAGCCGGTGCAGCGGCACAGGTTGCCGGCGATGGCTTCCTTGATGTCGTGGGCGGAGGCCTTCGGGTTCTTCTCCAGCAGCTCGGTGGCCGACAGGATCACCCCGGGCGCGCAGAAGCCGCACTGGAAGGCGTTCTTCTCGTGGAATTTCTTCTGCAGCTTCTGGGTCCACTTGCGGGTGGTGTTGGCTCCCTCGAGGGTCACGATCTCCGTGCCGTCGGCCTCGGCGGCCAGCGCCAGGCAGGAGCGCACGGTGCGGCCGTTCATCAGGACGGTGCAGGTGCCGCAGTCGCCGCGGTCGCAGCCCACCTTTGGGCTCTTGATGCCCAGCCTGCCGCGCAGCACGTCCAGCAGCACGTCGTTGGGCTCCACCGCCAGGGCGACCTTCTCGCCGTTGAGCTTGAATTGGATGTTCAGGTTTTTCATATCGGTTCCAAGGGCTAGCAGATGTTCTCGCTTCCGTACTTCGGCCCCTTGCCGAACAGGCGGGCCACCGCGCTCTGCAGCGCGCGCTCCAGCATCACCTGCGCCATGTGCACGCGGTATTCTTTCGAGGAGCGGATGTCGCTGATCGGGGCGATCTCGCCCAGCAGGGCCGCCTTGGCGCTTTCGAGGACTTTGGGGCCGAGCTTGCCGCCGTTCAGGGCGGCCTCCACGGCGGGGCAGCGCGCGGGCTTCGGGCCCAGCGCGCAGACCGCCACGCGGTAGGTGTTATCCGCAAAGGCCAGCGCGGCTATACCGCCCTGCGCCAGGTCCTCCCCTTCGTAGCGGGACAATTTCATGTAGCAGCCGCCGTGCTTCTTGGCCGGGGCGGCCAGTTCAACGGCGACCACAAGTTCGTCGGGCTGCAGCGCGGTCTTCTTGGGGCCCGTGAACCACTCCCCGACAGGGATGGAGCGCTCGCCCTTCAGCCCGCGTACCAGCACCACGGCCTCGTAGACGGCCAGCGCGGGGGCGGAATCGGCCGATGGCACGGCGGAGCAGATATTGCCCGCCACCGTGGCGCGATTGCGCACGCCGGTGGAGGCCACGGTGAGCGCGGCCTCCCAGAGCACGGGGAAATTGGCTTTAACGGCCGCAGACTCTATCAGGTCGGTGAAGGTGGCCAGCGCGCCAATGCGCAGCTTTTTGCCCTTGAACTCCAGGCCGGCCAGTTCGGGCAGGGCCTTGATATCCACCACCACCTCGGGCCGGGCCAGTCCTTCCTTCAGGTGGACCACCAGGTCGGTCCCGCCCGCGAGGGCCCTGGCTTTCTCCCGGTAAAGTGAAAAGACATGGAGGGCCTCGTCCATGTCTTTGGGTTTCACGTACTCGAATTCCGTCGCTATAGGCATTGTATGCTCCTTAAAATCGGCCGCGCCCGGGGTTCTGGCCTCCGGGCGCGGCTTGCAAGGTTACGCCGTCCAGGCCACCACGCGGCCCATGGCCGACTCAAGCTCTATGCCCTTGAGGGGGAAGAAGCCCAGCCAGCAGCGCTTGTTCGACAGCTTGTCTATCTCGCCGCCCACGTTCTCGGCGTGCACCAGCTTCTTGGGGAACAGCTTGAGGTGCATGACCTGGTAGAAGGTCTCCTGGGGGAACATCTCGTCCCATTTCTTGCCGTAGTTGGCCTCCAGCTTCTTCTCGGCCTCGATGAAGAGCTTGGGGTGCCAGTTGCGGATGATGGTGTTCATCGGGTGGTCGGCCGAGCCGCAGTCCACGCCGATCCATTTGAATTTCATGTCCAGCGCCCACTTGTGAAAGCGCGGGCCCGGGCCGGGGTGCTTGCAGAAGTAGCGGACTTCGTCGCAGGTGCCCTTCTCGTACCAGGCGTACTTGTGGTAGCCGGTGTTGATGATGAGGATATCGCCCTTGCGGATGTCGGCGCGCTTCATCAGCAGCTCGGGCTCGTAGAGGTCGTAGTCGCCCACGTCCTTGGAGATGTCTACGACCACGGCCTGGCCGGCCCACTCGTTCATCGGGACCTCGCCTATGGTGCGGCCGGCGCTGTAGAAATGGATCTCGCCGTCCATGTGGGTGCCCACGTGGTTGGAGGTGGTCATGATCTGGCCGTTGGCGCCCTGGCCCATGTGCGCGCCGGCGATGCGCTTGAAGTACTGCAGCTGCAGCGGCATGTAGCTCGGCCACGGGGGGGTGTGGATGCTCAGCGGCTGGGTCAGGTCGTACATTTTCGCCTTGTCCATCAATTTCAGGAAATCATTGGGTTTCATCGGGTTTCTCCTTGGGTTTGACATGGCTGAAGCCGGGGTAAAAATGGCCTCGAACCCTACTAGAATTTTAACAAATGCGGGGGGGTAAATAAAGGCGAAAACGGGCTCGGCCGCGGGGTCAGTCGGAGTGGCTGGGATAGAGCTTTCTGGCGCAGTCCGGGCAGAGGCCGTGGGAGAGGTTGACCTCGGGCACGTGGGCCCGGATATAGACCTCCACCTTCTCCCAACTGCCATCCTCGGTGCGGATCTTCTTGCAGGAGGAACAGATGGGCAGCAGGGCGCGCAGCTCAGCCAGCTCGGAGATGTCCTCTATGACCAGCAGGGCGTGGAGCTTTTCGGAGAAGGTGAAAGGGGAGGAGGAGACCAGGGCGGGTACGGCAAGGGTCTTGCCCCGCATGGTGACGGTGATGTCGGTGCGCTCCCGCCTGAAGGCCTGGCCGGAAAGGGCGGCGTTAACGGACCTGCGCACGATGCAGTCGGCGCACCTGGGGCCGCGGCCGCAGCCGGCCGGCACGTCCGTGGAATGGACGCAATGCATGACCTCTCCCACGCGCATGCCGTAGATCTTCTCTCCGGCCAGCAGTTCGCGGGCGGCCAGGTTGCGGTAGAGGATGCGGGCGTCTTCGTCGGTCACCAACACCATCGAAGGAATGGCGTCCAGCGCGTGGCGCATGAAAGCGGCGTTCTCGAAGAGGCTGTCCGGCATATACTAGTTAGACCCGCGGATCTTGCGGATGACTTCGTTGACCCACTCCGACTCTTTAATGACCTTGATCTGCTTGCCCTTCTCTATCCAGATGCCCCGCCCCTTGCCGCCGGCCACTCCGAAATCTGCGGAGCGGGCCTCGCCCGGCCCGTTCACGGGGCAACCCATAACGGCTATCTTCATACCTTCCGACTTCTTCAGCAGGCCGGGGTCGGAGTAGATCCGCTCCTCCAGCTCGCGCACCACCTTGCCGACGTTCACCTGGCAGCGGCCGCAAGTCGGACAGGAGACCAGGTCCGGGCCGTACTGGCGCAGGCCCAGCGCCTTCAGGATTTCATAGGCTGCGCGCACCTGCATTACCGGGTCCTCGGTCAGGGAAACGCGCACAGTGTCCCCGAGGCCCTGCGAGAGCAGCAGGCCGATACCGAGCGAGGATTTTACAGTGCCGGCCAGGAAGCTGCCGGCCTCGGTCACGCCGATGTGCAGGGGGATGTCGGATTTGGAGGCGAACAGGGCGTTGGCCATGAGGGTGCGCTCTATGTCGTCGGCCTTCAGCGAGACCACGATGTCGCGAAAACCGAGGCCCTCCAGCAGCTTCACTTCTCCGAGCGCCTCTTTGACCATCTGCTTAGCCCAGTCGTAGGGCTGCCAGCGCGGGTTCGGGTTGTCCCTGAGCGCGCGCAGGGAGCCCGCGTTCACGCCCACGCGTATAGGCACGCCGGCGGCTTTGCAGGCTTTCACCACCTCTTTGACCTTGTCTTTCTCGCCGATATTGCCGGGGTTGATGCGGATCTTGTCGACGCCCTGCCGTACGGCCTCCACGGCCAGGCGCCAGTCGAAGTGAATGTCGGCCACCAGCGGGATGCCGATGGCGCCCTTGATGCGGCCAAGCGCCTGCGCGGCCTGCATGTCGGGCACGGCCACGCGCACGATCTCGCAGCCGGCGGCCTCCAATCGGCGCGCCTGGTCCACCGTCGACTTCACGTCGCGCGTATCGGTATTGCACATGCTCTGCACCGAAACGGGGGAAGTGCCGCCTATGGAGAAGCGGCCCACACGCACCTTGCGGGTCTTGCGCGGCTTGGCGTGGCAGGCGCAGCCGCTCATTTAGGCTGCACCTGCTCTGCGGCGGCCTGCTTGGCGGCGCGGCTCGCGACTATGCGCATGATGTCGTTGTAGGTGGCGAAGACCAGGATGGACAGCAACATTACCATGCCGGCGGCGTTGACGTATTTCATCATGTTCCCGGTCAGCTTGCGCCGGGAAACTCCCTCGAAGAGGTAGAGGATCATCCACCCGCCGTCGAGCAGCGGGATCGGCAGCAGGTTGAAGAAGCCGACGGCCACGGAGATCAGGCCGATAAGGAAGAAGAAGTCCGCCTTGCCGGTATGCGCGGCCTTGCTGACTATGTTCACGATGCCGATGGGCCCTGCGAGGTCGGGCTTCTCGCGCTTGATGATGTTGGATTTCAGCGTCTGCACCGTGAAGTTGGTCCAGTACCAGCACTGGTGGGCGCCCATCCGCAGGCCCTTCAGCAGGGGCACCGGAGCGTACTCCACGGCGGGAGAGATGCCTATCACGCCCCGCTCGGCGCCTTCCGGCGATTTGCGCGTCTTCAGTTTGACGGTGGCCGCGGCGCCGGCGCGCTCGTAGGTGACCGAGATCTCTTTTTCCACCTTGGCGTAGATCGCGCCGGCCATGGCGCCCCAGCTGTCGGTAGTGACGCCGTCCACCTTCACGATCTTATCTCCGGCCTTAAGGCCCGCGAGGTCGGCGGGGTAGCCCTGGGAGACGTCGCCGAGCACCGGCGCTTTGGAGGGGCGCGGCTCGCCGACCAGCAGGATCACGCCGGAGAACAGCGCGAAGGCCAGCAGGTAGTTCATCACGGGCCCGGCCAGCACCACCGCGAAGCGGGCGTACCAAGGCTTGGCAAAATACATGTAGGGGGCCAGCGCGGCCTCTTTTTCAGCCGGCGGCGCAGCGGCCTCCGTGGTTGCGGAGGGGGGCTGGCCCGCCGGCTCCTCGGGGGCCGCGGGGGCCTCTTCCTCTATTTCCTCGCCGGCCGGCTTGACGTAGCCGCCCAGCGGGATAAGCCGCAAGGAGTAGCGTGTATCCCCGCGGGTAAAGCCCAGCAGTTCTTTGCCGAAGCCGAAAGAGAAGGCGTCGACCCGGATGCCTACCAGCTTGCAGACGATGAAGTGGCCGAACTCGTGCAGGAAGATGACGAGTCCGAAGGTGAACAGTACTGCGAGTATGGAGATGATCATTTTTACCTCTTGCGAATCATGTCTGCGGCGTCCGCGGCTTTCTGCCGCGCCCAGGCGTCGGCCTCGACGGCCCCGGCCAGGGTCAGCCCGGCGGAGTCGCCGCGGCAGGCGGCCAGCACTTTCTCTACCACGGCCGGGATCCCGGTGAAGCGCAGCCGTCCGGCGATGAAGCGCTCCACGGCTACCTCGTTGGCGGCGCTCAACGCGGCCGGGCGGATGCCGCCGCGGCGCGCGGCCTCGAGCGCGAGTTCCAGGCAGGGAAAGCGGCGGAAATCAGGCTTAAAGAAATCCAGCCGGGAGAGCTTATAGAAGTCCAGCGGCTCGGCCAGCGAAGGAGCGCGGGCCGGCCAGGTAAGCGCGTACTGGATGGGCAGGCGCATGTCGGGCCAGGAGAGCTGGGCCAGCACGGAGCCGTCGGAGTATTCCACGCCGGAATGAACCACCGACTGCGGGTGCACCAGCACCTGGACCTTGGAGATAGGGAGGGAGAAAAGGTTCTGGATCTCTATAGCTTCGAGGCCCTTGTTCATCAGCGTGGAGGAGTCCACGGTGATCTTGGGCCCCATCTCCCAGCGCGGGTGCTTCAGCGCCTGGGCCGGGGTGACGGAGGCCAGCGAGCCCTTGCGGGCGTAGAAGGGGCCGCCGGACGCGGTGAGGAAAACGCGGTTCAACGCGGCGTCATAGCCGCCCGCCGGCACGCCGGCGAGGCACTGAAAGATCGCAGAGGGCTCCGAGTCCACGGGTATGATCTTCGCCTCCCAGCGCCGGGCTTCCTGCATCAGCAGCCCGCCCGCCATGACCATCGGCTCCTTGTTGGCCAGCGCTATGTGCTTGGAGGCGCGGATGGCCGCCAGCAGCGGGGCGAAGCCGGCCGCGCCGGTGACGGCGCTGAGCACGACGTCGGCCGCGGGCAGGGAAGCCAGCTCCGCGAGGCCCTCCACGCCGGGGGGGAGCACTCTTACTCCCTTCGGCGCTGCGGCTGAAAGTTCCTTCCAGGCGTCGTGGTCGAAAACAGCCAGATAGGCGGGCCGGCAGGCCTTCGCCTGCGCCAGCAGGCCCTTGACGTCGGAGTTGGCCGCCAGGCCCAGCACGCCCCAGCCGCGGCCGAGGTGGCGCACGGCTTTCAGCGCGTTGACGCCGATGGAGCCGGTGGAACCCAGTATGACGACCTGTTTCATTTAGAGGGCGAAGACGGAGTAGTAATAGATGACCGGGGCGAGGAAGATGTATGAGTCGAAGCGGTCCAGGATGCCGCCGTGGCCCGGCAGGATGCTGGAAGAATCCTTGGCGCCCACGGCGCGCTTGAGCATGGACTCGGCGATATCCGAGACCTGGCCGAAGATTCCGATGAGCACGCCGGCGCCCGCGGCGAAGGCCGGGGAGAACGCGCCGCCGGAGAGCTTGCTGACGCCCCAGGCGGTGAGGATAGCGGAAATGAAGCCGGCGGCCGCGCCCTCCCAGGTCTTCTTGGGGCTGATCGTGGAGAGCTGCCTGCGGCCGAAATTCTTGCCGAAGAAGTAAGCCGCGGTATCCATAACCCAGACGGTGACGATCAGCATTATCGTCAGCCAGAAGCCGGCCGGCCGCAGTTCGCGGATGGCGACCAGGTGGAACAGGCACCAGGAGATCATGAACACGCCCAGCAGCGTGAGGCCCATGCGCTCCAGGTATTTCTTGGGGGAGAACAGCTCCCAGGACATGATGCCGATGACGGTCAGGGAAACGAGGAGGCCGGAAAAGTTATTGGGGCCTGCGGCCGAGGCGCCGAACCGGTCGAAATACAGCGCGGCCGGCAGCAGCAGGCCGAAGAAGTAAAGCGCCGGGGACTGCACCGGTTTGGCACCCAGCTTCATCATCGTGGCGTACTCGTAAAGGGAGAAGGCGATGACCGTGAGGACGAAGACCGCGTAGGCGGGGCCGCCGGCGCGGATAAGCAGCAGGACGACGGGGATGCCGAACAGCGCGGTGAGCACACGGGGTAGCAGCATTATTTTCCTCTCCTTCGCTCGCGGGCCTGGTATTCCACCAGGGCCTTGCGGAACTCCTCGGCCCTGAAGTCGGGCCAAAGGGTCTCCGTCACGTAAAACTCGCTGTAGGCGATCTGCCACAGCAGGAAATTGGAGACGCGCATCTCGCCGGACGTGCGGATCAGCAGGTCCGGGTCGGGCAGCGGCGCGGTATAGAGCAGTTTCGAGAAGGCTTCCTCGTCCAGGACCTTAACTCCCGAGGCGAGGGCCCGGTTGGCCGCGTCCAGGATCTCCTGGCGGGCGCCGTAGTTGAGCGCGATGTTAAGGACCATGCCGGTACTGCCCTTCAGGCGCTCCACGGCGGCGTCCATCACCTTCCTGGCTGCGGCGGGCAGCTGCTGCAGACGGCCGCTGAACATCAGGCGCACGTTCTCGCGTTCGAGCTCGTCGGCGTAAGCGGCTATGGTCTTCTCCAGCAGGAACATCAGCGCGCTGACCTCCAGCTTGGAGCGGTTCCAGTTTTCAGTGGAGAAAGCGTAGATCGTCAGTGCCTTTATCCCCGAGTCGCTGGCGGCCTTGACCACCGCGTGCACCGAGTCCACGCCGGCCTTGTGCCCGGCCAGAGCGGGGAGGCCGCGCTTCCTGGCCCAGCGCCTGTTGCCGTCCATGATAATGGCCACATGGGCGGGCAGGCGCGCTGGTTCCGGCTTGGCGTGGGGCATCGCTTAAATGGTAAGCAGGTCCTTCTCTTTGGCCGCCACGATGTCGTCGACGGTCTTGACGTAGGCGTCGGTCAGCTTCTGCACCGCTTCCTCGTGCCTCGTATAGTCGTCCTCGGCCACGGCGCCGGCCTTCTGCGCCTTCTTGACCTTCTCCAGCGCGTCGCGGCGGGCGTTGCGCACCTGCACGCGGGAATCCTCGCCCATGCTGTGGACGATCTTCACCATCTTCTTGCGCTGGTCTTCGGTCATCGGCGGCAGGTTGATGCGGATGACGTTGCCGTTGCGGGAGGGGGAGGAGCCGAAATCCATCTTGCGGAGCTCGGCCTCAACGGCGTCCACGGCCGCGTTGTCCCACGGGCGAACTTCCAGCGTGCGGGCCTCGGGTATGGATACGGCGGCCACCTGCTTGAGCGGCACGCGCGCGCCGTAGTACTCCACGGTCACGGAATCCAGCAGCTGCGGGTTGGCGCGGCCGGTGCGCAGCGAAGTGAGCTCGCGCTTGAACTTGTCGACCCGCTCCGACATCTCCATCTCCGCTTCGGTAAGGACATCTTCCATGGAAAATTCAGCCATAAATGCTCCTCCTGTGCCTCTGGGGACTGGTCCCCGGGCAATATTGATTATATTAAATTAATACGGGTTGTCGTCAGCCGGCGGCGGCGACTTCGTCCTCGACCAGCCCGCAGACGATGTGGGCGGCGAGGATGTGCATTTCCTGCACGCGCGGAGTGTCCGTTTCCGGCGCGAGGAAAGCCAGGTCGCAATGGGGGAGGATGGCCCCGCCCTTGGCCCCGAAAAAGCCGACCACCGTCATGCCGAGCTCTTTGGCCTTAACGGCGGCCTTCAGGACGTTGGGGCTGGAGCCCGAGGTGGAGATGGCGAGCAGCAGGTCGCCGCGCCGGCCCAGGGCCTCTACCTGGCGGGAGAAGACCTTGTCGAAGCCGTAGTCGTTGCCGAGGCAGGTGAGGATGGAGGTATCGGTGCTGAGAGCCACGGACGCGATGGCGCGGCGCTCCTTCTTGAAGCGGCCGACGAACTCGCCGGCTATGTGCTGGCTGTCGGCGGCGGACCCGCCGTTGCCGCAGACGAGGATCTTGTTGCCGGCCAGGGCGGTCCTGGCGAGCAGCCTGGCTATCGGCTCCAGCTGGGAATGGTCGGCGGCCAGCGCCGCGGCGGCGGCCTGGTGCTGCTTTATGGCGGAGAGGATCTTGCTTTCCATGGTCACCCCTGTTTGATAAGCGTGCCGGTCTTCTCTCCGGCCAGCGCCTTGCGGATGTTGCCGGGAGTGTGCAGGTTGAACACCAGTATCGGGATATGGTTCTCGAGGCAGAGGGTCAGCGCGCTGGCGTCCATGAACTTGAGGCCCTTGTTGATGGCCTCCATATAGGTGATGTCTTTTATCAGCTTCGCCTTCGGGTCCTTCTTGGGGTCACAGGTATAGACGCCGTCCACCTGCGTAGCCTTGAAGATGACGTCGGCGTTGATCTCGGCGGCGCGCAGGGCGGCGGCCGTGTCGGTGGTAAAGTAGGGATTGCCGGTGCCGCCGGCAAAGATGACGACGCGGCCCTTCTCGAGGTGGCGCAGCGCGCGGCGGCGAATGAACGGCTCGGCCAGGCGGCTGATCTCTATTGAGGTCTGCACCCGGGTGGAGACGCCCTCGTGCTCAAGCGCGCTCTGCAGCGCCATCGCGTTGATGATGGTGGCGAGCATGCCCATGTTATCGGAAGTTACGCGGTCTATCATGCGCCCGTCGCGGGCGCCGCGCCAGATGTTGCCGCCGCCGATGACGATAGCCAAGTGCGTGGTCTTTTTAAGGCCGGCGGCTATTTCTTTGGCGATGTAGGTGAGGGAAGAGGAACTGATGGAGCGGCTGTCACCGGGCGTGCCCAGGGCTTCTCCGGAGAGCTTCAGAAGTACGCGTTTATACATGGGAAACCTCCCCCGTGCGGATAGTTTTACGCCGCCGGGGCCCGGGAGGGCCCGCGGCGGCGCTTGCGGCCTGCGCTTACTCTACGCCGACGATGAAGCAGTTGAAGCGCTTGACGGCGACGTTGCCGCCGAGCTTGGCGCCCAGGTCCTTCACGGCCTGCGACACGGTCTTCTTGGAGTCGCGGATCGAAGCCTGCTCGATCAGGCAGCACTCCTGGAAGAACTTGTTGACGCGGCCTTCGAGCATCTTCTCGATGGCTTCGGCCGGCTTGGCCTTGTAGGGCTTGCCGGTCTCCGCGGCGCGGGCCTGGGCGGCGGCTTCGTCAGCCTCCATCTTGGCGCGGTAGATCTCCCTTTCCTTGGCCACCACATCGGCGGCGACTTCTTCGCGGCGCAGGAAGCGGGGGTTCATGGCGACGGCCTGCATCGCGAGTTCCCTGGCCAGGCTCTCGAGCTCGGCCTTGGCGGCGGCCAGGTTGCCGTCGAAGGAGAGTTCCACGATGGCGGCCTTCCGGTTGTCGGAGTGCACGTAGTAATTGACGGCGGTGTTGGCCTCGGCCTTGTAGCAGACGCCGCGGCGGATGGCCATGTTCTCGCCCATCTTCACGGCGACGGCCTGCAGGCGCTCTTTTGCCTTGTCGCTCTCGGCCGGGTTGGCCAGGGAAGCGTCGGTCAGCATGTCGGCGGCGAGCGCGGAGGCGAAGGCGGCCACGTCGGGGTTCTTGGCCACGAAGTCGGTCTCGCAGTTTACCTCGAGCAGGGCGGTCGCGGGGCCGGAAGTCTTGGCCACCACCACGCCTTCCTTCATCGTGCGGCCGGCGCGTTTGGCCAGGCCGGCAAGGCCCTTCTTGCGCAGGATCTCGACGGCTTTCGGCAGGTCGCCGCCGGCCTCGTTGAGTGCCCCTTTGCAGTCCATTATGCCGGCGCCGGTCTGGCTCCGGAGTGTCATTACCTGTTCGCTGGTTATTGCCATAGTGATAATCTCCTTGGTGTTTCCTGTAAAAAGGGGGCGCAAGCATTAAAGCCGCGCCCCCAGTGCCTAAGAAAATACTTTATTCTTCGGTGCGGACCGGCTCTTCGGCGGGGGCTTCCACCTGGTTGAGGGGATCGCCTTCGGGCTGGACCTCGCCGGCTTCTACGGCGGCGGCTTCCTGGGCCTGCTGATGGGCGGCGGCCTTCTCGGCCTCGGCCTCGGCGCGCCCGTCCACCACGGCGTCGGCCATCGTCGCGCAGAACAGGCGGATCGAGCGGGCGGCGTCGTCGTTGCCGGGGATCGGCCAGTCGAGCTGGTCGGGGTCGCAGTTGGTGTCGCAGACGCCCACTACGGGGATCTTGAGCCTGTGGGCTTCCTTGAGGGCGTTGGCCTCCTCGATGGGGTCCACGATGAACATGATGTCCGGCAGGTTGCGCAGGTTGCGGATGCCGCTGAGCAGCTTCACCAGGCGGGCCTTCTCCTTGGAGAGGCGGGAGACCTCTTTCTTGGACATGACCTTGAACAGGCCGTCGTTCTCGAACTTCTCGAGCTCGTCGAAGCGCTTGAGGGACTTGCGCAGGGTCTCGAAGTTGGTCAGCGTGCCGCCGAGCCACTTTTCGTGAACGTAGGACACATCGGCGCGGACGGCTTCCTCGCGGATGATCTCTTTAGCCTGCTTCTTGGTGCCGACGAACAGGAAGGTCTTGCCGGCCTTGGCGGAATCCTTGACGAAGGTATAGGCCTTTTTTATTTCCTTGACGGTCTTCTGCAGATCGAGAATATGGATGCCGTTGCGCTCGCCGAATATGTAGCGGGCCATCTTGGGATTCCACCTGTAGGTCTGGTGACCGAAGTGGACTCCGGCTTCTAACATGCTTTTCATCGTTACGTTAAGTGCCATTTTGGACTATCCTCCGTTCTATACGTTGCGTTTCTTTTCCCGCCCTCCAGGAGCAGGATTTCAACCGCGTGCCTTAATATTATCATATTGACTCCCCATATTCAACCCGAAAAGTATCCCCCGGAGGCCTGCCGCGAGGGGGGCGCTCGTGGGTTGGCGGCCTACCGCAGGGACGGGGCCCGAAAAACCGCGGTCTCGCACACCGTGCTCGCCGCTGCCCGTCTCGGCCTCCGCGCTACGCAAGCGTCGGCCTCCGACAGGCTTTTTCGGTCCCCATCCCTGCGGTCTCCGCTGGTTGCTCGCTTGGGGTAGTCTGACAAGCATACGGAGGGGACGGGCGGGGAGGGGTTCCTGGCGACTTTGGGGAAGGGGGGCCCCGCCCTTAATTTCCCAAAGGGCGGGGGGAAACCGCGCAACGGTTTCCCTCTGCCCAGGAGCCAGGGGCCCCTCCCCGCCCGGCACCCGACTGGGCTTCTCGCGGATCACTGCTATATCCGGTTCGCTTCACTGAGGGGGGAGGGGAGAAGGGGTTTTGCTATAATTATGGCGATGAAAATCGCTATCGCGCAAATCAACCCCGTGGTGGGGGATATCGACGGGAACCTGAAGCTCATCGAGGACTTCGCTCGCCGGGCCGAAGCCGCGGGCGCGGACCTGGCCGTGTTCCCGGAACTCGCGCTCACCGGCTACCCGCCGCTCGACCTGCTCGAAAAAAATAATTTCATAGACGCCAATTTAAAGGCGCTCAAAGAACTGGCAGCGTTGAAGCTGAAGACGGCGCTCGCCGTCGGGTACGTGGACCGCAACCCGGCCAGGAAAGGCAAGCCGCTGCACAACGCCATCGCCCTCATCGACGGCGGTAAGGTGGCGGCCCGGAGGTTCAAGTCGTTGCTGCCCACCTACGATATCTTCGACGAGGCCAGGTATTTCGAGCCGGCAGCCGACAACCGCCCGGTCCGGTTCCGGGGCACGGTCCTGGGCCTCACCGTCTGCGAGGATATCTGGGCCGGCACCAGCCTGCTGCCCAGCCGCCTGCTCTACCGCCACAACCCCGCGCAAAGCCTGCGCGCGGCCAGGGCGTCAGTCATCATCAACATCTCCGCCTCCCCGTTCTACCGCGGCAAGAGCGCCCTGCGCCGCCGCCTGCTTTCCGCCCTCGCAAAAAAGATGCGGGCCCACATAATCTACGCCAACCAGGCCGGCGCCAACGACGAACTCATCTTCGACGGCAACAGCTTCGCCCTGGCGCCCGACGGCAAGGTTGCGGCCGCGGCCGGGGCCTTCGCCGAAGACCTCGTCCTGGTCGATACCGCCGCCCGCGCCAGGCCCGCCCCGCGCCAGGCGCAGGATGAAGCCGCAGAGATCCGCGACGCGCTGACGCTCGGCATAAAGGATTATTTCAGAAAGCTCGGCTTCAAACAGGCCCTGCTCGGGCTCAGCGGCGGCATCGACTCCGCCGTAGTAGCCGCGCTGGCCGCCAGGGCCCTCGGCCCGGGGAACGTCACCGGAGTGCTGATGCCCTCTGAATACACGGCCGCCCGCAGCGTCTCCGACGCGCTGACGCTCGCGCAGCGCCTGGGCATAAAGACCCGCACCATCCCGATAAAGAACATCTACGGCTCTTTCCTTAAAGAATTAAAACCGGAGGGCCGGGGGATAACGCTTACGATGCAGAACCTGCAGGCCCGCGTCCGCGGCAGCCTGCTGATGGCCCTGGCGAATTCCAACGGAGCGCTGAACCTAACTACCGGCAACAAGTCGGAGATAGCCGTGGGGTATTGCACTCTCTACGGAGATACCGCCGGGGCGCTGGCTCCGATAGCCGACCTGTTCAAGACCGAGGTCTACCGCCTGGCCGCCTGCCTGAACCGCGGCGGGGAACTGATCCCGCGCGCCATCATCGCGCGCCCGCCGACCGCGGAGCTGAAGCCCGGCCAGAAGGACCAGGACGACCTGCCGCCGTACAAAACACTGGACGAGATCCTGCGCCTGTACCTGGAAGAGAACCGGACTCCGGCCGAGATCGCGGCGCGCGGGTTCAGCCCCGCCCTGGTCCGCTCCATCCTGCGCCGAGTGGAGCTGAACGAGTACAAGCGCAAGCAGCTGCCGATAGCGCTCAAAGTGACCGAAAAGTCCTTCGGCTACGGGCGCAAGATGCCCATCGTAAAAGCCCTCGGCTTCACCGCCTGAAATGCCCAGACGTCCCGCCGCCATCTGCCTCGCGCTGCTCTTCCTGCTGGGGGCCGCGGCGCACGCCCAGGCGCCGGCGAAAAAGAAGCGCAAGCTGCTGGTGAAGCCTCCGATAAAAGCCAGGGAAGAACTGGTCAAGCCCGAAGCCAAAACCAAAGAGGATATCATCAAGACGGCGGAACGGCCGGCCCCGCCTAAGGAAGGCCTGCTCGGCCGGGTGCTGAACGCCATCACCATCGACACCCCCAACGGCCCGCTCATCCCTTTCCCCGTGGTGGATTCCAGCAAGGACCTCGGCCCCAGCTTCGGCATCATGCCGGTGGTGGCTATAAGGAAGAGGGGCACCAACGAGATCAAGTCGGTGCTGGTCCCCTCGGTCAATTACAACGAGAACCTGCGCACCACGCTGACCTACCGCCACTACATCTTTCCCGACGACAAGCGCTATTTCATTCTGCGGGCCTCCCGCTCGGAGCGGGTGGAGCGCGAACTGATGGCCTATTACTACACGCCCGACGTCTTCGCCTCCGGCTTCCGGCTGAGCCTGGAAGCCAAGCACTGGGTGACCGGCAAGCCCTCCTTCTACGGCTACGGGATAAACTCTAAGCGCGGCGACAAGGCCAACTACTCGCTGCAGACGACCGGCGAGGAGGTCATCGCCGACCTGCCGCTGATAAAGCACCTCTTCTTCAACTTCAACCACTCCTATTTCGACAAGCGCATCGGCGTGGGCCCCGTGAACGGCGGGCAGGTTAACGTCTTATTCCCGGCCGATTACGCCGTAGCCTCGGAACTGCGCACCTTCCACACCAACCGCTTCTCGCTGGTCTACGACGATACAGACCACCCTTTCCTGCCGAAGATCGGCACCTACGCCAGCGCCTCGGTGCTCTACTCCAACAAGAAGCTGGGCTCCGACTACGAGTACCGCACCTACGCGCTGCAGGTCAAGCACTATTACAATTACAAAGAAGAGAGCCGCTACGTCACGGCGGCGCATTACCTGCTGCAGTTCCAGCGCGGCGAGGCGCTGCCCTTCCACGCCCTGCCGCAGTTGGGCGAAAGCACCGGCCTAAGGATGGCAGGCGACGGCCGCTTTACCGACCGCGGCAAGTTCGTGTTCACCATCGAGGAGCGCATCACCCTCTCCAAGACCCCTTTCTACAAGTTCATCAGCGAGACGGAAATAGCGCCCTTCCTGGACATAGGCACGGTGTTCCCCAAAGTTTCCGCCTTCCGCGCCCGCGATCTGAAATACGGGCCCGGGATCTCGGCGCGCCTGGTCATCCGGCCGCAGCTCGTGGCCACGGTGGACTTCGCCTACGGCTCAGAAGGCACCAACGCCATCATCCGCATCGGTTACCCCTTCTAAACAACAAACCGCGCAAAAAAGTCCGGCTCTCGGCCAAGGCCATACTTATAAGGAAGGGGGGATCCCCGGCGCCCTAAACTGACCGTTCCAAAATAAAAAGGCCGCCGGCAGTCCGGCGGCTTGCTGATCTGGCCCGGCGGGCGCTAGCTCTTTCCGGCCCGGCGCCGCGCCGCGGCGAGCGCGGCCTCTGCGGCGGCGCGGAACCCTTCCTCCACGTTGCGCTGCCCTTTAGACACACCGTCCCGGACTCCGGCGAAATACGGCTGCGGGCGGCCGGCGGAGTCGGCTACCGGGAAGAAGAGCGCCGCCTTCAGCGCGCTCCGCAGCACCTCCGGCGGCAGCGCCAGGAACTCCTGCGAAAAGCCGCCCACCACTACTACCGGGTATTCGGCGAGATACAGGCTCTCGCGGAGCAGGTCCGCGTCGGGCTCTACCTGCAGCTTCATGCGCTTGCCGGCGGCGGCGAGGCCGCTCCGCAAGGCCTCCAGCCTCTGCCCGTCCTTGACCAGCACGCAAGCGTGCTCCAGCGTCCTGAAATATCTTTCGGCCGCTGGCACTTTCAGCCGGCGCGGGCCCGCCGCGTCGTGGCCGTCCGTAACGCGGCCGGACTTCAGCCCGGCCAGGGAGAACGTAACCAGCTTCTCACCGTGCAGAGCCACCAGGCCGCGTATCGGCCTGGCGAAGGGGAACCGGGAGGGTTCCCAGGTCATCGCGTCCGGGAATTGGAGCCTGGCTATCAGGCGGGGGAAGATCCCGGCGAGGGCCCTGGCCCCCGGTCCGGCGGGCGCGTCCTGGGCGTAAAGCACCAGCCGCCTGCAAGTGGCGTACGCGTCGATGGGCCCGCAGGTGAGGCCGGCCGCGGCGAACTCTTCCGCGGCGCACGCCTTAAACTGCTCCGCGGCCCCGGGGCAAAGGCGGGCGGGCAGGTTTTCCGTCACTATTTCCAGCAGGACGTCGCGCCCGGTCATTCGCCCTCCGCGCCGGGTCCGCGGTGCAGGTCGCCGTAGGTCAGGCGGCCCGCCCAGGAGAGGTCGGAAATATTTTTCTTGCGCTGCGAGGCCAGGGCCAGGCGCTCAAGGGAAAAAGCCAGCTCCACGCAGGCCTGGCCCGGCTCCGGCAGGTAGGCGAACCGCGCGGCGGGCAAGCCGTCCAGCAGGACCTCCCAGCCGCGGCCCGCCTCCCGGCTGTCAGCCAGCCAGCGCACGTCGTGCTCGGTCCTGTCGAGGCCGGCCGCCTTAAAAGAGTTCAGGAAAACCCGCCTGATATCCGGCGGGGCCGGGCGCAGGAGCACCAGGTAGCGGTAGCGCCCCGGGAACTTTTCTTCGCCGCCGGCTCCCGGCAGCGCGCGGGCCGCGCCGGCGAGGGACAGGGGGGCCTGATGCGCCGTAAAGTCCGCGGCAGGGCCGGGCGGCAGGACAGCGCAGCCCTGTTTAGCCCAGTATTGGTTCAGTTTTAAAATTATGTCCTGGAAGTCCACTCCGCCTCCGCCGGGGCCTCCCGGCAAACGATATTGTACATCTTTGGGGCGAGCCTTATTTAACGAAAGGCAGCGTGCGCAGGTCTATGCCGATATGCTCGCCGAAGAAGCGGGCGAACAAGCCGTCCACGAAGGCGGCGGCAGGTTCGTCGTCGGGCAGCGCCCGCACGGCGGTCCAGCTGCCGGAATGCAAAGTATCCCAAAGCCTCGCCTCGGGGCCGGCGGCCGTCTCTTTGAACCCGAAGCCGGCGAAATCCAGCGCCCGCAGCGTGAACGCGCGGCGCAGCCAGAAGGCCGGCCCGCAGGCGTCCAGGTCCTCCAGCGCGCCCAGCAGCAGCGCGTATTTCTGCGGCGACGGTTCCGCCGCCGGCGTGAGCTTGTTGATCACCTCGCAGTAATGCTGCGCCAGGTAAAGGCGCTCGAGGTCCGCCCTGATCCCGCCGAACACGCTGAGGGTGCGCCCGCCGGTGCAGACCGGGAAGTTGGAGCCCTTCTTAAGGAAGAACCGGTAGTCGCCGGAGCAGAAGGCCTCGCTGAGCGCGCGCAGCTTGCCCTTGGCCAGCCGCACGCTCTTGAAATTGACCTCCAGTTTGCCGTGCTCCAGCGTAAAGACCGTGACGATGCGGTCGCTCTCCCTGAGCGGCCGCCGCTGCAGCACTATCCCGTAATCGCAGAAGATCATGGCCCTATTCTACAAATTTGGGCCGCCAGGGGGCCCGGCGCCCGTGGGGGAATATGCTAAAATCGTATTTTGCCGCGGCGCCATCGGCGCGCGGCCGCGCGCGACAAACAGGAGATAATTTAATGCCCGCAACAACCATGGACTCGCTGGTCAACCTCTGCAAAAGGCGGGGGTTCATCTTCCAGAGCTCGGACATCTACGGCGGCCTGCAGGGCGTCTACGATTACGGCCCGCTCGGCGTGGAGCTCAAGAACAACCTCAAGGCCGCCTGGTGGCGGGCCATGGTCTACGAGCGCGACGACATCGAGGGCCTGGACGCGGCCATCCTCACCCACCGCTCCGTGCTGAAGCATTCCGGGCACGAGGCCACCTTCTCGGACCCGATGGTGGACTGCCGCAAGTGCAAGAGCCGCTGGCGCGCCGACCAGGTGAAGGACGGCAAGTGCGAGAAGTGCGGCGCCGCCGACCTCACCGAGCCCAGGCCTTTCAACCTGATGTTCAAGACCACCGTGGGCCCGGTCGCCGACGACGAGCATTTCGCCTACCTGCGCCCCGAGACCGCGCAGGGCATCTTCTGCAATTTCAAGAACGTGATGGATTCCACCTCGAACAAGCTGCCGTTCGGCATCGCTCAGATAGGCAAGGCCTTCCGCAACGAGATCACGCCCAAGAACTTCGTGTTCCGCGTGCGCGAGTTCGAGCAGATGGAGCTGGAGTTCTTCGTGCTGCCCGGCACCGACGACGAATGGCATAAGAAGTGGGTAGAGGCCCGCGTGGCCTGGTGGAAAGCGCAGGGCCTCGAGAGCGCCAACCTGCAGCAGTACGAGCAGGGCAAAGAAGAGCTGGCCCATTACGCGAAGGCCACCGTGGACATCCTCTACCGCTTCCCGCACGGCATGGAGGAACTGGAGGGCGTGGCCAACAGGACCGACTTCGACCTGGGGTCCCATTCCAAGAACCCGCAGGAGCTGGGCCTCAAGGCGCGCGTCGAGGAGAACATGGATTCCGTGGTCAAGCTGACCGCGCCGGACCCGGTCACACAGAAGCCGCTGGTGCCTTTCGTCATCGAGCCCTCGGCCGGAGTGGACCGCGGCGTCCTGGCCGTGCTGACCGAGGCCTACACCGAGGAGAAGCTGGAGAACGGCACCGACCGCATCGTGCTGAAGCTCCGCCCGCACCTCTCGCCCATCAAGGTGGCGGTGATCCCGCTGGCCCGCAACAAGCCCGAGATCGTGGAGAAGGCCAAGGGGCTCAAGGACCTGCTGCTGAAGCTCGGCCTCGGCAGGATCTATTACGAGAATTCCGGCAACATCGGCAAGAGCTACCGCAGGCACGACGAGGTGGGCACCCCGCTCTGCGTCACGGTGGACTTCGACACGATCGGCAAGGGGGAGAACAAGGAGGCCGAAGGCACCGTGACGATACGCGACCGCGACACGATGAAGCAGGTCCGCGTGCACGCCGACAAGCTCGCGGCCCACATCACCGAATATTTCCGGAGCGCTAAATAAGCGGCCGCGGCGCAGTTGCTTTAGATAGAACCTAAATTATATAATTGAGGCACTATGTTACCTACTTACAGACCTAATGTTAAGAAACGCAAAAAGCACATCGGCTTCCGGGCCAAGATGAAGACCAAGGGCGGCAGGAAAACCCTCGCCCGCCGGCGCGCCAAGGGCCGCTGGACCCTGATACCCGATATAAAGTCGTAAGACTTGTACCGGGTTACAGTGAAACAGTTCGCCTTTTCAAGAGCTTCACGCCTCCGGCTTAAAAAAGAGTTCGAGGCCGTTTTCGACGCCGGGAACAAGATCGCCACCAGGGAACTGGTGGCCTGGCATTCCAAAGGCGCGGTCAAAGAAAAAAAGATCGGCCTGATGGTCTCAAAAAAGACCGGCGGGGCCGTGAAGCGGAACAGGTTAAAAAGGCTTCTTAGGGAAGCGTTCAGGCTGGATAGAAAAGAGTTAAAGGAAGGCACGCGCCTTATCATTTATCCCAAAGCGGGCTGCGCCATGGAAAACCTGGCCCAGGCCCGCAAAGAGCTGGAAACTGTCCGGCTGAGGGCGCGCCTTAACGATGACGGCAGATAAGACCGTTGCGAAAAATCTTCAATCGCTCGCGCTGCTCACGCTGCGCTCGGCATACAGGACGTTTAGGCCCGCCCTCGGGCCGGGAACCTGCCGGTTCCACCCGTCCTGCTCCGAGTACGCGTTCCAGGCGCTCGGCAAACACGGGATTTTAAAAGGGGGGAGGCTGGCCGCAAGCCGCCTCTCCCGCTGTCGTCCTTTCTCTCCGGGCGGTTACGACCCGGTCCCCTGACGCCACCAGAGAAGCCTTCCGCAGCAGCGGGAGGTTAAATGAATAAAAATCTTATACTCGCCGTAGTCCTGTCGTCGCTGGTCTACATAGGCTGGTACTCTTTCATGGAAAAGCGGCTGCCGAAGCCGCAGCCCGCGCAGCAGGCCCAGGCCGCGCAAAGTTCACAGCCCGCTGCTGCCGCGCAGACCGGCGCTGCGGCCGCCCAGGCCGAGCCGGCCCCGCTCCCGGCCGACTGGAAGCAGAAAGCAGTCAAGCTCTCCGCCGGCAAGGCCGAGTACACCTTCAACGCCGAAACAGCCTCCCTCGCCAGCGCCGTCTACCAGGGCCCCGTCGCCCCGGTGGAACTGGTGCCGGACCCGCAGCGCGGCTTCCTCTACGCCTCCTTTCCCGGCAAGTTCGCCCTGAAAGCCAGAACCGACAGGTCCGTGGAGTTCGTTTCGCAGCAAGGCCCGATCCGGGTCACCAAGAAATTCACCCTCACCGGCGACGAAGGCGTCACGGCCCTGGAGATACAGGCCGTCAACACCTCCGGCTCGCCGCAGTCGCTGGCCCCGTGGGAACTCCGCATCGGTCCCGGCCTCGACACGGTTAAGAGCGAGATGAAGGAGAACGAGGCGGAGCTCAAGGCCGTCTACACCTTCCAGGAAAGCGGCCGCAAGCATCCGACCCTGGAAAAGATAAAGGACGACGAGCCGGCCCAGAACGACTGGGTCTGGGCGGGGCTCAACAACCGCTACTTCCTCGCCGCCTTCGCCAACCCGAGCTTCAAGACCACCCGCCCGCTGCGCCGCGACGAGAAAGTGGGCAAGAGCGAAAAGACCCCCGTGCTGGCGGTGCCGATGCCCGGCTCCGCGCTCCGCCCCGGCGAGACGGCCGTCTGGACCACGCTTTTCTACCTCGGGCCCAAGGATCACGCCCTGCTGCAGAAGCTGGGCTTCGGCCTCGACCGCTCCGTTGATTTCGGCTTCTTCGCGCCGCTGGCCAAGTTCGCCAACTCCTCGCTGATCTACTTCCACAAGCTCACCGGCAACTACGGCATCGCCATCATCATCCTGAGCGTCATCATCCAGATCCTCCTCACGCCGCTCAGCTTCAAGAGCTACAAGGCCATGGCCGTGATGAAGAAGATCCAGCCGGAGATGCAGTCCATCCAGAAGATGTACAAGGACGACCCGCAGCGCATGAACCGCGAGGTGATGGACCTCTACAAGCGCCACGGCACCAACCCGCTCGGCGGCTGCCTGCCGATGCTGCTGCAGATCCCGGTGTTCTTCGCGCTGTTCACGGCGCTGCGCAACTCCTGGAGCCTCCACGGCGCGCCGTTCTTCTTCTGGATAAAGGACCTGTCCTCCAAGGACCCCTTCTACGTGCTGCCCCTGGTCATGGGCGGCGTCATGTTCCTGCAGCAGCACCTGAGCCCGCAGACCTCCGACCCCGCGCAGGCGGCCATGATGAAGTGGATGCCGGTCATCTTCACCTTCATGTTCCTGTCCTTCCCGTCGGGGCTGGTCCTGTACTGGCTTATCAACAGCACCTGGGGCTTCGCGCAGAGCATGTACCTGCAGAAGAATATGGCCTGATTTATTTGCGGTAGAAAGTAAGGAGACACTCAAATGAGAGAAACCAAGACAGAAGCGAAAACCATACAGGACGCCGTCGAAAAAGGCCTTGCAGAGCTCGGCCTCCGGCGCGACCAGGTTGAAGTCGTAGTCGTCAGCGAAGGCAAAAGCGGCTTCTTAGGCATTGGGGCCAAGAAAGCCTGCGTCATACTCAGGGAAAAGCGCTGGGGCGAGAGCCGCAGCGAAGAGCCCCGCGGCAGCCGCCCCGGCGGACGCGGCGGCGACCGCGGCGGGCGCGGCGGTGACCGCGGCGGACGCGGCGGACGCTCCGGCGGACGCGGCGGACGCCCCGGCGGCCGCAGCGAAGGGCGCGGCGAGCGCCCCTCGGCGGCAGCCCCCAGGCGCCCCGGCCGTTACGGTTACGAGGACGCCCGCCTGCCCCCGCAGGAGGAGACCACCCACTCCGAGCGGCCCCACCGCGAGGACCGCATGTCCCGCAACGACCGCGTCTACCAGGAAGAGCCCCTCGGCGCGGACTACCAGGCCATCCAGCCCGCGCAGGACCCCGTGGAGCACGCCAAGACCGCGCTGCTCAAGATGCTCACGCTGATGGGCGTCGAAGCGACCATAACCGAGGCCAAACTCGACACCGCGGAGAACCTGCTGTTCATCCGGTTCGACTGCGCCGAGCCGGCCGCCTTCACCGAGGATAACGGCCGCGGCCTGCAGTCGCTGCAGTTCATCCTCAACTCGATAGTCAGCCGCAAGCGCGAGCCGCACCTGGCCCTGCGCCTGGACACCGGCGGCTACTGGGACAGCAAGGAAAAAGAAATAGCCGCCCGCGTGGAAGAGGCCGTGCGCGAAGCCCGCGCCGGCAGCGTCTCCAGCCGCCTGGACCCGATGCCCGCCTCGATGCGCAAGATAGTGCATAACCTCGTGAAGGCCAACTACCCCGACATGGAGACCGTCTCCGAGGGCGAAGGCCGCTGGCGCAAGGTCGTAATCCGCAAGACCGCGACGCACAAGGAACCGCAGGCCGCCGCCCAGCAGGAGGTTGCGCAGCCGGCTCCCGCGGAGCAGCCGGTACCGCAGCAGGCCGAAGAGGCCGCCGCCGTGCAGCCCGAGCAGACGACCACCGAGCAGAAGTAAGGGCTCGCGGTCAAAACGGCGTGACGGCGGGTAGCTGTCACGCCGTTCTCATTTTAAGCATGATACTGCCGGAAACCAGCGACACTATAGTGGCACAGGCGACGCCCCCCGGGGCGGGCGCGCTGGCCGTCCTGCGCATGTCCGGCCCGGGCGCCTTCGCCGCGGCCGCCGGCTTTCTGCGCCCCGCGCCCAGTGACCCGCCGCACGGGCAGGCGCGCCTGCTGGCCGTGCGCGACGGAGAACGCCTGGTAGACAGGGCGGTCGCCGTCTTCTTCCGCGGCCCGGCCAGCTACACCGGCGAGGACACGGTAGAAATTACCTGCCACGGCTCGCCCTATATAATCCGGACAATCCTGAACATGGCCGTTAAGCACGGCGCCAGACCCGCCGGCCCCGGCGAGTTCACGCTGCGCGCCTTCCTCAACGGCAAGCTGGACCTGGCCCAGGCCGAGGCCGTCGGCCAGCTGATAGAATCCGGCTCCGAGGCCGCCCACCGGGCCGCCCTCACCCAGGCGGAGGGGGGCCTTTCGCGCGAGGTGCGCGCCATCAAGGAAGCGCTGGTCGGGCTCCTGGCGCAGCTCGAAGCGCGCCTCGACGATTCCTACGAGGAGCAGCCCGCGCTGGAGCTCAGGGCTTTCGCCCGCGCGGCCGCGGCGGCGCGGAGCAAGGCCGCTGCGCTGGCCGCCGGCTACGCCGCCGGGCGGGGCATCCGCGACGGGCTGAAGGTGGTCATCGCCGGCGCGCCCAACTCCGGCAAATCCTCCCTGCTCAACGCCCTGCTGGGCTGCGACCGGGCCATGGTCTCCAAGCAGGCCGGCACCACGCGCGACACGCTGGAGGCCGAGCTGGAAATAGACGGCTTCAAAGTTGTTTTCACGGACACCGCCGGCCTCAGCCGCAGGGCGGGCTCGCCGCTGGAGCGCGAAGGCATGCGCCGCGCGCGCCGCGCCCTGGAGAAAGCGGACGCCGTGCTGCTCGTAAAAGATTCTTCCGCGTCCGAGACTCCGGCCGACCGCGGCGCCGCGCTGGAAGCCGCGCGCCTGGCGCCGGCGGGCGCGCGGCTGCTGCGCCTGCGCAGCAAGGCCGACCTGCCCGCGAAAGACCCTCACCCGGCCGGTGCGCTCAGGATTTCAGCCAGGACCGGAGAAGGCCTGGCGCGCCTGAAGACGGCGCTGATCGCCGAGCAGAAGAAGGTCTTCCGCGACGGGGCGCAGGCCGTGGTCACCTCGGCCAGGCATTACGCGGCCCTCTCGCGCGCCGCGGACGAACTGGCCCTGCTCCCCGGCAGGCTGCGCGGTAAAACCCCGCCGCTGGAGCTGGCCGCCGAGCACCTGCGCGGGGCCCTGGCCGCGCTTGCGGAAGTGCTGGGCGAGACCGCGCCGGAGGAAGTGCTGGCCGGCGTGTTCAGCAATTTTTGCGTCGGGAAATAGGCGGCCGTATGTCTATGACTGATTCCTTTCCTTTCAAAGTGCTGCTGAAGCCGGAAGCCGCTTTCAGCGAGCTGGCGGCGGGGCGCCGGGGCTGGGGCTGGCCGCTGGGCGTCTACGCGCTTTCCATCTGCCTGGCCGCGCTGCTTTTCACGCTGCTGCCGCCGCAGTACCTGGCCGATTCCCTGGAAGGCTTTTCCCTTAACCGCAACCGCGGCTTCTTTTATTACTTTCCAGCGGCGCTGGCCGGCGGGCTGGCCTTGACGCTTTTCCTCAGCGCCCTCGTCTCCGCGCTGGCCCGTTTCCTGGGCGGCGGGCGGCTTTCGGTCCGCCTCGCCGGCGCCGCCGCCTGTATCGGCGCCTTCGGGCTCCTGGCGGCGGCCCTGCACGGCGCCGGAGGCGGCAGGCGCGCCGCGGGGATCGCCGCTGCCGCCGCTGCCGCGCTCGCCGCTGGCTGGGCCGGCTATTCCGACAGGAAAGCCTTCCCGGGGCTGGTAAAATGCCTGCTTTCAGTTTCCGTGCTCGCGGTGGCCGGGGACCTCTGCGGCGCGGCGGCGGCGCTGGCCGGTTCGGTGCGGGCCTACACCGCGGCCGAATACGTCTTCGCGGTGCTCGCGCTGTACTGGTCGGCCAAAGCGGTTTCGGCGATCTACGGCGCCGCCAACGCCCGCGCGGCGGCGGCCGTGGTCCTGGGCGCTTTCGGCGCCATGGCCTTCCTGTTCCTGGCGATGAACACGGGCCTGTTGCCCGCCGGGGTTTTCGAGGCGCTGCTGCTGGTATAAAGAATGACGGCTTACAACTATCCGGGAACTTTCGACGTGCTGGTGGTCGGCGGCGGCCACGCCGGCTGCGAGGCCGCGCTGGCGGCCGCGCGCCTGGGGGCACGGACCCTGCTGCTCACGCAGGACCTCGACACCCTGGCGCAGATGTCCTGCAACCCGTCGATAGGCGGGGTAGGCAAAGGCCAGCTGGTGCGGGAGATCGACGCGCTCGGCGGGGAGATGGGGAAAATAGCCGATCTTTCAATGCTGAGCGGGCACATACTCAACACTTCCAAGGGCGCGGCGGTGCGCTCGCCGCGCGCGCAGTGCGACAAGAAAATGTACCAGCTCGCCATGAAGCGCGCGCTGGAGCGCCAGCCCGGGCTCACCCTGGCGCAGGACGAGGCGGCCGAGGTTCTGGAGAAGGGCGGCAGGGCGGCAGGGATCCGCACCACACGCCACACCGTCTACCGGGCTAAAACGGTGGTGCTCACGGCCGGAACCTTCCTGCGCGGCGTGATCCACGTCGGCATGGATACTTTCCCCGGCGGCAGGTACAACCACCCTCCGTCGGACCTGCTCTCCAAAAGCCTGGCCGGGCTTGGCTTCAGGCTGGGCCGCCTGAAGACCGGCACGCCGATGCGCCTGCACGCGCGCGGCATAGATTTCTCCAAATGCGACAGGCAGGCGCCGGACGCGCCGCCGGCGCCCTTCTCGCATTTCACCGGGCGGATAACCAACCCGCAGCTGCCCTGCTGGATAACCCGCACCGGGCCCGCTACGGCCGCCGTCATCAACGCTGCGCTGCACCGCTCGCCGCTCTACAGCGGCAAGATAAAGTCCACCGGCCCGCGCTACTGCCCGTCGATAGAGGACAAGGTGGTCAAGTTTCCGCACCACGGCGCGCACCACCTGTTCCTGGAGCCGGAAGGTTTCGCCACCGAGGAATATTACGTCAACGGGCTCTCCACGAGCCTGCCCGAAGAGGTGCAGGCCGACATCGTGCGCTCGGTCGCCGGGCTCGAGCGCGCCGAGATCATGCGCGCCGGCTACGCGATAGAATACGATTACTCCGACCCGGGCCAGCTGGACTACACGCTGGAGACGCGCCCCCTGCCGGGCCTCTATATGGCCGGGCAGGTCAACGGCACCACCGGCTACGAGGAGGCCGCGGGCCAGGGGCTGGTGGCGGGCATCAACGCGGCCCGCGCCGCCGCCGGCCTGGAGCCGGTGATCATCCGCCGCGACGAAGGCTACCTGGGGGTGATGATAGACGACCTGGTCTCCAAGGGGATCGACGAGCCCTACCGCATCTTCACCTCGCGCGCCGAATACCGCCTGCTGCTGCGGGCCGACAACGCCGACCTGCGCCTGTGCCCCCGCGGCTTCGCTCTGGGGCTGCTGCCGGCGCGGCTGGAGAAGAATTTCCGGGCCTACGCCGACGCGGTGCGGGCCCTGCGGGCCGGAGGCAAGCCCGCCCGTCTGCCGCCCGGGCCCTGGACGCTTAAGAAGGCGCAAGCCACCGCCGGGATCGAAAAGATTTACGAGATGTACGTGCGCCGCAACCAGAAAGAGGCGGAGAAGATGAAGAAGTTCGAAGGCCTGCGCATCCCGGCCGATTTCAGCTACGCCGCCGCGCAGGCCCTGCCCAACGAGGCCCGCCACAAGCTGGAGCAGCACCGCCCGCTGACGCTGGCGCAGGCCGGGCGCATCCCCGGCGTGACGCCGGCGGACGTGCAGCTGCTGTGGGTGCTGCTGGAAAAACGCCGCAGGCAAAGGAGCAAGCCGTGAACGACGCCGCTAAAATCACACTCGAGAAATGGGGTCTGCAGCTGCCCCCGGCCGCCGAGCGCAGGCTCGGGATCTTCGCCGCGGAGCTCCTGGAGAAGAACTCCATGATGAACCTGGTTTCCAGGAACGACGAGCCGCTGCTCTGGGAACGCCACATCCTGGACTCGCTCGCGGGCGCGTCGGTGCTGCGCCGGCTCCTGAAGCCGGGCGGGATCGTGGCCGACGCCGGGAGCGGCGCGGGCTTCCCCGGCCTGGTACTCGCGGCGGTCCTGGAGGAGTTCAGCTTTGAGCTGCTCGACTCCAGGGGCAAGCGCTGCGATTTCCTGGGCCTGGCGGCCGCCTCGATGCTGGCCGGCAACGTCGCGGTCTTCCAGCGCAGGGTGGGGGAGGGCGGCCCCGGCTCGGAGCGCCGGTACGCCGCGGTCATAGAAAGGGCCATGGGACAACTTGAAAACATTCTGCCCCAATGCTTAAATATACTGTCTGGGGGCGGGTACTTCCTGGCCTGGCAGAGCGCCGCGCAGCTGGCGAAGGGGCGCCCGGCCGCGGACGCCGCGCTGAAGAAAGCGGGGGGAAAGCTTTTAGAAACCTTTTCATACCGCCTGCCGGGCGAAGCAGAAGACAGGCACATAGTAGTTTTCCAGAAAGGCTGACGCTGAACCTATGCACATACTTAACTATTATTTCACGCCGTTCGCGGTCATACTGATCGTGTTCGCCATCTTCTTCTCGGAGCCGGAGCGCTCCGTCACCTACGCCTGCTTCGGCATCCTGGCCGCAGCCTTCGCCGCCAATTACTGGCTGGGCAGCAACACCTACCGCTTCCTGCGCTGGAGCCGCCATATCCGGGCGGTCACCGTCTGGCTGAACCTCGCCGTCAGCGCCGCGCTGTTCTACCTGCTCTCCCCGTACTGGGCGCCCATGTGGCTGCTCTTCCTGACCGCGCCCGCAGCGAGCGCCATGTACATGAAGAAGTGGTACGTCTTCTTTACCGCGGCCGGCGCCTCCGCCATCATGGTCGCCATCTACTTCTACAAGGCGGTGGTCTTCATCACCGCCGACGCTCCGGACCTGACGCTGGCGGCGGCGCTCGCGCAGGCCGCCTCCAACACGCAGCTGCTGGGCATGGCGCTCACGCAGGCCGTCTTCATAGTCTTTTTCTCGATGTTCACCGCGGCGATGGCCGAGATGATAGTGAAGGTGCGGGACTCGATGCGGTAAGGCGGCCCCGGCGCCTGCAAGCATGGACATATTATCCAAACTCCGTGTGCTCTTCTGGGGCCTCGTGATAGGCCTCTGGGGGCTGTTCATGTACCAGTACATGAGCGAAGACATGGCCATGCTCAAGAGCTTCAGGATAGGCAGCAACCCTTTCGCGGCGATGCGCCCGGCGCCCAAGCCCACCCTTAACAAGTACCCGGTCCCGCCGCAGTACCAGCAGCCTCAGGCGCAGCAGCAGGAGCTGCCGCGGCCCGCCACCGGCTACAGCACCCTGGACCTGGTAAAGGCCGGGGGAGTAAAGGAGGCCGCCTCCACCCCGCTGATCCCCGAGCACGCGCCCGGCGACAAGACCGTCATCGGCGCGAGGGGGGAAGAGGAGAGCTACCCGGAAACCCCGCCCGGCTTCGCGATGAAGGTCACGCGCCACTTCGTCATTTTCGAGGAAGGCGCCGAGGTTTCAGAGCAGCTCTCCGAGACGCTCGAGTCCCTGCACGGCAACATCATGCTGGACCTGGTGGCCTTCTCGCCGTGGACCCGCGAAAAGAAAGTTTTCATCTACTACGCGCAGAGCGGCGAGACCTACCGCAAGCTCACGGGCAGGCCGGCCTGGTCAGGCGGCGCGGCCTCGCTGGGCGAGCGCAAGATCTACGTCTACAAGAGCGACGAGGCCTTCGGCATCCTGGCGCACGAGCTCACGCATATCTATTTCGACAGCTTCTTCCCGTCCTCGGCCCCGAGCCCGCTGTGGCTCAGCGAGGGCGTGGCCACCTACATCCAGTCCGAGCGCGGCTACTCCACCCCTAACTGGCTGGACCAGAACCTGAAGCTCCTCGAGGGCGGCAGCGGCTTCAAGCTGGGCGACCTGGTGCGCATAGAGAACATGCAGGGCGCCGACGAGGACAACGTGCGCCTGTGGTACGCGCAGTCCTACAGCGTGGTGCGCTTCCTGATGAAGATGAAGGCCGGCGACGCCTTCTATGTTTTCTGCAAGGAGACGCGCGACGGCAAGCCGGCCAACCAGGCGCTCTACCGCGCCTACGGCATGCCCTACAACAAACTCTCGTCTCTGGAATACGCCTGGCGCTATGACCTGAAGACCGGCAAGATCTCGAACATGAACAAATATTAAATAACAGATATATATATTCCTTTATATAGGGGTTGACCAAAATCAACCCCTATTTTTGCGTTTTTCCCTCCCTCTTGAACCACAAAATATAGCGCAGCTACAAGCGCTTTTTACCCCGGGTATTGACAAGGGGGGGGCTATGCTATATACTAATAATCCAAGTGGTAGAAAGTGGGAAACAGTGTTTTTTTGTGTGGAATAATGTTGTATACTGTAACTGCGCGAAGTTAAAGAAAATTTATGAGCTCGCTCTACGGTGAATACGCTTACACGATGGACGCCAAAGGCCGCGTCGTCGTGCCCGCGCGCTTCCGCGAGGAGCTTCGCAAGGAAGACAAGAACTATTTCATGCTCAGCATCGGGCTGGACAACTGCCTCTACATCTTCCTGCCTTCGAAATGGGAAGAGCTGCTGGCGGGCAACATGCAGGTCTTCAAGTCCGAGAACAAGGAAGAGGAGCGGGCCTTCAAGCGCTTCTTCTTCGGCAACGCGTGCGACGCGGAGCTGGACGAGCAGGGCCGGATTTTAGTGCCGCAGAATCAGAAAGCGTACGCTTCTCTCAAGAAGGACATCCTGATACGCGGCGTCGGTAATAAGGCTGAAATATGGGATGCGCAGGCTTGGTCGAAATACAAAAAAGACGTGATAGAGCCTTCCCTCGGAAAGTTCGGCAAGATACTGGACATATGACGGAATACACTCACATTTCCGTCCTGGCCGAGGAAACAGTAAACCTGCTGATCACGGAAAAGAAGGGCACCTACGTCGACGCCACGCTGGGCATGGGCGGGCATACGGCGCGCCTGCTCAACGCGCTGCCGCCCGAGGGCAATGTCCTCGGCATCGACTGGGACCCGGAGATGGCCGGCGTGGCCGCGCGCAACCTGGCGCCGTTCGGGACCCGCGTTAAGATTGCGCAGGGGAATTTCGCCAACATAGACGAGATCGTGGCGCGGGAGGGGATCCGCTCCCTGTCCGGCGCGCTGTTCGACCTGGGCATCTCGTCGCTGCATTTCGACAAGCCGTCCCGCGGCTTCAGCCTCAAGCACGACGGGCCGCTGGACATGCGGATCAACCCCGACAACCCGCTGACCGCCTATACGATCATCAACCAGTGGCCCTTCGAGCAGATCGAGCACCTCATCCGCGTCTGCGGCGAGCGCCATTCCGGCCGCATCGCGCGCGCGGTGCTGGCGGCCCGCCGCGTAAAGCCCCTGGAGACCACCGCCGAGCTCGCCGCCCTGATAGAGCGGGTGGCGCCGGCGCATGGGGAAAAAATCCATCCCGCCACCAAGACCTTCCTGGCGCTGCGGGTGGCCGTGAACTACGAGTTCGACAACCTCACGCGCGGCATCCAGAAGATCCTGCCGCTGCTCAAGCCCGGCGCGCGCCTGGGCATCATCACTTTCCACTCGCTCGAGGACCGCATCGTCAAAGAGACGTTCCGCATCATGGCGAAGATGGGCGGGTGGGAATTAGTGACGCGCAAGCCGGTGAAGCCCTCCGATGAGGAAACCGCCTCTAACAAGAGGGCTCGCAGCGCGAAGCTGAGGGTGATAGAGAAGCTGTAAGTTAAGGAGGCCCTATGTATCCTGAAAACATCCTTAAAGTCGGCGCGAAGTTCAACAAGCTCCTGCACGGCAGGAGGACCCGGGCGAAGCTCAACGGGCTCAAGGACGCGGTGTGCCCCACCAAGATCTTCTACCTGTGGGAAAAGCACGGCATAAAGCGGATAGAGCTGTTCAGCATGGAATAAACGCAGCGAGGTAAGTCAGCTATGCTTAAAAAGACTCGGAACCTGAAACTGGCCGCCCTGGGCGTGATCTGCGCCGCGGGCTTCCTGTTCGCCTGGCAAAACGTCCAGGCGGTAAAACTTGGCTACAACATCGAGAAGCTCCGCCGGGAGATAAAAGACCTGGAGAGCGCTAACACCTATTTGAAAAAAGAAATTCAGGTCTCCCTGTCGCCGGAGAAGTTAGAGGCCGAGGCCTCCCGGCTGGGCATGGTTTACCCGGAACCCGGCGCCGTCGTCATCCTCGACGGGCGGCCGGCTGAAGGCACCGCGGGTCGGGGCTGGCTGGCCAGGCTGTTCAAACTCAGCAAGTCTTCCTAAAAGGCCGCCCGCCGCCGGGGAGAGAAATGGCGGAACTAAAGAACTTCAGGACCTTGTTCGACAGGATCCCCGTCCACGGGGACACCGGCTTCGCCAGGGCGGCGGCCGCACATGACAGCCCATACCATCAAAACAAGAATACAAGTCTGCGCCGCGCTGGCCGCTATCGCCCCTTTGCTGATTGGCGCCAGGCTGTTCTGGCTGCAGACCATCCGCCACGAAAAGCTTTCGGAGACGGCCTCTAAAGAGTTCAAGCGGACCGTTTCCGAGATCGGCCCCCGCGGCCGCGTCTTCGGCGCCGGCGGGGAACTGCTGGCGGAATCCATAGTCACCTGGGACGCCGGGCTCTACAAGAAGGAGCTCGAGGCGGAAGCGAAGGCCAAAAACGACCCCGGCTACCCGGCCAGGGTTGTCTCGGAGCTCACCCGCGCCCTGGGCCTGCCGCCCGCCTTCAAAGAAAAATACCGCAAAGCCAAAAACTTCGTCCCGGTCAGGAAAGGCCTGGACCGGGAAGCCAGCGAGGCCGTCAAAGCGCTGAAGCTCAAAGGCGTGGCCCTGCAGCCCGTGCAGAGCCGCTATTATCCCGCCGGGGATATCGCGCGCAGCGTGATAGGCGTGACGCGCGAGGAGAAGGGCCTGACGGGCATAGAACTCCTCTACGACCGCGTGCTCAGCGGCCAGGTCAGCCGGCGCGAAATAGTGCGCGACAACTCCGGCAAGGTGATCTTCCAGGCCCAGCTGGAAAAAGAGGCGCGCCCGCGCGACCTGTACCTCACTATCGACAAGAATATCCAGTACTTCGCCCAGGAAGCGATCAGGAAGGCCGTAGAAAAGAACCGGGCCGAGCTGGGCATGGCGCTGGTGCAGGACCCGAACACCGGCCGCCTGCTCGCGCTGGCCTCGTGGCCCTCCGACGTGGAAAAGATCGAGCCGGTGGAATGGGTGTACGAGCCGGGCTCCACCTTCAAGGCTATAACCCTGGCGGCGGCGCTGGAGGAGGGGGCAGCCAGCGAGGCCAGCACCTACTACTGCGAGAACGGCGCGTGGGCCTTCAACAGCAAGGTAACGCTGCACGACCACGAGCCGGAAAAGACCCTGAGCCTCTCCGAAGTCATAGAACGCTCCTCCAACATCGGCACGGCCAAGATAGGGCTTAAGCTCGGCGTGCAGAGCTTCTACCGCTACGTCAAGGCCTTCGGCTTCGGCGCCAAATCGGGGCTGGGCTTCGCCGGCGAGTCGGCCGGGCTGCTGCGCCCGCTGGACAAGTTCAAGCCTATAGACCTGGCCGTCGGCTCCTACGGCCACGGCATCGCCGCCACGCCGCTGCAGGTGCTCAACGCCTACTCCGCGCTGGTCAACGGCGGCCGCCTCTTCGAGCCGCAGCTTGTGGAAAAGATCGCCGAATTCGAAGGCGACGTGGTCTTCAAGAACGAGCCGTCCGTGCTGCGGCAGGCGATCACGCCGGGCATCGGCGGCCGGGTCAAGAAGATCCTGCGCGCCGTAGTGGAGACCGGGACCGGCAAGAACGCCGCGGTCGCGGGCTACTCGATTGGCGGCAAGACCGGCACCTCCAAGAAGATCGACCCGCGCACCGGCAAGTACCTGACCGGCCGCAACGTGGCGTCGTTCGCAGGGTTCTTCCCGGTGCCCGAGCCGCAGTACACCATCCTCGTCGTGATAGACAACCCGAAGGGCCTGACCTACGGCGGCGAAACGGCCGCGCCGGCCTTCCGCGAGATCGCCTCCAAGATCATCACACTGAAGGGGCTGAAGGCCGATACCCCGACCGCGCACAAAGTCGGGCACGCCGCGCCCGTCCGCCCCATCTCAGATTAGCCCGAGCGCCGCCGCCCTAAATTTTCTATTATTACAGGTATGAAGCTGTCCCTCGCGCTCGAAAATTCCGGCCTGAAACACTCCGGGCCGGACCCGGAGATCTCCTCGGTAGTCAACGATTCCCGCCTGGCCGGGCCCGGCGCGCTCTTCTTCGCGCTGCCCGGCGCCAGGACCGACGGGGCAAATTTCATAAAGCAGGCCCTCGAGCTGGGCGCGGCCGCGGTGATCTCCGCCGCCGAGCCGCCGGCGGAGCTGCGCGCGGCTTACCCCGCCGCGCCGCTGCTGAAAGCGGGGGAGATCTCCGCGGCGCTCTCCGTCATAGCCGCCAACTTCTACGGGCGGCCCTCAAAGAAACTGAAGGTCTTCGGCATTACCGGCACCAAGGGCAAGACCACCACCGCCTACCTGCTGGAAAGCGCCCTGCACCAGGCCGGCTCCCGCCCGGGCGTCATCGGCACCATAGATTACCGCATCGACGGCAAGGTGCTGGCCCCGGCCGCCAATACCACGCCGCTGGCCCACACGCTGCAGGAGCTGCTGGCCAAGATGGTCGCGGCCGACGCGCTGGCGGCCGTGATGGAAGTCTCCTCGCACGCCCTGGCGCTGGGCCGAGTGGAGGACGTGGAGTTCGACTGCGCGGTCTTCACCAACCTGCAGCGCGACCACCTGGACTTCCACAAGGACCGCGAAACCTATTTCCAGGCCAAGGCCCGCCTGTTCGACCTGCTCGAACGCTCCCCCAAGAAAGACAAGTGCGCCGTGATCAACGCCGACGACGAGCGGGCCGGCTGGCTGCTGAAGAAGCTCAAAGGCCGGGTGAAGGCCGTCACCTTCGGCATAGAAGAAGAGGCGGATTTCCGGGCGGCGGACATCGAGATCCTGGAGACCATGACCAGATTCACGCTGCACGCCGGGCAGGAGAAAATGCCGGTGAAGCTGAACCTGCTGGGCCGCCACAACATCTACAACGCGCTGGCGGCCATCGCCGCGGCCGCCTCGGGCGGGCTAAGCGTGCGCGCCGCCATAGACGGCGTGCAGGCGCTGGAGAACGTGCCGGGCCGCCTGGAGCGGGTGAACGCCGGGCAGGATTTCTCCGTCTTCGTGGATTACGCGCATACGGACGCCGCCCTGGAGAACGTGCTCTCGAGCCTCGGCCTGCTGCCCCACCAGCGTATCATCACCGTTTTCGGCTGCGGCGGCGACCGCGACCGCACCAAGCGCGCGCCGATGGGCGCGGTGGCCTGCGCGCTGAGCGGCCTGGCCATCATCACCAGCGACAACCCGAGGAGCGAGGACCCGCTGGCCATCATAGACGACATTTCCAAGGGCGTGATGGACAAGTATTCAAATTTCGAGGTCATCCCGGACCGTAAGCGCGCCATCGAGGCGGCCATAGCCCAGGCGCGCAAGGGCGACATCGTGCTGATAGCCGGCAAAGGGCACGAGACGTACCAGGTGCTGAAGGACCGGACGGTGCATTTCAGCGACGCCGAGACCGCCGCGGCGGCGCTAAAGGAAAGGCTGCGCGAATGAATTTAAGGATGACGCTGGGAGAGCTCGCGGCCGCGGTCGGCGGCCGGCTGGTCAAAGGGAAACCCGAGGCGCCCTTCAGCGGCTTCGTCACGGATACCCGCAAGCTCAGGGCGGGCGATTTCTTCTGGGCGCTCAAGGGCGCCTCTTTCGACGCGCACGATTTTCTTAAGAACACGGCGCCGCTCGGCGTGCGCGGCTGGCTGGCTCGCGAGGACGCGCTGGCCGGGCTGCGCGACCTGCCGCCCGAGACGGTGGCGGTCAAAGACACCCTGAAAGCCCTGCAGGACCTGGCCGCCTGGCACAGGCGCCGCTTCGACATCCCCGTCGTGGCCATCACCGGCTCCAACGGCAAGAGCACTACCAAGGAGATGCTGAAAAGCGTCTTCTCCGCCGCCGGAGAGACCTGCTCCAACGCCGGCAACCTCAACAACCAGTTCGGCCTGCCCCTGTCGCTGCTGGAGCTGGGCCCGGAGCACAGGTTCGGCGTCTTCGAACTGGGCGCCTCCAGGCGGGGCGACATAAAAGAGATCGGGGACGTGGCCGGCCCCACCTGCGGCCTCATCACGAATATCGGCCCGTCGCACCTGCAGTATTTCGGGGACCTCGAGACGGTCTTCGAGACCAAGACCGAGCTGGCCGGCTGCCTCGCCAAAGGCGGCAGGCTGGTCTATAATTACGACGACCGCTTCCTCTCGCGCCTCAACGGCCGGGACTTTCCCAAGCTGACCTTCGGCCGCGACCCCGGCGCCGACCTGCGCGTGCTCGAGGGCGACGCGCTGCGCCTGGAGTACGCCGGCGGGATACACGGCATACGCCTGCCGCACGCCGGGGGGCATAATTTCCTTAACGCGGCCGCCGCGGCCGGGGCGGCGCTGGCCTCCGGCCTCGATTTCGAAACTATCCGCAAGGGCCTGGAGCGCTACACCCCGCCGCCGATGCGCCTGCAGGAGCTCAAGATCGGAGGGGCGACCGTCATCCTGGACGCCTACAACTCCAACCCGCAGTCTGCGGCGTCGGCCATCAAGCAGGTGCTGGGCATGGCCCGGCCCCTCTACTTCATGCTGGGCGACATGAAGGAACTGGGGCAGTACTCCGCCCACTACCATACCGACCTGGGGGCCGCGCTGGCCCATACCGGCGCCGAGCGCGTCTTCCTGGCCGGCCCGGAGATGAAGCCCGCCGTGGAGGCCTACATGAAGGCCGGCGGCTGCTGCGCGGTCTACGCCGAAACGCTGGACGGCTGGCTCGACGAAGCCCGCGCCCTCATCAAGGCCGGCAAAGGCACCTTCCTGGTCAAAGCCTCCCGCTCGATGAAGTTCGAGCGCATCGTCGAGGGCCTCTAACAGGTATAATTTAACTTCGCACTTCAAGGATCCAACCATGAACAAACCCGCAAAAACCGAACCCAACGCCATCGCCACCCGCGCGCAGGACTACTCCCAGTGGTACCTGGACGTGATAAAGAAAGCCACGCTGGCCGAGCACTCGGCCGTGCGCGGCTGCATGGTGATCCGCCCGCACGGCTACGCCATCTGGGAGAAGATGCAGCGCGAGCTCGACGACCGTTTCAAGGCCACCGGCCACGAAAACGCCTATTTCCCGCTGTTCATCCCGCTGTCCTTCCTGGCCCGCGAGGAGAAACACGCCTCCGGCTTCGCCAAGGAATGCGCGGTCATCACGCACCACCGCCTCAAGTCCATCAACGGCGAGATCGTGCCGGACCCGGAGTCGAAGCTCGAAGAGCCGCTGGTGGTGCGCCCGACCAGCGAGACTATCATCTGGGACCAGTACAAGAACTGGATCCAGAGCTACCGCGACCTGCCGCTGCTGATCAACCAGTGGGCCAACGTCGTGCGCTGGGAGATGCGCACGCGCCTGTTCCTGCGCACCGCCGAGTTCCTGTGGCAGGAAGGCCACACCGCCCACGCGACCGAGGTTGAAGCGCTGGAGGAGACCGCGCGCATGCTGGAGGTTTACGCCGAATTCGCCGAGAACGTCATGGCCGTGCCCGTGATAAAAGGCCACAAGACGGAAGGCGAGCGCTTCGCCGGGGCGCTCGACACGCTCTGCATAGAGGGCATGATGCAGGACGGCAAGGCCCTGCAGATGGGCACCAGCCATTACCTGGGTCAGAATTTCTCCAAGGCCGCCGACGTTAAGTTCCAGAACAAGGACGGCCAGCTGGAATACGTGTACGCCACCAGCTGGGGCGTCAGCACGCGCCTGGTAGGCGCGCTGATCATGACCCACTCCGACGACGCCGGCCTGGTGCTGCCGCCCAAGCTCGCGCCGATACAGGTGGTCATAGTGCCGATCTACAAGAGCGACGAAGAGCGCGCCAAGACCGTGGAAGAGGCGAAGAAAGTATTTGCCGAGCTCAAGGCCCTGGGCGTCGCCGTGCGCCTGGATGACCGCGACGGCATCATGCCCGGCGCCAAGTATTACGAGTGGGAGGGCAAGGGCGTGCCGCTGCGCATCGAGATCGGCCCCAAGGACCTGGAGAAGGGCTCGCTCTGCATAGCCCGCCGCTTCGTCAGCGACATTCCCGGCGAGACGCCCGAGGCCCAGCGCAGGCGCCGCAAGGCCTTCCTGCCGCGCGCCGAGGCCATAGCTTCCATCGTACCTACGCTGGAGGCCATGCAGAAGGAACTGCTGGAGAAAGCCCGGGCGTTCAGGGCCGCCCGCACGCGCGTCATCGACAAGCTCGAGGACTACGAGAAGTTCTTCAAGGACGAGGGCGGCGGCTTCGCCTGGGTGCACTGGGCCGGCACGGCCGCGCAGGAGGAGGAGCTGGCCAAGCGCTTTGAGACCAGCATCCGCTGCCTGCCGTTCGCGGACCAGCTGCCGGCCGAGGCCAGGGGGGAGGGCAAGTGCATCCTCACCGGCCAGCCGTCCAAACTGCGCGTGCTGATGGCCAAGTCCTACTGAGGCCGGCCGCGCAAAAGGCAAAAACCGCCGGGGCAGCCCGGCGGTTTTGCTTTCCGGGCTTTTGGTAGAATATCCGTAAGTTACACAACAGCGCGGAGGGGAAACGATGTTTGACACTCTTAAAGCCATGCTTGGCCGGATCGGGGCCGATTACGCCGACGTGCGCCATGAAGTAAAAAAGGAAACAGTGGTGGGCTTCAACGGGAAGGAACTCACCCGCGTCACCACCAATTCCACGGACGGTTTCGTGATGCGGGCCCTCTACAAGGGCGGTTTTTCCTCGGTGGCCTTCACCCGGCCGGAGGACGCGCCCAAAGCGGCCGCGGCGCTGATGGAGAACACCCGCCTGCTGGCGCGCACCATAAAAGTACCGGCCAGCCTTGCCAAGGTTGCGGCGGCCAGGGAGTATTTCCGCCCTGAAATGTCGGAAGACCCCTCGGCCGTCAGCCTGGAGGAAAAAATAGAGCTGGCCCGCGCCTACAACGCCATCCCGTTGAAAAATCCCAAAGTAGTGTCCACTAACCTGGCCTACACCGAAACCTCCCGCGACAAACATTTCGTTTCCACCGAGGGGGCGGAGATACGGGAAGAACTGGTCACCGTTTCCTTCTCTGGCATGGCCACGGCGAAGGAAGGAGCCCTGACCCAGAGCATCAACTTCATGATAGGCGGCAGCGACGGTTTCTCCACGCTGAGGAACAGGGAGCCGCTTTTCAACGAACGCACCGAGCTGCTGGACCGTCTGCTGACTGCGAAGCCGGTGACCGGCGGCGCTTACAATGTCTTGCTGGACCACGAGCTGGGCGGGGTCTTTACCCACGAGGCCTTCGGCCATTTCTCGGAAGGGGACATCGTGGAGAACATGCCGGACCTGCGCAAAAAGATGCACCTGGGCGCGCAGCTGGGCAGCCCGGCGGTCAGCATAGTGGACGACCCGACCCTCCCGCACCAGCTGGGCTTCTACAAATACGACGACGAAGGCGTGCCCGCCAGGCGCGTTGAGCTGATGAGGGACGGCGTGCTGCGCGGCAGGCTGCATTCGCGGCGCACGGCGGCGGCCTTCGGCGAGCCGCCCACGGGGCATTGCGTGGCCGAGGACTACCGCTTCGCGCCCATGGTCAGGATGGGGACCATAATGATACTCCCCGACCCGGCCATGAACCTCGACAGGCTGCTGGCCAGGCTTGGCGACGGGCTTTACCTGTGCGGCTCGAAAGGCGGGCAGACTTCCGGCGAGAACTTCACCTTCGGCGCGGCCTACGGCTTCGAGGTGAAGGGCGGAAAGATAGCCGGCATGGTGCGCGACATCAACATCATGGGCAACCTGTTCTCCACGCTGAAGAACATAGCGGCCGTCGGCGGCGACGTGCACCTTTCCGAGCGCGGCGGCTGCGGCAAAGGGCAGACCAACATCCGGTCCTGCCACGGCGGGCCTCAGGTTTTGATAAACAACGCCGTAGTGGGGGGAAGATAATGCAAAAGCTCATAGACTGC
This sequence comes from Elusimicrobiales bacterium, assembly GCA_028688015.1. GTDB lineage: Bacteria > Elusimicrobiota > Elusimicrobia > Elusimicrobiales > UBA9959 > UBA9959. Next base: position 399,505 of record JAQTZB010000001.1, on the reverse strand, counting down.
GCCGCGGCCACGGGCGCGCAATTCGAGATCTACTCCTGTTCCTCGGAAAAGAAGACCGTCAGCATCGAGAATTCGGAGTTGAAGGAAGCCGAATGCAGCCTGGCCTCCGGAGTTAGCCTGCGGCTGGTCAAGGACGGCCTCTACGGCTTCGCCTACACCAAGAACCTCGGCGACCCCGCCGGCCTGGTGAACAACGCCCTGGCCTCGCTGAAAGCCGGGGTGGAGGCGAAGTTCACTTTCCCGAAAACCGGCGGAATGAAGCAGCTCCGCACTTATTCGGAAAATGCGGAGGCGATCACTTCGACCGACCTGCTGCAGGAAGCCTCCCGGATGCGCGATATCCTGGCGAAACGCGCCAAGGGACAGATAAATACCGGCATGGCAGCGGCCACCGGTGCCTTTCGGATCTTCAATTCTTCCGGCACCGACCTGGCCTGGAAAGAATCCCAGGTAACCGCTTTCGGGAGCGTAATTTCAGCCGGCGGCGACAACTATACGGAAGCGGACTGCGGGCTGGACAGGGCCTCTATCCCGGAAGAGCGGTTGGAGGCGGCGGCTGAATTGTTCGAAGTCGGACGACGTGAGGTGCGGCCTAAGGCCGGGAAACACAAGGTGCTGTTCATGCCCGAAGCCCTCTACACGCTGCTGTGGCGCGTACAGAGCGGCGCTAACGGGCAGAACCTTTACCAGAAGACCACGCCGCTGGCCGGCAAAGAAGGACAAAAGCTGTTCTCCGAGATCCTGACCGTAAGAAACAACCCACTGAACGACGCCGTGCCCGGCGCGCGGGCAGTGGACGACGAGGGCACGCCCTGCGCCGACTTCCCGGTGATAGAGAAGGGCGTGTTCAGGGGCTTCTATTACGACCTGAACTACGCCGCCAAAACCGGGGCCAGGCCCACGGGGCACGGCTTCCGCCGCGCGATGTGGGGCGGCGACACGGTGGTCATGCGGCCCCTGCCTTACCTTGGCCATCTGTATTTCGACAAGGGGGAAAAGACCTTCGCCGAACTGCTGCGCGAGATGGGCACCGGCCTGGTGGTTTTCGGCGCGCTGGGAGCGCACAGCGGCAATATCCCGAACGGGGATTTCTCGATAGGCCTCGCGCCGGGGCTCTACGTGGAGAACGGGGCGGTGGTCGGCAAGGCGAAGGACACCATGGTCTCCGGCAACATCTACGACATGATGAATCGGGCGATAGCCGCAGGCTGCGAGGCGGCCCCGATCTACGCCAACAACCCGCCGCTGCTCTTCGACGGGTTGGACGTAGCCTGTTGAACGGGCCCGCTAAAAAGCAAAACCGCCGGGGAAACCCGGCGGTTTTGCTTTGCGGGCGAAGCAGCGCTCAGCGCTTGGAATTGACCACGGCTTTCACCATCTCGTCCCACTGCGTGGCAGCGGAGAAACCGAGGTACTCATACTTGGCCTTGTAGTTCATGTAAAAGACGGGGAAATAGACGGAGATGCCGTTGGCGTCCTTTGACTTGTAGCCCAGCGCGTCGTTGCGCAGGATGAACTTCTCCGAGAGGAAGACGATAACGTCCTTTGCGGCTTCTTTAACCGCGGGCGTCGGAGAATTGTCGTAATACAGCTTCATCAGCTGGTACAGGTCGCGCGCGTCCTCGTCCTCGAAGGCCCTCAGGCCCCATTTCTTCTCGTGGTAGAGGGCCATGTCGGCCGGGGAAGCCAGGACGAGGCGGGCGAACTTGTCCATTTTAGCGGCCAGCTCCGGGGCCGCGGACGGCCGCACGATGGACATCGTCACGGACATCTTCTGCGTGCCGTAGTAGAATTCGGAAAACCCCTTCATAATAGCCTGCGCAGCCGTAAAAGAGTCGGACGGGGCGGCCTGCAGGGCCTTCAGGAAGACCTCGTAGTTGTAGCCGCTGCCCGGCGTGGTTTCCTGCGAGCCCACCACGTACTCGGCTGAATCCTTAAGATCATAGACCACCTCTACGGTCTGCATCAGGCAGGCGTCGGAGGCGTAGACGTTCACGCCGCCGCCGGCCTTGATGGCAGCGGCCAGTTCCGCCGGCGCGATGTGGTGGCCGGAGGGCTCGTCGTAGGAGATGCCCTTGGCCGCACCGGGGGGCGGCTTAACGCCGCGCCAACCGCTGCCGTGGCCGCCTACTATCAGCATATAGCGGCGCGCCGGGTAATTAGCCTTGCCCCAGGCGATGAAGTCGGCCAGGTGCTTCCAGTCTCCCATGTCGGCGTCCGGGAAATGCGCGAGCACGGGGGAATTGATCTTCAGCAGGTCGGCGTCTTTCACCATCAGGAAACGGCGCGAGCCGGTCCAGTCCGCCTGCGGCGGCTTCGGCTCCTGCACCGAGGAGAAAGGGTTGAAGGGCGGCTCGGTAACGATGCGGGCCATCTCCACCACGACGCTGACCTTGTCGGTGGAGCCGGCGGCCTCCATCTCGTTGACGTCCTTGATAGCCTCGAGCCCCAGGTTATTGCGGGCGCTCACGTAGATCAGCACGGTCCAGTCCTTCGCGGCGGGCCTGGAGGGAGCGGGCGGCTCCGCGCTCTCGACGGCCGGCAGGTCGGCCGCGCCGAGCGCTTCGAGCTGCGCGGCGCGCGAGGGAAGGGCGGCCAGAAGGACGGTGAGAGCCAGGGCGGGGGCTGAGAGAAGTTTATTCACGCTTATATTATAGCGGCGGGGGCGTTCCCGCGCCTGAGCAAATAGGGGAACTGGGGGCTGGGCCCTTAGGGGAAAAGACAAGACCCTCAAAAATTATTAAAATATAGATATCAATCGCGGTCGGCCAGGGAGACTATGCTTTACTACGCGCACTATTTAAAAGACCTTTTCAGCCCGCTGAACGTTTTCCAGTACATCACCTTCCGCGCGGGCGGCGCGGTCATGACCTCTTTCCTGCTGAGCCTGCTGATAGGCCCGTGGCTGATAGCGAAGCTGCGCACCTACAAGATAGGCCAGATCCAGCGCACCGACGGCCCGCAGACGCACCTCGCCAAGCAGGGCACCACCACCATGGGCGGCCTGCTGATCTTCCTGACGCTGGTAGTCTCCACCGCGCTGTGGGCGCGCATGGACAACCGCTTCATCCTGCTGCTCCTGTTCACCACGGTGGTGCTGGCCTTCACCGGCTGGATGGACGACTACACCAAGCTGGTGAAGAAGAACCCGAAGGGCGCCTCCTCCAGGTTCAAATTCTCCCTGCAGCTCTTCACAGCCCTCGGCGTCGTGGGCTACCTGGCCGCCAACCCGCCGAACCCCGAGTACGCCACCGCGCTCTCGATCCCCTACACCAAGGAACTGTTTTTGAACCTCGGCTTCCTCTACGCCGCGCTGGCTATGTTCGTGATAATCGGCTCGTCCAACGCCGTTAACCTCACCGACGGCCTGGACGGCCTGGCGGCCGGCTCCCTGGTCTTCACGGCCCTGACCTTCGCTATAATAGCGTACGCCGCCGGCAACGTGAAATGGGCCGCCTACCTGAAGCTGATCTACGTGGACGGCGCCGGCGAGATAACCGTGTTCCTGTCGGCGCTGATAGGCTCGTGCCTGGGCTTTTTGTGGTACAACTCCTACCCGGCCGAGGTGTTCATGGGCGACACCAGCTCCCTGTTCCTCGGCGGGGCCATCGGCACCGCGGCCATAGCCACCAAGCAGGAGCTGCTGCTCCCGGTGGCCGGCGGCATCTTCCTGCTGGAGACCCTCTCGGTGATCCTGCAGATGGGCTCCTTCAAGCTGCGCAACAAGAAGCGCCTCTTCCTGATGGCCCCGATCCACCACCATTTCGAATTGAAGGGCATCGCAGAATCCAAGGTGACGGTGCGCTTCTGGATAGCCGGCATCATGCTGATGCTGATAGCGCTCTCGTCGCTGAAGATCCGCTGATATGTTCGACCCCGAAAAGTTCAAGACCCGCAAAGCGCTGGTGATCGGCGCAGGCAAGTCCGGCGTCGCCTGCGCCAACCTGCTGGCCGCGCACGGCTTCTCCGTGCTGCTCTCCGACGAGAAGAAGCGGGCCGAGCTGAAAGAGCGGCTCAAGGCCCTTTCCGGCAAGGTGCGGGTGGAGGCCGGCGGCCACACGGCGGCGCCGCTCAATTGCGGCTTCGCCGTGAAGAGCCCCGGCATGACGCACGCCAACCCGCTTATAAAAGCCCTCAAGAAAAAGAAGATCCCGGTCTTCAGCGAAATAGAGATAGCGCTCGCCTTCTCGCGCGCGGGCTCGTTCCTGGCCGTGACCGGCACCAACGGCAAGACCACCACCACCACGCTGCTCGGCGAGATCATGGCCGCGGCGCTGCGGCCCCGGGGCCGCGCGCTGGTCTGCGGCAACGTCGGCATCCCGGCGGCGGAGGCGGCGCCGAAAGCCCGCCCCGGCGACGCCGTAGTGATGGAGGTTTCCAGCTACCAGCTGGAGGACAGCTCCGGACTGAAGCCAGACGCCGCCTGCGTGCTCAACGTGACCCCCGACCACCTGGACCACCACGGCGGCATGGCCGCCTACGTCAAGGCCAAGGAAAAAGTTTTCAGTTCACAGGACGCGGAAGGCTGCTGCGTCTTCAATTACGAGGATAAGGTCTGCCGCGCGCTGGCGCGCCGCTGCCCGTCGAAGGTGCTGTACTTCTCTTCGCGCCGCTCCGGCGGCCGGCTGGCGGCGTGGGCCGCGGGCGGCAAGCTGCTCTTCCGGGCCGGGGGGAAGGTCTTCGCGCTGAAACCGCCAGACCTGCCGGGCGCGCATAACCTCGAGAACGCCCTGTGCGCCGGCCTGATGGCTCTTCACTGCGGCGCGCCGCCCGCTGCGCTGAAAAAGGTTTTCGCCGCTTTCAAGGGCGTCGAGCACCGCATAGAGCCGGCGGGCGCCGTGCGCGGCGTGGCCTTCGTCAACGATTCCAAGGGCACCAACGTGGACTCCACCGTGGTGGCGCTGAAGGCGCTGGGTGCAAAGAAGAACATCTGGCTCATCTTGGGCGGCCAGGGCAAAGGCCTGCCTTACGCCCCGCTGATCCCGCTCATAAAGAAAAGCGTGAAAGGCGTGCTGACCATAGGCGCCGACGCGCCTAAGATAGAGGCCGAGCTGGCGGGCGCCGCGCCCGTGATCACCGCCGGCACCATGGAGACCGCCTGCAGGGAGATATTGCAGCTGGCCGACCGGGGGGACCTGGCGCTGTTCTCGCCGGCCTGCGCCTCTTTCGACCAGTTCAAAGATTTCGAAGACCGCGGCCGCAAGTTCAAGGCCTTCGTCAGGACGCTCGGCGCGAAATAAATGGACTTCGCCTCTAAACGCCAGAAACCGGCTTACAACGTCATCCACAACCGCAGCCTGCGGTTCATGGACTACCCGCTCTTCTTCGTGGTGGTCAGCCTGCTGATGCTGGGCCTGGTCTCGCTCTTCTCTGCGAGCGCCATCTGGGCCGGCAGCAAAGGCCTGGACACGCTCTTCTTCACCAAGAAGCAGGCGCTGTTCATGCTGACCGGCTTCGGCCTGATGGCGGCGGCCATGCGGATAGACCTGGAGCGCGTCCGGCCCTATATCAAGCCGCTCTTCCTGATGACGGCCGCCCTGCTGATCGTGACGCTGTTCATGCCCAAGGTGGCCGGCGCCCGCCGCTGGATCCCGCTGGGCTTCATGAAGCTGCAGACCAGCGAGTTCGCCAAGATCGTGGTCATCCTTTACCTCGCCGACTTCTTCGACCGCAACATGAGCCGCATCAAGGAGAACTGGCGCGAGCTGCGCAGGCCCCTCGCCGCCATGCTGGTCATCCTGGCCCTGATCGCCGCCGGGCCTGACCTGGGCATCCCCGCGCTGATCTTCGGAGTGGCCCTGTTCATGGCCGGCGCCGCCGGCGTGCAGGTAAAGTTCCTGCTGGCCCCGTTCCTGGCGGCCATCCCCGTGGTCATCGGCCTGTTCATCCTCTTCCCTTACCGCATCGCGCGCCTGAAGGCGGTGCTCTCGCCCTGGAACGACACCTCCGGCACCGGCTACCAGCTGGTGCAGGGCATGCTGGCCGTCGGCTCCGGAGGCTGGTTCGGCAAGGGGCTGGGCGCCTCCAAGCTGAAACTCCTCTACATCCCCGAGCCCCACACCGATTTCATCTTCCCCGTCGTGGCGGAGGAGCTCGGCCTGGTGGGGGCGCTGTTCATCACGGGGCTCTTCACGGCCTTTCTGCTCAAGGGCGCCCGCGTGGCCCGCAACGCGCCCAGCCTTTACACCTCCCTGACCGCGCTGGGCCTGACGCTGCTAATCTCGCTGCAGGCCTTCTACAATATCGGCATGTCCATCGGCATCCTGCCGACCAAAGGCATCCCGCTGCCGTTCTTCTCATACGGCGGCTCCTCCATCTGGGCGTCCATGATCATGGTAGGCATCATCCTCAACATCTCCGCCCACAGGAGCGGCCAGCGATGGTAGAAAAAAAACGCGCCCTTATCGCCTCCGGCGGCACCGGCGGCCATTTTTATCCCGGCTTCGCCCTGGCGCAGGAACTCCGCGCCCGGGGCTGGCAGCCCTTGTTCCTGGTTAAGAAACAAGACCTCGCCCGGCCCGCGCTGGAGGAGGCCGACTTTCCCTACGCCGAGCTGGACATGGTGTCCCTGCCGCGCAGCCTCAACCCGCTGCGGCACGCGGCCTTCCTCCTTAAATTCATAAAGTCCGTCGCGCTGGCGGGGCGGATAATCTCCGACTTCAGGCCCGCGGCGGTGATAGGCACCGGCAGCTACGTCGCCTTCCCGGCCGTGCTGGCCGCCCGCCTGGCCGGCGTCCCCGTCTACATCCACGAATCCAACGCCCGGTTCGGGCTGGGCAACAGCCTCGCCGCCCGGTTCTGCCGCCGCGCGGCGCTGGGCCTGCCGGTAACGAAGAACCCTTTTGAAAAGCGCTCCGTGCTGACCGGCACTCCGATCCGCGAGGCTTTCCGGGAGCTGCCCTCCCGCGAGGCGGCGCGCCGGGCGCTCGGCCTGGAGGCCAGGCAGTTCACGCTGCTGGTCTTCGGCGGCAGCCAGGGGGCGCGGCGCCTGAACGCCGCCTTCGTCGCCGCTGCAAAGACGCTGAAGGGCGACCTGCAGGCGGTGCATATAGCCGGAGCCGGGAATTTCGATGCGGTGAAAGCGGCCTACGCGGCGGCCGGCCTCGACGCCGTGCGCGGACTGCAGGTCTTCGCCTACCGCGAGGACATGCCGGCGCTGTTCGCCGCGGCCGACCTTGTGCTGGCCCGCTCCGGCGCGAGCACGGTCGCCGAGCTGGCGCAGCTGAAGAAGCCCGCCATCCTGGTGCCGCTGCCCTCTTCGGCCGGGGACCACCAGAGGCACAACGCCCTGGCGCTGGCCGACCACGGCGCGGCCCTCTGCCTGGAAGAGGGCCCCGACTTCGACAACAGGCTGGCGGCCGCCATACGCAATTTCATAGGCGACCCGGCCCGCGCGGCCGCGATGGCGGCCGCCTACGGCGCAACCGGCATCCCGCCCGCCCTCGGGGCCGCCGCAGCGCTCGCCGACCTGGTGGAGAAGGGCGGCTGAATTTACGGAGGACACTAAAATGGAAATAGAGAAAGGTGCGAAGTGGGTGAAGTTCGACGTGATGGAGCGCTTCATGCGCGACGTCTTCAAAAAGATAGGCGTGCCGGCGGAAGAAGCCGCGGTCTGCGCGAACGTGCTGATAACCGCTGACAAGCTGGGCATAGATTCGCACGGCGCCTCGCGCCTGAAGCCTATCTATTACGACCGCATCAAGCAGGGCATACAGCTGCCCAAGACGAAGTTCGAAGTGGTCCGCGAGACCCCGACCACGGCGGTCATAGACGGGCATAACGGCATGGGCCACTACATCGCCAAGCGCGCCATGGAAATGGCCGTGAAGAAGGCCAGGAAGTTCGGCCTGGGCATGACGGCCGTGCGCAACTCTACACATTACGGCATCGCCGGCTACCACGCGATGCTGGCCTCCAAGGCCGGCATGATCGGCATAACAGGCACCAATGCCCGCCCGTCGGTGGCGCCCACCTTCGGCGTGGAGAACATGATGGGCACGAACCCGCTCACGTTCGCCATCCCGACGGACGAGGCGTTCCCGTTCCTGCTCGACTGCGCTACGCCCATCACGCAGCGCGGCAAGATAGAAGTTTACGCCAAGCTCGGCAAGAAGATGCCCAAGGGCTGGGTCATCGACGAGAAAGGCAATTCCAAGACCGACTCTCGCGCCGTGCTCAAGGACCTGGTGGCGGGCACCGCCGCCCTGGTGCCGCTGGGCGGCATCGGTGAGGAGCTGGCGGGCTACAAGGGCTACGGCTACTGCACGGTTGTGGAGATCCTCTCGGCCGCGCTGCAGCAGGGCGCCTACATGAAGATGCTGCTCGGCGTGGACAAGAAGGGGAAAAAGATCCCTTACCCGCTCGGCCATTTCTTCCTGGCCATCGACATCGCGCACTTCGTGCCGCTGCGCTCTTTCAAGAAGACCACCGGCAATATCCTGCGCGAACTGCGCGCCTCGAAGAAGATGCCCGGAGCCAAGCGCATCTACACCGCCGGCGAGAAGGAACACCTGGCCTGGCTGTACCGCAGGCACAAGGGCGTGCCGCTGAACAAGGAAACCCAGCGCGAGATGATCGCGATGCGCGACGAACTCGGGCTGAAGCAGTACAAGTTCAACTTCTAGGCGGGGGGAGGCAGGAGGGCGGCGGGCGGCACCCGCCGCCTTTTGCTTTGCACGCCCTTCTTTTGCTATCTATACTTTAATGTTCCAAGAAGACAACCTCTCCAAGTATTCCCTGTACCTGGGGTTTTTTCTGACCTTGCTCGGCTACTCCGGGCGCTATACAGGGATCGAGCCGGTGAACAACCAGTTCTTCCCGTTCGCGTTATGGAGTTTCATCCTGCTCGCGGATAACCTGGCCTGGCGCTTCAAGAACGACTCGCCGCTGATCTCCCGGCCCGTCGAGTTTTATTATCTTGCCCTCTGGTCGCTGGGCCTGGCCGCCCTTGCCGAGCTGCTGAACCTGCGCCTCGGAGCGTGGCATTACCTAAACCAGGCCTCGGACCAGTCCACGCGCTGGGGCGGGCGGCTGTTCGCGTGGGCCGGCGCGCTGCCCTCGATCTTCGTGCTGGACGAGCTGTTCAAGTCCTTCGGCTTTTTCCGCGGCCTCAAGTCGGCCCCTTTCAAGCTGCCGGCCGCCCTGCCGCGCGCCTTCCTGGCCGCGGGCGCCGCCCTGGCGCTGCTGGCCTTAGCCGCTCCGTCGCTGTTCTGGCCGCTGCTGCTGCCGGCCGTCTTCCTGCTGGCCGAACCGCTGAACCTGCGGCTGGGCCTGCCCTCGCTCACGCGCGAAGTGGCGGGGGGGCTGCCCGCCAAGGCCGCCCGCCTGGCCGCAGCCGGCTTGGCCATGGGCCTGCTGTGGAACTGGTGGAACCGCGCGGGGGGCTCCGGCTGGGAATACGCGCTGCCGGCCTGGCTGGCGCCGCTGCCGGCGGCCGCCTACGCCGGCTTTGTGCTGCTGGGCCCGGCCTGCTATTCGCTCTATAGCCTGACCTCCTGGCTGCGGGCAGGCCGGAACTGGGAAGAGGTCGCCTGGACCATGCCCGGGCCGCCCCCGCCGGCCGCCCTGCGCCGCGCGGCCGCCGCGCTGCTGCCCCTGGCCTGCTACCTGGCCCTGAGGGCGGTAGACGCCCATACCGTCAGGCTCTACCTGGGCTGGGTCTAAAACCCTTATTTACCCTAAAGTCCCATCCGCTTCTGGGCCTAACGGCCCCGGGAAGCCTGGGCCCACCGGCTATTGACATTTGTCAACCCGCGCTGTATAACATAGCGGAAGTTAACGTTCGCTACCGGAGGAGTTATGAAAACACTTGTGAAAAACATCCTGCTGGCCTCGGCCTCTCTCCTTATACTGCCAATGCTCTCGTTCGCCGAAGACGCCAAGAGCATCTACGGCGCCGACAGCCGCAAAGAATATTTCCAGCTCGACGCCGCGCAGAAAGCGCTGGCCAATTCCACGGTTTCTTTCTGGAAATCCGCGTCAGTGACCGCCGAGGGCTCCGGCTTCAAGCTGAAGACCGTCAACTTCGGCGACCGCCTGAACCTCTGCCCGGACGCCAAGTACCGCGAGCAGCCCATAGGGGCCTTCTGCTCCGGCTCGCTGGTGGGCGAGGACCTGGTCATGACGGCCGGCCACTGCATCAAAACCGACGCGCAGTGCCTCGACACCAAGATCGTCTTCGACTTTAACATCAGGAGCGCGGGCGGCGCAGCCGTCACCACGCAGCCTTCCGCCAACGTCTTCAGCTGCAAGAAAGTCGTGAAGCGCTTCCTGGCCGGCGAGCCAAACTCGGCTAACCCCACCGGCCAGAACCTCGGTGCAGATTACGCGCTGATCCAGTTGGACCGCAAGCCGGCCGGCCGCAAGCCGCTGGCGATCAACCGCGGCGCCAAGCTCAAGGCCGGCGACGGCATCTTCGTGGTGGGCCACCCCGTGGGCCTGCCGCTCAAACTGGCCGACGACGCCCGGGTGCGCGACTTCTCCAAGGTAGGCTACTTCACCGCCGACCTCGACACTTTCGGCGGCAACTCCGGCTCCCCGGTCTTCAATGCCAGGACCAAGAAGATAGAAGGCATCCTGGTGCGCGGCGACGAGGACTTCGTAGACAGCCCCGCCGGCTGCACCGCGATGGCCACCTACGACCAGACCGGCGGCCGCGGCGAGGACGTGACCAAGATAGAGGTGCTCTCCGCCTTCATCCCGAAGCTGCCCGGAGAGAAGTCGGTTCCGGAGGAGCTCGAGGTGCGCGACGTGGATTCCAGCGGTATACAGCCCGTAGAGGGCGCGTCGAGGTCCATCAGCTTCGACTAAATACGGATCGGGCTTAAGAAAACACGCGCCCGGGGCGGCTACCCCGGGCGCGCTTATTTTTGCCGCTGAAAAGTTGTATCCTTTACCGTATGAAACGCCTGCTCCTCGCCGCCGCCTGCACCCTGGTGGCCGCCTGCTCTTCCCTGGAGAAACGCCTGCTCTCCGAAGACCCGCACACGCGCGCCGAAGCCGGCGAGGACGCCGCCGCGGCCAGCGACGCTAAAAAAACGGAGCTGGTGGCGGCCCTGAAAACCATCCTGGCGGACAAGAAAGCCGCCGGCCGCCCCCAGGCGGCCGCCGCCCTTGAAGACATAGGCCCTCACGCGGCCGCGGCCGAGCCGGAGCTGATCGCCGCGCTCGAAGACCCGGACCCGGAGATCTCGGAATCGGCCGAGCGCGCGCTCGGCAAGCTGTGGGAAACTTCCAACGCCCTCGCCGCCGCCATGGACGGCGCCGACCCCGGACTGCAGGACAGGCTGGCGCGCATCCTGGCCGCGCAGGGCGAAGCCGGCGCGGCGGCCCTGGGGAGGAATTTCGAGCGCGGAAATAAGGACCTCGCCCTGAGATCAGCCGGGGCGCTGGGCGCCATGGGCCCCGCAGCGGCGCGGGCCGTGCCGGCGCTGGCACGGGCCGCGTCCAGCAGCGACCCCGAAGTGAAAACGGCGGCGGCCGCCGCCCTCGGGGCGATAGGCGCTCCCGCTGGCCGTTGGCTGGCCGACGCGCTGCGCTCTCCCTCAGCCCGCTCCCGCGCCGGAGCGGCCGCGGTGCTGGCGGTCATTCCGGAGCCGCCGGCAGAAGCTTTCGAAGCGCTATGCACCGCGCTGGAAGATCCCGAGGCCCAGGTGCGCGCCGACGCAGCGCGCGCCCTGGCCGCCTGCCCGGCCGAGCGGCTGGCCGGCTTGCCCGAAAAGGCCGCACGCTCCCTTACCTGGCTTACAGGCGAGCCCGGGCCGGCGGCGGCCCCCGCCCGTGAAGCGCTGTTGAAATCCGGCAAGGCCGGCGTTGCGCTCCTGGCTGAGGCGCTCGGCGGCGGCGCAAAAGCCGCTCGCGACGCCGCAGTGGCCCCGCTGGCGAGGCTCGCGGCCTCCGACGGCAGGGCCGTCGCGGCGCTGACCGGCGCCCTGGGCCACGCCGACAGGGACCTGCGGCTGGCCGCCGCCGCAGCCCTAGCCGGGCTCGGGCCGCGCGGGGCCGGGGCAGCCGACGCCCTGTGGAAGAACTTCACCTCCGGAGACTGCGCCGAGCGCGCGGCCGCCGCCGCCGCGCTGGCCGCAGTCAAACCGGTCTTCCGCCGGAACAAGGCCGTAATGAAAGTTCTCAGCCAGGGCTGCGGCGCAGGAAAAACTGCCGCGCCGCGCCCGGCGGCCAGGCCCGCGAAGAAAAAGAAGAAAGCCCGGGCGGCGGGCAGGCCCTGACACGCCGCTCTCCCGGAAGGGCGGGGCCGGATCTTTTTGATATACTGAACTGCGGGGCAAACGGATTTTACGGAGGATTCATGGCAGACCAGAGCATGGAACTTATCACAGTAGTTGTGCAGCGCAAGGACGGCCAGCGCGCCATAGACGCCGCGCTGAAGCATGGGGCGCCCGGTGTTACCAGTTTCTACGGCCGCGGCACGGGCGTGCGCCAGAAGCTCAGCTTGTTCGGCCTTTTCATCGAGGCCGAAAAGCAGATCGTCCTGATAGCCACCACGGCGGAAAAGGTGGACAAGATCCTCACCGGCGTGGCCGCGGACCTGGAGCTGGATAAGCCGGGCAAGGGCTTCGCCTACGTGCAGACCATCGGCCGCGTCTACGGCTATTACGAGGGCGGGGATGGCAAAAAGCCTGCTTAAACTCCTTCTGCTCGCCGGCCTCTCGGCCGGCGCCTCCGGCCTGCCCAATTTGCTGGGCGGGCTGTCGAAGCTGCCCTCCGGGGAAGTCCCGGGCTTCGCCCTGCCGGCGGGCAAGGACGAAAGTTCCAGGGAACTGCGCCGGGAGATGGCCGACCTCGGCAGCACGATGGCGGACCTCAAGCAGCTGGCCGCCGGCGGGGCCCCGGTCCGGGCCGTGGCCGGCCTCTCGGACGAAGAGCGCGAGCTGATGAAGGACGCCGCCCCGCAGCTGAAGTTCAGGAACAACGCCCTCACGCGCCAGGTGGGCCTGGCCGGCGGGCGGGCAGGCGCCGCCGCTCTGCCTCAGCTGCCGGGCGCGGCCGGCAAGGTGCTGGGCGGCCTGAGGAACGCCAAAGGCCCGGAGTTCCAGAGTTTCTCGGATTTCCGGGGGGACATACTGCGCTTTTACCACGGCCACCAGGCCGCCATGGCCTACGCCCTCTGGCTGATCCCCGCCGCGGCCGTTGCCCTGGCCTTCCTCCTCTTCCTCTGCAAGCGCTACACCCTCAGCATGCTGCTGACGGGCGTCCTCTTCTCGCTCTCCAGCGCCCTGCTCTGGATGCTGTCCGCCTCCATCGCGCTGTCTGGCGTGCTGACGAAGACCAGCCTGCTGGGCGTCCTGCCGCGCGAGGTGTGGTTGTCGCCGGTAGTCTTCCTGGTGGTCTCGGCGGGCCTGCTGCGCCTGGCCGACGAGAATTACCCGTTCTGGAACAAGGCGGTCTCCACGCTGTCGGCGCCCATAGGCGCGTCGCTGCTGGCCGCCTACTGGCCGGCCGCAGCGGCCTACGCCAAAGGGCTGCTCGGCGCAGCCGCGTCGGGGGAAGCGTGACACCGGCTGGAAACGCCTACTCACACTCGGAAACCGGCTGGGTCATGCTGGCCATCATGGCCGGAGCCGCCGCCGTCACCGCGGCCGTGGCCATCCTGGTTTTCGCCAGGGCCGGCGCCCTTTACGCTTTCGCCTTCCCGCCGCTCTTCGCGCTGGTGGCCGCCAACTTCTACCGCCTGACGGTCATCGTAGACGCGGAGACGATCACCGCCAGCTTCGGCATCGGGCTGATCTCTAAAACCGTGCGCCTGGCCGACATCGCCTCGGCCGAGATAGCCAGGGAGACCTGGTACGGCGGCTGGGGCCTTCGCTGGACCGGAAAGGGCTGGTTCTATACCGTGAACAGCCTGGACGCCGTAGCGCTGAACCTGAAGGGCGGGCGCGAATTCCTGATAGGCACCGACGAGCCGCAGGCCCTGCTGGCGGCCATCGCCAACAGCCTCAAAACCTTATGACCCTGGCGCTGGAGATAAAGGACCTGGCCAAGAAATACAAGGATTTCGAGGCCGTCGCCGGCCTCACCTTCGACGTGCGCGAGGGGGAGATCTTCGCGCTGGTGGGCCCTAACGGCGTAGGCAAGTCCACCACGCTGAAGATGATAGCCACCCTGCTGACGCCGACCGCCGGGTCGGCCGCCGTCTTCGGCCGCGACACGGTGCGTGACGCGCACGCCGTGCGCGAGCTGATCAGCTACCTGCCCGAGGAGGCAGGCGCCTACAAGAACCTGACCGGGCGCGACTACCTGGAGTTCATGGCCATGGTCTTCCTGAAGGACAAGGCCAGGGCCGCGGCCGCCGTGGCCGAGGGCGAACGCCTCTCCGCCCTGGGCGGCAAACTGGAAGAGAAGATCAAGACCTACAGCAAGGGCATGGCCCGCAAGCTGCTGCTGGCCCGCGCCGTGATGATCAGGCCGCGCCTCGCCATCCTCGACGAGCCCACCTCCGGCCTGGACATCGTGAACGGCTACGAGATACGCAAGACGATAAAAGAACTGGCGGCCGGCGGCATGACCTTCCTGATCTCCAGCCACAACATGGCCGAGATAGAGTTCCTGTCGGACCGCATAGGGGTGATCAACAAGGGGCGCCTGCTCGCCTGCGACACCGCGGCCGCGCTGAAAGCCAAGTTCGCCACCGAAGACCTGGAAGAAGTCTTCATCAAGCTCACGCAATGAACATCTTTTACATCCTGCTGAAAAAAGAGATCAAGGAGCTGGTCACCCGCCAGCTGCTCTTCACCATCGCCGCCACGCTGCTGGTCTTCCACGTGATAGGCAAATCCGTCGGCAGCCACAACAGGGCCTCGGCGGCGCACAACACCATCGTCCTGCTTGACCTCGACCGCACAGAACTCTCCGGGCGCGTGGCTGCGGCCGTCAGGGCCGGCAAGACCGAGGTGAAGCTGTCCCCGGCGGCGGAGGTCCAGGCCGCGCTGGCCGCGCCGGAGAACGCCGCCGAGAATTCCTTCATGGTCATCCCCGCGGGCCTGCAGGGCGAAGTGACCGCGGGCAAAACCTCCCGCATCGAGTATTATTCCCGCTTCAGGAAGGACGCGTCGGGCCTGGGCCCGGCCATCGCGGCCTCGCGCATCCGCCGCACCGCGCAGGCGGCTACGGCGGAGATCAGCTCCTACCTGCTCGAGCGCGGCGTGCCCTCGCGGACCCCGGCCTTCCTGCGCGACCCGGCCCCGGCCAGGGAGTTCGCCGTGGTGGACGGCCGCACCGCCGAGGTCTCGCTGTCGCAGGTGATAGGCTTCATCCAGTCGCAGTCCCTGTTCTTCCCCGTGGCGGTGTTCTTCATCGTCATCCTGTCGGCGCAGATGATCATGACCGCTGTCGCGAGCGAGAAGGAGAACAAGACGCTGGAGACGCTGCTGAGCTCGCCGCTGGACCGGCGCCTGCTGGTAACGAGCAAGCTGGCGGCCTCCTGCCTGATCGCCGCGGCGCTGTCCGGCGCCTATATGCTGGGCATGCGCTCCTTCATGGCCGGCGTGACCAGCCTGGGCGCCGATCCGTCCGTGGCCGTAGCCGCGGCCGGGCCGGCCCTCGCGAAACTCGGCCTGAGCATCACCTCTTCGGGCTACCTCCTGATCGGGCTGTCGGTGCTGTTCTGCATCCTGTGCGCGCTGGCCATCGCCTTCATCCTCGGCATCCTTTCCGAGGACGTCAAGAGCATCCAGACCATGATGACCCCCCTGATGATGCCGCTGATGCTCGCGTACCTGCTGCCCATCTTCATAGACCTGAGCACCGCGCACGCCGGGCTAAAGTTCCTGCTCTACGCCATACCTTTCACGCATGCCTTCATGGCGCCGCAGAACGTGATGATGGGCAACCTCTCGCAGGTGGCGTGGGGGATAGCCTACCAGGCGGCCGTGTTCGCCGCCGGCGTGGCGCTCTCGGCAAAGCTCTTCTCCGGAGACGCACTGCTGACGCTGCGGCTGAAATGGCCGGGGATGAAATAGGCCCCCAAAAAAAGGCCGCCCCGGGGCGGCCTTTCTGTTCTCTCCGGGAGCTCAATATGGTTTTTTGGTCTCGCCAACCCGGCGCACCGTCTCGAAGGAGAAGGCGGGCAGGCAGATCGCTATGTATTCTGCGCCCTCGGGGTTGGGCGTGGAATAACGCACGCGCTCGCCGGGCTCCATGATAAGCGCCTGTTTCTCCCTGACGTCGAAAGTCCCGTTCTGGGTCTCGACGCGCAGCAGGCCCTTGAGCACCAGGGTGTACTCCGTGAACAGCGGGTGCTGCGGCGGCTCTTCCCAGCCGCCGGGGCTGACCATGCGGGCCACGCTGATGGTGGTGGTCTTGGAATTCGCCCGCCCTATGTATTCCTCGATGACCTTGGGCTTGTTCCCCGAGGCCTGCACCAGAATGGGTTTCTCGATAAATGTGGCCATAGCGCTCCCCTGAACCGGATCTCTCACCGCTATTTTATCAAATTCGGCCCCAGGGCGCCCCGGCGCCGGCAAAAAGCGGGGCGGACCAGTTGGTCCGCCCGCTGCCTGGACCCCAACTGTACTCTACTTCCCACGAGCGGAGAGGGGTCCCGTCTCCTATCTATAGCATAGCTCCTGAAACGCAAAATTTCAAGGGCCCTTCGGGCAGGAAAATAAGCTTACTTCTTATGGATTTTTCCATCGCGTATCTCCAGCACCCTGTCAGCCGAGCGGGCCAGGTCCAGGTTATGCGTTACCATCACCACCGTGATGCCCTGGCGGGTCAGGTCCCGCAGGATCCCCTTGATCTCCTCGGTGCGGCGGCTGTCCAGGCTGCCGGTAGGTTCGTCGGCGAGCACCACCCTGGGGTTATTGATCAGCGCGCGGGCTATGGCCACGCGCTGCATCTCCCCGCCGGAGAGTTCGCCGGGCAGGTGGGAGGAGCGCTTCTCTATGCCCAGCAGGGCCATCACGTCCCTGGCGGCCTTGGCGCCCGGTGGGCTGTAGAAAGCCCCCGGCAGCAGGATATTCTCCTCCACCGTCAGCGTCGGGACCAGGTAGAACTTCTGGAAAACATAACCGAACAATTCCCGCCGCACGGCGGTCAATTCCTTTTCGGAAAGTTCCCGGCCGCCGCCGAAGACCGGCCGCCCGCCCACGGAAAGAGATCCGGAGGTCGGATTATCCAGGCAGCCGACCAGGTTCAGCAGCGTGGTCTTGCCCGAGCCGGACGGGCCGATGATGGAAACAAGCTCTCCGGCGGCGGCCTCGAAGGAAACGCCGTCCACGGCGCGGACCTCTTCAGATCCCCGCCGGTATATCTTTGAAAGGTCCTTCGCCTCGATCACAAGGTCGTTCGCCATTATTGTTCTCCCTCTATCCGGATAGCTTCCAGCGGCCGCACGCGCGCCGCGCGCCAGGCGGGATAGACGCCGCTGAGCAGGCCGCCGAGCACGATCAGGAGGAAGGAATACCCGGTTATGCTCCCGTCCAGCGCCACCAGCGCCCCGTTGGGGGCGTAGGGCAGGAAGTAGCGCACGGCGGCCTCGCTCAGCCGCGCCGTCAGGAAAGCCAGGGCTATCCCGGCCCCGCCGCCGAGCCCGCAGAGGAGGGCCGTCTCCGCCCAGATCAGCTTGAAGACGTCGAGCGGCATGGCGCCCATGCTCTTGAGTATGCCTATCTCGGCGTAGCGCTCCATAACCGACATCAGCACAGTGTTGATAACGCCGGCCATCGCGATGATCAGCGCTATGCCCGCGATGCCCATCACGATGACGCGCGCGCTGTTGACCAGGTTCATGATGGTAGTCTTCACCTGCGCCATGGACACCACCTGCACGTCGGGCAGGTCGTAAAGGCGGTTCTCCAGCGCGGAGATATCGGCCTCCTTCTTCACCTTGATGCCCAGCCCGGTCAGCAGGCCCTTGCGGTTGAAGAGGTCCTGCACGGCCGTGATCGGCAGGAAGATGGTGCCGTCGTCCTGCGTGCCGGAGCGCTTCAGCACGCCCACTACGGTCACTTCTTTGTCGATGCCGGGGATCAGCAGCTTGTCGCCCACTTCCCTGGTCTCCAGCTCGGCCGCCTCGTAACCGAGCACGGCCTCCAGCGCCTTGTTGTCGCTGAACCAGCCGCCCTGCTTGAACTCCAGGTACGGCTTCATCCGGGGAAAACTGGCCGCGTCTACTCCGAGGTAAGCGGCCACGGCGCCGTTCTCGCCCTTGTTGGGGTCGAAGACGCCGTGCATCAGCATCGGGGTAACTTTGTCTACTTCGGGATTCTGGAAAACCGTCTTCACCACCGACTCGGGCATGTAGCGCAGGCCGGTGCCGCCCTTGAGCATCAACGTTGCCGCCTCGTACGGGCAGCCCTTGGCTGTCAGCAGCACCTGGAATCCCATGTTGTCGATGTCGCGGTTCAGGCCGTCCTGGTAGCCCTTGTTGAAGCCCAGCAGCGTGGCCAGCACCCAGGCCGACAGCGCGATGCCGCCGGCGGTCAGCGCGGTGCGCACCTTTTTCCGGAGCAGGTTCTTGTAGGCAATGGCGTATATGTTCATTTTTCCTTCTTCGAGAAGACGAACTCGTCCATCAGTATCAGGTTTTTCTTCACGGCTCTCAGCACGGCCTGGAAATCCTTGCCGGCCTTCGCCGGGGCCTCGAGCCTGAGCGGCGGAGAGGCGGGCTTTCCGGGCTGGTAGCCTTCAAAGTCTTTAAGCGCAAGGCCTTCGAACTGTGCGCCGAATTTTTGGGAGCGCAGGTCCTTGGCGGCGCGCGAGGTGAGCTTCTGTATATAGAAGGCCTTGATGGCGCCGGTATTTTCAAGCGCGAGAAAAACCTGTATGCCGCCGTATTCGCCTTTTTGGTTAACGCCGTGGATGCGGCCTATTATTTCCTTGCCCCTGTAGATGTCGTAAAGGGTGTACGGCACGTCCATGGTTTCGTAAAGCCCCTTGAACCTGTCGCCGAGGCGCTTCTCCACGCGCTCCAGCAGCGGCTGGCCGCCCTCGCCCTTGATGGAAAGGTAGCGGGTCTTGTAGCCGGTGGAGCCGGGGAACAGGCGCGCCACATCGCGGTCCGGGTCGTTGAGGTCGCAGCCGACGGCGGCCCGGGCGGCGGCGGGGAGCGCGGCGAGCAACAGGAAAAGTATAAGTTTTTTCATATGGGCAGATAATAATACAGCTGCGTCACCAGGCGCCGGTCGCGCATCGTCTCTTCGTACTCGAAGACCGCGCGCCAGGTCAGGTAGGGGGAAAGAATATACGAGGCGCCGGAGGCTAGCGCCCAGCCCTCCATGCCTTCCATGCCGTCATAGACCGCCTGCGCCTCCAGCTTCAGGCGGTTCTCCTCGAGCAGGTTAAGGCCGGCGCGGGCCAGGGCCGCGGCGTAATGCATGCCGCGCTTCTCTCCGGCACGCAGGTCCGCCCGCAGCTCCCAGCGGTCCCAGAGCAGTGCGCCGTCCAGGCCGAAGGCCGAGTAAGGCCGCTCCGCGCCGTCGAGGACCTTGTAGCCGGAAACTTCAGGCACCCGGCCCGCCGAGGCGTAAAACCCGGCCGTGTGGTTATCCCTCGTCAGCACGCCGCGGGAGACGCGGGCCGAGGCCAGGTAATTGCCAGCGCCCCGCGGCCGCATGCCGGAGCCGGAGGTAAGCGAGAGGGCGGCGTCGCCCCAGTCGAAGTCGCGGCTGGCCCCCGCGCCCCAGTCGCGGTCATAGCCGTAACCGTACATGGGCAGAGCCTGCAGCAGCGCCCCGTGCGTGTCGAAATAGCTCTCCAGTCCCGCGGCGGGCCTGTTATGCCCGAGCCAGAAGTAGCCGATGGACGCCCGCCCGCGGTAATAGGCGTTGTAGAGCTGCGGCTCCAGGCGGTTCGGCGCGTCCGGATCGCAGGCGAGGCGGCCCTGCACGGCCAGCGCGCCGGTGTCGCCCGAAGAGGTAGAGAACTTCTTCAGCCAGTCGAACCCCACCGAAGACTTCTGCATCGGCTCTGCGGCCGACATGGAATGCCAGACGGAGCCCTGTTCCGCGGAGGAGTAGCCCGCCACGCCCTGCGCCTCCAGGTAGAGCAGCGACGAGCCGGCGTTAGCGGCCGGCGGCAGCAGGAGGCTAAAGAGCAAAAAGAACTTTAGCGGCATAGATCTCCCTCTTCTCTTTCCGTACGCGTATCGTCAGTTGCCACTCGCCGGCCATCACAAGATCCACCGGCAGCAGGTAATCGCCTTTCTTGTTCAGCTGGAATTTAACGGGTCCCGAATCGTGATAAGGCATTGATGGCATGCCGGACTCGCCGATAAACTCCAGGTTCTTCTCGCGCGACCCGGCCTTGTCGAAGAGCTGTACCTTGATGATAGCCGTACCGAGCTTGGGCCGCGCCGCGAAGCTCCACGTGAACCAGCCCCCGCCCGGCAGCGGGTTCTTCTTGCCTTCCGGCGCCAGCTCCGGAAGTTTTGCCGTCAGGGACCGGGGGGGCTTCCCGGGCCGCGAGGCGCTCTTCCCGGCCGCGGCCCCTGCCAGGGGCAGCGCGCAAACCAGCAGGGCAGTTATTATCTTTTTCATTTTCTCTCCTTTACTCCGGCGCAGCGGGCGCAGGTACCGCGGATCTCCAGCCAGCCGGCCTGCGGTGCGAAACCATACTCGGCCGCCAGGCGCTCACGCAGCCTGTCTGCGGCCGGATCCGAAAATTCTCTGACCGCCCCGCACGCCAGGCAGAGCAGGTGGCCATGGGGGGACCGGACGCCGGCGGCCTCGTAAACTGCAGGGCGGTCGCCGTATTTCAGCTCGCGGGCTTTGCCGCAGCCGCACAGGCACTTGAGCGACCGGTAGACAGTGGCTAGCCCGGTCCCGGGCAGTTTTTGGCCCACCGACCGGTAAACCTGTTCGGCCGTCAGGTGTCCCTTGGCTTCTGAGAGGGTCTGCAGCACGGCCTTGCGGCGGCGGCTGCAGCGCTTGCCCGAAGCGCACCCGCAGGTTGGCCCGCAGCCGCAATCGCAGTTCGTATTTTTTTCAGCTTTCAGCATAATGATAATGATTATCATTATCCTATATATCCCGGAGGCCCGTGTCAAGCGCAAAGCCGCGGGCGAGAAAGGGCCGCTATAAATTTATATAATTATAATGCGATATCGCAGCGATACCAGCACAGGAGATACGAACCATGAAAAAATCCATCCTCATTTCCATAGTAGCCCTCGCCCTCGGCGCCGGCGCGGCTGCCGCCAACTGCGGCAAGTGTCCCGGCGACAAGAAGGCGGAATCAGCCAAGGCCGCGGAGGCCAAGCCCGCCAAGAAGGACTGCGCCGACTGCCCGATGCACAAGAAGCACGCGGCGAAGGGCGCCGTCAAGAAGTGCGGCGGCGTAACCTGCCCCGAGCAGATCGCCGGCGCGGAGACCGTCTCGAAGAAGATCGAGAACGGCGTCGAGGTGCTTACCACCGCCAAGGACAAAGAGACCGTCGCCAAGATACAGGAACTGGCCCTGGTGCACTACGGGCCAAAGGCCGACAAGTGCCCCGGCTGCCCCACCACGGTGAACGGCGCCGAGACCAAGGTAGAGAACATCGAAAACGGCATCAGGGTTACCATCACCGGCAAGGCCCCCGGCATCGTCAAGCAGATCCAGGAAGCCTCCGCCAGGGAGCACGCCGGCGCCCACGCCAAACCCGAGGGCAAGAAGCAGGCCAAGGCCGGCAAGAAATATACGTGCGCGATGAAGTGCGTGGAAGCCTCCGCCCCCGGCAAATGCCCCAAGTGCGGCATGCCGATGGAGGAAATAAAGTAAATGGTCACCTCGCTGCTCAAGCAGGTCTCGTTCTTCAAGGATCTCTCCAACGGCGACATCCGGAAGATCTTCTCCATCGCCGGCATCAAGATCTACGGGCCGGGCCAGATGGTCTTCGCCAAGGAAGACCTCGGCAATAACTTCTTCATAGTGAAGACCGGCCGCATCAAGATCTTCACCACGGTGGGCGGGGGCAAGAAAAAGACCTTCGCGTACCTGAAGAAGGGGGACTTCTTCGGAGAGATGTCGCTGCTGGGCGGGCGCGTGCGCTCCGCCTCGGCCCAGGCCATGGAAGAGAGCGAGCTGTTCGTCATCTCGAGGAGGAACTTCAAGCGCCTGATCTGCGAGAACCCGGATTTCTCGCTCAAGCTGCTGCACACCCTGGCCGACCGCCTGCACAAGGCGAACAAGGAAGTCGAGTCGATGCTGTTCCACAACATCCTCGGCCGCCTGGCGGAAGCCATTCTGGAGCTTTCCAAGGACAAACACTCCAAGCCGGTGAAGATGGCCATAGACCAGAACGAGCTGGCCCAGTACCTGGGCACCACGCGCGTGCCGGTCTGCCGCGCTATCAACACCCTCAAGCGCGGCGGCATCATCGACTACCGCCGCGGCGAGCTGGTGATCCTGAACCAGGCCCGCCTGCAGTCGATGGCGGGGAACTGATGGCGCTCCACTCGCTGAGAGGCTTCAGGGATCTGCTGCCGCCCGACTCCACGCGGTTCGCCGCCATCGAGGCCGCGGCGCGGGAGGTCTTCGCCCTGTACGGCTACCAGGAGCTGCGCATACCCACGCTGGAGCTCAAGGAGCTCTTCGTCAAGTCCACCGGCGAGACCACCGACATCGTGGAGAAGGAGATGTACGCCTTCACCGACGGCGGCGGCCGCGAAGTGGCCATGCGTCCCGAGGGTACTCCCGGAGTGGTGCGCGCCTACATAGAGCAGAACCTCAGCCAGAGCGGCCGCAACGGCAAGTTCTACTACATCGGCAACATGTTCCGGGCCGAGCGCCCCCAGGCCGGGCGCTTCCGCGAGTTCGAGCAGATCGGCGCGGAATACATAGGCAACGCCTCGCCGTACGCCGACGCGGAGTCCATCACCATGCTGGTCCGCCTGATCGAGAAGGCCGGCCTGCCCGGCTGCTCCGTCGAGCTGAACTCGCTGGGCTGCGCCGAGTGCCGCAAGACTTACCGCCAGGCCCTGCTGGCCTACCTGCAGGGCTGCGCGGAGCGGCTCTGCGAGCCGTGCCGCGGCCGCATAGAGCGCAACCCGCTGCGCGCGCTGGACTGCAAGATTGACGGGCCCTGGCTGGCAGGTTCGGCGCCGAAGCTGACCCTCTGCCCCGACTGCGCGAACCATTTTGCCCGCACCCAGGAGCTGCTCAAGATCTCCGGGATACAGCACAACGTGAACCCGGGCCTGGTACGCGGCCTGGACTACTACACCCGCACGGTTTTCGAAGTGCGCTCCTCCGCGCTGGGCAGCCAGGACGCGGTCTGCGGCGGCGGACGCTACGACGATCTGGTGAAATCCATGGGCGGCCCTGCGGCGCCCGCCATCGGCTGGGCCCTCGGCGTCGACCGCCTGGCCATGCTGCTCAAGGACAGGCCCGCGCCGGACTGCGCGCCCAGGGCTTTCGTGATCGCCGCGGCCAAGGAAGCCGGCCAGAAAGCCTACGAGCTGCTGACCGCCCTGCGCGCGGCCGGCGTCAGCGCCGACTTCTCAAGTTTCGACCTGAGCCTCAAATCCCAGATGCGCTCCGCCGACAAGAGCGGCGCCGCCTTCGCGCTGATCATAGGCGAGGACGAGCTGAAGTCCGGCGCCTGCGCCGTCAAGCCGCTCAAGCAGCCCGGCGAGCAGAAGATAGTACCGCTGCAGGAAGTCCCGGCGCGGCTCAGGCAGCTGACCGCAGCCTGAGCCGCGGTCCGGCCTCCTTGCCTCGCTCATAAGCGGGCGCGGCCGAAGAGGGCCTGTGGTCCTCCGCCGGCGGAGAACTCGTCGCGCACACAGTGCGCTCCTCGAACAGTCTCCGCCGCCGCCCAAATGATAGGCGGTCCGCTCCGGACCTTGGCCCTGCGCCCTAAAATCGCTCGGCAAGGAGGCCGGACCGCTAGAAAGACTGGATATTTATGACACAGACCACCATTACCACCAACAACACTTCAAAAGCCACCGCCCTCCGCACCCACACCTGCGGCGAGCTCAACGCCTCCCACGCCGGGCAGACCGTGACCCTGGCCGGCTGGAACGACAGCAAGCGCAACCACGGCGGCGTCGTCTTCATCAACCTGCGGGACCTCTACGGCGTCACGCAGGTCGTGGCCGCTCCCGACAGCCCCGTCTTCAAAGCCGCCGAAGAGGCTAAGAGCGAATACGTGCTGCGCGTCACCGGCAAAGTCCGCCAGCGCCCGGGCGCCAACGCCAACAAGAATATGCCCACGGGAGAGATAGAGGTGGAAGCCTCGGCGATAGAGCTGCTCAATCCCGCGCTGCCGCTGCCTTTCGACCTGGGCGAGCACGCCGGTGTCACAGAGGAAACGCGTCTCAAGTACCGCTTCCTCGACCTGCGCCGCCCCCGCATGGCCGCCAACCTGGTCCTGCGCAGCCGCCTCTCGCAGGTGGTGCGCAACTACCTCTATAACCTCGGTTTCAACGAAGTGGAAACCCCGCTGCTCACCCGCTCCACGCCCGAGGGCGCGCGGGACTTCGTGGTGCCGTCCCGCAACAATCCCGGCGAGTTCTACGCCCTGCCCCAGAGCCCGCAGCAGTTCAAACAGGTGCTGATGATGAGCGGCATGGACCGCTACTTCCAGCTGGCCCGCAACTTCCGCGACGAGGAACTGCGCTCCGACCGCCAGCCGGAGCACACCCAGATCGACCTGGAAATGTCCTTCGTGGACGAGCAGGACGTCGCCCGCGTGGTCGAAGGCATGATGAAGGATATCTTCGCCTTCGTCGGGGACGAAGTCTCCGGCCCCTTCCCCGAGATGGAATTTTCCGACGTGATGCTTAAATACGGTTCAGACAAGCCGGACCTGCGCTACGCGCTCGAGATCAAAGAGTGCTCGGACATTTTCAAAGCCTCTGAATTCAAGGTCTTCTCCGGCGCGCTGGCCGACGGCGGCGTCGTCCGCGCCATAAAAGGCGAGGGAGCGGCCGCCTTCAGCCGCGGCGACATGGACAAGCTGACCGAGCTGGTCAAGAAACTCGGCGCGAAAGGCCTGGTCTGGCTGCGCTTCAAAGACGGCAAGTGGGAGTCACCGACGCTGAAGTTCATCAGCGACGCCGAGCAGGCGGCCCTCAAAGAGCGCCTCGCCGTCAAAGACGGCGACGCCGTCTTCATAGCCGCCGATAAAGCCTCTGTGGCGGCACCGTGCCTCGGGGGCCTGCGCAACGAGCTGATAGCCCGCCTGAAACCGGCCAGGCTCAGGAAACTCGCCTTCCTGTGGGTCCGCCACTTCCCGCTGCTCGAGAAAGACGCCGAGACCGGCGCGTGGACCTTCACCCACAATCCGTTCACCGCCCCGCTGCCCGAAGAGGCCCACAAGCTGGAAACCGACCCCGGCAATATCCGCTCGGCCCAGTACGACCTGGTGCTCAACGGCGTGGAGCTGGGAAGCGGCTCAGTGCGCAACCACAGCCGCGCCATGCAGGAGAAGATCTTCGCCCTGATGGGCTACGACAAGGAGCAGGTGCAGGCCCGCTTCGGCATGATCGTCAACGCCATGGACTACGGCGCCCCGCCCCACGGCGGCATCGGCATCGGCTACGACCGCCTGATCGGCATCATCTGCGGCACCGACTCCATCCGCGACGTCATCGCGTTCCCGAAGACCACCAGCGGCGCCTGCCTGATGAGCGACGCCCCGTCGAAGATAGACGACCGGCAGCTCAAAGAGCTGCGCCTGAAGATCACCGAGTAATGCCCTCCTTCCCGGACTGGATAGTGAAAGAGGTCCGCCGCAACAAGGCGGACCTCCGGGGCAGCGCCGCCGCCGGCACCGCGGCGCAGCTGGCCGGGCTCTCCCTGCACACCGTCTGCGACGAAGCCCGCTGCCCGAACAAGGGGAAATGTTTTTCGGAAGGCGAGGCCACCTTCCTCATCCTGGGCGACATCTGCACCCGCCGCTGCGGCTTCTGCGCCGTCAAGAAGGACAACCCGCTGCCGCCCGACGCCGGGGAGCCGCGCCGCATAGCGGAGCTCTGCGCCAAGTGGAAGCTCAGATACGTGGTCTTCACCTCGCCCACCCGCGACGACCTGCCCGACGGAGGGGCCGCGCACTTCGCCGAGACCACCCGCCTGATAAAGGAGCTCTCGCCGGGCATCCGCACCGAGCCGCTGATCCCGGACCTCCAGGGGGACCGGAAGGCTCTGGAAGCCGTGCTGGCCTCAGGCCCCGACGTGCTGGGCCACAATCTGGAGATGGTCTCCGGGCTCTACTCCGGGGCGCGGGCCGGGGCAGATTACGCGCGCTCGCTGGCGGTGCTCTCCAATTCCAGGAAACTGCGGCCGCAGACCCTCACCAAGTCCGGCCTGATGCTGGGGCTCGGAGAAAAGCCGGAAGAGCTGGAGCGGGCCCTCGGCGACCTGGCCGCGACCGGCTGCGACCTGCTGACGCTGGGGCAGTACCTGGCGCCGTCCAAGGCCCACCGCCCGGTGGCGAAATATTACACCGAGGAAGAGTTCTCCCGCTGGGGGGAAAAAGCCCGCGCGGCCGGCTTCAAAGCCGTGCTCTCGGGGCCGCTGGTGCGCAGTTCTTACAGGGCCAGGGCCCTTTACGAGGAGGCCCGTGGACGAACTTGAAAAGGACAAAGCGGCCTTTCGCTGGTTCACGGCCGCCTGGGACGATTATTTCAACGGCCTGCCGCTGATCATACCCGTGGTGCTGGCGCAGGCGCTGGTTTCCGCCGGGACCTTCTACATCATTCACCGCACGCATTCCTTCCTCTACGCGCTCCCTTACATGTTCTTTGTCGCGACCCCGCTGACGCTGGGCGCGAACCTGGTCTACATCAAGCTGGTCCGCGGCGGCGCGGGCTTCGCCGACCTCTTCAGCGCTTTCCCGGTCTACCACCGCGCGCTGGCCGTCAGCGTGCTGCTGGGCCTGGGCACGGCGGCCGGCACGCTGCTGCTGATAATCCCCGGCCTGGTGATCTACCTGACTTACGCTTTCAGCGAGTACGTGGTAGTGGACCGGCGCACGGGAGTAAAAGAATCTTTCGACGCCAGCGCCGCCCTGACGCAGGGCTGGAAAACCCGGCTTTTCCCGGTCTTCCTGCTGGCCGGGCTGGTCAACTTCATAGTGCCCGACGTCTTCCTGGTCAGCGGGCCCATGAAGAGCCCGGCCGCCGCCCTGGACCTCAAGCCCTGGACGGTGGCGGCCGCCGCGCTGAAAAGCCTGGTCTTCCTGCCCTGGCTGAGCCTGGCCCTGGCGCGGGCTTATAACTTCCTGCTGGCCCCCGCGCCGGCCCCCGCGCCGGAACCGGCGGATGATTAATCTCGCCTTCTACTACCCGGCGCAGAACCGCTGGAGCGTCAACGTGCTCGCCGGCGCGCTGGAGAGTTACGGCCCCGGCCTGCGGGCCGTCTTCCCGGCCACACCGGCGGAGCTGACCCTGGCGCTGCGCTCCCGCCACGGGGCGGTTTCCGTCGCGGCCTTTTCTCTCTTCAGCTGCCAGCTGGGCGCCGCCTCCGCGCTGGTCAAGAAACTCAAAGCGCTCTCCCCTGACACTGTCTTCATAGCGGGCGGCCCCCATCCCACGGCCGCCCCTTCCGAAACCCTGGCAGCAGGCTTCGACTACGTGATAACCGGCGAGGGTGAGCGGGCCCTGACGGCCCTGCTGCGCTCGCTGGGGGAGCGCAAGCCGCCGCGCCCGGGCGTTATCCGCGGGACGCCGGCGGACCTGGCCGCCTGCCCTCCGTTCTCGAAGGCCTACGGCTTGTACGGGCCCATCGAGATAACGCGCGGCTGCCCCTTCGCCTGCACTTACTGTCAGACTTCCTATATCTTCGGCGCGAAGCCGCGGCACCGGCCCCTGCCCGCCATCCTGCGCGCGATGGAAGCCATGCTCGCGCACGGGCACTCCGAGATACGCTTCATCACCCCCGACGCCTTCGCCTACGGCTCCCACGACGGCAAGGCGCTGAACCTGCCGGCGCTGGAGGAGTTCATGCGCGAGGCCGACGCGCTGGCCAGGGGCAAGGAGGGGCGCATCTACGTCGGGTCCTTCCCGTCCGAGGTGCGCCCGGAGCACGTGACGCCCGAAACCCTGGCGCTGGTCAAGCGCTACGCCGCCAACCGACGGCTGGTCATCGGCGCCCAGACCGCCAGCCTCCGCGCCCTGAAGGCGGTGCGCCGCGGCCACGGCCCGGAAGAGATCCTCAACGCCGCCCGCCTGTGCCGCGAGTTCAAGATCACGCCCTACATGGATTTTATCCTGGGCCTGCCGGGTGAGACCGCAGCGGACGAGGACGCCTCGATGGCCATGATAGAGCGCCTGGCCGCGCAGGGCGCTATGATCCACACCCACGCCTTCATGCCGCTGCCCGGCACCCCGCTCGCCTCGGAACCAGGCGCGACGATCAGCCGGCGCATGGAAAAGTTCATCTGCGGCATGGAGTCGCGGGGGAAAGCTTTCGGCAAATGGCGCGAGCAGAAGGACTGGAAGCGCGGCCTGGTTGACTAAAGTCATAGGCCTTATGGCCCAGGCAGCTCACGGCCTTTGGACCTTTGGTTCCACGACGGGAAAAGTGTAGAATTAAAACAGTAGCTATAGCGATTCAGGAGGAAGATAGATGAAAAAATTAGCCTTTGCAGCGGCCGCCCTGTTCAGCGTTTCTGCGCTCAACGCGGCCGAGTTGAACACCGTTTCCGCCGCCGACGTGCAGGCGCTTAAGATAGAGCTCCCCGCCCCGGTCCTGCAGCAGGACGCTGACGGCAAATGCGGCCAGGTCACCGGCGACATCACCAAGCTCCACTTCCTCGCCACCGCCTCCAAGAGCCAGCTGCTCAGCCACGCCAAAACCGAAGCCGAATTCAAGGAATTCATCGCGTTCTGGACCCCGATCCTGGAGAAGTTCGGGATGAAAGTCGTCTCCACCGAGTATAAGTACGAGCTCGGCATCCTCAAATACGAGTCCGCCGCCGGCAAAGTGATCCGCATGTTCCTGGCCGACGACATGAACTACGACCCGCTCAGCGCCGACGCCATGAAGAAAGAGCAGCACATGCTGTTCGAGGCCCTGGAGAAACGGAGCATGACCCCGATAGCCGGCTTCATGATCAAGCACGAGGCCTTCCGCCCCACCTTCAACGTGTATTACCTGACGGACGCCGATGAGAACGCGGACCACGAGGTCCAGCTGCGCCAGATGAAGCACGGCGACGACATCGCCTTCGACCTGCTCGAGGGCCGCGTCACCATCGTGGAGAAGGACGCCTCCTTCTCGCTGGTCTATATCGGCAAGCTGCTCGGCTACAAGGCCAAGCTGGCGGCCGACGAGGCGGGCATCCAGGCCAAGCTCGAGGACTACAAGAAGTTCCTGGCCGAGAACAAGAAAGAGTTCATCGGCGCGCGCGTGGAGAAGCTGGAGAAGCCCTTCACCTCCGGCGACATCACCTACAATTACGCGGTCGGCATGTACTTCTTCCAGTAAGGCAGGCCGCTCCGTTAGAAAGACCGCCGGGAAACCGGCGGTCTTTTTTTGTGTATCCGTTGTCACAGGGCCGGCAGTTGACCAGCCTCGCTATATTTATTAACCTACTTTCAGCAGGGGTAAAGGGTATTTCATATTTTTTTTTAGCGCCGCGCCGGAGAACCGGGCGGGCAGCGGTCTTTTTCCCATGGCTGAAAAAACCGACCTGATAAAGGTCCTCCTGGTCGAAGACAACGAGTACGACGCACAGATCGTGGCGGACCTCTTCCGCGGCCTGCCGGACAATTCCTTCGCGCTGCGCATGGCCGACAGCCTGGCTAAAGCCGGGGCCGCAGACGCCGCCGAGCGCGCCGACGTAGTGCTGTTGGACCTGAACCTGCCGGACTCCTACGGACCAGACACGCTGGTCAGGGCCAAGCTCTTGTTCCAGGACAGGGCGATAATAGTGATGACCGGCTTCTACGAGGAGCACCTGGGCGTGAACCTGATACAGCGGGGGGCGCAGGACTACCTCGTGAAAGGGAAACTGAACCGGGACTGGCTGTCCTACTCCATAAAATACTCCATCGAGCGGGCCAAGATAGAAGCCCAGATGCGGCGGCGCGAATCCAGGCTGCGGCACATCCTCGAGACCATTCCTGACGGCTTCCTGGTATTGCGCAAGGACGGGAGCACCGCCTTCGTCAACCGCGGTATGGAGCGCCTGCTGGGCCGCACCCGGGCCGAGCTTCTCAACCGGCATTTCAATATAGAAAGCGACACGGATAAAGCGCTGAAGACCGAGATACAGGGGTTCGGCGGGAAAACCATCCCGGTGGAGATAAGGGCGGTCGAGATCAACTGGGACAACGAGAACTGCCGCCTGGTCATGCTGCGCGACATGACGACCCTGCAGCTGCTGGAGCGGACCAGGGACGAGCTGGTTTCCAGGGTGTCGCACGAACTCCGTTCGCCGCTTACCGTAGTAAAAGAATCCATCGAGCTGGTCTATGACGGGACAGCGGGAGAGGCGACCGCAAAACAGAAAGAAATACTCAAAATGGGCCTGGAAAATGTGGCGCGGCTCAACCGTCTTATCGACGCGGTAATGGACATAACCAAGATAGAGGCCGGGGTGATGCCGATGGACATGGCCCAGACCGACCTGGGCCAGATGCTGGCCTCCACCGCCGCCGATTACACCCACCAGGCCGCCGAGCGCAAAGTGCAGTTAAGCACCGAACTGCCGGCCTCCCCGATCTTGACCTGGTGCGACCAGGACAAGCTGCGCGAAGTGCTGATAAACTTGGTCTCCAATGCGCTCAAATTCACGCCCCCTGGCGGGCGGCTGCAATTGTCGCTCAGGCCCTGGGAGGGGGAAGCCCTGTTCTGCGTAGAGAACAGCGGTCCGGGAATAGCCCCTGAAGACCTGCCCAAGCTTTTCGGCAAGTTCACACAACTGGGTGGCGGACCCATAAAGGGCACGGGGCTGGGCCTCGCCATAAGCCGGGGGCTTGTCGAAATGCACCGGGGGCGCATCTGGGCCGAAAGCGAACCGGGGAAGGGCTGCAAATTCCTGGTGCTACTGCCGGAGCTGTCTTTTGAGGGCGCTCTGGCCTTGCTGGCCGGACGGGAGATAACGCTGGCGGCCGGCAAGCACAAATTCTGCGCGCTGAGATTGACGCTGCCGCAGGACCTGCCCGTGCCCTCCGGGGAAGTATCCCCCGGCGCGGCTGTGGAAAGTTTCCTGAGAGCCAGCCTGCGTAACTGTCACGCCATCATCAAGAACCGCGGCTTGGATTATGTCCTGTTCCTGCCGAATTCCAGCATGGCAGAGTTCGCAAAAGTGTGCGCCAGAATAGACCGCGGGCTGTGCGAACTTTTCAGCCTGCCGCCCGGAGAAGGAATAAACCATCTATCCGGCCTGTTCTATCCGGATGATTTTACGGACGAGCAGGGACTTGCCGGTAAGATCGGGAATATGCACGGAGCCCTACATGACCAAGATACTCATAATCGACGATGAACCGCAGCACATCGAGCTGGTAAAACTGCGGTTAAAAAAGCAGGGGTTCGAGGTGGATTCCTCGCTGACCGCCGCCGGCGGGGCGGCAGCGGCGGAAAAGCAGGCGCCGGACCTCATCCTGCTCGACCTGCTCCTGCCCGACATGAAGCCGGAAGAAGCGATAGCGGCCCTGCGGTCGGTTCCGGGCGCGGCACGGATACCGATAATCGCCTTCACCGCGCTGGATTCGTTCGAGATACACCGCAGGAAGCTGGGGCAAGAGCTGGCGGGACTGGTACCCAAGCCCTATGAAGCGCAGAAATTGCAGGCGGAAATACGGAAGGTCCTGGGAAAACAGTCCGTACCCAAGCAGCGGCTCCTATAACCCCAGGTCTCCGGAAATAGCACGCATCGCCCCCAGAGAAAGGTCCACGAACTCTTCCAGCTTCAGGCCTATCGTCTCGCATTCCATGATGATCCCGCGGTCCACCGAGGCCGCGAAGCGCTTATCCTTCATCCGCTTGGTCACGGAAGAGGCCTTGACGCTGGCCAGCTTGCGGTCGGGGTAAACCAGCGCGGTGGCGGTGATCAGCCCGGTCACGGTCTCGGCGGCGGCGAGCGCCCGGTGGAAGAGCTCGGAGCGCTTTCTGCCCGGATGGGCCGCCTCGTTGTGGAGTTTGACAGCCTCGACTAGGTTTTCAGGCAGGCCGTGCGCCTGCAGGATGCGCACCGCCTCGTGGGTGTGGCGCGCCAGGTCTCCAGCAGTCAGCTCTACGTCTATGTCGTGCAGCAGGCCGGCCAGGCCCCAGAGCTCCGGGTCGCCGCCCAGCCGGGCGGCCAGGGAGCGCATCACGGCCTCGGAGGCGAGGCAATGCTTGATCATGTTCTCGCTCTTGACGTGGGTTTTCAGCAGCTGCAGCGCTTGTTCGCGTTCCATAAAACCTCCGGTTATAGAAATTATAGAATATACCCATGGTCAACCCGAACACTGTGCTCCTGATAACGGTGCTGGCCTCCTTCTCCACCCCTTTCACCCTCTCGTCGATAAACGTGGCCCTGCCGGCCATGGCCCCGGAGCTGGGGCTGGACGCCCTGGCGCTGGGCTGGGTCTCGCTCTCCTTCCTGCTGGCCTCGGCGGCGCTGCTGGTACCGATGGGCCGGGCCGCGGACCTGTTCGGCCGCAAAAAGGTCTTCACGGCCGGCTTCGTGGTCTTCACGGCGGCCTCGCTGCTCTGCGGCCTGGCAGGCAGCGCGGCGCAGCTGCTCGCCGCGCGCGCCCTGCAGGGGCTGGGCTCTTCCATGATCTTCGGCACCTCCGTAGCCATCCTGACCTCCGTGTTCCCGCCGGAGAAGCGGGGCAAGGCTTTGGGCTGGGTCTCGGCCGCCGTGTACACGGGGCTCTCCCTGGGCCCGCCGCTCGGAGGCCTGCTGGTGCAGCACGCTTCGTGGAGGCTCATCTTCCTGCTGAACGTGCCGCTGGGGCTGCTGGTGCTGTTCCTCGTCCGGCGAGGCCTGGCCGGGGCCGAATGGAAGGGGGCCGAGGGAGAAAAGTTCGATATCGCCGGCGCCCTGCTTTACGCGGCCTCGCTGGCCGCCCTGATGTACGGGCTTTCTTCGATAACGGCGCCAGGGGGGAAGGCCTTCGCCGCCGCCGGGGCGGCCGCCCTCGCCCTTTTCCTGTGGCGGGAGACCAAGGTCGCGCACCCGGTGCTTAACGCCGGCTTGTTCCTGGAGAACAGGGTTTTCGCGTTCTCCAACCTCGCCGCTTTGCTGAGCTACAGCGCTACCTTCGCGGCCGGCTTCCTGCTGAGCCTGCACCTGCAGTACGCCGCCGGGCTCACGCCGGGCAAGGCCGGCCTGGTGCTGGTCTTCCAGCCGCTTTTCATGGTGGCCTTCTCTCCGTGGGCGGGCCGGCTTTCCGACCGGCACGACCCGGGCGTCATAGCCTCGCTGGGGATGGCCCTGACCGCGGCGGCCCTGCTGTTCTTCGCCGAGCCCTCCGCCGGCCTGCCGCTCTGGCGCATCATCTCCGGGCTCTCCCTGCTGGGGCTAGGCCTGGCGCTGTTCGCCTCGCCCAACACCAACGCCGTCATGGGGTCGGTGCAGAAACGCTATTACAGCGTGGCCTCGGCGACCCTGGCCACCATGCGCGTGACGGGGCAGATGTTCAGCATGGCCGTGGTGACGCTGCTGTTCTCCGTCTTCATCGGGAGGATAAAGCTGGGGCCGGAGAACGTGGGCGGGCTGGAGCGCGCCTTCGGCCTGGCGGTCTGGCTCTTCTCCGCCCTGGCTGCGCTGGGAGTGGCGGCCTCGCTCGCGCGCCGGCGCGCCGCCTAATTTAATAGAATAACCCACGGAGGCAAGATGCTGAAAACCTACTTTAAAATATTTTTCATGACAGGGGTCCTGTTCTTCCTGGGCATGCTTTTCGCGGACCTCACGCTGATGCCCTTCCGGGAGGCCCTGATCAACGCGATCTCTTCGGGCCTGCTGTTCGGGCTCACGATGGCCGCCGTGCTGGGAACGGCGCAGATAGTGAAGGTCCGGCGGGCGGCCGGCGGCGAGAAGGGGCGGGACCTCTACTCCACCAAGCAGGCCCGCGAATTCGAGAGCGGGCTGGAATATGCCCGGCTCTTCGCCGCCGTGACTCATTACCTGCAAAAAGTGCGCGGCTTCGACCTGACGGAGAACGACGCGGAAGCGGGAAGGGCCGCGGCGCGCTCAAAGTTCAACTTCACCACTTTCGGCAACTCCGTCAAAGTGCGCCTGGAGAAAAGGCCGGGCGCCCCGACGCTGGTCAGGATAACTTCGGGGCCGCTGCTGCCCACGCTGATGTGCGATTACGGGGAAAATTACAAGATCGCGCGCGGCCTGGAGGACTACCTGAAGGGCACGCAGCTTTAGCGCGCAAGCGCCTAAAGAAAAAGGCCGGGATTCCTCCCGGCCTTTTTTTGCGCCCGTCCGGGCTAGAACTCGGCGAAGCCCGGCACGCGGGGGAAGGCGGTCACGTCGCGGATATTTGCGATGCCGGTCACCAGCATCATCATGCGCTCGAAGCCAAGGCCGAAGCCGGAGTGGGGCACCGAGCCGAAGCGGCGCAGGTCCAGGTACCACCAGTAGGGCAGCGGGTCTATCCCGGCGTCGGCCATCTTCTTCTCAAGCACGTCCAGGCGGTTCTCGCGCTCGCTGCCGCCGATGACCTCGCCGATGCGGGGTACCAGTACGTCCATGCCGCGCACGGTCTTGCCGTCGTCGTTGAGCTTCATGTAGAAGGCGGCGGCTTCCTTGGGCTTGTTGTAAAGGATGACAGGCTTCTTGAAATAATGTTCCACCAGGAAACGCTCGTGCTCGCTCGCCAGGTCCACGCCCCAGCTGACTTTGACGTCGAAGCGGTCGTTGACGGGCTCGAGCAGCTTGACGGCGTCGGTGTAAGCGAGCCGCTCGAACTTGTTCCCGGTGATGTTCTTCAGGTTATCCATCAGCGCCGGCTCGACGAACTTGGCGAACAGCTCCAGGTCGGCGGGGCATTTCTCCATTACGCTCTTGGTGATGGACTTGATGAAATCCTCGGCCAGCTCCATATCGTCCTGCAGCTCGTAGAAGGCCATCTCCGGCTCTATCATCCAGAATTCCGAGGCGTGGCGGTAGGTGTTGGAGTTCTCGGCCCGGAACGTGGGACCGAAGGTGTAGATCTTGCCCAGCGCGGTGGCCAGGCTTTCGCCTTCCAGCTGGCCGCTCACAGTCAGGTAGGTCTTTTTGCCAAGCAGCTCCTTGGAAAAATCCACCCCGCCCTTGTCGTTCCGGGGCAGCGCCTCGGGCTTGGCCAGGTCCAGCGTGGTCGCCGTGAACATTTGCCCGGCGCCTTCGCCGTCGGAGGCCGTGATGATGGGGGTGTGGACGTAGAAAAAGCCGTTGTCGTGAAAATACTTATGGACGGAGTACGCCAGCTCGGCGCGGATGCGCAGCATGGCCGCGTACTTGTTGGTGCGGGGGCGCAGGTGCGCCACGGTGCGCAGGAACTCGTCGGAGGTCTTCTTCTTCTGGATCGGGAATTTCTCCGGGTCGCAGCCGCCGTAGATCTTCACTTCCTTGGCCTGCAGCTCGTATTTCTGGCCGGCGGCGGGAGAGGCCACCAGGTCGCCCTTGATCTCCACGGCGGCTCCGGTCACCAGCTGGGGCAGCACGGCGGAGAAGTCGCCCATGTCCGGGGCGAAGATCACCTGCAGGCTCCCGCGGCAGGAGCCGTCATTGAGCTCGGCGAAGGACATCACCTTAGAGTCGCGCCGGGTCTTTATCCAGCCGCGCGCTACCGCCCCGCTGAAGGGGGCGGCGCTGTCCAGGAGATCTTTTATGGTGGTAAGCGCCATTGTTGTTGCCTCTGTGAAGTGCGGTAAAACGGGGCCGCCTATTTGCGGGTCTTCTTCTTCTCTTCCGGCACCTTGGTCACGGCAAGCAGTTCCAGTTCGCAGGTCTTATCCTCTCCGTTGTACTCCTCGAGGATATAGCCCACGCCGGGAGCGTAATAACGCACGGACTTGCCGGAGTCGCCGCCGGCGAGCATGGTCACGATCTTCATGCACTTGGCGAACTTGCCGGCCTTGATGGAAACCTTGTCGGAGAGGGAAACCACCTCGCTGGCGTCGGGATACTCGTCCCACTTGGAGCCTTCCTTGGCGGGCAGGGGGAACTCGCGCCGGCCGCCTATGATGACCCCGTCGGCGGTGGTGAGCCACTTGGCGTCGCGGGTGATGGTGTACGCGGTGGTATGGGAGTCGCGCAGTTCGAAGATCATCCTGGCCTGAGCCACGGTCTTGGCGCCCTTTTTCTTGACCTCGAGGATATCGATGAAGACCTTGGCGGCGCCTTCGAACTCGGTGCTGGTGAATTTGTATTCGTAGCGGGTTTGCGCTTTCAGCGGGAAATAATCGGACATAAATTCTCCTGCCCCTCGGCCGTCGTATTTTACTTCGTGACCTATTAGATTTTTACAAATTATAGGGGGGAATACAAGGGAAAGGCGGACTTGAGAAGAAAGCATAAAACCTGGAGCGGGTGCCGTGGGACCGGGTTAGCAAAACCTTCATGAGCCCGACGCTTGCATAGCGCGGAGGGCGAATGATGAGCGAGGCCACGGTGTGGCCGAGCGCGTTTTGCGTTCCGGGCCCACGGCAGGCCCCGCGAACCCAGTCAGCGCGGGTCGGACCTGCGAGCACTGCGGTGTCCGAGGCGACGCGAGATGCAAAGCCCACTCCTCGTTGCTCACTCGTCCTCGGAGCCTGCTGGCTCCTGCGCCTCGTTCGCAACGCAAGCCACCGGCCAATTTCGCCAGCGTTACCAATTTAAAACCCCCTTGCGGGGGTTTTAAATTGGTGGACGTGACAGGGATCGAACCTGCGACCTCCTCGTTGCGAACGAGGCGCTCTCCCAACTGAGCTACACGCCCAAAACTGTTTAACTGACTTCGAGGGATCGAACCTGCGACCTCCTCGTTGCTCACTTCGGGCTCGGCGGCCTGCTGGCCGCCAGCGCCCTGCGGGCGCTCTCCCGACTGAGCTACACGCCCAAAAACTGAGCTACACTCCCGTGATTACCGGGGTTGGGAACTTTCCTTGGCTAACGCTTCAACGCGGCGCTTGGCTTTCTTGTGCTCTTCGAAGTTGGCGTTGAAAATGTGCTTCCCTTTCCTGTCCGCGACGAAGTACAGCGCGTCCAGGTTGGCCGGCTCCAGGGCTGCGGCGATGGAATTGTAGCCCGGATTGCAGATGGGACCCGGCGGCAGGCCGCCCACCACGTAGGTGTTATACGGCGACTTGAACTTCAGGTCCTTATAGGTCAGGGCCTTCTTCCACCAGCCGTAAGACTGGTTATAGCCCAGGGCGTACTGCGTGGTCGGGTCCGCCTCGAGCGGCATCCCCCTGCGGTAGCGATTGGTATAAACCGCCGCTATCAGGGGCCGTTCGCTGTCGTCCATGGCCTCACGCTCCACTATGGAGGCGATGATCACAACTTTGCGCGCGTCCAGCTTTTCAGGGAAACCTTTAGAGAACAAAGGCAGTATCTGCCTGTCGAATTCCAATTTTAGCAAATTAATTACTTCCTGGGGAGGCATATTTTTCTTCAGGTTGTAGGTGGAGGGGAACAAATATCCCTCCAGTTTCTGCTCCCGCGCCAGCGCGAGGAACTTATCCCCCGGAGTGACCCCGTTGGCCTCCAGGCGCTCGGCGACCTGCTCCATGCGCCAGCCCTCCGGCAGGACGATGCGGATGCTGCTGACGTAGGTGCTGTGCGTCATCTTCCACAGCGCCTCCTCCGCGGACATGCGCTCGCGCAGGGCATACTCTCCCGGCATCAGCTTCTTTCCGGTGCCGGTCAGCTTCACCAGCACGCGGAACCAGGTGGAACTGAGTATGACGTCCTGCGCCTTGAGCGCGGCCGCCACCTTGCCGGCGCCGGCGCCTTCCGGGATGGAGACCTTAACCGGGCGGCCCGGCCAGAAAAAATAAAGCGACAGCGCGCAGAAAAGCAGCGCGGCGGTTATAGCTATGGTTTTAATTTTCCTCATAAGAGGGGGCAGGAAACTACCTGCCTGTAAACAGGGCCTTCAGGAGTCAGCACACTCTCCATCAGCTCTACCGAGGCCACCCGGCTGACCGTCCGCCGGGCCGGCACATAATCCGCGAAGCGCCGCAGGTAGCTCTCGGGCAGGCTGTCCTTCACCCGCCCTATCGTGATGTGCGGCTCGAACCGGTTCTCGAAGTTCAGCCCCGCCGCCGCCAGGCCGGCGCCCAACCTGGCCGCCAGCTCCCGCAGCAGAGGCGCGCCTTCTCCGATACCCACCCACAGCACCTGCGGCCGGCGCGCCGAGGGAAAGACCCCGAAGCCGCCCATCGCCAGCGTAAAGGGCTTTAGCCCCGCCAGCCCCGCTTCTATCCCGCTTTTGGCGGTCTCGGCGCCCTCCTGCCCCAGGTCGCCCAGAAAGGCGTAGGTCAGGTGAAAATTCCCGGGCTCCACCCATTTCACGGCGCCCTTGGGGGCCGCGATCCGCGCGTAGTCCGCGGCCGCCTTCAGGCCCGCCGTAAAGGCGGGCTCGAAAGAGGAAGCGACGAACAGCCTCATTCGTCGGAGGCGGGGCGCACCTGGCGTTTGCCCTTAGCTTTGGCGGCGGCGCGCTTCTTAACGGCCCCGCGCAGCTTCTTCTTGGGCGCGGGCCTGCCGCTGTCGAGATCTTTGCGCATGACCTTGCGCTTCAGTGCCAGGGCGCGCAGCTCGGCCCGGCGGGAGGAAGAACGGGGCTTCCAGCCCTTCAGCGCCAGCAGGCGCTTGCGCACCCCGGTCAGCACGCCGCGGTGGCGCCCCATGCGCGACAGCGGCACGGTGCGGTAGCGCTTCTGCGAGGGATTGAACATGACCTCGGTGTTCTTCTCCAGCAGGTATTCCTGCCCCGTAGGCCCGGAGTCGTCGGACTGCGTCACCGCGACACGGCCTTCGTCGAACACGCCCACGCCCGACTCTTTGCTCATCTGCGAATACTCCACGGCGAACTCGGTGCCGCGGATAGCGCAGACCGCGGTGGGAGTGCGCACCTGGAACTTCTGCTTGTCGTTGAGGAAATGCCTGATCTTGGCCACCAGCGAACCGAACGCCAGAGAAAGGACCGAGTCCTCCTGGTCCAGCGAGGAGATCTCCAACTCGGTGCTGCGGTTCAGGGAGATCACGCCCTTGTCGTCGATGTAGACCTCTGCCAGGCCGTCCGCCGAAGTTTTAACCCCGTCGTTGGGTTCCAGCGGGACCTCGCCGGTCACCTTGATCCAGTCTTCGCTGTCCACGGTCTTAACAAGGACGGTGCCGGAGACCACCTTCAGGCGGGCGTCCCAGGCCTGTGATTGGGCCTGGGAGTAGGTGCCGGACTTCATGGCCTGCTCCATCATCTGTTTGTAATCGTCCTCAGAGACTTCCTTGTAGTCCTGCGCCGCGGCCGGGGCCGCGAGCAGCAGGCTGAGGAGGAGACCTTCAAGTATGGGTAATATCGGCATGCCGCCTCACTTTTCTATTTTCCGGAACTGCCTGCGGCCGACCTGGAGCACGCAGTTCCTGGGTTCGAACTGGATATCCTCGGCGACCTTCTCTCCGTCCAGGCGCACCGCCCCCTGGGCGATGAGGCGCCTGGCCTCGTTCATGCCCTTGACCAGGCCCGCCGCCACCAGCAGATAGGAAAGTTTGCCTGGCTTCTCGGCGCGGTAGGTCTCCATCTCGGCCGGCAGCTCCTTGCGGGAGAACACCTGCTCGAAGTGGCCCCTCGCGGCCGCCGCCTGCTCGGCGTCGTGGAAGCGGGCGGTGATCAGGCCCGCCAGGCGCTTCTTGGCCTCCATCGGGTGCTCCGCCTTCACGGCGGCCAGGTCCTCGGCGGTCAGCAGCTCGTAGTAGGAATACATCAGCGCGTCGGAGACCGACATCACCTTGCCGAACATGTCGTTGGGCAGGTCGTTGAGGCCCACGTAATTGCCGTAGGACTTGGACATCTTCTTCTCGCCGTCCGTGCCCACCAGCAGCGGCATCGTCATGACGGCCTGCGGCTCCTGGGCGTTCAGCTTCTGCAGGTCGCGGCCCATCAGCAGGTTGAAGATCTGATCCTGCCCGCCCAGCTCCACGTCGGCCTTGACCGCCACGGAGTCGTAGCCCTGCAGGATAGGGTACAGGATCTCCAGCAGGCTGATGGGGGTTTCGGCTTTCATCCTGGCGCGGAAATCCTCGCGCTCCAGCAGGCGCGAGATGGTGACGCTCTTGGCGATGTTGACAAAGTCGGATACGCCCACGGCGGGGCTGGCGAAGAACGGCTTGAGCCACTCGCTGTTGAACCGGATCTCCGTCTTGTCCTTGTCCAGGACCTTGAAGGCCTGCTCGGTGTAGGTCTTAGCGTTCTTGGCCACCGTTTCGTGGTCCAGTACCGGGCGGGTCAGGTCGCGCCCCGAAGGGTCGCCCACCTGAGCGGTAAAATCGCCTATGATAAGGACGGCCGTGTGGCCGAGGTCCTGGAATTGGCGCAGCTTGCTCATCACGACGCTGTGGCCGAGGTGCAGGTCCGGGCTTGAGGGATCCGCGCCGAACTTGATGCGCAGCCGCTTGCCGGAGGCCAGCTTCTTGGCCAGGTCTTCCCGGCTGACCACGTCTACCGCGCCGCGCGTGATGTCCTTCAGGAGCTCATCTGTGTTCATAACAGTTAATTATATTAATTTAAAGGCGGCTTTGGCCCCCGGACCTGACGGCCAAGAGAGCGCCGCTACTGGAAGCCGTGCGGATCGGCCTCGAGGAAATACTTAACGCCTGGGCGCTGCGGGAGGGCCTGGGCTGCGGCCAGGCAGCGGGCGGCCGT
Source organism: Elusimicrobiales bacterium (assembly GCA_028688015.1). Lineage (GTDB taxonomy): Bacteria > Elusimicrobiota > Elusimicrobia > Elusimicrobiales > UBA9959 > UBA9959. The sequence continues at coordinate 358,781 of JAQTZB010000001.1, read as the reverse complement.
CTTTTCAGAAGCGGCCTTGACCAGGTAATACTCGCTGCAGAACCTCTTCTTCTCCTGGCCGGGAGGCGTCACGGGCCCGAGGATCTCCCCGTCGGAGCCAAGGAAGGCCAGGGCCTTCAGCAGGTCGGACCCGGCGGCCTCGACCCCGCGCCGGTCGAAGGAGGCAAAGCGCGCCTTCACGATGTGAGAGAACGGGGGGTAGAAGAAGTCCTTGCGGGCGGCCAGCTCCCCGTCGGCGAACGACGGGTAATCCATCTCCGTCAGTCGGGAAAAGACGTAATGGCCCGACTCCCGCGTCTGTATAAAAAGCTCGCCCCCGGCGCCCAGCAGACGCCAGGCCCCGTAAAAAGAGCGGTAAGCCTTCTCTGAGGCCCGGAAGTCCGCGCTGGACAGGTCGGAATCGGCGTCGATGAAGGCGGCCAGCTTGAGGCGGGGGGCGCCCAGTTCGCGCAGCGCGATGCGGGTGCCCACCAGCACATCGGCGTCGCCCTTGGAAAAGCTGTCCAGCTCGGCCTGCATGGCCTTCAGCGAGCCGCGCAGCACGTCGCCGTCGAAGCGGGCTATCTTCGTGCCCGGCAGCAGTTTGGACAGGGCCTCCTGGGTCTTCTGCGTGCCGGCGCCGTAATCGCGGAAAACCCGCCCGCCGCAGGAGGGGCAGAGCTCCGGCTTGGGCTCGCGCTTGCCGCAGCGGCGGCAGAGCAGGACCGGGGCCGCGGCCGCGGTCTTTAGCAGCGTAAGGCCGGGGCCGCAGTCCTTGCAGCGCGGCATCCAGCCGCAATGGGCGCAGAACAGGCGGGAGGCATAGCCCTTACGCCCCGCTATCACCAGCGCCTGCCCGCCGTCGGCCACGGCGCGGCGGAGGGCGTCCGCCAGGGGGCGGGCCAGGATATCGCCGGGATACTGGGTCATGTCCAGCACCCGCACGTCGGGGCCGGGGCCGGCCAGCCTGGCCGCCGGCACCGCGTCGAAGCGCTTCAAACCGCCGGCGGCGGCGGCGCCCCAGGACTCTATGGTGGGGCAGGGGCTGGCCAGCACGGCGCGGGCTCCGAGGGCCTGCGTGCGGCGCAGCAGCACCTCGCGGGTCTGGTAGAAGGGCTCGGCCTCCTCCTGCCTGTAAACCTCCTCGTGCTCGCCGTCGAGGAGCGCGAGGGAAAGGTTTTTGAAGGGCAGGAAGACGCCGGTGCGGGTGGCGATGGTGACCTTGAAACGGCCGGAGCGGGCTCCTGCCCAGGCCTCAGCGCGCTTCTTGGGCGTCAGGCGGGCGTGCCAGCTGCCGACGCGGCCGGGGAAAACCGGCTCCAGCGCGGCCTGCAGGGCGGGGATATAGTTCAAGTCAGGCACCAGCAGCAGCCCCTGCGCGGCCTCCTCCGCGAGGGCGGCGGCGAAGACGGCGGGGTAAACGGCCTCGCGCCGCTCCAGCGGCGCCAGGCGCAGCAGGTAAGCGCCGTCTTTCCGTTCGGAGAGGGCCTCCAGGAATTTCTTCAGCTCCGGCAGCTTCGGGGGCGGGGCGGCCAGGCCGGGCTGCGGAGGGGCGGGGAGGGCCGGGTCCTCCTGGGGGGCGTGCGAGTAGAAGGCGCCTAGACAGAGCCCGCGCGGCGAGCCCCAGCGCGCGGCCATCCAAGCGGCGAGCGCCGGCGCGTCCTCGGGAAACAGCGGTTCGTCGTCAAGCAGCCGCGTCACCGACTTGAGCTCCTTGAACCTGGTCAGGTCCGCGTCCTTCTCCGGCAACACGCGCAAGATCATCCCCACTGCAGCGGCGCGCTTGCCCAGCGGCGCCACGGCGCGCAGGCCGGGGGCCGCCCTGAGCTCAAGCTCGTCGGGCAGCAGGTAATAGAAGGTCCGCCTCAGCGGTATGGGGAAAGAAAGTTCAGCCAGCATAACGGCGGCCGCAAAACGCTGCGCTTAAGCAATTTTACCAGTTTCCAGGAACGCCTTGAGCATCTTCATGTCTTCCCAGGTGTCGCGCTTCAGGTTGGGATTGCGGAGCAGGGCCGCGGGGTGGTAGGTGGGGATGACCTTGATGGGGCGGCCCGGGACGATCTCAACGGGATAGTCGTAGGCGCGGCCGCGCACCAGCGAGATGCCCTTATCCGTGTTCAGCAGCACCTTGGTGGGCACGGAGCCCAGCGTGACTATGCAGGCCGGCTTTATGAAGCGCAGCTGCTCGTCGAGGTACGGCCGGCAGGCGGCGATCTCGTCGGGCGTGGGCGGGCGGTCGTTGCCGTGGGATTCGGGGTCGGCCGGGTTCTTCATCGGATGGCACTTCACGATGTTGGCGATATAGACGTCGGAGCGCTTGAGGCCCAGCACGGCCTCCAGGATCTTGTCGAGCAGCTGGCCGGAACGGCCCACGAAGGGCTCGCCCAGGTGGTCCTCCTGGAAGCCCGGCCCCTCTCCGACGAAGACCACTTTGGCCTTGTAGGTGCCCACGCCGAAAACGGCGTTCAGGCGGGATTTACCGAGGCCGCAGTTGCGGCAGCTTTTTACCTGCGCCGCGAGGGCGTCCATGTCGGCCGGCTTTTTGGTCATAGTGGTGGCGGGGGGGACTGCTGCCTGTTCCGGGGGCACCGACGCCGCCGGAAGCGGAACGGGCGCCGTCTTCACGGCGCCCTCGCGCGGGGGTTCGGCCAGGTTCTCGTCCAGGTTCCTTATGTAGGCGGCCAGGTCCCTGGCGGCCTCGGCGAGTTCCCGCTTCATCGGGTTTAAGCGGCGTCTTTGGCCGGCTTCTCTTCCTTGGTTTCCTTGCGAACGCGCTTAGTGTCGTCGGAGCGCTTGGTGGAGAGCTTGTCCTCGATCTCGGCGTCCTTCTTCACGGCCTCCTCGATCTGGTCCACCTGCACGTCGTGGTTGACGACGTCGAAGAGGGCCTTGTCGATGAGCTCGGCCATGGTCATGGAGCGGGCGTCTTCCTGGCGGCGCAGGTGGCGGGCCCACTGCATGGCGCGCACGATGTCGCGGTACTTGAGCTCGTCCTTGGAGGTCTTCTCTTCCTTGCCCGGGGCCAGAGCGCCGTAGTCGGAGATCAGCTGCTCGAGGTCGGCCTTCTTCTCGGTCTTGTGGGTAGTCATTTGTCCTCCGTTAGTTGCCGGCTTTCTTGGAAAGCTGGCTGCTGAAAGATTTAACTTTTTCCAGGTTGCGCGCCGTCTTCAGCGCCTCCAGCCCGGCTATCGCCGCCACTTCGCGGATGGTTTCGGCCAGCTTGTCGTTGATGACCAGGTAGTCGAAAGTCGACGCGACCCTGAGCTCGGCCCGGGCAGTTTCCAGCCGCACGGCCACGTTGGCCGGCGCCTCGCCCCTGCCCCGCAGCCGCTGCACCAGCGTCTTAAGGTCCGGCGGCAGCAGGAAAACCGTTACGGTTTCCGGGAACAGGCGTTTCACCGAGCGGGCGCCCTTAACGTCTATGGTCATTACCGGGATGCGGCCCTCTTTAAGCACGTCCATCGCCGACTTGACCGGGGTGCCGTAATAGTTGCCGTGGACCTTGGCCCACTCCAGCAGCCTGCCTTCTTTCCTGAGCTTCAGGAACTGCGGCACCGTCACGAAATAGTAATCCTTGCCGTCCACTTCGCCGGGGCGCCGGGGCCGGGTGGTGCAGGTGACGCTGAACGCGAACTTCTTGTCCAGCTTCAGCAGGCCCGAACGCACGACGGTCTTTCCGCCCCCCGAGGGGGCGGAAAGTACCATCGGGAAGTACTTGAACCTGCGGCGGGACACTTACTTATTCTTGCGCGGCGCCCGGATCTGCGACTGCGCGGCCGACAGGATGGCTATCGGCACGCGGAACGGGGAGCAGCTCACGTAGTTGAGGCCCGCCTTGTGGCAGAACTCCACGGAAGCCGGCTCGCCGCCCTGCTCGCCGCAGATGCCGATCTTCAGGTCTTTGCGGGTCTTGCGGCCGCGCTCGACGGTGATCTTGATCAGCTCGCCCACGCCGGTCTGGTCTATGGTCTGGAAGGGGTCCACGGGGATGATGTTCTTATCCACGTATTCCTTCAGGAAGTAGCCCGAGTCGTCGCGGGAATAGCCGAACGTCATCTGCGTCAGGTCGTTGGTGCCGAACGAGAAGAACTGCATCGTCTCGGCCAGCTTGCCGGCTATGAGGCAGGCGCGCGGGATCTCTATCATCGTGCCCACCATGTAGGTCAGCTTGACGCCCTTGGCCTTGGAGACCTCGGAGTAGACCTTGTGGATGAGCTCGGTCTGGTGCACGACTTCCTGCTCCAGCGAGACCACGGGGATCATGATGTCCGGATACACCTTCACGCCTTCCTTGTGCAGCTCGGCGGCGGCTTCAAGAATGGCGCGGGCCTGCATCTCGGTGATCTCCGGGTAGGTCACTCCGAGGCGCACGCCGCGGTGGCCCATCATCGGGTTGCTCTCGCGCAGCGCGGTGGCGCGCGTCTCGAGCTCTTCGTAGGAGATGTTGAGGGCCTTGCCCAGCTCTTCCAGCTTCTCCTTCTGGTGCGGCACGAACTCGTGCAGCGGGGGATCCATCAGGCGGATGGTGACATGCAGGCCTTCCATCACTTTCAGAGTGGCCTTGATGTCGTTCTTCATGAAGGGGAACAGGTCGTTGAGCGCGGCTTTGCGCTCCTCGACGGACTTCGACATGATCATCTTGCGCAGCTGGAACAGGGCCTGGTCGGAGCCCTTGCCGTAGAACATGTGCTCGATGCGGAACAGGCCGATGCCCTCCGCGCCGAACTTGCGGGCCACGGTGGAGTCCGCGGGCGTGTCGGCGTTGGTCCACACCTTGAGGGCGCGCACGGAGTTGCAGAGCTTGAGGAACTCGCCGAGAGTCCCGAGGGACTCGCTGGCGTCCACCATGTCCATCTTGCCCTTGTACACGAGGCCCTTGGAGCCGTTGAGGGAGATGAAGTCGCCTTCCTTGAAGGTCTCGCCGCCCAGGTGCAGGACCTTGGAGCCGTGCTCGATCTCGACGCCGGCGCAGCCGACGACGCAGCACTTGCCCCAGCCGCGGGCCACGAGGGCCGCGTGGGAGGTCATGCCGCCGCGGGCGGTGAGGATAGCCTCGGCCGCGCGCATACCCTCGACGTCCTCGGGGTTGGTCTCTTCGCGGACCAGGATGACCTTCTTGCCTTCCTTGAACCACTTAACGGCGTCGGCCGCCGTGAAGACGATCGCGCCCACGGCGCCGCCGGGGCCGGCCGGGAGGCCTTTGCCGATCGGCTTTATCTTGGCTTCGGCCTTGGGGTCGATGGTGGGATGCAGCAGCTCGTCGAGCTGGGAGGGGGTAACGCGCATCACGACCTCTTCCTTGGTCGCCAGGCGCTCCTTGTGCATGTCGATGGCCATGCGCACGGCGGCGGGGCCGTTGCGCTTGCCCACGCGGCACTGCAGCATGTACAGCTTGCCGTTCTCGACGGTGAATTCGATGTCGAGCATGTCGCGGTAATGCTTCTCGAGCTTGGCGCGGATGGCGGCCAGCTCTTTATAGCAGGCGGGCATCATCTGCTCCATCGACTTGAGGTTGCGGCTCTGGTCGGAGCGGCTGGGCTCGTTGATGGGGTGCGGGGTGCGGATGCCGGCCACGACGTCCTCGCCCTGGGCGTTCTCGAGGAACTCGCCGTAGAAGTAGTTCTCGCCGGTGCCGGGGTTGCGGGTGAACGCCACGCCGGTGGCGGAGGCGTCGCCCATGTTGCCGAACACCATGCTCTGCACGTTCACGGCCGTGCCCCACTCGGCGGGGATGCCTTCGATCTTGCGGTACTGCACGGCCTTGTTGCCCATCCAGGAGGCGAACACGGCGCCGATGGAGCCCCACAGCTGGTCCATGTGGTTATCCGGGAATTCTTTGCCGATGACTTCCTTCACCTTGGCCTTGAACTGCTCGGCCAGGGTCTTCAGGTCGTCGGCGGACAGGTCGGTGTCGGACTTGGCGCCGCGGGCTTTCTTCATGGCTTCCATGAGGTGCTCGAGCTGCTTGCGCACGCCCTTATTGTCCTCTACCTCTATGCCGGCGGCCTTTTCCATGACGACATCGGCGTACATCATGATCAGGCGGCGGTAGGAGTCGTAGACGAAGCGGGGGTTCTTGGTGAGCTCGATGAGGCCGGGGATGGTCTCGGAGGTCAGGCCGCAGTTAAGGATGGTCTCCATCATGCCGGGCATGGACTTGCGGGCGCCGGAGCGGATGGACAGCAGGAGGGGGTTCTTGGCGTCGCCGAACTTTTTGCCGGTGAGTTCCTCCACGCGGCGGATGTTCTTCTCGACGTCCTGGGTCAGGCCCTTAGGGTAGGAGCGCTTGTTGGCCCAGTAATAGGTGCAGATCTCGGTGGTCAGCGTGAAGCCGGGGGGAACCGGCAGGCGCAGAGAGGGGTGGCCGGCCATCTCGGCCAGGTTGGCGCCCTTGCCGCCGAGCAGGTTCTTCATGGACTCCTTGCCGTCGGCTTTGCCGCCGCCGAAGAAGTAGATCATTTTCTTGGAAATTTTCGCTGCTTTGGGTGTTTTAGCTTTGGATTTAATGGCCGTCTTGGGCATATTCGTGGCTCCTGTTGTCGTTACCGTCTGGCCCGCGGGTGCGGGCGGAAACCCTTTGGTGGGGCTTTCCTTAATAATACAAAATGGGGGGGGCCGTGGGCAATGAATTAAAAGCGCCGGCTGCCGTCCCCGGAAACCGCCCCGGCATATTTAGGTATACTATCCGCCGCACCCCCTGCCCGCCGAACCGGCAGCAGGCACGGCTTATGCGCCTCAAAACCTCCCAAAAGACGCTCTTCACCTATACCGCGCTCGCCGCAGCCCTGCTAACAGCCGCGTACGCCGCCGCTTACCTGGGCCCCTACCTGCCCGTGCGGGAGGCGCCGGCCGGCATTACCGACATGCATTGCCACATCGCGGGCATCGGCGCAGGCGGCAGCGGGGCCCTGGTTTCCGCGCGGCTGCGCCGCAGCCCCCGGTTCGCCCTCTACCTGCGGGCTTTCGGGGTTACGGCCGCGGAACTGGAGAAGAAAGGGGACTGGCTCATACCGGCCAGAGTTTCGGAACTGGCGAAAAAAAGCCGCTCCGTGGGCAAGGTGGTCATCCTGGCTTTGGACGGCGCAGTCGGCCCGGACGGGGAATTGGACGCGGCGCGCACGGAGGTCTACGTACCTAACGAATTCGCGGCGGCCGCCGCGGCCCGCTATCCGAACCTGCTGTTCGGGGCTTCCGTGAACCCCTACCGCAGAGACGCGCTGCCCAGGCTGCGCCGCGCGAAGGAGCAGGGCGCGGTCCTGATAAAGTGGATCCCTTCGGTGATGGAACTGAACCCGGCCGACCCGGCCCTCGCGCCCTTCTACCGGGAACTGGCCCGCCTCGGCCTGCCGCTGCTGACGCACTCCGGGCATGAACGTTCTTTCTCCGCCTCACGGGACGAGCTGGGCGACCCGGAGCGCCTGCGCCTGCCGCTGAAGTTCGGAGTGACGGTCATCGCCCCGCATATCGCCTCCACCGGGCTTTACGGTGGGGAGCGCAGCAGCGACCGCCTGGCGCGCCTGATGACGGAATTCCCGAACCTTTACTCCGACATCTCGTCGCTGACCCAGGCCAACAAGCCCAGGTATCTGGAAGAGGCGCTGAAGCGCCCGGAATTTTCCGGCCGCCTCATGTACGGCTCCGACTTCCCGCTAATCAACACCCCTCTCATCTCCCCGGCCCGCTACTTCCGGCGCATCCCGCCGTGGACCCTTCTCAAAATTATCTTCACCCGCAACCCGCTCGACCGCGACGTCCTGCTGAAGCAGCACCTCGGCGTGCCGCCCGAAGTCTTCGCCCTTTCCGGAAAGCTGATTAACTAGCGGATAACTGACAGGATGCACCGATACCGACAGAGACAGCCGGGGAGGGGTTCCGTGCGACTTTGGGGAGGTGAGGCCCGGCTTTAGAGCAAGGCATAATTATGCCTTGCGTCCGGGCCGCAAGGGCGGAGGCAATTTTTTCAGCGAAAAATTGCCGAGCCGGGGTCGCGCAAAACCGCTATGCGGTTTATGCGTGACTGCCCCGCCTTAAGTATTTGAGGATTTACTTCGTGAACTTGCGTTCGAGGAGTTCTATAACTATCGGGGCGAGGAAAAACAAGAGCAACAACACCGCGAAGGAGAAGGCCGTGCCGCCGATGCCGCGCAGCCAGGGGTCCAGCCCGCCCGCCTGGAACAGCAGCGCGGCCCCGATTATGCCCAGGAGCCGGTTGCGCTTCTTGACTTCGGAAAGCTTCACTCTTTGATACCTTCCAGGTCCAGCATGAAAGCGTATTCCAGCGCCGTCAGCTTCAGCGACTCGAAGCGGCCGGACTTACCGCCGTGGCCGGTGTCCATGTCGGTCTTCAGCAGCACCAGGTTCTTGTCCGTCTTCAGGTCCCGCAGCTTCGCCGCCCACTTGGCCGGCTCCCAGTACTGCACCTGCGAATCGTTGAGCCCCGTCGTGATGAGCAGATTGGGATAAGCCTTCCTGCCTACATTGTCGTACGGGGAATACGACAGGATATAATCGTAATACTCTTTGATATTGGGGTTGCCCCACTCGTCGTACTCACCGGTGGTCAGCGGGATGTCGGGGTCCAGCATCGTAGTGACCACATCCACGAAAGGCACCCCGGCCAGGATGCCGTGATACAGCTCCGGGGCCAGGTTGGCCACCGCGCCCACCAGCAGACCGCCGGCGGAGCCGCCCTCGGCGTAGAGATGCGCCGGCGAGGTGTAGCCCCGCTCTATCAGGAACTTCGTGGCGTCGATGAAGTCGTAGAAGGTGTTCTTCTTCTTCAACTGCCGCCCGTCCTCGTACCAGCGCCGGCCCAGCTCCGAGCCGCCGCGGATGTGCGGGATCGCGCAGATGAAGCCGCGGTCGAGCAGCGAGAGGCGGATCGAGCTGAAATAAGGATCCGAGCTGTAGCCGTAGGCCCCGTAGGAATAAATGTGCAGCGGGTTGCGCCCGCTCTTCAGGTCTACCGTCTTCTTATAGACTATCGAAACCGGGAGCAGCTCTCCGTCGCGGGCCTTGACCCACAGCCGCTCCGCCGCGTACTCCTCCGGCCTGAAGCCGCCCAGCACTTCCTGCCGTTTCATCAGCTTCTTCGCCCTGGTGTTCAGGTCTATGTCGTAGACGGAGTCCGGCGTGGTCAGCGACTCGTAGGTAACGCGCAGCGTGTCGGTCTTGTATTCAAAATTCTCACCCAGCTCCGCCAGGTAGGCCGGCTCGTCGAAGTCGATCCAGCTCTCCTTGCCGTCGGCGCGGTTGAAGATGTGGAAGCGGCCCAGCGCGTTGGCCCGCTCCTTCAGCACCAGCCAACCTTCGAACACCTCGATGTATTCCACCAGCGTATCGTCACGGTGGGGAACCAGGTCCACCCAGCCGGACCTGGCCGTCTCCGTCGCCAGGCAGACCGAAACCTTGAAGTTTCGCGCATGGTCGTTGTTGAGCACATAGAACTTCCCGCCGCCGTCCTCCACGTCGTATTCCAGCCCGGGCAGCCGCGGCTGAAAGACCCTGGGGGCCGCCGCGGGGGCGTCCGCGTCGAGCAGGCGGTACTCGGTGGACAGGGTGGAGCCGGAGCGCAGGAAAATGTATTTGTCGGTGTTGGACTTGGAAACGCCCACCTCGAAAGTCTCGTCGGCCTCAAAATAGATCTCGCGGTCGGCGGCGGCGCCCAGCTCGTGCGCGAAGACGCGCTCCCAGCGCAGCGTCTCCGGGTTCTGTTTAACGTAAACCAGCGTTTTATTGTCGTTGGCCCAGGCCATGTCGCCGGCGGTCTTCTCTATCCTTTCCTTCAGCGTCTTGCCGGTAGCCAGGTCCTTGAAATACACGTCGTAGAAGCGGCGGCCGCCGGTGTCCATGGCGTACGCTATCATCTTGTGATCGGGCCGCACGGCGGGGAACAGCACAGAGCAGAAAGCCCTGCCCTTGGCCAGCGCGTTGACGTCGAGGAGGACCTCTTCCCTGCCTTCGGGCGAGCCCTTCCTGCGGGCGAAGACGGGATACTCGCTGCCCTTCTTATAGGTCTTATAATAGTAGTAGTCCCCGTACTTGAACGGCACGGTGGAGTCGTCCTGCTTGATGCGGCCCTTCATTTCGGCGAAAAGCTTTTGCTGCAACTGCTCGGTGTGCTTCAGCGCCGCCGCGGCGTAGTCATTTTCCGCCGCGAGATAAGCCAGGACCTCCGGGCTCTTGCGGTCCTTCAGCCAGTAATAGTCGTCCACCCTGACGTGGCCGTGCTTCTCCAGTTTGAACGGTATTTTTTTCGCCGGCGGCGGCTCCGCCGCGAAGTTTGTGGCAGTCATAGCAGTAAGGACGAACCCAGCGAGCAGAACGTAGTTCATGCGCCCCCCCGTCTCTTATTTTTAAGAACGGCCGCTCAGATGCCCATGCGGGCCAGGATCATGCAGATCTCGTTGGTAACGGCGACTATCTGCGGGTGGGACACCTCGAAGCCTTTCACGGCGTAGGAGATGCCGGAGATCGAGAGGTTCTTCAGCTGCATGCTCGCGTCGGCGCGGGTCACCTCGTGCGCCGCGGCCTCGGTGAAGTAGCCGATGCTGCGCGCCTCGTCCAGGCGGGAAGCGGGCAGTTCGGCCAGCTCGGCCTTCAGCTTGCCCAGCAGCGCCACCAGCTCCGCTTTGTCGGCCGATGCGCCGGCGGCGTTTATCTTGGCGATGGCGGACTCTATCTTGGAAAGGGTGTCTTTTATCACTTTGCCTCCAGACTTGAAACTCAAAACTACCAAATCCGCCCCGGGGTGTCAACTTGGAGGGGATTTTGCCGCGCGCGGGGGATATGCTAACCTTACCTTATGAAGAAGGGCAGGGCTGAACTGGTCTGCACGGGCTCGGAGCTGCTGGGCGGCAAGCTGAACCTTTACGCGCCGCTGTTCGCGGAGCGCCTGGCCCCGCTGGGCTTCGCGCTCGGGCGGGAGCAGTCCTGCGGCGACAGCCTGGAGGAAATAGCCGACGCCATGAAAGGCGCGCTTAAGCGCTCCGGCCTGGTGCTCGTTTGCGGCGGCCTGGGCCCTACCTTCGACGACCTGACCCGGCAGGCCGCCGCCGCGGCCCTCCGCCGGCGGCTGATCTACTCAAAAGACTGCGCGCGCATCCTCGCCTTCAATTACGGCCTGAAGAAGCTGCCGCCTAATTTCAAGAACCAGTGCCTGCTCCTCGAAGGCGCCAAGCCGCTCGAGAACTCCAACGGCACGGCCTTCGGCCAGGTAATAAGGCGCGGCGGCAAAATGCTGGTGCTGCTGCCTGGCCCCCGCCAGGAATGGGAGCCGATGTTCCCGAACTTTTTGGATGAAGAGATCCGCGCAGCTTTCCGCCGGCCGCCCGTCTCCGTAGTAAAACTGCGCGCCGCCGGCCTCTGGGAAACCCAGGCGGAGAAGCTGCTGCGCCCGGCCATGCGCCGCTTCCCCGGCCTGGGGTTCACCATCCTCGCCGGCCCGGGCACCGTGGAATTCCATATTTCCGGTGCCGACGGAGGTGCCGTGGCCGGGGCCGCGGCGGTCTGCCGCAGGCTGCTGGGCAAGGCCCTGTACGGCGAGGGAGAAACCACGCTCGCGGCGGCGGCGGGGGAGAAGCTGAAGGCGGCCGGCAAAACCCTGGCCTGCGCTGAATCCTGCACCGGCGGCCTGGCAGCCGAGCTGATAACCGATATTCCCGGCAGCTCGGACTGGTTCCTGGGCGGGGCCGTAACTTATTCCAACACCGCCAAGTCCGGACTGCTGGGCGTCCGGGCGGCCACGCTCAGGAAGCACGGAGCCGTTTCGGCGCAGACCGCGCGGGAGATGGCGGCGGGCGCGCGCCGCGCTTTCGGCTCCGATTACGCTTTCTCCACCACCGGCATAGCCGGCCCCGGCGGGGCCACTCCGGGCAAACCGGTAGGGCTGGTCTGGTTCGGCCTGGCGGCGCCGCGGGGCGTCAAAGTTTTCAGCAGGCAATTCCGCGGCGGCCGCCGGCAGGTCCGGGCCTGCGCGGCCAACTGCGTGTTGGACGAGCTGAGAAAAATATTAAAATAGAGACAACGGTAATGTAAGGAGACCATGATGAACAACAGACTGATTTTGACCGCCGCCGCCGCCCTGCTGCTAGCCGCCTGCGGGGGGAAGAAAGACCAGCCCGCCGCCGCGCCGGAGGCCCAGGCGCCCGCCGCCCAGGCCGCGTCTTACACGAAAAAAGCGACTTATTTCCGGCTGCCAGGCGCCGCCGGCGGGGAAGTGGACCTGGCCTCCTACGCCGGCAAGCCGGTCCTGGTGATGTTCTTCACCGAGACCTGCCCCTACTGCCGCAAGGCCGCCCCCTTTATCCAGAAGGTCGCCGCGGCTTACGGCCCCAAGGGCCTGAGCACGGTAGGCATCTGCGTGCAGGACAGCGCGCAGGCCGCCAGGAACTTCGCCTCGGATTTCGGCGTCACCTTCCCGCTGGCTTACAAGGGCAAGGAAGTCTCCCGCAACTACAAGACGCAAGGCGTGCCGTACATCTACCTGCTCACCGCCGACCACGAGATCTACGACGTCTGGGAAGGCTACGACCCCCAGTACGACGGTCCCATAACGAAGGCCGTGGAAACGCTGCTGGCTAAGAAATAAAAAGAACAGTCTCGAGGGGGGAACTATGGGCGCGGCCATACAGAAAGGTACCATCCTGGTCTACCGGGTTTTCGACATCGCCGGCGAGGTGCTCCTCGGCCGCGCCGAGCAGCTGCTCGGCGGCGACGGGAAAGGCCCCCGCCTCAAATTCGCCACGGACACCCGCAAAGCCATCATCATGAAGGAGTCCCCGCTGAAGGCCGACCTCGGCGAGGAGACGCTGGACCTGCCCTCCGGCAAATATCCCCTTCATATCTACGCCCGCATCTGGAACTACGGCGTCCTCTCCGTCGCCTTCGAATTGGCCATTCCCCAAGGCACCTCCTGGGACAGCCTGGTCAGGCTGGCCGCCGAGCTGGAACAATCCGAGGAGATCCAGCTGCTGGCCGTCTCGCGCAAGGACGCCCTGAAGAAGCGCCTGCTGCCGGCGCTGGTCAAGCCCGCAGAGTGGGAAATTTACGAGGACTACATCACCTATATCATCGAGAAGGCCGACGGCTCGGAAAACCCGAGGGAGTTCATAAGGACCGTGGACGCGGCCGCGCTGATCCTGGCGGAGGACAAGGAGCGCCTGGGAGAGGAATCGCGCAACTTCATCATCGAGAGCGCGATCCAGTATTCCACCTCCGACCTGGCCATCATAGACTGGAACTCGGCTGTGCTGATAGAGCCCGAGGGCGAGCGCGACGTGGCTGACGTGATAGAATTTTCACTGACCCACCTGCTGGAGTTCCGCTACTACGACGACCTGCTGGGCAGCAAGCTCGAGGAGCTCTACGACACGATGGAGCAGAAGCGCGAGACCGCGGCCAACTTTTTCCGCAACTTCTACGCGGACATCGCCGAAGATTCCAGCCGCAAATACATGGAATTCTCGGAATTCCTGGGCCGGGTGGAGAACTCGCTGAAGACCGTGGGCGACCCGTACCTGGCCGTGGCGTTCCGCGCCTCGGCGCTGGAGTTCCACTTCGACGACTGGCGCAAGAGCATCTCGCGCAAGATGGAGACGCTGGCGCAGATCAGCCAGATCCTCCACGGCGAGGTGAACACCCGCCGCAGCCACGGGCTGGAAATAATAGTGATAATCCTGATCGCTATCGAGGTGATCCCGTTCCTCTACATCCTGCTGAGGGAAGGGAAGGTCGGCTAGCGGACCTCAGTCGGCCAGCGCCTTTATCGCGGCCGCGACGGCCGCGCGCGCCTTACCGCTCACGCCCGCGCTTGAGCGGTATTTTATTTTAAGGAAATCGAGCGGCTTGCCGTTGAGTTTCAGGCGGAAGTCCAGGTGCGGCCCGCTCGAAAGCCCGGTGGAGCCGACGTAGCCGATCACGTCCCCCTGGGCGACGCGGCGGCCGCTCCGCAGGTTTTTAGCGAAGCGCGAGAGGTGGCCGTAGGTCGATTCATAACCCGCGCCGTGGCGCAGGATTATCAGCCTGCCGTTGCCGCCCTTCCAGCCGGCGTAGGTCACGGCCCCGTCGGCCACGGCCGAGACCGGCGTGCCGGACGGGGCGGCGTAGTCGATGCCGTGGTGCGGCCTGTAGTATTTCAGCACGGGGTGGAAGCGGCGGTTGGTGAAATAAGAAGAGATGCGGCGGTAATGCAGCGGCGCGCGGAGGAACATGCTGCGCAGCGATTCTCCCTTCTCGTCGTAATAGGCCCCCTGCCAGGCGGCGGCGGCCTTCCGCCCGGTCTCAGCCCCGTCGTAGGAGGCCGCGCGGATCTTCTGCGAGATGACCTTCCCCGCCGGGTCGGTCTTATAATCCCAGGCGAGCGCCCAGCGGTCGCCGGCGCGCACCTCGGTCAGGAAGTCGACCGACCAGGAAAAGATGTCGGCGTAGTCCAGGATCGCGGCCGCGGGCACGCCCGCCGCGCTCATGGATTCCCACAGCGAAGATTTGATGACCCCGGAAAGTTTGCCGGAGGCCTCCCTCAATTCCACGTCCCGCACCGCCACCCCGTATTCTCCGGTCTCGGTGACGGAAAGTTCATAGTAGCGCAGGGCCTTGGTGACGGAAAGGGCGGTGAGCGAGCCCGAGGTGGAGAAGGTCAGCTCGTAGGAATCCTCCGGCCGGAGCCGGCGCAGGTTGAGCTTTTTCCTGAGCGCCGACGAGACCTCGTACCGCTCCGCCTCGTCGAGTCCCTCGGCTTTCAGCACGGAATCCAGGCTGCCCGTGAAGGTACCGCTGGAAACCCGCAGCTCCGGCTCGTCGGGGAGCGCCAGTTCCCAGGGCCGGGCTACATAAAGGCCGGCGGCCAGGGCCAGCGCCGCGCAGGCGCCGCCCAGCATGTACCATTTGGATCTTTCGCTCTGAAGTTGCATCGGTGAAGCGCGGCCCTGGCGTCAGCAGTAGAGGTACTCTTCCACCAGATTCTTGATCTCCTCTTCCTTGCCGTAGAGACGCTCGCTGAGGGCGCGGTCGTCGTAGGCTTTCAGGCGCTTGATGGTGCCGTCGATGACCTGCGGTGTGAACACGCCGCGGGCCTCGAAGTCCGCGCGGTGCTTCTCCAGCGACTCGGCCGAGGCCCAGCAGGAAGGGGGGAGCTTGGGCAGTTTCTCCAGCAGGCCGGCGTGCGCCTTGTCGCAGATGTTCTTGTCCACGAAGTACCTGTCGGCGAACTGCAGCGCGTCCTTACGCTCGAAACCGCGGCGCGCGGCGACGCAGAGCGCGGCCATCAGGAAATGCAGGTTGGCCGAGCCGTCGGCGGAACGGAACTCCACCGTCTGGTTGGACTCCACTACCGGGGCGGCCGAGCCCGGGTTCGCGTCCTTCACCATACCGGCCGCGTTCAGCCAGCCCAGCGGGATGCGGACCAGCGCCGAGCGGTTGCGGTAGGCCCAGCAGACGTTGATCGGCGCCTCCTGGTGCGGGACCAGGCGGAAGTAGGAGGTGGGCACGGTATTGCCGAACGCCGTTATCGGGGCGGCCAGTTCCATGAAGCCCGCTATCAGTTTGCGGGCCGGGACCGAGAGCGCGCCCTTCTCCAGCATCACGTTCCTGCCGTTCTTGAAGAGGCAGGTATGCACGTGCAGGCCGGAACCGGCGTGGCCTATGGAAATCTTCGGCGCAAAGGAAAGGACGACGCCGTACTTGTGCCCGATGCCGGAAAGGATCCATTTCGCCACTGCCAACTGGTCGGCGGCCTCGGAGGCGGGCACCGGCAGGAACTCTATCTCCTGCTGCGCCATTTCGGAATCCTCGGCGCGGATAAAGCCCACCTCGGAGTGGCCGTACTTTATGCGGCCGCCCGCCTCTGCGATGGCGGCCATCGCCTCGGTGCGCAGGCCCTCCCACTTGGAGAACGGGTAGGATTCATGGTAGCCCTTCTGCGTGCCGGTAGGATAAAGCGGGTTCTTGGGGGCGATGACGTAATATTCCAATTCGCCGAGCGCATGAAAATCCAGGCCGGAGGCCTTCCTGAATTCCGCCTCGGAGCGGCGCAGGATCTCGGCGGGCGCACCGGAGAAAGGTTTCCCGTCAGCGGTGTAAAAGGAGCAGAGGATGTCTATGGCCGGGACCTGGGAAAAGGGATTGACGAAAGCGGTGCGGTAGCGCGGAACGACGTAGAGGTCGCTGGAGCCGGCGTCTATCATCCCCTTGAACAGGCTGGAGCCGTCCACGCGCTCGCCGGCCGACAGGATGCGGTCCAGGTACTTTTCGTCGTTGATGATGAAGTTCAGCGTCTTCAGGCGGCCGTCGCCCGCCGCGTAGCGGAAGTTCACCATCTTCACCCCGTTGGCCTTGATGTATCTGACCAGGTCGGGGCGGGTGAAATCGCGGGGCTCCTTATTCAGGAAAGAGGCGATCTTGTTGGCGTAAATTCTCTGGGGCTTCATCGGGAAAGACTCCTTAAATCTCCGGTTTGGTGCCTTGAAATAATAACAAACTTTAGACAAAATAAGAAATTTGTAACGCGCGCTCTATTTACAGTATCTTTCCTCATAATGCGGCGGGCAGGGGCGGGGGGGCCTCGCTGGCCCTCGTTGACTACGCGGTAAAGATATTAATATAATAGCCGAAAGCATTAAAACTACAACAAAGAGAGACTAAAATGGCATTAACCAAGAACAAGACCAGAGAGATCACGGAGAAATTCTCCGCTAAACCCAACGATACCGGCTCCGCCTCCGTGCAGGTCGCACTGGTGACCGAGCGCATCCAGTATCTTTCCAAGCACCTCATCGCCAGCCCCAAGGACCACGCCTCCCAGCGCGGCCTCGCCAAGCTGGTCTCGCAGCGCAAGCGCCTTCTCAGCTACCTGGAAGCCAACAACCGGGAAGAGTACAAGAAGGTCATCAAAGCTTTAGGCTTGAGGAAATAACAAATGACAAACTACCCCAAACCGCTCCGCCTGGAAGAACAGGTTGGAGATAAGATTATTTCATTCGAGACCGGGGCCATCGCCAAGCAGGCCGGCGGCGCCGTGATCATCCGCATAGGCGACACCGTGGTGCTCTCCACCGCGCAGCAGGCCAACAAACCCAAGGACACCCCGCCCGCCTTCGTACCGCTCAGCTGCGACTACAAAGAGCGCACCTACGCGGCCGGCAAGATCCCCGGCGGCTTCTTCAAGCGCGAGGGCAAAGCCCGCGAGAAGGAAGTCCTGGCGTCGCGCCTGACGGACCGCGCCGTGCGCCCCCTGTTCCCGGATTACTTCAACACCGAGACGCAGGTGGTGAACATGGTGATGTCCTTCGACGGCGTCAACGACGCCGACGTGATAGCCATCAACTCGGCCTCCGCCGCGCTGATGATCTCCGACATCCCGTGGAACGGCCCCGTGTCCGCCGTGCGCATCGGCAAGATCGACGGCAAGTTCGTGATGAACCCCACTACCGAGCAGCGCGAAGTTTCCGAGATGGAAATGGTCATCTGCGGCACCCAGAACGGCATCCTGATGGTCGAGGGCGGAGCGCATGAGCTCCCCAACTCCGATCTGATCGGAGCCATGGAAGCCGCCAAACCCGTGCTCGAGAGCCTCTGCAAACTGCAGATCAAGATGAAGGAGCAGGTGGGCAAACCCAAGACCCCCATCGCCACCCCCGAGATCAAGGCCGACCTCAAGGCCGACGTGGAAAACATGGTGAAGGCCGAAGTGGAGAGGATCCTCTCCTCCAAGCCCGAGAAGAAAGCCATGGAGAAGGCCCTCGAAGAGATCAGGGTAAAAGCCTACACCGCGATGGTCGAGAAGTACCCCGCCGACGCGACGGCCTCCTACCAGGCCAAGACCGTGTTCGAGGACGTCCTCTACACCATCTGGCGCCGCATCACGCTGGACACCAGGGTCCGCACCGACGGCCGCAAGACCGAAGAGGTCCGCGAGATCAACATAGACCCCGGCTTCCTGCCCCGCACCCACGGCTCCGCCGTGTTCACCCGCGGCCAGACCCAGGCGCTGGTGGTGGCCACCCTCGGCACCGCTGACGACAAGCAGATGCTCGACGCGCTGGAAGGCAAGACCTTCGACCGCTTCATGCTGCACTACAACTTCCCGAGCTACTCGGTAGGCGAAGTGAAGCCTGACAGGGGCCCCGGCCGCCGCGAAATAGGCCATGGCCACCTCGCCAAGCGCGCGCTGCTGCCGCTGCTGCCCACCGAGGAGCAGTTCCCGTACACCATCCGCCTCGTGTCCGACATCCTGGAGTCTAACGGCTCCTCGTCCATGGCCACCGTGTGCGGCGGGTCGCTCGCGATGTTCGACGCCGGCGTGCCCCTGAAGGCCGCCTGCTCCGGCATCGCCATGGGCCTCGTCACCGACGGCGCCAAGTTCGCCGTGCTGTCCGACATCGCCGGCCTGGAAGACCACTACGGCGACATGGACTTCAAGATCACCGGCACGCGCAAGGGCGTGACCGCGCTGCAGATGGACGTGAAGCTCGCCAGCGGCATCCCCATGAACATCATGAAGGAAGCCATCGAGCAGGCCACCCGCGGCCGCCTCCACATCCTCGATATCATGGAAAAGGCGATGCCGGCGCCCCGCACCGACATCTCCGAGTTCGCCCCGCGCATCGTGAAACTCATGATCCCGCGCGACAAGATCGGCGCCTTCATCGGCCCCGGCGGCAAGAACATCCGCGGCATCCAGGAGCGCACCGGCGCCAACATAGAGGTGGAAGACGACGGTTCAGTGTTCATCTCGAGCTGCGACAAGGCCAGCCTCGAAGCCGCCAAGACCTTCGTTGAACAGTTCAGCATGGAAGTTGAAGTGGGCAAAACCTACAAAGGCACGGTCGTGTCCATAGTGGACTTCGGCGCCTTCGTGGAAGTGCTGCCCGGCAAGGAAGGCCTCCTGCACATCTCGGAGATCGACACCAAGCGCATCAACCGCGTCGAGGACGTTCTGAAGATGGGCCAGGTAATTGAAGTGAAGTGCATCGAGGAGAACAACGGCAAGTACCGCCTCTCCCGCCGCGTGCTGCTGCAGCAGCCCGGCCAGCCCGCGAGGAAGTAAGCTAAATCCGGCCCCCGCGCCAACCGCGGGGGCCGGAATCCCTATCCCGGAGAACAGCCAATGAAAAAACCAGCTAAGACCCAGGAAACCGCTTTCGACCAGGTTCAGAAGTTCTACCAGTTCATGAACTCCAACAAGCTGGAGGTCATCGAGTTTTCCAAGGACAACACCTACATCAAGCTGGTGCGCAAGCATAACAACGCCGTGCACCAGATCCCCGTTTTCGCGCCCTCGGCGCACGCCCAGGTTCCGGCCGGCAAGGCCGCCCCGGCGAAACCCGCCGCAGGCCCGGCCGGAGAGACCATCAAGGCGCCGATGTCCGGCATCTTCTACCGCGCGCCCAGCCCGTCCAGCCCGCCGTACGTCCGCGAGGGCGACACCGTGAAGGAAGGCCAGGTCATCTGCGTGATAGAGGCCATGAAGGTCTTCAACGAGATCAAAGCCGAGTTCAACTGCGTCATCGAGAAAGTGGTGCAGGAGAATGGCAAACCCGTCGAGCCCAACGGCGACCTCTTCCAGGTGAAGAAGTAATATGCAGGACGCCGCCAAATTCACCGACACGCTGGCGCAGACCGCCGGGAACCTCCTTGAGACGCTCAAGGCGGCCGGCGGGGACGCCTCGTCCTGGGACCTGAAGCTGAAGCTGCACCTTTCAAGCTCGTCGCTCTACCTGGCCCTCGGCTGGCTGGCGGCGCAGGGAAAAGTGGCGCTTTATCCCAAGGATCTCAACTTCAGGGTAGTACTGACCGAAAAATAGCGCACGCCGCCCGGCGCGCGCGCCAACCATGCGCGACTTAGCGAGAAACAGAGCCCAGGCCCAGGGAAAAAAGAAGCCCTCGGCGCTTTCTTACGCCCTCTACTGGCTGGGAGCCTTCGCCTTCAACATCTGGCTCATCTGGGTGCTGCTGTTCAACTCCGGCCAGCGCGGTATCATCGGCGAAAAAGTGCATTGGGCGTTCATGGGCTTCCTGGGGAACACGGCCTACCTGTTCCCTTTTATCTTCCTCTACGGCCTGGTAGCGCTGCTCCTAAACCTCAAGAAGCCGCTGAAAGGGCTGATCACGCTCACCTCCGGCATCTTCCTTATCCTCGGCGCGCTGTCGGCCATCATCGAGCGGCTGAACACCCATTTCGGCCCGTGGGACCCGGCCGGCGGCATGCTGGGGGGCTTCATCGACCAGGTGCTGTTCAGCATGGTCGGAGGGGTGGGCGCAGGGCTCCTGTCCGCCTTCATCCTGTTCGCCGGGGTGCAGATCCTTTTCAACATCTCCTGGCGCAAGGTGCTCAAGGCCCTCGCCTCCACGGCCGCGGACGATTACCGCAACTGGGTCAACGCCAAGCGCGAACTCAACGCCAAACTGAAGATAATTTCAGATAAGGAAAAGGCGGAAGGCCCGGTCTACGAGGCGAAGCCGATCCCGGAAGCCGCCGCCGCACCCAGGCCTTCCCAGGAAAAGGAAGCAGCCCCGGACTTCGTACCGCCCAAGACGCAGATAGTACGCCCCGCGATGGCCAAGGAAACGCCGCCGGAAATTCAGCCAGCCGCGCCCGGGAAGGGAGACAGCGCGGGGGAAAAAGACCAGGCCGCAAAAAAATACGCCGGCCCCGTCTTCAGGGATTTCAAATTTCCCTCTACCGACCTGCTCGCAGCCTCGGCCGAGACCGGCTTCGGAGGCCCCAGCGACGCGGAAATGGCCGCCGCGAAACAGAAGCTGGAAGAGACGCTGAAGAGTTTCGAGATCGCCGCTTACGTGGCGGACATCTACCCTGGCCCCGTCATCACGCGCTACGAAGTGACCCCGGCCCCCGGAGTCAAGATCAGCTCCATCGTCTCGCTGGGCAACGACGTGGCCCTGGCCATGAAGGCAGTCGGCATCCGCGTGACGGGCCACATCCCGGGCAAGTCCGCCATCGGCTTCGAGATCCCCAACCAGAAGCGCGCCAAGGTGGGCCTGCGCGAGGTGCTGGAGAGCCAGTCCTTCACCTCCAGGAAGGAGCCGCTGATGTTCGCCATCGGCCGCCATTCCGAGGGCTCCATGGCCATGGCTGACCTGGAGGACATGCCCCACCTGCTGGTGGCAGGCTCTACCGGCTCGGGCAAGAGCGTCTTCCTCCAGTCGCTCATCCTTTCCATAATGTACCGCCGCACGCCGGACGAGGTGAAGTTCGTCTTCATCGACCCGAAGCGCCTGGAGCTGAGCACCTACCAGGGCGTGCCCTACCTTTACGACCCCAAGGTGACCGCCGACAGGGTGGAAGTCATCACCGACGCCAAAGACGCCGCCAAGACCCTGGCCGCGCTGACCCGCGTGATGATGAAGCGCTACAAGAAGTTCGAGAAGGCGCGCGTCAAGAACATCGCCGGCTACAATAAGTGGGCCGACGCCAACAACGAGCCGCGCGAATACTATATCATCGTCGTCATCGACGAGCTGGCCGACCTGATGGTGCAGGCCAAAAACGTCGTCGAAGAGAACATCCAGCGCCTGGCGCAGATGGCCCGCGCCGTGGGCATCCACCTGGTGCTGGCCACCCAGCAGCCTTCGGTGGACGTCATCACAGGCGTCATCAAGGCCAATCTGCCGGCGCGCGTGGCGCTGAAGGTGACCTCGTCCACCAATTCCCGCGTCATCCTGGGCGAGGGCGGCGCGGAGGCCCTCATAGGCAAGGGCGACCTGCTGTACTTGACCAAGGAATCCCCGAAGCCGCTGCGCATCCAGGGAGCTTACGTTTCCGAGGCCGAGATCTCCCGCGTCGTGGAATATCTGAAAACCCAGGGCAGCCCGGCGTACATGCCCCTGGTGGAAGACGAAGAGGAGACCGCCGGCACGGGCAAAGGCAGTTCCTCCGAAGAGATGATCGCCGCGCTGCGCCTGGTAATGGAGCGCCGCCGCGTCTCGCAGGACCTGCTGAAGGCGCATTTCGGCTCTTCAGCCCGCGCCACCAATATCCTGAGCATCCTCGAGACCAGCGGCTACATCCACAAGCCGGAAGGCTCCAACCGCTGGGAGATCGCCTTCGACAGGATAGAGAACCACTTGAATTCGCAGTCGGCGGCTGCCGCCGCCCAGCCCCCGGCGCAGGAGCCGGCAGGCGAGGAGTTCACCCGGAATGAATAAAATACTTACGCTAACTCTGCTCCTGTCGCTGGCCCTCGGCGCCGCCGCGCAGCAGAAGCCGGCCCAGAAACAGCCCGCCAAGAAGAAAGCCGCGGCTCCGGCCGCCGCCCCGGCGAAGCCGGCCGCGAAGGAAACCAAACCCGGCGAAGCCAAACCCGCCGCGCCCTCAGAAGACCCGGCCGCCGCCGTCATAGAAAAACTGAAGGCCTGGGACGCCAAGCTGGAAAGCCTGAAGGCCGATTTCACCCAGGAAGTCAATTTCAAGGAGGCGGGCCTCAAGCAGACCATCGAGGGCAACCTCCGGTACGTGAAGCCGAACCTCCTGCGCATCGAGCACCTGAAGCCGTCGAAACAGCTGGTGGTCACGGACAAGACCGACATCTGGATCTACAAACCCGACGACAACCAGGTGGTGCGCACCGGCTGGGAGGCATGGCGCCGCACCCAGGACCAGAACTTCTCGGGCATCCTCGATTTCGGCAACTACGCCGCCCTGACCGCCCGCAACGAGACCACAGTGAGCGGGGGGAAGGACGGGCAGCCGCTGACCATTACCTTCATACCCCGCTCGGGCAAGAACTACGCCCTGACACTGACGCTCTCGCCCGAGGATTATTTCCCGGTCGAGGCGGAGCTGACCGTCGAGACCACCGTCATCAGGACCCGCCTGACCGCGGTGGAAAAGAACGCCGCGGTGGACAAAGCGCTCTTCAAGTTCACCAAGCCCAAGGGCGCGGAGATGCTGGAGTTCGGCAACTGACCGCCCCATGACGCTCGCCAACCGCATCACCATGGGCCGCATGGCCCTGAGCCTAGCGATCTTCGTCCTGATCCTCTCCAAGACCTTCTGGTCCGAGATAGGGGCGCTGGTCCTCCTCACGGTGGCTAGCATCTCCGACGGCATCGACGGCGCGATAGCGCGCAGGACGCGGACCACCACTTCCTTCGGGGCGATCGCCGACCCTTTCGCCGACAAGATCCTGGTGATGGCGGTGTTCCTCGCCTTCGCCTCCATCAAAGAACTGGCCGTCCCGCTCTGGGCGGTGTTCCTGATACTCCTGCGGGAGCTCACCATCTCCACGCTGCGCGTGCTGGCCGCGCTGCACGGCGACGTGATGAAAGCCGAAGCTGCCGGCAAGATCAAGACCACGATACAGCTCATCGCCGCCTTCACCATCATGGTACTGGTAGTGCTGCTGGTCTGGGGCAAGAAACACGGCCTCCCCGCGCCGCTGGCCGAAGTAGTGCGTCTGGCCAAACCCATCTCCTGGTGGCTGACGGTCGTTACCGCCTTTTTCACCATCATCAGCGGCGCCATCTACCTCTACAACCACCGCGCGCTCCTCTACAAATCCTGGAGCCAGCGCGGCCAGGGGCAGTAATCCCCGTGCCCGCCAAGGATTTTATTTTCCGTTTCCTGGCCAGCGGCGGCTTCGTCAGCTACATCCCCGCGAAGCTGACCGGCTTCAAGAAATTCACGGGATCGGGCATGGCCGGCACTTTGGTCGCCCTGGCCCTTGCGCCCTTCCTGCCTTCGGACAGGACCGCCTACGCGCTTTTCTGCCTGGCCTTCCTGCCCTTTTCCATCTGGGTCGCCGGCCGGGCCTCCGAGAGTTACGGCACCCACGACGACCCCCGCATAGTCATAGACGAGATCATAGGCTACTGGATCGCGCTGCTGTTCCTGGAGCGGACCGTCTTCAACCTGGCCGCGGCTTTCGTGTTCTTCCGCGCGCTGGATACCCTGAAACCCTGGCCGATCAAGAAACTGGAAACCTCCTTCCGCGGGGGTTTTGGTATAATTATGGATGACGTGCTCGCCGGAGCGGAAGCGAATCTGCTCGCCAGGCTGGCCGCCCTGATATTCTTATGAGACCCACGCCGCTGCTCCTAGCCTGCCTGCTGGCCGCGCCCTCCCTGACCGGGGCGCAGCAGAACGTGGTGCTGCCGGCAGAAGACCGCCCCATCACGGTTCCCGCCGTCCCTGCCGCGCAGCCGCCGCAGCAGGCCGCCGCTGCCGCGCCGGTAATATCGCTGCCTGGCATGGCCGCCCCGGCCGCCAGGTCCGGCGCGGCGCCGGCGGCCCGCTACGACGAGGGAAAAGTCCCGCTCAGCGGCATAGTGCTGATGCCCACCGCCTACCGCGGCCGCGGCCGCAACGCCATAGGCCTGGGCCTGGATTTCAACGCAGCCTACTACATAGGCCGCCTCTACGGCAAAAACTCCTACGTCTGGACCGTAGAGAAGAAGAATTACCTGGACCGCGTCGGGCTCTGGCTGCTATCGGCGGACTCCAAGATGCAGGTGCAGACCGAAGGCCGCTGGCGCCCGGCCATGGCGGCCGGCGTGCAGGGCATTCTCAAGTTCCGCGACGCGGCCCAGCCGACGCTGAACCAGCCCTCGGTTTCCACCAAGATAGACTCCAAGAACACGGACACCTACGCCAACGCCTACGTGGCCCTGACCAAGCGCCTGCACCCCAAGTTCCTCGTCAATGCCGGCTACTCCGACGGCGACATGCCCAAGGTCATCTACGGGCTCTCCGAATTCCTGTCCAAAGAAGCTATCAATCTGAGCAACGACAGGCCCTCCGGAGACGCGCTGCAGATCCCGACGGGTATGCTCTTCGGCGGCATAATGTGGCTGCCGAAAAGAGACTCCCCGATAGGCCTGGAAGTCATGGTGCCGCAGGGCGCGCCGCAGAGCCCGAAGCTCTTCAACCTCCACCTCGGCACGCTGCTCAAGCTCAACTTCGAGCTCTCCTACCTCACTTTCAAAGGCGGCTGGGACCTGATGGGCATGTTCCAGTTCCGCTACAACTACCTCCCGAAGTGATCGGTCCCCAGCCATAAACAAAAAAGACCGCGGAAGCGGTCTTTTTGCTTTTTTCCGCAGCGCCGTGTTTACGGCTGGCGGCTCTGCAGTTGCTGCAGGTAGCGGCCCGCGGTGGCGTGGGCGGGATTGAGGCGCAGCGTCTCGCGCAGCTCGGCGCGCACTCGCTCCCAGTCGCGGTTCCAGTAAAGGATGGCCAGGTTATAATGCGCGTCGGCCAGCCCCGGGTTGCGCGCGGCCGCCAGCGCGTAGGCCTTCTCGGCGGCGTCCCGGTCTCCTGTCTTCTCCGCGGCCACCCCGTAGTTAAGCCAGGCGTAAGCGCTGGAGGCGGAGATGGATTTCTTGAGCGCCGGCAGCGCGTAGTACCGCGCGGCGAGCGGCAGCAGCCGCTCATACACGTCGGCCGAAGCCCGGAAGCAGCTCTGCGCCGCCGCCCAGTCCGAGCGCGCCGAATAATAGAAGCCCTCGTAGAGCGGGGCGTCGGGCAGGTCGGGGTCCAGCAGCGAGGCAACCCTCAGGTCGCGCAGCGCCCCGGCGTCCAGCCCGCCGGCCGCGCTGAGGCGCGCCGCCCCTGCCAGCAGGGACTGCGCGTAGGAAGTGCCGAGGTCCCGGTCGAAGAAATCGCGGTAGGCGCGGTCCAGCCGCGGAAAGGAGTAGAATTGCCACGGGCGGGGGGACGGGCCGCCCGGGGGCGGGTAGAGCCGGCTCACTACGCCATGGGGCAGGGACGGCACCCCCGCCGGCAGCTCGGTATCCATGGTAGCGTAGACGCCGCTGGCGTTGGCGCGGGCGAACCCTTCCCAGTCGGCGGCGGCGCCCGGGTTTAGAGGAGACAGTGCCAGCCCGGGGTCATAGCGCCGCTTCGAGGCCTTGTACCACGGCGCCCCGCTCAGGCCCTGCGCCACGACATGCACGTCCGGCCGCAGCCCCTTGACCGCCTGCAGGTACCAGAGAGAGAACAACTGCACGTCCTTCTTGGCCAGCACGACGGCGCCCGGCGGCGCAGAGCGCAGCACGTCGGAGGCATAGTCCTCGGCGGCAAAAAGCCAGCGGCGGTTGGAGCCGTAGGCGCCGGCCTGAAGAACCAGCAGCGCGGCCGCGGAGGCCAGGGCGTAGACGGGGATGGCGCGAGAGCCCGGCGCCATCCGGCAGAGCGCGCAGATCCCGGCGGCGCACCAGAAGGCGGCGCACAGGTCGGGCAGCAGGTAGTAGGGCTCGACGATGGCCAGCGCGTGCGGGTTGGGCGGCATGTTGGCCAGGTAAATAAACACCGGGCCGGAAAAGAGGAACAGGGCGGCGAAAGCCAGCAGCCGGCGGCGGTCCCGCGTCCATTCGGCCCATAGCCCGACGGCGGCGAAGACCAGGCCGTAGCTGAAATTCTCCCAGAGATGCCGCGCGTAATAGCGCAGGCCGGGCAAGAACAGCTCGCCGGGAGCGTAGTTCAGCGAGATCAGGTCGAGCGTGGAGCCGTAGCTCTTGCGCGTGATGACGGCGAAGAAAGTGGCCGGGTCCGCCGGGTGACTCCAGTCGAAAGCGGGCCAGCCCGCCGAGCGGAAGGGCAGGTAGAGGTAGAGCGAGAAGCCGAGGAAGAAGAAGCCCGAGGCCTTCAGGAGGCCAGTCCACCCGCCGGAGCGCAATTGCGGCCAGAGCAGCACCAGGACGGCCGGCGCCGCGAGCAGCAGGTCCATGCGGTTGGCCATGCCCAGGCCCAGCAGGAAAGCCGAGAGGAAGACAGCGCGCCTGCCACCCGACGAGGCGGTATACAGCAGCAGCGCCGCGAACAGGAAATTCAGCGAGTACATCTCGGGCACGCTGGAGACGGTGCGCAGCGTGAAGTTGAAGCCGAGCAGCAGGGCGGCCAGGAACGCGGCTGCGGGGGAGAAGGCGGAGGCCGCCACCCGCCAGAACAGCAGCACCCCGGCCAAGCCCGCGCTCGCCGAGAGCAGGTTAAGCCGCCAGGCCGGGTTGCCAAGCGGCAGCAGCGTGGCCAGCTTGGCCATGAGGATATAGAGGGGATAGCCCGGCTGATGCGCCACGCCCAGCGTCCACGCCGCGCTCGCCATCTCGCCCGCATCGCGGTAGGGCGGCAGGGCCGGCGGCAGGCAGTAGAGATACAGGGGAACCAGCGCCGCCAGCAGCAGCGCCGCAAAAATATTTTCCCGCCGCTGCAGGCCGGGCTCGGCCGGGTCAAGGTCGTGCATCAGTAACTATTTTATAAGTTATGGAGCGTCTTTGGCAGGCCCGCCGGCAAGCAGCGGGCGCAGCTCGGGCTCCCGGGCCGGCTCCAGCGCCAGCGCCGCCAGAAAATCGCGCCGCGCCCCGGCGAGGTCCCCGGTCTCGGCGCGCAGGCGTCCACGCAGTTCGTAATTACCGGCGTCGGCCGGCGCCTTCTCCACGGCCGTGCCGGCCGCGCCCAGCGCCTGGTCCAGTTCGCCGGCGCGGTACATGGCCGCCCCCAGCAGGTAGTAGTAGCTGGCGTAGCCGGAGATCTCCCGCCAGTCGGTGGCGGAGGCGTAGTCCCAGGCGGCGCAGGAATGGTCGCCGAGCTCGGCGCAGGAAGCCGCGCGGTCCAGATAGTAGCGCGGGCGCCCGCCGCTGAGGCGGATGGCTTCAGAGAAATTTTTAACCGCCCGGCGGTGCAGGCCGCGCCCGGCGTAAATGCGCCCCAGGCGCCAGAGGGCCGAGTGGCTGTCCGGCTTGAGCTTCAAGATCGCCCGCCCGGCCCGCTCGGCTCCCGCCGAGTCGCCCTGCGCCTCGAGGCAGAGCAGGCTGAGCTCCAGCCCGTCGGTCTCGGCGGGCTGGAGGCTGGTGTACGCCGCGGCGTCGGCGGCGCAGGGGCCGTATTTCCGCAGCGCGTACCCGGCTTCGGCCCGCACCAGGTAGCCGTCGTCGTAGGTGGGGTCGTAGGCCAGGGCCTTGGAGGCCAGCTCGAACTGCCTGGCCCTGTCTCCGTAGAGCCGGCCGTAGACCAGCGCCTTGAGCAGGTGGGAGATCTCCTGCGCGTAGCCCAGCGCTATCGCCTTGTCGGCCTCGGCCAGCGCCTCGGCGCCGAGGTCGGCCTCGTAGTAAAGCCTGGCCCGGTAATAATGCAGCAGGGCGTCGCCGGGATGCGCGGCCAGGCGGGCGTCAAGGTAAGCCGCGGCCGCGTCGTAGCCGCGGGAGGCGGAGAGGGAACTGACGGCCCGCCAATCCACGCGCTCGGAGCGGGCGGTCTCGGCGCGGTCCAGCGCCGAGAACACGGCGAGCAGGAGCAGCGCCGCCGCCGCTCCTGAAGCCATAATTATCCGGGAAGTCCTGCTCATGGGCTGACTTGATGATATAAAAAAAAGGCAGGGCTGCCTTTTGGGGGGTAGGGTGAGGGAGGCAGCCCTGACGAACATATTCTAACACCCCGGCTGACATTTGTCAAGCCTATGTGTAACTTTAGTTACACATTCACCCGGCAGAAAAAGAAAGAGCCCCGGGCCTGCGCCCGGGGCTCCGGGAGTGCGCCTCCCTAACCCTTTACCCCTAATCTCCTGAAAGCCCCTGCCGCCCGCCGTTCCAGGCCTCGATGCGAGCCAGCAGCTTCTCGAACTTGAAGGGCTTCACAAAATAATCGTCGGCGCCGGCGGAGAGGATCTTCGCCTTTATATCCTCGGAGTCATAGCCCGTCACGGCTATCACCAGCGTGCGCTTGTCGCTGGCCTTTATGATCTCACAGACCTTGAAGCCGTTGATGTCCGGCAGCATGATATCGAGCAGGACCACGTCTGGCTTCTCGCTGCCCACCAGCGAGCCCGCGGTAAACCCGTCGGCCGCCGCATAAACCTCCCAATGTCCCCGCGCCTCGCGGAAATACCGTTCCATCAGTTTCAGGAACTTCTGATCGTCCTCAACTATGAGCACTTTCCTCGCCGTTTCCATGCGCTCGGAGAGGGCCTTGGGGGCCGGCATCTTGTTCTCTTCCAGAAAGGTCTTCAAGTCCTCCGCCTTTATCCGCCGGTGCCCGCCGAGGGTGGTGAAAGCCTTAAGTTTTCCGGCGTCCACCCAGTTGGCCACAGTGCCCGGGGATAGTTCAAGCATCTTCGCGACTTCAAAGGTGCTGAAAATCTTTTGTCTCATAGAAGCATCTCCAGTGTTGTGACTTTTGTGATTTTTGGCCTTTTTACTATTATACCATAAATCCTCTGGATTTCAAGGCCTGGCAGCCAAAACAATGGGTGCAGAGCGGGCGCAGGGGCCGGACGGCTCCCCGCCTGTTGCGCCAGGGCCGTTTGATTTGTAATATATTATTGTTATAATGAAACAGGTTTAACGCTGCAGTTCCGGGGGACTTTTGCTGGGAAAGAAAGTACTGGTGGTTGACGACGACCCTAATGTGGGCCTGCTCGTCTCCGCCGTCCTCAAAAAATACAACTACTCCGTCGCCACCTTCAGCCGCGGCGAGGACGTGCTGACCTACCTGAAGGACAGCAAGCCGGACCTGATCCTGCTGGACCTGCGCATGCCCGGCCTGGACGGCTACGCCCTCTGCCGCCGCATCCGCGAGGCCCCGGACACGCGCGACATCCCCATCATCATCCTCAGCGGCGTGGCCGAGGTGGACGCCCGGGTGAACACGATAGAACTGGGCGCCGACGATTTCATAACCAAACCCTTCGACGTGCGCGAGCTGCGGGCGCGCATCAACCGCATCCTCAAGCGCAAGAGCGCCGACACCGCGCTGAACCCGCTGACTCGCCTGCCCGGCAGCCCTGCCATCGAGGAAGAGGTGCTGCGCCGCATCGCCGAGGATAAGCCCTTCGCCTTCTGCTACGTGGACGCCGATAATTTCAAAGCCTACAACGACGTCTACGGCTACGCCAAGGGCGACGAGGTCATAAAGCGCATCGCGCTGCTGCTGACGGAAAAGGCCAAAGCCGTGGCCGGGCACGACTATTTCGTCGGGCATGTAGGCGGGGACGACTTCGTGCTGATCACCGGCCCGGAGACCTGCGAGCCCGCGGCGAAGGCCATCACCGAGGAGTTCGACAGGTTCATCGGAGAGTTCTACAGCGAGGCGGACCTCGGCCGCGGCTTCATCACCACGATGGACCGCAAGAACCAGACCAGGGATTTCCCGCTGATGTCGCTGACCGTGGCCATAGTGGCCCCGCGCTCCCAGCGCCACTACGCCAAGATAGTGGAGAGCGCCGCGGAGCTCAAGCGCTACGCGAAGGAGCTGACTACCCGGCGCGGCAGCATTTTCATAAGGGACCGGAGAATCTAAGGCTTCAAGATGGAAACAGAACCCAACATCGCAGGTACGGTATTCGCCGGCTGCAAGATCATAGACAAGATCGGCCAGGGCGGCATGGGCTCGGTGTACAAGGCCCACCATGAAGCCCTCGACAAGTACGTCTGCGTGAAACTGCTCTCACCGGAACTGGCCCGCGAACAGCGCAACATAGAGTTCTTCCTGCGGGAGGCCCGCTCGGCGGCCAAGCTGGAGCACCCCAACATCGTCCACGTCTACAACTTCGGCCAGGAGAACAACGCCTATTTCATAGTGATGTCCTACGTGGAGGGCAAGAGCCTGCAGGACCTGGTCAACGAGAAAGGCGCCCTGCCGATAGGGCAGGCCGCCGAGATCATGACCGGCGTGCTGCACGGCCTGGCGCACGCCCATTCCAAGTCCGTCATCCACCGCGACATCAAGCCGGCCAACATCCTCGTCGGCACCGACAACGTGCCCCGCATAGTGGACTTCGGCCTGGCGCGCAGCATCACCGAAGAGAAGCAGCTGACCATGGCGGGGGAGATGGTGGGCACCGCCTACTTCATGTCCCCGGAGCAGGGCCTGGCCGGCAAGGTGGACGCCCGGGCGGACCTCTATGCCGCCGGCGCGACCTTCTACTATATCCTTACGGGCAAATACCCCTTCGACGGCAAGAGCTCCATCGAGGTGATCCACAAGCACATCGGGGAGCCGGTGCCGAATATCATGCTGATCAACCCGGACGTGCCGCTGTGGGCGTCGCGCGTGATCGACCAGCTGATGCGCAAGAAGCCGGAGGACCGCTACCAGAGCGCGACCGAGGTCATAGAGGTGTTCACGAAGCACGCGGGGGAGGACACCAACACGGTGCCGGTCTCCGCCGAGAGCACTTTCGACATCCCCGAGGTCACGGCCCGCATCCAGGCCGCCCAGCAGCCGCAGGCCTCGCTGGAAAGCTCGGCCCCCAAACTGCCGGAACAGCAGCAGGGCCAGACCCAGCGGGCGGCCCCGCCGCCCCCGCCGCCCAACGCCCCGCCGCAGATCTTCCCCGGCGCCAAGCCCGCGCTGCAGCTGGCCGCCCTGCACAACGGCCTCAAGATAGCCGTCCACCTGGCGCTGACTATGGCCGGCACGGCAGCCTTCGTCCTGGCGGGCGCCTCCGGCACCGCGACCGGAGACTTAGCCTCGCCGTTCGTCTCCAACCCGGTCACCGCCGGTTTTCTCGCCGGGGTGGGCGCAGCGCTGTTCGGCTGGGCGCTGTGGCAGAAGCCCTACAAGTTCACGATGGCCTACACGCTCTTCGCGCTGGCCGCCGCCGGGGCCGCCTATTCGGGCGGGGCCTACCTGCCCGCCGCCGCTGGCGCCGACATAGTCTCCAAGGGGATGCTGGCGGTGCAGCTGGGGCTGGCCAACATGTTCTCGCCGGCCAACCTGATAGTCTATTCCCTGTTCCTCTACCTGGGTGCGTCCAAGGTGGTCTTCAAGGGCTGGGGCTTCAAGGCCGGCGCCGCCGCCGCTTACCTGGCCGGTCTCGGCCTGACCTATGTCTATTTCAAGGCCGGCGCCGACGTGACCCCGGAGAAGATCTGGCTCTCCGTGGGCGGGGTGCTGGCCCTGGTGGGCCTGGTGGCTTCGCTCACCCAGAAATCCTTCTCGCTCTTCTTCAGCCCGCAGCTCTTCTTCCTGGCGGCCAACCTGGCCATGTTCGCCATGTTCACCAACCCGCAGGTAGAGGCCATCACGACGCAGAAAGAGAAGGCCGAAGCCATGACCGCGCAACTGGCCAACCGGGCCAACCTGGCGGCCTGGCAGCAGGCAATGCTGGCCGCGCAGGCGGAGGTGGCGTACGACGAGGAAGGCCGGCCGCTGCAGACGCAGCTGCCCCCGAGGCCCGCCGAGGTGCTGCCGCAGGCCCGCGGCAAGCTGCAGAGCGCTGCCCGCCTGGAATACTACAAGGCGCTGAGCGGGCGCATCAGCGGCGCGCTGGCCGGCTCGGCCGGCATCATCTTCATAGCTTTTTTCCTGGCGCTGCTGGCCAACGCCTGTTTTATAGAGGAGCTGGTGGAATCTTTCAAGCAGCAGGAACTTTTCTAGCTTAGCGGAGGAACGGTGCGCAAATTCATACTGTCCGACATTCTCTGGGGAACGATGCTGACGCTGGCGGCGCTCTTCTTCTATTTCACCCAGACCGGCCTGGAAACGGCCGAACTCAAGTTCTACGACGTGCGCGCCAGCATGAACGCCGGCGCCCCCGAGCGCAGCGACATCGCGGTCATCGAGATCAACGACGAGAGCATCTCCAAGATCGGCCGCTGGCCCTGGTCGCGCTCGCGCATAGCCGACATGCTGGTCTGGCTTTCCTCCGAAACCGCCAAGCCCTCGGTGATCGGCCTGAACATCCTCTTCTCCGAGCCCGAGAAGAACGGCGGCACGCAGCTGGCCGACATCCTTAAGGATAAGTATACCGCCCTGCTCGCCGAGAAAAAGATCAGGGAGACCGGCAAGGACTCCGAATTCCTTAAGGCCCTGGAGACCGAGCGCCGCGCCATGGACAGCGACGCCAAGCTGGCCGACGCGGTAGGGGCCGCAGGCAACGTGGTCCTGCCGTTCTTCTTCGACACCGGCGCGCCCGTTTCCAAGCTCAAGCCGGAGCCGGAGTGGATGAAGCGCCTGGCGCCCACGGTCTCGCACAAGACCGTCCCCGAAGGCGGGGGGATAGAGGGTTCGGGCATCACCGCCCCCATCGACGTGCTGGCCTCCTCCGCGGCCGGCGCGGGCCACGTCAACGTGTTCAGCGACATAGACGGCACGGTGCGCAAGGAATACCCGTACATCCCGTACGGCGGCCAGGCCTTCTACCCGTCCTTCGCGGCCGAGATCGTGCGCGTGAGCCTGGGGCTCACCCCCGATAAGGTCACGGTCTCTCCCGGCGACTCGGCCGTCTTCGGCAAGAGCGTGATGGCGCTGGACCAGGCCTCTTCGGCCCTGATCGCCTACAACCGCCCCAAGGCCTTTAAATATTACTCCTTCTACGATGTGATGAACGGCAAGGTGGTACCGGAGGCCTTCAAGGACAAGATCGTCCTTATCGGCCTGACCGCGCAGGGCGTGGGCAGCCTGTACGTGACCCCGACCGACAGCGCCATGACGACGCCCGATTTCACCGCCAACGTGGTGGACAACATCCTCTCCGGGCGCTTCATCTCGCGCCCCGGGTGGGCCTTTCCCGCCGAGGTGGGCTTCATCTTCATCGCCTGGGCCTTCACGGCCTTCCTGCTGCCGCGCCTGAAGGCCGGCACGGGCGCCATCCTGGCCGGCGTGCTGCTGGCCGCCCTGGTGGGGGCCGGCTTCATGATGTTCTCCAAGGGCCTGTGGCTCAAGACCATGTACCCCGCCGCCGTGCTGGTGGCCGGCTACATCTTCGTCATCAGCAAGCGCTTTTTCCTGACCGAGAAGAAGAAAGAGCTGATAGAGGTCTCGCAGATAGAAACCAACAAGATGCTGGGCCTGTCGTTCCAGGGCCAGGGCATGCTGGACCTCGCCTTCGAGAAATTCCGCCTGTGCCCGCTCGACGACAACATGAAGGACACGCTCTATAACCTGGCGCTGGACTTCGAGCGCAAGCGCCAATACAACAAGGCCGTGGCCGTCTACGAGCACATCTCCGGCGTGGACCCGGAATTCAAGGATATCAAGACCAAGATCGACATGCTCAAGAAGGCCGCCGACGGCGCGGTGTTCGGCGGCGTGGGCGGCAAGGGCGGCGGCGCCGAGGCCACCATGATGATGGCCGGCTCGTCGGCGACCCCGATGCTGGGCCGCTACGAGATCAAGAAGGAGCTGGGCAAGGGCGCCATGGGCATCGTCTACCTCGGCGTGGACCCCAAGATCAACCGCTCGGTGGCCATCAAGACCATGCGCTTCGAGGAGGGCCTCGAGGAGGCCCAGATGAAGGAGCTGAAGGACCGCTTCTTCCGCGAGGCGCAGGCCGCCGGCAACCTGCAGCACCCCAACATCGTCAAGATCTTCGACGCCGGAGAAGAGCAGGACATAGCCTACATCGCCATGGAGCTGCTCAAGGGCGACGACCTGAAGAAATGGGCCACTAAGGACACCCTGCTGCCCGTGCCCAAGGTGCTGGAGTACATTGCGCTTTCCGCCGACGCGCTGGGCTACGCGCACAAGAACGGCATCGTGCACCGCGACATCAAGCCGGCCAATATCATGCTGCTCGAGGACGGCTCGCTGCGCGTCTGCGACTTCGGCATAGCCCGCCTGACCGAATCCTCCAAGACGGCCACCGGCACGGTGCTGGGCACGCCGTACTACATGAGCCCCGAGCAGATAGCCGGCAAGAAGGTGGACGGCCGCGCCGACCTCTTCTCTCTCGGCGTGACGCTCTACGAGATGCTCACCGGCGAGCGCCCGTGGAAGGGCGGAGAATCCATCGGCACGCTGCTGTTCCAGATCACCTCCGACCCCTACCCGGACCCGATGCTGATCCGCAAGGACCTGCCCCCGGGCATCCTGGCCGTGATCGACAAGGCCCTCAAGAAGAATCCCGAAGAGCGCTTCCAGAGCGGCGGAGAGATGGCGGCAGCCCTTCGCGACGTGCTGGCCGGAAAAACGCCCCAGATAAACAATACCCCGGCGGCGCCCGCGGCCGCGCCAAAGCCGGCGCCAGCTCCCGCTCCGGCAACCGCCGCGGCCCCGAAGCCCGCGCCGGCACAGGCCGCCACCGCCCCGGCCCTCAAGCCGGCGGGGCCCGCCTCCACCGCTCCGGCGGCGGCGCCCAGGCCCGCCGCGGCCCCGGCGCCAAAGCCCGCGCCGGCCGCCCAGACCGCGCCCCCGGCCGGCCTGGAGCTGGCCCCGAAGGCGGGCAACATGAATTCCGCAGCTTCCCCGGCCGCCTCCGCGCCCAAACCGGCGCCGGCGCCCAAACCGGCGCCCGCGCCGAAGCCGGCCGCCAGCGGCCTCGACAGCGGTATCCCCGTCATATTTCCGGAAGAGGGTAAAAAATGACATTTAAAATCGACTTCGCGGGCGCCTCCGACATGGGCAAGGTCCGCAAGAACAACGAAGATAACTTCCTGCTCGACCCCGGGCTGGAGCTGGCCATAGTGGCCGACGGCATGGGCGGGCACAACTCCGGCGAGGTGGCCAGCCAGCTCGCCGTCAAGGTCACGCGCGACAAGTACGAGTCGATGAAGCTGACCGGAATGAAGCCCACGCCCTTCAACGACAAGTTCTCGCTGGAAGCAAACCAGCTGGGCTTCGCCGTTCAGCTGGCCAACTCGGTCATCTACGAGGCCGGCACCGCCGGGCCGGAGAACAAGGGCATGGGCACCACCCTCAGCGCCGCGCTGCTCAACAAGTCCAAGCTTTCCATCGCCCACATCGGCGACTCCCGCATCTACCTGCTGCGCCGCAACGCCATGCAGCAGCTGACCGAGGACCACTCGCTGGTGATGGAGCACGTCAAGAAAGGCCTGCTGACGCGCGAGCAGGCCGAAGTCTCGCCGCTGCAGAACATCCTGACCCGGGCGCTGGGCACCCAGAAGACCCCGGCCGTGGACCTCGTCGAGACGGAGCTGGAAGAGGGGGACCGCCTGCTGTTCTGCACCGACGGCCTTTTCAAAGCCGTCAAGGAAAACAGCCTGCAGGAGCTGCTGCGCATCCAGCCGGACAACACGAAGGCCTGCGCGGAGCTGCTGGCCGCGGCCAACGCCAACGGCGGCCCGGACAACATTACCGTGATACTCGGCACCGTCAAGAAGAAGACGCTCAAAGAAAACATAAAGGACATGTTCAAAAAATCATATGCCTAAACTTTTGCTCAAATTCGAAGCGGCCTTTATCAAAGAGATAAAGTTGGACAAGCCCGCCTTCTCGCTGGGCAGGAAGCCGGACAACGACATCGTGCTGGACAACGCCGCAGTCTCCGGCCACCACGCCAAGATGTACGAGTCCGGCGGCACCTGGTTCGTGGAGGACCTCAACTCCACCAATGGGACCTTCGTCAACGGCAAGAAGACCCTGAAGTCCGGCCTGAAGCCCGGCGACACCATCACGCTGGTCAAGTACTCGCTGGTCTTCGCCGACGAAAGCGTCGCCTCGGCGGCCAAGGCCCCGGCCGAAGCCCCGCTGCCGCAGCAGCGCCAGAAAACGCCGCAGGGCGCCCTGGAAGTGCTGGAGAACCCCGGCGACACCCGCAAGGAGTTCGAACTGACCGCGCTGTCCACCTATATCGGCAAGTCCGCGCAGGCCGCCATCCCGTACAAGGCGGGGGGGCTGTTCGGCGGCGGACCCGAGCTGGCCGTAGTCATCACCATGCGCCCCGAAGGCTACTACCTCAACCCCATCAAGGAAGACTACGCCAAGTACAACGGCAACCCGCTGAAGGAGAAGGTGGCGCTGCAGGACGACGACACCATAGAAGTGGGCGCCACGCGCTTCCGCTTCTTCCTGCGCAAGTAGAAGGGTCCGCCCTGAAGGGAAACCGCCGACGCCGGCGGTTTTTCTTTTTTAGCAGTCTAAAGCAAAGAGTGCTTGACATGCTTTTGGCCGTTTGCTAAACTAGCAATAAGGAAGTTGAAGTGCTAAATTTGAAACCCGCACAGCGGGACAAGATCAACCGAAGACAACAGGAGGCAGTAACATGGCAGACACCGCAACCAAGATAAAGATACAGCCCCTCGGCGACAGGCTCATCATAAAGGCCGTCGAACCCAAGGAGATCAAGAAGAGCGGCATCATCATCCCCGAGACCGCCAAAGAGAAGCCGCAGGAAGGCCTGGTAGTGGCCGTGGGCAAAGGCAAGACCACCGAAGACGGCAAGCTCATCCCCATGGAAATAAAGACCGGCGACACCGTGCTGTACGGGAAATACTCCGGCACCGAGATCAAGATCAACGATGAGGAATACCTCATCATGCGCGAGGAAGACGTCCTCGGCATCGTGAAGTAATATATAAGGAAGGACAAAGAACATGGCTAAACAGATCATTTACTCCGAAGAAGGCAGAATGCGCATTAAGGCCGGCGTGGACAAGCTGGCCAACGCGGTGAAGGTGACCCTCGGCCCGAAGGGCAAGGCCGTCATCCTCTCCAAGAAGTTCGGCTCCCCGACCATCATCGACGACGGCGTGACCATCGCCAAGGAGATCGAGCTCGAGGACCATTTCGAGGACATGGGCGCCCAGCTGGTGCGCGAAGCCGCCTCCAAGACCAACGACGTCGCGGGCGACGGCACCACCACCGCCACCGTGCTCACCCAGGCCATCTACACCGAGGGCCTCAAGAACATCACCGCCGGCGCCAACTCCACCTACATTAAGAAAGGCATCGACAAGGCCGTCACCGCCCTGGTCGAAGAGCTCAAGAAGATGGCCAAGCCCGTGAAGACCAAGGAAGAGAAGACCCAGATCGCCACCATCTCCGCCAACGACCGCGAGGTCGGCGAGCTCATCGCCAACGCGATGGAGAAAGTGGGCCACGAGGGCGTCATCACCGTCGAAGAGGGCAAGTCCTCCAAGACCGAACTGGACGTCGTCGAAGGCATGCAGTTCGACCGCGGCTACGTGTCCCCTTACTTCGTGACCGACCCGGAGAGGATGGAATGCGTGCTCGAGGACGCCGTCGTCCTGATCACCGACAAGAAGATCTCCGCCATGAACGACCTGCTCCCCGTGCTGGAGAAGATCGTGCAGACCGGCAAGCAGTTCCTCATCCTCGCCGAGGACCTGGAAGGCGAAGCCCTGGCCACCCTGGTGGTCAACAAGCTGCGCGGCACCCTGAAGGGCGCGGCCGTTAAGGCCCCCGGCTTCGGCGACCGCCGCAAGGAAATGCTGGAAGACATCGCCATCCTCACCGGCGGCGAAGTCATCAGCGAAGAGCGCGGCATGAAGCTCGACAAGACCGACATCAAGCAGCTCGGCCACGCCAAGCGTATCGTCATCGACAAGGAGAACACCACCATCGTCGACGGCGGCGGCGACAAGGGCGAGATCAAGGCCCGCACGGCCCAGATCCGCAAACAGATGGAAGACTCCACCAGCGACTACGACAAGGAAAAGCTGGAAGAGCGCCTGGCCAAGCTGTCCGGCGGCGTAGCCGTGATCCGCGTGGGCGCGGCCACCGAGACCGAGATGAAGGCCAAGAAGTCCAAGATCGAGGACGCCAAGAACGCCACCAAGGCCGGCGTCCAGGAAGGCCTGCTGCCCGGCGGCGGTACCGCCCTCATCCGCGCCTCCAAGGCGCTGGACAAGGTGAAGACCGACCACGAGGACGAGAAGACCGGCGTGAACATAGTCCGCCGCGCCATCTACGCCCCGCTGCGCATCATCGCCGAGAACGCGGGCGCCGACGGCTCCATAGTGGTGGACAAGATCAAGAACTCCGCCACGGACATCGGCTTCGACGCCGACACCCTGGAGTACGTCGACATGCTGAAGGCCGGCATCGTGGACCCGTGCAAAGTGACCCGCACGGCCCTCGAGAACGCCGCCTCCATCGCCAGCACGCTGCTCAACACCGACTGCCTGGTGGCCGACCTCCCCGAGAAGAAGTCGCCCGCCATGGCCGGCGGTATGCCCGGCGGCATGCCCCCCGGCGCCGACATGTACTAAAGTCAGCGCTTAACAATAAAGACCCCCGGGCCCAAACCCGGGGGTTTTTATTTAGGGGACGTTCATTCCTAATTCCTAATACAACCGCGGGGAACCCGGGCGGTCTTGTTTTGGGGAATAAGGCGGGATTGCACTATTTTTTTCGGATGATATTCGCGCCGCACTGGCTGCGGCGGTTGCGGATCATCATGCCGGTGGCGGGGAACATATTTAACTTCTTATAGAACTGCTGCAACTCTTTGTCGCAGAGCAGGTCCACCATATAGGCTTTGCCCAGCATTCGCAGCATGCGCTTGACAAGTTGCCCGCCTATGCCGCGGCCCTGGTACTCCGGCAGCACTTCCAGGAAAGGGATATAGGCCGCCAGCACCCCGTCGGTAATGGCCGTAATAAATCCGACGACTCTGCCCCCGTCCACGGCCAGAACAGCCAAGTCACTGCCCTTCAACAGCTTAAGATGACCCGCAGAGTTTGGAGGATTCAGCCACCCTACAAAGAACCCGCCCAATCGCGCAGCGTTCACGCCTTTAAGATGGTCCTGATATTTGATCATTTAGTTGCCGGCCTTCAGGCTAATAGTCAAAAACCATTCCCGAAACAGCCTGGTTAAAGTCTTTCTCCGCCTGCAGCAGCGGCCCCGTATCCTTCCCGGAGCCCTTTGCCTCGGAGAGCGCAAGGCCTAATTCGGTCTTGAAAGCCCTGCTCAGCGAGGCGAGCGCGTCCTTCCGGAGCATGGGGGCCAGCCTGACCGCCTTGTCCCCGACCGACAACTCGGTCTGCACCACAAAAGACTGCGCGTTATTGTCCTCTGAGCCGGTTCCGGGGAGCCAGACAATCGAGCTGCCGGCAAGCCGCAGAGGGGCCGCGTTAAGCACACGCAGGCCGGAGAGGGAAAGCCGCCGTACCAGTTCTCCCTTATCCGAAAATCTGAAGAACCAGACATAGTTCATCGATTCCGCGTCGCAGTCGTGCACGGCGCTGAGCAGAACTACTTTCAACCCGCCTGCCTTGCCCGGGATCACGCGGATATCGGTGGGACTGAACTCATAAACACCGCTTTCCTTCACCGGCAGCTTGAACCTGTCCACCACCAGCTTGCCGGACCTGAAGACGGACAAGTAATGCCCGTCCAGATATTCCTGGCCTTCGTGCGTTATCCGGGCCGTGAATTCACCGTAAACTTTTTCATACGGTTTGGAGTCTTCCGCCTGCGCGCTTTTAGCGCTCCGGAGATCCTGGAGCTTGAGTGAAACAAAACCGTAGAGGAGGAAAAGCAATGAGAACCCCGCCCACAGATACGCGCCCCACTGCAAGATACGCAGAGATACTTTCTTCATGACTAAAGTATATATATTTTTCCGCTTTCCTGAATCCAGGGCGCTGCCGGGGAACCCGGCGCTTTTTGCGCGGAATTTGGTAGACTACCCGCATGCAGACGCATTGGTCGCACCCGCTGGACGCTTTCAAGGAAGCCGGCTTCACCAACCAGAAGACCGGCCTGGCCTACCGGCTGGTCAGGGCGGACGCCGTGGCGCCCGGCCCGGAGCGCATAGAGCAGGTACGCGCCATCTGCAACGAAGTCCCGGTTTACGACATCCTGTTCCGCCATATCTTCGGCGGCAAGCCCTACACCGCCGAAGCCGCGGCCGGCTTTCTTCGCTGGGCCGCGCAGGGCTGGCGCGAGCGCACCCATTTTATCTTCCTCATACTCGACGCCGCCGGCGTCATCTGCGGCAACGTGGACATCAAAGCGCCCGACCTCGCTGGCGCGGAAATAGGCTACTGGGCCGCCGCCGCCCACGCCGGCATCATCACCCCGGCCCTCGGGGCGGTCTGCGGCCTGGCGCGGGAAGCGGGGTACAAGTCCTTTTTCGCCTACGTCGTACCGCACAACGGCAGGTCCATCCGCGTGCTGGAGAGCAACGGCTTCGCGCTCGAGCAGGAGGGCGTTCAGTACAAGGGCAAGACCTGCGACCTCTACCGCCGTACGCTCTGACCCGCCGCCATGAAAGCCGCCCTTACCTATATACTGGCGTTCGCCGCCGTAGCGGCGGCCGTGGCTCTTGCCGCTGAGCAATTGGTCAAGGCCGGCAAAAAGAACCAGCTGCCGCATGTCACAAACAACGCCCTCGCGCTCGCCGGGGGGATACTTGCCGTATTAGGCGGCGGCTTCGCCGTCTTCGCCTTCACCGGCACCCTGGGGCCGCTGGTCATCTTCGCCTCCCTCATCAGCACGGTTTTGGGCGCCCTCTACGCCTGGCGCCGCAAGCGCGAGAGAGCCACTAATGAAATCTGGGAGGCCCTCCTCGCCGAAGAGGAACAGGAAGCTCGCCAGACCGCCGAGCGCGATCCCTCCAACGCCGCAGCCTGGGAGCGCCTGTCCGAGCTCAGGGTCAAGCGGGGGGACCTGCCGGGCGCCCTCGAGCTTTTCACCAAGGTCTGCGAGCTGGAACCCACCCGGCGCAACGCCGACAGACTGGCCGAACTGCGCGAAGCCGTGCGCGCCCTGCCGCCGCCCAGACCCGCAAGCAACCCCGAAAACCCGAACTAGGACCAAGGGCCTATTGTGCCCTGGGCCCTTTGGCCTTGAAAAACAGCGTATTACACAGTATTCTATACCCAGGCAGCAACGCTCGGGTGGAGGCAGGATACGATGAAAAAACTGATCATGGCGGTCTCGGTACTGCTCGCGGCTTCGGCAAGCGCCCAGGCGGCTCAGAAGATAATCACCTACGACCAATCCTTTAAACCAGGCGTCAAAGCCGCCATCAAGTGGCTGGGCGGCAGCGTGGTGCGCGAATTCAAATACGTCAACGCCGTTGTGGCCGACCTGCCGGCGCAAGTCAAGGACGCCAGCATTTACTCCGTAGAAGGCGTGCGCAACGTGGCCGACGACACCTACCAGCGCTGGATAGAGGCCGCCCCGGCTTCCCTGCAGTCCGTCCCGCTGCCCGCCATGGACAGCATCCTCCGGAGCATACGAGAGGACGTCACGGGCCTGCCCGAGCCCAAGGCCGACGCCGCCGACCCGGCCTCCAAGGAAATACCCTGGGGCGTGTCCCGCGTCAACGCCCAGGCCGCCTGGGACTACACCGCCGGCCGCGGCGTTAAAGTGGCAGTCATCGACACCGGCATGGACTTCAACCATCCCGACCTCGCCCCCAATTATAAGGGCGGCTACAACGCAGTGGACCCTGCCGCCGCGCCCATGGACGACCAGGGCCACGGCACCCACGTGGCCGGCACCATAGCCGCCGTTAAGGACGGCAAGGGCGTGGCCGGAGTGGCGCCCGCAGCGGACCTGTACGCCGTCAAAGTGCTCGACAAGAACGGCTCCGGCCAGTACTCCTGGATCATAGCCGGCATAGAGTGGGCCATCGAGCACCGCATGCAGGTCATCAACATGAGCCTCGGCGGCGGCCAGGGCAACGAGGCCCTGCGGCAGGTGATGGAGAAAGCAGCCGAGGCCGGCGTCACCGTGGTCTGCGCCGCCGGCAACGACGCCGGCCCGGTCAACTACCCGGCCAAGTACCCGCAGGCCATCGCCGTCTCCGCCTCCGACTCGGCCGACAAGATAGCCTCCTTCTCCTCGCGCGGCCCCGAGCTGGCCGTAATAGCCCCCGGCGTGAAGATCAACTCCACCATGAAAGGCGGGGGCTACGGCGCGCTGTCGGGCACCTCCATGGCCTGCCCGCACGTGGCAGGCCTGGCCGCCATAGCCATAGGAGCAGGCGCCGCCGGCCCCGACCAGGTCCGCGCCGCGCTCAAAGGCGCCGCCTCCGGCCTGCCCGGCCTTACCGTCAACGAGCAGGGCGCCGGCCTGGTGGACGCCTTTAAACTGGTACGCTGACAGTCCCCTGAACAGCGAGAACCCCGCGTGAAAGCGCGGGGTTCTTTTTTATCACAGTACCCCGGCAGTTTGCGGGAAGGCGCGTTTTTTATATATGGTTTCCGTATGCCGGCAGGACAAGGCGGAGTAACTTATTATGAGCAGCGCCCCGCGAGAAGCGGGAGCGGCGGGAGCAACGACGCCTGGGGCTATTATTTCGCGGCCCTGTTCCTCGGCGTGATGGGCCTTATCTTCCTGAACGATTTCCGCTACGCCCTGGCGGCCCAGCAGCGCTGGACCGAGGCGGCGGGCCGCGTGACCGAGAATAAAGTGACGGTCCGCCGCTCCCGCCGCAGCACTTCCTACAGCTCCTACATCAGCTACACCTACAACGCCGGCGGCACCCTCTACGGCGCCGGGCCCGTAGAGCTGTACAAGCACAAACTCTACTTCAGCGAAGGCGGAGCCTGGGAAGACCTGGAGAATAACTTTCCTGAAGGCAAAAGCATAGACGTCTACTACAACCCGGAGAATCCAGGGCAATCCAGCCTGGGCCTGGCCGGCGCGCCCGGGGCGGCCGTCCCCGTAGTGTTTTTCCTGCTGGCCTTCGCCGCCTTCTACGCGGGCCGGCAACAATAGAGGAAAATAAACCTCAGGCGGGTTCGGTGACCTGCTCCGGGGCGGGGGGCGGCGGTACCGTGCGCAGGCCGTCCTGCTCCGCCGTCAGGCGGCGGCCCAGCGAGAGAAAGCCCAGGCTGGACACCACCGCTATCGCCGCTATTATGAACCACGGCGCCTGCTGATAATGCGGACTGAGCAAGCCGATGGCGTTGGAACCTATCAAAATCCCCGTAGAGTTGCCCACCTGCTGAAACAGCCCCTGCAAGCCAAGGTAGCGCCCTTTCTCGGCGCGCGGCGCCATGTTGGCGCCCAGCGCCTGCATGCCGGGCGACACCGCTATCTCGCCGAAGGTCACCACCACTATGGCCGCCGCGGCGTAGAAGAACGACGGGGCGAAGCCGAAAGAGAGATAGCCCGTAGCGTAACAGAGCGCCCCGGCCGCCAGGCCGCCCGTTATCCGGCGCCCCTCCAGCAGCCGCGTCACGAAATACTGGAACACCACCACCATCAGCCCGTTGATGGAGAACAGCAGGCCGATCTGCCGCTCGGAGAAGCCCAGGTAGGTCTTGGAATAGAGCGAGCTCGACACCACCAGCTGGCTCATCACCGCGCTCATGGTGAAGCCGAAGAGGCAGAACCGCAGGAAGACCCGGTCGCGCAGCGCGTGCGCCGCGCCGGCCAGGCTGGGCGAGACGAAGCGGCCCTTGGCCAGCCCCGGCAAGTCCGTCACGGCCAGAGCCACGATGCCCGTACAGACGCCGAACACCAGCGCCGTGACGAAGAACATCAGCGAGTACGAGCCCTCCGCCAGCAGGCCGCCCAGCGCCGGCCCCAACGCCCACCCGGCGTTGTTGGCCATGCGCAGGAAGCCGTAGGCCTTCATGCGCCCTGCGGGCGGCGTGAAATCGGCCACCCAGGACCGCGCCGCGGGGTGGAAGAAAGAGCCTATGAACATCCCCACGGGATGAAAGAAGAAAACCCACCAAAGCGAAGCTGAAGTGTAGATAGCCCACGCGATGACC
Source organism: Elusimicrobiales bacterium (assembly GCA_028688015.1). Lineage (GTDB taxonomy): Bacteria > Elusimicrobiota > Elusimicrobia > Elusimicrobiales > UBA9959 > UBA9959. The sequence goes on along the minus strand of JAQTZB010000001.1, from coordinate 314,471 downwards.
GCGATGAACAGCGTGCGCACGGCCATGGACCAGATCATCACCTTGCGCCGGCCGACGGCATCAGACACCTCGCCGCCTATGAACTGCGCCAGGGAGGAGAACAGCATGGAGCCGGCCAGGAAAGCCCCGACCCAGGCCATGGGCAGGCCGCGGTGGCCGCTGAGGTAGACGGCCAGGAAAGGGAAGGAAATAGCGTAGCCGGCCGTCAGCAGGCCTTCGCCGGCGGCGAGTATCCAGAAACCTGGCGGCAAACCCATCCCTATATCATAGAAAATACGGCGCGGCCGTGCCTCAAAACGCGCTCAAATCGCCGCTCGCCGATTTCCCTATGAAAAACCGGCATTATTTGCTAAAATATATACATCCAGACCATGCCGACCGCTGAAATTACACGCAAGGGCGCCCTACTTTCCAATTTCCAGAACATCAACAGCCGCATCTCCGCGGCACAGCAGCGGGCCGGGCTCAGCGCCGGCCCTTCCTTTATAGCCGTCACCAAGTACGCGGCGGACGAGGACGTAAAAGACCTGATAGAAGCGGGCGCGCTCAAGCTGGCCGGCGAGAACAAGGTGCAGGACGCCAAGGCCAAATGGGCCCTGGGCGCCCTGGCCCCGCTGCGCTCGCGCGTCACCCTGCATTTCATAGGCCATTTGCAGACCAACAAGGCCAAGGCCGCCGTTGAGCTTTTCGACTGGATAGACTGCGTGGACAGCTTCAAGATAGCCGCCGAGCTCGACCGCCACGCCGAAGCCGCGGGCAAGACCGTGCCGGTGATGCTGCAGCTCAAGCTCAACAGCTCTCCCACCCAGAGCGGCGTAGCGCCGGAGCAGGCGGGGGAACTGCTGGCGCAGGTGCGGCAGCTCAAGCACCTGGCCCCGCGCGGCTACCTGGGCATCGCCCCCGCGGGCGGCACCCCGCAGCAGTTGCGCGCCGCCTTCGCCGCGGCCAAAAAGATTTTCGACAGGGACTTCCCCGGCCCCGGCAATTATTTGTCGCTCGGCATGAGCGGGGATTACGAGCTGGCCGTGGAAGCTGGCTCCAACCTGCCGCGCATCGGCAGCTCTCTTTTCGCTTAGAGCGGAATACGTTAGCGCGCAGCCCACAGGACGCGCAACAGTGTGGAGGTAGGGAACATGATCGTAAAAGTCAGAGTAATACCGAACTGCGAAGACAACGAAGTGGTTTCCCGCATAGGCAGCGTACTGCGCGTAAAAGTGTGCGCCGCCGCCGCCGACCTGAAAATAAACCTGCTGCTCAGGGACTACCTTTCAGAGTTCTTCGAGGTGCCCTGCAGGATGGTCAACATCATCCGCGGCGCCAAGGGCCGCGAAAAGACCGTGGAGATAACCGGCAAGACCGAGGAAGAGCTCAAGAACGTGCTCGATTCCATCCCGTAGACCCTGGGGGGTTTACGCCGGGCCCGCGGCAGCGCGGGCCCTTACTTTTAAGGGGAAAACCATGATACCTCCGCGACTCAAATATAAACCCGGGAAACTCGACATACTCGACCAGCGCCTGCTGCCGGACCAGGTAAAATTCCTGACCGTGCGAGACGCCGCCGGCACCGCAAAAGCCACCAAGGACATGGCCCTGCGCGGCGCACCGCTGATAGGCTGTGCGGCCGCCTTCGGCTTCGCGCTGGAGCTGCGCCGCCTGAAGCCCCGCTCCGCCGCCGACCTCATCCGGTCCGCCAAGCGCACGGCCGACCTGCTCAAGGCCGCGCGCCCGACGGCCGTGGCCCTGTTCTACGCCGCCGACCGCATGCTCAATCTGGCCGTGACTTTCGCCGCCAGACATCCCGGCAAGTTCTCCGCCGAAACGCTTAAGAAACTGCTCTCCGCCGTCGACAAAGAAGCTCGCCTCGTCACCACCGAGGACGAGCAGGCCTGCCTGGACATGGGGAATTACGGCGCGGCCCTGCTGCCCAAGAACTGCGTGATCATGACGCACTGCAACGCGGGCGCGCTGGCCACCATGGGCATAGGCACCGCCGTGGGCGTGATCACCGCCGCGCACAAGAAGGGGAAGATCAAGCACGCCTACTCCTGCGAGACCCGCCCCTACCTGCAGGGCGCGCGCCTTACCATCTGGGAGCTCATGCGCGAGGGCGTGCCGGCGGAACTGCTCACCGACAACATGGCCGCCCACATAATCAAGACCTGCGGCGTCAACGCCATCGTGGTCGGCGCGGACCGTATCGCCTCCAACGGCGACACGGCCAACAAGATCGGCACCTACGGCCTGGCCGTCATCGCCAAGCACCACAAGGTGCCCTTCTACGTGGCGGCGCCCACGCCCACGATAGATATGAAGGCCAGGGACGGCGACGCCATCGTCATCGAAGAGCGCTCGTGCGAAGAAGTCACTTTCGTCAAAGGCAACCGCATCGCCCCGAAGGGCGTGCGCGTGCGCCATCCCGCCTTCGATGTCACCCCGGCCGGCCTCATCACCGCCCTCATCACCGAGAAAGGCGTCATCAGCCCGGTCACGCGCGCCAACATAACCAAGAACCTGGCGCGGTAACTCTTCTGCGGCCCGCAGCAGAGGGTCGCTCGTGGGTTGGCGGCCTACCGCAGGGATAGGACCGCAAAACGCGTTCGCGCACACCGTGCGCTCACTCGGCACTCGCCCTCGGCGCTACGCAAGCCTCGGGCTCGCGACGGTTTTGCTTGTCCTACCCCTGCGGTCTCCGCCAGTGGCTCGCTATAACAACACTGACAAAGCATCCGGAGGGGACGGCAGGGGAGGGGTTCCGTGCGACTTTGGGGAAGGGGGCCCCGCCCATAATTTCCCAAGGGCGGGGGGAACCGCGCAACGGTTCCCTTCTGCCCAGGAGCACGGGGCCCCTCCCCTGCCGGCCCCGACTGGGCACCGCGGACCTTTTCGAATCTACAGTGTTGTAATCTTCTTGTAACACCCCTTTGTTATCATTTAAGCATGACGGAACAGCTTTCGCGGTATTACGTATTCATCAAAAAGTCCATACGCGGACCTTTTTATCCCAAAGACGCGGCCCTGCAGCCCGGCTTCGGCCGCTCCACTTTAGTGTGTCCCGAGAAGTCACTGGGCCAGTGGCGTGAAGCCTCGCTCGAGCCCGTTTTCCAGGCCCTGGTCGAAACGCCCCCGAACGCCCCGCAGAAGCCCCGCCCGCCCATGACCGTCGAGGCCGCCGAAGAGACCGCCGCCCGCTCGCTGCTCGAGAAAGCCATAGCAAAGAATGCCCAGCTCGAGCGCGAGGTCAAGGACCTGCGCAAGTCCTACCATAGCGAGAAACACACTTTCGAAGAGACCCTCAAGCGCAAAGAGACGGAGATCCACGCCCTGACCGACAAGCTCCGCCGTTCCATAAACAACGCCCAGGCCGCGAAGGGGGAGCATCCCTCCTGGGAGACCCTCTACAAGACCCTCAAGAAGCGCGCCGAGGACAAGCTGTCCGAGGCCACGCAGGCCCTCGCCGAAAAGACCGGCGAGATCTGCCACCTCAAAGAGCGCCTGATGACCGCAGCCGAGGGCGCCGCCGCCGCGCTGAAAAAGGCGGAGACCGCCTCCGCCGAAAAGATCTCCGCGCTGGAGGACCAGCTGGAAGAGCTTAAGTCCCAGCTGGAAGAGAAGGACATGCTCGCCAGGACACTGGGCGACAACATCGCCTCCCTGGTAGGCAAGAACGAGGAATTCCAGAAGATCATGTTCGACGAGCGCCGCGACTACGAGGCGCAGTCCAAGAAGTTCTGCGACGAGATAGGCCGCCTGCGCGCCGACCTGAAGTGGCGCGACCAGGAAGCCGTCAAAATGCGCGACGAGCTCTTCGACGCGATGCAGAAGATAAAAGAATTCGAAGCCGTAGACGAGATCAAGAGCCGCGAGCAGGAGGAGCTCTACGACGTTTTGAGCGCCAAGCTGAAGCTGCTCTCCGGCTATTTCGAGAACCTCGAGGCCCGCGTCAAGTACGCCTTCAAGAAGGCCTGAGCCGCCCCGCCCCGGAAACCGGCGCCCCGCTGGCGCCGGTTTTTTCACGCCCTCGCAGGCCCTCCCTAATTGGTATAATTCCTTAAAGAATACAGCACCGGAGAAGCGATGAACAATACATTCTCGATCATGCAGCTGATGAAAGCGGGCGGCCCCATACTCTTCCTGCTGGCCGGCCTTTCCATCTACTCGATAGCGCTCATCTGGGAGCGCTGGAACGTCTATAAGCGCACCTTCGCGGGCATGGAGGAGCTGCTGCACAAGATCCACGCCCTGCTGCGCGCCGGGGAGATCAAGCAGGTCTCCGACCTCTGCGGCAAGTCCCGCAACCCGGCGGCCGATATCGTGCACAAGGTCCTCAACCATTTCGGCGGCCCCATCGAAAAGCGCGAGCTCGCCGAGAAGGCCGTGGAATGGCACGTCTCGCGCCTCAACAAGAACCTCACCCCCATCGCCACCATCGGCAGCATCAGCCCGTTCATCGGCCTCTTCGGCACGGTGATAGGCGTGGTCAGAGCTTTCCGCGACCTCTCCGAGTACGCCGGCGCCGGCCCGTCCGTGGTGGCCCTGGGCATAGCCGAGGCGCTGGTCAACACGGCGGCGGGCCTCGGCGTGGCCATCCCCGCCATCGTGGCCTACAACTATTTCACCCACAAGGCCAACGACTTCGCCGTGGAAGTGAACTGGGTCACCGAGCAGGTCATAGACCGCTCTGCCCCGCGCGAGCTCAGCGGCGTCTAAACCATGCGCGTCCACACCAAGAAAGGCAGCCTCATCGCGGAGATCAACATGATCCCGCTGATAGACGTTTCCCTCATCCTGCTCATCATCTTCATGGTCATCACCCCGTTCCTGGTGCAGTCCCAGATCCAGGTCAGCCTGCCCAAGGCCACCACCGGCGTCAAGGGCGACGAGCAGGTGCTGAAGGTGCAGATCGCGGCAGGGGGGGCCATGACCCTGGACGGCAGGCCGGTCACGCTTAAAAAGCTGGATTCGGAACTCCGCCTCCGCCTCAAGCAGGCCTACAAGAAAACCGTGCTCGTGGAGGCCGACAAGGCCGTGCCCGTGGAGCGCGTGGTGGCCGTGTTCGACGCCGCCCGCCGCCTGGGCGCCGGCAAGATAGGCATAGCCGTAAAACCCGAGGATTAACAGCACAGCGCCGGAGCGCCGGTATCTTAACAGCAGCGGCCGCCGCCCCGGTTTCTTTCAGCCAGACCTCAACCGCCAACATGCGCGCCTACCTCCTCTACTCCTCTTCCGCCCACTTCCTGCTGCTGGCGGCGCTGTTTTTCTTCGCCCGCAATTCCTTCGGCACAAAAAAAGAGCAGGCCTATTACATAGACTTCATCGGCCCGTCGAAGATAGTCACCATGGAAAAAGCCGCCGCCGCCGAGGGCGCCGCCGCCGCCGCGCAGAAAGAGACCCAGAAAGAGGCGCAGAAAGCGGCCGCCAAGCCCGCCGTGCCCGACGAGGACGATTTTTCCGGGGGCGCCCTGCCCAAGCCCAGCATCCTGGCCAGCGGGGCCAAGCTCTTCGACCCGGAAACCCAGAAGGCCGCCGCACCCGGCGGGGGCGGCACCCCGCTGGTGACGGACTCGGCCAACTTTCCCTACCCCTGGTACATCACGCAGGTGCGCGAGGCGCTCTGGAACGCCTGGACCGAGCGCATGCCCAGCGCCGGCAGCCTGCGCTGCACGGTGAAGTTCACCATCTCCCGGGACGGCTCCGTCAGGAACGTCGGCGTGGAAAAATCCGCCGGCAACCGGCTCTTCGACAACGCGGCCGAGAGCGCCGTACAGGCGGCGGCCCCGTTCGCGCCGCTGCCGGACGATTTCTACGAGGACAGGCTCACCGTCCACGTGGAATTCAAGGCGATGGACTGATGGTCAGCCTGCTGGTCCTGATCACGGCCGTAATCCACCTCGGGGTTTTCGTTTCTTACCCCGACAGCGGCAGGTTCGGCGTCACCTTCCTCTATATCTCGGGCCTGCTCTGGATCGCTTTCTCCCTGCTGCTCACGCGGGCGGCCGCCGCCGCGACGCGCGAGAACCGCGCCTTCATCGCGGTCGCCTTCGCGCTGGCCCTCGCGGTTTCCGTCCTCTCTCTGCTCCCCCAGAAGGACGGCGTCAGCGCGCTGCGCAAGCTGGCCAGGGGGAGTTACCCGGACGGCCGCTCTTTCTACGTCGGGCTGCGGCGGATAGGCATAGAAGCGCCGGGGCTGCTGCCTCCGGCAGCGGAGGAGAAACCGTTATGAACCTGATCTTCAAGCTTGCGTCGGCCGCGCTGCTGCACGCTCTCTTCTTCGCCTGCTACCCCGACACGGGTCCCTTCGGCAATTATTACCTCGGCATCTCGCTGCTGCTCTGGGCCGGCTTCCTGGCCTTCATCAATACCGGGGCCCGCCTGGTCAGGCTGCTCAGCGGCCCCGCCGGCGCGCTTATCAGCCTGGCCGCCTTCGCCCTGATGGGCCTGGCGCTGGCCGCCACCATGCCGCAGGCCGACAAGGTCAGCGTGCTGGAGAAACTGCAAAACGGCCGCTACCCTTCCAACGCGGACTTCGCCAGGGGGCTGGAGCGCTTCGGGATAGACCTTGATAAAGAACTGACGTACGCAGAGAAGACCCTGCGGAAGGAAGCCGCCGAAGCGGCGGGGAAAGCGAAGAAGGAACTGAAATGAAGACCATAGCCGTCACCGGCGGGACCGGGTTCGTGGGCAGGGCGCTCTGCAAGGCGCTGCTGGCCAGGGGCTTCGCCGTCCGGATCATCACCCGCCGCCGGCCGGCGGAGCCGCTGCCCGGCGCCGCCTACGCCGAGGCCGACTTCTCTGATCCCGAAAGTCTGGGCCGCGCGCTTGACGGCGCCGACGCGGCTGTGCACCTGGCCGCCGCGCTGTTCTGCCGCTCGCGGGAAGCCTTTCTGAGCGCCAACGCCGGCGGCACGGCCAACCTGGTGGCCGCCGCCAACGCCAGGCCGACGCTAAAAAAACTGGTCTACGTCTCCAGCCTCGCCGCCGGAGGGCCGTCCGCAGCGGACGCGCCGCGCACCGAAGCCGACGGCGAGAACCCCACCTCCTTCTACGGCCAGAGCAAGCTGGAGGGGGAGAAGGCCGTAAAAACTTTCACCGGCGGCGCTTTCGTCATACTGCGCCCGCCCATCATCTACGGCAAGAAAGACTCCGGCTTCTCCAAGATCGCGGAGTGGGTCCGCAAGGGCGTCATGGTCAACGCCGGCTCGGCCGGCGGGCGCTTCAGCTTCGTCTACATAGAGGACCTGGTGCGGGCCATGACGGACGCGCTGGAGACGGACAAGTTCGACGGCGGCACCTTCTACGTCTGCGAGCCGCGCTCCTACGCCTGGCTGGAATTCATAGGCCTGCTGGCCTCCGGCATGGGGGTCAGGATGCCCCTGATGCTCTCGCTGCCGCCCTGGGCCGTCTACGCCGTGGGCTGGCTCTACGAGGGCGTAACGGCCCTGACGGGCGCGGACCCGGTGATGAACCGGGACAAGGCCCGCGAGGCCGCCGGCCCCAACTGGACCGCCTCGCCCGCCCTGTGGGAGCGCACCGCCGGCTGGAAGGACTGGACGCCCCTGGCTGAAGGCATAAAGAAGACATTCGGCTGATAATTTTTTATATAATAATCCTGCCGGTTTTGGGTTACCGGCTGCACTAATGGAGAGGTGGCCGAGTGGTTGAAGGCACCGGTTTGCTAAACCGGCATACGTGTGTAAATGCGTATCAAGGGTTCGAATCCCTTCCTCTCCGAACTTTTTCGACGCGCTAAAAGCCAGGCCGCCAGGAAACGCCGCAGAGCCGGGTGTAGTCCTCCCCGGGCTTTTCAAAAACCCGCCTCTTTGCGGGTTTTTTTATCGAGGAAGAATGCCCGACACCCTATTTTCAGCGGAGATCCTAAACCTCAGGAAGCGCCTGGCGGGCATCTTCGCGGCCGCCGCCGTCTGCATCCTCGCGGGCGGCCTGGCCTACCACCACCATTACCAGAAAGCCATACAGCGGGACGCGGCGGACCTGCTCTCGGCTATAAAACGCTTCAAGACCGACCAGATCCTCTTCTGGCGCGCCGACCGCTACAACGACACCAATTCGCTGCTGGACACCCCCGTGCTGTCCCGATTCCTGAACAGTTTCGCGGCCGACACCTCCGACGCGGCCCTGCGCGAGCAGCTGCGCGCCCGCCTGACCAGCTACCTCAGGCACAACAAATACCGCTCCGCGCTGCTGGCCCGCCCGGACGGCAGGGTAGCCGCCGCCGCCGGCGAAAATACCGCGGAACTGCCTCCGGAAGCGAAAGCCCTGATACTTAAAGCCATCGCCTCGGGCAAAACCGAGATCGGGGATTTCTATCTTGGCCCCTCCGGGCGGCCCCGCATGGACGTGGTCTCCAGGGCCGCCACGGCGCCGGGCGGCAAGGCGCTGTACCTGGTGCTCGAGCTGGCGCCCGACGACTACCTCTACCCGCTGCTGCAGACCTGGCCCACCAACAGCCGCACCGGGGAAACCGTGCTGGCCCGCAAGGACGGGCGCGACCTCCTGTTCCTGGGCGACCTGCGCAAGACTTCGAACGCCGGCATGAAACTCCGCCTGCCGCTGGCCGGCTCCAGCCTGCCCATAGCCCGCGCCCTTAACGGAGAAGAAGGCATTATTTCCGGCGAGGATTACCACGGCGACAGGGTAATGGCCGCCGTCGGCCTGATCCCCGGCACCAACTGGGGTATCGTGGTAAAAGCGGACTGGGACGAGATCATGGCCGCGTCGGGCCGCCTCTCGGCGCTGGTGCTGCTCTTCACCTTGTTCCTGGTCGTCACCGCCGGCGGCTGGGCCTACCTGCTGTTCCGCGTGCAGACCGCCAAATACGAGCGGGAAATAGACAAGGCCGCCGCGGGCCTGAGGGAAAGCGAACTGATCTTCGAAAGTTTCATGAAGTACAGCCCCGTCTACGTTTTCTTCAAGGACAAGGACATCCGCTCCCTGCGGCTGAGCCACAACTACGAGACGATGCTCGGCCGGCCGCTCAAAGAGCTGCTGGGCAAGACCATGGACGACCTGTTCCCGTCGGAACTGGCCAGGAGCATGATCGCCGACGACAAGCGCATCCTGCAGGAAGGCAAACAGGTAGTGGTAGAAGAAGCTTTTAACGGGCGGTCTTACAGGACCATCAAGTTCCCCGTTGAGATCGACGGGAAAAAGAACTATCTGGCGGGGTACACGATAGACATCACGGAACAGAAGCAGGCGTCGGAGAAGATCGAGGCCATAGCCCGCGAATGGGAAACAACCTTCAACTCGATAGACGACGTGGTGTGGATGCTCGACGCCGAGCACCGCGTAGTGAGGGCCAACGCGGCCACCGACAGGCTCTTTCCCGGCAAGTCCGCCAAGGTGATAGGGCGGCATTGCTGGGAGATAGTTCACGGCACCTCAGGCCCGATCGCCGAGTGCCCCGTAGAGCGCTCGCGCCGCAGCCTGGCCCGCGAGACAATGGAATACGCCCTGCTGGGCAAGATTTTCGAAGTGGTAGTGGACCCGGTCATAGGCCCCGACGGTAAATACGCGGGCGCCGTCCATATCCTGCGCGACATCACCGAGCGCAAGCAGGCGCAGCTGGAGCTGGAGAAAGCCCAGAAGGACCTGGTAAAGAACCTGCGCCTTTACACGCTGCTGGCGCGTATCAACCAGGCCGCCGCGCAGACCAAGGACATTAAAAGACTTTACCAGAACCTCTGCGAGGTCGCCGTAGAGTCGGGGGGCTTCAAACTGGCCTGGGTGGGCTACCCGGACCGCGACACCGGGCGCGTGCTGCCGATCTGCTCCGCCGGAGCCCCTGAGGGCTACCTGGACCACATCAAGATCTCCGCCAAGGAGGGCCCCACGTCCAGAGGCCCGGCCGGCACGGCCGTGCGCACCGGCCGGGTGTCGGCCTGCCAGGACATCGAGACGGACCCCGACATGCAGCCCTGGCGGGAAGCAGCGCTGAAGCGGGGCTTCCGCTCCGCGGCCGCGGTACCGCTGTACGAAGGCACGTCCCTGACGGCGCTGCTCGTGCTCTACTCCGGCGAGAAGGGGTTCTTCACCGAGGACGAGGTCAAGCTGCTCGCCGCCGTCAAGGACGACGTCTCGCTGGCTATCGAATCCATCTCCACCGGCGAGAAGCACGGCTCCGCGCAGAGCGCGCTGGAGCGGACCACGACCCAGCTGACCCACATGATGGAGGCTGCGCCCGTAGTGATCTTCACCCTGCGCCTGATAAACGACAGGCTGATCCCGCAATGGGTCAGCGGCAACTCCGAGGTCGTCATAGGGCACGAACCGGCCGAGATGCTCTCGCCCGAATGGTTCGCGGCCGTCATCCACCCGGACGACAAAGCCTGGGTGCTGGGGGAGATTGCGCAGGTCTTCAAGAAGGGCCTCATCACGCACGATTTCCGCATGGCCAGGAAAGACGGCTCCTATACCTGGGTGCACGCGCAGCTGCGCCCCAACCCCGAGACCCCCGGCGAGATCACCGGGTCCTGGACCGACATCACCCCGCTGAAGGAATCGGAACTCCGCTTCCGGAAACTTTTCGAAAAAGCCCCGCTGGCCTGCCGCCCGCCTGAGCAGGCGGGCCGCGACGAGATCTACCTGGCCGAGCCCGGGACCGGCCGGCTCACCTTCGCCAGCGCCGGCGCCCTGAAGGCCCTGGGCTACACCCGCCCCGAGATAGAGCAAAAGTTCGTCTTCGACATAGTGCGGGACCTGAACGCGGAAACTTTCCGGGCGGTTATAACCCCGCTGGTCAGGAAGCAGAAGCCCCTGCTGATAATAGAAATCGAGCATCTCCGCAAGGACGGCTCTTCCTACCCGGTGCAGTCCCGCGTGCAGCTGCTCGAAGGCGCCGCCGGCGCGATGCTGCTCATCGTCTCCACCGAGCTCCGCGAAGGCGCGCCGAAATAAAGCCTCCCGCGCCCCCAAATTGCTAAAATTAATCCGCTCCCCGGCCCCGCCGGGCGGTGCACTATGACGCAGATCTTAAAAGCCGGCCCGACCGGCATCAAGAAGGCCGCCGCCGCCCTGAGGGGCGGGGGGGTAGTCGCTTTTCCTACCGAGACCGTCTACGGCCTGGGGGCCGACGGGCTTAACCCGGCTGCCTGCGCCAGGATCTTCGAGATCAAGGGGCGGCCGCGCTTCGACCCTTTGATCCTCCACGAATGTTCTGCGGCTCGCGCGAAAAAACTTTTCTCCCGCGTCCCCCCTGCGGCCGAAAAGCTGATGAAGCGCTTCTGGCCGGGGCCGCTGACGCTGGTGCTGCCCAGGGCCCGCCAGGTCCCGGATATCGTCACCGCCGGGCTGCCGACGGTGGCCGTGCGGGTGCCGGCCTGCCCCAGCGCCCTGCGCCTGATAAAGGCCGCAGGCCGCCCGGTGGCGGCGCCCAGCGCCAACCGCTTCGGGAGGTTAAGCCCGACCACCGCCGCCCATGTAATGAGCCAGCTGGGCGGCGGGCCGGACATCATCCTCGACGGCGGCAAGACCAGGATAGGCGTGGAGTCCACCATAGTCACTTTTACCGGCAACCGGCCGGTACTGCTGCGCCCCGGCGGCCTGCCGCTGGAAGAAATTGAGAAAGTGGCCGGCCCGGCCGCGAAAGGCCGCTCCGGCGGGAAGCCGGCCGCTCCGGGCTGCCTCAAGAAACATTATGCGCCACGTGCGCGGCTTAAACTGGTAGCCCGCGGCGCGGCCGTAAAACCGGCGCCGTCAGCGGCCTACCTGGCTTTTTCTGCCAGGCCAGCGGGGCGCTGGGCAGCCGTGAAAGTCCTCTCGCGCAAGGGCGACCTGCACGAGGCCGCCGCCGGACTTTTCGGCGCGCTGCACGCCCTGGAAGCCTCCGGCGCCGCGACCATCTACGCCGAAAAAGTGCCGCCGCACGGGCTGGGCAGGGCCATCATGGACCGCCTTCGCCGGGCGGCCGCGAGGTAAAATGAAAAAGCGGGAAGCAGCCATAGAGCTGGTAAAGAAATTCATACAGAGCGACCCGGTGCGCGCGGCGCAGTCCCTGGAAACGCTGCCGCCGAGAGACTCCGCGCAGGTGCTGCGCGACCTGTCGCCCTCGGTCGCGGCGCAAGCCGTAGAAAACATGCCGCCGCCCGACGCGGCCGCCGTGCTGGCGGAGCTGCGGCCGGAAGAGGCGGCGGGCATCCTGCACCGCACCGGCAAGTACCAGGCCGCCGACATCTTCCGCCAGTTCACCCAGGACTTCTCCAAGGCCGTCATACCGCTGCTGGACCAGGAATTTTCCAAGGACATGTCCGAGATCCTGGCCTACCCGCGCGACAGCGCCGGCCGCATGATGCATACCGACTTCCTTGCCTTCAGGTCGGACTCCCGTGTGCGCGACGTCATCCTGCGCCTGCGCCAGATGGCCAAGAAGCAGCTGCCGGCCGCCACCTACTGCTACGTGGTAGACGGGGCCAGCGCCCTGCAGGGGGTGCTGAACATGCGCGACCTCCTGCTGGCCGCCCCCGAGGCCCGCGTGGAAGAGATCATGATCCGGGACGTGCTGAAGGTCCCGCCTTTCACGGACCGCGAGGACCTGGTGGCTATGGTGGCCCGCAAGCATTACCTCGCCGTGCCCGTCACCGACGAGAACGGGCGCCTCATCGGCGTGGTCAACACCAAGAACATCATCGCCTCAACCGAGGCGGAGGCCACCGAGGACCTGCAGCTGCTCTTCGGCGGCAGCGCCGAGGAGCGGGCCTTCTCGCCAGCCTGGTTCAAGATAACCCGCCGCCTGCCCTGGCTGACCATAAACCTGGCCACGGCCTTCCTGGCCGGCTCGGTGGTTGCCCTCTTCGAGGATTTCATCGCCAAGATCGCAGTGCTGGCCGTGTTCCTGCCGATCATAGCCGGGCAGGGCGGCAACGCCGGCACGCAGACGCTCGCCGTGGTGATCCGCGGCATGCTGATGCGCGAGATAGCGCCGCATAACGCCTGGCAGCTGGTAAAGACCGAATTCTGGGTAGCCCTCGTCAACGGCACGGCCACAGGCCTGATCACCGCCGCCGCGGCCGTGCTCTGGAAAGGGAACCCCTGGCTGGGCTTCGTGGTGGGCCTGGCCATGGTGGTGAATATGGTGGCGGCCGGGCTCTCCGGCGCGCTGATCCCGCTGGCGATGAAGCGCCTCGGTTTCGACCCGGCCCATTCCTCAGGCATCTTCCTGACCACCGTCACGGACGTGGTGGGCTTCTTCGCCTTCCTCAGCACCGCCTGGCTGCTGCGGGGCAAACTGCTCTAACCTGCTTGCGGGAATGAAAAAGGCCCGGTTCCCGCCGGGCCTTTTTCTTTCGCCGGGGCCTCGTCAGCCCTTGTAGTATTTGAACATCTCAGCCATGAACATAAGCTGCGCGGCGTGGGCCGGCGCGTTGCGCGGGAGGGAGATCCTCACGCGGGAGCGGTAGTCGCTGAGGCGCTGGCTGAAGGCGGCCGCGGCCTCCTGCTCCGTGATCTTGAGCCGCTCGAAGTCGAGCACCAGCTTGACCTTCGTTTCCTTCAGGTAGGCCCGGAGCTCCTCGGCCAGCTTCTCGCCGTGGTAGCGGTCCAGCGCGCCCTCGAGGCGCACCTTCAGCTGGTTGCGGCGCCCGTCGTATTCCTCCACCAGCACGGACAGGCGCTGGGGCACGTTGTGCTTCTGCAGCTGCGCCTCCAGCCACTCCCTGGTGAACGGTTCAGGCGGCAGGCGCCAGCCCTTGCGGGTCAGAGCGGGGTTCTGGAAAAGGTTGAAGCGCAGTTTGAAAGAGGTCCACAGGGCCGCAGCCACGGCGCCCCATTCCAGGAACTGGTTGGAGAAGGCCGGGGCGCCGAACTCGGCGTAGACGCGCTTCTTCAGGCGGTGCACCAGCGCGCGCGTGCGCAGCGTCGGAGCGAACAGCTCCCCCGGCAGGTACATCGGGTAGGTCGCGCGCAGCTCTTTGGCGAAGCGCGAGGCTTTCAGGCGCAGGAACGGGTTGGGAGAGTCCTTGTGCTTCAGATACCCGTTGAGCATGGTCTCGGCGACCCGGTAGATGGTGGGCCCCAGCTCGCGGAAATCGGCTTCGAAGCAATATTCCTGCATCCGCTCTATCTCGCGCCCGGTCATATGCGGGTGCTCCGTCAGCGACCTGAAGCCGCTGGCCCATTTCCAGTAATGTTCGGGGTTCTCGGAGAATTCCCGGCGGAACAGGTTCTGAGCCTTCACCTTGTCGTAAAGGGGCGTGCCGGGGTTCGGGTTATAGATCATGAACTGGCACAGGTCGGGCTTCAGCGACATCAGGCGCTTGTGCTCGGCTTTGATGATCTCCGGCGTCTGGTAGTCGAAGCCGACTATCATGGACGCGAGGACCGTGACGCCGTTCTCTTTCAGGGCGCGGATGATCTCTTCGGGAGACCTGCTGTTGGCGCGTTTCTCGTAGCCGGAGCGCTCGCCCTCATAGCCCACCCAGACGCCGTCCACGCCCATCTCCAGCAGCTCCTCCGGCGTATACAGCGAGAGGGCCTTGAAGGAGGCGAAGACGAAGATGGACAGCGGCTTGCCGCCTTTCACCACGAGGTCGCGGAACTCCAGGGCGCGGTCGCGGTTCAGCAGGAACTCCTCGTCGAGGATGGTATACTGCGCGTCCGGGTTGGCCGCCAGATGCTTTTTCACCACGGCGTAGACGTCGGCGCCGGTCTTGAGCAGGCGCAGGTGCTGGCGCTTGAAGAAATGGGAGGTAGAGCAAAAATCGCAGCCGTTGGGGCACCCCAGCCCGGCGAAGATCATGCCGGTATAGGAGACGGTCTTGGAGAACACCTGCAGGCGGCTTTCGATGAAAGGGTGCTTGTGCTCGGCGAGCGGCGGCTGGCCCAGCAGTTCCCGCATGAAGGCCACGCCCTCGCCGCGGCAGATATGGTCGCCGTAGGGCTTCAGCGCCTCATCGGGCAGCACGGTGCCGAACCCGCCCAGTATTATCTTGGACTCGGGGGAATATTCACGGATCAGGGCGCTGAGCTCCTTCATCCGGTGATAGGTCACCATGATGAAGGAAATGCCCACGTATTCGTAGCCCTTCTTAAGTTCCCTGATCAGCTCGCGGCGGGAGGGGTAGTGCAGCACCACCGTAGGGTTCTCAAGGTTCTCGGCCATGTAGTCCAGAGAGAACTGCCGGTGCACCGCCCGGGGGCTGAACATGCCCTGCGCCCGGGTGACCTGCGCGTGCAGCAGCTCGTAGCCTACGCTCTCGGCGTCGCCGTAGGCTGGGCCGATGGGGCGCATGACGCTGGTAAGCAAAAGTCTGGGTTGACGTGCGGTTTCCACAGTATCTCCGTGTATCGCTGGAATACCAATATTATATGAAATTAAGGGGCTAAGGCCGTCGGGCTTTTGCGGCAAGCAGGTCGCGGTAATAGTCCAGGGTGCGGCGCGCCATTATGGCCGTGGTGAAGTTCTCGCGCACCAGGGAAACGGAGTTCGCGGAAAATTTTTCGCGCAGGCCGGGATCTTTCAGGACCGTCTCCAGCCTGGCCGCCAGCGCGGCGCTGTCGCCGGGAGGGAACAGCAGGCCGGTGACGCCTTCGCGCACTATTTCGGAGTTGCCGGAAATATCGCTGGCCACGGCCGGCACGCCCATCGCGAGCGACTCGCGGATGCTGCCGCTGAGGGCCTCGCCCTTAACGGCTGCGTTGACGCTGACGGCGGCCGCCGTAAGCAGGTTCTCGACGTCGTCGCGCAGGCCGAGGAAGCGGGCCTTCGCCTCCGGCAGGCCCTCCGCCCGGTGCAGGGCCCTGAGTTCCGCGGAATCGGTGCCGCGCCCGGCGAAAACCAGCGCGAAATCCAGGCCGCGGGCGTACAATTCCCGGGCGGCGCGCAGCAGGATATGCTGGCCCTTGTGGGCGCTGAAATTACCGACCAGCATCACCACCGGCAGGCCCGGCGGCAGGGCCAGCTCCTTAAGTATTGCGGCGTCTGGCGGGCGGGGGGAGAAGCGGGCCGGGTCGGTGCCGCTGTAGACGGTGCGCACGCGGCCGGGTTCGACGCCGTAGTCGACGAGGATGCGGCGCACCGAGTCCGCCACGGCGATAACGCCGTCTATCAGCGAGCTGGTGTACTTCAGCTTGGCGAAGTAGCCTTTCACGATCGGATGCGAGACGCGGCGGGTGAAGATGAAAACCGGTTTATGGGAAGAGAGGAACTTGGCCAGCAGGCCCATGGCGTGCGCCTTGGGGTGGTGGGCCTGCATCACGTCCGGCTTGAGCTCCTCCAGCAGGCGGGCCAGCGCGCGCGCGGTTTTAAAGTCGTAGTCGCGGCGCGGCTGGAAGTGGCGCACCATGAAACCGTCCGCGCCGGCCTTGCGGCCCAGGTCGCCGCCCAGGGGGCAGGCTATTATGTTCTCGTGCCCCAGCGCGCGCAGCTCGCGGGCCAGGTACAACGCCTGCGCGGCGCCGCCGGACCAGCCGAAGCTCTCGGTAATATGGAGTATTTTCAGTTTTTCAGGCATTTGGGGCCTACGCTGGACCTGGGCCTAAATACCGCCCGGGCCTGGGCCTTTATGCACATCCCGAAAGGCCCTGGTTCTGTTAAATTATAGTATATCGCAGCAGCAAGCACGGAGAGACTGATGAAAAAAGCACTTTTTGCCCTGATAGCCTGCCTCGCCGCGGCGCCCGCCGGCGCCCAGCAGCTCCAGCCGATAGACGTGCAGCAGCTCAAAGCCGCCTCGCAAAATTTCCAGACCCCGCTCCCGGCCTCCGCCCCTCAGACGAAGGCGGGCAACTTCTACCTTGAACGCAATTCCTACGACCCGCTGCTGATGCGCCGCCGCCCCGCGGCCGAGAAGCTGCACCTCATCGGCGGCACTATAGACATTCCCGGCATAGACGGCACCATAGACTTCGCCCGCCAGTACCGCCAGGCCGGCTACCAGCGCCACGACCTGCAGAGCGACGTTGCCCTGACGGTCTACACCAAGAACCTCCCCAAGATCCTTTTCCAGGTCATCTTCGGCATCGCAGAGGACAACGGCAACCCCAACGGCGGCACCTATTCAGACCAGAACCCCGTAGTGCAGGACCCGCCCATAGCAATGCCCACAGAGGCCGACATCCTGGCGCTGGACGTGCCCGAGGATGAAAAGCAGCGCCTGCTGGTGCAGCTGCGCAACTCCAAGCTGCACATAGAAGGCCGCATCAATCCCTTCCGCAAGAAAGAGATGCTCAAGATGTACACGCAGATCATCGCCGAGGAGCGGGCCAAGGGCATAGAGCCCTTCTTCGGCCAGCCGCACGAGTGGAGCCCGGAATTCCGCCAGTACTGCCGCGAGAAGGGCGAGATCATCCCTCTGACCTTCACCAAGCTGCTGACCGCGCTGGCCTCCGGCGTTACCTCCCGCCACTTCAAGACCGGGCAGGAAAGCGCCCTGATAGAGTATATTCTCTCCCGACAGGACGGCTCGGTCACCATGGACCAGTTGTTCCGCCGCGGCTACCAGCTGCATAACGGCGACGTCTACCTTACCATCCTCGCCATAGAGAATATCCTGGGCGACAACTGGCGCCACCCCGAGCGCGACAAGCTGGCCGTCACCCGCAAGCTCGCCAACATCAGCAATTTCTACCAGGGCAAGGGAGACAAGTACGGCGCGTGGTACCACTTCCACGGCATCATGCTCTACGGCTATGTGCGCGGCGGCCTGCGCGCGGCGCTGATCGGCGGCATAGAGACCGCCGGCTCCCACGTCCTCAACGGCGCAAACGACCAGGACGAGCAGCAGGAAGACTACGTCAACTCCACCGGCGGCAAGATCGGCGCGCGGGTGGCTAAGGCCGTCAACGAGAAGCAGTACGAGGGCTTCACGCCGGACAAGAACTACTGCGACCCCAACGTCTACCTGGACCTCACCGAAGATTTCCGCGACCGCCTCGAGTATGTGGAGAGCACCGACTTCAAGGCCGACCTCGACGAGGCGCGCATGTGGCTGAAGCCCCTCTACCGCGACTACCTGGACTGCCACGTAGAGATCATCTACAACGACTACAGCGGCCAGCTGAATTCCAAGTACATCGTGAAGAAGGACCACGTAGACTTCAAGAAGGGCAAAAGCAAGCCCATCCTGATAAACCCCATGCACGAGCTGGTGAAGGCCCGCGCCTTCATCTCCGGCTGCCTGGCCTCCGAGACGCCCGTGGGCACCAAGGGTTTCGGCGCCGCCGGGATACCGGCCCGCATCTGGGTGGACGCGGAATAGACCGGCAAGGGGAAGGGAAGACCGCGGCGCAGGCCGCGGTTTTTCTTTTGTAGAATTTAAGTTCGGTTAAAGGAGGCTGCATGCAGAACTTTACTTTCGTCAACCCTACCAGGATAATTTTCGGCAAGGCCGTGGTGGCCAAGCTGGGCCCGGAGGCCGCGGCGGCGGGCAAAAAGGCCCTGCTGGTCTACGGCGGCGGCAGCATAAAGAAGAACGGCGTCTACGACGTGCTGACCGGCGCCCTGAAGGCCAACGGCGTGGAGATAGTCGAGCATGCCGGCGTAAAACCCAACCCGGCCCTCTCCCACGTGAAAGCCGGCATAGAAAAAGCCAAGGCGAACGGCTGCGACGTGGTCGTGGCGGCCGGCGGCGGCTCCGTCATAGACGAGGCCAAGGCCATCGCGGCCGGAGCCAGATTCCCCGGCGACGTCTGGGATTTCTTCTGCGGCAAGGCAGAGATCCGCGAGGCGCTGCCGCTCTTCACCGCGCTGACCCTGCCGGCCACCGGCTCGGAGATGAACGCCGGTTGCGTGGTTACCAACGAGGCGACCGCGCAGAAGTACTCGGCCCACAGCCCGGCGCTCTTCCCGCGGGTCTCGGCGCTGGACCCGGAAACCACGCTGACGCTGCCCCGCGCGCAGGTGGCCAACGGCGCGGTAGACGCGCTCGCGCACATCATCGAAGGTTATTTCACCACCAGGGACGCCGACGCGGAGATAACAGACGAGGTCGTCCACGCGCTGGCCCGGTCCGTGGTCGCGTCCACGCTGCGCATCCTGAAGGACCCGGCCGACTACAACGCCCGGGCCTCCATGATGTGGTCCGCCACCCTGGCCCTCAACGGCCTGGCAACCTGCGGCTACGGCGGGATGAACTTCATCAACCACGCCATTGAACATTCCCTCAGCGCGCTCTATGACATAGCGCACGGAGCGGGCCTGGCCATAGTGATGCCGGCCTGGTTCAAGCACCATCTGGAGACCGCCGGCCCCGCGCGGCTGGAAAAATTCGGCGCGGCCGTCTTCGGCGTCAAGACCGCCGACGAGACCATCCTGGCCTTCGAGGATTTCTTCCGCAAGGCCGGCGCCCCAGTGCGCCTGCCCGAAGCCGGCATCCCGCCCGAAGACATTCCCAAGATAGCCGCCAACGCCATGGGCCTCATCCGCCTGTGGGGCATGAAGCACGAGCAGCCCGAAATAGAGAAGATTCTTAATAAAGCAAAGTAGACGAGCAGGCATCAGCAAGAGAGAAGCCCCGGAAGGGGCTTCTCTATTTCGGCTACCTGCAGCTAAGGGGCGCTCGTGGGTTGGCGGCCTACCGCAGGGACGGGGCCCGAAAAACCGCGGTCTCGCACACCGTGCTCGCCGCTGCCCGTCTCGGCCTCCGCGCTTACGCAAGCGTCGGCCTCCGACAGGCTTTTTCGGACCCCATCCCTGCGGTCTCCGCTGGTGGCTCGCTTGGCATAGACTGACAAATATACGGAGGGGACGGGCGGGGAGGGGTTCCTGGCGACTTTGGGGAAGGGGGGCCCCGCCTTAAATTCCCAAAGGCGGGGGGAAACCGCGCAACGGTTTCCCTCTGCCCAGGAGCCAGGAGCCCCTCCCCGCCCGGACCCGACTGGACTTCTCGCGGCTCCCTGAAAAACAAAGAAGCCCCGGTTAGGGGGCTTCTTTATTTGCGACGGGGACGCGTCAGCCGAGGGTGTATTCCAGATACTTGGCGTACATTTTGACGGCGCGGTCGGCGGAGCGGAAGACGGGGATACCGAGCCGCTCGGCGTAGTCGCAGTAAGGCTCGTAGCGCGTGCCGGAGCCCACGCAGAACAGCAGCGGCTTGCCCTCGGCCCGCGCTTCTTCCGCCGCGGCCCGCAGAAAAGACTTCTCCAGGTCGTCCGGGTAGGCCCCGCCCTTCGGCAGCGTGTTCATCATAGCCGTAAGCGGTATCATCGAAACGATGGCCCCTGAGAATTCGTCCGAGCGCAGCGCCGCCTGCACCACGCCGCCTATCGCCGCGTCGGTCGCCATCGGCGTGATGTCCAGCGGGTTCTTGGCGTCCACGATGGAGTCCAGCCTGTGCTCCTTCAGAACCCCGCCCATCTCGCCCGCCAGTTCCTTACTCATCTCCGCGGTCACGCGGCCCGCCACGCCGTCGGCCATGCCGGCCGCCTCGAAGCCGGCGTTGCTCATGAAGAAAGTATTGCCGTGTTCAGGGGCGGCGTACCCGCCGAAGGTGCAGGCCAGCGCGGCCAGGTCGTTGAACTCGTCGAAGGTCTCGGCCACCAGCGCGCCCGCGCCCTCCATGATCAGGCGCG
The DNA here is from genome assembly GCA_028688015.1 of Elusimicrobiales bacterium. Lineage (GTDB taxonomy): Bacteria > Elusimicrobiota > Elusimicrobia > Elusimicrobiales > UBA9959 > UBA9959. The sequence goes on along the minus strand of JAQTZB010000001.1, from coordinate 293,951 downwards.
TAACCAGGTAGTCGCCGGCAATGGAGGCCGTGTGGCCCATTACCGCCTTCTGCCCGACCGCCGTGCGGCCCGCCTTGTAAAGGACCACCAGCTTGCCCTTGGAGCGGGCCTTCTCTATGACCTTGGCCAGGGCCAGCCCGTCGCCGGGCTTGAAGCCCTCCATGTAGACCAGCAGCACCTTAAGGTCGTCCTCGTCGGCCAGCTGCTCCACGTAGTCCGGCACTGTGACGTCCTGCTGGTTGCCCACGGTTATGCAGTAGGCCGGTTTCAGCCAGGGCATCTTGCTCACCGTCGAGATCACGAAGGCGCCGCTCTGGCTGACGAAGGCCGTCTTGGCCATGAACGGGTTCACCCCGAGCGGGTGCTCCATCTTGTATTCCGGGATAAAGAAAGTATTCAGCTTCACGCCGTTGAGCACGATGCCCATCGAGTTGCCGCCGGAGAGCGCGAAATCCGGGTTCTTGTCCTTGGCCGCGGCGATGGCCTCCACCACGGCGCCGGCCATGTCCTCGGAGCCGGACTTCTCGCCCATGCCGCCGGAGATCAGCACCACGCCGTTGACCTTGCCGGAACTCCCGGCCTCGGCCAGCACGCGCGGCACCTCGGGCGACGGCACCGCCACCACGTACATGTCCACCTTCTCCGGGAGCTGCGCCGGGGAGGGGAAGCATTTTACGCCGTCTATCTCCGAGACGCCCTCCTTGATGATGTAGGTGTGCTCTTTGGGGAAGCCGGCCTTCACGATGTTATTGAGAATGATGCGGGCCATGTTCAGCTTCTTCTCGCTGACGCCCACCACGGCCGCGCTCTTCGTGTGGATGAGCCCGTCCACGCCCTGCCTCGACGGCTTGCGGCGCGGCGCGGCCTTTTTGGCCGGCCGGAAGCGCAGCACGCCGTCCAGCGCGGTCAGCCGGCCCTTCGAGACGGCCAGCGGGTTGATCTCGAACTCCTCTATCGCCCAGGGCGAGGAGCCGCCGTCGCGGAAATGCTTCATCAGGTGGGAGAAGCCCTCGAGCCATTTGATCAGCTCGCCGTCCTGCGCCAGCTCGCGGCCGCCGCGCACCTTGCCGGAGGTGTATTTCCAGATCCAGCTGCCGGCCAGAAATTTTTTCCAGGTCTCGGAACTGAAAGCCAGGTGGGCGGGGATGACGGAGGGGGAAGTGCCGGGGCGCAGCGACTTGGTCAGCGCCTCGGCGTTGGTGCCGCCCGGGCCCAGCGTGAGCACCGGGCCGAAGGCGTCGTCGGAGCGGGCGCCCAGCAGCAGCTCCTCGCCCAGCGCGAAAGCGGAATGGGGCAGGAACTCCACGGCCATGAAACCGTCGGCGTCCGCGAACTTGCCGGACATGGCCTTCATGGCGGCGCCCAGCGCTTCGGGGGTCTTGTCCGTTATCTTAACCCCGCCGGCCTCCGTCTTGTGCAGCGTGACGGCCGACACCAGCTTCAGCACGGCCTTGTCGCCGGGCAGCCTGGCGCAGGCGTCCGCCGCGCTGGCCGCCGCGTCGAAGCCCTTGGCCCCGTACAGGCAATATTTAGGCGCGCCCAGCCCGGCCAGCTCGAAGACCCGGTAAACCTCGGGCTCGCTGAGGCTCTTGCGGCCCTCGCCGCCGGCCGCCGCCAGGATCTTCTCTATCGCGTCGAAATTTTCCATGTCGCCTCCATGCTGTAGTTCAGCCGATCTTTTCCACCGCGGCCTTCTGCGCGTAGGCCAGCGCCTGCGCCCTGTCGATGAAACCGGCCCCCACGCTGAGGCAGTCGGACGCGGCCGCGCCCGACGCCAGTTTCAGCGTGCGCTCGAAATCGAACCCGTTCAGGAAGCCGAACAGGAACCCGGCCATGAACGAGTCGCCAGCCCCGACGGCGCTCTTGACGCCGCCCAGGCGCGGCGGCCGGGCGCGCCAGAGCCCGAAAGGGGAGGCCGCGTAGGTGGGCTTGTCCCCGTCGGTCACTATCAGCGTCTTCAGACCGGCGCGGCGCCAGCGCTCGAAGTAAGCGGCTACCTTGGCCGGGCTGAAGCGGCAGCCGCAGAGCTCCTGGAACTCGAACCGGTTGATCTTCACGCCTTCGGCCCCGGCGGCGACGGCCTCGGCCAGCGCGGGGCCGCTGGTGTCGAAAACGGTGAAGCAGCCGCGCGCCGCGGCCAGCTTCACCAGGGAAGCGTAGAAGCCTTTTTTAAGCCCGGCCGAGACCCGGCCGCAGACGGCGGCCGCGCGGAAGCTGCCCGAGAGCGCCGAAAATTTCTTAAGGAAGGCCGCCTGGGCCGCGGCGGGCACGGCCGGGCCCTCTTCGTTAAGGTCGGTCGTCACGCCGCGCCGGTCCACCACGGTATAGCAGACGCGCGACTCGCCGGCGGAGTGATACTGCACGAAGGAATTGAAGTTCTCCGCCTTCAGGCGCTCGGTTATCCAGCGGCCGTTGTAGCCGCTGGCGAAACCGGCGACGGGGGACTCCAGGCCGAGCGAGCGCAGCGCGCGCGCCACGTTCACCCCCTTGCCGCCGGGCAGGGTGACGGTGTCGCCCACGCGGAAGATGCGGCCCGTTTCGAAATCCGGGACCACGACGGTCTTGTCTACCGAAAGGTTGAGGTTTACGATAAGCGCGTTCATTCTCGGTAAGTAAAATTTAGCATTTTGCCGGGGGGTTTTGAAACCTAACTTTTATATAATAATAACATGAGCAAAGCCCTGAAAATCTTAGGCTGGTCCCTGGGCGGCCTCGCGCTGGCGCTCGGCGCAGCGGCGCTGGGCCTGAAGCTTTATTTCACCCAGGCCCGGCTCAAAGCGCTCACCACCGACTACGCGGCCAGGAACCTGCGCCGGGAGGTCACCTTTGATTCGGTGGCCCTGGGGCTCAAGGGCCTCGCCATCGCCAACCTGCGCGTCTCCGAGTACCCCGACTTCAAGCGGGGGGAATTCTTCAGCGCCGCCTCATTCTCGGTACGCCCTTCCTTCAGGTCCCTGCTGCGCGGCGAACTTAAGATAAATTCCGTCACGGCCGACGCGCTCAGGATGCGCGTTACGGAAGTTAAGCCGGAAACGTACAACTTCTCCGATCTGATGCCCCCGCCCCCGCAGGAACCCCGGCAGGCGGCCGCGCCGGGGCAGCGCCAGGCGGCGGCGCCCCCGCAGCTCTCCGTCTCCAGCCTGAAGGTGCGGGGCTCCTCCTTCTCCTACGCCAACGCCGCCGGCGACCTGGCCGTTACGCTGAAGGACATCAACCTTTCCGCCTCCGGCATTTCTCCCTCCGGCCTGTTCCCGGTTGAGGCGGACTTCACGCTGAGCGTGGCCTCACCCTACTTCAAGGGCGAGATCCCCGCGGCGCTGAAGGGAAAACTGGCCCTGGGCGGATTCGACCCGGCTAAGGGGACGGCCGAAATAGAGCGCGCCTCGCTCGCGCTGGGTGAAGTCAGGGCCGAGGCGAAAGGCTCGCTGAAGAACCTCCTGGAGCCCGACGCCAAGCTGGCCCTCGTCATCAAACAGTTCTCCACGGCCGACCTCCGGACGGTCTTCAAGGGCCTGCCGCCCAAGATCCTGCTGCCGGAAATAGCGGCCGACGCCGACTTCAAGCTGACGGCGAAGGGCGTGGCGCTGCGCGCGGTGGCGCTGCGCGCGGGCCCGGTCAAGGCTAACCTGAAAGGCCGCGCCGCCTGGAACCCGCGCGCCGCGTACGACCTCCAGGCCGACGTAAAAGCCCAGGTCCCGGAGATCGACACGACGCTGCTGGCGAAGAAAGCCAGGGACTTTCCAGTGCCCAAGGGGCTCAAGCTGCCGCTCGCCGAAATATCCGCGCGGCTTAAGCTGAAGGACGGCACGGCGGAGGTCTCGTCCTTCACGCTGGAGTCGGCCCCGCTGTCCGCCTCCGGCAGGAGCACGGTTAATTTTTCCGGAGCACTGAGGGCCGCCGGCTCCGTCAACGCGGAGATAAAAAATTTCGCGCGCGTGGCGGACATCGCCCCGGGCCTGCTCAAGCCTTACGCCCCGTCGGGCGGGGCCTCCGCGGCGCTCGATTACACCTACGCGGGAGGAAAGCCCGCGGTCTCCGGCAGGGCCTCCCTGAACGGGCTCGGCGCGTCGTTCGCCGGCCGCGCGCTGACCGGCCTTACGGGCACGGTGGAGTTCACGATGGATTCCGCCTCCGCGAAGAAGCTGCAGGGCCAGCTGGACGGGGCGGAGCTCACCGCCTCCTTCAAGGCCCGCGACCTGCTTAAGCATCCCAAGGCCGACTTCGACCTGAGCGTGGCGAAGCTGGTATTCAAGGATTCCCCGGCCGCCCCCGCCAAGGCCGCTGCCAAACCTGCGGCAGCCGGCGCCCCGGGGGGAGAGCCCTTTTACCTGGACGTATCCGGCGCCGCCCGCCTGGGCGCCATAGAGCACCCCAATTTCCGCTGCGGCCCCGCCTCCCTGAAGCTGGACCTGGTCAACATCTCCGACGACATGAAAGCGCTGGACGGCTCGGCCTCGTTCACCGCCGGGCCGGGCCGGCTTACCGAACTCTACGCCCTGGCCGGCAAGCACAAGGCGGCCAAGGTGGCGCTGTACCCGCTGCTGGTGCTGCAGAAGTCCGCCAAGCTGGTCAAAGGCCTTAAACTGCCGGACTTCAACAACATAGATTTCGAAGTGCTGGAAGGCGACTACGCCTTCAGCAAGGGCCTGATGAAACTGAACAAGTCTTCGCTGACCGCCGAGGTGGCGGACGTGAATTCCTCAGGGACCATCAACCTGCCCGCCGAAAAGCTCGACATGAAGATCACCACCACGCTGAAAAAGGCCAGCGGCATAACCATGAGCGCCCCGGTAGGGATGCTGGTGAAGGGCACCGTAACTGACCCCCAGGTCAAGCTCGACGTGAAATCCATCGCGGAGCAGCCGGCCGTCAAGAAAGCGCTCGACAAGCTGGCCCCCGGCGCGGATAAGCTGCTGAAAGGCCTGTTCAAGAAAAAATGAAGACCCGACTTTTCCTCCTCGCCCCGCTGCTGCTGCTGGCCGCCTGCGCCGCCAGCCGCCGCCAGGCCAGCCTTACCAGCGAGCCCTCCATAGAGCGGGCCCTCGACCTGCTGGACTCAGTCCCGCACGGCAAGCCGCTGCTGCGCTTCCTGGCCCGGAACGGCGTGGCGCTGGAATATTCCAACACCTCCGGCCGCTGCAGCAAGTTCGGCCTGCAAGCCCGCAAGATCTACGTGCCGGCCGACTACAAAGGAGCCGACCACGTGCTGGCCGCGGCCGTAGGCCGCTCCGCGTATATCTACCGGCTCTTCTCGGAGAGCGGCATGGACGAGATCATCTCCGAAGAGGAAGAGCTGGCCGCCCTCTTCCAGGCGCGCCTCGCCCTGGAGCTCAAGCTCAATAACGAGCACTTCGCCAGGGCGGGCGGCGCGCCCGAGATCAAAGCCGCCTTCTGCAACTACCTGCTGGAATCCTCCGGCTACGCCATGGCCCAGGCCCGCAAGCAAGCCCTGTCCTCCGACCCGGTCTGCCAGCGGCCCCTGGACACCATGGAGAACCAGCGCGTCTGGCTGGAGAAGATGAGGCAGGCCATCAACGACGAGACTTTCTACCAGCTGCTCTACGAGCGCGACATGGCCCGCGTCAGGAAGGGCGCCCTGCCGATGAGCGAGGCCATGCGCAAGGACGCCAACCTGCGCGCCCTGCCCACCTACGAGATCTACCGCTACCAGCGCAGCTTCTACGACAAGCAGAGCGACATCTTCACGCGCTTCGCGCGGCTCTACTCGTCCGAGATCGCCCGGGACGCCGCCTGGCGCGCGGCGCGCCGCGAGGAAATAGACCTGGCCAGGGAGGAGTTCTCCGACTGCAACCTGCCCTAGGCGGCGGGATTACCTATGAGCACGCGCTACGATATCTGCCTCGTCACGGCGGGGAGCAGGGCGGCGGCCCGGAAGCTGGCCTCAGGCCTGTTGCGGGAGCGGCTGGCCGCCTGCGTGTCCGCTGTGCCCGGAGTGGAATCTTCCTACTGGTGGCAGGGCCGCCTGGAGAGGGCTTCCGAGGTCCTGCTGCTCGTCAAGACGCGGCGCGCGCTGCGTAAAGAAGTCATGAAGTTCGTGAAGCGGCACCATCCTTACGCCGTGCCCGAAGTCCTTTTCGCCGAGATCGCGGCCGGGTCCCCGGAGTACCTGGCCTGGCTCGGCGCCAACACCGTTCTTTCCGCCAAACCGCCCGAGGGTAAGGCACCGGAGACAAAAAAATGAAAAACACGCTGCACGTGGTGGTCGTAGTGGTAGTGGGCTCCCTGCTGGGGATGTTCCTCACCAAGCTGTTCAACATCTGGTTCCCGGCCGGCAGCCAGATAGCAGGGCTGATCAACACCGGGATCAACACCGGGCTCAACCCGACCACGGTGGACCTGACGCTGGTAGAGGTCACGGCGGGCCTGGTCTTCAAGTTCAACATCGCCAGCATCCTGGGCATCTTCCTCTCCGCCCTGGTCTACAAGCAGCTCGTAAAATGACCCTGATCCTCGCCTCCAAGTCGCCGCGCCGCAAGGAGCTGCTGAAGCGGGCCGGCATCCGGTACCGCTGCGTGCCCAGCCATATCGCGGAGGTTTCCGGTTACAAGCGCCCGGACCTGGTAGTTAGGGAGCTCGCCTACAAAAAGGCGCTGGCCGTCGCGCAAAAGCACCCCGGCTCTCCGGTGCTGGGCTCGGATACGCTGGTCTGGTGCAAAGGGCAGGCCTTGGGCAAGCCCGCCGGGCATAAGGACGCGCTGCGGCTGCTGCGCCTGCAGAACGGCTCCTGGCAGGCCGTGCACACCGGGGTAGCGCTGATCTGGCTGGATAAGGGCGTCTTCCTGGCCGGCGCCGAAGTTTCGCGCTGCAAGGCCCGCAGGCTGCCTGAAACCGAATTGAGGGCGCTGGCATCTAAACATCATGACAAGGCCGGGGCGTACGCGGTGCAGGATAAGGACGACAAATTCATAGAGAAGATAGAGGGCCGCTTCGACACGATAGTCGGGCTGCCCGTGAACCTGGTGCGCCGCTTCCTGAAGCGGGCCGGAGCTGAAAATGCATAAGATAAAAAAAACCTTCCACCTGGCCTACGGCCACCGCCTGCTGAACTACAACGGCAAGTGCGAGAACCTGCACGGCCACAACGGCCTGGTCGAGGTCACGCTGAAGGCGGCGCGGCTGAATTCCGAGAAGATGGTGATGGACTTCACCGAACTCGGCCGCACCATAAAGCTCTGGCTCGACTCCAACCTGGACCACAAGGTCATCCTGGCCGCGGCCGACCCGCTGGCGCCGGTCCTGAAGGAACTGGGCCAGAGCTGCTATCTCACGGCGGAGAACCCGACCGCGGAGATCCTGGCCAAACTGGTTTACGACACGGCGCGGAGCCTGAAGCTGCCCGTGGACGAGGTGGCTTTCTGGGAAACCCCGACTTCGATGGCGTCCTACAGGAAATAACATGACCGAACAAACCAACCATTACGAGATCGCAGTTATCGGCTCCGGGCCGGCCGGCTTCACCGCGGCCATCTATGCCGTGCGCGGCGGGGCCTCCACCGTGCTCTTCGGCGGCGTCGCGCCCGGCGGCCAGCTGCTGCAGACCATGGAGATAGAGAACTACCCCGGCTTCGTGGACCCGGTGGTCGGCGCGGACCTCATGTCGCGCATGCTCAAGCAGGCCTCGCGCCTCGGCGCGCGGGTCCTGCAGGAATCCGTGAGCGAGGCGGACCTCTCGGCCCGCCCCTTCAGGCTCAAGTCCGGCGGCAAGGACTACACCGCCGACGCCGTCATCGTGGCCACCGGCGCGCAGGCCCGCTGGCTGGGGACCCCTTCTGAAGAGAAATTCAAGGGCAAGGGCGTGTCCGGCTGCGCCACCTGCGACGGGTTCTTCTTCCGCGGCAAGGAAGTCTGCGTCGTGGGCGGGGGCGACTCGGCCGCCGAGGACGCGCTGTTCCTGACCAAGTTCGCCGCGAAGGTGTACCTTGTTCACCGCCGCGACAAGCTGCGCGCCAGCTTCCGCCTGCAGGAGAAGCTGAAAGCCAACCCCAAGATCGAGATAATCTACGACCACGTCCCCGAGGAGTTCACGGGCGACGCCAAACTGACCGCCGTGAACCTCAAGAACGTGAAGACCGGCGCGCCGCGCCGCCTGGAAGTGCCCGGGGCTTTCATCGCCATCGGCCACACGCCCGCGACGGAACTGGTGAAGGGCAAGCTCGCCCTGGACGAGGCCGGGTACATCGTCACCGACGAGCGCACCGCCACTTCGGTACCGGGCGTCTTCGCGGCCGGCGACGTTATGGACACGCATTACAAGCAGGCCGTAGTGGCGGCCGGCGCCGGCTGCAAGGCGGCCATGGAGGCCCTGCTCTTCATAGAAAGCGGCGGCAAGTAGGCGCTCCGGACGGCCTCCAAAAAGAAGGACGGGCAGCGGGCCCGTCCTTCTTCGTTTAAGGCCGTAACGGCTAGGGGTGGGGGAGGATGTTCAGCTTTCTGAGGCTGCGGCTGCTGCGGCGGGTGTCCTTCACGAAAAGCCGCCAGCCCTTCAGCAGGTTCTGCCGCTCTTCCTCGCCGATGGCAGGCGTAAAGACCCGGCTGGAGACTTTGGGCGTCCACTGCGGCGCCAGCCCCAGCCCGCGCGCGGCCGCCAGGCCCGCGCCCATGGCGGTAGCCTCGCTCTCTTCCAGCGCCGTAAGGCGGGCGCCTGTTACGTCGGCCTGGAACTGCAGCAGCCAGTCTATCTTCGAGAGCCCGCCGGAAACTTTCAGTTCCTCTATCTTCAGGCCCTTGCGCTTCACCAGGTCGAAGGCGTCGGCCACCATGTAGGCGATGCCCTCGGTCACGCCGCGCACCACGTCGTACTTATCCGAGTGCGGAGAAAAGCCGGTGAAAGTGGTGAAGGCATTATAGTCCCAGTACGGCGCGCCCAGGCCGCCTATGGCCGGCAGGCAGTACAGCCGGTTCCTGGACTTGCGGCACATGCCGTCCACGTCGCCGATCTCGTCGAAGATACCGAACTTAAGCCGCAGCCATTCCAGCGCGGTGCCGGCGGAATTCACCGTGCTCTCGGTGAAATAGCGGATGTTCTTCTTGCCCCGGCCTTCCTGCCAGCCGAAAGAGTTCAGCAGCCCGCGGATCTTGAGCGGTTTGCGGCCGGTGTTCACCAGCAGGAACGCCCCGGTGCCGTAATTGAGCGCGGCCGAGTTGGGCGCCTCCAGCCCCAGGCCCAGCATGGCAGCCTGCTGGTCGCCCAGCATGGCCGTCACAGGGATCCGGCGGCCGCCTGCCTCCGCGAAGCCCAGCCGCCCGACGCTGGGCCTGATCTCGGGCAGCAGCGCGGCGTCCAGGCCGAAGGCGGCCAGCAGCTTGGGCTCCCAGCGCAGCCGGCGCAGGTTGAACAGCAGCGTGCGCTGCGCCTGGGAGGGGTCGGTAACGAAAGTCTTGCCGCCGGAGAGCCGCCAGACGATGTAGGTAGCCACGGGGGCGGCCAGCAGGCGGCCCTCGGCGGCGGCGGCCTTCACCTCCGGGAAATTCTCAAGCGCCCAGGCCATCTTGGAGGCGCTGTAATACGGGGTCTTGTACAACCCGGTCAGGTCGTGGATCTTAGTGTTTGAAAGCGGCACCTTGCCCAGCAGTTCCAGCGCGCGGCCGTCCTGCCAGCTCAGCGCTGGTGCCAGCGGCGCGCCGGTGCCCTTGTCCCAGAACACCACGGTGGAGCGCTGCGCGGCTATGCCCAGCGCGGCCGCCTCGGCGCCTTCCGGCAGCTTCTTGAGCACCTCGTCGAGGCTGTCGGCCTGCGACTGAAAAAGTTTTTCGGCGTCGTACTCGGCGCGGCCCGGTCCGGGATAAGAGGCCTCCAGCTTGCGCTGGGCCTTGAAGCGGATAGCCCCTTCGGGATCCAAAGCCAGCGCGCGGGAGCTGGAACTCCCCTGGTCAAGCACGATTATGAATTTCTCGCCCATCACTCGCCTTTCTTAACGATCTTGATATCCACCGCCGTCTTGCGCACCGCCTGCTCCAGCAGCTTCTGTCTGGCGTCGGGTGCCAGGTCCGGGCTGTCCAGCAGCCGGCCCAGCCCTGCCACGGTCACGTCGAGCGCCTTCTGGTAGAGGTCGAACTGGTTCAGCACGCCCAGCACCGCCTCGCGGTTGGGAAAGGCCCACTTCTGGCTCTTGCTGACGCTGGCGGTGAAGGCGTTGCCGGCGTATTCGCCGCCGCTCTTCGCCGAGCGGCCGATGTCCTCCGCCACTTTGTCCAGCTCGGCCTGGATCTCCTGCATCTTTTCTTTAAGCCGGCCGTAGCGGTCCACCAGCACCTCTATATTGCCGGGCGCGGTAAACTGCGGCTGTGGCGCGTGCCGGTGCCCGCCGAAGAAAGCGGGGCAGAGGGCCTTGTAGTCGCACCAGGAACAGGCCCGCTCGGCGGGCGTCGGGTCGAACTTAAGGCCGCGGATGCTGTCTGCCACGCCGAGCACGCGCTCCCAGAAGTTCCCTATTTCCTTGTCGTCGGCGCGCGCGAAAGTGTATTCCTTGTTGGACGGCACGTGGTAGTAAAGCAGTTCGCGTATCCGCACGGAGTTCACGCGCGTGCCGTAGGTCTCGGCTATCTTTTCCTTAAGCCGCGGGTCCAGCTCCGTGATCTTCTGGTACATGTAGAGCTGGGCGGGCTCGCGCCGCACGTCCTTGCCGGTCTTGTAATCGATGATGGTGATCTCACCCCCGCCAAGGTGCTCTATGCGGTCCGAGATCGTGCGCACCAGCAGGCCATCCACCTCCACGTCGGTGGCATATTCCACCAGGAACGGCGGGGCGAAGCGCGCGCGGTTGTGTTCGTAATAGGCCTTAAGCATCAGCAGGCCTTTCTGGTAGTCGTCGTCTGACTTTTGCTGGGTGCGGTAGCCTTTCTCCAGGTAGGACTTAAGGTTCCATTCGCGGCGGAAAGCCTCGCAGACCTCATCCAGCGTCGGAAAGGGGGGATTCCTCACTGAATACAGGAACTCCAGCGCCGCGTGGATGGCGGAGCCGAAGGCGAAGTAGAACTTGGGCTCTTCCTTGATCTTGTCGATGTACTTGAACTTGTACTTGAGCGGGCACTCCTCGTAAAGCGACATCTTGGAGTAGGAAAATGCCAGCAGCCCGTCCTTCTTGGCCGGGGCGGGGGGCGGCGCCTCGCCGAACAGGTTCGGCCCGGCGGGCGGCGCGGCGGCCGCGCTATTTTTTTTCTTCATAAGCCAAAAGTTCCGTAACCCTGTTCTCGTAGCCCGGGCCGCCGATGGAGGTCAGCACCTTGCCGGTCCACGGGGCGTAATATTCGTAGATCCAGGACGGCATGCCGGCGGCGCGGCGGCGCACCTTCACGCAGTCCGCGAACTCGCCGGCGCCCACCTTCACCTTCAGGCCGGCCCGCTCCACGCGGAACTCCAGCCGGCCCTCCGGACCGCTGGCGGTCCAGGTCTTGCCCTGTTCCAGCGGGTAGGCGAGCACCACGGTATCCTTGCGGTCCTGGTTCTCCACAAAATTCATGCCGGAGAAGCGGTAGACCTTCTTCTGGCTGCTGACCAGCTGGTCTCCGGCGTAAAAAGCGCTCTTCAGCACGGCCCCGCGGGCGGTGTGGTCGGCCACCTCCACGGTCTGCGTGGCGTTCTTGCCCAGCGTCTGCGAGTCGCCGTACTTCCATTTCAGCCCGGGCCCGGCGGGGAAATAATCGGGGCAGACGAAGATGCGCCGGAAGAGGTCTTCAGGCATTTTGTACTCCGGATATTCGCGGGCGAGGCGCTCCAGCAGCGGCTGCGAGCGGGCGCAGAGGCCAAGTTTTACGGAGTAGAGTTCGGCCGCCGCCGCCAGCGCCTTGGGGGCCTCGGCTGCCGCCGGGTTCTTCAGCGCGAAGGCGCTGTACTTCTCGGCCGCCTGCAGCAGGCGGCCCTGGCGCTCCAGCTCCTGGCCGTCGCCGTAGCGCGGCCCGCAGCCGGAGGCCGCCAGCAGCAGGAACGGTAAAAGCAGAGTTAAAACCCCTCGCGTCATTGGTATCATTATATAAAATAGCCGCAGCTCCGCGAGGCGGCTGGGGAGAAGGCCGCGCCGCGGCCGCTGGCCGGCCTGTCCATATTTCACGTCGGGGAGCAGGCCGTCCGGCTCCGGCCCGAGCGAGCCCCGCCGCTGGCCGGCCGGCGCTCAAAACAGCGCCCGCCGGCCAAGGCGGGAAAAATATGGCGGCTTTTTTGTATTATAGGGGTATGGGTAAGACTTTTATCGTTTTTCTTACTTTAGCTTTTCTCACCGGCTGCGCCGGGCTGCGCAAGTCCTCCTCCGCTGAAGAGGAGACCGTAGACCTCCCTTCGCGCAGCGGCGACTCCACCCAGGCCTTCTCGCTGCCTGGCGTCCCGCTGAAATTCATGCCGCCCGCGGCCAGGCCTAAGCCTGCCGCCCCGGCCCCCGCGGAGGAGCCGCCGCAGGCCGAAGCACCCAAACCCGCGCCCGAGACGGAGCCAGCCCCCGCCGCGGCCGCGCCGGCCGGCAGCGCCGACAACGGCGACCTGGACTACCATGTCGCCGCGGCAAAAAAATACGCTTCCAAAAAGCAGTACAAGTCTGCCGCGGCTGAATACGGCGCGGCGGTGCCTTTCGTGCCGGCCGGAGACGCCCGCGCGGTGCAGTTCCTGGAGCGCCAGGGCGCCATGCTGCTCAGGGCCGGCGCCGAACCCAAGGCCAAAGAGGCCTTTCTCGCCGCCATAGATAAGGCCAAAGCCCTTAAAGCCGGCGCCAACGACCTGGCCAACGCCCACCTCGGGCTAGGTTATTGCCTGGAAAAGGCCAAGAATATCCCCGAGGCCTTGAAGAACTACGAAAAAGCCCGTGATCTTACCACCAGCCCCAAACTGAAAACCCGCATCGCGCAGACCATAACAGACCTCAAAGCCCCCAAGAAGTAGCAGTTGGCTTAAACACCAAAAAGGAGCCAGGCACCTTTTAAAAGGTGCCTGGCTCCTTTTTATATTGAAAGATAGTTTGTATTTTATGATACAATTAATTGTATTTTTAATGCCGTGTGAGGATAATACATGAAAGAAAATATTGCTGAAAAAACGGCCGCCCTTGGGTTTAAATCAGCGGAGAACAGCGACCCCAGCCTGACGCTGGCGGAAGTAATAGAGAGCCGGGAACTGCGCTACTGGGAAGCCTTCCCGGTGCTGCTGGCCAACGCGGCGCAGGGGGGGAAGTTCAGCCTGCGGGCCGCCACGGGCGCCCTGCCGGAAACCGACCGCAAATACCTTAAGCTCCTTATCCTGGTCTCGCTGGCCCTCTACGACAGCCTGGGCGCCAAATTCACCTGGCGGGAGCGGCTTTTCGGGGACCTGCCGGCGCGGCTGGTAGCCGGCTTCAGGAGCAAGATAGAAGCCAACTCCCCGCTGGAGCTGGGCTATTTCAAATTAAACCCGGAAACCCTCAGGGCAAATTTCAGGCTGGCCTTCAGGAGCAGCGCCGCGCTGATCAAGGGCGCGGCCAGGGCCCGGGAGGACGAGGGGCTGGAAGCGGCGCTGCGGGAGATCTTTACGCCGAGGCAGCGGGAGCTGCTGTTGAAGAAGCTGCGCCGCGAGCGGTTCACCAAGACCGAGGCCGAGTATTACTCTCGCGTGGTGAAGAAGAAGGCCCTGGCGGTGGCCAACGACGAACTGCACCGCCTGGCGCGCCGGGTACTGGCCTGACTCCCGACGAGAAAATCCCGGCGCGGTTTATTTTTGTAAAATATACGTTCCGCCCGGCTCAAGCCGCGCGCCTAACGTCCCCATAGCTCAACGGATAGAGCTCCTGCCTTCTAAGCAGGCAATCCAGGTTCGATTCCTGGTGGGGACAATTTTTATTTGCAGGTTTTAATCAGCATTTCGCGCGGGTGAAAGGCCCGGCGGCCGCCGAGCCCGGCTAGGATGTCGCCGGCGAGGTACAGACTGCCGGCCACCAGCACCGTGCCGCCGGGCGGGGCAAGGCGCAGCGCCCGGCGCAAAGCCTGGGCCGGGTTTACCGCCACCTCGGCCGCGCGGCGCGCTGCGGGGGGAAGCAGCCGTCTGACGGCGGAGGGCCGCGCCGAGCGGTAAGACAGCGAGCGCGTCAGGACCAGTACGGAGGACGCCGCCGCCAGCGCCGAGACCAGCCCCTCTATAGCTTTGTCCCGCATGAACGCCGCCACGCACACCGGCGGCTCTTTAAATTCTTTCAGCAGCGCAGCCACGCCCTCGGCGTTGTGCGCGCCGTCAACTATCACCCGCCGCCCGTCGAGAGAGAGACGCTGAAAGCGCCCGGGCGGCAGGGCGGCCGGCAGCTTTTTCAGCGCGCGGCGGGGGGAGAACTTAAGGCCGGCCGCTGCGGCGGCCAGCCCGGCGCATTTCAGCGCGAAAGCGGCGTTGACCAGTTGAAAAGCCCCGGCTTTCTTCAGCGCCGGCACCGCGGGGACCGGCCCCGGGGAGAACAGCCTGGCGCCCGCGGCCGCGGCGCGGCGCCCGACGATACGGGCGGCTTCCGGCGGCAGCGCGCCCATCACCACGGCCGCGCCCTTCTTTATTATCCCGGCCTTATGCGCAGTTATCTCTTTGAGGCCCGGACCCAGCAGATCCGCGTGCTCCAGGCTTACCGAGGTAAGCCCCGCCACGGCCCCATCGGCCGCGTTGGTGGCGTCCAGGCGGCCGCCCAGCCCTGCCTCTACGACGGAGAAACGGGCTTTCTTGCGGGAGAAATACAGAAAGGCCATAGCCGTCAGCGTTTCAAAAAAAGAAAGCTCTCCGGCGGCGGCGGACTCTACCGCCAGGAAGCAGTCCACGAAATCCTCTTCGCTGATGTCGCGCCCGTCCAGCTTGATCCGCTCGCGCAGGCGCAGCACGTGCGGGCTGGTATACAGCCCGGTGCGCCAGCCGCAGGCGCCCAGGGCGGCCGCGGCCAGGCAGGCGGAGCTGGTCTTGCCCGTCGAGCCGGCGAGATGCACCACGGTCCCCATTTTCTTCTCGGGGCCGCCCAGGCGGGCCAGCGCCGCCCTGATGGGCGCCAGGGAATAATGCGCCGCCGCCGGCGGGGGAGGCAGGGCGCTCAGCCAGGCCTCTACCCCGGCGTAAGTGACGGGCAGGCGGCGCGCGCCGCCCCGCTCTTTCAGCGCGGCCAGCATTTGCCGCGCTGTAAGCCCGGCTGAGGGGTGGCGCAGACCCGGCGCTATTTCGGCCAGCGGTGCAAGTACGAATTCCCGCTCCGCCAGGCGCGGGTGCGGGATCTCCAGCCCGGGCCTCTTAATGATCTGCCCGTCGTAAAACAAGATATCCACGTCTATGGTGCGCGGCCCGTTGCGCAGCAGGCGGCGCCGCTTCAGCGCGCGCTCGACCCGGCCTATCAGGGCCAGCAGGCATTCGGGAGAAAGCGCGGTCTCGCAGGCAACGACCTGGTTGAAGAAAGCGGGCTGCTTAAGGTAATAAAGGGGCGCCGTTTCGTAGACCGAGGAAAGCCGCCGCAGGCGGCAGCCGCCGGAGTCGAGCAGGTCCAGGGCGGCGTTGAGGTTCTGCAGCCTGTCGCCGAGGTTGGAGCCGAGCGAGAGGTAAACCTTCATTAGTTCGCGGCCCTTATGGCGTCGGCCACCAGCATGGCCTTGCGGCATTCGGCCACGTCGTGCACGCGGATGATGTCGGCGCCCGCGGCGGCGCCCGCCACGCAGGCGGCTATGGTGCCGCTCAGGCGCTCGTGCGGCTCGCCGCCGGCCAGCGTCCCTATGAATTTCTTGCGCGAAACCCCGAGCAGCACCGGGTATCCGAGGGCCCGCAGCTCGCCCAGGCGGGCTATCAGCGCCAGGTTATGTTCCAGCGTCTTGCCGAAGCCTATGCCCGGGTCCAGGATTATATCCTTGACCCCGGCCGCCTGCAGCGCGGCGGCGCGGCCAGCCAGGAACTCCTTTACCTCGCCCACCACATCCGTATAAACAGGGGCGGCCTGCATGGTGCGGGGTTCACCCTGCATATGCATCACCACCACCCCGGCCCCGCTCCTGGCAGCGGCTTCTATCATGGCGGGGGCTTTAAAGCCGGTTATATCGTTAATTATGTCCGCCCCGGCCTGCACGGCCAATTCAGCCAGCTCCGGCTTGCAGGTATCCACCGAAACAGGGATCTTCAGCCGGCCGGCAAGCGCCTCCAGCACAGGCAACACGCGGCGTTTCTCCTCTTCCAGGGGCACCGGGGCGCTGCCAGGGCGGGAGGATTCGCCGCCTATATCCAGCAGGTCGGCGCCCTGGGCCTGCAGCTCCAGCGCGCGGGCAACAGCGGCCTCAGCCGAGGCCCAGCTGCCGCCGTCCGAAAACGAGTCCGGGGTGACGTTCAAGATGCCGCAGATCAGCGTGCGGCCCGGGGTGAATTGCAGCTTCTTCATACGCAAATTCTACCAATTTACCGACGGGAAAAACAGAGAAATCGGAAAAAAGCCAAGGACACAGCACCAGGAGGGGGAGAAAAATGTGCTTATTTTTCAATGCTTATTCGAGGGGGGGGAAAACTACCCCTTGACAAACTATACTATCCTATGCTATACTATATACGTTGAGCACAAGGAGGAGTTATGATCACCCAAAAGTACATGCTTCCTGCTGAGTTCAAAATGTGGATGTCGGCGACCCTCGGCCTGATCAAGGACGGCAAGATGGGCGCAAGCGTCGCCAGGGCCAACCGCATAAAACTGGCTTTAGCCTACACCGGGAAAGGAAGGTAATAATGAAACCACGCTACCAGATAGTCATCTCTCTGTCGGAAGAAGACAACGTGAAACTGCAGCAGTTACGGGAAGACGGCTACCAGATAGTGGACATCTTCCGCCTCGGGCTAACCGAGGCGGAGGATGCGGTCAAGAAGGCGGGGCTGCGGCGCAAGGAAAAGCCGGACAAAGAGAAGGACAAACCGGCCCAGGACAAGTTGTTTTAGCCCCCACCGCCCCTCTTTCTTCCCCAAAACGCCGATTTAACGCGTCCAGGGCGCCTAGGCCTTTGGACCTATTTCCATATAGGAAAGATTACCCTTACAGAAAAAGGGGGTAATGGTTATAATATGGATATGAAAAACACTAAAGCGATTTTCTTCATAATCCTCGGCGCCTTCATAATGGCCACCGGCTTCGCTTTCGCGAAAGACCAGCCCGCCTACGAAACGCTGATGAACGGGCCCTTCGGCACCCCCGTAGCGGCCGACCCGCTTAACAAAGCTATTCTCGACACCTCCGGCGCGGCCCCCGTGCCGGCCGCGTCTGCGCCCGCCGCAGCCGGCGCCGCCGCGGTGGTTCCGCCCGTGCCCGCCCCTACCGCCGCGACTACCGCAACGCCCCCTAAGGACGAAAAGAAGCCCACCTTCACCGAGAAAGTCGGCGAATTCTTCGGCAAGTACCGCCGGGACATCTTCCGGACCGGCATCAGCGCCTTTATCGGCTTCGCCCTGATCGGCGGGCCCGCCGGCCTGCTTATCGGCGCCGTAGTCGGCTTCGCCTTCTTCTACATGGCGGGCATGTCCAACGTCGGAAAGAAGTAAATACTTTAAAAACAAAAAGCCGCCGCGCCCTCAAAGCGCGGCGGCTTTTTTTTTGACCTTACCCGGTCAGACCGAGGCCAAGGTTTCAGCCTCCACGAGCAGTTCTTCATGGCCGGTCTTACCGGGCAGGCTCTTCTGCACGCAGACCACCGTCGGCACGTGGCCGGCGCATTCCTCTTCGGTATACTGCGCGTAGGAAACGATGATGAGCAGGTCGCCCTTCTGCACCAGCCGGGCGGCCGCGCCGTTGACGCCTATCACGCCCTTGGGGCCGTGGATGACGTAGGTGGAGAAGCGCGCGCCGGAGTTGACGTTATAGATGTCCACCTTCTCGTTCTCCAGCAGGTCGGCCTGGCGCGCCAGGTCGCGGTCTATGGTGATGGAGCCGTTGTAGTTTATATCCGTCTGCGTGGCCGCCACGCGGTGGATCTTGGATTTCATCAGCGTGCGTATCATTTCTTGGCCCTCTCTTTGTTCATGCGGGCCGCCATGCAGGTGCCGGCCAGCACCAGGTCCGGCACCACCTTGTCGAACAGCTCCGCGCCCTCGAAGAGCTTGGAGAAGCCGCCGGTGCCCAGCAGCAGCGCCGAGCCGCCGAAGTACTCTTCGCGGATCTTGGCCGCTATGCCCTTGATGGCCAGCAAGTTGGAGTAATAGAGCCCCGACTGGATGGAGTCCACCGTGCTCTTGCCGACGAGCTCCGGCGGCTTGGCGATCTCCACGCGCGGCAGCTTGGCCGTGCGCGTGGCCAGCGCCTCCATGGAGATGCGCAGGCCCGGCAGGATGAGCCCGCCCAGGTACTCCCTGGTCCTCGACACCGCGCAGAAGGTGGTGGCCGTGCCCAGGTCCACGATAATGAGGTTCTGGTCGGGGAACATGGCCGAGGCCGCTATGGCGTTGGCTATGCGGTCCGCGCCCACCTCCAGCGGGTTCTTGTACTTGATGTTCAGGCCGGTCTTCACGCCGCCCTGCAGCAGGAAAGGCTCCAGGCTGAAGTACTTCTCGGCCATGTGCCGCAGCGTGTAGAGCAGGTCCGGCACGACGGAGCAGATGGCCACCTCCGTGATCTCCTTCGGGTCCACGCCGCTCTCGCGGATGGCGTTCTTGAAGAAAGTGCCGAACTCGTCCGCGGTGGCGTTGCAGGAAGTCCCGCGGAACTTGGCCACCAGTTTGTCCTCGTTGAACACCCCGGCGAAGATCTGGGTGTTGCCCACGTCGAGCGCTAACAGCATAAGGCCTCCGTTCTGCTCAGTGTATTGTGCAGCCAGCCCGCCAGGGCGGCCGCGCCTTCCAGGTCGGCCAGCTTGCGGCCGCCCCGGTAAATATGGAAAGGATGCGCGCCGCGGATCTCGGCCAGGTCGTTATGCACGACGAGGTCCGCGGCCGACAGCGCGCCGATCTTCTGCGCCGCCTGCTCTCGCGTGGCGCCCGAGGTAAGCTTGAAGCCTACCAGCAGCGGCGCCGGGCGGTTGCCGGCGGCGGCGTAGCCCTTTATGCGGTCCAGGATCTTGAAGTTGCGGCGCAGAGTGACCAGCATCACCTCGGGGGAGGAATCCAGCTTGGTATTGCCGCCTGGCGCGTACTGCCTGCCGCCGGCCTCTATCAGGGCGGGGGAATAGTCGCTCACCGCGGCCAGGTGAACTACCGCGTCGAAGTTCTCCTTGCGCAGGGCGGTGCGCAGCGCGCCGTTGAGCTCGGCGAAAGTCGAAAACTCCGCCAGGCGCAGGCCCGGGGCCGAGGGATGCACGCCGCCGGCGGCGGCCAGGCACAGCACCTCGCAGCCCAGTCCCGCCAGCGTCTCGGCGATGACGCTGCCAGTGCGGCCGGTGCTTAGATTGGTGACAAAGCGCGCCGCGTCCAGCGGTTCGCGCGTGCCGCCGCAGGTTACCAGCACTTTCATAGGTGTTTCCTTATCGCCAGATACAGCTCTTCGGGCTCGAGCAGGCGGCCCTCGCCCACGTCGCCGCAGGCCTGGTAGCCCTTGCCGGTGCCCAGTATCCTAACGCCCCACTCGCCCAGCGTCTTGACCGAGCGTACCGTGGCCGGGTGCGCCCACATATTGCGGTTCATCGCCGGGGCTATCAGCCAGGGTTTTTTCTGGTCCCAGGCCAGGAACAGCGTGGTAACGAAGTCGTCGGCCACGCCGGCGGCCAGCTTGTTCATGACGTTGGCCGTGGCGGGGCAGATTATGGCCAGGTCCATCCACTTGGTCAGCTCTATGTGCTCCAGCGCCGAGCGGTCCTCGAAAGTGTCCACGTACACCGCGTGGTGGGTGAGGCCCTCCAGCGTGGACTTGCCTATGAACTTCAGCGCGTTCTCGGTGCAGACCGTCTTCACGTCGCAGCCGGACTGCACCAGTTTGGAGATGACGGCGCAGGCCTTGTAGCAGGCTATGGACCCCGTCAGCTGGAAGAGGATGTTGGCTTTAGGCTTTGACATTATCTATCAGCCTCACTTTGCCCAGTTTCGCGGCCGCGAAGCGGCGGCCCCAGCGTTCCTCGACATAATCCGGCCTGAAGCCGAGCGCGGCGAGTTTGCGCTTTATTTCGGTCGGAGCCGCTTTTGAACGCAGCGCCTTGTACAGCGCCGGGGCCAGCTCACGGTGAGCGGGCTCGAGCAGCAGGTTACGCGAGCTCATGGCCAGGCCGTCCGGTTCGCGCAGCGTCGGGCAGGGTACTATCTGCGTGTCCAGGAAGAAAGCGGCGGCCATTCCTTTAATAAGGCGGAACTGCTGGTAATCCTTTTCTCCGAAGTAGGCCTTGTCGGCCTTCACCAGGTTCAGCAGCTTCAGCACCACCGTCAGCACCCCGTCGAAGTGGCCCGGCCGGTAAGCGCCGCACAGCGCGCCGCTGTCGGCGGTTTCGGTGACGCGATAGCGGTAGCCGTCGGGATACATGTCCCCGGCCGACGGCAGCAGCAGGTAGTCGGTGCCGGCCGACTCCAGTTTGCGGATATCTTCGGCCACGGGGCGCGGGTAGCGCCTCAGGTCGTCAGTGTCGTTGAACTGCGCCGGGTTAACGAACACGCTGGCCGCTACCAGGTCGCATTCCTGCCTGGCGCGGCCCAGCAGCGACAGGTGCCCGTCGTGCAGCGCGCCCATGGTGGGCACGAAACCTAAAGTTTCACCTACAAACTGCGGGCCCGTACGGAGCGCCCGCCAAGCTTTGATCCCTTTCACTATTTTCATCGGTCTTCCTCTTTACGGGGGGGAATACGGAATTCTTCACCTCGCCGTCGAAATTGTTGAGCGCCTCGGTCAGCAGCCGGCGCCCGTCCAGGTATTTCTTAACGAAGGACGGCGCCGCGGGGTAGAGCCCCAGCAGGTCCTGCATCACCAGCACCTGGCCGTCGGTCTGCGGCCCCGCGCCTATGCCTATTACCGGGATCTTAAGCAAATTGGTTATGCGCCCGGCCAGCGCCGGGGGCACGCATTCCAGCACCAGCGCGAAGCAGCCGCGGCGCTCCAGTTCCTGCGCCTGCGCCACCAGCTTCTCGGCGGAATCAGGGTCGCGGCCCTGGGTGCGGTAGCCGCCCAGGCGGTTGACCGACTGCGGCGTCAGCCCGAGGTGGCCCATCACCGGCATGTCGGACTGCACGATATGGGAGATCAGCTCGCCGTGGCCGTCGAGGCCCTCGATCTTTATGGCCTGCGCGCCGGCGCGGGCCAGCAGTTCCACCGTCTCCATGGCGGGGCCGAGGCCCTTGCGCACGGAAAGAAACGGCATGTCGCCCACCACCAGCTTGGCCTTCACCGCGCGCGCCACCGCCGCCGTGTGCAGAGCCATCAACTCCGGCGTGGCGGCGATAGTGGAGGGATGGCCGTGCATCACCATGGCCGCGCTGTCGCCCACCAGCACGCAGTCCACGGCGGACTCGGCGGCGAGCGCGGCCAGCGTGTAGTCGTAAGCCGTCACCATGGAGATCCTCGGCCCCGGTTTGCGGTAATTGTAGAAGTCAGTTATTTTCATGGATCCTCGCGAACAGGGAGTAAACTTCGGCGTAGGGGTCGGCGCCGAGGGCGCGCACGTCGGCGCTGATGGTGGCTGTATCGCGGCGGCTGATTGGACCGCTGAGTGCACGCTGCGGATCGGCGCGGAAATTGTCGAGCGAGGCCTGGAAGTAGCGCTGCGCCAGGGCGGGGGGCACGCCGAACTTACGGCCCAGGCCGGCCATGGCCTTCTGCCACAGCAGCACCGGCAGGTTGGCGCCCAGCACGCAGAGGGCGTGGTAATGCGCCTTCTCAGCCTTCTTCACGCGGAATACCGGGTTGCTGAATTCCGGCACCAGGCGCTTCAAGGAGACGCCGGGCTCCAGCGCGAAGGGCAGGGCGCGGTACTGCGCCAGCGTCAGCGGCCGCGCCGCCAGCGGCATGAACGGGTGCATGGCGTAAGCGCCCTTGACGCTGAGCGCGCCGGAGAAATGGATGAGGGTCTTCTTCTTAAGGAAAGGATTGGCCGCTATGAACGGCGCCAGGGCTTCGTCTTTAAGAAGGAGGAAGACGGTAGAGCAGCCGCCAAGCACTTCTGCGGGCGCAAGGCCGCCGCATCTTGACCAAACCTTATAGGGGATTTTGAGCAGCCTGAAATAGGCCTGCAGGTGAGTGGAAGCCCGGCCATTGCCGGCTATGCCGTAAGATCTTTTCATAACGTGGGTACCTGTCCGCAATGGATCAAGTCCGCACGTTTATTATAGCAAAGGTTTTATTTTTCCGTAAACGGCGTAACCGTGTAAGTGTAGAGTTCGGCGGAGCCGTCCTTCCACGCGCCGCCGGGCAGCCCGGCCTTGTCTTCGCAGAGCGAGGTGAGGAACTCTTCTTTCTTCTTGAAGTGCTCCCAGACCTGCGGCAGGTACGTGCCGGAGCGGCGCCCGCTCTTTACGTAAACGCCGTGCACCCCTTCTTTCACCGCGTCCGCGCTCTTGACGCGCTCCAGCGGCGAGAGCACGGAGATCTCTATCTTCAGTTTCAGCAGTTCGCCCGCAGTGACGGGCGGGAAGCGCGGGTCCTCGAAAGCCGCCGCGCCAGCGTAGGAAGCCACCATGTCGCACAGCGTGCCGCGCGGCTCCAGGCTGCCGATACAGCCGCGCAGCTGCCCGCCGAGGGTGAGCGTTACAAAGATGGCCGCGGGCTGGTTGAACTCCGGACGGGTATCGAGCGGCTGCTGCGGCGTCTTGCCCGTGTCCAGGAATTCGCCGATGCTGGTCCTGGCCAGTCTCAGCAGCTCCTTGCGCATCTCTTGCGTAAGCCCCAGCGCGCCGGCTGGCTTGGGGGCCGCCGCAATATAATAGCCGGCCCCGTAGCCTACCACCCGGGAATCGTCGCCGGAGGTCTTGCCGGAATGAGTGTACTGCGCCAGCTCGAAATCGTTGCAGCCCAGCTCCAGCGCCGCGGCCGCACCCACGGTCATCGCGGCCTGGCCGCAGGCCGTAGTATCGATATAGCCCGCCGATTTGGCCGACAGCAGGCGATTGGCCAGGCCGAAGTAGCCCGGTGAAGAATTGCGCATGGCCTGCCGCAGCGCCAGCAGCACGGAATTGTCCGAGGCTTCGGCGATATCTCCGGGAGGATAATGGCTCAGGTCCGACGAGACGCAGAACACGGCCTTGCGCCCCATCATCACGCGGCCCAGCGCGCGCCCGGCCGCCTCCAGCAGCGCGTCGTCTTCGGAATTAAAAAGGATAGGGACTATGTTAACGGCGCCGCCCTTGAGCGCCTGCAGGAAAGGCAACTGCACCTCCACGGCGTGCTCCGCCGCGTGCGCGCGCGGGTTATCTTCGAAAAGTTCTTTCTCTTTAAGCAGCTCGGCGCAAAAGGCCGCGTCTATCTGCACTTCGCCCAGCGGCGTGGCGAAAGAACCGGCCGAGACCAGCGCGCCGCGCCGGAGCCCCATGGTGTGGCCGGTGGCCAGGATCACCAGCGTGTCGAAGGAAAGGTCCTTCAAGGCGGCGAAGGCCAGGCCGGCGCAGGCGCCGGAAAAGACATAACCGGCGTGCGGCGCCAGTATGCCGGACAGCCGCCCGGCCGGGGCCGGCCCTGGCTTAAGATAGGAATTAACGGCGGCCCTGAGTTTTTTGGGATCGCCGTCGTAAAATTTACCCGCCACCGCCGTTTTGCGTACCATAATCCTGATTATACACAAAAGAATTGTTTTCAGGCCCCTAAAAAAACTAAAATATAGGCACACGGTGGTTGTAGCTCAGTGGTTAGAGCGCTCGGCTGTGGCCCGAGAGGTCGGGGGTTCAAGTCCCCTCAGCCACCCCAAAATTTAAAATTCCCGGTTAATGGCCCGAAGGATCGCCCTGCTTGAACGCAGGGCATTTTTTAATCTTAAACCGATTCCCGATGGGCTCCGTTCAGAAGTAAAAGGCCCGGGCGAAAAAGAAGCGCCGCCGCACTTATCGTGCGGCGGCGTCGCTTTTCGGTGCCTTCGGGCCTGCTAGGAGAGAACGGCCCCGTAGACCGGTTCCTTGCCCAGGGTCACCTGGCGCGCACGGCGGAAGCCGGCGCGGCGCAGTATCTCCTTCCTGAAAAACGCGCTTTCCCCGGGATACTTGATGAAAGAGCTGCCAGAGAAGACCACGGTGCCTTCCCCGCCCGCGAATTTTTTCAGGGCGGAGAGGGCGCGGGCTATCCTTTCGACATATTCGCCTAGTATCATAACGGCCAGCGGGTCGCCCTTGGCGTAATACTTATAGAACAGCGGCACGAACTTGAACTTGAGTTCCTGCGGCAGAGGTTTGGCGTATTTCCTAAACTCGCAGGCCCAGAGCCGGGCCAGCAGGTCGTGCGGCGTTTTGCAGCGCGCCAATTTCATTATCTCGCCCAGCAGGCGCGAGGGCTTATTGCCGGGCAGCAGGCCATGGGCCGCGCTAGACACGCCGAGCACCATGGTGTTGAGCAGGTTCTTTACCTGGTAATCGCAAACCAGGCGCTCGCGGCCGGCGGCGTCTATGGCGGCTATGGTAAAGCCCGTACCAAGGGAAATTATGAAGCCCGGCCGGTCCGCCGTGCCGGCGCGCAGCGCCGCGAAGGCGTCGTTCTCGAAGGACATGGGGCCGGTATAGCCGAAATCGCGTTTAAGGTGTTCCCTGAAGTAGGGTTCTACCATTTCCGGGTCGCGGGGGAAATCTATGCCGCAAAGGCAGAAGCGGGCGCCGGAAAGTTCTATCTTCTTGCCGCGGGCGAGCTGGTCCACGCCTTGCTTAATAAGGGCGTAAACGGTCTCCACGCCCTTTACCTCAAGATTCGCGCCAGGCACGCGGGCCACGCGCACCGCGCCGCCCTCGGAGCGCAGGGCTACGGCTATCTTGGTGCCGCCGCTGTCCACGCCCAGGAAGTATTTCACCGGGCCCCCTTGTACGCCGGCAGGAAGGCCTTGTTCCGGGCGAGCACCTCTTTGAGCAGGCGGAAAGTGACGTCAGCGTCGGGGGTGAGCGGGTTCAGCAGCAGCGCCTGGTAGGCCAGGTCGAAGTCGCAGCGCCACGCGGCCTCGGCGGTCAGCGCCTCGTAGGCCTTTATCCGCTGCGACAGGCCCCTGGCGAAGACCGGCAGCTGCGCCGTCTTCAGCGGCTTATAGCCGCCCTTGTCTATCAGGCAGGGCATCTCGAGCACATGGTCCTTCTCAAAACCTTCATAAGTCCCATTATTGGGGACGGCCACGGTGACGCGCTTCTTCTGCAGGCCCAGCAGGCAGGCGATGACGTCGTAGGCGACCACATTGTAGAAGGCGCCGCCGCGCTCCTTGACGGCCTCGGGAATCTCCGAGACGCCAGGCGAGCGGTAGGCCGCGAAGATGCGGCGCTCTATCTCGGCCACCTTCTCTGCGCGCGACGGGGTGGAGCGGTCCTCTTTTACCACCGCGCCGGCGTGGAAGAAATACTTGTGGTAGCCGGTCGGGATTATTTTCGCACGCGCCATTATTTCCGGCGTCATCTTTACCTTGGTGATATTGAGCGCGGTCGGCAGGCCTTCCTTCTCTATCAGCTTCTTGATTACCGGGCCCAGCACGGAACGGCCGTTGCGGCGCACGTCGAGCACCCAGGCGAAATGGTTGGGGCCGACGTAATCTATCTCGGTGTCCTCCATGCGCGCGCCGATCAGGTCGCTGACGCCCTTGTGCATGGTAAGCGAGCCGTTGCAGATGCCCACGGCCCTTATATCGTGGAAGCGCACCAGCGCCTCGGTGACTATGCCCACCGGGTTGGTGAAATTCACCAGCCAGGGGTCCTTGGCGCCGTGGCGCTGCAGGGCGTCGGCGATCTTGCGGATCTGCGGTATGGTGCGCAGGGCTTTGGAGAAGCCGCCCACGCCGGTGGTCTCCTGGCCGATGATGCCGTATTTGCGGCCCAACTCCTCGTCGCGCCGGCGCGCGGCCATCATGCCCACGCGGATCTGCGGCACCACTATCTTGGCGCCTTTTACCGCTTCATTAAGGTTGAGCGTGGCCTTCAGTACCAGCTTCGACTTGGATTTTTCAGCAAGCCGCTGCGCGAAGCCGTGCACGGCCTTCAGGCGCCCGGCGTCTATGTCCATCAGGCAGATTTCGGACACCTCCTGGTCCAGCCCGGAATTCAAGATATGGTCGATAAGGAGGGGGGTGTAGCTCGACCCCGCCCCTACGATAGCCAGTTTTGTCATGGTAAACCTCTTGACCGAAATTCACGCGGCGCGCGGTGATGCACCGACGGCGCCAGCCAAACTTTATCAGTTTTTCCCGGGGTTGTAAATCGGCGGCCGTCCGCCCCCGTCCCGGCCGCGGAAAGACGGCGCCGGACATTTTTATCGGCAAGCGTTGACTGGCCACGGTGCAATCTATACAATAAGTTTGGTAAAGAACCCCATATGAAAAAAAATTCGGCGGTATTTCTTCAGGCTGGCGTGGTGCTGTTAGGACTCTCCGCGCTCGCTTTCCTGCTTTGGGAGCCGCACCTGGAAGGCAGGAACGCGCACGCCACGCTCTTCGAGATCTACTTCAAGGACCCCTTCCTGGCGTACGTGTATATAGGGTCCATACCGTTTTTCGCGGCGCTCTACCAGGCGTTCAGGGCGCTGGGTTACGCCGGAGACAAGGCCTTCCCGCAAATGGCCGTTAAAGCCCTGCGGACTATAAGATATTGCGCGCTGGTCCTAATCGGTTTTGTCGCGGTCGGCGAGGTCTTCATCCTGCTGAACGACTCGGATGACCGGGCGGGAGGGGTTTTCATGGGCTTCCTAATCGCCTTCGGCTCCGTCATGGTCGCCGCCGCGGCGGCGCGGTTCGAGCGGATCGCGGGGCAAAGGTAAGCCATGTCTCTTCCTGACCGGGACCAGGACAAAGAACTAAAGACCTCGTTTAACAGCGTGGCGGACCTTTACGATACGCACCGCCCCGGCTATCCCGCTGAGATGATAGAAGAAACCATCCGCTTCTCCGGCATCCCGCAGAGCGGCAGCATCCTGGAGATAGGCTGCGGCACGGGGCAGGCGACAAAGCCGTTCGCCGAGCGCGGCTACGCCCTTACCTGCCTGGACCCCGGCCCCGACACGGCCGCAAAGGCGCGCCAGAAATTCAGCCAGTGCCCCGCCGTGACGGTCATCACCGCGACTTTTGAAGACTGGCTCCCGCCGCAGGGCCAGTATTACGACCTGGTCATCGCGGCGACTTCGTTCCACTGGGTAGCGCCCTGCGTCCGTTTCACAAAGTCGGCCCAGGTGCTGCGGCCCGGCGGCACCCTGGCGCTTTTATACAATTCCCACGTCTCTAAAGATTCCGGCTTTTTCCTGGACGCCCAGGCGATCTACGACAGAATAGTTCCCGGGCTGCGCGCAAAAAAGACCAAGCCCTCAGAGCCGGCCCCGGCGGAAGCCGGCATGGAACTGTTCGAAAAACCCGTGCTGAAGCACTATGAGTGGGAAAAACAGTTTTCCGCAAAAGATTATGTCAGCCACCTGGCCACTTTTTCGGACCATATCAGCCTGCCGGAGGCGCAGCGGGAGGACTTGTTCAGGGAGCTCGCCGCGCTTATCAACGGCAAATACGACGGCAAGGTCTCCAAGTCTTACAAGTCCGAACTGGTCCTGTACGCCAAACCGTCTCAACTAAAGGCCAGCCTGCCCAAGTAGCGGACCAGGAGCCGCCGGGGTCTGAATTTCGCCGGCGGCTTAAAGCGCAAACAAGGATTTGATACAATCCCCGGAATGCCCACCTCTAAAGAGACCCTGGACTCGCTGCGCAAGGCGCTGGCGCTGGTGCCGGACGTGGCCTTCGTGCCCACGCTGGGGGAGTACAGCGTTTACTCGCGGGGGCGGCTGTTCGCGGCGGTAACCAATAACGAACTGTTCATTAAAGCCTCGCCGGAAACGCTGTGCCTGTTCCGCGACAGGAAACTGTACGCCCAGCCCGGCGGCATCGACATGTGCAGGGCTGACGCCGACTGGCTGCAGGACCCGGAGAAACTGGGAGAGGCCGTGCTTTACACGCTGGCCATTCCTACGCCGGCCGGCCGGGAAAGCGCGAAGAAGCCGGCCGGCTCCGGCCCGGCGCGCGGGTGGTTGGCCCGCCTGCCCTGGGAAAAGGCGCTGGCCTGCTGCGCCGGGTTAGCCGCGCTGTATTTCCTGCTGCCCTACGGCGCGCTAAGCGCGCTGGGCATTAATAAAGGAACCAAGGCCGGGAACTTTGCTGTTACGGGCCTGCACGGAGAAAAGCTGCAGCTTTCCGACTGCGGTGGGAAGCCGGTTTTCCTTTATATCTGGGAAACCCATTCCCAGCTCTCGATAGATAACCTGCCCATGATAGAGGCGCTCTATGCCTCGTACAAAGACAAGAGTGTCTGCTTCGTGCCGGCGACCGTTACCTCGGACTTCAACTCCGTCGTCAGGGGTTTAGCCGCGGCGAAGGGGCTTAAGTACCCCGTCTATAACGGCGCCGCCCAGTTCCAGCCGCAGCGGCGGTCCCCGATGCTGTATCTGATAGACCACGCCGGCTATATCCGCAAGTCCTATTCCCCGTCGAGCGAAGACCGGGAGAAAATAACGGCGGACCTGGACGGCCTGCTCCGGGCCGCGGCCGTTGAAGCCGAAAGGGACTGAGTTGACTTGCGGCCCGGCGCAACAGGCGCGGGCTGCGGCGTTTTTTGTATCATAACGGTTGGAGAAAGCCCGGCCGCGGGCAGACCTAAAGAACAGGGAGCATACTATGAACAGAGCTGACTGGGTAAAACTTTTTCAGAAACGGTTCACCGTGGTGCCTAACAGCGTAGACGCCATGCCGGGCGAGACTACCTACAACATCCCCGACAAGCAGTTCGTCATCATCATCAAGGCGCCCACCCCGGCGGGGTCGCTGCGGGCGGAGTCGGTAACGGATACCGACGAGTGCCTGCTGGTGAACCGCGGCCAGGGCAAGCTCTCTTTCGTGGCCTGGGACCAGATAGACGCCATAACCGTCGCCGAACTCTAAGCCCGGCCGGCGGGAGACAACTAATACGAGGGGGAGGGGTCATGGATAATTCGCTTTCTGCCTCTAACGGCAAGACAGTGCTGATAGTCGAGGACGATATCGGCGTAATGGAATTCCTGAAGATCATCGTGCAGCGCGAGGGCTTCAAAGTAGAGAACGCCTACGACGGGCACGAGGGCGTTGAGAAGGCCAGGAGCGTGCTGCCGGACCTGATCCTGCTGGACCTCATGCTGCCCAAGTCCGGCGGCTTCGAGATCGTGCGCGAGCTGCAGAACGAGGAGACCGGCGGCATCCCGGTGGTCATCATGACCGGGCGAGTGATGGACCGCTCCACGTCCGAGATGATAAAGCGGGAAACCAACGTGCGCGAATATCTGGAAAAGCCGATCAAGACTGAAGTCCTGGCGGCCCTGATGCACCGCCTGCTGAAGACCCGCCCGCCCGCCAGGAAGCCGGGGCCAACCCGCTAGGCCGCGCTAAGTTTCAGAAAAATCGCTACGGAGGGAACCGGATGAAGATCAGCATCATTGGGGTATCGTTACTGGCGCTGGGCCTTAACGCCGCGGCGCAGGAAGTCAAGCCGTGGAAGGACGCGGCCGAGCTGTCCTACGTGCAGACCGCGGGCAACTCCAAGACGTCCACCATCTCGGGCAAGAACCTCTATAACTACGACTGGGGCAAGACGGCCCTGGAGATAGTCGCAGGCGGGCTCGGAACAAAAAGCCGCAATACTGTAACGGCGGAACAGTTCAACGCCTCGGAGAAGCTCAGCTTCAAGCTGACCGGCAAGAACTACGCTTTCCAGAAAACGGCCTGGGACAAGAACCGCTTCGCCGGCATCCAGGACCGCTGGGACGCGGCCATCGGCGTCGGCCGCCATATCCTGAACACCGCCGACGACAACCTCTTCGCCGAACTGGGCGGCGGCTACATCCTGGAAGACCGCATGCCCGGGGTCGACAACGAGTCCTTCGGCACCTTTCGCGGCTACGCCAAATATATCCGCACGCTATCGGCTTCGGCCAACGCCAGCCAGGACCTGGAGTACCTGGGCAACCTCAAGGATTCCAGCGGCTACCGCATGAACGCCGAGACCGCGCTGGTGGCGTCCATCAGCACGCATTTCTCGCTGAAGGCCTCCCACACCTGGAAGTACGTCAACCTGCCGGGCGGCGCCTTCAAGAAGACAGACGAAATGAACTCCGTGGCCATTATCGTAAACTACTAAACCCGCGGCGCGGCCGCGTGAAGGGCCCCTCCGGGGGCCCTTTCTTTTTGGTGAGGCGGGGCGCGGCCGATTAATTACTATAATTACCGTTATGGAAATACTGATAACCAACGACGACGGCATCTACGCCGAGGGCATCTCCGCCCTGGCGGCCGCGCTCAAGAAGGCGGGCAACGTTACGGTAGTGGCGCCCGACACGCAGCGCAGCGCCGTGGGCCACGCCATCACCATCTCCGACCCGCTCCGGGTGGTCAAGGCCCGGCGCAACGGGGAGTTTTTCGGCTACGCCTCCAGCGGCACGCCCGCCGACTGCGTGAAGCTGGGCATCAAGGCCCTCATGAAGAAGCGCCCGGACCTGGTAGTGTCAGGCATCAACCTGGGGGGCAACCAGGCTTACAACGTGCTGTATTCCGGCACGGTCTCCGGTGCCACCGAGGGCGCGCTGCTGGGCATCCCGTCCATCGCGGTTTCGTTGGACACCTTCGTGAACCCGGATTACTGCCCCGCGGCGCAGTTCGCGCTGAAGCTGGCGCTGCAGTGCAAAACGCGCCGCCTGCCCGCAGGCACTCTGCTCAACGTCAACGTGCCCAACCTGCCCGCTAAAAAGCTGAAGGGCGTGCGCGTCACCAACCAGAGCCGCACCTGCTTTAACGACTGGTTCGAGAAACGCAAAGACCCCCACGGCGGGGATTATTACTGGATGACCGGCGACTACAAGCCCAAGGACGCCGACCAGGCCAGCGACCTCAACGCCCTGCGCGCCGGCTACGTCTCCGTCACGCCGATCCAGTTCGACCTGACGAACTACAAGTTCATCTCCGAGCTGGAGAACTGGGGTCTGAAACTGTGAGCAAAGGAGAACCTATGAAGCTATTCCTCGTTTCTATTTTCCTGTTCTGCGGCGCCGCGCAGGCGCAGCAGCCCGCCGCGCCCACCCCGGCCCAGGCCGCTAAGCCTAACCCGGAGATAGCGCAGGTCATGAAGAACCTCGCCATCCTGCTGGAGCGCAGCGGTGAGATACCCGCCGAGAAGCTGGAAGCGCTGGCCCCGCAGGTGTCGGCTTTCAACGCTAAAGTGAAAGAGGCGGTGGGCGAGAAGATCCTGGCCGAGGTGGCCCGCCGCGAGCGGGAGCTGGACGAGAAGGCCCGCGCCGACTCCGCCGCCAGGACGCTGCAGGCTTTCAGGGCCGCGCTGCAGGTGGCCTACACCGAAGCCGGCGGCAAGTATCCCAAAAGCCCGGGAGAGCTGGCCCCGCGGATCATCCCTGCGGTGCCGGAGCTGCACCTGCCGGGGCACGAGCGCACCGACAAGATAAAGCTGGTCGACTCCAAGAAATACGACGCCGACATCTCCAAGGCCCTCACGGATTCCGGCGGCTGGCTGTTCTTCTCCAGCCCCGAGTCGGCCAATTACGGCCTGCTGATCCTGGACTGTACCCACGAGGGAGAGGACGGACAGAAGTTCTACGAGTATTGAGCAATGGACAAAGCGAAACTGGGGAAAGCTTATTTTACCGCGGCAGTGGTTTCAGCCGGCATCTTCGGGGCCGTCTTTTTATACGCGGTGGTGGGGGAAATGCTGCGGCACTTCGGCCATAAGCCCCCGCTGCAGCCGCCCGCCGCATACGCGGTCAAATACGCCCTCTATCTCCTCAGCGCCTCTTCCCTGCTGATAGTACGGCTGGCGGCGGCCAAGTTCTCGGAGAGAAAGCCGACGCCCGAAGCAACCCTGAAAGCCCTGACCACCGGGGCCATAGTTACGGCGGCCGCCTGCGAAGTGCCCGGAGTCTCGGCGCTGGTCCTGCTGCTGCTGACCGGTTCCTACCCCGACTTTTACCTGCTGCTGGCCTTCTCGGCCGCTCTGGAGGTTTACCACTTTCCCCGGCTGCCGCTCTGGGAAGAACGCCTGCGGGGGGAGGGACATTTATGAACCCTAAAGAATATAAACTGATAGCCGTGGTGGGAGTTTCCGACGACGCCTCCAAGTACGGCCACAAGATCTTCCGGGACCTGCTCAACGCCGGGTACCCGGTGAAAGGCGTGAACCCGAAGGGCGGCTTCGTACTGGGACAGAACGTTTACAAGAGCGTCGCCGATATAGAGCAGCGCCCGGACCTGGTGATCACCGTGGTGCCGCCGCCGGTCACCGAGGCGGTAGTGGAAGAATGCAATAAGCTGGGCGTGAAGAATATCTGGATGCAGCCCGGCTCCGACTCGGACCTGGCCGTGCAAAAGGCCAGGGAATACGGCATCAAGACCACCCAGGCCTGCTTCATGGTGCTGAAGGGAGTCTGGTAGTGATAGACAAGCTGCTGGGCCCCAAATACGACGCCTACGTCGGCTTCATCCGCCGCCAGATGATAAAGGACCAGATAGAGGCGCGCGGCATTAAAGACCTCCGCGTGCTGGCCGCCATGGACAAAGTCTGCCGCCACTGCTTCGTGCCGGAAGGGATGGCCACCCGCGCCTACGACGATTACCCCATGCCCATAGAGCGCGGGCAGACCGTCTCGCAGCCCTACATAGTGGCGCTGATGAGCGAGCTGCTGGCGCTGAAAGGCGGGGAGAAAGTGCTGGAGATAGGCACCGGCTCCGGCTATCAGACCGCGGTCCTCTCCGAACTGGCCGCCGAGGTGCGCACGGTGGAATTCTTCCCCGACCTCGCGGACACGGCCAAAGCCAGGCTCGAAAAGCTGGGCTATAAGAATATTTTCTACAGGACCGGCGACGGCGCGGCGGGCTGGCCGGAAGCAGGGCCCTACGACGCCATCCTGGTTACCTGCGCCCCCGCGGACGTCCCGCCCGCCCTGCCGGAACAGCTCAAAGAGGGGGGCCGCCTGGTGATCCCCGTCGGGCCCGAGCCGCAGGAACTGCTGCTGGTAAAAAAGACGGCCGCGGGGCTGGAGCGCTCCGCCGTCTGCTCCGTGCGCTTTGTGCCCATGCTGAAGGCCGCATGAACTCCCTGGCTTTCAGGATAGCCCTGCGGCTCATACTGTACCCGGCGCTCGCCTTCGCCGGGCTTTCTTTTTTCTTCTTCTGGCTCTACGCCCATCCCAAGCGCTACCCCGGCGCGCAGACGCCGGCGGTCTTCGGCCTAAAATTCGAGGGAGTGAAGCTTAAGACCTCCGACGGGGTGGAGCTGGACGCCTGGTTCGTGCCCAACGCCGCCTCAAAAAAAGCGGTAGTGGTCTGCCACGGCTACCCGATGGACAAGAGCGATGTGCTGGGGCTGACCGACTTCCTGGCAAAAGACTTCAACCTGCTCTACTTCGACTTCCGCGCCACCGGCCGCAGCGGCGGGTTCTTCGCCACAGGCGGCGCGCGGGAGACGCGCGACATAGACGCGGCGCTGGCCTTCCTGCGGGAGCGCGGCTTCTCCGGGGCGGGCCTGTTCGGTTTCTCCATGGGGGGCGCAACGGCACTGCTTTCAAAGAACCCGGCCGTGCAGGCCAGGGCGCTGGACTCGCCTTACGCGGACCTGCGCGGCCAGCTTAATTATATCTTCGGCGGTTGGGGCCGCCTGCGCCGCCCGCTGGTGACACTGATGAAGGGCTGGAGCCTGCTGCTGATGGGCGTTAATATAAACTCCGTCAGGCCGGTCAGCAACGCCGAGGCCTATAAGCGCCCCCTGCTGCTGATCCACGGCGCGGACGATTCCGCCGTGCCGGCCGTGAATTCAAGCGCCATCAAAGCCGCCGCCCCGGCGGCGGAACTCTGGCTGATAGAGCGCGCCGGCCACGGCGAGACCCGCCTGCGCGCCGGGGAGAACTACGA
Source organism: Elusimicrobiales bacterium (assembly GCA_028688015.1). Lineage (GTDB taxonomy): Bacteria > Elusimicrobiota > Elusimicrobia > Elusimicrobiales > UBA9959 > UBA9959. The sequence goes on along the minus strand of JAQTZB010000001.1, from coordinate 260,024 downwards.
CCGGCGCGTGGCGGAGTTCTTCCGGCGCAGCCTTTGAGCAGTGTAACTCCGGTCACATGTAACCCGGTGACTATGGTTTTGGGCGGAAAAATCTACTAGACTATCGGCATTGTGGTTAAGGGAGGTCTATGAAGAACATTATTATAGCCTTGTTTATCGCCGCGGCGCCGGCCTCGTTATGCGCCGAGCAGTGGAAGATCCTGGGCACTCGCCCCATGGGCATGGGCGGCGCCTTTGTGGCCGTGGCGCAGGGCCCCATAGCGCAGTACTGGAACCCCGGCGGCCTGGTGAAGAGCAGCGCCAACGTCTCGGGCATGGAACTGCCCGTAGGCGTGATGGCCGAGTTCACCGGCGACATCATGAAGAACGCCAGCGCGATAGGCGACATGGCTCAGAAGTTCTCAGCCATCCAGAGCGCCCAGGACAACGGGACTTCCATCAACGCCGACCAGATAGCGGCTTTCGCAAAGACGCTCTCCCTGATCAGTGACATGAACGAACCCGGCAAGGGCGTGCTGGCCGAAGTGGCCGGCGGCGCCAACTTCAAGTTCTCGAAAGTCGCGCTTTCGGTGAACAACTTCACCTCGGTAGGGCTAAACCCTTTCATTGATACCGCAAACATCGGACTGGACACCAACGGCAGCAACTTATCCGGTGTGAACTTTACCGGCGCTAACCAGACGAATACTTCTTTTGACAGCGCTGAAACGACGCTCGACAGCGCTATAAACACGATAGGGTATTCCAATCTTGAAACCCTGATTTGCGGCGCGGCAAACTGTCTTAATACCGAGCAAGGCATTACCAACCAGACGACGTTCATTTACGCGCTGATAAACAAGGCAGCCGCAGACGGTCTGAGCGAGGCGCAAATTAACGAGGCGGCTAACACCCTCTCTCAGTACGCCGCCGACGTGGCGCCGATGATTACTGCGGCCGCTTCCGGAAATTCCTACTACAACAACACCTCCAACCTCAATGTGGTGGGGGCCTCGTTCGTAGAGATCGCGGCGGGCTACGCCTGGAACGTGGACAAGTGGCTGCACGGCCTGTCCGTGGGCGGCAATATCAAGATGATAAACGGCCGCACCACCAACACCACCTTCCGCTTCCTCTCGGAATCCGACACCGCGGACTCCATAACCCTTGAGGACATGAAGTCCTCCTGGCAGCCCGCCGTAGACCTGGGCCTTATGTGGGACGTGAACCGGACCTACCCCAAGCTGCCGCTGCATCCCAAGGTGGGCTTCGTAATGCGCAACATCAACAGCCCGTCCTTTGACGTGGAGAACGCCTCCGACTACGACCTGGACCGCCAGGCCCGCATCGGCTTCGCGCTGAATCCGGCCAAGTTCTGGACCCTGGCGCTGGACCTGGACGTCACCAAGAACAAGACCCCGGTGGACGGCTTCGACTCGCGCCAGCTGTGCATGGGCACCGAGATCAACATCTTCAACCGCAAGGCCTTCAACATCCCGCTGCGCGCGGGCCTGATGAAGAACCTGGCGGAGAAGGACTCCAAGATGGCCTACACCCTGGGCACCGGCCTGAACCTGCTCTACATGCACTTCGACGTGTCCGGAGTGGTCAGCACAGAGAAGACCACCATGGACGACACTGACATTCCGACCAAGCTGGGCGTCGCCGCCAGCTTCGGCCTGCTCTTCTAAACAGGCCACGGCAAAAACGATCCCCACCCTTACCCGGCGGGGATTGTTTTTTGTATTTGCTAGAATTTACCTATGGCGGCAATAGTAACTGACAACCTGGTAAAGCGCTACGCCGAAGTGACGGCGGTGAACGGCGTTTCATTGGAGATACCTGAGGGGGAGGTCTTCGGCCTGCTGGGCCCCAACGGCGCCGGCAAGACCACCCTGATCAGCATGCTGGCCACGCTGGTGCGCCCCACTTCGGGCACGGCCCTGGTGGCCGGCCGCGACATCAACCGCGAGCCGCTGGAAGTGCGCCGCAACATCGGCATAGTGTTCCAGGAGCCCAGCGTGGACGACCTGCTGACCGCCCGAGAGAACCTGCAGCTGCACTCCATGCTCTACGGCGTGCCGCGCCGTGAGATAGCGGCCAGGATAGAGCAGTTCCTGAAGCTGGTCAATTTGTCGGACCGCGGTGACAGCCTGGTAAAAACCTACTCGGGCGGCATGCGGCGCCGGCTGGAGATAGCCCGCGGCCTCATCCACGGCCCCAAGATCCTTTTCCTCGACGAGCCGACCCTGGGCCTGGACCCGGCCAGCCGCAAAGCCGTCTGGACCCATATCCGCGAACTGAAAGAGCGGCATAACACCACCATCATCCTGACCACCCATTACATGGAAGAGGCCGACAGCCTGGCCGACCGCATAGGCATCATCAACCAGGGCAGGATCATAGAGCTCGACACCCCGGAGGCCCTGAAGCGCAAGGTGGGCCAGGACCTGGTGTTCCTCAAAGGCGAGATAAACGAGGCGGCCCTGCGGGCGCTCCCCTTCGTGAAAACCGTGGAGCGCGAGAACTCCCGCTATAAGATCAGCATAGAGGACTCCGGCGGCAACCTGCAGGCCCTGCTGAACGCCGGCGGCAGGATCGACGAGGTGGAAGTGCGCCGCGTCACGCTGGACGACGTGTTCCTGAAGTTCGCCGGGCAGCAGATCAGCGACGACGCCGAGGAGAACGCCGAGGGCATCTTTGAGCGGATAGCCACGGTAAAGGCGGCGCGCAAATGAACTACTACGCCATCTACGCCATCCTGCTGCGCGAGGCCAAGATCTTCCTGCGCGAGAAGGAGCGCATCCTCTCCATCCTGATCTCGCCGCTGCTGTTCCTGTTCGTGATGGGGCACGGCATGGCCGGGGCGCAGAGCCCGGTGCCGGGCTTTACCTACCAGCAGTTCATCTTCCCGGGCATCATGGCCATGGTCATCCTCTTCACGTCGATAACCTACGGCCTCTATATAGTGTGGGACAAGCGCCTGGACTTTCTGAAGGAAGTGCTGGCGGCGCCCATCTCGCGCACCACGCTGTTCCTGGGCAAGGCGCTGGGCGGCATGCTGGGCGCGCTGATAGAGACCCTGCTGCTCCTCGTCGTGGGAGCGCTCTTCATACTGCCGCAGAACCCGCTGCAGATCCTGCTCTGCCTGCTGGCCGCATTCCCGGTCTCCTACATGATCACCAATCTGGGCCTTACCATCGGCGCCAAGATGAAATCCATGGAGGGCTTCGGCCTGGTGATGAGCTTCCTGACCTGGCCCCTTTTCTTCTTCAGCGGCGCCCTGTTCGACCTGCAGACCGCCGCGCCCTACATCCGCGCCATCAGCCTGGCCGACCCCATCAGCTACGCCGTGGACCTGATGCGCATCATCATGCTTGGGCAGGGCCACTTCAGCCTGTGGACCGACCTGGGCGCCATAGCCCTCTTCTGCCTCGCCACCACCGCCGTCGGCGTTGCCGCCTTCGGCAAGCTCCAGCAGGAAAAATAATAAGACGCTCGTGGTTGGCGGCCTATCGCGGGGCGCTCGTGGTTGGCGGCCTACCGCAGGGATAGGACCGCAAAACGCGTTCGCGCACACCGTGCGCTCACTCGGCACTCGCCCTCCGCGCTACGCAAGCGTCGGGCTCGCGACGGTTTTGCTTGTCCTACCCCTGCGGTCTCCGCTGGTGGCTCGCTTTTAATAGTACTGACAAACATACGGAGGGGACGGCAGGGGAGGGGTTCCGTGCGACTTTGGGGAGGGGGGCCCCGCCCTTAATTTCCCAAGGGCGGGGGGAACCGCGCAACGGTTCCCTTCTGCCCAGGAGCACGGGGCCCCTCCCCTGCCGGCCCCCGACCGGGCTTCTCGAGGATCTTTTATTTTAGGGTGGACATGTGGCGGGCGAAGTCGTCCCAGCGGGAGTCGCGGGACAGGGCCAGCCCGTCGTAGAGCGGGTTATAGGAAGAGGAAGGAACGTCGATGGCGACGCCGTGGCTGACGGCGTCCTGCGCCCAATTCTCGATAATAAGGCGCGTCTTCACGAATGTTACCAGGTCGCGGCTCCGCGCCTTCAGCTGCTGGTCGGAGGACGCTTCACCGACGAGAGAGACGAAGTCGCAGAGATCCTTATAAGGCGCGTACTCGCCGAAGAACTTGGCTTTGCCAGCGGCGTACCGGAGCGCGGCAGGGTCGGCCTTCAGGGCCGCCGCCGTCCAGGCGTCCAGCTTAACGCGGAAATTGTCCATCTCATAGAGCCGCACCGCGGACTGCGTGACCGGGTCGCCCTCGTTGTCGCCGCCCTGCCCAAGGAAATAATCGCGGTAGGTCCGCACCGTATTGGCGGCGAACTCCTCCGCGCCCATGGAGGGCTTGGCGTTCAGCAGCCCCAGGAACTGCGCGTAGCGCACCACCACCCCCGGCTCCGCCTCTTCCGAGGCCGTCAGCGCCCGCGCCGCGTCCTTCAGCTCGTAGGCCACCTCGGCCATGCCCATGTTGCAGCCGTCGAGCATAAGGAAATCCACCCCGCCCGTAACCCGCAGCGCCTCGGCCATCTGCGGCAGCGAGAACTCGCGGCCGGTCTCGTCGTCGAGCGAGAAACCCTTCAAATTGTAAAAATCCCCGGAGTTGCCGTCGTCCACCGGCTCCCAGCCGTTGCCGTGGTCCCACAGCACCAGCGCGTAGCGGCGCGCCGGGAAATTGGCCTTGCCCCAGTTTATGAAAGCCGCCAGCTCCTTCCAGGAGCCCATGTCGGCCCGGCCCAGGTCCTGCAGCACCGGGGAGGTTATCCGCGAGGGATCCCCGTCCTTGCCCACCAGGTAGCGGCGCACCCCGGTCCAATCGCCCTCGGCGTGGTCGTCGCCCTCGTGCTGGCCGTTCATGCGGCCCAGTTCTACGGCTATCTTGACCTTGCCGGTAGAGCCCACCTGCTCCAGCGCGTTCATGTCCATCAACGCCGAGCTCTCCAGGTTGTTCTTGCCGTTGATGAAATACATCACCGTCCAGTCCGCCAGCGCGGGGGCTGGGGCTTTAACTGCGGGCGCTGAGGGAACTTCGGCGGAAAGGGCGGGGGGCCAGGACTGGGAAAAAGCCGGGGCGGCGCAAAGCAGCAGGGCGGCCAGGGATTTCAACATATAGATAGTATGGCGGGAGAGCGGCGCCCCGGGCAGGGGCCAAGGTCCTAGCGGGGAGCGGTCTTTTGGCCCCGCAGGGCGGCCAGGCGGCGCAGCACCGCCTCTTTCTCCTCGGGCAGCAGCAGGCCCAGGCGCCAGACCGCCGCCGGGAAGGCCAGGAAGACCACTCCCTTCAGGGCCAGGCCGGGCGAGAGCAGCAGCACCGGCGCGCCGAACGCGGCCGCCGCTGCCAGGGCCCCGGCTAGCCGGCCGAATTCGTAGGGAACGGGGAAGAAAGCGCGGCCGCGGAAATAGACCATGACCGCCATGACCAGGTATGAGAGGAAGACGGCCCAGGCCGCGCCGTACATGCCGAAAGGCGGGATCAGCGCGAAGTTGCCCGCCACGCTGACGGCCGCGCCCGCGAGCGTAACGCTCAGGATAACTCCGGTGCGCTTGGCGATGATAACCGGCGCGAGGAAGTTGATATAGACCCCGTTGAGCAGGTAGGCGGCCAGCACCAGCGGCACGATGCCCAGGCCGGACCAGTAATCCGGGTGGATCAGGTTCACGCCGGCCACGCGGAGGCGGGCGAGGTCCCCGATGAAGAAAGAGAGGCCGAGCCACAGCCACAGCCCGCCTAAACAGAACCAGGTCAGCACGCGCGCGAAGACCGGCGCGGCGTCCGGACGGTGGGAACGCTCTATGAAGAACGGCCGCCAGGCCTGGTCGAACATGCTGACCACCAGCATCATGAAGATACCCAGGCGGTAGTTGGCCTGGTATACGCCCACGGAGGCCTTGTCGGCCAGGTGCAGCATGATGGGGCGGTCCAGCACCTGCACGGCCATCGAGCCCAGCCCGGCGGGCAGCAGCGGCAGGGCGAAGGCCAGCAGTTGCCGCAGCACCGGCAGGTCGACCTTGCCGGCGAGGGCCTTGAGCTCCGGCGCCAGCAGCAGCGCCGCCGCCGCAGAGGAAATGACGTTGGCCAGGAAGACGCTCTCCAGCCCCAACCCCATATAGCGCAGGAACGCCACGTTCAGCGCTACGTTGATCACTATTGACGCCGTGCGCACCCCGGCGAAGCGCAGCGCCTTGTGGCGCATGCGCAGGTCGGCGAAGGGGATGATGGTCAGCGTGTCCAGCAGCAGGATGGCCGCCCCGTACCAGACCAAGCGGGAATTGTCGGCGCCGATGCCGGAGACGTCCGCCCAGAACGGCGCGGCGGCGCAGAGCAGCCCGGTCAGCAGCAGCGTGGTGGCGGCCAGGCAGGCGAAGGCGGACGGGAAGGCCTTCTCCCTGTCGGCATAATGCCGCATGTAGGCCTGGTCCATGCCGTAATGGTAGACGATATTGAGAAAGGCGATGTAGGAGAAGACCGCCGCCACCACGCCGTAGTCGGCGGGGACCAGGTAATGAGTGTAGAACGGCAGCAGGATGAAATTGAGCAGGCGGGCCCCAACGGTGGAGAGCCCGTAGATCAGCGATTCCTTGCCCAGCGCTTTGAGGTCCTTGAACATGGTGCGAGCCGGCGGCCGGCGCTTAATAGTGTAGCAAATGACGACGGGGGGACAAATATTATATAATTGTACACAGCAGACAGGGGGAAACCAGAAATGCACAGATTCACTAAAGACCAAGCTCCGGATTGCGGCGCGTGCCGCTTCAAGCAGAACTGTTTCGTCGTGCGGCTGGACGCGGCGACCCAGAAGGAATGGAGCGCCCTTAAGATGGGCCGCAAGTTCGCCGACGACGAGCAGATCTACGCCGAATGCAGCCACCCGCAGGGCATCTACACGGTCTGCAAGGGCCGGGCGAAGATCTACTCCACCGACTCCAAGGGCCAGCAGATGATCAACTGGATCCGCCATCCCGGAGACACCTTCGGCCACATCGCCCTCTTCTCCGAGCAGGAATACATCTGCGATGCCCGCACCATGGGCGACACGGTTCTCTCCTTCGTCGACGCCAGGAAGTTCGAGCAGTTCATGGACACCCACCCGAAGGTCTACAAGATCTTCCTGCGCAAGATCGCCAACGAGATGCGCGCCATGCAGTACAAGGTCAAGGACACGGCCTACAAGCCGGCCCGCTCCAAAGTGGCCAAGGCCCTCATCAACGCCATTACCTACAAGTCCAAGAACACCCCGAACCCGGCCATCCACGGCTTGAAGCGCACCGAGATCGCAGAGATCACCGGCCTGGCGCTGGAGACCGTGGTTCGCACCCTGGCCGACCTGGAGAAGCGCAGCATCATCAAGCGCGAGATCAAGTCCATCAAGATCCTGGACTATCCCACGCTGGTCCGCATCTCCGACCCGCACGCCAAGAACAAGTGCTGAACCAGACGCGCTGAAATAAAAAAGCCCGGGCAACCGGGCTTTTTTATTTAACTTCGGAACCCGCTAGGCGGTGCCGAACATTCTGTCGCCGGCGTCGCCGAGGCCCGGCACTATATAGCCGTGGCTATTAAGTTTCTCGTCCACAGCGCCGACGTAGATGGGCATCTCCGGGTGCGCGGCGGCCAGGCGCTTCAGGCCTTCCCTGGCGGCCAGCATGCAGAGGAAGCAGATGTTCTTCGCGCCGCGGCTCTTCATGATCTCCACAGCCTCCACGGCCGAGCCGCCGGTAGCCAGCATCGGGTCGGCTATCACCACCAGGCTGTCGGAGACGTCTTCCGGCAGGCGCACGTAATACTTCACCGGCTTCAGGGTTTCCTCGTCGCGGTAGATGCCTATGTGGGCCAGCCGGCCCTCCGGGTGCAGCTTCACCAGGCCGTCCACCATGCCCAGGCCGGCGCGCAGGATGGCCACGAAGACCAGGTCGTGCGCCAGGCGCTGCGAGTCGGCCACTCCGATCGGGGTGCGCACCTTCGCCTTCTTCACCCGCGCGTGCAGGAAGGCGTCGTGGGCGAGCAGCATGGTGAGCTCGCCCATCAGCCGCCTGAAGTCGGCCACGTTGGTGCGCCGGTCGCGCAGGCGGGCGATCTTGTCCAGCACTAGCGGGTGCTTAGAGATATGGACGTTCTTCATGGGGCTCCTTACTTAATGATCTCGCGGATCAGCGGCTCTTTGCGGGGCGCCTTGGAGCCGTAGGCCAGCGAACTCTCGAACATCTTCACGCCGTCGGCCAGCTTGGCCGGGCCGGAAGCATAGGCAGTGGCGATGAGGTCGCCAGGGGCCACGCGGTCGCCGGGTTTCCTGGCCAGGATGAAGCCCGCGCCGAAGTCCACGGCGTCCTCGGCCTTGGCGCGGCCGCCGCCCAGCGCCACGGAGGCGAACCCGACAGTGCGCGCCTCCATCGCGGTGAGGAAGCCGGCCTTCTTCGCCAGGATCCGCTTCGAGAGCTTGGCCTTGGGCATATGGCGGTCGGGGTCGTCCACCACCCGCACGTCGGCGCCCTGCCACTTCACCATCAGGCGGTATTTCTCCAGCGCGCTGCCGTCGGCGATGGCCGCGCGGGCCTTGTCCTCGCCCTCGGCGGCGGAGCGGGCCTTGCCGCCCAGGTGGATCATCCAGCCGGCCAGCACCTCGAGCACGCGCATGAAGTCCGCGGGCCCTTTCTCTCCGGCCAGGATCCTGATGCACTGCGCGGTCTCGATACCGTTGCCGACGGCGAGGCCCAGCGGCTCGTTCATGGCGGTCATCACGGCCACGCAGCGGATGTCCAGCAGCTTGGCGGTCTTCATCAGCGCCACGGCCAGCTCGCGGCTCTTCTTAAAATCCTTCAGGAAGGCGCCGGAACCGTATTTAACGTCCATCACCAGGCCGGTGATGTCCTCGGCGTATTTCTTGGAGAGGATGCTGGCCACTATCAGCGGCAGCGCCTCTACGGTGCAGGAGGCGTCGCGCAGCGCGTAGAGCTTCTTGTCGCTGGGGGCCAGGCGCTCGGTCTGGCCGAACATGGACAGGCCCGTGGCCTTGAGCTGCTTGACCACGTATTCGGGCTCAAGGCGGACCTTGAAGCCCTTCATGGCCTCCAGCTTGTCCAGCGTGCCGCCGGTATGCCCGAGGCCGCGGCCGCTCATCATGGGCACCACCACGCCGCAGGCCGCCGCCACCGGGGCCAGCGCGATAGAAATGCCGTCGCCCACGCCGCCGGTAGAATGTTTATCCACCTTCATCCCCTTGATGGAGGAGAGGTCGAGCTTCTTGCCGGAAAGGGCCATGGCCTTGGTGAGGCCGGCGGTCTCGGCGGGCGTGAGCCCGTTGAGGAAGGCGGCCATCAGCCAGGCGGAAAGCTGGTAGTCCGGAATGGAGCCGTCGGCGGCGCCCATGGCGATGAACACCAGTTCGTCGTAGGACATTTCCAGGCCGGAGCGTTTCTTGAGCAGCAGGTCTAGCATTCTCATGATATTTCCTTTTTAACCCTTTATGGCTTTGGACTTCAGGAGGCCTTCCAGCAGCCCCTGCATCTTCCCGGAGACTTTCTCGCCGAGCTCGAGCACTTCCTCGTGCGTCAGCACCTTCTTGGAAATGCCGCTGCAGAAGTTGGAGATCCAGCAGAGGCCCGCCACGCGCAGCTTCAGCTGCCGGGCGGTGATAGTTTCGGGGACCACGCTCATCCCGGCGATGTCGCCGCCGAGCTGCCGGTACATTTTCACTTCGGCCGGGGTCTCGTAGGACGGGCCGGTCACTGCGGTGTACACGCCTTCTTTGGCGCGGATGCGCAGCTTCTTGGCCAGCTTCATGGCCTCCTTGCGCAGCGCGCGGTCGTAGGGGTCGTTCATGTCGGGGAACATCTCGCCGAAGGCGGGGTGGTAGTTGCCCATCAGCGGGTTGGAGCCCATCAGGTTCAGGTGGTCCCTGAGGATCAGCATGTCCCCGGGCTTGAGGGCGGGCTTCAGGGAGCCCACGGCGGCCGTCAGCAGCAGGTTCTTCACGCCGAGCGCGCGCAGCACCCGGATCGGGAACGCGATGAAGGAGAGCGGCCGGCCCTCGTAATAGTGAAAGCGCCCCTTCATCATCACGACGTCGGCGCCGCCCATGCGCCCGAAGATCAGCTCGCCGGCGTGGCCTTTAACGGTAGGGGCGGGGAAGCCGGGGATATCCTTGTAGGAGACCGCGACCTTGTCCTCCAGGCGGGGCAGCGCCCCGCCCAGGCCGGAGCCTGCGATGATGGCGGTTTCCGGCTTGAAACCGGCCGCCACTTTGCGCAGCCAGCCCGCGGTATGCTCAACGTTCCTGAGTATTTCTGAAGGTTCCATAGCAGCTCCTTGCGCTCTGTTAAAATCCGAATCCGTCGGCGCTGAAAGCGTCCTCGATGTGTTCCGGCTCCGCGCCTGGCGTGATGCCGATGAAATCGAACCTGAAAGTCTCCGCCTTGACGCGCCGCGCCTTGAGATAAGCCTGCGCAGCCTTGATTATCTTCGTCCGCTTGGCACGGGTGACCGTCTCGGCCGGCAGGCCGTAGGCGGTATTGGACCGGGCGCGCACCTCGACAAAAGCCAGCACATCTCCCTTGCGGGCTACGATGTCCAGCTCGCCCAGCGGGCAGGCCCAGTTGCGGTCCAGGATCTCGAAGCCGGCGGCCCGCAGGAAAGCGGCGGCCTGCTCCTCGTAGGCGACGCCCTTGGTGTTCATGCCGGGGCTCCGCCGCGCGCGGCCCGGCGCACCGGGGCGAAGCTGAGCCGGTGCTGGGGGCTGGGGCCCAGGCGGCCGAGCGCCTCTAAATGCGCCGCGGTGCCGTAGCCCTTGTGGCCGGCGAGGCCATAGCCGGGATGGCGTCCGTCGAGCACCTGCATCCAGCGGTCGCGCACGACCTTGGCGTAGATGCTGGCCGCGGCGATGGAGAGGGACTTGGCGTCGCCGTCCACCACCGGCTGCTGCAGGCAGGAATCCAGGCGCTTGATGCGGTGCGGCCCGTCCACCAGCAGCAGCGCCGAGGCTGGCGCCGCGCCGGTATAGCGCAGGAGCCGCCTGACGGCGGCCCCCATGGCGTTGAAAGTGGCCTCCAGGATGTTCTCGCGGTCTATCTCGTCGGGGTGCGCGAAGCCGAAGCCGAAGCGCACTCCTGAAGCGAGCATGAGGCGCAGGGCCCGCTCGCGCCTGGGCGCGGAAAGTTTCTTGCTGTCGTTGACCAGAGGGGAAATGAGGCTGTGGGAGGCGGGGGGGATCCAGGCGGCGCAGGCGGTCACGGGACCGGCCAGCGGGCCGCGCCCGGCTTCGTCTACGCCGACGAGGAAAGCCGGCCGCTTGGTTTCAAGTAGTGAGAGGTCGAATCTGCTTAATGGCACGGTTGCACCTGTACCGCAGCCCCCCGCGCGGAGCGCGGGGGGTAACGACCGTTTTACTTCGCGGCGGGCTGCTGGGCGGCGGGAGCCGCGGCAGGCTGGGCCTGCGGCGCGGCGACAACCGCTTCCTTCGCCACTTCGTCGAGGCGGGCGGCTTTGCCGGCCAGGCCGCGCAGGTAGTAGATCTTGGAGCGGCGGACCTTGCCGGTCTTCACAACTTCGATACGCTCGATGCGGGGGGAATGCAGGGGGAAGACCCTCTCAACGCCCACGCCGTAGGAGATCTTGCGCACGGTGAAGCTGGCGGAGATGCCGCTGCCGCGCCGGGAGATCACGACGCCGTCGAAGATCTGGACGCGCTCGCTGTCGCCTTCCACGACCTTGGTGTATACTTTCACGGAGTCGCCGGGCTGGAAATCGAACTTATCGGTCTTGAAGCCCAGGTGTTTAGCGATGTCTTTCATACTGCCTCCTATAAGTTGAAACAAATCTATTTCTTCGCGGCGCCGCGGCTCTTTCTTTTCGCCGGCGCCAGGTCCGGCCGGGCCTTGCCCGTCAGTGCCTCGGCCTGCGCCCGCCGCCACTCGGCGATGAGCTTGTGGTTGCCGCTGACCAGTTCCTGCGGCACCGCCTTGCCTCTCCAGACGGCCGGGCGCGTATAGTGCGGCGCTTCCAGCAGTCCTTCGGTAAAGGTCTCGTTCACGGTGGCGTCGCCTTTCTTCAGCACGCCCGGGATCAGCCGCGTCACCGCGTCTATCACCGCTACCGCGGCCGGCTCGCCGCCGGTGAGGACATAGTCCCCTATCGAGAGCTCCAGGTCGGCCAGCGGAGTCACCCGCTCGTCGATCCCCTCGTAGTGCCCGCAGATAAAGACCAGGTGCTTCTTCTTCGCCAGTTCCAGCGCGAGCCGCTGGTCGAAGCGGCGCCCTTTAGGCGTCAGGAGGATCACGCATGACCCTTTCTTCCTGACCGACTTCAGCGCCCTGTACACCGGCTCGGCCATCATCAGCATGCCGGTGCCGCCGCCGTAAGGCTTGTCGTCCACGGTGCGGTGGCGGTCTTCCGTGAAATCCCTCGGGTTAACGAAACCCAGCTCGAGGAACCCTTCCTGCCTGGCGCGGCCCACTATGCTTTCCGAAAGCGGGGCGTCTATCATCCCCGGGAAAAGCGTGACCGCGTCGACCCGCATTCTTAATCTATATCCAGGTAGACTTTCTTGTTCTGCCTGGCGGCGGCGGTCTGCAGCACGGTGCGGATGGCTTTAACCACGCGCCCTTCCTTGCCTATGACCTTGCCGCGGTCGGAGGAGGAAAGCGTCAGCTTGAAGCGGGTAACGTCGCCGTCTTCGTTGACGCCGACCTTCACTTCCTGCGGCTTTTCCACCAGCGAACCGACGATGTACATTAGAACTTCTTTCATCGGGCGGTCCTCCGCTTACTTCGGCGCCGCGGCGGCCTTCTCGGCTTTGCGCGCGCGGGCGATCAGGGTGCCGACGGTGTCGGACGCTTTGGCGCCGTTCTTGACCCAGCGGTCGACCCTCTCGGCGTTGATGGTGACCTTTTCCTTGTCCTTGGTCGCCTTCGGGTTATAATGCCCGACTATCTCCAGCGGCTGGCCGTGGGGGCCGCTCGATTTCTCGATGGCCACGATCCGGTAATGCGGCTGGGTGCGCTTGCCTATTCTCTGAAGCCTCAAAACAACTGCCATGTTGTCCTCCTTGACTCTTACGACAAAAATCGCTCACGCGCCCCCGTGCGGGCCGGCGCGAACTCTTATTATATTATATTTGGCGGCTTTTGTCAGCCGATAAGCTTCTTTATGTGGTCCAGCAGGCGCGGCCACTCGTAGGGCTTGTTGACGTAGACGTCGGCCCCGGCCTTGAACGAATTCTCCATTTCGTTCATCTGGCGGTGCCCGGTCAGCATGATGACCTTGATGTGCTTGGTATCCTCGCCTATCTTGATGAGCTCGCAGAGCGTATTGCCGTCGAGCTTGGGCAGCCCGATGTCGAGCATGACGAGGTCCGGTTTTTCCTTCTTGACCAGGTCCAGCCCCTCTTCCCCGTCGAGGGCGGCGTTGACCTTATAGCCCAGGCTCTCCAGGCGGATGGTCAGCACCTTTGAGATGAGCGGCTCGTCCTCTACTATCAGTATTTTTTTAGCCATGGTCGCCTCAGAGTTTCTTCAGCCCTTTCAGGAAAGCGGCGGGGTCGGGCGCCCTGAAGAGCGCGCTGCCTATCACCAGCGAGTCCGCCCCGGCCACGGCGGCCAGCACGGCGGTGTCGGAGTTGATGCCGCCGTCCACCTGCAGCCAGACCTTGCGGCCGGAGCCGCGGATGGCCTGCCGGGCCGCGCCCACTTTGGGCAGCATGGCAGGCATGAAGGCCTGACCGCCGAAGCCCGGCTCCACGGTCATTATAAGGAGGAGGTCCAGCAGCGGCAGGTACGGCAGCGCCCGCGAAAGCGGCGTCTTGGGCCGCAGGGCCAGGCCGGCCTTCAGCCCGAGGGCACGGATCTTTTTCAGGCAGGCCGCGGCGTCCTTCGCCTCTGCGTGCACGGTTATCAGGCCGGCGCCCGCCTCTGCGAAGGCCTCGAGGAAATTCAGGGGTTCCGCCACCATCAGGTGCGCGTCTATCGGCAGGGGGCTCGCGCGCCGCACGGCGGCCGTGATGGCGGGGCCGAAGCTGATGTTGGGCACGAAGCGCCCATCCATGACGTCCACCTGCACCCAGTCGGCCAGGCGGTTGACCGGCTTCAGGCTGCCTTTAAGACAGGCGAAGTCGGCCGACAGCACGGACGGCACCAGCGCGGCGCGGCCGGAGGGAAGGGGAAAGGCGGTCTTCATTTTACGGGCCGCTCCTCGACGAGGATGCCGTTCATGAAAATGCGGATCTTCTCCGCCCCGGCGTAGGGGACGGAAAGGTCTATCTTGGTACCCGGGTCGCGCAGGCCGTTGAAGATCTCGCGGTCGCCGCTCTTGCCCAGGGCCACCACGCGGATATGCCGCTGGGAGCCGCTCTGCGGCACCTCGAAATGTACGCGGAACTCGCGCTCCGCGCCGCCGGCGCTCTTGCGCGAGCTGACGGTCAGCGAGACTTTGCCGCCCGCCGCCACGACGGTATCCGGGGCCGGGTCCTGGTCGATGATGGTGCCGCCCGGGAACAGCGAGCCGGCGTCCTCGGTCAGGCGCAGCGTCACGCCGCTCTGCGCGGCCCACTGCTGGGCCTCGTCGCTCTTCTTCTGTCGGAAATCGGGCAGCATGATGATGCCGGCGGGCGGGTTGCCCGCGGAGACCACCACCTCTACCATGGTATTCTTGGAAACGCTCAACTCCGGCTTGGGGTCCTGCGACAGCACGGTGCCTTTCTCGGCCTTGAGGGAATAAGATTCGCTGACCTGGCCCAGCACCAACTGGCGCTGGCGCAGCATCAGCTCGGCGTTGCGCAGCGGCAGGCCGATCAGGTTGGGCGTGAAGACCGACTCGCCGCCCTGGCTGAAAATGACGCGGACGATCTTGCCCTCGCGCACAGTGGACCCGGCGCCGGGGACCTGCCGCAGCACGGTGCCGATCGGCACCGCCTCATTGAACTCGGTGCCTTCTATCTTCATGGCGAGGTTCAGCTCGGAGAGGGTCTGCAGGGCGTTCACGGTGGACTTGCCGGAGATGTCGGGGACTATGACCTCCTTGCGGTTGTGGATCACGGTCTCCAGCGTCCAGGAGAACAGGAAATAGGTGAGAAAAAAGAGGAGGAAGCCGACGCCCCCGACCCGCAGCACGAAGCCGGGGCTGACGATCCGCTCGTCGGAGTTGGAAAAATGCTTCTGCCAGAATTCTTTAAATCCCATATGGTCACACCCTTCGCTTCGTTCAGGGCGGTTTCGGCCGCCCGGCTTTACCTGACCTAAATCCAGACCAGCCTGTCTCCGGGCTTCAGGCGCAGGCCGTTGAGGAAATCGGCGGCCGGCATTTCCTTTTTACCCTCGGGCTTAACGGTCTTTAAAAGCAGGCCTCCGACGCCACATTTTACAACAAAGCCGCCGCCGGGCTCAACGGACAGCACCGTGCCCGGCGCGGCCGCTCCCGCGGCCTCCGGCGCGGCTTCGGCGGCCAGCACCTGCACCGTGAGCAGGCGGCCCGGCTGAGGCAGCGTAAAGCGGGGGCGCGGGCCGCAGGCGAGTCCGCGCACCTGCCCCAGCAGCTCCGGGGCGGGTCGGGAAAAATCCATCTTCGCGTGGGAGGGCAGCAGCTTGGGTGCCAGCGACGGCTCCCCGGCCTGGGGCTCGCGCAGAATGTCGCCCGCGGCTATTTTAGCCAGGCCCTCGCCCAGCAATTCCTCTCCTACGGCGGACAGGCGGGCGAACAGCGAGGCAGCGTCGTCGGAACCTGACACAGGCACCTCGCGGCGCAGGAACACGGGACCGGTATCCATCCCCTTGTCCAGCCAGAACAGCGTGACCCCTGTGACCTTCTCGCCGTTCAGCAGCGCCCACTGCACCGGCGCGGCGCCGCGGTACCTGGGCAGCAGCGAAAAATGGACGTTGAGAAAGCCGTGCTTCGCCAGCGCCAGCGTTTCCTCCGGGATCAGCCGCCCGTAGGCGACCACCACACCGAGGTCGGGCTTGAGCTCCGCTATCACGGAGTGCAGCTCCTGTTTACTGGCGGGCTTGTAGGCCGGCAGGCACAGGCGGCCGGCCAGCGCGTTTACCGGCGCGCAGCACAGCTGCATGCCGCGCCCGGCGGCCCTGTCGGGCTGGGAGATGACGCCGACGACCTCGTTGCCGGAGGCGGCCGCGCGGCTTAAAAAGCCGCAGGCGATGTCGGGCGTACCAAGAAAGACTATGCGCAATTTAGACATTCAGTGACAGGGGGAAAACGGCCGCGCTCCCGGCTCCGCTACATCGGCTTCATCTTGCTCTCGTCTATCTTCTTCCACTGGCCCCGCAGCTTCATCAGCGCGGGTTTCAGCTTCAGGCGGGACATCAGCGGCAGGCGGCCGATGAAAGTGATGCCGTCGAGGTGGTCCATCTCGTGCTGCAGCGCCTTGGCGAACAGGCCCTCGGCGTTGATCTCTATCGGCAGGCCCTTCTCGTTGAGGGCGCGCACCTTGACCTTGGCGGCGCGGCGGATCTTGGCGAAAAGCCCCGGGAAGGAGAGGCAGCCCTCGTCCTCGTACATGGCGCCGGACTTCTCCACCATCTCCGGGTTGATGATGACGAGGCTGAGCGGCTCCTCGTTCTCGCGCTGGATCTTGATCACGGCCAGGCGGAGGTCGAGGCCGATCTGGTTGGCGGCGAGGCCGGCCCCGCCGACCGCGTCCATGGTCTCGAACATGTCCGCCAGCAGGGCGGGCAGGTCCTTCTTAAGCTCCGAGAAGACGACCGTCCTGGTCTTCTTGTCCAGTATCTTCTCGCCGTATTTGCAGATGCGCCTTATCGCCATAGTCCCTCTCTGTGTTTAGGAAAGCTGGAAAGTCATCTGGCGGCCCTGCCAGACCACCTTCGCCAGCACCGGCTTGACCGGCGCGTCTGGCTTCTTGGCCATGCCCCAGGCCATCGCGAGGTGCTCCAGCTGCACCTCGGCCCCGGTGGAGCCGGAGACGCCCATCACTATCTCGTCGACGCCGGCGGCCTGCGCCACCTGCGCCATGGAATGGAACGGGTCGTTGGAGAAAACGAAAATGGGCTTGACGGTCTTGCCGTACTTCTCGGCCAGCAGCACCACCGCGCTGAAGACTTCTTTGTCCTCGTCGGACATGGTCTCGCCCCCGGACTGGATGCCCTTGGAGATCTTGGCGGAGAGCACGATGATGTCGGTGGTGTCGTCGTCGGCCGTCTCGAGCACGGCGGCCAGGTGCACCAGGTTGTTGGGGTTGCGCACCGGCACCAGCACGCGGCGGGCTTTGGTGAGTTCCGGCACCACCGTGTTGATATCGGCCTCCTTGCGGAGGTTCAGCTTCTCGTCGGTATCTTCTTCGGGGGCGTAAAGGCGCGCTTTCCGCTCGTTCATCCTCTCGGAGACGTGGAAGATCGCGTAGAAGACCGCAGTGAAGACAAGGCCTCCGATCGTGGCCACTTTCTTGGTCAGCAGGTTCATGAACGTGACGGAAAGCAGTACCGTCAGGATGGCCAGGAGACCGACCGGGAAATAAATGTTGCCGAACCTGAGGTTGAAAGGGAACATCCATTCCCGCTCCTCCTCCATCCGCTTGAAGCGCAGTATCACCACGGACATGACATTGAAGCTCATGCTGGCCAGCACGCCGAAGGCGTAGGCCTCGCCCAGCAGGAAGATGTCGCCGCCGGAGATCAGTATGATCAGCACCTGGATCACGGCGATGATGTTCACTATCCGGTGGGTGGTGCCGTATTTCTTGTGCAGGTGGCGGAACCAGTCGTGCAGGATGCCGTCCTCGGCCACGCGGTTAAGCACCCCGTTGGCGCCGACGAAGGAGGTATTGACCGCCCCGACGAGCATCAACACGCCCGACAGCACCACCAGCACCTGCATGCCGAGGCGGCCCCAGTACGGTCCCTGCAGTTCCATCGCCAGGCCGCTGAGCAGGTTTTCCGCGTACTGGCCGGCGATAAGTTCGGACGGGATTATCAGGGCGGAAATAAAGGTGAGCAGGCCGGTGAACAGCACGCTGAATACGAAGATCAGGACCACGGCCTTCTTGAGGTTCTTGACCTTCGGGTCCTCTATCTCGCGATAGACCTGCGCCAGCGTCTCCAAACCGGAGAGCGCCAGGATGGAATGTCCGAAGGCAATGATAATGCCGACAAACCCTACGGCTTTAAGCCAGGGGAAATGAACCGTCCAGCCCAGGGCTTCCTGCGAGAACACGGGCGTGAAAGGAGGAAGAGTGAAGCCCCGCTGGTAAAGCGTGAGGCCTGACCAGCCCAGCAGCAGGACGGCGACTACGGAGACGAAAACTATGATCTTGAAATTATTATCGGCTGATTCCTCTATGCCGCGGATATTCTCCCGCCAGAAATAAGCGGTGACGAGCAGGGCGAAAGCCATCGCGAAAGCCCTGGCCGGCACGTGCCAATTTATATGCAGCAGCGGCAGGATATTAGAGAGCAGGCTGCCGAGGTAAAGACCGGCCGACACTGAACTTATGGGGCCCGTAAGCGCGTAATCGAAAACCAGGGCGGAAACGGAGAACTTGGCCATCACCTTGCCCATGGCCTCGCGCACCACCACGTAAACGCCGCCCCGCACGAACATGATGCAGGACTCGGTATAGACGCCCAGCATCAGTCCGGCAAAGAGCATCACCGCCAATATGTACCAGGGAAAGGCGGGACCGAAGGCCTTCATGGCTATGCCGCCGGCGTAATAAGCGCTGGAGCCGAAGTCGCACAACACTACGGAGGCGGCCTTCCAAAAGGAGATGAAGCTGAGCATGGCCGTGCTCAGCACGAAGACTTGCTTAAATTTGGGATGCGTAGGGACCATATGTTGTAGGACAATTATATATATTTATAAAGGCCGGCAGGAAGGCCGGCGCGACGGCGGCGGGCGGGGGGTTACTTACCCTTTAGCAGGGCAGCGACGGCGGCAGGATCGCGCAGGGCGGCCAGTTTTTCTATCAGCTCGGGCTGAAAAGTCTGGCTGAGCCGGGAGAGCATGTTGAGGTGGAGCTGGAAATAGGCCGGCTTGTGGGGGGACAACAGCAGCAGGGCCGCCCGGACCTTCAGGCCGGTGGCCGGATCGGTAAAGCCTTCGGGAAAAATGCCCAGCACGGCGAAGAAATTATGCAGCTCCGGGAACTTGGCGTGCGGGATGTAGAAGCCGCTCTCCAGCACCTGGTTGAGCTTCTCCACCTCCGCCACCCGGTCGAAAAGGGCCTTGCGGTCTATGATCTCCTTGACCTGGGGCAGCATGGCCTCGGTAAGGCGGAGCACGGCCCCCTCCTTAGTGAGGGGCCCGTCCAGGAACACTACTGTTTCGGGGGTTATTACGGATGAGAGACTTACGCCGTCTGACTGTTTGATCATAGGACTGCTGTTGTTCTTATATGATATCATTTACCTGTTTCCGTCGTCAAGATAACCGAATATGGGCAAAATCCCCGGCATAGCGGCGGTTGGAGTGGACAGAGGCGGCACCTGGACCAGGGTTACCGCGGTGGACGCGCGCCTGAGGCCGGTAAAAGCCGTGCGCTTGCGCACCGAGCCGCTGCGCTCGCTGCCCAAAAAGCTGGTGCCGCTGGTCTCGCGCTGGCCCGGAGGGGCGCAGGCGCCGCTGGTTATAGCCACGCGGGGCGCCTTCAGCCGGCCCTGGAAGAAGGCCTTCCTGTTCAAAGCGCTGGCCGGCAAACTGAATTTAAAGCAGGTGATCTCGGACGCTGAAGCGGCGCACTATGCGGCTTTCCGCGGAAAGGACGGCCTGCTGCTGATAGCCGGCACCGGCGCGGTGGTCTTCGGCGGGCGCCCGGGCGCCTACCGCAAGACCGGCGGCTTCAACCCGGTTTCCGGCGACCCCGGCTCCGGCCGCTGGCTGGGCCGGCAGTACCTGAAGCTGCGCGGGCGCCTGCGCGAGGCCGCCGGCCTGGGCCACGGCCGCTCGGCCGCCTACGCCAAGAAGCTGCTGCTGCTGGCGCTGGACGGCCACGGGCACGCAGCCCGCCTGGCGGCGCAGGCGCAGGAAGAACTGGCCGCGCTGCTCAAAGAAGCGGCCGGCCGCGGCAGGAAACCGGTCAAGGTGGCGCTGGCCGGAGGCCTGATAAGCCATTTTCATTTCAAGCAGGGTTTTATCAAGGCGGCCAGGGCTGCGCTTAAAGGGCGGCGCGTCAGTTTCCTGGAGGCGGCGCTGCCGGCGGAGCAGGCCGCGGCGAGGCTGGCTTTACAACGGAGAAAGGCATCATGAAAGAATTAAAGGTTTTAAAGGAAGCGGCGCTGGCCGGCGGCAAGATACTGGCGGAAAAGTTCGGCAAGGTGGGCTACCGGCTGAAGGGCCGCGCGAACCTGCTGACCGCGGCTGACCTGGCTTCGGAGAAAGCGGTGAAGGCCGTTATCCGACGGGCCTTCCCGGACGACGGCTTCATGGCCGAGGAGAGCCCGCTGGAGGAAACGCCCAACGGCCGCCTCTGGATCATAGACCCGCTTGACGGCACCACCAATTACGCGCACGGCTTCCCGGCGGCCGCCGTCTCCATCGGTTTCGCGGAGCGCGGCGTGCTGAAGGCCGGCGGCGTCTGCGACCCTTTCCGCGGCGAGCTGTTCCTGGCCGCGAAGGGCGGCGGCGCCTTCGTCAACGGGCGGCGGCTGCGGGTAACCCGTACACCCTCGCTGGACAAGTCGCTGCTGGTGACCGGCTTCGCCTACGACCGGGCGGAGCGCGCGGATTTTTACTGCGGCTTCTTCTCCGAGTTCATGCGCATCTCGCACGACGTGCGCCGCATGGGCGCGGCCTCGCTGGACCTGTGCTGGCTGGCCGCCGGACGCACCGACGGCTACTGGGAGTTCGGCCTGAAGCCGTGGGACGTGGCGGCGGGCAAGGTGATCCTGGAGGAGGCCGGCGGCAGGGCCACCGATTTCTCGGGTAAGCCGTGGCGGGTGGGCCCCGGGCTGGGCGCCGAGACGCTGGCCACCAACGGCAGGCTGCACGCGCCCATGCTGCGCGTTATACGCCGCCGGCTGGGGGCGGCGCGCTGATGTGGCTCCTTAAAGCCCTGGCTTATTCAACCGTCTTCGCGGTGGTCTATTCCTGGGTCGTGGTCTGGATCATCGAGCGCCGCGAGAAGAAGTACGGCCAGGGCACGATCCTGTTCAGCGACGCTTTCCTGGCCGGCGCCGTAACGCTGATCTTCGTCTACCTCGCCAACATACTCGTATTCGTAATGTGGCCGGGCTCCGCAGCCACCTTCAACGTGTTCCTGGTCACGGCGCTGGCCGGCTTCTGCCTCTACAAGGAGAGCGTCTACCAGCTGGACGCCAAGAAGATCCGGCACCGCCTGCTGGCCGAGGTGCGGCTGGTCAACATCTACATTTCCAAAGACCCCGCCAACGCCGCCTACTACGGCCGGCTCTGCGACATTTACGCCAAGCTGGGGGAAAAGGCGCAGGCGCTGGAAGCCGCGCGCATGGCCAACAAGCTGGAGCCCACCTCCCGCAACCGCATCCGCATCCAGCAGCTGCAAGAAACCAAATAACCGGCTCTGCCCAAAAGGCCAAGCCGCGCGGATGCCGCAGGGCGGTCCGCGCCGGGCTTGGCGGTATCGTCTATTTGGAAAGCGCCGCGGCGAGGCGGCGGGCGGCGTCGCGGAAGAGGTAGTCCTCCGTCGCGGCGGCGGTTTCGGTGCGCAAGGTCGCCGCGGAGGCCGCGTCCACCAAATGCGCCAGGATAAGATAGCCGTCCGGATACTTAGTGACCGAGCCGGAGACTGCCAGCGCGGCGCCGGAAACCCGGCCCAGCTCTGCGGCGGTCCGTTCCTCGGAAAGCCCGGCGTAAGCCAGCTTTTTTTCCGCCAGGATGAAATCCAGCTTGGAGCGCTCCACCACCCTGAACTTGCCGGTCTTGACCAGCGCGTCCTCGACCATGTTGCGGATCACGGCGGCTTCGGTCTCCGTCACGCCCTGCCCCGCCGTGAACGCGGCCACGGCCAGCGCCGCCGAGGGCGGAAGCGGGGGGGCGGCCGCGGCGGCGGGGACAGGCCCGAAGGCCAGGCCCGCGGTCATGCGGTGCGCGGCGCCCAGGTCACCGTAGGGGGTGAAAGCGTAATCCACGGAAAGACCGCCCAGCTTAAGGCCGAAGCCGCAGGCGAACGCGCCCATGGCACCGAGGTCGTCGTAATTCCTGAAGTTCATGCCCGAGCGGAGGAACAGGCCCGCACCGGCAGAAAAAGGCATGAACCACTCCGCGCCGAACACCAGGTAAGGCGCGTGGTCCGCGGGCAGCCGGCCCTCGGCGAGGATATTAAAATCGGGCGTGTACTTCCACTTAAGGCCGCCTCCCAGCTCGAAGGGCAGCGGCGCGCTCTCCGAGCCCAGCTTCAGCGGCGGGCCGAAATTCCTGAGGCTAAGCGCCAGCTCGGTGCGCGACGGGGCGGGCTCCCGGAAGACCAGGCCGGCGTCCAGCGCGGCCGTGGCCCCGGAGGCCTCGGCAAGCCGGGACTTCACGTACTTCAGGCCGACGCCCAGGTCCGCCCAACCCAGGCGGCGCGCCCAGCCGGCGCCCGCCGCCAGGTCGTAGGCCGTCAGGTCCGCGCCGGCGCCCACGCCGGCGCCGTCGAGCTTTTCCAGCCCGGGCGAAGAATTATTATAGACCAGGCCGCCGGAGAACACGCCTTTGGACGTGGGCCGGGAATAGACGAGGCCGGTGCGGGAGGACCCCGCCAGCAGCGCCTCCCAGGTTACGGCCAGCCCTGCGGGCTGGCCGGCGGCTCCGGCGGGATTGAGGAAGTAGCACTCGCCGCCGGAGAGAGCCAGCCCGGCGCCGGCGAGGGCGCCGAAGCGGGCGTGCGGGGGCGCTTTCAGGAATTGCGCCCCGGTCAGACCGCGGGCTTCGTCGCTGAAGGCGCCTTCCGGGAAAAGGCCTCCCTGCGCCGGGGCAGCGCCCAGCGCCGCCGCCAGCAGGGGGAGGAGGAATTTTTTCACTTGACTACTTCTTCAGGTCTGAGAGCAGGTATTCGATCCTTGCCTTTATCTTGGACTTGTCCAGGTTTTCCATGTCCTGCACCATGTCCTCAAGGAACTTAACCGCGAAATCGGTGTTGACGTGGCCCTTGGAGAGCGCGGCCTCTATGGTTTTCATGCGCTCGTCGAGGTCGTTGATGCCGGCGTAGATGCCGCGCACGAAAGTCTCGGCGGCGGCGTGGCCGGGCCCGGCGGCCGCGGCGGGGGCGGGGGTCTCTTCTGGAGCCGGGGCAGGCGCCTCCGGCTGCATCGCGGGTTCCGGCTCGGCGGCGGGCGCTTCCGCGGCGGCGGGTTCAGCGGCGGCGGTTTCCGCTGCGGCCAGGAAAGCCAGCTGCTCGCCGGGCGCCAGCACCAAAGTCTTCTCTTCCTGCCCGGCCTCGGCTTCGGGGGCGGGCCTGGCGGGCGGCTCCTCCAGGAACGGGTTAGGCTCGGCCTCCGGCTCGGGAAGCGGCTCCTCGCCGGCGAAGGCGGCGGCCCGCCCCAGCTCGCGGTAGCGGCGGAGGGAGTAGATCAGCAGCAGCAGCGCCGCCGCGAAGACGGCGGCCCAGCCGTAAAATTGGGGGTCTATCCAGGCGGAGTAAAGGTTGAATCTGGCTGGCATGTCGTCTCCGGTCTTACAGTTTAACCTGCTGTCCTTCTCGCACCGCGAAGCATTTAAGTTTAGAGCCCGCCCGGCGGGCGCGGCGCTGGCACTCGGCCACTATGCGGTCCACGGCGCTGTCGCTGCGGTCCTGGTTGTGATGGAATAGCCCGAGCGCCCGCGCCTCGGCCTTCAAGGCCAGGTCCAGGGCCTGTTCCCAGGTGGAATGGCCCCAGGTACGGCGGCGGGGGTACTCTTCGGGGGTGTAGTCCGCGTCGTGCACCAGCAGGTCGGCGCCGCGCGAGAAGGCCACGTATTCCTCGGGCTTCCTGCCGCCCGGGTGAATGAACCCGAGCTCGTTATCGGTGAGGAAAGCGAAGGTCTTGCCGCCCTCGCAGAACTTGTAGCCGAGGCCGTTGTTCGGGTGGCTCAGCTGTATCGGCAGCACCTGCATCCCGCCGATATCGCAGCCGCCGGCGCAGAACGAGCCGAACTCGAAGCGGGCTTCGATCTCCTCGAACTTGACCGGGAAGCCGGGCGGCTGCATGGTCTTGGCTATGATCTCGCGGACCGGGTCCGAAGAGAACGAGCAGCCCATGATGTTGATGTGCGTCTTCTTGTTGTAGATGGGAGCGAAAAAGGGAAAACCGAGCACGTGGTCCCAGTGCGAATGGGTGAACAGCATGTTGAGCTTGTTGCTGGAATTCTTGAGCAGCTCTTTGCCCAGCAGGCGGATGCCGGAACCGGCGTCCACGATGATGAGGTCGTCCTTCTTTGAGCGGACCTCCACGCAGGTGGTACAGCCGCCGTACTTATTATAATTCTTCCCCGACACGGGGATGGACCCGCGCGCGCCCCAGAATTTAATATTCATAAAGGCTATATTAGCAAATAATATATTAGTTTTCGCGCTATTAGGCGCGAAGATAACTTCCGCACAAAAGCGGCTTCAGTACATGCCGCTCTTTTTCAGTTCGGCGGCGGACAGCGGGACGGCGAAGAGGCGGTGTACCCAGAGCTGGCAGGCGATAACTACCGGCAGCAGGAGTACTGCCACCCAGGTCATCAGGCGAAGCGTATAGGCGCTGGAAGCCGAGTCGTACACCGTGAGGGAGAAAGCCGGGTCCACCGCCGACGGAAGCAGGGCCGGATATATCCCCGCGAAGCCCGTCAACGAGAAACAGGCGATGGCGCCGAAAGAAGCCAGGAAGGCCGGCCGGAGGCGGCCCCGGGCCAGCAGCAGCTTGGCGCCGGCCAGCGAAAGGGCAGACAGCAGCGGCAGCGCCAGCAGCCAGCGGCGCGCCAGGAAATTCCCGGACAGCCCGGTGCCCGCCCAGCTGTAGGCGGCGAAAGCGGCGAACAGCGCGGCCAGCGCGTACCAGCCCCTGCCGGCGAACTCCGCGGCGCGGCCGGCGGCGCGGCCCGGCGCTTTGAAAGAAAGCCAGAGCTGCCCGTGGAAGAAGAAGAAAGCGCAGAAGAGCAGCCCGGTCAGCAGCGAGTACGGGTTCAGCAGGCCCAGGAAGGTGCCTGCGTAGCCGTCCGGTCCGATCTGCAGGCCGCGGAAGATATTGCCGAAGGCCACGCCCAGCAGCAGCGAGGCCAGCAGGCTCGAGACCGCGGCGGTCCGCTCCCAGAAACTTTTCCACGAAGAGGAGGCCACCTTGCCGCGAAATTCCAGCGCCACGCCGCGCGCGATCAGAGAAAAGAGCAGCAGGAACAGCGCCGGGTAGAGCCAGCTGAACAGCGCAGCGTAGACCGGGGGGAAAGCCGCGAAAGTGGCGCCGCCCGCAGTGATCAGCCACACCTCGTTGCCGTCCCAGAATGGCCCGACCGACGAAAAGACGCCGGCCCGCTCCTCCGCCCCGTCTGCGGCCAGCCAGCCGGAGAAGCCGACCCCGAGGTCGAACCCGTCGAGCGCGAAGTAAACCGTCCACAGTACCGCCCACAGCACGAACCAGATCTTAGCGTAATCCATGTCAGGCCTCCATGCCTTTGCGGGCGTACTTGGCCAGCAGCCAGAAATCCGCCAGGCCAAGCGCGGAGTAGAAAACAACGAAGCCGCCGAGCGACAACCAGACCTGGCCCGGGGTCACGGTCCTGGAGACCGCGTCCGCCGTGCGCAGCAGGCCATAGACCGCCCAGGGCTGGCGCCCCAGCTCGGTGACCAGCCAGCCGAGCTGGATGGCGAGATACGGCAGCGGGATAGCGTAGACCAGCACCCGCAGCAGCAGCGGATACCTGGCGAACCAGTCCTTGTACCAGACCAGCGCGGCCAGCCCCGAAAGCAGGATGAACAGCAGCCCGAGCCCCACCATGGCCCGAAAGCTCAGGAACACCGGCAGCACCGGGGGGCGGTCCTGCGGGGCGATATCGCTGAGACCTTTCACCTCGGCGTGCGGATCGTGGAAAGCCAGCAGCGACAGGACGTACGGCACCTTCAGCGCCTCGATGGCGTTGCCCTCGCCGTTCAGGCGCGGCAGCGTCAGCAGGGCCATCGGCGCGTCCCGGCGCGTCTCCCAGACGGATTCCATCGCGGCGAACTTGGCCGGCTGGTTCCTGGCTGCGTTCACGCCGCTCAGGTCCCCGGCGCCGGCGACCAGCAGCGAACTGCCCAGCGCGAAGACGGCGCCCGCGCCGAAGGATTTTTTAAAGAGGGCCTCCTGGTTCTTGCGCAGCAGATGCCACGCCGAGACGCCCAGCACGAAGAAGCCGGCTATCACCCAGCCGCCGAAGACGGTGTGGAAGAACTCCAGCCAGCCGTAGGGGTTGGTCAGCAGCGCGCCGAAG
The DNA here is from genome assembly GCA_028688015.1 of Elusimicrobiales bacterium. Taxonomy (GTDB): domain Bacteria; phylum Elusimicrobiota; class Elusimicrobia; order Elusimicrobiales; family UBA9959; genus UBA9959. Next base: position 233,713 of record JAQTZB010000001.1, on the reverse strand, counting down.
TCCACCATCTCCGCGCGGCCGTTGCGCAGGATGTACCCGACAGGGCGCTGCATCCAGCCGTTGGCAAGCAGGATCCACAGCGCCGACATGTTGGTGGCGAAGGCCACGACCCACATGCAGGCCGCGTGCGCTTTTTTAGACAGGCGCTCCCAGCCGAAGATCCAGACGCCGATGAACACCGACTCGAGGAAGAAGGCCGCGAGGGCTTCGATCGCCAGCGGCGCGCCGAAGATGTCTCCGACATAGCGCGAATAGACCGCCCAGTTCATGCCGAACTGGAACTCCATGGTGAGGCCGGTCACTACGCCGAGCGCGAAGTTTATCAGGAAGAGCTTGCCCCAGAAGCGGGCTATAGGCAGGTAGCTGTCGTCTCCCAGGGCGTAGCGCGTCTCGAACCAGGCCGTCAGCCAGCCCAGCCCCAGCGTCAGCGGGACGAACAGGAAGTGGAACATCGCGGTGACCGCGAACTGCAGACGGCTCAAGGCCAGGGTATCCATCGCTTTCTCCTTAACTGGGACCGCCACTTTATGGAATATCATTTTAATATTTATAAAGATAAAAGCATACTGATTTAGGTCATACCGGGGGAATAGTCCTTTTTTGGTATAATATAGCTAACAAATCAATGCCAGTCCTTACCGACTTTCCGAAACACCGGTTCCCGCGCCGGCCCCTGAAGTGATAAGGGGCAGCGCGAAGCATTCGTAAGGACTAAAGGTAAAAACGATATGAACAACAACGAAAAGATAGCGATAGTCGGTCTCGGTATCATAGCCCCCAAAGCCCTGAACAAGGACCAGTTCTGGAAGAACGTCCTGGAAGGCCGCAACTGCATAGGCGAAGTGCCCGCGGACCGCTGGGACTGGCGGCTCTATTTTTCGGAAGACCATAAGGCCGCGGACAAGACCTACTCCAAGATAGGCGGCTTCATCGAGGACTTCAAATTCGATTCCCTCCGGTACAAGATCCCGCCCCAGGTGGCCACACAGATCTCGCGCCTGCAGCAGATGACCATAGAGGCCGTCCGCATGGCCCTGGAAGATTCCGGCTACGACAAGAAGCCCTTCGACCCGAAGATGACCGCGGCCGTGATAGGCAACGCGATGGGCGCCACCCGCAAGGAAATGACGGACATGCGGGTTTACAAGTTCTACAACGAGGATATCCTGAAAAAGACCGCGGCGTTCTCGGCGCTGCCGCAGCAGACGCGCGACGCCATGCTGATGGAGTACGAGGCCGGCATCGACGAGGGGATCATCAAGATCACCGAGGACACCATGCCCGGAGAGCTGGCCAACGTGACGGCCGGCCGCATAGCCAACATCTTCAACTTCAACGGCCCTAACATGACCATGGACGCGGCCTGCGCCTCCTCGATGGCGGCGCTGGACTACGCGGTGCTCGGCCTGCGCGCCGGCAAGTTCGACATGGCCGTGGCGGGCGGCGCCGACGACATGATGTCGCCCCCGGCCTTCGTGAAGTTCTGCAAGATCGGCGCGCTGTCGGCCGAGGGCTCCTATTCCTTCGACACGCGGGCCAACGGCTTCGTGATGGCGGAGGCCGTCTCGGTTTACATCCTGAAGCGCCTGTCTGACGCGGTGCGCGACGGCGACAAGATCTACGCGCTCATCAACTCCGTGGGCGCCTCCTCGGACGGCAAGGGCAAGGGCATCACCGCCCCCAACCCGAAAGGCCAGAAGATAGCCATCGAGAACGCCTTCTCCCAGGTAGACTATTCCCCGGCGGAAGTAGACTTCGTGGAAGCCCACGGCACCGCCACCAAGGTGGGCGACGCCGCCGAAGTGCAGGTGCTGGGCGAAGTCTTCGGCCCGCATATGGGCGCGGGCAAGAAGCTGGGCCTGACCTCGGTTAAGTCCCAGATAGGCCATTCCAAGGCGGCCGCCGGCGCCGTCTCTATCGCCAAGACCGCCCTCGCCATCTACAATAAGACCCTGCCGACTTCCATCAATTACCAGACCCCCAACCCCGGCATAGACCTCAACCTCTTCAAGGTCATAGACAAGGCCGCGCCCTGGAACAAGGACGGCATCCGCCGCGCCGACGTTTCCTCGTTCGGCTTCGGCGGCACCAACTTCCACGTGCTGATGGAAGAGTACACCGGCCCGAACCACCAGCGCTACGCCAAGGCCGGCGCCGCGGCCGAAACGCCCGCCGCCTCCGTGGAAATAGTCGAGAACTCCCGTGCGCCTTTCAGCGGCCTGCAGGGTGAGGCCGTTACTTTTACCGGCGCTACACCCGCCGACGTGATAAAGAACGCGCAGTCCGAGTCCGCCGCGGTCTTCTCCAAATGGCCCGACGCCTACCCGCTGGCCGCCTACGCCCAGCCCTCCATGGTGAAGCCCAGGGGCGCCTTCGGCGTGTCCATAGTGGCCAAGTCGCCGAAGGACCTGCTGGAGAAAGTGGACCTGCTGGCCAAAACCGGCAAGGCCGAGACCTGGACCGAGCCGCCGCTCAATTTCAAGCTCAAAGGCGTCTACACCTTCAAGACCGGCGCCAACCAGGCCAAGGTGGGCCTGCTGTTCCCCGGCCAGGGCTCGCAGTACGTGGACATGATGCGCGACCTCGCCGCCAAGTACCAGGTGGTACAGGAGACTTTTAACGAGGCCGACGTCATCCTGGACAAGATGATAGGCATCAAGCTCACCGAGGCCATCTGGAGCAAGCCCGGCGAGGGCAAGGAAGAGCTGGCCAAGCGCGAAGCCGCCATCAAGCAGACCCAGCTCACCCAGCCGTCCATGATGACGGCCGACATAGCCATGTACCGCCTGTTCAGGGAATTCGGCATAAAGCCGGACATGGCCATAGGCCATTCCCTCGGCGAGTACGCAGCCGCCACGGCGGCCGGCATCTTCACCTTCGAGAACGGCCTGCGCGCCGTCACCAGCCGCGCCAAGGAGATGGCCAACGTGCAGGTGGCCGACCCGGGCAAGATGGCCTCCATAGCCCTAGGCTGCGACAAAGTAGACGTCGAGCTCAAGAAGATCCCCGGCTACGTCATCTGCGCCAACAAGAACTGCCCGCTGCAGACCGTCATCGCCGGCGAGGCGAAGGCCGTTGAACAGGCCGTACAGCTCTTCAAGAGCATGGGCATAGAGGCGGGGGAGATCCCCGTCAGCCACGCCTTCCACTCCGAGATCGTGGCGCCGGCCATGGGCCCGTACCGCAACTTCCTGCAGAACATCCCGATCAAGGCGGCGGACATGAAGATCCTGTCCAACGTCACCGCGGACTTCTTCCCTACGGACCCGCAGGGCATCTACGACATGCTGATCAAGCAGATGACCAGCCCCGTCGAGTTCATCAAACAGCTCGAGCGCATGTATGCCGAGGGCGTGCGCACCTTCATAGAGTGCGGCCCCAAGCGCGTGCTGAGCGCTTTCGCCACGGCCACGCTGAAAGGCAAGGACGATGTCACCGTGCTGGCCTCCAACCACCCCAAGCGCGGCGGCATCACCGAGCTCAACGACCTGCTGGCCAACATGACGGCGCTGGGCATCCCGGTGAACTGGGCCGGCAAGCTGCCGCAGAGCGGCGGGAAATTCTTCAACCCGTATTATCAGAACTGGGCGCTGAAAGCCTCCGGCCAGGCCTCCGCGCCGGTCTCCGTGCAGGGGCCGTCGGCCCTGCCGGCGGACAAGGCTTCCTTCGCCGAGAAGTTCGGCTTCAACTTCAACCCCATCGCGGTCTCCGGCATAGCCGGCGGCACGCCCGGCACCTGGGACAAGATGTTCCGCGAGAACAACCTGGACGAGATCCTGGCCGGCAAGAACATGATAGAGCCCATCCCCGGGGAGTGGCGCGAGAAGCAGATAGACAAGAACATCATCCGCGTTGTGAAGTCGCCCACGGGCGTCGGCACGATAGAGAAGATAGACTCCGTGGACCAGGCCATCAAGCTGTCGGCGCGCCGCGGCGCGCTGGACATAGAGGCAGAGTTCGGCCTGCCAAACACCGTGGCCAAGGCGCTCGACGCCACCTTCAAGATGGCCATCGGCGCGGGCGTGCTGGCCCTCAAGGACGCGGGCCTGCCGCTGATCCACTACTACAAAAAAACCACCACCGGCAGCTACCTGCCCCTCAAATGGGCCCTGCCCGAATCGGTGGCCTCCGAGACCGGCGTGGTGTTCGCCTCCGCCTTCCCGGTGACCGAGTCGCTGCTCAAGGAAGTCACCCATTACTTCAACCACAAGTACGCCGGCAAGACCGCCGAGCAGCTGTGGGGCGTCTACCACCAGATAGTGGACAAGCTGCCCACCGAGGCCGACAAGGCCGGCCTGCGCGCCTGGCTGCAGAAGGAATTCGCGGGCTACCAGCCCGGCGAGAATAAGGACCCGTATTCCTTCAGCCAGAACTTCCTGCTCAAGGTCATTCCGATCGCCGACTCCCAGTTCGCCCAGTGGGTGGGAGCCAAGGGCCCGACCATCCACGTGAGCGCCGCCTGCGCCTCCACCACCCAGGCGGTGCATATCGCCGAGAGCTGGATCCGCGCCGGCAAGTGCAAGCGCGTAGTGGTGATAGCCGCCGACGACATCACCAGCGAGACCATCCAGGAATGGACAATGCCCGGCTTCCTCGCGAGCGGCACCGCCACCACCAAAGAGAACGTCTCCGAGGCGGCGCTGCCGTTCGACCGCCGCCGCCACGGCCTGATAGTGGGCGCGGGCGCGGTAGGCATGGTCATAGAGGACGAGACCTTGACCCGCAGCCGCGGCATGAAACCCCTGGCGCGCCTGCTGCTGACCGAGTGCGCCAACTCCGCCTTCCACGCCACCCGCCTGGACACCGACCACGTGGCGGGAGTGATGTCCGCCTTCGTTAAGAAAATAGAGAACATCTACGGGCTGAAGAAAGAAGAAATGGCCCCGTACACCATGTTCATGTCTCACGAGACCTACACCCCGGCCCGCGGCGGCTCCGCCTCCGCCGAGGTGAAGGCCCTCAAGGCCGCCTTCGGCCCTTCGGCCGACAAGGTGGTGGTCAGCAACGTGAAGGGCTTCACCGGCCACACGATGGGGGCGTCGCTCGAGGACGTCATCGCCGTGCGCGCGCTGAACACGGGCATCATCCCGCCCATCGCCAACTACAAAGAGCCCGACCCGGAACTGGCCGGCATCAACCTCTCGAAAGGCGGCCATTACGACCTTAAGTACGCCCTGCGCTTCGCCGCCGGCTTCGGCTCGCACATGGCCATGGCCATGACAGAGCGCGTCTGGAAGGCGGGGGAGAGCCGCTATGAGGACCAGGGCAGGTACAAAGCCTGGCTGCGCGAAGTTTCCGGCGATCCGGACGCCGAGCTGGAAGTTACGTTCAACACCCTCAGGATAAAGGACAAGAAAACTGCCGGCAAACCGCCCGTCATGCCCGCGGCCCCAGTCAAAGAACCCGTCGCCATTGCCGCCGCGCCTGCCCCCAGGCCAGCGCCCGCCGCCGCGGCGCCGCAGCATTACGCCGAGCCCAAGCCGGCCCCGGCGCCCAGGCCCGCGGCCCCGTCCGGCGTCAGCGAGGACGCCGTGCGCGAGACCGTGCTGGCGATGATAACCGAGAAGACCGGTTATCCCAAAGACATGCTCGAGCTCGACCTCGACATGGAGGCAGACCTCGGCATAGACACCGTCAAGCAGGCCGAGCTCTTCGCCGCCATCCGCGAGCATTACGCCATCCCGCGCAGGGACAACGTCTCGCTCAAGGACTACCCGACCATCCGCCACTGCATCAAGTTCGTGCTGGGTGAGAAGGGCGGTTCCGCCGCGGCAGCCGCGGCCCCGGCCCACACGCCGGCGCCGGCCTCCGTCCCAGCGGCGCCCGCGCCCGCAGCCGTTCCCGCCGCGGCGCCCGTCAGCGGCGGCGTCAGCGAGGACGCCGTCAAGGAAAACATCCTCAACATGATAGCCGAGAAGACCGGCTATCCCAAAGACATGCTCGAGCTCGACCTCGACATGGAGGCAGACCTCGGCATAGACACCGTCAAGCAGGCCGAGCTCTTCGCCGCCATCCGCGAGCATTACGCCATCCCGCGCAGGGACAACGTCT
>JAQTZB010000001.1:0-227562 GCA_028688015.1 Elusimicrobiales bacterium | reverse complement strand
CGCTCAAGGACTACCCGACCATCCGCCACTGCATCCGCTTCGTGCTGGACTCGGCAGCGGCGCCCGCCGCCGCTCCGCAGCCGGCGCCTGCCGCCGCCCCGGCCAAGAGCGCGGCCAAACCCGAACAGCCCGAGTTGCTGGACGTGACCACCGCCCCGCCCGCAGAGGAAAAGCCCGCCCCGAGGCCTGCCCCCAAGGTCGAGCACCCGAAGCGCCACATCCGACACGTGCCGGTGATCATCCCGGCCCCGGTGGAGCAGGAAGTCATCAAGAAGCTGGCGCCGCGCCCGGTGGCCATCTTCTCCGAAGACCTGGACCTGGCCAAGGCCTTCCGCGCCGAGCTTAACAAGCACCGCGCGGATTCCTACATCTTCACCCCGGCCAAGACCAAGGTGAAGGACGCCATCACGGTCAACTTCTCCGACATCCCGGCGATGGAGAAGGCGCTGCAGGACTTCGCCGCCGCGCACCCGGACACGCAGGGAATAGTCTACCTGCCAGGCTGCATGGTGAAATCGCTGTCCAAGGACACCGCCGCCTTCGCGGACCTCAAGCGCTACGCCCTGCCGCTGTTCCTCGCCGTGAAGTACCTGTCCGGCGCGCTGCACAAGGCGGACCCCGGCCACGCCACCTTCATGGCCGTGGTGACCACGCTCGACGGCGGCTTCGGCTACAAGGCCAGGGACGCTTACGACCCGGTCTACGGCGCTATCCACGGCGCCACGCTGTGCCTGCGCAAGGAGCTGGAGACCAGCGCGGTCAAGCTGCTGGACTTCGAGCCCAGCTCCTCCAACCAGGTCATAGTTCAGAAGACCTTCTACGAGATCCTCTACTCCGACAAGCGCCTCGCCATCGGCTACGCCGACGGCAAGCGCTGGACCATGGTCGGCAAGCCGGCCGCGCTGGACAAGTCCCGCCAGACCACCCAGCTGGAGGGGAAGAACGTCGTGGTCACCGGCGGCGGCCGCGGCCTGGGCGCGATGTTCGCCCGCATGCTCGCCGAGCAGCACAAGGCCAACATCATCGTGCTCGACATCATAGACATCAACGACAAGGCCAAGCGGCTGACGGCGATGGACGAGGCGCAGCTTAAGGCCTGGAAGATGGGCGAGCTGTGGAACGAGCTCAAAGCCGGCCCCGAGAAGGCCACCCCGGCGCTGCTGGAGAAGGAATACACCCGGCTCAAGGACGCGGCAGACATGCACCGCAACCTCGAGGCCATCCGCGCCCTCGGCGTGAAGGTGCACTACTACCGCTGCGACCTGACCAACAACGAGATGCTCGCCGAGGTGATGAACAACCTCAAGAGCGACTTCGGCCAGGTGGACGGCATGGTGCACTTCGCCGGCCTCGAGCGCTCGAAGCTCGCCGTGGACAAGGCCGTGGAGGAGTTCAACCTGATCTTCAACGTGAAGGCCGAGTCCGCCATCAACATGTGGAAGTCCGGCGCGGTGAAGGAAAAGGGCTTCTGGGCCGTCGCTTCATCCATCGCCGGCAAGTTCGGCAACCTGGGCCAGAGCGACTACGCCGCCGCCTCGGACTACATAGCCAAGTTCTGCGTCAGCCTGCAGAACAAGGGCCTGCGCGCCCTCAGCGTGGACATGACAGGCTACGCGCAGATCGGCATGGGCGCGCGCCCCGGCGTCGAGGCGTTCCTGAAGTCGCAGGAGATGGAGTTCCTCTACCCCGAGGAGGGCATGCAGGCCTTCGTCGACGAGATCGCCTACGGCAAGGTGCCGGAGATCATCCTGTCCGGCAGCCTGGGCAAGCTGGACTGGGACAAGCAGCTGCACTACGAGCCCGGCTTCTCGGCGACGGGCTCGACCGGCTTCCACTTCGCCCCGAAGGTGGAAGACCTGCTCAAGGGCGAGAGCCTGGCGGCCGCCAAGGACTTCTCGCTCGAAGCCGACCCTTACCTGGCCGACCACTCCATCAACGGCACGCCCTACGTGCCCGGCGTGATGGGGCTGGAAACCTTCGCCGAAGCCGCCGCCGTGGTGACCGGCAAGCCGCCCAAAGCCCTGACCGGCGTGCGTTTCGCGGTGCCGATCAAGCTGCTGCGCAACAAGGCGGCCGAAGTCAAGATCAAGGCCGCCGCCGCCGGCGACCTGGTGGAGATGCGGCTGGAATCCGACTTCGTCAGCCCCAAAGGCGTGCGCCTGGGCCAGACCCGTACCCACTTCAAGGCCTCGGCGGCGCAGGAGTCAGCGTCGGCGTGGGGGCCCGGCATGCGCCCCGTCCTCCCCAAGTCGAAAAAGTACAAGACGGATAACGCGACCATCTACAAGACCTACTTCCACGGCCCCAGCTTCCAGGTGCTAGACGGGATCCTGGCCGTGGACAAAGGCTCGGTGCTCGCCGTCTTCAAGCGGCCGCAGGCGCCGCTTTGGAAAGGGACGCACCCGAAGCTGGTATTCCACCCGCTGGTATTCGAGGCCCTGTTCCAGGCCTGCGGCTGGCGCGACATCCAGTTCGACAGGACGATGGCCCTGCCCGACGCCATCGGCGCCGCCATCGCCTACGACCACGAGCCTCAGGACCCCGAGACCCTGTTCCTCTACGGCGTGTTCAAGGGCCGCACCGAAGACAACCGCAGCCTCTACGACGCGTGGGCCTTCGACGCCGACTTCAACCTCTTCGCGGAACTGCGCGACTACGCGATGATCCCGACCCCCATCTGAGGCCGGGCGTGCATTAAGACAACACGGATGACAAGAACAGGCATCATTGAAACCTGGAGCGAGACCGGGGTAAGGCTGCATTTTCTCGAGACGGCGGGCCTCTCGCCTGACGGCGCGCTTTCCGAGAAAGAAGCCGCGCAGTACGCGGCCTTCGTCATGGAGAAGCGCCGCAGCGAATGGCTGGCCGGGCGCCTGGCCGCCAAGACGCTGCTGGCGGGCGGCGCGGCGCCGCTCTCCGGCTTCGAGATCGCCAGCGACCTGCTGGGGCGCCCCTCGTGCGGCGAGCATTTGATCTCCATCTCCCACTCCAACGGCTGGGCCGTGGCGGCCGTTAAGCCCGGCTCCTCCTTTCTGGGCGTGGACCTGGAGAAGATAGAGCCGCGCCACCCCGCCTGGTACCGCGACTACTTCCACCCTGCAGAACTGCCGGAGCCGGACCCGTCCGAGGGCACCCGCCTGTGGGCTGTTAAAGAGGCGCTGATGAAAGCCCTGGGCCTCGGCCTGATGGCCGACCCGCTGGACATCCGGGCCGCCGGCGAGATCAAGCTGGGCGGCAAAACCCTGGAAAGATATAAGGAGCTGGGCAGCCCGCCCTTCTCCGTGGAAACCCGCCGCTTCCCCGAAGGTTTCTGGACGGCGGTGGCCGCATGATGCTGTTCGGCAAAAAGCCGCAGGCCGCGCCCAAGAAAACGGCCGCTCAATACATCCTGGGCATCTCCTCCTGCGCCGACGGCGCGGCCGCGGCCATGCTCCGCGACGGCAAAGTGCTCTTCAGCGCCTTCGAGCCGCCGCCGGGGCCCGGCTGCGGCGCGTCCGCCTTCCCTGCGGCAGCCGTGGCTACCGCCCTGGAAAAAGCCTCCGAAGCCGAGGGCGAGATCCTGGGCGTTAAGGACATGGCTGCGGTAGCCTTCTGCGGCAAGCCGCAGCGGGAGTACGACAGGCTCCGCGGCGAGTGGCTGCAGGCCGCCCCGGCCGGTTACGGCCGCTTCATGGAGACGGCGCCCGGGGCTTTCAACAAGCGGCGCCTCGCCGGGGGCCTGCTGGCCAAAGAACTCTCCGCCGCTTCGTGGGGGGAAAAACCGGCTCGGCTGCTCTACCCCGAGCACCAGCTCTGCTGCGCCGCCTCCGCCTTCTACCCTTCGCCGTTCGAAGACGCCGCCATCCTCTCACTCGACGGGCCCGGTGAGGAGGCCTGCGCCTCCATCAGCCTTGGCTCCGGTGAAAAGATAAAATCGCTGCGCGAACTGATCTACCCGGATTCGCCGCAGGCGCTGGCCGGGGCGCTGACAGCTTACGCCGGCTTCGGCACCGAGTCGGCGTGGGAACTTTTTACCGCCCCGCCGCCCGCCGACCCGGCCCGCTCGGAGAAATTCCTGGCCGCCATGACCGGCGAACTTGCGAACCTCAGGGAAGACGGCTCGCTGAGGCTGAACAAGCGCTATTTCAGGACCGCCGCCGGCCTGAAGCCTGACCCCGCCCGCTGGCGGGAGTTGTTCGGCATCCCCGCGCGCGCCGGCGGCCCGCTGGCCGGGGCGCACCTCGACTTCGCGGCCGCGGCCAGAACGGCCATAGAGGAAATAGTCTTCCGCCTGGGAGCGCAGGCCAAGCGCCTGGCCTGCTCCAACAACCTCTGCCTCTGCGCCTCCCCCGAACTGAAACTGGCCGCGGAGGGCAAGCTGAAAGCCGCGGGGCTTTTCAGCGGCACCTGGTCCCAGCCCTACTCGGCGCCGGAGGGCAAAGCCTCGGGCGCGGCCCTGGCCGCCAGGCACATAGGCCTGGGCATGCACCGCTCCACTGCCTATGGCGCGCGGCTCGGCTGGGGGGAAGTGCCGGAACAGGTACTGCCTGAGGAAACGGAAACCCCCGTGAAGGTGTCGCAGGCAAAACCCCTTGCCGCCGGCGCCAGGCTCTTTTATTCGGCCTATTTCTGGGTCGCGGTCGCGCCGAAGGGGCTGAACCGGCCACGTCCCGCCTCCGCTCAGGAGGCCGCGACCTCGTTCTACGCGGTAAGGAGCAGCATCTATTCTGCGGAAGACCTGAACGGCCCCGCCTGAGACAGCTTTGACCGCTGGGCCGCTTAAAAAGGTAAAATATAGTTTTGGAGGCAACAACCGATGGCTGATTTGATAGACCCCATAACCGGAACCGCGGCCGAGCCGCAGCCCACCGGCAAGAAAGCCCACCCTAAGAAGATCCGCGTGGTGCCGGAATCCCTCAGGAAATTCCGCGAGATCCACTCCGCGGCCGAGGCGGGCGGCCCGCCGGAAAAGATCGAGGCGCAGCGGAAGAAAGGCAAGCTGACCGCGCGTGAGCGCATCGCCTACCTGGTGGACGAAGGCACTTTCCAGGAGCTCGGCCTGCTGATGGAAAGCCGCTGCACCGACTTCGGCATTAAGGATAAACATATTAAAGGCGACGGCGTCATTACCGGCTTCGGCAAGGTGAACGGCCGCCTGGCGGCCATCTTCTCCGAGGATTTCACGCAGCTGGGCGGGTCGCTTGGCCGTACGCACGCCGACAAGATCACCCGCCTGATGGACATGGCCGCCGACGCGCGCGTGCCGGTCATCGGCATCCTGGACTCCGGCGGCGCCCGCATCCAGGAAGGCGTCGACTCGCTCGACGGCTACGGCGAGATCTTTTACCGCAACACCAAGTACTCGGGCATAGTGCCCCAGATCTCCATCATCGTCGGCCCCTGCGCCGGCGGAGCGGTGTATTCCCCTGCGCTGACCGACTTTGTCTTCATGGTCAAGGGCATGAGCAACATGTTCGTGACCGGCCCCGAAGTGGTGAAAGCCGCCACCGGAGAGGAAGTGGATTTCGAGACCTTGGGCGGCTCCATGACGCACGCCTCCAAGTCGGGCGTCTGCCATTTCGTGGCCAACTCCGAGCCTGACTGCTACCGGCAGGTCAAGGAACTGATGGGCTTCCTGCCGCAGAGCCGCTTCGAGGCCCCGCCCTCCAGCGAGACCAAGGACCCGGCGGACCGCAAGATCCCGCTGATGGAGAAGCTCTGCGAGGTGGACCAGCGCAAGGCCTACCGCGTCAACCACATAGTCTGGTGGCTGTCCGACGACCACAAGTTCCTCGAGGTGCACCACGACTACGCCAAGAACATCGTGGTGGGCTTCATGCGCCTGGGCGGGCAGACCGTGGGCGTGATCGCCAACAACCCGGCGCACATGGCCGGCGCGCTGGACATCAACGCCTCGGACAAGGCCGCGCGCTTCATCCGCTTCCTGAACAACTTCAACATCCCCGTCCTGACGCTCGTGGACGTGCCCGGCTACTGGCCCGGCGTGGCACAGGAGCACGGCGGCATCATCCGCCACGGCGCCAAGCTGCTGTACGCCTATGCAGAGGCTTCCGTGCCCAAGGTGACGCTGGTGCTGCGCAAGGCCTACGGCGGCGCCTACATCGCGATGAGTTCCAAGCTGATGGGCGGCGACATCAACTTCTCCCTGCCGTCGGCCGAGATCGCCGTGATGGGCCCCCGCGGCGCCATCGAGATCCTCTACTCGCGCCAGATCAAAGAGGCGAAGGAAGAGGAGCGGGAGGCGCTGCGCGTGAAGCTGGCCAAGGAGTATTCCGACAAGTTCGCCTCTCCGTACCAGACCGCTTCGATGGGCTCCATAGACGAAGTGATAGAGCCGGCGCAGGCCCGCGCGCGGCTGATAGGCGCGTTCAGGGTGCTGGCCGGCAAGCGCCGGCCGGGCGAGCACGAGCGCACCGGCAACATCCCGCTGTAACACCGCGGCCCCGGCGGACGAACGGGCCGGCCCAGCCGGCCCGTTCCCCTGTCCGGGACCGGTCTTTCACGACGAGAGTATAAGCGGGGCTAATACAGCCATTAATCTTTCTTCACCGGCCCGCTTTTTCGTTTTTTGTATAATAAGTTATAAGGAAAACATATGGATCTCCCCATTAAAATGCTCACAACCGCAGTCGCAGTACCCGTCTTCGGCGCGTTCCTGATACCGCTCGCGGGCAGGGTTTCAACTTCGGCACGGAACACCTTCGCGGTGCTCCTGGGCCTGTTCACCTTCGTGGCCGCGGCCTCCCTCGCCAGCCCGGTGCTGGGGGGACAGACCGTGGATTACGCGCTCAGCTTCCCGCGCGGCTTCGACTTCATCCTGCGCGCCGACCTGCTGTCGGTCTTCATGGCCTCCGTCTCGGCCTTCGTCAGCGCGATCATCCTGATCTACTCGGTAGACTACATCTCCCACTACGAGAACCAGACCGAGTACTACGCGATGGTGGTCCTCTTCCTGGGCTCGATGATGGGCCTGGTGTTCTCCGCCAACCTGCTGTGGATGTACGTGTTCTGGGAAATGACCGGCTTCGCTTCCTGGAGGCTGGTAGGTTTCTTCCGCTCCGACAAGGACGTGGCCAAGGCCAATAAGACCATCCTCGTGACCGTCTTCGGCGCGCTGTGCATGCTGGTCGGCATCATCATGGTGTACTTCGACCACGGCACGCTCGACCTGCGCGCGCTGCACGGCGCCAGCATCGGCTACGCCGCAGCCGCCTTCATCCTGGTGGGCATCCTCTCCAAGTCCGCCACGCTGCCCTTCTCCACCTGGCTGCCCGACGCCGGCGTCGCGCCCTCCACCGTCACCTCCCTGCTGCACGCGGCCGTGCTGGTCAAGATCGGCGTCTACGCCTACGCCCGCATCTTCGGCGTGACCTTCGCCGCCCCCGACGCCTTCTCCAACATGGTGCTCTACATCGCCGGCGCCTCCGCGCTGGTCTCGGCCGGCGCCGCGCTGATCGACACCGACATCAAGAGGATAATCGCCTATTCTACCGTGAGCCAGATAGCGTTCATCTTCCTGGGCCTGGCCTCCGGCAACAAGACGGCTTTCGCCGGCGCGCTGCTCTACATCCTGATGCACAGCATCGCCAAGGGCGGCCTGTTCCTCTGCGCGGGCATCATAGAGCAGAACACCCACACCAAGGACATCAACAAGATGGGAGGCCTGTTCTCGTCCATGCCGGTCACCGGCACCGCGTTCGCGCTGTGCTCGCTGTCCGTAATGGGCATCCCGCCGTTCGGCGGCTTCTTCAGCAAGTTCATGGTGTTCTCGGGCGCGGCCCAGAACGGCAACCTGGCCGTCCTGCTGATGTTCCTGGCGGGCGCCGTGATGACGCTGCTGTACCTCGTGCGCCTGTTCTACAAGATCTTCCTAGGCGAGCCCGCCGGCCACGGCAGTCCGAAAGAGGGTTCCGTGACGATGGTGGCCAGCGTGATGGCCCTGGCTATAATCGGCCTGGCCCTCGGTGCGCTGATCTACTATCCTTCGGCCTACGCCGCCCTCCTCACCGCCAACTTAGGAGTTAACCTTCAATGAACCTGATACTGATCCCCATAGTCCTGCCGCTCGTCTCGGCCCTCGCGCTGCTGCTGATCAGCGAGAAAACTAAATACCTGAAGGAACTGCTGGCCTCGACCGCGGCGCTCGTTTCGCTGCTGGCCGCCGCCAACATCTTCCTGCAGCCCGAGTCCACGCTGTCGCTGCCCTGGCTGACCTCCGGCATCTCGTTCACGCTGAAGGCCGACACCCTCAGCGCGTTCCTGCTGCTGGCCGTCTCGCTGTTCTCGGCGGCCATCTCCATCTACTCCTTCAGCCTGCCCGCCAAGGGCTCGTCGAAGTGGTTCTTCTTCAACCTGCTGATGACGCAGAGCTTCGCGGCCGGCGCGGCGCTGTCCGACAACATGGTGGCCATGCTGTTCTTCTGGGAAGGCCTGCTGGTGTTCCTCTACACCTTCATCGCCCTGTCCCAGCCCAACCACGCCGCGCGGCGCACCGCGGGCAAAGCCTTCCTGATCAACGCGGTCACCGACCTCTGCCTGCTCGCGGGCGTCTGCATCACCGGTTACATCGCCGGCACGATGAGCATGAGCGAGATCTCCCACAACAAGCTGACGCTGGACTACGGCTGGGCCGTGTTCGGCTACGTGCTGCTGCTGATCGGCGCGGTCTCCAAGGCGGGCGCGTTCCCGTTCCACACCTGGATCCCCGACGCCGCCACCGACTCCAGCGCGCCGTTCATGGCCTACATCCCGGCCGCGATCGACAAGCTGCTGGGCATCTATTTCCTGGCCCGCGCCAGCGTCTACCTGTACCAGCTCAACGGCACCATGTCGCTGATCCTGATGAGCCTCGGCGCGGTCACCATCCTGGTGGCCGTCATGATGGCCTTCGTGCAGAAGGACTACAAGCGCCTGCTCTCCTACCACGCCGTCAGCCAGACCGGGTACATGATCCTGGGCATCGGCACGCTGAACCCCGTCGGCATCGCCGGCGGCCTGTTCCACATGATCAACCACGCCACCTACAAGTCCTGCCTGTTCATGACGGCGGGCTCGGTAGAGCGCCAGGCCGGCACCGGAGACCTGTCCAAGCTGGGCGGCCTGTTCCGCGCCATGCCGCTGACCGGCCTAGCCTTCATCATCGCGGCGGCGGCCATCTCCGGCATAGCCCCGCTCAACGGCTTCTTCTCCAAGGAGCTCGTCTACAAGGGCACGCTGGACACCGGCTACTCCGTCTTCTTCTGGGCGGCCGAGCTCGGCTCGTTCCTGACGCTGGCCTCGTTCCTGAAGCTCGGCCATGCGGTCTATTTCGGCGACAGGCCGGAAAACCTCAAGGACGTCAAGGAAGCCCCGTTCTCGATGCTGCTGCCGATGGCCGTCCTGGCCGGCGTCTGCCTGCTGTTCGGCTTCGGGGCGCAGTTCCCGATAGACAACTTCATCACGCCCTCGATGCAGGCGCTCAACGTAGTGGTTCCCAGGCTGAGCGGCTTCCATCCCGACAAGCTCTACTTCGTGTCGGTCATAGTGATCCTCGCCGCCGTCATCAACCACATGCTGGGCCTGGCCGCGGGCGGGGGGAAGGCCAGCAAGGCGTCCGACCACATCCACTACGCGCCGGTGCTGAAGGAAACCTTCGCGCTGGCCGAGCGCCGCGCCTTCGACCTCTACGAGGTCGGCATGGACCGCGTCGTGCCGCCGGTCTCCTACGTCCTGTTCAAGATCGACCGCGCCTTCGACTGGGTCATCGACACGCTGCCGAGCCGGACGGCCGGCTTCTTCGGCGGGAGCGCGAGCCGCTTCCACAACGGTTCCTACCCGCTCTACATGGCCCTGACGCTGGCGGGCGCCCTGGTCTACATCTTGCTCGCCGCAGGCAACGGAGGACTTAAATAATGGACAAGGGACTTCTGGCTTATCTCCTTATCCCGCTGTTCGCGGCGGTACTCATTCCCTTCGCGGCGCGCTACCGCGCCAAGCTGGCCGACATCCTGGCCAGCGTGACGCTGCTGGCCGGGCTCGTTAACCTGCTGTGGCTCTCGCTGCGGCCCTCGATGGTGAGCGGCGGCTTCGCCGACCTCCCGGGCGACGGGCTGTCGCTGCTGCTCGTGGGGGCCGTCTACCTGGTCGGCTTCTGCGTGACCTTCTTCTCCGCGTGGTACGCCGAAGACAACATGCCCAACCGGCCGGCCTACTACTCGCTGATCCTGGTCTCCGTGGCGGCGATGACCGGCGTGGTGACGACCACCGACTTCTTCACGCTGTACGTCTTCATAGAGGTCCTGGCCGTGACCTCCTTCGCGCTGATCACCACCGACGAAACCTCCGGCGGCATAGAGGGCGCGCTGAAGTACTTCTTCCTGACCTTCCCGGCCTCGGCCCTGATCATCGTCGGTCTGTCCGTGCTGATGCTGACGCTCGGCAGCCTCTCCTACGAGAACCTGCGCATCTTCATGGCCTCCGACATCCCGGCCGGTCCGGTCACGTTCGGCGCGGCGCTGCTGCTGCTGGGCTTCGTGATAAAGTCCGGCGTGGTGCCGTTCCACACCTGGACCCCCGACGCCTACCAGGGCGCCTACGCCCCCGTGTCGGCCCACCTGGCCGGCATCGTCACCAAGATCTCCGGCGTCTACGCCATCGTCAAGCTGGCCACGCTGCTGCGCTTCTTCGACGGACGAGCGCAGGCGCTGTCCGAGATGCTGATGTTCCTGGGCCTGCTGTCCATCGCGGTCGGCGCGCTGGCCGCGCTGAAGCAGAAGGATTTCAAGCGCATGCTGGCCTTCTCCAGCATCAGCCAGGTCGGCTACATCGTGCTCGCGGCCGGCCTCGGCACGCCGCTGGCCATCATGGGCGCCGTGTTCCACCTGTTCAACCACGCCACCTTCAAGACCGTGCTGTTCCTCAACAGCGCCAGCCTCGAGAAGGCGGCCGGCACCACCGACATGGACAAGCTGGGCGGCATGGAGCACCCGATGCCCTGGACCTCCTGGACCTCGGTCATCGCGCTGCTGTCCACCGCGGGCGTCCCGCCGCTGTCGGGCTTCTGGAGCAAGCTGCTTATCATCCTGGCGCTGTGGGAGTCCGGCCTGCGCGGCTACGCCGTGCTGGCGCTGCTGTTCTCCATCGTCACGCTGGCCTACTTCATGGTGATGCAGAAGAAGGTTTTCTTCGGCGAAAAGTCGGCCGCCGCGAAGAGCTCGGCCGAGGTGTCCGCCCCGCTGCTGGCGCCGGCCGTGCTGATGAGCGCCGTCATCGTGGCGCTCGGCCTGCTGTTCCCCTACTTCTACACCTACGTGAAAGTGGTGGCTGAAAGGATAATCTTATGATGAACGACTACCGCTACCTCCTCTTCGTAGCCACGGCGCTCTTCGCGCTGTGGGCCGTGATGTCGCGCAAGCTGCTGACCTCGGCCATCATGCTGGCGCTGGTCAGCGTCTGCGTGTCGCTGCTGTTCTTCGAGTACGGCGCCCCGTGGGCGGGCGTCTTCGAGCTGTCGGTCTGCGCCGGGCTCATCACCGTGCTGTTCATCGGCGCGGTCAGCCTGGTCCGCCAGGCCGAGGAGAAGGCGCCCGAGAGCCGCGCGCGCTTCTACGCGCTGCCGCTGGCGTTCGCCATCTTCGGGATCGCCGGCTGGTTCTACCTGCCGCCGTTCTTCAACGAGCTGGCCGCCTGGGCCCGCCCCGGCACCGGCGGGGGGACCATCGGCCTCGCGCTGTGGGACCTGCGCCGCCCGGACCTGCTCGGCCAGGTGCTGATGCTCGCCGCCGGCGTGTTCGTCATCAAGTCGGTCTTCCCCAGGAGGAACGAGAAATGAGCCACTTCGCCTACGAATGGTATTCCATCGCGCTGATAATGTTCATCGGCTTCTACAGCATGCTGGTCTCGCGCAGCATCGTGCGGCAGCTCATCGGCCTGGAGATCGTCTCCAAAGCCGCCATGCTGGCGCTGATCTCGGCAGGCGCGCTGGCCAACAACCTGGTCTACGCGCAGGCGCTGCTGATCACGATGATCGTCATCGAAGTGGTCGTCGTGGCCGCCGGCCTGGCGCTGCTGGTCAAGAACTTCCGCCTGCACCACTCGGCGGACATCTGGAAGCTGGACAGCCTCAAAGGATAACGCCATGGACATACTCCTCTTCCCTCCGGTAACTTTCGCGGTCTCGCTGCTCTTCGTGATGGGGCTGTCGCTGGCGCTCTCGCCGCTCTCCACCAAGGCGGCGCGCGTGGCGGGTTCGGCCAAGCACAAGGCCTACGGCTGCGGCGAAGACGTCCCCGTGGACCAGGCCAAGGCCATCCCCGACTACCAGGGCTTCTTCCCGTTCGCCATCTTCTTCACGCTGCTGCACGTGGCCGGGCTGATGCTCGCCACCTGGAGCTTCAACCCGCTGTCCGCCGGCATCGAGCTGGTGGTGGCGTACGCGGCCGCGGTGATAGTGATCCTGGCCATACTCTTCGTGGGATAACACATGAAAACCATAGACAAACTGATAACCTGGTCCCTGCTCAAGTCCCCCTGGATCCTGCACTTCAACTCCGGGGCCTGCAACGGCTGCGACATCGAGATCGTGGACGCGCTGACGCCCAAGTACGACGTGGAGCGCTTCGGCATCCTGCTGAAGGCCACGCCGCGCCACGCGGACGTCCTGGTGGTCAGCGGCCCGATCACCCGCCAGCAGGCCAAGCGCCTCAAGACCATCTACGACCAGATGCCCGAGCCCAAATTCGTGATGGCTATCGGCGCCTGCGGCTGCTCCGGCGGCGTGTTCGACGGCTGCTACGGCGTGGTGCCCGGCAGCCTCAGCTCGGTGCTGCCGGTCTCGGTCTATATCCCCGGCTGCCCGGTGCGCCCCGAGGCCATCATCGACGGCGTCGTGAAGATGATCCAGAGCGTGGAAGCCGCGTCCAAATAAGAAGGAGCCACCCATGAGCGAATTTGAAAAAGAAGAGCAGATGAAAGCCGCCCTCGAGAAAGAGTTCAAGGGCGCCTCCGCCGAAGTCCGCCGCAAGAACCGCGTCTGGGCCGAGATTGAGACCGCCCGCCTGCCGGAAGTCATGGCCTGGCTCAAGCGGCAGGGTTTCGACCACCTCGCCACGGTGACGGGGTTCGACGAGGGGGAGAACCTCGGCGCCTATTACCATGTGACCGACACGAAGATGCTGGTCAACATAAAGGTGAAGACGCCCCGCACCGCCCCCGTCATCCCCAGCGTGCTCAAGACCTTCCCCGGCGCCCTGTCCTACGAGCGCGAGCTCGAGGACATGCTGGGTATCAAGGTGGAAGGGCTCCCGCCCGGCCGCCGCTACCCGCTCGACGAGGATTTCCCTAAGGACGAGTACCCGCTGCGCAAGGACTGGAAGGTCGAGGACTACCTGGCCAAGAACCCGCTTTTCAAACCGGAGGCCAAATAACATGTCAAAGATAACCGTACCCTTCGGGCCCCAGCACCCCGCGCTGAAAGAACCCGAGAACTTCATGCTCGTCCTCGAGGGCGAGCAGATCACCGAAGCCGGCATCAACCTCGGCTACAACCACCGCGGCATGGAGAAGGCCGCAGAGAACCGCACCTATATCCAGAACCTGTACCTCATCGAGCGCGTCTGCGGCATCTGCTCCCACTCGCACACCACCACCTACATCACCAACGTGGAAGAGCTGGCCAAGTGCGAGACGCCCAAGCGGGCGCTCGCTATCCGCACCCTGTTCGCCGAGCTGGAGCGCGTGCACAGCCACCTGCTGTGGCTGGGCGTGGCCGGCTACGAGATGGGCTTCGAGACGCTGTTCATGTACACCTGGCGCGACCGCGAGCAGGTGCTGGACTGCCTGGAGCTGCTCTCGGGCAACCGCGTGCACTATTCCATCAACACCCTGGGCGGCGTGCGCCGCGACATCTCGGCCGAGCAGAAGGCCGGGGTCATCAAGCGCATAGACTACCTGATCGAGCGCACCAACTATTACATCAAGCTGGCCCTCGAGGAACCCACCATAGCCGCCCGCACCGCTAACGTCGGCAAGCTGCCGCTCGACGTCGCCATAGAGCGCGGCGCCGTCGGCCCGACCGCCCGCGCCTCGGGCCTCGCCCGCGACGTCCGCAAGGACGAGCCGTACCTGCTTTACAACGAGCTGGACTTCAAGTGCATAACCCACGGGACCTGCGACGTCTTCGGCCGCCTGGTGGTGCGCGCGCTGGAACTCGTGGAGTCCTACAAGATGATAAAGCAGGTCCTCAACAACCTGCCCGAGGGCCCCATAGCGGTGAAGGTGAACATGCGCATCGCCCCCGGCGAGTGCGTGAACCATTACGAAGCGCCCCGCGGCGAGGACATCCACTACCTGAAGTCCAACGGCACCGACAAACCCGAGCGCCTCAAAGTGCGCGCCCCGACCCTGGCCAACCTGCAGAGCGTACAGTACATGCTCGAGGGCGGCTGGCTGGCCGACGTGCCGCTCGTGATCGCCGCCATCGACCCGTGCATGTCCTGCACCGACCGCACCGTGGTCTGGGACCCCAAGAAGGGCCGCAAGCAGGTGTACGGTTGGGAAGAGCTGCGCAAGATGAGCATTGAGCAGTACAAGCGCCGCGGCGTGGACTTCTCGAAGCTCTCATAAGGATACGATAATGGACGCAATACTTCCTCTCGCACAAATCATAGTGTTCCCGGGCTTCCTGTTCCTGGCCGTCTACGGCCTGTTCCTGCAGTGGGTGGACCGGAAGCTCTGCGCGGTGATGCAGAACCGCATGGGCCCGCCCTGGTTCCAGCCGCTGGCGGACTTCATAAAACTGATGGCTAAAGAAGTGATCGTCCCCGACGAGGCCGACAACGCGATGTTCCGGCTGCTGCCGTATTTCGCGCTGGCGGCGGTCATGACGGCGATGGTCTCCATCCCGGTCGGCGCGACCGCGCTGTTCTCCTTCCAGGGCGACCTGATAGCCGTGATCTACCTGCTGACGATCCCCACGGTGACCTTCTTCCTGGCCGGCTGGAGTTCCTCGAGCCCCTACTCCACGGTGGGCTCGATGCGCGTGCTGACGCAGCTCTTCGCCTACGAAGTGCCGCTGATGCTGTCGCTGATAGGCCCGGCCATCCTGGCGGGCACCTGGAACATCTCGGAGATAGCGGCCTTCTTCACCACGCACCCGTCGCTGATCCCGGCGCAGCTGCTGGGCTTCCTGGCGGCCATCATAGCGCTGCAGGGCAAGCTGGAGCGCATGCCCTTCGACATCCCGCACGCCAAGAACGAGATCGTCGGCGGCCAGTTCACGGAATATTCCGGCCGCCTGCTGAACTTCTTCCTGCTCGCAGTCGACATGGAACTGGTGGTCGGCGCGGCGCTGCTCAACGCAGTGTTCCTGGGCGGCGCGCTCGGCCAGACCGGCTGGGCGGCGATCGCGGTGTTCCTGGGCAAGACGCTGTTCGTCACCTTCCTGCTGGCGCTGCTGAAGGTGCTGATGGCCCGCATCCGCATTGAGCAGATGATCAACTTCTGCTGGAAGTACCTGGCCCCGGTGGCCATGGCCCAGGTGCTCTTCGACATCTTCCTCAAGTACAAGGTAGGCTAACCCCATGCAAAAACCCGCAAGAGTCTTCAGCGAAGTCATCAGGCACCTCTTCAAAAAGCCCGCCACGTCGAGCTATCCGTTCACCCCGGCCCAGCCGATGCCCAACTTCCGCGGCCGCATCGACTTCAACTCCGCGCTGTGCATCGGCTGCCAGATGTGCGTGCGCGTCTGCCCGGCCAAGGCCATAGAGATCCCGCTGTCCGCCGAACAGCCGCCGGCCCCGGCACCCGTCGAGGGCCAGCCCGCGGTCCCGGCCAAGAAGAAGTTCGACTGCATCATGAAGCTCGACCACTGCGTGTACTGCGCCCAGTGCGTGGAGACCTGCCCCAAGAAGGCCCTGATCATGACCCAGGACTTCGAGCTGGCCCAGGTGGACAAGAAAAAGCTCCGCCGCCACTACAAATAATCGTAATCCAAAGCATTAAGAAAGCCGGCCCAAAAGCCGGCTTTCTTATTTTCCCTGCATGCGAGGACGCTCGTGGGTGGCGGCCTACCGCAGGGGGGAGGAACGCAAAACGCGGGTCGGCCACACCGTGGCCTCCCCTCCGCATTCGTCGTCGGCGCTTACGCAAGACTCCTCCTCATGAGGGTTTTGCTAACCCTACCCCCTGCGGTCTCCGCTGGTTGCTCGCTTGGTATAGACTGACAAGCAAACGGAGGGGGACGGGCGGGGAGGGGTTCCTGGCGACTTTGGGGAAGGGGGGGCCCCGCCCTTAATTTCCCAAAGGGCGGGGGGAAACCGCGCAACGGTTTCCCTCTGCCCAGGAGCCAGGGGCCCCTCCCCGCCCGGCCCCCGACTGGGCATCTCGCGGCGCTGATTTCCACAGGGGGGCGGGAATGTTTTATAATTGGGATATGGAACGGATACAGAACTGGTTCGATTACAGCATCATTTTGGGGAATACCCCGACGGCCTACGCCTACGCGCTGGCGGCCTTCTGCGTGGCGCTCGCGCTGCTCTATATCGTAAAGAACATGGGCATCGGCCGCCTGAAGGCCATGGCCGAGAAGACCGAGACAGACCTCGACGACCTAGCCATCGCCCTGATCTCAAAGTTCCAGTGGTTAGAGTACCAGCTGGTGGCCTTCTTCATCGCCAGCCGCTACCTGACGCGAAGCGCCGGCTTCGACCGCGGCCTCAAGATCCTGCTGCTCCTGGTCTTCACCTACCGCGCCATCACCATAGTCCAGGTCCTGCTCTCCTACTGGGTCAACAAGATAGCCGCCAAGCGCGAGCTGGAGGGCGCCGCGCGCACCTCCGTGGTCAACAGCACCCAGGTCATCATGCGCGCCATGGTCTGGATCGCAGCCGTCCTGTTCGTGCTGGACAACCTCGGCGTCAACATCTCGGCCGTGCTCGCCGGCCTTGGCATCGGCGGCGTCGCGGTGGCCTTGGCCGCGCAGGCCATTTTGGGCGACCTGTTCAACTTCTTCGTAATCCTGCTCGACAAGCCTTTCACCGTGGGAGATTTCATTGTGTCCGACGCCATCTCCGGCACCATCGAGCACATCGGCCTCAAGTCCACCCGCATCCGCAGCCTGTCCGGAGAGATCGTGGTGATCTCCAATTCCAACCTGCTCGGCTCGCGCATCCGCAACTACCAGGACCTCACCAAGCGCCGCGTCGTCTTCAAGACCGGCGTGGTCTATGGCACCAAGCCGGAAGTGCTCAAGCGGGTCCCCGAAGTCATGAAGAAAGCCGTACAGGCGGTGCCCAAGGCCGAGTTCGACCGCTGCAACCTGGCCAATTACGGCGAGTTCGCGCTGGAATTCGAAACGGTCTACTACCTCAGCGAGCCGGATTACACCGCCTACATGGCCGCCCATGAGAAGACCCTGCTGGGCGCGCTGGAAGGCCTGGCAGCGGCCGGGGCGGAGTTGGCCTACCCGACTCAGACGGTTTTGATTAAAAAGTAACAGGAGGAAGTCACATGAAAAAGACCATATTCGCAGCCGCCCTATTGGCGATGACCGCCACCGGCCACGCCGCCGACAAAAGCGGCACGGTGGCCGTCATCAACGGCCAGAAAATCGCCCAGGAAGAACTCACCAAGAAACTCTGGTGGCAGTACGCCGCCCAGGGCCTGACGGAGCTCATCGACGAAAAGCTCCTGCTGGCCGAAGGTGAGCGCCTCGGGATCAAAGCCGACCAGAAAGAGGTGGACCAGCGCTTCAACAGCCTGGCCGCCGGCTACGCCGACAAGGCCGCCTTCGAGGCCAACCTTAAATCGGTCGGCTGGTCCACGAAGGACCTGCGCGACCTCATCGGCCGCCAGCTGGTGGTGCGCAATACCGTAATCACGGCCCGGAAGCTGGCCATTACCGAAGAGGCCGCCAAAGACTTCTTCGACAAGAACAAGGACAAGCTGGGCACGCCCGAGTCCGTGAAGCTCAGCCAGATCTTCGTTAACACCAAGGCCGAGGCCGACGACGCCTACGAGCTGCTGACCTCGGTCGGCGCCGACTTCGCAAAGCTCTCCAGCGTCAAGTCCGCCGACGCCAACCTGCGCAGGAACAACGGCAGCCTGGGCAACATCTCCCGCGGCATGCTGCTGCCGGAGATAGAGAAGGAGCTTTTCGCGCTGAAGGCCGGCCAGTTCAGCAAGGTCCTCCCTACCGGCAACGGCTTCAGCATCTTCAAGGTCGAGGAGCTCAAGCCCGGCGTGCCCGCCGAGTACGAGAAGATCAAGGCCGACATCAAGACCGCCATGCTGAACCAGGCCATAACCAAGCAGCTGCCGGCGCTCGCCGCCGAGCTCAAGCAGAAAGCCAAGATAGAGATAATAAAGTAAAGGGCGGGGAACAAAAAAAGGCGGGCCGGTTAACCGGCCCGCCTTTTTTGCGCCTTAGCGAAAGGGTCTCAGGCGGCCTCTTCCTCGACGGCAGGCTTGCGGGTCCTGAAGTGGTCCACTATGAAGTAGATCACCAGGGCCGCCAGGATGACGTGCGTGGCGTAGAAATACTTGGGCGCCGAGTACTTGTACAGGTCGTCAAAGCGCCCGTAGAGCAGCGAGAAGCGGCCCATCACGGTATTGCCGAAAGCCGCGCCGAAGTAGAGCATCAGGAAGTAGATGCCGATATTCGAAGCCTTCTTGACAGCGCCTTTATGCTCGACAGAGAAGAAGAAGTAGAACAGCACGCAGATGAAGCCCACCGCGACGATGGCTCCGTTGACCAGCGACCAGGCGTTGGCGCGCGTGACCTCGGAGACCATGAAGGGCGCCATCGTGCCGCCGATCTGCTTGAGCAGGTCGGTGGAGATGGTCAGCGGGATCACCAGGCCCGAGCCGTAGCC
This sequence comes from Elusimicrobiales bacterium, assembly GCA_028688015.1. GTDB lineage: Bacteria > Elusimicrobiota > Elusimicrobia > Elusimicrobiales > UBA9959 > UBA9959. Next base: position 208,714 of record JAQTZB010000001.1, on the reverse strand, counting down.
CATGATGAAGGTGAAGCCGTAGCGCGACATCCAGGAGACGCGGGGGAAGAACTGCGTCACCAGCGTCAGGCCGAGCACGGTGGGGACCAGCACGGTCCAATCGCCCTGCTTGGTCAGCGGCTCCCAGACCTTGGGGATCCAGGTCTGGAAGAGCACGGTCTGGAACACCCAGCCCATGCCCGCGCCGAGGTACAGGTGCTCCGCCGTCTTGAAGAACGGGTTGTCCTTGTACAGGAAACTGAACAGGAAGATGGTAAGGCCCGCCGCCACCCACCCGCCGAAGATGAACATCGTTTCAGACATAGTTTCTCCTAAATTACAGGTACTTGAGCCAGAGCATCATGATGTTGGCCACCACGATCAGCGCGATGACCATGATGTGGGCGAGGCTGAGCGCGTCGATGCCGGCGGTGCCCTTTTCCTTCTCGCCGATGAGCAGCTCGTAGTCGGCCGCGCCTTTCATGCCGCCGAGCAGGCCCTTCAGCTGGCCGGTCTGCAGGTAGGGGGCGTAGCCCATCTGGCTGACGGCGGTGGTGCCGCCGGCGAAGGGGATCTTGAACTTGTCGGCCGTGTAGGCGATCCAGTAGTCCAGCATGGCCGTGCCCGTGATGCACATGCCGAGCTGCATATCCTTGGCGCTGCGGATGCCCCTCATGACCGGCATCTCCTTGAGCAGCGCGCCGTCGCGGTCCTTGTCGTAGATCTGGTACATGTCCATGCCGACCTGCGTCATCACGGCCGCCGGATTGGGCTGGTAGGGCAGGATCACGTAGTCGGTCCCGTACTTCTTGGTCGGGGCGATATCCTTGGGAATGCGCTCGCCGATCTCGTCGATGAGGCCGGTAGCGCCGGCGTTCAGCGTCAGGATCATGATGCGCAGGTCCCTGCGGAAGGCGTGCTTGATGACCGCCACCGCCTGCGGGTGCAGCTCGGGGCGGGTCGCCGGGTCGTAGTCCAGCGACAGCATGATGAAGGAGCCCGCGGGCAGGCTCTCGATCTTGTCGTAGAGGGCCTTCACCTCGGTGCCGATGTTCTTGTTCGGAAGGCCCAGGGGCCTGACGATCGGGAACACCAGCAGGATGGTCAGCGCCAGGAAGATCAGGCGCCGGTCTATTTTCAGGAGTTTTTCGATAAAGTTTTTCATGGTTTAGTCCTTACCCATGTACTGGCGCTCGATGCCGAAGATGATCTTCAGCGCAGTCACGATGCCGCCGATCGCGAGCCCCATCATGATGCCGCGCTTGCCGGCCACCACCGGGACGTCCATCAGCCACTGGCCTATCTGGGAGATATCCCAGGCGCCGGTCCAGCCGAACAGCTTCTCCCAGATCATCTGGCCGAGCGGCACCTTGGCGAGCATCAGCACCATGGCCGCCGCGAACAGCACGCCGGCCTGCGCCGACTTGATGCGGAACGCGCGGTACGCGGTGGAGACGATGTAGAACGCCAGTACCGAGAACATCGTTCCGGAGAGGGCGTTGAACAGGAAGCGGTAGCCCCAGCCCAGCCCGGTCAGGTCGGTCCCGACCATCTGCTTGCCGTTGCTGACGATGGCGGGAACCACCATGGCCAGGAACCCGACGAAGACGAAGAGGCTGTAGCCCCAGCCGTCCACCCGGCGGGTGATCTTGCGGGTGTGCGAGAAGAACAGGCTGAACAGGCCCAGCAGGAACGCGAAGCCGGCCACGATGTTCTCCCACTTGTTCATGGTCTCCACGTACTTTTCCGACGCCTGGGTCGGAACGTAGTAGGAGCTCAGCGTCAGGATGCCGACGACGAAGCAGATAGCCAGCGGTATGTATTTTTTGATCAATGTCATATCAATAAGCCTTGAAGAGGTGCTTGACCACCGTGAGCAGCGTATCCATCTTGAACCAGGTGCCGGCCAGCACGAGCGCCGAGCCCGCGACGATGGAGAACATCACGAAGGCCTTGCCGAAGTCCTGCACCTTCAGCGTGCTCTGCAGCATCGGCTCCTTGGACAGATAGGCGCCGGCGGCGTAGAGCTCCTCGCCGATGAGCGTGTAGTCGCAGGAGGTGAAGAAGAACGGCAGCTGCGACTCCTGCTCGGTACCGGCGATCTGGATGGCGCCGGTCGTTGCGCCGACCTCGGCCAGCAGCAGCGACTCTGCCATGAAGTGGCCTATGAAGAAGCAGGCGGCCGGCTTCTCGCGGTGGATCATGCCGTCCACGGAAGCCGCGAAGGAGAACTGGTCCTGGCTGACGAAGAAGTTGATATCGTCGCGGTAGGAGTCGGGGCGCTCGACCTCGATGTAGGCCTGCTTCACGATCTCCTTGGACACCGTCATCACGATGGGGTCGAAGTGCGGCACCTTAAGCTGCGTGTCGTGCGCGGCGACTTTCTTGGCCACCTCGGAGAGGATGGAGGTTGAAGCGATCGTGGGCACGGCGCTCATGGAGCCGATGCCGGTGGAGTAGAAGATCGGGCGGCCCATCTCGGTGGCGCGGCCCACGGCTTCGTCTATGGCGTCGAGGCCGGCTATGCGGCGGATGAACAGGCCGCCCTTGCGCTTGGCGTGCGAGACGGTCCAGAAGAAGACGATCGTCGTCACGATCAGCAGCAGCAGGTTGTTCAGGCGGGCCAGGTTGAAGAGGTTCGGCTTGGGCGCGGCGGGCAGCTCGGAGCTCTCGGCCGTCTCCTTGCCGTTGACGTACTTCACCTTGAATTTGTATTCGTTGCCGATCTTGAAGTCCTGGAACAGGGCGGGCATGTCCAGCTGCACCACGTGCAGCTTGGCGTGGCGGTCCCAGGCCCAGAAGGGCAGCTCCACGTCGGCCGCCAGCTTCTTCTCGGCGGGGAACTCTTCCACCTTGGTCCAGTCTTTACCGGAGGCGGCGTAGACCTGGTAGACGGCGCCGGGCACGTCGGCGGGGCCGGCGGGCCAGGAGAGCAGAACCGCCTCGCCCTTGTCATAGGGCATGTCCTTGGCTTCGAAGCCGGAGAAGTCCGGCTTCACGGGGACAGTTTTTTGGGAGGCGGGAGTAGCGGCCGAAACGGCAGAGGCCGCAAAAAAGACGGAGAATACGGCGATAGCAAGTCGTGTTTTTAACATAACTGACAATAATATACACTTTATGCCGCTTTGCGGGCAAGGAGAAAGGCGGGAAGGGGCTAGCGGGCGTCCAGGGTCTTCATGACTATCTCTTTCACGGGGTTGAACGCGGGGGGAACTCCCGGGGGGAGCCGGTCCAGCAGCTCGTAAACTTCCACCCGGTTGAAGACGCGGCCGCCCTGCGCCTCCTCGAAGGCGTAGACGCTGCGCGCGTGCCGGGCCCAGAAACTGTCGAAGGCGGCGCGGACGCGGGCGTCCCAATAGAACATCCGGTATTCGCGCCCCAGGCGGATGGCGTCGGCGGTGTTGAACAGGACATGGGTAACGCCGTCTCCGCGCAGGCGGGCGTAGAGGTCGTCGCCGTCCTTGGCGGCCGCGGCGTACTCCACTATGGCGGTGCGGTCGTAAACCGAGCTGACTATAAAATCCTTCTTGAAATAAAAACTCTTCTCGTCCCCTATCATCAGCGTCTTCGACCCGGGACCGGTCTGTTCATTTATGAACTTGATGCCGGCGTAGCAGCTATAAGGATAGGTGGGCTGCGTATGGGCCAGGTACTCTTCGGCCGGGACCGCCCCGGCGACAGGGCGCCAGCGCCCCTGCGTGTAGAAGATGAGGGCGGAGACGTAGAGGGCGGCCAGGCAGACGCCCAGGGCGGCGGCCTTGAGCGCCAGTTTGAGCGCCCGGTGGCCGGGCGAGAAGAGGGCGGCGGCCAGGACCAGGCCCGCCGCGGGATAGGCGGGCATCAGGAAGCGCACCATCGTGGAAGAAACAGACCAGCCCAGCCACCACGCCAGGAAGAAGACCCAAAGCCCCGCCAGCGCGGGGCCGGCGGGCGCGGCCAGCAGGAAGGCGACCGGCAGCAGCGCCAGGAAGAGCGGCGTGAAGTACTCTGAATTCGGCACCTGGCCCATGGTGACCCGCCATTGGGTGAGCAGCCAGTTCTTGGGCGTCAGCGGCCCTATCTGCGCCGCGTGGCCGGCGAACTCGGTGAGTTTCTGCGGGTCCGCTGTGGCGCCAGCTCCGAAGAGCTTCAGCGCGAAAGGGAACACCGGGTTGCCGGTGTAGAGCCAGTTCTTCACCAGCCACGGGCCGGTAAAGACGGCGGCTATCAGCGTGAAGAGGGCCAGGTTGCGCAGCGCGGCCGCGGGCCGGTTCCTGTCGGACCAGGCGTAGAGCAGCATGACTCCGACGGACGTAAAGAGCCCGGTATACTTGACGCCCATGGCCAGGCCGCAGAAGCAGGCCGCCAGCCAGAGCCACCGGTATTCGCCTTCCTTCCGGTTCAGGGCGCAGTACAGGGCCAGCATGGAAAACAGCGTCAGCAGGGCCTCGGTGCCGGCCGACCAGGAGGCGAACATCGCGTGGGCCACCGTGTAGAAGATCAGCGCGGCCCAGAGCCCGGCGCGCAGCGAGAAGTGGCGCGCGCCCAGGGCCAGCACGGTCAGGACGGTCAGGGCGCCCGCTCCGTAGTTGATGAACTTGGTCAGCGAGGAGCCCTTCAGCAGCAGGCCTGCGGCGTACAGCATGCCGTGCGTGAACGGCAGGTTGGAGTAAAAATTGTAAGGCATCGGCTCGAAGCCGTGCCTGATGACCCAGTAGTTCGGCACCGCCAGGTGGTAGACCAGCGCGTCGTAAAAGATCTCGGGGCTCAGCGCCCCGGCCAGGTTCAGCAGCAGGGCCAGCAGCAGGGCGGCCAGCGCGGCCAGGTCCAACGGGCCTAATGCCGCGGCCCCGCCCTCCGCCGGTGCCGGCGGCGCCGCGCGCAGCTGGTAAAGGCCCAGCCCCGCGGCCAGCGCCAGGAAAACGGCCACGGGCCAGAGATAGAGGAGCTTGAAGGCCGCCAGCGCGAACACGTAGGCGGCCAGCAGTCCTAGCCCCGCGCCGCAGGAGAGGGAAACCTCCTCGAGGGCGCCGGAGAAGGCGAAACCCGCGGCGCGCAGCGCGGCGCGCCCGAGGCCGAAGCAGGCGAAGAAGAAAAAAGCCGCGGCCAGCAGCGTCAGGGCGTGCCCGGGCAGGACGGAGAACAGGCCCTCGGTGTACTGGCCGGGAGAGAGCAGGGCGGCCAGGCTGCCCAGGTTGAGCGGGTAGCGGGAATAGTAGCTCTTGAGGACAAAAACGAACCAGGCGCCCACGACCGGCCAGGCCAGCCAGGCGGGAAAGCGGTCCGCGGCCGCGGCGGCCGCCCCGGCGCCGGGAGCAACGTGGCCCCGCTCTTTCCTGTGTTTTTTCGCCATATAATGAAAGCGGCCGGGCCGCCTGAGCGCCCCGGCCGCCGACGCGCTTATTTCTCCAGTACTTCTATGTTGGCGCGCGGTACCACTATCACCTCGCCGCCCTCAAGCGTTACCTCGAGCACGCGGGCGTGGCTCTCGCTGCCGATGACGGTCAGCTCCGGCGGCAGGCTCTTCACCGTGCCGATCACGCCGAAGTGCGGCTCGCGGATGATGCGGATAGGGTCGCCGGGCTCGATCCAGCCGCGGCCCTGGTCCTTCTTGCACTCGGTTACGTTCTTCGGGAAACCGGGCACGATGATCTCGGGCCGCATGACGCCGGCGCGGATCTGCGTGGCGCCGGAGACGGAGGCCTTCTCTCCGTTGCGCGAGGCCAGCAGTTTGAAGGTGTACTCGGCCATCGGGATCATGCCGAAGCCCTCGGTGACGATCAGGGTGATGCCCACCTGCTCGGTGCCGGTCACGGCCACGCCGATGTCGTAGCCGAGCAGCTGCCGCAGGTCGCGGTCGTGGATGCCGCCCACGACTATGGCCTTCACGCCCAATTCTACGGCGCGTTTGATGGTGCTGAGGCCGGCGTGCTTGCCGCCTATGACGATCTTGCCGCGCGCGGCGTCGGTCAGAGTTTCCGGCATCAGCTCCTCGTCGGGGCTCTTGGCCGCCATCAGGATCTCGCCGTTGACTTCGCCGCCTATGCCGAAGATCCCCTGGATGAAGGTGCCCTCGGACTCTACGGTCACGCCGAACTCCGGCGTTACTTCGACCACGCGGCCCTTCACGTAGGACTGCAGCGGCAGCACCTTCGGGGGCTCGCGCAGCATCATCTGGCCGGTCAGGTGGGAGATGGTGTCCACGGTGCCGTCGATCGGCGACTCGATGGCGGTCTTCATGAACTTCAGGAACGGCTTGTTCTCGGCGATGATCTCGCCCTTCTTCACCGGATCGCCCTCCTTCTTGAGCAGGTACTCCTTGATCTCCTCGGGCATGCAGCCGAGGCGGTTGGCGACATTGATGGGGAACACTTTGCCGGGCAGCTCGGTCTGGGCAACCACGTCGGTGGCTTCGACCTCCTTGCCGTCCTGCACCAGCACCTTGCCGGGGATGGGCAGCAGGCGCTTCTTCCTGAACAGCGTGCAGGGCATTACTTTAAGTCCGGGGGTATATGCGTGGGCCATAAATTTCTCCTTTTGTCCTTAAAAACCTTAGACCGGGTACATCCCCATGGACTTGTACCACTTGTTCAGGTCGTTGCGGCGCTTGCCGTGGTCCTTGGCCAGGTTGAACGGGCGGCCGCGGCCGTCCAGCACCAGGCCCACCACGCCGCCCTCGATCTCGGCTTCCAGTTTATTGCCGGGGCCGGCGCCCATGTCGAAACCCTTCGCCGGGCGGGCCACCAGCTTCGCCTTGGGGGCGTCGAAGGGCACATGGAGGATGTCGCCGAAGCGCAGCTCGCCGGCCTGCTTCCTGCCGTCGGAGCCGGTCACTTCCCATTCCAGGATCAGCTGGCCTTCCTTGCCCAGGCCCTTGGGGGCCAGGCAGGTGCCCAGGCGCACGAGGCAGTCGTGGTAGAACACGTCCAGCGCGGCCTTCTCGCTGATCTGCGCCAGCACGCCCAGGTGCGGCATCATGAAGATCGAGTCCACCGCCATGCGGGTCACGCCCTCGGGCTGGTAGGCGTCGATCATCATCAGCATCGACTGCGTGCGGCGGGGGGAATGGGCCAGGATGCCGCCGGAGCCGATCACGTAGTCCAGGTGCATCACGTTGATCAGGCTGGCGCCGGAGGCGGTCTGGTCGAAAGCGTCGGAGATGGAGCGCTCCTGCTGCACGCCCTTCAGCCCCACGGCCAGCGCCTTGTGCTGGTCGAAGGCCAGGCGCAGCGCCTCGCGGGCCACCGCGTGCTCGATCTGCAGGTCCTCTACGGTCTGCGGGATCGTGGTCGGGCGGATCATCTTGTTCTTCAGGCGGTTGCGGAGATCCTGCTCTTCGATGTCGAAGGGCAGCCAGCGCAGGATATTGGCGAGGCCGGTCTCGGCCATCACGTTGGAGATAGAGTAGCTCATGCCCAGGTTAGCGCTGACGGTGCGGTTGAACACCTCGCTGAACACGCTGAACACGTCCGTCGTGGCGCCGCCGATGTCCACGGCCAGCACGTTAAAGTTGTTGGCCTTGGCGAACTTCTCGGTCATCGTGCCGACGGCCGCCGGGGTGGGCATGATGGGGGCGCCGACCATCTTCATCAGGCGCGGGTAGCCGGGGGCCTGCTGCATCACGTGTTCCAGGAAGATGTCGTGGATCTTGTGGCGCGCGGGCATCAGGTTCTCGCGCTCGAGCGTCGGGCGCAGGTTCTCGGTGATGATCAGGGCGGTGCGGTCGCCCAGGATCTCCTTGATCTTCTCGTGCGCCTTGTTGTTGCCGGCGTAGATGACCGGCAGCTTGTAGGAGGCGCCGAGGCGCGGCTTGGGGTCCGCGGCCTTCAGGAACTGCGCGAGCTCCACTACGTGCGTCACGGTGCCGCCGTCGGTGCCGCCGGAAAGGAGCATCATGTCGGGGCGCAGCTGGCGGATGCGCTCTATCTTCTCGTGGTCGGCGCGGCCGTCGTTGGAGGCCAGCACGTCCATCACGATGGCGCCCGCGCCGAGCGCGCAGCGCTGGGCCGACTCGCCGGTCATGGCTTTAACGGCTCCGGCCACCATCATCTGCAGGCCGCCGCCGGCCGAGGAGGTGGACACGTAGATGTCCGCGCCGGTATTGCCGCTATTCGGGGTTATGATCTTTTCGCCGTCGAGCAGCTTGCGGCCGGACAGCTCCTCCACCTCGGTGATGGAGTTCAGCACGCCCTTGGTGACGTCCTCGAAAGGCGCCTCCACCGTGGTCGGGGCTTCGCCGCGGAAAGTCTGGCGGTAGGTGTCGCCCTTCTTCTCGATCAGGATGGCCTTGGTAGTGGTGCTGCCGCAGTCGGTGGCTATGATGATTTCAAGGTCTTTTTTTGACATTGGGGTCGTCCTTTTCTGGTTTTTCGGCGTTGAGCCGGGTGACTAAATACGCGACGGCCTTGCGGTTCTCCAGCAGGGCCCTGTACTTTTCCACTTCCTCTTTCTTAAAGAACGCGGTCAGGGCGGGTTCGATGAAGGTGACGCCCTGCGCCCCGAGCTCGTGAAGCGGGCTGGTGCTTTCCACGACAAAAGCGGCGACGTCGCCCAGCCCGCGCGCGCGGACCTTCTCCGCCAGCGCGTCCAGAAGCAGCTTCTCTTCCGGCGTGGGCTCGGGAGGCTCGGGGATCTTGAAGGCGTTGTCCCAAATACCCATCGCAATTTATTCTACTATAAAAATAAATAAGTATCCTAACGCGGCCTTGAAAACCAGCGGACTTTGGGGTATACTCAATCCAGGGGGCCGCGGGGCCCCGTCCACGGAGGCTTTATGCAAGAGAGAAACCCTGTAAATTGGAAGACGGCGGCGGCGCCGCTGGCGGCCCTGACCTTGGCGCTGGCGGTGGGTATAGGCTATTTCGCCGGCGGCTCCTCCCAGGACGCCGCGACGGCGCCCGGCCAGGCCGCGGACTTCAAATTCGACTCCGGACCGCGGTACGCGCCCGGCTCGGGCCCGGCGGCCAGCCCGCAGCAGGCCGGCTCCTCCATAGACATGTTCCGCAAAGCGAACGAGAACTACTCCGCCGAAACGGCCGCCCCGGCCGGAGAGCCGGCCTCGAAAAGGCCGAAGGATAAGAAAGCGCTGCAGGAATTCATGCGGCAGATGCACCACGACATCAACATGGACCCCGCGGCCCTGGCTGCGGCCGAGGCCGCTGCCGGGAGCGAAGGCGGCGGCGCCGGCCGGACCATTTCCAACCCGGCCGCGCGCGGCGGCGCCGGTCAGGAGCAGCCGGCCGCGGGCGCGGCAGTCTACTCGCGCCAGGGCGTTAACGCGGCGGCGCGCTCGGGCTCGCTCGGGAGCAAGCGCAGTTCCTTCTCGGCCGGCCGCCTGGCCGGCAGCAGCCTGTCGGGCGGGGGCGGCGGGCTCCGGCAGAGCCGCGGTATCGGCTCCTCTTTCGGCTCCGACACCGCCGGCGGCGCCGGACAGGATACGGACCGCGCCTTCGCCTCCGGCGGCGGCGGGCGCAGCCTGGAGGCGGGGGCCTACGGCTCCCACGGCGGCGGCGGGGCGGGCTCCCCGCAGATGGCGGGCGGCGGCTCCCAGTCCGAAAGCGGCAAGATGAGCGCCGGCGGCCCGCAGCAGCAGGAAAAGAAGGTTCCCGAAGCCGTCGGCTTCCTCTGGCCGCGCACTTTCGACTTCGGCGACATGTACATGTACGAGACTGCCGCGCGGCAGGTGATCCTGATGAACATCGGCGACGCCGCGCTGAAGGTAGGCAAGATAGAGAACATGGACGACGAAACGCCGTTCTACGTGGAGAAGGACAAGTGCAGCAACACCACCGTCGCCCCCGGCAAGAGCTGCACCTTCCGGGTCCGCTTCTCGCCCAAGGCGGTCCGCGACTACGTCACAGGCTTCGAGATCCCCTCCAACGACGAGAACGCGATGACCTACCAGGGCTACATCGAGGTGAAGGGCAACTCCAAGTATTCCTACTCCACCTGGTGGTGGCACCACCACTGGTCCGGCCCGGCCGGGTACAACAACCGCCTGACCTTCGGCCTGGTCCCCGAGGGCTATACCATGGACCAGGTGCTGCGGATCACCAACAATTCGGGCTCGGAATGGGAAGACCTCAAGCTGGACAAGTCCAGGCTCCCGGCCTCGTTCAAGCTCAGCGGCGACGGCTGCACGGGCAGCAACCTCGGGCCGCACCAGTCCTGCGCCGTCACGGTCACTTTCGCGCCGACGGCCGCGGACAACCGGCGTTTCTCAACGGCCCTCTACGGCCAGTACCACGCGGTAAATTATACGAGCGGGGCCAAATCGGTGCACCCGCGCCCGGGCTTCCCGCCGCTGGTGCTGGAAAAGCCGGTGGAGGCCGCGCCGGCCGGCAAGCTGGTGGTGAAGGCCAACTTCAACATCCTGCATACCGGCCAGGTGGTGCAGGAGATACCGGTCAGCGCCGTCAGCAGCGGGCCTTTCCCGGTGAAGGGGCTGGGGCGCGTGCAGCATTATTACTTCTTCAGGTAGGAGCCGCGGCGGCTCGTCAGGGACGGCGGGCGCGGGCCCGCCGTTCTTATTTGGCGGGGAAAGAGGCTTTCAGCCTGGCGCCGGGCCGGACCTTGTGGGCGCGCGCGGTGCCGGCCGGCAGCTCCAGCACGCAGACGGCGGGGGCGCTGGCGCGGGCCAGTTCGCTCTCCGGCTGGTCCGGGGCCGTAGAGCGCGGCACCCGGTGAAAAACCTTCAGCACCTTCAACTCGCCGTCGAGAAAGACCATGTCCAGGTCGATCAGGGTGTTCTTCATCCAGAAAGTTTTCACGCCGGGCTCGCCGAAAACGAACAGCATGCCGGAACCCGGCGCCAGCGACTCGCGGAACATCAGGCCCTTGGCCTGCGCCTCCCGCGTCAGCGCGAGCTCGGCCTTTACCCGGAAACCGTCGGGCAGGGCGAGCTCCGCCACGGAGGCGCCGGGAGGCACCTTCAGCGCGGCGGCCGCGCCGGCGAGGGCGAGCAGGAGGGCGAGGCTACTTTTCAGCATCGGGGGGGGCCGGGGGAGCGGTAGAGACTTCCACCGCCGCGGGGGTATAGGTGGAGACGGCCAGGAAGAGCGGCATGCGGGCGTCAGCGGCGGCCTTCAGGCGGCCGGCCTCCTCGAAGAGCGCCATGGCGTCGGCCTTGTGCCGCCTGGCCAGCCCGCGCAGGCCGTCCGCCTTGGGCAACTCGCCGGCCAGGGTCTTGAACGGCACGGATCTTTTCTCGGACAGCAGCAGCAGCGCGGCGAGCTCCCGGCGGTAGAGGCCCGTGCGCAGCCAGCGCAGGATCTCCCGCTCGGGGGCGGTGGACTCGAACACCGCGCACAGCGTCGGGCTGCTGACCTCGGCGCTGAGCGCCCAGGCGAAGGCGTCCTCGCCGTCCGTGTCCAGATTGGCCGGCTCGCCTCTCGAGAAAGCGTCGGGCCCCACCTCGGCGCCCAGGAAAACCTGGGCCCCGGCGGGGGCCGCGAGCAGCAGCAGCGAGAGCAGGATTGCCTGGCGCATCGGAACGGCGGGCGGAGGAGGCTCCGTTAAAGGGAGGTCGTGACCAGTGTCTCGGTGGAAAGCACGCCCGGGATGCAGCGGATCTCCTGCACTACGATGTTGGACAGCTGAGGCAGGTCGTCGGTCTCCATGTCCAGCACCAGGTCCCAGCGGCCGAACACGGCCGACATGTGGACCACGCTCTTGAGGCCTTTCAGTTTGCCCAGGGCCTGCTTTTCCTTGCCAGGCATAAGTTTCACAAGCACAAGTCCGGTTACCATAGCGTCCTTCCTTATAGGCGCGGCGCGGCCGCGCGGTTTCAACTCATTATATAGCATTTTGGATGGGAGGGTTAAGATAAATTGTCTATAATTGATGCATGAGGGCCCTGATACAGAGAGTGAAGCGAGGCGGCGTCAAGACCGGCGCCGTGCATAACGCCATAGACCGAGGCCTGGTGGTGCTGCTGGGCGTGGGCGAAGGCGACTCCGAAGCCGACGCCGACCTGCTCGCCGAGAAGACGGCCCACCTGAGGATCTTCTCCAACGCCGAAGGCAAGTTCGACCACTCCCTGCTGGACGTGAAGGGCTCGGCGCTGGTGGTTTCCCAGTTCACGCTTTACGGCGACGCCTCCAAGGGCCGCCGCCCCGACTTCACCGCCGCCGCCAAGCCGGCCGAGGCAGCGCGGCTTTACGAATACTACTCGGAACGCCTGAGGGGCAAGGGCGTACCGGTCAAGAACGGCGTCTTCGGCGCCGATATGGAAGTGGAGATAATCAACGACGGCCCGGTGACCATCTGGCTGGACACGAAGAAATAATGCGCCCCTCCGCACCGCCCGCAAAATTTTCCCTGTTCCCGTTAGCCGCGCTGGCCTTGGCCGCGCTGCTGGCCTCGGGCTGCCTGGGCACGGCCATCTTCCAGAAAGGCGCCTTCGCGGCGGACGACTGGGACACCTGGACCGGCTGGAACGACGATTACGGCCGCAGCGAACTGAAGGGCAACGGGCTCTACTACTACCTCACAGCCAGGCAGGACGACACCAGGGACGAGCCCTCCGACGGCTACATGCCCGGGCTGATCCTGTCCCGCGAGTTGGAGGGCGCGCGCTGGCGGGCAGACCTGGAGACGGATTTCAAACTGCCCCCGGGCCAGATGAAGCGCTTCTCCTACGGCGTCTGGGCGGGCGGGGATTCGTCGCGGCCGTCGATAGGCAACGCCTCCGCGGTGATGAAGCTGCTGGTGCAGCGTCAGAACGGCCCGCGCCGGCAGGACGACAGCCTGGCGGTGGTCTGCCTCCCCGGCGGCAAACCTGTGCCGCTGCCCAAAAAGCTCAAGGTGCTGCGCTTCGAGCGGGACGGCGCCGGGTTCACGGTCTCCTACGCGCTGAACCGCAAGGACTTCGTCACGGCGCTGAAAGTGGCCGTGCCGGCGGACCTGGAACTCCCGTCCCAGAAATTTTTCCTGGGGGGCTTCGCCGGCGGCGATCCCGCCGGCGCCTACGCCAGGTTCAAAAGCCTGAAGATAAACGGGCGCGAAGTTTTAAGATAAAGGACAAAGACACAAAATGAAAAAACATTGGAAAAGACAAGAGCGGCGGCCCGCGGCGGGCGGCCATGAAGCCCTGGTGGAGGGCGTGATACAGCACAAGGGCAACTTCGCTTTCCTGCTCTCGGAGAAAGAAGGCGTAGGCGACGTTTTCATCCGCGGCCGCGGCCTGGACCTGGCCATGGACGGCGACAGGGTGCAGGCCAAGGTGCGCCCCGAAAAGACCGGCCGCCTGGCCGGCGAGATCGTCAAGGTAATCAAGCGCGCGCACACCACCATGGTGGGCGTGCTGCGCCAGATCAAGAGCGTCTGGGCGCTGTTCCCGGAAAAAGGCAGCGCGCCGCCGGCGGTGGTCAGCGGCTTCGCGGCCGGCATCAAGCCGGTGGAAGGCGCCCTGGCCGTGCTGGAGGTCAAGCGCTGGCCCGGCGAAGGCGCGGGCGGCGCCTCGGGCATAGTGACCGAGATCCTGGGCGAGCCCGGAGACATCCGCGCGCGCATCGACGCCATCCTGCGCGCCCGCAGCATCAACGAGGTCTTTCCGCAGGAAGTGATGGCCCAGGCCGCGGCCTTCGGCTCGCGCCTGGAGCCGGCGGCCTGGAAAGGCCGCGAGATCCTCTTCGACCTGCCGGTCTGCACCATCGACGGCGCCGACGCCAAGGACTTCGACGACGCGGTCTCGCTGGAGGACCTCGGCAACGGCCTGCTGCGCCTGGGCGTGCACATCGCCGACGTGGCCAACTACGTCAAGACCGGCACAGAGCTGGACAAGGAAGCCTACGCCCGGGCCACCAGCGTCTACCTGCCCGACCGCGTGGTGCCCATGCTGCCCCCGGCGCTGTCCGACAACCTCTGCAGCCTGGTGCCGCGCCAGGAGCGGCTGACCCTGTCCGCCTTCATGGATATAGACAAGAACGGCAAGGTGCTCAAGCGGCGCCTGGCCGAGACCGTGATCCGCTCGTGGCGGCGCTTCACCTACGAGGAGATCCAGACCCTGCTGGACGGCGGCAAGGTGCCGGACGTGCACAAGAGCATAGGGGAAGCGGTGGCCAGGATGGGCGCCCTCACCGACGTGCTCTACCGCCGGCGCGTAGCCCGCGGCGCGCTGGACTTCAACCTGCCCGAATACAAGATCAACGCGGACCCGCACGGCCGCCCGCTGGGCGTGTCGCTGCGGCCGCGCCTCAAGAGCCATCGCCTGATAGAGGAGTTCATGCTGCTGGCCAACGAGGCCGTGGCCACCGAGCTCTATAACGCCAAGATGCCTTTCCTGCACCGCCGCCACGACGCGCCGGACCCGCTCAAGCTGAAGGCGCTCTCGGCCGCGCTGGGCGAGCTGGGCCTGACCGCGGGGCATATCGAGGGTTCCAACGCCCCGAAGGGCCTGCAGGACGTGCTGCGCCAGGCCGAGAACCACCCGCTGACCAACCTGATAAACTCGCTGATGGTGCGCAGCATGCGCCAGGCGGTCTACTCGCCGGAGTCTCAGGGCCATTTCGGCATCGCCACGCGCTTCTACTCGCACTTCACCTCGCCCATCCGCCGCTACCCGGACCTGATGACGCACCGCGCCGTGAAGGCGCTGCTGCGCGGCAAGAAAGAGAACTTCGGCGCGCTGCCGCTCGACAAGGCCGGCGCCCACTGCTCCGAGCGCGAGCGTGCCGCCTCCGACGCCGAGCACAAGTCGGTGGACATCATGCGCGCTGAGATGCTCAAGGAGCTGGTCGGCTCGGTGATGGACGGCGCGGTCACCACCGTCATCGACAGCGGGGCCTTCGTGATGATCGGCGACACCGGCGCCGAAGGCCTGCTGCGCGTCAACGGCCTGCGGCCGGGCACGAAGGTAAAAGTTATGATCGCCTCGGTGGACACAGCAGAGGGCAAGATCGACCTGTCGCTGGAAGGGCAGCCCCAGCAGGCGGGAAACCAGCGCCCGTCCGGCGGAGCGCCCCAGCCGGGGCGCGGCCGCTGGCAGGTTACCGAATGGAAGAAGAAGGGCCGGGGCGGATCGTCCGGAGGCGGGCGGGGCCGCGGCAGTGGCCGCGGGCGCGGCGGGCGCTAGCCGGACGGAACAATAAAAAAACCGGAGGAAGTCCTCCGGTTTTTTTATTTAGCGGGCGCGGCTTACGCGGCGCCCAGCTCCACGGCGGATGCCGGGTCCTTCTCGTCGGAGCCGGTCTCCGCCAGCGAGAAGCCGGCGGGAGCCACGGCGCCGGCCGCGAGCAGGTCCTGCAGCGCCAGCTTCAGCGCGGCGGCCTGCTTCGGACCGCACTCCACGGCCAGTTTAGCCACCGGCCATTTCACGCTGCGCTTCTCGGCGGCCTTCTTCGTGCGCACGGCCTCCAGCACCTTGCGCGCCGTATCCAGCACGAGCAGGTCACCGTCCACGCCGGCCATCTCGGCGACCGCAGGCCACTTGGACTTGTGCACCGAAGGCAGGCCGGAGGAAGCCGCGAACGAGCCGCTCCAGACCTCCTCGGTGATGAACGGCAGGAACGGCGCCAGCAGGCGCAGGAAGACGGAGAGGGTCCACTCCAGGGCGGCGCAGGCCGACCGGGCGGCCTTCGGCTCGCCCGAATAAGCCCGGTTCTTCACCAGCTCCAGGTAATTGTCGCAGAAGTCCCAGAACGCGGTCTCCACATAGAGCAGCACGGCGGCGTACTCGTAATTGGAGAAGTCCCCGCGGGAGGCGTCCGCGATACCCTTCAGGTGGCTTACCCAGGCGCGGTCGAGCGGCTCTGTGATGTCGGCGGGGCCGAGCTTGGCCCCGGCCGCGGCCGGCCCCTTCATCTGCAGCATCGCGAAGCGCGAGGCGTTGTAGAGCTTGGTGGCCAGGCGCATGCCCACCTTGAACACGCTCTCGTCGTAAACGGTGTCCTGGCCCAGCTTGGCCTTGCCCGCCCAGTAGCGCAGGGCGTCGGCCGAATAGGTCTGCATCAGGCCCTCGGGCGTGACGGTATTGCCCTTGGACTTGCTCATCTTGCCCTTGTCGGGGCTGACCACCCAGCCGCTGATGGCGGCGTTGTGCCACGGCACGGAGCCTTCGTGCAGCCACGACTTGGTGATCGTGTAGAAAGCCCAGGTGCGGATGATCTCGTGCGCCTGCGGCCGCATGTCGGCGGGGTAGAGGCGCGCGTGCTTGTCCTTGTCGGTGGCCCAGCCGCTGGAGATCATGGGCGTGAGCGAGGAGGTGGCCCAGGTGTCCATCACGTCGGGGTCGCCCACGAAGCCGCCCGGGACGCCGCGCTGTTCGGGCTTATAGCCGGGGGGACAGTCGGCCTGTGGGTCCACCGGCAGGGCCTCTGGCAGGGCCAGGATGGGCCTGGCGTAATCCGCCGCGCCGTCCTGGCCGACGGGATACCAGACCGGGAACGGCACGCCGAAGTAGCGCTGCCGGCTGACGCACCAGTCCTGGTTGAGGCCTTCCACCCACTGCTCGTAGCGCTTGAGCATGAAGTCCGGGTGCCACTTCACCTTGCGGCCCTGCTCCAGCAGGCCGGCCTTCTTGTCCAGGATGCGGATATACCACTGGCGAGCCGGCACGAATTCGAGCGGCAGTTCGCCCTTCTCGTAATATTTCACGGCCTGCTTGGTAGGCCGTGGGTCGCCCACTACGGCGCCCGCCTCTTTGAGCAGCGCCACGACCTTCGTGCGGGCCTGCTTGGCGTAGAGACCGGCCAGCTGCACGTAGGCCGCGTTGGCGGCCACGGGCTCGGCGCTGTCAAAGAGCTCCGCGCCGAATTCCACGGCGGCGAGTCTGCCGTCGCGCCCGATGATCTGGCGCATCGGCAGCTTGTGCTCGCGCCAGAACTGGACGTCGGCGATATCGCCGAAGGTACAGATCATCATGATGCCGGTGCCCTTCTCCGGGTCGGCGTGGAAGGAAGGCATGATCGGCACCCGGGCCTTGAAGAGGGGGGTAAGCGCTTTCTTGCCGAACAGCGGCTGATAACGTGCGTCGTCGGGGTGGGCCACGACGGCGATGCAGGCCGCCAGCAGTTCGGGGCGCGTGGTGGCGATCACGAACTCGCCGCCGCCCTCGACGCCGAACTTCAGGTCGTGGAAGAAGCCGTTGGCCTCGCGGTCCTCGGTCTCGGCCTGGGCCACGGCGGTGCGGAAGGTGGTGTCCCACAGCGTGGGGGTCTCGGCGGTATAGGCGTGGCCCTTCTTATGCAGGTCTATGAACGACAGCTGCGAGGTCTTGCGGCAGTGGGCCCCTACGGTGGAATAGGTCTGGCGCCAGTCGATAGACAGCCCGAGCCGGCGGCACAGGGCCTCGTAATTCTTCTCGTCCTCGGCGGTCTGCCGCTCGCAGAGCTCCAGGAAGTTGCGGCGGGAGATATGCTCGTAATCCTTCAGTTCCTTTTTCGGGCCTGAGGGCTTATAGTCCGGGTTGTAGGGCACGGACGGCTCGCAGCGAACGCCGAAGAGGTTCTGCACGCGGCGCTCCGTGGGCAGGCCGTTGTCGTCCCAGCCCATCGGGTAGAAGATGTTCTTGCCCAGCATGCGCTGGAACCGCACCAGGATGTCGGTCTGCGTGTAGCTGAAAGCGTGCCCTACGTGCAGGGAGCCGGAGACGGTGGGCGGGGGGGTATCCACCACGAAGGTGTCCGCGCGCGGCGCGGCGGGGTCGTAATGGTAGACCCGGGACTCGTCCCACTTAGCGCACCAGGCGGGCTCGGTCTCACGGGGCAGGTACCCGGCCTGGTCGGCCGGCTTGGGGGCGGTTTTTTCCAATGAAGCGTCTTTTTCCATAGTGGTATTTTATCTTTTTTCCGACGGCGGGACTATTTCGCCAGCAGGGCGCGCAACCGCTCTATGTCCCTGCGGTAAGCCTCTGACTTCTGCAGTTCTCCAAAATACAGGTCGCCGAAAGCCTTGCCGGCCGCGATGTCGGCGGGGTAATGCACGCCGCCTATCACCCGGTCCTGAGCTATCTCGTCGGCCTTGGCGAAGAACTCGGCCTTCCGGTCCGGTACGATATCGGCCAGCACCAGGGCGTAGACGCGGGAGAAGACCGTGTGCCCGCTCGGGTAGGAAAAGCTCTTAGGCTTCTTGATGCAGGGCTGCGCCTCGGAGTAGGCCATGAACGGGCGCGGGCGCAGGTAGCGCTTCTTCATTTTTCCCAGCGAAGCCTCGAGGTCGCCGGCGAGGCGCACGAAGAATTCTTTCAGCTCTGCCGGGGGCGGCTCCGGGAACGGGCTGCGCCCGCCCCAGAAGGCGTCGTAATCCTCGTCGGCGGTGCGCCTGGCCCTGGCGCAATCCTCCTCGGTGCGCTTGTTCTGCCAGGCCAGCACGCCGGCGATGTCGGCCTGCTGCTCCAGGGAGCCGGGAGCGGGTGGCGGCGCGAACCGCAGGCTCTTATAAGGCTCGGGGTTGACGTAGTAAACTTTAGGAGCGGCCTGGCTCTGATGCTCGGGGCCCCTGACCGCGGGTTTAGGGCCGCAGGCGCCGAGCGCCAGCGCGGCCGCCGCCAGCAGCAGCTGAGTTTTCTTGAATTTCATAAGGTAATTGTACAAAATACAGTGCGCGGCAGTACGGGGCCGGGAGCGGCCCCGGGCCGATAGCCGTTGTAAACGCGCTTTAAAATTTAAATAATAGTCCTATGACACCTGCCATTAACGAGAAGCGGATGGTGCAGCTGTTCTGCGACCTGGCGAAGATCACTTCCCTTTCAGGCAAAGAGGGCGCCATAGCGCGGCGCCTGTCGATCCTGCTTAAGTTCATGGGCGCCGAGGTGCGCATCGACGACGCCGGCCGCAAGATAGGCGGCGAGACCGGCAACCTGATAGCCCGCTTTCCCGGCACCGCGCCCGCGGAGCCGTTCCTGCTGTCGGCGCACATGGACACCGTCGGCCCCGCCGCCGACGTCCGCCCGCAGGTGCACAAGGACCGCGTCACTTCCGACGGCACCACCATCCTCGGCGCCGACTGCAAGGCCGGCATAGCCGTCATCCTGGAGGTCATCAGGACCCTCGACGACAACCGCATCCCGCGCCCGCCCATCGAGGCCGTCTTCACGATCAGCGAGGAGATGGCGCTGCTGGGCGCCAAATACCTAGACTACGGCTCGCTGCGCGCGCGCTACGGCCTCATCTTCGACAACGAGCAGGGCATCGAGAACGTCATAACCAGCGCGCCCGCCGCCGACAAGCTGGACATCAAAGTCTACGGCGCCGCCGCCCACTCCGGAGTTGCGCCCGAGAAGGGCATCTCCGCAATCAAGGTAGTATCCAGCGCCATAGCCGGCATGAAACTCGGCCGCATAGACAGCGAGACCACCGCCAACATCGGCTTCATCTCCGGCGGCAACGCCATCAACATAGTGCCGCCGCTGGTGGAACTCTCCGGCGAAGCCCGCTCTCACGACCCCGCCAAGTTGAGGCGCCAGACCCGCCACATGGAAGACTGCCTGAAGCGCGCCGTAAAAAAGATAAAGGTCAGGGACGGGGGGAAGCTGATAATCCCGCGCTACGAATTCCTCCTGGAGCAGAAATTCCCGAACCTGCGCATAGATAAGGCCAACCCCGTCCTGCCGCTGGTGGCCGCCGCGATGAAAGAAGAAGGCATAAAGATGAAGCCCTCCGCCTCCGGCGGCGGCACCGACAGCAACATCCTCTACGGCCACGGCATAAAGGCCCCGGTGCTTTCCACCGGCATGCGGGAAGTGCACACCACGCACGAATACCTGGACCTGAAGGACTTCTTTTCCTGCGCGCGCATCACCCTGAAAGTTTTAGAAGCCTGGACCAAGCCGGGGAACGTTAAGAATTAAGGAACTAACATGGCACACGTATTCAACCCGGAAGAGCGGGGCAAACTGGACAGCCCGGAGCGGCGCGCCGAAATGCCGCCGGAGGAAACCCTGGTCAAGGCCGGCATCAAGCCCGGCGACATCATCCTCGATATCGGCTGCGGCATGGGCTACTTCACTTTCCCGGCCGCGCGCATGGTGGGGCCCAAGGGCGTAATCTACGCGCTGGACATCTCCGGCGTGATGCTGGCAGAACTGCGCTCCAAGGCCGCCTCGTCAGGCATCTTCAACATCCAGACCTTCCAGGTGGCCCATTCCAAACTCAGCATACCAGAGGCCCCCTATACGCTGGCCCTTATCTCCGACGCGCTGCACGAGGTGGACGACAAAGGCGCCTTCCTGGCCGCCGTCGCCGCCGCGCTGAAGCCTGGCGCCCGCCTGTCCGTGATAGAGTGGGCCATGAAGCAGACGCCGAAGGGCCCGCCGCTCAAAGAGCGCATCTCCGAGGACGAGCTCCAGGTGCTGCTTAAAAAAGCCGGCTTCACAGAGCCGGCCTCCGCCCCGCTGGGCGGCGACCACCTGCTCTACACCTGCGTAAAGAAAAAACCCGAATGACCCGGGGCGGCAAACCGAATTACGCGCTCGCCGCGCTGTCGGGCCTGCTGCTGGCGGCCGGCTACGCGCCCTTCAATTACGGCTGGCTCGCCTGGGTAGCGCTGGCGCCGCTCTTCTTCGCCGTCACGCGCGCGCCCGGCCCGAAGGCGGCCTTCGGCCTCGGCGCCGCCGCCGGCCTGGTATTTTACTTCGTTTCCCTGATCTGGATGGCGGCCGTAGTGCATTATCTGGCCGTCGCCTTCTGGGTCCTCTTCGCGCTATGGCTGGCGCTGCACGCGGCGCTGCTGCGCGCCCTGCTGACCCTGGCAGAAAAGGGCGGACTGACCGCCGGGCGCGCGCTGGGCTGGGCCGCCGCCGCCGGGCTCTCCTGGGCCGGCCTGGAATATTTCCGCTCCGAGATCTGGTGGCTGGAATGCCCCTGGCTAGGCCTCGGCTACAGCCAGACCTACGCGCCGGTCTTCTTCCAGTCGCTCTCCGTCTGGGGCGTCTACGGCCTGTCGGCCTTCATAGCCGCCGCCAACGCCGCGTGGGCCCTGCTGCCGCGCCGGGCCTGGCTGCCAGCCGCCCTCTTTATTGTCTTCCTCTCCGGGCTGGCCGGCTACGGCCGCCACAGGCTCGCCGCCTTCCCGGCGGAGGCCGGCCGGCCTTTCAAGGCGGCCCTGGTGCAGGCCGAGCGCTCCGACATAAACAAGTTGGTACGGTTGAGCCTCGCGCCGGAAGCCGCCGGCGCGGACCTGCTGGTCTGGCCGGAGTGCTCGGTGATGTTCCCTGCGGCGGACAGCCCGTCCTACGTTTCTTACCTCTCAAAAAAGCTCAAGCCCTCCAAAGCGGAAACCGTCATAGGCGTCTGCGTGAACGCCGACCCGGCGCGCGGGGTAAGGCGGGGGAATTTCACGCTGCACCTCGGCCGCGACAAGAAAGTCATCGGCGTATACAACAAGATGCACCCGGTGCAGTTCGTGGAAGCTGGTCTGTCCAAAAACAAGACCCCGGCCCCGCTGGCCACGCCGCTGGGCAGATTAGCCCCGCAGATCTGCTACGACCTGGCCTTCGAGGACGGCGCGCGCGCGATGGCCCGCCAGGGCGCCGAGCTGCTGATCATCCCCACGCTGGACCCGCTGGAATGGACGCTGCTGCAGCACCGCCAGCATTCCGACATGTCGCAGGCCCGCAGCGCCGAGACCGGTCTCTGGGCCGTGCGCGCTGCCTCGTCGGGGGAATCGCAGGTTATAGACCCGCTGGGCCGGCTGCGCGCCGCGCTGCCCGGCGGCGCCGAGGGCGTGCTGCTGGCTGAGGCCCGCCTGGCCTCCGGTGGGACCGCCTATACCCGCTTCGGCTGGCTCCTGGGCCCGCTGGCGCTGCTGTTCACGCTGGCCGCGGCGGCCGCCGCGCTGATTAAAAAATAGAATTTGATACAATCAAAACGAATGACTAACAGGGCCCGCCGGATCCTCTGCGTCGACGACGAAGATTTCAACCTGGACCTCCTCGAGGCCCTGCTGAAGCCGCACGGCTACGAGACCATGACGGCCCTGCACGGCCGGGAGGCCCTCGAGGTGCTGGCCGCCAAGCCCGTCGACCTTGTGCTCCTCGACATCAACATGCCCGTCATGAACGGCCACGAAGTCTGCAAGAAGATAAAATCGGACCCGCAGCTGGCCCACATCCCCGTCATCATGATCACCTCCATGGACAACAAGGAGAACAAGATGAAGGGGATGGAGTCGGGGGCCGAGGAGTTCCTCTCCAAGCCATACGACCAGGCCGAGCTGCTGCTTCGCATCGGCAATATCCTGCGCTCCGCCGAATACGAGGGCGCCTTCGACTACCTTATCCTCGCCCTGGCCAGGGCGGCCGAAGCCAACGACGTGGACACCGGCAACCACATCCTGCGCGTGGCCGAATACGCGGCGCTGGTGGCGCGGGAGCTGGGCCAGTCGGAGAAATTCATAGACCTGATCCACAGCCAGGCCACGCTGCACGACGTGGGCAAGGTGCACATCCCCAGCCACATCCTCAAGAAGCCCGGCCGCCTGACGGCTGAGGAGATGGAGGAGATGAAGCACCACACCACCTTCGGCGCCATGATCATCGGCGACCACCCGCACCTGGAGTTCGGCAAGCGCATCGCGCTGTGTCACCACGAGCGCTGGGACGGCACCGGCTACCCGAAGGGGCTCAAAGGCGAGGAGATCCCGCTCGAGGCCCGCATCACCGCCATCTGCGACTGCTACGACGCGCTGCGCAACTCCCGCGTCTACAAGCCCAACTACGACCACGAAGGCGCCTGCCGCATCATCATGCAGGGCGACGACCGCATGAAGCCGGAACATTTCGACCCGCGGGTAATGGACGCTTTCAAGAAGCTGGCACCGCGCTTCGACGAACTTTACAAGCAGATGCTCGACCCCAAGGAGAAGGCTGAACAATGACCGACGCTACCACGGAAGAATCCTTTATAGGCAAATTCACGGTGCTCAAAGGCGCGATGCGCGAGTTGTGGATAATCTTCGCCACCAAGATCATGACCATCCTGGCCTACGGCCTGGTAAACACGGTGCTGGTGCTGTGGCTCTCCTCGGATCTGCGCCTCTCCGACAAGAACGCGGGCTGGATCATCAGCTACTGGTCCGTTATAATGACGGCCTTCACCGTGATGGTGGGCTCGCTCGTCGACGCCGTCGGCATCCGCAAGTCGCTGATCGCCGGCTTCGGCCTGGCGGCGCTGGCGCGCCTGGTGATGGCCTTCTTCGCCGCGCAGTACATCGCCATACCGTTCGGCCTGTTCCCGCTGGCGCTGGGCGAAGCGCTGCAGACGCCGGTGATGGCGGCCGCCGTGAGGCGCTTCACCACCACCAAGCAGCGCTCCATCGCCTTCTCGATGTACTATTCAATGATGAACGTGGGCTTCGCCATCTCGAGCTACGTGGTGGACAAGGTGCGCGGCGGCCTGGGCGAATACGGCCATTTCACCGTGCCTTACCTCGGCATCCAGATCAGCACCTACCAGACCATCATAGCGCTGGGCATGCTGTGCACACTGCCGAACCTGCTGCTGACCTGGGTGGCCATGCGCGAGGGCGCGGAGGCCACCGACGAGGGAGTCAAGATAACCCCCGCGGTCTCCAAGTATCCCGGCGAGTCGTTCCTTCGCGCCTCCCTGCTCTCCAGCCGCGACGCGCTGAAGGACTGGTGGCGCATCTTCGGCTCGCTGTGGACGCAGTCCACCTTCTACCGCTTCCTTACTTTCTTCGCCTTCGTGGTCTTCGTCAAGCTGATCCTTTACCACTTCTACTACACCTTTCCCAAGGTGGTCATCCGCGAACTCGGCGAGGGCGCGCCGTTCGCGCGGCTGTTCGGCTTCCTGAACGCCGTGATCGTGATCGTCTTCGCCCCGGTCATAGGCGCGCTGACGCAGAAGTTCACGGCCTACAAGACCGTCATCATCGGCACCACGATAGCGGCCCTGTCGGTGTTCCTGATGGCCGTCCCCGCGGCCATGTTCCAGCCGCTGGCGGACGGGCCTTTCGGCGCCGCCATCTCCTGGTGGCTGGACCTCTCCGGCCCCCTGCACCCGCTCTACGCGGCTATCGTGCTGTGCGTCATTATCTACTCGCTGGGGGAATGCTTCTACTCGCCGCGCCTCTACGAATACCCTTCGGCGATAGCCCCGAAAGGCCAGGAGGGCTCTTACCTGGCGCTGTCGATGCTGCCGTACTTCTTCGCCAAGTTCGGCGCGGGCGGGCTGTCCGGCTACCTGCTGGCCGCCTACTGCCCCGCCGAGGGCCCGCGCAGCTCGCACATGATCTGGCTGATCGTGGGCGGTATGGCACTGCTGACGCCGGTGGGCCTGCTGCTGGCGAGGCGCTACATCCAGGTGCACGAGGCCGGGCGGGAATAAATCCCGGCCGGGTAATTAACGCATGCCCAAGGAAACCCTGCTCGAAACGGTGCTGCTCAGCACGGACGACGCCCTGTTCACTTCGTGCCGCCTGCGCTTCTCCGAGAGCGGGGTGGGGATAGCGCTGGCCCGCGACGCGGCCTCCTTCCGCGAGGCGCTGCGGTCCGCTCCAGCCGGGGCGGTCATCCTGGACGCCGCCCATACCGGCCCGATCCTGGGCCTGAGCACCGAGGACGCGGTGGCCAAGCTGGCCCGCTCGCTGAGTTCCAGGGTGATCCTGGTCCTGGCCGAGCCGGGCGTGCCGCCCTCGATGGTGGTGAAGCTCCTGGAACTCGGCGCGCACGACGTGGTGCAGAAGCCGCTCAAGCCGCGCATCCTCGCCGAGCAGCTCAAGGCCCTGGTCCGGGTCTTCGCCCGCTCCGGCAAGCCGCAAAAAAAATTCACACCCGCGCCCGGCGACCTGCTGGCGGTGGACTACCCGGCCCGCCGCTGCTTCGTCCGTGACGGCGAGGGGGGGCGGCCCCGGGAGGTCCGCCTGACGCGTGCCGAACTGCAGGTGGTCTACCTGCTGCTGCAGAAGAAGGGCGCGCTGGCCGCCTATGCCGACTTCCGCGAAGCCCTCTGGCCCGACGCAGACTCGGCGCGGCAGATCACCCACATCCTCCATCAGCTGGTCACTAACATCCGCCGCAAACTGGCGCCGGCCCCGGTCAGGATAGAGAACCTGCGCGCGGAAGGCTTCAGACTGGTGCAGGGATGAGCATCCGCTTCCGCCTGGCACTGGCGATAGACGCCCTGCTGCTGGTGGCGCTGCTGACCTTCGGCGTGATAATCTACGATTCGCAGAAAGCCCTGCTGCTGCGCAAGGCGCGCGAGTCCCGCGAGAGCACGCTGAAATCCCTGGCCAGCGTCACCGCGGAAACGCTCTCCGGCGAGGACGACGGCCCCCTCATAGCCTACACCTCGGGCCTCAAGCGCCTGATGAAGGAGCTGGAGGTAGCCTACGTCTCCGACGGCAAGTTCATCCTGGCGCACACCGACAGGAAGCTGGCCCCGCGCCAGCTGCCGCTCTCCAGCGGCGGGGAAAGCATGCGCGCCTTCTCCAACCGCCTCCTGGTGCGCAAGGCGGTCACTCCGGACACGACGAAAGGCGTCTCGCTTTCCCGCAAGCGCGTAGTCGTGAAAGGCCAGGCCTACGAAGTCGTCGTGGGCTTCTCGGACGCCAGGGTCCGCTCCGGCATGGAAAAAGCCCTGGAGGCCGTCCTCCTCAGCCTCCTGCAGGCCGGCCTGCTGGTCATCCTGGCGGGTACCTTGCTGGCGTTCTGGCTCTCGGCGAAGCTAACCCACCCCATCAGGACGCTGGCGCAGGCCCTGGCGGCCATCGGCGCGGGCGACATGACGCGCCAGGTGGGGGATACGGCCCGCCGCGACGAGATAGGGATACTTAACCGCGAGTTCAACCGCATGGTCACCGGCCTGCGCGAGGTCGACGAGATGAAGCGGGACTTCGTCTCTTCGGTCACGCACGAACTAAAATCGCCGCTGGGCGCGATAGAATCCTACCTGGACCTGATGGCCTACGAAATAGCCCAGGGCAAGAACGACCCGCAGGTCTGCTCAGTGAAGATCCCCAAGTTCCTGGAGAACATAAATTTCGTCAAGCAGAATTCGGGCAGGCTGCTGAAGTTCATCACGAACCTTCTGGACGCCTCCAAGATAGAGCGGGGCAAGTTCGAGATCTCGCGCAGGCCCGCCCAGATAGAGCCGCTCATCGGCAACGTCGTGCAGCTCTTCAGCGAGCGTGCCAAGGCCTCCGGCATCGCGCTGACGGCGCGGCTCCAGGAGCGGCTGCCCCAGCCCATGCTGGACCCGGAGCGCATCACGCAGGTGCTGCAGAACCTCGTCTCCAACGCCCTCAAGTTCACCCCGGCGGGCGGCAGCGTAACGGTGTCGGCCAGCCTTGTGCGGCCGGAGCGCGCCCCGGCCGGAGACGGCCGCAAGCCCGACGTGACAGAGGCGCGGGCGCTGCGCGTGGAGGTGGCGGATACCGGCCCCGGCGTGCCGAAAGAGGCGCTCGAGAAGCTGTTCGGCAAGTTCTACCAGGCGCCCGGCAGCAGGGGCAGCGCCATCGGGCCCAAAGGGACCGGCCTCGGGCTCTATATCGTAAAGAACATTGTCGAAGCCCACGGCGGCCGAGCCTACGCGGAAAGCAACGGCGGCGGGCGCTTCGGCTTCGAACTGCCGGTCTGACCGGCGGCGGGAAGGAGCAGGTCATGAAGAAGATACTTATCGTCGAGGATGAGCAGGACTACGTCAACGTCATGACGCAGCTCCTGGAGCCGGAAGGCTACAAGATAGCGGCCGCCGGCACGGTCAAAGAGGCACTGAACCTGCTGGAAATGTTCACGCCGGACCTGCTGATAGTAGACTGGAACCTTCCCGACAAAACGGGCCTGGACCTGGTGCGGGAACTCCGCGCGCATAAAAAATTCAAGAAGGTCCGCGTCGTCATGAACACCATCCGGGACGCCGAGAACGACCAACTCGCCGCCTATATGGAAGATGTGGATTTCTATTTCACAAAACCCATCAAGCCCGAAATCTTCCTGGGCAAGATCAAAAAGCTGCTGGAATAAAAGCTTCCTTCCTCGGTCTTTTTCCCGGCCTCCCGACGGGAGGCCATATTTATTGATTATATATTTATTATCCATTGATTATTCATTGATTGAATCCGCTGGGGTTTATATATATACTCTAATAACGGAACAGACGGCTCCAGATTTAGTTCAGCAGCCTGCAGTATGAAAAACAAAGGTTTTATCTTTTCCGCACTCCTACTCCTGCTGGCCGGGCGCCCGCAGGCGCAGGTTTTTTATACGGAAAATTCGGACGCGCAGTTCAGCGCCGGCACGAACAATTCCACCTACGTCTCGTCCTCGGAGGTGATGCTGGACTACTACGGCCGCGGCGCCGGCCTGGCCGCGCCTTCCGCCGAAGCCTGGTATAACCCCGCCTGGACCTACCGCCTGGACCTGTCGGTAGAGTCGGCCAACCCCTCCACCCTGGCCGCCTACCCTGTAGCCGTTACCGTCAACACGCAGGCCCTGATAGCGGCAGGCCGCATGAACGCCGACGGCTCGGACCTCCGCTTCACTACCGCCGCCGTCGCCGGAACCCCGGCCCTGCTGCCCTACTATATAGAGTCGGGCCTTAATTCGGCGGCCACCAAGATCTGGGTCAAGCACTCCGGTATCTCCGCCGGAACCAACAACCTGTACATGTACTACGGCAGCACTTCGGCGGCGGCCGCGTCCTCCATGCCCGGGGTCTACCTGCTCGGAGACAACTTCACCGGGGCCAACGGCTCAGCCCCCAGCTCTTCCACCTGGGTCTCCATAAATTCCGGCACCCCCGGCACGGGCTCCACGCGCGACATCCAGGCCAACCAGCTGCGGCTGCTCTACGGCAGCCCGCTGGGCACCCGCTACTACGGCCTGCGCAGTTCCAACCAATATTCATTCGCGGCGGGCAGGCAGTACCGCGCGGACCTGGTCGCCCGCACCGGCACCGACTCCTGGTCCAGCCTGACGCTCTGCCAGTCGGTCTACACCTACTCCTACGACCAGGACGACTGGCTGCGCATCGCCGTGCACCACACGCCTTCCGGCGCCTCCTACGCGCTGGAGCGCAGCGATTCCGGCATTAAGACCACGCTGGCCTCCGGCGCCTTGGCCGACGGCGCACACGCCGTGAACTTCCTGGTCAGCGCCTCGTCTTTCACGGTCCTGCTAGACGGCGCCCAGATCTACTCCACGGCCAATACGCTGGCCTTCAACAGCCCCTACCTCTACCTCGAGGCAGCCTCCGCCGCCTCCTCGCTGGAGGAGTTCGTCTTCGACAACGTCTCGGTGCAGCCCTACTCCGTCCCCGAGCCGGCCTTCGGCGCCGCCGGCGCCGAGCAGGGCCGCCGCTACCCGTCGGGCTATTTCCTCTCGCAGGTCAAGGACACCACCTCCACCTCCAGGTTCAACAGGGCCGACTGGCTGGATACGCTGCCGCAAGGCTCCTCCGTGACGCTGCAGGCGCGCGCGCACGACACCAACATCGCCCTGGCCTCGTTCTCCACCGTCACCAAAGGCGGCGATCCGAACATAACGGGCCGCTACGTCCAGTACCGCCTGGATTTTTCGGCCTCGGACCCGCGCTTCACGGCCTCGGTCAGCAGCGTCACCCTGGGCTACGGCTCGGTGCCGCTGGCGCCCACCGGCGGGGCCGGCTCGGCGCAGTCCGAAAGTTCCATCAGGTGGACCTGGACCGACAACTCCTCCGGGCAGTACCAGGAGGACGGCTTCAAGATCTTCGACGCCAGCGGCTCTCTGAAAGGCACCGTGGGCACGGACGTGGCCGAGTGGACCGAGACCGGCCTGTACCCCAACACCCAGTACTCGCGCGCGGTGGGCGGCTACAACGCGGCCGGCACCGGGGCCACGGCCGCGATGAGCAAGTACACCCTGCCGCTGCCGCCCAGCGTGAGCTGCGACAAGTCCACCGGCACCTGGCTCTCCGGCACGCTGACCTGCATCAACCTGTCCGGCTTCGGCGCCAACGGCGTGGCCTACTACCGCTACGAATGGAACCAGCAGCCTACCAAGACCTGGAGCGGCGCGGAGACCCAGTGGCTTTCCGGCTCCCTATCCAAGTCCGACTTCTTCACCGGCAACTACTACCTGCACGTCAAATCCTACAACGGCGACAACGTGGCGCTGGCCGGCTACCAGACCTACGGTCCGTTCTGGTACGACAAGAACGTCCCCACGGTTACCGGCTTCAGCCCTTCTTCCGCCCCGTGGCTGAACACCTTCGTAGCCCCCGCGGTGAGCTTCGCCGATACCGGCGGCTCGAAACTGTACCGCGCGCGCCACCGCTGGACCACCTCCACCGACAGGCCGGCCACCGGCTGGCAGGCCTACAACTACACCATCTCCGGGGACTCCGGCACCATCTCCTCCTACTACACGCAGGCCGACGAAGGGCAGTGGTACCTGCACATAGAGGTGGAGGACGTGGCCGGCAACGTCGGCTATTCCTATTCCGGCTTCGGCCTGCCGGCGGGCTCGGCGTACAAGATAGACAAGACCGTCCCCACCGGCTCCCTGAACATCAACTCCGGGGACGCCTACACCGCCTCACCTAACGTCACGCTGAACCTGACCTATGCCGACGGGGCGGCCGGGGTCAAGACGCTGGGCTACAAGAACATAGGCGCGGCCGGCAACTATCTCACCGAGCTGCCGCAGGCGACCAGCGCCTGGACGCTGCTTCCCGGGGACGCGCTGAAGACGGTTTCCCTGCAGATCACCGATAACGCCGGCAACACCCAGCAGTACACCAAGACCATAACCCTGGACTCCCGCACCGTCCTGCAGGGCTCGGCCGTGGGCTCGCCGGCCAGCGGCGTGATGGGGGAACCGGCCGAAAGTTTCACCGCCGCCGCAACCCTGGCCTGGACGCCTACCGCCGAGCGGCTGGAAGGCAAGACGCTGTACTTCCATTTCCGCGGCTCCACCCTGACCGCTGTCACGGACGCCGCGGGCGAAGCCTCGGTCAATTTCTCGGTGCCGGCCGCCTCTGGCGCCTATATATATAATATCTCCTTTTCTACCGACGGCGTCTACGCCGCCTCGGCCTCCACCGGCGCGCTGACGGCGGCGCAGCGCAGCAGCACGCTCATCACCGAGGACGTGAACGCCACCTCCAACAGCCCGTTCACGGCCAAGGCCACGCTCAAGGATTTCTACACCTCCGCGCTGATAACCGGGGCCACCGTCACCTTCTATTTCGAGGGCTCCACCCTGACCGCCGTGACCAACGGCATCGGCGTGGCCACCGTCACCTTCACGGCGCCCGTCCCGGTCAGTTTCTACGACTATACCGCAGTCTACTCCGGCGACGCCGTTTACGCGGCCGAAAACTCGGTCAGCCGGGTCGGCGTGGGCCTGCGCGTCACCAGCCTGGTGGCGCAGCCCCTCTCCTCCCTGGCCGGGGCCGAGTTCAGCGCGCAGGCCACCCTGCTGGACGGCGCGCTGCCGGTGCAGGGCTCTACCGTCAGCTTCTACTTCCAGGGCTCCACCCAGACGGCGGTCACCAACGCTTCGGGCGTGGCCGTGTCCACCTTCATGGCGCCCGCCTCCTCCGGCACCTACTCTTTCGCCGCGGACTTCCCCGGTGACGACACCTACGCCGCCAGCGCAAGCGGCGCCGCCCTGACGGTTACCCCGCGCCCGCTCAGCCTGGCCGGCGAGGCCGCCCAGGGCTACGTCAACGCCTCTTTCACTGCCCGCGCCACGCTGTACGACGGCATCACCGCCCAGCGCGTGCCCGGCAAGCCGCTGGTCTTCGTCTTCGAGGGCTCATCTGCGACGGTGGTCACCGACGCCAACGGGGTATCCACGGCCTCGTTCGCCTCAGGCGCGCTGGCGCGCGGCGCCAGCTGCTACTATTACTTCTCCGGCGACGAGGGATATTCGCCGGCGGACTCCACCGGCACCATCACCATAGAGAGGCGGCCCGTCTCGCTGGCCGCCGCCGACCTGTCCGCCCTGGTAGGTTCCAGCTTCACGGCCACCGCGCAGCTGAAGGACGTGGCCTTCTCTCCTGCGGGCATCCAGGGCAAGACGCTGACCTTCGTCTTCGGCGGCTCCACGCTGACGGCAACGACCGACTCTCTCGGCGTGGCCTCGGTGACCTACCAGGCAGCGCTCTCCACCGGCGCGTTCGAATACTACGTAACCTCCGAACAGGACGCCTTTTACGTGGCCGGCAGCGACACCGCCACGGTCACGCTGGACAAGCGCCCCACGGTGCTGACGGCCTACCCCAGGTTCGTTTTCGCGCTGGATTCCATCCAGGCCGTGGCCGACCTGAAGGACGGCATCACCGGCGAATATATCAGCAGCCAAACCATCTCCTTCAACTACGACGGGGTCTTCCAATCCACCCAGACCGGCTCTTCCGGGGGGAGCCTGGGCCGCGCTTATTCCGTCTACACCGGCACCGGCGTGGCGGGCACCTACAGCTACAGCGCCACCTTCCCGGGCACCGCGCTGTACTCGGCCAACAGCAGCACCGGCGCCATCACGGTGACGCAGCGCTCCGTTAACCTCACCGCCTTCCCGCTCACGGCCATCTGGGGCACCACCTTCACGGCCACGGCCGAGTTCCGGGACGGCGCCACCAACTCCGTGGTAAACGGCAAGGTTATCCGCCTGGCCTTCAGCACCGTGCCAGCGGGTAACTTCGTTACCAGCGGGGCCGGCGTGGCCAGCTCCACCTTCAGCGCCCCGGCCAGCACCGGCACCTTCAGTTGGTTCGCCAATTTCGCCGGCGACGCGGCTTACGCCGCCGCCGCCTCCACCGGCACGCTGACCGTCAACCGGCGCCCGCCCACCCTGACGCCCATCGCTTCCAGCCGGTACGTCTGGGACTCCATCTACCTGAGCGCCACTTTCACCGACGACGGCGTCCCCATACAGGGCAAGCAGCTCTCCTTCTACTTCAACGGCTCCACGCTGACTGCCACCACCGGCGCGGGGGGGGTGGCCACCTCGGCCGCCTTCTCTTCGATGAGCGTGCAGGGCGTCTACGGCTTCTCGGTGCAGTTCATGGGCGACACCAACTACTCGGCCCAGTCGGGCAGCTCGACCGTCACGGTGAACCGCAGGCTCTCCAATATCAACGTGGGCCCTATCTCGGCCATAGCCAATTCCACCGTTACGCTTTCGGCCACGCTGCTGGACACCAGCTGGGGCACCGGCATCTCCGGCAAGACGGTCAGCTTCACCCTGCAGAACGCCACCTATACGCTCTCCGCCGTTACCAACCCCTCCGGCATAGCCAGCGTGGTCTACCTGTCTTCCGGTGTTACCGGCCCCTATACTTACTCCGCCACCTTCGCCGGCAACACTAACTATTCCGGCACCTCCAGCAGCGAGACCCTGACCGTAACGCGCCGCCCCGCGGTCCTGGAAATGTCGGACTACTATCCGCCGGCCAACAGCACCTTCACCGCCTACGCCGTGCTGAAGGATTTCACCACCGGCGCCAAGCTGCCCTCCAAGACCCTCTCGTTCCTGTTCAGGACCTCCACTCAGACGGCCATGACGGACGCCGTAGGTTACGGCGCCACCAACTACTACACCGTGTCCAGCACCGCCACCCTGCCCATCACGGTCTCGTTCGCCGGCGACGCCCTGTATTCGGCGGCCTCCGTCAGCAAGACCGTCTACCCCGGCCGCCGCAACACGGCTCTGCAGACCTCGGACATCCTGTCGGCGGTGGCCAAGGACACCTTCACGGTGACGGCCCGCCTGAGCGACTACGATCTGGGCACCTTCCTGGCCAGCTACACCGTCACCTTCTCGTTCACCGGCTCTACCTACACACTCAACGCCATCACCGATTCCACCGGCATAGCCAGCGTGCAGTTCGCGGCGCCGACCTCCACCGGCACTTACACCTACACGGCCTCCTTCGCCGGCAGCGCCCTCTATAACGGCACCATGGAAACCTCTTCGGTGCTGGTCAACCGCCGCACGGCGGCCATCAACCCCAGCGACCTGACCGGCGTGCCCGCGGCCAGCACCTTCACGGCCTCGGCCGTCTTCGCCGACGGGGCGCTAACCCTCTCTACGAAAACGCTGACTTTCGTCTTCGTGTCCAGCAAGAACGCAGTGACCAACGGGGTAGGCGTGGCCACGACCTCGTTCATAGCGCCGCTCAGCACCGGCACCTTCGTCTACAAGGTCACCTACAACGGCGACGCGCTCTACAATCCCGCCACCGCCTACGCCACCGTGGGCGTGATCCTGAAGCCCACCGTGCTGGAGGTGCTGGACGTGCCCGACGCCGTGGTGAACTACAAGTTCATCGGCACGGCCAAACTGCGCGACATAGAGGCCGGCAACGAGCTGGTGACCGCAACCAAGACCATCGTCTTTACGTTCAGGCCGTATGCCGTGACCTACACGTCCAACGCAGTGACCTCAGGGGGCGTGTCGACCACTTCCTACATAGCGCCGGCGAGCACCGGCACCTACGGCTACACCGCCGCTTTCGCCGGCGACTCCGTCTACGGCGCCAGCACCAGCAGCGGCACCATAACGGTCAACCGCAGGCCGGTGCTCTTCGGGATAGTTACCGACCCCACCCAGCCTTACGCTTCCCGCGCCAACGCGCCTAGCTCCAGCTTTACCGTCATTGCTACCCTTTCCGACGGCCAGCAAGCCGGCGTGAACATCGCCAACTCCTCGATAACCTTTGTCTTCCAGAATTCCACCCAGACGGCCGTAACCAACGCGCTCGGCGTGGCCAGCGTCACTTTCCTATCGCCGCCGTCTTCGGGCACCTACTCTTACTACGGCTATTTCTACGGGGACCTTTCTTATAATCCCAACCGCGCCGAAGATTCGGAGAAGGCGGTCTCCGTACAGACGCGCCCTACCTACCTGTCCCCTAATTACGGAGCGTACCCCGGCGCCGGCAGCGTAATGGAGGGCAGCTACTACGCCCACACTTTCAACGCTTTCAACGTGGGCGCCACCTTATTCGATTCCTTCGACGCGAAAGGCGTGGGCGGGTCGACCATGACCTTCGTCTGCCTGACCTCCACCCGGACGGGCGTCACCAGCTATGCCGCCCCGGTCGGGCACGCCATAAGCAGTTCCCCGTATTCCTATGTGACCACAGCCGGGGTTTACCCGTGCACGGTTAACTTCCCCGGCAACGGCACTTACTCCCCTGTCGGCACCACCGGCGGGACCGATGTTTACGATAACACTACTTCCAAGATAGTGATAGCCAACAGCCCGGCCTATTTCGATCTGCCTTCCATTACCGAAACTTTCCCGGACCAGGACGTGTTGGTCAACGGCAAACTCCTGGACTGGTGGAGCAGGCCGCAGGCTAATCCGTACCTTGTCGGGTATCCTTTCTCCTACAGGATCTGCACTCTGCCCTGCGCGGGCGCCTGTGAAGCTTCCGATTTCACCAACTGCAACAACCAGGCCAAATGGAGCGCCTGGAGCCCCGGCGTGACACTGGCCGGGAACATCTCCACCGCCACCGTCCACACGCCTCCGGCGGCCGGCAAGTACTTGCTGGGCTACACCTTCACCGGCACCAGCTCCTTCTATTTCCACGACAACTACGGTACTACTTCCCCCAGGGTGATAAGCGTGGGCAGGCGGCAGACCTACATTATGCCGGACTCCGAGCCCTTTACCGTAGGCGCGCAGAAACCCATCGATATCACGGTAAAGCTGATGGACCTGTCGCAGGCGGGCTCCCCCGGGATCAACAGCAAATCGCTGGAGATCGTCCTCGTCACGACGCAGACGCTTGTCACGGGCTCAACCGGGGTGATCGGCAAGGTCAAGGCAACCTTCGCCGGCATGTCCGTCGGCACTTACACATACATCGCGCGTTTCCCGGACGGCGATCCGGCCTATATGCCGTTCACCACCACCGGCACCGTAGTGGTGGAGAAAAACATCACCATGCTGGCGGCGGAGGACGTGCCGAACGTACCGGCCGGGAACAGCTTCCAGGCCAAGGCGACGCTTTATATCTCCACCGGGGCCACTAACACTCCGCTGGCTGGCAAAACCATCAATTTCGTCTTCACCAGCACGGCCGGCCCCACCATAGACCTCAGCGCGGTCACCAACGCCATCGGCGTGGCCACGGTCACCTACTGGGCGCCCTATGTCCCGGCCAACTACAACTACACGGCCTCGTTCACCGAGGATTCCGACAACAACGGTTCCGCGGACAACTCCAACACCGTGCAGGTGGTCAAGCGCCGCACGCAGACCACGGCGCTAGACGTGCCGCAGGTCTATATCCAGGAGAACTTCGTCAGCACGGCCACCCTGGTGGACCTGGACCTGAACAACAGCACGATCCCCGCCAAGACCATCAGTTTCGTCTTCCACAGGCAGCCGGACGTCAACGGCTCCAGGGCGACTAACGCGCTGGGCGTGTCCAGTTTCACCTTCGCCGCGCCGGTCTCCTCGGGCGTCTACCAGTACTCGGCCACCTTCCCCGGAGACTCCGTCTACGCCCTCAGCAGCGACACCAGGACCGTCACCTCGCTGCGCCGCGTCACCTACATCGACGCCGTGGACATCACCACGCCCACCAACAACGCTTTCACCATAACCGCCACGCTCTCCGACAAGACCTTCGACCTGGTTGGCGTCTCCACGCCGCTGGCCGGCCAGCAGATCCGGTTCGTCTTCAACGGCAGCACCCTCTACGGCACCACCGCCGCCGACGGCAAGGCCTCCGTCTCTTTCACCGCGCCGGCCACGGCCGCCTTCTACCCGTATTCCGCCAATTTCGACGGCTCGCAGGTTTACAACATCACCACCACCAACCGGCAGGTGGAAGTGCGCAAGCGCCAGACCTTCGTTTCGGGCACGGACGTGACGGCCCCTTCCGGAGCGCAGTTCACCGCCTCCGCCAGCCTGATAGACGAGTTCGGCCAGAAGCTGGAAGGGTACACGCTCGACTTCGTCTTCACCGGCGGCGGCACCTTCAACAGCTCCGGAGTCACCGACGTCAACGGCCAGACTTCCGTGCTCTTCACCGCCCCGCTCAGCACCGGCAATTACAACTATACCGCGGCCTTCGCCGGCGACGCCACCTACGCGGCCAGCGCCGACCCGGTCAACCCGGTCACCGTCAACGTGGCCTCCACCACGCTCAGCGTGCCCGACGGCACCATAGTGGTCAACATGACCTACTACAGCACCGCCACCCTGCTGGGCGCAGTCAGCGGGGCGGGGGTAGAGAGCAAGCTGATCAGCTTTACCTATAACGGCAACCTCCTGGGGCAGAACCCAACCGACATAGACGGCAAGGCCGTCAGGACCTTCATACCCCTCTCCACCGGCACCTTCCGGCTGGACGCGGCCTTCGCCGGCGACACGGCCTTCTACGCCAGCGCCGCCTCGGCCACCATCACGGTGACGCGCCGCACCTCCGGCATAACCGCGCCGGTAGTGGACACCGAGGTCAACGCCCTCTTCATAGCCACGGCCACCCTGCGCGACCACACCCTCTCGCCGACCACCCTGGTAGCCGGCCGCACCGTGAACTTCCTGTTCAACGGGGTCGACGCCCAGTCGGCCGTGACCAACGCGCTGGGCGTGGCCACCGTCACCTACACCGCGCCCGGAGTCGGCGGCCAGACGTACTCGCTCACCGCCACTTTCACCGGCGACGACATCTACACCTCCACCACTACCACCACCCAGGTCAACGTGGCAAAGAGGGTCACCGGGCTCACCGTGGACCCCGGAGTCACCACCGCGCTGGAGGTCTTCAACGCCACCGCCACGCTGCGGTGGAAGGGCGCGCCCGTGGCGGGCAAGGTGATCTCTTTCACCTATAAAGGCCTCAAGCTGCCGGCCCTGGTCACCGACGCAGCCGGCAAGGCCTTCCTGCAGTTCAGCGCGGGCCCGTCATCGGGGCCGTGGCGCCTGGACGGCGCCTTCGAGGACGTCAACGACCCGGAATATACCGTCTCCAGCGGCAGCAACACCATAACGGTGCTGCGCCGCAACTGCGTGGTGGCCCCCGAGAATATAACGATGTCGGTTTACGACACCTTCTTCGCCTCCGCCACCTTCCGGGACGTGGTCAGTTCCAGCACCCCGGCGGGCAAGTTCGCCAGGATAAGCTTCAACTGGCTGGCCGTAGCCGTCAGCACCAAGGATACCTCGGCCTCCAACTCCTCCGGCCTGGTAGTCACGGCGTCTACCGGGGCCCCGGCCTCGTCCGGCACCTATAAGGTGGAGGGGTTCTTCCTGGGCGACGCCACCTACGCGCCCAGCCTGGCCTCCACCGCGACCGTAACCGTCACACGCCGGCCCACGCAGCTCTCGCTGGCGAACGCCTCTACCATAATAGACAAGGTCTTCACGGCCACCGCCACGCTTTCCAACAACGGCGCGCTGCTGGCCGGCAAGGACGTTCTTTTCACCTTCGAGGGCCGCAACTTCAACGCAAAGACCGGCACCGGCGGCCTGCTGGGCGTGGCCGTAGCCACCTTCTCGGTGACCGTCTCTACCGGCGCCAACCAGATAAGCGCGGTCTTTAACGGCGACTCTTCCTACGAGCCCAGCCTGCCGACGCCGGCCACGGCTACGGTCACGGCGGCCATGCGCTCCACCTACCTGACGCCGGTGGCCGCCACCGCCATTGCCAACCGGGTGTTCACCACCACCGCCACGCTGTGGGACATGTTCACCAGCACCGTGCCCAATAAGCCCGTCGGCTTCACCTTCAACGGCAGCACGCTGTTCCCGCTCACCAACGCCGTGGGCCGCTCCACCGCCGTCTTTACGGCCAACGTAGCCACCGGCGCCTACTCCTTGCCGGTGGAGTTCGCGGGCGACTACAAATACTTCCCCAGCTCCACCACGCTGGCCCTGACCGTGCTGCGCCGCCCCACCAGCGTAGTGCCCTTCACCAACGTCACGGTGAGCGCGCTGGACGTGTTCTACGCCACGGTCACGCTCAGGGACATCGATAATTTCACGGTGACCGCCAAGCCCATGCGCTTCGTCTTCCAGGGCAGCACTTTCAACGTGACGACCGACGGCTTCGGCGTGGCGGGCTCCTCCTGGGCGGCCCCGGCCTCCTCCGGCACCTACAAGCTGAACGCCTACTTCGACGGGGACCCGCTCTACGGCACCAGCGCCAGCACCATAACCGTAACCGTCACCCAGCGCCAGACGGCCATCGCGCTCAACCCCGTCTCCGCCGTCGCCCTGGACATCTTCAGGACCACCGCTACGCTGACCGACCCCAACAACGGCGCCCTGCAGCTGGCCGCGCGCCCCGTGGTCTTCACCTTCAGCTGGACCGGCACGCCCAGCACCGGCGCGGTGACCGACGCCGTGGGCCTGGCCACGGCCTCCTACCAGGCTACCGCCGCGGCGGGGAATTACACTGTGACCGGCGCCTTCGCCGGCGACGCCACCTACGCCTCCACCTCCACCCTGGTGCCCCTGAGCGTGACCAAGCGCAGCGCTTTCGTCAGGGGCGTGTTCGTCTCTACCCGGGTCTTCGACGTTTTCACCGCCAGCGGCACCTTCTACGACAGCGTCAGCTCCGCGCCGGTCAACGGGCACCCCCTGAGCTTCTCGCTGCAGAACGTCGCCACGCAGACCGTCAACACGGCCGGCCTGGGCTCGGGTACGACCAATTTCGCGGCGCCTGCCTCCTCAGGCACCTATTTCCTGAATATCTGGTCCCCCGGAGACGCCACCTATTTCGCAACCTCCGTCTACGCCAGCAGCGTCACGCTGGCGCGGCGCAACAGCCGGCTGACCCTGGCCGGGCCCGCCAATATAATCATTAACAGTTCCTTTACGCCCTCCGGCACCCTGTTCGACGCGGTCAGCAACAGCACCGTGCCGGTCAAAACGCTCTCCTTCCTGTTCCAGGCCAGCACGCTGCCCGCCGTGACCAACGGCTTGGGCGTGGCTACCACTACCTACACGGCTTCGTCCTCTTCCGGCCCCTTCGCGCTGCAGGTCTCGTACGCCGGCGACGCCAGCTACAACCCCAACGTGGCCACGCGCACCGTAACGGCCCTGCGCTACCCGACCTGGCTGGCCGGGCCCGCCATCACCGTCACCATGAACGAGGTGCTGACCGCCACCGCCACCCTCTCCAACTATCTCTCGGCCCCGGTGCCCGGTAAACAACTGGTCTTCAACTTCGAGACCGAGCCCTTCCTGGCCCTTACCCAGGGCTCCGGCGTGGCTTATTCCACCTACTCGGCCGCGGTGGCCTCCGGCACCTACTCGCTGCAGGCCTCGTTCTCCGGCGACGCGCTGTACGACTCTACCACCACCGCGCTGTCGGTGCTGGTGAACAAGCGCCAGGCCCTGCTGACGCCGGACCCGGTCACGGTCAAGGCGCTGGACGTCTTCACGGCCACCGCCACGCTGGCCGACCTGAAACTGCCGGTCCAGAAACTGTCGGGCGCTACGGTCCGCTTCAGCTTCTTCGTGGGGGGGAGCACCATCACGAACAGCGGCGTGACGACCCCCGCCGGCGTAGCCGTGTCCACCTTCGCCGCGCCGGCGTCCACAGGCACTTACCAGTACCGCGTCGACTTCACCGGGGACAACACTTTCTATCCCGCGTACGCCTACGGCTCCGTAGCCGTCACCGCGCGCCAGGTCCTGCTGATGCAGGATAATTCCCTGGGCACCATAGACGAACCCTTTACATCCACGGCCACGCTGGTGGACCAGGCCACCCTGGCCCCTATCGGCTCCAGGACGGTGCTCTTCACCTTCGGCGCCAGCTCCGCGGCCGCCACCGGCGCGGGCGGCAAGGCCTCGGCCGGCTTCACCGCGCCTAACTCCTCCGGGACTTTCCAGCTGAACTCCTCTTTCGCCGGCGACGCCACCTACGCGGCCGCCAACTCCACGGGCACGCTGACCGTGCTGCGGCGCCCCGTACTGCTGGCCGCCCCGGCCATGGCCGGCATCATTGAGGAGGTCTTCACCTCCACGCTGACCCTCTCCGACGCGCTGAACGCCGACGCGGTCTCAGGCTCCACCGTCGCGTTCGTCTTCGCCGGCGCCACTTTCATCTCGCCCGCGGACATCGACGGCGTGGCCGTAGCCACCTTCTCCGCGCCTTCCTCCAGCGGCACCTTCTACGCGGCCCTGAACTTCGGCGGCAGCGCCCGCTACCTGCCCAACAATACCACCGCGCAGCTGCTGGTGGACCGGCGCCCCGTGGGCCTGGCGCCCGACTGGGTGCTCACCCGCGCGGGGGAGATCTTTACCGCCACCGCCACGCTTACCGACACCCTGGCGCCGGGCGCGCCGCCAACGGGCAAGCCGCTGCTCTTCGTTTTCCAGGGCAGCAGCTTCACGGCGCTGACCGGCCCGGGCGGCGTGGCAGTCTCCACCTTCATGGCCCCGTCGTCCAGCGGCACGCTGCGCCTGGACGTCTCCTTCGCGGGGGACGCGCGCTACCAGGCCTCCGCCTCCAGCGCGCCGGTCTCCGTGCTGCGGCGCCTGTCGGCCATCACCATAGACCCGGCCACGATCCTGGCGCTCGACGTGTTCACCGCCACCGCCACGCTGAGCGACAAGAATAACCCCGTGGTCTACGCCGCCGGCAGGACCCTCACTTTCACCTTCCGCGCGGAGGACTTCAGCTCCGTCACCGACCCGGGCGGCGTGGCGGTCTCGACCTTCGCGGGCCCGGCCTCCTCCGGCACTTACGTGGTGGAGGCGGCCTTCGACGGAGACGCCATCTACGACGCCAGCTATTCCAGCCGCGCCGTTACGGTGCTCCAGCGCCCGGCCGCCCTCACCGCCGCCGACGGCTCGGTCTATCCCTTCGAGACCTACCTGGCCTCCGCGTCCATCCGCGACCTCGCCACCGGGGCCCCGCTGCAGGGACGCCTGGTCTCCTACCTGCTCGACGGCGTAAGCGCCTCCGCGGAGAGCAGCGCGCTCGGCGTGGCCACGGCCACCTACTCCCAGACCCCGGCCGCCAACGGCGACTATGAGCTGGCGGCGGACTTCGCCGGCGACGCCACCTACGCCGCGGCCGCGGCCACCTCCACCGTGGCCGTCATGCAGCGCCCCACGGCGCTGGCGCCCTCGGACGCGGGCACGGTGGCCCTGGAGGTCTTCACCGCCAGCGCCACCCTCTATGACGTGCGCCTCGCCACCGTGGTGGCCGGCAAGGAAATCGGCTTCAGCTTCAACGGGGTTACCAGCACCGCGGCCACCGACGCCGCCGGCCTGGCCCTGGTTAACTTCTCCGCGCCGATCTCCTCAGGCGTGTACTATTACACCGTGGACTTCGCCGGCGACACGGTCTACGCGCTGACCTCGGCCACCGGCGCCGTCACGGTGGGCACCCGCGAGACGCGCGTGGAGGTGAACGACGCCAACGCCAACGTGGGCGAGCCGTTCACCCTGACCGCCAGGCTGGTGGACCCCGCGCTGGAAGACCTGCCCGGCTATTACGTGCCCGGCGTCCCGGTCAAGTTCGTCTTCAAGGACCGCAACGACGTCAAGAAGGCCGAGGGCTACGCTACCACCAACGCGGTGGGCGTCGCCTCCATCACCTTCAGCGTGTCGCTCACGCCCGACGTCTACAACTACACCGCCACCTTCGAGGGCAACTACACCTACACCACCTCCAGCGCCGCGGCGCTGGTGAAGGTGGGCCTGCTGACCTCGCTGGTCGCCTTCGACGACGAAACTATCTCGCTGGGAGAGTTCACGGCCAAGGCCAAGCTCACCGACTACCTGTCGATGACCCTGGACGACAAGCCCATCCGCTTCAAGTTCATAGCGGCGGAAAAGTCCGGCATCACCAACGCGGCCGGCCAGTCGGGCATCGCCTCTTCCACCTTCAGCGCCCCGGCCTCGTCCGGCACCTATTTCTACACGGCCCATTTCGACGGCGACTCCATCTATTCCGCCAGCAACGCCACCGGCACCCTGGTAGTGACGCTGCGCCCCTCCGTGGTTATCCCGATAACCGCCTTTACCTCGGCCTACAGTTCCTTCACGGCCACGGCGACGCTCTACGACCCCGGCCTGCTCGCCGGCGTGAGCGGGCGCGACATAGATTTCCTCTTCAACGGGACCACAATAACGGCCAACACCGACGGCGGGGGCATGGCGTCCGCTACCTTCTTCGCGCCTTTCTCTTCCGGCACGGTCAGCTACCAGGCCACTTTCCACGGCGACGACACCTATTCCCCGGATTCCAAGCCCGGCTCCGTAGTTGTCACGCTGCGCCCCGTCACCATGCTGTCCTATAACGTCACCGACCTGCTGGCCGCCAGCACGTTCACCGCGCGGGTGCAGCTCAAGGACGCCTTCAACCAGCCCGTGCAGGGCCTCAGCGTGGACCTCAACTTCGAGGGCGGTTTCGGCAGCGTCACCACCGACGCGCAGGGCGAGGCCCGGTACGTCTTCACCGCGCCGGCGTCCTCAGGCACCTACAGCTACTA
Source organism: Elusimicrobiales bacterium (assembly GCA_028688015.1). Classification (GTDB taxonomy): domain Bacteria; phylum Elusimicrobiota; class Elusimicrobia; order Elusimicrobiales; family UBA9959; genus UBA9959. Next base: position 166,402 of record JAQTZB010000001.1, on the reverse strand, counting down.
CGCCGCCTTCTACGGCGACGAGCGCTACGCGGCCGCCAACGGCACCGGCACCGCCACGGTGGGCCCGCGCCCCACCATCCTGTTCACCTCGGAGGTCTCCGCCAAGCTGGGCGCGCCGCTGCAGCTGGCGGCCCGCCTGGTGGACGTCACCTCCCAATTCGGCATAGCCGGCAGCACACTGAGCTTCTACTTCGAGGGGTCCACGCTGACCGCCTTCACCGACGCGTTCGGCGGCTCCTCCGTCACCTTCGCAGCCCCGGCCTCCACCGGCACCTCCTTCTACGGCGCCGAGTTCGTGGGCGACGGCGTCGCCTATACCGGCAGTTCCTCGTCCTCGCCGGTCACGATAGCGCTGAACCTGACCACGCTGGACGCCCGCGGCGGCATAACGCTTAAGATCTACGAGCCCCTGCCCGCCGAGGCCACCATAAGGGACTCCATAGGCGTGCAGCTGCAGGGCCTGCCCATAACCTTCACCTTCGAGGGAAGCTCCGTCACCAGCGCCAGCAACGAGATCGGCAAGGCCACGGCCTCCTTCCCGACCAACCTGCTGGCCTCCACAGGCACCTACAATTACGAGGCGGCCTATGAGGGGGACACCAACTACGTGGCCTCCAGCGACACGGCCAACGTGGTGAACGTCATCCGCCGCGAGTCGCTGCTGCTGGCCATGAACGCCCAGGCCACGCCCTCCAAGAACGTCGGCGTTGAGGCCCGCTTCTACGACAACGTCAACGGCAGCGCGCTGGCCGGCCAGCCCATCCCCGGCAAGCCCGTCATCTTCGAGCTCAACTGCGGCACCTACACCCAGACCACCGTTTCGTTCACCTCGGTCACCGGCCTCTCTACCGCCGCCTTCGTCTCCCCGGCCTCCACCGGCACCTTCGTCCTGACGGCCAGGTTCGAAGACGGCGACGCCGTCTACCTGCCCTACGTCTCCACCGCCGCGCTGACCGTCTTCGTGGACGACGGCACCGGCGCGATCCGCACCAAGCTGGTGCTGGACCCGGCCGCCGCCTATATCGGCGCCGTCTTCACGGCCTCGGGCACCCTGACCGCCACCGACCTGCCCGTCCCCGGCAAGGTCCTGCTGTTCGAGTTCTTCAACGGGGTGGCCACCTTCACGGCGGCCGGCTTCACGGACGCCGTCGGCCTGGCCACCGCCGCCTTCACGACCCCCGTCTCCAGCGGCACCTACCAGCTCACCGCGTCCTTCGCCGGAGACCTGGATTATTCCGCCGCCTCCGGCACCAACACGCTGACCGCGCTGCGCTACCCGGACTCCCTGACCGCCAGGGACGTGGTCGCCTACGCAGGCGACACCTTCCTGGCCAAGGCCGTGCTCCGCGACGAACTGACCGGGGCCTACATCGCCGCGAAAACCGTGGTCTTCGAGTTCTTCAACGGCGTGGCCACGGAGACCCTCTCGGGGGTGACCAGCTCCACCGGCTCGGCCGAGGTCGCCTTCGTCGCCCCGGCGCTGGCCGGCGACTACTTCTTCACCGCCCGCTTCGCCGGGGACGCGCAATACGTGCCGGCCTCCGACACCGGGTCCATGCTCATAGCCTCCAAGGGCTTCAGCACCTTCCTGCGCGGCTACGACGTCATCGTGGGCACGGGCGAGGTGTTCTCCGCGTCGGCCACCCTGATGACCGGGGCCGCTTACCCCGTGCAGGGCAAGGCGCTGACCCTCACTTTCCGCGGCCTGACGGTCGTCTCCACCACCAACGCCCTGGGCCTGGCGCTGTCCACCTTCACCGCCCCGGCCTCCAGCGGCACCTATGTCTACCTGGCCTCCTTCGCGGGCGACGCCGGCTACAACGCCACCGACGCCACCGGGACCATTTCCGTGGTGTTCAGGCAGCAGCCGGAACCCCCGGCCTTCAAGGCGGAGGTCACGTCCACCTCCGTGACGCTGGCCTGGACGCCGGTCACGGTCTCGTCCGCGGCGGTGGCCAGCTACATCATAGAGCAGTCGGCCTCGCTGCGCGGCGGCGTGACCGCCAGCACGGCCGTGGCCGGCAGCTCCACCACCTGCACGGTGCAGGTGGACGAGAACCAGACCACCTTCATCAAGATCAAGACCAAGCTCGACGACAACCAGCAGAGCGGGGGAGCCGAGACTTCGATCATAGTGGAAGTTCCCAGCAAGATCGAGGACCCAGAGCGCGTGCCGAATTACTACTACATGAGCCCCGAAAACGCCAACGGCGCGGCGGCCTGGGTAAAGATCCCCGGCGTAGTGATGGACAAGATCTCGCCCGCGGCCCCGATCGACATCAGGGTCGAGGAAGAAGCCGCCCCCGGCTACGAGGTCGCCTACAATATAACCGCCCACAACGCGCCCTCCGAGCTGGCCGCCAGCCTGAAGACCAACGACAGGCGGGGCATCAAGATCACCCTCGCCTATCCCACCGGCGGCGCCGGCGCGTCGGCCGTCAGCGGCCAGCGCGCGCTGTTCTGGTACAACGGCGTGGAATGGATCAAGATCGGCGGCGACCTCGACGTGGTCAACAGGGAGATCTCCACCTACTCCCGCGTGCTGGGCCAGTTCGCCGTCAGGGCCGCCCCGCTGGCCGCCTCGTTCAGCTTTACCAAGGTCTCGCCGCGCGTCTTCACCCCCGACGAGGCCTCCGTCGACGTCAACCGCGCCCGGTTCTACTTCGAGAACCCGGAAGGGGCGGAAGTGACCATCAGGATCTTCGATATCACGGGAGCGCTGGTGCGGCGCAACCTGGAGTACGAGGGCGCCTGGATGTTCTGGAACGGCAAGGACCAGGCCGGCGCGTTCGTGAAAGGCGGCGTGTACATCTACCAGGTGGAGTCCGGCGACAAGGTGATCACCGGCACCGTGGTGGTGGCCAAGTAAGAATTTTATGAACTACCTCGCTTCAACATTAGCCCTGTCCGCCCTGCTGGCGGCGCCGGCCTCGGCGGCCTTCAAACTGACCGGGGTCTCGCCGCGCGTCTTCAGCCCGCGGGAGGGGAACACGGCCATCAACCGCGCCTGGTTCCGCTTCTCCAACCCCGACGGGGCCGAGATCACCATCCGCATCTTCGACATCAACGGCAGGCTGGTGCGCCGCAACCTGGAATACTCCGGCGCCGACATGTTCTGGAACGGCCGCGACCAGGGCGGCGCGCTGGTAAAGGGCGGCGTATACCTCTACCAGATAGAAACCGGAGACAAGGTGCTGACCGGCACCGTGGTGGTGGCCATATGAGACGCCTGCTGACCGCTCTCTGCCTGACCGTCCTGCTCGCGGCCCCCTCGCGCGCCGCCTTCGAGGACGTGGACGCGGGTCCCCGCGCTTCGGCGATGTCCGGCGCTTACGCCGCCCAGTCAGAGGGCATCTCCGCCATCTTCTACAATCCGGCCGGCGTCATCGGCGTGACGCGCTACGAGGCGTCGCTGGCGCAGCAGAAGCTCTACCTCGGCCTTACCGACGGCAGTTCGCTGTCTCGCAGCGCCATCGCCTTCGGCACGCCGCTGGACTTCGGCGGTTCGTACTGGGGCACCGCGGCCTTCGGCCTGGATACCCTCAGCCTCGACAGCCTTTACAGCGAGTCCCGCATGCGCCTGGGCTGGGCCTACCCGGTTAAGGAAAAGTTCTGGCTGGGCGTGGCCCTGGCCCGGATGAGCGTCACTTACGGCAAGGACTCCTCGGCCCCCGCCAACCCCGTGCTGGCCACCGCCGACGGGGCCTCGGCCATAGGGCTGGACCTGGGCGCTATCTACAGCCTGGATTCGGCTGATTTCGGCGTCTCCATCCAGAACGCCAACGAGCCGGACCTCGGCATCAAGTACGAGAACAAGGTCGCCCGCAAGATCACGCTGGGCCTGGCGCTCAAGCGCCCGTCCTTCACCTGGGACGCCGATCTGGCCGTGGCGGGCTCGGACCTGAAGATCAAGACCGGCGCCGAGCTGCCGGTCATGCGCGAGAAGTTCGGAGACCGGGCGCTGGCCCGGGCCGGCCTGAGCGTGGGCTCGCGCGACTACCGCGCGCTGTCGGCCGGCTTCGGCTACAAGAACGCTTCTTACCGCATAGACTATTCCTTCGCCTACCCGCTCAGCGGCCTTTCCGGCACCATGGGCTCCCACCAGTTGGGCGTTTTTGTGGCCTGGGGCGACGCCCGCGGCCCCCTGGCAGGGCGCGAAGACCAGTACACCAGCGAGGAGCAGGAAAAGAAAAAGGCCGGCGGCCAGGGCGGGCAGGGCGGCGGCGGCGAGGGGGACCTGGTACCCAAGAAGACCGCCCCCACCAAGCGCGAGATCGAGAAGGCCGGCAATCTGCTGCGCGAGGCCCGCAACAACATGCGCGGCGGGGCCTACGCCCAGGCGCAGGTCAACTTCAAGAAAGCCGACGAGCTCCTGATGGGCACGGACCCGGCCGTCCAGGATTCGCTGCAGAAGGCCGCGGCGGTCAGCGCCGTGATCCCCGAGGCCGTCACGCAGCTGGAGCGCGACGACATCCTGCGCAAGTCGGTGAACCGCTACACGGACATGAACACCGACGCCGTCCTCTACATCACCTACGCGCGCCAGAAATGGCCCAGGGACCCGGCCGTCGCCAGGCTCTACGCCCTGCTGGCCCGGGAGTTCCCGCAGACGGCCTCGGAGCTGCGCATCCTGCCCGGCATCACCATCGTGGACCAGCTGCTGCAGGACGCGCTGGACTTCATCCGCAGCGGCCGCTTCATCCAGGCCATCTCCAAACTGCAGCAGGTGCTGCAGCTCGAGCCGGACAACATCCCGGCCCTGACCCGCATGGGCTCTGCCTACTGGGCCATGGAGAAAAAAGACATCGCCAGGAAGAACTGGCAGCGGGTGCTGGACCTCGACCCGAGCAACACTGAAGTGCGACAGTTCATGAAAATGAATTAAAAATAAATATAATATAAGGCGGGTAGGCGGGGCTGGTAGCGCCGCCTCCCGCCTGTTTTTGTTTCGTTGCTTCAAGGAGCTCGTAATGATCATGAAAAAGACCATCGCTTTATTCCTGCTGGCGGCGTCCCTGCTGCCGGCCGCCCAGGCCCCGGCGCAGACCATAGACGCCCTGCGCGGCAAGATAGCTCTGGAGGCGCAGATCGAAGAGCGCCTGCGCGCGATGCTCTCGTCCTACCTCAACACCAAGGACGTGGCCGTGGCCGCCAAGGTCAACATCCTGGTGCGCAAGGCCGAGGAGCAGAAGGGCGGCGTGCGCAAGTGGGACGACAAGGACGACATCATCCTGCCCGGAGTGCCCGCGGCCACCTCTATGACCAAGGACGCTGGCGCCTCCAAGGCGGCCGACGCCGCCAAGAAGCAGGTCCGCCTGGGCGTGGAGAGCATCAACGTCTGGGTCATGATAGGCAAGCCCGTCACCAAGGACCAGGAAGCCAAGATTAAGAAGCTGGTCACCGACGCCCTCGGCCTTGACGCCGAGGTCGGCGACACCATTTCCGTGGAGAGCGCCCCGGCCGAAAAGCCGGCCCGCGAGCTCCCGGGGCTCGCGCCGATCATAGCCCTGATCTGCCTGGCGGTGCTGGCGGTATTCCTCTACGGCCCCTTCCGCGCCTTCCTGAAGCGCCTCAACGACAACCTGGCCGCGCTGGCCACCGCCAAGAAAGGCCCCGCCGAAAAGGGCGGAGGAGGAGGCGGGGAAATATCGCTCTCAGGAGACGAGATCCCCGCGGAGACCACCATGTCCGGCACGCTGGCCATCTCCGGCGGCGGGGGCGGCGGCGGGGCCTCGGTGCTCTCTTTCGATTCCGGCGAGAACGTCCCGCTGGACAAATTCGTCACCAAGGACAACGTGGACGACCTGATGCTGATCCTGCACGACGAGCCGGCGGAAGTCATCGCCCGCGTGGTGCAGCGCATCCCGCAGAAGCTGGCCTTCGCCGCGATCCCCAAATACAAGATGAAGGAAGTGCTGGAGCAGTTCCTCAAGCGCGAGTTCGACGAGCCCGAGAAGATCAAGGCCCTGCTGGAGCGCATCAAGGACAAGATGGCCGGCTCCTTCGGCGGCGAGCAGCGCCTGGGCAATCTGATGCAGATCATGGACAAGAAGTCCCAGGAGCGCACGCTGGCTTTCATCCGCGAGCGCGACGCCGCCTTCGCGGCCGCCGTGGAGACCCGCTACTTCAAGTTCGAGGACCTGCTGCGCTACGACGAGATGGCCATGCGCCGCGTCTTCCGCAAGGCCGGCGCCGAGGCCTTCGCCCGCTGCATGAAGAACTGCGACGGCCCCACGCTGGAGGCCTTCTACGAGGCCCTCGGCCCCGCCATCAAGGACCTGATCAGCGCGCGCATGCAGACCATGCTGCTGACCGGCGACACCAACGATTCCGAGCTGACCATCCTCGCCGCCGTGCAGGCGCTGGCCGCCAAGGGCCTGATCCTGCCTCTGGCCGACGTAAAGCAGGTCAAAGCCTGAGGCCCCGGGCCTCGCTGTAATAAGGAGAACCTAAAGTGGACATTTCAACCGTATCCGGACTGATAATGGGCGTGGGCTGCGTGTGGTACGCCATGGCGGCGGGAGACATCCTGGGGCTGCTCTGGGACAAACCCTCGTTCATCCTGGTCGTGGGCGGCACCATAGCCTCAACCCTGATGACCTTCCCGCTCGAAGTCATGAAGGACACGCCCAAGTCGCTGTTGCTTACCTTCTTCCCCAAGAAAGTCGCCAAGCCGCAGCTGGTCATAGACCGCCTGTGCGAGCTGGCCAAGACCGTCAAGGTTAAGGGCATAGACTCGCTGGGCGAGGCCACCGCCAAGGACGATAAGTTCCTGAAGTCCGGGGTCAAGATGCTCTTGAACGAATGGACCGAGGACGACATCCGCGACGCCCTCGAGAAGGACATGGAATTCACGCTGGAGCGCCACCAGCAGGTGCAGAAGGCCTTCGCCGCCGCCGGAGGCTACGGCCCCGTGTACGGCCTGCTGGGCACGCTGGTAGGCATTTTGGGCGTGCTGCGCTATCTGGACAGCCCCAAGGCCATGGGCGCCGCCATGACTGTGGCCATCGTCACCACCTTCTACGGTATCTTCGTGGCCAACTTCATAGCCCTGCCCACCGCCGGCAAGCTGGAGAGCTACAGCAATAAAGAGCTGCTGGGCAAGCAGTTGACGCTCATCGGCCTGCTGGCCTTCAAGAAAGAGGAAAACCCCGTGAATTTGCGCCGCAAGCTGGAAAAGCACATGGCGGCGAAGCTGCGGAAGGAAGAATAGGCCCGGACAAAACAGCGCGATGGCTCTTGTAAAAAAGAAAGTCCAAATGCCGGTTGTGTGGCTGACGGTCTACAGCGACCTCATCACCAACGAGGCTCTTTTTTTCATGATGCTATTCGCCAGCGTGCTGATAGCCTACCAGAAGGGCATGACCGAGGCGGAGTTCAGGGATTACATGCGCGGCGTCTCCTCGGCCATCCACCACAGGGAAGCCGCCGCCCAGGTCATGTCCGAGACCGGCAAGAAACTCGCCAAGATAGAAGGCGTCGCCGGGGTCAAGATGAGCGACAAGGACCTGCGCATCGTGCTGCCGGAGCCGGTGCTGTTCGAATCCGGCAAGGCCAAACTCAAAGAGGAAGGGGCCAAGGTCCTCACCGACATCGGCACGGCGCTCGCCGCCACGCGCTACGACCTGGCCATCGAGGGCCACACCGACGACGTGCCGATAACGCAGACGGCCCCGCCCGGCCTGAAACGCTGGCAGCTGGCCATGGCCCGCTCCACCGGCCTCGGGCCCTACTATTCCAACAGGGAGCTGTCCGCGGCGCGCGCCCTGCAGGTGCTGCAGTATTTCAGCCGCGAGAAACTGCTGGTGCCGGAGCGCCTGACGGCCGCCGCGTACGGGGAATTCATCCCGGCCGTCCCCAACACCAGCGACGAGAACCGCGCCCAGAACAGGCGAATAGAGATCAAGCTGGTTCTGCGCGACAGGCGGGCCATGGTGCGGGCCGAGCAGGCCGCGGCCGCCGCGCCCCAACCCGAGCAGGAACAGGCGGCGCCCCGGTGAAGAAGAAGAAACTGGATTTTTCCGCGGCCATGACCGCCTACCTGATGCCCTATATCGGCGTCATGACGATCCTGTGCATTTTCTTCCTGATCCAGTACGCGGACTATTCCGAGCGCCTGAAGAAGAAGAACGCCGAGCGCAACGAGAATATAGCCCTGAAGGTCAAAGAGGACCTCAAGGACATGGAGAACGTGAAGGTGGAGGTCATGGAGGACGGCATCAAGGTGACGCTGCCGTCGTCGGTGGTCTTCGACCTCAGCGTGGCGCGGCTCAAGGACGCGGCCCTGCCCACGCTGAGCAACTTCGCGGAGAGCATCAAGAAGCTGGACGCCCTCTACCTGGTGAGCGTGGAGGGACATACGGACAACGCCCCTGTCTTCTACGGCGGCGACTTTTCCTCCAACTGGGAGCTGTCGCTGTACCGGGCCATCAGCGTTATAGATTTTCTGGTGCAGCAGGGCAACGACCCGGGCCGGTTCGCGGCCGCGGGCCACGGCGAGTTCAAGCCGCTGTTCCCCAACGACACGCCCGAGCACCAGGCCGAGAACCGCAGGGTAGAGATTATAATACGCAGGAAGACCACGGCCGCCGCCCCGGTGGCGGCCATAGCGGGCGCGGCCCCGATACCCGCCGCCCTTAAGGCAACAGGTAAGGCAGACCAAGGAGAACCGATATGAAGATACTCATCGCCGACGACGACGACGATCTGCGGGACCTGGTGGAGATGGTCCTGGGCTCCGCCGGCTACACCGTCCTGGCCAACAACAACGGCAAGCGCGCCTGGGAGACGCTGCAGAAAGAGGGCGCGGACCTGGCCGTGCTGGACATCAACATGCCGGAGATGGACGGCCTCGAACTGCTGGACCTGATCCGCAACGACGACCGCTTCAAGGAAATGCCCGTGATGCTGCTGACCGCCCGCAAGGGCATGGACGAGCGCGCCAAGGGCCTGGAGCGCGGCGCAGACGACTACCTGACCAAGCCGTTCGACAACGACGAACTGGTGCGGCGGGTGAAGCTGCTGGAACAGGCCTACCCGGCCAACGGGACCTGAGCGTGAACATGAGGACCGGAAAGATCATCCTGGCGGCCGCTCTGGCCGCCTGCTGGGCGGCGGCGGCGCAGGCCGCGCCGCCGATGATAGTCCTGGCCTCGGCCACCTACAATTCGGTGGGGGCGGACGACAAGGCCACCGCCCTCTTCATAGACCCGGCGGGCAACATCTTCGTCACGGGCAACAGCGGCAACGACTACCTGTCGCTGAAGTATACCAAGACCCTGGCGCAGGGCCCCGGCATGACCTTCACCAACGGACGCGGCGGCAATATCCCCGGCGGCATAGCGGTGGACGGCCTGGGCAATATCCTGGTGGCGGGCATGGAAACCAACGCCTCTTTCCTGCAGGACTACCTGCTTCTCAAGTATTCCGCCAATTTCGGCGCGCTGCTCTCCTCAGCCTCGTTCGACAGCGGGAATTTCGACAGGGCCACCGCAGTAAAGACCGACGGCCAGAACAACGTCTATGTGACCGGCTACAGCAACGACGGGGCTTCCGACAATTTTTACACCATCAAGTACAGCCCGGCCCTGGTCCAGCTCTCCACGGCCGACTACGAAAGCGGCGACCAGGACCAGGCCTTCGCGATGGCCTTCAACGGCAGCGACCTGATAGTGGCCGGCCTCACCAAGGCGGGGGGGACAAACAACAATGTCCGGCTGGTCCGCTATGACAAGGAACTCAACTACCTGCCTCCCTCCGTCTCCTTCGACAGCGGCGGGGACGACCGGGCCGTAGGCGTGGCCGTGGACTCGGAAGGCAACATCATCGTCGCGGTGCGGCAGGCCACCACCGCCGACATGCTGACCCTTAAATACGACAGCACGCTGACCACGCTGATCTCCTCAGCCGTGTACGCCGGCGGCACCCCTACCGGCGTCGCCGTGGACTCGGCTGACAACGTCATCCTGACCGGCTACACGGGCCTCGCCGGCGCCGCCGACTTTTTCACCATCAAGTACGACGCGGCCCTGAACGCGGTTTCCACGGCCGCCTATAACGGCGCAGCCAGCAACACCGACCAGGCCAACGCCGTGGCGGTGGACGCCGACGACAACCTGGTGGTGGCGGGCCAGGCCAGCACCTCCGATTTCGACTACTTCATCGTCAAGTACAACGCCTCTCCGCAGCTGAGCGTGGTCACGCCGCTCTACATCGGCGAGACGGCCAATGTGACGCTGACCGGCAAAGGCCTGCTGGCCGATACCTCCGTCTCCTTCACCGACGCAGGCATCTCCACCGGTGCCTCCTCCTACAACTCCGGCCAGATCACGCTTGCGGTGACGCCGTCGGCGGCCGTGGTGCTGGGCGTGACCACCATCACCGTCACCAATTCCAACGGCGAGCAGTACACCACCGCGGCGCTGGCCAGGACCCGCCTGCGCCAGACCATAGCCGCCGGCGCGTCCGCCAGCATCACGGCCATGACGAACCTGGGCCAGATTTCCATCTCCGTGCCGGCCGGCTCCTTCCCCGGGCTGCCGGAAACCATCACCCTGTCTCCCGAGGCCGCGGCGGCCGGGGACATACAGCAGGTGGGCGAGGCCCTCTTCGTGGCCGGCACGCCCTCCACCAACTCGCTCGTCGACATGGGCATAACGCTTCGCTACAGCGTGGCCGACCTGGGCGGCTACGCCGAAGGCGAGCTGTCGCTGGCCTATTACGACTCCGTGGCGGGCTGGGTCACGCTGCCCTCGACCGTGGACACCTCGGCCAAAACCGTGACGGCCTCCGCCAAACCCGCCAACACCAAATACGCCGTCATCAAGGCCGTCTCCAGCGGCGGCGGCGGCGGGGGAGGAGGCGGCGGCGCGGGCGGCAGCGGCATTCCCGCCAAGGTCTACCCGAACCCCTACCGGCCGGGCAGCGGCGGCAGCTTCGACGATTCGGCCCTGGGCGCGGGCATAGTCTTCGCCGGCCTCGGGGCCAACCAGGCCTTCAAGCTGACCATAGTGGACCTGGCCGGGCAGCTGGTCTTCCAGAAGTCAGCCTCGGCCGACGCCGCCGGCAAATATCTCTGGGACACCAAGACCGCCTCCGGCGGGGACGCGACGACAGGCGTCTACATCTATTACATCAAGGGAGGCGGGGAGCCCGTGAAGGGCAAGTTCTCCATTATCCGCTGACCCTGCATATATGAAGAAGAACCCCGCCCCGCTCCTCCTCCTGACGGCCGCGCTGCTGCTGGCCGCCGCGGGGGCGCGCGCGGCCGGGACCTCCGGCGCCTCGTTCCTGCGCGTGGGCTGGGGCGCCAGGCCGGCCGCCATGGGCGAGGCCTTCACCGCCGCCGCCGACGACGTGGACGCCGTCTACTGGAACCCCGCCGGCCTGAATTACGTAAAGCGCCTGCAGCAGACCTTCGGCCACAACAGCTGGCTGGAGGGCACCAACCTCGAACACGCCGCTTTCGCGCTGCGCCGCAGCACCGCTTCCGTTATAGGCGCCGGGGTGGCCTACCTGAACACCGGGGACATAGAGCGCGGCAACAAGTACGGCTACACCGAGGGCTACTACAGCGCCGCCGACATGTCGGTGCTGCTTTCCTACGCGCGCCGCCTTAAGAAGTTCCACGCTGGCGCGACACTGAAGGTGGTGCAGGAGCGCATCGAGAGTTCGGAGGCCAAAGCTTTCGCCGCCGACGCCGGCGCTATTTACGAATTTTCTCCGAAGCTGCGCCTCGGCGCGACGCTCAGGAACCTGGGCACGGGGCTGACCCTGACTAAAGAGGCGGCCCCGCTGCCCATGGGCCTGCGGGCCGGCGCAGCGCTGCAGTTCTCCAAGAACCTTTTGCTCACCTCCGACGCCAGCCTGCCCTTCGACGATTCGCTGAGCCTTCATTTCGGCGCGGAATACATCTACCCCTCTCCTATCAAGGGCGCGCGGCTGGCGCTGCGGGGCGGCTTCAAGACCGCCTCCATGGCCTACCTCGGCGCGACCTCAGCCCTCACGCTGGGCTTCGGAGCGGAGGCGGGGGCGGTCGGGCTGGACTACGCGCTCAGCCCGTACGGGGACCTGGGCCTTACGCACAGGCTCAGCCTCAAGATCAAGTTCGACGCCCTCTCCTCAAAGCAGGAGGCCCCGGAGATAGTCATCCAGAAGGGCAAGAGGACCATCCGCCGCGGGGCCGCCGAGGTCTACGCCGAGACCCTGCAGTGGTTCGCGGCAAAGGCCGCCTCTGAAAAGCTTTCAAAAACCGAGCGGTCCGCCATCCTGCAGCGCATCATCGACAAGTTCTCCGCCCTGGGCGTGGACGTTTCCCAGGCTAAACAGCTGCTGGGGGCGGGGCAATGAGCCGCGCCCTGGCCCTCTGCGCCGCCGCGTTAGCCCTTGCCGCCGCGCCCTGCCGGGCCCAGGTCCGCGACACCCTGGCCCGGGGCGAGGATTTCTTCCTGACCGGCAAACTGGACTACGCCGTCAATTTTTTCTCCGGCGTGGTGAAGGAGAACCCCAAGGACACCCGCGCCAGGGAGATCCTGGGCTACTGCCTGGTGATAAAGGGCAAAGAAGACCTCCGGGAGGGCAGACCGGCCCAGGCCAAAGTTTCACTGGCCAGGGCCGGCGAGTTCCTGCCCCGGCACGGAGAACTGAAGACGCTGAGCCTGCTGGCCGAGCTGGAGGAAAGCGCCCCGACCCCCTCGGTCCCGCTCTCCACGGCCACGCTGGACACGACCCCGGAAACGCAGGCCGTTATGGACTGCCTCTTCGGCAACGGCGAGTGTGCCAAGGGCGGCCGCTACGCTGTGCACGTGGTCCGCGAGGGCGAGACCATGGCCGAGATCGCCATCCGCTACTATAAAGACCTGGCCCTCTGGGAAAAGATCTGGGCCGCCAACCCGCAGCTGGCCAACCCGCACCGCCTGGAGAAGGGCATGAAGCTGCTTATCCCGCTGGACAAGTGACCGGCCGCGCACCGTTACCTCGGTTACACTCTCTTTAAAAAGCCCTCATTATTATCTACAATTTGGGTATGACCGAACCCAAAGACCTGTACTCCTGCCTGGCCAAGACCGCCGAGCGCAACCCCGAAGAGACCGCCTACGTCACCGGCGACAAGGCCATGTCCTGGCACGAGGTCCTCTACTCCGTGGACCGGGCCGCCGACATGTTCTGGCAGCTGGGCCTGCGCAAGGGCGACCGCGCGGCCATAGCGCTGCGCAACTCCACGGAATTCGTCATTTCCTATTTCGCGATGGCCAAGCTGGGCGCGGTGGCCGTGCCGATAAACTACATGGTCTCCAAGGGAGAGGAACTCAGCTATATACTCGAGAACTCCGCCTGCAAGGGCGTGGTGACGGAAAAGGAGTTCGTCAAGAATTACCTGGCCGTGAAAAAGAACCTGCCCGGCCTGAAGTTCATGCTCTCGGCCGACTTCTGCGGCCTGGACGGCGTCACCGACTTCTGGCAGTACCTGAAGCACGCCCACTACCACCCCCAGACGCAGAAGCCGGCGGCCGACGAGCAGGACCTGACCGCCATCCTCTACACCTCGGGCACTACCGGCCACCCCAAGGGCGTGCTGCTGACGCACCACAACATCATCCAGAACGCCAAGTCGGCCATCTCGGTCATCGACCCCACCCGCAAAGACGTGTTCATGGCGCTGCTGCCGATGTTCCACACTTTCTCCTGGACCGGCAACGTGATCGCCCCCATCCTGATGGGCTGCAAGACGATGATAGTAAAGAGCATCACCCCGCCCAAGCCGTGGCTGCAGGCCATGGGCCGAGAGGGCGTGACCATCATGATCGCCGTGCCGCAGATCTACGGCGTGCTGGCCAAGGAGGCCCGCGGCCTCAAGAAGTTCTTCCTGAAGTTCTGGAGCCTGCGCAAGGTGCGCTTCTGCCTGTCCGGCGCGGCGCCGCTCAACCGCACGATCACGGACCATTTCCACAAGGTCTTCGGCGTGCACATCCTGGAGGGCTACGGCCTCACAGAGACCAGCCCCGTGGTGACCATCAACCCGCCCAAGGGCCGCAAGCACGGCTCCGTGGGCCGCGCCATCCCCGGCGTGCAGATCCGCATCCTCGGAGAGGACGGCAAGGACCTCAGGCACGGCGAGGAGGGGGAGATAGCCGTGATGGGCCCCAACATCACCCGCGGCTACCACGGCAACGACCAGGCCACGCGCGAGCTGTTCACGCAGGACGGCTGGCTGAAGACCGGCGACATCGGCGTGCTGGACACCGACGGCTTCCTGTTCATCCGCGACCGCAAGAAGGACATGGTCATCGTGAAGGGCCTCAAGGTGTTCCCGGCCCAGATCGAGCATACCATCTGCACCCACCCGAAGGTGCTGGAGAACGCCGTGATCGGCATCCCGGACGGCTCCGGCAACGAGACGATGAAGTGCTACGTCGTGCCGCGCCCGGACGCCGCGCTGGAGAAGGGCGAGATCATGAAGTTCATCAAGGAAAATTTCGACGCCTACAAGCGCCCGCGCGACGTGGAGATCGTGACCGCCCTGCCCAAGAACGCCATGCAGAAGGTGCTCAAGCGCGAGCTGCTGAAACGCGAGCTAGAGAAGCGCGCCAAGGCCTCGGCAGACGCCGTGGTGGAAAAAGCCCAACAGGCCGCGCACTGACGCCGCCGGGCAGTAAGGCAACATGGACCTGACAGCGGCCGTACTCGGCGTTTTCCCGGAAGCCTACCTGGTGGGCGGCGCCCTGCGCGACGCCCTGCTCAAGCGCCCCTTCAAGGACATAGACCTCGCCGTCCCGCCCTCGGCGGATTTCGGCGCGCGGCTGCGCCGCCTGGCTAGGAAACTGGGCGCGGCGGCCTTCCCGCTTGACGAGGCCAACCAGGTCTGGCGGCTCACCCAGCGCCGGGCGCCGTTCGCCCAGCTGGACCTCATGCCTTTCGTGGGCGGCTCGCTCGAGACCGACCTCGCCCGGCGGGATTTCACCATAAACGCCCTGGCCCTGCGCCTGGCCCCCGGCCTTAAATTCACCGCCCGTAAAGACGGCGCCTTTACCTGCAAGCCGCCCCGCGGGGGGCTCACCGACCTGCGCGGCGGCCTGAAGGATTTGGCCGCGCGCCGGGTGCGCCCCGTGGCCGCTGCCGTTTTCACCGAGGATCCGGTGCGGCTGCTGCGCGCTTTCCGCATAGCCGCGGCCCTGGATTTCACCCTCGCCCCGGAAACCCTGAAAGCCGTGAAGGCCCAGGCCGGGCTGATCAAGACCACAGCCCCCGAGCGCGTGCGCGAAGAGCTCCTGCGCCTGCTGGAAAGCCCGGTCTCCCACAAGTGGCTGGCCCTGCTGCACAAATACGGCCTGCTAACCGCAATCTTCCCGGACCTGGCCGCGCAGGAGACTTGCGCCACCGACTACTACGGCAAGGGCGGCGTGCTCACCCATACCCTGCGGGTGGTGGAGCGCCTGGACCACCTGCTGGAGAACCTGGACACCTATCTGCCCGAGCACAAAAAAGTGGCGGCGCTGCTGCCGGCGCCCCGGCTGTTCAAGCTGGCCGCCCTGCTGCACGACATCGCCAAGCCGCCCAAGGCCGCCCTGATAGACGGCCGCCTGCGCTTTTTCGGGCATGAGGAGTACGGAGCGGTGATGACCGAGAAGGTGATGGGGGACCTGCGGTTCTCCCGCGACGAGATAAGGCTGGTGGCCAAGATCATCGGCACGCACCTGCGGCCGGGCAACCTGGCCGCCAACGACGCCATTTCGGACCGCGCCATGTTCCGCTTTTTCCGGGCCATGGGCGAGCACACCGTACCGCTGCTGATCCTTTGCTGGGCCGACCACGCCAGCTACGTTTCGGCTGAGCAGCTGAGGAAGCTGAAGGGGAGGCTGCGCAACGAGCCCAAGCCGCTGCCGGCGGGCCTGCCTTACAACTCGCCCAAGAAGACCCTGCGCTACATGCAGGTGCTCAACCAGCTCTTCACCGTCTATATCAAGAAGAACATGCAGTCCCGCTCGGCCCGCCTGGTGGACGGCAACGACGTGCTGAAAGTGCTGAAGATCCCCGAAGGCCCCCGTGTCGGAGAACTGCTGGAGAAGATCCACCTGCTGCAGTTCGAAGGCAAGATCAAGACCCGCGAGCAGGCCCTGAAAGCCCTCAAGGGGATGAACTAGGCCGGGGGAGGTTCCCCGCTCGCTCATAAGCGTGCGCGGCAGAAGAGGGCCTGAGGTCCTCCGCCGGCGGAGAACGAGGAACTGTCGCTGCGCTCCATCCGCTCGGCACACAGTGCCTCGCTCAAACAATCTCCGCCGCCGCCCTAATGATAGGCGGTCCGCTCCGGACCTTGGCCCTGCGCACTAAAATCGCTCACGGGGAACCTCCCCCGGCCCGCCGATATCACACCCGTTACCCGAAGGTCCCACGCGAGAGTAGGACCTTTTTTCCATATAAAGGGGCCCCCGGGCCCGTGTAAGGGCAGTCTCTGAAAGGTAGACTATTGGTGTAAGGGACGGAGGATTCAATATCATGAAAATAAAATTCGCGCTTTCCGCAGGCCTGGTGCTCCTCTCGGGGCTCGGTTTGGCTTTCGCCGGCCAGGCCAAGTCAGCCGCCGTTCCCGCCGCGGTAACCCAGGAAGACGCGAAGGTCAAGGAATTCAAAGACATCCTTTTCAAGCTGGTGCGCCAGGACGAGTATCTCGACGAGGCCATCGAGTCCCTGGACTCCTCCGCCAGCCGCCCCGACGCGCAGGAGCTCGCCGCCCTCGGCGTCAGCCTCAAGTCCATAGCCAAGAACCTCAACCACGTCTCGGCCCTCAACAAGGCCGAGTTCACCTCCATCCAGTCCGACACCAAGCTGGCCACCTACACCAACACCATCCTCAGCTACAGCCGCAAAGTGGACCGCAAGGCCGGCCAGGTAGGCGCGCTGATAGCGCAACTGGCGGTCCAGAACAAGAAAGCCGCCCTGCGCGACGCCGTCACCACCCGCAAGAACGGCAAGAAGGCCCGCGGCGGCAAGAAGCTGACGCAGATCCTCGAGGAACAGAAAGCCGTGGAGCGCCTGGCCGCCGACGCCAAAACCCTGCGCGGCGCCTCCCGCAACCTGACCGCCACCAGTAAGTGGCTCTACATCGCCTCCAAGTAAGCCGCACCTGTCCCGAAAAAATCCCCCGCGCGCGCGGGGGATTTTTTTATCCGGCGGCATAAATTGTAAAATTTAAACCATATGAAAGACCCGCTTGAAACAGCCACGCTGCAGATCCTGAAGGCCCTCGGCGAGAACCCGGAGAGGGAGGGGCTCAGGAAGACCCCTCAGCGCGTGGCCCGGGCCCTGCGCGAAATAACCTCCGGCTACGGCGCGGATATGGACAAGGTTTTCAACGGCGCCTTCTTCAAGGCGGATTACCGCGAGATGGTGATAGTTAAGGACATAGCCTTCTACTCCCTCTGCGAGCACCACATGCTGCCTTTCTTCGGCAAGGCGCACGTGGCCTACATCCCTAACGGCCGCATCGTGGGCCTGTCCAAGATCCCGCGCCTGGTCGAAGCCTTCGCCCGCCGCCTGCAGGTGCAGGAGCGCCTGACCGAAGAGATAGCCGGCACCCTCTACAAGGTGCTGAAGCCGCGCGGGGTGGGAGTGGTCATGGAGGCGGAGCATCTCTGCGTCAGCATGCGCGGGGTCAAGAACGAAACCTCTTTCGCCACCACCAGCGCCATGCTGGGCTCCTTCCGCGCGGACCACAAAGTCCGGGCCGAATTCCTGGACCTCATAAAGAGATAATATTATTATTGAAATCAATCCGCCTTTTAAGTAGAATTTACGGGTAATATATCTTGACCTCTTTGAAGAAAAGGATGCGGGTGTAGTTCAATGGTAGAACGAGAGCTTCCCAAGCTTTAGACGTGGGTTCGATTCCCATCACCCGCTCCCTCACTTTAAATAATGACAAAATCTAAAAAATTCTGGGCAGCCATGGCGGTGGTGAGCCTGGCCGTCATGATTTACTCCGCCTGGTCCATCTACGGCCGCATCAACCAGCATTTCTCCGGGGACACCATAGAGGTGCGCCCCGTGCCCATGCCGCCGCCTTCGGAAGAGCCCGGCACCGACCTGGCCAAAGAAAATTCAGACGAGAAACCGCAGCAGGAAGCGCTGGCCGACCAGCAGGAAGAGGCCAAGGCGGGCAAGCCCGCTCCCGCGCCGGCGGCGGCCAAGCCGGAGGAGGGGGGCAAGGTCAAGGCGGTGAAGACCGCCTTCGAATACAAAGACGCGGCCGCCAAGTCCGTGCGCATAGCCGGCACCTTCACCTCCTGGAAGGAGAAAGCCCTGGTCAAGAAAGACGGCGTCTGGAAAACCGACATCTACATCCTGCCCGGCACCTATCCTTACCATTTCATAGTGAACGGCAAGAACAAGGCGGATCCCGGCAAGCCCAAGACCCCCGGGGGGGATTCCCTGGTGACGGTGCAGTAGGCGAGTTTTAAACTTTTGTTAACAATCTTGTAACAGCGTTACGGTAGACTATCTCTGGATCAGGTTATGAATTTTAGAAAAGCCCTGGCTTTCTCGCTGCTGGCCCCGCTGCTGTTCACGGCGGGCGCAAGCGCCATGATCAACAACCGCTTCAGCCACGCCGCCGTGCTGCTACCCGACGGCAACATGCTCTTCACCGGCGGCTCCATAGCCGGCAACATGACCAGCAACACCGTGGAAATGTACAACATGGCCACGAACAGCTACCAGGCCTGGGGCGCGCTCAATACCGGCAGGTCGTCCCATACGGCTACGCTGATGTCCGACGGCCGCGTGCTGATAGCCGGCGGCATAGTGGCAGGCGGCGCGCCCACCACCTCGCTAGAGGTCTGCAGGCCGCTGACAAGCGACTGCATTACCGCCGGCAACATGACCACGGCCCGCGCCTGGCATACAGCCACGCCGCTGTCCAAGGGCCCCAACGCCGGCAAGGTGCTCCTCTGCGGCGGCCGCACCGGTCTCGCCACCAGCTCCCACACCGCCACCGAAACCTGCGAATTTTTCACCCCCGGCGCCAACGGCACCACCGCGGCCGGAACCATGGTCAGCCCGCGCATGGGCCATACGGCCGTGCTGCTGCAGTCCGGCCGGGTCTTTATCAGCGGCGGCGTGCGCGCGGGCGGGGGGGGCAGCCCGGAGTGGGTCTACGAGCCCATGAACGAGATGTACGAGCCCTCCTCCAACCAGTGGACCCCGGTTTCCGCCATGCTGAAAGGCAGGATCAACCATACCGCCACAGTGCTGAACAACGGCAAGATCCTGATAGCCGGCGGCTACAACGAGGCCAACCGGCAGGTCTGCATGGGCGACGAGGCCAGCCTGGAGTACGACTGCTGGCATATCCTGAACTTCGACACGGGCCAAAACAACGGCAACCTGGGCTACCTGGACGGCGCCGAGTTCTACGACCAGAACGGCGGCCGCGTGATCCTGAGCGAAGAGAACCAGTGGATGATGCCTTACCGCGTCTCCCAGCATAGCGCCGCGCTGACCCCGGACGGCAAGTGGCGCATACACGGCGGCTACGGCAATATCTTTCCCACCTTCTTCAGCAACGCGCCGGCCCTGACCGACAACACCACTTTCTTCATGACGCAGATGACCAATGGCACCACGCATTTCGCCAACATCAGCAACACCAGTATCATAGAATTCCCTTTGGACTTCTCCCTGTCCCGTTCGGTCTCCGGCCGCCTGGTCTCGGCCGACGCCTTCATTTCCGGGCCCGCCACCCCGGGCCTTTCCTCGGTGGAGTTCGACGCCGTCAAGATCTACCTGCCCGCCAGCGTGGCCCGCCTGGACGGCGCGCCCGTAGGCACCCTGCTCTGCGGGGACGCGCCCACCTGCGACTATAAGCCCGGGGATTTCAACGGCCTGACGCGCCTCTATCAGCCGGGCGGCACCGCTTCCTTCGAAAAGATCTCCGTGCCCTCCGGCGGCGACGATAACCCGACCACCGCCGTCAGCCCCGGCGCCCTGGTGATGAACCCTAACCCGCTGCTGCCCACCGAAGGCGGCCGCGCCCTCACCGGTAATTTCACCACCAACGTCGCCATCGCCATCCCGGACGTCTTCGGCCGCATAAAAGGCGTGGCCAAGATACTCTCCGGCAGGATAGGCGACAACAACGGCGAGTACACCATCAACCTCGAGGAGGGCGGGCGGGCAAACTTCGATTTTAACGCGCTGGCCCCCACCTCCTGCGACCACGTGGAGGACAGGACCTGCATCTACTCCACCCAGCTGACCTTCGTCGGCATCCAGGGCCAGGTCTCCAACCTGACCACGCTGGAAGACGGCACGACCTTCTACACCGGCGCCTGGCCGGAGGGCGTGGACCTGAACACCGCTCTGGGCAGCGACCCGATAACCCTTTCGCTCGAGCTCGATTTCATGGCCCGAGAGGTCTACTCACTGGACCGCGAGCCCGCCTACAGCTTCGACAGGTCCACCACTGTGGTCCGCGAAATGATCTTCACCACTCAGCTCGCCTACGATCCCTCCACCAACCGCTGGGACGACCTGGACGACCTGGACGTCTCCCCTACGCTTTACCTGCCGGCCTTCAACCATACCGCCATGCTGACCCCGGCCAACGATACCTGGGTGCTGGGCGGCCGCAACTGCGAAGCCAACCCGGGCACCGACTGCCTCAGGGCCACCAAGCGTTTCCTGCCGGTCAGCAGCGGCACCATCAACGTGCCGGTGTTCCGCAGCGAGGAAGGCACCACGGACTGGCCCCTGGGCAAAAGCCTCGTGACCAAGCGGGCCTTCCATACCAGCACCGTCCTGCCCACCGGGCACATCCTGACCTGCGGCGGCTCCGACGGCGCCAGGCCGCTTAAATCCTGCGAACTGATGGACCCGGCCACCAAGGTCTGGACCCAGACCGCCTCCATGAACATGGAGCGCGCCAACCACACCGCCACCCTGCTGCCCAACGGCAACGTGCTGGTGGCCGGCGGCGTGAACCCCTCGGGTATAGCCATCAGTTCCGCCGAAGTCTTCTACCCCGACACCCAGCGCTGGGTGCCCACGTCCCAGATGACCTACGCGCGCCAGCTGCACTCGGCCACGCTGCTGCCCGACGGCAACGTGCTGGTGGCCGGCGGCGCCACGCTTAGCACCTATGCCGCCACCGCGGAGCTCTACATCTCTTCCACCGCCTACTGGCTCAGCACCGTAACGGGCCTGGTCAACGGCAGGTCCCAGCACACCGCCACGCTGCTCAAGAACGGCAACGTGCTGCTGGCCGGCGGAGTTAACGGCTACGGCCCGATGCGCCAGGCCGAGGTTTACAATTACCAGAACCGCAGCTTCAGCGCCGCGAACCCCCTGAACAAGCCCCGGTACGCCCACACGGCCACCCTGCTGCGCGACGGCAACGTGCTGGTGGCGGGCGGCTCCGACGGCGTGGACGCAACCGGGACCTGCGAGCTCTACAACGGCACCAACTGGGCCTACACGCAGGGCATGAATTACCCGAGGGCCAACCACCGCACCGTGCTGCTGCCCAACGGCAAGCTGATGGCCACCGGCGGCGAATTCCGCAGCGTGGCGCAGGCCATCCCCATGGGTTTCGACCCCGACTACCGCGGCTGGAGCGAGCAGGGACAGATGACCTCGCGCAGCCACCACACCTCGGTGATGACCAAGGACAACAAGATAATGAACATCGGCGGCTGGAGCGGCGGCGCTTACCTGGCCAGCACCGAGTACGCGGACTTCAACTTCTATCCCGACATGAACGGGCTGGACGCGGAGACCACCAGGCAGGCCCTGATCTCCACCGGCACCGTCTTTTTCGACCGGGCCGCCAACGTGACGCTGCAGAGCGGCACCTCCAACTTCCACGGCATCACAGAGGCCTCCGGCGGCGGCGCCGGGCCCATGAACTCTTCCTACGCCAACCCGCGCGTCTACATGCAGCAGATAGACAACCAGAGCGGCTTCATGATAGACCTCTCCACGCGCATCTACTCCACTTACGGGGGCCTGAATACCGCCTGGGAGCGCACCGTTTCCTCCATCACCATCCTCATGCCCGCCCTCCAGGGTGAACTGCCGCACGGCTGGTACCACATGCGCACCGCGGCCGCGGGGCAGTTCTCGGACGCCCACACGGTGCAGGTCACGGTGCCCCGCCCCGTCGGCGTGCCCACCGACCCGACCGGCACGGTGCTGGGCACCAGCTCTATCACCTGGACCTGGACCCGCGGCACCATCCCCGTCAACGGCGCGGACGGCTACACCATTTACTCGGCCACCGACAACGTCTTCATCACCACCGTCGCGTTCGCCAACACCGCCGCCTACACGCAGAGCGGCATGGCCCCCAACACCGCGGCCTCCGTCAAGGTCTCCGCTTTCAACCTGGGCGGCAGCGGCGCGCTGGCCACCTCGGTCACCTATTACACGCTGGCGGCCACCCCCGAGCCGCTGAACATCACGGCGGCCAGTTTCGAGACGGCCCTGCTGGAGTGGACCAGGAACAGCAACTCCGAGCTGACCACCTACGAAGTCTCCATGGCGCCGACCAACGTAGTAAAATTCTCCGACCCGCTGTCCATCTCCACCCCGGTGCCGTTCAGCGTGAACTATATGAGCACCTCCACGGTGGTGACCTCCCTCTCCGCCAACCAGCCCTACGACTTCCGCGTCAGGGCCATGAACGGGGCCGGGCTGATGACCGCTTTCACCACGCCCGCCTCCACGCTGACCATCAGCGGGGTCAACAACTTCACGGGGCAGGCCCTCAGCAGCTCTACCATCAACTGGTCGTGGGACGCCTCGGTGGGCGCTTCCTATTACGAGGTCTACGACATCACCAACGGCACGGCGACCGCCGTGCTGGTGGACTCCGCCACCGCCAACGACCTGAACCAGACCGGGCTGTCGGCCAACAGGCAGTACACGGCCGTGGTAGCCGCGGTCAAGGACAACCCCGGCCTCGGCCCCATCCACGGGCCGCCCTCGCCTCAGGTCAGCGTCTATACCCTCACCGTCGCGCCGCTGCCGGCCACGCCCAACGTCTTCTCCAACGTCAGCACCGGCAGCCTGACCGCCAACTGGATCACCAACGGCAACTCCGCCGAGACCATCTACGCCGTCTCGCTAACTACGGGCACGTCGGTCTCCACCTTCACCACCACCGAGAACCGCATGGCCTTCCCCGGCCTGGCGGCCAACATCCGCCACGACGTAACCGTGCAGCCCTATAACGGCGACGGCATAGCCGGCTCGCTGCTGGACCTGGGCTACAAGTACACGCTGGCCAAGGTGCCGGCCAGCCTCACCGCCGACGAGATCTCGATGTCCGGCATCTCGCTGTCGTGGAATCCCGACGGCAACTCCGCCGAGACCGTCTACGAGGTCCGCAGCTCCACCAGCGACGTCTTCGCCAACCCGGTCACGACGCACCAGCCCTTCTCCTGGCTTGAGACCGGCACCTCGCTCTTCGTCAACGGCCTGCTGACCGGCACCAGCTACTACTTCGACGTGGCCGCCTGCAACGGCGAGGGCCTGCTGACCGGCTGCACCAGCACCGGCGTCACCGCGCGCAAGCGCTCGGTGGCGGCTTTCACGCTGCCCGGCCCCTCCGGCGCCCCCGCCGGATCTATCGGCGGGACCAGCGACCCGGCGGCGACGTCCGTGATCACCGGCACGCTGCCTAACGGCAGCCGGGTCACCCTCACCGTGCCCGCCGGCGCGTTCGCGACCACTACCGCCATCGCTATCTCCTCCTCGATAACCAACGCCTGCGGCTCTTACGCCATCGGCGGCAAGACCGTAGAGGTCGCTATCTACACCCAGGACAACGCCCAGCCGCAGGAGCCCGTCACCCTGCAGCTGACCTATACCGGCCTCCCCGTCAGCGCGGACATCCCCAACCTGGTGATGGCGCGCTATAACCCGGTCTCCGGCCAGTGCCTGCCCCTGGAAACGAAAATAGACCAGGGCTATAAAACGGTCACCGCGACCCTCAACCACTTCAGCGTCTTCCAGCTGATGGTGCGGTCGGCCGCCTCCGACCTCAGCAACGTGCTGGTCTACCCGAACCCCTTCTACACCAACCGCGGCCAGGGCTTCGTGACCATAGACCGCATCCCGGCCAATGCCAAGGTGCGCATCTACACCCTCTCCGGCGACAAGGTCTGGGAGTCGGCGGCCGGCAGCTCCGGCATGGTCATCTGGAAGGGCGTCAACAGCTCCGGCAGCCTCGTGGCCAGCGGCATCTACCTGGCCGTGGTCGACTCCAGCGCGGGCAAGAAAGTGCTTAAGCTGGCGGTGGAAAGGTAAGTTATGAAAAAGGCCAACGCTAAAACCGTCCTGTCGGCCCTGCTGGGCCTGGCCTGCTGCTCGCCGCTGTTCGCGAACGAGGACCCCCGCTATTTCTCTTCCAAAGCCGTCGGCGGCACCACCGCCGATTTCCTCAACCTTCCCGTCGGCGCGCGCGCCTCGGCCATGGGCGGCGCCTACTCCGCCATCAGCGAGGAGGCCTCCGCCGTATACTGGAACCCGGCCGGCCTGGTGCAGATCCCCAAGCTGTCCGCGGTGTTCATGCGCGCGCAGTACCTGGAGGAGATCAGCTACCAGTACGCGGCCTACGCGCACCGCCTCTCCTACGACACCGTCCTGGCGGGCTCGGTGCTGCTGACCGACATCGGTTCCATCCCCCAGACCGACATCTCCGGCAATACGCTGGGCAGTTTCACGCCGCGCGACTCGGTCTACACCCTCTCCTACAGCAAGGCCATCCTGGAGTTCTCGGACAAGGACATCGACGTCTCCATCGGCATCTCGGCCAAGTACATCAAGTCCAGCATCGTCAGCTCCGCGCGCAGCTACGCCGCCGACGTGGGCATCATGACCTACAATTTTTCGGACATCCCTTACCGCCTGGCCGTGACCGCCACCAACATGGGCGGCGGGCTGACCTTCGACAAGGAGTCCAACCCGCTGCCGCTCACCTTCAAGATGGGCGCGGCCGTCAACCCTTTCCGCAACATGCTCGTCGCGGCCGACGTGGTGATGCCCAAGTCGAACCGCCCCAACCTCCTGCTGGGCGCCGAACTGGCCACCACGCCCAACGAACTGACCCGCCTGTGCGTGCGCGCCGGCCTCAACGCGCAGAAGATGCGCGAGAGCGTGGGCGGCCTGTCCCTGGGCCTGGGCGCCACGCTGCACTTCTTCAGCCTCGATTACGCCTTCATCCCGATGGGCGAGCTGGGCACCACCCACCGCATCTCGCTGACCTTCGACTTCCCGTTCCGCAGCCCCATCTTCCAGCGCCGGGACCGCACCATCTTCACCAAGATGAAGGGCATCTCCTTCAAGTAGCCGTGGCCGCCCCCGCGCCAGGCCCCGGCGGCGCCGGGGCCTTTTCTTTTGCCGCCGGGCCGTTTGACCGGGCGGGGAGAAAAAATATAGATTTGTTAACCACTATGAAAGCTCTAGGACAGCACCTCATCGCCGAACTCTACGACTGCAGCCCCGTCATCGCCTCGGTCGCGGGCGTCCAGGACGCCATGCTGAAAGCCGCCAACGCCGCCGACGCCACCATCATAGACTCCATCTTCCACCTCTTCAAGCCGCACGGAGTCTCGGGCGTCGTGGTGATAGCCGAATCCCATTTCGCCATCCATACCTGGCCCGAGCACCGCTACGCCTCGGTGGACCTCTATACCTGCGGCAACAAGACCCGCCCGTGGGAAGCCTTCAAGACGCTGAAGCGCCTCTTCAAAGCCTCGCATTACAGCGTGATGAAGCTGGAGCGCGGCCTGCTGCCCAAATGAAAAAGACCTCCCGCTTCGACTGGATAAAGGACTCCCGCAGCGTGCTGCCCAAAGGCCGCTGGTTCGTGGAATTCTTCACGCCCGGCGAGCTGCACGCGCACCGCGCCCTGAAGGTGCTGGAAACCTCTTCCACGGCCTTCCAGGAGGCGGCCCTGCTGGAGACGCACACTTTCGGCAAGGTGCTGGTGCTGGACGGGGAAACCCAGTCCAGCCAGCTCGACGAGGCCTTCTACCACGAATCCCTCGTCTGCCCCTCGCTGCTGGCCCACACCGCCCCCAGGACGGCCCTTATCCTGGGCGGGGGAGAAGGGGCCACGGCCCGCGAGCTTCTGAACTGCCGCGGCATGGAACTGGTGGTGATGGCCGACCTGGACTACAATATACTGCGCTTCGCCGAGAAGCACCTGGGGCAGTGGCACCGGGGCGCCTTCTCGGACCCGCGCCTGCGCCTGCTCGTCCAGGACGCCAAGAAATACGTGCAAAGGACCGCGCGGCGCTTCGACCTGATCTTCTCCGACCTGCCCAGCCCGGTGGCGGGCGGCCCGGCCTTCGGCCTCTACACGCTGGAGTTTTACCGCGACCTGAAGCGGAAACTAGCGCCTGGCGGCGTCTTCACCGTGCAGGCCGGCCCCGGCACACCGCTGCAGTTCGAACTGCACCCGGCCATCTATAACACCCTCAGGAGGGTCTTCCGCTTCGTAGGCAGCTACACCGCCTTCATTCCCTCTTACGACATGCCCTGGACCTTCCTGTACTGCACCGACGCCCCGGCCGCGGCGCCGGAGCGGCTGCGCGCGGCCGCGCTGGACCGCGCCGCCGCCGCGCGCCTCAAGCGCCCGCTGAAGTATTCCGACGGCCAGACCATAACCGGGGCGTTCTGCCTGCCCAAATACTACCGGGACAGGATCAAGGCCTCTCGCGCCCTGATAACCGAGGCGCGCCCCATGTTCTTCAGCACTTCCCAGCATTAGCACACAATCCGCTGTTAATTTGCTACCATTGTGCGGACCGGACGGAGACGAATCATGAAAAAAATTAAAAAAACTGTCAAGAAAGCGGCCATAAAGAAAGCCCCCGCCAAGAAAGCGCAGGCGGCCAAGGCGCCCGCTAAAAAGATGCCCAAGGCGGCCCCGCGCAAAGCGGCGCCGGCCTCAGAAACCCTCACCAAGACCGAGATCGCCGAGATCGCGGCCAACCTGGCCGAGATGAAGATAGACATCGCCAGGAACGTCGAGGACAAGAAGAACCTGGACCTGCTCGAGCCCGAGGTGGGCGATTCCATCGACCAGGCCACGCAGAGCCTGGACAAAGAGATCCTCTTCGAGCTCTCCGACAACGAGCGCAAGATCCTGCGCGACATCGAGGCCGCGCTGCGCAAGATGGAGAAAGGCACCTACGGCCTCTGCGAGCACTGCAAGAAGCCCATAGCCAAGAAGCGCATCAAGGCGATGCCCTCGGCCCGCTACTGCATGCCCTGCCAGAGCGGCTCGGAGCGCAGCGGCTTCTAGAGCGCGCGCCCCAAAGAAAAACCCCGCGTCTCAGACGCGGGGTTTTTCTTTGGGGCAACCGGGGGGCTCAGGGCAGCAGTTCGCCGGACTTGGGGGCGTCCACCTTGGAGAGCACCTGCACCTCGGTATGGCGCCAGTTGCGGGCCTTGGCGGCTATCCTGAACTTGCGCCCGTTGGAAGCGATCACCAGCGTGTTCGGCTCCAGGGTCTTGAACAGTTCGGCGCGCACGGCGTTGACGTTGCCGGTCAGGTCCGCCAGCTTGGCCAGCTCGTGCGTGTACTGCCCGTTCTGCCGCATGTAGAGGAGTTCCAGCGTACCCAGCTTGGAGATCGTGCGGTGCGCCGCTATGATCTGCTTCTTCTCCGAAGGGGAAAGTTTCAGCAGCGTGTTATTGAGGTAGGTGCCGAACAGGATCACCATCATGCCCCACGAGAGCGCCAGCACCAGGCCGTCGCCGAGGTCGCCGCGCTCCTTTATGCTGACCACGCGGCTGCCGGCCGCGAAGTCGTGCAGGGCCCGCTTGTCCTTGGTGAACAGCGCCATCAGGTAACCGATATTCAAAGTGGCCGAACTCAGGAAATAGGCCAGCGCCCGCACGAGGGCCTTGCCGAAGGAGAGGTTGCCGCCATCGGCCGCCCGCACGCGGATATTCAGCAGCCACTTGCCCAGCGTGACCCGGCCCCCGCTGGAGAACACCGCCTCGTAGATGACGTATAGGCCCATCCAGAGGAATTTCCACAGCCATTCGTTGCCGGTGGTGTAGGCCAGGATGCCGGCCTTCACGGCGATGTTCAGCGTGGCGTAGGTCAGCAGCACGAAAGGCAGGCCGTCTATGAGGTAGGCTACGAAACGCTCGTTGAAGCCCGCCGGCACGGGGCCCTCGGGCGCCGCCTCCTGCTGTGCCTCTTCCTGCCCCGGCAGGGGGGGCAGCGGCTTGAATTCGAAATTATTATTTTCCATATCCACCAGCCTGACCTAAATCTGGCTACGGATTTATTATATCAACTTCGCGAAGTATTTGAATACCCCGCTAAAAATTGTTTAAATAGGGGTATGTGCCGTATCACCGCTGTAATTTCCGCCCGCCCCGCTTCCCATGGGGACCTGCTTTGCGGCGGGCCCAAAAGCCTGCTCGCCCAGGCCGGCGCCGTTAAGGGCCGCTACCAGGACGACGGCTGGGGCGTAGCCTGGTACCGCGGCGGCAAGCCCGCCCTGGTCAGGAGCGAGGGCGCGGCCCGCCTGGAAAAAGACGCTTTCGCGGCGGCGGCCGGCAAAGCCGCCTCCAGGGTCACGCTGGCGCACCTGCGCTACGCCTCCGCGCCCGGCGTGCCCAAGGCGGCCCAGGTCCGGCCCGAGAACACGCAGCCCTTCAGCGCCTGCGGCCTGGCCTTCGCCCACAACGGCACGCTGTTCATCAAGGACGAGATCCGCTCGCTGCTGGGCAAGTACGCCGCCCGGGTGCGCGGCACCAACGATTCTGAAGTGCTCTTCTGGCAGGTCGTGAAGATGCTCGACGCCTACGGCGAGCCGGAGGCGGCGCTCGAGGCCGCCCTCGACGAGATCCGCACGGTCTGGATCTCCTGCAAGGACAAGTACCGCGGCAAGGACGCCCCCTACCGGGGCCTCAACCTGTTCCTGGCCTCGCCGGATTCCCTGACCGTGCTCTGCCACGCCCCGCGCAAGAAACGCCTGGGCGCGCTGCTGACGCCCGGCTGGGACTACGGCGCCATCGCCTGGCGGTCCGAGGCGGGCCGCACCGTGTTCTCCAGCGAGCCGGCCGACGGCGGCCCCTGGAAAAAAATGAACGACCCGGAAATAGCCTCCGCGCGCGCGCGCGGCGGCAGAATAGAACTGAGCTTCAAGAGGATTGCGCTATGAAATGGTTCCTGATGCTTCTCATCTTCATCGCCGGCGTGTATTACCTGGTGAACCAGAACAAGGAAGAGGCCAAGAAAAAAGAGCTGCTCGCCGCGGCCAAGACCAACAGCGCCGCCGTGCTGCCGGAGCCGTCCCTGCCGGTGAAGCCGGAAAAGACCTACCTGATAAAATTCTCCATGGCCACGCTGAAGACGCTGCGCGGGCTCACGCAGGACGCCAACGAGAAGGTGCGCTTCGCCTCCGCCGAGCTGCTGTGGCAGCTGCAGGACGAGAGCGCCCCGGGCGTGATCAAGAACATGCTGGAGAACGAGACCGAGCCCGAAGTTAAGAAGCAGCTCATCGCGATGCTGTCCAAGGACAAGAGCAAGCTGAGCCTGGCCCTGCTGGCCGAGGCCCTCAAAGATTACGACAAAGACACCCGCCTGGCGGCCGTGAACGCCATCGGCGGCTTCTCCAACAAGGAAGCCATCCCCGCGCTGTCCCGCGCGCTCGAGGACTACGACGAAGAAGTCCGCCTCAAGGCGCTGGAGGCCGTGAACACTATCCGCAAGGATATCGAAGCGCATAAAGAGCAGCAGCTGCGCGAGCTGGAAAGCAAGCCCCTTTTCCGCATAGAATAGCCGGCCGCGGCCCCTGGCGCCGCTTGATTTTTTTGAGAAGAATTTTTTAAAATTTCCCTGAAAAAATCCGCTTAACTCACTCCAGAACATACCTTAAGGAGCAACCATGGACTCGGAGATAGCAAAACTGAACCAGAAAATTCAGCAGGACTCGCTGTTCCTGCAGGACCTGCGCCGCGAGATAGCCAAGGTGGTGGTGGGCCAGGAGGAGCTGGTCAACGGCCTGCTGGTGGGCATGATCGCCAACGGGCACGTGCTCGTGGAAGGCGTCCCCGGCCTGGCCAAGACGCTGACCGTCAAGACCATGGCCGCCGCCGTCTCGGCGGCCTTCCAGCGCATCCAGTTCACGCCCGACCTGCTGCCGGCCGACATCGTGGGCACGCTGGTGTTCAACCCCAAGGAGAACACCTTCGCCGTGCGCAAGGGGCCGATCTTCGCCAACATCATCCTCGCCGACGAAATAAACCGCGCGCCGGCCAAGGTGCAGAGCGCGCTGCTCGAAGGCATGCAGGAGCGCCAGGTCACCATCTCGGACTCCACCTTCAAGCTGCCGGACCTCTTCATGGTGCTCGCCACGCAGAACCCGATCGAGCAGGAAGGCACCTACCCGCTGCCGGAAGCTCAGGTGGACCGCTTCATGCTGAAGGTCAACATCACCTACCCGACCAAGCAGGAAGAGGCCAAGGTGCTGGAACTGATGGCCCGCCAGACCCTGCCGCAGGCGGGCAAGGCGGTCAGCGTCGAGCAGATCCTGAAGGCCCGCCAGACCGCGGACCTGATCTACGTGGACGACAAGATCAAGAACTACGTGCTGGACCTCGTGATGGCCACACGCGACCCGGAGAACCACGGCCTGGCCAAGATCAAGCCGTGGATCAACTACGGCGCCAGCCCGCGCGCCACCATCTTCATGATCCAGGCCGCCAAGGCCTACGCGTTCATCAACGGCCGCGGCTATGTCACCCCCGAGGACATCAAAGCGGTCGGCTTCGACGTAATGCGCCACCGGCTCCTGCTAACCTACGAGGCCGAGGCCGAGAACATCAGCTCCGAGGACATCATCAAGAGTCTGTTCGAGGCCGTAGAGGTCCCGTAAGCGCGGCCGGCCGCAAGCCCGGCGGACAGCCCTATGAACACAGCGGAAATCCTCAAAAAGGTCCGGCAGATAGAGATCAAGACCGGCCGCCTGGTCAGCGAAACCTTCGCCGGCCAGTACCAGAGCACGTTCAAGGGGCGCGGCATCGAGTTCTCCGAGGTGCGCGAGTACGTGCCGGGCGACGACGTCCGCGCCATAGACTGGAACGTCACCGCGCGCGCCAACAAGCCTTTCATCAAGCAGTATATCGAAGAGCGCGAGTTGACGCTGATGATCCTCTGTGACGTCTCCGCCTCGCAGTCCTTCGGCTCTTCGTCCAAGCCCAAGAGCGAGGCCGCCGCCGAGCTGGCGGCCACCTTCGCCTTCTCCGCGCTGAAGAACTCCGACAAGAGCGGCCTGCTGCTGTTCTCCGACAAGCCAGAGCTTTACATCCCGCCGCGCAAGGGGAAGAACCACAGCCTGCGCATCATCCGCGAGTTGCTGGCCTACACGCCCAAGAGCCGCGGCACCGACGTGGCGATGGCGCTGCGCATGGCCAACCGCGTGATGAAGCGGCGCGGCATCATCATCCTGATCTCCGACTTCCACTCGGCCGACTACGCCAGGGAGGTGCGCCTGACCGCCAGCCGCCACGACCTGATCCCGGTGGTGATCACCGACCGCTTCGAACTGGCCCTGCCCGCGGCCAGGGCGCTGCTGGTGTCCGAGGACCTCGAGAACGGCGCCGACTTCACAGCCGACCTGGCCAGCCCCGGCTACCGCGAGACCTACGCCAGGGAGGCTGGCGCCCGCCGCGCCGCCATGGAGGCCGCGCTGCGCTCGGCCGGCGCGGACTGGATAGACGTGGACCCGGCCCTGCCCGTGCACGGCCCGGTGGTTAAATTTTTCCGCCAGAGGAAAAAGTTCAAACTGATATGAGGACCGCCCTGCTGCTGGCCTGCGCCCTGGCCGCCGCCCCCGCGGCCGCGCAGGACGTTTCATTCACGGTGACCCCGCCCGCCGGCGCCGTCAAGCTCGCGGAGAAATTCTCGTTCTCGGTGGAGGCCGTCCTGCCGGAGAATTATTCGCTCCGGGCGGACACGGCCGCCGCCTCCAATTCAGAATTTGAAACACTCTCCTTCACGCGCCTTTCCGAGCGCAGGGAGGGGGGCCGCAAGACCGAGCTGTTCGAGGTGAAGGCGCGCGCCTACACGCTGGGCGTGAGCACCTTCCCGGCCATCCCGTGGGGCCTGCGCGGCGAGGGCGTGCCGCCGGACACCGTGGTAAAGACCGACCCCTTCAACGTCGAGGTGCTGCCCCTCTTCAAAACCAAGGAAGGAGAGGACATCAAGGATATCTACCCGCCCTACAGCTACGTGCCGTGGCTGCTGCTGCTGCTGGCCGCGCTGGCCGCGGCGGCGCTGCTCTGGCAGTTCTACAAGCGCTTCGCGGCGAAGGCCGGCACCCCGGCCTTCGCGCGCGCCGCCTGGCAGGACGCGCGCAATCCGTACCAGCGCGCCAGGGAACGCCTGGACCGGCTGCGCGCTTCGCCGCTGGCCGGGGAAGGGAAGTTCAAGAGCTTCTACACCGGCCTGACGGCCATCCTGCGCTTCTACCTGGCGGAGGAATTCGCCATCGACGCGGTCCTGATGACCACGGCCGACCTCGGCCGCGAGCTGAAGAAGACCGGCGCAGACCTGAAGGCCATCCTGCGCGCCAGGGAGCTGCTCCAGAAGGCCGACATGGTCAAATTCGCCCGCCTGCGCCCCGAAGGCGCGGAGGCCGACGCCGCCGCGGTCGGGGACCTGCTGATGGAATTCCACCGCCTGGCCGAGAACGCCAGGGCGCTGGCCGCCGAGGCGGCCGCCAGGGCGGCCGAAGCCGCCCGTCTGGAAAAGAGGGGGAGGAAATGAACTCCTTCAAATACCCCCTGGTGCTGCTGCTGATGCCCCTGCTGGGCCTGTTCGCCGGCCTGGCTCGCGCCCAGCGCCTGCGCCGCCATCTCTCCGCCGGCGTGCCGGTCTCCCTGCCCGCGATGCGCACCGCCCGCTCCCGCCTGTTCGGCATCGTGCCCCTGTGGGGCCGCGTCCTCGCGCTGGCCCTGCTGATCCTGGCGCTGGCGCGGCCGCAGCTGGCCAGCCGCGGCGAGGTGCCGCCCGCCGAGGGCATAGACATCATGCTCACCGTCGACACCTCCTACAGCATGGCCGCCGAGGACTTCCACCCCTATAACCGCCTGGAGGCCGCCAAGCGCGCCGCTTCCGATTTCGTCAAGCGCCGCCAGAACGACCGCATCGGCGTGGTGTTCTTCGGCGGGGCCGCCGTGCTGGGCTGCCCGCTCACGCTGGACTACCAGTCGGTGCTCGACACGCTGGACTCGGCCTTTCTCAACATGACGCGCGCGGAGGGCACCGCCGTAGGCGACGCCATCGTCACCGCCGTGAACCACCTGAAGGAGAGCAAGGCCAAGAGCAAGGTCATCGTGCTGCTCACCGACGGGCGCTCCAACTCCGGCCTCGTTACGGACCTGAACCTCGCCGCCAAGACCGCGCAGGCCTTCGACATCAAGATCTACACCATCGGCACCGCCGGCAAGGGCCGCGCGCAGATCAGCACCGGCGACCCGATGCAGCCGGTCATCTACATCGACGAGGACCTGGACGAGCCCACGCTGCGCGAGATCGCCGCCCTCACCGGCGGCGAGTTCTACCGCGCCAAGAACTACGCCGAACTGGACAAGATCTACGCGCGCATAGATTCGCTGGAGAAGACCAAGTTCGAGGTGAAGAGCTACACGGAATACGCCGACAGGTATCTCTGGTTCCTCGCGCCCGCGCTGCTGCTGCTGGCGCTGCTGTTCATCCTCGAGCGCACTTATTTCAGGACGATACCCTGATGGAACTCTTCCGCTACCCCGTACTGCTCGCCTGGCTGGCCGCCGGCTTCGCCGCGCTGGTCTTCTTCCGCTTCAAGGCGGAGGAGGGGCGCGCCGCCGCAGCCAAAGCCGTGCTGGGGCCCTCCGCCGGGCGCTTCGCCGCCTCCCCGGAGGCGGCGCGCCGCCGCCTGCGCGGGCTGCTCTACTTCATAGCCCTCGGCCTGCTCTGCTTCTCCGCCGCGGGGCCGCAGTGGGGGGTGGAGCTATCGCCCGTCACCGACCTCAAGGGCAACGTCGTCATCGCCGTGGACGCCTCGCTCTCCATGGGGGCGCGCGACTTCAAGCCGGACCGCCTCTCCAACGCCCGCCTGCTGCTGGGCGCCATCGCGGAGAAGTTCGTGGGCTACCGCGTGGGCGTGGTGGCCTTCGCCGGGCAGGCCTACGTGCAGTGCCCGCTCACCACCGACCAGGACGCCATCAGCTACTTCGCCTCGGCCCTGCGCCCCGGCATGCTGCCGGAGCAGGGCACCGATTTTTCCGAGGCCATCGAGACCACGCTGGGCATGCTCTCGCGCTACGGCGGGCAGAAGGTGCTGGTGCTGGTCACCGACGGCGAGGACCACTCGGCCGGCCTGTCCACCGCGCTGAAGGCCGCCGCGGAGCAGAACCTCAAGATCTTCACCATCGGCATCGGCAGCCCCGAGGGCGAGCTGGTACCCATGACGGACTCGGCCGGCAACACGCTGGAGTACAAGAAGGACAAGCGCGGCAAGACCGTGGTCAGCAAGCTCGATGAGACCGCGCTGGTCAAGATCGCCGCCGAGACCGGCGCCGCCTACCTGCGCTACACCGACCCGGACTCCGCCGCCGAGGCCGTGCGCTCCTCGGTCGCCGCCCTGGACCTGGAGAAGAGCAAGGGCAAGGGCCGGGCGGGCTACAAGAACCGCTACCAGTGGCCGCTGGCTGTGGCGCTGGTCCTGCTTTTGATAGAATTACTGGTAATGGAGAAGGGGTTCGAATTCAAGCGCCCTTCGCTCCGGCTGCCCAGGTTCTTCAAGGGGGCCGCCGCGCTGCTGCTGCTGGCAGGCGCCGCCCGGGCCGCGGGCCCCGGCGCCGAGGCGCGCAAGGGGAACTCCGCCTACGGCAAGAAGGATTACCCGGCCGCCGTGGAACATTATTCACGCGCGCAGCTGAAGGCCCCCGCGGACAGGCGGCTGGACTTCAACATGGGCAACGCCCTCTACCGCGCCGAGGAGTACGACAAGGCGCTGGAGGCCTACGAGAAGGCCGCCGTCTCGCCCAAGGTGGCCGCCCGCGCCAGTTATAACCGCGGCAACGCGCTGTTCCGCAAGGGCGACATGGCCGGCGCCATAGCCGCCTACCGCCAGGCGCTGGACCTGGCGCCCGGCGACAAGAACGCCAAGTTCAACCTGCAGAAGGCGCTGGAACAGAAGAAGAAGAACTCCTGCGAGAACCCCCAGGACAAGAAGGACCAGGAGAAGAAAGACCAGGACAAGAAGCAGGGCGGAGGCGGCGGGGACAAGAAAGAGCAGGATAAGAAAGAGGGCGAGGACGAGAAGAACCGCCAGGAGCAGCAGAAAAAGCAGGAACAGCAGAAGAAAAAGGCCGAGGCGCAGGAGCGCAGCCGCCAGATCTTGGAAATGATGAAAGAAAAAGAGAAAGCCGCGGCGCGCGACCCCGAGGCCATGAAGCAGGCCGCGCGCCAGCAGGGCAAGCCCGAGCCGCAGTCGCGCCTGGAGGACTGGTGAGCCGGTTCGCCGCCCTCTCCGCGGCCGCGCTGGCCGTCCTGCTGTGGGCCGCCCCGGCGTCGGCGGCCCTCAACGTGGCGGCCGACATAGACCGCGAGACGGTGGAGATCAACGGCAACCTCTACCTGACCGTCGCAGTCTCGGGCGACTCGGCCAGCGTGCCCGAGCCCCGGCTGCCCAACATGCAGAACTTCAACGTCTACTCCTCGGGCCGCAGCCAGAACATCTCCATAGTCAACGGCAAGATAACAACCTCGGTCACGTTCACCTATATCCTGACGCCCCGCTTCATAGGCCAGCAGAAAATACCGCCCATTACCGTCTCCAACGGCAGGGAGACCGCGGCCACCCCGGAACTCACAGTTACCGTGACCAAGGCCCAGCAGGGCGCGGGCCAGCCCCAGCAGGCCCAGCCGTCGCGGCCGGTCCGCCAGTCGCGCGGCGTCCAGCAGGCCGCGCGCTCCGCCGCCACCCGCGGCGACCAGCTGTTCCTGAAGGCCGAGACCGACCGCAAGAGCGCCTATCCCGGCGAGCAGATCAATATCAGCATCAAGTTCTACACCTCGGTGCCGCTCAGCTCCAACCCGCAGTACGTGCCGCCCGCCTTCACCAACCTCATCTCAGAGGACCTGCCGCCGGTGCGCAACGGCGAGGCCGACATCGGCGGCGTGCGCTACGCCTACAGCGAGATCAAGGCCGCGCTGTTCGGCCTCAACGCCGGCCCTGCGGTCATCCGCCCCGCCACCGTAGTGGCGCAGGTGCCCGCGCAGGACGCCATAGACCCTTTCGACCCCAACTTCTTCCAGAAGTTCATGGCCATGAGCGGCGCGCAGGGCCAGACCCGCGAATTCAACACCGAGACGCTGAACCTGGAGATCAAGCCGCTGCCGCCCGGCGCCCCGCCCGGCTTCAGCGGCGCCGTCGGCAACTACACGGTCTCCGCCGCCGTGGACCGCCCGGAGGCCCGCGCAGGCGAGGCCGTCAACTTCTCCGTCACCGTGGCCGGCAGCGGCAACCTGAAGACCGTCGTCGCCCCCAAATTCCCCGAGCTTCCCGACTTCAAGGTGTTCGACACGATGAGTTCCCTCGACGTCAAGAAGGACAACGACCTCATCACCGGCAAGAAAATTTTCACCTATATCCTCGTGCCCCGCAGCGAGGGCAGCAAGACAGTGCCGCCGCTTAAGTTCGTCTATTTCGATCCGCACACCGCGGCCTACAAGCAGCTCGAGACCGACTCCGTCTCCATCACCGTGCAGAAGGGCGGCCAGGGCGCCAAGACGGTTAACTTCAACAACTCGCCCGGAGGGGGGCAGGTGACCGCTTCCGGCAGCGACATCCGCTACGTCAGCGACAGCGCCGGCGGCGACTCGCTGCCGCTGCTGGCCGCCGCGGTGCTGGGGCTGCCCTGGTGGACTCACGGGGCGCCGCTGGCGCTGCTGACGCTCTCCTTCTGGCTGGCCCGCTTCAACCGCTTCAAACTGGCCAACCCGCTGCTGTTCCGCGCCCGCCGCGCGCGCAGCGAGGCTTTCCACGACATCGCCGCGGCGGAGAAGTTCATCAAAGAGGGCAAGCACAACGAGGCCGTCTCGGAAGTTTACGATTCCTTCATGAACTACCTCTCGGATAAATCCGGAGTCAAGGTGAGCGCCCTGACCATCCGCAAGGCGGCCGAGCTGGTCAAGCAGCGCTTCCCGGCCGTCTCAGACGCCTCTATAGAGGAAATGCGGGACCTCTGGCAGGCCCTGGAGCTCAGGCATTTCTCCCCGGAGGCCGCCGGCGCCGAGGGGGCCTCGGACCTGGTCAAGAAGTATTCGCTGCTCGTCATGCGGCTGGAAAAGGAGCTCAAATAATGAGAACCCTCCTGCTCGCCCTGCTGCTGCTGCCCGTCGGCGCCGCCGCCTACGACCGCGGAGAACTGACCGAGTTCAACGACATGTACCGCTCCGGCGACTACCAGGACGCCCTGGACGGGTACAAGCAGGTAATAACCAAGGAGCCCTCCAACCAATGGGGCTACTACAACGCCGGCAACGCGCTGTACCGCCTGAACCGCCCCGGCCAGGCCGTCTACAATTACGCCAGGGCTTTCATGCTGGACCCCCGCGACGGCGACATCCGGGCCAACCTCGAGTTCGCCCTGCGCCAGACCGGCCAGACCCTGGTGCCGGAGGGCGCGCCGGCTGCGCTGCACTACGCCTATTATTTCGTGGCGGAAGCAGAGCTGAAGGCGCTGGCGCTGCTGCTGCTCTGGCTGGCCTGCCTGGCCGGCGCCGCCTGTTTCCTGCTCGACGGCAACAAGCTGGGCGTGGCGGCCGGCCGCGCCTCCGCCGGCGCCGCCCTGCTGCTGCTGCTCACGCTGGCCTGGCTGGGCGCGCGGCAGTCTTCGCCTTTCAGTTCCGCCGGCGTGGTGACCAGGACGGGGGGAACGCGCATGCTGAGCGGCCCCGGCGAAAATTTCAAGACCTACGCCTCGGCGCCCGAGGGCCGCATAGTCAAGATCCTCGACACCGGCGACGAAGCCTATTACGAGATCGGCCTGCCCAAGGAAGGCATCAAGGGCTGGGCCCTCAAGACGGACATAGAGCGACTCTAAAAGGAAACCATGAAACTCGCTATAG
The DNA here is from genome assembly GCA_028688015.1 of Elusimicrobiales bacterium. GTDB lineage: Bacteria > Elusimicrobiota > Elusimicrobia > Elusimicrobiales > UBA9959 > UBA9959. Next base: position 128,259 of record JAQTZB010000001.1, on the reverse strand, counting down.
CCAGTGATCACGCGGGGTACCCGCTCAAGGCCCTGCTGGTGCCGCACCTGAAAGCCCTGGGCCACGAGGTAAGCGACCTAGGCACCGACTCCCCGGACAAGTCCGTGGACTACCCCGATTTCGCGGCCGCCGCCTCACGCGAGGTGCTGGCCGGCCGCGCAGAGCGCGCCATAGTGGTCTGCGGCTCGGGCGTGGGCGCCTGCGTGGCCGCCAACAAACTCAAGGGCATCCGCGCCGGCCTCTGCCACGACACCTACTCCGCCCACCAGGGCGTGGAGCACGACGACATTAACGTGCTCTGCCTCGGGGCGCGCATAGTGGGGGTTGCCCTGGCCTTCGATATAGCCGCCGCCTTCGCGGGGGCCAAATTCTCGCAGGACGAGCGCCACATGCGCCGCCTCAGGAAAATAGACGACCTGGAAAACGGGAAATAAAGACCATTTAACTCCAGTATTAAAAACATGGTTTTCTCGTCGGGCGCCGGGCATCCGGCGCTCTTTTTATATCAGTAATGATACCTCGCGGGTATCATTTCATCGTTTTTTCTTGCATCAACAGCCGCAAAGTGCTATACTAGCCATGAGGGGAAACAAAATAATTCCGGCAAAGCGGCGCAAGCCCGGGCCCAGCGGCCCGGAAAAACCGCAAAGCCTTACCTTACACTTCCCCGGGGAACAGCCCCGACGGGAACAGCGGCAGGGGGAACCAGCCGCCCGAGACAATGGAGGAAAGCGAAATGCTTAAGTTAGCCGTGAAAAAAAATACCAAGACCACCAGCACCACCACGACCCCCGCTAAGGCGACCACGCCCGCGGCCAAGCTCGTGAACGCCACCGAGTACGTGGTAGTGGACTACCCGAAGAACCTCGAGACCATCACCTCGAAGCAGTACACCATGCGCATCGGCGCCAGCGACTGCACCGGTGTGGACATCTCCGTCAACGACCAGCCCTGGCAGCCCTGCCGCTGGGCCAACGGCTACTGGTGGTTCGACTGGACCAACTATACCACGGGTACCCACCAGCTGGTGGCCCGCATGCACAAGCGCAACGGGGAGTACCTGATCTCCAAGCGCCGCCGCTGCAAAGCCAGCTAAAGCGGTCTTCGGTAAAAAAGCAGCCGCCTTTCCGGGAGCCACGCAGTCCCCGTTAAGGCGGCTGTTTTATTTGTAAAATCAAGACATGACCAAGACGCCCCGCTGCCCCAGGACTAAAATACTGGCCACCCTAGGCCCGGCCAGTTCCAGCCCGGCCCTGCTGCGCCGCCTCTACGACGCCGGCCTGGACGCCGTGCGCCTGAACTTCTCGCACGGCACCAACGCGGAACACGCCGCCAGGGTAAAGTCGGTGAGAGAGCTCAACCGCAAGCTGCGCCGGCACATCCTCACACTGCAGGACCTCAAAGGCAACCGCATCCGCATCGGGCGTCTGAAGGCCCCGCTGGAGCTCAAGCGCCGCCAGCGCGTGACGCTGGTGCAGGCCGAAACCTGCTCCCGCCCAGGTGAGATACCTTTCGACTACCTCGGCTCCCTGAAAGTGATAAAAAAGGGGCATTTCATCTACATCGACGACGGCAATATAGCGCTGCAGGTAAAGAACATCGGGCGCGACTCCCTCTCCTGCGAAGTCACGGCGGGGGGAACGCTGAAAGAGCGCAAGGGCCTGAACATACCGGAGGCCCATTTGGATTTTCCGCTGCTCTCCGGAGAGGACCGCGAGGACCTGGAATTCGGCCTCACGCTGAAGCCGGACTTCATAGCCCAGTCCTTCGTGCGCTCCGCGGCCGACCTGCTGGCAGTAAAAAAAATAGTGCGGCCGCGCCTGCCCGCCTGCAAGATCATCGCCAAGATCGAGGCCCGCGAGTCCCTGAAGAACCTCGACGAGATAATCGCCGCTTCGGACGGCGTGATGGTGGCCCGCGGCGACCTGGGCGTCATGTTCCCGCTGTGGGAAGTGCCCATGCTGCAGAAGCGCATCATCAAGGCCTGCAATCTGCTGGGCAAACCGGTCATCACCGCCACGCAGATGCTCGAAAGCATGACCGCCAATCCCATCCCCACCCGCGCCGAAGTCTCCGACGTGGCTAACGCCGTGCTGGACGGCACCGATTTCGTGATGCTCTCCGCCGAGACCGCCGCCGGCAAGTACCCGGCGGAGGCCGTGCGCATGATGAACCAGGTCATAAAGTACACCGAGGGCTGCCGCGGCCGCCCGTAGCGCGCCGCGGACCGTCAGGCTTCAAATGGGAATACTTCTAAGCTGCCAGGGACTTTCAAAAAGCTTCGGCCCGCGCCCGCTGTTCGAGGGGCTGTCGTTCGGCCTTTCGGAAGGCGAGCGCACCGGGCTCATCGGCCCTAACGGGGCCGGCAAATCCACGCTGCTCAAGATCCTGGCCGGGGCCGAGACGCCCGACGCCGGCGCCGTCACGCCCCGGCGCGGCCTGCGCCTGGGCTACCTGCCGCAGCAGGACCGCTTTGCAGCCGCGGCGCCCGGCTGGACCGTCCGCAACGAACTGCTCGCCGCGCTGGACGGCCTGGGGCTGGAAGAGCACGACAAAGAGCGCCGCGCCGACGCCGAGCTGGCCGCGGCCGGCTTCGCCGACCCGGCGCAGGAGGTCAACGTCCTGTCCGGCGGCTGGCGCAAGCGCCTGGCCCTGCTGGCGCAGAGCGCGCGCCGCCCGGACCTGCTGCTGCTCGACGAACCCACCAACCACCTCGATATCGAGGGGGTGCTGTGGCTGGAGAACTTCATCGAGACCTTCAGCTTTCCCTTTTTGGTCGTCACGCACGACCGCCGCTTCCTGGAGAGCGTCACCAACCGCGTGATAGAGCTCAACAAGCGCTACCCCGAAGGCCACTTCAGCAGCGCCGGCAACTACAGCCGGTTCCTGGAGAACCGCGAGGCCTTCTTCGACACGCTGGCCTCCCGCGAGGACTCGCTGCGCAACATCGTGCGGGGGGAGATCGCCTGGCTGCGCAAAGGTCCCAGGGCGCGCACCACCAAGCAGAAGGCCCGCATCGACCGGGCCGGCAACATGATCGAAGAACTGTCGGAGCTGGAGTATCACAACGCCCAAGGCCGGGCCGCGGACATAGATTTCACCGCCGGCGACCGCCAGGCCAACCGCCTGGTGCACGCCGTGAAGATAGAGAAGAGTCTCGGCGGCAGGAAACTGTTCGGCCCGCTGGACCTGACGCTGGCCCCGGGCGAAAAGCTGGGCCTGCTGGGCGGCAATGGCAGCGGCAAAACCACCCTCCTCAGAATGCTGGCCGGCGATTTGCCGCCCGACGCCGGCACCCTGAAGCTGGCCGCCGGCCTGCGCGTGGCCCTGTTCGACCAGCACCGCGCGCAGCTGGACCTGGACCAGACGCTCAAGCGCGCGCTGTGCGGCAACGGCGAACACGTTTACTACAAGGGCAACAACGTGCACGTGCAGGCCTGGGCCAGGCGCTTCCTGTTCCGCCAGGAACAGCTGGACATGCCGCTGCGCCTGCTCTCCGGCGGCGAGCGGGCCCGCGTGCTGATAGCCGGCTTCATGCTGCGCCCTGCAGATCTGCTGCTCCTCGACGAACCCACCAACGACCTGGACCTGCAGTCGCTGGAGGTGCTGGAGGCCAGCATGCAGGAATTCCCCGGCGCGCTGGTGCTGGTGACGCACGACCGCTACCTGCTGGAGCGCGTCAGCCGCCGGGTGCTGGCGCTCGATGGCCGCGGAAACGCCCGCTACTTCGCCGACCTGTCGCAGTGGGAGACCGCGCGGCAGGAAGAGCGGCCCGCGGAGGCCCCGGCCCCGGCGCCGGCCGCGGCGGGCCCTTCGGCCAAAGAGACGCGCGAACAGAAGGCCGCCATTCGCAAGCTGGAAAGCGAGATGCAGACCGCCGAGCGGCAGGCGGAGAAGGCGCGGCAGGCCCTGGAAGACCCGGCCATAGCCGCCGACGCCGGGGAACTGGCGGAGCGGCAGAAGAAGCTGGAAGCCTGCCTGGCCCGGGTAGAAGATCTTTTCGCCCGCTGGTCGGCCCTGCACGAATAAAAATATTTTCGCGGGGGGGGCTTGACAGCGTCAAAAATTCTGCTAAAATATACTTGAACCTGCGGCCCTTATAAACGGGATTTCGCGGGTTCTTCATTTTATACCCCCGCTGGCGCCGCAAAATTAATAAAATACCCTTAAGGGCCGTACCGACAGGCCGCGGCGCGAGAATCTCAAAAGAGAAACAAGAAGGAAACCATGAAAACTTACAAGAACCTCAGCGGCAAATCCACCGTCGCCTCGTTCGAGCTGGCCAAAGACTCCGTCAAGGTGCGCTTTAACGACCAGTCCGTGTACCTGTATTCCAACCAGGCCTCCGGCAGCGCCAATGTCCGCCAGATGAAGACCCTCGCGGAGGCCGGCAAGGGCCTCGGCACCTTCATCGACGCCAACGTCAAGACGAAATTCGCCCGCAAAGTACGCTGACCGCCGCGGCGGCAAGGATGGATAAGACCATCTTTATCTACAGCGACGGCGCCTGCTCGGGCAATCCCGGCCCTGGCGGCTGGGCCGCCGTCATTATCTTCCCCGAGGGCCGCGTGCTCGAGCTGGGCGGCGGCGAGCGGCACACCACCAACAACCGCATGGAGATGGACGGCGCCATAGCCGCGCTGGCCGCCGTGCGCGACCGCCCCGAGCCGGTGAAGCTCTACACGGACTCCGGCCTGCTGATCAACGGCATCAAGGGCTGGATCCACGGCTGGAAAAAGAAAGGCTGGCTCACTGCGGGCGGCAAGCCCGTGGTGAACCAGGACCTTTGGGAGCACCTCGACGCTTTGGCGTCCGCCCGCAGGGGCCGCCTGAGCTGGGGCCACGTAAAGGGCCACGCCGGCCACGAGATAAACGAGCGCTGCGACGCGATAGCCGTGGCTTTCTCCAAGGGCCAGCGCCCCGCTCTCTACGAAGGCCCCGCCGTGGGCTGCGCCTATTCGCTCCTGGAGCCCGGCGACGAGCACCTCCACAAGCCAGGCGAGCCCGGCAAACCCTCCAAACCCAAGCCGCCCAAGAACGGCTACTACCTCAGCCTCATCCACGGCCAGGTCTTCCGCGACTACTCCTGGCCCGTCTGCCAGGCGCGGGTGCACGGCGTGCCCGGCGCCAAGTTCAAGAAGGTAGGCGGCCCCGCCGACGAAGAAGCGGCCCTTAAACTCTGGGGGGCCGCATGAGAAAATTTCCCGCGCTCCTGCTGCTTTGCGCGCTGCCGCTGGCCGGCTGCGGCAAAGGCAAAGCCGAGCTCGCCGCCGAGCAGGCGGCCGCCGCCGAAGCGCAGGCCGCCGCCCAAGACGCCGCGAAGAAAGCCGCCGGCCCCACCGACGTAGAGCGGAAGCAGGCCGCCGCCACCTTCATCGCCCTGGTCTGCTCCCAGCCGCGCCTGCTGGAAGAGGCCGAGACCAGCCTGGACCTGCTGGAGGCCTTCTCCGGAGAAGGCGCTGACCAGGCGGAAGCCCGGAACCATTTTTCCAAAGCGCAGGCCTATTACAGCGGGCTGCTGCAGCAGGAGCTGCCGGCCCGCGGCGGCGCCTCCTACGAGGCCCTGCTGCAGTACGGCGCCGGCGTGCTGCCCAGGCAGGCCATGCCCGGCAGGCCGGAAGAGTTCCGCCGCCTCATCAAGCTAAATTGCCCCGGCGTGGACGCCGCCCAGGCCGAGAAGGTCACCATCGGCATCCTCGCCTACTGCATCTCGCCAGCCAGTTAGCCCCCCGTGCCCGGTAAGCGAAATGAAACAAGTCACCGCGGCCGTCATTGAAAAAGAAGGGAAGATCCTGCTGGCGCAGCGCCGGCGGGGCGACGCGCTGGGCGGCAAATGGGAATTCCCCGGCGGCAAGCTGGAGCCCGGCGAGACGCCGGAAGAGTGCCTGCGCCGCGAGCTCCGGGAAGAGTTCGGCGTGGAAACTAAAATAGGACGCTTCGTCTGCTCCAGCAAGTTCGAATACAAGCATTTGCCGATAGAACTGCTGGTCTACCGCGCCGAGCACCTGGCCGGCGAGTTCCGGCTAAACGAGCACGACGCCCTGGCCTGGGTGGACCTGGCCGGCCTGGCCGCCTACGATCTCTCGGCCGCCGACATCCCCGTAGTAAAAGTTTTAATTGAAGAAGCCCGCGCCGCGGACGAGTAAACCGCTCTACAGCTCGCTGCTGTCCGGAATGCGGGTAAAGGCGATGCGCAGCGGCACCAGGCCCTCCGCCTCGTGCACGGCGCCGTAGTGCAGCACATCCTTGCCGAATTTGGCGTTCAGGTTATCCAGCGTTTTCACCAGCCGGCAGCGCCGCTCGTCCTCGAACAGCGACGGGGCGTGCAGGGCCTCCGGCACCAGCCCGCCCAGCGCCACGCCCACCGCGAACACCTGCCCCTTCGGCAGCTCCTTCCACAGCGTCCGCGCGGCGTTGAGAAAAACCAGCGTATCCTGCGTCTCCATCACCGAGCAGCTCGCCTTCCAGGCGTCCTGCCCGGTGAAGCGGGCGTAGAGCTGCAGCCCCGACGCGTAGTAGCCCTCCTGCCGCAGCCGCGCCGCGGCCTTGTCGGTCAGCTTCTTGAGTATCCGCAGCGCCCCCTGCGGATTGCGCAGCTCGGGCGGCAGCACGTGCGAGTGGCTGATGGATTTCTGTTCGCTCACCCTCTCCGGCAGCTGCTCGCCGCGCAGCAGGTGGTACATCTCCTCGCCGCTGACGCTGCCCCAGGCCGCCCGCAGTTCCGCCGGGGACAGGGAGAGCAGCTTCTCCATCGTCGTGATATTTTTTGCCCTGAGGCGCTCCTCCATTTTGGCCCCGACGCCAGGCAGGTCGCGCAGATCCAGTTTATGGAGGGCCGCTGGCAGGTCGCAGGGGCGCAAAGCCGTGAAACCGTCGGGCTTGCGCATGTCGGCGGCGATCTTGGCCAGGTAGCGGTTGGGCCCCAGGCCGATGGAGCATTTGAGCGACGGACCGACAGTGTCGCGGATGGCCGCCTTGATCTCCGCGGCCAGGTCCGACGCGACCTGCAGGGCGCGCTGGCGCCCGGTCAGGCGGCAGGCTATCTCGTCGATGGAGCAGACCGAGTCCACCGGGACGCAGCCTTCCACGGCGTCCACTATCATGTCATGGTAGCGCACGTAGTTCCCATGGTCGCCCACTATGAATTTGATCCCCGGGCACAGCCGCCGGGCGTCGCGCACCAGGGTGCCGGTCTTCACGCCGCAGGCCTTGCCCTCGTAGCTGACCGCTATGCAGCAGGTACTCTCGGCCATAAGCGGCACCACGGCCACGGGACGCCCGCGCAGGACAGGGTTCATCTCCTGCTCCACCGAGGCAAAGAAGGAATTCATATCGAGGTAAAGCCAGCTCAGCAGCTGGCCGGGATCCGCGGGGGTCATAGAATTAGTATACCACACCGGACGAGTGGCCTATGGCCCTGCCGCATCAGGCGCTATGCGCAAGGCGGCCAAGGGGCTGTCGGGAGGTTATCCGGCCGCCGGAGAATAAGTTATACTTGAAATCAGCGGTTACAGCTTCAGCCAAGGAGCTTCGGAATGAAACGCGGTTTTGCTGCTTATCTCCTGCCGGTCTTATTGCTCTCCTCCGCCTGCACGCCAGGCGCGCGCCGCGCCGCCGCTCCCCCGGGCCCGCCGCCGATGGAGTACTCCGAGCTCTGCGAGGCCCCGGGCCGCTGTCTCATCCTGTCGCGGCTGGTGCTGGGCACGGACCACCTGGGCAAGATGGATAACGCAAAAACCATAGAGGTCCTCGACGAGGCGGTAAAACTCGGCATCAACACTTTCGACACGGCCCCGATTTACGCCCGGAATATAGAAGCGCGCCTGGGCGAGTGGCTCAAGGCGGGCGGCCGCAGCGACCTGTACGTGATCTCCAAGGGCGGCTTTCCGCGCGACCTCGGCCCCGGCACTTACGAGAGCCGGCTCAAAGGGAGCAAAGAGGAAATAACCCGCAATATTCAGGAGGAGATAGACATCTCCGACCGGCAGCTGAATCACCGCATAGCCGTCTATTTGCTGCACCGCGACGACGCGGATTTCCGCGATTACGCGCGCGTGGACAGGCCGCAGACGCCCATCGGGGTGATCCTGTCGGCCCTGGCCGTCCCGGAACTGCGCCGGAACTACCGCCTGCTGGGCGTTTCCAACTGGGAGATGCCGCGGGTCAGGGAGGCGCTGGCGCAGGCGGCGCTGGACCCCGGCCTGCCGCGCCCGGTGCTGAGCAGCCCTTATTTCTCGCTGCTGGAAATGAGCTCCACCACCACTCATTCCGGCGGCGCGCAGGTGAAGCACGCCGACCTGCTGGACCCGGCCTTCCTGGAAGGTATAAAGCTCATGCCTTATTCGCCGCTGGGCGGGTTCAGCATCGTGCGCAGGGGCTGGGGCGCCGCCCGGCGCGAAGCCTTGCGCCTGAAGCGAGAGGGGGACCGCTATTGGGGGCACGCCTACGACGCCATTTTCCACCCGGCCAACGAGCGGCGCTTCAAGCGGGCGCTCAAGTTCGCGAAGAAATTCAACGCCGCCCACGGCACCGCCTACACGGTGGACCAGGTCCTGAACGCCTACGTGCTGGCGCACCCGCGCGTTAATTTTCTCGCCATCGGCCCGCGCGACGTGGACCAGCTCCGCAAAACCGTGGAGTCCCTGCGCCTGGCCAGGCAACTCACCCCGGCCGACCTGGACTACCTCTACAACGATTGAAAAGGCGCCAGGCGCCTTTTTAAAGCGGGGGCGCTTGCCCGCGCCCTCGGCATTTGGGAGAATATCACCTGCAATATGGCGCTTATCATACAGAAATACGGCGGCACCTCGGTCGGCAACATAGACCGGGTGCGCTCGGTGGCGCGGCGCGTCATCCAGAGCGCCGGCCGCGGCAACAGGGTCGTGGCCGTGGTTTCGGCCATGGCCGGCGAGACCAACCGCCTGCTAGACCTGGGCAAGACCGTCTCCAGGCACACCGAGGGCCGCGAGCTCGACGTGCTGCTGGCCACCGGCGAGCAGGTGACCACGGCGCTGCTGGCGCTGGCCATCGAGGACCTGGGGCGCAAGGCCGTGTCCTTCCTGGGCCACCAGGTGCAGATCACCACCACCGGTTCTTTTTCCCGCGCCCGCATAGAATCCGTCAACGCGGACCGCACGCTGAAGGCGCTGGACGACGGCTACATCGTGGTGGTGGCCGGCTTCCAGGGCGCCACCCGCGAGGGCTCCATCACCACGCTGGGCCGCGGCGGCTCAGACATCACCGCCGTGGCGCTGGGCGTTGCGCTGAAGGCCGACCGCGTGGAGTTCTACAAGGACGTCGACGGCATCTTCACCGCCGACCCCGCCGTCTGCCCCGACGCCAGGCTGCTGCCGCGCGTGGCCTACGAGGAAATGCTGGAGATGTCGTACCTGGGCGCCAAGGTGCTGCACCCGCGCTGCGTGGAGCTGGCGCGCCGCAACGGCCTGCCGCTGATAGTGCGCTCGTCGCTGAATTTTAACCCGGGCACCGAGGTGGTGCCCGAGGAGGACCTCATGGAATACGCCGCCGTGGCGGGCATAGTCTGCGACAAGAACCAGGTGAAGGTGTCCCTCACCGGCATCCCCGACAAGCCGGGCATCCTGGCCGGCGTCTTCACCGCCGTCGCCGAAGCCGACATCAACATAGACATGATAGTGGAAGACGTCTCATCGGCGGCCGGCGGCACCTCGGTGTCCTTCACCTGCGGCTCGGCCGACCTGGCCGCCGCCGAGCGGGTGGCGAAGAAGCTGACCGCCACCTATCCCGGCGCCGCCTGGGCCGCTAAGGCCGGCCTCAACAAACTTTCCATAGTGGGCGCGGGCATGCGCCTGCACAGCGGCGTGGCCTCGCGCATGTTCACGGCGCTCGCGCGCGAGGGCGTCAGCGTCTACATGGTCAACACTTCGGATATCAAGGTATCCTGCCTCATCGAGGCCAAGTACGCCGAGCTCGCCGTGCGCACTTTGCACGACGTGTTCGAGCTGGGCAAAGTCCCGGCGAAGAAAACCGGCAAGGCGGGCAAGCCGCGCCGCCGCTAGTTGGAGGGCAGGAAGGGGGATTCGTCGCGGCAGAAGCGCTCTGCGCTCCAGGCGTCGTGGTTGGCTTTGCAGGTAAGGTATTCCGCCCTGGCCTCTTTTTCCAGCCGCTCCATTTCGGACGGGGCCAGTTTGGCGGCTACCGCGGGCAGTCGCTGCAGGGCCATGCCGTTGTTGCTGTTGGTAGGTTCTTTGGTCAGCTCGCTGATATACAACCACTTATAAGCCGCCGCGTAGTCTGCGCTCACGCCCGCGCCCGCGTAGTAGGCGTCGCCCAGGTTGTACTGGGCCATCGCGAACCCCAGGCGCGCGCTCAGCCGGTACCATTTTAGCGCCTGCTCATGATCCTTAACCACGCCGCGCCCGGTGGCGTACATATACCCAAGCGAGTTGGCCGCCTGTGCCTCGCCTTTCTTTACGGCCAGAGAGAAATAGTAGAAGGCTTTACGGTCCTTGTTCTGCTCCAGGTAGATGTCGCCCAAATGGGTGTAGACCGTTTCCAGCCCGCGCTTTTCAGCTTTCCCCAGCCACTCCAGGGCCCTTGCGTTACTCGCTTTTACACCCTGCCCCTTCTTGTAAAGGACGCCCACCGCCTCCAGCGCCGGGGCATAGCCCGCCGCGGCCGCCTCACGGAACAATGCCATCGCCCGGGCGTGATCCGGCCTGCCGGCCGCGCTGGTTTTATAAGCCCGGCCCAGGTAATATAAACCCTTGGGATATTTCTTGGCCGCTGCCTTGGAATAATGAGCGAAGGCCTTGGCCGGCTCCTTGGGCACGCCCAGGCCGCTGTGCAGCAGGAAGCCCAGCCCGACGTCGCCTTCCGGGTCGCCGGCTGCAGCGGCCTTGCCGAACAGCTCGGCGGCTCCCGCGTAATTGCCGGCCAGCAGGGCCGCCTTCGCCCGCGCGGCCGCGCTCTCGGCGCCGGCCCAGGCGGGCGGGGAGAAAAACAGGGCCGCGCCAAGCAGCGGCGCAACGGCGGAGGCGGTCAAAGCTCGCATAGGTTGATCAACAATGCAATGATACATTTTTCCCGGCGGCTTTGTTTTGCCGCGCGCGGTTTGTTAGTATCTAACTGATGGAAACTTACCTGGCGCAGGCGCAAGCGCTCTGGGGCTCGCCCGAGTTCCAGGCGCTGCTGGTCCCGTTCCGGACGCTCAGCAGCATCAGCGCCATGTTCTGGATGCTCGCGCGCCTGGCGGACCTGCTGCTGGCCGGGCTCAAGCGCCTGCTCTTCGACGAGGTCGGCGCCCTGCTCAGCGTGGCCTACGCCATCGCCCTCTCCGTAGTCTACGCCGCCATGATGTTCTACACCTCGCTGCAGGGGGCGTGGCACCCCTCGCTGCTCTGGCGCGAGATCTGCGGCTTCGGCTTCATGTACGTCATGCTGGGCGTCACCTTCACGGACCTGCGCACCCGCCGCCTGAAGCCCCACACCCCGCTGGCCTTCTTCCTGGGCGTGTGCGCCTATCTCTTCCTGGCCCGCGCGCCGGCGCTGGCGCGCCAGGGCGCCGTGGGAGAGTTCCACCGCGTGCTGGAGCTCTTCGCGGCCGGCGGCTGGGGCAACGTGATGACCGCGTTCACGGTGCTGGTGGCGCTGGGCTCGCTGGCGGCCATGGCCGTCTCCGAGATCGCCTTCGGGCTGAGCCCGCTGCTGTATAAACTGCGCGTCATCAAAGCGCTGCCCGTGCGGTTCGATTTCAGCCGCGGGGGCGGCAGCCGCAGTTCCGCGCCGTCGCTGGCCCGCTCCTTCTTCATCCTCACGCTGCTCGCCGGCGGGGCCGCCATGGCGGCGTACTGGTGGCCGAAACTGCGCGCGGCCGGCCAGGCCGCGGTCCCGGCCCTCCAGAGCCGGGCCCAGTCGCCGGAGGCGGCGGCGGCAGCGGCCAAGCTGGGGCGCGTGCTGCCGGCTGTCTCTTTCACGGCGGTGAGCGCGCTGCCCCGGCAGGGCACCGTGGCCGACCTGGCCGTCCCGGTCTTCCGCGGCCTGCTGGGAGCGCCGCGAGAGGCGGACCGCTGGCTGGCGGCGGCGGCGCTGGACCGGCTGGACCCGGACTTCCGCATCTCGCGCGAGCAGCTCTTCACCTCCACGCCTTCGGCGTCGTTTGCGTGCTCCTGGAGCGGGCTGGACTTCGAGATACTGCGGCTGCCGCTCCCCGGCGACGCCGCTGACAAGACCCGCACCTATTGGATAGCCGACCGGCGCGGCGTTCATTTTACCGGCGTAGGGCCGGGCGACCTTAGGGAGGTGGCCGGCTCCAGCGCCTGCGCCGTGGCCGCCTACGGCTCCGCCGACGGGGCCGTGCTGCTGGCCTTCACCGAGGCGCCGCAGGCGCAGGGCGGCCCGTCGCGGCTGTGGCTGACGGCCTACCGCCCGGAGAAGCGGGAAGCGCTCACCGCCGCGTCGCCCGCGGTCAGCGCTTCCGGGGACTTCGCGCTTTTCGCCGCCGGGGCCGGCGTGGTCTTTGCCGACGCCCCAGCAAGTTCCGCCGCCGCCTCCTGTCAGGGCGCGTGCGGCAAGGTGCTGGGCAGCCGGGTGCTGTCGCTGGCTACCGAGCCGCTGGTGGAATACCGCGGGGCCATGGTGGAGGGGGACGCCATCAAGGTGCTGCCGCTCTCTGACCGCACCTACGAGCGCAGCGGCCTGGACAGGAATTATAGATCTCTCGCGCTTTTCGAGGCTGCCTTCCGGTTCGACCCGGCGGCCGGTTTCCTGAACCGCTGGTACCGCCTGGCCAGCCTGGCCGACGGGCGCCGCTGCGTCAGCGTGGCGCTGGACCCGGCTCTGCCCGGCGTGGAAGAGTCCGCCGCCTGGGCCTGCGACCGGTAAGGGCCCGCCGGTCGCACTCCGGCAGCGGAGCGGTGAACGGATTTTTGTATTTTTGGATCGAGTCCCGCGCGGCTTAGTTCCCGGCGGCTTCTTCCCAGACGGGGAGCTCGAAGGTAAACTTGCTGCCCCTGCCGGGCGCGCTTTCCACGAAGATCCTGCTGCCGTGCGCTTCCACCAGGTCCCGGGCAACTTTCAAACCTATCCCGAAACCTTTGCCGGAGCTCTTGCCGCCGTCGGCGCGGTAGAAGCCGGAGAAAATGGCCTTGGCGTCGTTCTTTTCTATCCCTATCCCGGTGTCCTCTACGGAGATCCTGACCCGGTTCTTTGAACCTTCCACCGGGGCTATGGTAACGGCGACGCGGCCCTTTTGCGGGGTGTACTTCAGCGCGTTGCCGATGAGGTTGTTCATCACCAGGGCTATGGCGTCCGGGTCGCACTTCACCGGGATGACGCCTTCCGGGAAATTCGTGCTAACGGTTATGCCCTTGGCTTCGCTCAGGGGGCTGGCGGTATCCACTACGCCGCAGACTATCTTGCGCAGTTCCGTGGGCTGCACATCCAGCACGAACTTCCCGGCCTCGAGCCGCGCCTTATTGAGGAAGTTCTTTATCATCTGGTTGAGATTGCGCGAGGTGTTTTCCAGGATGGCGTAGAGTTTCCGGCGCTCTTCGGTGACGGCCTCCCCGTCGTACTCCCGCAGCAGGGTGGACACCAGGTTAAGCGTGATCAGGGAATTATTAAACTCGTGGCTGACCATGGAGACCATGTCGGATTTAAGCCGGGAGCTCTCGCGCTCCCGCCCGAGCATCCTGCGGATGACGGCCAGGGACACCGCCGTGACCGTGAAAAAGCCGAACCGGACCAGCGAGTTCCAGTAGGCCACCGTCGGGCTGGTATACACGCGCCCGCCGATGACGTGGTCCATCAGCATCCAGACCACGGCGCTGACCACCGACATGGCCAGGCCGTTCACCAGCCCGGAACTCCACGCTACCAGCGAGACCGGGACGAGGTAAAAGATAGAGAAGGAGACCTCCACGCCGGTATTGTAGTCCAGCCAGGAGATCAGCCCCAGCAGCGCGAACGCGGCGAGCGCCGCCAGGTTTTTATGCCTGCCTAAAAAATCCTGCGTGTCCTTGACCATGGCTCTATTTTACTTTTTTCCCGGCACCTGGAACTGGTAAGAGCCACGCCCTGACCCGGGCGCAACTGCACATATCTGACAGGGCAGGCGGTTATGTAGCCACCTCGGGGCGGGGGAAACCCCAAAAGAATACTGGGCCAGATTCTTCCTCCTGTGCCGCCGCCACCCGCTCCCAAAACAAGGTAAAATATCTTCAGGCACAAGGAAACTATGGCAAAAATGATCGCTGTGGACACCCTGGGCGAATGCCGCTACGACTCGCCCTTCAAGGCCAGGTACCCCAAGTTCTTTACCGACGAGAACGGCGTGATCCGCCGGGTACACACCCTCGACTACGCGCCGGGCTCCGGCGCGGACGAGATAGAATATTTCCAGCGCGCGGGAGCGCGTGAAAAGCTCTTCTTCAAACCGGAGGAGGCGGTCGTCGGCATAGTCACCTGCGGGGGACTGTGCCCCGGGCTCAACAACGTCATCCGCGCGGTCACCTTCTGCGCCGTCGAGGGTTACGGGGTCAAAAAAGTCCTCGGTTTCCAGTACGGCTACCTGGGCCTGGCCGAGGACGAAACCTACCCGCCGCTGGAGCTGAGCCCGGACAATACCGACGAGATACACGAGAAAGGCGGCACCATCCTCAAGTCCTCGCGGGGCCCGCAGGACGCGGACAGGATGGTAGCCGCGCTGCGGCGCCGCGGCGTCAATATCCTCGTGGTCATCGGGGGGGACGGCACGCTGCGCGGGGCGCGGGACCTGCAGAAAGAGATAGCCGCCCAGGGCCTGCCCATCGCGGTGGTCGGGGTGCCCAAGACCATAGACAACGATATCGGCGTCATCGAGCGCTCCTTCGGCTTCGAGACGGCGGTGCAGGAGGCTTCCGCCGTTATCTCCTGCGCGCACGCCGAGGCCAAGTCAATACGGCACGGCGTCGGCCTGGTCAAGCTGATGGGCCGGGAATCAGGGTGGATAGCCGCCTCGGCCGCCACCTCCAACAGCAATGTCAATTTCTGCCTGGTCCCCGAGGTCCCCTTCGACCTGGAAGGCCCCCGGGGCTTTTTTGAGTGCCTGCGGCGCCGCCTGGAAGCCAAGGACCACGCGGTGGTGGTGGTCGCCGAAGGCGCGGGGCAGCAGCTGGCGGCCCAGACCGCCGGCGCCGTGGACCGCTCAGGTAACCGCAAGCTGCAGGACATAGGCCTGCTGCTCAAGGACCGGGCCAGGGACTGGTTCGCCCGCCAGAATTTTGAGGTGAATATAAAATACTTCGATCCCAGCTATTCCATACGCAGCACGCCCGCCAACGCCAATGACGCGGAGTACTGCCTGCTGCTGGGCTACAATGCTCTGCACGCCGGCATGGCCGGCAAGACCGGGCTGGTGCTGGGGCTGCACAACCACCGGCTGGTGCATTTGCCCATCCATATGACGGCCGGCCGCAAGCTGGTGGACCCGCAGGGCTGGCTGTGGCAGGCGGTGCTGCAGGCCACCCGACAGCCGGTCTGCATGCACGGCGGGGCAGGAGCTTTATAGCATGCCGTCAAAAAGTACCAGGCAGCGCATACTGCCTCCTGAGCAGGCCATACACGCGCTGCACCCGCAGGTCCCGAAGAACGAGGTCATCCACGCGCTGCGCGAGCGCGTCAAGGAACTGACCGCGCTGCATTCCACCGTCTGCATACTGCAGAACGATAACCTCTCCACGGGTGAGATACTGGACCGGGTGGTAAAGCTGATCCCGCCGGCCTGGCAGTACCCTGAGAATACCGTCGGGCGGATACTGGTGGGAAAATGCGAAAGCCGCACGAAACGCTTCAGACGCACGCCCTGGCTGCAGGCCTGCGATTTCCAAGTCAGCCCGGAGCTGGCCGGGCGCATAGAAGTTTATTATCTCAGGAAGTCCCCGCCCGAAGCTGAAGGCCCGTTCCTGGCCGAAGAGCGCAATTTGATAAATTCCCTGGCGGACATGCTGCGCGTCTTCTTCGAGCGCAAGCTCGCGTCCAAGGCCCTGCTGGACGCGCACAAAGACCTGGAGAAGCGCGTCAAAGAGCGCACCGCCGAACTTCAGAAACTCAATACCGCCCTGAAGGCCGAAGTCCGCGAGCGCGAGCTGCGCCAGAAAGAGATACTATCCTACCAGGAGAAACTGCGCGGTTTGTCCGCCGAGCTCATACTCACCGAAGAGCGCGAGCGCCGCGAGATAGCCACCGATCTGCACGACGTGATAGGCCAGACGCTGGCCATGGCCAAGATGAAGACAGGCGCGCTGCGCGGCCTCTGCGCCGGGCCGGACGCCGCCGGCGGTCTGAATGATCTTTCCTCTTTTATCGACGAGGCCATACTGGCCACCCGCAACCTAACCTTCCAGCTGGCCTCGCCGATACTTTACGAGCTGGGGCTGGAAAGCGCCCTGGAGCGCCTGGCCGAGGATATGCGCAAGCGCTACGGCCTGCGCGTGGAGTTCAGCGGTGACGGCAAGAACAAGCCGCTGCCTACCGAGACCAGCGTGATGATCTTCAAGGCCGTGCGGGAACTGCTTATGAACGCGGTAAAACACGCAAAAGCTTCCGAAGTCGAGGTGCGGGTCCGAAGCGCGGCCGGCAAGATCGCCGTGACGGTGCGCGACAACGGCCGCGGCTTCTCCGCCGACGCCGCCGCCGGCTACGGTACGGACCGGCGCGGGTTCGGCTTGTTTTCCATCCGCGAAAAAGTTTCCCACCTGGGCGGAGCGTTCCGCCTTAGCACCAGGCCGGGCGCCGGGACGCTCGCCGTGATAACGGCCCCTCTGGGCAAAGGCAAAAACCATGGAAAAGAAAATTCTCATCTGCGACGACCATAAGATCTTCCGCGAAGGCCTGCGCGCCCTGCTGGAAAAACAGCCCGGAGTGAAAGTGGTGGGCGGAGCCCGCGACGGCCTGGAGGCGGTCAGGCTGGCGAAGGAACTTTCACCGGACATCGTCATAATGGACATTTCTATGCCGGGGCTCAACGGCATTGAAGCCGCCCGTAAACTATCCAAGTCCAAAAAATCCGCGCGGGTAATAGCCCTCTCCATGCACAACGACCGCAAGTACGTAACCGAGATCTTCAAGGCCGGCGCGCGCGCCTACCTGCTCAAGGACTCGGCGTTCGAAGAGCTGATGGACGCCATCAAAGCCGTCAGTTGCGGCCGCTTCTTTTTGAGCGCCGGCATAACCAGCATAGTGCTGAGCGACTATCTCAAAGGCCCGGCCGCCGACCCGCGCAGCCCGTTCGCCATACTTTCCGCGCGCGAGCGCGAGGTACTGCAGCTGCTCGCCGAGGGGCTGCGCACCAAAGAGATCTCTCACAAGCTGGCCCTCAGCGTAAAGACCGTCGAGACCCACCGCAAGAAGATCATGGAGAAGCTGGGCATTACCAGCATTGCCGGGCTTACCCGCTACGCCGTCAAAGAAGGCCTGGTCAGCCTGTAGCGTAAGGTTTTTCTACCGCCTTTCTAGGGGAATCCCCGATACCTCCGCCTTACGGCAATCCCTATAATTGGGGATAGCGCGGCCGTCAGCGCGCACAACCTAACGGAGGGAACCTATGTTCGATACCGGAAATACCGGGTTCATGCTCGTGTCGACCAGCCTCGTCATGCTCATGACCCCCGGGCTTGCCTTCTTTTACGGCGGGCTAGTCGGCCGCAAGAGCGTGCTGGGCATCATGATGCAGAGTTTCGTTTCTCTCGGCGTTACCACGGTGCTGTGGTATGCCTTCGGCTACTCGCTGTGCTTCTCGGGCGGGGAGGGGGCCATCATAGGCAACCTCGACATGGCCTTCCTGCGCGGCGTGGACCTGAATACGCCTTTCGCGGGCTCCAACAGCATCCCGCTGCTGGTGTTCTTCGCCTACCAGATGATGTTCGCCCAGATCACCCCGGCGCTCATCACCGGCGCGTTCACCAACCGCATCAACTTCAAGGCCTACCTGGTGTTCCTGGTGGCCTGGCTGATCTTCGTGTACTTCCCGCTCGTGCACATGGTGTGGGGCGGCGGCCTGCTGGCCAAGTGGGGCGTGCTGGACTTCGCCGGCGGCATAGTGGTGCACGCCACGGCGGGCTTCGCTGCGCTGGCCTCGGTGTTCTTCGTGGGCAAGCGCAAAGTGGCCGACGCGGCGCACAGCATACCGCTGGTGGCGCTGGGCACGGGCCTGCTGTGGTTCGGCTGGTACGGCTTTAACGCGGGCTCCGAGCTCAAGGTGGACGCCGTCACGGCGCTGGCCTTCGTGAATACCGACATAGCGGCCTCCTTCGCGGCCGTGACATGGCTGTTCCTGGCCTGGCACTTTGAAAAGAAGCCCAAGTTCCTGGGCCTGCTCACCGGCTCCATCGCCGGCCTGGCCACCATCACGCCGGGCGCGGGCTACGTTACCACCAAGGCGGCCGTGTTCATAGGAATACTCGCCAGCGTGGTCTGCTACCTGGCCGTCAACCTGAAGAACAAGCTGGGCTGGGACGACGCGCTGGACGTGTGGGGCGTGCACGGCGTGGGCGGCGTGCTGGGCGTGATCCTGCTCGGCGTGTTCGGCACCACGGCGGTCAACGCCGCCGGCGCCAACGGCATCTATCACGGCGGCGCCGCTTTCTTCGGCAAGCAGGTGGTGGCCGTGTTCGGCACCGCGCTGTACGCCTTCCTCTTCTCCTACGCGGCCCTTCACGTGATCAACCTGTTCACGCCCGTGAAGACCACCGAGAAAGAAGAAGAGATCGGCATGGACGAAGCGCTGCACGGCGAAACCGCCTACCTGCATTAAACAGCGCCTTTACGCCCGCCCGGATAACCCCGGGCGGGCTTTTTACTAACTTAAGGAGATACAATGAAAATCGCTAAACTTACCGCCGTAATCGCCCTCTGCCTGGCCCCGCTGACCGTCAACGCCACGCCCTCCACACAGGTCTGGATACCGTCCACCGACGTGCAGAAGTACAAGAGCGTGCACCTGAACGTGGACAACTATGTTTCCTCGGAGAAAGAAACCGCCGGCAACTGGAAAGCCCCGCTGCTGGTCATAGGCCCCACCGTGGGCGTGCTGCCCTACGAGAAGGTGCAGGCCGAGGTCGGCTTCGACCTGATGCGCGCCGGCCTCACCGCCGACAGCGACCCGCTGTACCTGCACGCCAAGCTCGGCACGCCCGAAGGCAGCGCCTTCGCGGGCAGCCCGGCCCTGGCGCTGGGCGGCTACAACTTCGGCACCAAGAAAGACGTGACGGACCAGAACATAGTCTACGGCCTGGCCGCCAAGAATGTCGGCAAACTGGGCCGCTTCTCGGCCGGTTACTTCGCCGGCAACGACAAGGTGCTGGTGGACGAGAACGGCGACAAGGCCAACACCGGCCTGCTGCTGTCCTGGGACAGGACCATCTCCGAGGTTTCTGACAAGCTGTGGGCCGCGGTGGACTACCAGGGCGGCGACTCCGCCGTGGGCGCGCTCAGCTTCGGCCTGGCCTGGGCCTTCTCGCCCAACACCAGCGTGATCCTCGGCTACGACGTCTACAACAACGACAAGATAGCCGGCGCCAACACCTACACGGTGCAGCTCGACATCAACCTCTGGTAAGCGTAACGCAAAGTTGACAGGAACCCCGCCGCACTTGGCGGGGTTCCTGCATTTAAAGGTAAAATGGCGCTGTGAAGAAAGTCCACATTATCACGTTCGGATGAGTTGTGGATTCGCTTCAACCGTACTCTCTATAAGTTCCTCAAAACATTGTATGCCTGATCTTATCCGCGAGAAGCCGCTCGCGGGCTCGGCACTGCGCGCCTTCGCTCCGCTCGCTCGCCGCAGGGTGGCCGCTTGCCGGCCACTATGCGGCTCCCCTATCGTCTTTTGAAGCGGTAGGCCGAGTTTATCCGCGAGATGTCGTCGCAGGCGTGGCCACGCAGCGCGGCCCCGCACTGCTCCTTGCCGCTAGGAAGTGGGTTCGCAAGGCTCGGCACTACGCGCCTTCGCTCTTGCTCCGCCGGTAGGCGGCATCTTATAAACACCTCCTAATGCGCGGTTGGCCGGCCCAATAAACGTGGGCCTTGGCGCAGCCGCTCCCGGGCCGCTGCTGCGGCCCGTACAGCGCAGAATTTAATTTTTTTCTTATTTTTAAATTATGGCCACCGGGGGAAAAGAATTTAAACGGGGGCACCTTGGTTTATTAAAAACCCGCCCAGGCTCGCTGTTCGCTCGCCCTGGCGGGCTTTTCTGTTACTGTTATGTAGCCCCCGTGGGGCGGGGGAGAACAGCAAAGAAAATATGGAGAGGCCAGGGCCAGTAGCCGCTTGCCTCGAGATGGCCGCGGCACCTGGCCCTGGCCCTTCCTGAACTGCCCCCGCCCAAATTAAGGTACGGCAGAATTACCCACCCGGGAACGCAGAAAACAGCAAAAACAGCCATTTTCATCGCGACACACCGTTGTCGGGATGGCCTGCTATACTATTTCTAAGAATTCAGGATAATTTATGAAAAAGATTACAGTTATGGCGGATTTTGGTTTTGGGGCTTGGGCGTGGCTGAGCGACGATAAAGACAAATATGTCGGGGGAAATATCGGAGACTACTTCGGGCTGTCTCATTTCAAAATCTCAAAAGCACTTGAGAAAAGATTTGCCGTCTGGGGTGCAGATTTTGAAGCAAACGCTTACAAGCCATGTTTTGACTGGGATCGTTTTCATCAAGTCGGGCTTGAGTTGAGCCACGAGCTAAAAAAAGAGTTGGGCGAGAAAGTCCAGGTTGTTTATTCAAAACCGGTGGAGGATCCAAATTACAAAGAGGGGGGAACGACCGAAATAATCATAGCGCCGGAGAAAAGGGAATTTAATCCTGGCGAAACCGTCTATTGGTATTTCGAGGGAACTCTTTTAAGCAGCAAGGTTGTGGAAGAACCCGGTTTCCCCGGTTTGTGGTTGACCTGGAAAGAGCACGGCAGAATTAACCTAAAGCATTTCACTTATAAACTATACCGCGATTGCGGCGAATGTTTGGCAGTCGAGTCGAAGAAACCAAAGGAGCAGTCATCTGTTTGGAAAAAGCCGGATGATGCACATAATTGCCGAATTTGTCCTTCCGCTCATAAATACACCGGTGGCAAATCGGACGGTCCCAGGGAACTGCTTTCAGAATTTATCTCCGAATTGGTTTATAAAGAGTGGAGTACTTGGGGAATAGAGGCCAAAGGCACGGAAGACGCCGCGAAGAATCTCACGGATAAGATTTCTGAATACGCGAAAACAGAATTGAATCATGTTTTGATCGATGCGGAGAAACTCCAGCGCTGTCTCCGTATGGCTTTTGACGCGGAGTATTACCCCGAACCGACATGGGACGAGTTTAAATGGTCCCTGCTCCACTGGATAGCGGTATCCGATGCCGTAAAGATTAATGGAAAATCCTGGGTGGCGTGTGTACTGAGGGACAAGTCAACAGAAATTACACATCAAGACTCTGAAGTTGATAAAAAAAAGTAAAGTACGGCAGTATTACCCAGCCGAACTGCGGGGGAAATTACGTTTACCCCCGAATTCCAGCTGGATATTTGCTACTTTGACTTTATAAATATAAAATAAAGCATCGCGCCTTATGCGTTTTTTTAATTTTTGAATTCGGTCTACATCATTGATGATCAACCATGTCCGAAGCACTTTTGCCACGCTATGCCATCTGCAATCGTATTAAACGGACTACATGATGTACTGTGCTCAAAGATAGTCCGGTTTTGCAGTGTCCCAATTAAATACAACTCAATGCCATCCAAATCTATAGAAATCCCAATGCCACAAAGAACGAGCCAACCAAGACTATTTGACCCGCATCTCCCAATGGGGCCACTTCAAAGATTACTTACCCTCCTTAACACTTCCAAAGGCAAAGAACTTTCCATTACTCTTAAAAAAAATGCGGATACCGTAAGCAAATCAAAATTCTCCTGGAAACTGGAAGAGGAAGCTATACTCCTAGTATTGGCAAATTTGGCCGACGTCGGTTGGAAATTCCGTGTTGTTCGCCATAGCATTTATTTAATTCCGCCGAGTGTCTCAAAGGTGGATCCACAAAAAGCAAAAGAGTTGCTGCGCCAATCCCTCTTACAAGGCAGAAACCAACAACTAGCCAATCCAAACGTAAAGGCATTTCTAACAAAAATGCATACTGTGAGGACATTTAAGGGGAAAGCGGTTTCCATCGAGAATCTTCTCGATAATGGAGCAGATTTAGCCGAAGAAATATTTCGCCATCGCGAAAAAGATTTAAGCGTTGTTGCTGATCCTTATCTTCAACCTGTTGAAATTGGAGAGCAATGTAAATACACTGGTTTAGATTTGATGGATATTTGGAGATATTTCAGACATACTTGGAGTTTAGAATACAGACCCACCCCAGGGAGAAGTCTCTGCTTTTTAATCCGCAATGCGGCAAGGCCCTTCCATCCCGTAATGGGAATTATTGGTTTAGCAAATGCCGTCTATCAGTTATCGGTACGTGATGAGTGGATTGGGTGGACCACCAGAGCAATATTGCTAAGAATTCAGAAGGAACCGGATTACTGGGCTATCTTCCACAAAACCGCCGTAGATTGTTTAAAGACTAACTTAAAAGCAATACGCCACGACGATTTGTTGGAAGAAATTGGAAACCCAACCTCAATCGAGCTAAAAATAAAAAAGCTGCGCGAGCTAGCAATTGAAGCTGGCAACGATCGCCGCGATATCCTTAAAGCTGAATACAAGAAGGCCTCAGAGTTAGACTCGGATGCAACAACAACCGCTGGCAGTTCTATCCGCCGCTCAAAATCCGGCAAGATTGACTGGAAAAGTTCCAGCGAATCCCCGTTGTTCCGCCGCAAACGAGCAGAAGTTCTCGCCGACATTTTTTCTGCACTAAATCATCTAGCACGTTTCCGCGGAGACACTAAGGCCCTCCTTTCCAAAGTAACCATTACAGGGGGGAACAGACCTGAGATTAAATGGTTGGATGAAGACTTTGGTCGTGCTTTCCAGGTAGCTGTTCGGGAAATCAAAAAAAATGGAATTTCCTCCCGGATTCTCGATGTTAACGTTTGTGGAGCCACCCCGGTTTATCGAGAAATACTTGGAGGGAAATTAGCGGCTCTGTCTTTGTTTGCCAAAGAAATAGGGAAAGAATACGAACGCCGTTATTCATCAGCAAAATCCGAGATAGCATCATCTATGGCTGGTCGTGGGATAAATAAATCCTCCAAGATATGCATCTTAACCACCACTAGCTTATATGGGATTGGCAGCAGCCAGTACAACAGAGTCCGCATGAATTTTGGGACTCGAACACTTGGCTGGGAAGATATCGGCAGCACCGAGGGATTCGGAACAATTCACTTCTCAAAACCCACTATAGAAGTTTTGAGGAAAGTTGCGATATCATCCGCTGGTATGAGAAACGTTAACAACAAATTCGGGGAAGGGACAAGTCCATTACTCAGACAACTGAGAGAAGGCTTAACGGTTTTAGGTTTTGACCCCGACTGCGTTCTACACCATAATCAAAGACGCATTGTGTATGGGCTTGAGTTATATCCTAACTCCAGAGAAGACCTTGTCCTGAACAGAACGCCCGAGCCAAAGAATCCACCGATGGCACTAATTGCAAAAGAATGGATACGTCGATGGTTCTCGATGCGCGCACAAAACAACGAAGTAATTGAAAGGTTGAAGGGATGCACCCCTGAAAGCGTGAAGAATGATTTAGCGATATCTGATGCCCAATCAGATACCGATAGAAAGCAAGAGGAAATATGAGCATGACCGGCCCAGACATTGTCAGAGCACTATACAAGTCAATTGCAACCTGTAGTGACCATCACTCTGAAGATGTAATTACCCAACTTCACATTCCGACTTCTGTTGATGACGCAATTATCCGAGCCGCAGAAGACAACATGGTTGTTATCATTACCGGCAATCCGGGAGATGGGAAAACCCACCTAGTAAGAAAATTAAAGGAGCATTTCCCGAACACGATAAAAAAGGTCGGAAATATTCAGCAGGACGCGAATGAAATCTCTGATAAAGAAATTTTGAATGCAATCAATGGGGCAGTAGACAACAAAAAAGGTCTTGTCATATGTATTAATGAGGGCATTCTACTTGAGATATGTGAAAAACACCGCGCACGCCATTCATGGTGCGAGAAACTTGCAGACAACCTATTGAACCCCTACACCTATGACGGAGAATCAAAATCTAACCATCCAAGGTTTGCAGTTTTCGATTTAGCATTAAGGAACAACCTTGGGGATGAGGTAGTTAGGGCAAGCATAGCCAAGATTATTAGCCTGGCGGAAGTTTCAAAAAAAGATTGTCGTGGGATATTGCCCAACATTAAAAGATTAAAACAACCCATTGTCCAAGATCGGTTAGTGAACCTTTTAGGTTGTGTAGCAAAAACTGGGTTTCATGCCACGATGCGAGATGTCTTAGGGTTCCTCTCTTTTATCGTTTGTGCAGGAGAAGACACAAACAAAGACAATATTGCGACCAACTACTATCAAAACGTTTTTGAAGGCGGCCAAGGCCCATTATTCGACCAAGTACGGCTATTTGATCCAATTCGCCATTCAACCCCTTTCTTAGACGACAAACTCTGGATGGCACAGGACGATCCGGCGGAATGGCAGATTCAAGATGAGTCCGAATACCGCCAACCGGAAGATATAACTTCCTTCCAGAATCGCAAGCGCAGAGCTTTTTTTGAGCACAAAGCAGGCGACACAATTATCCGCGTTGACAGGTCGCGTCTTGATCAAGAATTCCAGCGCCTGTTAAACTCTGAACTTGTCCCAGAACAGACGGCTGTCCGACTTCTGAATAATTTTTTCAAGACTGGGAACTCAAGCAGCAATTTAATTTTATGGGTCAATCATCAGTACTCGATTCGGCCTGTTCGATACTTGGTCTCACAACAGACTGTCAGGGCAACAGATCTTTCAGTTAAACCCCCACGTTTGCCTGGGTATCTCGCAAAAGCTTTCCCGGACTTCTTACCCGACCATGCTATTCTCCATCATCGCGAGATGCCGGTTTCTTCAGGATTAATATTCGACCGCAGATTCTTAAAAATGCTTTTAGATGGCGACCGCTCCACTGGCATCGGCACACGCAATTGGGAAGCACTCACACGCATTGCCTCCTTTTATGATGTATTGGCGACGAAAGCGGAACAACAAAAGGTTGGGAACATATTGCGTCTCGACACACAGCAAGAGGTTCATGTAGGCGTAGACATCATCAACAACACCTATTTTATCCCCGGCGGTGATATATCATGAGAATAACCAAAGTTTTGGATGCCGTGTACGATATCAAAGTGGGATGGTCTCCATCTTCGGGTAGTATTAAACCCGTACACATAGCCAACGGACTATTCCGTGCCTTGTCCGGAAAACGCTTCGATATCAGTGATGTGGTGAAGTTCGCTGTGCCTGGGAGGAAAGGGAAAGAGCCAGACGAAGACCGGACATTTGAAGCGCTAGTTATGCATTGCAATGACCCCAGATTTAAAGAGTTTGCACGTGAGAATAAAAAGGATTCTTTTGAACGTATCCGCGAGGCGATTCGTGGACTAATTGACGCAGACAAAGCTGTATACCCCTCGGCCTCACACAGTTCACTTTCTTTGACTTGCCGCCAAATGATAAGTTCCGACACCAATGATAGACATGTCGGAGAATTTATGGCGGCTTTACTACGTGGCCCTAAGCCAGACGCCCCTAACCCCTTGGCCGCCCTTATCTCAAAGGTTTTAGATGGCAATGGAACGACCAATAAAGAAAATATTGAGAAACCGCAAGACCCGATTTCTTTTTTGGTATGGCCACTGCTTAGTGATAAACCCGCATCATATTTACCGAACAATGACAAAAAGTGCGTAGTATATACAAACGGGTCCCTAAAGACATTCATCGACAATCTTAATTTGGCTGCGAAGAATCTTGTTGAACATGAGAAAGAACAGAGCAACCGCCTAGCCACCCTGCAAAAGTCTGTTCAATTTGTTTGCCTCATGCTTATAGCACATGCGCAAGCTCTAGCAAGTGACGGAAAAACAGAACGTCGAATACCTCTTTTTCTGTCTATGGATGCCGCAAAGGGGTCATCACTAGCGTTGGCATCAGAAATCAGTTTAAACGCCTTCTATGCAGCATTTGAGGATTGGCTTGCCAGGCAACTTGCGGCAATGTTAAAAAGCGGGACAACACTTTACGACAAAGACAAGGACAAGGATCCCTCAGAAGCGCCACAAACACCCAAAACCCTACATCGGGCGACGGTTCGCGCTTGGCTAAAGAAATTTACCGATAAAGATGGGAATGAACCCAGCGACACGATTATCGAAACACGCCTCGGCTTCTTTGAGCAAGCCCTTGCGCAATATGGCCGCGAAGATGTCTACCTGGTTCTAGGAGACACCCTAGCAAAATGTTCCTTTGAAGAATATATCTCTGGTGGTCCCAGGGAATTTCTGCAAGCTGTGGGCAAAAGGATTGGATTAGTTTATCCATATGGTCAAGGGCGCACTAGGGATAAACGTATTCGGCCATCCGTACACATATTAAATTTGCTAGTAAAAGCTTGCGTTCCCGCGAACAAATCCATTCCGTTCAATGAATTCCTTGATCGTTTATGGGAACGGTTCGGAATAATCGCCGGCGGACGCATTGACACGCAACATTCAGACCCTGAACTTTTGGCCGCTATTGGCGCCGATGTAAGCCCGTCTGATCTACAGGAAAACTGTGCAGCACTTATAGAATGCCTTAGCGAAATTGGTTTAGCTAGAAAATACCCGGACAACATCTCTTATGTGGGGAAATACAATGCCTAACAATACAGATTTATTGGCGACCTTAACCGCCAAGGCCCTATTAGCCAAACGGCGGAAAAAAGATATCGGAGTTATCGCCGAGGATTTACCCTCGATGGATTTTGATATCCTCGCTGATGCTTTAAAACAAGGGACAGACAAACCCTTACGCTTGGTTTTGCTTGGCTATTCAGATGCCAGACTCAAACCGAGCAAAGATGTCTTATTCTCTTCGGATGTAACCGAAGCCAATCGCTGGAGGAATGATAAAGAGGCGCGGGAAGGCATGCCTCTTTTTATCTTAGCGCGCGGATCTGTCTCAAAACTAAAATCGCTTAAATCCTCGCTCCCGGTAATTAGTGACCGTGATTTGAGGTATTTCCTAAAAGACGAAGCAATAAGTTGGCACGATATCCCATTACGCAGGGCACTTTGGACACACCTCGCCGACAACAAGATAGATTTCACCCTGACCACATTGCTGGATTTTGCATCGTCTGGGCAAGGCGTTGTAACGCGCAGCAATAAAGTTGACTTGCCAGACCATGAGGCAAAAGCTCTATACAAGTTGGGATTACTTCCGTATCGTGGACTTCGGGATTTAGCCGGAGAAAGCCAGGTTTCAAAGCATCTAGATAGCAATCAGGAACTTGTAAAGCGTCTTCGCAGACTAACAAAAAAAGACCTACTGAAACTTACACAGTTAATCGCACAAGCCGAGGAGAATGGGCAGGGGGCGGCAGAGAACTCCCGTATTGAAACCGCAAAAAGAATATTACGCTACTCCAAGCACAAACACCGTGAAGATTTAAATGATTTAGACTTCGACGTTGTATCTGATTTATTTAAGCCGACTAAGTCCGAAAGGAAGAAGGGAGACACTTCCGATAAAGAGCCACAAAAACCCATCCAGGCAACTGGCGATCATGCCGCATTGCTGGATTTTGTTGAGTCCGAGGGGAAAAACATTACCGAAATTGCCAACCTTTTGGACAAAGAAGCGGACGATGATACGCCGAGAGGTGAGGTAAGCATTGGGGATGCGCAAGTGCTTCCACGGGAACGCAGCGGAACAAGCCAGGCAAGAACCGCCCTTCAAAAGCTCATTACAGAAACCAATTTTGGCGGGATAATCAAATCCCAAGCACACGATCCTATTGGTTGCCTAAAAGCACTAGAAGCGACAGAAGCGTCAACGACTCCTTTCTGCCCGCGCGAAACCGCTGGAGCGACATCCTCGTTGTATACCATTCTACAAACGGCAATAAGTCGTCTTGATGATTTGTCCCCGGACCACATCAAAGCATGGGAAGAGTATGTTGAAGCACGCAACGCACTACTACCATTCAAAAATCAACTTGCAGACCACCCGCTTGTTGCGCTTGCAGGAAATCCCCAAATACTTGCAAAGGTTGAGCTTTTAATAAAGAAATACGGGGACATGCTCACGGCAATCGAAACAGTTAGAGCTGTTATCGCGAAGGAAAGTGCTGAAACAGCTCGCCGTCTTTCATCGCAAGCTCTCGCGCTGGATATCATTGTTATGCAATTCGCGGGCGGAACTGTGGCATTAGCAAGTCCACTCCACCCTTTTCATCTTTGGCGCTGGGTCCAGATAGTACAACTGGTTAGAGATTTCAGGGTCGATTTAAAAAATTTCGACGACACCCAACTCCAGCAGATTTCTAACCCTGTTGTAACTGCTCCACACCTTTTGGTCAGCAACTATTTGCTGCCGGACTCACGCACCCACCTCGTTTTTGTTGGTGTTGGGAACTTGGGAGGACTCCCCCTATACGCTGAGCCAAAGGGGAAAATTGCATCTCAGTTGCGGGTTGATGGTCTTGGCCGTGTTGCGGCTAAGTTCATTAATAATGCCCCATATGCGCAATTTGGGTTTGAAGTTGTATTTATCGACCCGCCAAGCATTGCCGACGTTCTTGACGCCGTTCTCTCCATTAATCGAGGGCGCAAGCAAGAGAATCTTATCCCGATACACCTGCGCGTTTTCCGAACAAGATTGGCCCCGACCACAACGGATGAAGATGATGACCGCATGGAGGAGTTAGCCGATGCGCTTCATGATTGCAAGGGAAGTCTAGACGTTGATCCACAAACCCACTCTGTCACCACACTTGCGGACTTGCTCAATAAGCGGCAAGCGCACTACATGGTGTTTTTTGAGCCTGGTGAACCGAAAGAACTACGCCTGGAAGTAAACCTATCTCATCGGCAATCGCCTATTTTATTGCCCAGGCAGTATCGTTACGACAGAATGACTGAGCAGTTTGAAGTCATAATCTGCGGTGATGCTTCAGAATTTGGCGGGTACTTCGCCCTCTTCAAAGATCTCCTGCAAGTCCTGACCGGAACAGTAATAGGTCGGTGCTCGGGCGCTCAGCAGTGGAGAAAAGAAATTGAGGAATTGGGCAAACACGCGATATGGTTCAGTATTATTGATCAGGGGATAGAACCGACATATACAATTAACGGGGCGATCGCATTAGGACGCTCCATGATTGGGGATAGGGATTTCCTCACTTTCACCTCTCACAGAGAAACCCTCGATCGGTATCTGGAAAAACTCGTCAAGCAATCGGGTCTAACCCCTGACACAGCCACCTGCGACAGAACTAATGAACTAATTCGACGTTTGGGGGGAGACACCTTAAGTTTAACGATTGACTGCGCATCATTATCCGGCAATTTAGCCCCAACTCATTCTATTGGTCTAATGGGCGTTCTTGCGGTTGTTAAACACCATGTTGATACGCAGACCGATTGGCTACTGGTGTCACTAGACACAGAATTAGCCAGAGCATGGATTCTTGGAGCAAACATCGACGATAACCGCCACGGAGACCTTCTCTGCATTCGGAGCACCAATAACGGGCTACAACTAGACGTAATTGAAGTAAAAGTCCGCAGTGAATTGTCCTCTGTCGTTAATATCGACAAAAACAAAATCAGCGGTTCAGCTGTTGGGCAGATAGATAACACAATAAGCATCCTAAACCGCATACTAGCCAAGAACCCGAACCAACTTGATCGAACCCGCAAAGAGATTCTACGCGACCAATTATATATGGCGGTAGCCACTCAGGATATGAAACCTGAAGCGAAGTGGAGAACCGCCAAAATGTTGGACGAGTTCTTCTCTAATGGTCCGCAAAAGGTATCTGGAAAGCTATTTGTGGTTCACATTGAATCCGGCGCCGACTGGAGCCACGCCAAGATTGGTTTCGGGACAAGTCCAGACGGGAACGAAATGGAAGTCTCAGAAATCACTCTCGGTGAAGCGGAAACATCTTTGACTGCAGATAATCCGCCTAGTCCAACACCTATAAGTGAACCTGGCCCCAATGACGCTCAAGAACCAACAAAACCAGGCCCCACGCTTAAGCGAAAAAAGGATGAAGCGAAAAAGGATAAACAACCTGCGACGCCAACTCCCACAGACACCCTCCCGGATGGATTCGCTTTTAATATAGGCGTTGATCCGACGGACAAGCCCGTAACCTGGGACACCAGACTGAATCCGGCTTTCGGCGTATTAGTTACCGGAGACACCGGATTCGGAAAGACTCAAACAATTAAAGCTCTTATTGCCGAACTTAGAGAGCAGAACTACCCTGTCCTAATCTTCGATTACAAACCGGACTATCTGCAAGAGGATTTCACACGACGGCATAAACTTGAAGTATACAATGTTGACCGGGATGGATTGCCGTTCAACCCGCTAGCACTTATGCCCGATGATTCGGGGGAGGTACACCCGATACAACAGGCGCACGAACTTGCTGGAATACTCGGCCGAGTATTCAACCTAGGCGATCAACAAAAGATGCAGATTGTAGATGCCCAGAGGCAGGCCTATACCGATTATGGATGGGATCCTCGACGGCGAGTTAAACTCGATCCCTCTAAAAGTGCGCCGACGTTTGATGATGTAATGGCCCATCTAAAAAAAGCTAAGGCCACATATGCGCAAACAGCCTATAGCAGATTGCAGCCAATTCTTGACCTTGATTTGTTTACCCCAAAGCGCACAGAGGAACCTTTTGAAAGTTTCCTCAAGCGCGGCATAGTTTTGGCGATGAACAACTTGGACAAAAGTTTGGCGAATGTGTTGTCTGAGATATTGATTATGAAGATTCATGCAATGCTCCGCCGTGGCGAGCAACCCATGAAACTTCGCAGAATGCTCATACTTGATGAAGCTTGGCGGGTAGCAAACAGCACCCGCCTAGTAGAACTGGCAAGAGAAAGCCGCGCCTTTGGCGTGGGGATCACCATTGGCACCCAAAACCCCAAGGATATGCCGGAAACACTAATATCCTGCCTTCGCACGCAGTTATTTCTGTTCAACAAAGATCCCGAAAACCAGCGGGCAATCGCACGGGCCATTTGCAACCAATCATCCGGACGTGAAGCATCTCGGATAATTGAAACCATGCGAAACCTGGCACAGTTCCAAGGTCTACTGGTTTCAGAGCAATACAAAGATGGAACACGGGTCAACGTCCTGCCGTACTGGGAACGTTTTTCGGACTTACCCTGAAACCCAAAAGGGAGACACAATGAAACGCTTAAACTTTTATCCATTTTACGAGGAACTGCTATCCTCAAAACAAAAGACCACGACTTTAAGAATCGGCAACTCCGATGTTTTTTTACCTGGAGAGATTGCGCTTTTAAGCATCGGGTGGGACCGCAACAAAGCAACTGATTTGCATAAAATAGAGATTACACAGTGTTACGAAAAGAAGATTTCAGAACTTGCAAATCACGACTTTGATGGAGAGTCCCCTGACTGCAAAAGCATTGCCGCGGCCCAACTGGTATTAAGTTGTATTTACAAAAGAGTATTAAAAGGGGACAACATCGTCCGCATTATTAAATTCAAGCACATATGATCGTTCTCATAACGAATGCCATTAGTCCCTACGGGTACGATATTCAACAAGTACTTGGGTTACCGAACGGCGGGAATTATCGTTTTAGGTATAGGCCGAAATGGGTTCATTCAGAAATTAGCACCACTTACAGTAACCCCACTTCAGGGTTAATTGTACTCAGAGACAAATCTACTGGAACACTTACCCCAATACGTCACATTGAAATTTTCGACACAGGAAGAATTGGAGAAGCAATTGTTCTACATTTTTCCATTAAAGATTACATACACCCTAGTGATGCTGAAGCCATAATCAAAAGCATTACCTCTTGGCAAGCAACTAACAATGTAGAGAATAAACCTGGGAATGATTTGAAATATTTGGTTTTCAAATTACCAGAAGACATCTCTCCTACAAAAGTTGATCCCGATACAGCTTGGACAACTGTCCTAAAATCATTAGGAAAAATACAGTTATACGACAAGTTTGGGTTCATTAGGATAACAAGTCTAGAATCCGACGGGAAACAAGCAAAATCAACAAGTGTTGGCGGGCACCAGCATGCTTTTGTGCTCGCTCCAGGCAAAACATATACGCTGAAAGCAGCGGAATATATGCCATCCCAGATTACAGATAGTGACGAAGCGATTCAAGACCCCTTTGACGTGACACTTCACGCACCGTCCGATTTCAGTTTAATTCGGGGCACGCAACGAGTTGTAGGCAAATACGACGAACTTCGCTTCGTTTTCACCGTGCCAGAATCCTTTGCCGGAAAGACGACGGAAATATCCTTAAGTTGCGACCAACCTTGCGATGCAAAGAAATATGGCATCTCAAACATTGCTTTACCAATAAAAGTAAGACGGAAATATCGCAGTCTTATTATCGTGGTAATCGCATTTGGGTTGTACTTCCTTAGCGAATCAATACCAAAAAGCGGTTTCACATTCATCTCGCCAGAAACATATAGAGGAATAGCAACATTCTTTATCGGCCGATATCTGCAATAGATCACAGTCTTGCACAGGGGGGGAATGATGCACGAATCAAAAAAGGCTTACAATCCAGAGATTGAGCTAGAAAAAGGTTCCACGCTAGAAGCGGCCACTTACGATAAAACCCAGTCGATAAAAGTCCTTGCCGCCAAAGTCACTGTTGGTGGCAAATCCGGAATTGCGGAAATCTCCGGAATTGCCACCGGTCGCACCGATGCCAGCATAAATGGCTGCATAGGCATTTGGCTTTCCATCTTCCGCTATATGCGCCCCGACGGGACGATTAACCATGTGGCAGGTTGGAACATTATGCTACCGCTCAAGGCAAAACAGACCGCAGTCGCTACGGCGAAAGCTTTTGCCAAGACGATAAACGCCGGCACCAGACCCTACAAGGCAACGACAAGCGGAGCAAAATTGAAGATAGTATTCGTTAACAAGTGAATCAAAGCCATGGCTACGGATACACCCCAAAGTTTAACCAACCAATTAATAGCAACGATATTCGCTACCTGCGCTGAACTTACGGAGTTGACTAAGCGCCCATTTACAGCAGATGGTCATTTAGTAGGCAGCATGGGGGAAACTTTTGGAAAATACTATTATGGCATTGAACTGTATCCACCATCCCACAAAGGGCATGACGGCAAGTGGAATGGCCGCAAGGTCCAAATCAAGGCCACCCAGAGAGATTCTGTTGATTTAAAAGGTGAAACAGAACTGCTTCTGGTTTTAAAGATTAATCCCGACGGTTCTTTCGATGAGATATATAACGGCGTATGGAAAAAGACCTTGGCTTAGTCTTGCACACAGGAAACTGACAAAAGCTGGTGAAATTAGCATTTCACTTAAATGTTTGAGAGAGTTGAACAACGAAGTTTCACCCGCGGACAGAATCCCTAGAATCGGTTGAAATCCTATGACGAACAAAATCTTCTTAGCTTTGTTAATTAGCATTACTACTGTTTCCATTGGCTATACTGCCGATTCTAAACCCGTTTACAAATGGATGGCCGCCAATGAGTATTACATGATACTGCCGACGGCCCAGACCTTGAACATATCGGGCGGCGGCAGCGAGAGCGTGAAACCCTGGGGTTTCGGCTTCCGCGCAGTCGGAAACAACGAGGCCATCTCCAAGACCGGCGGGTTGCAGTTCCAGAGCATTAAGGTTGATAACCCGCACACTGGCAAGGACACGTTCTATTTATTCGATCTCCTACTTGGCATGGAATTCATGACGCCAAAGGTCCAGGGGAAGCCACTGCGCTTTACGGCGCAGGCTTATGCTGACCTGGGGTTGTCTGATACGACGATTTATGCCGCGCCCATGATCTCCGCAGGCTTTCTCTACACGACCAAGGAGTTCACCGATACTCCGACGGGACTAACCTTTGATATTTTCTACCGCCTAATTGACCTCGACCTGGACAACGTGGGCGGGGGGAAGGCCGGGACGTTGAAACCGGCGCTCGGATTTAAGATCGGCTACATCTTTGAAGGTTTCTGGACCGTAAAAGAAAAGTCCTCCAACTGATAAATTATTGCCACCCTGGAAGAGGGGAAACGGAAATAAGGTAAATCCTTATCGGTGGCCATAATTTAAAAATAAGAAAAAAATTAAATTCTGCGCTGTACGGGCCGCAGCAGCGGCCCGGGAGCGGTTGTGCCAAGGCCCACGTTTATTGGGCCGGCCAACCGCGCATTAGGAGGTGTTTATAAGATGCCGCCTACCGGCGGAGCAAGAGCGAAGGCGCGTAGTGCCGAGCCTTGCGAACCCACTTCCTAGCGGCAAGGAGCAGTGCGGGGCCGCGCTGCGTGGCCACGCCTGCGACGACATCTCGCGGATAAACTCGGCCTACCGCTTCAAAAGACGATAGGGGAGCCGCATAGTGGCCGGCAAGCGGCCACCCTGCGGCGAGCGAGCGGAGCGAAGGCGCGCAGTGCCGAGCCCGCGAGCGGCTTCTCGCGGATAAGATCAGGCATACAATGTTTTGAGGAACTTATAGAGAGTACGGTTGAAGCGAATCCACAACTCATCCGAACGTGATAATGCACACTCTCCGCGCGGGGCCGCCCGGAACGGGCGGCGACGCTGGATTTTGCCGTTTCTGCATTTGTTTTTTTCCTTTAAAATAAAAAAATTAAATGGCGCAAAAAATTCTGCATTTTTAATTTTTTTGTCGGAGATTTTGACGTTCCTGAACACCCGCCGGTGGGGCGCACCTTGGTTTATTAAAAACCCGCCCCGGCCTCGCATTCGCTCGGCCCTGGCGGGCTTTTCTGTTAATGTTCGGTCGCGCCCCACCGGCTGCCCCCAACAAGTGTAAAGTTTTGTATAATTTACCTATGAAGCGCTACAACATGGTTGAAGCCGCCAAACTGCTGCGCGTAACTCGTCAGACCATCTACAACTGGATCAGCCGCGGCTGGATAAAGCCCGGACGCGATTACCGGAACTACCCGGTGTTCACCGAGGCGGACATGCGCAAGATAAAGAAGTGGAAGGAAACCATAAGGTAGCTATGAAAACCGCTTTATATCTCAGGGTCTCCACGGAAGACCAGGCCAGGGAAGGCACCTCCCTTATTGTACAGAGGGAAACCCTTGAGGCGTTCGCCAAGCGCGAGGGCCTTGAGGTTTATAAGGTCTACTCGGACGACGGCATCAGCGGGGCCACCACGGACAGGCCCGCGCTTACCGCACTTATGGCTGACGCCAAAGGCGGCAAGTTCGGGCTGGTGCTGGTAGCTAAAATCGACCGCTTCAGCCGAAACCTCAGGGACCTGCTTAACCTTGTAGACCATCTGTCAGGCCACGGCGTGGGCTTTAAATCCGCCGGCGAGCCCTTTGACAGCACAACCTCGACCGGGCGCATGATGTTCCAGCAGCTTGGCAGTTTCGCCGAGTTCGAGCGCAGCCGCATTGCGGAGCGCGTGTACCCTGGCATGGTAAAGAGCGCCATGCAGGGCAACTGGCTGGGCTCAAGGTTCGCGCCCTACGGCTACACCTATAACAAGGCCGCCAAGCTGCTTGAGGTGGTTGAGAGCGAGGCCAAGGTGGTGCGGCACGTCTACGCACTGTACCTTGAGGGCAAGAGTTCCTGGGCTATAGGCGCTTTACTGGCAAAGCAGGGCATAAGGAACCGCAAAGGCAACTGTTTCGGCACCAAGGCCATCTTCGACATCTTAAAGAACCAGATCTATACCGGCACAGTAGTTTGGAGCGCCCACCATTACGACAAAACCCAAAAGACGCCCAAGGGCTACAAATACGTTAAGAGCCCTGCGGACAAGATCATAATAGCGCGGGGCAAGCATAAGGCCATACTCAGCGATGAAGTTTTTGCGCAAGCGCAAAAACTTCGCGCCGAAAGGCGCATAAGGTGCCGCCGCGCCCGCCCCGGCGATTACATCTTGTCCGGCATCCTGTTCTGCGAGAAGTGCAACCACAAGTATATCGGGGCTTCTTCGGTCTGCAATCACCGCACCGGGGCCACCAAGAAATGGTACCGTTGTTCCGCACGGAACAACGGCTATTCCTCCTGCCGCAACAAGAGCGTAAAGGCCGATGTTATAGAGCCGCAGGTGGAGGAATACCTTGAAATACTGCTCAGCAGCGACGATTTCGGGAGCCGATGGACGAACATGACTTTTCCGGCCACCCCGCTCCCGGAAGGCGAAAAACAGGCCAAAAGCGAGCTTAAAGCCAAGCTCGCCCGCAACCTTGAACAGCAGCGCAAACTGACCGACATTTTCGTGGAAGGCCATGTTTCCAAAGAGGTCTTTGAAGAGAAAAACCAGTCGCTCTTCCTGGAAGCGGAAGAGCTGAAAAAGCTGGTGGCCCTCTACGATCTGCGCCAGATAGACCGCGAAAAATCCGCGGACTATCTGGCGCGGGTCAACGAGTATGTCTCCGTCGGAGAACCGGGGAAGGGGAAACCGGATAACCTCACCCGTAAACGCGCCCTCAACCTGGTGTTCAGGAACATCAAAATCTCCGACAAAAAAATTAAAAATGCAGAATTTTTTGCGCCATTTAATTTTTTTATTTTAAAGGAAAAAAACAAATGCAGAAACGGCAAAATCCAGCGTCGCCGCCCGTTCCGGGCGGCCCCGCGCGGAGAGTGTGCATTATCACGTTCGGATGACCTGTGGATAGGCTTCCGCCTTGCCCTCTATAAGTTCCTAAAAACATTGTATACCTGATCTTACCCGCGAGATGTCGTCGCGGGCGTGGCCCCGCGCCGCTCCTTGCCGCTACCCCGTGGAGCGGGGGGGAGAACTGATGCTTTCACGTAGTACCACGACGTTGGGATGATGCACGACATCACGAATTTATTGTATTTGTGACATGCCACAACTTGAGCACTCCGGGAAAAACCGGTAGTGCGATTGCTTCAAAAAGACAGGACCTAAGCCGCTGGGAGTACCAGCACTAAGAGGATAGACTATAGATAGAAGGTAGCCTTAACAAAACAAAGGAGAAACAAATGAAGAACATTATAGCGATCGCGACCCTGATGCTGGCAACGAACCCTCTTTTAGCGCAGCCCATTGACGGC
Source organism: Elusimicrobiales bacterium (assembly GCA_028688015.1). GTDB lineage: Bacteria > Elusimicrobiota > Elusimicrobia > Elusimicrobiales > UBA9959 > UBA9959. The sequence continues at coordinate 90,966 of JAQTZB010000001.1, read as the reverse complement.
AAAAAACCGCACAGGTATATTCCGACGGACATCAGGGACGCTGTAGCCGGCAATGGGAAGTTCGATGCCAGCATTTTCATACTCGATAAAAGCGACAGCAATATCCCGGAACCATCGGCCGCAAGAGCAGATGGCATTACCAAAGGCTATGTCTGCGGGGCGAATCCGTTGGCTGGCGCGCCTGTAAAGCCGATAGAGTTCATCACCATCCCCGGCGGAAAGTTCACTATGGGGACGGACAGCAGCGAGAAAGGTTTTGAAGATGCCAAGCCGGTCCACGAGGTGGCCATAAGAACCTTTGATATGTCCAAAGCTGCGGTTACCGTAGAACAATACGCGGAATGCGTGGTCAAGGGAGGTTGCACGGAACCGGCTACCGGCGGCTATTGCAACTGGGGTGTGGCAGGACGCCAGTTTCACCCGGTCAACTGCGTGGACTGGAAACAGGCCCAGGCTTATGCCAAGTTCAAAGGCGCGAGGCTGCCCAGCGAAGCCGAATGGGAGTATGCGGCCACCAGTGGCGGCAGGGATCAGAAATATCCGTGGGGGAATGATGAGCCGACCTGCGACAAGGCTGTGATGAAAGGCAATGGCGGTTATGGATGCGACACTAATGCCACTATGCCTGTTTGTTCAAAGCCTGCCGGGAACACCTCTCAGGGTTTGTGTGATATGGCGGGGAATGTCTGGCAGTGGTTGCAGGACAATTACAAGAATTCGTACAAAGGCGCACCTGATGACGGCAGTGCGATTGAAGTTACGAGTTCCTACCGGGTGATGCGTGGCGGTTCATTCAACAGCGATGACGCCAGGGACCTGCGGGGCATTTACCGCGGCATGCTCACCCCTGGCCGCCGCCTCGGGCACATTGGATTCCGGCTCGCGAGATCTCGGTAACTCTTGAACATCTGAACAGTTGGCCCTTGTTATAAATCTGTTTCAACAATCAGCTCGTGAAGGCAATGAACCGGGCGCGTGAGTAAGCCGCGCCCGGTGTGCTACCGGAGTTAGGCGACTGCTGTCAGCACTCCGCCTCTTGACAACCGCTCAGATAGCTGTTATAATGTATATTGAGTAGTCAATCAATATGTCAAAGCAATTACTGAAACCATGAGAGGCCCCAAATAATGAGAAAGACGAAACCAACCGGGCTTAAACAGAGCGAGCGCTCGGAAAAGACCCGCAGCTTGATACTTAAGACTGCAACCAGGCTATTTGCCCGCCAGGGTTTTGACCGCACCAGTACCGCCACTATTGCTGATGAAGCCGGAGTTTCCCAGGGTATTCTCTTCCATTACTTTAAGACAAAGGAAAACCTGTTCTGGGTTTCTACTTTTGAAGGGGTAGAGCAAGTTAATGATCGCGACAAAGTTTCCATGCAGAATGCAAAGCCATGTGACCCCATAGAAAAGCTCCAACTTGTCGGCGACAGTTTGGCCCGGAGAGCTGAGGAATTCCCGGATATAACCGAGTTGATAACGAGGCATCTTCCGGCGATGGATATTCCACCGGAATCACGGGAAGCACAGCATATTTTCAAAAGGATGACCGTGCTTGAAAACATCTTTGAAGAGGGTAAAGCCGCCGGCTTTTTCAGAAAGGACATAGATCCACAAATAGCGGCGTTTTCGCTTGTCGGTATTTTTAACTTTAATTACTTGCGCTGGAAGATGCAGAAAAAAAAGACCAGTTTGAGCGACACCATACATAAAGCTTTTACGATGTTCATATCGGGAGTAATAGCTACGAAATAGAACTCCTGCTCCCGCATGGCAGCTCCATGCGGGATCTTTTCCGACAACTTATTGAGCACACACTCAATTGCCAAGGACATTTCATATGCACACTACACTGACAGGTACCAGAAGCTACAGCCGGACAAACCTCCGGAGAGTTCCCGATCTTTTCACGGCCGCATTGGTTATTATTGCAGCACTATCAGCCAACCCAGTCCATGCACAACAAGAACAGCTTGAAGGAAAGCCGATCGTTGCCATAAATATCACGAGCAAGCGCACCAGCCCAGAGGAAATATCCGCGCGCATCGTGGAGTTGAAAAAAGGAGGGCCCTATAGCCTCGAAGCCGAGAACAAAGTTAAAAAGCGTCTTCACGAAATGGGCGTCTTCCGCAAACTGGAAGTAAAAAGCCACTACGATGAAGCTGCACATGGGGTTGTGGTGGATATAAACGCCGACGATGGCTGGTTCATTGTTCCTCTGCCGCTGGTGACCTCGGGCAGCAGCGGCAGCGGGTACAGCCTTATGCTGGTATCTGGCAACATGTTCCACCGCGCCGAAACGCTATTTTTGCGCGGCACCATCGGCCCTGATAACCGGTCCGCAATAGCTGCGATCGACAAAGGCAATTGGCGCATGGTGACCCAGGTCAGCAACGCCGATTATACGGAAAAGCAATATGCGGACGGCGCATATAACACTTTGGGGGCAACCCCGGATACCACTAAGGTGGGACAACCCGTAAACAGGTACACCCGCAGTACGGAAGAGTCTAAGATAGCCATCTCACGTAAACTCAATGACAGTCATACCATCGGAGTTTCATTTTCAATGGCCAAGTTCGACCTCAAGGCCAGGATGTCCCCGCTTAAGGATGAACCAGGGCGGCATAATATGATCGGGCTTAAATACGCTTATACCCACGAGGGAAATGGCGGCATATCACAGCAAGGCGGCGGCATGGGCGTAGTATTCGGCTTGGGCCTGTCAGATCTGGATGACCGTGTAAACAAGCGCAAGAATATCGGGAACTTGCAGGTCCTGGAGTTCAACGCTATGAGCGCGGGCGGCCTTAGCGGCTCGCAATACGATTACTCAATTATTCAGACGGCCTGGCGGGGCGTATGGGAATTCAACAGGCACGACAAGCTAGCGTTCCGCGTAAGCGGCTCAAAGGGCTGGTCGCTGCCGTTCACACAACTGATCCCCACCGGGGCGGATGTAGGCCTTCGCGGACAGTACCGGAGAGAATGGCGAGGCACGGAGGGGATCGGCGGGACTGTCTCTTTTTCCCACTTCCTGAACCGCAACAAACGCGGCATTCTCGCGGTGGAGCCTTTTGCCGAAAGCGCCTGGGTCTGGAACGACGGCAACCGATACAATCAGTCCGGCGCCGGAATTAATTTTTATTATCAGTTCTGGCGCTTCCCTATGCCGCTTGGATTAAGCTACACCTGGAGTTTTGCGGACAAGGATGGGATGATCTCAATGGCGGCCGGCTTTGCCTTTGGAAAATAATATTATGAAAACGACTCATAAATACACCTTGGAAGAGAAAGTGGCGATTGTGCAGGAATGGCTGCAATTTGGCGCAGACCTTGATGAGCTTTGCTGGAATTACAGCCTTCCTAAGCGAACCGTGAAACAATGGCGGACGATGCTCGAGCATAGCGGACATATCGTTGCCGAATCGCAGTTGTTACGCCTGAGGCGAGAATTAACCGAGCTTAAGGCTATCGTCGGGACTAAAGCGAAGGTTGTTAGTATTTTGGAAAAGGCATTAAGTAATTGGATCAAATTGCCTAATAAGACAACTAAGCGTATTCATGACCACTTATAGTCAAGACTGCACTGAATCAATAAGAGCCGCTGGTTCCTATTTAATCATTGTCCGATTACCTGTGGCGAAAGTTTTTTTCCTAAAGTTTGCACCTTTGGCGCAGGGTTAAAATGTAAAATATCCCTTGTGCCGACCACCAAGAAAGTCCACATTATTACTTTCGGATGAACTTTTGCTCCGCCTACATCGTACAGTTCATCCGATCCTGAAAACATTGTATTGCTGATCTTACCCGCGAGAAGCCGCTCGCGGGCTCGGCACTACGCGCCTTCGCTCCGCTCGCTCGCCGCAGGGTGGCCGCTTGCCGGCCACTATGCGGCTCCCCTGCCGTCTTTGGAAGCGGTAGGCCGAGTTTATCCGCGAGATGTCGTCGCAGGCGTGGCCACGCAGCGCGGCCCCGCACTGCTCCTTGCCGCTAGGAAGTGGGTTCGCAAGGCTCGGCACTACGCGCCTTCGCTCTTGCTCCGCCGGTAGGCTGCATCTTATAACAACCTCCTATGCGCGGCTGGCCGGCCCAATAAACGTGGGCCTTGGCACAGCCGCTCCCGGGCCGCAACAGCGGCCCGTACAGCGCAGAATTTAATTTTTTTCTTATTTTTAAATTATGGCCACCGGGAGAGGGGAATTTAAACGGGGGCACCTTGGTTAATTAAAAACCCGCCCCGGCCTCGCGTTCGCTCGGCCCTGGCGGGCTTTTCTGTTATGTTTATGTCGCCCCCGTGGGGCGGGGGAGAACAGCAAAGAAAATATGGAGAGGCCAGGGCCAGTAGCCGCTTGCCTCGAGATGGCCGCGGCACCTGGCCCTGGCCATCTTCCCCATCCGATTTACAAATTACTCAATTTATTGAGTAATTTGTTGACAGCGCACATTTCTCATTGGTAAAATCCCTTATATGCATAGAGAATTTGTGCGCCGGATTTACTATAAAAACATCCACAAAAACCTGCTGGAGGGGCACATCCCCATACAGGTTCTTTCCGGACCACGACAGGTAGGAAAAACCACACTCGCGCTTCACATCAAGGAAACTTGGCATGGCCCATCAATATATGAGGCCGCCGACAAGCCAGCCATCCCATCCACAGCCTGGATAGCGGAACACTGGAACAAGGCAAGAGAACTTGCCACCGCGGGTAAATGCGCGCTCCTCATTCTGGACGAAGTCCAGAAGATCACCGGCTGGAGCGAAACGGTCAAAGCCCTGGTAGACGAGGACAAGCGCAACAAGAAAAATATTAAAGTCCTTTTGCTCGGCTCTTCGGCGCTGCTGGTCCAGCGCGGCCTGACCGAAAGCCTTACCGGCAGATTCGAACTTCACAGGATACCGCATTGGTCCTACTCGGAATGTTTTGAATGCTTCGGGCTCACATTGGAAGACTATCTGCGCCTCGGAGGCTACCCTGCGGCCGTGCCGATGAACAACGATTATGCCCGCTGGGGCAGATATATCCGCGACTCTATACTGGAGACTGTCGTCGGAAAAGACGTGCTGCTGATGTCGCCGGTACATAAACCGGCCCTGCTGCGCCAGGTGCTTGGGGTGGCCTGCGCTCATCCTGCCCAGATATTGAGCTACCAGAAAATGATGGGCCAACTCTCCGACGCCGGCAACACCACGACGATAGCCCATTACCTCCACCTACTGTCGGCCGCTTATGTACTTGCTACGCTGCAGCGCTGGAGCGGCAACAAACTGCGCCTCCGCAATTCCATCCCGAAACTGATACTGCGCGACAACAGCCTGGCCAACGCTATGACCTTCCCGCACGGGGGGGAAGAATTGAAAGACCCCGCCTGGAAAGGCCGGATGGTGGAAAACGCCGTAGGCGCGGCCCTTATCCCCCTGGCGGAACAGAACGGCGGCGAGTTGTTCTATTGGCGGGAGAGGGACAACGAAGTGGATTACATTTTCAAGCTGGGCAGAAAACTCCTGGCTATAGAGGTAAAATCGGGCAGGACCGATAAACGGCCAGGCGGTTTGGCTGTCTTTCTGGCTCACAATAAAATGGCGACTGGCCTTATTATAGGCCCTGCCCAAGGCAGCGCAGGAACGCCGTTCATCGGCCTAGAAGATTTTTTCCGTAACCCATCGTCCATACTTGGGATGATTTAGCCCCTCAATATAACGCCACGAGCAAGACGAAGGAATCAATATGAAATCCCTTAAACTCACTCTACTTCTTTTAGCGGCATTTACATCCGCATCCCGATACACATGCGCGCAATGGATAGGCAGTGACGGACATCCCCTTGAGCCGGCCAAGGCACAGGTATCCTATCTCGGATCAGATGTAACCAAATCCACCACTCCCGAAGGGGGGGCCGCAGTCGTAAGTGTTTATGGAGAGGGCTATCCTACTCCGCCTGTCTACCCCGTCAAGTCCGAGCAAATATCCGCCCTACAACTGGATGTTGCTCAAGAAGCAGCGCTTAAAAAAGAGTTGCCCGAATTTTCACCCTGGACTCTGACGGATTACGGTACAAGTGTAAAATACTTCCCGTTCTCAAAGAAGCAACTGCCGTATGCGATAAGCTGGGACTACAACGGCAAAAACCCACCCATAAAAGTTATAACCGGCCATGACGAGACACAGAACTACCTGGCGATCTTCAGACCGGAAGAAAAAGGCTACAAAGTTATCCGCCGCGAGGCGGGGTTTGTGCACACTACAGGGGTTCCTCACAACACTCTCCCCATGCTACGCATGTTGAAGCGCGGAACCACGATCCGGATCCTCGATGAACACAATCCGCGCGTATATGTGTTGAAGCACGACGCATTCACTTATTTTGAAATATGGATTTCCAGCGGGATACCGTCGGATAGCGCGCCACAACTCAACGGCGACAACGATATCTATTACTTCCACGAAGGACTTTTTCCCGTAGCCAGCCCCGATGTCGTGGGTTTTCGCGTGAAAGCGGAAAAACCCGCAGAGAGCAAGGCGGGGGGAGACATTCAGTTATCTCCCGAAATAGCAGCGGCGCTATCAAAATTCAATAAGGATTTTAAACTTTGGTCTAATCGCGATTATCCCTCTACCTCCGCCTCAGTTTCCCCACAGTATGCCTTAAAGCACGACTTCAATGGCGACGGGATTGAAGATATGGTCGTTGCGGGACACGACAACGATGCAAACCTGGTTATAGAGGTTATGTCGGGACCAGACGGATATCACGTCAATCAAGTTGGTGAAAACACTCCGTGCTATGCCAAAGCTCGCGAGCGCAATGCCAAGTTAAAATTTAAGCCTTCACACAGCCTTTCCCTGTACAGAAAGGGAACGGATTACATTAGCCTCACCCCAAAGGCTACCAAGAATCTCTGGAACCACTCAGACAGGTCCATAGTCGCCATACGTATGATGAATACTTGCACAAAATGGCTTGCCCCAGGCGCAGCAGAAGATTTTGGCTCTGCTATTCAATATGGGGACTGGGCCGCCTGGACGGAGAAGGACAAAGATAAACTGTACGTTTATGGAGAAGCGGACGATACCATATACTGTCCCGGCGGGATAGACAGTTGCGGATTCGAATTACACCACGAGTAAAAAAATGCAGAAACCGGAAAAACCGCAGAACCAAGGCCCACGGAACCGCCCGAATAAGGCCGTATTCATTATTACTTTCGGATGAGTTGTGGATTCGCTTCAACCGTACTCTCTATAAGTTCCTCAAAACATTGTATGCCTGATCTTATCCGCGAGAAGCCGCTCGCGGGCTCGGCACTGCGCGCCTTCGCTCCGCTCGCTCGCCGCAGGGTGGCCGCTTGCCGGCCACTATGCGGCTCCCCTATCGTCTTTTGAAGCGGTAGGCCGAGTTTATCCGCGAGATGTCGTCGCAGGCGTGGCCACGCAGCGCGGCCCCGCACTGCTCCTTGCCGCTAGGAAGTGGGTTCGCAAGGCTCGGCACTACGCGCCTTCGCTCTTGCTCCGCCGGTAGGCGGCATCTTATAAACACCTCCTAATGCGCGGTTGGCCGGCCCAATAAACGTGGGCCTTGGCACAACCGCTCCCGGGCCGCAACAGCGGCCCGTACAGCGCAGAATTTAATTTTTTTCTTATTTTTAAATTATGGCCACCGGGGAAAAGAATTTAAACGGGGGCACCTTGGTTTATTAAAAACCCGCCCAGGCTCGCTGTTCGCTCGCCCTGGCGGGCTTTTCTGTTAATGTTAATGTCGCCCCCGTGGGGCGGGGGAGAACAGCAAAGAAAATGTGGAGAGGCCAGGGCCAGTAGCGGCTTTCCTCAAGATGGACGCCGCCCCTGGCCCTGGCCCTCCTTAACTGCCCCCGCCCAAATTTAAGGTACAGCAGAGTTACCCACCCGACTATTATGGGTGGAACTGCCACTCATCTCCGTTAATTTATGAGACCCTCTGTGGCCCCTTTACGGCCCATGTTTTTCATTACCGGCGCCGCAGTCCCTCCACATTCCGGTCAAGTGACTCACGCCTTTTTTGATAGAATTCCGCATATGAGAAAAACCATTATCGTGGGAGGGACCTCGGGTATAGGGCGCGAACTCGCAAAGATAATGGCAGGCGCCGGCTATGCAGTAGGCGTATGCGGAAGAAGACCCGAACTGCTGCAGAAACTGCAAAATGAATTCCCTGGCAAGATCTTTACCAAACAACTGGATGTTGTTCAGCCTCAGGCCATGGGACAACTGAAAGAACTGATAACCGAAATGGGCGGCACGGACCTGGTAGTGATAAGCGCGGGGACGGGGGATTTAAATAAAGACCTGGACTGGAAGATAGAGAAAGACACCATCGACGTGAATGTTACCGGTTTTGCCGCCATGGCCAACGTGGCTTTTGAGTATTTCCGCGGCAAAGGCCGCGGCCATATCGCCGGGATATCCTCCATAGCCGCAATACGGGGCGGCGGCGCCGCGCCGGCCTATAATGCCTCCAAGGCTTTTGTATCCAATTACCTGGAAGGCTTAAGACAGAAAGCCGCCAAGTTGCGCCTTGCTATTACGGTAACCGACATAATGCCGGGTCTAGTGGACACGGCCATGGCAAAAGGCGAGGGCCTGTTCTGGGTGGCTCCTCCGGAGAAAGCGGCAAAGCAGATATTCGAAGCCATAGAAAATGGAAAAGGCCACGCTTACATTACAAAACGCTGGCGCGTGATAGCCTGGTTACTTAAGACAATACCGAACAGCCTGTACAAAAAGTTATAATAACATAATCAGCGCACAAGTCATATTGCCCTTGAACCCTTCCGCCACCTGCCGTCCATCAGCCAGCCTTGACATTTACGGTAATTTCTGCTAGACTATAATACGAAATAAGTCTTGTGGTCTATTTATGAGAAGATCCGATCCAGCAAAGGCCGATATAGTCCGCGACGAAATACTGCGCGCCGCCTTGGGGCTTTTCCAAACTTACGGCCTGGACAAAACCACCATGGAGGATATCGCGGAAGCCGCAGGCAAGGGCAAGAGCACGCTTTACTATTACTTCAAAAAGAAAGAGGACGTGTTCCACACCGTAGCCAGGCAGGAAATGGACTCCATCTTAGAGACGCTGGAAAAAGGTTTAAAATGGACCCACAGCGCGGGGGAGAAACTCCGCCTGTTCTTCCAGATACAGGATAACGCCATCCGCAACAAGGCAAAGCTCTACCCGCTGATCTTCAAGGAGACCAAAAAGCATGTAGCCATGTTCCACAGCATCCAGCGCGAGAGCAACACCCGGGAGATCAAGTTGCTGAAATCCATCTTACTGGAGGGCATAGCCTCCGGCGAGTTCAAAGGGATAAAGAAGGAGCAGTGCGACGCTATCGCCCTGGCCGGGGTCACCACCCTGCACGCCACACATTTAAACCTGTTGCTGGAAGGGAAAACGCCATCCGCCGAGGATAAGCTGGCGGTAATGGTAGACATCTTCATAAAGGGACTGAAATAATAGCTATATTTTTTTGCATTTTTTTCGACCGCAATACGTTTTTAGTCTACACACACAAGGGGACGTTATGAATAAGAATATTTTTTTCCTTATACCCGCCGCGGCGCTGCTGCTGACCGCTTGCGGCGAGAAGCCGACCCGCCAGCCGGCCGTTAAAGTGGAGCTGGCGACCGTCACTACCCTGGACGGCTCTGCCGCGGCCTACTACAGCGGCACTATCGAAGCGCAGAAGTCCATCCCGCTCACTTTTCTGACCGTGGGCACGGTAGCGGAAGTTAACGTCCGCGAAGGCCAGCAGGTGTCAAAGGGCGACCTGCTGGCGCGGCTGGACTGCCAGAGCAATGAAACCGCGCGCCTTATGGCTTCAGCCAAAGCGAAACAGGCGGAAGACGCCTTCCGCCGTTTCGAGCCGATGTACAAGAACGGGAATCTTCCCGAAATAAAAATGGTCGAGATCGAGACCGCCAGGACCGAAGCGTTACTGGCGCTTAAGATGGCGGACAAGAACGCGGCGGACTGTTCAATAATCGCCCCGGAAAGCGGGCTCGTTAGCGAGCGCAACATAGAGCCAGGGAGTTCCGCCATGCCCGGCCGGGCAGCGCTTAAACTAGTGACCGTGGACCAGGTGTACGCAACAATCTCGGTACCGGAGGGCGAGATCTCGCGCATTAAGCCCGGCATGAGGGCCGAAGTTGAGATAACAGCCCTTAAGGATAACACGGCAGCATCCGCGGAAGGCCGCGGGGAACCGCTGCAGGTGTCTACTGCATGGCTAAACGCGCGCGGTGGCAAGTTCAGGGGCGTGGTAGCGGACTCCGGGGTATCGCCCAACCCGCTGGCGCGCACCTACAACGTGCGGGTGCTGCTCAACAACCCCGGCCGCAGGATACTGCCCGGCATGATCTGCGGCGTGTATATTTCCGGAAGCAGGACAACCAGGCTCACATTGGTGCCGGCTACCGCCGTAACCACGGATGAAAGCGGGCAGCAATACGTCTACGTGGTCGACGCCGGGAACACTGCGCGGCGCCGGCCTGTGCAGACAACCGGCTTCGCTAAAGGCGGTATAGCGGTCTCGCACGGCCTGACCGAAGGGGAAAAGGTGGTCGGCATAGGGGTGCAGAAACTTACCGACGGCACGCCGGTAACCTCTGGACAGATATGAACACGGACCGCAAGTCTATAATAGAGCTGTCGCTGAAACACCGCCAGGTGCCCATCACCCTCTGCGTGTTCCTGTGCCTGGCCGGCTTATATTCTTTGTTTACCATGCCCCGCCAGGAATTCCCTGAAATGAAACTGCGGCAGGGGCTGGTGATCGCGGTTCTGCCCGGCGCCACTTCGCGCCAGGTGGACGAACAGGTGGCCAAGCCCCTGCAGAATTACCTTTTCGGATTTAAGGAAGTGGACCGCTCAAAAACCTATTCACAGTCGCGCGAGGGCCAGACAACTATCTTCGTTGAAGTTAACACCGACGTAAAGGACCAGGACGCCTTCTGGGCAAAACTCAGGCTGGGGCTTCAGGAAATTAAAAGCCAGTTACCGCCACAGGTGCTGGTAGTGCTGGGCACCAACGATTTCGGCGACGCTTCCGCAGTGTTGCTTACCATCACGTCAAAAACGCGCAGTTACCGCGAACTCGAGTACTACCTTGAAAAACTCGAAGACAGGCTCAGGACGAACCCGGCGGTCTCGAAGTTGAAACATTTCGGCCTGCAGAAAGAGAAAATTACCGTCTACGTGGACCCGGCGAGGCTGTCCCATTACGGGGTCAAACCCGCCATGCTGATAGCCGGCCTGCAGATGGAAGGCATGCTGGGCTACGGCGGCTCCGTAAAAGGCGCGGACCTGGAAATCCCCATCCACCTGCCTCCGCGCTTTAACTCCGAGGCGGACGTAGCGCAACAGATCGTGTATGCCGGTCCTGACGGCGCTATAGTGCGAGTAAAGGACGTGGCCAGGGTGGTCCGCGAATACGATGTTGAGGATTCCTTTGTGGAAGCTAACGGCGGGCGGGCGCTGGTGCTTTCCATGGAAGCCCGTTTCGGCTACAACATAGTACAGTTCGGCCACGACATGGACGCGGTCATAGCTGAATTCAGAAAGACCATGCCGCCGGACATAGAGATCTCAAAAGCGGCGGATATGCCTTCGGTGGTTCAGAATTCCATAAACCGCTTCTTTTTTGATTTCGCCATAGCCATCATAGCGGTAATCCTGGTAACCGTTCTGCTCCTGCCGAAGAAGATCGCCGTGGTGGCCGCTATCACCATACCTATCTGCATACTGCAGACCATAGCCCTGATGCAGGTTTTCGGCATAGAACTGAACACCGTTTCGCTGGTGGCGCTGGTAGTTGTACTGGGCATGATAGTTGATAACGCCATAGTGGTCATAGACAACCACGTGGAAAAACTGGACCACGGCGTGGACGTATGGGAATCGTCCTGGACCAGCGCCCGCGAGCTGGCCATCCCGGTCTTCACCGCCACGCTGGCCATCATGGCCTCTTTCGGCACGTTCGGCATCTTCATGAAGGGGAGCACCGGCGACTTTGTCGGCCCGATGACCTATACGGTGTTCATAGCGCTGGGAATCTCGTTCATAGTGGCCATGCTGCTGGTGCCGATACTCAGTTTTGTTTTTATAAAGACGGGCCTGCATAACAAAGCGGCGATAAAGAAGGGGCCTTCGATGTTGGACAGATTGCAGTCCACCTATGACGAACTGCTGACAAGAACAATGAAAGACCGGCGCAAAGCCGTCAATTTCGGACTGTGGATGATAGCGCTTGGCATAGCGCTTTTTGCCGTACTGCCGCAGCAGCTTTTCCCTAAAATGGAGCGCAACCAGTTCGCCGTGGAAGTGTATTTCAAGCAAGGGACCGGACTTGAAAAGAACGCGGCCGTAACCAGGGAACTGGCCGGCATACTTAAAGCGGACACGCGCGTAAAGGACGCCATCGCCTTTATCGGCACCAGTTCGCCCAGGTTCCACACCATGTACGCGCCGCAGATGCCGGCCAAGAACTATTCCCAGATCCTGGTGGTCACCCAGACCCAGAAAGACATGGAAGCAATGGTGCGCGAATACGACGCAAAATACCGTGACGCCTTCCCCGACGCCCACGTGCGCTGGAAGCAGTTGGACTTCCTGCCCAAGGACGCGCCGGTAGAGATCCGCGTAACGGGAGACAGCATTGAAGAGATAAAAACAGCCGCCGCCGCGATAAAGAAGGTCATGGCTGATGAAAAAGACATTATCTGGCTGCGCGACGACTACCACGACGAACTGCTTTCGGCGGACCTGGAGCTGGACGGCGAGGCGGCCAACCGCATAGGTCTCACGCGCGGCATGCTGGGCGCTTCCGTGGCCATGAACCGCGGCGGGCTGCCGGTCTCTACCGTCTGGGAGGGGGATTACCCCAGGGCTGTGGTGCTGAAATACGACAGGGAAAAGAGTTCCGCGCCGGAAAAATTGGAGGACCAGTATGTCGCCGCGCTGCTCTCGCCGCAGCCGGTGCTGCTGCGGCAGGTGGCGAAATTAAAGCCAGGCTTCAGCGAGGGCCAGGTAGTGCGCCGCAACGGCCGCCTTACCCTCACCATCCTGGCGGACATCGCCTTCGACAGGCTCGCCAACCGCGTTTTCTCGCGGGCGCAGAAAAAGATAAACGCCCTCGCCCTTCCGCCGTCGGTGCGGATAGAATACGGCGGGGAATACGAAAAGATGATAGAGGACTTCACGCCTCTGGGCAAAGCCCTGCTGACCAGCATGTTCCTTATCTTCATCATACTGCTATTCCAGTTCCAGAAAGTCCGGCTGGCGCTGCTGATAATGGCCACCATGCCGCTTAGCATAACAGGGGCGGCGCTGGGGCTGCATCTGATGCGCTACCCCTTCGGCCTTACCTCGTTCCTTGGCATCATAGGCCTTTTCGCCATGGTGGTACGCAACGGCATAATCCTGATAAGCTACGCTCACGAGCTTGAGGCCAAAGGCATGAGCGTAAATGACGCGGCCCTGGCCGCCGGCAAGCGCAGGCTGCGACCTATTTTCCTTACCGCAAGCGCCGCGGCGGTCGGTGTAATACCTCTGATACTGTCAGGGTCGTCCCTGTGGGGACCGCTGGGCACGGTGATCTGCTTCGGGTTGATCGGTTCTACGGTACTTACACTGCTGGTGCTGCCTGCCGCCTATGCGCTGTACGGCGAGAAAGAGGAGGCCGCGAAATGAAACGCTCACTGAAATACTTGGCCGCCGCGGCGTTGCTACCGATACCGGGCTTCTGCACGGCAGCGGAACTGGCGCTTACACCGGAAAGTTACCGAGACCTGGCATTAAAGAACAACAGCGGCCTGCGGCAGGTCCGCTTTGAAGCCCAGGCGGCTGAACAATCGGCAAAAGCCGCTTTCACACATTACTTCCCGAACCTGAGCGCGGCGGGTTTAGCCGCAAATACCAATATCCTGCCGAATTCGGCGCTGACCATGCCGATCATCCCGGCCGCGCTCAATGGTGAAAACAACGTGGCGCTGTCGATGATAACCATCCAGCAGCCGCTGTTCGCAGGCGGGCGCATACACAACGGCAACCGGCTGGCCCGCGCCGGTCGCGACGCGGCGGCCTTGCAGCTGAGGCTCAGCCAGGACGGGGTTATAACCGGAGCCGAAAGGAAATATCGCACGCTGCGCGTTCTTGCCCAAAAAAAGAAAACACTGGAGGCTTACGCCGCGCTGCTTGACGCATTGAGCGCGCAGGTTGAGCAGGCCTTCTCCAGCGGACTAGTCACAAAAACGGACGTACTGCGCGTGAACCTGAAAAAAGCCGAGGTTGCAGTAAACCGCTCCATTCTTGATAAAAGCATGGCACGGGCGGAGAAGGATGTTAAATTATTCGCCGACATACCCCAAGACACGGAGATAACCCTGCCTGATGTGGCCGAAGATATATCCGAACCATCAGAAAGAATAGAAGACCTCCCGGCAAGCCTTTCCCAGCGCCCCGAATATAAGCTGCTCGAAATCGGGGCCAGGGCGGCGAATCTCCAGACAAAAATGAAACGGGGGGAATACCTGCCGGTAATAGGGGTGGGGGCGAGCCTTTACCGCGTTGACTACTTTAAGGGCGGCGACCAGCGGTTCCAGAACAGCGCCGCTTTCGGCTTGATAAACATGCCGTTAAGCAGCTGGTGGGAGGCGTCCCATTCCATTAAGGAAATGCGGTTAAAAGAGGCCGCGGCCGCCGACCGGCTGAAAGAGCGGGGTGACTCGCTGCTGGTAGACCTGGAAGACAAACTGAAGAATTACGACGAGGCCTACCAGCGCGTAAAGCTGGCGGAACTGGCAGTTGAAGAGTCAGCCGCCAACAGGTCGGAAAAACAGGACGGATACAAGAACGGCACTGAAAAACTTTCGGACCTTCTTGAAGCGCTGGCGCTGGAACAGCAGAGCGCGGATTCACTCGTGTCGGCCCGTGCCGACTACTTCAGAAAACGGGCGGAATTCCTGCTTGCTATCGGCAGATTCCCGCCCCGGGGCGAAAAAACGGCCCAGGGAGAGCCTAACGCCCCGGAAGCGAAGCAAGACGATTGACTGATATGCACAACGCGCTCTTAACACACGGAAGGGCAAAGTCTTACGGGAATAGAAAGCCGCGGGGAAAGCGCCATAGGAGGAACAAAGGCCCTTGACATATATCCGGACCTATGGTAGACTATAATACGTAATCGGTCTACTATTCCACGCATGAGAACACCAGACCCGGTAAAATCAGAGATAGTCCGCGACGAGATACTCCGCGCGGCCATGGGGCTTTTCCGGACCTATGGCCTGGACAAAACCACGATGGAAGATATCGCGGAAGCGGCAGGCAAGGGCAAGAGCACCCTTTATTACTACTTCAAGACAAAAGAAGATGTCTTCTACGCCGTGGCCAGCAAGGAGCGCGAGAGCGCGTTCCAGGAGATAGAAAAAGCCGTTAACGCCTGCAAGAACGCCCCGGACCGCATGCGCGCGCTTTTCAGTATCCGCCGCAAGATCATCGGCACCAAGGCGAAGCTTTACCCGCTGATCTTCAAGGAAACCACGAAGCACCTGGAATTCTTCGGGAAAATGCGCCGCGAGAACAACACGGAAGAAGTGAACCTCCTAAAGCGCATCCTTGAAGAAGGCGTGGCATCTGGGGATTTCGGAGCTATAAAGAAAACCGACTGCGGCGCGATAGCCGTCACCGCCGTAGCCGCGCTGCACGGCATGGACCTGGACTTGCTGCTGGACGGCAAGACCATTCCCGATTGCGATAAGATGGAGACCATGAGCGATATATTCATACGCGGATTGAAATAGCAATTTTTTTTGTTCTTTATTTGACCACAATACATTTCTAGTCTAAATATTCAGGTAATTAAAATCATGAGAAAACCCGGTTCAAAAACGGAGCGCTCGCTGAAAGACGACATACGCCGGGCGGCCATAAAGCTATTCGCCGAACGCGGCATGGAGAACGTGGCCGTCCGAGACATAGTACGCGAGGCCGGCACCACGCAGCCGATGCTCTACTATTACTTCGGCAGCAAGGACGCGCTTTGCCTGTGCCTTTTCCGGGACCTGCTCCTGGAAGTGAGCTCAGGAGTGGGGGAGGTGCTAAAAACCGCGGGGCCCCTGGATTCAAAAATGGAAGCGCTCTTCACTTTTTACAGGGATTTCTTCGCTTCTCACCCGGGCACGGCCCGGTTCATATTACAGGGGTTCATGTCGCCGCAGCACCGCAAGGAGTTCGCGGCGGCGGCGGACGCCGCTGAAACCGAACATCGCGAGGCAATACTGCGCATGCTCAAAGAACACGAAAGAAAAGGAGAACTGAAACCCGGCCGCGCCGAAGCGATTCTGGAGCTCATGGACGGGATATTCACCAACTATATGTTCAATTCAAAGAAGACAGAACGCCCGAGGGCGGCGGCTCCCGGCAGACTGGCGGCCCTGATCTGCAAAGGGGCGTGCGCATTGCTGGTGCCCGCCATGCTGCTGGCGGCGCCGGCAGCCGCGCAGGAGCAAGCAGCGGGCGCTGAGCCGTGGACCCTGGAACGCTGCCTCACCCGCGCCATGGAGATCAACCCGTCCATACAGGCCGCCCGGGAAGGCGTCATAGCGGCCAAGGGCCAGAACCTTATGGCTATCTCCGAGTTCGTACCGAGGGTGAACTGGAACAGCGTGTACATCGATAACAGCTACGTTCCCTCGCCGGGCGCCTCCAGGGCGTCCTATGGCGACGACGCCTTCTATCTGTCCACGCTCTCGGCGGATCTCAACGTGTTCTCCTGGCGCATGGCGCCGCTGCGCCGCACCATGAAGGCCAACACCAAGGTGGCCGCGCTGAAGCTGGCCGGCGCGCAGAACGACCTGACGCTGAACGTGAAGAAAGCCTTCTTCACCTCGCTCTACGCCAAGCAGCTGCTTACCATATCGCAAGCCGCCGAGGCCGTAGCAAAGGAAAACCTGGAAACATCCCAGGCTCTATATAAAGAGGGAAAAGTTTCCACTTTCGATGTTTCCCGCGCCAGCGTGCGTTACGTGAACGCCAGGACCAGCACCATCTCCGCGCGCAATACGCAGACCGTGGCGCTGGAGAACCTCCGGCTGCTGCTCAGCCTTGAGCCCGGAGAGACCATGGAAATTGAGGGGGAGTTCCCCGAAGAGCCCCTTGAAACCCCGCTCACGGAACAACTCAGCTCCGCTCTGGCCCGCAGGCCCGAGCTTCACCTGGCCAAAGCGGCCGAGGAACTGCAGATCTCCGCCAGGGAGCTGGCCCGCGCGGGTTTCCTGCCCACCGTCTTCGCGGGCTTCAGCTATAGCTGGGAAGGCAGGGAATTCGCCCCGGGGAGCCGTTCCGGGGACTACAAATACTGGACCGCTAAAGCCGGCGTCTCCATACCGCTCTTCGACGGTCTGTTCTCCATAGGCCGGTACAAGGCCCAGAAGGCCGGCGTGGCGCAGGCCAAGGAACAGAGCCGGGCCGCGGCCGACGGCGTGGTGATGGAAGTGCGCCAGCACTACTATGCGCTGGCCAACTCAAAAGAAAGCCTGGGCGCGCAGAAAGAGAACGTGGAAACCGCCGCCGAAAACCTGCGCATAGCCCAGGAGCGCTATAAGATGGGCCTGCTGTCGCTGCTGGACCTCAAGGACGCGGAGCTGTCTATCATAGACGCCCGCACCCAGCAGATAAAGACGCTTTACGACTATAACGTCGCGCGCACTTCGCTGGAGAGAGCCGTAGGGCTGCCGGCTGCGGCGAACTGAGGGGGAGTGTTATGGAATCAGCGATAAGGAGCAATAAAATGAGTTCTAAAAAAAAGATATTTATAGCGATCGCCACCTTTATGGTCCTGGTACTTCTGGCAAAAGGCGGCTCCCGCTTCTTCCACAAGGCCGAAGCCATGGGGGTTATAAAAGTTCCGGTAACGGCCGAACCGGTGCAGCGCAGACTGGTGGAGGAGACTCTTGAGCTCACCGGAGACGTGCGGGGCATGAACGAGGCCAGGATATACCCCAAGGTTCCCGGCCGCCTGCTGCGCAAGGTCAAGGACGCGGGCGACACCGTGAAGAAAGGCGAGGTCGTAGCGCTGATAGACCGCGACGAGCCGGCCCTGAAATTCGCCGCCGCAGAAGTGACGGCCCCGCTCGACGGCGTGCTGACGCGGTACTTCCTGGACCTCGGTCAGAACGTGACACCGGCCACCCCGGTCTGCGAAGTGGCCGAAGTGTCGCCGGTGAAACTTGTGGTGCGCGTGACCGAGCGCGACTTCCCCAAGCTAAGGATAGGCATGCCTGCCAGATTCAGCGCCGACCCCTACCCGGGCCTGGTCTTTCACGGACGGGTGATGAAGATGGCCAACGCCATGGACGACGCCACCCGCTCCGCCGACGTAGAGATAACCGCCGAGAACCCGGGGAACAAGCTTAAGCCCGGCATGTTCGCCCGCGTCAGCCTGATAGCGGCCTCCCGCCCCGGCGCGCTGACCATCTCCCGCGACTCCCTGGCCGCCACCGGCAATACCACCCGCGTGTTCGTAGTAAGCCCGGCGGGCCTGGCCGAGGAACGCCCGGTTAAGATAGGCGAAATAAAGGAAACTTTCGCCGAGGTGCTCAGCGGCCTGAGCGCGGGAGAGCAGGTGGTGACAATGGGCTGGCATAACCTCAGCAACGGTGCTACCGTAACGGTGACCCACTAATGAAAGAGATCAAAAACAAGATAGTCAAGGTCCTGGCCCTGCCGAAATTCTCGGTGGAGCATCCGGTGGCGATCGCGATGATCTACACCGGCCTGCTGGTTCTGTCGCTGGCCGGGTTCTCGCGCATGGGGCTGGACATGTTCCCCGACGTCAGCTACCCGGTGGTCAGCGTTATAACCACCTATCAGGGCGCCAGCGCCGAGGAAGTGGAGGCCAAAGTTACACGCAAAGTAGAGGCGCAGACCTCCACCGTGCGCGGACTGAAGGACCTTAACTCAACTTCGAAGGAAGGCCTTTCGGTCGTCACCCTGAAATTCGAATGGGGTTCCGACCTGGACAGTTCCGCCAACGACGTACGCGATAAGCTGGGCATGCTCAAGAAACTTCTGCCCGACGGCGCCGACGACCCCATGGTCATGCGCATCGACTTGAAGGACATTCCGATCCTGATCATGGCCGTGAATGCCGGGGAATCCTACCCTAGAATTTACAACATCCTGGACAACGACGTTTCCAACATGCTCAAACGCATTCCCGGCGTGGGCAACGTCATAATCCGCGGCGGCCAAAGCCGCCAGATAAACGTGGACGTGGACCGCCGCCGCCTGGAAGCCTACGGCCTTACCCTTAGCGACGTAAAACGCGCGGTGCAGGCCAATAACCTGATGCAGCCCGCCGGCAATATGCAGATAGGCCAGACCGACTACATGCTGCGCGTGCCCGGCGAGTTCAGTTCTCCCCAGGAGATAGCGGGCGCCACCGTGGGCGTTTTCCGCGGCCAGGCCATAAAGATCGGGGATGTGGCGCAGATAAACGACAGCCACCCCTATGAGAGCGAAAAGGTAATGGCCAACGGCCGCACCGGCGCCATCCTGATGGTGCAGAAGCGCAGCGAGGCTAACGCCATAGCCGTGGCCGAAGAAGTGCGCAAGGCCCTTCCCGACATACATAAACGCATCCCCGCCGATATAGAGATAAAGCCCCTGATTGACACCTCTCACGACATAAAGAACACGCTGGGCAACCTGACGGAAACTCTGTACGTGGCGGCTTTCCTGATACTTGCCGTCATTCTGTTCTTCCTGCGGCGCGTACGCCCCGCGGTGATAGTGTTCACCTCCATCCCGGTCTCGCTGCTGCTGTCTTTCCTGGTTCAGTTCATGTTGGGCTACACCATCAACCTGGTTTCCATGCTGGCCATCACCATCGCCATAGGCCTGGTGGTGGACGACGCGCTGGTGGTGATGGAGAACCAGATCCGCCGCCAGGAAGAACTGGGGGAAGCCCCCAGGACCGCCGCCATCAACGCCACGTCCGAGGTGGGCCGCGCCGTCACCATGGCTACGCTGGCCTCTTGCGTGGTGTTCCTGCCCATGATGTTCGCCACCGGCATGGCCGGCGTCATGTTCCGCCCGCTGTCGGTAGTGATGTGCGCCACGCTGCTGGCCTCTTTGCTGGCCTCGCTGACGCTAAGCCCCATGATGTCGTCGCTGATCCTGCGCCCCGAGAAGCCCTCCAAAGCCGGCAGTTTCAACAAACTCTACAAAGCCTTCGAACGGGCGCTGGAGCGCGTGGACAATTCCTACAAGGAACTGATCGGCTGGACACTGGAACACCCCTGGAAGGTGGTGATCGGCTCTACCTCCCTGCTCCTGGTCAGCCTGCTGCTGATCCCCTTCATCCCCACCGAGTTCATGTCCGAACAGGACACCGGGCAGATGCAGATAGACGTGGAACTGCCCGTAGGCACAAGGGTTGAAGCCACTCATAAGGTTATGGAGCAGGTAGAGGCGGCATTCAAAAAAGTTGTGCCGCAGGAATGGGTAACCACCGGCTACCTGTGGCGCGACGGCGAGAACACCAAGAACTCCAACGGCGGCATGAGCGGAAAAAGCGGCTCCTCGATAGGAACTTTTATGGGATCCCTGAACGCTAAAAACAAGCGTTCTATGAGCATCACCGAGATAAACGAGAAACTGCGCCAGGAGATCACCAAGATCCCCGGCATAACGCGCCTGGCCTTCTCTGGCGGCAGCGTCACCTCAAAACTGACCAGTTCCGGCAAGCCCATGTGCGTAAACATCTACGGCCACGAACTGGAAGTAACCAACGCTCTGGCCGAAAAGCTCAAGCAGCTCATGATAAAGGAGGGGAGCTTTAAGGACGTGACCGTCTCCCTGGACATGACCCGCCCCGAATACCACGTGGTAATAGACCGGCGCAAGGCCGGTTCTATGGGCATACCGGTGCAAACCATTGCCGACACGGTGAACCTGGCCTTCGGCCAAAAGAAGAACGCCGTGTACCGCGAACTGGGCGACGAGTATGACATCGTAGTTCGCCTGCGCGAAGAGGACCGCCGGGCGGAACCGGACCTGGAGAGCCTTTTTGTGAGGGCCTCCAACGGCGAACCGGTGCGCCTTTCCAACCTGGCGGCCTTTGTAAAAAAGCCGGGCCCCCTGCAGATAGACCGCGAGGACCAGCAGCGCATCGTTAAGGTGGAAGCCAATATAACGGGCAACGACCTGGGCAAGGCCACCGCCAGGCTGGAGAAGCTGTTGTCCGGCATTCCCATGCCCGCGGGCGTCTCCTGGGCTTACGGCGGCTCGGTCAAGGAACAAAAGGAATCTTTTGTTTCGCTGGCCGTCGCTATGGCGCTGGGCATCATGCTCACCTACATGATAATGGCGTCCCAGTTCGAGTCGCTTATCATCCCGCTCATCATCATGTTCTCGCTGCCGTTCGGTTTCGCGGGCGCCATCTGGGTATTCGCGCTGACCGGCTTCAGCCTCAACGTTACGACGTTCATCGGCCTCATCATGATGGTGGGCCTGGTGGTAAAGCAGGCCATAGTGTACCTGGACTACGCGCTGCAGCTCATAGACGACAACGACTGGGATATCAAGGAAGCCCTTAAGGAGGCCGGCCGCGTGCGTCTGCGCCCCATCCTTATGACCGTCAGCGCCATGGTGCTGGGCTTCGTACCGATGGCTATATCCACAAAGCAGGGCTCCGAGTTCTGGCAGCCGCTCTCCCTTGCCATCATAGGCGGTCTGCTGGTCTCCACGGTGATAACACTGGTGCTTATCCCGGCGGCGTATTATCTTATTTTCCGCGGCAAAGAGGCGGCCGCAGCGGGAATGCAGAAAAACGCGGCGAGCCTTAACGAGTGATGACCAGCATCTCCGGCAATTACAGTTAAGCTGGCTTTAAACAATATGCGCATACGCTTCTACTTCTTGATGTACGGCCTTATGGCATTACCGAACACCGCCTTTGCAGGCACTGATACGTTCCTCAGGCACGGCTGTATAGAATTCTCCACTGCTACAGTGGAAGCCGAAGTTTGCCAACAATTGGAGTGCGTAGAGAGCGCCCCCAACGGCATCTGTAAATTAAGCGCCTGTGCTAAAAACCAGAAAAGCAAATATGCCGATGCCATGAATACCGGGTGCACGCGCACAGTAGATTGCGGCAAAGGGGCATATTTCCTGCCAGGCATCCCAGACGAACCCGAGAGCGAATCGACCGAGCACTGCGATTGGAGGCCCTGCGTCGAAACCGATCCCGAGACGGGAAAATGCGATTCTTACGAATGCCTCTCAAAGCGGACAACTATTATTGAGCGCACGTCTTATCCGAGAGCGCTATGCATAAAAGTTCCCGCGCAAGCAGTCTCAAAACCGTCAATCCGGCCCGATAGCCGAACTACAACTGCGAGCCCCAGGCATATTACCACCTCGGTCCCGATGCCGGCAGACTCCGCTTCCCAAGCCGTATATGAAATGATCACTGCCGCCGCAGATTATAAAGATGAATACGCAACAGGGATCTCTCCGGAAGAACGGCTTCGCAGGAAAGCCGCCGGAGACAGCCTGGACGCGTTCTGGGACCGGAGGACTATGTTCCGCGAAATTCTCGGAGAACATTGGAACGCCCTAAAACCCTCGGAGAAGAGCGAATATTTTTACCTGGCGTCGGCATTGTTGCGGAGGGACCGCTATCCGCAAATAAGCATTCATTTAAACAAAGTCACCTCGATAGAGGTTCTCGGAGAAAAGAAGTTGCAGGATAACACGACAGCGGTAACAGTAAAAGTACTTTCAACGGAGAACGGAGCGGACGCCTTACCGGTATTTCACCTGCGTAAAACGGATGCGGGCTGGAGAATATCCTCCGTGTCTTCGGAAGGGGAAAGCCTTTTGCTGATATATCGCCAGCTTCACGATACGATAATCAGGGAAAAAGGCGTTCAGCCCCTGCTGGCGGCAATGCGAAAAAGGCTCAAAGAGCCCAGGGAAATTCTCTGGAATCCGGGACGGGTGGGCCACAACCCCTAACCCAAAACCACCCGTCCCCCATTTTGAGGCAGCAGCACAGTTTCCGGGAAGGCGGCCCTTCGGCCCTCATAAGGCCACCTTCCCCCTGATTTCAGCAACCAGTCAGGCCGCTTCCAGTGTAGAAGGAGGGGGCATGAAGAGAAGAACAGTACTTGTAATAGAAGACTCTGTAACCTGGCACGGTATATTAAGGCGGTGGCTTGAGAGATATGAATATACGGTGCACATCGCGGGAACGTGCACGGAAGGCCTGCTACAGGCGCAGTTAATTAAACCTGACTGCATCTTAATGGACTTTCATCTCCCGGACGGCAATGCGGTATCACTATGCGCGGAAATACGGAAAGCATCACCGACAGGAACACCGCCGATAATAATTTTCAGCGGAGATCCCGACGCTGAAGGCCCCGCATACCAGGACTGCATGGCCGACAAGTTCATCCTGAAGGACATGAATGCGTTAAAAACGTTGTCAGCCGAAATAGCAAAAGAGATAGAGCGGCATCGCCCGCAATCACTGTCAGATTAGAGAACAGGAGGGTTATATATGGCAAAAACAGAAAAAAAACCAAAAGCCGTAAAAAAGATAGGGATAGATTATCCCAAAACTAACGAGGTTATCTCCGGAGAGCATTATGCCGTTCGGATAAGCACCGCACCCTGCGACAAAGTTGAACTCTCCATAGATGGCGGCGCATGGGCCAACTGCGCCAATTCTTCAGGCTTCTGGTGGTTTCACCTAAGCGGGCTGGCGGTTGGCACCCACAGGCTGGCCGCACGGGTCAAGATCGACGGAGAGACCTCATTTGCCATGCGCAAGTTCGAGGTTAGCAAGCCCGCATAAGATCATATATCGGCCGGGCGGCGTTTCCCACCTGCCCTGATCCCCAAAAAAACGCCGCCCGGTCCGATATTGGCCACCGGGGACAGGACTATTTATGAGAATTTTTCTATTAGGCGCTACCGGAAGAACCGGTAAATACGTATTGAACTTCAGCCTGCTCATGGGCCACCAGGTTACCGCCCTGGTAAGAGATCCAGCCAGGCTGGACCGCATACTGCCCGACCTGCGGGTAGTGACCGGCTCTCCGGAAAACGCGACGGATATACAAGAAGGCATGCGCAACTGTGACGCGGTAATAGTGACTCTTAACAATCTATCCCGTTCTGAAGGCGGCGGCGGTCAGGCGCCATTCCTTATCGCCAATTCCGTGCGCAACTGCCTTTCTGCCATGGCAAGGCGCGGGCCCGACAGAATAGCGGTAATGTCCATGCTGGGGGTGGGGGACTCGCTGGAATACGCGCCGGCGGCGATACGCGGCATGATAGGCAGCGCCGAGTTTAAAGGCCTGTTCGCGGACCACGAAGCGACGGACATGCTGCTGCGTGAATCCGCGGTGAACTGGACAGCGGCGCGCGCAGTGGCCCTATGCGATAATGGCCCGTTGAAAGATTTGGTTGTTACATACGGAGGGACCCCTCGACCGGCCCCGACAATAAGCCGCAGACACGCGGCGAAGTTCCTCGTAGAATGCCTTGACGACAAGAACTATTTCAAGAAGAGCCCGGTGATATCAGAGCGATAACCTATTAGAGATAACGAGCACATATGCAACAAGAGACACGGATCCTAATATTTTCACTGACGCTGTTGTGCTGCGCCCATGCTGGCAGCGCGCAGGCGCAGGCACCGCTAGAGGCTGCGGTCTTTCAGGCAACCGCGCCTGCCGGGAATATTATCGTGTCTACCGGCGCGGCGACGCTGGCGGTACAAGAGCTGGTCTCTTCGGCCAGGCAATACGCCGATGCGCAGGCGCCGGGAATAACAGCCGCGGAAAAGCAGCGCAGAACCAGCCTGAGGGAAAAACTTAGCACGGTCCTGGACCTGCGCGAGATGGCCCATCTCATACTCATAAAGCAGTGGGACGGGCTGGGCCGGTCCGACCGGGAGAAATACGCGTCACTGCTGGAAGCGCTGGTCGAGAAAATAGGTTACCCACAGATAGAGAAATTCTTTAACGGGAAAATAGACATTTCCTACGAAAGTGAAAAGTCGCTGGACGGCGGCGCCGCGGCCGTGCTGACAAAGATAGCTTACAAAGAAGAAGATGTTACGCTTGCCACGGAGTTCCGCCTGCACAAGACAGCCGCAGGCTGGCGCGTGTACGACGTTATAACCGACGGAGAAAGCCTGCTGCTCATCTACCGCAACCAGCATTCCGGAATAATCAAGGAAAAGGGTTTCGCACACCTTTTGAAGCTGATGGAGAAGAAATTAAATGAAGCGAAGTAACCTGCTGGCCGCCCTGCTATTGCTGCCCTGCGCCGCCGGCGCCGAGCAGTATACGCTGCGCCAGTGCGCGGACTACGCCTCCGCCAACAGCCCCGAGGTGCGCGAACTGGCGCTGGGCGCAGAGAACTACCGCGCCAGCGAGGCCGAGGCGCGGGCAGCGCGCCAGCCGAAGATAAGCCTGCTTGCCTACGCGGCCCCCGCCTACAAGGTCACCGGCAACGCCCAGCAATATCACAACGACTACGGCGTCTGGGGCCCCTACTATCATGCCAAGCTGGAAGCGCAGCTGCCGCTCTACACCTGGGGCAAACTGGACAGCTATATCGGGGCGGCGCAAGGCGGCGCCAAAGTGGCCGAAGGCGAGGCGGAGCAGAAGCGCGGCGAGGTGATCTACGACGTTAAGAAGTACTACAACGGCCTGCTGCTGGCCCGCAGGCTGAAGCGAACAGTAGAAGACGCGGTAAAAGTGCTGGGAGAAGCCATAGAGAAAGCCGATAAGCTCTACGCCGAAGGCAACGGTGAAGTAAAAAAGAGCGACCTGGAAATGCTCAAGGTCTACCTGGCGGAGGCGGAGAAGAACCGGCACCTGGCTGAGAAATCAATAGTGATGGCCCGGCTGGCGCTGATGCAGAAAATGGGAATGGAGGAGAACGCCGATTTCGACATAGCCGACACGCAGCTCCGGAAAGAAGAGGGGGACTTGGCCCCGGTTGAAGTCTACGTGGAGAAAGCCTTCGCGGCCAGGCCTGAATGGGGCATGCTGCGCAACGGCATTAAGGCGCGCAAGCTGCTGGTGGAGGCGGAGAAAGCCGACCAGTACCCCCTTATCTTCCTGGCCGGCGAAGCCGTCTATAACAATTCCTCCGTGCGCGATGACCAGAAGAATCCCTGGCTTAACGACCCGTACAACAGTTTCACCGGCGGCTTAGCGGTCGGCGCCAAGTTCGATTTCACCCCGGCGGCCTGGAAGGCCAGGATAAGTTCCAAACAGGCCGACGTGGACAAGCTGCGCGAGAAAGAGAAATTCGCCCGCAAAGGGATAGCCCTGCAGGTAAAGAACGCCTGGCATACAGCAAAAGAGGCCGAAGCCAACATCGAAAGCGCCAGGAAAGGGCTGGAAGCGGCTCAGCGCTGGGTGATGGCCGCCGGGCTGGTTTACGGCATAGGCACCGGCGAGGCCAGGGACGCCCTGGAGGGCGTGGCCGCCAAGGCCAAGGCGGAGAAGGACTATTACCAAGCCATCTACGATTACAACATGGCGCGGGCCGACCTTTCAAAAGCCTGCGGCACGGACGGGGATTGATATGAGTGGACTGGCTAAAAAAAGCCTCAGTTTTATTGCCAGGCACTTCCTGGTAATAACACTTTTCTATGCCGCGCTGGCGGCAGTTTCCCTGTACTATTCCGGCAAACTCTCCTTCCAATCCGATTTTGAAGCCCTGCTACCGCGCAGTTTTGAAAGCGTAAAAGCCCTGGACGAGCTGACCAAAGAGTTCGGCGGCACCGGCTACCTGGTGATAGATATAGAATCCGGCGACCTGGGAAAAACAAAACTCTTCGCCGCGGCCCTCGTTAAGGAACTTGAGAAGCTGCCTGAGGTGCGCTACGTCAACTGGCGCCAGCCGAAGGAATACTTCGAGGCGCGCAAGCTGCTCTACATGGACCTGCCCGACCTGGAGACGGTAAAGGCCAGAATCGGCAGGAAGATAAAACTGGAGAAGCAGAAAGCCAACCCGCTCTTCATAGACTTGCTCGATGAAGAATACACTCTGGACTTCTCGGATATCGAGAAGAAATACAAGAGCGCCGACATCTTCCGCGACTATTTCGTCAGCAAGGACGGCCGCGAACTGATCTTATTGATAAAACCTTCAGGGCTGGCAGGCAACCTGGCTTTCTCCCGCCGGCTGCTGGCCCAGGCCGAGGCCGCCGTGGCTAGGGCAAACCCCGCAACTTACGACCCGTCCATTAAAGTCTCATACACCGGCAGATTCAAGAAACAGATAGACCTTAACGACCAATTGCAGCGCGACCTGAAATATACCGGCGCCGGCGCGCTGGCGCTGGTGATCTTTCTGCTGGTGGCGTACTTCAGGCAGGTGCGGCCGCTGCTGCTGATACTGCTGCCGATGGCCGCCGGCCTGCTTATAACTTTCGCCGCGGCCTATGCCGCAGTGGGGTACCTGAACATCATCAGCGCGTTCCTGGTCTCCATCCTTATGGGCATCTCGGCCGACTACGGCATAGTGCTCTACAGCCGCTATACCGAGGAGCGCCTGCGCGGCCTGACGCCGGGCTACGCCGTAGCCGCTACGCTGCGCAACACCTGCGGGCCGATATTCCTGAGCGGGCTCACCACCGGGCTGGTATTCCTCAGCCTTACGCTCGCAGAGTTCAAAGGCTTCTCGCAGTTCGGCTTCATCGCGGGCCTCGGGATATTCCTTAACATGCTGGTCTTCTTCACTCTGTTCCCGGCGCTGATACTGTTGTTCGAGAAAATAAAGCCGGCGAAGATAAACCCGTCGATGGGCTTTAACTTCAAACCGGTACGCAAGGCTTTCTATATCCCTGTGCTGGTCGTCGCGGCATTTATGACCGTCTACGCCGTGTCAAAGGTCCGGGACGCTTCGTTCGAATACAATTTCACCAAGATACAGGGCTCGAATATCCCTTCTTTCAAACTGGACGAACATGTAAACACCATCATCGGCACGTCGCTGACGCCGGACCTGGCGCTCCTAAACGACCTGGACGAAGCCCGCGCCGTATCCCGCGCGCTGGAGGAGAAAGAAAAGACGCCAGGCACCACTATCGCAGGCCACGCTTCGCTGCTGACCTTCCTGCCGGAAGAGCAGACTAAAAAACGGGCGGTGCTGCGCGGCATCCGCGCCATGCTGGATGAAGGCGTCCTGACCGCGCTGAAAGGCGAGGAGAAGCAGAAGCTGGAGGAAGCCAGGAAACTGCTGGAGCCGCCGCCGACCGACAGGAACACCCTGCCAAAAGAAATACTGCGGCTGTTCTCAGGGGATAGCGGCCGTCCGGCCGTGCTTATCTTCCCGAAGATAGACCTGGCCGACACCGAATTGGTACGCAAATCTTCCGACGAGATACGAGACATCCCCATAGCCGGCAGGGTAGTGCATCCGTGCAGCGAATCCATCATCTTCGCCGACATCCTGAACATGATAGAGCGCGACGGCAGGAAGATACTACCGCTGGCGCTGCTGCTGACCGCACTGCCGGTGATCGCGGCCTACCGCAGGCCCAAACCGATCTTACTGGTGCTGGTCCCCCTGTGCGCCGGTTTCCTGTGGATCTTCGGCATAATGGCGCTGTTCGGGATGAAATTCAATTTCTTCAGCGTAGTAATGCTGCCTCTTATCTTCGGGCTGGGGGACGACTACGCCGAGATAGTCTACGGCCGTTACGAAGAAGAAGGGCCCGGCTCGGTGCATTTTGTAATGACCCACACCGGGCCCGCCGTTGCGATGTCGGCCCTTACCACCTTTATAGGTTTCGGCGCACTGCTGTTCGCCGCCCATAACGGACTCAGAAGTATCGGGGTGATGGCCGCAGTGGGGATTGCCTGCGTATTCGGCGCGGCCGTAATGCTGCTGCCCTCGCTGATAGTAATGACGGAAAAACTAAAAACAGGAAACAAAGATGTCCAACAGAAGGCTTGACCCGCTGATAGACCGCGCCTTCGCGCCGCTGGGCCCGGCG
The DNA here is from genome assembly GCA_028688015.1 of Elusimicrobiales bacterium. Taxonomy (GTDB): domain Bacteria; phylum Elusimicrobiota; class Elusimicrobia; order Elusimicrobiales; family UBA9959; genus UBA9959. The sequence continues at coordinate 61,887 of JAQTZB010000001.1, read as the reverse complement.
CTGACCAAAGCCGGCGTGACTCCGAACCAACTCACCATGCTGGGGGTAGTCCTCTCTTTTGTCGGAGCGGCTGTGCTGGCCAGCGGGCGCCTGCGCGCCGGCATTCTTATACTGGCGTTCACCTGGCTGTTCGACGTGCTCGACGGCGCGCTTGCAAAGTACTCGGGCCAGGTCAGCCGCTTCGGCGGTTTCCTGGACTCGGTGATGGACCGCTACACCGAGGGCGCGGTCTTTGTGGCTTTCGCCTATTACTACGCCGCCGCCGGCAACCCGCTGATGGCGGGCGTCACGGTCTTCGCGCTGATAGGCGCGGCGGCGGTCTCTTACGCGCGCTCCCGCGCCGAGAACGAGATAGACGGCAAGTGCGACGTGGGGGTGGGGGCGCGGCTGCCGCGGCTCGTCATTCTCGCCGTGACCACGCTGGCAGGCTGCCCGTCGGCCGGCATCGTAGTGGTGCTGGCGCTGTCGCACTATACGGTTCTGCAGAGGATAGTCTACACCCGCCGCATGCTGCGGCATAAAATTCAGGAGGACACTTAAATGAAAAACACAAAGATAGCGGCTCCGACCGGAAAACTCGGCGTGCTGATACCGGGCCTTTGCGGCGCCATTTCCACTACGCTCATTGGCGGTATAGAAGCCGTAAAAGCCGGGAGGGGGAAACCGATAGGCTCGCTGACCCAGATGGGCAGAATACGCCTGGGCAAACGCACCGAAGGGAAGAACCCGCTGATAAAAGACTTCGTGCCACTGACGGACCTGGACAATCTGGTGTTCGGCGGCTGGGACATCTTCGACGAAGATCTCTACACTTCGGCGCTGAAGGCCGGCGTGCTGGAGCGCCCGCAGATAGACAGCCTGAAGAATGAATTCTCCGCGCTGCGCCCGATGAAGGCGGCGTTCGACCGCAAGTACGTCAAGAACATCACCGGGCCCAACGTTAAAAAAGGCAAGACCAAGTACGACCTCGCCCTGCAGCTCGTGGCAGACATTCAAGCCTTCAAAAGGGACCACGACCTGGACCGCGCCGTTATGATCTGGTGCGCCTCTACCGAAACCTACATCCCGCCGAACGACGTGCACTCCACGCTGGCCAAGTTCGAGGCAGGCATGAAGAAGAATCATCCGGCCATCTCGCCCTCTACGCTGTACGCGTGGGCGGCGATAAAATGCAGAGTGCCTTTCGCCAACGGCGCGCCCAACCTGAGCTGCAATATCCCGGCGCTCATCGAGCTCGCCCAAAAGACCGGGGTGCCGATCTGCGGCTCCGACTACAAGACCGGGCAGACGCTGATGAAGACCATCATCGCCCCCGGCCTTAAGGCACGCGCGCTGGGCATAAGCGGCTGGTTCTCTACCAACATCCTCGGCAACCGCGACGGCGAGGTTTTAGACGACCCCCAGTCCTTCAAAACCAAAGAAGTCAGCAAACTGTCCGTGCTCGACAGCATACTGCACCCGGAGACCTACCCGGACCTGTACAAGGACCTGTACCACAAGGTGAACATCAACTACTACCCACCGCGCGGAGACAACAAGGAAGGCTGGGATAACATAGACATCTTCGGCTGGCTCGGTTACCCCATGCAGATAAAGGTGGACTTCCTCTGCCGCGACTCCATCCTGGCCGCGCCGCTGGCGCTGGACCTGGTGCTGCTGATGGACTTGGCCAAACGCGCCGGCCGCGGCGGCATACAGGAATGGCTGTCTTTTTTCTTCAAGAGTCCCATGCACGCTCCGGAAGTGTACGCCGAGAACGACCTGTTCGTGCAGCTGGAAAAGTTTGAGAATAACCTGCGCGACATGATGGGCGAGACGCTTATCACCCACCTGGGCACGGAGTACTACAGGTAAAGGGATTTATGACCGCGCTGAAATTGAAACAGGGCAAGGCGGCTGGGAATATTTACGTATTCCCGGCCGCAGTGCTGGTGTTCCTGGGCGCAGTAGCGCCAATAATGGCACAAGCGCCGCCTGAAGTTTCCGAAAGCTCGGCTATTGAGGCAAGGATGGTTCAGGAGAACGGCGCAAAGCATTCCCGGTTCGCCTTATTGGCGCACAAGCCCAACTATTTACTGCCGGCCACTTATACCTCGTCGCCGAATAACCCGGCCTACAATTCTTTCCCGGATATCGGCGGCCACCTGAAAGATATGGAGGCGAAGTTCCAGATAAGCTTCAAGATCCCGCTGTGGGAAGGTTTGCTGGGCGGGAAAGCTGACATCTACGCCGCCTATACCCAATTGGCGCTGTGGCAGGCGTACAATGCCCGCATCTCGGCACCCTTCAGGGAGATCAACTACGAACCGGAGGCCTTCCTGGGGTATCGCACCGATATTAATTTATTGGGAGCCCGTCTCAATATTCTAACGCTCGGCTTTAACCACCAATCGAACGGTCAGATAGAACCGCTTTCGCGCAGTTGGAACCGCGTGGTGGCCGGGGCGGTCATACAGAAAGGGAAAAACTACTTTTTTATCCGGCACTGGACGCGGATGCCAGAGCGCGCCAAGGACGATGATAATCCCGGCATGGGAAGATACTTGGGATACGGCGATCTCCTCTTCATGCGCTCAGGCAGGAACAGGTCTTTCAGCGTGTTGCTGCGCAACAATCTGCGCTCCGCCGGGAACAAGGGCGCGTTACAGGTAGATTGGAGTTTCCCGCTGCACAAGAAGGTTAAGGGCTACATGCAGTATTTCACAGGGTATGGAGAAACGCTTATCGACTATAACCGGCCGGTCACACGCATAGGGCTGGGAGTGGCGTTAACGGATTGGATATGAATTTAAATCGGCAGGAAGAACAGCAGGCCGCGCAAAACCAGGTTGGCCGCCACGCCGGCGAGCACATCGTCGAGAACCACGCCGAAGCCGCCGCCGACTGCGTTATCCACCTGGCGTATAGGCCAGGGCTTAAGGCCGTCAAAAGCGCGGAAGAGCCCGAAGGCCAGCGCCAGAGTCAGAAAATTGTGCGGCAGCCAGGCTACGGCCACCCAGTAACCCACGGTTTCGTCTATGATCACGCGCTGGTCATCCTCCATTCCGGTATCAGCGCAGAATTTGTCGGAGGCCAGTACTGCTATCACGGTAACTACCAGCAGAAAGACGGCGTATGGTATCCGGCCTTCCGGCAGCAGCGGGACAAACAACAACCCGAGCAGGGTGCCAAGTGTGCCGCCGCCTTTGGCGCGAGGTCTTGCGCTCACTTTGGCGGGCAAGAACCCAAGGCAGAAGTCGGTTGCGAGCAGCGCCGCCAATTTAGAGTAGAGTTTGCTCATCGTCACATAAATTTTAACAGATTTACGACGGGATAGACAGCATGAAACAGAAACTCTCCATAACAGCGGGCATAGCCGTCAGCGCGGCCCTTCTCTGGCTTGCCTGCCGCCGCGTGGATTTTAACGCGCTGGCGGGAATACTGGCGCATATTGAACTTGCGCCGCTGCCGCTGGTGCTGCTTGGCGTGTGCGCTGAATTACTGATACGCGGAGTAAAGTGGCGGATACTGCTGGCCCCGTCCGGGCCGGCCCGCACCTGGGATGCAATCCGTATTGAAGCCGCCGGCCTGGCCCTCAACAACGTACTGCCCCTGCGGCTGGGGGAGATCGTGCGCGCAGCTTTTGCCGCCAACTTTTTCAAGATACCCCTGGCAACCATCCTCTCGACGATACTGGCGGAAAAGGCGCTGGATCTTGCGGCGCTTTTAACATTAGCCGCAGCGGCAGCTGCCGCAAGCGGGATAGCGTTACCACTTGCTGGCCGCGGGCCGCTTATTCTGATTGCGACAATAGCCTTCGTTGTGTTGGCGGTCATTATCTTCGGCAGCGCCACTTCAAAGCGCCCTAACAACCAGACAAGACTGCAAAAGACTTTTAACGGCCTGAAGCTTGGCCTTACGGCTTTCACCTCGCCTGGTGCAGCGACCTCCGTATGCTCGCTTGCCTTGCTTCAGTGGTTTGTAAATTCGCTCAACTATTACTGGCTGTCATTAGCATTCGGCATGCAGAACTCCGTTACCGTAACGAAAAGCATCCTCCTTTCATTTACCGGAGCGGCGGCTTCTTCCGCGCCGGGCATTCCCGGTTATTTTGGCAGTTTTGAATTTGGGGTAAGCGCAGTGCTTACAGCCTGGGGAATAAGCAGTGAGACGGCCCTGGCGTATGCAGTAAGCGCGCACCTGCTGAGCTACCTGGTGGTAACCGCGGCGGGGGTATTCTTTGTTTACCAGATGGGGCACTCGCTGGGAAAGATCTGGCAGGAATTTTCGGTAAAAAAACCGGAGGGGAAATCTGTACCGACGTAAGAACAACAGCACATTACTAGACGGACGCAGGGGGTAGAACAATGGACTCATCAAGCCATATACGCAAAGAAAATACGGACCCGGTTCCGGAGCCCAAAGCGTTACCTGAAGGATACGGGACCACCGAGGCCGTACTTCTGCCAAGGGACCCGAACTGGCTGTTCATTTACTGGGAGATCACCGGGCAGACCAAAGCCGAGGTATGCGCAAAACACGGAGCGGATATTTTTGAAAGAGCGCGGCAGGTCATCCGGGTGTATGACATAACTGCCGCCGGGGGGGCGGATACGGACGGACGCCAGTACTTCGACAACCCGGTGCTGATGGAAGCCAGAAGCTGGTATATAAACGTTCCCGAGAGCGGCAGGACTTATTGCTGCGAGGTCGGACTAGCCACACCCGAAGGCGCCTTTCTAAGCCTGGCACGAACCAATGCCGTCAACCTGCCCTGCGGCAAAGTCTCCGGCTCGACAGACGAGCAGTGGCTGTCGGTCACTCCGGACTTTGACAAGGTGCTTCAACTCTCCGGCGTGGAATACATAGGCAAGGGCTCCGGAGAGGTGGCGCGTTCGCTTGCACAGCGCTGGGAGGCGCTGGGCAGCGTATTCTCGAAAGCGGCAGCCTGGGGTGTGGGCTCAATGGCGCCCCAGGCACAGCAAGGCGCGGCACAAAAGAAATTCTGGCTGACAGCCGATTGCGAACTGATACTTTACGGTGCCACCGAATCGGACGCCGCAGTTACCGTTTGCGGCCGCAAGGTGCCCTTAAACCCTGACGGGACTTTCACCATGCGCTTCGCTTTGCCGGACGGGAATATGGACCTGCCCGTAAAAGCGATTTCAAAAAACGGTACAGACACCAGAGAGATAGAAATAACGGTTACGAGGACCACCAAATCCTATGACAAATAACTCTAACGCCGCCGCCGGCCGCGGAAACCCGCAAGACAAGATAATTCTCATTGCCTCAGACGACGAGACGCTCTGGGAGCTGCTGTACTATATAGTCCACAAGGAAGGTTTCCCGGTAGAAAAGGCGGATTCCCATAGCGAAGCCATGGACAAAGCCAGGGCACTCCGCCCTGCGCTGATACTTCTTGCCCTGAATCCGCATGACAGCTATGCAACCTTGCGTGAGCTTCAGACCGATGACACAGTCAGTATCCCGGTAATCCTGCTAGCCAACCGTCCAATAGACAGAGCCACAGAAGAATTGATCAGGCAGGAGCCTAATGTCAAAGGTTTCCTGCAGCAACCCGCCGACGCATTGAACCTTGCAGCGCTTTTGCACAAGTTGCTTAACACATGTCCACCGGTGAAAAAGAAAAGCGAATAAGGACCGCCTCCAGGCTGATATCTCATGAGCGAACCGCTATATAAAACTTCACCGTCTCACGCTGTGCTGCCCCGCCTGGCCTGTCTTTACCTCCAGCTCGCAGGCAGAACTGCACGGGTAAATATAACCGGTTGCGACAGATACGCTAGCCCCGTAATCTATGCGCTCTGGCACCGCCAGCAGGCCATGATGATATATCTGCACCGCGACAAGAACCTGTGCTGCCTCGTCAGCAAAAGCAAGGACGGCGAGTACATGGCCCGGCTTCTTGGATTCTTTGGTTTTAACTGTGTGCGCGGCTCCAGCAGCCATGGCGGTCTTTTGGCCCTGCGGGGCCTATTACGCGCCACGGCACAAGGCCACTCGGCAGTCATCACACCGGATGGCCCGCGAGGCCCAATCTATAAGATGCACCCGGGCGTCATCTTTCTGGCGCAAAAGTCCGGCCTGCCGATAATTCCCGCGGCCTGCGCGCTGTCGAGGAAAAGGATCATCCGCAGTTGGGATAAGTATCAGTTCCCATTACCGTTCAGCCGCGTAGAAGCGGTATACGGCGCCCCTTTTATAGTTTCCGCTGCGGACGATGCAGCAGCCAAAGCACTGGAACTGGAAAATATCTTAAACAGGCTGACCACAGAAGCTGAAAGCGCGCTCTAAAGTCAGGCATAAATTGGAAGACAGGTCCCCGGAGGAAGAGTTTATGAGAAGAAAAACCAGAAGCAAAGTTTACGATCCGGCAATTGAACTTGAAAAGGGAGCAACACTTGATGCCTCGTCATACGATAAAACACAGAAGATCAAGGTTTCGGGCAATATTGTTACGGTCGGCGGCAAGCCCGGCAGGGCGGAAATATCCGGCATAGCTACCGGCAGGCACGACGGCAGCATTGCTGGCACCCTTGGGATATGGCTCTCTATCTTCCGGTATATGCGGCCCGACGGTACAATTGACCATGTGGCAGGCTGGAACATAATGCTGCCGCTGGCAGCAGGACAAACACCTATGGAAACAGCCAAGGCACTAGTCGCGCACATTAATGCAGGCAAAAGACCCTATAAAGCCGTTGCCGCCGGATTCAAAACAATGGCAAGCATAGCGATAGTTTTCACGGGAAAATGAGCCAATCACGCTTATTGCTGACAATAGTAACCCCGGAGAAGACCGCACTTGACGCAAAGGCAGTGGACTCGGTCACCCTCCCGGCTTTCGGCGGCGAGATGGGGATACTGCCTGGGCACGCCTCCTCTGTGGTGCAACTTAAAGAGGGCATACTGCGTTACCGCGACGGAATGCACCGAGAAGTTTTCGCCGTCCTTAGAGGATTCGCTGAAATACATCTCAACAAAGTGATGGTCCTGGCGGAAGCAGCGGAACTGGCCGAAGAGGTCAACGAAGAACGCGCCCGGCAGGCGCACAAGAAAGCGAAGGAAAGCATCAACGTGCGCGGGGCGGACCTGGACCTGGACGAAGCCAACGCCGCGCTCCGGCGCGCCGCCGCCCGGCTAAAAGCTGCGGAATACAGAGCAAAGCGTACTTAATAAACCCGTCAAAAACGGGCATAATATCCGTAGGGGGAAAAGATGACTACCGGCAATACAGCACCAAATATTAAAATCGATCTATATTCCGACTGGATCGAGATTCTCCGCGGCTTGCTTCACGCAGGTGGCTTTAAAACAAACCCTAAAGACACGCAATTTGAAGTAGCTGTAAAATACCTCAATCTAAAATTGAGGGAGATCGCGCCACAACCGCGCAAGGTGCATAAAGCCAAAGGGTTCTCATGCGATGCAAAATATCAAAAAGCCATCGACGAGATAGAACGAAAAGCGGCCTCCGGGAAATCCTTAGTACCACATCTCAGCAAGTTTTTCCTCGATCTAGACTACAACGATTCTCTTCTCAATGATTGGGGTCTCCACCACCTTCACCTAAGCACTAAAGTCGGTCGCGCCGGCTTCACCGAACGCACAGGTCCGCTTCTATTCGCGCATGTTCTGCCTGACACGTTTTACATGGTTGCCGTGCTGCCTCATGGATCATGGACCAACAGGCAGCTGTTGGAGGAAATGCTGAAGAACTGGCCGCACTTACTGGCTCCGTATGAGTTAAAAGGTGTCGTCGGGCTATCCCAGAAGTTCACAGAGAAAGAACACGCGCAACTCAGGAAAGCCCACATTCAGGCTTGCGTCCAGTTGTCTGACAATAAGGTTTACACCTCCATCGGTGGAGGCATGGCCTCTAATGGAACAAATATCCGCGTTGTTATGGCTCACGACAGGTGGGCTTATTACTTCCGGGACATGGAAAAAGCAGTTAAAGCTAATTTCAATACCTGGCAAAGTTCTTTGCCGCCGGACAGGAAATACGCGAATCCGCCGACATTCAAGCTAATGCTGGATGATAAGAATATTCCCGTAGTGCTTGAAGTCGGCTCGAAGTGTATTTACAAGTTTAACTAGTTACGGAGACGCCATGAAGAGATCATTTCCCATCCTAATCCTTTTGCTGGCCGGGACCCCGCCATTTCTTTTTGCAGCTGAGAGCAAGCCAATCTGGAAATGGGTTTCAGCCAATGAGTATTACATGATCCTGCCTGCGGCGCAGGACCTTAACATCTCCGGGGACGGGACAGAAAGCGTAAAGCCTTGGGGATTTGGGTTGCGGGCGGTTGGCAACGAGACGTTCTCCAGGACCGGCGGGTTGCAACTCCAGAGCATAAAGGTCGACAGCAACAGCACCGGGAAAAACACGTTTTATCTCCTGGAACTCCTGCTTGGCATGGAATATATGACTCCCAAAGTCCAGGGAAAGCCTTTGAGATACACAGCGTCGGCATTCGCTGACCTTGGGCTGGCAGACACAACGCTTTACGCCGCGCCGGTTATTTCCGCAGGGTTACTGTACACGACAGACGAATACGCCGACACCCCTACAGGGCTGACTTTTGATATTTTCTACCGACTTACCGACATAGACCTGGATAACGTTGGTGGTGGGAAGGCGGGGACGCTGAAGTCCGCGCTGGGATTCAAGATCGGTTACATATTTGAGGGGTTCTGGACGTCAAAAAGCAATTAAGTTTACTATTGGTGTCCCGTCTAGTAGAATTGAATCATATTTGAAAGTTTAATTCTGTTGACACTTCAGCCTCCAAGTAAAACAAACAGGAGGCAGTCATGAGTGTCAACAAAACGTATTCCATATCGGAAAAGCTTCAGGTAGTGGAAAGTCGGCAAAAGGGCCTCACACTAAAAGAAGTGTCGCAACTTTTTAAAGTGAGTCCCGTTGCGGTAATCCGCTGGACTAGACGGTATGAGGCAAATGGCCTGGCCGGTCTGGAGCCGTTACCTAACGGCAGCACGACCAGAAGCCGCAACGCCAAAGCGCAGGCCGCCGCGCAGGTGGTCGGGGAAGTTTTGAAATCCGACCCGGAAGCCGGAATAAGCAAAGTACAGGGGGTGCTGTTCCGGCATGGCTTTTTAAGCCTGGCCCGCGAAACGGTGCGCAAACTGTTGCGACGGCAGGGGCACGGCCCGCAGGAGGTGCGTTTCCGACGGAAAAACCGGCCAAGCCGGGCGCGGACCTTCGAGCGCGCGAACCCTAACGATCTTTGGCAAACGGACATCATGACCTTCATGCTGAAGGGGCAGTACCGGGTCTACGTGATAGGTTTTCTGGACGATAACAGCCGGTTTATAACTGGCTGGGGACTGTATCGCTTCCAAACCACGGCCAACGTCCAGGAGGTATTCCGTGCGGCCATAGAGAAACACGGGATGCCGAAGGAAGTGCTGTCGGACAACGGGCGCCAGTACCACAGTTGGCGCGGCAAGAGCCAGTTCACCGACATGCTGACGAAATTGGGGATCCGTCACATCAGGAGCCGTCCCTACCACCCGCAGACACAGGGCAAGATAGAGTCGTTCTGGCGCAACCTTTTACAGGAGTGCCTGCAGAAGACGCCGGTGTCGACGTTTGAGGAGGCTAAAGAAAAGATCGGGGAATACATCGAGTATTACAACTTCAAACGGCCGCATCAGGGGATAGGCAACCTGATTCCTTCGGACCGGTTCTACAGAGTGGGCGACCAGGTAAAGCAGATCATTGCGGCGAACACGGAGAAAGTGGAGACTTCGCCGGTGCCTGTGCCTGGCTACAGTGCGCCGACATACCTGGTGGGCAACATTGGCGGGCGGGAGCTGCGTGTGGTGGCGAAAGACGCGCAGGTGATGCTGGCCGAAAAGGTAGAATCAGGTTTTGGAGGTGAGAATGGCACAGGCGAAGTTGGCGAGCCCGGTGGAGAGGTTGGAGCTGGTGTTGTTGGGGGTAGCGAGGGAAGAGCCATCGACGGAGCTGTGCCGGCAGGTGGGAGTGTCGCGGGAATTATTTTACCGATGGATGAGACAGGTAAGGGAGGCGTCGCTGATGGCATTGGAGCAGGGCAAGCCGGGGCCGAAGCCGGCGCGGGAGCCGGCGGAGGAAGCCAAGCGCCTGGCGGAGCAGGTGGAGAAGCTGACCCGGGAGAATGCGCAGTTGAGGCAGCAGAAAAGCCGTCTGAAGCTGGTGCTGGGAGTGGCGAAACGGATAATCAGGCGCCACGGCTGGGGCAGTGACATTAAAAAAAACGGCAAAAGCTGAAAGAAACGCGGGAACTGTACCGAAGTGACTGGTCTTTGGAAAAAGAGAGCGGGGCGACGGTGAAAGAATTCGCCGGGCTGTGGGGAGTGAGCCGCAGCACGCACTGGCGCTGGGCCGGCGGCAGGTTCAAAGCCGCCGTCGGCCGCGCCCGGCGCGTCACGGAGGCGGTGCGCGCGAAGATCCTGGAGATAGACCGGGAGAACCGGTCGACGTGGGACACACGCAGTATCGCTTCGGTCGTGGGCGTGAGCCACGGCAGTGTGGCAAAGGTGCTTGCAGAAGTGCGGGGTCCGAGGCCGACGAGAAAAGCGCCGCCGCACACGGGCAGAACGAAGGTGCTGGCGCGGGACGTATTCTGGTCGTCGGACTTCACCGAAGTGCCCGGCAAGCGAAAGTTGCTGAAGACGCTAGACGAGCATTCGCGGTATAGGCCTGGCTGGGGCATCTGCCCGGAGACCGCGGAGGCGGTGGTAGAGCACGCGGAAGGCTTGGTGAGTTGCATGGGAAGAGCGCCTTTGGTTTGGAAGTATGACCACGGGTCAGCCTTCACGAGCGAGAAGTTCCAGGCGTTCCTGAAGAGGCACGGGATAATTGGTTATCCCACGCAACGTAGGGCGCCATGGACCAATGGCAGGACCGAGCGTGACAACCGCGAGATTAAAAACTGGTTGATCCCGGTGGCAGATGAGGTTTCAGACAGCGGACTTGAGAAAGAGCTCAGGGAAGGGATGCTGATGCTGAACAACTTGAAGCCGAGAGCTGTTTTGGGTTATAAGACTTCGGCTACTGTCTATCACAAGTGCAACGGGATAGAGCGCATAAACAGGCAGGAAGTGTTGAAAATGCTGGAAGAAGTAAAACGCGGTCTGGCGCCACTAAAAGGCGAAAGACTGCATAGGAAAGCTGTTCGAGAAATGCTAAAAAGACTAGGGTTGTATGAAGAGTGGGAAGCAGGAGAAAAGGCTGAAAGTGTCAACAGAACTAGCCTAAAAAATGTTTCAGTTTAGACTAGACAGAACAGTCGGCCAAACCAAATTAAAGCAGGTAAACATAAAAAGTTTTGCGGCTAATCGCACAACAATTCTTAAAGGGTTAAAGAATCCATTAAAAACGCCGTTAGAGGATTACTCCACTTTCTGTGAGGGAAAGGGGAAAGATAAATGGCTTTTTAACCGTTCAGTGTTTAGATCTTTTGCCGGTGGATGGGACTCCACAGAACAAGTCACTTCTGGGCAGCAATCATTGTTTCGTTTAGCCCTGTTGCGCGCAACAATGGAGAACTGTAATGCTTACCCAGATGGGAAGTGCCTGCGATACAAAAGACTAAAGAGCTACAAATGCTTCAACGTCGAATCCCTCACATCACAATTTGAGGCATATTGCGATATGATGGAAGAAGACCTCGAAGCAGCCCCAATACAAAAGGGACTGTCTAAGATTGTCAGAATGGATTCTCGCACCCTATCGGAATACAAGGACGCACGAAAATTCGATCTGTGCATCACGTCCCCGCCATATCTTAACACCTTTGATTACTCCGATGTTTATCGTCCTGAACTTTTCCTTTCAGGCTTTGTCGCCAATAATCAGGAACTAATGAAAATCCGGCTAAAGACGCTTCGCTCGCATGTGCAAGCGAATTGGGAACGGCCAACTCGTAATGATTTTGGCGTTTTATATTCCAAGATACTAAAAGAAGTCGAAGCGAAGAAAGACGATTTATGGAGCAATCGCATCCCGGCGATGATACAGGCGTATTTTGAAGACTTAGAGAGGCTATTAATCGCTTTAAAATCAAAGGCAAATACAAATGCCACCCTTAAAATTGTTGTCGCGACATCCGCTTATGCCGGTGTTATTGTCCCCGTGGACCTAATAATCGCAGATATTGCGGAAAACACAGGATGGCAACTTGAAAAAGTACAGACGATTAGACGGTTACGGAGTTCCGCCCAGCTATGGAAGCATGAGAATTTACATGACACCGCGCAAGAATTGCGCGAAAGCATTGTGATTTTAAAATCTGCGTAGTCATAAGTCGAAGGGGCTTTCTATGACAACCACGCCTGTTAGACCCAAGAAATGGACAAACATAATTGATTTATACGACGATGGGAAATACTCTGCCATTTGGGGCAATTACGACGGCGACAAAAAACGTTGCCTCGGCGTAAGGTGGAACGGGGATAAAGACAAATGCGGCTATCCGAGCCAGGGAGGCAATCCCCTATGGTACGTTGAACCTGATTTTTTAACAAAAGACATATTATTCTCACTCCTATACAAAGCGATTCAAAACAAGACTGCCGCACAACAGAAGAATGTATTGACCGCTTTATCTGAAATAGACACATAACACACCGACTAGCCTACCTAAAAATTATTGCCACTCGGAGAGGGGAAACAGAAATAAGGTAAATCCTTATCGGTGGCCATAATTTAAAAATAAGAAAAGAATTAAATTCTGCGCTGTACGGGCCGCTGTTGCGGCCCGGGAGCGGCCCGCCAAGGCCCCCGGTTTTGGGGGCCGGCTGGCCGCGCAGAAGGAGGTTGTTATAAGATGCAGCCTACCGGCGGAGCAAGAGCGAAGGCGCGTAGTGCCGAGCCTTGCGAACCCGCTTCTCGCGGCAAGGAGCAGTGCGGGGCCGCGCTGCGTGGCCACGCCTGCGACGACATCTCGCGGATAAGCTCGGCCTACCGCTTCCAGACGGCAGGGGAGCCGCATAGTGGCCGGCAAGCGGCCACCCTGCGGCGAGCGAGCGGAGCGAAGGCGCGTAGTGCCGAGCCCGCGAGCGGCTTCTCGCGGGTAAGATCAGCAGTACAATGTTTTCAGGATCGGATGAACGGTGCGATGTAAGCGGAGCCAAAGTTCATCCGAAAGTAATGATACAGACCTTCCGATTCGAACCGCTCTGCGGGCCGCAGGCCCGCTGATTTTGCTGTTTCTGCATTTTTTGTTTTCCTCAAAAAAATAATAATTAAATGGCGCAAAAAATTCTGCATTTCGGAGTTTTTTGCCCGAGATTTTGATGTCCCCGAACACCACGCCGGGGGGCGCACCTTGGTTTATTAAAAACCCGCCCCGGCCTCGCATTCGCTCGGCCCTGGCGGGCTTTTCTGTTAATGTTTGGTCGCGCCCCCCGGCGGACTCCCAACAGGTGTAAAATGGTGTATAATTTACCTATGAAGCGCTACAACATGGTTGAGGCCGCCAAACTGCTGCGCATAACGCGGCAGACCCTCTACAACTGGATCAAGCGCGGCTGGGCAAAACCCGGACGCGATTACAGAGACTTCCCGGTATTCACCGAGGCGGACATGCGCAAGCTTAAGAAGTGGAAGGAAACCATAAGGTAGCCATGAAAACAGCCCTATACTTGAGAGTCTCGACGGAAGACCAGGCCAGGGAAGGCTATTCCCTTGAGGTGCAGCGGGAAACCCTTGAAGCTTTCGCTAAGCGCGAAGGCCTTGAGGTCTACAAGGTTTACTCAGACAACGGCATTAGCGGTTATTCGTCCGACCGGCCCGCGCTTGCCGCACTTATGGCTGACGCCAAAGGCGGCAAGTTCGGGCTTGTATTGGTATCCAAGCTGGACAGGTTCAGCCGCAACCTCAAAGACCTTTTACACCTGGTGGATCAGTTATCCAAATATGAGGTCGGCTTCAAGTCGGCGGGGGAACCCTTTGATACCACAACCTCGGCCGGCAAGCTGATGTTCCAGCAGCTTGGCAGTTTCGCGGAGTTCGAGCGCAACCGCATAGCCGAGCGCGTATTCCCCGGCATGGTCAAAGGCGTTCAGCAGGGCAACTGGCAGGGCTCGCGCTTCGCGCCCTACGGCTACGTCTACAACAAGCCGGCCAAGCTGCTTGAGGTGGTGGAGAGCGAGGCCGAGGTTGTGCGGCGCATCTTCGCCATGTACAACGAGGGGCACAGCACCTGGAGCATAGGCAGCACCTTAGCCAAGGAAGGCTTAAAGAATCGCAGAGGCAACTATTTCGGTTCAAAGGTTATAGGGGACATCCTCAGGAACCGGATATACATCGGCAAGCTGGTCTGGAACGCCCACCACTACGACAAGACCAAAAAGACTCCCAAGGGCTACAAGTACGTTAAGAACGCGCCGGACAAGATCATAGTGGCGCAGGGCAGGCATAAACCGATAATCAGCGAGGAGGTTTTTGCGCAAGCGCAAAAAATCCTCGCTGAAAAGGGTGTGCGTCACCGCAAGGCCAGGAGCGAGAAGTACGTTCTGTCCGGGGTGCTCTATTGCGAGAAGTGCCACCGCAAGTATATCGGCGCGACCATCGTTTCCAACCACCGCACCGGGGCCAGCAAGAAATGGTATCGTTGTACCTCGCGGTCCAGCGCCTATAAAGCCTGCGGCAACGCCAACGCAAAGGCCGAGGAACTGGAACCGCAGGTGGCCGAGCTGCTGGAAACCATGCTCCGTAACCCCAAGATACAGAGCCAATGGACGAACATGACTTTGCCGGCCCCTCCGCCCACGGAGGACGAAAAAAAGGCCCGGGACGAGGTAAAAGAGAAGTTGAAGGCCAACCTGGCCAGACAGGGCAAGCTGACCGACGCCTACATAGAAAACCTCATGTCCAAGGAAGTTTTTGAGGAGAAGAACCGCGATCTGATGAAGGAGGGCGAGGAGCTGAAAAAACTCGCCGCTTATTACGAGTTGCGCGAGATAGACCGCGAAAAATTCGCGGACTATCTCGCGATGGCCCGTAGCTACGTCTCCGACGTAGCACCGGGGCAGAAACAGCTTAGTCCCAGCGAGCGCAAGCGTCTGCTCAACCTGGTGTTCAGTAACATCAAAATCTCGGGCAAAAAACTCCGAAATGCAGAATTTTTTGCGCCATTTAATTATTATTTTTTTGAGGAAAACAAAAAATGCAGAAACAGCAAAATCAGCGGGCCTGCGGCCCGCAGAGCGGTTCGAATCGGAAGGTCTGTATCATTACTTTCGGATGCCAGATGAACGAGGCAGATTCGGAGAACATCGCGGCGGCTTTTCGCCGGCGCGGGTATGCGCTCACCGAAGATATCAAGAAGGCCGATGCCGTGGTGGTAAACACCTGCACCGTGCGGCAGAAGGCCGAAGACAAGGCCATCTCGCAGATAGGCCGCCTGCGCGTGTGGAAAGAGAAGCGCCCGGACGGCAAACTTTTTGTGGTGGGCTGCGCGGCACAGAAGCTGGGGGGGAAGTACCTCAAGCAGAAATTCCCCTTCGTGGACGAGGTGGTGGGCGCCAAGGCCATAGAGCAGTTCGAAGATTCGCTCATCGCCCAGCTAGGGCCATCCCCGGAAACCGAGACTTCCCACCAGAACATCTACCGCTCGCCGCAGACCGCCTACACTACAATAATGCGCGGCTGCTCGCTTAAGTGCTCCTACTGCATAGTGCCCGCCGTGCGCGGCCCCGCTGTCTGTCTGTCGCCGGATGCGGTGCTGGCGGACGCGGCCGACAAGCTTAAGTCAGGGGCCAAAGAGATAGTGCTGCTGGGGCAGACGGTTAATTCCTATAAGTACGGTAAGACCACGTTCTCCGAACTCTTAAGGAAAGTCCTCGCGCTGCCGGGGCTGCAGCGGCTGCGCTTCATGAGCCCGCACCCGATCTACTTCGACGACGCCTTTCTGCAGCTGCTGGCGGCTGAACCGAAGCTGGCGCGCCATATGCACCTGCCGGTGCAGAGCGGCTCCGACCGGATACTGAAACTGATGCGCCGCGGCTACACGCGCTCCGGTTACCTTGCCCTGCTGGAGCGCCTGCGCGCGGCCGCGCCGGGGCTGGCCGTCTCCACGGACTTCATTGTGGGCTACCCGGGGGAAACAGAGGAAGATTTCAAAGACACGCTGTTGCTGGTCAAAGAAGGGCGCTTCTCGCTGGCGTACTGTTTCAAGTATTCGCCGCGCACGGACAAGCCGGAAATGGCCGCCGCCATAAGCGAAACCGTCATGGAGACCCGCCTGGAAAAACTGCTGGCCGCGGTGAAGGAAAATTCGCGGCTTGTATTAAATGAAAGAATTGGTAAAATAGAGGAAGTTCTTTTCGAGACCGAAACATATGGCCGTGCCTCCGGGAATTTCGCCGTGAGAGTAAAGGCCGGCGGGACGCCCGGGCAGATGGCCGAAGTACTGGTCTCCGGGGCCGAAAAAAATACTTTAAACGGGAAAATACAATGACCAAAAAAATCAGCAAGGTACTTAAAGAAAGGCGCGAGCATGTGCGCCTGCCCATCCTGCACGGCATCCTGGAGCCCGTGGAAATAGAGTTCTTCACCGAGGACGCCCACGGCAAGCCCGTGCCCCAGCCCGCCATCCTGGCGGACCTCTCCGCCGGCGGCATGCGCCTGATCACCTTCATGGCCCCGCCCCACACGAAAGAACTTAACATCCTGCTCAAGCTCAACGGCGTGAAGGAAATGCCGGTGACCGGCAAGATCTCCTGGGTAAAAGACAAGGGCGGCGTGTTCATGAACGGCATCTCTTTCAGCGCCATCAGCCACGACGACCGCAAGCGCATCAACGAGATGGCCGAGGATTACACCGATTGCGACACCCGCTCAGAGCTGAAGCTGCCGGAAGTCTGCGTGGAGACCTGCCGGGCCCACGGCCTGTGCAACAAGCCGCAGAAGGACGAGCCGCTCTTCAAGAAGAAGTAAGGGCAGGCGGACGCCTAGGCGGCCAGGCGGCTTCTAAGCCACTGGCCGCTCTCTATTATCAGGAATGTCTCTAACACCTCTTAAACCCATAACACTGATGGGGGCCAACGCCTCCGGCAAGACCGACCTGGCGCTGGAGCTGGCGCGCCGCCTGGGCGGCGAGATTGTCTCGGCCGATTCCAAGCAGACCTACAAGCTGATGGAAGCCGGCACCGCCAAGCCGCACGGCGCGTGGACCGACACGCCCGCCGGGAAGTTCTACCTGGTGGAGGGCGTACCTTACCACCTGGTGGACACCCTGGACCCGCGCGCCACCTGCGACGCGGGCACTTTCGTCAAGGAAGCCAAGAAGCTGCTGCCCGAGATCTGGGCGCGCGGCAAAGTGCCTATCATGGCCGGCGGCACAGGCCTCTACGTGCAGGCCTACTGGAATGGCCTGGACGACCTGCCCCCGGCCGACCCGACGCTGCGGCAGCAGCTGACCGCCCTGGCCGAGACGGGCGGCAAGATGGCCCTCTACTCCGAGCTGCTGGCGCTGGACCCCGAGGCCGCGCGGCGCATACCGCCCGGCAACGTGCAGCGCGTGATGCGCGCCATAGAGATCACGCGGCTGGCCGGCAAACCGGCCTCGCAGCTGTGGACGGGCAAGTTCTTCGACTCTCTGCCCGCTCACGACGGGAAATTCGTTTTCATCAGATGGGCCAAGGAGCTGCTGGCCGAGCGCATAAAGCGCCGCACGGTGGCGCGCTTCGACGAGTGGGAGGCCGAAACCCGCGCGCTGCTGGAAAAGGGCTACCCCGAGGACTGCCCCGGCCTGAAGACGCTGGGCTACCCCCAGATGCTCGATTATCTGGCCGGCCGCGTCAGCAAGCCGGACGCTATCCGCATGATAGTGTCGGCCTCCTTGGCCTACGCCAAGCGCCAGAACACCTGGTTCGCCCGCTACCGCAATACCCTGCGCCTGGAGCTGGAAAAGCCGGAGGATTACGACCCGGGCGCGCTGGCGGAGAAGATCCTGAACGCATGAAAGTAATTTTAATAGCGGCGGAACTGAAGCGCAGCCGGGGCGTCCCCGGCGGCGGCACCTCTCTGGACGAGCTGTGGCGCCTGGCCGAGACCGCCGGGCTGGAACCCCTGCAGAAGATCAGCGTGCGCGTGCAGGCCTGGAATCCGGCCACGCTGATCGGCTCGGGCAAGGTGGAAGAGCTGAAAGCGCTGGTCAAAGAGACCGGCGCCGGGGCGGTCATCTTCGACGAGGAGCTCACCCCGGGCCAGGGCCGCAACCTCGAGCGCGCGCTCGGCGTCAGCGTGGCCGACCGGCCGCGGCTCATCATAGATATTTTCGCCATGCGGGCCCGCACCCGTGAGGGCAAACTGCAGGCGCGGCTGGCCGGCTTCAACTACGCCCTCTCCCGCCTGGGCGGCAAGGGCGGCAGCATGGACCAGCAGCGCGGCATGATAGGCGGCCGCGGCTCCGGCGAGAAAAAGCTGGAGTACGACAAGCGCGAGCTGCGCGTAAAAATTTCCGAACTGGAAGAAGAGATAGACTCCATCCGGCGCGAGCGCCACACGCAGCGGGCCCAGCGCGACGCGGTGCCCATGCCGCAGGTGTCCATTGTGGGCTACACCAACGCCGGCAAGAGCACGCTGCTCAACTGCCTGACCGGCAGCTCCCACGTCTACGCCGACGACAAGCTGTTCGCCACGCTGGACCCCACCACCAAGCGGGTGCGCCTGCCCGGCGGCGGCTGGGCGCTGTTCACCGACACCGTGGGGTTCATCCAGAAGCTGCCGCACGACCTGATAGCCGCCTTCCGCGCCACGCTGGAAGAGATCCGCTACAGCGACCTGATCCTGCACGTGCACGACCTCTCCTCGCCCGACGCCAAGGACCAGCACGAGGCCGTGAAGGCCACGCTGGAGGAGCTGGAGATCAAGGGCATCCCGGTGCTCAACGTTTTCAACAAGGCCGACGCGGTTAAAGACCCGGCGGTGTCGGCCTGGGCACCCGAGCGCATGCGCCCCATCTTCATGTCGGCGCTGACCGGCAAGGGCGCAGACCGCCTGCTGGCCGCCTGCGAGGCCGCCCTGGCCGCGCGCTGGGGGGACTACGAGCTGGTAGTTCCCACCGGGGCGAAAGGCCTGATAAAGGAAGTTTATTCCTGCTGCCTGGTAAAGGCGGCCGACTACGGACAGGACGGCGTTACCCTGAAGTTCAAGGCCACGCCCGAAAACTACGCCCGGCTGAAAAAGAAAGCCCTCAGTTAGACCAAAACCGGCCCCTTCCGCGAAAAAGCGCTTAATTTACGAATTAAATGCTTGAACTGCGGAATTCATGGTTAATATAATTCCTTTAATGACCCATTTTGAAACGGCCCTGCTTTTCATCGCCAGCTACATCCTGGGCGGCATCCCTTCCGGCTATCTCATAGGCCGGCTTCACGGCATAGACATCCGCAAGCACGGCTCGGGCAACCCGGGCACGGCCAACGTCTACCGCACGCTGGGCAAGGTGCCCGGCATCTCCACCTTCCTCTTCGACTTCCTGAAGGGCTACGGCCCCACCTGGGTGGCGGCGCAGTACTTCTTCATCCCCGGTTCCACGGACTTCAGCAAGGGCCACTGGTGGATACCTGTGACGGCCGGCGCGCTGGCCATAGCCGGCCACATCTGGACCGTCTTCCTCAACTTCCACGGCGGCAAGGGCGTGGCCACGGCCGCGGGCGTCTTTATGGCGCTGCTGCCCGTGCCCACGGCCGGCGCCTTCGTGGTGTTCGGCATCGCGGTGGCGATCACCAGCCACATCTCGGTGGGGTCCATGGCGGCCTCGGTGGCGCTGCCGATACTCTGCTTTATCCTGGCAAAGGACCACCAGCGGCCGTTCACGCTGCTGGCGCTGGCGGTCTGCGCGCTGATCTTCTACACGCACATCGCCAACATCAGGCGCATCCTGAAAGGCGCGGAACTTTCCTTCCAGCACAAGAAAGAGTCGGACCCGGCGGAAGGCGCCAAAAAAGAATGACACAGGACAACTCCGGCGGCGACGTGGAAGTGCGCATCTATTCCATAGCGACCAGCCTTACCGAATCCATCATCTTCCTCGACGAGATAGAGGGCACGCGCATCCTGCCCATCTGGATAGGCCCGATGGAGGCCCAGGCCATAGCCATCCGCCTGTCCGGCTACCCGTCGCCGCGCCCCATGACGCACGACCTGCTGTTCTCCGTCATTAAGACGCTCGGCCTCACGCTGTCGCGCGTGAGCATCACCGACATCGTCGAGAACACCTACTATTCCAGCCTGCACCTGACCGAGCCCGGCGGCGCCAACGTGCGCCTGGTGGACTCGCGCCCGTCGGACGCGGTGGCGCTGGCGGTGCGCTTCGGCTGCCCCATTTTCATCAACGAGAAAGTCTTCGGCAAGACGCAGGTGCTCAGCAAGCCCATCACCGAGGACGAAGTGACCAAATTCAAGCACGACCTCAAGAACCTCAAGCCCAACGACATCATTGGCCAGCTGCTGGGCGGGGGGCCCAAGCAGGGGCCTTCGGCGGACGACGAGGAAGAAGAGGACGGGGAGACGGAAGAGGGGGAGGAAAAGGACGATGAATAGGCTCGACCTGATACGGGAACTTACCAAGCACCTGACCACGGAGCGCGACGCGAAGCTCGCGGTCTGCAAGACTTTCGAGATCATGGGGGAGGCCCTGCGCGAAAACCGCAAGGTGGTCATCTCCAACTTCGGCACCTTCAAGGTGAAGGAGCGCATGCCGCGCCAGATGCGCAACCCCAAGACCAACGCGCGCGTGATGGTGGGGCCGCGCAAGAGCATCCGCTTCAAGCCGTCCAAGAAACTCACCATCGGGATGTAATGGCCGAGAAGACCTACTTCACCATGCGGGAGGTCTCGCGCGCCGCGCAGTTGCCGGAATACACTATCCGCTACTGGGAGACCAAGTTCCGCCTGGTGCGCCCGCTGCGGCTCGCGAGCGGCCACCGCCGCTACACCAAGGCGGACATAGACGCGCTCTTGGAGATAAAGGACCTGGTGTTCGTTAAAGGCTATTCCCTCGACGGGGCCCGCAAGGCCCTGGCCGCCAAACGCCGGCAGGCCAAGGCGGCCGGCAAGCCCGAGCCGGGGCGGCCCGCGGGCCCCGCCAAAAGCGCCCTGCTCGACGAGATTAAAAAAGAGCTGCGGCAGCTGATAAAAGAGCTGTGACCTGCGCGCCTTTTATTTTTTGGTATAATAAGTATTCAGTTTCGGCCCGCGCCACCGGGGCGTGGCTCAATGGTAGAGCGTTCGCTTGGGGTGCGAAAGACTCCGGGTTCAATTCCCGGCGCCCCGATGAGGCGGGCTGAAACAAAGACCGGCGTTAACAGCGCCGGTCTTTTTTATTTACCGTTTGTTGTAGAATATCGGTATCGGGAGATTAGGAGGAAACATGAAATACATTCTTTGCGCGGCTGCCCTGCTTTCCGCCGGCGGCCTGCGCGCGGCTGACGCGCCCGCGGACCCCAACCAGATAGCCTTCAAGTTCTACGCGGCCGAGGCGGCCAAACCCGGCAACGTGTTCTTTTCGCCCTACAGCATGTACACCGCCTTCGCGATGACCTACGAAGGGGCCAAGGGCGACACCGCCTCCGAGATAGCTTCCGTCTTCGGCTACCCGGCCGCCGCCGGGGACCTGCGCGCCGCCGCGGCGCGCCAGAAGAAGGCCCTGGCCGCCGCCGCCAGGGACGCCGAGTTCACCCAGGCCAATTCTTTCTGGATGCAGAAGGGCTACAACTTCCTGCCCGACTACCTGCGGGCGCTTAAAAAGTTCTACTCCGGCGAAGGCAAGAACACCGACTTCAGGGGCCGCACCGAGGCCGCCCGCAAGGACATCAACTCCTGGACCGCCGCCAAGACCAAGGGCAGGATAAAAGAGCTTTTTCCCGCCGACTCGCTGGACGCTCTGACGCGGCTGGTGCTGGTGAACGCCGTTTATTTCAAGGGGGCCTGGCAGACGCCCTTCAAGAAGGATATGACCTTCGAGGCCGACTTTACCAAGACCGGCGGCGAGAAGGTGAAGGTGAGCATGATGAGCGCCCCCGGTACCCGCGACGCCGAGTATACAGAGAACGACGAGTTCCAGGCGGTGCGCCTGGCCTACAAGGGCGGCGGGCTGGCCATGCTGGTGCTGCTGCCCCGGGAGGGCAAGAGCCCCGCGGACCTGGAGAAGGGCCTGGACGGCGCCAAGCTGGACGAGATCCGCAAGAGCCTGGGCAAAGAAAAGGTGCGGGTGTTCCTGCCCAAGTTCAGCTTCAGCTCCGGCTTCAAGCTGAACGCCGCGCTGGCCGGGCTGGGCATGCCCACCGCCTTCACCGAGAAGGCCGACTTCTCGGGGATGGACGGCACCAAGAGTTTGTATATCCAGAACGCCTTCCATAAGGCCTTCGTGGAAGTGAGCGAGGAGGGGACAGAGGCCGCGGCGGCCACCGGGGTGGCGATGGGGCTGAAGTCCATGCCGATGGGCATAATGACCTTCCGCGCCAACCGGCCGTTCCTGTTCTTTATAGAGGACCCGAAGAGCGGGCTGCTGCTCTTCATGGGCAGGATGGAAGATCCATCCAAGAAGTGAGCTAAACGGCTTTAAAGCCGGCCTTTTCAACGGCCGCCCTCAGGTCAACGGGGGCGGCCTTTTTTTCGTCGTGCTCGACGGCGGCCTCGGCCCGCTCCAGGCTTACCTCCACGGCCAGCACGCCGGGCACGCGCTTCAGCGCGTTCTCCACGCCGGCGCGGCAGCCGGCGCAGCTCATGCCCTGTATCTTGATCACGGTTTTCATATAGAGCTCCTTTCCTGATATTATACCACGAGCTTCCGCACTTGACAAGAACCATTCCAATGTGATATCATTTCCTTGATGAGAACTATTCCAAACAAGAAAAGGGGCGCGGCCCCGGCTCCTTTCCGGATGACGCCCCAGCGCGCCGAGATCCTGCGGACGCTCGAGGGGAATAAGTCCCACCCGTCGGTGGAGGAGCTGCACCGCCGCATCGTAAGGAAATTTCCAGGCGTCTCCGTGGCCACCGTCTACAATACCCTGGAATCCCTGCTCGGCCGCGGCGAGATAGCAGAGGTCCGCATAGACCGCGAGCGCTCCCGCTTCGATCCCTGCACGGACGGGCACGCGCACCTGATGTGCGTTAAGTGCGGCCGCATAGCGGACCTGAAAGCGCCGCCCAAACCGCCCGTTCCCGCGGGCAAGCCGGCCGGTTTCAAGATC
Organism: Elusimicrobiales bacterium; assembly: GCA_028688015.1. Taxonomy (GTDB): domain Bacteria; phylum Elusimicrobiota; class Elusimicrobia; order Elusimicrobiales; family UBA9959; genus UBA9959. The sequence goes on along the minus strand of JAQTZB010000001.1, from coordinate 38,664 downwards.
CTGCATTACAACTTGGAATTTTACGGGGTCTGCCCCGCCTGCGGCAAGCCGGCGGGGCGCAAGGAGAAAAAATCATGTGCGAAGAAAAAAAAGAAGTGATAACCGTGGGGGGAAAAGTCCCGGCCTTCCACCTGGAGACCTTCGAGCCGGTGGCCGGGCAGTTCGGCAGCTTCCACCTGGAGGACGCGGTCAAGGCGGGCAAGTGGACTGTGCTGGTGTTCTACCCGGCCGACTTTACCTTTGTCTGCCCTACCGAACTGGCCGACCTGGCCGACAAGCACGCGGAGCTGGAGAAGCTGGGGGCGGAAGTGCTGTCCGTCAGCGCCGACACCAAGTTCACCCACATGGGCTGGCAGGCCCAGGAGCGGCTGCTCAAGGACGTGAAGTACCGCATGGGTTCCGACGCGCGCGGCGCTTTGGCGCAGACGCTGGGCGCCTACGACTACAAGTCGGGCATGGCCTACCGCGGCACTTTCATCATTAACCCCGACGGCGTCCTGGCCGGCGCCGAGGTCAGCCTGAACAACGTGGGGCGCGACATGGCGGAGCTGGAGCGCAAGCTCAAGGCCTTCGTGCACACCTACAAGAACCCGGCGGAGGTTTGCCCGGCCAAGTGGAAGCCAGGCGAGAAAACGCTGAAGCCCTCCGAGAAGCTGGTGGGCAAGGTGGCGGACGCCCTTAAATAGCTTTCGCCCTTCGGGGCGGAAAACCGCAGCGATAGAGAGACAGCAGGCCTGGCGCCTTCGGGTGCCAGGCCTGTTCGTTTAGTATAATCAAAACATGGAGACGGCGGGCCAGGGTTATCCTTTAAAAGTGGCGCTGATCTACGGGGCGGCGCCGTCGGGGCATTACGCCGCGGCGCGGGCCGTGGCGGAGTTTTTACCGCCCCGCATCATCGAGCCCGTCTTCATAAACCTTTCCGAGGTCTACCCCGACTTCGGCCCGTTCGTGGCGCGCACCTACCTGCAGCTGCTGGGCAAAACCCCGGCCCTCTGGGAATACGTCTACGACAACGACTTCGTGGCGCTGGCCGCCACCGCCTTCCGCGAGGCCATCCTGCCGTTCTCGTCTCAGAAGCTGGCCGACCTCCTGCTGAAGAAGAACATCCGCGCGGCCGTCTCTACGCAGGCGTTCTCGTCGCTGCTGATAACCAAGAACCGCCGGCTGGCGAAAATGCCGCTCTTTTCCGTGCTCACCGATTTCTGCGCCCACGCCTACTGGCCCCCGAAGGGGGTCAAGGCGTACTTCGCTCCTGAGCGCGGCGCCGCGACCCAGCTTAAAGAAAAAGGCGCCCCGGCCGACCGCATCTTCCAGACCGGCATCCCGGTGCGCAAGGAATTCACCGGCCCCCAGCCGGAAAAGGCCGCGGCCCGCAAGGCCCTGGGCCTGGCGCCGCACCAGTTCACGGTGCTCATCACCGGCGGCAGCCGCGGGCTGGGCGATTTGCTGCAGGCCGCGCTGGCGCTCAAGCCCCTGCTCGGCCGGCTGCAGGTGGTGGTGCTCTGCGGCAACAACCGCCGCCTGTGCCGCCAGGCGGAGAAGGCCTCCGGCTCGCGGCGCTCCATGCGCTTCGTGGAATTCACGGACAACCCGGCGGACTACTACCGCGCGGCCGACCTGGTGGTGGGCAAGCCCGGCGGCGTCACGCTGGCCGAAACCATGGCGCTGGCCAGGCCCTTCATCATCTACTCGCCGCTGCCCGGCCAGGAGGAGCGCAACACCGCTTTCCTGTACCGCCACCGCCTGGCCGAGACCGCCGGCTCGCCGGAGGAGCTGGAGCCGCTGGTGCGCCGCTACCTGCACAGCCCGGCCACGCTGGCCCACGCTTCGCGCGCGCTGGCCGAGCACGCCCGCCCGCACGCGGCGCGCGACATAGCCGCCAAGATAATAGAAACCCTCACCGGCAACGGCGGCTGACGCCCGGCGCGCGGTGGACTTTGGCGCCGATTTCTGCTATCATATTCCCCGCAGTACCCGGAGCTTTATCGGGGCGTGGCTCAGCTGGCTAGAGCGCTCGCTTCGGGTGCGAGAGACCGTGAGTTCAAATCTCACCGCCCCGATCCTAATTTCAGCCCTACCCGCCCGCCCGGCGGGTTTCGCTTTTCGGGGGGGATTGCGTTGTCAATACTGCCTTGATAGCCTATAGGCATTTTAGTATCATTGTAGACGCGGGGTAATTTATTATGCGTTTAAGCTTCAGAGTCTTCGGCAGCGTGCAGGGCGTGGGCTACCGCTGGTTCGTAAAAGAGACAGCCGGCCGCCACGCGGTCACCGGCTGGGTGCGCAACGCCTCGGACGGCGCGGTGGAGGGGGAGGCGCAGGGCGGCGTGCCCGCGTTGGACGGCTTCCTGAAGGACCTCAAGAGCGGCCATCCCTTCGCCCGGGTGGACAAGGCCGAGACGCAGGAGATGCTGGACCAGGACGGCGCGGAAAAAGATTTTTACATCAAACCTACCGTTTAAAGAAGGAACCCAATGGCTGAAGAAAAAGAGAACGAAGAGTCCGAAAAGGAAGAGGCCCCCAAAGAGGCGCTCTCGCCCGCGAAGGCCAAGGAAAAGCTGAGCGACATCAACATCGACTCGACCAACCAGTACATCCGCAAGATCAGCCAGATCGACCACAAGATCTCGCGCGAGGAATCGCACGAGCTGTGGAAGCGCGTGAAGCGCGGCGACCGCCGCGCCAAAGAGCGCATCATGGAGTTGAACCTCAAGCTGGTGATCCCGATAGCCAAGCGCTTCCTGTACCAGGGCGCCGACCTGATGGACCTGGTGGAAGAGGGCAACCTGGGCCTGCTGCACGCCATAGACAAGTTCGAACCCAGCAAGGGCTACCGCTTCTCCACCTACGCTTCCTACTGGGTGGAACAGTACGTGCGCCGCTCTGTGGAAGAGAATTCCAAGACCATCCGCATCCCGCCGCACGCGTGGACCGCGCTGCGCAAGTGGCTGAAGCAGTGGGACAACATGCACGGCAAGCTGGGCCGCGACCCGACGATGGCCGAGATGGCCAAGCACATGCACTGGAACGCCAACCAGGTGCGCACCGCACTCAACGCTTCCGAGATCGTCACCGGCCTGTCCTCCATTGAAACGCCGCTGTCTTCCGGCGACGGCATGGACGACACCGTGGGCGACACGCTGAAGGACGCCGCGTCCTCCACGCCCGACAACCTGATCTCCATACTGCGCCTTCACGACGAACTGAAGGACGCGCTGGTGGAGATAGGCGAGCGCGAGCGGATGATAGTGGAATACCGCTACGGCCTCACCGGCCAGACGCCCATGACCTTGAACGACATAGGCAAGAAGCTTGGCCTCAGCCGCGAGCGCGTGCGCCAGATAGAAGAACGCGCGCTGCTGCGCCTGCGCAGGGTGGCCGCCAAGATGGGCCTGATAGAACTGGGCCGCAAGCCGGACCACACCAACCTGCAGCCGGGCTGGCAGGCGCCCAAGGTCAAGACGGACATCCTGGGCGACGCCATACCGACCAAGCCCTACGAGCCGCGCAAGCCGCAGAAAGGAAAAAAATAACGGGGGAGATTTATGTCAGTCACAGCCGAAGCTCTTAGCGTTAAACTGAAGTCTATAATCCGCGACGTGCCGGATTTCCCCAAGAAGGGGATAATCTTCAAGGACATCACGCCGCTGCTGGCCGACCACGCCGCATTCACGGAGCTGGTGCAGGCCTTCGCCGCCGCGTACAAGAACGCCGGCGTGACCAAGGTGCTGGGCATCGAAGCCCGCGGCTTCCTGCTGGCGGCGCCCATAGCCCTGGCGCTGGGCGCGGGCCTGGTGCCGGTGCGCAAGAAGGGCAAGCTGCCCTACAAGACGGTGGCGGCCTCGTACGCGCTGGAATACGGCACGGACACGCTTGAGATGCACGCAGACGCGGTGAAACCCGGCGAGAAGGTGCTGGTGGTGGACGACGTGCTGGCCACCGGCGGCACCGCGGCCGCGGTGTGCGAGCTGGTGGAGAAACTGGGCGGCAAAGTGGCCGGCGTGGCCATGCTGATAGAGCTGGAGTTCCTGAAAGGCCGCGCCAAACTGGGCGACCGCGACATCGTATCTTTGATAAAATACTAGTTCTGTTCTTTAAAAAGTAAGTTGCAGTACTTCATCTTCGGGTGGTTCAGCGCAGCGACCAAGCGCGACCAGAGATGATGAAGTAAGGTCGGAACTCCTTGAAGGGAGGGGTTCAGCGAGGCCGAAGGCCGAGCGACGACGAAACGGGGAACCGCAGGTTCCCCTTGTAGAGCACCCGGGCCCGCACCTTGTAAGGCCCGGCGTCATTCGCCCGAGCGCGCAGCGCGAGGGGTGCGTAAGTAGGCCCTCTTAGTTCAACGGATAGAACGGGAGTTTCCTAAACTCTAAATAGAGGTTCGATTCCTCTAGAGGGCACTCGGATTCAGAAAACAATTAACCAGTAAACGGAGAATTATGCCCGACACAACATGGATAGCCGGCGGTAAAGTAGAAGCGACCGGCCCGACAAAATTCGACCTGGCCCTCGGCTGGATCGCCAAGAACCGCGAGACCTTCATCGGCTCGCTGGTCATCCTGGTGGCGGCGGCCATCTTCGGGGTGTATTTCTTCATGCACTACCGCGGCCTGCGCGATACCGCCTGGAAGAACCTCTTCATGGCGCAGCAGACCGGCTACGGCGGCAACATAGCCGCGGCCCAGCAGCAGCTGGATACCATCACGGCCTCCTTCGGCAGCACCAGCGCCGCGCCCTACGCCACCCTGACCAAGGGCGACATCTTCTTCGCGCAGGGCAAGTTCAAGGAAGCCGCGGCGGAGTTCGCCAAGGTGGCCAAGAACAAGGAGCTCGGCCCCTTCGCCGCCTACAGCCTTGGCAAAAGCAAGGAAGCCGACGCCGACCTGCCTGGCGCCATGGCGCAGTACTCGGACTTCCTGGCCCAGTACCCCGAGCATTTCATAGCCCCCGAGGTACACGCCTCGCTGGCCCGCGTGCAGGAAATGTCCGGCGCTAAAGACCTGGCCAAGGCCACCTACGAAAAGATAGTGCTGCTCTACCCCGACACCTCCTGGGCCATGCAGGCCAAGGCCATGCTGACCCCTCAGCCCGTCAGGAAATAAACACAACCAGCCGCAAAAAAGCCCGGTCAACCGACCGGGCTTTTTATTGGCTCCGTTTGATATATGTCATGCGTTTGACATATAAGGCATATAATTTTCTTTATTATATTAATATAGTTGACATCGAATTGTGATTTTTGTGATAATTACCTTGCTCTGTAGAGGAGGCTTCCCGGGCTTAAAATGGGAAGACCGCCCGGCCCCAAAAGGGCGAGCGGAGCGCCGATTTAGAAAGGCGCTTCTCCCGAAAGGCCGTAGGCCCCCCAGGGGGCAGGCCCTACCCGGAAGATTCAAAACCTTCCGGGGAGAGTTAAGTAACCAGGCCGCAAGGCCCGGTAACTAAGCCCCGGAAACGGGCTTACGACAAAACAGGAGGAGAGTTAATGAAAAAAGTAATAGCAATGCTTGCGCTGGTCGCGCTTGTTGGCAACGTTGCCAACGCCGAACTGCTCAAGGACTTCAAGTACGATGGCAAAATAATCGTCAACGGTTACGCCACCAGCAATGATCAGGACGAAGACTCCGACGCCGCCGACAAAACGAGCGACGTGGACAGCTTCGTCATCCTCAATGCCGGCTTCAACCTGACCGACGACGTGGACGCCGTTGTGTCCGCGGTTAAGTGCAACCAGCAGTACGGCCGCGTCGCGGGCGAGTCCGTGGCCGCCGGCACCGCCGATGGCTTCTTCATGGAACAGGCCTACCTGAACCTCAAAGGCGTACTCGGCATCGATCATAAGATCGGCCGCCAGTACTACGGCGAAGAGGGCGACCTGATCGTGCGCTACGGCACCAGCATGTCCAACTTCGACACCACCGCGGGCGTGCTCGCGGTCAACCAGTTCACCGGCGCCATCGGCGTAGACGGCTGGACCGGCTGGTATGCGAAGGACAAGCTGACCATCCACGCGATAACGGCCAAGAACGCCGCCAACAGCGTGGCCAACCCCAACACTGACCAGGACCTGGTCGGCGTGGTGGGCGGCTACGACCTGATGGAGCCGCTGAAGATCAGCGCCTTCATCTACGAGCAGAAGAACTACCAGGACGCCGCTAACGTCGCGGGCGCCAAGACCGCCGACAAGATGCTGGACATCGTAGGCGTCAAGGGCACCGGCAAGTTCATGGGCTTCGACTACTACGGTATCCTGGCCAAGAACTACGGCCACGACCACAACAACGACCAGAACTACACCGGCACCGGCTTCCTGGCCGGCGCGAAGTATGACATAGAGCTGGTCGGCAAATGGATATTCATGGGCGAAATGGCCCGTGGCTCCGGCGACAAGACCTCCGTCTCCAAGAACGAGCAGTTCATGGAAATCGCCTCCGACTACCGCCCCAGCCTGATCTGGAACGGCGTAAAGGGCAACGCGGGCATCGGCAACCTGACCGCCTGGAACCTGGGCGCAATGTGGAACACCCCGATGTTCGAGAAGCTGACCCTCGGCGGTAAGCTGTACCACTTCGGGATGACCGAGAAAGTCGCCTCCGCCGGCGCGGGCAGCACCGCCCTCCCGCAGGAGACCGACACCATCGGCAACGAGCTCGACCTGTGCGCCATGTGGAAGCACAACGAGAACGTGACCCTGAAGGCCTACTACGCCGCCTTCATGCCCGACAGCAAGTACGCCAAGTACGCCGCTGACGAGGCCACCGCCAAGGACGACATGACCACCCTGGTCGGCGCCGCCCTCAGCGTGAAGTTCTAATAACTGAAAAGTTACTGAACGATAAGAGCCCCGGGGCCCCAAAGCCCCGGGGTTTTTATTTGCCCCGCCGGTAAGGGAAACTTTTTTGTTATAATTAAAACCGTGAAACGCCCAGCGCTTATAGCCCTTTCCGCCGCGGCCGCCGCCCTGTTTGCGGTACCGCCCGCGCGCGCCACCAAGCTGGACCTTTCTTCCAACGTTGAGATAAAGGCCGCCAACTACCAGCACCTCATCTACGGCAACCAGCGCCTGTCACAGCCGCTGCTCACCGAGAACGCCACGCTGGGCTTCGTCATCAAGAACATCAAGCTGGAGAAGACGCAGGACACCACGATGGACGTGGGCATAGTGCTGCAGAGCGTGGGCCTGGGCGCCTCCACCGGCACCGCGCTGGCCCCGCAGTTCGACGAAGCCGCCGCGCGCCTGCCCAACTACACCGGCACGCCCTTCCTGCATTCGGCCTATGTCCGGATCTACAAATTCCTGCGGCCCAACATCACCGCCACCATCGGGCGGCAGGATTTCACGCTGGGCCAGGGCATCACCCTCGCCGGCGGCGACCTGGGCCTCTCCGGCGGGCGGCTGGAGATAGAGAACGCCTACAAGCGCGTCAAGGCGGACCTGTTCGTCTTCAGGCCTTTCGTTACGGACCGCTTCCTTAAAATTTACGGCGGCACGGCCTACTACCCGGCGGCCGAGGGCCTGTGGCAGGTGTACCATTTCTGGGAGAAGGACGACGGCGCCTCGCAGGACATCCTGTTCAACGCGCTGTCCAAGACCAAGAAGTTCACAGGTGTGCGCTACTTCCTCAGCCAGAAGCAGCTTTCCTTCGACGGCGAGGCCGTGGTGCAGCGCGGCGAGGCCAAGCTGGCCGGCGGCGGCACCGGCAAGTACGAGGCGCACGCCTTCATGCTCAAAGGCGCCTGGAACCAGGACGTGGCCTTCTTCGGGCCGTCGCGGCTGCGGCTGGGCTACGGCCGCTCTTCGGGCAACCCCGGCGCGGCGTCCTCCACCGACAAAGCTTTCTTCCCGGCCTTCGGCGGCAAGTTCAGCGGCCTGGAGCGCAAGGGCTACGGCGCCATAGCCGGGGCCACCCTTTACGACATGGCCAAGACCTCGTCTACCCTCAACGGCCTGCCCACCGGCGTGTCCGGCCTGAACGTCATCAATATCGGCGCCGACCTGCCCTACAAGAAGCTGACCATCTCCGCGGACCTCTACAAGTTCCGCGCCTCCAAGAACGCCGCCGACGGTTCCCTGCAGATAGCCAGCGAGCTGGACCTGAAGGCCACCTACCCGATGGGGGAGAATCTGCACATAAACGCCGTCTACGCCGTTTTCACCCCGCTGGGCCTGTACCCCCAGAGCGGGCCGGTGAAACTCGTGTACGGGGCTATCTCGGCCAAATTCTGACGCAACTGACAAGGCTTCGTTAATTTTTCACCGCGCTAGCGGTTTTTACATATAAAACAGCGCTTTTTACCGGCCCCTGGCCGGTTTTTTCTTTGCCGCCCGGCTACGCCCCGGAGCAGGGGGGAGGGAACAAAAAGCCCGGAAACCAGGCCAGCCGGGTGGGGGGAGGAACGGCCTTTTTGCCCCTGCTCCCCCCGCCCGAAACACAAAAAAGGCCGCAGAAAGGCCCGAAAAGCCGCCGGCGGCCTGTCACTCTGCCACCAAAAACCGTTTTGCAGGCATAAAATGCTGAGAATCACGCAGAAAACCGGCCGATAAACAGCTTAAAAACGGGGATCAGGCCGCCCATATACTGCCTAACGGGCCTGGCCGGCTCCGGGGGCCGCAGTCTGAGCAGATTCGCCGGCAAGTTGTTGACAGGTTATCAACACATGTTGACATATGCCCGCCATATAACTGCCATATATTGACATATGATAATTTATATGCTATACTATTGACATATAAAGAACAGGAAAAGGGTCAGGCAAGCCAAAACAGGCATAAAGGCACAATAGAAGAACCCTTATGAATTATAAACTCAGGATCAAGCACCCGTCAGGAGCCGAATTCGAGGCCGAAGGCCCCGCGGAGTTCATATTGAGCGAAAAAGAAGGCTTCCTCAAGGCGTTGCCGGCCGGAGAAACAGCCCGCAAAGACCCAGGCAGGCCAGCCGGAGACGCCAAAGAGCAGGGCCGGGAGCCAGATTGGACCGCCCTGGCGGACACCAAGAACGGCCTTACCACCCTGAAAAATAAGCATTTAGGAGTAAAGGCAGGCACCGCCGCCCTGCTGCTGCTGGCCGCCGAATACCAGTTAAGCGGCAGTCGCGAGCTCAGCGCCATAGGCCTATCCAAGGCCGTAAAGGCCTCCGGCTATGCCCCGGAAAGGCTGGACAGAGTGCTCACCAAAGCCCTAAAAGAAGGCCTGATCAAGGCCTCCGGAACCAAGAGAAACAGGACTTACGAGATAACCGACCGCGGCCTGGAGATAGCCTGGATAGAAGCCAGGAAGCTCAACACTTGACAGACAGTTAGGCGGCCAGGCGGTTTTAGGCAACAAGACAGGCAATCAGCAAGACAGCAGATCCAACCGAGCACAAGATCCGGCAGGCACCGCGCGACAGAACAGCGGCGCAGCAGCCAAAACACCAGAAAACGGCCAAAAACACCACGAAGATGGCGCATCTTTGCGCCCTGGGATATAACTTACGATAAGATATATTATGTTAACTTAATAATCCCGCCACAGAATAGGGGCACACCAACAATCTTACTTAGCATTTATTAAATAGTTGTTGTTTTATAAGCATTATTTACAATTAATCAACACCATTTATAGTTTTTATTAACTAGCAGCATTTTCACTCCCCGGCAACCCGGGCCAGGACGCAACTTCAGATCCGGATTTTCAAAAATCAGCCAACTTTTTAAAAACGCGAAACCAGGAAACAGGCAAAATTCAGCAAAAGCGGCCCGGCTCAGGAATACCATCAGGAGCCCAAAAAGCCAGGGAAACCTGAAATCAAAATAGTTGCCAACTTTTAAAAACCCGGAGAGGGGACCTGGAGCGATCAAGGGCCAGGGCAGCCGCAATCCCCCCGCCCCCCATAAATACCTTATAGAAGGGCCCCGGAGGGCCTAAAAATGCACGAAAAACAGCCTGTTTTTGCCATTTCTGTAAATACCATGAGGCAAATAAGCCGAAAATCAGGCTGATTTTTGGCTTTTGGAAAACACCATCAAGCTGGATAGAGCCCAGGAAGGGGGCTGGCAGGCTATTTTGGGCCTCTACCGAAAATACCATGAAGAGCCCGGGAAGCCCAAAAAGACCGGGGCAGGGACTCCGCGAAACACCACAAAGATTTTACGGGGAGAAAACAGGGGAGGGAAAATAGCACAAAAAGAGATGCCGGGCGGCCAAGGTTCCCCTCTGTGGTGGGTCAGAGAGGGAAAGCTTGATCTAAAAGCCCAAAAAGCAGGCAAAAACCGGCTATTTACGGATACAAAGCGCGCCGGCAAAGCCGCCGCAGCCAAAATATAGCCAAAACGGCGCCTTTTTACCCTTCAAGCAAAATCAATGCCGGCCTGAAGCCTGCTTGCCTGCCGGTAAACCCGCCAAAAGCTCGATAAAATGCAATTCCCCCCGCCAAGACGGGAAAATCAGCGCGATAAAGCGTATTTAGCGCTATTTTGCCCCCCTCCGGGCGCTTTTTAAGCGGCAGAGAGGTCAGCGGCGGTAGGTAAAGACTATCGCGGGAATGATCAGCAGGTAGCCGGCCAGCAGGCAGGCGGGCGCGGCGGCGGCCCAGGCGTTTCGGCCGCCCGGGTCGACTTTATGCAGCATGGCGTAGCCGGAAATTATAAGAACTATGGCGAGAAGCCACAGCGGGGCGGCCTTGCGCGGCTCTTCCCCCTCCCCAGGCGCGGCAGCGGACACGGGCCGGCTTTCCGGGGACGGCCCCGGAGCTGCGGCTGGCTTTTTTTTAGGGCTTTTCTTTGCCATTGTCCGGCAGCCGCGGCCCGCTCCGGGCCGCCGGCGGCGCAGCCTACTTCGGCTGCGTCTTCAGCTTGAGGGCAAGGCGCTGGCGGGTAAAGTCCAGCATGTTCTTTTTAGCCGGATCGGTTTCGGCGGTGATCGCTTCCTCGATAAACTGCAGGCTGCGCGTATCGCCTACGGCGGCTATGACGTTGAGCGCCTGGCTGCGCAGGCTGATCTCCGGGGAGCGCACAAATTCATACGCGGTCATAAGGCCGTCGTTCATTTCCATCCGGGCCAGCGCCATGGCCGCCGCGGCGCGAACCTGGGCCGGCTCCGCCTTATCCAGCAGCTTTACCAGCGCAGGCGCGGCGGACTTTTCCCCGATGGCGCCGAGGGCTTTTACGGCCTCGATCCTGGCGTACTGGTCCGTGTCGTCAAGAGCTGCGGCTATGGGGCCGGCGGCCTTTTTAGACTGGAACTGACCCAGTGCGGCAATGGCACCGCGGCGCAGGTTGGCGTCTTCCGAAGAGAGCAGCGCTATGACTTCGTCCTCGGCCGCCTTGTAGCCGAGCACGCCCAGCGTGTGCAGCGCGGCGTAGCGGACCGACGGCTGCGGATCTTTCAGGGCTTTGGCCAGCGCCGGTCCGGCGCTCTGGTCCATGATGTAGGACAGCGAGATGGCCGCCTGCTGGCGCACGGCGGGGTCGGCGTCCTTCGCCAGCAGCTCCGTCAGCTTGGGGGCGGCCTCGCGCCAGTTGAGCATGCCCAGCGCGTCCGCGGCGGCCTGGCGCACTTGGGACGCGTCGTCTGAAAGGGCGGCCAGCAGCGCGGGGGCGGCCTTGGGATTGCGGGCCTGGGCCAGGTAAGCCGCCGCCTGGCGGCGCTCTGCGGGGTCTTTGGATTTAAGTTTAGCCAGCGCGTCTTCAAAGGGGTCGGCGGGCTGGGCGGCCGCCGCGGGGGCTGGCTGCGCCGCCGGCTTGGCCGGCTGGGCCGTGGCGGCGGGTTTGGCCGCTGGTTTTACGGCCGGTTTAGCGGCGGGCTTCGCGGCGGGTTTAGCGGCGGCGGGTTTCTTCACTGCGGGCTTCGTGGATTTATCCACTGCGGTCTGGGCGCCGGCGAAAGCAGCCGCCGCGAAAAAGAGGGTTACAGCTAAAGACACTTTTTTCATGTTCTTCATAATGGAATTTTAGCAAAAAACGCCCTTAAAATAACGGCCCCAGATAGAAGTAAAAGATCTTCCCGCCATCCGAGGTCCGCACCGCGTAATCGAAGCTGAGCACCAGCTGGAAGGCCTGCAGCACGAAGGTGTGCACGTTGACGCCGGCCCCGACAGCGTTGCGGATGCGCGAGGCGCCGAACCCGCGCAGGTCGGCGGCGTCCTCCCAGCCGTAGGCCGAATCCATGAACAGCTTGCCGTAGATGCCTTTAAAGTAGAAGTCCGGGAACATGAACCACATATAATAGTTCATGTCCTTCACCAGCGGCACGCGCAGCTCGGCGTTGTTAAGCAGGACGCCCGGCTTCTCGTTGAGCGGTGAGGTGCTGGAGAACCCGCGCACCCCGCCCAGGCCGCCGAAGTCGAACGCCCGGCGGTCGCGGCCGGTGCTGCGTCCGGCGATGAAGCGGTTGACGAAGGCGGCGCGCTTGGACAGCGGGAAATATTTCAGGTACTGCGCCAGGTAGACGTCGTACTTTAAATTGCCGCCGGCGCGCTCGCCCGCCGTCAGCCAGGACAGTTCGGAGCGGGAGCCGCGCACGGCCGTGAGGTAGAGCCCGTCCACGGTATCGCGGATGAAGGAGGTCTGCAGGGCCCTGGTATGCAGCCGCTCGGTGTAGCCGATGTCCCCGTAGACGTTCTTCTCGTTCTTGGACAGCACGAAAGCTTCCACGCGGTGGTGGCGGTCGAACGGCCAGGCCGTGCCGGCCGCGTGCCGGCCGTAGCTCTTGTCGTACTCCAGCCCGGCGGAGTTGGTAACGCCCTTGTAGGTCAGCGCCGTGGTCTGCAGGAACAGCGGCATGCGCCAGCGGGCGTAGGAGTAGGCGGCCTGCAGGCTCAGGAACTCGGCGCCGGAATTGTAGTTCAGGAAGAAGCTGAGGTTATGGCGCCCCAGCATGTCCGAGGCCTGCCAGTAGTTCATCCAGAACAGCCCGCCCGGAGACGAGAACAGGAAGGCCGGGAAGAACAGGTCGGTGGAGGCCTTGAACCGGTAAGGGTTGAAGTCGCCGGTGGACGGGCGCACCTCGAAAGTTTCGGACGGTACCGGCGCAGCGGCCGAGCCTGGCACGGCCTCGTAGAGGAAATTCTCTGGCGGCGCCGCGTACACGTCCATGCCGCCGCGCCGGAAGGCGGAGAAATAGACCTTGCCGCCGGAGACCGCCGGGGTAAAGATGCCGCCCAGGGTGCGGGTCAGTCTGGCGGTTTCGCCGGTTTTTTCGCGCCGGTAAAGTTCGAAGTCATAGCCGGCGTCGGAAATAAAATATACCGCGGAGCCGTCTGCGGCGAAGACCGGGTCGTACACGCTGCCGCCCGGGAACCGGATCTCCTCGGGCGCGCCGCCCGGGCGCAGCAGGCACAGGGCCCGCACCGGCGCGGTGGCGCCGGCCACCTCGCAGGAATAAGCCAGGCTCCCGTCGGGCGCGTACGCCGGCGAGGCCTCGTCCTGCGCGCTGTCCGTCAGGCGGACCGCCGCGGCCAGCGGGATCTCTCCCCCGGCGGCCAGGCGGGCGGCGGGCAGCTCGAAGAGGTCGTTAAAGGCGCCCTGCATGCCGACGAAGGCGACCTTGGCGCCGTCGGGAGAGAAGGCCGGCTGGCGCACCTCCGCCAAGCCGGTCACGGCGGCGCGCGAGACTTCGCCGGTGGCCTGCTGGTAGAGAAAAAGGTATTCGCGGTGGTTCTTCTGCCCGGAGAAGGCCAGGTATTTGCCGTCGGGAGACCAGGCCAGCGACCGCAGCGGCTTGGTGAAGCGGCCGTAGGGGATATTCTCCGCGCCCGCGGAGAGCGCCGCCAGCTTTTTTTCCCTGCCGGTGGCCAGGTCCCTGACGCGGATCTCAGGCGGATGCCCTGAGCGCGTGGAAAGAAAGGCCACTTTTTTCCCGTCCGGGGACGGCGCGGGGCTGACGCTGAACTCCGGGATAGTGTCGCTGCCGCTGGTGAGCCGCTCGCCGTAGGTGGCCGGCTCCTGCAGGCGCTCGTCCCTGGCCTCGGCCAGGTATTTAAACTCCAGGTACTCGGCGAACTTGGCCTGGAAAGTCTGCAGGTCGGCGCCTATCAGCGGGTTCAGGACCGAACCTGCGTCGTAGCGGCTGCGGAACAGCTCCAGCATCTTGCGGGGCTTGTCCTCCCCGTACTGCTCGGCAAGGAAACGGATGGCCTGGGCGCCCGTCTTGTAAGCCAGCGTGGTCTGGTGGGGCTTGAGGTGCGCGAACTGGTTTAGCCGGTCCAGCGGGAGCAGGCCGCCGGAGAGGACGGCGTCGCGGATATAGAGCTTCTCCACCGCGTAGTCGCTCAGCCCCGTCTCGTATTCGGAGATCCCCTCCATCATCCACAGCGGGTAGATGTAGGTCTTCAGGATGCGCGCGCTTTTCCAGAAGCCGTCTATCAGCACGCTGAACTGCAGCTCGTGGGCAAACTCATGCTCTATCACGTCTTTCAGCCAGCCCCGCGAGCCGTCGGACCAGACCATGAAGCGGTCCTTGTACGGCTCGGTCAGGCCGCCCACCCCGTCTGAGACTTCCGTGACCGCGGTCTGCTGCATGTCGTTCTGCGTGGCGTAGAGAAAAAAAGGAATGCGCTTTACGAGGCCCGGGTTCAGGTCGGCCGACTCGCGGCGGTAGGCGTCCTCCAGCACGCCGGAGGCGTAGGGCAGCCACGGCTCGGACTCGGCGTAGTAGTGGATGTCGAAGTGTTCGGTGGCGTAGACCTTCCAGTCGAAGTCCCGGACCATCACCCTGTTCTCGTCAGCGGCGCGCGCGGGGGCGCAGGCCAGCAGCGCCAGCAGGGCGGCGGAGAGTAATTTCAGCGGACAGGGAATTCTCATCGAGGCGGGCGGCGCCCCCGGCGCTATTTCTTCTTCTTCGCCGCGGCCTTGGCGGCGGCTTTTTCGGCGGCGAGGCGGGCCTTCTCGGCGGCGGCGAGGGCCTTCTCCGCCTTCGCCAGCAGGGCCTTACCTTCCTCGTGGCCGGGGCTGGCCTTCAGCAGCTCCAGCAGGTAGCCGCGCGCGGCCGCGGCGTCCTTGTTCTTGTATGCCGCATCCCCGGCCAGCCAGTACAGGGCCGCCTGGTCGGCGAAGGCGCCGGCCCCAGGGGCGGCCGAGGCGGCGCGCGCCAGCAGGGCCTGCGCGGCGGGATACTCTTTAAGTTCGTACTTGATGCGCCCTTCGGCGTAATCGGCCAGGAAGGCCCCGGGCGCGCCCTTGGAGCGCAGCTCGGCGAGCGCGGCGGCGGGGTCCTGCTTGTTCTTCCAGCGGGCAAGGGCCAGGTTCTCCAACAGCACCGGGTCGCCTGCACCGTCCCGGAGCAGCGCCTCGTATTCCCGCACGGCGCCGGGATAGTCCCCGGAACTGTAGTACAGCTTGGCCAGCAGCATGCGGACCTCGGCGTCGCCGGGAAAATTATTCAGGAAGCGGCGGTATTCCTGCGCCGCGAAATCGTACAGCCCCACGGCCTGGTACATCACGCCCAGGTAATAGAAAGCCCTGGGATCGGCCAGGCCCAGCGCGCGGGCGCGTTCCAGGTCGGCGATGGCCTCCACGTAGCGCGGGGCGCCCAGTTGGAACTTGAGGCGCCCGGACTCGTCCAGGGCCCGGATGTCTTCTGGATTCTGCGCCACCTGCTTAGCCAGCTCGGCGAGGCGGCGCTCGGCGCGCGCGGCCTGCATGAAATCCCCCCTCTCGCGGGGGAACTCCGGCAGCGGCCCCCGGCCGCGCGCCAGTAAAAGGTAAAGCGCCGCCAGCAGGATGATAAGACCCAGGCCGAGCGGCGCTCCGTAAGAGTTGATCAGTTTTTTGAGCGCGTCCTTCAAGACGGGACGCTGCTCATAACTCACCTTCGTCCTCCGAGTTCTCGAGCAGGATCTGCCCGAGCGTCAGCGACGGCGCCCCCTTCAGGTACTGCGCCATGCGCTTGCGGTCCTCCTGCTCCTCGGCTTTGCGCACCGAGAGGACGAGGCGGAAATTGGAGGAATTGATGGCGACCACGATGCCGTTGAGCTCGGCCCCTTCCTTGGGCGCGCCCTCGGCGCCATAATCCTCGGCGGAGACCCAGCCCTCGGTGTGCTCGCCGACCTTCACCACCGCGCCCTCCGGGGCGACGGAGACCACCTTGGCCTTCACGCGCGCGAAGCGGGCGAAGCGGCGCTTCAGCATGTCCACGGGGTTGGGCATCAGCTGCTTGAGGCCGAATTCTATCTTCTCGCCGGCCTTGTCCACGGCGAGCACCTTGCACTTGACGCGCTGGCCGCGCTTGTAGGTCTTCAGCGCTTCCTTGGGGTCCTTCCAGGCCACGTCCTCGGCGCGCACAACGCCCTCTATGCCCTGGAAGCGCACCAGCAGCGAGTCCTCGGTCACCTTGGAGACCACGCCGCGCACCACACCGCCGGGGGCCACTTCGGCCAGCACTTCGCCGCGGCGCAGCTTCTCGTCCTCCTCCAGCACCTGCCGGCGGGAGACCACGACCTTGCGGTCGCGCTCGTTGAAGTCGGTGATATAGAACTTGATCTTGGCGTTCGGCGGCAGGTAGTGCTTGTGCGCGCCGCCCAGTTCGGACAGGGAGAGCGGCATGAACGCGCGCATCCCGGCGATGTCCACGATATAACCGCCCTTCACGAGTTCGGTGACCTTGCCCTTCACCCGTTCCTTGGCCTCGAAAAGCTTTTTCGTAAGCTCCCAGGCGGCGCGCTCGCGGGCGCGGCGGTGGGACAGCATCGTGTAGCGGCCCTCGCCGCCCTTCTTATCGAGCACGGCCTGCACTTCGTCGCCGGGCACCGGGGTCTTTTCGTCCTGGAATTCTATCAGCGGGATCGCACCCTCTTTTTTCTCGCCCACGTCCACCAGCACCAGGTCCGCCGTGACCTGGACCACCTTCACGGAAACTATCCCGCGGGACTGGATCTTCTCGGAGACCTTCTCCTCGGCCTTCAGCAGGTCCGCCATCGAGATTTCTTCGTCGTGGCCCGGCTCCGGTTTCTGCTCGTTCTCCAGGTCGGGGTTGGGGGTCTGGTTGGTTTCCATGTGGCTACTGCTCCTCTGTTATCGAAAAGATGTCGGACATCACAGCTTCTGAAAATCTGGCGTAGGCGGCCTTCAGGTCCCCGTCCGGGGGCGGCTCGAAAGTCCGGATAGAACCGTATTTAATAGTTATTTTACCTAATTTTGAGAAATTTTCGCTGTTAAATATGCGGGCGGTCAGCACCGGGACCCCCGCTTTGTGGGCCATCAGCGCCACGCCAGGCTTGGGCTTCAGCTTGCGGCCCTTGGCGCGCGTCCCCTCCGGGAAGATAACCAGGCAGCCCCCGCGCTTGAGCGCGGTAAGGCAGCCGCGCAGGGCCCCGAGGTCGCCGCCTTCCCTGACCCGGTCGACGGGGATGGCCCCCCAGCGGGGCAGGTAATAGCTCAACGGGAAAATGGAGAACAGCTCCTTCTTGGCGATGATATTGGGCAGGCGGACCAGGGCCAGGTACGAGAGCAGCGCCGGGGGATCCGCGTTGGAAAGATGGTTGCAGGCGACTATCAGAGGGCCGGTGGGCGGGATATTCTCAAGGCCTTCCACCCTGATGCGGTTGAAGAGCCTGAAGAAAGTCCTGAAAAACAGGTAGACCAGCAGCAGCAGGAGGGGGCGTTCTTTATGGGGTTCGGCCGGCATCAGTATTTCTTGGTGGCGAGGTTGAAGAGGTCGACGATGGCGGCCACCACCCGGTCGCGCGGCAGTTCGGTGGAATCCACGTAGTTCGCGTCGTCGGCCTTCCTCAGGGGGTTGACCGCCCGGCCTGAATCCTGCGCGTCGCGCTTCTTTATGAAATCGAGTATCTCGTCGTAATCGGCCGGCAGGCCCTGCTCGCGCAACTGGCCTACCCGGCGCTTGGCGCGGGCCGCCGCCGAGGCGTCAAGGTAGATCTTCAGTTCGGCGTCGGGAAAAACGTTGGTGCCGATGTCGCGGCCCTCCATCACCACCCCGCCGCGCAGCCCGGCCTGGCGCTGCATCTCCTTCATGAAGAGCCGCACGCCGGGCAGGCGCGCGATGGCCGAGGAGGCCTTGCTGACGCGCTCCTCCACCAGCTCCAGCTCCAGCTTTCGCCCGTCGAGGCAGATGTCCGCCTCCGGACCGGCGCCCCTGGGAAAGTCCCAGCGCAGCGAGAGGGCGAGCTTAACCAGTCCGTCGTCGCTTTCCAGGTCCTGGCTCCGCTCGAGGGCCTGCCAGGCCAGCGCCCGGTACATCTTGCCGGTGCTGATAAAGCGGTACCCCACGCGCGCGGCCACCAGCTTGCCGACGGTGGATTTGCCGACGCCGGCCGGGCCGTCTATGGCTATGACGATGCCGTCCGGCCTCATCAGCGGGCCACCGCCACTTTGTTGGGCAGGTTGGCGGCGTTGTCCATGCCCATCTTGCGCAGCGGGCGCACCCACTTGGTGAAATTGGAGGGCTTCAGGGAATACTCGTGCACCAGGCGCACCACCTCGCTGATGGGCTGGTAGCTCTCCCAGTTCAGGCGGAGGATGCGCACCCCGGCGTCCTCCATCTCCTCGATGAACTCGTAGTAGTTCTCCTGCAGGCTCTTCAGGTAATAGGGGTCGATGCTCTTCTCCATGTTGCGGCCGCGGGACTTGATGCGGGCGATGGAGGTCTCGACGCGGCAGTCGAGGAAGATCATCAGCTGCGGGAACACCATCTCGCGCAGGACCATGTTGTCGAACAGGTCCAGGTAGGTGTTGTAATCCATGTCCGAGATGATCTTGTCGGGGTGGCGGTTGAGCATGCGGGCAAAGATGGTGTCTTCCCAGATCGTCCTGTCCTGCACCACGCCGCGGATCTTGCCGAGGCTGATGCGGCTGACGAACTCGCGGTGTTGGCGGAAGCGGTGGTTCAGCAGCCAGATCTGCATGATGGTGCCGAACTGCTTCATGTCGCCGTAGAAGCCCTCGAGGTACGGGTTCCCGCCCACCTCCTCGAGCACGGGCTCGAAGTTGAGCGCCTTGGCCAGCTCCATGGTCAGCGTGGACTTGCCCACGCCGATGATCCCCGCGATGCCGATATAGCCTTCTGCGAACATAGTCCCTCCGGGAACTGTCTCTAGATCCAGCCAGGCCTAGGCCTTGGCGTTGATGTCCTGCTCTATGCCCTTGATGGCCAGCAGCACGTCGTCGGGGTTCGACGCCGCCTGCAGGATATCTTCGAGCTTGGCCAGGCCGTCCTTGTGCATCTTGACCAGCGACTGGTTGAAAGTCTGCATGCCGTAAAAGCCGCCCTTGGCGATGGCCTGCGTGACGGCGTCCAGCGTGTTCTCGGCGATCATCTTCTTCACGTGCGGCGTGGCCGTCATTATCTCCACGGCCGGCAGGCGGCCGCCCTTGGTGCACGGCAGCAGGCGCTGGGAGATGATGGCCCTCATGCTCTCCGAGAGCTGCATGCGCACCTGCACCTGCTGGTGCGGCGGGAACAGGTCCACGATGCGCGAAAGCGTCTGCACGGCGTTCATGGTGTGCAGGGTACCGAACACCAGGTGGCCGGTCTCCGCGGCGGTAATGGCGGCCGAGACCGTCTCCAGGTCGCGCATCTCGCCGACGAGGATGATGTCGGGGTCCTGGCGCATGGCGGCGCGCAGGGCGTCCACGAAGTTGGTCGTGTCGGAGCCGATCTCGCGCTGGCTGATGATGCACTTCTTCTCGGTGAAGGAGAACTCTATCGGGTCCTCGATGGTGATGATGTGCGCGTCCCAGGTGGAGTTGAGGTATTCTATCATCGCGGCCAGCGTGGAGGTCTTGCCGGAGCCGGTGATGCCGGTCACCAGCACCAGGCCGCGCTCGTTGGTCAGGATCTTCTTGATCGATTCCGTCGGCATCCGCAGCTCTTCGAAGGTGGGGATCTTCAGCGGGATGTGGCGGATGGCCACGCCGGTGCGGCCCTTGTGCAGGAACACGTTGAAGCGGAAGCGGCCCAGTTCGCCGCCGTCGTAGGAAAAGTCGCACTCGTGCTTCTCCTCGAAGATCTTCTTCAGGCGGGGCGTCAGCATGGGCGCCACCATGTCCTGCACTTCCTTCTCGGTCATGTTTGAGGAATTGATCGGGGTGATGTTGCCGTGGATGCGCAGGAACACCTGCGAGTCGCCGCGGATGTGCGTATCCGAGGCCTTGTTCTGCACCATCACTTTCAGCAGCAGGTTGAGATTTATCGCCATAACTGTGTTACCCCCACCCCGTCACTGCAGCCTGCGCGCGCGGTCGCGGCGCAGGTATGCCGGCTTTTCCAGGTCTTCTCCGGCGGCGGCCGGCTCCAGCCGGGGCGCCCCCTCGTCGGGCCGCCGCGGCTTGCCGCTGCGGTCCAGCGCGCGCCGGCGCACCAGCTCGCCCGCGAGGTCGTGGCGCTTGGCCGTGAAGCCGGTGGCGATCACGGTGATCTTCAGCTCGTCGCCCAGCGTGTCGTCGAAGGCCTGGCCGTACTTGATCAGGGCCTCCGGGTTGGCGTTCTTGCTGATGTACTCCATCGCCTCGTGAACTTCCACCATCATCACTTCGCGCGACGCCGTGAAATTGACCAGGATGCCCTTGGCGCCGTCTATGACGGCGCTCTCGAGCATCGGGGAATGGATGGCCTTCTTGGCGGCCTCTATGTGCCGGTCCAGGCCGGAGGCGCTGCCGATGCCGATCAGGGCCTCGCCGGACTTGCTCATGATGCGGCGCACGTCCATGAAGTCCACGTTGATGGCGCCGGCGCGCGTGATCACGTCGGAGATGCCCTGGATGGCCTGGCGCAGCACGTCGTCGGCCAGGCGGTAGCCGTCCTCGGTGCTGGTGGTGCGGCTGGCCTCGGAAAGGATGCGGTCGTTGGGGATGACCAGCAGGCAGTCGGCGTGGGTCTTCAGCTCGTGGATGCCGGCCTGCGCCTGCTCGGCGCGCTGCTTGCCCTCGAAGGCGAAGGGGCGCGTGACCACGCCTATGACCAGCGCGTTGGGATTGGTTTCCTTGGCGGTCTTGGCCACTACCGGCGCGGCGCCGGTACCGGTGCCGCCGCCCATGCCCGCCGTCACGAACAGCAGGTCCGCGTCGGCCACGGCCTCGCGCAGCAGTTCCACGGACTCGGTCGCGGCGGCCGCGCCCTTGGACGGGTCGCCGCCGACGCCGAGGCCTTTGGTCAGGGTCTCGCCGATCTGGATGCGGTTGGGGGCCTTGCTGCGGCGCAGGTCCTGCGCGTCGGTGTTGACCGCGACGAACTCCACCAGGCGGATCTCGGCGTCCACCATGCGGTTCACGGCGTTGCCGCCGCCGCCGCCGACTCCGATCACCTTGATCACGGCCTCGCGGTCGCGGAAATCGTTGTTGTAGCGTATCCTGTTTTCAGACATAAACCGCGCCCCCGGACCGCGTTAAAAAAGGTCCTTGAACCAGCGCCAGAATTTCTTTTCCATCGCGCCGCCGCGGGCCGGCACGGACACGTCGGCGGTCCAGTTCTTCAGGTACGGGTAGCAGACCAGCGCTACCGCGCCCACGTAAGGCTGCGTCATGTACTCTTCCGGGCACTGCAGCAGCTCCTGCGCGGGCAGGCCCAGGCGCGACTGGCTGAGGTCCAGCATCACTTCGGCCGCCTCGGGCATGCCCCGCAGCAGCGCCGCGCCGCCGGTCAGGATGGCGCCGCCGGGCAGGTCCTGGTAGCTGGAAGTCTGGATGGCCTGGCTGATCTTCTCGAAAGTCTCTTCGGCCCGCGGCTGGATGAAGTCCAGCAGCTCGCGGGGCTTCACTTCCTTCTTGGTGCGGCCGTCGAGCTTGGTGATGGTGATGGGGCTCTCTTCCTCGATGATCTTGGAGAGCACCGCGCCGTGCTTTTCCTTTATCTCCTGCGCGGCGGCTATCGTGGTGCCGAGGCCGTAGGCGATGTCGCGGGTTATACTGTCGCCGCCCAGCGGGATCTCGCGGGAAAAATGGATGCTGCCTTCGGAGTAGATGCCGATGGAGGTGGTCTGGCCGCCCGCGTCGATCAGGATGCAGCCCAGTTCCTTCTCCTCCTCGGAGACGATCAGCTCGCCGACGGCGAGCAGCGTGTAGACCGGGGCGACCACGCGGAAGCCGGCCTTATGGACGGACTTGAACAGGTTGCTGATGGCGGGGCTGGCGGCGGTGATGATGTGGACGCCGACCTCGAGCAGGGCGCCCTCCATGCCCACCGGGTTCGGCACGCCGCGCTGGCGGTCCAGCGAGTAACCCTGCGGTACGACGTGCAGGATCTCGCGGTCCGGGGAGAGCTGGAAGGCCTTGGCTGTCTCGATCACGTTGGCGACGTCCTCGCCGGTGATCTCCTTGTCGGTGCGGGCGATGTTGTAGGCGCCCTTGCTGTCGAAAGCCTGGATGTGCGCGCCGCGCACGCCGAGGTAGACCTCGCCGACGACCTCGTTGGCCTTGCTCTCCGCCGCGTCCATCACGTGCTCTACGGCCCGCGCGGCCTCCTCGATGTTGACGACCACGCCGCCCTTGAGGCCCTTGCAGGGCACGGTCGCCCCGGCGAGCACGCGGAGCTTGTTATGCTCGTCGTCGCGTTCGGCTATTACGCAGGTTACCCGGCCCGACCCCATGTCAAGCCCGGCGATGATCTCGGATTTTCCCATATGAGCTCCAGCAAGAAACCGCTTCTCAGCAAAGGCGCCGGCGGGGCCGGCTTCAGGGCTGCGTTAATGCGGAAACGAAAATCTTACCTTCTCTGAAAGACCGCAGGTCCGCGCGCAGCGGGCCCCCGGACTTCTGAAGGGCGTCGTTCATTACTTCGTTCAATCTTAATATTTTTAGGCGGGTGAATTCAAATTCGCCCCAGAGCACCACGGAGCCGTCGGCCAGGCGCAGCCGGCAGTCCCAGGAGGCCGCTTCGCAGGAGAGGGCCCGCGGCGCCGAATAGAAAAGCGGGACCAGCGGCCCCAGCCCGGCCAGGAAAGCGGAAAAGCCTGGAGCCTCGCGCGGGGCCCCGCGCAGCTGCACGGCGAACGGCAGCCCGGAGCTCCCGGAGAGGTTCTCCGGCATCAGGCGCCCGGTGACGCCCAGGTAGGCGGTGGCCCCGTCGGCCAGCACCGCGGCCACGGCCCGCTCCGGCACGGCCTTCACCGAGGCCTTGCCGGTGAAGAAATTCCTGGAGATGCTGACCGAGGCCAGGCCGGGCCGGAGACGGCGCATCTCGGCGGCCAGTTCGCCGGCGCGCCGGGAGCTGAAGGGCCGCTTCGCGGCGTCCGCGGCCAGGGCGCGCAGCGACTCCGCGGCCTCCGGGGACGGGCAATTGACTTCGAAGAGTTCCGGTTTGAAAGAGAGGCGGTCGGCCAGGATGCGGCGGTAGTTCTTAATGGCGGCCCCGAACAGCCACGACCCCAGCAGCAGGCCAAGCGTGATACCGGCGGCCATGCCGCCGCGCCGCAGCAGCTGGTTGCGCACCTTGCCGCGCACGCGGACCTTGATCCTTCTTCTGACTGGCATCGTCCGACTATTATATGAAATATCCGGATTTTGTCATTGAAATTTGAAGTCGTTTAAAGCGTTTTTCCTTGCCCGCCCGGAGATTTTTGCTATAATTGGTGGGCAGTTTGGAAGTTATGCGCCCGTAGCTCAGTGGTAGAGCATCCGCCTTTTAAGCGGGTGGCCGCGCGTTCGAATCGCGCCGGGCGCACACCCTTCCCATGGGAATACGAACCAAACTCATCCTTTTCCTCCTGACCCTCCTGACGGCGATCTCGGCGCTAATGGCCTTTCTCTTTATCCACAACGAGTGGTCGTCCATTTCCGCAAACAGCCAGCGCAAGAACCTGCAGATCCTGATGTCCATGGCCGAGGTCTGCAAGGAGCAGCACGCCTCCGGCGGCAACTCCGCCGCTTACAAGTATTTTAAGGCTTTCCTTAAGACTCCGGAGATCATCAAGGTCTCCTGCGCGACCGCCGGAGGGCGGGTCCTGCTGGAGGAGCGCTACTACACGCCCGCGCCCTCCCCGTTCAATTTCAGCTTCAGGCGGTTTTCCCCCCCGAACACCGGCGTCTGGGAGACGCGCAGCGACAACGGCGTCGAGGTGCTGAAGGCCTCGTTCAAGGTGCGCAGCCGCGGCGCCGAGATAACGGCCCGGGTGGATTTCTCCACCCAGCTCATAGGCCAGGAGATGGACGCCTCGCTGCGCGAGTCTTCGGCCGGCTTCTTCATCATCCTGTCCCTCTCCTTCGCCATCGGCTGCATCGGCACGCTGATCATCACGCGCGTCATCGCCGACCCCATCCAGACCATGGCCGAGGCCGCCCGCCTGATAGGTTCCGGCCGCCTCAGCCACCGCATCCCGGTAAAAGGCAAGGACGAGATGGGCCGCCTCGCCTCCGAGCTCAACGACATGGCCGTCAAACTGCAGGAGTCGGACGATATCCGCCGCGACTTCGTCTCCAGCATCACGCACGACCTGCGCTCGCCGGTCACCGGCATCGAGTTGTGCGCCGACATCATCCTGAAGCTGGCGGAGAAGCGCGAGTACGAGCGCATCCCGGAACAGGTCCTGTCCGTCAACGAGCACGCCCAGCGCCTCAACCGCTTCATCGACTCTATGCTGGAGATTTCCCGCATCGAATCGGGCAAGATCAAGCTGGAGATCAAGGACGTCAACCTGGAAGACCTGGCCGACAGGGCCGTGCGCGCGTTCAAAGCCTACGCCGCGCAGAAGGGCCTCAAGCTGGAGCTCATAGTTGGCGAGGAAATACCGGGCGCCAGGGGCGACCCGGACCGGCTCTACCAGGTGCTCGCCAACATCGTGGGCAACGCGGTCAAGTACACGGCAGCCGGCTCCGTCAGCGTCTTCGTGGAGACGGCCCCGGGCGGGCAGCGCGTGCGCGTCTGCGACACCGGCCCCGGCATCCCTTCCCGCGAGCTCAAGAACATCTTCAGCAAGTTCTACCGCATCAGCTCCGGCCGGCGCGATTATCCGTCGGCGCGGCAGGGGACCGGCCTCGGCCTGTTCATCGCCAAGTTCATCATTGAACTGCACGGCGGCAGCATAGCGGCGGAGAGCGCGGAGGGCAAGGGGAGCGTCTTCACCGTCTTCCTGCCCTCGAAGGCCTGAATCATGAGCGCCAAACAGACCATCCTTGTCATCGACGACGAACCGGCGCTGCTTAAATCAGTGAAGGAGCGCCTGGAGCTGGAGGGCTACAACGTGCTGACCTGCCACAGCGCCGAGCAGGCGGTGGAGGCTCTGCGCCGCTTCGCGCCGGACCTGATGGTGGTGGACCTGCGGCTGCCGGGCATGAGCGGCCTCGACTTCTGCCGCCAGGTGCGCGCCTCGGACGGCGCCTCGCGCCTAACGCCTATAATTTTCCTGACCACGGACCGCAGCGAAGTGAACAAGGTGCTGGGGCTGGAGCTGGGCGGCGACGATTACATGACCAAGCCGTTCAGCCCCGCGGAGTTCGTCGCGCGCGTGAAGGCGCTGATCCGCCGCAGCCTCTCCGCCGGCGAGCGCGAAGGGGCCGAGGAAACGGTCTCCTCCGGCGCCCTGGCCATAAACTACTCGCGCCACGAGGCCAGCGTGGCCGGGCGGGCGCTGGACCTCTCCCCCAAGGAATTCGAGATCCTCTACCTGCTGGTCAGGAAGAGCGGCCGGGTGATGACGCGCCAGTATTTGATGGAGCGGATCTGGGGACGGCCGTACGAGAATACCAGCCGCGTGATAGACACGCACATCAAGAACCTCCGCAAGGCCCTCGGAAAAATGGAAGACTGCCTGGTAACGGTGGAAGGCCTGGGCTACAAGTGGTCCGCGCCTGACTGAACGTACGCGGGAATCTTCACATTAAAATCACACAAAAAACATCCGGCCCGCCGGAACGATATGGTATACTTTTTACAAGAAGTCAAAGTTTAGCCAAATTCCTCAAGGGGGAAAGATATTATGAATAAGATCAGAAAAGGTTTCACGCTCATAGAGCTGCTCGTCGTCGTGCTCATCATCGGTATCCTGGCGTCCATCGCCATCCCGCAGTACTTCAAGGTCGTCGAGAAGTCCCGCGTCGCCGAGGCCATGTCGCTGATAGCGGCCGTAAAGTCCGCCGAAGAGCGCTTCCTGGCTAAGGGCGGCTCTTACACCTCGAACTTCACCCAGCTCGACATCTCCTACCCCGGTATGGCCGCCAACAACATCACCACCAAGTTCTTCAGCGCGACCGCGGTGGCCGGCGCCGACGCCAACGGCCCCACCTACCAGCTGACCGTCACCCGCCACACCGCCAACTCCACGGTGGCCGCCCGCTACGGCAATTACGCCCTCACGACCAACGTGCCCAACGCGCCGGCCGTCAAGATGGCCAACCCGTCCGTGGTCCTCAACGAACTGCTGGACTAACGAGCAGGCAGACAATAAAAAACCCCGCCTAGGCGGGGTTTTTTATTTGGCGGCGGCGGGGCTACTCCTTTACGAGCTCACCCTTACCCGACTCGAACACCACGCCCAGCCCGTCCCGGGCGAACCACAGCCGGCCCTCGCGCCAGGCGAAAGCCGACAGGGGATACCCGGTGCGCGCGGTCTTCAG
Source organism: Elusimicrobiales bacterium (assembly GCA_028688015.1). Taxonomy (GTDB): domain Bacteria; phylum Elusimicrobiota; class Elusimicrobia; order Elusimicrobiales; family UBA9959; genus UBA9959. The sequence goes on along the minus strand of JAQTZB010000001.1, from coordinate 12,183 downwards.
CGTGAACACCCCGTCCAGCGTCAGGCCGTCGTCGAGCTTGTGGCGGTAGAGTTTGCCGGTGGCGGAGACGGCGGCCCACAGGTAGCCCTTATCCTTGAAGATCTGGTCCGGCTTCTCCGGCAGCTTGAAAGAGACCGACGGCGTCAGCTCGGAATCGGGGCGGCGCAGCACGGCATTACCCTCGCTGTCGCAGGTCCAGAGATATTCCCCGTCGTAATAGAGCGCGCTGACCTTGCCGGGCGCCGGAAAACTCCTGACGAGGGGCAGGCCTGGCTCGATACGGCGGGCCTCTATGGTTTTCTTCCAAGAGTCCGCCACGTAGAGCGTGTCGCCGGCGGCGGCGAGGCCGCTGATATGCGTCTTCTCCAGCGGGAAGGTGGACTCCAGGCGCAGGCCATCCTTGCCGGGCGCGTAAACATAAACCGCCTGCGTCAGCCAGTCGCCGGCGAAGAGTTTCCCCTCCGCCCAGACCAGCGCGGAGATGTTGGCGGCCACGCCGGGGTATTCCTTGTAGTAGGCGGCGCCGGCGGCGGCCTGCCGGTAGAGCAGGAAACCGGCGAGCAGGGCGGCCAGGGCCAGGGCCGGGACAAGCAGGGGACTGCGGCGGCGCGGAGCCGCGGGTACGGGCGCGGCCAGGGCCGGCTCGGCGGCCGGCTGAACTGCCGGCGCGGGTGCAGGCTCGGGCCGGACCGGGACGGAAACCGGGGCCGGGTGCGCAGAAGCCGGCCGGGCCGCGGGGTGAGCGAAGCGCTTGACCGTCTCTACCAGTTGCGCGTTCTCAAAGGGTTTCTGCAGATACTCGCTGGCCCCGAGCTTCATCACGTCCACCGCGGACTGGATATGCCCATAGCCGGTTATCATGACCACGGGGACGGTGTCGTCTATCTTCTTGAGCCCGGACAGGACTTCTATGCCGTCCATGCCGGGCAGGCGCATGTCCAGCAGCACCAAGTCGGGGCGGCTGGCCTTGGCCAGTTCCAGCGCGGTGGGGCCGTCGCCCGCCTCGGCTATCTCATAGCCGCGCAGCTTGAGCACATTGCGCACCGCCAGGCGCATGTCGGGCTCGTCGTCAACGATCAATATTCGTGCCATAGTCCTCTCAGCTTTCCGGCAATTCCAGCACGGCGCGCGTTCCCTTGCCCGGCTCGGAGAAGAGTTCCAGCGCGCCGCCGTGCGCTCTGGCCACGTTGCGGGCCAGCGTCAGCCCCAGCCCCATCTTGCCGGGCTTGGTGGTGAAGAACGGGTGGAAGACCGAAGCGAGGTTCTTCTTTTCTATCCCAGCCCCGGTATCGCAGATCTCGATGCGCTGCCGGCCAGCGTTGGCGGAAACGGAGACCGAAAGCTCGCCTCCGGAGGGCATGGCCTCGGCCGCGTTAAGCAGCAGCTGTTCCACGGCGGAAGCGAAGCGCACGCGGTCCAGGCCCACTGGCTTGAATTTCTCGCCGCCTTTCACGGAAACGTCGATCTTCTCCAGCTTGCCGGAGGCGCGCAGGCCCTGCAGCGCCTCGGCCACCACGGCCGCCAGGCGCTCGGGGGAGCGCTGCGGGATCACCGGCCTGGAAAAGTTCATGATGATGTCTATCTTCTTCTGCAAATTCACGATGTTGCGCACTATCACGTCCAGCGATTCGCGCGCCCCTTCGGAATCCGGCGCCTCGGAGCAGAATTCCGCGTGGCTCCGGATGATGCTGATGGAGTTGGCCACCTGGTGCGCCACACCGGCTACCAGTTCCTCGAACTCCGGCAAGTAGCCGGGCGCTCCGGCGCTCTGGCCGCGGGCTTTCAGCTCCTCGAAGTCGCGCCCGATGCGCTTCATGCGGGCGCCCAGGTCGGCGAGCATCTTCTCCTTTATCAGGAGCTTCTCCTCGGACTCGCGCAGCATTGCGCGGTACGGCCTGGCCTTAAGTTCTTCACGCAGTTCTTTTTCCCGGCCCTGCAACTCGGCCTTCTCGGCGCGGGTATTTTCCAGCTCGGCGCGCAGCTTTTCCAGCCTGCTCTCCTTTTCCTTGAGCAGGCGCTCCGCCTCCGAGACCTTGGCGGAATGCGCCCCGCCGGCGGCCTTCTTGCGCACCAGCGAGAGCAGGCCCTGCCGTTCGCGTTTGAGGGCTTCGGCTTCGCCCTTCAGGGCTTCCTCAGCCGAAGAGAGGCGAACTATCAGGGAATCCCTTTCAAGTATCTTCGCCTGCGCCTCCTTTAAAAGCTCGTTCTCCGCCTGGATCTCGCGCGCGTACTTTTCGCCCAGCGAGGCGCGGCTGCTGCGCAGCAGGGAGCATTCCTGCTCCAGGCCGGACAGGGCCCCGCGGGCCTCCTCCAGCTCGAATTCCTTCTTCTTAAGCAGCGCGTCGGCGTTATGCACCCGTTCCGACAGCGCGGCGTAGCGGGCCTTTTCGGCTTCGGCCTCGCCAGCGGCGGAAGTTTCCGCCTCGTCCAGGCTGGCGCGCAGTTCCTCCGCCTCCAGTTCAGCGGCGGAGGCCGCGGCGCGCGCCTGCTCCAGCTCGAAATCCTTCTTTTTCAGCTGCGCCTCGGCGGCGCGCAGCCTTTCCGCCAGGCTGGACTGCACCCCGCGCTTTTCGCCAGCCTCGGCGTCGGCGGAAGCCTGCGCCGCGCTGAGCGCCCCGCGCAGCGAGTCGGCCTCGGCCTTCAGGCCGGCTTTTTCGCGGGCCAGCGTCTCGTTCAGCAGCGCTACGTCGTCGTACTTGCGCAGCAGGTCGGTGTACTTGGCGGCCTGCTCCTCCAGCGCGGCCATCAGGCCGGCGGCCTCGCCGTCGCGGGCCTTAGATTCGCGCGCGGCCATGCCGGCGGCGGCCGTTTCTGCCTTTATCGCGGCGGCGCGGAACTTGTCGCGCTCCTCCTCGAGCGACCGCAGCCGCCCGGAAAGTATCTCCAGCTCGTTCTCGGTGTTGCGGAGTTTGGAGGCGGAGTTATGCAGCTGCGCCGAAGCGAATTTCCATTTTTCTTCGGCGTCGCCCAGTTCCTTCGAAATAGTGTCTTCCCGCGCCCTGAGCGCGGCGTTCTCTTCTTCCCTGGAGCGGATCTCGGCCCTGGCCCCGCTCAACTCGGCCTGTACCGAGCGGTACTTCTCCAGGTGGCGTTCGGCGGCCTGGGCGAGCGTGTTTTCCAGCTCTTCCACGCGGGCGGCCATGGAGGCGGCCAGCTGCCTGGCGCGCTCGGCGTTCTCGTGGCCGCTGCCGTCTTTGAGTTTGGCGTAGTCGGCCGTCAGCGCGCTGAGCTTGGCGCCGGCCTCCTTCAACTGGGCGTCCTTGGCGGTAAGCGAGGCGGAAAGCTCGGAAAGCAGTTTTTCCTTTTTCGCGGCCTCTTCCAGCGCGTCGTCCAGGCGCGCGCCTGCCGCTGCCAGCTTGCGCTCAAGTTCTTCGGCGCGCTTGGCCTGGGCGCGCAGTTCCTTTTTGACGAGCTCCACCTTCAGCAGGTAGCCTTCTTCGGAGCGGGAGTTCTCCTGGGCCGCGAGCTCGAGTTTTTTCTCCAGGCTTTCGCGCAACCTGGCGGCTTTCTCCAGCAGCGCCTCGCGGTCCTTCACGTTAGCGCGCTCCAGGGTGAGGTCCGCCCGCAGGTCTTCCATGGCGCGCAGCGTCCTGGCCAGCTCTTCGTCCTTGCCCTTCAGGGCGGCAGCGAATTCGGAGTTTTTATCTTTGGCGGCGGCGCGGGCCCCCGCCAGTTCCTCGTCCTTCTTAGCGGAAAATCTTTTCTCTTCCTGCAGCAGGTCCGCCGACTCGGCCAGCTGCCGCAGCAGGGCGTCGCGCACGGAAGCCAGTTCGGCCGCCTTGGCGCTCTCTTCGCGCAGGGCCACGCGCACCTGCTCGAGCCCGGCGGCCAGTTCCGCGGCTTTGTCCTTGGCGGCGGCGCGGGCCTCCCGGAGCTGCGCGTCTTTCTTGGCGGAGCCGTTTTTCTCCTCTTCCAGGCCGGCGGCCAGCGCCTCCAGCCGGCGGAGCAGGCCGTCCCGCTCCGACAACAGCCCTGAAACCTTCGCGGCTTCGTCGTGCAGGGCGGTGTTGGCCTTGTCCAAGCCGGCGGCCAGCTCGGCGGCTTTCTCGCGGGCGGCGGCGCGGGTCTCCTTGAGCAGCGCGTCTTTTTCGGCCAGGGCGGCGCGGGCTTCGTTCAGGATCTCGTTGGCGGCTTCGGCGCGGCGCGCGAAATCGTCGCGGTCCAGGATGGCGGCGGAAAGTTTGGCGCTCTCCTTGGCCAGGGCGGCGCGGGCCTCTTCGGCGGCGGCGGAAAGCTTGGCCGCGTCCTCCTTGCCCGAGGCGCGGGCCTCCTTGACGGCTGTGGAAAGCTCGGCTTCGCGGGCCTTCATGGCCTCGCGGGTCTCCTGCAGGGCGGCTTCCCTGGCGGCCAGCACGGACCTGGCCTCGGCGAGCTGGCGGGAAGAGACGTCCAGGCGCCGCAGCAACTCGTCGCGCTCGGAGGCTAGCGAAACCGCCGCGGAGCTCTCGCGCGCGAGCGTGGCGCGCAGGTCCTCCATGGCGGCCGACAGGGCGGCCTCCTTCTGCGCCAGGCGGCCCAGTTCCGCGCCGGCCGCGGCCCGGGCGCCCTTCAGCTCTTCTTCGAGCGTCTTGACGCGCGCGGCCAGGGTCTCCTCGCGGCCGTGCAGGTCGGCGAGAAAACCATCCAGTTCGGAATTGAGACCTTCCAGGTCGCTTATGTGGCTTACTTGCTCTTCCATAGCCGGAGTTTATCCTTGAGCTGTTCGACAAGCTTCTGCGTGCGCAGGAACTCTTCCTGCTTCTCGCGCAGGGCGGAATGGGCGGTCTGGGCCAGCAGCTCGCTCTCGACGCGCTTGGCGCGCTCCTCTTCGAAGGCGTGCTTCAGGCGCTCGATGGCGTGCCGCAGGGCGTCTATGTCTGCGCGGCGCCCGTTGAGGTCTTCGGCCTTTTCGTGGAGCTCGGAGCGGGCGGTGGTGGCCGCCAGTTCGGCTTCGGCACGGCGCCGCTTCTCGTCTTCGAGGTTGGCCTTGAGGCGTTCGGCGGAAGTGCGCAGGCCTTCGGCTTCGGACCTGCGGTTCTCCAACAGGTCGCCCTTCTCGCGCAGGGCGGCCTGAGCCGCTTCGGCCTGCACCTCGGCGTCGGCGCGCTTCTTGCGCTCTTCGGTGAAAGCCTGCTTGAGGCGCTCCAGCGCCCCGCGCAAGGCCTCGGTGTCGGACTTGCCCGACATGGCCTCCGCCGTAATATCCGACAGGGTTTTCTTCAAGGCCAGGAGCTCGCCGGACAGCGCCTTTTCGCGCTCGGCCATGGCGGCCAGGCGCTCGTCGTAGTCTTCGTACTGGAGGGCGCGGTCTGCCTCGGCCTCGGTCTGCCTGGCCCGCTCCTCTTCCAGGGCGGCCTTCAGGCGGTCGGCGGTGTTGCGCGCTTCTTCGTACTGCACTTTCTGCTTCTCCAGCAGGATGTCCTTGGAGTTGGCGATATCGCGCAGAGAGGAGATCTCGGAGAGCAGGGACTTTTCCTTCTGGGCGTACTCGTGCGCGCGGCGTTCGCCGGAGGCGTGCATCTCGCGGCGCTCGGTCTCCACCTGTTTGGAGACGGAGGATTTCAGCTCGGCCGCCTCGTGCTCGCGGCGCTGGTTCTCGGCGCGCAGCAGCTCTCCATCGCGCTTCAGGGCCTCTATCTGCTTGTCCCTGGCGGCCTTCTGCTCCTCGGTAGCGCGCAGCTTCAGCAGCGCGTCGTTATAGCGGCGCTCGGCGGCCTTCACTTCCTCTTCAAAGGCCTCCTTGAGGTCGTCGTGCTCCAGGCGCAGGTCGCGGTAAAGTTTTTCCTTCTCGGAGAGGCGCGCGGAGAGCGCGGACCCCTGGTCGCCGGCCTGCTTCTTCTCCTGGGCCAGCTCGGCCTGCAGGGCCAGCACCTGGGCCTGCCGCTCCTCGGCGGTGGCTTTCAGCGCCTCGAACTTGCCCAGCGCCTCGGAGAGGCTGGAGCGGAAATCGGCCAGCGTCTTGCGGTAGGCGTCCTCCTGCGACTGGCGCACCTGCGCCGCCGCCTCCAGCTCCTTGTTCTTGCGGTCGATAATTTCCGCGTAGCGGTCCGCCTCGCGGCGCAGCGCGGCGTCCAGCTTCACTCCGGCCGCGGCTTCCTCTTCGGTCAGGCGCACCGTGAGGGCGGTGATCTTTTCTTCCAGGCCGCGGCGGTCGGCGGCGGCGGCGTGGGCCGCGGCCTCCTTCTCGGCGCCGGCCTTGGCGGCGGCTTCGCGGGCGCGCAGCAGCTCGGCGTCGCGGGCGGCCAGTTCCTCGTCTATGGCCTTCTCCTTCTCGGCGTAGATGCGCTGCAGGCGCTCGCGCTCCAGGAGCACCAGCTCCTCGCGCTCTATCCTGGCCGCCTCGAGGGCGGAGGAGAGCTCGGCAATCTTCTCGTCGCGCATCTTTATGGTGGCGGCCAGGCGCGAGACCCGGTCCTCCAGCTCGGCTGCGGCGCGGTTCTTTTCTTCCAGCACGGCGGCTTTCAGCTCTTCGCCGGCTTTCTGCCGCAGCATGCGCTGCTCTTCGCCTGCCTTCTGCACGGCCATGCGCAGGGCCACGATCTCGTCGTCCTTGCGGGCGACCTCGGCCTTGAACTCTCCGGCGCGGCCTTCCAGTTCGTCGGCAAATTTCTGTTTCTCAGCGGCGCGGGCCCGCTCGGCGTGCGCGGCAGCCTCGGCCAGCCGCTGGTCGTTCTCGGCTTTAAACTTGGCCCGTAGCGCGTCCTGCTCCGCGACGGCGCGCTCGGAAGCGGCCTCCAGCTGGCGGCGCAGCTCGGCCTGCTGTTCCTTGGCCGCGTTCTTTTCCTTGGAAAGTTCGTCTATGTCGCGGCGCAGGTGGGAGATCTCCTCCACCTTCAGGCGGAGGCTGTCCTCGTAGATGCGGCCGGCGGTCTCTATCTCGGAGCGCAGCGCGGCGGTATGCTTCTCCATCTCCACCTTGAGGCGCACGTCGTATTCGGACTGCAGCTGCTTCTCGCGGAAAGCGAACTCCTCCTGCCGCACGTTATACTGGGTCTGCAGCTGCTCGACCTTGTGCGCCATGGCCTCGCGCTCGGCCTGCAGGGTCTTTATGGTCTCTTCGAAAGTGTGCAGGTTGCGCTGCAGGTAATCCACCTCGTCCTGGCGCTTGCCCAGGTCTTCGCGGTAGCCGCGCTCTATCTCCTGCAGCTTCTCGGAGAAGCGGTTGCGCTCGTGCTCCACGGCGATCTTCAGGCGCCTCGGGATCTCGGCTTCCATCTCGCGGAAGCGGCTGCGCTCGTGCTCCACGGCCTCGCCCGCCTTGGTGAGGCGGCCTTCGTAGTCGGCCTGCTGGTTCTTCTTCTCGTTCTCCAGGGTGCGGATGACGCTCTCCAGGCTGCCGATGGCGTCCTTGTAGCGGTTCAGGTCCTCGTCGCGGCGCCTTACGGCCTCGGGCAGGTCCTTGAGCTGCTTCTCGAGCAGCGAAAGCTTTACCTTGTAATCGTCTATCTCCTGGTTCTTCTCCAGGATCTTCTTGTCGATTTCCAGGTCTTTCTGCTTCAGGACGCGCTCGCGCTCCTCGGTGTCCTTCTGCCAGCTGTCCTTGGCCCACTTCAGCACGGCCTCCTGCTTCTTCAGCTCGTCGCTGACGGAGCGCTCGCGTTTCTCGAGCTCCTCCACGCGGTTGCGGTAGGTCTCCTCCAGCATCGTTTTCTGCTGGGCGGCCTCCTCGGCGAATCTTTTTTTCTCCTCTTCCAGGCGGGCGCCGTAGACGCGCTCGAACTCCTGCTGCTTGGCCAACTGCTCCTGCCGCAGCTGCCAGAGTTCCCCCTCCACGCTGGCCCAGCGGCCGCGGAGGTCTTCAGCCTTCTTCTGGTAATCGGACTCGAGGCGGAGCTCCTTCTGCTTGAGCACCTCCTCGTTCTTGGAGATCTTGTCTTCCAGTTCCTTCTCGCGCTCGGTCAGGCGCTCCAGGCGCGCGCGGAACTGGTACTCCATCGACGACTGGCGGGACTTCATCTCCTCCTCGTGCACGCGGGCGGAGCGGTCGATCTCGGTGTTCTTGGCCTTCAGCTGGTTCTCGAGGAACGCCACCTGACTGTTCTTCTCCTGCAGGTTCTGGCGGGTCTTGAGGTCTTCCTCGTGCAGCGCGCGGATCTTGTCCAGCGCCCAGCGCAAAGCCAGGCGGGCCGTTTCCACGTCGTTAATGGCGGCCTCGTTAAGGGAGGATTCGTCGAAATTCTCGTTCATAGTAGTAGTCTCTCGAAACTTCTGCGCCGGGTTAAGGCAGCGACAGCACCTGCCCCGGCTTCACTTCGCCGCCGCGGCCCAGCGAGCCGCTGTTGGCGCGGTAGATCTCCGGCCAGCGGTCGGCGTCTCCGTAGACCGAGGCCGCTATGCTCTCCAGCGTATCGCCGTCCTTCACCACGTAGGTGCGGCGCGCTGTCTGCTGCGCGGGTTTGGCCTGCTGCGGCGCGGCGGCCGGCCTGGCCTTCAGCGTCTCCATCTCGGCGCGGGATTTCTCCAGCTCCGTCTTCAAAATCTCTATCTGGCGGCTTATTTCCGCCTGCGCCTTGGCGTCGGACTGCGAAGGCTGGATTATCACCACGGGCTGCTGCGCGGGCTGCGCCGCCTGTACGGGGACGGCCGCGGGCTGGGCCGCCTGCTGCGGCATACCCACGCTCTGGCGCACTACCGCGTCCAAGCGCTCCTGCAGCACGCGGATCTTTTCCTCCTGCAGCACGGCGCGCTCCTGCGCCCGCTTCAGGTCGGCCGCGGCGGCCAGGTCTTCGGCCAGGGCAGCGTCGGCGCCGAACTTGAAAGAGAAAGCCAGGCGGTGGGAGCCGATGGTGCCGGCTATGCCGCTGATGGGCAGGCTGAAGGCGTAATCAAAGGAGGCCAGGCCGAAGCGGCTGCCGAAGCCCAGGTTCACGCTGCGGCGGGAGTCGTTGCCGGTGGCCAGGCCCATGCGCAGCAGGAAGCGCCGCTGGAACAGGTGCTCCACGCCGGCGGAAAGGTTGTAGTCGGGGCCCGCGAACGCCGCGTCCACGTCGAGCAGGGTGGCGCGGGTCAGGTAAGAGAAGCCGGCGCGGGTCTCGAGGGGCAGCGGGTCGGAGGAGGCCAGGCCCAGGTCGGGCTTGTTGAGGTTGCGGAAAGAGAGGCCGAAAGCGTAATTGGTTTTGGGCCGGTAGAAGAAGCCCAGGTCGGCGCCGAGGGCGCCTTTGGAATAGCCGCTGCTGAAGACGGGGTCCAGCGCGGTGTAGGCATCCGACGTATAGGCGCGGCGCAGGTACTTGAGCGTCAGGCCGGCGCCGACGCCGTGCCAGACGGAGGTGGCGTAGCTGAGGGAGTAGGCGCTCTCGGAGTAGGCCTCGCTCAGGCGGGTGTCGCTCCAGGAGAAAGCGGCGTTGCCCTGCAGGTATTTCCTGACCGGGGCGGCGAAGCCGAAGTAGCCCTGGCCGATTGAGGAATCGTCGGAAAGACCGGAATAGAGGCGGCCGTAAACCGCGGTCAGCTCGGGCGAGCCGAGCTCGGTCAGCGTGGCAGGGTTGGAGCAGGCGGCCTCGGCGCCACCGGGCACCGCGGTAAAAGCGCCGGCCATAGCGGAGGCGCGCGCGCCGCAGGCTGAGTCGGCTGAAAATGAAGCGTTAGCGTTCATAGTGACCGCGGCAAAGGCCAAAAACAGAATAAATCCTTTCGCCACAGTTACAATTCTACATTTTAACTGTTTCATAAATATTACCTGAATGTAACGGCCGTGCGGCGGGGTCCCCCGCCGCCAGCCGCCACCCTCGCCCGCTTTTACGCCGTCCGGGCCTTACCTTACCGCGCCACCACCATGGTGCCGTTATAGAACTTGCTGCCGGCCTTGAACTGGTAGATGTAGATGCCCGACACCGCCTTGTCGCCGTTGGACCTGCGGCCGTCCCAGGCCAGCGAGGCCTGCGCGCCGTAGGTGCCGGACCGCAGGCTGGCTATTTCCGCGCCGGAGAGGTCGTAGACCTTGGCGTCGGTTATGGCCAGCCCCTCGGGGTTGTCGTAGATGATATTGAACTGGTCCCAGACGCCGTCGCCGTTGGGCGTGAAGATCTTGCGCGGCTCGGTCTGGATGACGCTGAAGCTCTGGGCGCGGATAACCTGCTTGACCTTGTAGAGGCCGGACCTGCGCGTCAGGATGGACACGGAACCGTCGGCCGGGTTCACGGTGCCGCCTATCTTGACGTCTTCCACGCCGTTGTAGTAGTAGGCGCTGTAGTCGTAGGCGCTGTAGGATACCGCCGGCGAGACACCGCTGACGGTGAACGCGCCTGTCCGCGAGAGCGGCAGGATCAGCGTGACGTCCTCGGCCAGGTGCTGTACGACCTCGGCGTTGGCCGCGTCGCGGAAGAAGAACCTGTAGGAGACCACCGTGGAGCCGGACTCGTACTCGGGCTTGTGCTCCAGCACCGGCTGCAGGCCGGAGGTGGCGAGGAAGTCCTCGACGTAGGGGCTCATGTCCACCACGGCGCGGGAGTCGTCGGCCACGGTCCGGGAGACCTCGTCGGAGTTATTCAGCCAGACGGAGGCGTCGCTGCGGAAGCCGTCGCCGTCGAGGGCTTTAATGAAGTACCACCGCAGCGGCGTGGTGGGCACGCTGTAGGCCAGCGTGGAGCTGGACAGCGTCACCGGGCCGGAGACGGGGGCGCTGAGGGCGGTGCTGTAATAGACCTCGTAGTTCTGCACGGTTATGGTGCTGCCGGCCACGTTGGAGGTGACGGCGCCCCACGAGATGGTGAAGTTTCCGCCGGAAACCACGCCGGAGACCACGGGCGCGCGCGGCCGCACGGGCGCGGTGCCGAAGGTGGCATTGGCTGAGAGCCGCCCGTACATGTTGGCGCCGTCGCGCACGCGCACGGCGGTGTAATAGGTCTTGCCGGCCGTGAGGCCGCTGTAAAGTTCCTGCTCTACGCTGCCCGGAGCCAGCGCCGGCAGGGTAAAGGAAGAATTGATAGTGGAATAATTGGCGTAGGTGATGGGGTAAGTGGCGATCTTGACTTCCACGTAGGCGGCCTGGCCGGAGAGCCCGTCCTGGCCCACGCTGGTCCACTGGAAGAGGGCCTGGCCGGAGGCGTTGGTGGAGGCGGTGAGGTCGTAAACCACGCCGGGGCTATGGCTGGTGCCGGAATGGCCGCTGCGCAGGCCCTTGCCAGCCGCCGCCATGGTGGAGCCGGAAACTTCCCCCACCGTGGATTCCAGCGTCTTGCCGCCGCTGTTGGATATCTTGAAGCCGCTGGTAACGGCCCGCGTCTCCAAAGTATTAGCCGCCTCGGCGCACAATGCGCCGAAGAAGAACGCTGCCGTGGCAATCCCCACGCTTTTATATTTCATAAAAAGCCGTCCGACCGTTATATATTTACAGAACTGAACGCCGAACGGATGCCGGGAAGCTAATCCCGGCATCCGATTTGTTCGTCAATTAGGGGCCGACAACTGTAGCCACCCAACCGTTATTAGTGCCATCATCGAACCCGATTACCTTGATGAACTGCCACTGGGCGGTAGTCGCTTTTGTCGCGTCCGCTACACCGTTCAGGAACTCGCCCGTAGCCGGTGCCACAGTGACATTCGTAGCGGCTCCGGTGTTATACAGGTAATATTCCTTACCGACAGTCGAGGCGGAGACCGCAGGCAATGTGATAGTAATTGCAGCGCCTGCGAACACCACGGTATCAGTCGATGTCAGCGTATACGCAGCGGCAGCCGTTACAAGCGGCACCTGGGTCAGTTTCGACATCCCTACATCGGCCACGTGCTCGTTATTTATCGTGGCCGCTGCTATCTGGTCAGCAGTATTGACAGACTGCACAGCAATAGACGACACAATAACGCTCGTGCCCAGCGCGCCGCTGGCAATCCGGTCAGCCACTATGCTGCCAGCCCCAGTTATCTTCGAGCCGGCAACATCATTGATCTTCGCGTCCGTAACGGCAAGCGCGTCTATGTCTGCCGTGGCGACGGTGGCTTTAGTAGCCAGCGCGCCAAGGCCCAGGTTGGTCCTGATATCGGCGGACGGGTAGAACGCTGCTATGGCAACTGACGAAACCAGCACATCAGCCCCCAGCGTACCCGTCGTCGCCAGCTTCGAGATGGCGATCGCGGCATTAGACTTGATATCGGCGTCAATTACGCTGTCGTCCGTGATGGTGCCGCCCGCGCCGCCGGATACAGAAGCGGCGGTAGCCAGCGCGCCAAGGCCCAGGTTGGTCCTGATATCGGCGGACGGATAGA
>JAQTZB010000005.1:178127-261420 GCA_028688015.1 Elusimicrobiales bacterium | reverse complement strand
ATGGATTACGATCTCGGGTACTTTGACTTTGAGGGAAAAAGATTTGAGCCCATCGGGAATCCCTTTGGGCTCAAAGTGTTACCTATGTATCCGGTATAATGTGTTACCGGTGTGTCCGGTATACACCGGGAAAATTTGGCGGCCCCTACGGGATTCGAACCCGTGATCTCTGCCTTGAGAGGGCAGCGTCCTAACCGCTAGACGAAGGGGCCGTAAGTGAATATTTTAGCAAATACCACGGCGGCCGGCAAAAAAATATCAGCCGCCGGGGAGAGTTGAACTCCCGACCTACCGCTTACAAGGCGGTTGCTCTACCACTGAGCTACGGCGGCGTTGCAGTGACAATTTTACTATATTCGGCGATAACTCCGTGGCCGGGACCGGGATCAATACCGGGGCGGCGGCAGGCAGGTCTACTCGCTGGAAGCGGCCGACAGCGTCTCCTGCAGCTTCTCCCGGACGGTCCTTTCGTAGCGGGCCGCGCGCTTCTCCGCTTCCTTGCCGAACTGCTTGTAGAAATCCGCTTTTGCGTCGCTGGCCGCGCTGTAATCCTTCAGCAGCTGCTTGCGCTCTCCGGAGAGCGCCTTGACGGCGGCCTTGGCCGCTTTCTTGTCAGTGCCTGTCTTGGCTTCCTCGATAGCCTTCTCTTTCGCGTCTATCTGCTTCTGGATGGCGGAGAGGTCGCTGTTGAACTCGGCGGCCCGGGCCTCCATTTCGGCCAGCCAGGGCTCGAGCTCGGCCAGGATGGCCTTGTAGCCGGCGGGCAGCGGCTGGAAGCAGTGCGGGCAGGCCGCGGGGCGCGCGGGGGCGGGCTTGACGGGGGCCGCCTGCACCGTGGCGGGGGCCGCGGCTGAAACCGTCTGCGACGCTGCCGTCACTTCCGCCGTCGTAGTCGCCGCGGCCGGCGCCGCGGTCACGGCGGGTTGCGCGGCCGGCGTTTTCCTGACGCGCTTCTTGCGGGGCTTTTTAGACGCGGCCGGCTTCGGAGCTGTCGCGGCGGAGTCGGCGGGTGCTGTCGCGGCGGGTTGCGCGACCGGCTCGCCCTGCGCGGCCGCCGTGAGGGCGGAGCCCGTCAACAGAAGCGCGGAAATCAGCATGGTCAGAGTTTTCATATGTTCCCCTATCCGGGCGGCCTTGGCGGCCGCTGGGAACATGATACAAAAAGCCCCGCCCGCCTGGCGCGGCAAAACGGTGAGCCCCGCCGCCCTGGCGGGGTCCCGTCTTTCAGCCTGCAGCCGTAGGCCTTATTGTACGAAAGCGAACTTTATGGTCAGGTCGCCCTTGCTCCACTCGCGGGCGTTCCTGCAGGCGAATTCGGCCACTTCGCGGTAGTCGGCGTACAGGCGCGCGTCGGCGCGGGCGATCAGGCCGGCGTTCCGGGTGACTATCAGGAGGTGCCGGTTGCGGTGTATCCCCGGCAGGTCGCCGATGAAGTCTATCATCGCGTCCCAGTTTTCGGGCACGCCGGGAAAGCGCAGGACCCGCGTGGCGTGCTCCAGCAGCGAGGCTTTTGAGGTCATGCGTGCCCCGTCGAGCTCCAGCACGGCGTAGCCCTCGGCCTTGGCGTAGGAGAGCAGGAAGTCCGCGTAGCCGGGGGTGAGGTCCAGCACGTCCGAGGCCAGGGCCCTTTCGGCGGCGGCGTCGGGCTCGGCGCGGACCGGCGCGGCGGCAGGGACTGAGAGCGAAGCGGCGCCGGCGGAACCCTTGAGGGCGCCGAGGGCGGAGTCCTGGGCGGCCGAAGCGGCGCAGGACATGAACAGGGAGATAGCGATAACTTTAGATACGAGTTTCATAATAGCAGTAGCCTCCGAATATAAGTTTCTATATTCCGATACTTTGTGCTAAGTTCCGATTTTAGGTGGGGGGAAACTTAACGCGTCCGCTTAAGGCGGAACATCGCAGCCGGCGGCGTCTTGGGTATTTATGGAACCGCTGCTGCTTGTAAGATACGGTACGACGCTGAAGTCTTACTTGAAGTTACACTATTATAGCAAAATCCGCGGCGGCCCGTCAGCGCGCGGCGGGGTTTGCCGGCGCCTGCGGCGCTGTGATAAGATGTAGGGGGACAGGGTAAAGGGGGAAATATGGACTGGTACTTAGCGGCGCTGAAAAATTACGTGGGTTTTTCCGGCCGGGCGCGCAGGAAGGAATATTGGCTATTCTTCCTGTTCAACCTGCTGGCCGTATTCGGGCTTTCTTTCGTGGACATCGTCTCCGGGCTCTACAGCAAGTCGCTGGGCGCCGGCCTTTTCGGCGGGGCGTACTCGCTGCTGGTGCTGCTGCCCTCTATAGCGGTCAGCGTCAGGCGCCTGCACGATACCGCTCGCTCGGCCTGGTGGCTGCTGCTGGCCATAGTGCCGTTTATCGGGCCGCTGGCCCTGGTGGTCATCTATTGTCTGGAGGGCACGCCGGGCGAGAACGAATACGGCGGGGACCCCAAGGCCCCGGCCCCGGAGGCCCCGGCGTACGCTGTGCCCCCGCCGCCCGCAGCCTGACTTTTTTAAACGGAGGACACATGCCTAAAAAAATAGCGCTTTTCATCGCTTTCCAGGGGTTCCGCGACGAGGAATATACGGAGCCCAAAAAAGTGCTGGAGGCCGCCGGTCACAAAGTGACCACGGTCTCCACCGCCAGAGGCGAGGCCCGGGGCAAGTTCCGCGCGACCGCCCAGGTGGATAAAGTAATAGACGAGATAGACCCGGCGGACTACGACGCGCTGGGGCTGGTGGGCGGGCCGGGCGCGCTGGAGCACTTGGACACCCCGAAGGTGCACGAGCTGTTCCGTAAGGCGGCGTCCCTGGGCAAGCTGATCGGCTCCATCTGTATCTCGCCGGTTGTGCTGGCCCACGCCGGCCTGCTGAAGGGGCGCACCGTGACCTGCTGGCCCGACGGCGCGGCCGAGGTGGAGAAGGGCGGCGGCAAATATACCGGTGCCGAGCTGGAGATAGACGGTAAGCTGATAACCGCCAGCGGTCCCGTTCCCGCCAGGAAATACGGCCAGGCCCTCGCCGAGGCCTTGAAATAAGGAGAAACCACTATGAAAAATATCTGCGTTCTGGCACTGATGGTCCTGCTCTCCGGTTCTGCCGGCGCCGCTGAAAAGGCCCCGGCCCCGGAGACGGACGCCTGGAAGAACAAGGTGTTCACCGCCGAGGAACTTAAGAAGTATAACGGACAGGACGGCCAGCCGGTCTACGCGGCCGTGGACGGCGTAGTCTACGACCTGACGAAGTCCAAGTACTGGAAAACCGGCACGCATATGAAGCAGCACGCCGCCGGCGAGGACCTGAGCAAGGCCATTCACGAACGGGCCCCCAAAAGCATACACCGGGACGGCAAGATCCTGGAGCGGATGCCTAAGGTGGGCGTGCTGCAGGGTTACGCCGCTCCTGCCACCGCGGAAAAGAGCGCGCCGCTGGCGGCCCCGCACAAGGTGGCCTCGGAGGAGGTGGGCCGGCAGGCCTCCTGCCCGGTGACCGGAAAAAAATTCGCGGTGGCCGAAACTACCCCGGCCCTTGACCTGAAGGGCAGGACTTATTATTTCTCCGACGAGCTGAGTCTGGAGAAGTTCAAGAAGAACCCGGGCAAGTACCTGGGGGGGCTGAAGGACAACGCTAAAGGCCTGCTGAAGAAAAAGAAAGGCTGAATCGCCTTGCGCGGCGCTGACCCGGGCCCGGCGGCCCGGGTCTTTTATTTCAGTCCGCCCGCGAGGTTGCGGAGGCCGCTTCTGAGGCGCAGCGTCACGTGCGTTACCGAGAAGAGGATGCCGGGCAGGGAACTTAGGTAGGCGGCGGCGAAGTCGGCCGTGACGGCGGTATCGGCGGCCAGCGCGGCCGCGGCGTCCAGCGGCGCGTAAAGGATGTATTTGAAAGCGAAGAGCAGGTAAAGCGCGTTCTCGGCCAGGGCGGCCGCCTCGGCGTAGCGCAGGCGGCGCCAGAGGGC
This sequence comes from Elusimicrobiales bacterium, assembly GCA_028688015.1. Classification (GTDB taxonomy): domain Bacteria; phylum Elusimicrobiota; class Elusimicrobia; order Elusimicrobiales; family UBA9959; genus UBA9959. Next base: position 257,478 of record JAQTZB010000005.1, on the reverse strand, counting down.
GAAGCCCAGGCCCCATTCCGCGGCGTAGAACGCGCCGGCGCCGGCGGCGCTCCCGCCGAAGATGACCCCGGCCCTGAAGTTGGGCCAGAAAAAAGTCTCGGCCAGGAACCAGAGCGGCGCGAGGTAGTAGAAAAAGTTCAGGCCAGCGCGGTTCCCGGCCGGTCCGTTCTCCGTCACTTGAAGACCTTCCTGAAATCCTTCCAGAAGCCGGGGTACGATTTGGCCACGCAGTCCCGGCCGGTCAGTTTCAGCCCGGGGCAGGCGGCTTGCGCCGCGGCGGCCGCCATAGCTATGCGGTGGTCCCCGAAAGCGTCCACGGGGGCTTTAGCTGAGAATTTTTTCGCGCCTGTCACGATCAGCGCGCCCCGCTTGTAAACGGCCTTCACCCCGAGCGCGGCCAGCAGGGTCAGCGTGCTTTCGATGCGGTCCGATTCCTTGCCGCGCAGCGCTTCCACGCCCCTGAGCTCCGTAGTGCCGCGCGCCGCGCCGGCCAGTACGGCCAGCAGCGGAACCTCGTCTATCAGCGCGGGGATCCCGGCGGGGCTGAACTTTCCGGCCTTGAGGGCGGACGGGAGGATCTCCAGCTCGCCGTAGGGCTCCGGGAAGGCCGCGACCGTTTTGAGCGTGATCCGCGCGCCCATTTTTTTCAGCGCCGCGACGAAGCCGAGGCGCGCCGGGTTAAGGCCGCAGGAGATTATCCGCAGCGGCTCCCCGGTCAGCAGGGCCGCCGCTATGAAGGGGGCTGCGGAGGAGATGTCGCCCGGCACGGCGAAAGGCCTGGCGGTCAAAGGGCCGGGCTCCGCGCCGCAGCGCGCGCCTTCTTTTGTTATCCGCGCGCCCAGCAGGGCCAGCAGGCGCTCGGTATGGTCGCGCGTAGGGAATTTTTCTTTTAGCCGTACCGGGCCGGCGGCGTAGAGGCCGGCCAGCAGCAACGCCGATTTGACCTGCGCGCTGTCCACCCCGGTAACCCTGCCGCCCTTCAACAGCGCCGGCTTGATGATAAAAGGCAGGAGCCCTTTCCTGGTTTTTATATCGGCGCCGATCTTGCGCAGCGCGGCGGCGGTCTTCTCCATGGGCCGCTTCAGCAGCGAGCCCGAGCCGGTTATTTCTGAGGGAAAAGCCTGGCCGGCCATGATGCCCGCCAGCAGGCGCGCCAGCGCGCCGGATTCCCCGGCGCATAGCGGGCCGGAAGGGCGCAGCAGGCCCTTCAGCCCCCGCCCCTCTACTATAAGGGCGTTTCCGTCGCGGCAGAATTTTACGCCCAGCGCGGCCAGGCAGGCGCTGGCCGCCTCGGTGTCCTCGCAGACCAGCGGGTTCTCTATGCGCGACTGCCCGGCGGCGATGGCCGTCAGCAGCAGCGCCCTGACGGTTATGGATTTATCCGGCGGCGGCGCGTAGGACTTCATTTTTTAGCCAGGAAAGACAGGGCTTTAAAATAGGAGACGGGGCCTTCGCCCTTGAACTGCCTGAGGCAGACCGGCTTTATCACCGACACGCGGCGGAACGGCTCGCGCTTGGCGATGTCGGTCAGGTGCGCCTCCGCGGCGGGCAGGCCCAGCGCCTCTATGGCGTCGCGGATGGCGTAGCTGTAATGCGTGTAGGCGCCCGGGTTTATTACCAGCGCTTCGGCCCAGGGAGCGTTGGCGGTGAGCCAGTCTATGATCTCCCCCTCGCCGTTGGCCTGGAAGACGCGCACTTTTACTCCGAGCGAAGCCGCGTGCTTCTTGATCGCGGCGTTGAGCTGGGGCAGCGTGGCCTGGCCGTAGAGCGCCGGGTCGCGCCTGCCGAGCAGGTGCAGGTTGGGGCCGTGGACGACCAGGATATTCATTTAAGGGCTCCTTCGAAAGCCAGCTTCAGCAGCGGCGCGTCCAGATCCTCGGCCGGGGCCAGGCGGCCCGGGCCGGCTATCAGCACGAACCGGTTGGAAGCGCCGCGCGCCTTCTTGTCGCGCGACACCAGCGAGAGGAAGCGGCGGAAGTCCCGCCGCACTCGCGCGGGCTTCAGGCGCAGGGCGTCTATGAGGGCGTCCAGCCGCTGGAACTCGTCGCGCTTGAGGATGCCTGTCTCCCGCGAGGCTATCAGCGCGAAGCGGATGCCTCTGGCCACGGCCTCGCCGTGGGGGAGCCTGCCGCCGGACAGGGCCTCGAAGGCGTGGCCGGCCGTGTGGCCGAAGTTCAGCGCCTCGCGCACGCCGCGCTCGTCGCGCTCGTCCTTAGCCACCAGCTTGAGCTTGTAGGCCGCGCAGGCGCTGACGCAGGCGGTCAGCGCCGACTTGTCGCCGGCGAGGGTCTTGGAAAGATTCTTCTTTATCACCGCGGCCAGCGCGGCGGGGCCTATCATCGCGTACTTAACCAGCTCGCCCGCGCCGGAGCGCAGCTCGGCGTGCGGCAGCGAGTCCAGGAAGGCGGTGTCGCAGACGGCGAGCGCGGGCTGGTGGAAGGTGCCCGCGATATTCTTGGCGCCGGCCAGGTTCACGGCCGTCTTGCCGCCCAGGCCCGCGTCTATCTGCGCCAGGAAGGTGGTGGGCACGCTGATCCAGCTGATGCCGCGCATGTAGATGGAGGCCGCGAAGCCGGCCAGGTCGGTCACGGCGCCGCCGCCGGCGGCGATGAGCAGCGACGAGCGGGAGAAGCCCCGGTCGAACAGGAAAGAGGCCAGCCTGCCAGCCTGCTCCAGCGTCTTGGCCGACTCGGAAGGAGGGAGCCAGAAGTACTCGTGCGGCGCGCGCCCCTCGGGGAACAGCGCCAGCGCCCGGGCCCGCAGTGAGGGCGGAGCGTCGGAGCCTGTGACCATGCAGACCTTGTCCGCCGCTTCGAACAGCGCCGGGAAAGCCGCCGGGATATTCTCCAGGCTGCGTCCCAGGGCCGCTTTCATGGTGCCGTGATGGTTGAGTTTGAAGGAGAAGGTTTTCATAGGATAGTTCTTTTTATCTTCGCCGCCGTCTGGGCCGGGGTGAGCCCGGCCGTATTTACCGTGAGGTCCGCCAGACGGTAATACGGCAGGCGGGCCGCGTAAAGTTTCTTCGCGCGCGGCCCGGCCAGCGCCCAGGGCCCGGCCAGCAGGGGCCTCGACCCGCGCGCGGCCTTCAGCCGCTTCGCCAGCTCCGGCCAGGGACAGGCCAGGAAAACCGTCACGCCGCTTTTCTTCAGCAGCCCGGCGCGCGCTCCGGAGGGGTAGAAGCCGCCGCCCAGCGCCACGATCCTGCCGGAGCCGCCGGCCAGTTCTTTCACCAGCGCGGCCTCGAGGCGCCTGAAGGCGCCCAGCCCGCGGCGCTTTATCAGCACGGCGGCGGGGGCGCCGTGCCGCGCGGCCAGCAGCGCGTCGGTGTCGGCGAAGGGGCGCCGCAGCGCGCGCGCCAGCGCGCGGCCCGCCAGCGTCTTGCCGGCGCACATGAAGCCCGTGAGGAAGACGTTCCTTACAGGCGGCGCAGTATTTGCCCGGTGTTTTTCCGCCATTCTTTTACCCGCCCCGCGATCTCGGGGAACGAATCACCGCCGAACTTCTCCAGCAGCGCGCCGGCCAGCTCCAGGGCGGCCGCGTGCTCGCCCACCACCGCTGCGGCGAACACGGCCGTGGTGTCGGAGGTCTTGGAGACGCAAAGTTTCTTTTTAAAAGTCTTCAGGTCGGTGGAGAGCGCGCCGCCGGGCAGGCCGGGGACGGGCTTTACCGCGCAGCGCAGCGTCAGCGCGCCGCCGTTGGTCATGCCGCCGTCGAGACCGCCGGAAAGTTCGGCGCAGCCTGCGGCTTCGCGGCCGGTCAGCAGCGGCGCTTCGAAGCCGCCTCCTATCTCGAAACCTTTTACGCCGTTTATCCCCAGCAGGGCGGCGCCCAGGCGGGAGCCGAGCCGCCGGTCCCAGTGCATGCAGCTGCCCAAGCCGGCCGGCAGGCCCTCAACTTCCACCTCGAAGATGCCGCCGAGGGTATCGCCGGCGCGGCGCGCCTTGAGCAGCTCGGCCGCGGCCGAGGCGGCCGTCACGCAGGGCAGCTGGCCCAGGGAGATGACTTTTGAATTAATGCTGATGCCGAGCAGCTCGTGCAGCCGCAGGGCGAAGGAGCCCAGCGCCACCCGCGCCGCGGTCTCGCGGGCGCTGGCCCGCTCGCGCACCAGTACGGCGTTGAGCGTGCCGTACTTGAGCATGCCGGGCAGGTCGGCGTGGCCGGGGCGCGGCAGGCTGGACGGGGGCGGCAGGTCGCGGCCGGCGTTCTTCAGCCGCAAGGCTATGGGCGCGCCGGTGGTGACGCCGCCGCTGAGGCCGGCCGTGATCTCGAACTCGTCGGTCTCTTTGGCCTGCCGGGCGCTGCGGCCCGGGGCGCAGCGGCGGCGCTTGAGCTGCGCCGCTATGTAGGCGGGCGCGATCTTCACGCCCGCGGGAAAGCCTTCCAGGATGGCGGTCAAATATTCGCCGTGCGATTCGCCGGCTGTCAGGTAGCGCATGTCAGGACCCCTTTTTCAGAAGCGCGAGGGCTTCCTGCTTGAATTTTACTATATCGCCGCCGGGCAGGCCCGTCCAGTATTTAAGCGACAGCGCGGCCTGCCAGACCAGCAGCGAGAGCCCGTCGACTACGGCGGCGCCGGCGGCCTCGGCCGCGCGGCTGAACTCCGTGCCGTCCCTGCCGTAGGCCAGGTCGGCGCAGAGCGCTCCCGCGGCCGGTTCGTACGGCGGCCTGCCGGGCTCGTACATGCCCAGGGGCGTGGCGTTCACCACCAGGGCCGGGGCGCCCGCGGGCTTTTCAAAGGGCGCCGCCGTAAAAACGGTTTTCGGGAAGGTTTCTCCCAGGCGCGAGCAGAGGGCCTGCGCCGCGGCCGCGTTGCGCGCGTGGAAGGTTACGGCGGCGGCCGAGGAGCGCCCAAGCGCCCAGCCCGAAGAGGCGGCTGACCCGCCGGAACCGAAGACGACGGCGCTCTTGCCGGCCGGAGAGAAACCCGCCTCTTCCAGGGCGGCCAGCAGCGCGCGCGCGTCGGTGTTGAGGCCCTCGAGCCCCGCCCTGCCGAAGCGCACGCAGTTCACGGAGCCGCAGGCCTTGGCGGCGGGGTCGGCCAGGGCGAGCAGGCCGCAGACCGCGCTCTTATGCGGGATGGTCACGTTGAAGCCTGCCCAACCCCGCGCCCTCAGCGCGGGCAGCGTCAGCGCCAGTTCAGCCGGCGGGCAGTCCACGGGCTCGTAGCTTATCTCTTCCCCGGTCAGCGCCGCGAAGGCGGCGAAGACGTCCCCCGAAAGGGACTTGGCAACCGGGTGGCCTATCAGGCCCGCCTTTAGCTGCTTCCTGTTCATTATTTGCCGGTCAGTTTGCGGAAAGTTTCTATGGAAACGGTGTGACTGCCGTCCACGCGGGCGGCCAGCGGGTCCAGGCTCGCCTCTATCAGCAGCCCGTCGGCCCCGGCGCGCAGGGCTTTGCGGGCCAGCGCGGCGGCCAGCGCGCGGTCGCGCGAGGCGTGGCTCGGGTCCGCCAGCACCGGCAGGCCGGTGAGTTTCCTGGCGGCGGCCAGGGTTTTCAGGTCCAGGGGCGGCCGGCCGGAGGAGGGCAGCGAGTCGCCCCGCTCGCAGAGGATCAGCTTCTTGATGCCGTGCGCCAGCAGGTATTCCGCCGAGAGCAGCCACTCGGTGAGCGTGGCGCGCAGGCCGCGCTTGAGCAGCACGGGCCGGCCGCAGCGGGCCAGCTCCTTTAGCAATTCGTAATTGCGCATGTTGCGCGCGCCGACCTGCAGGATGTCGCAGGCGGCGGCCAGGCGGGCCACCTGGCGCGTGTCGGTTGCCTCGGTGACCAGCGGCAGGCCGGTGAGGCGCCGCGCCTTGCGGATGATGGGGAGCCCCGCCCAGCCGAGGCCCTGGAAAGCGTAGGGCGAAGAGCGCGGCTTGAACAGCGCCGCGCGCAGCGCGTGCGCGCCGGAGGCCTTAAGCGCCAGGGCGTTGGAGAGGTAGGACTCTTCGTCTTCTACGGCGCAGGGGCCGGCTATGAAGACGGGGCCGGAGCTGAAAGGAAGCGGCGCGGAAAAAGCTTTTTTGGGCCTGGCGCAGGCCAGGGGGCAAAGCTCGCCCGTGGTCAGGGCGACGCCCGCCACGCCGGGCAGGTTCTCCAGGGCGGGAACGGCCTCGGCATAGGCCTGCGGCCTGCCGGCGCTGACTTCAAGGGCGAAGCCGGCGCGGCGCACTCTCGTGCCCGGCAGCAGTTTGGTCACGGCCGCGGCCAGCGCGGCCGCCCTGGCGGCGGGGATATTCTCTTCCAGCGAAATTTTCATTTCTGCAGCGCCTTCGTCTGGCGGATGATGCCGGCGAACACGGCCCGCGCCGCGGCCGCGTAGGGCCTGCCGGCCGCCGCGGCGGCGTTGGCCAGCACCCTCCGCTCCCGCGCCGGGTCCGCCGCCCGCTTCTTCAGCGCGCGCAGCGGCACGGCCAGCGCGAAGCGCCGCGCCAGCAGCGCGGCGATGCGCCGGTCAAGGGCGTCTATCTTGGTGCGGGCGGCTTCCAGTTTAGAGGGCATGCATAGAATTCTATTAAAATACGGCGGGGAATAAAATTGTAAAATAATATCATGGCCGGAACGCTGGAACTCAAAGATGTCACCAACAAGCTTGAAGAGCTCGGCTCGGCGCTGGCCGCCGCTGAGAAGCTCTACGGCCTGGACGCCAAGCGCGCCTCCTTGCGCGAGAAGGAAGCCGTCTCCGGCTCCGGGGATTTCTGGAACGACGCCGCCAAGGCCCAGGCCCACATGAAAGAGCTCAACGACCTCAAGAAGGGCGTCGAGCTGCTCGATACCGTGGCGCGCGAGCTGGAAGATTTTAAGGTGCACTTCGAGCTGGCCAAGGACGCCGGCGACAATGGCGAGCTGGCGGTCATCATGGACGGCTTGCTGGCCGTGGAAAGGAAGCTCAAGATCCTGGATTTCGAGCTGAAGCTCTCAGACCCTAACGACAAGCTCGACGCCATCATAAGCATCCACGCCGGCGTGGGCGGTACCGAGGCCTGCGACTGGGCCCAGATGCTGCTGCGCATGTACACCCGCTGGGCCGAGCAGAAGGGCTTTAACTTCGCCATCACCGACATGCTGGCCGGCGAAGAGGCCGGCGTGCGCAGCGTGACCGCCTTCGTGCGCGGCCGCTACGCCTTCGGCTACCTCAAGAGCGAGATCGGCGTGCACCGGCTGGTGCGCATCTCGCCGTTCGACGCCAACAAGCGGCGGCACACCTCCTTCGCCTCCATCGACGTGCTGGCCGACATCGACGACACCATCGAGATCAAGATCGAGGAGAAGGACATCTCCTGGGATACCTTCCGTTCCGGCGGCGCCGGCGGCCAGAACGTCAACAAGGTGGAGACCGCCGTGCGCGTCACGCACGCCCCTTCGGGCATCGTGGTGGCCTGCCAGATAGAGCGCTCCCAGCACCAGAACCGCGAGACCGCGATGAAGATGCTCAAGGCAAAGCTTTACGAAGTGGAGATGGACAAGAAGCGCTCCGAGATGGAGCGCCACTACGACGCCAAGGGCGACATCGGCTGGGGCCACCAGATCCGCTCCTACGTCTTCATGCCGTACCAGATGGTAAAAGACCTCCGCACCGGCGAGGAGACCTCCCAGATAGATTCCGTGATGGACGGCGCCCTGGACCCCTTCATGCACTCCTACCTTTCCTGGGTCGCCGGGGGCAGAAAGAAACGCAACGTGAGCGCCGACTAGCGCGGCGAAGGGGACTGTCTGCTGATCGAAACGCACTCGCATCTTAACGACAAAGCTTTTGACTCCGACCGCCGCGAAACGGTGGAGCGCGCCCTCGCCGCCGGGGTGGGGAAAATAGTGGAGATCGCCTGCCAGCCCTCGGAGTGGGAGCAGGGCGAGGCCTTCTGCGCCGCCTGGCCCGGCAAAGTCCGCTGCGCCTTCGGCGCGCATCCCGAATACACGAAAACGCTGCCGCCGGACCTGCTGGCGCGGCTCGAGGCCTTCCTGGCCAAGCCCTGCGCGCTGGCGCTGGGCGAGGTAGGCGTGGATTACTGGTGGGACATCGGGCCCAAGGAGGCCCAGCTGGCGCTGCTGGACCTGCAGCTGCCGCTCTGCGCCAGATACGACAAGCCCGCCGTCTTCCATGCCCGCAACGGCAGGACTTCGGGGCAGAACGCCTACGCCGACCTGCTCGAAGATCTTAAAAAGTGGGACTATAAACCGGCGCGCCGCTTCCGGGGCGTGCTCCATTGTTTCTCCGGCTCCTGGGCCGACGCGAAGGCGGGCCTCGACCTGGGCCTGTGCCTGGGCTTGAACGGCACCTTTACCTATAAAAAGAACGGCTACCTGCGCGACATCGCCCTGAAGGCCGGCATAGAGAACCTGGTGCTGGAGACCGACTGCCCCTACCTGCCGCCGGAAGGTTCGCGCGGCAAGCGCAACGACCCGTCGTTCATCCCGGAGATAGCGGCCATGGTGGCCGCCCACCTGGGGCTGAGCAACTCCGGAGTGGCGGAAAAGACCACCGCCAACGCCCTCGACCTGTTCGGGGAGTTCTAAGGATAAACTATGAGCTCAATAGAGATAGAAAAACTTTTCGCGGAGCGCATCCCGGTTTTCGACGGGGCCATGGGCACCTACCTGCCGGCCTTCGGCCTGAAGGAAGCGGATTTCGCCGGCCACGACGGCCTCAACGAGATGCTGACCCTCACCCGCCCCGACGTGGTGGCCAAGGTGCACGAGGACTACCTCGCCGCCGGCGCTGATTTTGTAGAGACCAACACCTTCGGCGCCAACGCCGCGGTACTGGCCGAGTACGGCCTGCAGGCCCGCGTGCGCGAGTTCAACATAGCCGCCGCGCGGCTGGCCAAAACCGCTGCGGAAAAGCATTCGGCTGACGGCCGCCAGCGCTATGTGGCCGGCTCCGTCGGGCCCACTAACAAGGCCCTTTTCGTTACGGGCGGCCTCTCTTTTGACGACCTGCGCGCCATTTACCTCGAGCAGCTGCTGGGCCTCATGGAAGGGGGCGCGGACCTGCTGCTGCTGGAGACGGCGCACGACGTGCTGAACCTGAAGGCCGGGCTGGCCGCCGCGCGCGCCGCCTTCAAAAAGGCCGGCCGCGACCTGCCGGTCATAGTTTCCGCCACCATGGACGAGCGCAACAAGATGCTGTCCGGCCACGACGCAGAGGCCTTCTTCGCCGCGGTGGAGCATTTCCCGCTCGCGGCCATAGGTTTCAACTGCTCCACCGGGCCCGAGGGCCTGGGCCTGCGCCTCGAGCGGCTGGCCGCCCGCGCCCAGTACCCGGTCTTCGCCATGCCCAACGCCGGGCTGCCCAACGAGAGCGGCCTTTACCTGCAGACCCCGGAGACCTTCTCGGCCGTTATGGCCGGCTACGCAAAGCGGGGCCTGCTGAACGCCGCCGGCGGCTGCTGCGGCACCAACCCCGACCACATCAGGGCGCTCGCCGAGGCCGTGAAAAGCGTGAAGCCCCGCGCCCCGCGCGAGGCCGCCCCCTGGGTGGTCTCCGGCGTGGAGGCCCTTTTCTTCGACGAGATAGAGGCGCCGGCGATGGTGGGCGAGCGCAATAACTCCATAGGCTCCAAGAAGTTCCGCGACATGGTGGCCGGCGGCGACTGGGACGGCGCCGTAACCCTGGCCAGGGCGCAGGCCGCGGCCGGCGCGCATATCCTGGACGTCTGCCTGGCCAACCCCGAGCGGGACGAGCTGGCCGACGTGAAAAACCTGGTGCCGCGGCTCGCGCGCGCGGTGCGGCTGCCGCTGATGACCGACACCACGAATGTAGAGGTCATGGAAGAAGTTTTAAAACTGGCGCCCGGCAAAGCGCTGCTTAACTCCGTCAACTTCGAGTTCGGGCTGGAAAAACCCCGCGCCGCCGCCGAACTGGCCAAGACCTACGGCGCCAAGCTGGTGTTCGGCTGCATAGACGCCGACAAGGAGCACGGGCTCCCGCTCGACGCCGGGCGCAAGGTGGCCATAGCTCGCCGCGCCTATGAGTTCCTGACCAAAGACTGCGGCCTCAAGGCCGGCGACATCGTCTTTGACACGCTGGTGTTCCCGGTGGCCGTGGGCGGCGAGCACGCCAAAACCGCGCACGAGACCATCCTGGCCATAGAGCAGATCAAGAAGGAGTTTCCCGGAGTAAAGACCGTGCTCGGGGTCAGCAACGTCTCTTTCGGCCTGCCGCCGGCGAGCCGAGAGGTGTTGAACTCGGTGTTCCTGCATCACGCGGTCAAGGCCGGGCTGGACCTGGCCATCGTAAATATCGAGAAACTCAAGCGCTGGGCGGCCATCCCCGCCGACGAGCGCGAGCTGGCCGAGGACCTGATCTTCGCCCGCAAGCCCGACGCCGCCGCGCTCTTCGCGGCCCGCTACCGCGACGCCAAAAAGGGGCCGGCGGGGGCCTCCGCTCCGGCCGGCGCGCCCCCTGCAGAGCAGCTGCGCCTCGCCGTGCTTAACGGCACCCGCGCCGGCGTGCCCGAGGCCGTGGCCGCGCTGCTGCAGACGCAGGGCCCCCTCGACATCATCAACGGGCCGGTCATGCAGGCCATGGCCGAGGTGGGCAAGCTGTTCGCCTGCGGCGACCTGATAGTCACCGAGGTGCTGCAGAGCGCCGAGGCAGCCAAGGCCGCCGTGACGGCCCTGGAGCCCGCCCTGAAGGAACAAAAGGCCCCGAAGCGCGGCCGCCTGCTGCTGGCCACCGTCAAGGGCGACGTGCACGACATCGGCAAGAACCTGGTCAACATCATCTTCGAGAGCAACGGCTACGAGGTGGAGGATCTCGGCGTGAAAGTGCCGCCGGAGGAGATCGCCGCCGCGGCCGCCAAGTCCCGCCCGGACTTCATAGGGCTGTCCGGGCTGCTGGTGCGCTCCTGCGAGCAGATGACGATCACCGCCCGGGAGCTCTCCAAGGCCGGCGTGGCTTGTCCTCTGCTTGTGGGCGGCGCCGCCCTGACGCCCAAGTTCACCGAGGCTAACATCGCCCCTGATTACGGCGGGCCGGTCTTCTACGCCAAGGACGCGATGGAGGGGCTCAATTACGCCCTTAAACTGGGAGCCGCGAAATAATGGCGGACTTCCTGCCCCCGGATATCCCGGTCCCCGCGGACCTGGAGCGGCATTTCGTGGAGCAGCCGCTGCCGGAGCTGTTCGAGAACCTCGACGAGGGGCTGTTCAACCTGCGCTTCCTGGGGCTGAAGAAGGACCAGGAGCAGAAGCGCCGCGAGGCCGCCGCGCTGCTGGCCGTGCTGCGCGACGAGATCATAGAGCGCAAGCTCATCAAGGCGCGCGGCGTCTACCGGTTCTTCCCGGCCAACTCGTACGGCGACGAGATCCGCCTCTACGGCCCCGACGGCGCAGCGGCCGCGGTCTTCAACTTCCCGCGCCAGGCCGCCGGCGACCGCCTTTGCCTGGCCGACTTTGCCGCGCCGGCCGAGGCCGGAAAGAAGGATTATCTCGCCCTGTTCGCCGTCACCTGCGGCGAGGGCGTGCTGCAGTTCGCGCGCCGCGAGCGCGAGGCCGGCCACTACGTGCGCTCCTACCTGATGGAGGCGCTGGCGCTGACGCTGGCGGAGGCTTTCGCCGACGTGCTGCATTACCGCATCCGCCGGGAGTGGGGGATAGCAGAGGAAAGCCCCGCGCGGCCGCTGCTGCGCAGCAGGTACCGCGGCAAGCGCTACTCTTTCGGCTACCCGGTGGCCCCCGACCTGGCCAATCAGAAAGGCCTTTTCGACCTGCTCAAGCCCGAACCTGACGCGGGCGTAAAACTGACGGAGGGTTTCATGATGGACCCCGAGGCCTCCGTTTCCGCCATTGTTTTCCACAACCCTAAAGCCGTCTATTTCGGCATTTAGGGGACGCTGATTCTTAATTGATCCCAGGGTAAGCATGCGCGGCTGGGGCTTCATTTAGGAATCAGCGCCCTCTTGACATGGGACTTTTTTGGGCCTTGACAGCAGGGAATGGTCTGCTATACTATGAATGAGCCCCCGGCCCCTATTAGTGGGTTTCTCGGGGGCCCTTTCTTTTTTTATCAGGTTAAATTAGCGCGGAGGATCGGGGCGAACCTGCCCCTTGACAGGTCAAGGATATCTGCTATACTATCAATGGGTCCGCAGCCCCTCTCAGTGGGTTTCTTGCGGGCCCTTTCTTTTTGCCTGGGCGGCCGTCTTTTTTTTCACGGCGGCCGAAGTGTATTCGAAGCCTTTGGAATCTATAAAAAAGGCGCGCCCTTCATACTCCACGCGCGCCACGCCGCCGCGAAAACCGGCGGCCCGGGCGTATTTAAAATCGGTGACCGCTTTGCCGGTCCGGTCTATGTAGCCCCAGCCGCCCTCGAAGTCCTTGAGCGCGGGCGCGAGCCCCCCGTCGAACGAGCCGCACATCGCGAAAAGGGCCTGGATGGCCTGCCGGCCCTCCTCGTCGATATAGCCGCAGCGGCCCTCCCAGTCCAGCGCCTGGGCGTGGGCGAGGCCCTCGCTGTACGGGCCTATGGAAACGAAGGGGCGCTCTTTGAAGGCGAGCGTGGCGCGGCTGATAAAGCCGTACCTGTCGCCGAGGCGCGCGGCCGCGTAGCCGCGGCTGAAGGGGAAGGCCTCGGCGTAGACCGGAGGCACCAGCTCGCGCCCGTCCAGGCCGATGAAGCCGTACTTGCCGCCGGTCTTCACGCGGGCCAGGCCTTCGCTGACCGGGTAGATCTCGTCGTAGATGCCGCCGCGGAACTCGCGGGCGTTCTTGAGCAGCAGGCCCCAGCGCCCGCCCTTTTTGGCCGGGGCCGCGCCCTCCCTGAAGGGCAGCAGTTCCTCGTATTCAAAGGGCACTACCGGCTTGCCGGCCTTGTCCGCGCAGCCCCAGACGCCGCGAGACTTTACCGGCGCGCAGCCTTCGCTGAAGGAGCCGGCCGACTGGTACTGCGGCGCGATGACCTGCTTGCCGACCCTGTCGATGAAACCGTACTTGCCGCCGGAGCGGACCAGCGCCAGCCCCTCGCTGAAGGGTTGGGCGTAATCGTAACGCGCCGCGATCGCGAGGCGGCCGCCTGGCGCGGCGAATCCCCATTTTTTGCCCGCGTTATAGGGAATGAGTTCCTGCGCGGAGGCCGGCCCGCAGCCGGCAAGCAGGAGCGCCAGGAAAAATTTAACCATGGTCAAATGATATCAGAAATAGAAGGTGAAGGCGGTGTCCGCCAGGAAGGGCGGCAGGCCGACTTCCATGACCCTGACCTTCGCGCCGGCCGGGGTTTCCCAGTCGGCCGTCATCGCGGCGGGCTGGTTAAGCTGTCCGGTGAGGCTCCAGGCGAAGCGCTCTTTGAGCTTGAACTCCAGCGTGCCCTTGGCAAAGGCGCCGTAAAGAGAGCCGCCGCCGCTGGGCTTGTCCAGCAGGCGCTGGCTGCCGATGCCGCCCGAATAGATGGACTGCGTGCCGGAATCGTAGAAATTGAAGCCGTAGATCTGGTAGCCCAGCCCGTAAGCCGCGCGCCACCTGCCGGAAATCCTGGCCGTGCGGTTGAAAGAGAGGCGCGCCCCCATGCCGTCGAGCGTGCCCGGGTAGGGCTGGTAGCTCACCGAGCCTGCCGGGGTTATGTGAAATTTAGCCAGCGCGCCCATGGTGAGGGCCGGGAAAACCGCCAGGTCGCCCTGCCAGCGGCGGGCGAACTGGTAACGCAGCCCGACGCCGAGGCCCCAGAAAGCGCCGCTGACCTGCTCGGGCACGGCGACCTGGCCGCCGGGAGCGTCGGGAATGGCCACGGAAGGCAGCGCCTTGGTCTTCACCGGGGTGTAGAGGAAGGACAGGTAGAGGCCCAGCGCCTCGCGCTCGGGCACCAGCACCAGGTAGCGCGCGGCCTCGGCGTCGAAAGTTTCCAGCGGCACTTCCACTATGGAGACCGAAATTATTTCGGCGCTTTCCGTGTCCACCAGTTTGGAGCTGATCTGGTAGGAATTGCCGACGCGCGCCACCGTGCCGAGCACGGAGAGCCGGGCGCCGGCGAGCTTGCCCACCTGCGCGGCCGCCGCGCTGTCCAGGGCCCCGGAGAGGCCGAGCGCCTGCTCCTTCATCACGGTCTCCAGTTGGGCGCGCTCCACCAGCCGGAAGGCGCCATCGCGCTGCAGCCGGGCGGTCAGCAGCTCGCTGACGGCCAGGTCCACGCGCTTCTTGGCCAGCGCCTCGTCACAGCTGTAAGGGAACACCGCGGCGGCGGGGGCGGCCAGGTTCCTGGCCGCCGCGTCGCGCGCGAACTGCTTCACGATGGAATCCATCTTGCCGTCAAGCGCACCGGCCGCCGCGAAGACGGCCTGCGAGCATAGAACTGCGGCGAAAAAAAGTTTTTTCATATAAATCCCCCGGATTGTCTGCCCTTACCAACGGATTATATATAATACCAGGTAGGGAACGGATTATGAAAAAACGCATAGCGGTTTACCCTGGCAGTTTCGACCCGGTCACCTTCGGGCACCTCGACATTATCGACCGGGCCGCCAAGATCTTCGACAAGGTCATAGTCAGCGTGTTCGTGCACAGCGCCAAGAAGCACATGTTCTCGCTGGACGAGCGCGTGGCCATGCTGAAGACGGCGCTGAAGGGCAGGCGCAACGTTTCGGTGGACAGCTTCGAAGGCCTGTTGGTGGATTTCGTCAAGAAAAAGAAGACCAGCGTGGTCATCAGGGGGCTGCGCGCCATCTCGGACCTGGAGTACGAATTTCAGATAGCCGCCACCAACCGCACGCTGTACCCCGGCATCGAGACCGTCTTCTTCATGCCGCGCCAGCGCTACACCTACCTGTCGTCGAGCATCGTGCGCGACATCGCCCATTTCAAGGGCGACGTCTCCAAGCTGGTGCCGCCGCACGTGGCCAAGGCCATAGCCGCGCGGAAAAAATAACGGCGGCGAGCTAATAAAAAACCCCGGCGTAAACCGGGGTTTTTTATTGTGCGGGGCGCCTCTTACTTCTTCTTCAGCTTTATCTCCACGTCCTTGGACTGGCCGCCCTTGTTGATCTTCATCTTGACCTTCTTGTCGGCGGGCTCCAGGCCCATCTGGCTGAGATACTTGCCGAGGTCCTTAACGTCTATGCCCTCCTGCCACTTGCCCTGCTCGCCGGCTGTCATCTGGCGGGGGGCGGCCGGGGCTGCGTTGGCGCCGGCCACGGTGCTGATCTGGCCCGCGCGCAGCGCCTGCGTCTTGCCCTGGTTGCCCGTCAGGTCCACGTGGCCCTCGTACACCTTCACGGTCAGGATCTCTTTCTGCTCGATGTCGGCCTCGGTGCCGCGCACCGCGCAGACGGCCGACGGGGTGCGCACGTTGAGCTTGGCCATCTTGCTGAGCATGCGGCTCCACACCTGGCCGCCGCCCAGGTTGAAGAAGTTGCGCTTCTTGACGGGTATGCTGAAGTCGGAATTCTCGTTGATGCGGATCTCGGCGCCGCCCTTGGTGACCAGCGAAGCCTTGGCGCCGGGCCCGGTCTTTATGGCGTCGCCTTCCTGCAGCGCCTCGTTGAGCTTAAGCTCCACCAGGTCCGGGGAGCCGGAGCGGATCAGTTTGGCGTCGCCTTCCACGAAGACCACCACCGCGGCCATCTTTTCCGCGCTGAAAGCGTAGCCGGCCGGCAGCAGCGCGGTAACGGCGAAAGCCGCCGCCAGCGCGAGCGCTATTCTGTTGAAAGTTTTCATCTTTTTATCCTCGCCTTTGCCCCGCAGCGGCGGGGCCCAACTAACCCATCTTTAAAATTATACCCCAGAAAGGGGGGGTTGGCAATGTGCTTCTGGTTACTTGTGACCAAAGTAGCATTGCACAAGAAAACCTTTATCTATTATTATATTATGTGGTGTGGTAAAATTTGAGTTTAGTCAATAAAGATGGGAAGAGTCCTATTAAAGGGGTTCCTTTTCGCCGTTTGGGCGCTTTTTGCCTTTTCACCCAAGGCGGGAGCCTCCGCGCCCGCGGCCGCGGTGGGCGCAAGCGAGATCTCCGAGCGGGATATCGGCGACTGGCAGGCGGCGCAGGCCTGTTACGGCGCGGACGCCATAGTTTCGCGCCGGGCCGGGTTCATGCGCCTGTTCGAGACGGCTATCCTCGAGGAGCTGCTGGCGCGGCGGGCCGCCCGGCCCATCACGAGGGCGGATTACGACAGGGAGAGCGCGCGCATAGACGCCGAGACTCGCGCCCCGGATATCCTGGCCTGCGTAAAGAAATATTTTGGCGGCGACGCGCGCCGCTACGAGCGCATCTTCGTGCGGCCCATCCTGGCGCAGCGCTTCATGCGGGAGTATGTAAAGACCGATCCGGCGGTGCAAACCAAGGCCTATGCACTGCGCGACGGGGCGCTGAAGGATATCGCGGAGAAGAAAAATTTTCAGGCGATAGGCGCGGGGCGCGGCCTGGCCTGGTCTACGGCGGCCTACGCGGCGGAGGCTGATACCGCGGCCCCCGTGGCGCCGGAGCCCTGGCGGCGCTGGCAGCCCTACGAAGCGGCGTTTATCGAAGAGCATTTGAAGGCTCTGAAGCCAGGCGAGGTCAAGGCGGAACCCATAGAGGACGAGGCCGCCATAAAGTTCGTCCGGCTGATAAAGACCGAGGGCAAAAAATATTATTTTGAGACATTGGCCGTTCCTAAACTCACCACTGAAGACTACCTCGAAAGCGTTAAGAAACTGCCCGTGCTGATAAACGACAAGGAGTTGCGGGACTGGGTTGTGGCCGTAAAGGGCAACCCGCTGATAGCCCCGGCGGAGATAGCGCCGCCGGGGGGCGGGCAGCAGAACGCTGAATGAACTGCATAAACCGGGTTGAGAACTTAAGCCGCACCGCTAAAGGCGCCCGCCTTTTGGCGGCGCTGCTGCTTGGGGCGCTGGCCGCCGGTTTCGGGGCGCAACCGGCCCTGGCCGCGGCCTCTACTTTCACGGTCAGCGGCGCCTGGATCGCTCCGGAGGGAGTCACTTCCGTAACCGCCGAAGTCTGGGGCGGCGGCGGCGGCGGCGGCGGCGGGACCGGCGCCGCTTCCGGCGGCTCCGGCGGCGGCGGCGGCGGTTACGCCCGCAAAGCGAATATCCCGGTAGCTCCCGGCGGCACTTATGACGTGACTGTCGGCATGGGCGGCGCCGGAGCCAATGGCAACCCCGGCACCGCCGGCGGCCAAAGCTATTTTAAAGATATGGCTACCGTCGCGGCCATGGGCGGCGGCGGCGGCGGCACTAACGGCACAGCCCCGGGCAACGGCGGCACGGGCGGGCCGGGAGATATAACTTACATGGGCGGCACCGGCGCCATGGGGGCCACCGCGTACGGCGGCGGCGCAGGTTCTTCGGCCGGCAGCGGATCGCCAGGCAGCCCGGGCAGCGGTGTGATCGGAGGGACGCCGCCTATTAACGCCGGTGCCGGCGGAAACGGAAGCAACACCACCAACGGTAATCCCGGGACTCCTCCCGGCGGCGGCGGCGGCGGCGCCTATAAAACCGCTGGCCTGATGGGCGGCATGGGGCAGGCCGGGCAGGTCGTGGTCACACCCGCCTACCCGATCCCTGAAAACCTGATGCCCAACGCCCAGGACTCGAGCATCTATGTAAACTGGACGGCCACCGGCAACCTGCGCGGCTACCTGGTGGAAGCGTCCACGGCCGCCGATTTTACCGGCGAGCGGCTCAGCGGCCAACCCGGCGGCACGGAATACACTTTTTACGGACTTACCCCCAACACCACCTACCACATACGCGTGGGCTCGCTTTGGGCCATCACCACCTATTACGCCCCCGCGCTCCCCGTACTGACCCGCATAGAAGAGCCGGGCGACATATTCATCGACGAGGTCTCCAGCTGGTCCATCACCGCTTCGGTGTACGGCTCCACTTTCACCAACCTGGGCGAAGGCATGTCAGGCGCGGACCTGGCCCTGGACGGGGTCTACACCAACGCCTGGACCACCGGCGGCGGCAGGTGGGCGGAAGCCGCTGCCCCGCTGTTCGCCTTTACCCAGGGCGCGGCCGCCGCGCTCGCCGGCAATATCTACGTAGCCGGCGGCCAATACGGCGGCACGCCTTTCGTCTCCGGGAACCACCAGCGGTATAACCCTCAGTCCGGCTGGGCCTATAAGCAGGATATGGCGCCGCTGTACGGCCACGCCGCCGCGGCGCTGGGCGGCCGCATTTATTACGTCGGCGGACTGAACAACCTCAGTACACCCCAGAATACCGTCCAGGTTTATGACCCAGTGACCAACAGCGCTTTCACGGCCGCACAGATGCCCACGGCGCGCCATAGCCTGGGCCTGGCCGCGCTTAACGGCAAGCTGTACGCCGCGGGCGGCACCGGCGGCGGCTCTAATGAACTAGAGGTCTATGACCCCGCCTTCAACACCTGGCAGGTGAGTCCGAACACCCTTGCGGTACCGCGCTGGGGCCTGGCCATGGTGGCGCTGGAGAACCGGCTTTACGCCATAGGCGGCTACCAGCCGACCATCGGCGAGAGCGGGGCTGTAGAGCGCTATGACCCCGGCTCCGGTACCTGGGACCCGCTGCCCGGCATGCCCGGGCCGCGCCACAACCTTTCCGCCGCCGCGGTGGGCCGGAAGATCTACGTGCTGGGCGGCAACAACAACGGCTCACCCCAGTCCCGCAACGACGTTTATGACCCCGGCGCCGGAAGCTGGTCCTCCGCCGCGCCCCTGCCCGCGCCCAGGGAATACGCCGCGGCGGCGGCGCTGGGCGGCAGGATCTACCTGCTGGGCGGCAACAACCTGGGAGGGCCCGCCGGCTCCACTCTGGTCTACCTTTCTTCGGCCTCTGTCTTCTCCCCCGGCGTTACCAAGGTTTTCACCGGGCTGCTGCCGAACAAGCAGTATTCGGTCAAGGGCAAGGTCCGCAACCAGATAGGCCTGGAAAGCGGCGAGCGCGGCGGCCCGCAAACTTATACCCTGGCGTACGCCACCGTGCCGGAAGGCGGGCTGTCCCCGTTCAGCAACGTGGGAGACGGCAGCCTGACCGTCACCTGGTCCTCGGGCTCGGTGGCGGGCGGCTATAGCGGGAACGGGACAAGTTTCGAAGTCCAGGCCGCCACCTCCGCGGATTTCAGGGGCGAAGTTAAATGGAACAGCACCTCTTTCGCCGATTACCTGAGCTTCTACGACCTGAAGCCCAAAACCACTTACTTCGTGCGGGTGCTGGCCAGGAACGGCGCAATGAACACCGACTACGCCTGGACCCTGCTGGGCTCAACGCTGACCCTGCGGCGCCCGCTGGGCGGGGCCATGATCTCCAGTGTTACCTGGAGCGCCGCGAATTTTAACTGGGGCCGTACCGTTGCCCGCGATTCCAACGGCGTCCTGTATGCCGCCTATCTCAAGATGTATTTCGGCCGGGCCCGCGTCTTCGTGGGCAGGTCGCTGGATAACGGCCTGACCTGGGCCGATACCACCCTGGTCCCGATAGAAACGCTGGGCGACGAGGGTGCGCCCAATTCCTACGACCAGTATTCCCCTGCGCTGGCTATAGACTCCAAAGACGGCCTGCACCTGGTGTGGGGAGGCGTCAATGATTCGCTCGACGGCGCGGGCGGCAACGATCCCAAGTGCGTCTACTCTTCCTCCACGCTTACCGGTTGGACCACTCCGGTCAAGATCGCGGCCAACCCCTACGACGGCGTAGAGGGAACCTTTAGCGTGGCCGTGGACTCCAAGGACGGCGTGCACGTGGCGTGGTCCGGAGAGGATTCCCCAGGCGGGCCGGGCAGCAGCAGCGTGCGCTACTCCTCTCGCACTGCCACGGACGCGGCCTGGGCGACCTACGTTTCCGTCAACGACGATAATAAACAGGCGGATTACCCGGCGCTGGCCATGGACGACCACGACGGCCTGCACCTGGTGGCCAAGCACGCCCATAACAGCGCCAGCAACACCACCGAGGATATAGTGTATTCCTCGCGCACGCTCGCCACCGGGTGGGGCGCCTGGACCGTCATTACCGACGGCGGCATCTTCCACCAGGGCGAGCCGACGCTGACCATAGATTCCGACAAGAACCTCTTCGCCGCCTGGTACGCCGCCGACGCTTCCAACGGCGGCAACAGCCGGATAAAGTACGCCGTGCGGCCCCACGGCGGCAATTGGACCGTGGCCAACTACGCGCAGGCCGAGCCGACGCAGCCGCAGAAGTACCCTTCCGCCGCCGCCGACGCGTTGGGCAACGTCTACGTGCTCTGGTCCGGTTCGGATACCCTGAACTCCGCGGTGAACCTGAAGGGCAGCATCTATAATCATTCCCTTGGGAACTGGAAAACCATAGACGAACTGACCGACGAGCCCTCCGGCGAGCAGCGCTACCCGCAGCTGCGCTGGGCCGGCTGGCACAATAACGCCGGCGGCATAGACGTGCTCTGGACCAACTACGACGGGGTTTCCGTTTCCACCGCCGAGCTGCGCCACATGCTCGGCTCGGACGTTTACATGTCGCCCGGCTGGAGCGCCGTGGAATGGCCGCTTCCGGCTCAGTGCGGCTATGCCGTGAACATCAGGCGGGACGGCACCGGCGATTTTACCGGCATTCAGCAGGCGCTGGCAGCCGTCCCCAGTGAAATTTCTACCCCGACCTGCGTGGTGGTGCGCGACACAGAGACCTACAGCGAGCAGGTCACCGTGCAGGGTTTCAGGCAGCGCTACTGGGAGAACGCTGCCGCCCGCCTGTTGATAATGTCCGACCCGACCTTCGTCAGTTCGGCGCCGGTGGTGATCCCGCCGCAGGGCGCGCAGGCGGCGTTCCGCCTCCTGGTGGACAGCGTGACCGTGCAGGGCTTCGTTATCCTTTCCACCAACAGCGTCGCCTACGGCCTGCTGTCGTCCTCGCAGTCGGCGGTGATCTCCGGCGTTAACGTGGTGGGAGAGACGCCCAGCGGCAACATCGGCACCGACGGCATCAAGGTGTCCGGCCGCAGCCGCGTGATATATTCCAGCGTCACGGTGCACTGGGCTAACGGCATAAACCTGGAGGGCTCGCTCAACGAAGTGGCTTACAGCACGGCGGTCTCAGCCTATAACTTCTACTCTCCGCTGCGCGTGAACGGGTCCAGCCATACGGTGACGCGCTCTTATTTCGCCACCACCGACGGCAACGCCGTCTACTTGAACAACTCCCAGTCCAACGCCATCTCCCTTTCCACCATGATCGGCGGCCAGAGCAATTATGCCGGTCTGTACCTGAGCGGCTCGGATTTCAACGATATCAGCGAGTCGTACATGTACTGCCTGGACGGCTACGGCGCCGCCCTGCAGAGCGGCTCGGACCATAACGCCATCTGGAACTCGACCATGGCCAGCGCCGGCAGCGGCTCCGCCCGGGGCCTGTTCGTCTACAGCTCCTCCACCAACACCGTTTCCGCCTCGCGGATGCGCAACGAGGCGGGCCTGGGCGCCAGTCTGGAGTGGAATTCCTACGGCAACGCTATTGCGGACAGCGTTATAACCGCGTCCGGCACCTACGGGGCCGCGGCGCTTTCTTTTAACAACGCGGCCGGCAACAGCGTCACCCGCTCCTTCCTGAACAGCTACGACGGCAACGGCCTGGAGTTCTATTCCGGGGCTGACAACAACTCCGTTTCTTACTCTACCGTGGCCAGCGGCGGCGCGGGCCTGTACAACGCCGGGCTCTATGTAAACAACTCCGCCACCACTACGGTGACCAGCTGCTTTATACAGGGTTCCACGGCCGCCTACGTGAACAACGCCGGGCTGGCGATGCTGCGCGACAGCGTCTTCAAGGCCACCAACACCGTGGGCTCCGGCCTCTTCCTCACCGGCGCCACGCAGGGGCTTTACTCCGCCAGCAGTACCTACTCCGGCGGGGGGCTGGGCACGGCCCTGTACCTGGGCCCCTACAACCAGAACAAGGTGGAGCTCTCTTCCACGGTCATAAACGGCGGACGGTACGGTCTCGTAGTTTCGGCCCCGGGCGCGGGCGGCACGCTGCGGATCTCCAGCATGACCTTCAGGGCGCTGACCGCGGGCGCCACCGCGGTGTACTTCAGCGGCGGCTTCTACGACCAGGACAACTCGGACTGGCTGTATCTGGACTTCGCGGCTCCCGGCCTGGGCGTGAACGTGAACGGCCAATTCCTGGACGTAAATTCTAACGTCTTCATGTCTCATCCAGAGGGCAAATGGGGCGCCCGCTACGAGGTGGACCCTGCCAACTACGTGAATTGGCCTACCGCCATGGCCCGGCTTACCTGGCCCGCCGATAGCGCCGGCAGCGTTCCCCCGGCGCCCGCCCTGCGGGCCATGACTGAAGGGGGGAGCAGCGCGGCGCAGTACCGCTTCCAGGTGGACAGCAACCAGTATATGGCGGCCCCGCCCTGGGATTTCGACCAGACCGCGGCGCAGGGCTTTACCAATTACGGCGCTTTCTCGGGGCAGGACGGCACGTACTACGAGACCGATGATTCTTTCCTCTACGACAGCACGGCGACTTTCGTGTTCTTCAGCACCGGGGCGCACCTCATGCCGAACACGCAGTATTTCTGGCGCGCCGCGGTAAAGACACCTGAGAGCGGCGCTTTCGGGCAGTGGAGCGCCACCGCCTCCTTCACCACGGGCGAACTGGCGTCCGGTACCCCGGTCAACAACCTGGCGGTGATACAGGTGGCCCTTTCCAGCCCCAGCACGGACGGCATCAACATAAATTTCCGCATCAAGGAGAACAATTTGGTGCAAAGCTTCACGGCCAACGGCGCCATTTATAATACCGCCGACTGGATCTTCGTGAAGTTCTCCACGCAGGCCGGGGCCGAGGGCACCTGGAACCACGCCACCCTGACCGGCGGCCAGGTGGACGCCGGGGCCACGCTGGCAACGGTGAGCGACAAGAAAGGCGTGTTCCTTAACCATAACAATACCGCCGCGTACTGGACCGCCGGGGCCACCGTGACCTGGAAGTACGCCGACGACGGCGTTGTCGGCGGCAACGCCGTGGTGAAGGTGTTCGCCGTCGCCATGGTCAAGGTGCCGGCCGGGAGTTTCGTTTACAACGCCGGCAGTATCGGGGTCACCGCCTACAATAATTACAACGGCGGCGCGGAGGACCTGGTAGAGGGCGTGGACGAGAAACCGCCAGGCACCGACTCCGGCTGGCCCAACGGGTACAACTCGTTCTACGTCATGCGCTACGAACTTACGCAGGGCCAGTACGCCGATTTCCTGAACACGGTGAATCCCTCCACGGCCGCGATCCTTCATTACGCGACGGTGGGATACGGACATAATATTTCCTTTAACGCCGGCTATCCCTATGGCTCACGCTACGAGGCCGCGGACAGGTTCGCCGCCAAAAATTACCTTTCTACCGCTGACCTGTGGTCGTTCCTCTCCTGGGCCGCCCTGCGGCCGCTGACCGAGATGGAGTTTGAGAAGGCCGCGCGGGATATTAATTCCGATTATCGCGCCTACCCATGGGGCAACGCCAGCCCGGACGCCGTCACTTATAGCCCCCCTAACGAGGGCGGCACCCATGCCAGGAACTACCTGAATTACAACTATACCGCCGGCGGCCTCAAAGTCCTGGACTCCGGGCGCTACCTGAGCGGGGACGTTTATCGCACGCCGGAGCAGGCCGGGGCTTCGCCCTACGGCATAGCGGACCTGGCGGGCAATGTGTATGAGCATGTGATCAACTGCTCCCATTTGACCGTCCCCGGCAACGGCGGGGGGGAAGTGATCTGGCCGTCCAGCTGGCCCGCTGCCGATTCCTCCGCTAAGGGTTTGCGGGGCGGCGGCTGGGACAATCCGGCTTCTTTCGCCCTGGTTTCCAACCGCAGCAATATAGGCGGTTCCGGCACCACCCGCGCCTATGGAATAGGCGGGCGCGGCGCCAGGACAGCCCCGTAGCGGCCAGGCGGCAGAGATTTAGTCGGGTAAAAAAGGAAGCAGGACGACGGTTTGGCGGTTTAGTTATTGCGGGCGCGGTTCTATATGACTACGCGCGGGCATGAGACATTTGCGCGCCTCTTGAAAAAAGAGGGTGTAAGGCGGCTGCTGGCCGCCGCGTTGCTTTGCGCCCCGGCGGCCGCCGCCGCCGACTGGTTCCCCGGCAACGGCGCCGCCATGAGCCCCGTGAGCGCCGAGGCGTACCTGCCCAACCCCGAGTTGCTGGCCCAGTGCGGCGTGCTAAAGACCGTCAAGCAGACCGTGGGCGGTGACTATACCACTATCTCCGGGGCCGTCGCCGCGCTGGGTGCCAGCCTCAGCACTAACACCTGCGTGGTGGTTCTGGATGCGCTTACCTATACCGGCCAGGTCAATGTAGCCCTGAATACTAACGGCTATCGCCTCAGGATCCTGAAGGACCCGGCGCTGAGCGGGGCACCGAGGCTTATTACCGGAGTGGGCGAAGATCTGTTTTATATCGATACCGACAGCGTTACGATCCAGGGGATGAACGTCGAGCAGGGGATGGCCGCCCATGGCGTCACCCTGCGCGGCGATTACAATGAAATACTCGACAGCACCATCACGGCCTCCAATATGGCCTACGCTGCCGTCTACTTCTTCGGGGCTTCCAGTAATACCGTTTCCGGCGTCTACGCCTACAACTCCAACGGCGACGCGGTAAGGTTCCAGAACGTCTCCTACTTTAACCGCGTCAGTTCTTCCACACTGCGCGGTAACAATACCGGCTTGTCGGCGGTTTACCTGGAGAATTCATCTTCCAACACCATAACCGCCAGCTACCTGCTGAACGACTGGGGACATGCCCTGAACTTCGGCAGCGGCGCCGCCCAGAATACCGTGAGCCTGAGCACCGTAGCCTCCGGCAACAGCGCCGGTTTCGGCGTGCTGTTCAGCGGCGTCTCCGGCCTGGGCAACCGGGTGGAGGACAGCTACATAGCCAATAACTCCGGCACGGCCGTCTCCTTCAGCACGGAGGCTACCGTGAGCGGCGGCGAGATCTATTCCGGGGTGGGGACTTACTACGCCGTGCACTTCGCCGCTAATTCGGGCGGCCTGGTCACCGGCAGCACCGTGCGCAACAGCATGGGCACCGCCGTCCTGGCCAACGGCGGCAGCGGCCACCGCTTGGAGTTCAGCACTATCACCGCCGGCACCGCCGGCTATTACGCCGTAAGTTTCCAGACGTCCGGCAACACCCTGGCCGACAGCTATGTCAGCGCCGGCGGCACCGCCGTCATGATAAGCGGGGGGGGCGTGGGCGGCAACAGCGTGCTGCGCAGCACGGCTATAGCCGGGGGCGCAGCTTACCTGGCGCTGTATCATACCGGTAACGCCACCGACGTCACCATAAGCGGCAGCTACCTGCACAACCCTTACGGCACCAGCGTGAAGTTCGACGGTTGGGGCGGCGGGTTCAAGAATATCAGCTATAGCACCATCACCACGGATTCCGCCCTGCCGGCCCTGCATATATACCAGTCCGCCAACGTTACCGTAGCCGGCAACTATGTCAGCGGCTCCACCGCCGCGTACGTGCAGGGAGACGCCGACCCGGTGATGTTCAGGCATAATACGCTGGTGGGCACCGGGGTGGCCGGAGTGGCCCTGGATATCCGGGGCAGTTACGGCACCGATTACGTCTCCAGCAATACCTTGGCGGGCGGCCCGGCCGGAATAGCGCTGAACCTGGGCAACCTGGGCGGCGGGAGCCTGTTCATAGATTCCAATACTTTCACGGGCGGCGCGGTCGGCCTGACCCTGCCCTCTTATAATCCGGCCATAGTTTCCTTCAGCAGTTTCACCTTCCGTGAGCTGAGCCCCGGCGCCACCGCTATCTATTTCACCGGAGGCAGTTATTCTTACGTCATCTCCTCCGCCAGCTTCCTCAGCGCGAACATCGCGGTAAACGTGGACGCTTCGCAGATGGCCGGCCCGGTAACCATGCGGGACTCCTCCGGCCTCAGGCGGGGCGCGCTGTACGACTACGACCCCAACGCTCGCGTGACCTGGCTGCCGGCTCCGGTGCTGCCGCTTGGCTGCAGCATCGGCTACAACGTGGCCAAGGACGGCTCCGGCGAAACCGACAGTATTCAGACCGCGGTTTTGGGGCTGCCCAAACTTCTGGCTGGGGACGTTTGCGTGGTGGTCCGCGACACGCAGACCTATTCCGAGCAGATCACCGTGAGCAACTTCAACGGTTTCGGCGCGTACCGGGTAAAGCTCCTGGCGGACCCGACGTTCATCAGCTCCGCGCCGGCCGTCAATCCGCCCGACGGGTCCGAAGCGGGCTTCCTGCTCCTCAGCGACAGCGTCACCGTGCAGGGAATAAACGTGATCTCCACCAATACCGTGCTGTACGGTATCACCTCTTCCTCTTCTTCGATCATTATCGCCAGCGTCAGCGTAGTCTCCGACTTTATCGGCAGCGCCGGAGTGGCGCTGGGCACCAAGAGCTTCCTGGCGTATTCCACCGTCTCCGTGCAGAACGCGGACGCGCTCAAGCTGTCGGGGTCTCTCGGCGGGGCGAGCCACTGCGCGCTCAGCAACGCCGGCAGCGGCCCGTACGCCCTCTATATCCTCAACAACGATTCCAACACCGTGACCGACTGCACGGTCTTTAACCAGCTGGGCGACGCGGCAGCTATTTATAACACCGCGCAGTATAACACCATTTCCCATTCCACCATTACCGCGCAGGCGGCGGGGAAGTACGCCCTGTTCATCCTCGACGCAGATTCGAACACCGTTTCCGACTCGGCTATCCAAAGCCTCAACGGTTTCGGCGCTTACGTCGACAACGCGGCCTTCAATACCCTCTCCTACTCCACCGTGACAAGCGGCGGCTCCGCTTACGCCGCCCTGTACCTGACCGAGGCCGACAGCAATACCGTGGATTGGTCTTATCTCGGCAACCAGCCCGGCGCGGCCGCGCAGCTGGTCACCGCTTCAGACGGCAACGCCATCCGGAATTCCACGTTATTCAGCGACGTCTACGGTAACAGCGCGCTGTTTATCATCTCGTCGGACTCGAACACGCTGGAAAATTCCCTCGTCACCTCCCCTTCGGGCGGCGGTTTGTCGGTCTCCAACTCCAACTTCACCCGGATCTTAAATTCCACCGCGGCCATCGGCGTGAACAACATGCACAGCCTGCGGCTTTTCAATTCGGCCTATACCGAGATAAGCGGCTCGCTGTTCACCAACTCCAATTGGCAGAGCGCGTACTTCTCCGAAGCCAGCCATACCAGCGTATACAGGTCGACCATCACCGGCGGCGCGAATTTCAGCGAGCCCGCGCTCGGTGTCTACGCCAGCTCCGACACCGTCTTCTCCGGTTCTTACCTGCGGGGCTACAGCGCGGCCCACGTCTATAACTCCACGCGCACGGTTTTCGAGTGGAGCGCGCTGGGCGCGTTCGGCGCGGACGGTTACGCGGTGCGCTTCACCTCCGGCGTCGCCGTCGCGGTGACGTCCGGCACGCTCTCCGGCGGCGCGCAGGGGCCAGCGATCTACCTGGACGCCAACAACTCCGGCCTTATAGACCTTTCTTCGAATACCATCACGGGCGGCCGGTCCGGCGTGCTGGTCACTACGCAGGCGGCCGGGGCCGGGCTCAGCGTCTCCAGCATCACCTTCCGGTCGCTAACCGCCGGCGCCACGGCCATTAATTTCCTGTCCGGTTATTTCCAGACGGCCATAACCTCGGCGGCTTTCGACAGCGCCGCCATAGACGTTAACGTTAACGGCTCGGGGCTGGGCGGCGGCTCGCTCGTGCTCATGCGCTACGACTCCGGCTTAAAAACGGGCCCGCTGCTGGAAAAAGATCCGCTGGGTTTAGTCAGCTGGCCGGAGCACGTCTGCGAAACGCGCCAAAGCGTGGCCAGCGGCAACTGGTCCTCGCACGCCACCTGGGACATCGGCGAGCCGCCGACGGCCTGCAGCGAGGTGGTGATAGCGGAGGCGCATACGGTCGTCATAGACACCACCGCCGCGGTCTCCTCCACCGCTACCATCAATGGCCGGCTGATGGCCCACAGGACGGCCAATTCCACCTGGACCGTGGTGGGCGGCGACATAGTGGTCAACCCCCGGGGCTGGCTGGACTACGGCGCTGACGCCGATTATATCTTCCCTGCCTACAAAGCGCACCTGGTGCTGGCCAGTGGCACCTACGCCGGCCAGTACGGCCTGAAGGTCAACGATGGCGGCGACTTCACCGTGCGCGGCGTGGAGAAGACGCCTTACGCTTTCGCCGTGGAGGATATTACCACCGCTCAGACCAGCCTGCGGGTCTACGGCTCGACGTCGGTGGTCGGCTGGATGCCGGACGACGTCATTACCATCGGCCCCACCTCGGGCGCAGGCGCGCTCACCGTTTCCACCCGCACTATTTTAAGCGTTGTCGACGACGGGTCGGGCTACCTGGTAAACTGGAACGGCGGAGTCCTGGGCGAAGCCAGGACGCTGGCCAACGGGCGGATAGTGGTGGGCAACCTCACGCGCAACGTGCTGGTGCGCTCGTCGGGCACCGTTACCGCTACCGCCAACGGCAACAGCGCCTACATCAGCAACCTCGCGCTGAACGCCACCAGCTTCGCCCTGGCTTACGGCGAGTTCGCCCACCTGGGCGCGGCCAGCGGCGGCGCCAAGTACGGTATAAACTTCGGCCCCGGAACGCGCGGCTCTGTTTCAAGCTCCACTATCCGCAACGGCTACACCGGGCTGTATCTCAACTCCTCCGCCGGCAGCGCGTTTACCGGCAATAACATTTACGCCAATGCCTCCAACGGCGTCCGCACCTATTTATCCTCGGGCAACACCTTTGCCGGCAACTGCGTCGCCGGTAACGACAGGGGCATGTGGATCTCCGGCTACAATACCATGGCGGGCAACGACGTCTACGCCAACAACGCCGGCGGCATAGACGTCCAGAGCCCCTTTAACGTGCTGCGGGATAATAACTCCTACGCCAACGGCTCCAGCGGTTTTGACCTGCAGTTCGCCCACGATAGCACCATCTCCGGGAATAATGCATACAGCAACGCCTTTGCCGGTATCCGCCTGTATGGCACGGCTCGAGCCCTCATCGCCGGCAACGCCTTGCGAGCCAATTCCAGCTATGGCGTCGCCATGCTGTCCGACTCCGACGGCAACAGTTTCCTCGGCAACAGCATTTACGCCAACGCTAACGGCATTTGGGTCAACAATTCCTACAATAACCTGCTCGCCGCCGGCGGCCTGGGCTACAGCGCCGCCGGGGCCGACCTGAAAGACGCCGCCTTCGAGATAGGTTTTGATCTCGGGGCGGATTCCGAAACCATGACGCTCAAGGGCGTGCGGGTAAACACTGCGGGCGCGCTGGATACCGCCGGCCTGAACGTGCCGGGTAGTTCGCTTGTTTCCTACAGCCAAACCTACGCCACCGGCACGGTGCTGCTGTGGGGTAACTACAGGGTAGCGGACTCTACCTTTACGCTGGCTTACGGCGAGCCGCTTTATGCTTCCACTCATACCGCGCCGCGGATCATGCGCGGGGCCAACTTCGGGGTTTCCGGCCTGGTCGTGGAAGCGGGTGCGCTGTCGGAAATTATTACCCTTGCCAACTCCGGCGGCAGCGACTGGACGCTGTCCGGCTCCAGTTCCGGCGTGCTGGGGATGGTCAACTGCCCCGCGGGCCCCTGTTCCTTCGACACGGCCAGGGTCGACCTTACCCTGACGATAGGCGGCGCCACGGCCGCAGGGGATTTCCTGGATTTCGCCACCATCGCCGGTTCGGGCGACGCCAACACGCAGAAGCAGCTGCTGTTCGGCCCGGCGGACGCCGCCTTCAACAACGGCCGCTCCAAGCTGGAAATAGCGGCGGACGGCGGGCTGGACCTGCGCGGCAAGACCGACGGGACGGCGAACACGCTGGTGAACTGGCTGAGCCCCGCGGCCACCTATTACACGCTGGTCTCCTCCGGCGCTTTCACGGCTGCTTTCTCCTCGTTCACCAACCTGGACCAGGACGGCCTGCAGCTGTCCGGCACGGCCGGCGTCTCTATCTCTTCCTCGGCGTTCGATTACCTGGGCTTCGCCGCGGGCACCAACGCCTATATCACCGCGCGCGATCTGACCTCCGCGGCCGCGCTCGACAGCGTGCGCTTCGACCTGTCCCGCCCGGCGGGCGGCTACGGCCCGGCCTACAACGTCTGGGTGGAAGCCCCCGACGCCGGCCTGAACTGGACTTTCACCACCTCCACCGGCACGCTCTGGGGCGAGGCCTACGACCGCGACCTCAACAGCAAGGTGGGCTGGGTCAGCTGCGGGCCGCTGGCCAGCGCGCAGTCCGGCGGCTGGTCCAACGCGCTGACCTGGGACGCCGAGCATCTGCCCTCGGCCTGCAACGCGATCACTATCGGGGCGGGGCATACGGTGCTTATCGATTTCTCCGGGGCGGTCTCTTCCACCGCGACTGTCTTCGGCACCCTGCGTGCGAGCCGCGACTTCAGCAGCAAGTGGATGCTGATGGGCGGCAACGTGGAGGTGAAACCGGGCGGCTGGCTGGACTACGGCAGCGCGGCTTACACCATCCCGGAAAACCTTGCCGCCGAATTGGTGCTGGCCCGCGGCGCCTATGCCGGCCAGTTCGGGCTTGTCGTCGAGGATGGCGGCAACTTCACCGTGCGCGGCTCCACCAAAACGCCCTATTCCTACGCCACCGCCAGCATAGCGGCGCTGGCCAGCGCGCTCAGCGTCTACGGCTCCACTTCGGTGGCCGGCTGGCAGGCGGGGGATGTTATCGCTATCGGGCCTACCGGAGGCAACGGGACCAGTTCCGTTTCCAGCCGGACAATTACCGGCATAATCGGCAGCAACCCCTATATCGTAAGCTGGTCGGCCGCGGAACCGCTTGAAACGGCCAGGACGCTTACTCCGGATACCCCGATCCTGGTGGCCAACCTGACGCGGAACGTACTGGTACGCTCCTCCGGTACTAACACGGCGGCGGATACCGCCTATATCTCCAACCTGGCGGGCAACGCCACCAGCTTTGCCCTGGAGTACGGAGAGTTCGCCTTTCTGGGCAGCTTCTCCGGCGCGAAATACGGCATTCTCTTCGACGGCGCCCTAACGCGCGGCTATATCTCCAGCTCGACCGTGCGCAATGGCTACCGCGGCGTCTACCTCAACGCCGCATCCTCGATCACCCTGACGGGCAATAATTTCTACGCCAACGCGAACCCCGGCATCAGCCTGAGCGCCGCCGACAATAATACGTTCGCCGGGAATAATGTCTTCGGCAATACAAGCAACGGCATCACGGTCATCGGCTCCAATAATACGCTGACCGACAACAAGGCTTACTCCAATTCCGCCTACGGCATTTACCTGGCCGGGGCCGCACATACCACGCTGGCCGGCAGCAGGGCCTTCTCTAACGCGAGCGCCGGCATCTACGTGACCGGCTCCAGCAACACGCTGGCCGGCAACAGCGCTTACTCCAATTCCAACGGCATCTACCTCTACACCCCAGCCACCGACAACCTCCTGAGCGGCAACAATGTTTACGCCAACACCTACGGTTTTAACTTCTACTCGGCCTCTTCCAATACGCTGGTCGGGAATAATGCTTACTCCAATAACTACGGTATCCGCGTCGAATCAGCTTTCGGGAACGCCTTCTTCGACGGCAATATAGGCTACAACTCCGCGGGAGACAGCCTGAAGAATATTACCAACGAGGTGTACCTGACTCCGGGAGGCAGCGCTGAAAATCTGACGCTTAAAGGCACGCGTGTGAACCCGGCCGGCCTTATTTCAACTACGGGCATGGACCAGGCCGGCGCTTACCTGACCTCGTTCAACCAGGACTACGACACCGGCACCGTGCGGCTGTGGGGCAATTACCGCGCGGCCGGTCATGCCATAACGCTGGATTACACCCAGCAGGTTTACGCCTCTACTGTCACCTCTGGCCGCCTGATGCGCGGTGTGGGGCATGCCCTGGCCATCCCCATCACTTACGACGCTGGCACCCTCTCCGAACTCATCACGGTCACCTACCTGGGCGCCTCGCAGTGGCGGATAGAGGGCTCCAGCTCCGGAGTGCTGGACCCTTCTTTCTCCTGCCCGGCCGGCAACCTCGTCGGCTTCACGAGCGATAAGGTTTCCTTCGGCTTGTCGGCGGGCGCGAGTCCCCAGGTGGGGGACCGGCTGAACCTCGTTACCATGGCGGCCTCTGGGGACGCCAACAAACAGAAGAAGCTGCTGTTCGGCCCCGCGGCCGCCGCCTTCAACCACGGCCGGTCAAAACTCGAGATCGCGCCCGACGGCGGGCTGACGCTGCGCGGCAAGAGCGACGGCACCGCCTACACACTGGTGGACTGGCTGAACGCCTCCTCCACCTATTACAGCCTGGTCTCCTCCGGCGCCTTCACGGCGGGGCACTCCTCGTTCACCAACCTCGACCAGGACGGCTTGTGGCTCAGCGGCGCCGGCCCGGTGGCGCTGTCTACGGTAACTTTCGACTCGCTCGGCTTCGCTCCGGGAATAAATTCCCATATCACCGCCGCGCTGCTGTCCGGCAGCGTCCAGTTCCACAACGTGGAGTTCAGTCTCTCGCGCTCTTCGCACGGCTTCGCCCCGGTCTTCAACGTGAACGTCACGCCGTCCGGCGGCGCCCTGAACCTGGTGATGCGCAAGGCGCGCCAGTCGCTGGGCCCGCTCTGGGGCGGGGCGTATGAGTATGACGCCAGCTCCGAGGTGGACTGGACCGACGACTTCCCGGCTACGCCCGGCTGCGACAGCGGCGTCACCGTGCGCAAGGACGGCACCGGCTATTACGACACCATCCAGGCGGCCGTGGATTCGCTGGACCATAACCTGGCCGGGAACGCCTGCGTGCTGATACGCGACGCCGGCACTTACGCAGAGGAGGTGATGGTGGCCAGCTTCAGCGCCAACGGCTACCGCCTGCGCCTCCTGGCCGACCCGGCGCTGCTGCCCGCCGCGCCTTCGGTCAGCCCGCTGCCGGGCGCCACCGCCGCTTTCTATGTAATGAGCGACAGCGTGTCCATAGAGGGTATAAACGTCAGCCCCGCGCAGTCGCTGGCCTACGGCATCCTGGCCTCCTCCGCCGCCGTCAGGGTCTCCAGCGTAAGCGTAATCTCCAACGGGTTCATAACCGGCGCCGGCGTACGGGTCTCCAGCCAGGGCGCGGTGGAATATTCCACCATTAACGTGCAGGACGCCCACGGCCTCTGGCTGGGTGGCGCTTACGGCGGCGGCGCGAACAATTACATAAGCAACGTCTCCGCTTCCAAGTACGCGGTCTACGGGGACGCGGTCTCTTCTAAGACGGTGAGCGGGAGCGATATCGTCAATATCGCCGGCACCGCGCTGTCGCTGCGGTCCGGCGCGGCCTTTAACGAGGTCAGCCGCAGTACCATGACTTCCGGCGGCGGCGCCCACCGCGGCATCGAGATGGACAATTCCTCGTGGAACAGGGTGCTGGATTCCAGGATCTCTGCGCCGTCCAGCGTGGGTATGATGGTGGCCGGCGGCGGCTTCAACAGCATAGAGCGCAGCACGGTAACCAACAACACCGGCTCATACCCGGCTTTCGATTTCTGGGGTTCCCACTCTAACACGGTGCGGGGCAGCGTTATAACCAACACGCTGGGCCTGGGTTTCCACGCCGAGTCGGGGGCCAGCTTTAACGAGATAAGCGGCACCCGGATAACGGCCAACTCCGGTACCGGCTACGCCCTCAAGTTCACCGCCGGCTCCTCTAACACCGTGACCGGCAGCTATATAAATAACCCGCCCGGCGACGCCCTGGTTTTCGCCGGCGGCGCGCAGTTCAACACGGTCAGGCTGAGCACGGTAACGACCACGGCCGCCGGGAAATCGGCCGTCTATATCTCCGCCTCCTCGTCCAACACGGTCCTGGATTCCTACGCCAGCGGCGGCACCGGCGTCTACATAGACGCGTCCGCCGGCACCGTGGTAGGCGGCAGCGTGCTGCGCACCCCGGTTTCCTCCGGCGCCGGCCTCAGGCTGGGCGGGGGCAGCGTGAACCTTTTCGTGGCTACCAGCACCCTGGCGGGCGGCGCGCTCGGCTCCGCGGTCGCCCTGGATGCCAACAATACCGGCCGGCTGGCGCTGTCCTCCAACACCATTATCGGCGGCGCCTACGGCTTCAGCATCTCCGCGCAGGCCGGCGGCGCGTCGCTGGAGATCTCCAGCGTCACCTTCGCGGCGCTGGAGACGAACGCCACCGCGGTCTATTTCCTGGGCGGGCAGTTCGTCTCCACCATCGCCGCGGCGGCCTTCAACAGCCCGAATATTTACACCAACGTGGACGGCACGGCGCTGCTGGCCGGCTCGCGCGTAACCATGCTGCGGGACGCAGGCCTCAGGACCGGCACGTTCTTCGAGAAAGACCCGGCCGGCCGCGTGGACTGGGACCTGCCCCCCGGCTGCTGGCAGGGCCTCAGCGTGGCGCAGGACGGCAGCGGGAACTATGACGGCATAGGGGCCGCGCTGGCCGCCGTGCCGGTAGCGCTGAGCACAGACACCTGCGTGGTCATCCGCGACGCCCAGACCTACGCCGAAGACGTCTCCGTGACCGGTTTCGTCACCAATGGCCACCGGCTCAGGATAGTTTCCGACCCGGCCCTGGCGGCTTATCCGACAGTGGCCGGCTCCGCTTACGGCTTCTCCATAGATAACGACAGCGTGACGGTGGAGGGGGTAAACGTGGCCGTCCCCGGCGCGGGTTACGGTTACAGGCTGCTCGGGGATAACAACGCAGTCCTGCGCAGTTCGGTAACGCTGAACTCCTCCATCGGTTCCGGCCTGTATTTCTCGAACGCGTCCAGCAACACCGTTTCAGAGGTATATGTCGACAACGCCGCGGGCGACGCTGCCGCGCTGCTCGGCGGCTCCAACTGGAACCACATCAGCTCCGTCACCTTGCGGGCCGGCGGCGCGGATAAGTCCGCGCTTTACCTGGAGTACTCGGCGAGCAACACGATAACGCAGTCTTTCATCCTCAACCCGACCGCCTTTGGCCCGCATTTCAAGGGCGGCGGCTACAACGCCGTCAGTTTCAGCACCATCACGGGCGGAGGCACCGGCCTGAGCGCGCTGGTCGCCTATGACGACGAATCCGGCACCATGAACAGGGTCGAAGACAGCTGCATCCACAGCCCCGCCGGCACCGCGGTGCTGCTGGCCAACAACGGCCTGGTGCGGCGCAGCACCATCACCGCCGCCGCCGCGGCCGAATACGCCGTGCGCTTCAAAAATTTCTACAACGACGTAGAAGACAGCTATATCGCCAACAGCGCCGGTATCGCGCTCCTTTTCGGCAACGGCAGCAGTAACGGCCGGGTGCTGCGCAGCACCGTGGCCGCAGACTCGGCTGCGGGCAAGGCGCTGTATTCCGATACCGCGCAGTTCAGCGGGGTGGAGAACAGCGTACTGCGGAACACCTCGGGAGACGCGGCCTACTTCTATAACGGCAACGGCAATTACGTGCGCGCCAGCACCATGACCAGCGCGTCCAAATACGGCCTGCAGGCCTTCGGTCCGCTGAACGTCTACGGCTCCTATGTGCAGGGGTCTTCCGCCGTCTACGTCAACGGCGGCAGCGCCGTCTATATCGGCACCAGCACGCTGGCCGGCGCGGCGGTTAACGGCTCCGGGCTCGCCGCGGGTTCCTGGATAAGCAACCTGGCGCTGGCCGGGACCACTCTGCGCGGCGGGCCGGCCGGGATAGCCTTGAACCTGTCCGAAGCCCTTGGCTCTACAAGTTTGTCGGTCACCTCCGTGACCGTGGCCGGCGGCGCCTACGGCCTGTTCTTCTCCAATAATAACTTCATTATTTACGTCGACAGCATTACCTTCCAGGACCTGGCGCCCGGCGCCACCGGCATAAAACTGCTCAATAGCTGGAACGGCACGGTCTACGACGCCTACTTCGGAGACGACGACATCGACGTCAACGTTGACGCCTCGGCCTACACCGGCACCCTGGTCATGCGCCGCGCCTCCGGCCCGCGCGCGGGGCCCTCCTACGAGAACGACCCCGGCGCGCACGTGGGCTGGGACCCGCTGCCCGCCGGCTGCTACTCCGGCGCCAACGTGGCCCAGGACGGCAGCGAGACGCACACCTCGATCCAGGCCGCGGTCGAGGGCGTGGGCTTGAGCCTCAGCACCACCACCTGCGTGGTGGTGCGCGACACCCAGACTTATAACGAGGAGATAGTGGTCCGGAACCTCAACACTAACGGCTACCGCCTGAACATCATTGCGGACCCGACCTTCGTCAGTTCTTCCCCGGCGCTGGCGCCCCCGGAGTTCTCCGCCGCCGCGTTCCACCTCATGGCCTCCAGCGTCACCGTGCAGGGCTTCAGGATAACCCCGCAGTATACCGTGCCTTACGGCATCCTGGCGGCGTCGGCGTCCATAACCGTCTCCAGCGTCAACGTGGTTTCCGGCGGCTCCGTGACCGTGGCCGGCGTCTCGATCTCAAGCTTCAGCACTATAGCTCACTCCACGGTCTCCGCGGGCACGGCCGACGGCCTGCTGCTGACCGGTTACGGCATACAGGTTTCCTACAGTTCGGCGACTACCGGTAGCGCCGCCAGGAGCGCCCTCTTCCTGCGCGGCGCCGACAGCGCCACGGTGACCAATTCCTGGTTCCTCAATTCGGCCGGCTACGCGGCGCGGCTGGAGTCGGGCGCGAGCCATAACAGCCTGGCCCTCTCTACCTTCACCACCGGCAGCTCCGGTTATTACGCGTTCTATGTGCTGGGCTCCAGCGAAAATATCCTGACGGGCTCTTACATAGGCGCCCCCGCCGGCGGCGGCGTAGACCTGCAGACCGGGGCGGAGTTCAATAAAATATATTTCTCCACCGTCATAGCGGGCGGCGCCGCCTTCTCCGCCATCAGCGTCAACGCCGCCTCCAACACCATCAGCGGATCTTTTGTGCAGAGCGCGGGCCGGGGCATCTATTTCAACACCGGCGCTGAGTCCAACGGGATCTCCTACTCCACCGTTACGGGCGCGGTCGGCTACCAGGCCATCCTCTTCGAGGGTTCCTCCTCTAATACCGTCACGTCCTCGGTCATCAGCAATCCCGGCAGCCACGCGGTGCAGTTCAACCCGGGCTCCAACTATAACAGGGTCGCCCTGTCGAGCATGACCAGCGGCGGCGCCGCGCACTACGCCCTTATTTTCTCCGGCGGCGATAATAACACGGTCACCGGCTCCTACATGGGGAACATGACCTATATCGCGGTCTACGCCGACGCGGGCTCCGCCCATAACGAGATCTCGCTCAGTACGATAGCGGCCAACTCCGGCATGGCGCTTAATTTCAGCGGCTCTTCCTCCAATACCCTCAGCGGCGACTACATCCACAGCGTCGGCAGCTACGGCGTACAGTTCATCTCCGGCGCCAACTGCAACGAGGTCAGGCAGAGCACCATCTCCAGCAACGCTTTCACCTACAGCGCGCTGTATATCACCGGCTCCTCCTCCAGCACGATCTCGGGCTCGGTCATCTTCAATTCGATCGGCAAGGGGTTATACCTGGCCGGCGGCGCCAATAACATCACCGTCCGCAACAGCTATTTGACGACCAACGGCGCCAGTCTGTCCGCCCTCCAGATCCAGTCCGCTTCCTCCAACACGATCGCGGACAGCTACATCACCAACCTGTACGGCAACGCCGCGCTCTTCGTTTCCAACGCGGTGAACAACACTATAATCCACAGCACGGTGACCAGCAATTCGTGGGGGAGCGCCGCGCTCTTCATGAACGGCGTCTCCTCCAACTCGGTGCTGGATTCCTACGTGCAGGGCTCTACCGCGGCTTATGTCACCGTTTCCACCGGCGCCGCTTTCGGCGGCAGCGTGCTGGTGAGCACCTGGACTTACGGCAGCGGCCTGGCGCTCAACGCCAGCCAGGGCCTGCAGGTGGCCAGCACCACGCTGGCGGGCGGCGCGCTGGGCGCGGGGCTGTACCTGGCGCCCGGCAATTCCGGCGCGGTCTCGGTGTCTTCCGTGATCATAGCCGGCGGCCTGCGCGGCCTGTGGATAACGGAGCAGGCCGGCGCAGAGGTCGCCGTCTCCAGCCTGACCTTCAGCTCGGTGGCCTACAACGGCACCGCGGTCTATTTCCAGGGCGGCAAGTTCGTCTCCACCTTCACCGGCGTGGCTTTCAACAGCCCGAATATACTCTATAACGCGGACACCGCGCTGCTGGGCGAGCCTTCGCTGCTGACCCTGCGCGGCTATACCGGCCCCAAGGCAGGCCCGGCTTACGACAACGACCCCGCCTGGCTGGTGGAATGGGCCGAGCCGGCCGGCGGCGTGGCCGTATCCACCTACACCTACCAGTACATGGGTCTCGACGCGCGCCGGGCCCTCGCGCGCACCTCCGACGGTAACCTGTACCTCGCCTACCTGAAGGCTTACGGCGGCAACCTGCGGCTCTTCGTGGCGCGCTCGCAGGACGAGGGCGCGACCTGGGCCGACACCACCGCCGTCCCCGTAGACAACACCGGCTGCGGCAATAACATCGGCTACCCGGCCCTGGCCGTCGACTCGAAAGACGGACTGCACCTGTCCTATAAGAGCCCGCTGTCGCCGCTCTGTTCCAACGGGCGCATGGGCGTCTCCTCCTCCGCGGCCCCGGGCGCCGCCTGGTCGGAGTGGGCGGCCATTCCCGGGGCTTATCCCTACAACGGCTACCAGGGCCCGGGCCAGGTGGCCGTGGCGCGCGACGACAGCGTCCACCTGGTGTGGGCCGACCAGGACTTCGCCGGGGCCGGAGGCTACGGCTGGGTGGTCAAGTACTCCTCGCGCTCCGCCGCCGACACGGCCTGGGGCGATTACAGGGTGCTGCCCGACGCCACGGGCGACGCGTTTACCGGCATGACCGCTCCCGCCCTGGCCATCGACGGGCGGAACGTGCTGCACGTGGTTTCGCTGCGCTGCGGCTCTTCCCCGTGCCCGCCGTACGGCGTGTTCTACTCGTCCAAATCGGTCTACGGCGGGGAATGGAGCGATCTCCTCGGCCTGTACGGCAACGACACCCATGACCAGGAGGCGCCTTCGCTGGCGGCGGACGCGGACAACACCCTGCACGCCGTCTGGGCCGGGACTGACGGAACCTACACGGCCAATTCCCAGATCAAGTACGCCTACAGGCTGGCCGGCGACGGCGGCTGGTCCGGCTGGTCCAATATCTACGCCATCCCGTCCGCGCCGCAGGCCGCGCCCGCCATTACCGTAGACGCGGCCGGGGACCTGCACGCGGTCTGGACCGGCACGGACACGGTCAGCGCCGTCAAGAACGTCAAATACAGCAAGTACTCCGCCGGTTCCTGGAGCCAGTGGGTGAACCTGACCACCGGTACCTACGACCAGTCCTACGCCGCCGCGCGCTGGGCCGGCTGGCGCAACAACGGCGGACCGATAGGCGTGGCGTGGACCGCCGCCTACGGCCCCAACTACCAGCAGCGCTACGCCGCCAATCCCGGCGTGGCCATGTCAGCCGGCTACGTCGATCTGGTGGCGCCCTCCGCGGTCGTGGACCTTGCGGCCGCCGCGGTCTCTACCGGGTCTGTGGAGTTGCTCTGGACCGCGCCCGGCAACGACGAGGGCGGCGGCCGCCTGGATAATTCCACCTTCACCGTGCAGTTCTCTACTTTTACGGAGGTGGTCTGGCAGCCCGGCGACGCCCAGGTGGAGATCTCCACCAGCGGCGTGGACGCTGGTTCCCAGCAGCGCCACTTCCTGGAGAACCT
This sequence comes from Elusimicrobiales bacterium, assembly GCA_028688015.1. Classification (GTDB taxonomy): domain Bacteria; phylum Elusimicrobiota; class Elusimicrobia; order Elusimicrobiales; family UBA9959; genus UBA9959. The sequence goes on along the minus strand of JAQTZB010000005.1, from coordinate 217,793 downwards.
GGCCGCCAATACCACCTATTACGCGCGGCTGTGGACCACTGACGACAGCGGCAACACCGGAGGCGTCTCTGGTGAAGATTACGCCGTAACCCGTATCCAGGCCCCGGAGACCATTTATGTGGACGAAGTCAGCACCCTCTCGCTGCGCGCCCTGGCCGACGTGCCGGGCGGCTTCAGCGGCCTCGGCAAGACCGGGGCGGGCGTGGATATCGCCAAGGACGGCCTCTACATGGGCTTCCTGCACGTGGCCTCCCGCACCATCAGCGGCCTGAAGCCCAATACCGGTTACGCTCTCAAAGCCCGCGCCCGCAACCTCGAGGGCCTGGTCACCGCCGAGAGCCTGGCATTCTCCACCTATACCCTGGCCGCGGCGGCGCTGCCGGCGGGAGAGGTCTTCACCGGCGTGTACGCCACCAGCGCCGCGGTGCAGTGGTCGTCGGGCACGGCGCTGTGGGGCTATAACGGCCCTGGCGCCCATTACGAGGTGCAGGCCGCCACTTCGGCGGATTTCTTGGGCACGCTGGTCTCCTCGGTCACTTACGACACCGGCGCCGCCACTATGACGCTGGCCGCGAACACCACCTATTATTTCCGCCTCCTGCCCTATAACAGCGGCGGCATGACGGACAGCGCCTGGCTGGAGCTCGGCTCCACGGTCACGCTGGTGAACCCGCCGCTGCCGGCCGACGCCCTGGCCGTAACGACCTACTCGGTCACGGCCGCGTGGGGCGCCAACGGCAATAACGCCGATACCTGGTACACCGCGCAGGCCTCGCTGGTCTCCGGTTTCTCGCCGGTGATCGTCTCCAGCGTTACCAAAAATACCGGCGCGGTCCTGGGGAGCCTGCAGCTGGCGAACACTTATTACTTCCTGCGCGTCAACGCCATCAACCGCGCCGGCTCGCCCACCGCGTGGGTAACCCTGCCCTCCACGGTCACCGCGATACAGGCCCCGGAGGTCATGGCTTTCACCTTTATTTCCACCAAGGCCATAACGGCGCAGGCCCAGGTGGACGGCGGGTTCAGCGACCTCGACCAGGAACTGTCCGCGGTCAACATCTCTTCGGACGGCTTCTACGGCGGCTGGGCGCAGTTGGACTCTGCCGCTTATACCGGGCTGCAGCCCAATACTTCTTACGGGTTCAAGGCCAAGGCGCGCAACCGCCTGGCTGTGGAGACCGCCGAGACTCCGGAGTTCTCCACCTACACGCTGGCGGCTGTGGCGCTCAACCAGGCAGGGGATTCCATCCCCGCCGCTTACCTCTCCAGCGCCACGCTGGCATGGTCCTCCGGCACCGTGGCCTGGGGCTACAACGGCCCCGGCGCTTACTACCTGGCGGAAGCGTCCGAACAGGAGAATTTCTCTTCCTACCTGGCCTCCGTTACCTATAACCTGGGCGCCTCTATGGACCTGGCGGCCAATACCTCCTATTACTTCCGTGTCCTGCCCTACAATTCCGCCGACCTGCCCGGCGAGTGGCTGCTGCTCGGCTCCACTGTCACGGAAATCCAGACGCCTGAATACATAGATTTTACCGCGGTCACCCAGAACAGCGTGGACACGCTGGCCGGCGTCGCCGGCGGCTATTCCAACCTGGACCGCGGCCTCTCAGCCCTGCAGCAGTCCGTGGATGGCGCGCCCCACGCGTGGGTAAATTTGGCCGCGGATACCTTCCCCGGGCTGACGCCGAACACGCAGTACCTGTTCGCCGCTAAAGCCCGCAACCTGGACGGCCGCGTGACCCCCGAGATCTCGCGCTCCACCTATACGCTGGCCGTGACCCCGGGCCTCTCGGACCCTACCGTCTTCGGGGAGGCCGCTAACTCGTTCGGCATGGACTGGACCGAAAACGGGAACCCGGCAGGCACCACCTACTACGCCGAGATCTCGCCGGACTCCGGCTTCGCTCCGGTCGAAGCGTCTTCTCTGACATTCGCCACGCAGGCCGTGTTCTCCGGCGTGCTGGCCAATACCACCTACTACATGCGCGCGGCCGCCATCAACGGGTCCGGGATACGCACCGCGTACCTGGATAACGGCTACCTGCGTACCCGCATCGAGACCCCGGCGGACGTGTACGTGGACGAGGTCACCACCTTCTCGCTGCGGGCCACGGCCTTCACTCCCGGCGGGTTCAGCCGCCTGGCCGAGGGCTTTTCCGGCGTGGACATCGCCAGCGGCACAGTCTACGCGGGCTGGGTGCAGTATTCTTCGGCCGCCTTCACCGCGCTGGCGCCCAACTGGCAGTACACCTTCAAGGCCCGCGCGCGCAACGGCAACGGCGTCCTGACGGCCGAGAGCCCGGAGGTCTCGACCTACACCCTTGCGGCCCTGGCTCCGGCGCAGGACGGCGACACCTTCCCCGGGGTGTTCCAGACCAGCGTCACCGTGGCCTGGTCCTCGGGCAGCGCGCTGGGCGGCTACAACGGACCCGGCGCCTGGTTCCGGGTGCAGGCCTCCACGACCATAGGTTTCACAGCCGGCGTGGTTTCGGCCGACGGCGTCACCGGCAGCTCTCACACGCTGGAGCTGCTGGGCAGCAACGCCACCTACTACTTCAGGGCGCAGGCCTACAACGCCGGGAACATGACTGACGGGTCCTGGCTGCAGCTGGGTTCCACCGTGACGCTCGCCATAATCCCGGCCGGCGTGGCGGAGCCGTTCACCGATATCACCGCGGGCGGCGCGCTGGGCGTGGGCTGGTCGTTCAACGGCAATTCCGTGGGCACGGCCTATCGCCTGGAACTGTCCGTAAACGACAACTTCTCAGCGATAGACCGCTCCTTCTACCCGGTTTATGCGCAGCCGGTTTCCATAAACGGCCTGCTGGCCAATACTACCTACTACGCCCGGGTGGCCGCCGTCAGCTACAGCGGCGTCAGCACCGACTTCTACGTCATCGGCGCCACTGTGACGGCCATAGAGGCGCCCACTGGCGTAATCTTCCCGACGGTGTCCAGCAAGACCCTCGACGCGGAGGCCTATGTCGCCGGCGGCTTTACCAACCTCAATAAACCCGGCTCCGGCGTGGCCATCTCTTTCGGCGGCAGCTACGGCGCGTGGGCTGTGTCGCCCAGCGCTTTCTATTCCGGGCTTGCGCCTAACACCGAGTACCTGTTCAAGGCCAAAGCCCGCAACCAGTACGGCGTCGAGTCCGCGGAATCGCCGCAGGTCTCGACTTTCACTCTTGCCGCCGTTTCCCTGCCGCAGGACGGACGGCCGCCGTTCGAGGATATCGCCGCGGCTGCGCTGACGGTCAACTGGTCGTCCGGAACTGCCCAGTACGGCTTCAACGGGGCAGGCGCCGCTTACCGCGCGGAGGTCTCGCCCGACGAGGCCTTCGGGTTCTCGGTCAGCGGCCTGACCACTTCCTCGCTGCAGCATAGCTTTGCGGGGCTGAGCGCCAATACCACCTACTTCGCCCGCGCGGTCGCCTTTAATAATATTTCGGCCACCGACTGGGCCTGGCTGCCCCTTGGGTCCACCTCCACGCTGGCCAGCCAGGCCTCCGGAATATCCGTGCCGGAGGTGTTCCCCACCAGTGTAACGGTGTCGTGGACTGCCCTGGGCGCCGGGCAATGCGCCGGCTACCGGGTGGACGCCTCCAGCGTGGCAAACTTCAGCGGCCTGGTGCGCTCTTCCGCCACCGCGCTGCAGCCGGTGGCGGCGCTCAGCGTGGAGGGCCTGCTGGCCAACACCACCTATTACCTGCGCGTCGGCCCGCTGAACTGGAACGGCGTGCCCAACTACGCCGCGGCGCTCAGCACCTGCACTCCCACGGAAAACCTGGTTCCGACCGTAAACGACAATGAAACGATAGACGACTATGCCTGGTACGCCGCCCCTACCCGCGCCTACGACGTGGATTTCCACGACCTCGGCGGCTCCGGACTGGAAAGTTTCGAGGTGCGCGCTACCACCGGCCCGCTGCAGACCGGCCGCGTTACCGTGGAATGGCGCCCCCTGCTGAGCGGGATGGAGGTCGACGATTATACCGGGGACTGGACCTTCGACGACCCGACCTGGGCGCTGCTGGAGGACGGCACCAACTACGTCTATGTGCGCGCTACCGACGGCTCCGGCAACGTTTCCCCGGAGACCCCGGTTTTCGTGGTGTTCAAGGACACCACGCCGCCGGTCGTGATCACGAGTTACCCCGACACGGTCTGGCGCAGCACTCACGGCTTCACCATGGACCTGACCTTCATAGACGCGCACAGCCGCCTGGATACGGCGCAGGGCGCGATCTGGAGCGGTCCCGGCCGCACCGGCACGGAGCTCTCGCCGTGGGTGGACATCTTCTCCGGAGACGATACGAACTGGCGGGACGTGCCCCTGCCGATGAGCGAACCGGTGTGGGACCTGCTGCAGAGCGGCACCAACTATTTCTCGGCGCGGGCGTGGGACTATTCCGTGACTCCCAATACCTCCACCGTGAACGACCTCTTCCTGATACTCAAGGATACGGTGGCGCCCGCGGCTATCAACAATCTTGCCGCGGTGGCCGGTTCCACTTGGTCCGCGCTGGCCTCGTTCACCGCTCCCGCAGAGCAGCACAGCGGCCTGGTGGAATACGCGGTGCAGTACTCGTCCTACACCGTGGCCTGGAGCACCGGGGCGGTGTTCCACAGCACGCACGTTTACGTCTCCACCTCCGGAGTTATTTCCGGCGCGGCGCAGGCGGTGCCGGTCGCGGGCCTCGGCGCCAATACCACTTACTATTTCCGCCTCTGGGCGCGCGACCAGGCGGGCAACTGGTCCGCGGATTCCAACGGCGCGGAGCCGGTCACGCTGGCCGAGGCGCCCGTCACGCTGGGCGCTCCCTCGGTCTACGTTTCCTCGGCCGAGTTCAGCTGGTTCGGTGTCTTCTCCTCCGGCTACAGCCTGGAGGCCTCGACCTCCGCCGCCTTCAGCGGGACCGTGAAGTCCTCGCAGACGGCGAACAGCATGAAACTTTCGCTGGCGGTTTCGGAGCTGTCGCCCAATACCACTTATTACTTCAGGACCGGGGCGTTCAACTGGGCCGGCGCCCTGAATTACGGCGGAACGAGCGAGTATTCGACCTACGTCACCGCGCCCGGTTCGGCCGCCGTCTACGCGGCTGTCTCCAGCGTAGCCGTTACCGTGGAGTGGCTGCCGGAGGGGAACGGTCCCGGCACGCGCTACGCGGTGGCGGCTTCCAGCGACGAGTTCGTCACGCTGACCTCCTCGGCGCTGACCGCGCCCGCGGCCGGGCCCTACGCGCTCACCTTCGCCGGCCTGCAGCCCAACGTCACCTACTGGTTCAAGATCTCGGCCCTGGGCAACCATAACGAGGCGTCGGCCTGGCTGGCCCTCGGTTCCACCATGACCCTGCCGGCGCCGCCCGTGCTCTCGACCTACGCGCTGTGGCAATCCACCGCCGAAGTCTCCTGGTCGGCCAACTTCAACGCCGCCGGTACGCTCTACGAAGCCGACCTGTCCACGGCCGCGAATTTCTCGCCGGTGGAGGCCTCGTCGCTGACGGCCAACCTGTGGGCCACCCTCGACATCCTGCGCCCCAACACCACCTATTACCTCAGGCTCCGCGCCGTCTCGGCCGCCTCGGGCCAGGGCAGCCCTTACGTTACCGATCTCGGCCCGAGCCGGGCTATGCCGCCGCTGGCCCTTGGGCTTTATACGCTGGGCCCGAACGGCGCCGGCCTCTACTGGGACGCAGGGCAGAACCCCGGCGGACTGGGCGCCTCTGCCTGGGGCGGCTCCGACGTCCTTTACGCCGCCCGCTACGGCCACGCGCTGGCGCTGGCGGGCGACCTGCTGCTTGTTTCCGGCGGCAGCGACGGGGTGCTCTACAGCTCCGAAGTCTGGGCCGCGCCGCTGTCCGTGACGGGCCGGGTCGGCGCCTGGACGCAGACGCGCCCGCTGCCGGGGGCGCGCTACGGCCACGCCTCGGTCTCCCTGAAAGGCCGGGCCTACGTCATAGGCGGCTACGACGGCTCGGCCCCGCGCGGCGAGGTCTGGAGCGCCCCGGTCAGTTCCGCCGGCGCGCTGGGCGAGTGGCGGGCGGAGACGGCCTTGACGCTGCCTGTTTACGCGCACGCCCTGGCCGTGCTCGACGACCGCCTCTACGTGATTGGCGGATATAACGGCGGCGCGCGCACGGAAATTTACAAAGCCTCGGTTTTCGAAGACGGAACACTGTCCGTCTGGACCCTGGCCGGCAGCCTGCAGGAAGGCCGCTACGGGCTGGCCGCAGCCGTCGCTATCTCCAGCGGCCCGGCCCGCCTCTGCGTCGCCGGCGGCAGCGACGGCGTCTCCGCGCGGGCGGAGGTCTGGCTGGCCGGCTTCAACGGCGACGGCACGCTGGCCGCCTGGGCGCCGGTTACGGCGCTGCCGGGCCCCAGGTTCAGCCACGGCCTGGCCGCCTCGCCGCACGGGCTGTTCGTGGCGGGCGGCAATAACGGCACTTCGGCCAAGGACACGGTCTACCGCGCGGCCGTCACTTACGAGGGCACGCTGGGCCCTTGGGAAGAGCAGCCGCCGCTGCCTCGGCCCCTGCAGGCGCACGCCTTCGGCGAGCGCGGCGGCCGCCTGCTGGCCTTCGGCGGCTACGACGGCGCCCAGGCCAGGAGCGAGATCTATTCCGCGTCCCTCTCCGGCACCGAGTATTCAGTGGAAGTGGCCGGCGCCTCCTTCTCTTCCACTCCCTGGGCGGCGGCCGGCTACCTGCAGGTGGGCGGGCTGGCGCCAGACGCGTCCCACACCTTCCGCGTGAAGGCCCGCAATTACGCCGGGCTCGAGACGCCCTGGAGCCCGGCGCTGACCACCACCACCTACGCCGCGCAGCCTTCCTCGGCGATTTTCAGCGGGGTCTACATCTCCTCGCTGCAGGTGAACTGGCTAGTCAACGACAACCCCGGGTACACGCTCTACGACGTGCAGCTCTCGAGCGACGAGGCCCATACGCTGCTGGCTTCCTCTTTCACGCTGGCCGGCGGCAGCCATTACTTCACGGGGCTCGAGGACGACCTCAGGTATTACGCCCGCGCCCGCGCCGTAAACGCGGCGGGCACGGCCACGGCTTGGACGGCCCTGGGCTCCACGATGACGCGCACCGACCCCGCGCTGGACCTCTCCAGCCCGACGATGAGCGGCGCGCCCGGCGACCCGGCGTGGCGTAACGCGCCCGGCGCGCTCTATAACATCGACTTCGCCGACGCGGGCGGGGCGTACCTGGCGTACTTCCAGGTGCTGGCCGCCCCGGCGCCCGCCAGCGCGCCAGACGCCGACCCCGGCTGGACCACGGTGGCGTCAGCGCTGAATTCCCCGGCCTACGCCGAGGATTGGGCGCTGCCGACCGGCATGTTCGAGCTGCTCGCCCCGGGCACCAACTATATCAGCGTGCGGGCCTTCGACAACAACGGCAATTCCACAACCACGGTGGACGCCTTCTATATCCTCAAGGATACGGTGGCCCCTTCCATAGGCCGCAACCAGGCCGGCGAGAATTTCTGGCGCATGGACGACGGCGGGGCTATCTACGACGTGGACTTCGCCGACGACCTGTCGGGCCTGGCTGCCATAGAATACAGCGCCAGCCCCAACCAGGGCAGCGGGGACGCCGCCGGCTTCCCGTGGACCGCTATAGCCGCGCTCAGCACCGGCCCGGCCGTGTACGCCGGGGCGTGGGGGGTGGACTTCTCCGCCCTGCCCAACGCCGCCACCAATTACATCTCGGTGCGGGCGCGCGACCTGGCCGGCAACTCCGAGGAGATCTCGGGCATAGACGCCTTTAAGATACTCAAGTACGTAGCCGGCCCCGAGGTCTGGATCACCACGCCAGCCTTCGCCTTCCAGGACTCCCTCGCCGAGATAGCCGGCACGCTTTCCGACGCCCGCTCGCACGACGCGGCCGCGGTAGAAGTGAGCGTGAAAGAAGCCGCCTCCGGCAGGTACTGGGACGGGACGGCCTTCCTCGCCTCCTCGCCGGTTTGGTTCGTGGCTACGGGCACCGGCGCCTGGAACCACAATTTCGGCATCGCCTGGCAGGAGGGCGCGGCCTACGAGTTCCTGGCCCGCTCCAGCGACACGGCCGGTAACTACTCGCTCGCTTACGCCACGCGCGCCTTCACTCTGGACTCGATGTCCCCGGTCATAACTCCCGGCGCGCCTGCCGACGGCGCCGTGGTTAATTCCGCCACCGCCATCAGCGGCACGGTCGCCGATGCCTCCGGCGTGTCCGCCCTGGCCCTGATGTTCAAGCGCGTCTCCGACGGCAAGTGGTGGGATTTCGCCGCCGGCACCTGGACGGTGGCGGGCTCCAGCGCCGCGGTGGCCCCGGCCGCCAGCTGGAGCTACGCCCCCGGCGAGCTGCTGCGCGCCTCGCTGGAGAACGGGGCGAGCTACTACTACACGCTATACGCCGCGGATAATACGCGGCCCGTCCGGGACATCCCCTTCGGCGTTTATGGCTCTACTTTCGGCTTCATGGATAACACCGCGCCGGCGGCCATCTCCGACCTGGCCGCCTCCACCGGCAACGCCGCCGGCAGCATCGCCTTGAGCTGGACGGCCCCCGGCGACGACGGCGGCTCCGGCATGATCCTCTACGGCCAGTACAAGATACAGTATTCCACCTTCGCCGTGGCCTTCAGCACGGCTGACGCCCAGGGCGGCGCGGCCTTTACCGCCGTGAGCGCAGGCTCCGCGCGCAGCCAGGAGCTGACCGGGCTGACCCCGGGCGAGACCTACTACCTGCGCGCCTGGACCCGCGACGACGCCGGCAACTGGAGCGCGCTGTCCAACGCCGCCACCGCGCAGGCGGCGGTGCCTCCGGACCGCATCAGCGGCCGCGTGACCACCATTTCCAGCGCCGGCATCACCGGCGTGCTGCTGGAGGCCTACGACGCCGCCGGCCTGCTGCAGGCCTCCGCCTACACGGTGGGCGACGGCAGCGGCAGCTACGCGCTGACCGGCCTGGCCGCCGGCAGCTACCGCGTGCAGGCCACCTGGGAGGCGGAGGACATAATCAGCAGCGTGGGCACCGACGGCCTGGTGCTGGGCCGCCTGGACGCCGACTTCACGCTGGCCGTCAATTACGAACTGGCGAGCATCGGCGGCGAGCTGGCCGGCTACCGGCTGAGCGCCCTGGGCCGCCGCGCCAGCGCCGCCGGCGCGGCACCCAGGGTGCAGCTGTTCCAGCGCGGCCGGCAGGTGGCTGACGCGCCCGTGGACGCCGCCGGCAAGTTCCTTATACGGAATCTGCTGCCCGGCAAGTACCTGCTGCGCGTGCCCAACCCGCAGGGCGGCTTTAAAGAACTGGCGCTGCGCGTGAAGGCCGGTGAGGCCCTGCAGATCAGCCCGCTGGGAGAACTGCTTAAAGCGGCGCGCGTCTACGTCTACCCGAACCCGGCGCGGCGCACGGCCACTTTCCATATCGAGAGCGACCAGAGCCCCATCCTCAAGCAGGTGACCGTCTTCGACGTTACCGGCCGGGCTATCAAGGAATTTAAGGACGCCGATTTCGGCTCGCCGGCGGCCGGCGTCTACGAGGCGGTCTGGAACATACCGGCCAAGGTGGCTTCGGGCGTGTATGTTTACGCGGTGCGCGTAAAATTCGAGGCGACCGGAGAGTACAAGAAAGTGATACGCAAGTTCGCGGTAGTGAGGTAAACAAGCACCGGGGGCGGCGCGCGCCCCCGGCCGGCCCGGCCGCAGCGCTGTACAGGCCTGGCGGAGAGTGCCGCGCGCAAAATCAAGCCTTTCCCCGGCGTGCGCCGGGGCGGGCACGGTGATCATTTATGAAAAAAAATATTTTCGCTGCTTTACTATTCCTTGTGCCGGCGTTCTGCGCCGCCGCGGAGGCGCCCAACCTGCTGACCTACCAGGGCCGGCTCAAAGAAGGCGGGTTGCCCGTGACCGGCAACCGCGTTGTGGAAATTTTCCTCTGCTCCACAGAAAGCGGCCTTCCGCCATGCGAGACCACCCAGGCGCAGCCGGTGGCCGTCGCCAACGGCCTGTTCCGCAGCACTTTCACCGTGCCGGGCTCCGTGGACCTGGCGACCGGCAGCTGGTGGCTGGAGATCAAGATAGAGGGTGCTACGCTTACGCCGCGCGAGCGCCTTACCAGCAATTCCTACGCGCTGTACGCCACCACCGCCGCTTTCGCCGCCTCCGTCCTGGACGGCTCCATCACCGATGCCAAGGTCGCTACCGGCATCTCGGCCTCCAAACTGACCGGCGCGCTGCCCGCCATCAGCGGCGCCGCGCTTACGGACCTGCCCGTCTCCGGCGGTTCAGTAGCCAAGATCGGCGATACCATGACCGGGCAGCTGACGCTGTCCGCCTCCTCGCTTACCGTAAGGGGCAGCGACATCCGTCTCGACAACGACGCCAAACTCTCCTGGATGCCAGACGGCGAACCCAACGACAGTTACTTGACCATGCACCGCGGCTCCGGCTATTTCAGGGTTATACAGGCGGCCAATGCGGCACTGTCCCTGGATAACGGCCATCTGACGATAGCCGGCAATATCGCGGCCGGCGGCAGCGGTTTCTCTGTGGGGGGGTCCACGCTGGTCGTGTCCGCCGGCACCGTGGGTATAGGCACCGGCACCCCGTACGCCGTGCTGGACATCGTCTCCACCGGCACGCTGTCGGATGTGTACGCCCAGATCTGGCGGGACGGCAACGGCGATATAATTTCCTCCATGTCCGCTACCGGCGTGCTCAAGGCCGCCGCGTTCGTCGGTAACGGCGCGGGCCTGACCGGGGTCACCGCCGGCCTGCTGGCCGACAACTCTGTCACCACCGCGAAGCTGGCGGACGGCTCGGTAACGCTGGCTAAGATGGGCAACATTGCCGACGCGAGCCTGCTCGGCAACAATTTAGGCATGGCCGGGCCGCCCCTGGAGCTTACCGCGGCGCAGGCCCGCACGCTGCTCGGCCTGGTGCCGGGCACCGATGTGCAGGTTTATGACGCCGACCTCGTAACCTACGCCGGCATAACCCCTTCGCCCGACATCCAGGCCTTGCTGGGCGCGCTTAACAACGCCGCGGCCCTGAGCGGCCTGGGCGGGGCCAAAAGCGGGGCGAACAGCGATATCACCAGCCTGACGGGCCTTACCACCGCGCTTTCCGTAGGCCAGGGCGGCACGGGGGCCACCACGCTGACCGGCGTGTTAAAGGGCAATGGCGCCGGCGCTTTTACCGCCATGACCGGAACGGCCGGCAAGCTGACCCGCTGGTCCAACGCGAGCACTATCGCCGACTCGGTGATATACGATGACGGCTCCGCTATCGGCGTCGGCGCGGCCGCTCCGGACCAGAAGCTGACCGTGGCCGGAAATATCAGCCAGACCGGCGTACTCATCTCGAGCGGCACCGGCGACAGTTACTTCGCCGGCAATGTGGGCGTCGGAACGCCGACTCCGGGCTATGACCTGGATGTTAACCAGATCATCCGCGCCTATTCCCCGTCGGGCGGAAACGGTAAGATCATCCTCGGCGACGGGGATATTGCCCATGGCATGACCAGCCTCGCCCAGACGGATACCTTCGGCCTTATTACGGCCAACAGCCCGACCGGCGGCCTGCATCTCAACGGTTTTTCCAGCGCGGCGGGCGCCGTCGGCACGCTCCTCAGCGGCGTCATAGGCAGCGCGGATCCCACGGATTCGGTGGCCGCGGTGCAGCTGGAGGGAGGCAAGAAGAACGACATCGCGGAGCAGGCCCTGGGCGCGCTCGAAACGGTGTTCGGCGTGCGCAACTACGGCGGCGGCAACCTGCTGACGCTCCTGGGCAACGGAAACCTCGGCATCAACGAAACTGTGCCCGCGTACGCGCTGGACGTGACGGGTACTATCAACGCCACCGCCGCCATCTGCATCTCCGACAACTGCAAGAGCGACTGGTCCAGCGTGGACAACCTGGGCAACCATACGGCTACGCAGGCGCTTGATATGGCCGATAAACCCATAAACCGGATCTCCCTGGCCTCCCTGTCGGGGGTGCTGGTTTCCAGCGGTGCGGGGAACAATTATTTCGCCGGCTCGGTAGGCGTGGGCACCTCTGCTCCGGTCGGGCTGTTCCAGGTGTCTTATGGGCCAACGTCCACCGCGCTCACGGTGGCCGCGGACGGAACTGTGATCCTCGGCGCGGAGAGCGGCCTGAGCGGCGTGCGGCTGCACAGCCAGGGCGGGGATATGATCCTGGATACCGGCAAGTTCGTTTTCCGCGAGGGCGGCGCCCACCGCTGGTGGCTGGAGCCGGTTGCGGCCGGTTCAGGGGGCGGCCTTAAGCTTTATCAGGTCTACGACTCGCTCGGAATAGCTCAAAACCAGGTGCGGGTATTCGTCTCGGACTCCGGCAGTATGGGCATAGGAAGCAGCGACCCGAAGGCCAGGCTGGATATTGTCTCTACCGGGACGGCGGCCAATATCCAGGCCCAGATCTGGCGCGACTCGGGCGGGGTGATAGTTTCCTCGCTGAGTTCCACCGGCATGCTGAGCGTAAGTTCTCTGACAACCAGGGGCCGGTTAGGTATAGGCACCGCGGCTCCGCGCGGCGCGTTGGATGTGTGGAACATCGGCGGCCTTTATCTGGGGCAGACCGGCGTGGTTCACGGGGTTATAAGTTCCGACGACGCTTTGGAGCTGGTCATCGACGCCAATAATACCAACAGCAACGCTTATCTGCAGATCAAGGGCGCCGGCACCGTGCTCGCGGGTTTTCTGCGCACCGGCGGCATGGGCGTGGGTACCGGCGATCCCAAGGCGGCCCTGGACGTGAAATCCACCGGGACTGTTTCAAACGTCTACGCCCAGATCTGGCGCAATTCGGGCAACGCGGTGATATCCTCCATGAGCTCCACCGGGCTGCTCAGCGTGGGCTCGATGACGGTGACCGGCACCGGCAGGATAGCGCGGCGCCCGGTGGAGGCCGCCGACGCGGGCTTTACCGTAACCGCGGCCGACTTCGGCAAGACCTTTACCGTTAACTCCGCTACCCCGCAGACCATAACATTGCCGGCCATCAGCGCGGAGAACATCGGGGCGGAAATAACCGTGGTCAAGCTCGGTACGGGCGGCGTCATAATCCAGGCCTATACTTTCGACGCCATCTCCGATTCCACTGTCGGGGGCACGCTGGCTAACGCCAGCGTTGCGGAGACTTATGCCACCATCACGCTGCGCATAGCTAGTCTGGATAAATGGGTGGTTATAGGCAGCACCGGCACCTGGACCGCTACGTAAAGGGGGCAAGGCTGGGAGGAGTGTCAAAAAGACTTTAGGATATGAACCTTAAGGCGGCCATTAATTCCAAAGTCCTGCGGCGGGCGCTGTTGAGCGCGCCGCTGGGCTTTGCCTTGGCCGCGCTCAGTTGGGGCGGGGTGCCCAAGACCTCCGGCACCACCGAGATCTCCGACGACCTGGTGACCGGCGGCGCGGGCTCCGTGGAACTATCCGGAGGGGGCAAGCTGCTGTCCGGGTCGCTTGGGCAGGTGGCTGCGTCCACGGCCGGCGCGGCCGGAGTAGAACTGGAGAGCGGTTACTTCTCTAAGCTGCCGGCCAACCCGTACGCTATCGTGCACAGCCAGGTCTTCGCTTCCTCCGCCTCGGTAAGCGGCACCGGCGGAGACCCGAACCCTTCCGGCACGGTCTATTTCGTGGAAACCTCCAGCCTGCCGAGTTTCGGCGGCGCGGTAATTACCAGCGCCACGGCATTCTGGCCGGAGAGCCTGCAGGGCCTGAAAGGCAATACCACCTACTATACCCGCCTGCGCGCCGCATACATGAGCGAGGATTTCACCGACTACTCGCCGGCGGCGTCGTTCCAGACCCTGCCGGCCACGCCCACGCCGCAGGGCTTCGCCGCCGTGTTCTCCTCCAGCCTTACCGTGGCTTGGGACGGGGAAGCCAACTCCCCAGGCACGCTGCACTTCGTGCAGCTCGGCGCGGACCCCGGTTTCCTAACCGGCGGTTTCGCCAACGTGACCGGCTCCAGCCACACCTTCACCGGCCTCTCGCCCAACGCCACCTACTACGTGCGCCTCAAGGCCATCGGCGACCTGGGCGACGAGACGCCTTACTCGCTGTTCGGCGCCACCATCACGGCGGCGGTAACGCCTTCCGCCGCCTCGCTCTGCGGGGTCAGCTCGGTCACGGTGGCGGCCTGCTGGAACGCCAGCGGCAATCCCGCCGGCACGCGCTACCTGCTGCAGTACTCCACCGACGGCTTCGCCACGGTGCAGGGCTCTTCGCTCACGGTGGACGTTACCGCGGCCTTCTCCGGGCTGACGCCGAACGTCACGCATTACCTGCGCGTAGCAGCGCTTAACGCGGCCGGCACGGCCGGCCTGGCCGCCGCGCTGCCGGCCACCGCCACCAGCGCCGCGCCACCGCTGGCCCTGGCCGAAAGCTTCTCCGCCGTCGGGGCTTTCTCCGTAAGCGCGCAGTGGCTGGCCAACGGCAACCCTCCGGATACGGAATACCTGGCCCAGGCCTCCACAGCCCCCGCCTTCGGCGGCGCGTTCACGGCGGGACCGGGCTGGTCCGCGGGCGTGGCCATAATCGCCGCCGGCCTGGAGCCGGTGACCACGTATTACTTCCGCGCCAAGGCGCGCAACGCCGCCGGGGCCGAAACCTCCTGGACGCAGCTCGGCGCCACCGTCACGCTGGCCGGCGCGGATACCTTCGACCCGGTCATAACCAATAACCAGGCGGGCGACATGAACTGGCGCAGCGCCAACAGCGCCCTCTATAACGTGGACCTGGCGGATTCCGGCGGCTCCTACCTGGACCGGCTGCAGGTGCGCGCAACCACCGGTGCGGCCGGCACCGGCACGCTGGTCTTCGACTGGACCGACGCCGTCACCAACATAGACGCCAATTCCTACACCGCCGACTGGGGGCTCACCTCCGCGCAGTGGGCGCTGCTGCCCTCCGGCACCAGTTACGTCTCCGTGCGGGCTTACGACGGCGTGGGCAACTACGCGGATGCGCCCGACGCCTTCTACATTCTCAAGGATACCGCGGCCCCGACCATACAAGACCTGCAGGGCGGCGAGACGGTCTGGCGCAAGACCGACCCGGGCGCCGTCTACGCCGTGAACTTCTACGACGCGGCCGGCGGCTCTGGCCTGTACGCAGCTGAGTACAGCGCCGCCTCCGCGCCCGGCACCGCCGGCGCCGACGTGCTGGCCTGGACGCAGCTGCCAGGGTTAACCCCGGGCGCCACCTTCTACGAGGGGCCGTGGGCGCTGAACTTCGGCGCGCTGGCCAGCGGCGTCACCAACTATATCTCGGTGCGCGCGCTCGACGGGGCCGGCAACTTCGTTTCCGTCACCGACGCGTTCCTGGTGCTCAAGAACACCAGCGGGCCCGAGGTGCGCCTGACCGCGCCTTCGGCCGGCTTCCATTCCGCGCTGGCCGCAGTGGCCGGCACCGCCGCGCCCAACCTGGAGTACCCCATCGCCGGCAGCGAGATAACCATACAGCATTTGGGCAGCAATAATTACTGGGACGGCGCCGATTTCATCTCGGCCACGCCGGTGTGGCTGCAGGCGTCGGGGACCAACGCGTGGACCTACGACACTTCCGGCATAGCCTGGACCGCCGGCATTGCCTACCAGGTGGTGGCCCGCTCCAGCGACACGGCGCAGAACTTCTCGGTGCCCTACGCCACCGCCACCTTTACCTATGACGCGAGCGTCCCCACGGCCTTTATCACCGTCCCGGCGGCCGACGCCACCGTGGAGACCCCGGCCGTCATCTCAGGCACGGCGGCCGACACCGGGCCCAACTCCGGCGTTCCGTATGTCGGCCTGACCCTGCGGCGCGCCGCGGACCTGAAATGGTGGAACTTCTTCACGGGGGCCTGGGTCAACTCCCCGGTCTCCACCATGACGGCCGGCGGAGCGAACTGGAATTTCTACCCCGACGGCCCGCTGCGCGGCGCGCTGCAGCACAACGTCACCTACTACGTCTACGCCGTCCCGCGCGACGGCGCGGTCCCGGCCAACGAGCCGCCGGCTGGGATCTACGCCACCACCTTCACCGTGCGCGATACCGCGGCGCCGGGCGCCATAACTTTCTCCTCGGCAGCCATGGGCGCGCTGCCGGGCCGCCTGCTGGCCAGCTGGACGGCGCCGGGCGACGACGGGGCTCTGGGCAGCCTGTCGGACAACAGCTGGTTCGCCATTAATTATTCCACCTGGGCCGGCGCGGCTTTCAGCACCGCCGCCGCCATGAACCAGGTGGCCATCTCTACCGCCGGCGTGGTTCCCGGCTCTACGCAGTACCACCTGCTCTCGGGGCTTACTCCGGGCGTGACCTACTACCTCAAGATCTGGGCCAGCGACGAGGCCGGCAACTGGTCGGGAGCGTCGCCGCTGGCCTCCGGGCGGGCAGCGCCCAGCCTGGCAGATTCCATAGCCGGCAACGTCTACACCGCGGCCGGCGCCGGGGTGACGGGCGTGCTGGTGGAGGCCATAGACCGCAACCTGGCCGTGGTGAAGACCGCCTACACGGTGGACGACGGCAGCGGCAGCTTCACGCTGGCCGGCCTGGGCGAGGGCATTTACCGCGTGGAGGCCACCTGGCTCTCCGACGGCTTCGCTAGCTCGGTGGCTTCGGACCAGATCCCGACGGGCTACGCCGAGGTTCTGTTCACCCTTTCCGTGGATGTCGAGCTGGCCAGCGTAGGCGGGGAACTGGCCGCTTACCGGCTGAGCGCGCTGGGCAGCCGCCCCCTGGCTGCGGGGAGCGCGGCCGTGGAGCTCTACCAGGGCAGCCGCCTGGTGGCGGTGGCCCCGGTAGGCGCGGGCGGTCGCTTCCTGATAAGCAACCTGCTGCCCGGGAGATATTCTCTTAAGGTGCCGGACGGCGCCGGCGGCGCCAAGCTGCTGCAGGTCACGCTGGCCCCCGGCCAGAACCTGCGCCTGAGCCCGCTGGGCGAGCTGCTGCGCTCCGACAAGGTCTACGCCTACCCCAACCCGGCGCGGCGCTCGGTGACCTTCCACCTGGAGAGCGACCAGTCCCCGGTGCTCAAGCAGCTCACCGTCTTCGACCTTACGGGGCGGCCCATAAAAGAATTCAGCGACGGGGAGTTTACCACTGCGGGCAATGTCTCCGAGGTCACCTGGAACATCCCGTCGGGGGTGGCCTCGGGGGTCTATATGTACTCGGCGCGGGTGAAGTACGAGCCTACCGGGGAATACCGGAAAACGGTGAAGAAGTTCGCGATAGTAAGATAGGGAGCAGAGAGGTAATTTATGAAGCTTTTAAAGATCTGCGTTCTAGCGGCGGCGGCCGGGCTGGCCGCGGCCCCGGCCCGGGCGGCGCTGACGGCGGCCGGCGTGGCCGCGCTGGACGGCTCCGGCAACTCGCGCACCACCTTCACCAATACCGAGACCATCGCGCTGCGGCAGATAGTCTCCAACTCCGTGGCCAGCGACAGCATGATAACCTTCATCTTCACCATTTACAACCCCTCCGGCGGCGCTGTCTTCCGCCACGTGGGCAATTCGGCCCGCGCCACGCTGGGCAACTCCAACAGCCAGCTCTCCGGGCTGGCGATAGCCCGCTTCTACAGCGTGCCCGGAGTCTACAAGTTCCGCGCCGAGGCCAGCCTGGGCGCCGACACCGTCATCCAGGAGGCGTCGTTCCAGATCTCCAGCCCCAACATCAACCTGATCTACCCGCCCAACGGCGCGCGCGGCCTGACCGACAAGCCGCTGACCTTCCGCTGGGTGGCCAGCGGCGCCAGCACCTACAAGGTGACCGTGGGCGAGGGCCCCGGCCTGTACCCGCTCAAGCACCAGGGCAACTCCGCCTCCGGCATGTACTCCTATCCCGAGAACCCGGACGAGACGGAGAAGCTGTCCATGGACCCGTCGCTCTATTACTGGAAGGTGGAGGGCCTCGACGCGGCCGGCACCAAGATAGCGGAAAGCAACGCCTACAGCTTCTCGCTGAAGTCGGAGTCGGCGTCGCAGTCCAAGAACGTGGCCGTGACCTCTCTGGAACTGATCAGCGGGGGCAGCGACCTGTCGCAGGAGATGCAGTTCCAGGTGGTGGTACAGAACACCGGCGGCCAGAGCGTCACCAACGTGGCGCTGAAGCTGACGCTGGGCGGCCTGCCCTCGCCGGAGTCGCCCAAGGACATTACCATGCTGACGGCGGGGGCCAAAGAGAACCGCTCTTTCAAGGCCTTCATGCCGCCCGGGCAGGAAGAGGGCCTGGCGGTGGCCTGCGTGGACGTGTTCGACGACAATATCCCGGACAACTGCAAGACCAAGCTTATTTCCCGCAGTTCCGGCGCGGGCGCGTCGGAAGGCACCAAGGAGACGCGCAAGCTGAGCTACCAGGAGATGTGGGAAGAGATCATCAAGCGCCTCGGCCCCGACGCCGCCAGGGCGCTGGACGGCTACACTTTCGACAGTATAGACTGCACCAACTGCAGCGAGGGCGAGCTGAACGACGTGATGCTGGCGCTGATTAGCGGCGACGCGTCGCTCTCCGGGGCCTCGGTGTCGGACCCGGTGCAGGGCACCGCAACGGCGCTGGCGGCGGCCGCGGAGAGCGGCACCGCGCTGCCCGACGAGGAGAAGGAGCTGGACCTGGAGATGGCGCCCGCGGAGAAGGAGAAGGACCAGGAGTGGAGCGGCTTCACCACGGCTGTGAAGTCGGCTAAACCTTTCTTCTATACCGTGAAGGGCAAGCGCGCCTGGCAGAAGGTCTGGGAGACGCTGTCGAGCGAAGAGGCGCCCAAGGTGGACTTCGGCGAGAAGACCATAGTGGGCATCATAGCCGGCGCCGACAACAAGGCCGACAGCGTGCGCATCATAGCGCGCCGGCAGGTGGGCGAGGTGACGGTGTTCGACTACTACATGACCGAGGCCACGGGCCCCACGCCGGCCGTGCCCTATGTCTTCAAGACCTATGACCTGGTGGAAGGCAAGGCCGAGTTCAACCGCATCGACGTCGGAGGCAAGTAGGCGGCTTTTGGGGAAATCATATGAAAAAGCGCATCACATTCATCACGGCGGCGCTGGGAGCGGTCCTGGCTGCGGCCCCGGCCGGGGCGGCGGAGAGTTCGGCGGCGCAGTTCCTGCGGCTGGGCTTCGGGGCCCGGGCGCTGGGCATGGGCGAGGCCTTTACCGCGGTGGCCGACGACGCCTCCGCGCTGCATTATAATCCCGCCGGGCTGGCCTGGAGCGGCATCCCGGAGCCCAAAACGGCGATGTTCTCCCACGCCTGGCATATCCAGGACATGGGCGTCTCGCAGGCGGCCCTGCTGGCGCGTCCCTGGGGCTTCGGCGTCACTTACTTCTCGGCCGGCCAGATGGAGGGGCGTGACGACCTCGGCGCCGCCACCGGCGACTTCACCGCGCGCGACCTGGCCCTGACTGCCGGGCGCGGCTTCGACTTCGGGGAACTCAGCCTGGGCGGGGCGGTTAAATACGTCGGGCAGAAGATAGGCGGGGTGTCCGCCCACGCGGCCGCGGTGGACCTGGGCGCGCTGTACCGGCGCGACGGGTCGCGCGTGAAGTACGGCGCGGCGCTGACCAACCTGGGCACCAAGATCAAATTCCGCGACGACGCCTTCCCGCTGCCGCTCACCTTCAGGGCCGGGGCCTCGGCGGAGCTGCCGGGCGCGCCGCTGCTGCTGGCCGCGCAGGCGGACTTTCCCAACGACGACGGGCCTTCGCTGCGGCTGGGGGCCGAGTACCGGGCGGCCGAGAACTTCCGGCTGCGCGCCGGCTACAAGACCTCCTCTTCCGGGGACCGGGACGCCATCCTGGGCACGGAGCTGGGAGGCGGGGCGGGCGGGGTCTCCAGCCTGTTCGGCTTCTTCGCGGGCATCGGGCTGAACCTGGGCGAGTTCTCCATGGACTACGCGCTGGCGCCCTACGGCGAACTGGGCAGCGCGCACCGCGTGTCGCTCGCCATGAAGTTCTAATTGCCGATAGCGGGTAAAATTTGGAAGAATTGATTTTGCTTTTAAGGATACAACAGATGAGCTTTACTAAAACTATCGCCGCGCTGCTGCTGCTGGCCGCCTGCCCGCTGACCGCGCGCGCGAACGGGGCCGCCAGCCTGCAGTTCACGGTGGCCGCTCCCGACCCGGTGATGGCCGGCGACGAGATCCTGTTCCAGACGCTGGTGGTCAACACCGGCGCCTCCGCCTGGGCGCCCGGCACCTACTACTGGGAGGCCGAGGTCTACACCATGGAGGGCGAGGAAAAAAAATTCGTCGCCAAGACCGACCCCGTCACCCCCGCGGAGAACGTGGCGCCCGGCATGGCGCACGGCGTGCAGATACCCTTCCTGGTGCCGGAGATGTTCGCCGGGCGGCGCCTGCTGTACCGCGCCTTCCTGGTGGTGGGGGGCAAGCGCCTGCTGGAGACCGACTACCGCGGCTTCCAGGTGATAGAGCGCGAGTTCAAGCCGCCGCCCGAGCAGGAAGTGAAGTTCGGCGGCGACGTTTCCTTTACTTACAAGAACTCCAGTCCTGACGGTTGGGGCCATCACCAGGGCATCACCTCGGCCAATATCGTGGGCAAGATCAAGCAGTCCTCGTTCCTGTTCAACACCTATTTGGTGCACACCTACCACCGGCCGCTCACGCCCAATTTGGTGCTGCTGAACTACTACGCGCCCTGGGGCACGCTGAGCCTAGGCGACGTGTCGCCCACGCTGACCTCGCTTTCCATGGAGGGCCAGGGCATGCGCGGCGTGCTGTTCGAGCGCACGCGCGGCAAGCTCTACTGGACCGCGCTGGCAGGGCGCATAGTCTCGCCGGAGGAGCCCACGCTGACCACGGCCGGCCGCTTCTCGCGCTACGCGGGCGGCTTCAAGGTCTCCTACCAGGCCAAGCCCACCCTTAAACTTTCCGCCGACGCGGTGCTCAGCCGCGACGACGAGTTCTCCATCACGCAGGACACCCGCGCCGCGGTGCTGGTGCCCCAGTCCAGTTTGGTCTACGGCGCCATGGCCGAGTGGAAGGCCCACCCGCGCCTGACCTGGAGCGGCGACGTGCAGGCCAGCGCCTACAAGGCCGACCTGAACGCCTCCGCCTCTACGAGCGGCACGGCCTGGAAGCAGGAACTCAAGTGGCGCGGCGAGCTGCTGACGGCGCGGGCCGCCTATTCCAGCGTGGGCACCAAGTTCGTCTCCTTCGCGGCCCCGTCGGTTATCCCCGACCGCAACACCCTGGACGCCGAGCTGGGCGTGCCGCTGGCCAGCTGGAGCAGCGTGTCGGTGAGCTACAACACCTACACCGACAACCTGCAGAACGACCCGGCCAAGACCACCACCACGCAGACCCAGACCAATGTGTCCAACACCACCAAGGTGTTCGGCGCCACCATCCTCTCGCTGTCCTATATGATGAACACCGCGCTGGGCAAGCCGGCCGCGGCGCAGGACAACAAGACCACCACGCTGAGCTTCTCGGTGCTGCAGCCCGTGGGCGCGCATAACCTCAACGCCTCGGTGCAGAGCAGCGCCTTCGTGGACAATACCGGCTTCTCGCACGACCTGGACACCTCGCTGGTGTCGCTGTCGGGCTCGTTCCGGATGTCGCCGCGCATGTCGGCCTCGGCCGGCTTCGTGACGTCGGCCACCAAGGACAAGTTCGACTCCTCCACGGCCAGCAACAATACCATCAACGGCAACGTGGCCTACGCCCTGCCGGGGCGCTCGCTGGCTTTCCAACTGTGGACCTCGCTGTCCTCGGGCAAGAACGACTCCCCGACCTTCCCGTCGGAGACGGGCACGCTGTCGCTGAACTTCGAGACCATCTGGCTGAAAAGCCGGGCCTCCAAGCTGACCTTCGGCGTGGGCATGCTCTCCAAGACCGACAAGTACAACCCGGCGGTAGAGGGCAACGAGCTCAACCTGCTGACGCGCTACAACTATTCTTTCTGACGGCGCGCCCGCGGCAAAGAAAACCCCTCCGGAAGCGGAGGGGTTTTTTATTCGCCGAACTCGGTGAGGTTCTTGCGGTATTTGAGGGGGACGTTCTGGCGCTGCAGTTTGGGATTTATTCTTTCCTTGATGGCCGCTGTTTTGAAGAAGTGGCGCCAGAGGCTGCGCACTTCCTCCTCTTTCGCGCCCTCGTGCAGGCGCGCGTCGGCCAGCGGGGCGTAGACCAGGCGGCCGCCGAAATAGAGCGCCGCGGTGTTGCGGCGGGCGTCGTGGAGGACCCAGTTGAGCTCGCCCAGGCGGGCGCGGAAATGGCCGGTGAGCAGCGGCAGGATGTTGTGGTCGGGCTCTATCTTCGCGTAAAGCGTCTTGTCGGCCAGTTCCTTGAACCGCACGAAACCCTTGAACATATGCGCCTCGCCGCCTACCGAGGCGGCCAGGCCGTGCACCTTCTTCACGCGGTCGTCGGCCAGCATGTCGTCGGCGGCGCGGCCCTTTTCCTTTATCAGCCGCGCGTAGGCCAGCACGGCGTCCTCAGCGCCGGGCGCTTCCGACAGGAAGGCGTAGCGGGCGTGGTGCCAGCTTTCGGCCGAGCCGCGGCGTTCGAACAGGGCGCGCGCGGCCGCAGCGCGCTCCGGGTCCGCGCCGGCGTTCACGAATTCGGTGAACAGGCCGGCCTCGGCCCCCGCTGCGCGGGCTATGGCGCACTCCTCCGGGCGCTCCAGGGCCAGCGAGAGCGCCGTGAGGAAGCCCAGGAAACTGCCGTCGTAAAGGTAGGTTCTCATATCAAGCCGCGATTCTGAGGGGAAGCCGGACAAGGCCGGCGCGCGCACTTAAGGGCCCAATGCCGGCCTCGTATAAACTTAGCGGGGCGGGCGCGCCGGTCCTGACCAGTTAAAGTTGTCCCGTCACCGTGGCCTCGAGTCCCTCCTTTACCCGCTCGCCCTGGCCGAACAGGTCCAGCTGGCCGTTGGGGTTCTTGTGCTCCAGCAGCTTAACCTTGATGGCGTCCCCGCTGTCCTTTTTGATGCCGCCGTATTTGCCGCCGGCCGTAACGAAATAAATGGCCCGCTTCATCACCACGCCCAGCTTCCTGAGGTCTTCCAGCTTCAGCGGGGCCGCGCGGCGCGCCCGCAAAATGCGCTTGGCGGAGGTGACGCCTACCCCGGGCACGCGCAGGATCTCCTCGTAGGACGCTTTGTTCACTTCCAGCGGGAACTTGTCCAGGTTATTGAGCGCCCAGACGGTCTTGGGATCGAAGTTGAGGTCCAGGGCGGGATGCGCCTCGTCCAGCAGCTCGTCGGCGGTGAAACCGTAGAAGCGCAGCAGCCAGTCGGCCTGGTAGAGGCGGTGCTCGCGCAGCAGCGGCGGCTCGCGCAGGGCGGGCAGGCGGCTGTCCTTCATGATCGGCACGAAGGCCGAATAGTAGACGCGCTTGAGCGCCATTTTCCCGTACAGCGCCTCGCTCAGTTTTATTATCTCCCGG
The DNA here is from genome assembly GCA_028688015.1 of Elusimicrobiales bacterium. Taxonomy (GTDB): domain Bacteria; phylum Elusimicrobiota; class Elusimicrobia; order Elusimicrobiales; family UBA9959; genus UBA9959. Next base: position 194,398 of record JAQTZB010000005.1, on the reverse strand, counting down.
TCGGTCTCGGGCGTGGCGCCTATTATCAGCTGCGTGCTCTGGCCGGCCGGGGCGTAGGCGGGGGAGCTCTTTATGCTGCGGCGCTCGTCCTTGTGGGCGGCTATCTGCTGCGCCAGGCGGTTCATGGGCCGCAGCACGGTGTCCTTGGTCTTGCCTGGGGCCAGCAGCCGCAGGCTTTTGTCCGAGGGCAGCTCAATGTTGACGCTCACGCGGTCGGCCCAGAGGCCGGCCTGGTCTATCAGGCGCTGGTCGGCGCCGGGTATGACCTTCATGTGCACGTAGCCGTTGAAGTGGAAAGTCTCGCGCAGCTTGCGCACGGCTTCCAACATGAGCTCCATGGTGCGGTCGGGCGAGACCACTATGCCCGAGCTGAGGAACAACCCCTCTATATAATTCCTTTTGTAGAACTCGAAGGTAAGGCCGGCTATCTCGTCGGGGGTGAGGATGGCCTTGGGCGCGTCGTTGGAGCGGCGGTTGACGCAGTAGGCGCAGTCGTAGACGCACTCGTTGGTCATCAGGATCTTGAGCAGCGACACGCAGCGGCCGTCGGCCGTCCAGCTGTGGCAGACGCCGCTCTGGTGGGCGGCACCCGTGCCCCGCCCGCCGCGGTTGGAGCCGCTGGAGGCGCAGGAGGCGTCGTACTTGGCGGAATCGGCCAGTATCTCGAGTTTTTGCTGGAGGTCCATGTAAAAAGTGTAGCAGACGTTCCCGACAACCGCCTGTCGGGAAGTTTTCCTGATTTTGCCGCTGATTCGGGAATGACCGCCCCTTATTTCTATAATATTAGGAGCAGCCTGTAAAACACCCTATGGAAACAGTTTACATTTACGCCCTGGCGGCCAACCTCTCCTTTGCCGTGGGGGTGCAGTTCTTTACCCACTACGCGCGGCGGGTGTCCTCGCTGTGGGTCAACTGCTTCAAGGGGGCGGTGGCGGCCGCGCTGTTCGCGCTGACCCTGCTGGCGCAGGGCGGCTTCCACGCGATCAGCCCGGGGGCGGCGGCGCTCTTCCTGGCCTCCGGCATGATGGGGCTGGGCCTGGCCGACATCTTTTTGATAAAGGCCTTCTCGCTGATGGGGCCGGGGCGCACCATGATGTTGTTCGGCTTTCAGCCGCTGATCATAGGCGCCGTCAGCTATTTCGCCTTCGGCCAGGCGCTGGAGGCCGGCAAGGTCTACGCCGTGTTGTTCTTCATAGTCTGCCTCTTCATCTTTTCCCTGGAGTCGTTTAAAAAACAGGGGCATTGGAACGCCAGGGCCAGCCTGTACGCGCTGGGGGGCGTGGCGCTGGACGGGCTGGGCGTGCTGGTGACCCGCTACGCTTTCAACAACAGCCCCGGGTTGAACACGGTGGAGGGGAATTTCTACCGGGCGCTCGGGGCGCTGCTGCTGTTCGCCGCGCTGTCGCGGGTTAAGCCGTTTCATTTTCTGGGGAAGATAAAAGAGCTGGGCGGCCGGAGCCTGCTGTGGATAACGCTGGGCTCGGTGGCCGGCACTTACCTGTCGCTGATGTTCTACCTCAGCGCCATCCGCTACTCGGGCGCGCTGGCGGCGGTGTCGGGCATAGCCATCACCGGCACCATTTTCGCCTCGGCCTTCGAATGCCTGGCGGAGCGGAAGCTGCCTTCGCGCTACCTGCTGGCCTCTTTCGCCTTCTTCCTCGCCGGAATGGCGTTTTTATTCTAGAATAAACTGTATCGGTGGAAACCTATGATAAAAAAATTATTTTTCCTGCTGCTGCTCCCGGCCCTGCCGGCGGCCGCGGCCGAACCGCTTAACTACGAAACGCTGGCGCCAGCCTACATCCCGGCCGGGCGGCCGGCGCTGGACGAGCTGACCGCGCAGGTCCGCGCCAAGGTCAAAACCCTGGGCCTTAACGGCCTGCCCGGGCCAGCCGGCAAGGTCTCGCGGGCGCTGCTGCTGCTGCCCGCTGACCGGATGAACCCCGGCGCGCTGACTTTCGAGCTGGAGAAAGGCGCGCAGGCCGGCCTCTACCAGTGCGAAGCGCTGGGCCGCGGCGCCACCGGCGGCGAACCCAGGCCGCGCTGGCGCGAAACCTTGTTCAACGGCGCCACGGTCTATTACAAGCCCAAGGACATGAGCAGCGGCGCCACCGTGCCCGGGGTTTACGACCTGCTCAACATCGAGCCGGGCCGCTACGACATAGAATTTCTGGACAAACCCGACGGCGACCTGGCCGCCCGGACCGCCCCGCCCGCCAAGCCGGGCAAGGGTCCGCGCCGGTTCTCCGCGGTCTACAGCCACTGGTATCCGCCCGGCTCGCCGGCGGTGCCTGTGGACATGCTGTGGGCCGTGGACTCTCAGGCAGGCACGCAGGGCGCGGGAGTGCCGGTCTTCGAGATGCCCCCGCTGGACGAGCGCCCCGAGAGCCTGGCGCGCCGCTCGCGGCAGCTGACCGCCAACCGCGGGTATTACGTGGGCCCTTACGGGCGCTACGGCTTCGCCGTGCACACGGACCGCTGGGAGGACCCGGAGAAGCTGGCCGACCCGAAAAACGCGGGGCGGCCAGAGATCTCGGATTTCCGCTGGCGGGATACCGACGGCTGCGTGAAGCTGCGCCGCGGCTGCCTGGAGCTGTTGAACTCTTTCATAGCCGAGCAGGCAGGGCTGGGCCGCCGCGTGCAGCTGGAGGTTTACGAGACCCCGGCGCTGGACGGCCTGCCCGCGGAGGACCCGGCCGCCCCGAAGCTAACCGAGTACGGCGTAGGCGCGGGGGGCCAGGGAAACAAGTAGGTCTTTGCCGGCGGGCTTCAGGGTCACGCCGGACTGCAGAAGCGCGCGAGGGCCGGGGCCCAGCGCGCTTTTCTTTATCCGGAGCTCCCTGCGCGCCGGGGAATTATTGAGCAGGCAGGCCAGGGCCCGGCCGGGCAGCGCGCGCTTAAAGGCCAGGACGTCGCCGTCGCAGTAGTCCTTCAGGAATTCGAAGCTGCCGCGCTTCAGGACCGGGTTGTTCCTGCGCAGCGCGCCGAGCTCCCTGTAAAACTTCAGGAGGCCTGTGTTCCAGGCGCCGCGGTTGCCCCACGGCAGGGCGTCGCGCGTGCCCGCGTTCAGCGCGCCCTCCATGCCGAGCTCCTCGCCGTAATAGACGTTGATGGCGCCGGGGAACAGGTAGGAGAAAACTATCGCCAGGCGCATCAGGGCCTCGTCGCCGCCGTAGGTGTTGAGCATGCGGTCGGTGTCGTGGCTGGACATCATGTTCATCTGCACCAGGGTGGTGGAGTACTTGTAGTGCCCCAGCAGCTCTTTGATGTCGGCCAGGAACTTCTTCTGGTCACCCGGCTCCAGGCGGCGCCCGTCGTAGGCGTGCGTGAGCTTGAGTTTCTTCCCGCCGAAATAGGAGATGCACGCCGCGCTGAGCTGGTAGTTCATCACCGCGTCGAACTGGTCCCCCGCCAGCCAGCGCTTCGCCTCGCCCCAGATCTCCCCGGTGATATAGCAGGACGGGTTGACGCCCTTGCAGACGCGCCGGAACTCCCGCCAGAAGGCGTCGTCGTTTATCTCGTGCGGCACGTCCAGGCGCCAGCCGTCTATGCCCTTCTCCAGCCAGTATTTCGCCACGCCGAGGATGAAGCGCCGCACCTCGGGGTTTTTCGTGTTGAACTTGGGCAGGGCCGGCAGGTTCCACCAGCAGGCGTAGTTGGGCTTTTCGTCCCGGCCCAGGTTGTAGGCCTTCAGCGGCCAGCCGTGCGGGTGGAACCACTTGCGGTAAGGCGAGGCCGCGCCGTTCTCGAGCAGGTGGTTGAACTGGAAGAAGCCCCGGCTCGCGTGGTTGAAGACGCCGTCGAGGATGACCCTGATGCCGCGCTTGTGGGCGGCCTTCAGGAAAGAAACCAGCGCGGCGTCGCCGCCCAGCACCGGGTCTACCCGGTAGTAATCGTAGGTGTGGTAGCGGTGGTTGGCGGCGGAGGCGAACACCGGGTTGAAGTAGACGGCCGTGACGCCGAGGTCCCGCAGGTAATCCAGCTTCTCTTCCGCGCCTTTCAGGCTGCCGCCCTTGAAGCCCTCCGGAGTCTCCGGGGTGTCCCACCGCTCGAAGATCCCGTCCGGCTGCGCTCCCGCGGAGCGCGCGAAGCGGTCCGGGAAGATCTGGTAGATGACCGCGCCTTTTATCCAGTCGAGATGGTCCATGTTCTCCTCTCAAAAAAACAGCCCCCCGGGTTCCCGGAGGGCTGTTCGTAACGGGCGGCTCCGGGTTTACTTCGGGTCGCCGCTCTTTTTCTCCAGCTGGCGCTTGAGCTGCTCGCCGAGGGAGCCCATCATGGGCTCGGCGTCGGCGTGCTTCTCCGGCCGCTGGTATTTCTGCATGGTGGCCGCGTTCTCGGCCTCTTCGCGGCTGAGCTCGGCGGGCACCAGCGCGATGCGCTTGTTCTGTATGTCCACGTTCTCCACCAGCACCTCGATCTCCTGGCCCACGGTCAGGACGTCCTCGGGGTGATTGATGCGCTTCTCGCCGCCGCCGAGGCGGGAGACATGGATCAGGCCGTCCACGCCCTCGCCGAGCGTGACGAAGGCGCCGAACGGCGCGAGGCGGGAAACCCTGCCTTTCTGGTAGGAGCCGGCGGGCCAGGTCTGGGCGGCGGTGTCCCACGGGTTGGGGAGCGTGTCCTTGAGGCTCAGCGAGATCCTGCGGTTCTCCCAGTCCAGGTTCTTGATGATGACTTCCACCAGCTGGCCGGGAGAGAGCAGGTCGCTGACCTTCTCGGTGCGGCCCCAGGCCATTTCGGACACGGGCAGCAGGCCTTCCACGCCGCCGATGTCGACGAAGGCGCCGAACTTCTGGATCGAGGTCACGGTGCCGCGTACTTTGTGGCCTTCCTGCAGGGTTTCCTTGAGGGAGGCCACCTTCTCGGCGCGCTCCTTCTCAACGATCTCCTTGCGGGTCAGCACTATGTTGCGGCGGTCGAATTCGAGCACGTAGAAGACCATGTCCACGTTCAGGTAGACTTCTTTGTTCTCGTCGCGGCGGATGCCCATCTGCGAGAAGGGGCAGAACGCGCGGGTGCCGCCGGAGATGGAGACTTCGAAGCCGCCCTTCACTTCGCGGACGACCTTGCCCTCCACGGGGATGTGGTTCTTGAAAGCGTCTTCCAGCTGGGCGCGGGCCGCGGGGCCGGTGCCGATGCGGGTGGTGAAGCGCATCTCGCCCTCCTCGGAGCGCAGGAACCAGGCGCGCACCACGTCGCCCTCTTTGGCGATCAAATTGCCGTCGGCGTCCTTCAGCTCTTCGATGGCGATATAGCCCTCGCCCTTGCCGCCGACTTCTATCAGCGCCCACTCGGGGGTGATCTTCACTATCGGGGCCTCGACTTTATGGCCGGGCTCCATGCGGGAAGGCTCTTTATAGCTCTTCTCGAATAATTCAGCGAAATTTTCTTCGTTTTCCATGCAGGTCTCCTGGGGGGTCTTAAAGGACATCTTTTACATTTTACAAAATTCTGAGCCCTCTTGGGGCCACTCGCGCACGCGCGCGTTTTTATTTTTGTATGATTTAAGTGGGCCGGGCCGGTGCGCCCTGGACAAAAAAATGGACAACACCAAGAAATCGCGCTTCATCATCGGCATCGCCGGCGGCTCCGGCTCCGGCAAGACCACGCTGGCCGGCAAGTTGGTCAGCCAATGCGCGAAGATAGACATCAGCGGGCAGATCTTTTCCCTCGATAACTACTACCAGCCGCTGGACCACCTGGACTTCGACGAGCGCCGCACCTACAACTTCGACCACCCGGACGCGATAGACTCCGCGCTGGCGGTGAAGCAGCTGCACGACCTCTGCTCCGGCAAGGCCATCCACCAGCCGGTCTACGACTTCAAGCAGCACACCCGCGAGAAGGAGGCCGTGACCTGCAAGCCCACGCAGCTCATAGTGGTGGAAGGCCTCTACACGCTTTATTTTCCCAAGCTGGCCAACCTGTGCGACTTCAAGATCTTCGTCTCCACCGGCATGGTGACCGCCGTGCTGCGCCGCGTGCAGCGCGACATCAGCGAGCGCGGCCGCGACATAGAAGGCATCAAGCACCAGATCCTGGCCACGGTGCTGCCGATGTACGAGACCTACGTGAAGCCCACGCAGAAGAACGCGCACTTCTCCATCAACTGGGAAGGCGAGGAGATCCCGGGCAAAGCCACCGAGGGCCTGGTGCGCATGATGCGCGACCACTTCCGCTAGAGCCGCACCGCGCCGATAAAAAACCCCGGGCTGTCCCGGGGTTTTTGTTCTGTCGGAGCTTCGCCTTAGCGGGCCCGCGCGTCCCAGCCGGGCGTGAAGCCGGTGCTGTTGTCGATATTCCACATATATTTGAAGATGAACCTGTCCCAGGAGCTTTCCTTCGCGAAGGCCAGGTCCTCGTAGGTCCACAGGCGGGCGTCTATGTTGGCCGGCTTGTAGGCGGGCAGGGTTATGGCCAGGCCGCCGGCGCGGGCGTAGTCGGCCCCGTCGCGCCGCTTGCCGAAGGAAATATTCTTGATCACTACTTTCGAGGTGAGGAAATCCTCAAGCTCCGCGCTCTGCTTCCTGAAGGCGACTGCCCGGGGCTCGGTGGTAGAGACCGCGCCGGCGTAGAGGCTGATGAAGTCGCGCAGGTCGGCGTAGTTGGAATTCGGCGCGGAGCCGCTGCCGTTCTGCTCGAAGCGCAATACCGCGCGCTTGGCGGCCGCCGCGGCGTTCCTGTCGTCGAGGGCCTCGGCGGCGGCGGCCCAGGCGTCCAGCCGGGCGGCCAGTTCGGGCAGCAGGCCGGGCTTCACTACGGAGAAGGTCAGCCGGTGCCGCATCAGGCCAAAGCCTTCCCACATCCGCTTTATGCCTTCCGGTATTATGCCGGCCAGGATCTCGGTGGGGAGCTCGGGGTTGCTGACCAGCGGCCCGGCCAGCGCGTAGCTCTCGAAGGCGGTGGTGGTTTCGTTGCCGTTCTGGTCGGAGGTGGCGGCGAGGTTGAGCTCTTCGGAGGCGATAGCGTAGCCGACGGAGTCCTTAACTTCGTACATCACCTCGGCCATCTGCGTGACGCAGGCGATGGTGTAGAAGATGTCCACCGGGCCGGCCAGGCGCAGCGCCGAGCCGAGTTCCGGAGTGGTGATGAAGTTGCCGCTGGCGGCGTCGAAAGCGATGCCTTTATTTTTCTCCTTGTCCTTCCAGCCGGAGCCGTGGCCGTGCAGGAAGAGCGCGTAGCGCTTGGCCGGGTAATTGGTCTTGGCCCAGGTGATGAATTCGGCCAGGTGGCGGTAGTCGCCCATGTCGGCGCCGGGCAGGGTCTGCAGCGCGGGCGAAATGATGCCCGAGTCTTTTACATTCTTGTTGGTATCGCGCTCCACGTAGTAGCGCTTGGAGCCCTGCCAGAAGCCGTCGTCCGGCTTCTGCCACTTCATGCGGCCGAGCTCGGCCACGATGGCCGTCTTCTCGCTGGAGCCGGCGAACTCCAGGAAATTGAAGGTTTCCACGGCCGTGCGCTCCAGGTTATTGTCATTGCCCACCAGGTAGGCGATTATGGTCCATTCCCTGAGCTGGGAGGACTGGGCCGGGACAACGGGCGCTACCGAAGGGGCGGGCAGGCTGAGGTCGGTGGCGGCGCGGAGCTCCGCGGCCGATACGCGCTCAAGGCTGAAGCCGGTAGCCGCGGCCTGGGCCGCCAGGCCGGCGAGCATTATCGAGAGGGAAAGAAGAGTTTTCATGTTTTGTCCTTGTTAAGAGGGCTTACGCCAAATACAGAGCAATTTATATGCCAACAACGATAATCTGAGCGCCGGGCCCCGGCTGAAAAGAAGAGCGCCCCGGGATAGTTTCCCGGGGCGCTCTTTTTGAGCGGTCAGGCGCCGCTTAGTTGCGCCAGGCGGCGTCGGTCCAGGTCACGAACTCGTCCCACTGCGAGGCCTTGGACAGCGAGAGGTCGCTGTACTTGGTCTCGAAGATGGCTTCGAGCTGCGGGGGGACTTTCTTGATCTTCATCGTCGTGTTGATGGCCAGGCCGCCGACCTTGGTGTAGTCGTAGCCGTTCTCTTTGTCGCCGTTGAGGCCCACGGAGCGCAGCACCAGGCCGTTGCGGATGAAGCCGATCAGGTTCTGGGCGGCCTGTTTGGTCTCCTGGCTGCGGGCGCTGTCGCCCAGGATGGCGGCGAAGTCCGCCAGGTCCGCGTAGGCGGCTATCAGCTTCTTCTTGTCGTTCTTGGGGTCCAGGCTGGTGAAGCGGATCACGCGGTCCACGGCGGCCTTGGCGGCCTCGGTCTCGTTGTTGCGCATGGCGGCGCCGGCGAAGGCGTCCAGGTAGCCGGGCAGCTCGTTCAGGGCGGCGGGGCGCACCAGCGAGAGGGTGGCGCCCATCTCGTTAAGGGGCATGTTGATGGGGCCGATGTTCATGCCGCCGGCGTAGAAAGCCCTGTACCAGGTGACCAGGTATTCGCCCAGCTGCTCATGCGTGAAGGCCGGGTTGGCGTTCATGAAGTTCAGCAGGCCGGTATAGTCGAAGCCCTGCGCCAGCATGGTCTCCTCGGAGCCCACGAACAGGCCGGCGTAGTCTTTCATCTCGTAGAGCACTTCGGCCATCTGCTGCAGGCAGGCGTTCTGCATGACGATGTCGGTGTAGCCGATCTGCTTCATCATCTCTTTCATCTGGGCGGTGCGGAGATAGTTCTTGGTCTCGTCGTCGAAGAGGATGCCCTTGTTGGCGGTGCCGGTGCCCGAGGGGGCCTGGTCCATCTTGGGGTCTATCCAGCCCAGGCCGTGGTTCCACAGCACCAGCATGGTCTTTTTGGCGGGGAAGGTGGTCTTGGCCCACTTGGCGAACTCGACGACGCGCTTGTAGTCGCCCATGTCGGCGTTGGGGTACTCGCCGTAGACTTTCTCTCCGGAGGAGAGGACGCCGCCCTTCTTGGTGATCAGCAGGCGCCTGGAGCCTTTGCCCTTGATGCCGTGCTCGACCACGATGTTGATCTTGTCGGTGGTGCCGACCTCTTTCATTTCCTTAATATCTTTTTCGGCCCACTTGCCGACCAGGCCCAGCAGCTGGCTGTCGCTCAGGTCGTTCTTGGCGTTCATGAACACCATGATGGTCCACTCTTTCTGGGCCATGGGCTGGGGCTTGTCGGGCTTGATGAAATCGAAGATGCCTTTGTCGGCCTGCATGGCGCGGATGTCGGCTGCGTTGAGCCCGTTGAGGTTGAAGTCCTGGGCGGCGGCGACATTGGCGCCGAGCGTTACTGCGGAGAACACTGCGGTGAGGAAGCGGAGGTTCTTATTTATCATGTATATAGTCTAGTGTTTATTAGTTCCTCCCAATAGAGGCCGAGGGCCCAAACCGCCGTCGTTTTAAGGCCTAGGCGGGTTTGGGACCTTGGGCCAAAAACGGGGACAGCTCCCTATTTCTTCGCGGAGAGTTCTTTGGCCAGTTTGCCGAGGCTGGAGAGTAGTTCCGGGCCGATAGGGCCGACGGCTATGTTTAAAAGCGGGTGCCCGGGAGGCTTAGGGGGGGAGAAGCCGTGCTGGACGCCGGGGATAATCTCCACCAGGCAGTTGGTTTTGCCGCGGCGCTCGCATTCAGCCTTCAGGGCCAGGGCCTCCCGCGGCCTGGTCTGCAGGTCCAGCTCGCCGGTAAAGGCGTAGACCGGCCCCGGGAAGGAAGCCGCCGCCGAATAGGAGGGTCCCCGCTCGCAATGGCCGTCACTGCAAAAGCGGGATTTCCTTAAAGCATCCACGAAAGGCCGCCTTGCCTCGCGCAGGTACGCCAGGATCTCTTCTATGGAAACGGTTTCCTGGCCGGGTGCCCAGTTCCAGCTGAATGCGTTTTTGCTCTCCCAGGGCGCCGCTTCGGCCCTTGAGACTAAACCGTCTTTATTAGTGTCCACGTCGGGCCGGATAAAAGCGTCCACGTCGCGCTCGAAATATTGCCAGCGGTAAGTGGTCAGCAGGTCCTCTCCGGAATAGCCCAGCAGTATGAGCCCGGCGGCGCCTTCGCCGGCGGCTATGTCCGAGGCCACCTGCGTCCCCTCGGAGTGGCCGAGGATCCAGACGCGGTCCGGGTCCACTCCCGGCTGGGCGCGCAGGAACTTGAGGCCTTCGGCCGCATTTTTCAGATAGAGGTCCCAGGAATGCGCCATTACGAGCTTGGGATCATAAAAAGCCGGGCCATTGCCGTCGGCCGGCCAGAAATCCACGCCCGGCTTTCCCAGCGAGAGCGCGTGGAAGCCGGCATCAATGAAGGGGCGCGCGGCCTGGAGCAGCAGGGGGGCCGGCGCTCCGTCCGTAGTGTCTGTGCTTGTGGCCATTTCCTCGGGCCCGTTCGGCCCGGAGCCGGGCAGCAGCAGTATGGCCGGCCTGAGGCCTTGGCCGCCGGCGGCATAAAAACCGCGGGAGCGGTAGGCGCCCACTTCGACGCGGCGGAAGGGAGAGGTTTCAACCGGCGCGGCAGCCGGAGGGGCGGCTTCAACCGACGGCAGTGTTTTGGCGTCGAGGGAGTCCAATTCGAACCCTGAGGCAAACGAGAACAGGCCCTGGAACAGCAGCGAAAGTGACAGGGCGAAGGTGGCATTGCGTGTCATAAGGTTATATCCAAAACGGAACAATTCTTGTGCCATCAGGGGCTGCCGCGCGGGGCCGCCCGGACGCAAAGCTATAAGGGCCTTTGGGACGCCGAAAGGCGTCAGGCCGTTTCTTTTTCCAGGATCAAGCCCCGCTGCAGTATACGCTTGTGACCGATAAGCCAGAAACTCAGGGCGCACAGGATATGGAAGGCTATTATAACGCCGATACTGAACCTGTAGCCGCCGTAGGCGACGAAAAAGCCGGCGGCGGAACTGCCGCACAGCATGGAAATGGAGGCCAGGGAGCCGGAAATGCCGGAAACCCGGCCGCGTTCAAGCGGGTCGGTGTTCTTGATAAAGAAGATCCGCGCCGTGGAAACGATATTCGAAAAGCCTACGCTGTTAACGATGAACAGGGCGAACACGAGGAAAAAGCTTTTCGTATAGGCGGAGATGAGAAGACAGAGGGCTTTGACCGCCAGCGCCGAATAAAACAGGGTCTTCGCCGAGCACCTGGAATGGACAGCCCCGTAAGCCAGCCCGCCTAAAAGGCCCCCTATCCCGGAAGCCGCCATAAGCCAGCCGAACTGTTTGTCGGAAAACATCCAGAAAGAGGTGCTGATTCCGATGAAGATAGTGTTGAGGATGCCCACGCCCAGCATTATTATCGGCATGGAGAATATCACGGCGGCCAGGTCCGGCTTGCCGAGGGCTACGCGGTACCCGTCCTTCCATTGCGCCAGGTAGCCGGGCTTTTTGCGCTCCCCGGAGGCGTCCGCCGGAGCGGCGGCCGGGGGCGGCAGGTCAATGAGCGAAATGGTAGCGGCGCAGATCAGGAAGCTGAGCGCGTTGAAAACGAACAGGGAGGTCGTGCCGAAAACGGAAAAGATCCAGGCGCCGATCACCGGGCCTATGATGGTGCTGAACGACTGCAGGGAGGAATACAGGGCCTGGAACTTCTCGTAGCGCGCGGGCTCGGCCACGTCCCCGGAAATGGCGGATTGGAAGATGTGGCTGACGGAGGTGCAGGCCGTGAAGATGAAAAACAGGGCGTACAGCGCGGCGCCGTGGCCGGCGAAAGGTATCATCCCTATCAGCAGGGCCTGGCAGACCTGCAGGGTTATAAGGGAGCTTTTCCTTTCCCATTTATCCGCCAGCAGCCCGCCGATCTGTCCGAAAATTATCATCGACAGGGCTTCCACCGCGTAGAGGAGGCTTACCGCGAAAATATTATTGGAAGCTTTGTAGACGTACATGCTTAAGCCTACAAGTTGGGCCATGTCCCCTATCCTGGAGATAGTCTGGCCGGAGATGAAAAGCAGGGAGTTCTTTCCCAGTCCTGTTATCGGTTTAAAGACGTTCATGGGGCGCATCGGGGAGGCTCCGTGTTAAAATTCCAGCCGTTCGAAAACCTTGGGGTCTTTGCTCCGGATCCGCCCCAGGTCCTTAATTGTTTTTTCGATATGGGCGCGGCGGCAGAAAGCGGTTTTAATCGTCCCGAACTTGAGCTTTTTGTGCGAAGGGCATCCGGTCATGCAGACGGGGAAGAGGGGACATTTGGCGGCTTTGCAGTTGCCTGCGCCGTCTTCGATAACGGCGCGGATAGCCGCGTTCCCGGGCAGCGGGGCCGCGTCCGTGATGTTCCCGGCCGAGAAATCGGTATCGTCGTTGTAAACGGAAATACAGCGCGATATCCCGCCGTCGGGACGGATCACCAGGGAGGAAGGCCTTACCTGCGTGTACATGCAGGGCGGCTGGAAAAGATGGGTCAGCGTAACCTGCCAGCCGGCGCGTAGCCCGGCCTCCGCGCAGGCCGCGTAGGCGTCCCCGGCTTCGTTCGAGTCCGCCGGGAAATAGTAATCCCCGGCCTCATTGTAATCTATCGCCTTAACGGCCTCCAGCACTATGTGAGTGTTGGCCTTATTGAAACCGCGGGCGGCCAGGTCCCCGACGAATTCACCGAAGCCTTCCGCGCTGCGGCGGTTCAGGTTGTATTTCAGCGAGAGCTGAAAGGTCTCGGACAGCGGGCCGCACAGCGCGAGGAGCGGGCCATAGGTGCCGGCGCCGTTCAGCCGCCTGAAGGCGTCGTGAACTTTTTCGGAGCCGTCGATGGTGACCTGCACTTTCTTCAGGCCGGATTTCGCGGCCGCCCGCCAGAAATCCGGCGCCGCTCCGAGCCCGTTGGTCACGATGCCGGCCTCGAACTGCAGCGAGAGGTCCGCGCATTCCCGCTGCACGGAGTCGAGCAGGGCCAGGCAGGCCTCCTGCCTCAGGAGGGGCTCTCCGCCGAAGAGGCTTAACCGGACTTTTTTTACCGCAGGCCGCGCCTGCGCCTCCTTCCTGATAAAACCGGGCAGCGCAGCGCAGATGCCGGCGGGGGCGTCCATGCGCTCCGCGTTGTTCTGAAAGCAATAGCTGCAATTCAGGTTGCATTTGGTGGTCACGGTAAAAACCACGCTGAGCGCGGAGCTCCCGCTTCCGGCCGCCGTGATGAGGTCCAGGGCGTCCCGCAGTTCTTCTTCGTAGGAGGCGGCGGGCGTGAGCCATTTGCCCTTCTTGAGAAATTCCAGGACGCGCGCGTCGGTGCCCGGCGCGGCCGCCAGCGCCTCCAGCTCCCCCGGGAGCAGGATGAATTTTCTGGAAAGCGTGTTGAAGTACTGCCGTTTCCCTTCCGGGTCACGGCCGCAATCCACGATGAAGGACGATTTGCGGAAACTCATGTCATTTCTCCCCGGGGCAGTACGGCGTCAGGTCCAGGCAGTCTTCGGCCCCGATGTTGTTCAGGAATTTGTAGTCGTGCGAAATTACGAGGATGGCCCCCTTGAAGCCGCCGAGGGCGCTTTCCAGCTGCTCGCAGCTGTCCAGGTCCAGGTTGTTGGTGGGCTCATCCAGCAGCAGCAGCTGCGGCGGGGCTTTTACGCAGAACAGCTTGGCCAGCGCGACCCTGAGCTTTTCTCCGCCGCTGAGGCACGCCACTTTCTTGTGCACCGCGTCGCGCCGGAAAAACAGGCGCGCCAGCCGCGTCCTGATGTGCGATTCGCTGACCTCCCCGTTGGGCTCCCAGACGTTTTCCAGGATGGTCTTGCCGGGATCGAGATACTCCAGGAACTGGTCCAGGTATACGGCCCGCTTCGCGGTCAGGGAAACTGTCCCGGCGCAGGGGGGGAGCCTGCCCTGCAGCAGCCGCATGATCGTGGTTTTCCCCGAACCGTTAGGGCCGATAATGGCCATGCGCGCGCTGCCGGTAAGGAAAAAGGAAAGCGGCCGGTTCCAGAGGGGCTTTTCTCCGTAAGAAGCGTTCACCCCGGAGAATTCCAGTATCTTCATGCCGGCGGGTACGGGGTCCTGCTCGATATCGATCTCGATCCTGTTTTCCGGGCGGGCCTCTCTTTTTGCGGCTTTCAGCTCCTCGCGGGCGGCCTCTATCCTCTGGCGGTGCAACTCTCTCAGCCTGGAGGTGGTGGTCTGACCTTTGTTCCTGCCGTCGGCCAGATTTACCCGCGTTACCCCCAGGTTCCTTTTTGCCCTGCGCTCAGCCGCCGCCGCCTGGTGGGTCCGGCGGTCGAGGACGATGCCGAGGGTTCTGCGGTCCGCGGCCAGGTGCTTCTCGGATTCCGCCACCTTGTTCCTGGCGGCCGCGTTCATGCGCTTGCGGTACTCCTCGTACTCCGGGTAAGGCATCCTGTACAAAGTGCATTTTCCCTCGTAGAGTTCCGCTACGGCCTCGAGCGCGCCCAGCAGCTCCCTGTCGTGGGTGGCGATAATTTTGAGCCCTTTCCAGGAGGAAACGACAGCCAGCAGCCTTTTCCGCGAGTCGTGGTCCAGGTTGTTGGTCGGCTCGTCCAGCAGCAGAATTTCCGGGTCCTTAAGCAGGACCGCGCAAAGCGCAAGCCGGACCACCTCGCCGCCGCTTAAGGCGGTGAGGGGAGAGGTCAGGGGCAGCCCCGGCAGCCCCATGTCTTCTAGCAGGCTCCGGCAGCGCTCCCGCAGGTCCCACTTCCCGTCCAGGCGCTCTAGTACCTCCGGAGACGCGTGGCCGGAATCCAGGAGCTCCAGGTCGCGCAGCGCCTGCGAAATTCCCAGGAGGTCCCGGACCAGTTGGCCCTCCGCGCGCTTTATTTCCTGGGGCAGGTAGCCTATGCGCCCCTTGACGGTGAGCGTCCCGCCGCCGGGGACGAGGTCGCCGGCTAGCAGGCGCAGCAGGGTGGACTTCCCGGAGCCGTTTTTTCCGATAAGAGCTACCGAGGTCCCCTCCGCGGAAAAGGACGCCGCTTCCAGTACCCTGGTCCCGTCGGGAGCGGTATAGGAAAGGTCCCGGGCGGAGATCCTAGGGGTTTGTTTTTTTGCCGTCTTTTTTGACATGCTCGATAAGATCGATATAAGAGCGGAAGTAAGGGTCCCTTCCGTCTACCAGGCGTTTCGTGCAGCCTTTTCCCTGGAAGTAGACCAGTTCGGGGTCGCTTCCCATTTCCCTGTAAAGGGTCTGGTTCTGGAACTGGGGGTCTATTTTTGTTTCATGCTGCTTGAGGTGCTTTTCCAGGAGCTCCGGGAGCGGCGTGGCGTTGATGTTGCCCAGGTAGTAGGCGGAATTCTCGTAGCAGGTGGAAAACATGTCGCCGCTTCCGTTCATGGAGACGAAGTTGGCGCAGCGCCCTGAAAAAAAGCAAAGTTTCGGAACGGCCTTGCTCAGGCCTTTTTGCGCGGCGTAGATATAGCCGCCCGGGAAAGAGCCCGTGTTTTTCCGGTTCTCGTACAGGGCGTACAGAAATTTGGAAAACTCCTCCTGGGGCAGGGACAGCCTGGCCATCTCGCCCTGCCCGAGGAACAGGGGGTTTATAGTGAACCCGTTGGGCGGGTCCATCTCGTCGAGAAAATCACAGATCTCCTTCACGTCCCGGACGTTCTTTTCATGCGCGACCATGATGATGGAAAAGCGCACCCCCAGCTTTTTTGCGAGCCGGATATTGCCGATCACGGTCTCGAACTGTTTCGGGTCGGAGAAGCGGTAGGCGTTGTGGCTGTATTTGCAGCCGTCCAGGCTGAAGCCTACGCAAACGCCCTGCTCCTTAAAGAACCGCAGCCGCTCTTCGTTTACAAGCGTGCCGTTGGTCTGCAGGGTAGTGGTCTGGTCTATCCCGCCCAGGCCGCGCTGCAGGGTGAAGATCTCTCTGTAAAAACTGTCAGGCATCAGCAGCGGCTCGCCTCCATGCCAGGTAAAGCGCACGGTCTGGAGCTGCGAGCCCTTAATGCCGGCTATCAGTTTTTGAAAGGTTTCCGGTTTCAGGGTTTCCCGGCGCAGGGCGTCGCCGGAATAGCGATTCTTGGTGATGCAGTATTCGCAGCTTAAGTTGCAGGTGTCGTTTACAGGCCGGATGAGTATATTTAAATTGCGAAGAACTTTCATGGTATTCCCCCGGAACTGCGGCTTGATACTTGCTGGCTGCCCGGGATCGGTGCGGGCGGCCCGGGACGTTCGTCGGTGATGACGGTGGCCGTCATCCCTGGTCGAGAGCTTAAGAGCGCAAAACCGATAAGGGACAAGCCTTTTTGCCCCGGAGCAAGAGCCTGAATTTTAGCATTATTTGCATTTTCCAGGTATTTCATCGCCGCTCCTGGCCCGGTTGCGGCAGGCCGGAAAGAAGCGGGCCGCCTGGGGGGTTCCCAGGCGGCCCCAGGCGCGGGACCGGGATTTACCGGTGGTAGCAGCCGTCGTCCCAGGACGGCATTTCAAGAGTGTCAGAATCGA
>JAQTZB010000005.1:18560-178027 GCA_028688015.1 Elusimicrobiales bacterium | reverse complement strand
TAAGGGCGAGTATTTCCGCCTCGGACTGCGCCGCTTCCATCTTTGAGTTGTTCATATTTTCCATTTTAGTTCCCCTTTAAGTTTTCTTGCGACTGGTTACGCCCAATACGGAGCAATTTTAATGCCAATGCTGCCGTAGGGGTAAAGTCGCTATGAAGCGGAGGCGCGACACCCTGGCGCGCCTCCAACTGGGATGCTATATTTTCAAATGAAAATAAATATTCCCATTATGATGATGACACCTGCCGTAAACGGCAAATAGCGGCAGGCCGGAAAGAAGCGGGCCGCCTGGGGGGTTCCCAGGCGGCCCCAAGCGCGGGACCGGGATTTAGCGGTGGTAGCAGCCGTCGTCCCAGGACGGCATTTCAAGAGTGTCAGAATCGATAAGGGCGAGTATTTCCGCCTCGGACTGCGCCGCTTCCATCTTTGAGTTGTTCATATTTTCCATTTTAGTTCCCCTTTAAGTTTTCTTGCGACTGGTTACGCCCAATACGGAGCAATTTTAATGCCATAATTCCAGCCCGGCTTGCGTCCCGTTGGAATGGGGGGCGGGGCAGGCTTTGGTATAATACTGATATCAATAGAACGGGAGGAGCCATGTCCAACGCGCCTAAATTCGATTATACCCCTGAGCAGGTCGGCGGTCTTTTTGAGGCCTCTACCAAAGAACTGGAGGAAAAACTCAAGTCCATCGTGGACATCCCCGGGCCCCAGCGCACCTTCAAGAACACAGTGCTCGCCTTTGAACTCGCTGGCAGCGCCTTCGGCGAAGCCGTCCGCGTGCCCTCCATGCTCGCCTACATTTCCGACAACGCCGACCTGCGCAAAGCCAGCCAGGAGCTTGAGCTCAAGGTCGGCCAGTACTCCGTGGACCTGATGACCCGCGAGGATATTTTTAACGCCCTCAACGAGTACGCCGCCAAGGGCGAAAAGCTTGACCCCGTGGACGCCCGCCTGCTGGAGAAGACCCTGCTGGATTTCAAGCAG
The DNA here is from genome assembly GCA_028688015.1 of Elusimicrobiales bacterium. GTDB lineage: Bacteria > Elusimicrobiota > Elusimicrobia > Elusimicrobiales > UBA9959 > UBA9959. The sequence goes on along the minus strand of JAQTZB010000005.1, from coordinate 177,040 downwards.
AACGGCCTGGGCCTGGAACCCCGCAAGAAGAACAAGATCAAGAAGCTCATGAAAGAGCTGGTCGCCATAGAGCTGGATTTCGCCAAGCACCTGCGCGACGTCAGCGACGCGCTGGAGGTCACGGCCGAAGAACTGAAGGGCCTGCCGGAGGATTTCAAGGCGCGCCTAAAGAAGACCGACAAGGGCAACTGCCTGGTCACGATGAATTACCCGGATTACGTGCCGTTCATGCAGAACGCCGAGAGCGGCGAGGCCCGCCGTAAGCTGGAGGCCTTGTTCAACAACCGCTGCGCCGCCGTCAACATCAAGCTGATGGAAGACGCCCTCGCCATCCGCCGCAAGATAGGCAAGCTGCTGGGCTTCGCCTCCTTCGCCGACTACGTGCTGGACGACCGGATGGCCAAGAACAGCGGCACCGTGTTCGCCTTCCTGGAGCGCACGCAGGCCAAGCTAAAAAAGAAGGGGCGCAAAGAGCTGCGCGCCCGCGCCGCGCTCAAGGGCAACGGCGACAAGGGGCTCAACGCCTGGGAGACAGGCTATTACAACAACCTGCTCAAGAAGACCAAGTACTCCATCGACCACGAGAAGATCAAGGAGTATTTCCCCGTCGAGACCGTGCTGAAGGGCATGTTCGAGGTGTTCGGCGAGGTGTTCGGCGTGAAGTTCGTGCCGGCGCAGCTGCCGGTCTGGCACAAGGACGTGCGCCCCTACGAGGTGAAGAACGCCGACGGCTCCGTGGCCGCCTACTTCTACCTGGACCTCTTCCCGCGAGACGGCAAGTACAAGCACGCCGCCTGCTTCGGCATCCGCAAGGGCTGCGAGCGCCCCGACGGCTCCTACGAGCTGCCGGCCGCCGGCATCGTGTCCAACTTCTCCCCGCCTTCGGGCGACCTGCCGCCCCTGCTCAAGTTCGACGAGGTGGTCACCCTCTTCCACGAGTTCGGCCACGTCACCCACAACATCTTCACCCGCGCCAAATACGCCAAGTTCTCCGGCACCTCCGTGTCGCGCGACTTCGTGGAAGTGCCGTCGAAGATGCTGGAGAACTGGGCTTACTCTCCCGAGGTTCTGCGCCGCATTTCCGGCCACTACAAGAACCCCGCCGAAAAGCTGCCCGAGGCCACCATCAAGAAGCTCATCGACGCCAAGAACATGGACTCCGGCATGGGCAACCTGCGGCAGATCTTCTTCAGCCTGCTCGACATGAAGTACCACACCGCCAAGGGCAAGGTGGACACCACCAAGGTCTACGAGAAGCTGATGAAGAAGATCTCGCTCATCCCCATGAGCCCCGGCACGCACCCGCAGGCCAGCTTCGGCCACCTGATGGGCGGCTACGAGGCCGGCTACTACGGCTACATGTGGGCCGAGGTGATAGCCGCGGACCTGTTCGGCGCTTTCGAAGCGGCCGGCGTGATGAACCCGGAGACGGGCGCCAAGTACCGCGAGCTGATCCTGGCCCCGGGCCGCAGCTACGACGAGGCCGGGCAGGTGGAGAAGTTCCTGGGGCGGCCTTCCACGGAAGAGGCCTTCCTCAAGAGCATAGGCGCGGATTAAGGAAAAGGACCGCGCGGGATGGGCCGGCGTGCGCCGGCACCCCACGCTATGAAAGTTAAATTATCTATCGCCGCGGGCTTCGCTATCAGCGCGCTGCTGCTCTGGCTGGCGCTGCGCAACGTGCCGCTGGACAATCTGGCAGACGCCTACGCGCGCGTCAGCGCCTGGTATCTGCTGCCGGCGGCGCTGGTGACGGTAACGGAACTGCTCCTGCGCGGCGCCAAGTGGCGCCTGCTGCTGCTGCCGGCGAGCCCGGGTGTCAGGGTCTTCGACGCCTTCCGCCTGCAGGCGGCGGGGCTCGCGCTCAATAACGTGCTGCCCCTGCGGCTGGGCGAGCTGGCGCGCGCCTCTTTCGCCGCGCGCGAATTCAAAGTGCCGCTGCTGACGGTGCTGGCCACCATTCTCGTCGAGCGCCTGCTGGACGTGGTGGTCCTGGTGATGATGTTCGCCGCGGCCGCCGCTTTCGGCGGGCTCAGCGGCGGCCTGCTGGAATACCGCAATTACCTGTGGACGCTGGTCGCGGCGCTGGCCGCCGGCCTGACGGCGCTGATCTTCGCGGACGAGCTGGTCTCCCACGCCTGGTTCTCAGGCTTCTTCGCGCGGTTCCCCCGGCTGCGCTCGCTGTTCGAGAAGGTCGCAATGGGCGTCAAGGGTTTTCATAGTTTCCGCAGCGGCGCCGCTATCCTGGGCCTTGCAACGCTGCAGTGGCTGACCAACGCGCTGAACATGTGGCTGCTCGCGCTCGCCTTCGGGCTGGGCGGTGTGGTTACCATTTTCCGCAGCATAGCGCTGCTGTTCTCCGGCGCCATCGCGGCCTCCATCCCGGCCGCCCCGGGCTTCTTTGGCAATTTCGAACTGATGCTCACCAAGGTCATGAAAGGCTGGGGGATAGAAGAGACGGTGGGCTTCGCCTACGCCTCTTTCGTGCATGTCGCCGGCTATATCGTGGTCACGCTGCTCGGCGTGTTCTTCATCTACCGGATGGGCCAGTCGCTGGGCAAGGTATGGGGAGAGTTCTCCGCCGCCGCCAAAAAGGAGCAGGCTTGACCCCCGTGCGCTCGGTCCTGATGCTCAGCCAGACCTTCTACCCGGCCATCGGCGGCTCGGAGCGGCAGGCACTGGAGCTCTCTAAAGCGCTCGTGTCGCGCGGCGTCAAAGTCACCGTGCTGACGCGCCGGTCCGGAGGTCTGCCGCCCGAAGAAGACCTGGGAGGCGTGCGCGTGCTGCGCCTCGGCGTGCTCGGTCCGCGCGCGGTGGACTCCGCCCTGTTCATGCTCAAAAGTTTTTTCTGGCTGCTCGCGCATAAGGGCGAGTACGACGCCGTGCACGTGCACCTGGCCTCTTCTCCCGCCGTGGCGGCCGTGGCCGCGGGCTGGCTTACCGGTAAAAAGACCCTGGTGAAGCTGGGCGGCGGCCGCGGCGTGGACGAGATCACCCTGTCCATGGGCAGCGCGCTGGGCCGGCTGAAGCTGGCCTTCTTCCGGGCGGCGCGCCCCGAGCTGCTGGTCATGAACGCCGAGGTCTACGATTGGCTCAAGGGCACGCCCGAGTTCTCGGGCCTGCACCTGCGCCGCTTCCGCAACGGGGTGGACACCGGCCGCTACACTCCGGCCCTCTACAGCGAGAAGATCAACGCCAAGACCGCGCTGGGACTGGACAACTCCGCGCTGTTCCTCTTCGTGGGGCGGTTGGCGCCGGAGAAGCGGGTGAAAGAATTCCTGGAGGCGTGGGCCGAGGTGTTCAGCGAGGCCGCCGCGCCGCCCAAGGCCCGCCTGCTGCTGGTGGGCGGCGGTCCCGAAGAATCAGCGCTGAAACGGGCCGTGGCCGACCTGCGCCTGGTCGGCAGCGTGACGCTGGCCGGGCCCAAGGACGACCTGCTGCCCTATTACCGCGCGGCCGACGTGTTCATTCTGCCCTCCATCTCCGAGGGGCTTTCCAATTCCATGCTCGAGGCCATGGCCTGCGGCGTGGCCATTCTGGCCAGCCGCGTGGGCGGCGCCAAAGAGGCGGTAATACCCGGAGTGAGCGGCTGCCTGTTCGACCCGCTCAGCCGCGCTGAGTTGAAAGAGTGCCTGCGCGGCTACCTGGCCGACCGGTCGCTCGCGGTGAAACTGGGCGAACAGGCGCGCAAAACGGCCGTGGAGCACTATTCCATGGCCCGCGTGACCGACGAGATCCTGGCGATCTACGGGGAGAAGAACTGATGTGCGGCATCTGCGGAATTTATAATTACGCCTCGGGCCTGCCGGTGGAGCGCAAGGACCTGAAGGCCATGAACGACCTGATAGTCCACCGCGGCCCCGACGACGAGGGCTACTACGAGGACCGCGAGGCCGGCCTGGCCATGCGCCGCCTGTCCATCATAGACCTCTCGACGGGCCACCAGCCCATCTCCAACGAGGACGGTTCGGCCTGGATAGTCTTCAACGGCGAGATCTACAATTATCTTGAGCTGCGAGAGGGCCTGCTGGCCCGCGGCCACAAGTTCAAGACCAAGAGCGACACCGAGGTCATCCTCCATCTTTACGAGGAGAAGGGAGCGGATTTCCCCAAAGAACTGCGCGGCATGTTCGCCGTGGCCATCTGGGACAGGCGCCGCAAGCGCCTGGTGCTGGCGCGCGACCGCATGGGCAAGAAGCCGCTGTTCTACGCGGTCACGCCGTCGGCCTTCGCTTTCGGCTCGGAGCTGCGCACGCTGCTGACCGTCAAGGACCTCAAGCGCGAGGTGAACCCCGCCGCCATAGATGCCTACCTGGCGCTGCAGTATATCCCTAGCCCCCTGTGTGTCTTCAAGGGCGTAAAAAAACTCGAGCCCGCCTCGACGCTGGTCTTCGAGGGCGGCAAGGTCACGACGGAAAAATACTGGGACCTGCCAGTGGGCGCGGAGAAGCTGGGTCATGTGCCGCTGCCCGAGCTCAAAGAGCGCCTGAAGGCCGAGCTGTCCGAAGCCGTGCGCGTACGCCTGATGTCCGAGGTGCCGCTTGGCGCTTTCCTGTCGGGCGGCATAGATTCTTCCGTGATCGTGGCGCTGATGGCTAAACACTCTACCACGCCGGTGAAGACCTTCGCCATAGGCTTCAAGGAAGAAAGATTCTCGGAACTGGGTTACGCGCGCCAGGTGGCCAAAATGTACGGCACGGAGCACACGGAGTTCACCGTGGAGGCCCGCATGGCCGACGTGCTGGAGAAGCTGGCCTGGCATTACGGCGAACCCTACGCCGACAGCAGCGCGCTGCCGTCGTACTTCGTCTCGCGCGAGACGCGCCGCAGCGTGACGGTTGCGCTCAACGGCGACGGCGGCGACGAGGCCTTCGGCGGCTACCTGCGCTACGTGGGCATGAAAGCCGAGCGTTTGATCGGCTGGGCGCCCGCCTGGAGCAAGCGCGCGGCGCTGGCCGGTTTGGGGCATATCCCCAAGACCGCGCCGTTCAACGTTTTCTGGCGCGCCGAGAAGCTGCTGAAATTCTCGCTGATGGACACGCTGGAGCGCCGCTACCTGTCCACGGTCTCTTTCTTCGGTCCCGGCGAGACGGAGGGACTTTACAGCGAGGGCTTCGCCAACACGCTGGGCCGCGACCGCGGCTACGCCGAGCGCTACCTGGCGGCCGCCTTCGCCGGCGATCCCGGCGACGACCTGCTGAACCGCCTGAGCTACGTAGACCTGCATACCTATTTACCCGAGTGCCTGATGACCAAGATGGACATCGCCTCCATGGCCAATTCGCTGGAGACGCGCTCGCCGTTCCTGGACCACAAGGTGCTGGAGTTCGCCTTCCAGCTGCCCGGGAACCTGAAACTGAAGGGGCTGGGCGGCACCAAGTGGCTGCTCAAGGAGACTTTCAGGGACATGCTGCCGCCGGAGATCTACAGCCGGGGCAAGATGGGCTTCGGCATACCGCTGGGGCTCTGGTTCCGCGGCGACCTGAAGGACTACTGGGCGGGCGCCTGCCTGTCGCAGAAGGCGCTGGGCCGCGGCTACTTCAGGCCGGAGGCGCTGTTCCGGCTGTGGGACGAGCACCAGCAGGGCCGCAGCGACCACGGTTACAAACTGTGGGCGCTCCTGATGCTGGAGCTGTGGCACCGCCAATACGCCGACGATTTTAAACTGTGAAAATAGTCCTCATCAATCCGGACATCCCGTGGAACGCGGGGAACATCGGCCGCACCTGCGTGGCGACGGGGACGGAGCTGGCTTTCGTCGGGAAGATGGGGTTCAGCCTGAGCGACAAGGAGATCCGCCGCTCGGGGCTGGATTACTGGCAGTTTTTGAAATACTCGGTGCACGCGGACTTCGACGCTTTCCTGAAGACGCTGCCGCCAAACGCGCCGCTGGTGTTCTTCTCCACGCGCGGCAAGAAGAGCTACTGGGAGGCGTCCTACACGGAGGACTCCTGCCTCATCTTCGGGGCAGAGACGGCCGGCTTCCCCGACTGGATGTACGAAAAATACGCGGACCGTCTCTACAGCATACCGATGTGGTCCGACCGCGTGCGGTCGCTGAACCTCTCCACTTCCGCCGGCGTGGCCCTTTACGAGGCCCTGCGGCAGACGCGGGCTGAATAATTATTTAAAAAAGGACAGGAGTTCGTGGCCGTTCTTTTCTTCGGACAGGGCCAGGCGCCCGCCTTCCTTGCGCAGCGCCAGGTAGGCTTCCCCTTCCTTGTATTTCGGATTGTTCTGGCTGATGAACAGCCAGCCGCCCTCGTTGAGGTTGACGGCCAGGTTTTCCACGGCGCGCCTTATCTCCGCGGAGCTGAAATACTGCAGGTTCAGGACGTTGGCGCACTTTATGATATCGGCCTTGCGCGGCAGGGCTCCGGAGAAAATATCGAAAGCGGCGAGCTTTACGGCCGGGAATTGCCCGGAGATCAGCGGGTTCAGCAGGGAGACCTCAGGCGCGCCGGCCGGCGGTGCGGACCTGCGGCCGGTGCAGAGCAGGAAGAGGGGGAATTTGAGAGAGAGATACGCGCCGTCGGTGCCGTAGTACCGGGTGCAGAGCGGGCCGCCCACGTAAGGGAACCCGGCCTGCAGGTCGCTCAGCAGCACCTCGGCGCCGGCGGCCTGCCCCAGCAGGCCCAGCGCGGAAATGCCGTCGGAAACTCCGGTCTCCACTATCAGCGCCCCGGGGCGGGCCTTGGCCAGCAGCGCGGTGTCGGTAAGCGGGCTGCGGGCCGCTGCGGTGGTCTTGAAGGCCGTGCCGGCGCGGAACAGGTTCATGGCGCCCGAGAACAGCGCGGCTTTCTCCAGCTCCGGCAAGGCCGACGCCCGGATGTTCTCCAGCACGGCGGGCGAGAACTTTATGCGCAGCGCCAGCAGCAGCAACCGCGAGACCGGGTTCTTCAGCCCGGCCAGGTAAACGCGCAGCCATGCGGGGCTATCCCAGCACGGGCCGCTGCGCAGCAGTAGTTTGGCTATGTCTGACATCTCTTCCTATTTTATCAAACGGAAAGTCCGCGCGGCCGGCTAGGGCCTCAGCAGCAGCTTTTTGAGTAAAGCCTTGGCCCTCGGGAACTTGTCCACTATCTCGACGATGAAGAAATCGTAGACCTGGCGCGGGTCCAGGGTCCTCAACTGAACGAGCAGCAGCAGTTCTTCCAGCGCGAAGGAGAACTTAAGGCGCTTCAGGTGGCGGAGCAGGCAAAGCACCCGGAAGGAGGCGAAATTCTTGTTGAAGACCGCGTCGGCCGGGATGCCGGACCAGGCGGTCTTCGGGGCCTGCCGCCTGGCCTCAATTTCGCCCAGGAGGCGCGGGATGGCCGTGCCGGCGTCGTAATCGCTGAGCGCGCGCCGGTAACCCCGCGCCGCGATGGCTTCCCTTTCTCCGGCCCTGGCCAGGTAGAAACGGGTCTTTTCCAGCAGGTCTTCTTTCGTGTCGAAATAGACAGCCTCTTCTCCGGGCCGGAACACGCGCTCGATGCCCGGGGCGCGCTCGGAGAGCACGAAGGAGCCGCAGAGGGCCAATTCAGCCAGACGGGCCTTCAACTGTTTTGTGTCGGGCGGCAGCGGCGCCGGGGCCGCCAAGCGGAGATCCACCGAAGCGCCGGTGAAATTGAGGTTTATCCGGCTCTGGTTGAAGATCTCCACCATCTGCGCCTGGGACACCCGGCCGCCGGGAGTGCCGCTGCCGTAAACCCTCACTTCGACGCCGTTGGCGGCCAGGTAGTCCAGATAGGCGGCCCTGTCCCTGCGCCCGGCGAGACCGCCCACGAAGGAAACATCGATGGTCTTTTCCAGGCCGGGGAGTTTGCGGTAGAGTCCCCGGTCGCAGGCGCTGGGGAACATCACCGCGTCCCCGCCCAGCGCCTTGAAAGCCTCCGCCGTTTCGAAAGAGTCGCAGGATACCAGCAGGTCCATCGCCCCGGCGTAGTACCGGTCCCTCGGCCCGTAATAGTAGACGGAGTCGCCCGCCAGCATAGCCGTGTAGACCGCCGGCCTCAGGGAACGGAAAAATTCCAGCGGGAAATGAAAAGAGGCGGGTTCGGCCGCCACAAACAGGATTTTGATGCCGTTAGCGGCTATGAAATCCCTGATGCAAGCCTGCGCGCCGCGGTAGCCGCGATCACGGTAGGCGGCGCGGTAGTCCAGGAACAACGCGCCCCGCTTTTCCAGCTCGCGCAGGTACGCCCCGGCGATGTCGTTCTGCGCCGAGGAGTCCTTGTGGGACAGCAGCAGGATCTTTCCCGTGGCCGTCGGTTTGGGCGAGCTCAGGGTTTCCGTCAGAAGACCTCTTTGAGTATGGCCTGCAGCAGGTCCAGCCGTTTGGCGTCGACGAACTGGTTGTTGCCGATGTAGAAACCGTTGCGGTGCAGGATCTCGGCGTTGGGGAAAGCCGCGTAATCGCCGTAGGCCCTGAAGCAGGGCTGCCGCAGGAGGTTCCCGCTTATGACCGGCCTGGTCTCTATCTGGCGCTCGCTGCACTTGGCCTGCAGCCGGTCCTTGTCGGCCTTGTCCCTGAAGATGAAAGGCAGGCAGAAAGAGGAGGCCCCGTCGGCGCCGCAGCGGTAGATCCTGTCTCCCAGCGCCGCGGAGAGCTCGAGGAACCTGACGAAGTTTTCGTTGCGGATCTTTATGTAGCGGTCCAGGTGCTTGAGCTGCTCTATGCCTATCGTCGCGTGCAGCTCCGTGTTCCTGAAATTATAGCCGTGCGTCAGGAATAGGAAGTTGAAATCGATATCGGGGTATTTCGCCTTGTAGGCGGCGTGCTTGGACGGGTCCAGCTCCCGCGCCAGGCCGTGCGACCGCTTCAGCGTGAAGATATCGTTTAGCTCCTCGCTGTCGGTGCAGATCATGCCGCCCTCTATCGTGGTGATATGGTGGCCCCAGTAGAAACTGAAAGCGCTGGCTACTCCGTGGTTGCCTATCTTCTTGCCGCCGCTCACGGCGCCGTGGGACTCGCAGCAGTCTTCGAGGACCAGCAGGCCGTGCCGCTCGGCCAGGGCCCGGATCCTGGCCATGGCCGCGGGGAACCCTATGAGGTGCGTGACCAGGATAATTTTGGTTTTCGGCGTGACGGCCTTTTCCAGGGCGGCGTAATCGAAGGACAGGTCCTGCAGGTTGATGTCCACGAAAACGGGCTGCAGCCGGGTCTGGATGACCGAGGTGATGTTGGTGGTCCAGGTAGCGGCGGGGACCAGCACCTCGCTGCCATCTGGGATCTTGTGCTGCTCCTTGAGGCCGTCGAGCATGACCAGGTCGGCCGAGCTGCCGGAATTAACGAAGACGGAGTATTTGCAGCCCTGCCACTCGGACCAGGCTTTTTCAAAAAGCTTCACCTTCTCGAACTGGGTGAAGCGCTCCGTGGAAGCGATGAACTCGGAAAGTTTTTTCTTGTCGTCCGCTTCCAGGATGTTTTCCTGTAGTTTCCACATATGCTGAGTCCTTTAGTTAAACGGCGTCCTGCAGGTTCCTGTGCCAGGCTATGGTCCTGGCGAGCCCTTCTTCCAGGCCGACGAAATCCTTCTTGCCGCACTCCGAGAGGATCCGGCCCAGGTCGAGGCGCGTGGCGGCGGGCGCGCCGGAGACGCCCCCGCCTGCGGCCGGGACGCTGACCGGGGCGTTAAGCAGCCTGCCGACCAGCTGGGCCAGGTCGCGGATCTTTATCTCCGAAACCCCGCCCACGTTGTAGCAGTTCCTGACGCCGCGCAGCGCGGCATGCCACATCAGTTCGACGGCGTCCGAGACGTAGCAGAAAGTCCGCTCCGCGTCGCCCTGGTCCAGCAGGTCTATCCGGCCGGCCAGCCCCTTCTGCACGAAGGCCGGCAGCGCGCGCTGGTCGCCCTGCCTGGTGCCGGGGCCGTAAGTGACGGAAAGCCGGACGGAGACGGCGTTCACGCCGCGCTCCCGGTAGAGGTTGCAGAGGGTTTCGCCCGAGCGCTTGCCTTCTATGTAGCAGGCCCTCGGGTGGTCGGTGTTGGTGGTGCCTATCTGGTCTTCCGAGTAGCGGGGTGAGGCCAGGCCGTTGTAGACGTCGGTGCTGCTCAGGAAAAGGAAGGTGCCTTTGCCCCCGAGCTTTTTCAGCAGCTCGAAGGTCGTGAAGGAGTTTATCCGCAGGCAGGCGACCGGGTCCTGCATGAACCGGGCCGGTTCGCCGGAGCCGGCCGCGTGGATGACGAGGTCCGCCTCGGGCAGCGTCCTGAGGAAGTTCTCGTCGGTCAGGTCGCCACGGTACGGCCGCACGGCCCTGTGCCCGAGGAGCGGCGCCAGGAACGGCGGCGGCTCGGAATGGATGACCGGGAAGATGGCGATGCCGGGGACTTCCTCGGCGACGCGCTCGAGGGACGCCAGGAAATTCAGCCCTATCAGGCCGCCCGCTCCGGTTATCAGCACCCGCTTGCCGGCCAGCGCCCGGAAATCCTGGCTGGCCGCCACCCTTCGGGCGTCGCTGGTCAGCAGTTCTATCAGCTCTTTTGTGGGCATTCTTTTCGCGCGGCCTCCCGCGATTCCAATGTTATTAAAAATCACCCGGCCCGGCAATATAAGCCCGCGCCGGCTCAGCGCTGCTCGTCCGACCAGTCGTTCCTGCCGAAAGTTTTTTTCAGGTACGCGAACAGGCCGCCCGGCAGGTATTTCTTAAGGATCGAATTCAGCGCGTAGTTCCTGGCTATGGTGTAGGCGCGCAGCGCCTTGTTGAACAGGACTATCTCGTAGTTGTGCCTGAAATACCGCTTCTTGTAGCGCAGCCGCTGCAGCCTGGCGACTAGGTACGCGGGCCAGCCCCGGACGTACGCGTCGCTGGAGGTCTTCATGTAGTCCTTGTAGCTGGCGTACGAGGGGAAATCCTGGTGGAACGGCACCGGGCAGAGCTTGGCGACGTCGAAGCAGTAGTCGGCGTAGTCTTTCTCGTGCCAGGTCACGATCTCCCGCTTTACAGGGATGTGGCCGGCCCAGCCCTCCATCGTGTCGGGCGGCTTGTAGCCGGCCCGCTGGAGGAGCTCCATGATGGGGGTTTTGGGCAGCGGGATAAGGTTGAAGACGCCGAGCACCAGGTACCTGTTGTCCTCCGAGATCCTGTCTATGACCTTGAAGGTCTCTTCCATGTCGGCCCGGGTCTCTCCGGGGAAGCAGTTGATGAAGGAGAGGCGGTGGATTATCCGATGGCTCTTCAGGGCCTGCACGGTGGTATAGATCTGTTCCACTTTGATGTCTTTCTTTATAACCTCGTCCAGCAGCCGCTGGGAGCCGGATTCCGCCCCGAAGCTGAGGTAGAAGCAGCCGGAGTCCTTGAGCAGCCGCAGGAAGCGCTCGCCGTACTTTTCGTAAGCCGCGCAGAAAGAGTCGAAGCGGCAGAAAGCCGTCCAGCGGATCTTCAGGCCGCGGGCCAGCACCGTTTCGAAGATCTCCACGGCCCTGTCCGGGTTTACGAAAAATTCGTCCTCGTAGTCGAAATTGAAATGGCGGATCCCGTATTTCTTAATGACGTACTCTATCTCGTCGGCGACCTTGCGGGCGCTCTTGGAGCGGTACTTCCGCTTGTTGAAGATGGGGCTGTAGCAGAAGCCGCACCTGTACGGGCAGCCCCTGGAGGTGTGGATCGGCACCACGGTGGAGCGGGCGAAGATGCTCCCGAGCAGGTGGTACGGGAGGTCGAAGTCCAGGGTCTCCATGTCTATCGGTGGCCGGGGCTCGGTGGTGACGACCTTGCCGCCGGCCTTGTAGGCGAGGCCCTGGACCTTGCCGAGGTCGCCTTTTTCCGCCAGTGCCCCTGCCAGCTCCCGGGCCGTTACCTCGCCCTCCCCGATCACTACTATATCGGCCAGCGGGTTGGCCAGCACCTGCTCGGGCATGATGGAGGGGTAGACGCCGCCGAAGACCACCGGGACGCCCGGATTCAATTCTTTAAACCGCCGGGCGGCCTCCAGGCCTTTGCCTACCATCTCGCCGACCATCATGGTGATCCCCGCGAAAAGGTAGTCGCCGCTCTTCAGGTCGTCGAGCGTGCCGGTGCCGAGGTGCAGCAGGGCCACGTCGTACCCGGCCTTGGTCAGGGACTGCGCCACGTACAGCAGGCCGATAGGGTAGGTGAAGCCCCAGGTCTTGTTGCCGGGATAGATCAGGAGGATTTTTCTTTTGTCAGTCATGGTCAGGCCGGCCTCTCCCGCTTGCGGCGCAGCTTTGAAACTGCGTGCTGATAGACTTTCAGGAACTCCTCCAGCCGGAAGGCGGCGGAGATCAGGACAAAGACCAGGAGGCCGGCGGCGGCCGCGCCCGCCAGCGCCGCCGCCTGGTTCACGAGCGTGGTGTGGAGGCGCGCGCTCAGGTATTGGTAAGAGAAGAAGACCGCGAAACCGGAAACCGCCGCGAAGGCCGCGATCCTGGACAGGGCCTTGAGGATGGCCAGGCCGTGCAGGTTGGAGACGCGCTTCTTGAGGATCAGGAAAAAGAGCACGGCCATCACGAAAGAGCCCACGGCGGCGGACAGCGCCACGCCGCAGGCCGGCGGGTCCATCACGCGGATGAAAACGTAGTTCAGCCCGGCGTTGAGCACCAGGCCGGCGCCCACCACCTTGAGGATGTTCCGGAAATCCTGGAAGGCGAACATCAGGCGCATCAGGATGGCTACCGCGTAGTTGGAGAACAGCAGCAGGCAGGAGTACACGAAGATCTGCGAGGTCAGCCTGGTCGCGGCCAGGTCGAAGGCGCCGCGCTGGAACAGCAGCCTGATCGCCGGCTCGGCCAGGATCATCATCGTAATCGCCAGCGGGATGAAGATGAAGCCCGACATGCGCAGGCTCAGCGACACGGTGTCGCGCATCTCGTCGAGCTTGTTCTCGGCGGCCTGCGCCGACAGGAACGGGTAGATGGACGAGGCGATGGCCCCCGAGAAGATGACCAGGGGCACCTGCACCAGCTTGTCGGCGTAGGCCAGGCCGGCTATGCTGCCCGCCGGCAGCCACGAGGCCATGTAGCGGTTGATGACCGTGTTGAAGCCGCTGAGCACGTTGATGATCAGGAAGATGAAGGCCGAATCCAGCGCCAGCCTGATCGCCGGGTGGTCCAGGTCCAGGGCGGCGGAGTGGCTGTAGCCGTAGCGCCGGGCGATCGGGGCGAGGAAGAGGAACTGCAGCACCGTGCCGGCCAGCAGGCCCCAGCCCAGCGCGTAGACGCCCAGCGTGTCGGTGAAGAACAGCAGCAGGCAAATGGTGCACAGCGTGACGAACATGCCGGAGAAGGCCGGCCACAGGAAATGTTCGAAGGCGTTGAGGATGCCGGTCAGGATGTTCACCGCGCCCGTAAAGATGATGCCGGCGCTGAGGATGCGCAGCATGTTCTCGGCCGCTATGCCGGTAGGGATGTCCAGGCCGGGGGAGGCCAGGTTGACGATGCGCCCGGCGAAGGTAAAGCTGACGGCGGCCGCGGCTCCGAGCACCAGGTAGATGATGTTGGAGACGGTGCTGATGATGCGGTTGGCCTCGGGCAAACTTTTTGTCTTGTAGCGGATCAGGATCGGGATAAAGATGATGGAGAAGGGGGCCAGGAAGATGCTGTTGAGGAGGTTGGGGAAGGTCAGCGCCGCGTAGAAGGCGTCCATGGCCTTGGAGACGCCGAAGGCGTTGGCCGCGATGATCTCTTTTACCATGGAGAGGGCGTGGCCGGCGATGCTCGCCGCGACGAGGATGGTGTAGGCCCGCGCAATTTTGCGGTGCGTGCTCACGCGCGGCCTCCGGCCAGCTTGCCCGGAAGGCGGGCCAGCGCCCTGAGCAGTCCGGCGGGGAAGCCGGCCAGGAAGGCGGCCGGGCCGCGCCGGAAAAGGAGGGGCAGGACGCCCAGCGCCGGCAGCAGCGCGCCGCGCTTCAGCATGACGAAGAAAGAGAAGGTGAGGCTGTTGACTTCGCGCGCCTTGAAGCCTGACGGCGGCGCGGCCGACGCCGGGGAACGGGGGGCCGCCAGGGCGGCGGCGACCTCGGTGAACAGGCGCGGCAGATAGACCTCTTCGGGGAAATTGGCCAGGGCGTACTTATGCGCGGCCGCGGCCAGGGTCTCGCGCTTGTCCGCGTTGGCCAGGTAGAACTTCACCTTCTCCAGCAGCTCCTCCCTGGTCTTAAAACTGTCCATCAGCCCGGCGGGGAAGACCATCTCGAGGCCCGGGGAGAATTCGGTCAGGCAGAAGGCGCCGGTCAGCGCTATCTCGCGCGGGCGGCCGGTGTTCTGGCGCCCGCCGCCCAGCGGCGGTTCGCCGCCGGTTTTCCAGTCCGCCTCCCCGACGCCGCTGAAGTTTAAATTGATGCGGCTGCGGCAGAGGGTCTCCGAGACTTTATCCGGCGGCAGAAAGCCATTCTCGGAGCCCTGCCCGTAGACCGTCACTTTGATGCCGCCAGCCCGCAAAAAATCCAGGAATTCCCGGCGCCCGCGCTTGCGCGCGTCGCCTATGAAGCAGACGTCCGTGTCTTTTTCTGCGCCGACCGGGGCGTATTTATTGGTGGCCGTCAGGTCGTTGCAGAGCACGGCCGGGATGCCGAGCGCCGCGTATTCCGGCAGGGCCGAGGGATCGGTGGTGATCACGGCGTCGGCGCCGTGCGCGTACCAGCGGTTGTAGCTGTTGAAGTACAGCGGGTCGTCTGCGAACCAGAAGACGACTTTGGCGAGCCGGCGCAGGGAGGTGTAGAAGTCCACGGAGAGCTGGTAGTCGCTGGCGAACGGGCAGACCAGCACGATGTCTATCTTCTGTGCGGCCACCAGCTCGCGGATGTGGCGCTCGGCGGCCTTGATGCCCGCGCTGTGGCAGGCGTCGGCGTAGTTTAGCAGCGACAGGCTTTTGACATAGGGCCTCATGGGGAAGAAGCGGGCCGGAAAGCCGCTGTCTTCGGCCGGGTAAAGGGCCAGTAAATTTTTATCCAGGAAGTCAGCCATTCCGCAAAAATAACCCCCGGCAGCGGCCGCGCCTGCGGTCCCCGCCGAATAATATAGTTAAAGAATTATACAAATTCCCGCCGTGGGCGGTTTTACCACTTAACTTTGAGGGTGTTCTTTTTGGGGTTGTAGGCGAAGGAGAAGTCGCCGAGCTGCTGCGGGAGGGTTTCGACGCGGGCGTCTTTCATTTTTTCCAGGAAGTCTGGCGAGCAAACTTCTTCCAGGTCGGCCAGGTCGCCGGCCAGCCAGGGGTGGGTGCGCGCTATGAGCTGCTTGGGGTAGCCCATGGCCAGCGTTTCGCTGATGGAGAAGCTGCCGCTCTGCTCGGGAAGATTTATGTTGGAGCCCTTGTAGCCGAGGAAATGGCCGTTGGAGCAGAGCACGGTGGCCCAGGAGATGGCCGGCGCCGGCAGGCCGCGCGTCATGCGCACGAAGAGGTGGGATTTGTCGCCGGGCTCCGCGTCGCCGAAATTCACTTTGGGAAAGCCGACGGTCAGCTCGCCTTTTTCCTTATCCATCTTCAGCTTGATGCTGGAGGTCATCTGTACATAGCTGGCCTTGTCTGCCGGGGCCGGCGCGGCTTCGGGCGCGGTTATGGAGGGCGCGGCGGAGCGCAGGTCTGAAAGCTTGAGAGAGTCGAGTTCGAAGGCGGAAGCGGGGGCGGCTAAAAGGAAAACGAGCGCGTATTTCAACATGTATTAATTATAACGCGCGCGAAAGGCCGGCGACAGGGCCGTTCTGCCCTTTATTTTATGGGACGAAAGGGCAAGCCGAACAGGCGCGTCAGGCCCAGGCTGACGGCGGGCGCGCCGCGCAGGTGCACCTTGTCGCGGTAATTGTCGTAGGTGCGGCCCCGGTAGTACCTGCCGCCCAGCGTGAAGCCGGTGTAGAGAGAAAAAGCCCAGCCGTCCGAAGCCCGGTAAGAGGTGCGCAGGCCGGCGTTAGGCTGCTCTACGAAGACCGAATCCTTCTTGTCGGCCCGGCCGGCCAGGTCGTACTGCGCCGCGCTCAGCACGAACTCGGCCTTCAGCGTCAGCGCCGGCGAGGCTTTCAGGGACGCCGAAACCTGACCGTACTTGGGCGGCATATAGGCCGCCGAGAACTCCCAGGCCTGCTCCGGCCGCCAGGAGACGGAGAAAGGCAGGCGGAAGGAGAATTTTTCGGAATTGTAGTTGTAGGCGACATAGGGGAAGGGTATGTGGCGCGCGAAGCTGCGGCGCGTGGAATAGGCCAGCCCCGCCGTGACGGAGTGCGGGCCGTTCTTGCTGACCGTGCGGGCGAAATTGGCCGAGAGGTCCGTCTCGTCGAGGGAATTGAACGGGCGGTCGGAGCTGGACCTGATTCCGGCGCTCAGGTGATTCTTTTCGCCGCGCATGGCGACCTGCAGCCCCGCGTCGTAAAGTTCCGGCGGCAGCCAGCCGTCCTCGAGGATGCGGTTATGGTGAAAGGCAGCGTTTAGCGAGACCTTCGCCCCGCCGATGGCGCCAAGCGGCGTTCCCGCGCTCAGGCCCGCGGAGCGCTTGGCCAGGCCCTCCGCGTCGGAGTAGCCGGTCACGGCGGAAACCCAGGGCCTGCCCAGGTCCGCCCGGCTCAGGCCGTCCGGGGCGAACAGTCCCTGCGCGGCGGCAGGGAGGGGAAGGGCGAGAAGCAGTATCAGGGCAGTAGTTTTCATGGTCAGCGCAGCTGCAGTTCTCCCAGCTCGTAGGGTTCGCGGTTCTTGGCGTCGAGCCCGATCAGATAAAAACTGTAGAAGATCACGGCGGAGCCGAGCAGGAAGATGGCCTTGGCCACCGCCGGGGTGTGGGCTATCAGGCCCAGTTCGGTCAGCAGGTAGGTCCAGTCGTGCTCGCCGCCGCCGACGAGAGGCAGTTCCTGCTTTATGGCGTCCCCGGCGTAAATACTGACGTTCAGCAGGCTCTCGCCGATCCAGAACAGGCAGAGCTGCCAGCCGATGTTGGAGCGCTTGCGGCGTAGCTGCAGCAGGCACAGCGCCGGCAGCAGCAGCTGGAAGATGGTGCCGCCCAGCATCATGATGAAGCGCCCGAAGAAGCCCAGGAAGACGTGGCCCGCCTCGTGGAAGGCCAGGTTGATGAAGTCGAGGAAAGAGAAATAGTTGGGCTTGCGCAGCCACTGCAGGTAGAACGCGAACAACCCGGCGATGATAGCCGCCCTGCCCCACAGGCGCCCGGCGTGCGGCGCGTCCGGCGCGGCACCTGAGGTCTGCGCCAGCGGCGCCGTGTTGCCCGCGGCCCCGGCCAGTATGCGCCTGGCCGCGGCCTCGGCGCGTACTTCCTTGGGCACGCGCAGGTTCTTATAGCAGGCCCCGCAGAACTCGCCTTCCACGGAATTCAGCGCCCCGCAGTAGGGGCACTTTATGTTTTCGGGTGGTTCCGGGGCTTCCATAGCAGGTGAGATTATAGTAATAAAAAAGGCCGGGCCCGCGCCCGGCCTTTTGGCCCGTCCCGCTCAGAAGCGGTAGTAATTGTCCGGGTTGTAGATGAAGTACATGTCGTAGTGCCTGGGCCTGGGCAGCTGCACGTAGGGCAGGCCCTTCTCGTCGGTCTTCTCCTGCAGCTCCAGGCTGCCCATGTCCCGCAGCTGACGGCCGTTGGAGGTCTCGGGGTTCTTCACCACGCCGGTCTCCTCGATGCGGTCGATGAGGCCGCCTACCCACTTGTACTCCACGGCCTTGTCGCCGAAGGTGCGCCAGTCGCCGTCGGAGTTGTTCTCGTACATCTTCTTGCGGAATTCCTCCAGGGTGAAGCCGACTTTCTTCGCCACGGGAGCGAAGATGCGGCGCTCTATCTCGCGGGCGAATTCCAGCTGTTCCTTGCGCTGCGTGATATTACCGTACAGCAGGCCGGAGGGCTGGTGGTGCAGGATCTGGGCGTGCGGGTAGATATAGGACCTGTCGGCCAGCGTGGTGATGATAGCGGCCATGCTGGCGGCGTAAGACTTTACCACCACGTAGATCGGGGCGCGGCTGCTCTCCATCGCCTTGATGATGGAGTAGCCCTCGGTGACGGAGCCGCCGGGCGACTCGTCGATGATCAGGAAGACGGGCTGGGTGGAGATATTGTTGAAATAGCTGATGCGCTCCGTGATGAGGTCGGCCGTGCCGTAGCGGATGGGGCCGTTCAGCGGGATGCGGCGGTCGCTGACGGTCAGCGTGCCGTTCTTCAGCGGCTGCTCCAGGTAGACCGGTTCGGCGTTGGCTTCCTTCTTCCACTCGTTCTTCCTCGCGCGCAGGTCCAGGTCGCTGTTCAGCTTGGCCATGCGGGCGTCGAGCTGCAGCTTGTCTATCTTCAGGCGCCGCTCCTCCAGGTCCATGCGCTTCATGTCCAGGTCCATCGCGGCGCGTTCTTTGGTGTCGGCCAGGGTGTCGGAGCGCTGAATCTCCGCCTTCAGGTCGTTGTCCGCCTTCAGCTTGGCCATTTTCAGGGCCAGCTCGGCCATGGCCTTCTTGTTTTTTTCCTCGGCCAGCTTGTTCTCGGAAACGGCCAGCGCCAGCTCGGCCTCCAGCGCGGCGGTCTTGGCGCGCTGCCGCTGCTGCTCCAGCTCGTACTGGGCCTTCAGCTCCTCTTTCTCGGCGTTGGCCTGCAGCAGCTTCTTTTTGAGCCGCTGGTCGGCCAGCTGGTTTTCCGCGGTGAGCCGCGCCAGTTCGGCCTGCTCGGGGGTAGGCTGGGCCGCCGCGGCCTTGGGTTCGGCGGCCTTGGCCGTGGGCGGCTCCTGCGCCGCAGCGCCGATAGCCCCGGCGCCGCACAGCAGCGCCGCTAAAAGGTAATTAAAGAGTTTCATGTCGCCTCCGTTCTGGATCGTGATTAATGATAGCCCTTGGGCTGTTAATTGTCAACAGCCGTAATTGGTATCATTGTCCCATGCTGTCCTCGCTGGAAACCCCGACGCTGAAGGACTTCTTCAAGTTCCTCGGCCTGTTCCTGCTCTACGCCCTGTTGTCTTACCCGCTGCGCAAGGTGTTCCCGGGGCTCAAGGGGACCGAGTATGAATCCATCCTGGTGGACCTGATCCTTTTGACCGCGCTGTATCCGGCGGCCCGGAAGGCCGGTTTTGACTTCAAGCGCCTGCGCGCCTACTGGAACGGCTTGAAGGCCGAGGCCAGGCCGGCCCTGAAATACTTTCTGCTGATGACGGCGCTGCTGTTCGCGGCGGACAAGGTTTATACCCTGCTGCTGGCGCCGTGGGACCTGCCCTGGACCAATGCCCTGCTGTTCTGGAACGACCAGTCGCATAACCCGGCCACGCTGGACGCCAGGCTGGAGGCGCTGTTGGCGCACCCGGCCCTGCTGCCCGCCTACCTGTTCGGCCTCTGCGCCGTGGCGCCGGTGTCCGAGGAGTTCCTGCTGCGCCGCTGGCTCTATGTCGCCACGCGCCGGTACCTCCCGTTAGCGGCCGCTCTGCTGGCTAACGCGGCCCTCTTCGGCGCGCTGCACGGCCTGGATTTCGTGGCCACGGGCCTGGCGGGGCTGTTCTTCTGCTGGGTCTACGAGCGTACCGGCAGGCTGGAAACTCCGGTGCTGGTGCACTGTTTTACCAACCTGCTCGCGGTGGCGATGCTCTTCAGCGAGAAGCTGTTCGGCTTCTCGTTCTGACCCCGCGGTGTTTATAAACGCGTTTAAAAGTTGTTTAATGTGAATATATGCTCAAAAAACTAGTTGAAGCCATCATAGGGTCCAAGAGCCTGCGCTCGATGAAGAACATCCAGCCCATAGTTGACCGGATCAACGCGCTGGAGCCCGAAATTTCCAAACTCTCCGACGAGGAACTCAAGGCCAAGACGCCCGAGTTCAAAGCCCGCCTGGCCAAAGGCGAAACTCTCGACGACCTGCTGCCCGAGGCCTTCGCCGTGGTGCGCGAGGCCGGCAAGCGCGTGCTGAAGATGCGCCACTACGACGTGCAGCTCATCGGCGGCATAGTGCTGCACAGCGGCAAGATAGCCGAGATGCGCACCGGCGAGGGCAAGACGCTGGTGTCCACCCTGCCCGCCTACCTCAACGCGCTGACCGGCAAGGGCGTGCACGTGGTCACCGTCAACGACTACCTGGCCAAGCGCGACAGCCAGTGGATGGGCCCCTTGCACGAGTTCCTGGGCCTCACCGTGGGCTCCGTGCAGCACGACATGCGCAACGACGAGCGCCGCGAGATGTACAACCGCGACATCACCTACATCACCAACAACGAGGTGGGCTTCGACTACCTGCGCGACAACATGGTGATGGACAAGGAAGAGCGCGTGATGCGCGACCGCAACTACGCCGTGGTCGACGAGGTGGACTCGATCCTGATAGACGAGGCCCGCACCCCGCTGATCATCTCGGGCCCGGCCGAGGAATCCACCGACAAGTATTACATCGTCAACCGCGTGATCCCGCTCCTGAACGTGCGGTTCATCACCGAGAAGGAAGAGATAGAGGCCAAGCGCGACGGCGCCGACCTGGGCGTGGGCTTCGACGCCATCATAGATGAGAAGGGTCATACCGCCACCATGACCGAGGAAGGCGTGAAAAAGGCAGAGAAGATACTGGGCGTGGGCAACATCTACGACGACGTCTCCTCCGAGTGGGCGCACCACCTGAACCAGGGCCTGCGCGCGCACCACCTGTTCAAGCGGGACGTGGAGTATGTGGTCAAGGACGGCGAGATCGTCATAGTGGACGAATTCACCGGCCGCCTGATGCCGGGCCGCCGCTGGTCCGACGGCCTGCACCAGGCCATCGAGGCCAAAGAGAGCATGCGCATCAAGGAAGAGAACCAGACGCTGGCCACGATCACCTTCCAGAACTACTTCAAGCTCTACAACAAGCTCTCCGGCATGACCGGCACCGCGATGACCGAGGCCGACGAATTCTGGGAGATCTACAAGCTCGACGTCGTGGAGATCCCGCCGAACCGCCCGCTGGTGCGCCTGGACACCCCGGACCGCATCTACCGCACCGAGCGCGAGAAGAACAACGCCATCGTAGCCGAGATCGACGAGCATTGGCGCAAGGGCCAGCCGATGCTGGTGGGCACCCGCTCTATAGAAAAATCCGAGAAGCTGGCCACCATGCTGCGCACCAAGGGCATCCCGCACCAGGTGCTGAACGCCAAGTACCACGAGATGGAGGCGCAGATCATCGCCCAGGCCGGCCGCAAGGGGCAGGTGACGATAGCCACCAACATGGCCGGCCGCGGCACCGACATCATCCTGGGCGGCAACCCGCCGGTGGTGGAAGAACACGATTATGTGGGCAGCGTGGGCGGCCTGCGCGTGATAGGCACCGAGCGCCACGAGAGCCGCCGCATCGATAACCAGCTGCGCGGCCGCTGCGCCCGCCAGGGAGACCCGGGGTCTTCCGTGTTTTATGTTTCCCTTGAGGACGAGCTGATGCGGCTCTTCGGCTCGGACCGCATCTCCGCCATCATGGAGAAGCTGGGCATGGAGGAGGGCGAGGTCATAGAGTCCTCCCTCGTCAGCCGCCAGATAGAGGGCGCGCAGAAGCGCGTCGAGGGCATGAACTTCGACGCCCGCAAGCAGCTGCTCGACTACGACAACGTGATGAACAAGCAGCGCCTGGCCGTCTACGAGCTGCGCAATAACGTGCTGGACGGCGTGGACGTTCCCGGCCGCGTGAAGAACATGATCCACGAGGCGGTGGAGGAGCAGCTGGACCTCAACGCCCCGCAGGACCAGGCCTCCACGCTGTGGAACCTGGAAGCCCTGAACATCTACCTGAAGAAGACCGCCGGTTTCGACCTGGCCTATACGCCCGACGAGGTGCACGGCCTCAACCGCGCCGTGCTGCAGGACGAGGTGATGAAGCGCCTGGACGCGGCCCTGGAGCGCCGCTTCTCAGACTTCGCCGAGCGCAACGTGGACTTCGCCGAACTGCAGCGGGTGCTGCTGCTGCAGATCATGGACCATATCTGGAAGAACCACCTCTTCGAGCTGGACCACCTTAAGAAGGGCGTGGGCCTGCGCGCCTACGGCCAGAAGGACCCGCTGATAGAGTATCAGAAGGAGTCTTACCAGCTCTTCGAGGCCATGCTGGGCCGCGTGCGCGACCAGATGGTGGAGTACGTCTTCCGCATCCAGCTGCCGCCGCGCCCGGTGGCGCGGCCGGTGACGCAGGAGGGGGAGCCGCAGGGAGAGGCGCAGGCCCCGCGGCAGCAGGCCGCCCCGCAGAAACCGGCCAACAAGTTCGCGGACGCCAAGATAGGGCGCAACGACCCGTGCCCGTGCGGCTCGGGCAAGAAGTACAAGAAGTGCCACGGCGTTAACGCTTAAGAGCGGCTGGCACAGGGGGGGAGCGGAGGGCAAGGGTGTGCCCTCTCCGGGTACGCTCGCCACACCGTGGCTCGCTCTGTCAGTCGGCCCTCGCGCTTACGCAAGCTCGGGCCGACTGAGGCCCCTGCGAAGGCACACCCTTGCCCTCCGCGCGCGTTATTCGCCCGACCAAAGCCAGAAATGTGAAAAAAATTCCGCTGATAAGTTTTCCTGTAATCACTTCTGTACTGCTTGTCCTCGCTTATCCTAAATTCAATATGGGGTGGCTGGCGTGGTTCGCGCTGGGGCCGCTGTCTTTTTACCTGCTCAAGGTGAAGACGCGCGGGGCGGCGGTGGGCGGCGGGCTGCTCTGCGGCTTCCTGGCCTACCTGGGGCTGCTGTACTGGATCTATCCCACCATGCGCGCGGGCGGCGTGAATCCATTCGTTTCGGCGCTGGGGCTGGGGCTGCTGGCGCTGACGCTGGCGGGGGAGTTCGCGCTGGTCTCGCTCTACGGCTTCCTGCTCAGGAAGATCGGAGCGCGCGCCTGGCCCTATGTCTTCGCGGCGGCCTGGTTCGCGCTGGAATACGGGAAGATCTGGTTCAGCCAGAAGGCGGTCTGGTTCCCTTGGTTCATGCTGGGCTACACCCAATGGGAGTATACGCCGCTCATACAGATCGCGTCGGTCACCGGCGTCTACGGGCTCAGCGCGGCCGTCTGCTTCACCGGCGCCCTGTTGGGGGCCGTGCTGGCTTCCGACGCGGCCCCGGTCAGGAAAGGGCTGCGCCTGCTGCCTGCGCTGCTGGTCTTCTCCGGGCTCTGGTATTACGGCGAAACCGAACTGGTGCGCGCCGAGGCCTTCGTGCCGGCTAAAACCGTTCAGGTGGCGCTGCTGCAGCCGTCCATAGATTTCTACGCCAAATGGCAGGAGTCCGAGGCGGCGGGCATCAAGAAAAATATCGAGGGCCTGCTGGGAGAGGCCAAGGGGTCGCTGGCCGTCTGGCCTGAGAACGCGCTGCCCTGCTGGATAGACGAAGCCGAGTGCGCCTGGTGGCTGAAGGGGGCCGCCGCAGCCTCCGGCGCCAGCGCCAGCGTGGTCGGTTCCGTGTCCAAGGGCGGCGGCCGGCACGTCTCGGCTTTCCTGCTGGATAAAAGCGGCGATATAGCCGCCTCCTACGACAAGCGGCAGCTGGTGCCTTTCGGCGAGTACGTGCCGCTGCGGGATTTCCTGGGCAAGTTCATAAAACCCGTGGCCGCGCTGGGCGAGTTCGAGCCGGGCGCCCCTGAGCAGCGGCTGCTGGAGCTGGACGGGGTCAAGACCGGCGCGTCGGTCTGCTACGAAGCCATCTTCCCCTACCTCTTCGCCGGCGACGCGCGCGACGGGGCGGGGCTGTTCGTCAACATCACCAACGACGGGTGGTACCTCGACACTGCCGCGCCTTATCAGCATTTCGCCGCCAACATTTTTCGCGCGGTGGAGACGCGCCGTACGGTGGTGCGCGCGGCCAACAACGGCATCTCCGGCGTGATAGACCCCTGGGGGCGCGTTGCGGCGCGCACGCAGCTCAACGAGCGCACGCTGCTGCGCGCGCAGGCCCCGGTCTCCGCGGAGCCGGCCGTGTTCCCGCTGCACGGGCACTGGTTCGCCTGGGGCGCGCTGCTGCTGGTGGCGGCCTTCCTGCTGGCCATCCTCTTTGTCTGATGAAGATAGTCTTTTCCAAAGCTTACACGGCGCGCACGCCGGGGCATGTGTTCAGGGCGGATAAGTTCGAGGCCGCGCTGGAACTGCTTTTAAAAGAAGGCGCCGTCTCCCAAAAAGATATAGTCGCCCCGGCGCCGCCCTCGCGGGCCGACCTGCTGCTGGCCCACAGCCCGGCCTGGGTGAAAAAGAATTTAACCTTCTCCTTCACGCCGGCCGATTCCGCCGCGGCCGAACTGGAGATCACGCGGAACGTGGTAAAGGCCCACCTGGCCAACGTCGGGGGCACCCTGCTGGCCGCCGAACTGGCGCTGGCGCACGGCGTGGGTATTAACTGCGGCGGCGGCTCTCACCACGCCCGGCGCGACCGCGGTGCGGGTTTCTGCCTGCTCAACGATATAGCCGTGGCGGTAAAAAAACTCCTGAAAACCGGCCGCGTGAAGCGCGCCCTGGTGATAGACCTCGACGCCCACCAGGGCGACGGCACGGCCGCCATCTGCCGCGGGGACAGAAGGATCTTCACTTTCTCTATCCACGGCGCGGAGATCTTCCCGGAGAAAAAAGAGAAGAGCTCTTACGATCTGCCGCTCAGGTCCGGCACAGGCGGCGCGGCCTACCTGGCCGCGCTGCGCCAGGAATTGCCGCGCGCGCTGAACCGCTTTCACCCGGACTTCGCCGTGTACGTGGCCGGCGCCGACGTCTACAAGGGCGACCTGCTGGGCGGGTTCGAACTGACCATGGCCGGCATAAAGGCGCGCGACACCTTCGTCTTCGCCGAGTGCCGCCGCCGCGGGGTCCCCGTGGCCCTTACCCTCGCCGGCGGCTACGCCAAAAAATTCACGGACACCGTCCGCATCCACGCCAATACAATAAAAACCGCCCTCGCCGCCTTTCGCTGAAACGCGGCAAAAAACAAAACAGCCGGCGCGGGGCCGGCTGTTTTTATTTGCGGGCGGCTGGCTTAGAACGGGAAGACCAGCTGCGGGCAGAGCTGCGCGGGGTTGTTGTTCCAGGGGCCCGGGGTGGCCAGCGGCTGGGTGTAGGGCTTGCCGTCGTTGCACTTGTAGTTGCAGACGTTGTTGGCGTAGCTGCTGAACACGCAGGCCCGGACTTTCTTGTCGGCCGAGCGGTCCGCGGCGCGGGAGCCGTTGAAGTAGCCGATCACATAATAGTAACCGCCCTCGTAGGTGACCACTTCGTGGGTGACCACGGTGGCGCCGTCCGCTTCCAGCCGGTCGGCCATGTCGAACATGCGCTCGAAGGCGTCCAGTTCCGCTTTGAAGAGCGGGCTGGATTCAATGGCGAGGGGGGCGGCGGCCCTGTAGGTCAGGCGGAAGCGGTAATCGCTAAGGCCGTTGACCACGATGGCCTGGCCGGTCACCTCGGTCTTTGCGAACTTGAAGCCGTTGGCGGCCCAGGTCAGGACTTCGGAGGCCTTCTGGGCGGTGGGGTACTTGCCGTAGCTGTTGTAGGTCTGCTCCGCGGCGGCCGCCTTGTTGGCGAAGGCGGGCTTTACGGGCCTGATGATCATGGTGGCGCAGGCGCCGGCCGGTTCGCCGGTGGAGAAGTCGGGCTTCTGGGCCGGCTCTACCAGGATGGCGCCGCTCTCGCACTTGAAGAGGCACTTGTTGTTCTTGAACTCGGTGAACACGCAGTAGTCCAGGGTGGTCTGGGGCTGGGGGAAGGGGTTGTGCTGGTTGTTGATCTGGGCCCAGATGGCGCCCGCGTCCGGGGCCTGGGGGGCGCGGTAGTCGCCGCCGCCGCATTTCTCATAGACGCTGGCGGCCTGCGGGTTAACGGGCTTGGCCTGGAAGGTCTCGCCGCTGCGGCATTTGAAGCTGCACAGGTCGTCCTTCAGGCCGACCAGGTAGCAGCTGTCGGGGTTGGACGGGTTGGGGAAGGGGTTGATCTTGGAAATGGCCGGGGCGTTGATGCCCTGCAGGTCGGCGAAGTCGGCGGCCCGGGCCGGGGCGGCAATGGCCAGGGCTAGGATAAGAGCTGAAACGATTTTCATGTATACCTCCGTAACTTTGTCTTAGAGTAGGATATGAAATAGCGGGGCGCCTGGTTTAGAGGCAAAGGGCCCCGTAAACGGGGGATAAAGGACCTATGACGGAGGTCAGGCGGGGGCCCAGGACGTAGGCCCTTTAGGCTTTGATCCGGACGCCCCCCAAAAGCAACTATTGAACTTTTTGATATATAAATAGGTCTTTCTCCTATGAAGACTTGACAAGTCCATAGGCCTTAGGACCCAAAAAGCAATGGGTCCAAAGACTAAAACTTGACTAGGCCCTTTGGTCTTGATTATAATCAACGTAGTGCTTAAACTATAGGCACGGCGCTCCACACACAAGCGCAACCAGACCAAACCGCAGGATCCGGAGGAGTAATGTTTAAGAAAGCAGCCGCAGCGTTCGCGATAATCGCAGTCGCTTCCAACCTGGTGTCCGCTGAGATCAGCTTCGACACCCTCAACAAAACCAGCCTGCAGCAGGAAATCTCCGCCCTCGACATCAACGTCCCCTCCGTGGTCGTTGCCGAGGATACCGGCGTTACCACCCGCGTAGACAAGGAATGGACCATAATGGTTTTCCTTAACTCCAAGAACAACCTGGAGAAATACGGCCTGCTGGACGTCAACGAGATGGAGAAGATCGGCTCCTCCGATAAGGTAAATATAGTGGTGGAGATGGGCCGCATCAACGGCTACGCCACCAACGACGGCGACTGGAAGACCACCCGCCGCTTCCTTATAAAGAAGGATAATGACTTCACCAAGATAACCTCCCCTGTCCTGGCCGACCTCGGCAAGACCGACATGGGCGACTACAAGAGCCTGATCACCTTCGTGAAATGGGCCAAGATGACCTACCCGGCCAAGAAATACGCCCTGATAGTCTGGAACCACGGTTCCGGTTGGGACAAGAGCCGCGGCGCCAACGTCACCAAGGGCATTTCCTACGACGACGAGACCGGCAACCACATCACCACCCCCCAGCTGGGCCTGGCCCTTAAGGAAGTGGGCGGCGTGGACGTGTACGGCTCCGACGCCTGCCTGATGCAGATGCCCGAAGTCACCTACGAGATAAAGAATTACACCAAGTACATAGTGGGTTCCGAAGAGACCGAACCCGGCGACGGCTATACCTACGACCTGTTCGTGGGCCCCGTGGTGGCCAAGCCCACCATGAGCGCCTATGAGCTGGGCAAGGTGGCCGTGGACGGCTACAGCGACCATTACCAGCAGATCAGCCAGGGTTCCACCCAGAGCCTGCTGGATACCTCCGCTCTGGACAAGTTCGTGACCCTGACCAACGACTTCGTGGCCGCCACGATAGCCGCCGGCGAGAAAGCCCTGGTGAAGACCGCCGCCTCCGGCGCCCAGAGCTACGCCGTGTACGACAATAAGGACATGGGGCACTTCTTCGACCGCTACGCCGCCACCACCGCCAACGCGGACGTGAAGGCCAAGGCGCTCGGCCTGAAGGCCTACATAGACGGCAAGCTGATCGTTCACAACCGCGTGAACGAGGAGTTCGCCAACGGCAACAGCCACGGCATCGCCGCCTATATGCCCGGCTACTCCTTCAACTCCGACTACAACGCGCTGGCCTGGGCCGGCGTCTCCCAGTGGGACGAGCTGATAAAGTGGTACCAGGCTAAATAAGCAGCCCTTAGCCAACGGAAAGGCCGGCTTAACCGCCGGCCTTTTCTTTTTTTACCCGAAAGGCCCAGGCCCGGCTGGGCCCCCGGTCCCTTGATGAAAATCAATAAGCGGCTAAACTATAACCATGGAACGCAATGCTGACCGCAAAGTGGAGGACACAATGATACGCAAGCTCACGCTGTCTGCCGTGGCCGTTTCCTTTTTCGCTTCCCTCGCTTCCGCGCAGGTTGACTTCATCAACGGCGCCGATGTCCAGGCCGGTATAGCCGCCCAGGACACCGTAATCCCCGAACCCGCCGCCCCCGAGGCCGTTGAGGGCGACAAGGGCGTGGTTACCGACTGGCTGACCGGCCTGTTCTCCAAGCCTGCCGCCCCCAAGGCCCCGGCCGAGTGGACCATCATGGTTTTCGGCAACGGCAAGAACGATCTGGAGCCCTTCCTTATGAAGGACCTCAACGAGATGGAGAAGATCGGCTCCACCGACAAGGTCAACATAGTGGTGGAAGCCGGCCGCATAGCCGGTTACGATTCCTCCGATGGCGACTGGAAGGGCGTGCGCCGCTTCCGCATGGTCAAGGACACCAATACCTCCAAGGTGTCTTCCCCGGTGCTGCAGGACCTGGGCAACAAGGACATGGGCGCCTACCAGAGCGTTATAGACTTCGCCAACTGGGCCAAGGCTGCCTATCCCGCCAAGAAGTACATGCTGATCTTCTGGAACCACGGCGCCGGCTGGACCCGCAGCGGCCAGCGCCCCATCACCCGCGGCATCTCGTATGACGAGGCCAGCGGCAACCATATCAACACCCCCCAGATGGGCCTGATCATGAAAGCCCTGGGCAAGACCGACGTGGTCGGCACCGACGCCTGCCTGATGCAGATGGCCGAGGTGGACTACGAGATCAAGGATTCCGTGGAATACATAGTGGCCTCCGAAGAGACCGAGCCCGGCGACGGCTACACCTATGACCTGTTCCTGGGCCCCGTGGTCAAGAACCCCACGATGAGCGCCATGGAGCTGGGCAAGGCGGCCGTGGACGGCTACGCCAACCACTACGACGGCATCGACCAGGGCTACACGCAGAGCCTGGTTAAGGCCTCCGAGGTCGGCAAGCTGGTGCAGCTGACCGACGCCTTCGGCGCGGCCGTGATGGCTGCTAATGAAAAGGCGCTGGCCAAGACCTCCCGCGACGCTACCATCAACTTCGCCATGGCCGAGAACCGCGACCTCTACGACTTCACCCGCCGCGTGGTGGAAGGCAGCCGCAACGAGGCCGTGAAGACCGCCGGCCGAGCCCTGATGACCCACATCACCGGCAGCCTGGTGACCCACAACCGCACCCGCGACGATAAGGGCGGCCCCTGGAGCGGCCCCAAGGCCTTCTCCCTGGCCAAGGGCATAGCGGCCTACTTCCCGACCTACGCCCTGGGCGCAGGCTACACGGACCTGGCCTGGGCCAAGGCCTCCAAGTGGGACGAGTTCGTGCTCTGGATCAACCAGCCTTAATAAGATAGTCCTTAAAAGAAGGGGCCGGCTTAACCGCCGGCCTCTTTTTTTGTCTGGGCACTCTGGCCCGCGCCTCTGGGCCCATTGCCCCTTGGCGGGAGGGGCGTTACAGGCTAAACTATCAGTGTGAAAGATATAGCGACCGGTCTGGAGGCATCAATGATCCGTAAGCTCTCGCTGTCAGCCGTAGCCGTTTCGATGTTCGCTTCTATAGCCGCTGCCGGGGTCGATTTCGACCGCGGCAATTTTGATATCAAGGCGGAAATAGACAACGCCGCGGTGGCCGTTCCGGACGCCAACCAGGACAAGGGCATCTTCGACTGGATCTTCGGCAAGCCTTCCAAGCCCGAGCCCAAGGCCCCGGCCGAGTGGACGATAATGGTTTTCTCCAGCGCCAAGAACGACCTGGAAAAATACCTCCTCATGGACCTCAACGAGATGGAGATGATCGGCTCCACCGCCAAGGTCAACATAGTGGCCGAGGTGGGCCGCATAGACGGCTACGATTCTTCCGACGGCGATTGGAAGGGCGTGCGCCGCTACTTCATCACCAAGGACTCCGACAAGACCAAGATGGGTTCCAAGATGCTGCAGGACCTGGGCATGATAGACCAGGGCGACTACCGCAACCTGGCCGCCTTCGGCAAATGGGCCAAGGCCGCCTACCCCGCCAAGAAGTACATGCTGATCGTCTCCAACCACGGCTCCGGCTGGGAGAAGGGCGTGCAGCGCGTCATCGAAAACAAGGGCATCTCTTATGACGAGCAGAGCGGCAACCACATCAACACCCCCGAACTGGGCCTCGCGCTCAAAGAGATCGGCAAGGTGGACGTGTTCGGCACCGACGCCTGCCTGATGCAGATGGCGGAAGTGGTCTACGAGATCAAGGATTCCGTGGACTATATCGTCGGCTCCGAGGAGACCGAGCCCGGCGACGGCTACACCTACAACGACTTCCTGGGTCCGGTGATAGCCCGCCCCACCATGACCCCCATGGAGCTGGGCAAGCAGGCCGTCAACGCCTACGCCGACCACTACGACAAGATCGACCAGGGCCACACCCAGAGCCTGGCTAAGGCCTCTTCCGTCAATAAGCTGCTGACCGTGACCAACGACTTCGCCGCCGCGATGATGGCCTCCGGTGAGAAAGCGCTGGCCAAGACCTCCCGCGACGCCACCATCAACTTCGCGATGGACGAGAACCGCGACCTGTACGACTTCACCCGCCGCGTGGTGGAAGGCTCGCAGAACGCCGATGTGAAGCTGAAGGGCCAGGCCCTGATGAACTTCATCACCGGGGACCTGATGCTGCTCAACCGCGCCCGCAACGACAAGGGCGGCTACTGGAGCGGCCCGAAGGAATACACCCTGGCCAAGGGCATGGCGGCCTACTTCCCGAACTACGGCCTGGGCAACGGCTACGCCGACCTGGCGTGGGCCAAGGCCTCCCAGTGGGACGAGTTCGTGCAGTGGATCAACCAGCCTTAACAGGAACTTAAGCAGAGAAAAGGGCCGGCTTAACCGCCGGCCCTTTTTATGTGCCCGCACCCCTGCGCCTCTTTGTTTGAAGGCCGCAGGGGTGTAATGGTAACGCACTTCCCAAATCTGTTAATATAATAGTTGACATAAAAATTGCTCCTTATTGGGTATAGCAGTAAAACTCAAATTAAGGGGAATACAATGAAAAACGTTATGAACAAGGCGGCGGCTGCCGGGCGGAGCATTTCAGGGCGGAGAAGCACTTCTGCAAGTCCGGCTGCGTGTATTACATACAGCTGCTCAATTACTTCTATTCCAAGGTGATCCGGTATCATGCGGCGACTAATTAAGAACCGCATCATCTCAAGGCTCTGGCTCGCCAGGATCGTCTCCGTGTTCGGGGATATCTTCTTCGATATCTTCGTCACCTGGTCCCTGTACTCCCGGTTCAAGGACCTGAAGGTCATAGTGTACGCCCTCGGCGGCTCTTTCGTGTTGAAGTCCCTGTTCGCGGTGTTCGCGGGGAAGATCTCCGACACCTTCAGCCGGCGGAAGATAATAATCGCTACGGACCTGCTGTCGGCGGCGGTAGCCGCGGCCTTCCTTTTCTTTGACGCGGCGGGGAACGGGGCCATCCCGCTCTTCGTGGCTTTGTTCATCGTCAAGACCTTCCTCGGCGTGCTGTTCTCCAACGCCTTCAGCTCTTTCTTCGCCGACAACGTGCCCAAGGCCGATTTTATAAAGGCGCAGGCGCTGATCTCCGGCAGCGTAAGGACCATAAATTTCTTCGGCGCCGCGCTGGCCGGCGTGCTGGTCGCCGTGCTGCCGCTGCGCCTGGCCGTAAGCCTGGACGCCCTGACTTTCCTGTTCTCGGCGGCCGTCTTCTACAGCCTCCGGAGCTATATGCCGGCCGAGGCAAAGGGCGCGCCGCGCCCGGAGGCGGAACCGTCCGCGCGCCTGAGTGCCGGCCTCCTCAGGGATTCCTGGGCCTTCGTGGACAAGAACATCCTTTCGGACAGGTTCGTCCTGGCTTTCTGCGGCAACGTATTTTTCCTGAACCTGGTGTACGGCTATGTCCCCAACGTGTTCCCGTACATGCTTTCCGGCAATTCCGGTTACGGCGCGGCGTACCTCGGGGTGCTGCGCAGCACGATAGCCGTGGGCGAGGTGCTGGGGCTGGGCGTGGTCGGGAAGTACGGCCACCGGGTCTCGAGGTGCTTCATCCTCGGCCTGGCCGGGACCGTGATCTCTCTGCTGCTGATCCTGATCCCGCTGGCGCCCGTAGTGACGGTCCTGGTGGCGTATTTCGCCTACGGTTTCTCGGATTCCCTGACGCAGCCTTATTACAGCCACTTCGTTTCCAGCCTGCCTTCGCAGATAAGGGGCCGCATGCTCGGCGTGGTGGACATGGTCGTGCTCATCGCCGCCCCGATAGGCATGGTTATCGGGGAAAAGCTCTGCGCCGTCAGCGTGGGTACCGGGGTGGTGGTCTTCGCGCTGATAGTAGCCAGCGTGCTGACCGTTTTCGTGGCGGGCAAGCGCAACCGCGGGATAACGGCGGAGGCCGGCTAGCCTATGCTCGAAGGGATCTACGGGCTGGAAAGCGTCTGGCTGGAACATATAGGCTGCAAACTGGCGCGGCGCAAAAGCGGCCTGCGCGTTTCCAGCCGGCATAACACCTCCAGCGATTTCAATTACCTGCTTCTGAGGGCGCTCCCGGCCGGCGGGCTAACTGCAAAGACGGTAAAGGTCCGGCAGTCCGACGCCAACAGGGACTTTACCGCGGGGGATTTCTCGCCCGTCAAGTTCTTCAAGGGGCAAGCCGAGGCCGGCAGGGTGAACCTGTTGACTTCCGGGAAGTTCGTGGGAATTTTCGACCTGTTCATAAAAAAAGAATACCGGGGGGCCGGGCTTGGCCGCGCCTTCCTGCGGGAATTGCTCCGCTCGAAGCAGCGGAATAGTTTCTTTATACAGACCTGGGAAGACAACTCCGCCGCGCTCAAGCTGTACCTCTCCCTGGGTTTTAAAATCGTGGACAGGTATCTGTATTTTTCACGGAGTTGAGCGGCCGGGGCCCGCTCCGGCACGCGCCGCCAAGCTGAGCGGCAAGCCCGCGCCAGGGGTCTGATGAATGTTCAAACGGAACGCATGGCAAAAAAACTGAACGTGCTCCTGCTGGGCGGCTCCGGGCTGCTGAGCGGGGCGGCGCGCGGGGCGTTCCTGGCCGCCGGGCATTCCGTGACAGTTCTGTCCCGTGGTACGAGGGCGTTGCCGGAGCACCCGGGCCTGTCAACGCTGCTGGCGGACCGCAAGGACCCTGCCGCGCTGGCCGCCGCGCTGCGCGGCAAAACTTTCGATCTTACCGTAGATTTCCTGGCCTATACCGGCGAAGACGTAGCCGGCCTTTTCTCCGTTCCCGGCTTCATCCCCGGCCGCCTCGCGATGATCTCCACAGGTCAGGTTTACCTTGTCACTGATAACCGGCGCCAGCCCTACGGCGAGGCTGACTCGCAAGCGCCCCTTATGCCGGAACCCCCGCGGGAGACGCGCGACTGGCGCGAATGGAATTACGGGGTGGGTAAGAGGGCGGCCGAGGCCGCGCTGTTGAGGTTCTCAAAGGAGCGAGGCGTGCCCGCGCTGGCGCTGCGGCTGCCCGTGGTGCAGGGAGAGGCCGACGGCCAGGCTTCCCGGCGCCTGTGGGCCTGGCTGCAGCGCCTGCGGGACGGCGGCCCGGTGCTGCTGCCCGAAGGCGGCGTCCAGCCGGTAAGCTTCATTTACGCCGGCGACGCCGCGGCCGCGCTGCTGCGGCTGGCCGGCATGCCCGCCTGGCCCGCACTCCCGGCGCTGAACCTGGCCCAGCCGGGCGAAACCTCGCTTAAAGAATTCCTGGAACTCGCCGCGGCCGGCGCAGGCCTTAAGCCAAATTTTGTGCCCGTAAGCGCCGCCGCCCTGGCCGCCGCCGGCCTGGCCGACACCTGCGCCCCCTACTGGGGCCGCTGGTGCTCGCGGCTGGACCCTTCGGCCGCCTTCGCGCTCGGGTTCAAGACCCGCGGGCCGCGGGAGTACCTGCCTGCCGTAGTCCGCGCCCACCTGGCGAACCCGCCCTCAACTCCCCACGACGGCTACGCCCGCCGCGCCGAAGAACTGACGCTGGCGGCGCAGCTGTCCGCCTGATCCCGCATTGATATCCGGATAAAGGATTTTGTACCCTTTGGGTATAAACTATTAATTGTTCCCTTGAATACCCGGGGGACAACGGAGGCAGAATGAAGAAGTTAGCTATAGCGGTACTCGCCCTGTCGTTCTCGGCCCGGCTCGCGCTGGCCGCGGTTGATTTCGACGGCGGCAAGTTCAACCTGGGGGACGAGATAGCCAAGCTTGAACTCCCCGTGCCCGCGCCGGCCCTGGATAAGGCCGCCGCGCAGAAAGAATGGACCATCATGGTCTTCATCAACGCCAAGAACAACCTCGAGCAGTACGGCCTCAAGGATATGAACGAGATGGAGCAGGTGGGCTCTTCCGACAAGGTCAACATTGTGGTGGAGCTGGCCCGCATCAACGGCTTCGATTCCTCCGACGGCGACTGGAAAACCTCCCGCCGCTACCTGGTGAAGAAGGACAACGACGTTTCCAAGGTCACCTCGCCTATAGTCGAAGAACTGGCCAAGGTGGACATGGGCGACTACAAGCACCTGGCCGATTTCGCCAACTGGGCGAAGGCCAAGTATCCCGCCAAGAAGTACATGATCATTGTCTGGAACCACGGCGCCGGCTGGATAAAGAGCGTGCCCGGCGAAACCAAGGGCATCTCCTACGACGACGAGACCGGCAACCACATCACCACCCCGCAGCTGGGCCTGGCGCTCAAGGAAATGGGCGGCGTGGACGTGTACGGCTCCGACGCCTGCCTGATGCAGATGGCCGAAGTGGTCTACGAGATCAAGGATTACACGCAGTATATAGTGGGTTCCGAAGAGACCGAGCCCGGCGACGGCTACACTTACGACACCTTCCTGGGCCCGATAGTGGCCAAGGGCAACATGACCGCCGAAGAGGTGGCCAAAGTCGCCGTGGACGCCTACAGCGACCATTACCAGCAGCTCGACCAGGCCTCGACGCAGAGCTACATAAAGTCCTCGGCCATCAACGGCCTGCTGGACCTCTCCAACGCCTTTGCCTACGCGATAACGCAGGCGGGCGAGAAGGACCTGGCCAAGGAAGCCCTGGCCGGCGCGCAGAGCTTCGCCTACCCCGAGAACAAGGACTTCTACCACTTCACGCAGCTGGTGCTGGCCAAGACCGCCAGCCCCGAGGTGAAGAAGACCGGCGAGGCGCTGAACGCCTACATCAAGGGCAGCCTGGTCATGCACAACCGCACCAACAACAGCGACGGCGGCTGGTGGGGCCCCGAGCTGTATGATAACGCGCACGGCATAGCGGTATACCTGCCCGGTACGGCCGCCCCGGCGCATTACGCCGACCTGCAGTGGGCCAAGTATTCCAACTGGGACGAGTTCATCGGCTGGCTGGCCCAGTAAACACCGAAGTTCGAGACAGAGACCGCCCGCCCCCGCGGGCGGTCTTTTTTTGTCCAGCGGCGGCAGTTTTAGTTATGATATAGGCAGATGCCAGCTTCTATAGGGGAAAATATGAAACACGCGCTTTTTGTTCTGCTGTTCGCCGCCCTGCCCGCCGCCGCCCAGGAGGGGCTGCCTTACCAACTGCCGCCGCCCGAGATCCTGGCGCTGGCCGATTACCAGCGGGCCCCGTCGGTCAGCATGGATTCGAAGAAAGATTACATGCTGCTGTCCTACAGGAACGCATACAAGTCGCTGGAGGAACTTAACCAGGAAGAGCTGCGCCTGGCCGGCCTGCGCATTAACCCCGTCACCAATATTTCAAGCATGGTCAGTTACATTAATAACCTGAAGGTAAGGAAGGTGGACGGCGGCGAGGAGGTACAGGTGGAAGGCCTGCCGCCGTCGCCCAAGATAACCAATATCTCCTGGTCCAGGGACGAGAATAAGATCGCGTTCACCCACACCGCGGCCTCCGGGGTGGAGCTCTGGGTGCTGGACGTAGCCTCGGCCAGGGCGGCCAGGCTGACCGGGCCCGTGCTGAACGCCAACCTCGGGTCGCCGCTGACCTGGCTGGACGACAACCGGACCCTCCTGGCGAGAGTGCTGCCCGCCGGCCGTCCGGCCCTGCTCGACGCCAAAAAAGAGCTGCCGAAGGGACCGACCGTTTCCGAGAGCGACGGCAAAGTTTCGCAGAACCGCACCTACCAGGACCTGCTGAAGAACCCGCTGGACGAGGCCAACTTCGAGGCGCTGGTGACCTCCGAGCTGCACAAGGTGTCGCTCGAAGGTAAAACGGAGCTGTTCAAGCCCGCCGCCATGTACGCGGGGGAGAGCGTTTCTCCCGACGGCGCGTACGTGCTGGTTACCACGCTGCTGCGCCCCTTCTCCTACATAGTGCCGCTGTCGCGCTTCCCCTTCAAGTCCGTGGTCTACGACCTGGCCGGCAAAGAGGTCAAGACGGTCAACGAGGTCCCGCTGAACGAAGTGATGCCCAAGGGCTTCTCTTCGGTCAGGAAGGGGCGCAGGAGCATGGAGTGGCGCGCGGACAAGCCCGCCACGCTGTGCTACGCGGAGGCGCTCGACGGCGGCGACCAGGCCGCGAAGGCTGACTTCCGCGACGAGGTCTTCCTCTGGGACGCGCCCTTCGACAAGGCGCCGGTGTCCCTGCTCAAGACGCGGCAGCGCTACGGGGGCATCACCTGGGGCGACGAGACAACGGCTATCGCCTACGACTCCTGGTATGACACGCGCAACCTGAAGACCTACCTGCTGGACCCTTCGAAGCCGGGCGCGCAGCCCGAGGTCATCTACGACCGGAACTACCAGGACATTTACTCGGACCCCGGCGAGTTCGAAACCAAGAGGAACTCGGCCGGCCGCCGCGTGCTGCTGCTGGAGGGGGGCAGCGCCTTCCTGCTGGGCGACGGCTACACCAAGGAGGGGCAGTTCCCTTTTCTCGACGAGTTCAGCCTGAAGTCGCGCAAGGCGGTCCGGCTGTACCGGTCCGCCCTGGCCGACAGGAAAGAGGAGCTGGTCTCGCTGGAGGACGCCGCGGCGGGCAAGCTGCTGACCTGGATCCAGTCCAGGAACGAGTACCCTAATTATTACTTCCGCAACATCAAGACCGGGGAACTGACGCAGCTGACGCGGTTCCCCAACCCGTTCGAAAGCATCAAGGACGTACGCAAGGAGGTCATCAAGTACAAGCGCAAGGACGGGGTGGAGCTGTCGGGGACGCTCTACCTGCCGCTGGGCTACGACGCCTCCAAGAAGGAGAAGCTGCCGCTGCTCATCACCGCCTACCCGCAGGAGTTCAAGGACAAGGACAGCGCCGGGCAGAGCGCCAAGAACCCCAACGACTTCACCTACCCGCATTACGGCTCTTTCGTCTACTGGGTGACGCGCGGCTACGCCGTGCTGGACAACGCCTCGTTCCCGATAGTGGGCGCGGGCAAGAAGGAGCCCAACGATACCTTCATCAAGCAGCTGAAGGCCAACGCCGAGGCGGCCATAGACGCGGCCGCAAAGACCGGCGCCGTTGACCGCGCGCGCGTCTGCGTGGGCGGGCATTCCTACGGCGCCTTCATGGTGGCCAACCTGCTGACGCATACCAGGCTGTTCGCCTGCGGCGTGGCGCGCAGCGGCGCCTATAACCGCACGCTGACGCCCTTCGGCTTCCAGGGCGAGCAGCGCAACTACTGGGACACGCCCGAGACCTACAACGGCATGTCGCCGTTCATGACGGCCGACAAGATGAAGGCGCCGCTGCTCCTGGTCCACGGCGACGCGGACAATAACCCGGGCACCTTCACGCTGCAGACCGAGCGCTATTTCCAGGCGCTTAAGGGGCTGGGCGCGCCGGTGCGCATGGTGCTGCTGCCCAAAGAATCGCATGGCTACGAGGCCAAAGAGAACATCCTGCACCTGCTCTGGGAGCAGGACCGTTTCTTCGAGAAGTACCTGAAGAAGCCCTGACGCGCCACTGGAAAATAAAAAACCGGCCGGGTTTCCCCGGCCGGTTTTTTTTAGGACAGCGGGCTTAAGGCCTGCCGACGGATTTGTAGGTCCAGCCGAGCTCGCGCATCCTGGCGGGGTCGTAGAGGTTGCGGCCGTCCACCATGGTGGGATGGGCGACCAGCGCGAGCAGCTTCTTCTGGTCGAGCTTGCCGAACTGCTTCCACTCGGTGACCAGGCAGACGCAGTCGGCGCCCTTCACGCAGTCGTATTCGTCCTTGGCGAAGTAGATGCCCTTGATGGTCTTCTTCGCGTTCTCCTGGGAGATGGGGTCGAAGCCGCGCACCTTGGCGCCGCGCTTGAGCAGCTCGCGGACGATGTCTATCACGGGGGCGAAGCGCATGTCGTCGGTCTCAGGCTTGAAGGCCAGGCCCAGCAGCGCCACGGTCTTGCCCTCCAGGTTCCACAGCTCCTCCTCCACCTTCTTCACCAGCCACAGCTTCTGGCCCTCGTTGATGTCCTTGACGGTCTTGAGCAGCGCGAAGTCGTAGCCGACCTGCGAGCTCAGCCAGTAGAAGGCCTCGAGGTCCTTGGGGAAGCAGAAGCCGCCGAAGCCGATGCCGGCCTTGAGGAAGGAGGCGCCTATGCGCTTGTCGAGGCCCATGCCGCGGGCCACGTCCTCCACGTTGGCGCCGGTCTTCTCGCAGACGTTGGCGACGGCGTTGATGAACGAGATCTTGGTGGACAGGAACGAGTTGGAGGCGTGCTTGATGAGCTCCGCGCTCTTGACGCTGGTGACCACGATCGGCGCGCCCTTCATGGGCTTGTAGACGCGGCGCATCACCGCCTCGGCCTGCTTGGAGCTCACGCCCACTACCACGCGGTCGGGCTCCAGGAAGTCCCACACGGCGGTGCCCTCGCGCAGGAACTCCGGGTTGGAGGCCACGTCGAAGGGGATATGGTGCTTGTTATAGCGCTTGACGGTCTTGTCGATCCAGTCGCAGGTGGCCACGGGCACCGTGGATTTCTCCACGATGATCGTGTAGTCGGTCATGTTCTTGGCCACTTCGGCGGAAACCTTCTCGATGGCGGAGAGGTCGGCCGAGCCGTCCTCGCGCGGGGGGGTGCCTACGGCGATGAACACGGCTTCGGCGCGGTGGCCGCCGTGGTGCATGCCGTCCTTTACGGAATTGGCGAAGTGCAGGCGGCCCGCCTTTACGTTCTTCTTTACGACCCGCTCCAGGTCGTCCTCGTAGATGGGCATGACGCCACCTTCGAGCAGCTTTATCTTCGCGGGGTCGTTGTCCACGCAGACGACGCGGTGGCCGAGCTCGGCCAGGCAGGCGCCGCTGACCAGGCCGACGTAACCGGCCCCCACCATGCAGATGTTAACTTTCTCGTTCTTGGTCTTTTTCATCAGGCGCTCCAGTGTTAATTCTGTTCCTTCGCGGGCGCGGCGGCCGCAGCGGCGCCGTTATCCGTGTGGCAGATCTCGTCGTCCTTCTCGGGCTCGATCTCGTGGGCCTTGGCCAGCTCGCAGGCGCGCTTCTTCTCGGAGCGGCCTATGAAGTAGATGGCTATGAACATCAGCACCAGGCCCGCCCAGTCCTCGGTCTTGGGCAGCTTCTGGTTGGGGATGAACCAGAACACGAACAGCGTGGCCACGGTGCCGGCGATGAGCGAGGTCAGGCGGTTGACCAGGCCGGCGAAGGTGGCGGTGCGGCCCTTGAACATGAACAGGAATACCGAGAAGAACGCGGCGATGCCGAAAGGCAGGCCGGAGAACATGATGAGCTTCCAGCGGGCCGGGACGTTCTTGAAGGCGTTGGAGAACTGGAACTTGAAGGAGCGCTTCACGTCCTTCACCGGCTTTTCAAGCGCGGCGGCGGCGGCCTTAAGCTCCTCGGGCTTGGCCTTCTTGTCGGCCAGCAGCGGGGCGGCGGCGGCCAGAGCGGTCTCGGCGGCCTGGCGCTCGTCGGAGGTGAACTTGGAGGCGTCGGTTGCCAGCAGGGCCTCTGCCGCCGCGGCGGCTTCGGACAGGGCCTTCAGCTCGGTCGCGGCGTCGGCGGCGACGGTTACGGCGGGGGCGGCGGGAACGAACGGGACCGCGGCGGGCTTGTTGACCACCTGGAAGAAGATCAGCCCGGCTATCACCAGCGCCGAGAAGGAGGTGACCTGCTCGATGGCGAAGAAGCCCTTGGTGTCGTAGATGGCGCCCTTGGGCCGGGTGTTCTTGTAGTAGTTCATGATGTAGATGCGGATGGTGTAGGCGATGAGGTAGAAGGTCAGGATGGTCATCGCGGCCGAGTTGCCGAGGAAGTCGAAGTTGGCCTTGTCCATCACGAAAAGGGAGGGGATGAAAGCCCCGATACCGGAGGCCTGCGCCGCCGCGGTCGCGCCCTTGAAGTTGAGCATCTGCAGCGCCACGGCGCAGAGCGCGATGATCACGGCGAGGTTCTCTTCCCAGTAGACCTTCTTGGTCAGGATGCCCTGGCGGATCTGTGCCTCGTCGATGATGCGGCTGATGACGATGATGCTGGCGCGCATGATGATCATGGCGACCATGACTGAAATGGGCAGCGTATACATCAGCGTGGTGGTGGGGATGACCACCGCCGTGCAGATGCCGGACGGGATGATGTAGAGGAATTCCTTCGGCATGTTCATGCCAAGTACCTTGGTGTAGGTAGTGGACTTGAACTTGTACCAGCCGAGCAGCAGCACGATGCCGGTGGGGATGAGCATGCTGCCCATCGTGTTGAAGACGGTGTAGGTGGTGCCGCCTATCCCGTAGACCTTGTCGAAATACTTGGTCAGGAAGCCGGTCAGCACGTAGAGGGCGAAGTAGCCGAAAGAGAGCTGCAGCAGCCGCTCCGTGGTGCCCTCGTGCGTCTTCTGGGTAAATACGGTATGCAGTGTTTTTAACATGATTCTCCCCGATTCCTAATGTTAACTATATTATTCTAAATATGGG
The DNA here is from genome assembly GCA_028688015.1 of Elusimicrobiales bacterium. Classification (GTDB taxonomy): domain Bacteria; phylum Elusimicrobiota; class Elusimicrobia; order Elusimicrobiales; family UBA9959; genus UBA9959. Next base: position 136,511 of record JAQTZB010000005.1, on the reverse strand, counting down.
GGGAGGCCTGCAAATGGCCCAAAAAAATCCGGCCCGCCCGGGCCGGATTTGCCGCGCGCCGGGCGCTGGTCAGGGCTTGGGGGCGCGCTTGCGGGAGAGGTCTGCCGCTTTCCTGACCTTGGCCGCCAGCGAGGCCAGTTCGAAAGGTTTTACCATGTAGTCCATCGCGCCGAACAGCAGCGCGTCGTTGAGGGTGGCGGCGTCGTTGAGGCCGCTGACCGCGATGATCGGGACGTGCGCGGCGTTTTCCTTGCCGCGGATGTCGCCCATAAGGCTGATACCGTCCACTCCGGGCATCATGATGTCCATCAGGATCACGTCCGGCATTTCACCCGGCTTCGCGCCGGCGAAGAACTCGCGGGCCTTCTTGGGGTCCGAGAAGGTCCGCACCTCGAAGCCTTCGGCGGCGAGGCCCGTCTCGTAGATATCGAGGATGGTCTCGTCGTCGTCAACCGCAACTACCTTGATCCTGGGTTCGTCTGCCATAGGCTTATTCTAACAAAAAAAACCGGAGTCAGCGCTTCTTTTTGGCCGGGCCAGCCGGGGACTTTTTGGGCGCCGCGGCCGGCGCCTTTTTCTGTTCCGCCGCCTGCTTGCGCACTATGTCCAGCACCTGCAGTTTGTAGGTGCCGCGCGTGCTGGTGAGGTAGAAGAGGGTCCGCAGGCCGTAGAGCTGGCGGCTGGTGATGAACTCCTGCAACTCGCGCAGGCGCTCCTCGTTCTCTATGGGAACCAGGCGGAACGGCTCCTTGATGGCGGCCATCAGCTCTTTCACCTTCTGCAGCTCTGCCGTCTCCAGGACCTTCAGCTCGCCGTCCACGGCGGCCTTGTCGCGGTAGGAGTTCAGTTCGTCGCCCTCCACCGGCTCGGCGCGCAGGAAGGCGCGCAGCTTGCTCTCAACCGGCAGGGCCGTCACGGCCTTCTTGACCTCTCCGAAGGCGTAGGAGAAGGCCTCGCCGAAATTGTTGAGCGGGGCCACCGTCCGCGTCAGCTCGCCGCTGATATAGGCGGAAACTTTCAGCATGTCGCCGCGGTAGAACACCATCTTGCTCTGTTTCACGTTCTGCGAATTGATGATCTCCGAATTTTCTATCTCGCGGAAGAAGTCCTTGGCGAGAAAGGGCTTGATGGCGCCGCGGCGCGTCAGCACGCTCTTGGAAGTTTCCTCGCGCAGGACGGCCTGGCCGTCCTGCGCTACCTCGAGGTAGTATTCCTGCCCGGTCTTTATGGAAGAGACCGTCATCCAGGCCGCTTTGGCTTTGGCGGCGGCCTCGTAGAGCCGGGCGTCGGCCGCCGGGGCGGCGGCCAGCAGCGCCGCGGCCAGGAGGAACCTGGTCATGGCTTTTCCACCCACTCGTCCGCGGACCAGGCGCGGCCGTATTTCCAGGCCAGCCAGGCCAGCGCCAGGAACAGCAGGTTCTGCGCGAATTCGCGCCCGATGGAATTGGAGCCGCCGCTGCCGAAGCAGCCGCAGGAGGTGATGGGCAGGCCGCGCAGCCAGGCCTGGCCCAGCAGCAGCTCGAAGAAAACCAGCATCGCGCCCGTGAACAGCGCGTTGAGCCTGGTGAAGACGCCGCAGGCCAGCAGCAGGCCCGCCCAGAGCTCCAGCCACGGAGCGAAATAGGCGGAGTAGAGCGAGAGCTGGGAATCCAGCACCCTGTAGCTCTCTATCGCGTAGGCGAATTCTTCGGCGGGGGCCAGCGCCTTGAGCAGGCCGGCGTAGATGAAGACGCCGCCTACAATCAGCCGCGCCAGCAGGCCCAGCAGTTCCCTGGTTCCCGGTTTCTGGTTCATGGCTTGGCCGCCTTGCGCAGCAGGTTGTCGAATTTTTGCGCCTGGTCCAGCAGCTGGCCGGAGCCCACCGCGCGGGCGCCGTTGACGAAGAAGGTCGGCGTGGCGTTGACGCCCTTCAGGTCGGCCTCGGCGATGTCGAGCTTCAGCGTCTTCAGCGTCTCCGGGTCGTTGGAGCAGGCCAGCATTTTCTGCCAGTCCAGGCCCAGCTTCCTGGCGTACTCGGCGAATTCTTTCGGTTCGCCGGCCTCGGCTTTGGCCGCGCCCCATTTTTCCTGCCCTTCGAACAGCAGCGCGGCGTAGTCTTTGAACTTGCCCTGCGCACCGGCGCAGTCGGCGTAGGCCGCCGCGTGCAGCGACCACGGGTGGATGTTGAGCAGCGGGTAATGCTTGAAAGAGACGCGCAGGCCGGGGCCGAAGACCTTTATCAGTTCGTCTATCTTGCCGGCCGCGTGGCGGCAGGCCGGGCAGGCGAAATCTGTGTATTCGTAGATCTGCACGGGGGCGTCCGCCGGGCCGAACGTGCGGAAGTCCGGCGCCGGGCGCACCGGGCCCAGGTTGAACTGGCGCGCCAGGAGCACGGCTATGGTGGAGGAGAAGACTATCAGGCCGGCCAGCGCCAGCAGCCTCGCTTTTTTCTGGTCCATAGTGGGGAAATTATATCACTTTAACTATCTTGGCCGGCGAGGTGGCTCCCTTTATCAGCAGGATCCTTTTCGCGTCCACGCCCAGCTGCAGCGCCAGCAGCCGGATGGCCGAGGCGTTGGCCAACCCCCGCTCGGGCGGGGCCTTGGTCCAGACCTCATAAGCGTCGGCGGCTTTCTTTACTATCTTGTCCCTGCGCTCGCCCGGGTGCACCTTCAGCTTAACGAACAAGCAGCGACTCCGAGGTCATGTCCGCGGGCTGCGGGAGGCCCAGCACCTGCAGGACGGTAGGCGCTATGTCCGAAAGGATGCCGTGCGGGCGCAGTTTCACTCCGGAGACGTCCTTGGCGATATAGATGAACTCCACCGGGTTGACGGTGTGGGAGGTCTTGGGCATGTTTATCTTGTAGTCCCACATCTCCTCGGCGTTGCCGTGGTCGGAGCTGATCAGCACCGTGTAGCCGCTCTCCAGCGCCTTGTCGACCAGCATTTTAACGCTCTCGTCGGTTATCTCCACGGCCTTCACGGCCGCCTCGTAGATGCCGGTGTGGCCCACCATGTCGCAGTTGGCGAAGTTGACCACGACGAAGTCGTATTTGCCCGAGGCTAGCTCCGAGACGGCGCGCTCGCGCACGCGGGGGGCGTCCATCTCCGGGTGCTCGCCGAAGGTGGCGGGGTCCCAGCTGCCTTTTATCTCCACCTGGTCTTCGCCCTTGTAGGCCTCGGTGCGCTTGCCGTTGAAGAAGGAGGTGACGTGCTTGAATTTCTGGGTCTCGGCGAGGCGCAGCTGCAGCAGGCCCGCCGCGGAGATGACCTGCCCCAGCAGGTTATCCATGCCGCCGCCTTCGTCCATGGGGGGCAGCGCGCTGAACTTGAACTCGTCGTAGTAGCGCGTCAGGCCGCAGTACACGATGTCCATTTTCTTCCAGCGCTTGCCGGGGTAGTTGTCCTCGACGAAGGCCTTGGTCAGCTCTATCGCGCGGTCCTGGCGGAAGTTGAAGTGGATGACCGAATCGCCGTCCTTCATCCCGGGATAGCCGTCTATCACGGTCGGGGGGATGTACTCGTCCACGATGGGCTGGCCGTTGGGGTTCTTGAGCGCGGCGTAGGCGTCGTTGAGGGCCGCCTCGGCCGAAGCGGCCTTCGCGCCTTCGGCGCGGGTGATGGTGTTGTAGGTGGCGTCCACGAGCGACCACTTTTCGCCGCGGTCCATGGCGTAGTAGCGGCCCATGATGGTGCCCACGGCGGCGTTGCCGACTTCCTTTATCACCTCGTCGAGCATCTTGACGAAAGCGAGCGCCGAGCGGGGCGGGGTGTCGCGGCCGTCGGAGAAGAAATGGACCCAGACCTTCTTTATGCCGCGCTTCTTCGCCTCGCGCATGATGGAATACAGGTGGTCCTGGTGGGCGTGCACGCCCTCGTCCTGCACCAGGCCCATCAGGTGCAGCGCGCTGTCCTTGCTGACGCAGTTGTCCAGCGCGGCTTTCAGCGCCGGGCAGGCGAAGAATTCACCGTCCTCGATCATGTCCTTGATGCGCTTGAGTTCCTGGATCACGATGCGGCCAGCGCCGATGTTGAGGTGGCCGACCTCGGAAGAGCCCTGGTAGCCCTTGGGCAGGCCGACCGACTCCCCGGCCGGCTCCAGCACGGAGTTGGGGTAGGTCTTCAGGTAATGGCGCATGTTGGGCGTCTTCGCGTTATCCACAGCGTTGAACTTGTCGGGCTTGTACATGCCCCAGCCGTCGCGGATGATCAGGAGAACCTTGTTCTTAGCCATAAATTTACCTCGGGTCGAAAAAGAAGCGTCCCCTATATTTTATGAAATATAAGGGGACGCTGCCGGGCCGCGGGGCCGTTTCTCTCTTAATAGTAAGCCACCGTGGTGAGCCCGAAGATCACCAGCGAGTGCAGCTGGGAGTAATCTATCCGGAAAAAGCCGTCCTCGCCCCAGTCCGTGCCCCAGCTGTTCTTGACGATGAAGTACTCCTCGGCGTCGTTGTAGCCCACCAGCAGCACAGCGTGGCCGCCCACCCGCTTGCCGCCTACGCGGGAATAGACGCCGGACTTGTAGCTGAGGAAATCCGAGTAGACCTGCATGGAGGTGGGCAGCGGGCCGTAGTGCGCGAGCGCCGCCTTGATCTTGTTAAGCGACGGCCAGACCATGCCCCAGCCGGCTATCTTGTGGGCCGTCCCTTCCCAGCCGGCCGAGGCGGCGGAGCAGGAGCCGTTGCTCTCGGTATAGGGATAGGCGGTTTCCGCCGGAAGGCCTTCGCTGACCAGGAAGAACGGCAGCAGCGCGCCGCCCTTGCAGCTGCCCACGCTGCTGCAGGAAACATAGACCTGCTCGGAGAGGTCCAGGTCGGCGCCGGGCGTGTTGCGCTTGCGCAGCACGTAGGACTCCAGAGCGCCGGTCATGGCGAACGACCAGCACGAGCCGCAGCCGCCCTGCTGCTTGGGGGCGGTGACGAAATTGCCGCCGTTGGCGCGCCAGTCCAGGGCGGCCGGGAGGAATTTTACGGGCGGTTCCGGGGCCTGGGGGCCCGTCGGCGGAGTGGGGTTCAGGCCGGCCAGGCGGCCCCAGGCCTCTTCGGGGAGGTTGGAGACCGAGGTCTCGCCGGCGGTCCAGCGGGCCTTGCCCGCGCGGATGGAATCCTGCAGTTCCTGCAGCCTGGCGCGGCTGTCAGGCTCTGCCGCGGCAGCCGCGGCGAAGAGGCAAAGGGAAAGCGCGGCCAGCGCGGCGGGACGGAAAGGGCCGATTCTCATGGTTATAGTTTAGGCCCGGGGCGGCGGCTTTTCAAGGCCATTGGGCCTACGGCGCCCCCGGCAATGAGGGCAGGCCGATTATGTTAAAATCAATGGACATATGGAAATAAAGTACCTTACCCCGGGCCCCGGAAACCTGCGGGAAGTGATGGGCCTGATGCCCCTGCTTTACAGGGAGATCGGGCCGGGCCTCGCCTTGGTCATGGAAGAATTGATAAAGGACGACGCCTATTTCAAGCTGCTCGCCCTGGACGAGGCCGGCGCGCCGGCCGGTTTCATGGCCGGCGGCTGCCGCCTGGAGCTGGACTTCGAGTGCCGCGCCGGCATCATAGAGGATATCATCATCCGCCCTGACCTGCAGCGGCGGGGAATAGGGAAGGCCATGCTGGCGGAATTCGAGAAGTGGTGCTCGGCGCGCGGCGCGGCAGGGGTGCTCGTGCCCTGCGGGAGGCCCGGCTTCTATGAAAAAGCCGGCTTTGAAAAGCTCCCGGTCACGCGTTACTGGAAAGAACTGCCCGCGCGGTAGGGGCACGGGCGGCCGCCGCCGGTGAAACCCGGCGGCTTTGTTTTGCGCCGGCGGAAAATTCAGTATAATCTTTGACCGCTTCGCTCAAGGAGACAACAATGAATTCGCAAAACGCCCCTGTTACCATCGCAGACACTACCGCCAATCCCGCCCCGCTCGGCCTGCTGGGCTTCGGCATGACGACCGTACTGCTCAACCTGCATAACGCCGGCTTCTACGGTCTGGACACCATGGTGCTGGGCATGGGCATCTTTATCGGCGGCCTGGCGCAGGTCATGGCCGGCGCGATGGAGTGGAAGAAGAAGAACACCTTCGGCACCACGGCCTTCACCCTGTACGGCTTCTTCTGGCTGTCCCTGGTGGCGCTGCTGGTCCTGCCCAAACTCGGCCTCGGCGAGGCCGCCACTCCGGTCTCCATGGGCTGGTACCTGACCGTCTGGGGACTGTTCACCACGGGGATGTTCGTGGGCACGCTGAAGCTCAGCCGCGCCCTGCAGGTGGTTTTCCTCTCGTTGGCGGTCCTGTTCTTCCTGCTGGCCTACGCCGACTTCACCGGCGGATCCAAGACGCTGGCCGGCTTCGAGGGCCTCTTCTGCGGCCTGTCGGCCTGCTACACGGCGCTGGCGCAGATCCTCAACGAGGTTTACGGCCGCCAGGTCCTGCCGCTATAAGGCCGGCCGGGCGCAAAAAAACGCCGGGGATAGCCCCGGCGTTTTTCTTTGCGCGGCCGCGCTTACTTTCCGTTCTTTACCAGCTTTACGCTGCCGGTGCCCGCCTTGGCGGTCACCATGAACGCGCCCTCGCCCGAAAAATTTTCAAATTCGTTCCTGACGCTGCCGGTCCCGCTGGAGAGGTCCGCCCGGAGTTTGGCGCCGGCGGGGAAGCTCAGCGCGAGGCTGCCGGTATCCGCCGAGGCTTCGGCCGAGCCACCGGCCGGAGCTTTATCCCAGGCCAGCGTCACCGAACCCGTGCCGCAGCGCGCCGCCGCCCTGCCGGTCAGGCCGCTGAGGGCTATGGAGCCGGTGTTTGTCCTCGCCTCCACTTTCGCCGAGGCGGTCTCGCCTTTTATCGAGCCGGTGCCGCTGACGGCCTTGAGGGGGCCGGCGACCCCGGCCAGCCTTATGCTGCCGGTGTTCGCGGCCAGGTCGGCGCCGCCGCTGACGGCCTTGACGTCTATGGAGCCAGTGCCCGTCTTGACGCGCGCGTCTCCGGCTATCCGCTCCGCCGAGACGGAGGCGGTACCGCCTTCCAGGGCGACCGAACCTTCGATATCGGAAACCTCCAGTTTGCCGGTGCGGGTCGCGGCTTCCACGGCGCCCGAGATCTTGGAGATCGAGATCCTGCCCGTCCCGCTCCCCGCCGCGACCTTGCCGCGCAGCCCGGAAATGTCTATGTCGCCGTCCCGCAGGGTTACCTCGGCGTCCAGGCCGCCGGGCAGCCGTATCCTGAAACCGGTTTCCGGGGCTTTGCTGTCTTTCGAGAAGAGGCCGAGCAGGAAGGAGTTATGCCGGCGCAGGCGCTCCCCGTATTCTTTTTTCTTCTCGGGTTTCAGCGCCGCCTTTATCTCGAGCCGGCCTTTTACGGTCTCCAGCGTTACGCTGAAGAATTCGGCGTTGTCCTTGAATTGCTCCACCACTATAGCCGGCCCGGTGGAGCCGTAGACCCCCGCGAAGGCGGCTTCGGAGTCCAGCCGCAGCCCGGCCAGGCCGGCAGCCGGGAAAGACTCGGCGGCGGCCGCCGGGGCCGCGGCGGCGGCGAGCAGGCACAGTGAAAGGGCGGTAGTCAGCATGGTTTCTCCTTTAATCTCTTCAAGGTATATACGCGCGGGCGGCCGCGGCGGTTGCGCGGCCGGAAGAGCGGGGTTAAGCCTTGGGCGCGGCCGGGGCCGCGAACTTGAGGGGGATGTGGAAGAAAAAGCGCGAGCCGACTCCGAGTTCCGACTCGATGCCCATCTCGCCGCCGTGGCGCTGCACGATCTCGCGGGCGATCTTGAGGCCGAGGCCGAAGCCGGCCTTGCGCATGCCCATCGCTTCCTTGGTCTGGAAGAACCGCTCCCACACGCGCGGCAGGTCTTCTTTCGAGATGCCGATACCGGTGTCGATCACGCTGACCTCGACGCGGTCCGGCTTGAGCTCCGCCTTGATGGTGATCTTGCCGCCTTCCTTGGTGTACTGGATGGCGTTGGTGCAGAGGTTCTGCACTACCTGGCCCACGCGGGCGTCGTCTCCGGCCAGAGGCGGCAGGACGGGCGGGGTCTCGAGGGTCATGTTGAGCTTGCGGGCGGCGGCGGCTATCTTGACGCGCTCGAAGACGTCGGTGATGACCCCCATGAGGTTGAGGCTGCCTATTTCCACGCGCAGCTTGCCGCTTTCCATGGCGGCCAGGTCGACGAGGTCTGAGATCAGGACATTGAGCGTCTTGGCCGAGGTCTGGATGTTGGCGGCGTAGCGCTGCTCGCCCGGCATCGCCTGCAGCTTCTTGCCGAGCACCTCTGAGTAGCCGAGGATGGCCGTCAGCGGGCTCTTCACGTCGTGCGCGACGGTCGCGAAAAATTTCTTCTGGAAGCCGTTGACCAGCTCTAGCTGGGTCTTCTGCTCCTGCGTCTCTTTCAGCAGGCGCGCGTTCTCGAGCAGCAGGAAGCGCCGCTCCAGGGCCTTCTCCACCGAGAAGATCAGGCGCGAGGGCTCCACCGAGCCGGTGGCCTCCTTGAGCAGCGCGTCGTCGAGGCCCAGCTCCACCACCTGGCTGACGCCCTTGAGCGCGGCCTTTAGCGGATACTGGTCCACCATGAAAATGATGCGCAGGTCGGGGTCTCGCTCGCGCATCTTGGTGGCGAGCTCGGCCCCGGAATACTGGGAAGAGGCGGCGGAGGTGCCCAGCACCGCCAGGTGAAAGGAGCCCTTCTGGCACAGCCCCAGGGCTTCGGCGCCGTCCATCGTGGAGACTACTTCGTAGCCCGCGCCCATCAGGGCCTGGCTCAGCAGCGTCACGGCCGGCTTGAAATTGTCGAGCAGCAGGATGCGCTCGGTCTCGCGCTTCTTGAGGCGCAGCTCGGCGCCCTCGCTGTTCTCCACCAGGATGCCGGCTATGCGGCCCGCCTGGTCGCGCTGCAGCGCCACCGGGCAGCCGTCCTTGAGAAGCTGGATCGCCGTTTTCACCATTTCGGCGCCGGAGAGCAGGTAGCTGACGGCCTCGGGGGATTCGCCGCGGATGGCGGCGTCCAGGGCCTCGGCCTGCTTCTGCGTGCCGCTGAACTGGGCCACCACCACGTTGACCGGCAGGGGCCCCGCGGGCGCGGCCTCTTCCACGCTCCCGCCCAGCAGTGACCAGGATTTTTTGGTCTGCTTAGGCTGGGTGGCCAGGATGCGCGCCTCGTTCTGGCTCCGGATGAAGCCGGGCAGGCCGGTGATGGTATCGAGGGAGATGGGCTGTACGCCGGACTGCTGCAGGGCGTTCTGCACGGCGTTGGTGGAGAAGAGCACTTGGTCGGCCAGCAGGATGACCATGCGGGCGGTGACGCGGACCTGGTCGGCGAACCCCATGGGCAACGGCCAGGTCAGGCGCCGCAGCGGAGAACTGAGCGTGGGCGCTATGCTGCCTACCGACTCGAGGGTGAACAGGTGGACCTTGGGAAATTGTTTATGCAGCGCCAGGAAGTCTTCGCGCTCGGCGGGGGGGACGCGGTTGAAGTCCACTACCAGAGCCGAACAATCACCCTGGCCCAGGCGGGCGGCCGCGTATTTCAGGGTCGGAACGACGACAAGCTCCATCCCCCGGCCGGACATGGAGGGAAGCATCTCGTCCAGCAGCTCTTTGCCGCTGGTGACCACTAGTACGCGACCCGTGGATTCGCCCATCTGTAATAATGATACAAAAAGTCCGGCGGCTTTGTGCGCGGTCCCGCGGGCGCGGGCGGCGCCGGCCGCGGCCTGAGGGCGTTTCCTTATATGGAAGAGCGGGCCGCCTGCCTTGCGGCAGGAAGCTGATCTTCTTCATATCCGGAGGGAGTTCAGAACGCCGCTGTCAACGCCGGCGGCAGGAAGGCCGCTATCTCGGCCCGGGCGGTGCGGCCTGCGAGCTCGACGGAGAAGGTTACAATGACAGCGCCGCAGCCTGGATGCGGTTTCAGGTCCACGGCCGGCAGGCGGACCGGGACGGACGGGATGGAACTGCGCCTGATGGAACGCAACAGGGCGTTGACCAGCGCGTTAAGAGTGATATTGCCGATCTCAAGCAGCGCCGTCTCACCCTCGCTGGCAGCGGCGGGGGGCGCCGGTGAGAAGGCGGCCGCCAGCAGCGGAGCGTCCCCGGAGGCGAACAGCAGCACGGTGGAGAAGGAGGCCGGCAGCGATACGCCCATGACTACGGCCTCCGCGCCCTGGCCGGCGGCCGGGACGAACGGCGTGCCCGGCGGGAGCGCGCGGGCGGACTCAACCGACCAGCGGCCCGGGGTCACGGCTGAAAGCCTGCCGAGGCAGGTCTCAAGAGCCGACCGCGCCAACTGAGATAATTTTTCCTGCGTAGCGGAGTTCATTGTTGCGCTCAAAGCTTGTTGAAAGTCTTCTCGAAGTCGTCGTAGGAGAACGGCTTGTAGATAATGGCCGCCGCGCCTTCGCTGAGCAGGCGGCTGTTCACTTCGTCCTGGTCCACGGCGGTCAGCATCACGATCTTGGCCTCCGGGTCCAACGCGCGCATCTCCCCCAGCACCTGTAGGCCGGACTTGCCCGGCATGATGATGTCCAGCAGCACCACCTCGGGCTTGAGCTCGGTGAAGGCCTTCATGGCGGCGTCGCCGTCGCCGGCTTCGCCCACCACCTCGTGGCCGGTGCGCTGCAGGATGATCTTCACCATCTCCCTCGTGCTGCTGTTGTCGTCTACGATAAGAACTTTCATGTATCCCCCGTGATACGCCGGGCCCGGCGCCGCTTCTTGGCGGTCCGTATAATATATCAAATTATCCGGCGCTCGGAACGCGGAGCGGAAAGTTTGTATTATTGGCTTGACGCTGGCCCCGCGGCCGCGCGGAACAGGGGGGGGCGATGACGCACAAATTCAAAGTGAGAACTTCGGGCAAGGCCGAGATGGCCGACATTACCCGCGAGGTGCACGAGGTGGTGCGGGAGAACGGGCTGGAGAGCGGGGTCTGCCACGTTTTCGTGCCGCATACTACCTGCGGCCTGGCGATCAACGAGAACGCGGACCCGGACGTGAAGCGCGATATAATCGCGAACCTGGACAAGACCATCTCCGCGGACTTTCCCTACCGCCACGCGGAAGGAAATTCCCCGGCCCACATCAAGGCCGTGCTGGTGGGGCCGTCTCTGACGGTCTTCGTGGAGGAGGGGGCGCTGCAGCTGGGCACGTGGCAGGGTCTCTACCTGTGCGAATATGACGGGCCCCGCGTCCGCGAGGTCTGGGTCAAGCTTGTGAAAGGCTGAGGTTAAGCGGCGTCAGGGCCGGCTGTCCTCTTCGGGCAGCATCAGGTCCTTCTCCGACAGGCCGCGGTCTATATTCCACGGCACCATCTTGGCGAAGGCGTCGAGGATGATGACGGCGTTGTAGTTGGCGTCCTTGCTGGAGGCGCTGCGGACCCGGTTGGTGATGCAGAGGTTCAGCGTCTCGATGGTCTTGTAGGCCTCGTTGAGTTTTTTCAGCTCCCAGTCCGGCTCCAGCCCTTTCTTCCTGCGCAGATACTGCCGCAGCAGGTAGGACGAGATGGACCGGTAGACGGTTTCCGCGAGCGTGGCGAAAGGCAGGTGGAAGCGCGCCATCGGGGTGAGGATGCGCATCACCGGGCAGCCGCTGGTCACCATGTAGATGCCGATGACCGAGCTCAGCGCGGACTGCAGGCTGGTCTTCTTGAAATATTCCCGCTCCTGCGTCAGCACGCGCGTCTCCACGACCATCGTGGAGGCCTTGTCGGCGAAGGTGCGGGTGATGTCGGCCAGGTTCTGCGCTATCGGGCAGTACTTGTGGGCCGCGCCGTCCAGCGGGCACATGGGGCACTTATTGTTCTCCAGCAGGGCCCAGGCCGGAGGTTCGCCGCCGGCGGCGGGCTTGACGGTGTAGGTGGCCGGGTCAACGTCGATGTCTATCACCTTTTCCTGCCCGTCTTCGAATTTAATGGTGTATTTGCAGAACATAGTAGTCCCGGCCCCTTTTAACATTCTACCTAAAATCTCCGCCGTCAGGCGTCCCAGTAGGCCTCTTGCAGGCTGTCCTCCCGCTCGGGCAGGCCGCGCGTCAGGCGCGGGGAGTTCTGCGCCAGCACCTCGAAGCTGACGCGGTTGGCGTACTTGGAGATCTGCGACATCGAGGAGTAGGTCAGGGATTCCACCATGTTCTTGGGCGACTTGGGCACCTTGGCCTGGTGGTACTTGCGCGCGCCCATGTCGTGCAGCAGCGCGGCCAGCGCGCCGTCGCCGGCGCCATTTGTGTTCTTGATGATCTTGGGCCCGCCGAGGAAAGGGTTGATGTGCGTGTAGATCTTCAGCGGGTTTTTGCAGTCCTCCCGGCGCATCGGCCGGCTGAACTCGTAGAGGTTATAGTCCACCAGCGACTTGGTGTGCAGCTTGTGCGTGGTCTTGCGCGCGTACGCCTCGTCCACCCAGCCGGCCAGGTAGAGGCCGTGCTCGCCCACGGTCAGCAGCGCCAGGTCGGCCAGCCCCAGCGCGTCGTCGGCGGCCATCAGCGGGTCTTTGATGCCCGTCAGCGCCAGCGCCTCCTGGTCGTTCATGGCCACGCAGGTGACGTACTTTTTTATAAAGTCGCGAAAGAAGTTCTTTTTGGATTCGATGAGCGAGGCGGTGCCCAGCGTCAGCACCACCGGCACGCGCGCTTTTAGCGCTATCTCGCAGGCCTTGCTGGTGGCGCCGAAGATCGGGTCCTTTTCGTCGCGCAGCAGGTAGGCGGAGATCAGCAGCGCCGAGGCTTTCTCTATCACCTCGGCCGGGATGTAGTCCGGGGAGAGGTCGTTCATGCAGCCCTTGCTGATGCCGAAGGTGCGCTCTCCGTCGGGCGTGACGAAGCACATGGCCCGCCCCATCGCGTTCTCGGAGGGCTGCAGCCAGGACAGGTCCACCTTTGAACTGGTGTTGCGGATATACTTGAAGGCGTAGTCGCCCAGCGTGATGTTGCGGCTGATGGCGCCCAGCGCCACCGAGCGCTCCTCCGACAGCACGGAATAGTTGTGCAGCGTGTTGCCCACGGAGCCGCCGGCGTATTCCCCGCGCACCTTGCCGGCCGCCTTGAGGTCCCGGTAGACCTCCTCGGCCAGCGCGTCGTCTATGAGCTGCGACTCGCCGCGCTTGAGGCCGCGCTTGGCCAGGAATTCCTGTTCCACGGAGCATTCTATGTCCACCAGCAGCTGGTCTATGCCCACCAGGTAGAAGGGCTCGGCCTGCAGGTAATGCGGGTCGGCGCTTTCGCGGCCTTTTTCGGTGACGGGGAAGTAATGCTCGCTCTTTCTTTTGCCGGGGAATTTCATAGGAGAGACTATGATACAAATTGCCGCAGTGCGGGGGAAAGGGCGGCTGTGGAACCAAAGGCCCAGGCCGGGCCGCCCAAAAAAGACCGGAAAAGGGGGCTTTTGACCCATACGGCCGCACGCTGAAAGCGCGATAATATAAGGGTAAGTTAAAGGAGCGTGCATGAAGCAAGCAATATTCGCCCTCGCCCTGTTTTCCGCCGGTACCGCCGGCGCCGCCGACTTCGGCGACCTCGCCGTAACCGCCGCCTCTCTTAAAAACTTCAGCCCGGCCGGGGCCTTCCCGGTCCCCTACGCCGCCCCGGCCGCGCCCGGCGGCGACCGCTGGTACGGCAACGATTCCCGCCAGGCCCGCATGCGCTTCAACGCCTACCTGTATTACAAGGTGCCCGCCGCCTACACTGGCGCCGTGTCGCAGATACTCTCCGACTCCCGCCAGAAGGCGAAGATCTCGGAGCTGGTGGACCTGCAGCTGCAGCACATGTACGGGGCCTTCACCACGCACCCCGGCTTCGACGAAAACCCCGGCATCCCTTCGGGCGATTATAAGGTGACGCTGCTCGGTTCCGAGAAGGTGCCGAACGAGCCCTACGCCAAAATTTCCTATTCCTACGACGACGTAGTGGTCTTCGCCTCCAGCCTGTTCCGGGGCGGCGGAACCACGCGCATCAACTTCGTGCTGCCGCGCGACCCGGTGACCATCTACAAGAAAGGCTTCCCTACTCCCTCTTCCCGCAAGAACCTCTGCACCGACGAGCATTACAACAGCGAAGGCGATTTCTGGTACTTCTGGAACCCTTACCAGGAAGGCTGCCCGATAGACGGCGGCGACCTGGTGGGCGTGCAGACCGACCTGACCCCCATGCCGATGACGCGCAACACCTATCCGGATTATGCGCGCCTCTACGGAGACAACGGCTCCGGCGAGACGCTGCAGGTGAGCTACCTGGTAGGCGTGGACGAGAATTTCCAGAGCGGCGACCTGGGCAAGAAGACCTTCAACGACGCCTTCGCCGGGCTGAAGTCGGCCGGCTTCCAGGTCACCGTGGACGAGCCGCGCCGTAAACGCCTCTCCTTCCGCTTCGGCACCAAACGCACCGCCGTGGAGATGCTCCTTATGGACCCCGGCAGCGCGGAGTTCGCCTCCGAGGCCGTGCGCGCGATGCGCACCGCCGACGTGTTCCTCTACGACGGCCACTCGGGCCTGGGCGGCTACCTGAGCCCGGAGCGCCTGGCGGAGGACTCCGGCCAGACCCTCGCGCTGCCGCAGAACAAGTACCAGATCTTCGTGTTCCAGGGCTGCTCCACCTACGCCTATTACAATACCGCCTTCTTCCGCCTGAAGCGCTCTGCCGCCGACCCCAAGGGCACCACGAACCTTGATATCATGACCACCGGCATCGGCGCCGCCTTCGACGTGGGCGCCAAGGTGGACGTGGCCTTCCTGAGGAGCGTCACGATGGGCGAGCGGCCTTCCTGGCAGACCATCATGGACCGCGTGCGCGCCGCCGAAGGCCAGAACTCGGCCCTCTCCCACATCAACGGCGACGAGGACAACCCGCGCAACCCCTGAGCGCGCTGGAAGAGGGGACGTTCTTAACTATTGGACTAATTATCACCATTTTGCACCGTGATGTGAATAAATAATCCAATAGTTAAGAACGTCCCCTGTGTGCTAATATTTAAGTCAACGATGAAGAGCTTCCTGCTTAGACTTTGTCTCCTGCTGACGCTGGCCGCCCCGGCCGGCGCCGCGGAGGTCGTAGAGCGCGAGATGAAGTGCCCGCTGTGCGGGCGCGACTTCTACGCCCAGCTCGACGTGCCCGACGCCGACTACGAGATGCGCCTGGACCTCAAGCCCCTGGGCGCGCTGCCCGGCCCGTGGCGGCTGCCGGAATGCCCCGGCTGCGGTCTGGTCATCTACTCTTCCCGCCTGCCCAAGGACGAGCTGGCCCGCGCGCTGCGCATAGCCGCCTCGCCCGACTACCTCAAACACGCGACCCGCAGCACTTACTACAAGACCGGCGTGCTCTACGGCCTGCTGGGCAAGCCGGATTATTTACTCGCCAACACTTTCCTTAAGGCCTCGTGGCAGGAGGAGGCCTCGCCGGCCCTGCTGAAAGAGGACCTGGAACTGGCGCTGAAGCATTTTACCGCCTGCGCCGCCGCCTGCAAAGGCGCCGAGCAGGAGAACTCCAGGCTGCTGATAGGCGAGCTGCTGCGCCGGCTCGGGCGCTTCGCCGAGGCGTCGGCGCAGCTGTCCGCTTTGAAGGCCGACAAGGGTTTTCAGAATAATTTCTTCGCCGACATCGTGGACTTCCAGCTCAAGCTCTGCGCCAAACAGGACGCCCGCGTCTACGAGATGATAGACGTGAAGGTGGCCAAGCTGCCTTTCTTCGCCCGCACCCGCTGGCGCGCCAAGAAGCTTTCCCTGCAGCTCTGGGATTCCCTCAAAAAAGCGGCCAGACGCTGACCATGCCAGAATCGCACCTGCTCTTCGGCTCGCTGTCCATAGCGATGATGGTGGCCTCCCGGGCCGGCTATTTCGCCGACATCGCCCGCGGCCGCACGCGCCCGCACCTCTTCTCCTGGCTCATCTGGGGCAGCATCTCGGCCATCGGCTTCGCGGCGCAGGTCGCCGAGGGCGCGGGTCCCGGCTCCTGGGCGCGCGGCTTCGGCTCGGCCACCTGCTTCCTGCTGGTCGCCATCAGTTTTTTCAAGGGCGAAAAGAACATCAGGCGTTCCGACTGGCTAACCCTGGCGGTGGCCCTGTCCGCCATACCGCTGTGGGCCGCGACCAAAACCCCTTTCTGGTCGGTGCTGATAGTCTGCTTCATCGACACCATCGGCTACCTGCCCACGGTGCGCAAGTCGTGGCTGAAGCCCGGTTCGGAGATGGCGCCCAGTTATCTTTTTTCCTGCCTCGGCGCTTTATTTTCCATAATAGCGATAAAGCAGTACACGCCGTCCACCTGGCTTTACCCGCTGGTGCTGACGGTCTCGAACGGGGCGATGTTCACTTTCCTGCTCGTCCGGCGGCGGGCTTTGAGCAAAGGGGGCTTATCATGGACGTAAAAGAAGCTATACAGAAGCGGCGGGCCTACCGGGCGCTGGGCCCGGCCGTCATAGACCAGGCGCTGATGGACGAGCTGGGCGAGGCCGCGCGGCTGATGCCGTCGTGCTTCAACAACCAGCCGTGGAAGTTCGTGTTCGCCAAGTCGCCGGAGGCGCTCGCGAAACTGCACGCCTGCCTGGCCAAGGCCAACGATTGGCCCAAGACCGCCCCGCTCATCATAGCCGCGTTCGCCCGCAAGGATTACGACTGCGTGATCAAGGAGCGGGAGTATTACCTCTTCGATCTGGGCATGGCGGTCTCCGCCCTGCTGCTGCGCGCCACCGAGCTCGGCCTGGTGGCCCACCCGATAGCCGGCTTCGACAATGAGGCCGCGCGGCTGGCGCTGGGCATCCCCGAGGGGAACCAGGTGCTGACGCTCATTATCGTCGGCAAAAAGACAGAGGATTTGTCGGCGCTTACGGCGCAGCAGGCCGCCGGCGAGGGCGACCGGCCGCCCCGGCTGGCGCTCGAGAACATTTACAGCGTGGATAAATACGACGACAAGCTGGCGGCCAAGCCCCAGCGCTAGGAGGAAAAATGTCAGACGAACCGATAACGACCAAGTCCGGACTGCAGTACTTCGACGTGGAGACGGGGCAGGGCGCGGTGGCCGCGGCCGGCAAGACGGTGACGGTGCACTACACCGGCACGCTGCGCGGCGGCAAGAAATTCGACAGCTCGGTGGACCGCGACGAGCCGTTCAGCTTTCATCTGGGCGTGGGCCAGGTGATCAAGGGCTGGGACGAAGGCGTGGCCGGCATGCGCATAGGCGGCAAGCGCAAGCTGATCATCCCGCCGGAGCTCGGCTACGGCACGCGCGGCGCGGGCTCCGTGATCCCGCCCGGCGCCACGCTGTTCTTCGAGGTGGAGCTGCTCGGCGTGGAATAAACCGCGGCGCGGAAAATAAAAACCGCCGGGGCAGCCCGGCGGTTTTTGCTTTGTAAAGGTTTTGCCTCAATAGGGTTTGGCGAGCAGGTCGGGGCGCAGCACCGTCACGCGGCCGCCCTTCTGGTAGCGCACCACGGTCACCGGGATGTCCAGGGCGTCCTGCAGGCCGCCCTCGCGCTCTACCTGGTCGAAGGTGAACTTCATGCCGGAGGGCATCGGCCCGCCGGAGGCTTTCCACTTCCTGTATTCCGCGGCCAGCCACTCGGGCAGCTTGAGCGGGCAGGGGAACAGGTAATTGCCGGGGGCAAGGTACAGCGCGCCCATGCGCGGGTCAACGACGAAATCCACGTAGTCGGAGTCGGGCTGCAGGCCCATCCAGAGGTCCCCGGGGCGGAAGTCCGGCGTGGTGAAGAAGACGCCGTGCAAATCCTGGTAATAATCCGCGCGGTGGGATTCGGGAATGATATAAGGCCGCGGCCCGGCCTTCAGCAGGCCGCTCTTAACTATCAGGTCTACCACCGGGGTGCCGTCCACCACGCCGTTGGAGGTCCAGTGGCGGATGAGGCCGGTCTGCGCGGGCGTCACCTGCCGCACTATCGAGGGCGCGCCCCAGTAGAAATATTTGTCCTGCCCGTCCATGCCGCCGTCTACAAAATTTATCTGCGTCAGCCGGCCCGCCAGGGCGGCCAGCTTTTTGGCGTTGCGCGCCGTGTAGCTGACGGCGGACTCTGCATACTTCTCGTCGGCCGGGGCGGCTTGCGGGAGGGCGGGGGAGGCGGCGGGGGCAGGCGCGGCGGCGCCGAGGGTTTCGTAGGCCGTGGCTGCGTAGGCCGAGGGCGGGAGGATCAGGAACAGGGAGAGGATATGTTTAATGAGTTGTTTCATCGGGTCTATGTTAGTTAATTGGCGGCTTTGATCTGCTCCAGCGGCGAGCCTTCGAATTTGGCGCCGATGGCGTCCAGGGTTTTTTCCACGCCGGCGGGATCCTTGCCGTAGATGGCCAGCAGCTGGCTTACCAGGCCGCGGGAGTAATCGTTGCGGGGCAGCCAGACGCCCTTGAGGATCTCGTAGGCGTTACCCTGCGCGTGCGGCGACGAGAGCAGCTCGGTCTCTATGCTCTGGTTGGCCTGGTCGCGGAAGCTGGCGAGGCGGGTGTAGTAGGCGCGCAGCACCGGGTTGGGGCTTTTGCCCAGCGCGCTCCAGTCGGACACTAAATTCTCCATGAGCCTCTCGGTGAAATAACCCAGGTTCTTCGCCAGCGCCCAGTTGGGGGCCTGTTTCTCTATCTGTTCCGTCAGGAATAAAATGGTGTTGACCTTGGCGGTCTCTTCGGCCGAGGCCTGGCCGTAGCCGTAGGTCGCGCCGGTGGGGCGCCAGGCTTCGGTCTGGCGGATCTCCTCGGCGTTATTGAAGGGGCTGCCGCCGTCAAAGGGGCCGGGCTTCCATTCGTTGGGCTCCGGGTAGTAGGCCTTTTCCAGCTTCGCTATGCGGTAGAGGTGGTGTTTGAGGTAGCTCTTCTTGTGGAAGATGAGGCCGCCGCCGAGGTAATACACGCCGTGGTCGCCGCCGTTGAGCACCAGCACGTCGCCGGGTTTGAGGGAGGAGGACGGAACTTTCTTGAAATACATCGACAGCAGCTGGTCGGCCTCGGGGTTGCCGACGTGACGCAGCTTGCGCGGCTCCATCAGGCCGGCGGCGGTGAGCGCCGCGTTGAAGCAGTTGGGGCCGCCGAAGTTGGGCTCGCGGTTGAACAGCGCGGCCGCGTTGGGCGGCAGGAAAGCGTTGAGCGAGACTATGGCCGCGCCGGGGTTGGCGGCGGCCAGCTCCAGCTCGGCCTTGGACTGGGGCTGCACGGGCACGGCTTTGGCCCCGGCGGGCGCGCCGAAGGCGGCGCGCAGCTTTGCGTCAAAATTTTCGCCTGCGCGCGAGACGGCCAATAAATTGTAGCCATTGCCGATATGCGGCACCACCACCTCTACACCGTTGATCTGGTAAGCGGCGTAGGCGGAGGCCGCGCGCGTTGCGTCCGCCGCGGGAGAGGGCAGCGGGATATCTAGTTGCGGCAGGTTGGGTAACTGGGCGGCCCGGACGCCCTGCAGTTCGAAGGCCGAGAGGCCGGGGCAAAAGGCTAAAGAGATAAGCAGGGAAATAAATAATTTCATCAGTACGCAGCCCTCCTTAACGGGCAAAGACGCTTCTATATTGTAGGCGCCGGGCGGGCAATGCGCCCGGGCCGTTGGCACTTGTAAATATTAGGTCCAACGGCCCATATTTTTTTAAGTAGAATATCCGCATGATCACCCAATTGGACGCCGCCGAAGCCAGGGCGCTGGGCTCCCTGGTGGAAAAATCCCTCACCACGCGGGAACAGTACCCGCTCACCTTCAACTCGCTGCTGCTGGCCTGCAACCAGAAGAGCAGCCGCGACCCCGTGATGACTCTGGACGTGGATTCGCTGGGCCGCGCCGTCCAGTCCCTCGTAGAGAAGGGTCTGCTGCAGCGCCAGCAGATACCGGGCGAGCGGGTGCCCAAGTTCCGCCACGACATCGGCAGCCTGCTGGGCACCGAAGACCCGAAGGTGACAGGAATCGTGACCGTGCTGCTGCTGCGGGGCCCGCAGACCCCGGGCGAGCTGAAGACGCGCACCGAGCGGCTCTGCGAATTTACCGGCACCGCCGAGGTGGAAGGGCTGCTGCAGCAGCTCTGCGCCGCCGCCGAACCGCTGGTGGCGCGCCTGCCGCGCCAGCCCGGGCAGAAAGAGCAGCGCTATTATCACCTCTTTTCCGGCGCGGCCGCTCCCGGCCCCGCCGCCGCGGCGCCGGCCGCCCAGCCGGCCCAGCCGGACCGGGTAACGGCGCTGGAGGCGCGCGTGGAAGCGCTGGAGGCCCTGGTTAAAGACCTGGACTCGCGCCTGCCGAAGCCCGGGCAGCCCTGACCGCGGCTTTGAGGAGCCGCAGGGGATTTGGTAGTATTCATTAAGGCTAAAATTCAAAAGGGGACAAGAACATGGAAAAAAAGAAAGCTATAGGGACGGGCATAGGCATAGCGGCGCTGGCCGCCATCGGCGCTTACTTCCTCACCGGCAAGCGCGGCGCCAAGAACCGCGACGCCATAAAGGGTTGGACGCTGAAAATGAAGGGCGAGATCCTGGAAAAAGTCGAGAAGGTAAAGAAGCTCGACAAAGACGATTACGAGAAGATCGTGGACGAAGTCTCCGAGCGCTACGGCAAGCTGGAGAAGGTGAGCGCCACCGAGCTCAAGCGCCTCTCCGCCGAGCTGAAGAAGGCCTGGGGCCACATCAAGGAAGAGCTGAAGTAAAGCGCCCGGGCGTAAAAAAACGCGCGGCCTCCGCAAGGGGCCGCGCGTTTTTTTGTCTCGCCCGCTAGCGCTTCTTCGCGCGGAAGGACTTGAGGAACTCTGCCCAGGCCTTCTCCCCGTCGTAGGCCGGGTCGGGGGTGGTGTCGCCATAGGAGTAGCTCAGCACGAAGAACCGCCTGCCCGCCGGGAGCACGCAGAACTCCTCGCTGGTCAGTGTGGCCGGGCCGCTCTCGTCCGGGGGCGGCAGCGCCACCGGCACTTTGCGCCGGTAGACCATGACCCTGGCCCCGGAAACTATGACGGTGCGGGCCTTCTCCGCCGGCTTGCCGCCCAGCGAACGGGCCTCGAAACCGCCCTGGAACTCGGCCGGGCTCTTGTAGCGCGAGCCGGGCCCGCCGGCCAGCCGGACGGTGATGACGTGCAGGCCTTTTTCCAGCCGCGCCTGCGGGTCGCCCTGCCCGATCTTTTCCTCCGCGGCCCAGCCCTCCGGCGCGGTATACGTGGCGAAG
The DNA here is from genome assembly GCA_028688015.1 of Elusimicrobiales bacterium. GTDB lineage: Bacteria > Elusimicrobiota > Elusimicrobia > Elusimicrobiales > UBA9959 > UBA9959. The sequence continues at coordinate 115,470 of JAQTZB010000005.1, read as the reverse complement.
TCCGCTATCTTTTCCGTTGTTTTCACGGCCGCCTTCTCCTTGCCGCCCGGCGCGGCCGCGGTCAGCAGCAACAGCGGCAGTAGCAGTAGTTTTTTCATGGTTTCCACCCGCAGTTCGAAGCCTGCTCGTCCTTCCACAGCTGTTTGAGCTGCGGCCAGGTCACCTGGCCGGCCCTGGGCGGCGGCTGCTCGCTTTCCCAGGTCTTGCCCAGCATCATGGTGCCCAGTGCTTTTGCGCGCTCGTCCATCACCCGCTCGCGCTCCCGGAAATACTCGTTCTCCGATTCGCGCTTCAGGGAGGCGACCCAGGCCTGGCCGGAACTGCCGGCGCATTTTTCTATCAGCTGCTTCAGGTAGGCGCGAATCTCGCCCAGCCGGGCCTCGCTGCCCGGGATGGACGCTATGATGCCCTTGATCTCCTCCACCAGCGACTTGAAAGTTTCCTCCACCAGCTTGTGCAGTTTGACCAGGTGGTCTATGATCCTGAGCCAGATTTCATTCTGCTCTTTCTTCACCGGCAGGCGCAGCAGCAGGGCGTCGGTGCCGGCCAGGCGCTCCTGGTAGACGGGCAGCGGGTCCTTCATCTCCTCGGTGCTGAGCGTGCCCGCGTAATAGGCCAGGTTGGTCTTGAGGCGCTTGTGGTAATCCTCGGGGTTTGCCATGTAGATCCAGGCCCAGCCGTTGTCTATCTTCTCGCCCAGCTCCGCGCCCACGGTCCAGCCCACCAGCCCGGCGTTGGCTTCCTCGTTCTGGTGGAAGATGTAGGAGTCCTGCACGCCGTAGCGCTCGGCGCGCTTGCGCTCCAGCGTATGGCCGAACAGCTCGTGCGCCAGGGTTATCGGCGCGTCTTCCGGCTTGGCCTGCAGATAGGCCTCGTTAAGGTGCACCTGCGGCGGTTTCATGGTCGTATGCGCGTGGCCGCCGCTGGTCCAGAAGGTCTTCTTGCCGTTTATCTCCAGGACCTGGGTGTCCGGGATGATGTCGAAGGAGATCTCCGCCCTGGCGCCCTCCTGCAGGAACTCCACGGCCAACTGGCGCCCGGTGGGCGTGTCCAGCACCCGCGAGAGGAGGGCGTTGAGGCGCTCGCCCTCGGCGGGAACGCCGCGGTCGTGGATGACCAGGCGGGTTTTTAGCGCCTCCAGCAGGCGGGCCTTGCCCTCGGCCGAGCTGCCGGCCGCAGCGGCCGTGCCCGTGTAGCGGCCCTCGCCGTCGAACAGTTCGCCTGCAGAGGCAGCGTCGGCCTCAAGGGGGGCGGCGCAGACCCGGGCGGCCGGCAGCGCCAGCAGGGCCGCCAGGAGTAACAGGTGGAGTTTATGTAACTTCATACAGTAATAGTCTAATGCACCCGCCCGCGCGTGTCAATGGGCAAACTCCGGCCGTTTTTGTAGAATAAATTAATAATGAAGAGGATCTTCCCGCTGCTCTGCTCGCTGCTGCTCTCCGGCTGCGCCTCCGTTCCCGAGGGGGTGGCTACGGTAGAGGGCTTCGACCTGGCCCGCTACCTGGGCACCTGGCATGAGATCGCCCGCCTGGACCATTCCTTCGAGCGCGGCCTGGTGAGCGTGACCGCCGAGTATTCCCTGCGAACCGACGGCGGGGTGAAGGTGCTGAACAGGGGCTTCGATCAAGCGAAGAATAAGTGGAAAGAGGCCGAGGGGCGCGCCTATTTCACCGGCAGCCCGTCCTCGGGCCGGCTGAAGGTCAGCTTCTTCAGGCCCTTTTACGGCGGCTACAATATCGTGGAGCTGGACAAAGAGGCCTACTCCTATTCGCTCGTGGCCGGGCCGGACCGCTCTTACCTGTGGATCCTCGGCCGCTCGCCGGAGCTGCCCCCGGCCGTGCTGGAGCGGCTGCTCGCCCGCGCTCAAGAGCTGGGCTTCGACACCTCTAAACTGATTTACCCCGGTGTTAAAAAGTAAGCGGCGCGGTTTTATATAATAAATTTATGGTAAAACTCTCCGATGTCAACGCGAAACTTCTAAAGGCGCACTACGCGGTGCGCGGCAAGATCGTCATCCGGGCCCAGGAACTGGAGGAGCAGGGCAAGAAGATCATCTATTGCAATATAGGCAATCCGCAGGCGCTCAAGCAGCGCCCGCTGACCTTCGTGCGGCAGGTGCTGAGCCTGCTGGAATATCCGGCGCTGATGGACCACCCCGGCGCCTCCAAGGCTTTCCCCGCAGACGCCATCCACCGCGCGCGCCTGATCCTGGAGAAGAACCCCAACGGCACCGGCGCCTACACTCACAGCGCCGGCATGCCGTTCATCCGCAAGGCCGTGGCAGACTTCATCGCGCGGCGCGACGGTATCCCGGCGGACCCGAACCGCATCCTGCTCACCGACGGGGCGTCCAAGGGCGTGCAGGCCGCGCTGACGCTGCTGCTCAACAAGCCGTCGGACGGCGTGATGATCCCGATCCCGCAGTACCCGCTCTACAGCGCCACGCTGGAACTCTACGGCGCCAAACAGGTGAGCTATTTCCTCGACGAAGCCAACCGCTGGGAGCTCAATGAAACGGAGCTCGAGCGCAGCCTGGCCGAGGCCAAAAAGAACGGCGTCACCACCGTTGCGCTGGCCGTCATCAACCCCGGCAACCCCACCGGCGCGGTGTTGTCCAAGAAGAACATCGGCATGGTCATCCGCTTCGCCAAAAAGCACGGCCTGGCCATCCTCGCCGACGAGGTCTACCAGGAGAACGTCTACGGCGAGGGCCTGCAGTTCCACTCTTTCGCCAAGGTAATGCACGAGCTGGGCGAGAAGGACGTCACGCTGTTCAGCTTTCATTCCGTCTCCAAGGGCTTCCTCGGGGAATGCGGCCACCGCGGCGGCTACCTGGAGATCCGCAACATGTCCGACGACGTCTACGCCGAGATGATCAAGCTGCAGTCCATCGGCCTCTGCTCCAACACCGACGGCCAGGTGGTGACATACCTGATGGTGGAGCCGCCCAAGCCCGGCGACGAGAGCTATGACCTCTACGAGTCCGAGAAGGCCGCCATCCTGGGCGACCTGAAGGCCAAGGCGGGCATCCTCGGCCGCGGTCTCAACGAGATAGAGGGGATGAAGACCAATATCCCCGAGGGGGCTATGTACGCCTTCGTCAAATTCGAACTGCCGCACCCCAAGGGCACCGACCCGGCGGCGATGAGCGCCGAGGAGCGCCACAAATACGAAGCTGCCCGCGATTCAAAGTACTGCCTGCGCCTGCTCGAGGGTACCGGCATCTGCGTGGTGCCCGGCTCGGGCTTCGGCCAGGAGCCCGGCACGCTGCACTTCCGCACCACCTTCCTGCCGCCGCGCGAGGACATCCAGGCGCTGGTCGAGAAGATGAAGAAGTTCCACGCTTCCTACGTAGAGAAACTAAAGGAAAACTAGCGTGCGCCTTTCAGCGTACGACCGCCGGCTGGCGGACTCCGGGCTGCCGCCGGCGGTCCGGCTTTCCCTGGCCGCCGCGGGCCCGGAGCTGCGCGCCGCCGCGCGGCGCGACCCCGGTTTTTTCGCGGGGCTGGAGGCGTTCTTCTCGGCCGTCTCCGGGGCGCTGGGCCTGCCGCCCGAGAAGGCGCTGTGCGCTTCCGGCTATCTCCCCGGCGACGCAACGCCGGGCAGGCTGGAGGCCGCCCTCGCCGAACTCAGCGCCGCGCTGTTCCTGCGCGGGGAAGGTTTTTCCGGGATCGCGGCAGTGCCCCGCGCCGCGGGCCGGACCGCCGACCTGCGCGCTGCGCGCCGCGGCCTGGAATACGATTTCGAGGTGCGCTTCGTCGGGGTGGATCTGGGCGAGGGCGCCGTAAAGCGGCTGGCCGCCAAGTTCAGGAGCAAGGCCGCCCAGGTCAAAACCTCCATGAAACGGCGCGGCGGCGGCCGCGGGGGTGTGGTCTTTGTGGCCGGCCTGCCGTTCGCGGGCGGGTTGACGCCGGCGGCGCGGCTCGCCGCCACCGCGGCGGCGGTCAGCGCGGCCTGCGGCGAAAAGAAAATTCACATCTGTATCGTGGACGGCGGCGGCTGCGCCGTCTTTCCGGCGTGGGAGTGAGCCTTACTTGCCGGCCTTTCGCGGCCCGGCTCCGGAGCGCTCGCTGAGCGCCCGCTTCACCAGTTCGCGATTGGCCAGAGCCGCTCCGGAAGTGAGCGGCGAGCGCGCCGCCTCAAGGAAGGCCTGCTCCGCCTCCGCGAATCGGTTCATCCCGGCCAGGGCCGCGCCCAGCGTGTTCCAGGCGTCGTAATTCTCGTTCCAGACCCTCAGAGCCTGCTTCGCGGTCCGCTCCGCGTCGGCCGGCCTGCCCTGCATCAGGGCGGCGGCGGCCAGCGCGCCGAGCGAGTTCGACAGCACGCCGCGGTTCGGCCCCAGCGAGACGGCCTTCTCCAGCAGCGGCACGGCGTCGGCCGCGTCGCCCTGTTCCAGATAGGAAGTGCCGAGCATGTAGTTGCCCCAGGCGCTGTCCGGGTTCAGGCGCACGGCCCGGGCCCAGACCGCGGCGTCGCTGCGCCAGATCAGGCGTTGGCTGACCGAGACCCCCATAAAGACGAGCAGCAGGACGGTGGTCAAAATCAAGGCAGCCGCTTTCGACGCCGGGCGCCGCCATTCGGCGGCGAAGCCCTCCGCCGCCGCGCCGAAGACCAGCGCCGCGCCCGTCAGCGGCAGATAGAGGTAGCGGCCGGAGACGAAGACCGACTTCAGATACTCCGCTAAGTCGGCTACCGGCAGCAGGTTGAGGTAGGGCAGCAGCAGGAGGCCGGCCAGCGCTGCGCCCGCCGGGGCGGGGGAGTAGCCGCGGCCGCCTCTGCCGCCGTATTTAACGGCCAGCGGCAGCGCTGCGCCCGCCAGCAGCAGCGCTGCCAAGCCGGCTGCGTCGCCCCAGGCGGCGGTTTTCTGGTACACCGGGGAGATCCAGAACGGCAGGCAGATCATTTTAGCGTAGGCGGCCAGCTTAGCGAACAGGAAGGCTGGGTCCAGGTCGGCGGCGCTCAGCGCGCTCACGCGCCCCGCGGCGAGCCGCGCCAACAGGGCAGCCGCGGCGGCCCCGGCGAAAGCCAGCAGCTCCGGCAGTCGCCTCCTTAGCTCCGCCGCCCCGCCGCCCTTCTTAAGGAAAGGCAGCAGCGCGAAGAGGAGCAGGCCGGGGAAAGCCCGCTCTTTGAACAGCAGCGAGACCAGGAACAGCCCCGCCGTCAGCGCCTTGTCCGCCGGGCCGTCGCGGCCGTCGCGCGAGACGAAGCGGGTCAGCGCCAGCAGGAAGAACAGCGCCGAGAAGATGGTGCCGGAGAACAGGACCGCCACGGTGGTCTCGCCCTGCGCCGGGTGCAGCGCGAAAAAGAGCCCGGCCAGCAGCGCCGGCCGCTCTTCGGAGAACAGCTCGCGGGCGAGGCGCCAGACCGCCCACGAGCAGGCGGAGTGCGCCAGCAGCGACAGCAGGTGCAGGCCCCACGGCTGCCAGGCGAACGCCCTGCCGAACAGCATGATGGGGAGGAAGGTGAGCGGCTCGAAACCCTCGTTGCGGAAGATGGGGGTGTAGGCCGGGCCGAACAGGTGCCTGAGGCTGCCAAGTTCCCGCAGCCAAGGGTTATCCGCGACCGACATGACGTCGTCGAAAACGAAAGGCAGCGTCAGCAGCGGCAGGCAAACAGCGGCCGCGGCCAGCGCCACCGCCAGGCCCGGCTTTTGAAATAATTTTCTCACGCGTTTATTTTATCAATTCGGGGCCTACCCGGGGTCTAGGTCCAATAACGATGCCCGCCTGGGCCTTGCGCCCCTTACCCGCGAATGTAACAAGTGTTACACTATAGCCGGGTGAGGGGGCCGGCAGCGGTCCGGTCCGGGGCATGTCTTAACGCAAAGGGGACTATGCCTGTAAAAATACTGGTGGCCGACGACGACAGGGCGATGCTGAACCTGTACGCGAAGATCTTTTCCCAGACCGACTACGCCGTGACCCCGGCGGAGACTTTCGCCCAGGCCTCCGCGCTGCTGCGCGAGGGGGAGTTCGACCTGCTGATAACCGATTTCATGTTCCCCGACGGCGTGGGCACCGAGCTGATCCGTCTCTTCAACGAGGCCAAGGCGGGCGCGAAGAGCCTGCTGGTGACCGGCACGCCCTGCGCCAGGGAGCACGCGGATTGCGAGGGGGTCAACTGCTATCTCGAGAAGCCTTTCAAAGTGGAGCAGCTGATACAGGCCGTCAGCAAGGTGCTGGCCTAAAGCGCTCCCGGGGGCGGGAAGACCGGCCGCGGGCGGCCGGTTTTTCTTTTCCCCAAAAGGTATAATTCCTAAAGCAAGCCACGGGAGATATCTATATGAAAAATCTACTCATCCTCGCCGCCGCGCTCTGCCTGCCGGCGGGCGCCGCAGCCGCGCCGAAGGCCGCGGCCCCGAAAATAATTTACGAGGTCCGGACCGTCCTGGTGGCGCCGTATTCCGGCGTTATAACCCCGGCCGCGGCGGAGTTCTTCGCCGGGGCGGTGGACAAGGTGAACGGGCCCGGCGGGGCGGACCTGCTGGTCCTGGCGCTGGACACGCCCGGCGGCCTGGATACTTCGATGCGGGAGATCATCAAGGCGCTGCTGGCTTCCAAAAAGCCCGTGGCCGTCTACGTCTCGCCCGCGGGGGCGCGCGCGGCCTCGGCCGGCGTGTTCATCGCCATGGCCTCGCCGCTGGTGGGCATGGCGCCCGGTACCAATATAGGAGCCGCGCACCCGGTGATGCTCGGCGGCGGCCTGCCCGGTCTGCCCGGCGGCAAGGAAGGCAAGGACGGCAAAGAAGGGAAAAAGAAGGATCCCATGGAGGACAAGGTGCTCAACGACGCCTCGGCCTACATGAAGTCCATCACGCAGAAGTCCGGGCGCAACGTGGAATGGGCCGTTAAGGCCGTCACCAAGAGCGACTCCATCCCCGCCGAAGAGGCCGTCAAGGCCGGCGTGGCCGACTTCGTGGCCGCGGATATCGCGGAGTTCCTGGCCAAGGCCGACGGGCGCTCCGCCGGAGACTTCGGCACTTTCAAATGCGCGGCCCCGGCCGTGGAGTATTTCCGCCAGACGCGCCGCCAGAAGTTTTTGGCCGCCGTCACCGACCCCAATATCGCCATGATTCTGATGAGCCTCGGGGCGGCCGGGCTCTTCATCGAGCTCTACAACCCCGGCCTGATCCTGCCCGGAGTGGTGGGGGCCGTGGCGCTGGTGCTGGCGTTCTACTCTTTCCAGACGCTGTCGGCCAGCTTCGCCGGCGTAGCGCTGATCCTGCTGGGCTTCGTGTTCTTCGTCGCCGAGATCAAGGTGGTCAGCTACGGCCTGCTGACGCTGGCCGGGGCGATATCGGTACTGCTCGGCGGGCTGATGCTGTTCAACCAGCCCTCGCTGGGCGGGCTCGCGGTCTCCTTCCCGATGCTGGTCAGCGCCGTGGTGGGCCTGATCGCGGTGGTGGCCACGGTGGCCGCCGTCGCGCTGCGCGCGCAGCTGCGCCGGGTGGTGACGGGCATAGAGAGCATATCCGGCCAGCGGGGCCTGGCCAAGACGGCGCTGAGCCCCAGGGGCACGGTGCTGGTGGCTGGCGAGCTCTGGGAGGCCGAAAGCGTCTCCGGAGAGATCAAAGAGGGCTGCGAGGTGGTGGTAGAGTCTGTGGAAGGTTTCCGCGTGCGCGTGCGGGCGGCCTAGGCCGCCGCGGCTTTGGCGAGTTTCTTTTTCAGCTGCCAGACTTTCAGCAGCCCGGCGAAGGCTCCCAGGATCTCTTTAGAGTCCAGGGAGCTTTCGCCTTTCCGGCGCTCGGTGAAGGCCACGGGCGCCTCGGCCACGCTCTGGCCGCGGTAGTAGAGGTTTACCAGGATCTCGCTGAGCACGATGAAGCCGGTGCCCGAGAGACCGCAGCCGGCGGCGGCCTCGGCGGCGCGGCGGCTATAGACGCGGAAGCCGCTGGTATAGTCCTTCACCGGCACGCCCAGCAGCAGGGCGGCCAGGCCGTTGGCCGCGCGGGAGAAGCAGCGCCGCAGCAGCGGCCGGCCGCCCACGGAGCTGCCGCTGAGGTAGCGGCTGGCTATCAGCAGGTCGGTCTTCTTTTCCAAACTTTCTTTTATCAGCCCGGGCAGGCGCGAGGGGGGGTGGGAGAGGTCGGCGTCCATCTCGACCAGCAGGTCGCAGGGGCCCTTTAAAAAATGGCGAAAGCCCTCCAGTACCGCCGAGCCGCGCCCGCCTTTGCTGCCGCGCCGGATGACGGAGAGGTTGGGCAGGCCGAGCCCGGCCAGCGCGGCCGCGGCCGCGTCGCCCGGGGAGTCGTCCACCACGCAGATGTCGGCGCCCAGGTGCTGCGCCTCTATCTGCCGTATCAGCCCGGGCAGGCAGGCCTCCTCGTTGAAAGAGGGAATGACGATGCCGATCTTCATGTTGGTGAAATCCTATGATACCAAAAATCGCCCGGGCCGGGCCGCGCCGGGGCGGCCCGATTTGGAAATGACCGCCAAGTTTGTCATAATATAACTTCGGCGCGGTATATTTCGCCGAAGTTATTTATTCAGTAATACAGATTTCCGCATCGAAGCACGGAGGATCACATGGGAACCAGGTTTACCGACAGGGCGCAGCGCGTGATACTGATAGCGCAGGAAGAGGCCAAGCGCCTCAACCACGACTACGTCGGCACCGAGCATATCCTGCTCGGGCTCATAGCCCTCTCCGAGGGCGTGGCCAGCCAGGTGTTCCAGAACCTGGGCATAGACCTGCGCAAGGTCCGCGCCGAGATAGAGAAGATAGTGGGCACCGGCGACAACATGATGCTGCTGGGCGAGATCCCCTTTACCCCGCGCGCCAAGAAGGTGCTGGAATACGCCGTGGAAGAAGCCCAGCACATGAGCCACTCCTACATCGGCACCGAGCACATCCTGCTCGGCCTCATCCGCGAGGAAGAGGGCGTGGCCGCCCGCGTCCTTGAAAACCTCGGCCTCAAGCTCGAGACCGTCCGCGAGGAAGTGCTCAGCATCCTAGGCGAGATGGAGCAGAAAGATTCCCCTAAAGAGTCCCAGACCCCGCCCGCCAAGGGCCACGCGCATTCCGGACCCAAGGGCAAGACCAAGACCCCTATCCTCGACGAGTTCGCCCGCGACCTGACCCAGATGGCCAAGGAGGGCAAGCTGGACCCCGTCATAGGCCGCGCCAACGAGGTGGACCGCCTGATCCAGGTGCTCGGCCGCCGCACCAAGAACAATCCCGTCCTGGTCGGAGAGCCCGGCGTGGGTAAAACGGCCATCGTGGAAGGCCTCGCCCAGAAGATAGCCGCCGGCGAAATTTCAGATACGCTCATCGGCAAGCGCCTGCTCTCGCTGGACCTCGCGTCCATCGTGGCCGGCACCAAGTACCGCGGCGAGTTCGAGCAGCGCCTGAAGGGCATCATCGAGGAGATCCGTAAGGCCAAGAACTCGATCATCATGTTCATCGACGAGCTGCATACCGTCATCGGCGCCGGCGCGGCCGAAGGCGCCATAGACGCCTCCAACATGCTCAAGCCCGCGCTCGCGCGCGGCGAGCTGCAGTGCATCGGCGCCACCACCTTCGACGAGTACCGCAAACACATCGAGCACGACCCGGCCCTCGAGCGCCGCTTCCAGACGGTGGTCGTGGAACAGCCCACCGTGGAGGAGGCCATAGAGATCCTCAAGGGCCTGCAGGACAAGTACGAGAGCCACCATAAGTGCAAATACACGGACGCGGCCATCTTCGCCGCGGCCCAGCTCTCCGACAAATATATCACCGACCGCGCCCTGCCCGACAAGGCCATCGACCTGCTCGACGAGGCCGGCAGCCGCGCCCGCCTGAAGCTGTCTGTCGCCCCTCCGGAGTTCAAGGAGAAGGAGGCGGAGATAGAAGAGGCCGCCAAGGAAAAGAACGCCGCCATCTACGGCCAGGAGTACGAGAAGGCCGCGAAGCTCCGCGACAACGAGAAAGAGCTGAAGAAGGCCCTCGAGGACGCGCGCAAGAAGTGGCGCGAAGGCCGCGACAAGGTTTTCCCGGAAGTGACCGAAGAAGATATAGCCGGCATCGCCTCCAAGTGGACCGGCATCCCGGTCACCCGCATGACCGAGACCGAGACCCAGAAACTGCAGCACATGGAAGGCGAGCTCCACAAGCGCCTCATCGGCCAGGACGAGGCCGTTACCATAGTGTCGCAGGCCATCAAGCGCAGCCGCACCGGTATGAAGGACCCCAAGCGGCCCATCGGTAATTTCATCTTCCTGGGCCCTACGGGCGTCGGCAAGACGGAGCTGGCCCGCGTTCTGGCGGACTTCCTGTTCGGCAACGAGGAGGCCATGGTCCGCATCGACATGAGCGAATACATGGAGAAATTCTCCGTGAGCCGCCTCATCGGCGCGCCCCCCGGCTACGTCGGCTACGAGGAAGGCGGCAAGCTCACCGAGCTGGTGCGCCGCAAGCCGTATTCCGTGGTCGTGCTCGACGAGATCGAGAAGGCCCATCCCGACGTGTTCAATATCCTGCTGCAGATCATGGACGAAGGCACGCTTACCGACAGCCTGGGCCACAAGGTCTCTTTCAAGAACTCCATCCTGATCATGACCTCCAACGTCGGCGCCCGCCTGATCTCCAAGGGCAAGACGCTGGGCTTCATGCCCGCCGAGGACAAGGAGAAGGATTACAAGGAAATGAAGGACACCGTGATGGACGAGGTGAAGCGCGTCTTTAACCCGGAATTCATCAACCGCATCGACGAGGTCATCGTGTTCCGCCCGCTGACCGAGGTGGACACCGAGAAGATCCTGGAGCTCAGCCTGGTGAAGGTGAGCAAGAAGCTCGACGCCAAGGGCGTGAAGTTCGACATCACGCAGGCCGCCAAGACCTTCCTCGTCAAAAAAGGTTTCGATCCGAACTACGGCGCCCGCCCGCTCATCCGCACCGTGCAGAAATACCTGGAGGACCCGATGGCGGAGTTCCTGCTCAACAGCACGATGAAGCAGGGCGACGTGCTGAAAGTGGACTACAAGGGCGAAGGCGACGAACTGACTCTGAAAGTGCAGTAGCGCCTCCCCGGGGATCACAGCTTGCAGCAGCATCACGATCATCAGCGTCCCCGCCATCTCCCCGCGCCGGCCCCCGGGCCGCGCGGGGGCGGCTTTTACCGCCTGGCGGGCAAGCTCACTCTGGCGCTGCTGCTGGCCGCGGGCGGCGGCTTCGCCGTCTGGCGCGCCGGCCAGCTGATCACCGGCAGCCTGGCGCCCGAGCCGGAGCCCAGGAAGGTAGTGGAGTCCCCCATCCGGGACGCCGAGTGGCTGGCCATGGTGGCGGGCCTCGAGAAGCTTTCCCGCTCCTACAGCGGCCGCGTCGGCATCTACATCAAGGACCTCGAGACCGGCAAGACCTGGGATTACAACTCTAAGCGGCAGTTCCCGTCGGCCAGCCTGATCAAGGTGCCTATCATGGCTGCCATCTTTGAAAAGATAAAGGCCGGGCAGCTCAGCCTGGACACGCAGATCCGCCTGACGCGGAGCGGCCGCGTGGGCGGCTCGGGCTCGCTGAAGTGGGTGCGCGACGGCACGTCGCTCTCCGTGATGGAGATCATCTACAAGATGATCACCGAGAGCGACAACACCGCGACCAAGATGCTGATAGACGCGGTGGGCATGGACTATCTCGCCGCCGGCTTCCGGGCGCTGGGCCTGGAGCGGACCAATATCACGCCGGAGGGGATGAGCCTGTCGTCCCGCCCGGTGCGCCGCGAGAACTACACCACGGCGCGGGAGATGGGCTCGCTGCTCGAGCGCATCTACGCCGGGGAGCTCGTCAGCCGCGAGGCCAGCGAGTTCATGCTGGACGTGCTCAAGCACACCAAGAGCCGCAGCCGGCTGCGCAAGGGCCTGCCGCTCGGCTGGGAGATAGGCCACAAGACGGGCCTGCTGCGCCGCAACTGCCACGACGTGGGCATAGTGTTCTCTCCGCGCGGAGACTTCGTGATAGCGGTGCTGACCAGCGAGGCGCCCAACTACACCGTGGCCAAGAATTTTATAGCGAAAGTGGCGAAGCTGACCTACCAGTATTACAAGATAGACTCCGACTACGCCGGCCTGCCGGGCCGGGCCGGGGCCGTCTGAGCGCCCGGGCGCCGAAAGGTTTAACTATGAACGAATTGGAACTTCTGGCTCCCGCCAAGGACCTGGCCTGCGGCGTGGACGCGGTGAACTGCGGCGCCGACGCCGTCTACATCGGCGCCGAGCGCTTCGGGGCGCGCATCTCCGTGGGCAACAGCCTCTCCGATATCGAGAAGCTCGCCCGGCACGCGCACCGCTACCGCGCCAAGGTCTACGCCGCGCTGAACACCATCCTGTCCGACGCCGAGCTGCCGCGCGCGCGGCGGCTGGCCCACTCGCTGTGGGAGGCCGGCGCCGACGGGCTGATAGTGCAGGACATGGGCCTGCTCGAGGGCGGCCTGCCGCCTATCCCGCTGATAGCCAGCACGCAGGCGCACAATACCACGCCGGAGAAGGTGCTGTTCCTGGAGAAGGCCGGCTTCAAGCGCGTCATCCTCGCGCGCGAGCTGACGCTGGCCGAGATCAAGGCCATCCGGGCCGCGACCACCGTGGAACTGGAAACCTTCGTGCACGGCGCCCTGTGCGTCTGCTACAGCGGCCAGTGCTACCTTTCCTATTTCCTCGGCGGCCGCAGCGGCAACCGCGGCGAATGCGCCCAGCCCTGCCGCAAGCTCTACACCCTCAAGGACGGAGAGGGCGAGACCGTCTGCGCCGACAAGCACCTGTTGTCGCTGAAGGACCTGAACCTTTCCCGGCGGCTGGGCCATCTGGCCGCCGCCGGAGTCACCTCGTTCAAGATCGAGGGGCGCCTGAAGGACCGCGACTACGTGCGCAATATCGTCGCCTACTACCGGCGCGAGCTGGACAAGGTCATCGCCAAGAAGGGCGCCGCCCGCGCCTCGCTCGGCAAAAGTTTCGCCGCCTTCGAGCCGGACCCCGCCAAGACCTTTAACCGCGGCTACACCGAATACAACATAGACGGCAACCCGGCCGACATCGCCTCGCCGGATACGCCCAAGTTCGTGGGCGAGGCGCTGGGGCCAGCCACCGACGTGAAGAGCGGCTCGTTCCGGCTGCACAACGCCGCGCGCCTGCACCCGGGCGACGGCATCTCCTACTTCGACAAGACGGGCAAGCTGGCCGGCTCGCTGGTCAACGGCGTGCTGGAGGGCCGCGTGCGCGCGGACAATCTCAAGGGCATGGAGAACGGCACGGCCATTTACCGCAACCTCGACAAGGACTTCCTGCGCTCGCTCGAGCGCGGGGCGCAGCGGCGCTTCGCGCTGAAGCTGGTCTTCGCGGAGGTCGACGGCGGCTTCACGCTGAAAGCTTCCGACGAGCGCGGGGCCGCGGGCGAGGCCCGCTGGCGCGGCGTGAAAGCCGCCGCCCAGAAGCCGGAGCAGGCCCTGGACACCATCCGCAAGCAGCTGTCCAAGCTGGGCGAGACCGAGTACTGGCTGGAGGCGCTGGAACTGAAATTGTCCAAGCCGTACTTCCTGCCGGTGGCCGCCCTTAACGACCTGCGGCGCGACGCGCTGGCCGCGCTGGAAGCCGCGCTGCCAAAGCCTCCCGCGCGGGAAGAGATCAAGCTTACGGCTAACGATTACCCGTACCCGGAGCAGAAGCTCGAGTTCAACGCCAATGTGCTCAACGCCGCGGCCGCGGCCTTCTACAAGCGCCACGGCGTGAAGGAGATCGCCATGGCGGCCGAGGGCGGCGCCGACCTGGCCGGCAAGCCGCTGATGATCACCAAGCTGTGCCTGCGCCGCCGGCTGGGCCTGTGCAAGAAAGGCAAGGCGGTGGAGGCTATGTTCCTGGAGGACGGCGAGGGCCGCCGCTTCCGCCTGGAGTTCGACTGCGCCAGGTGCGTGATGAGGCTTTACTTCGACGGCGAGGCCGCCCCCGCCAGGGAAGCCAAGGAGTCCGGCGAGTGAGAAAGCTGCTCCTCCTGCCGCTGCTGCTGGCCGCCGCGTGCTCCGGTAAGCCGGAGCCCGCCGCCTTGCCGGAGATGGCGCGGCTGGAGCTTTACAGCTATTCCCCGGCCGCCTCGCTGGAGGACCGGATAGGCCTTATCCCGGAGCGGCTGCTGGAAATTTACCGGCAGATAGACGGCAAGCCCGGCTACAAGCCGTACCTGCCGACGCCGGGGGAGAAGGCGCTGCTGCTGGAGTACCTGGCCCTGATGCCGCCGGCGTACGGGCGGGTCTTCCGGGAGAAATGCGCCGGTTTATATTTCGTGGAAGGCCTCACCGGTTACGGCGTTACCAGCTGGGTGGTGGACGGCGCGGGCCGGCTGTATTTCACCATGATCCTCAACCCGGCCGCGCTGCGCGAGACGCTTTCCGAGACCATGACCAGCAGGGAGCGCAGCTGCTTTATCCCTGAGAGCGGCCAAGCCGTGGCGGTGGACGCCGGGGCGAAATACAAGGGCCTGGCTTACGCGCTCTTCCACGAGGCCGCCCACGCGCTGGACTATATCGAGGGCGTCACGCCGTACACGGACCAGGACCAGCCGGAGCGCTACCGCGCCGCCGCCAAGCCCGACGGCGGGCTTTTCACGGAGACTTGGGAGTCTTACTCCAAGCCCTTCCCCCGCAACGATTTCCTGTTCCGTGATAAGATCACTTTCTACGGTTTCGGCGGCGGCCCCAGGATAGAACTTTCCGACGCCTACGGCGCCTATACCGGCCTTGCAGGCAGCCCGTTCGTGTCGCTCTACGGGGCCAAGTCCTGGGCCGAGGATTTCGCCGAACTGACGGCTTACGGCCTGATAGCGGGAAAACTGGGCCAGCCCTACAGCGTGACACTGTCCCTGAAGGGGGCCAAGAGCTCCGTGTTCGAACCCATGAAGGGGGCGGCGGCCCGGCGCGCCGAGGCGGCGCTGGCCCTGGCGGAGAAACTTTAATATGACCCTGCGCTGCGAGCTCAACATCAACGGCGGCAGCCGCCGCGTGATCATAGTCGGCACCGACGAGGAGACCCACGAGCACCTGGCGCTGCGCCTGGCCGCGGCCGTTCTTTTCTTCGACGGCGAGCCGGTGGAGCCGGGCCCGTCCGACCACGCCCTGGCCGATATCGGCTTCGTGCCCGACCTGATGGTGCCCGACGGCATAGGCGGCATCAAGGTCTGGGTGGAATGCGGCAACGTGGCGCTGAACAAGCTCACCAAGGTGGCCCGGCGCATCAAGGACGGGCGGCTGGTCATCCTTAAGGAAGACGAGCCCGCCGGCCGCCGCCAGCGCGAAGTGCTGAAGAAAGAGGTGCGCAACGCGGACAAGGTGGAAGTCTGGGCCTGGCCCCGCGAAGAGTTCAAGCGCTGGAACGAGGCCCTGCTGGAAAGCAACTATATCTACGGCGAGGCCTCCGGCCAGACGCTGAACCTGGTGATAAACGAGGCCGCCTTCAGCGTGGACCTGATCTCCTGCTGAGGGGGCCCAGCCAGCCTTAGGACTTTAGGTACTTGCTGTTTCGGGGGCGCGCTGTATACTATAATGTCGCTATAGCCGGTTACAGGGGAGAGCGCATGCGTTCAAATTCCAGCCTTTTCAAACTGTTTTCAGCCGCCTTCATACTTTCAATTCCCGGTCTGTCCGCCCTGCGCGCGGGGCCCGCGGCCGACCTGCTGAGGGCGGAGGCGGGGCCTTACGAATTCAACCTGCCCGAGGCCGCCCCGGAGCGCCTGGAGAACTCCCCGCTCAGCGTGCCGCGCTCAGAGTGGCTCAAGGCCAAGCAACTCTACGCCGAGGGAGTCTACAAGCCCGGCAAGGCCCAGCGCGTGGACACCGAGCACAGCAAGCTGGTGCTGCTGCAGGGCTTCCACTGGTTCGCCGACGACTACTGGTACCACCCGCCGCGCGGCTGGTGGGGCGTGCTGGCCGACAAGGCCCCCGAAGTGGGCCGCGCCGGCTTCGACCTGGTCTGGTTCCCGCCGGTCTCCAACGGCAGCTATTACCCCAACCAGTGGTACAACCTGGATTCGCAGTGGGGCAAGAAGGAAGAACTCTTTAAAGCCGTGAGGAACATGCACGCGGCCGGCGTGAAGGTGGTGGCCGACATAGTGCTCAACCACCGCAACGGCACCAAGGACTGGGCCGACTACACCAACCCCGACTGGCCCACAACCACCATAGTTCGCAACGACGAGTGGCAGGGCTCGCCCAAGAGCCCCTTGGACGACGAGGGCCAGGGCGACTTCGGCTGCCGCGACCTCGATCACCGCGCTCCCATAGTGCAGGAGGATACCAAGGTGTTCCTGCGCTACCTCAAGAACACCGTCGGCTTCGACGGCTGGCGCTACGACATGGTGAAGGGCTACCCCGGCTATTATGTCGGGATGTACGACCGCGAGTCCAACCCCGTCTTCTCGGTGGGGGAATTCTACGACGCCAACCGCCAGCTGCTGGCCAACTGGATAGACTCCACCGACAGCTCCTCCGACAAGAAGAACGCCTCTACCGTCTTCGACTTCACCACCCGCTACAACCTGGTCTCGGCCGTGGAGACCGAGCGCTACGAGCTGCTCCGCGACGGGGCCCGCCCCTCGGGCATGATAGGCTGGTGGCCGGCCAAGTCGGTCACCTTCGTGGAGAACCACGACACCAGCCCGCGCGACGTGAATTTCCTGCCCAACGCCTCGGCCGAGTACAAGACGCAGCGCCTGATGGGCTACGCCTACATCCTGACGCACCCCGGCATCCCGTCGGTGTTCTGGCCCCACTTCTTCGACTGGGGCGCCGACTACCGCGGCAAGCTGCAGGCGCTCCTGAACGTCAGGAAGGCCGCCGGCCTCACCTCCACCAGCCGCATCGGCATCCTGGAGGCCACCAACGAGCTTTACGCCGCCGTGATAGACGGCGACAACCAGCGCGTGATCCTGAAGTTGGGCAAGAACTGGGGCTGGAACCCCGGCGCCGGCTGGACGCTGGCCACCTACGGCGAGCGCTACGCCGTGTGGACGCAGCCGATGCCCAAATAGGCCGCCGCCCGCGCGAAAAGGCCCGCCACGGCGGGCTTTTTCTTTTCCGCTTGAGCCGCCGCTTCCGGCAGAATGCCCCTAAGTCATCGGCGGCAGCAAATCATTTATGAAAGCTAAACCCGGAATAAAAACTACGGACATCGCGGCCGGGATCTTGACCCGCAAGGTCAGGGATATTTCCCGCGTCGACGGGAAAATGCTGGCTGGGACCTGGCCGCCGGGCGTTAATACCCTCCGGTTCATTCCCGGCAGGCCGGTCCTGGACGTCTACGGAACGCTGAACCGGAATATCCCGGCCAGGTACAAGGTGCGGCTCACTTACCTGACCGGCAGGGCGGACCTGCGCATCCCTCCAGAGCCCAAAATACCGACGGGGCTGCGAACGGAGCCCTTCGGGAATATGGCCGGGCTGCTGAAGACCTACCGCAAGGTCCTTACCCGCTCCTTCCTTAAACCCTATTTCCCCGGAAAAACCTGGGCGGCGGAGATGGCTCCCGGCATGGCTTATATCAAAGCCCATGTCCGGCCCGGCAACGCCTTCAGCGTGCTCAGGGGCAAGGCGCGCGTGGGGCTGCTGCTGCTGTCCGAGCAGGAGTACGAGGGCAGGATAATTACCGGGGTAGGCTGGATCTGGCTGGACCCGCGGCTTACCGTTTTTGAACGCAGGCACGCGCAAAGGTTGCTGCTCCTGCTGCTGAAAAAGAAAATGAGGCCGGTGGCCGGCGCCGGGATAGACGGGTTTAATCCGGCCTCCATGGGCTTCTTCACAAAGGCCGGGTTTTCCCTGCGCGCGCTGAGCGTTTCAAAGAACAGGACCAGCCTGGTCAGCCCCCCGGGAAGGATGACGGACCTGGACTGGGCACGGACCTACAAGGCCGCCTGGCGGGCGATAATGGACGCGGACTATGGAAAGGCCATGGGGCTGCTCACGCCCGGCTACCGGAAATATCCGCGTGATTTCCGGGTAGCCCGGACTTACGCCATGGTGCTTGGCGATTACGCCGAAGCGCTGGGCGGCGCCCGCCTGAAGCCGCTGAAGCGGCGCAGCTGCGCGCTGCTGGCCGGGCTTTTGAAGAAGTTGAGCGGGGTCCGGTGGGAATTAAACATTTCCACGCGCAATGAATATTATTACCACACGGCGCAGTTCGATAAGCAATACCGCCTGGGCCTGGAGGCCGCCGCAGGCGGTCATTTCTGGGCTCATTACTCGCAGGGCGTGGGCGCCGCCAATTATGCCTACGATCACGCCAGCAAGGGCCGCGCCCGCCTTGCCAGGCTGTGGGCGGAGCGCGCTGTCGCCGCGTGGGAGGAATTCTTTAAGTTCAAGGCCGACTATTACAACGCCTATGTACATTACTCGCTGGCGCTCGGGATATTGGGGCGTTTTAAAGAGGCGGAGGCGGCGCTGCAAAAGAGCGCCAGGCTCAGCGGCAAGCCGGCCTCATATAAGGAGTTCCTGGAGACCAGGGAGAAACTTGCCGCCCTGCGGAGCCCGGCGGGCTGATTTTAGAGCGGCGGCGAGGGCTGACGCGACAGAAACCAAGGAGGATAAAGCATGAAGCACCTGGAACTGATGGCCAAGGACAAGAACAGCGTGATGTACCACGTCAAAGACTACGCGCTGATCGACGATAAACTGATAGCGTCGGTGGACTGGCCCAGATCCGTGCCGGTGCTCTTCTTCGATTTCAAGCCGTTCCGGCCCTCCGGCGGCGTGCTGAAGCATAAGGTCAAAGGGCCTTACATAGTGCGCTGCGTCTTCGGCGGCTACGGCAAAAGCCTAAAGCCCGCCGGCAAGCGGCTCAAGAATTCGCCCATCACAGCGCGCGAACCTGAGAACCTGAAAGAGGCCCTCGACATTACCAAGAAGAGCATAGCCGCCCACGCCGCCGCCGACGGGCGCATGTACGGCAGGTCTTTTAAAGCCGAAACAAAGAGATACCTGGCTGCTTTCAAGAAGACCAGGAGCGTCCTGCTCTTCAAAGGGGACCGCAACGTGGGCATCGCCACGCTTTACGACAACCGCCGCTGGGACGGCAAGCCGTGCAGCACCATCACCTGGCTGCGCCTGGACAGGCGCCTGCCCAAGCCGCAGTACCAGGACGCGCTCTACCAGGCCACTAAGTGGTGCGTCGAGAACTGCAAGGAAACCATGGCGGTGTTCAACCACATCTCCGAGGCCGAGGACCACAAGTTCGAAACCGCCATGGGCCTGCGCCCCTACCGCATCAACTTCCGGAGGAAGTAGCGTACCCTGCTGCAAAGAAAAAGCCCGCTGCGGCGGGCTTTTCCTTTTGACGGCCGGGGCTCATTTTTCCGGGGCCGGGTAGAAGGTCAGGATGGTGTTGCCGTCGATTTCAGTGACGCCGAGTTTGGCGCCTTTCCAGCTGAACAGGCCGTTGTCGTAGGCGACATTGCCCGCGTAGACGGTAGCGCTGCCGGACTGGACCGCGGAGTCGGCGGTTATCGAGGGGGCGCCTTGCAGTCCGGCCGGCAGGGCCAGCTCCACGGTGGCGTTCTTTTTGTCCAGCAGCACCGGCACGGCCCTGGCGAAAGTTATCTCCCCGGCCGCGCCCTGGTACTCTATGGCGGAGCAGCCCTTGTCATAAAGGCGCTCGCCGGCGTACTCTACCATGCTGCCCGGCGCGTAGATGGTCAAATCCTCGGCGGCGCCCGGGAAGGCCAGCAGGACGCGCGGGCCGGGCGCGGCGCGGAAGGCGTCTATCAGGCGCTTGTTCTCCGCCAGCAGCGCGGCCAGGTCCTGTTCGGCGGCCGCCAGCAGTTCCGGCGCGCCGTAGCGCGCCTTAGCGCGGTCCAGGCGGGCGGGGGAATTGTCGGGGGTTATCAACTCCTCCAGCAGGGTGTCGAGCCCGCGGCCCTTCCCGGAGCAGGTACGGAAAATATCTTTTTTCCACGACGGGCTCAGCTTGTCCAGCAGCAGGGCCAGCGCGGCGCCGGTCTGGTAGGTATAGGTGGCGAACTTGTTGTAATTGTAAGTGTGCAGCGCGCCGAGGCGGGCCTTCAGCGCCGCGGCGGCGGTATCCTTGGGGGCGTACCCGGGGAACCGCGGGTCCAGCAGGGTTTCGGCCAGGGGCGTAACGGCCGCATGCGCGCCGTACTGGACCTTGTAGCTGATGTACTGCGCGGTGCCTTCCACCAGCTCCATATACCTGCCCAGCACCGGCATGGCCGGCGGCAGGCGCGAGTGGCGCTCGGCGCGGACGGCCATGAAATCGCGCGCCAGCTCCGCCAAACCGCCGGCGTCGCCCGCGTCCAGAGCGGCCGCCAGGATCCTGCCCTCCAGCCCGACCAGCATGTTCAGCTCGGGGTCGGTATACGGGTAATCCACTTTCGACAGGCCGCCGTAGCCGCTCTCCTGCGGCAGGAATTTCTTCTCACGGTACTGGAAAGCGTGCAGCAGCTCGTGGCTGACGGTCGCCATGGTCTGCAGGTAATCGGCCTTGTAGTTGTTGCCGGGGTAAAGCTGGTTCACGTACTCGTCCTGAGCGTCCAGCGTATTGAACGAGACCGTGGGGATCCCGTTGACGGGGCCGGCCAGGCCGCCGAAAGCAAAAGCGGCGTCCTTCCTGTAGCAGAAGCTGGCCGCCGGCAGCCGGTCCGAGAACGGCAGGCAGTCCGCCGGCGGGTTGGGATGGCCGAGAAGGATATTATATTTGTGGGGGAAAGAGAATTGCAGCGGGGTGGTCTCCAGTCCCTGGAGGCCGGGCCACAGGCCGGCGCCGGCCTGGCGCCATAAATTATAGATCTCCTGCAGCCGCCAGAGGTCTTCCTCTTCCAGTTTGATCCCGAGCGCGGGCAGTTTGGCGGCGACTTCCGGGGGCAGAAGTCCGGCGGGGCGCTGCTTGGGCGGCGCGGGGATCCTGACAGCCCCGTCCAGGCCGAAATTGAAATAGCCGAACCTGGCACCGCCTACGCGCAGGTTTTCCATCTGGCCGGCGCTGCAGACGCCGGCAAGGGATAGCGCCAATAAGAATAACGCGGGTTTGCGGAGGTTGGGGGTGATCGTAATGGACATTAAATAAAACGGAGCAATTTATGTGCCACATCCTGACCGTTACAGTGGCGGCCGCACTTCCTTCTCATTGCGTTCTGGGGTTAAGCCGGCTCGTTAGGAAGATAGGAAGCAGCGTCCCCTCTAATCGGCTGGCTTTTTTTCTTTTGGCGGCTTCACGCCCAGGGCGGCGTAACGGGCCAGGCCGCCCAGGCCGCCGAAGACGGCGAACCCGGCCGCGCCGGTGAAGCCGAACCAGAACGTGAAGGCCGCCTCGGAGGGCAACACGGGTTTGTAGGGAAAGAAGAGAAAACTGAACGCGGAAAAAAGCAGGATCAGCAGGTTGAAGCCTATCACCGCCGAGACGGAGATAACGCCTTTCTTGAAAGCGTTCCAATAGCCGGTGGCGTTCCTGGCCGACAGCGCGGCCACGGGGAAACCCAGCAGGAAGCCGAACATGGAAAGCATGAACATGGTCATCAGCCGGGCAGCCAGGAAGTCCGCGGTTTCGTCCCCGCCTTGCTTGCCGGCCAGGTTACCGGCCAGCGGCGAAAACGAGACCAGCGCCAGCCCGGCAAGGGTCCAGAGCGCGCCGCGCAGGGCCAGCCTGCGGGCGGGTTCCTGCGGGGGCGGCGCCGGGTTTTTATCTTCGGTCATTCCAGTTCCTCCTTGAGGGCCGTCGGGATTACGGCTTTTTTGCTGTCTTCCTTCAAAAACTTTCGCGATAGCAGCAGGGTGGCGGCGCAGTAGCAGGTGATAGTGATCAGGAACGGCAGCGTGAAGCCGAAGTCCATCTGCAGGCGGCCGCTCAGCTTGGCGCCGGCGCTGTTGGTGAGGTTCCAGGCGGTGGTGTAGAGGGCGCTGATGGCCTGGTGCTGCCCGGCGGGGAAATGGTCCAGCATGAAGACGCTGTAGATGGGCCAGCCGGCGTTCATCAGCATGGTGCGGGCGAAGGCCGCCAGCAGCGTGGGCAGCAAAAAGCCGGAGAAGCCCATGGTGGCCAGGAAGGGGATGGAGAGGGCCTGGAAGGTGATCAAGGCGCGCACGCGGCCCAGCCGGGCCACCGCGAAGGGGCCCACCATGGCCCCCGCGGCCATGGCCAGCTGCATCAGGGCCATGCAGTAGCCGAGCCCGGAGACGGGCAGGTCGAACCCGGTTTTAAAAAAGATGTTGAGGTACGGGATGATCATGCCGGCGCCGAAAGCGACCACGAGCTGCGGCGAGAGCACCAGCAGGGCGTAGCCGAGGTTCATGCCTGTGAAGGCGGCCGCGCCGCCGCCGCCGGAGAGGTTCCGGTCGGCCTTGAGCCGCAGGGCGAAGGGGACGGTGGCTGCAAGGAGGACGAAGGCGGTGAGCAGGGTGAGGCGGTAGGCCAGCGCTGTTTCTTCGCCGCCGCAGAGGGAGAACGCCCACAGGGCGGTGAGCCACCCGGAGGCGAGGTTGCCCAGAAAGGCGGCTATCATGGAGGAGGCGTATTGGGCGCTGAAGAGTTTTTGGCGGTCCGCGGCTGTGGTGAGACTGGCCATCAGGGGCAGGGAGGTGATGGCCATCAGGGCGCCGGCGGAGCCTGAGACCACGGAGAAGAGCATCAGGGGCGCGCGGCCGGTGGCTAGGCTCAGCCCGGCGGTGGCGGCGAGGCTGAGACCCATGGCGGTGAGGATGCTGCGGCGCGCGGAGAAGCCGGCGCAGAAGACGGCCAGAGGGATGGAGAGGGCGGCGATGGTGAGGCCGGGGATGGCTCCGAGGGTGCCGAGGAAGTCGCGGGTATAGCCGAGCTTGAGGACGTAGAGGTTGAAGACAAGGCCGAAGATATTGCCCGCGAACGACTGCAAAAACGACAACACCAAAAACCGCCGCGCGTCCGGATGAAAACCCTTATAGCCGAGGTAGTAAGAATTAATAAATTTTTTCATCAGAGAAGAGCCGCGGGATGCTCAGTCGGGGCCAACCGGGGAGGGGCCCCTGGCTCCTGGGCAGAGGGAAACCGTTGCGCGGTTTCCCCCGCCCTTGGGAAATTATGGGCGGGACCCCCCTTCCCCAAAGTCGCCAGGAACCCCTCCCCGGCCGTCCCCTCCGTATGCTTGTCAGTACTATACCAAGCGAGCAACCAGCGGAGACCGCAGGGGTAGGACAAGCAAAACCGTCGCGAGCCCGACGCTGCGTAGCGCGGAGGGCGAGTGCCGAGTGAGCGCACGGTGTGCGCGAACGCGTTTTGCGGTCCTACCCCTGCGGTAGGCCGCCAACCACGAGCGCCGCTGCTTATTAAAGAACTTTAACCCGCTACTGCCCCGGCACTGTAGAAGTGGAGGGGGAAACCGATAAGGTGGCGGTGCTGAGGGCCGGGAGGGCGGCCGGGGGCTCGGGCTTGGGCGGGTGGTTGATGTACCACACGTAGTTGGCCAGGTCTTTGTGCTCTTTGGGCAGGGTTTCCGGGCACTTGGCTGCGGTCTCGGTGTAGAAGGAGACCTGGCGCACGTCCTTGGCGCGGGCCTTGACCGAGGCCGGGATGGCGGCGTTGTAGAGCAGATGGCCGTTGCCGGCTATGACCAGCACGGAATAGCCGGGGTTGGCCGCCAGGAAGTCGGCCACCCGCGCGCCCATGCCCTCGTTCCAGGCGGCCATCGAGGCCAGGTAGTTCTCCTCGGTGAACATCTTGGCCATCGGCGAGCTGCCGTGGCCGCCGAAGGTGCTTTTCAGGTACTCGTTGTATTTCTTGTGCTGGGTGATCTCCACTTTCTCCGGCAGGTACTGCTTCTCTTCGGGCGTCAGGCTCTCCAGGCCGGTGCGGGCGATCTTGCCCACCACTTTCTTGGGCACGTTCAGGGCTATGGCGCGCAGTTTGTTCTGCACGATGAAGTCGAACAGCGGCTTGTACATGGCAAAGTCGAAGCCCCACTCTTTCTTCCAGTCGATCTTCGCCAGGAACTCCTCCTCGGTCATTTTCCCGTCGGCGTAGTCGTTGAGGAGCGGCTGCAGGGTCTGGTTCAGCATCTCGAAGCCGACTGCAATTTTGGAGCCGCGGGCGATCTTCATGGCCTTAAGCGCTTCCAGCTGCGCCATATGGTCGAGCGGTTGGTCGTGCGTCTCGCCCACGTAGACCACGTCGTTCTTCCAGACTATGGATTTGAAAGCGGCCTCCCCGCTGTGATTTTTGCCCGACTGGCCGCCGAACAGGCAGAAGTTGGGGGCCGCGGTGGTGAGCACTATAGGGGCGTCCGCGTTCTTGGCGGGCTTGCGCTTTTCTATGTTGGCCTCCGGCTTCTTGACCGACTTGGCGAAAACCGCCAGCGGCAGGACCAGGATAAGGAAGAAAAGAGGGAGTTTCATAGTTCAATTATATAAAAAACGCGCCCGCGCCCTTTTATATAATGGGGGGAAGGTTGAACGAGGGGTCCATGAAAAAAATACTTGTACAGATTTTATGCTCGGCGGCGCTCGCGGCGCCGGCGGCGGCGCAGACGGTGGTGGTCTCGAAAACGCCTTACGGGCGCGCGGCGGACGCCGGCGCCGCCCGCGCCATAACGGCCACCTTCGACAGGCCGATGGCGGCGCTGAGCTCGGCCGAAAAGATGGGCGAGGCCTGCCCCCTCGAAGTCTTCGAGGTAAAGGACGCGCTGACGCCCGAGAATTACCGGGATTTTTCCTCGGCGGCGCTGGAAAACTTCAAGGACCTGAAGCCGCTGGCGGGCCGCTGCCGCTGGCAGGGCACGCAGACCGCCGCCTTCGAACCGGCCGCGCCGCTCAGGCCGGCCACGCTCTACGCGGCGCGGGTGGCCGCGGGCTTCGCCTATAACGGCCTGACGGTGAGGGAAGGCGCGGAGTGGTTCTTCGAGACGGCGCGCCCGGCGGTAAAGGACAGCGCGCCGCGCGACGGCCAGCTTTGGCTGACGCCCGACACCGTGCTGTTCGCCGCTTTCACGCAGCCCATGGCCTCGGCCAGGGCGCGGGCGTTCGTGAAGCTGGAGGAGACCGCGCCCGACGGCAGCGTCGCCGAGGCCCTGGCCGGCGTGCGGCTGGCCAAGGACGAAGAGGTCAGGAAGGTCTGGCCCTACGCCTGGAACGAGGTCTCCACCGGAACCGTGCTGGCCGTGCGCCCCGCGGCCCCGCTGAAGCCCGGCCACGCCTATAAACTGCGCCTGCTGGCCGGCCTGCCGGCGGCGGAGGGCGGGCTGGGCCTGCCGGAAGAGCGCGTGATAGATTTCGAGCCGTACTTCCCCTTTGCCGTAAAAGAACTCCCGCGCGACAGCTGCCTGCCCGACTCTTTCAACCTCGGGTTTACCAACCCGGTCAGATATTCCGAGCTGTATAAAAATCTTTCGGTCGCGCCGGCCGGCGCGCTGCCGCCGCTGGAGCCGGAGCGCGCGAATTACGAGGGCTACCGCAACCAGCGGGACCGCGTGGTGCGGCTGCCCCTGCCGGATCTGATAAAACCCGGCGTGGCGTATACTTTCAGGGTTTCGCCGGAACTGACTGACGTCTTCGGCAACAAACTGGGTCAGGCCGCCGAGTTCACGCTGGGACCGCTGGATTACTGCCCTTACTGGGACATGCCGTCCGGCTTTGGCGTGCTGGAGGGCTACCTGCCCGTCCGCCACCCTTTCACAGCCGTCAACGCCGGCGCGCTGGGCATCCTGAAGGGCCGCGTCAGCGAAGATAACCTGATCCCGTTCTACCGCAACCGCATGGAGGACGAAACCCTGGTAACGGCCGCGCAGCAGAAAGACTGGCGTCCGACCGGCCAGGACCGCAACTTCCGGCTGCTGACCTTCCTGGACTACGACGGGATCTTCGGCCCCGAAGAAGGCGGGTTCGGCTTCCTGCGGGTGCCGGCCGCCGGGGGCGGCGTTTTCAGGGCGCTGGACAATGTCACGCGCCTCGGCATCACCCTCAAGAGTTCGCAGGACTCCACGCTGATCTGGACCAGTTTTCTCAAGACCGGCCGCGCCGCGGCCGGCGTGCCCGTGGAGATCCGCAGCGACGATAATAAAACGCTCTGGACCGGGACCACCGACAAGCAGGGTTTCGCCGACGCCCCGGGCTGGCTGAAGCTCGGCGTGGCCGACTGGCAGCGCTGGCAGCGGCCCGCGCTCTGGGTGTTCGCCAGGCACAGGGGCGGCACCGCCGTGCTGAACAGCGCGTGGACCGGCGGCGTGGAGCCGTGGCGCTTCTCCGTGAATTACGACCAGTACCCGCGCCCGCGGCGCTACGCGGCGGCGCTGTTCACCGAGCGCGGCGTGTACCGCCCCGGCGAGACCGTGGAAATTAAAGGCTTCGGCCGCAAGCTCTCCGGCGGCGATTGGGAGCGGCTGGATTTCCCCGTGGTACAGCTCTCGGTCAGTGATTCGCGCGGCAACCGCGTCTTCAAGGCCACCGTGCCGGTGGAAGCCGCGTTCTCGTCCTTCGACTACGCCTACCGGCTGTCCGGGGCCGCGCCCACTGGCGTCTGGACGGTGGAGGCAGCCGAGCCCTACGAGGACGACCCGGCCTCCGTCCGCGCCGCGGAGGGCGACGAGGAGAGCGAATACCGCGATTACGAGGGCAAGGAGCGGCCCTTCCTGTACACCGAGAGTTTCCGCGTGGAGGAATTCAAACCGGCGGTTTTCGAGGTCAAGTCGCGTACGCTGGAGGCTTCCTACCTGGCCGGCGGCAAGTTCCGCGCGGCGGTAGAGGGCTGGTACCTCTTCGGCGCGCCGATGAGCGGCAGCCGGGCCGACTGGACGCTGCGGCTGCAGAGCGCCCACTACGAGCCTCCGGGCAAAGAGGGCTTCTCCTTCGGCGGCGAGTTCCGTGAAGACCGGTTTGACAAACTGGCCGGTTCCGGCTCCGCCGAGCTGGACGACAAGGGCCGGGTCAACCTGGAGGTGCAGCTGGATAAGAGATTCGGCGGCTCGGGGAACGCGCTGCGCGCCTCGTTCGAGGCCGGCGTCTCCGACCCGGAGCGGCAGCGGCTGTTCGGCCGCGCGGCGGCCTGGGTGCACAAGGCCGATCTCTATTTCGGCGTGAAGGCTTCCGGCGGCTTCGTGCAGGCGGGGCAGCCGTGGAGCGCGGAGATAATTTCCGTGCGGCCGGACGGGACTCCCGCGGCGGGGCTGGCCGGCGAAGGGAAAATGATCAAGCGGCAGTGGCTCAGCGCGCAGCGCGCCGGGCTGGGCGGGCGGCTGGAATGGGTGAGCGAGGTGAAGGACACGGTCGTCTCTACCTTCTCTTTCACCGCCTCCGCCTCTACTGAAACCTGGGGCTTCACGCCTTCTGACGGCGGCTATTATATCTTCAGCGTGGGCGGCAAAGACGAGGAGGGCCGCGAAGCCGCCGCCTCGTTCGGTTTCTACGTCTTCGGCGGCGGGGACGCCTGGTGGGCCCGCGAGGACTCCGACATCATAGAACTGGTCTCCGAGAAGTATGACTACAAGCCTGGCGAGACCGCCAGGATCATGGTGAAGTCGCCTTACGACGAGGCGCAGGCGCTGGTGACGGTAGAGCGCGAGGGCGTGCTGGACCGCTGGCTGGTGACCACCAAAGGCGGCGCCGACTTCATCACCGTGCCGATAAAAGAGAAATACCTGCCCAACGCCTATGTCAGCGTGATCCTGGTGAAGGGCCGCGCGGCGGAGCAGAAATTCGCCGAGGGCGGGGAGAAAGACCTCTCAAAGCCGCAGGCCAAGTTCGGCTACCTCTCTTTCCGCGTCAGCCCCGAAGGCCGGCGGCTGGCGGTGGAGCTTAAGGCGGACAAGCAGGACTACCGCCCCGGGCAGGAGGTGCGGCTGGACCTCGCCGTGAAGGACGAGGCCGGCAGCCCGGCGGCGGCCGAGCTTACCGTGTTCGCGGTCGACGAGGGCGTGCTCAGCCTGACCGGCTACGCCACCCCCGACGCTTTCTCCGCCTTCTACGGGCCGCGCCCGCTCAATATCCTGACCGGAGATACGCGGCTGCACGTCATAGGCCAGCGCAGCTACGGCGAGAAAGGCGAGGCGAGGGGCGGCGGCGGCGGCGCCGGCCTGGCCGGCGTGGACCTGCGCTCCAACTTCGTGCCGACGGCTTACTGGAACCCGGCGGTAAGGGCCGGCCCCGACGGCAAGGCCTCCGTGACTTTTAAACTGCCGGACAACCTGAGCCGCTTCCGGCTGATGGCGGTGGCCAACTCCGGCAAACGCTTCGGCTCCGGCGAGACCTCCGTCACCGTGTCCAAGCCGCTGATGCTGCGGCCTTCCCTGCCCCGGCTGGCCCGCGCGGGCGACGCCTTCGATTGCGGCGTGGTGGTGCATAATTACTCGGCCGCGGCGGCGAAGGTGTCTGTGGAGATCGAAACCTCCGGCGACGCCGTGCTGGTGCGGGGCGAGCCGGCCCGCGAAACCGAGCTGGCCAGCGGCAAGGCCGCCGAGCTGGCCTGGCGCTGCACGGCCCAAAAAAAAGGCGAGACCGTCTTCCGGTTCCGCGCCGCCGCCGGCGGCGAGACCGACGGGCTGGAATGGAAGCTGCCCGTGAAGGGCCTCGAGCCCAGGGAATACGCCGCGACCTCGGGGGTCACGGCCGACAGCGTCACCGAGGAGCTGCTGCGGCCCTATCCCGGCGCGCCCGGCGAGCTGAGCGTGGAACTCTCGCCTACCGCGCTGAGCGGCCTTAACGAGGGCGCACGCTATCTGCTGGAATACCCCTACGGGTGCCTGGAGCAGAAGTTGTCGCGCGCCATGCCCGTGCTCACCGGCGCGGAGCTGGTGGAGGCCTTTGGCCTGGGCTCTCTCGGCACGCTGAAGGCCGAGACGCAGTCAGTCTTCGACAAACTGGGCGACTACCAGCACCCCGCCGGAGGCTTCTGCTACTGGACCAACTGCGGCAGGCCGGATCCGTATATTACCGCTTACGCGCTGGAGGCTTCCGCGCTGGCGCTGAAGGAGGGCTATCGCGCCGACGCGGCCGTCCTGAAGCGCGCCGCGGACTGGCTGGAGAAATCCCTGGCGGAGGAGAAGAAAGACTGGGCCTACCCGTACAGCGTCAGCGAGGACTACGCAGCGCGGGCCTACGCCGTTTACGCGCTGGCCCTGCACGGCCGCAACCAGAGCGCCTACTTCAACCAGCTCTATGCCAAGCGCGCGCAGGTGCCGTACCTTGCCAAGGCCTACATGCTGAAGGCCGCCAAGCTCCTGGGCTTCGACGCCCTGGCCAGCAGAAAACTGGCGGGCGAGATCATGAGCCAGGCGCGCTACTCGCCGTCGCAGCTGCACTTCGAGGACGCCGAGCCGATGCCGTGGGTCCATAACAGCGCGGTAAAGACCACCGCCGTGATGCTGGACGCGCTGCTGCAGGCGCAGGGCGGCTTTCCCGGCGACGAGAAAGCCGTGAAATGGCTGACTACGGAAAAAAAGAACAAGGGCCGCTGGCGCTCCACGCAGGAGAACGCCTGGGCGCTGCGCGCTTTTCAGGGCTTCTACCGCCGCTACGAAAAGGACGAGCCCGACTTCAAGGGTTCGGCGCTGGTGATGGGCGGCAACCCGCAGGCCCTGCTTGAGCGGCAGTTCAGGGGCCGCGCGCTGGCCGGCGCCGCCGGCAGCTTCCCGCTGGGCCAGGTATTCGGCGAGGGGAACGAGGCCAGGCTGCTGCTTTCCAAGTCCGGCATAGGACGGCTGTACTACACCCTGCGCCTGGGCTTCGCGCCGCAGAAGCGCGACAGGCCGGCGGCCGAGGGGCTGGAAGTGGCCCGCGAGATGAAGCCGCTGGACGGCGGCAAGGTCTTCAGGGCCGGCGCTCGCGCGCTGGTCACGCTGACGGTGAAAACGCCGCAGGACCGCACCTTCGTGGCGGTGAACGACCCGGTGCCGGCCGGCTTCGAGATAGTGAACACCGAGTTCGCGGTGGAAAGTTCCGAGGACGCGCGGGCGCTGGCCGGCAAAAGCCGCGGCGGCGGCTGGGGCGGCTTCGAGCGCGCCGAGCGCTACGACGACAGGCTGCTGATCTTCGCCGACTACCTGACGGCCGGAGAGCATAAGTATACTTACGTGGTGCAGGCCACTTCACCGGGGGTCTACTACTGGCCCTCGGCCCTGGCCGAGGGTATGTACGAGCCGGAAGTGTTCGGCCGCACCGCAGGGGGAGAGGCGGAGGTAGCCAGGTAGCGCGCCGCTGTATTAAGAGGCCGGCGCGCCCGCTAAAATATAAAAATGAAGAACATTACCGCTGAAGACTTGATAAGGATCTGCGCCCTGCGGCCGCACCCGGAGGGCGGCTTCTACCGGGAGACCTACCGCTCTGCCGCCCGGAGCGGAGACAGGAATTGCTGCACGGCCATTTATTTCCTGCTGCCTGCCGGCGCCAAGTCGCGCCTGCACCGGCTGAAGTCGGACGAGATATGGCACTACCACCTGGGCGGGCCTATCACGATAGCGCAGCTCTTCCCCGACGGTCAGGAAGAGCGGGTGGTGCTGGGCCCCGACGTCCTGGCCGGCCAGGTGCAGCAGCACGTCGTGCCGGCAGGCTGCTGGTTCGGCGCGTGGCTGGAGCCGGGCGCGAAGTTTTCGTTCGTTGGTTGTACGGTATCGCCCGGGTTCGACTTCGATGATTTCGAGATAGCGGGCCGTCCCGCGCTGCTCAAGGAGTTCCCCGGGGCCGCGGAACTGATAAAGAAACTTACCTGAAGAGCGGCGCTATTTAATTTCCACCAGCTTATAGCGGCGCGAGCCGAGGCCGATGGCCTGCGCGTATTCCAGCGCGCGCACGCCCGAGACGCCGGTCTCGTGCTTGAAGGCGTCGTCGAGGCCGGCCGCCTTGTTCACCAGGTCGAAGCTGGCCTGGTCCAGGGCCACCGGGTCGTTGGAAGCCAGGATGCCCACGTCGCCCATGAACGGGGCGGGCGCGCCGGCGCGGCAGTCGCAGGCGGCCGAGATGTTCATCAGCAAATTAATGTAGGTGAACTTGCCGCCGGCCGTAACGCCCTGCGCGTATTCGGCTATCTTCTCCTGGAAGGCCACGCCCTTGGTGGCCGCCGGGGCCGAATCTATGGCCCCGATGGGGCAGACCTCTACGCATTTCCCGCAGCCGATGCACTTGGTCCGGTCTATGACGAAGTCGGCGCTGATGGCGCCGACGGGGCAGGTCCGCGGGCAGATGCCGCACTTGTTGCATTTCTTGGTGATGGTGGGGAACTGACCCTGATGCTGCGCCTTTTTGCCCGTGGGCGAGCCGAAGCCCATGGCCAGGTTCTTCAGCGCCCCGCCGAAGCCGGCCCCGCCGTGGCCCTTGAAGTGCGAGATTACCAGGAAGGAGCCGTACTTGGCCATGCCCTTGCCCACGTAGACCTTGGTGAAATACTTGCCCTTGTAGGGGAGAGCGGTCTCGCCGTCGGTGTCGAGGATGTCTATGGGCGCGTAGCCCCAGCCGTGCTTCTTGGCCGTGGCGATATGCGTCTTTGAATCGGCGCGGGAGCCGCCGTAGAGGGTGTTGGTCTCTACGAAGGAACCCTTGAGCCCCGTTACCAGGGCCTTCAAGAGGGCCGGCGGGAGGTAGTTCTCGTTGCCGTCCTCGCCGAAATGCACTTTAACGCCCACCTTGCCTGCGGGCTTGAAGCCCAGGCGGTTGTAGGCCGCCTTCACTTTTTCCGCGGAGATCTCGCTGGAAAAATAGACCTCGGGAATCTTGCTTTCCGGGGTTTTGGCGGCCCCTGAGAGGCCGCGGAAGCCGGCCACGCAGAGCGCGGCCCAGGCTGCTGCTAACAATAAATTGCGTTTCATCCAGACATTATACAAATTGAAAAAAACTCTACGCCGGCGTGCGCGGTGGCCCTCACCCGCCGGCTTTTATATAATCAAGGTTGCGGGTCGCCGCCGGGTTTAAGGAGAATTTTATGAAGACATTAGCGCTGCTGCTGCTGCTGGGTGCCGCCTGCCCCGCCGCCGCCGGCTATAACGAGGCCGCCGCGGCCCTGAAGGGCCTGGAGGGAAAAGAGGCCAACGACCTGGACGGCTACCTGCTGCAGCCGGGCGCCGTCCTGAGCAGGTCGGAAAAGGCCACGGCCCTGCTGGCCGACAACCAGCCCGCGCTGGCCCTGTTCCGCGCGGCTGCCGCCGAGCCGAACACCGGCTACCTGCTGGCCCCCAAAACCGAAGCCCCTTCCCTCAGCACGCCGGCGCCCAAATACGGCCCCCACGTAAAACTTTTCAAGCTGGCCCTGCTCGACGCCAAGGTCAAGGCCGCGCGCGGCCAGCGGGCGCAGGCCGAGGAGAACCTGCTGGCCGCGGCCGGGCTGATAGCCCAGCTGTCGGCCCAGAAGTCCTCCGGGCTGCTCAGCTCCATGATGTGGCAGCTCTGCGTGCAGAAAGCGTTCCCGGTCTTTGCGGAAAGCCTGCGCGACCCGAGGGCGGGGGCGGCCTACCTGAAAGCCCTGGCGGCCAAGCTGGGAGAGGCCGCCGCTAACCAGGATTTCCTGCGGGGCGCGCTGGCCGAGGAGACGGAGCGGGAGAAGAACACCGTCCGCGAGAACGTGACTGTGGACAAGCTGCGACTGGAGCGTGAAAAGCTGCCCGCCCTGCAGCGCTACGCCGCGAACAAGCTGCAGGACTCGGAGTTCATCTCGCTGGTCAATTCCAAATACGGCGCGGCGGCCGACGCCAGGGGAGCTGCCCTGGCCGAAGCCTTCCGCGCCAACGCCCCCGCGCCTTACGAGGAGTTCGTGGCGAAACAACTGGCCGGGGCGAAGGCGGGTAAAGAAGCGTACGCCTCGCGCAGCCTCTGGTCCCACGCGAAGGCCTTCCTGGGCGGCGCGGCCGAAGCCAGGGAGGCCATGGCCGGGTTCACCGCCGACACGCTTATCGATATCGCCTCGCCGGCCTACGGCAAGCTGGTGCCGCGCTACCACGCCGGACTCAGCGGGCTGTCCGTGCTGCGCGCCGCGCTGGCCGTGAAGCTGTACCTGCGCGCCAAAAAGCGCCTGCCCGAAGGCCTGGCCCAGCTGGCGCCCGAGTTCCTGCCGGCCGTGCCGCAGGATACGTTCAACGCTGGCGCGCCGCTTTCCTACCTGAAGGACAAGAAGAAGTTCAAGGTCTACAGCTTCGGCCCTGACGGCAAAGACGACCGGGCCGCGCTGGAGCTGGACCTGAACGCCTGGACCGAGAATCAGGCCATGGCTGCGGGCGATATAATTTACGTCGATTAAGGGGAGACCATGAAGAAACCTGAAGCCTCTGAATTGCGGGCGCGCGAGAAGTTTTTGCTGGAGGTGACCTCTCTGCCGGTGGCCGCCGGGTATGAAGGGGCCGCGGCCGCGCTGGTGGCCGACTGGGTGCGCCGCCGGCCGGCCCTGGCGCTGGCAAAGGACAAGTGCGGCAACCTGGTGGTGACGAGGAAGGATTTCAAACGGGCCTGCCGCAAGACGGCGCCGCTTTTCATCACGGCCCACCTGGACCACCCGGCCTTCGTGGCGCTGGCCGTAGCCGGGCGCGAGGTGAAACTGGAGTTCCGCGGCGGCGTGCAGGACGCCTATTTCAAGGGCGCTGAGCTGGAACTCTTCAGCGCGGACCTGAAAAAAAGCTACCCCGCAAGAGTCGTCTCCCTGGATACCGCGGCCAAACCTTTCAAGACCGTGACGGCGCGGCTGGCCGCGCCCGCCCCGCTGGCGCCCGGCTGCCTGGGCCGCTGGAAGTTCCCGGCGGCCGGGGTGAAGAAAGGTGTGGCTTACACCCACGCCTGCGATGACCTGGCCTCGGTGGCCGCTGCGCTGACCGCCTTTGAGATAATTTCGCGCGACAGGAAGCTCGGCCACGCCGCGCTGCTGTTTACCAGGGCTGAAGAGGTGGGATTTGTCGGCGCCATCGGCGCCGCCCGGAGCGGGACTATCCCTAAAAACGCCCGCCTGATCTGCCTGGAATGCTCGCGCAGCTTCCCGCATGACTCGCCCATAGGCGCGGGCCCCATAGTGCGCGTGGGAGACCGCATGAGCGTGTTCACCCCGGAACTGACCAACCTGGTCTCCGACGCGGCTGCGGCCTACCAGAAGGAGAACCCCGGCTTCAGGTTCCAGCGCAAGCTGATGCCCGGCGGCGTCTGCGAGGCCTCGGCCTTCTCTTTCTACGGCCTGCGCTCCACCTGTCTGTGCCTGCCTCTGGGCAATTACCACAACATGGCCGACCTCGACGGCGTTGCGCGCGGCGGGAAGGCCCGCCCGGGGAGGGAGTATGTGGCCGTCTCCGATTATCACGGCCTGATAGAACTGCTCTGCGCCGTGGCTAAACACCTGGACGCGCCCCGCCCGTCCCCGCGGCAGATGATGGAAAAACGCTGGGCCGACCTGGCCTTCGTGGTGGGGCGCTAGCATGGCGGCGCTTCCCGCAAACTTCGGCGCGCCCTCGGGCGCTCTCTCCGGCGGGCGGATCGCCCTGGCGCGGCCGCTGGCCCCCGGCGTGAGCGCCATAGACGCCAACGACCCGACTTTCTCCGACCTGGCCGGCGTGCTGACAGGGATGAAGCCGGTCACCTATACCGACTGCTTCCCGGCGCAGTTCCGCCGGTTGGCCGGGCTCTGCCGCAAGCTGAAGCTGGAGTACCTGCTGGCCGAGGACTACCTGGCCAAGGCGGGCCACCATTTCAACAACCAGAAGAAGATGGTGCTGATCGGCAAGACTAAAAGCAAGCTGATAGCCGCCGCGAAGGCCTGGGCCGTGAGCCCGTCGGCCTGGGGCACCTACCTGGGCTACCCGGCCTGCTGCGTGAAAAAGTATTCCGCCTGGAGCGACGGGAAAAAAGAGGACCTGGTGCGCGCTACCGCGCGCAATACCCGCGGCGCCGGCCGGCTGGATTTCAGGCTGAACAATGTGTGGAACTATTTCTCGAGGATGAACTTCGAGAACCCCGCCGACCGCGCGGCCTACGCCGCCTTCCTGGACCGCAACCAGGGGCTGGACCTGGCGTCCAGCCACGTGGTGAGCTGGCATCCCTGCTCGTACCGCTGCCCGGCGAGCGTGAAGAAGGCGGAGGTCATCTTCGGCTTCATGGCCCGCCACGCCCCCGACTACGCGGAGCTGCTGCGCGGTCTGCTGGCGCGCCAGGTGATCTTCTGGGATAAGTTCAGGTACGCGGCGCTGGGGCCCGCCCTGCCGCGGGTGCGCTCGCTGCTCGACGCTAAAACCGACGCCCTGCTGGCGGCCTGCGGCCCCGCTTCGCGCAGCCGCGCCGGAATAAAGCTGGCCGGCCCGGGAAAAAAAGCGTTGACGCTGCCCAAAGAGGCCCTGCTGCTGGATTTCCGGAGCGCCTAGCCGAGCCGCTCGTAAGAGAGCAGCTTCAGCCGGGTTTTCATCCGGTCGTAGTAGAGATTCCCGGCGGCGGTTTCCGCCTCGCCCGACTGGTTGTCCGTCGGGTCGGTGCGCCAGTGCCGCTTGCGCGGCCAGAGGGGCGCACCCATCTCCGAGTTGGCCACCATCCTGCCTCCGTCAAGATTCCCGAAATAGAACCAGCGCCTTTTTTCCTGCCCGGCCCTGCGGCGGCTGGTGCCGAAGGAGATGTCGGCCGGGCGCCAGCGTCCGGCGTAGAACATGGCCCAGTCGTGGTAGCCTGCGCGGCCGGGCCGCAGCGCCCAGCCGGACTGCCATTTGGCCGGCACGCCCGCCGCGCGGCACAGGGTTATGAAGGCCAGCGCCTGGAAGCCGCAGTCGCCCTTCAGGTCGGCGAGGCAGCGCTCAGAGATGTTCTCGAAGACGCCGTAGGGCAAGGTGAAGTTGTAGGTCAGGTTGGCGGTCAGCCAGCCGTAGATCCTGCGGGCTTTCCCGTAGGGGTCCTTCTCTTTGCCGACGATAGCTTTGGCCAGGGCGCGGACCTGCGGCGTGAAAACTATATGCGGCGGCTCCTCCCGCAAATATCTTTTAGCGGCGGCCGGCACGGGCCCCTGCTTCGGGCCGCCGGGCAGCCACTCGGAGATCTCGTATTCGAACTCGGCCCAGAACCGCTTCGCGCGCGTCTCGAAGTAAATGGTGCGCTGTTCCGCCCCGGGCGGGGCCAGCCTGTATTTCTCGTGGGACGCGGCCAGCAGGCGCGCTGCCGAAACTTGGTCGCCGACGCGCGGGAAGGGCAGCCAGCAGCGCACCTTGCCGGCGGGGTTTTTCTTCAGGGTTAGCGTCACCCGCGCCCGCACGCGGTAGCGGGCCGGCGGCGCCCCGGCCAGTAGTTCGTCCACCCGGGCCATAGCCTTGCCCAGGCTTTCTTCCCCGGCTGTATCCTGTACCTTCAACCGGCGCTTCAAGCGGGAGTCGCAGAAGACGATGTTGGAGGCGAAAGAGGACATGAACCGCTCGCGGCCGTCTATCAGCCGCGGCGCGGCGTAACCGGCCTTTATCCAGGCGTCCAGCTCGGCGTTCCTGAAATTCTTCAGCCGCCCGCGCAATATTTTCTGCGCCGCCCGCCTGTCGTAGGGGTAGGCCAGGCGCAGCCGCTCCAGGCGCTCGCGCTCGAAGCTCAGTCGCTCCTTGAGGCCGGGCTGCAGGGGCCCCGCCAGCAGGCGGTCTATCAGCCGGTTCGCAAGCTTGAAGTTGCCGGCGCCTTCGGCCAAGGCGACGGGAGCGGGCAGGGGGGCGATAAGGTGATCCATACCACGATTATATAAATCTTTGCGCCGGTTGGCACAAGCCGCCCTTGACTTGTCAAGCCGACCACATTATACTATTGGAAGGCACCCTTATGATCTACAAGAAACTAACCGCTTCGCTGCTGGTCCTGTTCCTCGCCTGCCCGGTCTCCGCCGGGGACCTCGGCGATGTGGGGAGCGCCGTGCGCGGGGCTCTGCAAGAGAGCCGCCAGGGCGACAACCAGGGGCAGAAGAACCTGGACGCGGCCGCGGTCCGCGGCAGCCAGCCCCCGAAAGACGACCTCAAGGCCCCTGTGATCCGCCACCTCACGCGAGCCATCGCCTTCTGCGATCGTAACATGGACGACTGCAACGGGGCGGACGGCTCTATCCGCGCCTTCGCCAAGGGCATAGGCGGCGGGCGCTGCAATAACCGCGGCTTCAACTGCGTCAACGAAGTGCTGGACATGTGCAAGCGGCAGGCCGAGGACGGCGAGATCACGCCGATGTACTGGATGGCCTGCGGCGCCATGCTGGGCAAGCTGGGCGAGCGCGACTGCGCTC
This sequence comes from Elusimicrobiales bacterium, assembly GCA_028688015.1. Lineage (GTDB taxonomy): Bacteria > Elusimicrobiota > Elusimicrobia > Elusimicrobiales > UBA9959 > UBA9959. The sequence goes on along the minus strand of JAQTZB010000005.1, from coordinate 78,379 downwards.
AGGGCCGCGCCACCTGCGCCGGCTGGCTGCAGGGTACCACCTATTTTTCGCTGCGCGCCTCGGCCGGCTGCCACAAGAGCTTTGAAAAAGACCCCGCGCGCCTTTCCCGGGCCGACCGCAACCTGGAGGCCTTCGCCAGAATAGTGAAGCGCGACGTGAAAGGCGTCTACGTGGGCCACGTTGAGGAAGGCGCGAGCGCCGGCCACCACTTCGCCTGGCACGCGGCGAAGGAAGGCGGCATCCTGACCACGGAGAAGGTGCTGGAACTGGTCTTTGAGCGGTTCGCCCTGCACGGGGCCGAAGCCGCGGTGGGCGCGGCCTCACTGCCCATACTGGCCGCCTCTACGATGTTGTTCTTCCACGAGCTGGCCGCGTCCGAGATGAACAACACCGTCTGCCTGGACTGGAGCCACTACTACAACGGCAGCTACGCCAACGTGGCGGGCTCGCTGGACAAGATGACCTCGAAGATAAAGTAAGCCCGCCTGCGCTGAAACAAAGACCGCCGGGAGTCCGGCGGTCTTTGTTTTGGTCAGAACCGGCTTTTGGGGAGTTTCGTGCGAGGGTTCACCGGCGCGTTGCCGACCCGGAATTCGAAATGCAGATGCGGCCCGGTGGAGTGACCGGTGGAGCCCAGCAGGGCTATGAGCTGCCCTTGCTTGACCTTGTCGCCTTTCCGCGCGCGCAGCTCTTTGTTGTGGGCGTAGGTAGTGGTGGTCTCCTGGTCGTGGCGCACTATCAGCACGTTGCCGTAGCCGGTGAGATGGCTGCCCGAGTAAATTACCTCTCCGGGGGCGATGGCGCGCACCGGCACTCCCATGTCGGCGGCGATATCGAGGCCCTGGTGCTGCTTGCCCCAGCGCGGGCCGAACTCGGAGCTGACCACGCCGGCGTCCATGGGCCAGCGGTACTTGCCGGAATACTTGGGGGTGGGGAAAGGCGGCGGCTCTTTTTTGCCCGGCTTCGGCTTGGCGCCCTTTATCACACCGGTTTCCTTGAGCACTTCCAGCAGGTCGGCGTCGTCCAGCGTCTTGCTGTCGTGGTATTTCTTGAAGATGTGCGCCAGTTTCCGGTAGCGCTCGAATTTTTGGGAGAGGGTGTCCGCCTCGCTGAGGAGCTTGCGGCCTTTCTTGGACTGCTTCAGGACGTCCCTGGCTGCTTTTTGAAGGACCTCACCGGTATCGGCCGCGGCGGCCAGCCCGGCCAGGGCCAGCGCAGCAGCGCAGAGCAGGAGAGCTTTTCTCATACGGCCGGTTTGTCCGAGCGCACGGCCCAGCGCAGTTTGGCGCAGGCAGAGCGCGGGTTGGAGCGCCGTTCGGCGGGGGAGGGGCGCGCCGGGGTGGGCGCGACGCTCGAGTAAATCCCTTCGGCTTCGCCCTTCGCGAAAGCTTTTTTCACCCGGCGGTCCTCGCCGGAATGAAAGGTTAATATGGCCGCGCGGCCGCCCGGCTTGAGGCACCAGGGCAGGGCCTGCAGGAAGCGGTCCAGCGCGCTGAACTCGTCGTTAACCTCTATGCGCAGCGCCATGAAGACGCGCTGCATGGATTTCTTTACTTCGTCCCCGGTCAGCTTGCCCTGCGCCGCCTTCAGTCCGGCGCTGATGACCGCGGCCAGCGCGGCGGTGGTGGCGGGGGGCACGGGGCAGGCCTTGATGGCGGCGGCGATGACCCGGGCGTGGGGCTCGTCGGCGTTCTCGGCCAGGAGCGCGGCCAGCTTTTCCGCCGACACGGCCTTCAGGAATTCGGAGGCCGGCCGCCCGCGCTCCGGGTTCAGGCGCAGGTCCAGCGGGCCGTCGGCCTTGAAGGTAAAGCCGCGCTCCGGGTTGTCGAGCTGCATGGAGGACACGCCAAGGTCCGCCAGCACGCAGTCGAAGCCGCCGCCGGCTTCGCCCAGCAGGCCCAGGACGCCGGCGTAATTCATTTTCCTTATGACCAGCGCTTCGGGGCCGAAGCCCTCTGCGCGCAGGCGCGCCTCGGTCTTGGGCATTTCCATCGTATCCACGTCCACCGCGAACAGCCGCCCTCCCGGCAGCAGCCGCGGCAGCAGCCGGCGGGTATGACCGCCGTAGCCCAGCGTGGCGTCGAAGGCGGTCTCGCCGGGCTTGGGGTCGAGTATCCTTAAAATTTCGTCCACGCAGATGGGGCGGTGGGTGCCGGCGGGCGTGAGCCCCTTGGCTATGATGTGCGCTATCTGATCCGCGTATTTGGCGGGGTCCAGCTCTTTGTACTTCTGCTCGAAGCTGCGCGGGTGCTTGCCGCTGTAGCGGACGCGGCGCTTGTGGGGCTGGGGAGCCTCTTCGGTCATGAACCAATGGTAGCCATAAAACGCCGGTGCGGTCAATATTGTATTATCAAGTAATAGGATCACCCAAATATGGCCAACAACATAAAACTCCTTTCCGATCAGGACCTCTACCTCTTCAACGAGGGCAACCATCTGCGGCTTTACGACAAGCTCGGCGCCCACCTGGCCACGGTAGACGGGGTGGACGGCACGCATTTCGCCGTCTGGGCGCCCAACGCGCGGCAGGTGTTCGTGATAGGGGACTTCAACGGCTGGAACAAGGAGCGGCACCCGCTGCACCAGCGCGGCGCCTCCGGCATCTGGGAAGGTTTCATACCGGGCGTGAAGGCCGGCCAGAATTACAAGTATTTCATCGTTTCCAACTTCGATAACTTCAGCGCCGAGAAGGCGGACCCCATGGCCTTCTCTTCCGAAGAGGCGCCCAAGACCGCCTCCGTGGTGGCGACGCTCGATTACGAGTGGGGCGACGCCGCGTGGATGAAGGAGCGCGGCGCGAAAGTAGGGCTCAAGAGCCCTGTCTCCATCTACGAACTGCACCTGGGCTCGTGGCGCCGGAAGGGGGATAATTTGCCTCTCAGCTACCGCGAGCTGGCGGTCGAGCTGCCCGGCTACATGAAGTATATGGGCTTCTCCCACGTGGAGATGATGCCCGTGACGGAGCACCCTTTTTACGGCTCGTGGGGCTACCAGACCACCGGGTATTTCGCCCCGACCAGCCGCTACGGCACGCCGCAGGACTTCATGTTCCTCGTCGACTCTCTGCACCAGGCCGGCGTGGGGGTGATCCTCGACTGGGTGCCGGCGCATTTCCCTTCCGACGCGCACGGCCTGGCCAAATTCGACGGCACCTGCCTCTACGAGCACGCCGACCCGCGCCAGGGCTATCACCCGGACTGGGGCAGCGCCATCTTCAACTTCGGCCGCAACGAGGTGAAGAGCTTCCTGCTGTCCTCTGCGCTGTTCTGGCTGGACAAGTTCCATATCGACGGGCTGCGCGTGGATGCGGTGGCCTCGATGCTTTACCTCGACTATTCCCGCAAGGCCGGCCAGTGGGTGGCCAATAAGTACGGCGGCAACGAGAACCTGGAGGCCATCGCCTTCCTGAAGCAGTTCAACCACGTGGTCTACGAGAACTACGGCGACACGCAGACCTACGCCGAGGAATCCACCGCCTGGCCGATGGTCTCGCGCCCCACCTACATAGGCGGCCTGGGCTTCGGCCTGAAGTGGGACATGGGCTGGATGCACGACACGCTGCGCTATTTCTCGCGCGACTCGGTGTTCCGCAAATACCACCACAATGACCTCACCTTCCGCATGCTCTATGCCTGGGGAGAGAACTTCGTGCTGCCGTTCTCGCACGACGAGGTGACTCACGGCAAGGGCTCGATGCTCGGGAAGATGGCCGGCGACGACTGGCAGAAGTTCGCCAACCTCCGCCTGCTTTACGGCAGCATGTACGCGCAGCCCGGCCAGAAGCTGATGTTCATGGGCAGCGAGTTCGCGCAGTGGGGGGAATGGAACCACGACCGCTCGCTGGACTGGCACCAGGCGGGCCACCCGCCGCACGCCGGCATGCAGAACTGGGTGCGCGACCTCAACGCGCTCTACAAGGCCGAGCCCGCGCTGCACGAGCTTAACTGCAACCCGGCCGGCTTCGACTGGGTGGACGCCAACGACTCGCAGCAGAGCGTGACCGCCTTCCTCAGGCGCGGCGAGCGGGCCGAAGACACCGTGCTGGTGGTCTGCAACTTTACCCCGGTGACGCGCAGCGGCTACCGCGTGGGCGTGCCGCGCGGCGGCTTCTGGAAGGAACTGCTCAATAGCGACTCTACGACCTACTGGGGCAGCGGCCAGGGCAACCTGGGCGGGGTTAAGGCGGGCGACTACCAGTCGCACGGCCGGCCCTATTCCCTGTCCCTCACTCTGCCGCCGCTGTCTGTATCGTTCTTCAAGTGCTGCGATTAAATCCCGGCGCGGCGCTGTACGGCTCCGGGTTTTTCCCCCGCAGGATCCCCGGCTGGAAGGACGGACGGCGTCCTGACCTGGCCAAATAAAAAAATTAAAAAGCCCCGGGCGAGATCCCGGGGCTTCTTTTTGTTCCCCGCTTATGTCCCGCAAAGGATATGAGGAAAACCTGAGCATATCCGGAGGATTAGCGTAGCGGCTTCCACTAGACTATACCTAGGGGGAGTTATGAACTTTATAAAAAATCTCAAATACCAAGGTGCGGCGCTGCTGGCGGCGGCGGTACTGTTCCCCGCCCTGGCGCAGGGCTCCGGTGAATACGGCAGCCTGGCCGCCGCCCTCGTCCGGGCCGCGAGCAGTCACGGCCTGGAGCGCGTGGCCATGGGGGCCTTCTCCCCCGCGGGAGCCTCAGCTGAGGAAGAGGCGCGCTTTGCTACCGAAAAGACCGCGGCCGGTCTGGCTGCGGGGAGCGGTATACAGTTCCTGGACCTGGTAGTGCTGGAAGCCGCGGTCGGGGGCAGGGAGGGCTGGCTGGCGCGCCTGCCCGCCAAGACCCGGCCTCAGGCCCTGATAAAAGGGACCGTATTTAAGGAAGGGGAAAAGATTACCGTAATAGCCAGGCTGGTGGAGGCCTCTACCGGCAGGGTGCTGGCGTCGCTGCAGGCTGTCTCCGGCGCGCGCTTCTCCGAGGTGCCCCCGGTGCCGGATATGGACTGGGGGGCCGCCCCGGAGGTGGCCGCGGTGAAGGACCCCTTCAGGGACGCCCCTTCCGACGGCGGCTTCGACTGCTCCGGCGCCTTCAAGGAGATGGACAGGGTGAACGCCGGCGCGGCCGATATCAAGGCTCGCTACTGGGCGGCCAAGATGAAGGAGCCCGGTTTCGTGGTTGGCAGCCTGACGCGCAACCCCGGCAGCGAGATACGCGACCCGCAGGTGAAGCAGAAATTCTACGACCTCTTGTCCGGTTACTACGCCCGGGAGGAAGCGCCGGTCATTTCCCGGGGGCAGACCGCCAAGCTGGAAGAGTTCATGGGGCGGGAGAGCGGCGTAATAGACCGCTGCGGCATTAAGTGACGCCTGGGGGAGATATGAAAAAGAGACTTCTGCTGGCCGACGACGACAAGGCCTTCCACAGGGTAATAACCCGCCTTTTCGAGGGGCCGGACTGGGAGGTAAGCACTGCCGAAGACGGAAGGGCCGCCCTCGAGCATATCTCCGCGCGCCCGCCGGACGTGATAGTGCTGGACCTCAATATGCCCGTTATGGGCGGGCGCCAGCTGCTGGCCGAGCTGCGGCGCAACCCCGAAACGGCCTTCATCCCGGTAATAATCATCAGCGGCGACAGCGGCCCGGAGGAGCAGGCGGCAGAATTCAAACTCGGCGCGGACGATTTTGTCCCTAAGCCGTTCGAGGCTTCGGAGCTGGCGGCCAGGATAGAGGCCGCCGTGCGGCGCGCGCGCCGCCTGCTCGCCGCCAACCCGCTGACGTTTCTGCCCGGCGGCCCCGCCATAGAGGAGGAGGCTTCGTCCAGGATACGGTCCGGTTCCCCGCTGGCCTTCTTTTACATGGACATAGACAACTTCAAGGCTTATAACGACAATTACGGCTACCTCAACGGCGACTGCGCTATAAAAATGGCGGGGCGCGTGCTGACCGAGGTGCAGAATTCTTTCGCAGGGGAAGATGTGTTCGTGGGGCATATCGGCGGGGATGACTTTGTGCTGATGTGCGACCCGGCCAGGGCGGAAGAGGCGGCGGCTTCGATAGCGGAAAAATTTGACGCCGCCGCCGCAGGCCTCTACAGCCGCGAAGACCGCGAGCGCGGCTATATAGTCGCCAAGGACAGGGCCGGCAATGTCAGGGAGTTTCCCCTGATGTCCCTGACCATAGCCATAGCCACCAACGAAGTAAGGGCGCTGGATCATTACGCCAAGCTGGCCGACATAACGGCCGAGATCAAGAAGCACCTGAAGGGGCGGCCTGCCGGCAGCGGCAGCGCCTGGTTGAAGGACCGGCGCCGGGACTAAGAAATTCAGGTTTCCCGCTCAACCTGCTGCGGTCGGGCGGGCCAGGCAAAACAAAAAGGCCGCCAGGGTGGCGGCCTTTTTTGCGCCCGGGGCGCGGGGTTACGGCTTGGCGGGAGCCTGCAGCACCACCGCGGTGCGCTTGATCTCCTTGCGGAAACCGGCGCCGGTGCCTGCCCAGTCCACTGTTTCCACGCGGAAAGGCAGGTCCGCGGCCTGGAAGGCGGCCGTGAGCTTCTCCAGGCGCGCGGCGGCCAGGGGCTTGTCGGTCATGATGGCCAGGTCCAGGTAGGAATAGGTCTTGGCTTTGCTGCCGGCCCGGGCCCCGTAAACCAGCACTTCGTACTCCGGCACGTTGCCGGCCAGGATCTTTTTGACTTTCTTCAGGAAGATGGGTTTTAGGTCTATCATAGGGTGCCGCCTGGAACAGGGAAATTGAAAAAAAAGGCCGCCGTAGGGGCGGCCTTTTTTGTGGTCGAGCGCCTTATTTCAGGTGCTTGCCCAGGATGCCGGCCAGTTCGAACATCGTGACCTGCTTCTTGCCGCCGAAGACTTTCAGCAGCTTCTCGTCGGCGTTGATGTTGCGCTTGTTGACCTTGTCCTGCAGGCCGTTCTTCTTGATGTAGTCCCAGATCTTCTTGACCGCGGTGGGGCGGGCCACCGGCTCGTTGCCTATCACGGCGCCCAGTTCGGCGTCAGGCTGCATAGTTTTCATGAATTTTTCGTTTGCCATGTTAATATCTCCTTAAAATTAGCCCTCTCTAAGGGGGGTATGCCTAGATACTAGCATATAAACCGCCCTAAAGTTGTATATTTGTACTTGAGCATAAGGAGAGAGCCGTGGACATAAAACCCTGCCTGCCCTATAATTCCCGCATAGACGGCCGTTCCCTGCTGCGCCTGCCCGGGGGGCCGTCGGCCTTCAAGGTCTACTATGTCAGCATCCCAGGCCGCGAGAACCCCGGCCGCTATGACTGGGGGCAGTCTCCCTTGAAAATACCCGATTTCGAGGCGGCCCTGGCCCGGCTGGCCCCCGAGGGGGTCGGCTTCGTGACGGCCTTCCCGCATATCACCAAGATCTTCCGTTTCGCCCCCTCGGGCGAGACCATCCTGCATGTAAAGGCCTATAAGACGCCCGGCCTGGAGCCACTGGACCTGGGGCGGCCGGACGGCTACCTGGAGTTCGCCTGCTACGCTGAGGCCGAGCTGGCCCGCGACGAATACGCTAAGTGGGCTTCGGCCGGCACGGTAGAGGACTACCTGGCCTATTTCAGCCCTTTCGCGGGCGGCGGCATAGCCGACCATACCAAGCTGGCAGGGTGGGCGCGTGGGGCTTAAAGACCGCCACGGCCGCAAGGTTGAGGTGATTTTCTCCGGCCAGGGCCTGGCCCGGCGGGCCGGGGAGGCACAGTTCGGGGCCGCGCTGAGGCTGCGGCGCGAGCTGGCCTTACGCGCGCAGGGGCCGGCAGGGGCGGAGCTCTGCGCCGCAGGCGTCAAACGCCTGCTGGGCCTGGCCCCTGACAAAGCCGAGGTGCGGCTGGGGGCGGCCAGGTTCCTGCTGGCCGCCCCGGCCGACCTGGGGGGCTTCCTCAGCGACCTGCACGGCATAATCCTGCGCGACCAATACAACGCCGCGGGGGTAAAGGGCCTGGTAGTGGCGGACTGCGGGGCAAATATCGGCCTGTTCTCGCTGTACGCGCTGGCCTGCGGCGCTAAAAAAGTCTGCGCCTTCGAAGCGGTGCGGGAAACTTATAAAATTTTGCGGCAGAACCTCCGGCTGAACGGCGAGCCGGCGGCCATAGAGGCACGCTGCGCCGCGCTGGGGGCCGCCGCCGGCAGCGCCGCGCTAAAGTTCAACACCCGCGGAGAGGGGTCGGCTATGATAGACGGCGAGGATACTGTGAACGCCCCCGTCACCTACGCCGGCCGCCGCAGGGTAAAAGTGTACCCGCTGGACGCGCTGCTGAAAGGCCGCCTGGATTTTTTGAAGATAGACGTGGAAGGTTATGAAAAAGAAGTGCTGCTGGGCGCGGCGCGGCTGATAAAGCGCTGCAAGCCCGTTTTGTCCTTCGCCGCCTACCACCGCGAGGCGGATAAAACCGCCCTGCCGGCCGTGGTGAAGGCCCTGACCCCCGGCTACCGGGTGAAACTGAACGGCTACTCCGAGCAGGATTTCTATTGCGTGCACCGATGACCTTCCCCGCCGCGCCGCTGCTACTGCTCCTGCTGCCGGCCCTGGCCGGGGCCGCGCCGGAACTCACCGACCGGCACGGCCTGCCCCTGCGCGTGCGCAGCGCCGAGGCCTCCTCCTCCCCGGTAAAATTGCAGGACATTTCGCCCTGGCTGATCCTCGCCACGGTGGCGGCCGAGGACAAGCGCTTCTTCTCCCACTCCGGCGTGGACCTGCGCTCGGTGGCGCGGGCCGTGTGGCAGAACTCCAGGAACGGGCGCACCGTATCCGGCGCCTCCACCATAACGCAGCAGCTGGCGCGCGCGCTGGAGCCGCGCCCGCGCACCTTCGCCGGGAAGATTTCGGAGATGCTCTCCGCTCTGCGGCTGGAGGCCGGGCGCAGCAAAGAAGAGATCCTGGAGGGCTACTTCAACGGCGTGTCCTATGGCCCGCGGCTGACCGGGGCCGAGGCGGCCGCGCGGGATTATTTCGGCCTGCCGGCGCGCGACCTGAGCCTGGCGCAGGCCGCGCTGCTGGCCGGGCTGCCCAAGTCCCCGGTGAATTATGACCCGCGCCGCAACCCCAAGGCGGCTTTCGCGCGGCAGCGGCTCATCCTGCGCCGCCTGCTGGACCTGGGCCTGGCCGACGAGGAGAATTACCGGCTGGCAGCGGGAGAGACGGTGACCGTGCGGGAGCGGGAAGCGCTGTTCGAGGCGCCGCATTTCGCGCGCTACGCGCTGGCGCGCGCCCGGGGGGAAAAGATAAAGACCACGCTGGACAGCCGCGCGCAGGAGGGGGCCGCCCGCGCGCTGAAGAACCACCTGGCCTCGCTGGCCGGCGCGCACCACGTAACCAACGGCGCCGCGCTAGTGCTGGACAACGCCACCGGCGGCGTCCTGGCCTGGGTGGGTTCCGCGGATTTCTTCGACGAGCGCGACGCCGGGCAGGTGGACGGCGTCACCGCGCTGCGGCAGCCGGGCTCGGCGCTGAAACCCTTCCTCTACGCGCTGGCGCTCTCAAAGGGCGCGCGGACCTCCGACCTGATAGACGACTCGCCCATCTTCGCGGCCGGCGGCCACGCGCCGCTGAACTACGACAAGACCTATCACGGCCGAGTGCGCCTGCGCGAGGCCCTGGCCTGCTCTTACAATGTGCCGGCCGTGCGGCTGGCGCAGCGGGTGGGCCCGGCGGCTTTCCTGGCCAAGCTCAGGGACTTCGGCTTCGACTCGTTGGACAAGCCTGCGGATCATTACGGCGAGGGCCTGGCGCTGGGCAACGGCGAGGTGCGCCTGCTGGAACTGGCCGGTGCGTATGCCGCGCTGGCCCGCGGCGGCGTTTGGCTGCCCGCGCGCTGGGAAGACGGCGCCCCGGGCGGGGCCGCCCGCCGGGCCATCGGCCGCACCGAGGCCTACCTGGTGACCAGCATGCTCTCCGATAACTCTGCGCGCGCGCCCGCCTTCGGCCTGAACTCGCCCTTCAATTTACCCTTCGACTTCGCCGCCAAGACCGGCACCACCAAGGATTACCGCGACAACTGGGCCGTCGGCTACACGCCGGAATGGACCGCCGCCGTCTGGGTGGGCAACTTCGACGGCTCGCCCATGCGCCGCGTCTCCGGCATCAGCGGCGCCGCGCCGGCGCTGAAGGAAATAGCGCTGGTCCTGAGAAAACTTTACGGTTCTTCGCAGTTTCAGCGGCCGCCCGGCATTAAAACCGTGCGCGTGTGCCCGGTCTCGGGCCTGCCGCCGTCGCAGTTCTGCCCGTCGGGCATGGACGAGCTTTACGGCGCGGCCAACCTGCCTCAGGGCCAGTGCTCCGAGCATCGTCCCCCCGAGGCAAGCGCCGCCCCGCCGGCGGGGAAGCCGGTCGTGAAATTCCCTTCGGACGGGGATATCTTCAGGATAGACCCGCAGACGCCGCGCGCCGCGCAGGCGCTGTTCTTCAAGGCCGAAGGCGCGGAGGCGGAGATAGTCTGGGCCGTGGACGGCAAAGAACTCACGGAGCGCGGGCCCTCTGTGGCCTGGCCGCTGGCCCCGGGCCGCCACACGGTTTCCTTCAAGGCCCTGCGGGACGGCAAGCCGGCCGCCTCCAGGGCAGCCCGCTTTACCGTAATAGAGTAGCCGCCGGCCCGGAATTTCGGAATTCGCGCGGCTTACGGCTGCGGCTTGTTATCTATGATGGGTGCGGCGCCGGGGCGCAGGTCTATGCCGTAGGCGCGCATGGAACCTTCCTTTACGGCTAAGGCGCTAACCACGGTGCCTGGCAGGCCGAAGATGAAAGAAATGATGCGCCAGACCCTGTCCGGGTTGTTCTGAGCCAGCATGCCGGCGTAGCTTATGTTGGCCAGCATCGATATTCCTGTCATACCAGCAGATCCAATATCCATATTCCTCCAGAAACAAAAAGTGAACGTTGAACAGAATAGAGCAATTTATATGCCAGCGAATGCTCCCGGCCTTTCCTGTAAAATAAAAAACCCCGGTTTCGGCCGGGGTTTTTTACTGTGCGCGGAGAACTAGTTAAGTTCGGGCGCCACGGACCGCAGCATTTCAAAGGCCGGGGAGGCCTTGGCCATCGGCTCGGAAGCCTCGGGCCTGGCCTGCGCGGTCTTGCTGAAGGGGGAAGTGACGGAGGACAGCTTGGTCACGTCCTCGCCGCGGCAGCCGGTGGAGGGACACACGTTGGAGACGCGGCAGTCGTCCTTGTAGACGTAGTCGTTCTCGCCGCGCACCAGGATACCCACGATCACGCCGGTCTTGGCGTTGAACACGGCGCTGCCCGAGTTGCCGCCGTAGGTGTCGAGGTTGGCCACGAAGTAGCCCTTGGGCGAGGCGTCGCGCACGGTGGCGCCGCCGGCCACCTTGGTGGGCAGGCCGGCCGGGTGGCCGATGACCACCAGCGGGTCGCCGTTCTTAACGGCGTCGCCGGCGTCGTACTTGAGCGGCACGTGGTTGGCGACCTTGCGGTCCAGGCGGATCAGGGCCCAGTCGGCGCCGGTGCCCACCTGCTCGCGGCCGATAAGCTGCGCGCAGGAGTAAACTTCGGAGGCGGGCACCTGGGAGGGCGTTACGCCCTTCTGGGTGACGGCGAAGCCGAACACGAACTTGGTGTCGGCGCAGGCGGACTCGCTCTTAACGCAGTGGCCGGCGGTCATGATGACGTCGGGGGCGACCAGCGAGCCGGAGCAGAAGGCGCCGGTGTTCTGCTCGTAGAAGGGCTCTTCCTTGCAGAGGCCGTAGCCGTCGGCGTAGGATTCGGTGGTCAGGTGGGCTTTGTCGCCGCTGAGGTAGACGTCCGAGCCCTGGAACAGGCCCACGGTGGAGTCGGCCAGCTTCAGCAGCTTGGCGTCGGTGACCTGGTAGATGTCCAGGCGGTCGTCCGCGCCGTAAATTACCTTGTCGCTGGCGAAAGCGGCGCCGGCGCTGAGGGCGAGTACCGCGGTTAAGAGGGAGAGTTTCTTCATGTGTTGCCTCCGGTCAATTGACTACAGTCAATTAAACCTAAAAACGGCTCCTTGGGCAAGCGAAATATTTCCTTCGCCGGCGCCGGCTGAAAACAAAACCCCCCGGGAGGCCGGGGGGGCTGGTTTGCCGGGAAACTAATAGAGCCTGTGATGCGTATTGTTCGGCAGGGTGTAGGAGATCCCCAGGGTCTCCGCGTAGTTGATGGTCTCCCCGAAATTATGCCCGTTGCCTGCCAGGCGGATGCCTTTGCAGTTCATCGAGACGGAGCCCGCGTCCCTGACATAACGGTTGATCCGGTTGGGGACGGCGCTGTCTCCCCGGGTCGTGATCTGGAAGGTCACCCCCGGGTTGCTGCGGTGGATGTCGCGGAATTTGGCCAGCAGTTCTATCTTGCTCCAGTTGTTCATCATACGCGGTCCCTCCTTTAAGAATGTCAGTGCTTGATGACGGCGACGGCCTTGCCGTTTATCAGGAAGTCGTCGTCGGGGTGCAGGTAGATGGGCTCGTAGTCGTACGAAGAGTCGGCCTTCAGGATCACCTGGCCGTTGGCGCGGTCGTCGATGAAGCGCTTGATGGTGGCCTTGTTGTCTATGATGGCCAGCACGATGTCGTTGTTGGCGGGCTCGCGGCGGCCGCTGTCTATCACCACGTAGTCGCCGTCCTCTATCTTCTTGCCGCCGATCTCGGCGCGGTTCATGGACGAGCCGTTGGTCTTTATAGCGTAAAGGCCCGCCGGGCTGGAGCGGCCCAGCAGCCGCCCTGAGACGCGCAGGAAGCCCTCGAAGTTCTGCTCGGCGTAGAGCGTGGCCGGGCCGCAGTTGGCCGTGCCTACTATAGGTATGGAGAAAAGGGAGGAGGCCTCGGTCAGCAGGCCGCTCACGAGGCCGGGCAGCAGCTTGGCCTTTTCCATCAGGCCGTGCGAGCGGTCTATGGTGAAGAAGCCTTTTTTCTCTAGCTGCTGAAGATGGTGCTTTATTTTCTGGGGGGATTCCGCCGGCATGCCGATGGCGGCGGCCATCTCGCGCAGGCTGACCTGGGCCAGGTTGCGCTCTTTGGAGAGGTGAAGCAGCTTTTCTTGTATGGGGTGCATATATAAAGGATAATATATTAAGCCGGTAAAGTCAATACCTCCTTAATACTTGACAGATGGACGGAAATCATCTATACTAAACAGGCAGGAGTGCTGTAATTGGGAAATAAATGTTAACATAACAAACAGCACCGGGCGGCCTTAAAAAATATTTTCTGGCCGGAAAGTTCCCGACACGCCCTTGTCGGGATGGCCTGCTAGACTATCAGGGAAGAATTTAAATCACGGAGGAGACACACAATGGCTAACGACGAAAAGAACAGGGCGCTCGAAGCGGCGCTCTCACAGATAGAGAAGAGTTACGGTAAAGAGGCCATCATGAAGATGGGCGAGCGCTCGGCCCGCATGAAGATAGAGACCATCCCTACCGGCGCGCTGAGCCTGGACCTGGCGCTCGGCGTGGGCGGCCTGCCGCGCGGCCGCGTGATAGAGATCTACGGGCCGGAGTCCTCCGGCAAGACCACGCTGACGCTGCACGTCATAGCCGAGGCGCAGAAGAAGGGCGGCATGGCGGCCTTCATAGACGCCGAGCACGCGCTGGACCCGGTCTACGCGCAGAAACTGGGCGTGGACGTGGACAACCTCCTCATTTCCCAGCCCGACTCCGGAGAGCAGGCGCTCGAGATCTGCGAAAAACTGGTGCGCTCCGGCGCGCTGGACATCATCGTGATAGACTCGGTCGCGGCGCTGGTGCCCAAGGCCGAGATCGAGGGCGAGATGGGCGACCTGCACGTGGGCCTGCAGGCCCGGCTGATGAGCCAGGCGCTGCGCAAGCTCACCTCCATCGTGGCCTCCACCAAGACCTCGGTGATGTTCATCAACCAGCTGCGCCACAAGATCGGCGTGATGTTCGGCAACCCCGAAACCACGCCCGGCGGCCTGGCGCTGAAGTTCTACTCCTCGGTCCGCCTGGACATCCGCAAGATCGAGACCATCAAGTCCGCCGACGTCGTTACCGGCGCGCGCATCCGCGTGAAGGTGGTGAAGAACAAGGTGGCGCCGCCCTACCGCCAGGCCGAGTTCGAGATGGTCAACGGCGAGGGCATCTCTACCGAGGGCTGCCTGCTGGACATGGGCGTGGAGACCGGCCTGCTGGAAAAATCCGGCACCTGGTACATCTACAAGGGCGACCGCATAGGCCAGGGCCGCGAGAACGCCCGGACCTATCTGAAGACCAATAAGACCGTGGCGCTCGAGATAGAGACGGAGCTGCGCGCCCGCTTCCTCACGCCCGGGCTCAAGCCCGGCCTGATGAACGTCACGCCGGAGGCCGCGGCCGCCAAGGCGGCCGAGAAGGCCGAGCGCAAGGAAAAGTACGCCAAAAAATAAATGCGCCCTTTAGCCGCGGATTTCTCACGGCACCTCGGTATGGAGCGGGGCCTGGCAAAGAACACCTGCCTGGCCTACTCCGGGGACGTCGAAGCCTTCCTGGCCTATTGCGAGGCCAGGAAGACCGACCCCGCCCTGGCGGAGCCGCCTTTCGTAGAGGGCTACCTCTGGAGTCTGAAGAAAGACAAGGGCCTGGGCCCGGCCTCCATCTTCAGGAAGACGGAGGCCCTGCGGGCCTTCTACCGCTACCTGCGGCTGGAGGGCAAAGCCCAGAAAGATCCCACCTCCAATTTCCGCGCGCCGCGGCTGCCCCGCAAGGTGCCGCGCTTCCTGGCCCGGCGGGAAATGGAAATACTCCTCAGCTATCCCGCGGGCGTTGCCTTCGCCAAGCTGCGGGCCGCCGCCGCCGTTGAGCTGCTTTACGCCAGCGGCATCCGCGTGTCCGAACTGCTGGGCCTGCGGCTGGAGTCGGTGAATTTCCAGCAGGGCTGGCTGCGGGTATTCGGCAAGGGCGCGAAAGAGCGGCTGGTGCCGGTCAATGCCGCGGCCCTGGGCCGTTTGAAGGAATACCTGTCCTCGCGGCAGCAGAAGTTCGGCGGGCAGGCCGTGGACGACGAGCTGTTCGTGAACCGCTCCGGGAAGAAGCTCAGCCGCGTGCAGATGTGGAAGGACATAGTGACTTTCGGCCGCGAAGCGGGGGTGGAGATAAAGCCGCACCCGCACCTGTTCCGCCATACCTTCGCCAGCCACCTGGTGCAGGGCGGCGCCGATCTGCGCTCCGTGCAGGAGATGCTCGGCCACGCCAGCCTTAACACCACCCAGATCTACGCCCACGTGGACAAGGGCGACCTCAAGAAAGCCCACGACAAATTCCACCCCGACAAGTAGGGAGCGCTGCTTCCTGTCTTCCTGACTCGGCCGCCGGATAACTTTTTTGTTATTATTACTGTAACGCAAGAGTTTTCTCCGGCACGGCGACTGGAATATCGCATGAAACACGCTAAAGGCCCGGTACCAGGCAGCACCTATTGTCCCAAGCTCTGGGACGAGATAGGCATAGACCAGCACGGCAAGGTTTACGCCTGCTGCTGCTCGTGCGCGCAGTCGTTCGGCAATATCCACGACGCGCCGCTGCGCAAGATCTGGAACGCGGCCCCTGTCCGGAAGATGCGCAAGGAGTCCCTTAACGGCGCGCTGAGCTGTTACGCGCGCTGCCACCTCCTGCATAAAGCCGCCCTGCCGCCGCCCCCGCCGCGGCCCCTGACCGCCCCGTACGAGGGCGTCAAGATCCTGACCGTGCGCCTGGGCGAGCCGTGCAACATAAAATGCGTGATGTGCGTGCAGGACCACCGCAACATGAAGGTCCTTGGCATGGAGCTCCTGAAAAAATTGGACCTGCGGCCCTTCGAGGGCATAGAGCTGGTGGGCGGAGAGCCGCTCTTTATTAAAGAGGGCCGGGAATTTTTCGACTACGCCGTAGCGCAGGGTAAGAAAGTTTCGTTTATCTCCAACGGCACGCTGATAAGCGACGAGTGGGCCCGCAAGGTAGCCCGCCATTCGCTGTTTCTCTACATCTCTCTCAACGGCGCGACCAAGAAGACCCACGAGGTGGTGAATGTCGGGTCCAAGTGGGAGCGGGTGATGCGCGGGATAAAAAATGTCAGGAAATACAGCAAGGCCCTGGGCCGCAGCGTGCTGATGAAGGGGCACATGACCATCGTGCCCGAGAACATACACGAGGTGCCACTGTTCATCCGGAATTTCAAGAAGCTGGGTTTCGACCGCGCCTGTTTCAGTCACTCGGAAGGTTCGGTGAAGTATCTGTTCGACGACGTGCGGCGGGTGCTGACCCTGAAGAAAGGCGTGGAAGCCGCCTACGCCGCTTCCAAGTACAAGGAAGATATCAACATGCTGGGCCTGGCCCCGCTGTTCAGCGCGGCGCTGACCTACCACAGAAATAAGGCCTGAGCCCGCGGCAGCGCCGGGACTTTCTTTCCAAAAAATAACGCGGTTTAAGCCGGCCTGTCCGGGCTGGAGTATTTGTTGGCCACCGGCCGGAAGCCGGCCAGCGGCGTGGTCGGCAGCGTCACCAGCCTGTCCAGCCGGGGATGCTTCAAAAGCCGGTTCTTTGCGAAGTAGGCGTTGCCCTTGGAGTAAAGCTTGTAATCCAGCTCGCAGGTCTCGAGCTTCACCAGGCTGTCGGCGCAGGGGGCGGCGCATTTCTGGGCTATGCCGCCCATGAAAGGGCAGAACCTGGTCATGGCCATCAGGCGCAGCGGATAGTAGTAGGAGAGCTTCACGCCTTTTATTGCCGCGTACTTTTTGAAGATATAGGCGCTGTCGGTCTCCACTCGCTTCACGCCGTAGCGCTTTAAAAATTCCCGGATATACTCGAGCGGCGTGGCGTCCAGCTCTGTCTCCCAGATCTTGCCGCGCTTCTCGCCCCGGCGCGGCCCCGCGCAGCCGGCACAGCCGCCCTTGCCTTCGGCCCAGAGCAGCGGGCGGGTGCAGCCCGGCAGCCGGGTGTGCTTGGTATCGAAGAAATAGGTCATCAGGCGCCCCAGCGTCAGGCTGAAGCGGCCCCGGTACTTCTTGTCTATGTAGCGCAGCAGCCCGGCGTCGTTGACCACGATCTCGGTGCCGGGGGCTTTCCTGGCGCAGTCGGCCAGCAGCCGGGCGTAGTTTTCAAAGGCCGGCTCGGTCAGCAGGGTGCTGAGCAGCACGGGGTTCTTCCCGGTGCGCTCCCGCACGGCGGCGAAATCGGCGAAGGACG
The DNA here is from genome assembly GCA_028688015.1 of Elusimicrobiales bacterium. GTDB lineage: Bacteria > Elusimicrobiota > Elusimicrobia > Elusimicrobiales > UBA9959 > UBA9959. Next base: position 61,257 of record JAQTZB010000005.1, on the reverse strand, counting down.
CCTGCTTGTGGATGCAGAACTCGTCGCCCAGGTAGACCGTGGCGCCTTTGCCCAGCTCAGCCGCGCGGGGCCCGGAGATCAGCCCCGGGCTTAATAAGATAGCTCGATCCATATTTGTTCAAATCCGTTCTCGTCATCAGCTCCGCCACCGCGATAATAAAGGTTTTCCTGTCCAGCCCCTTCTCGAGCAGGAGGTTCAGGAAGCGCGTGATCTCGAACTCGGCCACCAGCTTGCCAGTGTTGAGCTGCCGCGGGATCTTCAGCCATTTCACGCCCAGCTTGTGGAAATCGTACAGCAGGCCGGCCTGGAAATAGAGGTTGGACTCCACCATGCGGTAGTCCTTGCCGCCGGCTTTGAACTTTATCTTACAGGGCCGCACCTTGCCCTTGGACGCGCCCTCGCCGCCGGGGTAGGTGAAGAAGCAGAAGGGCACTATGTTCTCCTCGAGGAAGAGGCAGGGCACGAACATGATGGTCTCGCCGAGCCTGACCATTTTGGCGGCGTCTTCGGGCATTACCTGGCTGTGCAGGGTGAAGCGGCGCACGCCCAGGTCCCGGTAGAATTCCATGGCCTGTGCGTTGAAGGAGGCGCACATGATGCTGGCCACGTAATTGGTGCGCAGCCGGTGCCTGTTGAAGAACTCGATCAGGGCCACGTCGCGCACCACTATGCCGCCCAGGCCCGCCTCCAGCAGGCGGCGCGCGTGGGCGAGCAGGAAGTCGTACTGCTCGCGCGAGTAGATCTCGTTGAGGGCCAGCAGGCTTTGCTTGCCCATTTTTTTCGCCAGCCCGATGGCGCCGAGCACCTCTTTTTCCTGCGAGAAGGAGGCCCGGTGGCTGGGCACGGCGGGGCCGAAGTAGATCTCGTCCGCGCCGTTGCGCAGGAAGTAGTCGGCCTCGTCGGCGGATTTGATGCCTATGGTTATCAGCATGCTAGCCGCGCAGCGAGCCCTCGTTCATGTGGACTTTGAGCCCGGAGCTTTTTACGAAGGGCACGCTGACCGTGCGGTCGAGCCGCGGGTGCTTGATGGGCCTGTTCTTAACGAAATAGGCGTTGCCTTTGGAGAAAAGCGGGTAGTCCAGGTGCGGGGTCTTGATCTCCAGGCTGCGCGAGCCGCAGGGCTGCTTGCACTCCAGGGAGATGCCGCCCCTGTACGGGCAGAACCTGGTGATGGCCATCAGGCGCATGGGCGAGTAGAAGGAGAGCTTCACCTTGGTGTTCAGCGCGTACTTGCGGAAGATGCGCTCGCTGTCGGTCTCCACGCGTTCCACGGCGTAGCGCTTGAGGAAGCGCTTGATGTAGGGCGTGGGCGTGGCCTCCAGGCTTTTCTCCCAGACCTTCATCTTCTTGCCGGCCAGGCCCGCGTCGGACCTGGAGCCCAGCACGCGCGTGTTCTTGGGATCGAAGAGGTAGGTGAGCAGCCGGCCCAGGGTAATACTGAAGCGGCCGCGGTAGTTCTTGTCTATGAAATTCAGCAGCCCCAGGTCGTTGACGATGAGCTCGGTGCCCGGCGCTTTTTTTGCGCACTTGGCCAGCAGCGCGGCGTAGGCCTGCAGGGCGGGCTCGGTGAGCAGGGTGCTGACCAGCGCCGGGTATTCGCCGGTGAGCTCCCGCGCGGCCTCGAAATCGGAGAAGGCCGGCTGTTTGTGAAAGCAGAATTCGTCGCCGAGGTAGAGCCGGGCGCCGTTTATCAGCTCAAGCGCCCCGGGCAGGCGCAGCCGGGAAGGGCTTAAAATGATAGCTTTTTCCATATTTGTTCATGTCCACGCGCTTTACCAGCTCCGCCACAGCCACCGAGAAGGTCTGCCTGTCTATGCCCTTGTCGAGCAGCTCGTTCAGGTAGCGGGTGATCTCGAAATCTGCTATCAGCTTGGGCGTGTTCTGCTGGCGGGGCACCTTGAGCCACTGCACGCCCATCTTGTGAAAATCGTAGAACATGCCGGCCTGGAAATAAAGGTCGGAGTCGAGCATGCGGAAATCCTGCCCGCCGCATTTGTATTTAAGGGTGCAGGCGTGGTCGGGGAGCTTGGCGCCGCCCGGATCCCTGGACTCGGGGTAGGGGCACAGGCAGTAGGGCACCAGGTTGGCGGCCAGGAAGATGCAGGGAGGAAAGACCTCGGCCTCCGTCTTTTTGGCGTTGGCGAGCATCGGTTTCAGATCGGCCGGCAGCAGCTGGCTGTGAAAGGCGAAGCGCCGCACACCGAGCGCCTGGTAGAAGGCCATGGTCTGGGAATTGAAGCAGGCGCACAGGATGCTGGCCACGAAGAAGGGGCGGAAATTCTTGGCGTTGAAGTATTCCAGCAGCGCCGGGTCGCGCACGATGAGCCCGTCCATGCCGTGGTCTATCATGCTGCGCGCGTGCTTGAGCAGCACCGGGTATTTTTCGCGCGGGTAGACGGCGTTCATGCCGAGCAGGCTTTTCTTGCGCAGCCGGCGCGCCAGCCGCACCGAGTCCAGCAGCTCTGCTTCGCTGGCGAAAGCGGCCTGCCGGTGCCCCGGCACCGACTTCAGGCTGAAATAGATCTCGTCGGCCCCGCGGTTGAGGAAATATTCGGCTTCTTTGAAGGATTTTATCCCTACGGTTATGCGCATTATCGTGCCCGCCGGCCCCGCCGTGGCGCTGTTGCCGCGACGGGATAGTAAATTATATCATACCAGTCGGGTCGGCTGTGAAAACGCCGCGCCGCGGCCTGTTTATGGACCTCATACAAAAAAAACTGCGGGTGGCGCTGGTGTACCCGCCGGGAGACCAGAAGATCTCCGAACCCATCCCGCCGCCCAACATGACCATAGCGGTGTTGGCCGACGCCGTGGCGGCCGCCGGCGGCGTGCCCGCGCAGGTGGACGCCGAAAAAGAGTGGTTCGACAAGCTTCAGTATAAATTCTCCAAGGCGCAGCTGGCGCTGATGTACGACCGGGACGCGCTCTGGTCCTACGTTAACGGGAAAGCGTCCCCCAAGCTGAAGGCGCAGCTGGACCGCATGGCCGCCCTGCTGCTGGCCGGGCTGGACCTGGGCCGGCCCGACCTGGTGGGTATCACTTTGGTGGACATCCGGGCCGAGCCGCTGATCATAAATTTCTGCGCCCTGCTCGCGCGGGCGGCGCGCGACAAGTTCGGGGCCAAAACCGTCATCGGCTACCGGGGCATGCCCAAAGAGGCTTTCTTCTACCTGATGCGGCGCTACCCTTGCTTCGACTACGGGGCCTACGCCGACTGGGGGGAGAAGGCCCTGCTGGAGATCATGAAGGACGTGGCCGGGCAAAAGGCCGCCTTCACCGGCACCGTGGTGCGCCGCGGCGCGCGCCTGCGCAGCTATCCCGCGCTCGAAGGGCGCCGGCCCTACGCGCCCCGGCCGCGCTACGACGACCGCATCCTGGAGAAGTACAAGGCCTACGACGGCGAGATCTTCTCCAAGTACAATTCCGATTTCCCGTTCATCAAGAAGCTGGTCAAGAACGACAAGCGGCACCTGATAGCCTCCTACGCCTTCGAGCTCACCTGCCCCGGCGCCTGCGCCTTCTGCGAGAACAACAACAAGCTGCCCTCGGACATCAAGTCCGTGGACCAGGTCATTGACGAACTGCAGGCGCTGAAAGAAAAGGGCGTCACCGGCGTCTACTTCGTCAATTCCTCCTTCAACAACTATTACAAGCGCGCCGAAGAGCTCTGCGACAAGATGGTGAAGTACAAGCTGGGCCTGAAATGGTTCGACTGCGCCAATCTGCGCGTCATCGACGAGCGGCTGCTGGACAAGATGCGCGCCGCCGGCGCCATCAAACTGACTTACGGCGTGGAGAGCGGCAGCCAGCGGCTGCTGAACTACATCAACAAGGGCATCACCGTGGAGCGGGCGCGCAAGTACCTGGAGTACTCGCACAAGATAGGCATCTGGAACCACATCGAGCTGATAGCCGGCTTTCCCACCGAGACGCCGCGGGACGTGGCGGCCAATTTGGCGCTGATCGACGACATCAAAGAGTTCGTAGACGTTTACACCCTCAACCCCTTCTACCTCTACCCCAACTCGCGCTTCTTCCGCGAGCAGAAGAAGTTCGGCGTCAAGGTGCTGCCTTACCCGCCGCTGCAGTTCATGAACTTCTTTTACCCCCTGTACCGCATCGTGGAGCAGTATTCCATGAAGTTCGAGGAGGTCGGCGGGCTGGGCTGGGAGGAGAAGAATCGGCAGGTGGTGGAGTCCGTGCGGGCCGTGGCCGCCAAGATCGACTCGGTGGCCACCTACCGGGCCATCGGCAACGAGCATGTCTACCTGCTGACCTGCCTCTACGACAAGCTGGGCCACGACAAGAAAGACCTCATCCGCAAGATGGTCAGGGTGCTGACCGTGAAGTTCAAGCCCTATAACCTGAACTTCTTCATGGACGATTTCAGGACCAGCTTCAGCAAGGAAAAAGACCCGCGCGTCTTCCTGCCGCTGAAGGGAACCTCCTTCCTGGGCAAGCCAGAGCCGGCCGCGGACTGAGGTCCGTGCGCAGGCCCGGGTTTCGCTGCCGCGTAAATTGCTAAAATAATCCCTGCAATGAAAATCTTCAGCCTCCTGCTCCCGCTCGCCCTCTCCCTGCCGGCCGCCGCCGGGCAGAAAATAGTGACCTTCGCCGATGGCCTGGACGCCGCCGCCCGCGCCGGCGTCATAGAAAGCCGCGGCGGCAGGATCGTTAAGGAATTTCCTTTTATCAACGGCGTGCTGGCCGATTTCCCCGACGAAAGACGGGCGGCCGACCTGGCCCGCGCCCGCGGGGTGGAGTCGGCCGAGGACGACCTGGAACTTTACTGGCTGGCCTCGGAAGAGGCGCTGACGCTGGAGGCCGCGCAGGCCGCTCTCCGGGCCGGCGAGCCGCCGGCCGTTCAGCCGCCGCTTGCCCAGCCCCCGGCGGTCTCCACGACCGCGGCCGAAGCCCCCTTCTTCTACAGCACCGCCAACAGCGAAGGCAAGATAGACCGCCTCCCCTGGAGCGTGGTGAAGCTGGGGGCCGTCAAGGTCTGGGACAGGGCCAAGGGCGCCGGCGCCCGCGTGGCCGTGCTGGATACCGGCGTGGACTGCTCCCACCCGGACCTGGCCCCCAACTGCCTGTCCGGCTATAACGTGCTCGCCCCGGGCGCGGCGCCGATGGACGACAAGGGCCACGGCACGCACGTCTCCGGCATCATAGCCGGCGCTCTGAACTGGAGCGGCATGGCCGGCCTGGCCCCGGAGGCGAAGGTCATCCCGGTGAAGGTGCTCAACAGCAGCGGCACCGGCAAGGTGTCGCAGATCATAGAGGGCATCGAGTGGGCCGTGCGCCAGCGGCCCGACGTTATCAATATGAGCCTGGGTTCATCAAAGTTTTTCGAGGCGCAGGCCAAGGCCGTCAAGGCGGCGCGCAAGGCCGGCGTGCTGGTGGTCTGCGCGGCCGGCAACGACGGCGGGCCGGTGAACTACCCGGCGGCCTACGAGGACGCCGTGGCCGTTTCCGCCATGGACTTCACCAACGCGATAACCGGGTTTTCCTGCCGCGGGCCCGAGGTGGATTTTATCGCCCCCGGCCACAAGATCTTCTCGGCCGCCCCGGGCGGCAAGTTCATGGTGGCCGCCGGCACCTCTCAGGCCGCCCCGCAGGTCTCCGGCCTCGCGGCGCTTGCCGTGAGCATGGGCGCCAAGGGCGAACCCGCGCTGCTGTCTGCACTGCGGGGGGCGGCCTTCGACCTGGGCCTGCCGCCAGAGCACCAGGGCGCCGGCGTCCCTACGGCCACCGGCCTGGCCCGCCTGCTCCTTTCCGGGAACTGACCTCCGTGAACAAAAGGCCCCGCTTCCACGCGGGGCTTTTGCTTTTCCGCCTTGAGGCCGCCGGTATGGCGGCGGAGGCTTAATATATATAGAATGATAAGCGCAGCCGTATCCTTATGATTGAAGACCAGAACGATATTTTGGACTCGCGGATCAAACTGCACGACCGCCACCGCTTCGAGGTGAAGCTCGACATAGACCTGGACGCCTCGGCCCGCAGCTCCTACGAGGTGGAAACCTACTTCTTCATCCCGCGCTCCCTCAACATCGGGCCCCACAATTACGGCAAGGAAAAGTTCTACAACGCCAGCCAGCGCTACATCCGCTGGCGCATCCCCAAGATCAGCATCGGCAAGCTGTGCGACCCGGCCCTGTCCACCTCTCCGCTCAACCGCGTGCGCGAGGACCTGGGCCGCGTGCTGGCCGGCGCGGGAGACCCGGAGCTGGCCGACAAGATCTGCGACGAGCTGCGGCTGCTGGGCTGCATCATCCGCGGCGAGATCCGCGACTACGTCAAGGTTTTCGTGGACGGGCTGGCAACTTACAGCCAGGCGGTGCCGGCCGCGCAGCGCAAGCTGTTCGTGGGCGAGGGCCTCGGCAACTTCCTGGGCGACCTGAAGGGGCTCGAGACGGCCCTTTCCTCGCTGAAGGCGGAGATCTCGGACCCTGCCGTGCCGTTGAAGGTGCGCGAGACTATGGCGTTCCTGGACGAGTACGTCAGCCTGATCCTGGAGGAATACCTGACCTCGCTGATAGAGGCGCTGCGGACCAGCCCGGAGGCCCTGGCGCGGTTCCGGGACGTTGAGGCCGGCGTGCTTGCCATCGTGACCGCGCAGAACCGCTATCGCCAGGCCATGAAATACCCGTCCGTGCTGGTGCCCGGCTCCTCCAACGAGACCATCATCTACCGCCGGGGCGTGCTGAAGAAATTCATGTCCGGCGTGCTCTACCTCAAGGCCGAGTTCTCCGAGTGGGAGAGCCTGACGCAGGTCTTCTTCGGGCTCGCGGCCGGCGGGGCCATGCTGTTCGCCGTGCTGGTCACGCTGTTCTTCCAGCGGCGCTACGCCATGGACAGCATGCCTTTCGTGCTGGCCGTGGTGATCAGCTACATCTTCAAGGACCGCATCAAGGACTGGCTGAAGCTGCTGTTCTCCAGAAGCCTCACGCGCTGGATCTCCGACCGCAAGATAGACATCCTGGACTCCGCCGAGGGCAGCGCGCGCATCGGCGTCCTCAAGGAGGCCGTCACCTTCATCCCCGGCCTCGATGTGCCGCCCGACATCACGCGGCTGCGCCGCATCGACAACATCACCTCGGTGGACGAGGAGGGCAAGCCGGAGCGCGTGCTCAAGTACAAGAAGGAGATCGCCCTGTTCCCGGACGTCATCATGAAGCGCCACGAGCGGCGCCGCGACCTCAACGACATCATGCGCTTCAATATCCGCGACCTGGTGGAGCAGGCCGACGACTCCGAGGTGGACTACCCCTACGTGGACCCCGCGGACGGCGCCGTGCGCACGGCTTCCTGCGCGCGCGTCTACCACCTGAACCTGGTGCTGAAGTACACTTATTACAACCGGGAAGAGCGGCTCAATATCCACTACGAACGGATCCGCATAGTCCTGAATAAGGACGGGATCGTGCGCCTGGAGGAAGTGCGGGTGGCCTAGGGCCGGGGACTGAACGATGGAAATCAACGCTGTGGGCATAATGGGCTCCAACACCGCCGGGGCGGGCGCGGCGGAGCTGTTCGTCAAGAACGGCTTCCAGGTGCGCCTCTACGACGATTTCAAGGACAGCCTCAGCGTGGCGCTGGCCAAGATCTCCTGGTCTCTCAAGCTGGCCGGCAAGGAAGAGCTGCTGGCCAACATCGAGGGGGTGCAGGACCTCTCCAAGTTCAACGGGGCCGACATCGTGATTGAGGCCTCCGCCAAGTCCGCCGACGAGCGGAAACTCTTCTTCGCCAAGCTGCGGCCGCACCTGGACTCCCGCTGCGTGGTGGCCGCGCGCTGCTCCGCGGCGCCGCTCTCGGAGCTGATAGAATACGCCGAGCTGCCCAGGGACCGGACGCTCGGCTTCCATTTCGTGGAGCCGGTGCGGTCCAACCTGCTGGTGGAGGTGGTGCGCACCGACCACACTTCGGACGGTTACCTGGAGGCCGGGGCGGCCCTGCTGCGCAAGATCGGCAAGACGCCGGTCATCATCAAGGATACCCCGGGGCAGATCGTGGAGCGCCTGTCCCGGCCCTTCATCCTGGCGGCGCTGCGGCTGCTGGACGCGGGCAAGGGCTATCCGCACGAGATAGACGCCGCCTTCAGGGAAGTCTCGGGGGCGGCTATGGGCCCGTTCGAGATGGCGGATTTCTCCGGCCTCGACTCCGACTGCGAGGTGACCGAGGCCATCCACGGCGCGCTGGGTAGCCCCGAGCGGCTGGCGCCGTCTCCCACGCAGCGGCGCCTGGTGCAGTACGGCCAACTGGGCCGCAAGTCCACCATCGGCTTCTACATTTACGAGGACGGGCGCATAGTCGGGGAGAACCCGATCCTGCCCAACCTGGTCAAATACCTGGGCCTGAAGAAGACCTTCAAGGAAGAGATCTTCGGGGACCTGATGCGGCCGGTGGTGGAAGAGGCGAGGCTGCTGGCCTCGGAGATAATGGCCTCCGAGTACGATATCGAGACGGCAGTGAAGCTGGGGCTAAACTGGCCCAAGGGTCCGTTCGCCTACAGCCGCGACCTGGGGCACCTGCTGGAAAAGAAAAAAGTGTCGGAGTTCGATAAACTCGACACTTTCTAGCGTGAAGGTCAGGCGCCGGTCAGTTCGTTGGCGGCGGCTATGACCTCTTCAAGCTTGGCGGTCTTGCTGAGGATCTTTACCGTGGGGCCTTCCTGGATCTTGGCCATGATCTCGGAACCGGGCACGGACGAGTAGATCAGGAAGGGGACCTGGAAGGAGCCGGACATCATCTGCAGCCGATCGTAAACGGCGAAGCCGCCGCCGGCGGGCATCATGATGTCCAATACTATCAGTTCCGGGCGCACCTGCTTGGCCATCATCATGCCCTGCATGGCGTCGAGCGCGGCAAAGACCTGGTAGCCGGCTTTCTCGAAAGCCATTTTCAGGATGGCGTGTATGGTTTTGTCGTCGTCTATGACGAGGACCTTCTTTCTCGGGGGCATGCAGAAATAATATCAAATTCGGGAGGACCCGATGCTTGAAAAGATACTTAAATTCCTGACAGAAATGTTCGCCGGCACCCCCGGCGGGGGTACTGTATTGCTAGCGCGGACCGTGCACGCGCCGGACGGCAAGCACCGCGTCTGTTTCTTCCACCGCAAGGAGGACGGCATCTACGGCTTCCGGGAGGAACTTTACGACAACAAGGGTGTGGAGGAGTGCTGGATCCCCATGAAGCACGGCCATGTCGAGGAGTATCCTTCCATGGACGCGGCTATCGCCGCCGCCAAGGCCGAGGTGCCCTGGCTCCACGGCTCGCTCTAAGCGCCGTAAGAAAATAAAAAACCACGGGCAGCCCCGCGGTTTTTCTTTTTTGGCGGGCCGGCTCAGCCCAGGTAGCCCATCAGGCGGTAGATCAGCTTGGCCGCGGTCAGCTCGGACACGTTGGAGCCCTTGACCGGGGCGGTCTCCACCACGTCCACCCCTACCACCTTCCTGGCGGCGCAGACGGCCTTGAAGAGGCGCAGGGCCTCGTACCAGCCGAAGCCGCCTGGCTGCGGCGTACCCGTGCCCGGCATGACCGAAGGGTCGAAGCCGTCGACGTCTATGGTCAGGTAGACGGTATCCGTAAGCTCCCGCAGCACCTGGCGCTCCAGTTTTGCGAGGTCCAGGTTCTCGTGCATCAGGTGGGTGATCACGTTGCCGGAGTTGTGGAACTGTTTTTCGTCGTGCCCCACGCTGCGGATTCCCACCTGTACCACCCGGTTGGTGCGGGAGGCGGGGTACACGGCGCAGGCGTGGCTGCGGCGGTTGCCGTGGTAGGCCACGCGCAGGTCGGCGTGCGCGTCGAAGTGCAGGATGGAGAGATTTTTGTGGCGGCGGATGAAGGGCGGCAGCAGGGCCTGCGTGACGCTGTGCTCGCCGCCTATGAAGAACGGCAGGGCTTTCGTGGAAGAGAGCAGTCCCTCCACGGTCTTCTCCAGGTGCGGGAAGAACTTGGCCTCGGGCAGGGCGCAGTTCACCGGCGCGGCCGTGAAGATGCCTCGGCGGCAGGTCTCGGTCTTGGTCTCCTCGTCCCACAGCTCCAGCTGCCAGGAAGCGTCTATGATGGCCGCGGGGCCCCGGCCCGTGCCTTTGCCGTAAGAGACGGTGCGCTCGTAGGGCACCGGCAGGATTACGAAGGCGGCCCCCTCGGGGCCGGGCAGGTCGCCGAACATGAATTGCTTTTTAGCCGGTTTGAATTTCATAAATGCCTCTAAATGCGCCGGGCCCGCCGCCGGGCCCGGAACTTGCGCGTCCCGGGGCGCTCAGAACAGGAAAACGGCGGCGGCCACGGTTGTGGTCCAGACGCCCTCGGTACCTATCGCGGACTGGGTGATATTGGCGGCGCGCACGATCTTGCCGCTGAGCTTCCAGATCTCTTCCTTCTGGTCCCAGGTGGTGTCGCTGCCGAACTCTACGCCCTGGATGGTGGATAACATCATGGCCGCCAGGTCCTCGGCATAGTCGCCGGTCTTCTCGTCGGTCTCGCCGAAAGTGTGATGCTCGGAGATGTAACCGTAATGGGATTTGTCCTTGGGCACGGCCAGGCCTACCGAGGAAGCTATCAGGCGGTGGTTCTCGTTTATTGCGTTGCGGCTGAGCACGCAGTGCACGATCTGGCCGTCGTGCAGTTTCTCTATGCCCTTCTTGGCGGGGATGACCTTGCAGTAGGGGGGGAAGATGCTGGAGACGTGCACAAGATTGTACTTGGCTATCTTGGCGTCCCGCAGGGCCTCCTCGAAGCTCGCCAGCTTTTCCTTGTGGCGGCCGAGGCCCTTGGTCAAAAAAACTTCTTTGGGTACGAGGTTAAATGACATGCCTCAATTATATTAAATCTGGCGCCTCCCTAAGCCTGAGGCCGGCGGGGGTATGCCTTCTCCGGGTACGCTCGCCACACCGTGGCTCGCTCTGTCAGATCGGCCCTCGCGCTACGCAAGCTCGGGCCGACTGAGGCCCCTGCGAAGGCATACCCCCGCCTGCCCCTCCGGGCTAACGGTAAAAAAATACCGCGGACCTTGCGGGCCGCGGTATTTTCGTGGGCCAGTGGCCCGGCTTACTTGTTCACGTGCACCACTTTGGCCGGCGGGAAGCCGTTGAACCAGGTGGACGACGCGTGGCTGTAGGCGCCCATGTTGACGCTGTACATCAGCTCGCCCAGCTTCAGGTCCGTGGGCAGGTTCTCCGACATCGAGATCACGTCCAGTGCGTCGCAGGTGGGGCCGAACACGCCGCAGATCTCCGTCTTCTTGCCCTTGCGGAAGGCGTGCATGTGGCAGTGCTGGTGGTCGAAGATGATGCCCGAGTACGTGTGGTAGGCGCCGTCGTTGACGTAGTAGCAGGTCTTGCCGTCGCGCACGGCCTTGCCGTTGATGCGCACCACCGAGGTGCCCGCGGTCGCTATCATGAAACGGCCGGGCTCCGCCAGGATCTCCATCTTCGGGTCCGGGAACAGGCGGTCCAGCTCGGCGTTGATCTTGCGGGCCAGCTCCTCGAACGGCTTCACCGAAGAATCGTAGGGGGCCGGGAAGCCGCCGCCGATATCCAGCACGTTCATCTTGTCGTAGCCGCGGCTCTTGGCCTCGGCGAAGATGTCCGCGGCGGTATTGATGGCCTGCACGAAGTTCTCGAAGTTGGTCGTCTGGCTGCCCACGTGGAAGCTCAGGCCCTCCACGCCCAGGCCCTGCTTCACGGCCTCGAGGATGAGGTCCACGGCCTCGCCCGGCGAGGCGCCGAACTTGGAGCTCAGCTCCACTTGCGCGCCGGTGTTGGACACGCGGATGCGCAGGCACAGGCCGGCGTGCGGGGCGTATTTCTTTATCTTGTGGATCTCTTCCAGGTTGTCGAAGGTGACCAGCGGGCGGTACTTGTCCAGCTCCACCAGCGTCTCGTGCGGCTTTATCGGGTTGGCGTAGATGATCTTGTCCCAGATCCAGTCCTGGCGCTTCTTGTTGGGCATGCCCTTGATGTTCTCGTGCACTATCTTGAACTCGGGCATGGAAGCCACGTCGAAGCTGGCGCCGGCCTTGTAGAGCGTCCGGACTATCTCCGGCATCGGCTCGCACTTGACCGCGTAGTAGGCCTGCACGCGCGGCAGGTATTTCTTGAACTTGGCGTAGTTCTTGCGGATCTCATCGTGGTCCACGATGAAGAGCGGCGTGCCGTGCTTCTTGGCGAGGTCCTGCATCTGTTTCTTTGTGATCATACTTTTGTCTGGTCTTCCTCCGTTCCCGATTTTAATTTAACCGAATCCGTTAATCGCCGTCCGTGATCAGGAAATTCTTGAACTGCCACGGGTCCTTCCTGTCCACCTGCGGGTTGTTGAAGCCCTTGAAGGCGTTGGTGTAGTGCTTCAGCGGCGTCCAGTCGGACTTGGCCGAGTGCAGCTTGCCCAGCCAGGGCTTGGCGATCTTGAGCACGTAGTCGTGCGGCAGGTCGTCGGGCACGCAGACGCCCTCCTCCTGGTTGTCCATCATCCACATCGCGGCCGAGAGCACGCCGATGGCCACCTGGATGGTGGTCGCGTTCTGGTGCGGGATGAGCTTGCGGCTCTCGTGGATGTCGAGGATGGTGCCGGTCCACCAGGCGTTGTAGTCGTGGCCCATCAGCAGGGCGCCGAGGGTGTCGTAGCCGCTGATGATCTCGTCGCCCAGGATGCGCAGCTTGGGCTGCAGCTTGAAGTCGTAGCCGCGCAGCTCGTTCAGGGAGGCGATGGCCGAATCGGACGGGCAGTAGGCGTAGTGCACCGTGGGGCGGTACACGGCCTTGCCGTTCTTCCACACGGTCAGCTTGTCGCTGAGCGTGAAGGCCTCGCCGTGGCGCACCAGCATCCCGTGGATGCAGTAATCCGGCACCCAGGTGGAGATCCAGGTGTTCATGCCCATGCGGGCGATGCAGATCTGGTTCTTGGGGCCGCTCTTGTGCTCGCAGGCGAAAGGCGGCAGCGTCTTCTCGTGCGTGCCCCAGCCCAGCTCGGCCGGCGCCACGCCTTCCTCGCGGAAGCCCTCGACGCTCCAGGTGTTGACGAACTCGTTGACCTGCTTGGGCTTGTTGGTGATCTGCGTGTCGCGCTCGCTGACGTGGATGACCTTCACGCCCACGGCCTGGGACAGCTCGTTGAAGACCTGGTCCTTGACCAGCTGGCGCAGCTTGTCGGCCTTGGCGCCTTTCACTTTTTTGTCGGCGAGCAGATTATTGGCGATGTCGATGAGGCCCTTCTTGGCGAAGTGGGAGATCAGGCCGGGGTTGGCGCCATGTTCGATGACCGCCGTGGGCCCGGGGGTCTTCCACTTGGCTATCATCTTGCGCATCGCCATGTGGCGCACGTAGAGGGTGCGCTCGGTGGGGTGCTTGTCCTCGGCGTTCTTGTAGGGGTCCCACAGCTCGGTGGAGGTGTTGATGTAGAGCACGCCCTTGTCGTGGCACCACTGCAGGATCTCGCAGGCGTCAATGTTCCACGCGAGGTCTATGAGCATATCGCCGGCCTTCAGGTACTTGGAGAGCAGCGGCCCCATGTTCTTCTGGGTGACCTGCGCGCGCACGTACTTGACGCCCCTGGCCAGCATCGGCTTGAGCGCCTCGCGCTTGTCCTCGAAATCCATAACGGTGATATTCTTCGCGGGCACCTTGATCAGCTTGAACAGCATCGGCAGGGCGCACTGCGCCACCGAACCGTAGCCCACGAAGAGTATTTTTTTGTCGAATTTTTTCATTATCAATGCACCGCCTTGTAATAATAAAACACAGCGCATTTCAGCGCAGTAAAATTATATACAAATATTTCGGGAAATAAAAAAAACACGACGGGAAACTTACTGCCGGCCGCCGTGAATTCTCGGGGGCCCAGCGCGCGGGGGCGGGGGGCTACTTACCCTTCAGGTCTTTGAGCTTGTCCTGATAATCCTTTTCCAGGCGCTCGCGCGCCTCTTTGAAGCGGCGCGCGAGGTCGGCTTCGCGGGCGGCGTAGCCCTCCTGCAGCGCGGCTTCGCGCTTCTGCAGGTCCGTGACGAGCCGCTGCTCCTGCTCGAGCAGGCCCTTCAGCTTGCCCCGCTCGGCCTCGAGCTGCGCGGCCCGCATGCGGTGCCCGTCCTCCAGGTCTTTCCGGCGGGCTTCGTGGTCGGAGCGCAGCTTGCCCTCCAGCTCCTCGAGGCGGGAGTTGTAGGAGGCGATGGTCTCTTTGAGCTGGCGGTTCTTCTGCTCCAGCTCGTCCCGCAGGCGGCCGACGCTGGCGGCCAGCTCGCGGTCGGTATCGATGGTCGTGGCCTTCTCCGAGAGCACCGTCTGGTAGCTGTTCTCCAGCTGGGCCTGGCGGGCCTCCAGCGCCTTCTCCTTGAGCCTGTAGGCGCTGTCCAGCGCGGCCGACAGGGACCGCTCGCGCTCGAGGTATGAGGCCTCTATCTCCTTGGCCTGCGCGGCCAGCCGCGCGCCGAAGTCGTCCTTGACGTACTGCAGCTTGCGGAAATACTCGTCCTGGTCCGCTCGGCGCGCCTCTTCGGAGCGCTTCGAGAGGTCGGTCAGCTGGGCCAGGTAGTTCTGCTCGATGTCCTTGATCTTCTCCAGGAATTCTTTTTCCAGCGTCTGCCGCAGGTCGCGCGCCTTGGTCAGGTTTTCCTGGATGAGCTTCTGGCGCTCGCGCTCGGCCTCTTCCAGGCGGGCGCCCATCAGCTTCATTTCGTCCTTCACGGCCGACAGCTCGGCCGTTGAAGCGGAGTGCTCCGCGGTGGCCCGGTCCAGGCTCTCGGCGAGCGCTTTGACGCGGCCCTGCAGGTCCTGTTCCTTGACCGCGTAAGTTTCGGCCAGCATCCGCTCCGCGGCGGCGCCGGCGGCGGCGGCCGCGGCGCGCAGCTCCTTCTCGCGGTCAGCGTAAAAATGTTTCAGCTCTTCTTCGCGCTTGGCGGCGGTGCCGTATTCCTCGGCGCGCGTCCTCTCCGAGTTTTCTGCGGCGGCGGCGGTAAGGGCGGCCTTCTCCTCCTCCCAGGCGCGCCTGGCCGCTTCGGCCTGCGCCTTCAGGGCTTCGGTGTGGCGGCGGAAATTTTCGGTGACCTCGTCCTCGCGGGCTTTCAAGGCCTCAAGGAAGCGGCCCTCCATCTCGGCGGCGCGGGCGTTGAGCGCCGCGCGCTCTTTTTCCACCGCCTCTTCCTTGATCTTGAGCTGCGCGGCCAGGCGCGCGGCTTCGGCCTGCACCCGGTCTGCGTATTCGGCGCGCAGCGCCTCCTCGCGGTTGATGGCGTCCTGCTTGAACTTGTCGGCGCGGGCCTGCAGCTGTTCTTCCGAGCGCCGCAGGTCGGTCTCAAGGCGCAGGCGCTCGGCCTCTATCGCGCCGCGGGTTTCGGAGTCGCGCGAGGCCAGGGCCTCCCGCAGGCGGGCGGCTTCCTGCGCCAGCGCCTCCGCTTTGGCCAGCGCGGCGTCCTTCTGGGCGTTCAGCATGGAGTACTGCTGCTCCACCTCTTCGTATTTCTTGGCGAGGCTGAGCTCTTTGATCTTGTAGGATTCTTCCAGCGACTGGCGCAGCAGGGAGCTGCGCTCCTCGAAAGTGCGCTCCAGTTCCTGCTGCTTCTGCGCCAGCAGCTCGCCGATCTGCGAGCGGAGCCGGGCCGTCTCCTCGCGCTGGCGCGCCAGGTCGCCCTCGCGCAGCTCGATGGTCTTCAGCCGGCGCTCGGTCTCGGAGGCGAACTCGGCCAGGTTGTTGGCGAACTGCTGCTCCAGCGACTTCTCCTTCTTCAGCAGCGCGTCCCGCCGGCGGGCGGCTTCTTCCTTCAGCTCTCGCTCAAGCAGCGCGTGCCGCTCGCCCAGTTCGCGCTCCCGGCCGAGGTACTGCGCCTGCAGGTCCTTCTCGGCTGCTGCCAGGCCGGCTTCTTTATCGACGAAAAATTTTTTCAGCTCGGAGTATTTCTCTTCCCAGGACCGCTCGCGCGCCTCCAGCTCCTGCCGGGTCTTGGCCAGCGCGTCTTCCAGGCGGGCGGTCCGGTCGCGGTATTCGGAGGAGGAGGCCTCCATGCGGCGGGCGTACTTGTCCTCGATGAGCCGCTTGTTCTCCTCGAGCCAGCCGGCGTAGTGGGCGTAGAGCTCCTGTTCGCGCTTTGAATATTCCGCGTTCAGCCGGTCGTTGAGGGCCTTGAGCTCCTCGACGCGTTCGCGGCGCATCTGGCTGCGGATCTCCTCGGAGGAGAGGGCCTCGCGGCTGTGGTAGTCGGCCTCCTGCTGGGAGAGCTTCTGGCGCCAGAGTTCTTCCATCTGCCGGGCCCGCTCGAGCGCCTCCTTTTTAGCGGTCTCTCGCCCCAGCTTCAGCTCCTCTATGAAGGTTTCCCGTTCGGTCTTAAAATCGGCTTCGCGCTCGGCCTCCCACTTCTTGAAGAGGCCCTCCATCTCCAGGCGCAGGTTCTTTTTCTGAGCCGCCAGTTCGGCCTCTTTCTTCTCGATGTCGCTCTTCAGCAGGACCCGCTCGTTCTCGAACTCCGTGCGCTGGCGCGCCACGGCGTCGTCGAGCATTGTCTGGTACTTCTGCCACAGCGCGGACTCCTTTTCCACCAGCAGGCGGGCCAGTTCCTGTTCGCGCTTGGCGATGCGGTCTTCCTGCGCGCGCATCAGCGCCTCGAACTCGGCTTCCTTGGCCTTGCTGTTGCGCTGGATCTCATCGAAGCTCTTCGAGCGCGAGGCCGCCAGCTCCAGCTCCTTCTCGCGGAGCTCGGAGGTCAGGCGCAGGACCATCTTGGCCGAATCCAGTTCGGTCTCTTTCAGGATGTCCTCGAAGTCGTGCAGGTGGCCGGTGTCCATAGAAAACTACTTTTTACCAAAACTGTCCTTCAGGGCTTTCACCTCGGCGGCGCTGGCCGCTTCCAGCTCCTCGCGCTGCTTCTCCCAGAGGGCGAGCAGCTCGCGCTCGCGCTCCTTGTATTTCCTGGCCAGGTCTTCCTCTTTGCGCAGGGCCCACTGGGTCAGGCGGCTCTGCTCCGCCTCTATCTCCCGGGTGCGCTCCTCCAGGGCCGCCTCCTGCTCTTTGCGGGAGGTTTCGGCGGCCGTCCGGTTGCGCTCCAGCTCGGCGTAGTAGGCCTTCTCCAGCTCGTCCTTCTTGGCGGACAGCTCTTCCTCGCGGCGCACGCGGTCGGCGCGGTTGCGCGCCAGTTCCTCGTCGAGCTTCTGGTTGAGCACGGCTTCTTTCTTTTCGAACTCCGACCTGAGCAGCTGGCGCTCGGAATTCAGCGCGTCTATCTTCTTGGCCTCCCAGACGGCCTTCTCGCTCTGGAACTGGGCCTGCTGGCGCTCTATGAGCTCGGCGTATTTCTTGTCCAGTTCCTTCTCGCGGCGGGCGAAGGAGTTGTCCAGTTCCAGGCGTTTCCTCTCGAAAGCTTTTTCCTGCGCGGCCAGCAGGGTTTTTTCCCGCACGGCGGCCTCGGCTTCCAGGCGGGTCTGCCGCTCCGCGGCGGAGGCGGCGAGAGCCTGCTCGCGGCCCCGGTAGCGGGCCTCGAGCTCGGCCTTGCGGCCCTCCAGTTCCACGGCGGCCTTCTCAACCTCATCCTGCAGGCGCTGCTTCATGGCCGCGTCGGCGGCCCGGAACTTCTCCTCGAAGCGCTCCTGCAGTTGCCCTTCTTTCTGCAGCAGCGCGGTGAGGCGCGCGGCGTGCTCGCCGTCGAGCACCTCGCGGTGGGCGTTCAGCGCCTGGTACATCTCCTCTTTGGCGGCGGCCAGTTTGCCGAACAGCTCGTGCTCTTTCTGCTGCAGGTCCTGGTACAGCTTGACCTTGAGTTCGGAATGCTGCTGCTCCAGCGAGACCTTGAACTTGTCCAGTTCGGCCTCGCGCCCCTGCAGGTGCAGCTCGCGGGAACGGAAAGCTTCCTCGGCCTTGGCGCGTTCTTCGCGGGCGGCGGCGCCCACGGCGGCCTCCAGCTCGCGGACCTTGGCGGCGTGGGTTTCTTCGAGGGCGGTTTTCTCTTCCAGGATCTTCAGCCGCTCGCGCTCGGCCGCGCCCGCCTTGGAGGCGAACTCGGAGGAGATGCGCGTCTTCTCCGCTTCCAGCCGGCCGGCAAAAACGGCCTCGAGCTCCTCGGTCTTGCGGCGCAGCGCGTCCTTGAGCTCGGTCTCCCGCTTGTAAAGTCTCTCTTCCAGCTTCTTGCCGGCCTGCTCGGCCTCGGCGCGCAGGGCGCCCTCGCGCTCTTCCAGCTCGCGGCGGCGGGCCTCGGCCTGGGCGCGCAGGCGCTCTTTCTCGGCGTCGGTCTCGCGCTTCAGCTCGGCGGCGGCCGCCTCGAGGGAGAGCTTGCGGGCGGCCTCCAGCTCCGTCTCGCGCTGGGCGTACTTGAGCTTCAGTTCGTCCTCGAACTGCGCCAGTTTTTTGTGCAGCAGCTCGCGGTGCGTTTCAAATTCGGCTTTCAGCTTCTGCTTTTCCTCGTGCAGGGCGGCCTCTTTCTCCAGCCGCCACTCGTCCTCGCGGGCCAGCCACTCCGCCTTCAGGCGGCGCTGGACGGAACCCACGCGGGTCTCCAGGGCCTTCTCCTTCATCAGGTAGGCCTCTTCCAGGCCGGCCTTCAGGCTCTCCAGGCGCTCTGAGTGCGCCTTCTCTATGGCCTTCCTGCCCTCGTCGGCGGCGGCCTGCTGGCGCGCGGCCCAGGCGTTCTGCTCCTCGAGCAGCCCGGCGCGCAGCGCCTCTTCGCGCGCGCGCAGCTCGGCGTCCAGCTTCTCGCGGTAGGCGGCGGCTTCCTGCTCGCGCAGGGCCCGCAGGCCCTCTTCGCGCTTCTTGAATTCGGTTTCCAGGCGGGCCGCTTCCTTCGCGGCTTCCTCGCGGGCGCGCGCGGCGCTGTCGGCCTCGGCCTTCGTCCACTGGGCCCGGGTCTCTTCGGCGGCCTTCTCGTAGCGGGCGCGGATCTCCTCCTCGCGCCGCTTTACCAGTTCCACCAGCTGCGCTTCCATATCGAGGCGCAGCTTGACGTATTCCTGCTCCCGCTTCTCCGCGTTCTCGGCCGTGCGGGCGCGCAGGGCTTCCAGCTCCTGCTGCGAGACGGATTTATAGGCGGCCAGCTCGGCTTTCTTTTCTTCTTCGGCGCGGGCGAGGCGCTCGGCGAAATCTTTTTCCAGCGCGGCCTGCAGCGCGGCGAAGGACTGCTGGCGCTCGGCTTCGCGCGAAGCCGCCGCGGCGCGGGCCTCTTCCACGCGGCTTTCGGCGGAGGCGGAGAGGGAGGAGAGCAGCTTGGCATGCTCTTCCTGCAGCGCCTGGCGGCGGGCGTCCAGCTCTTTTTCGGCTTCGCCTTTCAGGGCCTCCAGCTTGGTGAAGCGCTCGTCTTCCAGCTGCTTGCGGAACGCCTCCAGCTGGGCCTCTTTCTGTTCGTAAAGTTTGGCGAGCTCGCCCTGGCGGGCCTCGTAGCGGCCCCGGAGGGAAAGTTCCTCCTGCTCGGCGCGCAGGCGCTGCGCGGCGATCAGTTCGGCCTCGAGGTGTTCGTAATTTTCGCGGAGGGCGGTTTCCCTGGCGGCCAGGTTGTCCTGGTGCTTGGCGAGCAGCGTGGAGAGCTCGGCTTCCTTCATCTCGGCGGAGGCGCGCAGTTCGTCCATCATGCGCAGCTTCATGCGGCCTATCTCGGCCTCGCGGCCGGCCAGCTCGCCCTTCAGGGCCTGGATCTCTTTTTCCAGCTGGGCCCGGGAGGCGCGCCAGTTGGAGGCCTCCTCGTTAAGGATCTGTTCGCGCAGCTTGGCCTTCAGGTCCGCTTCCATCGCGGTCTGCGTCTTCCAGTTCTCTTCCCAGGTCTTGATGGTGCCCTGCCACTTCTTGAGGACTTCGGTCTTCTGCTCCACCTGCTCGGTGAGGGAGCGGTTGATGTGGGTCTTGCTGCGGTTGTCCTCGCGCAGGCGGCCGAGCTCCTCCTGCAGGCCGTGGATCTTCTCCACGGCCCAGCGGAGCGCGAGCTTCGCGGTTTCCACGTCCGTTATCGCGGACGGGTCTAGTTTTGGTTCCTGCTCCATCTTAAGTCCTCCGGGACTTGGCGCGCCGAAAAATAAAAAAGAGTAAGGGAATAATTATAAATCCCTTATTACATACAGGAAAATTATACAAAAGGGTTGTTTACAAAATATTAAATTCTTGTTGATTCCGCGGTCCGGGGGGGTGGCTGGCGGGCAAATAACAACGGCCGCCCGCCTGAGGCGGACGGCCTTAACCCTTTGAGAAGCTATGTGGGCGGCGCGGCCTATTTGGCCGGGCGCACCGCTTTGCCGCTCTTGATGCAGATGGTGCAGACGTAGACGGACTGTGTTTTGCCGTCGTGCACGATCTTCTGTTTCTGAAGGTTAGGCTTGAAGGTCCGTTTGGTAGCCCTGTGAGAATGGCTGTAGGAGTTACCGGAAACGGCCTTTTTGCCGCAGAGTTCGCATTTGTAAGCCATGGACTTATTATAGCAAATCCCCGGCAACTCTCAAAGTTTGTAGAATATTTACTCGTTTTCAGCCGTTCTGACGGGGACCCATGAAATCTCACACCGCCTACCTGACCTTTAATACTCCCGAGCGCTGCGCCATAGTGCACATCACGCCCAAGGTGGAGGCCGAGCTGGCAAAGAGCGGGATAAAAGAAGGCCTGTGCCTGGTGAACGCCATGCATATCACCTCCAGCGTATTTATAAACGACAACGAGGGCGGCCTGCACCAGGACTTCCTGCAGTGGGTGGAGAAACTGGCGCCCTACGATGCTCGCGGCTACCGGCACAACCTGACCGGCGAGGACAACGGCGACGCGCACCTCAAGCGCACCGTCATGGGCCGCGAGGTGGTGGTGGCCGTGACGGACGGGCGGCTGGATTTCGGGCCGTGGGAGAAGATCTTCTACGGCGAGTTCGACGGCAGGCGCCAGAAGCGCGTGCTGGTTAAGATAATCGGAGAATAAATGAAACGGCGCATCTACTACTACGACACGGACACCAGCGGCGCGGTCTACCACGCCAATTACCTGAAATACCTGGAGGAGGCGCGCTCGGAGTTCCTGGAGGAGCGCGGTCTCACCGTGAAGGGCCTGCTGGAGCGCGGTACCGGCTTCGCCGTGCGGCGGCAGGAAATGGAATACAAATTCCCGGCGCTATACGGCGACACGCTGGAGATAAAGACCTCGATAAAGGAGTACACGCCTTACCGCATCGTCTTTGCCTACGCCATCCACAACCAGGACGGGAAACTTATAGGCAGGGCCGAGACCGACCTGGTCTGCGTCGGGCGCGACCTGAAGCTGGTGGAGATCCCGGCCGAGGTGAAAGCCGCGCTGGAGAAGGAAAAGGGCCTTTAGCCATTTGCTATCATATTTAGCGCTTTATGAAGATCCTCCTCGTTAAGCCCGGCATAGCCCACGGCGACCATATCCAGCCGCCGCTCGGCATCGCCTTCCTGGCCGCCCGCCTGCGGGACGCCAACGAGGTGCGCGTGCTGGATTTCGGCATGCTGGGCCGGGACGACGCCAAGTTTCTGGCCGCGGTTAAGGATTTCTCGCCCGACATAGTAGGCTTCCAGTGCTACTCGCCGGAGCTCGGTGAGGTTAAGCGCCTGGCCGCCCTGACGCGGGCCGCGCTGCCCAAGGCCGTGATCGTCTCCGGGGGGCCGCACCCGACGCTTTGCCCGGAAGAGACGATGGCTAAATTGTCGCCCGAAGCCGACTACCTGCTGCGCGGCGAGACCGAGGACAGCTTCCCGCTTTTCATAAAGCTGCTGGCCGGCCAGGCGGCGCCGGCGGATGTGCCCGGCCTGGCCTGGCGCGAGAACGGCGCGCTGCGCGTCAACGAGATCAGCCCCATAAAGGACATAGACGCGCTTCCGCCGCCCGCGTGGGACCTGATCGGCCCGCAGAACTACCCGCCCGCCCAGCACGGCGCGTTCTTTAACCAGTTCCCGATAGCCCCGATAGTGACCACGCGCGGCTGCCCGTTCGCCTGCGGTTTCTGCACCGCGCCCATCCTGAGCGGCAAGCGCATGCGCAAGCGCGGCGCCGCGTCAGTGATGGCGGAGATAGAACTGCTCTACCACAAGTTCGGCATCCGCGAGATCCACATCGTCGACGATAATTTCACGCTGGACAAGGCGCACGCGGTGGGCATCCTGAAGGCCATCATCGCGAGCGGTCTGCCCATCTCGCTGGCCTTCCCCAACGGCGTGCGCATCGGCACCCTGGACGAGGAACTGCTGGACCTGATGAAGCGGGCCGGGACCTACCTGATCTCCGTCGGCATCGAGTCCGGCTCCGATAAGACCTTGAAGCGCATGGACAAGCAGCTCAGCGTCGCGCTGATCCGGGAAAAGGTGGCGCTGATCCGGCGCATGAAGATAGACCTGGCGGCTTTCTTCATCCTCGGCTTCCCCGACGAGACCGTGGAGGACATGCGCGAGACCATAAGCTTTTCGCTGGAACTGCCGCTGCTGCGCGCCAACTTCTTCACCTTCCTGCCGCTCCCGATGACGCCCGTCACGCTGAAACTGATCCAGAGCGGCGAGATAGGGCAGATGGACGTGGAGGGGTTGATCTTCCAGAAGGTGCCCTATGCGCCGAAGGGCGTCACCCGCGAGCAGCTGCGCAGCCTGCAGCGCGAGGCCTTCCTTAAATTTTATCTGCGCCCAGGCGTCATGGTCCGCAACGTGCTGCAGATCCGCTCACTGAAACACTTCGGCTACCTGGTCAAGCGCTTCTACCACTGGATCCTGATGTAGCGCCCGCCGGACAAAAAGAAAAGGCCCCTTCTTCAAGGGGCCCTTTCTTTTTTCTGCTCCGGCTTCAGTCTTCCTTCAGTTCCGTGACCTGGCCGAACTCCGCCAGGGGCTTGTCGAACTTCTTCGAGTTGCCGATGACGAAGATCAGCGCGTTGTCGGGGTCGTAGAGCTTGGAGGCCGCTGCGAGCGCCGACTCGCGCGTTACCGAGGAGATGTTCTTTACGTAGTTCTCCAGGTAGTCGGGCGGGAAGTTGAAATGTTCCAGCAGCGCGCGCTGGGAGACCAGGTCGTACGGCGTCTTGAACCTGAAGACGAAGGAGTTTATCTTCGCTCCCTTCGAGTCCCCGAGTTCCGTGGCCGAGAGCGCCTCGGTCTTGGCGCGCTTCAGCTGGCGCAGGATCTCTTCCAGCGCCTGCGAGTAGGTCTCCGGCTTGGTGCCGCAGTAAGCGTAGACGTAGCCGGGCCAGGCGTTGCGGCGCGAGTAGGAGGAATAGACCGAGTAGGCCAGGCCCTTGCGGGCGCGCACTGTGTCCCACAGCCGGGAGGAGAGGCTGGAGGCGCCCACCACGTCGTTCGTGACCTCGAAAGGGAACTCGATCGGGTCGGTCTTCGTCATGCCCTTGTTTAGGATCATGATGTAGGCCTGCGGCACGTCCTTCTCGATGAAGTAGATCTGCCGCGAGGAGCTGACCTGCGGCTCGGGAATGGCCGGGAACTTTATGTCGGCTTTCTGCCAGCCGCCGAACTTCGCCTCCAGCTTCGCCAGCATTTCCTTGTCGGTCCCGTAGCTGCCGCTGACCGCGAGAATCACGTTATTGGGGCGGTAATACGCGGAGTGAAAGGCCTTCATGTCGTCGATCGTGATGGACTCTACGCTGGCCGTCTCGGTGCGCTTGCCGTACGGGTGGGCCTTGCCGAAGTAGTAGCGCACCGCCTCGCGCATGATCTCCTTGCCGGGATCGTCGTTGCGGCGGCGGATGACCTCCAGCTCGCCCTTCTTGAGGATGTCGAACTTGTCGGCGGCGAAGGCGGGGCGCATCAGCACGTCGGCATAGATGTCGAGCACCTTGTCGAGGTCCTTGCTCAGCGCGAACATCGAGACGCTGGCTTCCTCGGTGCCCATAGAGGAGGAGAGCGAGGCCCCGAGGTATTCCAGCGTCTTGTCTATCTCCTCGGGCTTGTAGGAGGCGCTGCCGCCGTCCTCCAGCATGCCGGCGGTCATGGAGCCGAGGCCCTCCTTGCCGGCGGGGTTATAGACGTTGCCGGTCCGCACCACGGCGGTGATGCGCACAGCGGGCAGCGACGGGTCGCTGAGCAGGTAGACCACCAGGCCGTTGCCGAGGACCACGCGCTCTCCTTTAGGCGGGTTGAAGTCGAGCGGCGGCGGCGTGGGGATGTTCAGGGGCAGGGCGCGCGCCGCGGTGTGGAAGATGGCCATGACAGCTCCTAAGAGGCAGAGTTTGAAAGCGGGGTTCTTCATTTCGTCTCTCCTTTGGGCTGGGCGGGCCCGGCCGGCGCGTTTGTGAGCGGCGGTTTAAGGAAGCCGACGGTGTAGTTGCTGCGCACCAGGTACTTGGCCGCGGCCCTGGAGACGTCCTCCGGCTTGACCTTGCGCAGTTCCTCTGTGACCCTCCAATCGAACTTCCAGTCGCCCATGACCTGCTGGGAGACCGCGAGGCTCTGGGCGGTCTCGAGGGTGGATTCCAGGTTCTTGACCATCTCCGCCTCGTAGGAGTTGACTATCTTCTCCAGTTCCCAGGCGGTAGGAGGTTCCGTCTTAAGTTTTTCCAGCTCTTCCCAGATGGCCGTCTCCACTTCTTCCGAGGTGTGGGGCGCTTTCGGGGCCCCGACCACGATGAAAAGGGAAGGATAGCGGGATGAAATGGTGGCGCCGGAAGCGGCGTACAAGGCCACCTGCTTGCCTTCTACCAGGTTGCGGTAGAAGCGGCCGGTCTTGCCTCCGGACAGCACCTCGCTGACCATCATCAGCGCGTAGATGTCCGGGTTGGCGTAGCCGGGGTTGTGGAAGGCCATGCGCAGTGACGGGTTGGCCTTGAAGAACAGGTCGAAGCGCTTTTCGGTGCCCTGCGGGGGCTCCTTGGTGTAGTCCGAGGAGGGAACCTCGGCGGGTTTCCAGTTCCCGAAATATTTCTCGGCCAGCCTTATCACCTCGGCCGGCTTCACGTCGCCGACGATAGCCATCGTCGCGTTGTTCGGCGCATAGTACTTGGCGTAGAAAGCCGCGGCGTCCTTCCTGGTCAGGGACTTGAGGTCGTCGAACCAGCCCACGAGGGGGTCGCGGTAGGGGTGCGCCTCCAGGGCTGTGGTGATGAGCTTCTCCATGAGCGCCTGTTCGGGTTTGGAGTCGTACATCCGCTTCTCTTCCATCACCACGCTGCGCTCCCGGTAGAACTCGCGCAGCACGGAGTTCTTGAAGCGGTCCGACTCCATCGCCATCAGCGTCTCGAGGCGGTTGGCCGGCAGGGACAGCAGGTAGAAGGTGTAGTCGTAGGAGGTGGCCGCGTTCAGCCCGTTCTCGCCGAAGTTCTTGTAGAGCTGGGTGAACTCGTCCTTGACGATGAAGGCGTCGGCCTCTTTCTCGGCGTCGTTCAGCGCTTTCTTGAGGGCGGCCAGCTTCGCCGCGTCCGGCTCGGGCTTGCGGTCTTCCTCTATGAAGGCGGCCGCGGCCAGGTCGACTTTGTCCAGGGCCAGCTTCTCCTTCGCGTAATCTTTTGTGCCCACTGTCTTGCTGCCCTTGAACGCCATGTGTTCGAAGAGGTGCGGCAGGCCGGTCTTGCCCTTAGGGCTGTCCACGCCGCCCACCTTGAAGGCTATCGAGTAGGATATCGTTGGCGAGAAGTGCTTTTCAAGTATCAGCAGCTTAAGGCCGTTCTTGAGGGTGTAGGTTATGACCGGGGGGTATTTCGCGTCAGTTTCGCGTGCGGCGCCCGGGGGCAGTTCGTCCGCAGGTTTGCCGTCAGCCGCGTAGAGCGGGGCGCAGCAAAGCAGCAGCAGGGGTAATAACGCCATTGATTTCATTAAATCCTCCATAAAGCGGGTTGCCGGAGGATATTATACATAAAGACCTCCGTATCAAGGGGCGGCGGGCCGGAGGCGCTTTGCCAGCGGCATAAAAATTGCTCCGCATTGCTTGTGGGCGGACCGAGCGAGAGGGGTAGGGCGGTCCGCTCCGGATTTTAAAGAAATCGGAAATAAAAATAGAGATCAACGAGCTGACAGCGCCGGTCCTGGCCCCGGCAGCCGCGCGGGGCCCGGCGCGCCGCTGCCGGTGTGGTAAAAAGCGCTCAGGGCTTAGCCAGTTCTGAAAGGAGCCGGGTTATTTCTGCGGCCGCGGCGTTCATCAGCGCCAGCATCTCTTTCTTCTCGGCCGGGGAGCAGTCCTTGTAGAGCTCGGCGGCGCTTTTAAGGCTGGAACACTTCGAGCGCAGGTCGTGCAGTAGTTTGCTGTGGTCGGTGCCGGTCATTTGCCCTCCGTTTCAAGGCCCAGTTTCTTCAGCGTAGCGTATAGCAGGCGGGTGGAGATCTTCAGGTCGGCCATCGTCCTGGTCTTTTTGCCGCCGTTCTCGCGCAGGCTGCGCGCTATTATTTCCCCCGAAATCTTTTCCAGCGCCGCCTCCAAGCCGTGGGCGAGGGCGTAGTCGTAGATCTCTCCGTCCTGGGGGGCGGGGCGGGGGCCCTGGGTGCCCTTCAGGTGCTTCTTGACCGTCTCCAGGTCCACGCGGCCGGCCGCGCCGCCGGAAACCAGGTCAGTGAACTTCTTGAGCTCGCGCACGTTGCCGGGCCAGGCGTAGCTTTCCATGTATGCCCTCGCCTCGGGCGCGAACGAGAGGCGCCGCCGGCCTTTGGTGAAGTGCAGCAGCAGCGGGGCGATGTCGCAGGGCCGGCGAGACAGCGGCTTCAGGTTGATCGTGTAGCCGTGCACGCGCTGGAACAGGTCGAAGCGCATCCTGCCGCTGGCTATCAGGGCCTGCGGGTCCTCCAGCGTGGCGCTGATGATGCGGAACTCCGAGCGCTCCGGCCGCTCCGAGCCCAGCGGGTAGAACGAGCGCTCCTCGATGGCCTTCAGCAGCTTCATCTGCATGTTCAGGCTCATCGTGCCTATCTCATCGAGGAACAGCGTGCCGCGGTGCGCCTCGAGCAGGCGGCCCCTGCGGGTCTCGGCCGCGCCGGTGAAGGCGCCCTTGCGGTAGCCGAACAGCTCGGCCTCCAGCAGGTCCTCGGTGTAGGCCGAGCAGTTGATGGAGACGAAGGCGCCGTCGCGGCCGGAATGCTCGTGCAGGATCTTGGCGAGCGAGGTCTTGCCGGTGCCCGAGGGGCCGAGCACCAGGATGGGCAGTTCGGTCGGCGCGTATTTCAGCGCTTCGGCCGCCATCGCCCGGGTCTCCGGGTCGCAGGTGATGAAAGCGGAGGTGAAGATGTCGGTGGCGGCGGCCGCCTTGCGGTTCTGCACGAACTTGCGCAGGATTTCGCCTACGTTGGCCTCTTCGTTGCCCTTGGCGTAGAAGTCGGAGGCCCCCAGCGCGTAGGCGCGGTCTATGGTTTCGTCGGAGTCGGAGCTGGAGACCACCACGCAGTGCACGCCCCGCGCCGCCGCGGCCTCTATGGCCTTCAGCCCGGAATAGTCGTCGCCGGGGCCGAGCAGCAGGTCGAAGAAGCCTATGTCGTACTTCCCTGTTTCCAGCTTTTTCAGCGCGGTCTTCAGGTCGGCCGCCAGGTCCACGCAGTGGGCCGCCAGGTGGGCTGACATGACCTTCTGGGCCAGCTTGTCGTCTTCCAGCACGAAGATATTGAGTTTTTCCATAAATTCTCCGCTGAGAACCGGTATTTTCAAATGAAAAGATTTAACCCCGGCTCTTATTATACAGAACTTGGAGCCGCCTTCGCGCTAGGGGGGGGGCCAATGGCGGGCCTTGGCTTGCGGCTGGCATAAAAATTGTTCTATTATGAGGTAAGAGGCTGGATTTTTAAAAGGACCGCATTATGAAACACGGTTTCAGGCTTAACGCAGGGGCAGGCGCCAGGACTTCCGCGTCCGTGCTGGGCGCGCTGAAGATGGCGCAGATGGCTGCGATGAGCGAAGAAGAGTTCGCTAAAACCCTGAAAGAGCTGGAGGGCGGGAAGGTCTTCGAACTGCTGAAGTCCTCCGGCGCGCTGACGCTCAGCGAATTTCCCTCCGCGCGCTACGCCGCGCGCAAATACGCCGGCTACGGGCTCAAGCTTTCCGGCGGCGGCCTGCCCGAGCTGGCAGACGGCTCCGGCGACCTGGTGGTGCTGATCCAGGGCGTAGGCCAGGAAAAGTTCGAGGCCTGCTTTCTGAAGGACGCGGTCATGAGCGACGTGGAGCGCGCCGAGGAATGCGACATCTCCGTAAAGGACGCGGAGCGCCTGCGCGACTTCGTCAACCGGGCTTTCATCCAGGCGGAGTTCGAGGGCCAGGCCGAGGCGCCCGCCGCCGCGGTGTACAGCGCGGTCGCCGGGATAACCCTGAAGGACGGCGAGCCGGAACTGGCCTTCTTCAACCGCGAGATCTGGAAAGGCCGCTACAAGGTGGATCCCGACAAGCTGGCGCAGCTGCTGCCCGGCCTGGACCTCGCCGAGCGGTCCCGCGTGGAAAAGCTGCTGCGCAAGGTGGAGTTCGCCGACAAGCGCAAGACCACCCTGTACCGCGCGCTGGAAATTTTAATAAGCGTGCAGGCCGACTACCTCGCCACCGGCGAGCCGGGCCGCCGCCGGCCGCTGTCGCAGAAGACGCTGGCCAAGAACCTGGAGGTGGACCCGAGCGTGATCAACCGCCTGGTGTCCAACAAGTCCGTGGAAATGCCGTGGGGCATGCAGGCGCCGATGACCGTGCTGCTGCCCACCTCCAAGCAGGTCAACCTGGAGCGCCTCTACGCCCTGGCTACCGAAAAACCGCACCTCAGCGACGAGGGGTTGCGGGGGGAGCTGAAGGGGCGCCACGGCGTGGCCCTGTCGCGCCGCTCGGTGGCGCAGTACCGCAAGGACCTGCGGCTGGCCGCCTCGGGTGCGCGGGCCGGCGAGGCCGAATGAAGTGGATCTACAGCATGGGCTATTCGTTCATTATAGCCGCCTTCCTGTCGGCCGCGCTGGCCGCGTGGATAGAGGAAAAGGGCTGGTACTGAGCCCCGCGGCAAAAGAAAAGCGCCGGCCCGCGCCGGCGCTTTTCTTTTTTGTGGCCGCGGCCCTTACTTTTCGCAGAGCAGCAGCGTGGTGACGGCGAACACCTTGGCGTCGCCCATCATGTGGTCTATCACGCAGGACTCGTTGGGCATGTGCGCCGTCTCATTGAGGCGGGAATACACCACCACCGGCAGGTTGAGCCTGCGGAAGAAGGCGGCCACCGTGCCGCCGCCTATGCCGTAGGCCTTGGCCTCCACGTTCAAGATCTCTTTGATGGCTTTCTTCAGCGCCACCACGATGGCGGCGTTGGGATCGGTGGGGGGCGCGGCCTGCGCCTCCTGCTGCGGCTCGAAGGAGATCTTCACGCCGTGCTTCGCCTCCACCTCGTCGGCCAGGCGGCGCATCTCGGCCTTCACCTCGGTCAGTTGGTACACCGGCATCACGCGGCAGTCCATGTAGAACACATCCTCGCCGGGCAGGGTGTTCACGTTGGGCACGTTGGCCTCTTTCTTGGTGGGCTCGAAGGTGCTGATCGGCGGCTCGTAGAGCGCGTCCTTGTGGGGGAACTTCTCGTAGAGGCCCTGGTACTTTACCACCAGCTCGCTGGCGGCCTTGAAGGCGTTGATGCCGAGCGACGGGCGGCTGGCGTGGCACTGTTTGCCCTTCGTGACGACCTTCATCCACATGATGGACTTCTCGGCCACCTCTATCAGCGAGCCGTCCTCGCAGCCGGAGTCGGGCACGAAGAACATGTCTTCTTTGCCGAAGATGTCCGGCTTGTTATCGGAAATGTAGTCGGCGCCGAAGCCGGAGCCGGTCTCCTCGTCGGCGCAGAACAGCAGGGCGATGTCGTACTCGGGCCGGTAATCCAGCTCCATCATGGCCTTCACCACCATGATGCTCGACACGATGGCCTGCTGGTTGTCTTCCACGCCGCGGCCTATCAGGTTGCGGCCCTGCACTTCCATCTTGTAGGGGTCGCTTTTCCAGAGCTTCGCCTCGCCGGGGGGGACAATGTCGAGGTGGGCCATGAACCAGATGGTCTTCTTGCTGCTCTTGCCCTTGTAGCGGGCGATGATATTGGGGCGGATGCCGTTCTTGGCTTCCTTCTGCGGGGCGTTGATCCACTCTATGGAATCGAACTTCAGCTTCTTCAGCTCGCCTTCCAGCCACTTGGCCTTGTCGTATTCGCCCTCGCCGCCGGAGGACGGGGCCAGCGCAGGGATCGCGGTGAGGCCGCGCTGCATTTCGATCGCGTAATTTTCGTAGGTCTCTATCTTCTTGAGTAGCTGGTCTTTCATAGGGCTCCTTGTAGTTTGAAAACTTAAAACGTAAAACGCGGCCGTCCCGGGTCAAAGCCAGGGGTTCTTGCGGGTAATAGGGTCCCCGCCGAAGCCGCCCGAACTGCCGAAGCCGCCCCGGTTGCCGAACAGGCCGCGCCGGCGCATGCTGGCGCTCCTGCGCGCCGCGTCGAGCATGTCCGCGGGTCCCATCACCAGGAAGTAGACCACGAACATCACCACCGGCAGCGCGCCGAACACCAGCTTGCCGTGGCGACGCAGGAAATCCTGCGCCGGGGTATCCACGGTCTCGCCGGCGCCTTCCCAGGAATTGAATTGCGCCGCCGCCGGGGCCGCGCACAATACCGCGGCGGCCAGGGCCAACGCCCTCAGGCGCCTCATTTCGCGTCCCACCCGTCCAGCGCCGCGCACAGAGCGTCTATGGCCGCCAGGTAGCGGCCGAACAGCGCCTCGGTGTCCGCGCCCTTGAGGGCGCCGCGGCGCAGGTCGTACGCCTCGCGGAAGACGGCCGGGTCGAACTGCGCGTGGGCCTTCAGGCGCTCGGCGCATTCCAGCTTGGACGCGGGCACTTTGCCCTCGCGCAGGCGCAGCGCCGCGCGGCACAGTACCAGGAACTGCGAAACCGAGCCGGCGATGAGCCGCTCCACGGCCTTCCTTTCGCCGCCGCAGGCCATGTAGGATTCGCGCAGCAGGATCAGCTTGCCCTTGAATTCGCGCTCGAGCGCCAGGCGCAGGTGCGCTGACTCCATCCGTATGCCGGTTAGCGGGTTTTCTCCAAAGAGGACGCGGTGAAAATCCTTCATGTCCGAGAGTTCTATCGGGAAAGTGTCTCCGGAGGCCAGCAGGCGCTCGCGCGAGAAGAGCAGCGGGGGCGGGTTGCCCGCCTTCAACCAGTCCTTCGAGGCGGCGGCCACGGCCTTCAGCTCCGGCAGGCCCGCCTGCTCGAGCACCGCCATGACGTTATAGTCGGACTTGCCCTCTACGCTGTCGCCGGCGGCGGCCGAGCCGTAGAGTACCACGGCCAGCAGGTTGCCGCCGCAGGTGGTCTTAAGGGTTTCGGTGAACTGTTCAGGGGTCATGCTTTTCCTCCGTGCCCGCGCCGCTACCATAAGTTTATACAAAAATTAGCGGGGCCGGAAACACCCGGGAGCAAACAAAGTATAATTTCTCTAATGGTCAAGCCAGCCCCGCGAGCAAAACTCTGGTCGGATATCGGCCTATTCTATTGTGCCGCTATCTGGGGCTCCACCTTCATAGTCACCAAGGGCGCCCTGGACGCCGTGGACCCGGTGGTAATGGTGGCTATCCGTTTCATAGTTTCGGCCGCCCTGCTGCTGCCCTGGGTACTGAAACGCAAGGACAAAACGCGGCACATGAAGGAGGGGTTCTACCTTTCCCTCTTCCTGGCGGCGCTCTACCTGACGCAGACAACCGGCCTGCTCTACACCTCGGCCTCCAACTCCGGCTTCATAACGGGGCTTTTCATCATCTTCATCCCGGTCTTCATGTACTTTTTCAGGCGGGAAAAGCCGACGCGCCTGCAGGGCGCGTCCGCGCTGCTGGCCATCGCCGGCATGTGGCTGCTGACCGGCGGCGTCAGCGGCTTCAATGTCGGCGACGCCCTGACGCTGGTGGCGGCTGCCGCCTATTCCGCCCACCTGATAGTGACCGACAAGTACGTGAAGGCCGAGGCGGACACGGTGCTGCTGGCCTTCCACCAGTTCTGGATGGTCTCGGCTATCTCTTTTTTCATAGCGCTGCTGCGGGGCTCGTCGCTGGCGGTGGCCAGCCTCAACGGCTGGGGCGTGATCCTGTTCCTGGCCGTGTTCCCCACGCTGACGGCCTTCTTCATCCAGATGGTGGCCCAGAAGCATTCCGAGCCCTTCAAGGTTGGTATAATTTTCACATTGGAGCCGGTCTTCGCCGCCGTCTTCGCGTGGACCTGGGGCGGCGAGGAATTCGTGGGCGTTAAAGCGCTGGGCGGCCTGCTGATCGTGTCCGGCATGATCATCGGGGAGCTGTCCAAGTTCAACTTCAGGCGGGCGGTCAAAAAAGAAGTGCTGCCGGTGTAGGAAAAGGGGTCAACATATGAAAAAAACTTTCCTGGTGCTGTCGCTGCTGCTGGGGGCTTCGCTGGCAGGGGCGGCGGAACTGCAGATAGTGGAGAGCGCGCCCGACGAGACGGTCTACGGCTCTACGCTGGCCGCGCGGCCGCAGGCCGTATGGCTGGAACTGATCGGCGCCGCCAAGAAGACGCTGGATATAGAGCAGTTCTACATCGCCGACCAGGCCGGCGAGGTCCTGGAGCCGGTGCTGGCCGCCGTGAAGGACGCCGCCAAGCGCGGCGTGAAGGTGCGCTTCCTGGTGGACAAGGTGATGCTTAAAGAAAGCGAGAAGTCCCTGCCCGCCCTGAAAGAGGCCGGCGTGGAGACGCGCGTGATAGATTTCAAGAAGGCCGGCGGCGGCGTGCAGCACGCCAAGTTCTTCATCGTGGACGGCACCGACGCCTACGTGGGCAGCCAGAACTTCGACTGGCGCTCGCTGAAGCACATCCACGAGGTCGGCGTGCGCATGAAGAGCGAGAAGGCCGCGGCTGACCTGGCGCTGCTGTTCAAGGCGGACTGGGCGCTGGCCGGCGGCGCGGAGCCGCGCAAGATGTTCGACGACAAAAAGGTGGTGCTCTCGGTCTCCAAGCCAGAGAAGGCGCAGCTGAACGGCGGCGAGGTAACTTACAGTCTGGCCTACAGCCCGGTGGGCTACGCGCCCAAGGGCGCCGACACCGAGATAAGCGCGCTGCTGAAGGCGCTGGGCGCGGCCAAGAAGACCGTGCGCGGGCAGGTGATGAGCTACGCGCTGCAGGAGCACGGCTCAAAGCGCTGGGCCGAGCTGGACGCCGCTTTCCGCAAGGCCGCGGCGCGCGGCGTGAAGGTAGAGCTGGTCTTCGCCGACTGGACCATGGGCGGCAAGGGCGACCGCGACATCAAGGCGCTGGCCAAGACCGAGGGCGTGCACGTAAAGATATCTGCGCTGCCGCAGCACAGTTCCGGCTTTATCCCGTTCTCGCGCGTGGAGCACAGCAAGTACCTGGTCCTCGACGGCGAGACGTCCTATATCAGCACGTCCAACTGGGGCCCCGGCTATTTCCTCACCTCGCGCGGCGTCGCCGTCTTCATTAAGGGCCACGCGGCCGCGGCGGTGCTGGAAGATATCTTCGCCAAGACCTGGAATGGCCCGTACGTCCAGCCGGTGGACCCCATGAAGGAATACCAGCCGGTCAAGCGTAATTGATCTTTAATTAATTTTCCCAAGACACCGGGCTGCCGGCGGCCTTTGGGGGCAGAACCCGGCAGCGTGGGCCGGCGAGGGTATGCCTTCTCCGGGTACGCTCGCCACACCGTGGCTCGCTCTGTCAGATCGGCCCTCGCGCTACGCAAGCTCGGGCCGACTGAGGCCCCTGCGGTAGGCCGCCAAGCCACGAGCGCCCTTCCCTGCTGGCCCCGACTGGGCATCTCGCGGATCACACTAAATTTGGGGAGGTAAAATGAGAACATTAGCGGACTTGATGACGGAGAAGGAAGGGTTCAGCGCGCTGACGATGGGGAACCACGCGCTGGCGCGGGCCATGGCCGAGGCCGGCACCGCCGTGGCCACCAGCTACCCGGGGTCGCCCACGCCCGAGATAGCCGAGGCGCTGCTGGCGCCCGCAGAGAAGGACCGCCCGGTGCATTTCGAATTCGCCGTCAATGAGAAGGTAGCGCTGGAAATAGCCGCCGGCGCGGCGCTCAACGGCCATCCGGCCGCCGTCTTCTTTAAATCCGTGGGCCTCAACGTCGCCGCCGACTCGCTGATCCAGCTGCCGCTGATGGAACTGCCCGGCGGCATCGTGATAATACTGGGCGACGACCCCGGCGCCAACTCTTCCCAGAACGAGCAGGATAACCGCTGGTTCGCCCGCATGGCCTATATCCCGGTGTTCGAGCCCGGCTCCCCGGCTGAAACTT
Source organism: Elusimicrobiales bacterium (assembly GCA_028688015.1). GTDB lineage: Bacteria > Elusimicrobiota > Elusimicrobia > Elusimicrobiales > UBA9959 > UBA9959. Next base: position 27,134 of record JAQTZB010000005.1, on the reverse strand, counting down.
ACGCCATGTACAAAGAGGCCGCCGCCCTCGCCCGCGAGCGCCGCGCGCCCGTCTTCCTGCGCCTCACCACCCACGTCTGCCACGCCCGCGAGACCGTGCAGTTCGGCCCGCTGCCGGCCGCCCCTCGCGAGTGGGCGCCCCGCTTCGACGCTGCTGCCGGCCCGTACGTGCCCATCACCACCACGGTTTTCCCGCTCAAAAAGCGGGCCCTTGAAAAACTGGACGCCTGGGCCGCCTACGGCGAGACCAGCGCCCTGAACACCATCTACAAGGCTACCGCGCCCGGCGCCAAAAAACTGGGCGCCATAGCCGCCGGCCTGCCCGCCCTGTGCCTGCTGGAGGCCGTGCGCGCCGCCGGCGCGCCGGTGGACGTGCTCAAGCTGGGCCTGTCCTACCCCCTGCCCGGAAAACTGCTCGCGGATTTCCTCGCCTCCCACGATGAAGTTTATGTCTTCGAGGAGCTCGACCGCGTGACCGAGGGAGAGCTGAAGGCGCTGGCCTACGACCGCGGCCTCGCCTGCCGCCTGCATGCCCGCCGGAGCCACGCCGAGCTGATGGGAGAGATGACCCCGGAGCGCGCCCGCGCCTGCCTGGCCGGCCCCTGGCCGCAACTCTTCCCCGGCGCGGCGCCGCGCAAGAACGCCGCGCCCGCGACGCGCCTGCCGCAGATGTGCCCAGGCTGCGGCCACCGCTCGGCTTTCCACGCCATAAAGAAGGCGCTGCCGCCCGGCGCCATAACCGTAGGCGACATCGGCTGCCACTCGCTGGGCTACCTGCCGCCGTACGAGATGGGCCAGGTGCTGTTCTCCATGGGCCACTCTGTTTCCACGGCGGCGGGCCTGGCGCTGCATAACACCTCCCGCAAGGTGGTCGCCTTCGTCGGGGACTCTACTTTCTTCCACGCCGCCCTGCCGGGCGTGGTCAACGCCGCCTCGCGCGACAGCGACGTCACGCTGGTGCTGCTGGATAACGGCACCACCGCCATGACCGGCCACCAGCCCCGGCCGGGCAACGGCGAGATCGGAGACCGCCTGGCCATACCCGAGCTGCTCAAGAACCTCGGCGTTAAATTCCTGCGGGAGTGCGACGCCTACGACCAGCCCAAGCTGGCGGCGCACCTGAAAGAGGCCATGGAACACAAAGGCTTCGCCGTGGTGATAGCCCGCCACCCGTGCATGCTCAAGTTCATGCGCGACAGGCGCCGCGCCAACCCCGGCCTTAAGCCGCAGCATGTAACCGTTGACCAGGCCAAATGCGCTCGTCATTATGTCTGCGCCGCCGACTTCGCTTGCCCGTCCTTCGTGCGCAACGCCGACGGTTCCGTTACCGTCAACGAGGAGTTGTGTATCGGCGACGGCTCCTGCCAGCAGACCTGCCCGGCGCAGGCCATAGGGAGGAAGAAATAATGGCTTACAACATCTATATCTGCGGAGTTGGCGGGCAGGGCATAGGCCTGCTGGCCGCGGCGCTGGCGCAGGCCGCGGCTAAAGCCGGGCTGGCCGTCCGCTCCTGCGACACGCACGGCTTGGCCCAGCGCGGCGGCGTGGTGTCTTCCCACATCCGGCTGGGCGCTGACGCGCTGACGCCGCTGGTGCCGGAGGGCGGCGCCGACCTGGTGCTGGCCCTAGAGCGCCTGGAGGCCCTGCGGGGCGCGGCGCAATTCCTGAAGAAAGGCGGCAAGGTCGTTTACTACGACACGGCCTACCAGCCGGTAAGCGTCCGGAGCGGCCAGGCGCAGTACCCGTCGGGCGAAGAAGTAGCGCGGCAGGTAGCTGCACTGGGCGGCGAGGCCGCGGCCGTGCGGCTTGACGAGATACAGGATCCCCGCATGCAGAATTCGGCCCTGCTGGGCCGGCTGGCCGCGCTGAAGGCCGTGCCGGGCCTGGAGGGCGCGGTTCTGGAGGAAACCCTGAAAGAGATCCTGCCGCCGCACGCGCTGGAGGAGAACCTTCGCATCTTCCGCGCTGCAAAGTGAGGACCTTATGACGGAAAAGACCCGTTGTCCCTGGGCTTACGGCCCCAGCCCGTTCTACATCCCATACCACGACGAGGAGTGGGGAGTGCCCGTTCATGACGACCGCGTGCAGTTCGAGTTCCTGACGCTCGAGAGCGCGCAGGCCGGCCTGAGCTGGTCCACCGTCCTCAACAAGCGCGAGGGCTACCGCAGGGCCTTCGCCGGCTTCGCCCCGGGGAAGGTGGCGAAGTTCGGCGCCGCTAAAATAGAGGCGCTGCTCAAGGACCCCGGCATAGTGCGCAACCGCCTGAAGGTGAACGCCGCCGTGAACAACGCGAAGAGGTTTTTAGAGGTGCAGAAAGAGTTCGGGTCTTTCTCGAAGTATATCTGGGGTTTCGTCGGCGGCAAGCCCAAGGTGAACCGCTGGAAAAAACTGTCCGAGCTGCCCGCGTTCTCTAAGGAATCCGACGCGCTCAGCGCGGACCTTAAAAAACGCGGCTTCAAGTTCGTGGGCTCCACCATCGTTTACGCCCACATGCAGGCCACCGGCCTGGTCAACGACCACCTGGTGACCTGTTTCCGTCACAAAGCCTGCGCCCGCTAGGGGTGCGCGAAAACCGCCGGTAAAGAACGGCCTCCCGAAGGGGAGGCTAGTTTTTTACCGGCAGTTCGTAGAGGGTTATCTTCTTGTTGGTGTCGCTGAAGTATTTCAGCGCCCAGGGGGTGGGGAAAAAGATGACTGGTTTACCGGCCTGGTCCGCGCCCAGCCGCACATTGTCGCCCAGGTGGATCAGGCCGGACTCCAGCTGCGCTACACCCTCGGCATCCAGCCAGCGCACGAACTGCCACGGCGCCGGCTCGATGACCGACTTCACGCCGTATTCTTCTTCCAGCCGGTACTGAGTCACCTCGAACTGCAGCGGGCCCACGGCCGCCAGCAGCGTTGTGCTGGACGGCGCGTCCTTGGGAAAGAACTGCTGCACCACGCCCTCGAGCATCAGCTGCTCCAGGCCCAGCTTGAAAGGCTTGGACTTGGAGGGCACCGGGTTGGTCAGGTAGGTGAAGCATTCCGGCGGAAAGCGCGGGATCTCGTCGAAAACTATGGCCGGATTCTCGGTCAGCGTGTCGCCGATCTTGTAGTCCTGGTGTCCCACCAGGCCCACGATGTCGCCCGGGTAGGCCTCGTCCACGGTCTCGCGGTCCTGGCCGAAGAGCTTGTTGGAGTTGGACAACCGCACCTTGCGGCCGTCGCCCATGTGGTGCACGCTCATGTCGCGCGTGAACTTGCCGGAGCAGACGCGCACGAAGGCCACCTTGTCCCGGTGGCGCGGGTTCATGTTGCCCTGGATCTTGAAGATAAAGCCGGAGAAAGCCGGCAGCGTCGGGTCCACCGAGCCGATGCTGGCGTCGCGCGGGCCTGGCGGGGCCGCGTGCTCCACAAAGCCGTCGAGCATCAACTGGATGCCGAAATTGTTTACGGCGCTGCCGAAGAAGACCGGCGTCACTTCGCCGGCGAGCACGGCCTCCTGGTCGTAGGCGGTGCCGGCGATGTCCAGCATGCCGGCTTCCTCTATAAAATTGCGGTAGCTGACGGCGTCCAGCTTTTCCTTGATCAGCGGGTCCTCGAGCCCGGCGGTCTCCACACCGGCCTTGAACGCACCGCCCGGGGTGCGCTCGAAGAGGTGCGCCTGGCCCGTCAGGCGGTCGTAGACGCCGCGGAAGTCAGGGCCGTTGCCCATGGGCCAGTTCACTGGGAACGGCTTGAGCCCGAGCACCTTCTCCAGCTCGTCTATCAGTTCCAGCGGCTCGCGCGCGGGGCGGTCCATCTTGTTCATGAACGTGAAGATGGGGATGTGGCGGCGGCGGCAGACCTCGAAGAGCTTGAGGGTCTGCGCTTCGATGCCCTTGCCGGCGTCTATTACCATCACGGCGGCGTCCACGGCGGTGAGCACGCGGTAGGTATCCTCGGAGAAATCACGGTGGCCGGGGGTGTCCAGCAGGTTGATGCGGTAGCCGGCGTAGTCGAACTGCAGCACGGTCGAGCTGATAGAGATGCCGCGCTTCTTCTCCAGTTCCATCCAGTCGGAGGCCGTGGCGCGCTGGTTCTTGCGGGCCGTCACGGTGCCGGCCAAATGCAGGGCGCCGCCGTAAAGCAGCAGCTTTTCCGTCAGCGTGGTTTTGCCGGCGTCGGGGTGGGAAATTATCGCGAAGGTGCGGCGGCGCTTGATCTCGTCCATGGAGAGTATAGGATATCTTTTTTGCCGCTTCCCCTGAAAGGCCCGCGCCGGAGGGACGGGCTTTGCCGGTTATGCGGCCGCGGACTCTTCACTGAAGGCGTCGGGGTACCATTCCCTGACCAGTTTGCAGACCGTCTCGGCCTTGCTGTCGATGAAGGCGGAAAAATTAGGGATCAGGAAGATCGCCGGGGAAAGCAGGGCCACTCCGAAACCGACCAGGCCGAGGGAGCGGCTCACCCCGAAGAGGTCTATCAGCAGGCCGCTGGCCGCGATGCCGGCGGGCTTGGAGATATCTATCAGGAAAGAAGACGCCGCGGAAAACCTGGCGCGGAGCGCGTCGGGCACGGCGGTCATTACCTGCGTGGACAATAAGATCATAGCGGCTGTCATGCCGGCCCCCAACAGCGGGAACACTATCAGCGGGAGCACCTTCCCGCTGGAGAAGCTCAGCGCGGCCAGCCCCGTGCCGAGCAGGGCGAAGCCCAGGAAGACTATCCGGGAATTGGCCAGTTTCCGCGTGAAGAAGCCGAGGGAAATAGAGATGAGCAGCACCCCGACGCTGATGCTGCTTTGAAGGGCCCCTAAATACCAGGCCGGCATTTTCTGGATCTGCTTGACCATGATGGGCAGGATGATGGAAAGCGGGGAGAGTATCAGGTTCAGGCACATGAGCAACAGCGCTATGTTCAGCACGATCTTCAGGCGCTTCAGAAAAATAAAGCCCCCGGCGATGTCCGACTTCCACTGGGCCAGCCGGCTCGAAACCGAGGCGGCCTCCGCCCGCGCCGCCCTCACGGGCACGGTGTGGTGCGAGATAGCGAGGGCCGCCGCCCCTCCGATGAGGAAGGAGAACCCGTCGAAGGCGAAAGCCGAGGTAAAGCCGAGAAAGCTCACTACGGCCCCGCCAGCCAGGCCGCCTATGATGGAATTGGCCGAATTCAGGATCTTGTTCTGCCTGAACGCGTCGCGGTAATCTTCGGGGGCGACAATGCTGCTCAGCAGCCCGCCATAGGCCACGTTGAACAGCGCCGAACCGGCGGAAGAAATACAGGAGAGGGTCAGTATCAGGGGGATATTGAAGAAATCTTTAAACGCCATCGCCGCCAGCAGGAAGGAGGTCAGGGCGCAGAGAAAGTCGCCCAGGGCCAGCAGCTTTTTTCGCGAGTAGCGGTCGCCTATCGGGCCGAACAGCGGCAGGCAGATCAGGCGGACTATCATGGAAGGCGCCATGATGGACGCCATGGCCGTGCCGGAGCCAGTTTTGCCGTACACCCACCAGGCCAGGGCTATGTTGGCGCAGGTGTCCCCCAGGCTCGACACGAACTGCCCGGACATGAACAGCCAATAATCCCGCCCCAGGCGCTTCATGCGCTCTCGAGTTGGCGGCAGATCCTGTTAAGGTCGCAAATATGCCTGCTCGGCTTTAAATGGTCGCCGGTTTCGCCGTAATTAAAGGCGATGCAGTTGAAGCATTTGTCTTTCGCCGAGCAGCCGGCGCACTCTTCGCACGAAGGCGGCTGGGCCATCACGCCCAGCATTTTTTTTACCGGCTCGGAAGCCCGGATGTCCGCCATGGTGCGGTCTTCGAAAATATTCCCTATCTTGTCGGAGAGATACTCACAGGGGAAGATGGTCCCGTCGGGGCCTATCCGCACCTTCTGTATTATGCCGCCGCACACGGTTTTATTCAGCTTGGGAACGAGGCCGGAGCGGTACAGTTCCGTCAGCTCGGGGAGTCCGGCGCGGCAATTCTTTGCGCCCAGTCCCTGGAAGCATTTCGCGTCCACAACGCACCGCAGGCCGGCCTGCTTCATCTTTTCCACCAAGGCCGGGATGTCCTTGATGTTAGCGGCCAGTGCCGGCGTGTTTATCCCTATCGGCGCGCCGAGGCGCTTCATCGTCATGGCGAAGTCGAAGGTCTTCTGCCAGCTGCCGGGATCGCAGGTGATAGCGTCGTGCACCTTCGGGTCGTGCGAGAAGAGCGTGGCGCGGATCTCCCTGACTCCGGCCGCGGCCAGTTCTTTGCAGTCCTCTTCCGTCCACATCGTGCCGTTCGTGAGGGCGACGACGATGAAGTCGCTGGAAAGCTCTTTGAGTATCCCGGTTATGCCGGGGACCATGCGGATCTCGCCGCCGGTGACCGTGATTTCGGGGCAGCCCATCTCCATCAGCTTGCGCTTGAGCACGTCGAGTTTCTTGACCACCAGGCTCCGGTAATCCTCCTCGCCGCCCCGGTTCCCCACGTAGCAGTGCACGCACTTGAGGTTGCAGGGGTGCAGCAGCTCCAGCATTACCAGGGCGGTTAAGCCTCTTTCCGCGAGTGCGGGGAGCAGCTTCGCGTCGGATTTCTTGTCCTTGCCCAGCGTTTTTTCCAGCCCCGCCACGAAAGTTTCGTAGTCCTTGGCTATCCTGGCCGTATCTACGCCGAACATCGCGGCCATTTCTGCCAGGCGGGCTTCCACCTGCGCCTCACTGCCGTGCGCGATATCGAAAAATTCAACGGCGCTGCCTTCAAGCAGACACCCTGCCCCGGTCTGCCGGCTGGTCAGGTAACGCCCTTTCTTGCCTTTGTATTCGTACTCGCGGACTATGAGTTCTTTCTTATTTAGCGTTTTCATGTTTTTTCACCCAGATCCTGTGGAACATTTCCGCCTGTTTGCAGGCGGGCTCGTAGTGTCCGCCGATACGTCCCTGCACCGCGTACTTGGCCGCGGGACAGGTCCTGTGGCCGCAGTAGGTTTTTACCTTACAGGTGAGGCATTTATCGGACCGGTCCACGGGAATACCGGCCACCAACTGGAGCCTCTTGTTGTTCTCTCCGATTATGTCCCCGGCGTTCTCACCCAGGACATTGCCGAAATTAAGCCGCACCATCTCGCAAGGGGAGGCGTTGCCGTTGGCGTCTATCGTAAGCCTGGACTTGGCCAGCTTGCAGCCCGAGACGTCGCAGTGCTCACTCGGGTCGGGGAGGCTGAGGATGCCGCCTAGGACCAGTTCTTCTGTCTCTTCCGGGGAGAGCGGCTGACCGCTGGTCTGCCCGCCGGTAATATCCGGCATCAATTCTCCGCGTGTGATAGAATAATTCCAGCCGTTTTCCTCGCAGTAGGCTTTAAATGCCCGGACGTCCTGCAGGTTGTCGCGCTGGAGCGTATATTTTAACCGCACCGGCAGGCCTGCGGCGAAGAACTTTTTTACGTTCTCGAGCACCTTGGCGAATTCCCTGCGGCCGGTAACGCGTTCGTAGACGTCTTCTGAGAAACCGTAGATCGAGACTTCCATGCTGCACACTCTTATCTCGAGCAGTGCTTCCAGCAATTTCTCGTTCAGAACGCTGCCGTTAGTGTTGATCCCGACAAAGAAATTCTTTCCGCGCAGCAGGCCCAGGATTTCAAGGATTTCCGGATTAAGCAGCGGTTCTCCGCCGGTCAAGGTAAGCTCGATCAGGCCGTCTTTATCCAGCAAGTCCAGGATTTTTTTGAACTCCGAGGTTTTCAAGGCGCGGTGGGTTGTTTTCTGTATTGCCGGACCCATGTAGCACATCCGGCATCTAAAATTGCAATTATCCGTCAGTTCGATATGGCACTTGGTGATCTTGGAGGGTGCCCCGGCTTTAACGTACAGTTCCTTGAGGATATCCGCTTCGGCGTTTTTTCCGATTATGGCCGGGTTCGAGCCCAAAAATATTCCGTACTTCTCGTGGCATAGGCGGGCGATCGTATCGAAATCAGTCCCGGCAGCGGCCCTGTTTTCCTGCGGAACAGCCGACAGGAACGCTTCTTTAGCCTTTGCTACGGTGTCAGCTTTGAGCAGCTCTTCAAATATCATGCATGCGACAGTGTTTTTTAGTTTAAATCCGCTGCCATTGGCGCTAATAATGTAATAGGTGTCGTCAAATTTGCGATATATATAGTTGTTGTTTAATTTCATAGGTATAAGGGGAGACCGGTATTTAGCCCGCAGAGTATAGAATTTAAATCTGCTTTCGGCCTAAGTTCATTGCTGGTTGAAATCGCCTAATTATATCATTAATCGGAAAAGGAGCTAATAATCCGCGGGGGAGGCAGTCTCCTGCCATCCCCCGCGTATATTGTGGATCGCCTGGCTTACCAAGAGAGGCAGCTGGCCTTGACGCAGACGTCGAAGAGGTTGCTGGTGTCGCCGGTGGTAGCGTCTACGGACTCGATGATGACGGGGGACTCGTATTTCATATTAGTGTTTTCTCCTGTTTTTTGTTTAGTGTTAGATTCTTGCCGCTCAGCTTACCAAGAGAGGCAGCTGGCCTTGACGCAGACGTCGAAGAGGTTGCTGGCGTCGCCGGTGGTAGCGTCTACGGACTCGATGATGACGGGGGACTCGTATTTCATATTAGTTTTCTCCTGGTTC
>JAQTZB010000005.1:0-18460 GCA_028688015.1 Elusimicrobiales bacterium | reverse complement strand
TGGTCGTGCAGCCCCAAAAAGAACCGCGGGGGAGGCAGTCTCCTGCCATCCCCCGCGTATATTGTGGATCGCCTAGCTTACCAAGAGAGGCAGCTGGCCTTGACGCAGACGTCGAAGAGGTTGCTGGCGTCGCCGGTGGTAGCGTCTACGGACTCGATGATGACGGGGGACTCGTATTTCATATTAGTTTTCTCCTGGTTCAGTTTAGCTTAAGATTTTGGACCCGCTGGTCCGTTATTGTGTTACGCCAACTACGGAGCAATTATTATGCCAAGCGGAAAATAGCATAGAAAGCCCTTCGGCCCAGGCGCTTGCCTGGAGCAAGGTCCTGTCCTGGCAGGCTGAAAGCAAGCGCGGTAGTAAATAGCTGTTCATTTGAAAATGCTGGTCGTGCAGCCCCAAAAAGAACCGCGGGGGAGGCAGTCTCCTGCCATCCCCCGCGTATATTGTGGATCGCCTAGCTTACCAAGAGAGGCAGCTGGCCTTGACGCAGACGTCGAAGAGGTTGCTGGTGTCGCCGGTGGTGGCTTCAACGGACTCGATGATGACGGGGGACTCGTATTTCATATTAGTTTTCTCCTGGTTCAGTTTAGCTTAAGATTTTGGACCCGCTGGTCCGTTATTGTGTTACGCCAACTACGGAGCAATTATTATGCCAAGCGGAAAATAGCATAGAAAGCCCTTCGGCCCAGGCGCTTGCCTGGAGCAAGGTCCTGTCCTGGCAGGCTGAAAGCAAGCGCGGTAGTAAATAGCTGTTCATTTGAAAATGCTGGTCGTGCAGCCCCAAAAAGAACCGCGGGGGAGGCAGTCTCCTGCCATCCCCCGCGTATATTGTGGATCGCCTAGCTTACCAAGAGAGGCAGCTGGCCTTGACGCAGACGTCGAAGAGGTTGCTGGTGTCGCCGGTGGTAGCGTCTACGGACTCGATGATGACGGGGGATTCGTATTTCATATTAGTTTGTTCTCCTGGTTTAGTTTAACTTAAGATTTTGGACCCGCTGGTCCGTTATTGTGTTACGCCAACTACGGAGCAATTATTATGCCACGCCGCGGTTTCATCTTCTATGTATTAATTGAGTTAACCGCCACAGCTCGGGAAGCCTTCCTCAGTGAATCAGTGCCGCTGGCAGATTTAATTGAAAAGACTTGTTCTCAAATGAGACATACCAAGTGAGCTCGGTAGAGTAAAACGAGCGATCTGGGTATTGGATACTAAAGGGGGGCTGATCCGGAATATGTTGCTATAAAGAGGGGCTAGTAAAAAATGACCCGCGGGGGACGGCAGGCATCTGCCGAACCCCCGCGGGGCGCTTGGTTAGTACGAGAGGCAAGTGTTCTTGGCGCAGTAGTAGGTGTCGAAGAAGTGCAGGTCGCTGGTGGCATCGGGCTGGGCGGTTACAATGATGACGGGGGATTCGTATTTCATATTAGTTTGTTCTCCTAGTTTAGCTGCTTTCAGTTCAGGCCCCTTGCGGGGCGGTTGTTTAGAACGCGATGCAGGTGTTCTTGGCACAGATGCCTATTAAACCTTGTGTGTCGCCACCGGTGGCTTCAACGGACTCGATGATGACGGGGGATTCGTATTTCATATTAGCTTGTTCTCCTGTTATTGGTTTAATGCTAGATTCTTGCCGCTCAGCTTACCAAGAGAGGCAGCTGGCCTTGACGCAGACGTCGAAGAGGTTGCTGGCGTCGCCGGTGGTAGCGTCTACGGACTCGATGATGACGGGTGATTCGTATTTCATATTAGTTTGTTCTCCTGGTTCAGTTTAGCTTAAGATTTTGGACCCGCTGGTCCGTTATTGTGTTACGCCAACTACGGAGCAATTATTGTGCCAACGCTTTGTCAGGCGCCGGCTTTGTGCAAACAGTTGCGGCGTATCGGTGGGGGTGTTACTAATAGCCGCGCTTCCTGTCGTTCCTGGATCGGGAATCGACAAAAAAGCCGCGCATCACGTGCGCGGCTCTTTCGCCTGTTCCGGTGGGAAGCTTAATTCATCCAGACTTGTTTCTTAACGAAATCTATCAGGTAGGCTCTTTTCGAGATGAGGTCGTAATTTAATACCCCGTCGTATATTATTTCGTCGGAGTCAAAATTAACGGTTTCCGCGCGCGGGCCGAAAGAAATTTCTGTTTGGTGCGTAGTTCCACTGCTGACTGGATCCTGCTGCAGCCCCCAGTCGTAAGCCGTCTGCGGCGAAATGAGGGGGTGGTGCCCGTTGCCGGTGTCGAACAGGAACCAATATAACGCGTCATTGCGCCTGATGCCCAGCAGAATATCCAGTTCGTTGCCGCTCATGCCGGTAGGGAAGCGGCTGTCCAGCAGCGTCATCTGTTTGCGCTTCTTTTTGGCGGATTTCTTGGTTTCTATCGTCAACTCGCTGGCTGGCAGGTCTAGAGTAATTACTTTATCCTGAAACGACTTCAGGGCGATCATGCCGTAGATCTTGGGCGCTACGGAAGGGAGCAGGGACATAATGTCGAAAACGCCTACCGAGGGATGGTGCAATTTTGTGTTGCCTATCTTCAGGTCTATCCCGTCGCATTTCTGGTAACTTGCCGCCTCTCCGTGCATCCTGAAGCCGACGGTTTTGCCGTAAATCTTTTTGCAGTTTTTGGCGGCCAGTTCCGGGGTTATTACGGTCTCCCCTCCACCGGTATCGAGCAGGAACGGGTAAGTGGCCCCCCCGATCAGGACGTTCAGTTGTTTTAGCGTTCTTCCGTATTTCCCGAGCGGAACCGTGTCCTGCGAAAAAGCGCAAGCTAGCGGCGTTGTAAGCGTTAAGATGAAGATGGCTATCTTTTTCATGGTCCCCTTGTCTGCCGGCGGCGGATCCCGCCGAGGCGCATATATAGATTATCTTTTATGCGGCAGGAAAAACAAACACCCGGGCTTGCGGCCCGGGCGTCAGCTGCGGGAAGATAAGGTTAAGGGCGGGCCAGGTGGTTCTTCAGGGCTTCCCGGGCCCCGGCCAGCAGTTCGGCCTGGGCGGCGGCGCCGGAGGCCAGGGCCTGCTTCAGCGCCGGGCCGGTCTTGGAGACTATGAAATCCGCGTCTTCCTGGCTGACGCCGTCCAGGGCCATGCTCTTTATGCGCTTCTCCAGCGCGGCCCGCTGCTCGGGATAATCAGAGGAGACTACCTTGATGGCCGCCGTGCGCCGGCCGCGCACTTCCACGGCCAGGGCCCAGACCGGCTCGTTCTCCGGGGTGCAGGCGCGTTCTATGATTATGGTTTCGTTGACCCCGCCGAAGGAGGAGGAGATGAGGAAAGGTTTGCACGAAGGCGCGGCTTTGGCGGGCGCGGGCACGGCCGGGGTTTTAACCTCGGCGAAAGTGAGGGGGGCTGAAGGGTTGTTGAAATCAAAAGCCGCCGCGCCGCGCGGGGCCTGGAAGGCCAGCAGGGCCAAGACCGCGGTGAACAGAACTTTCTTTAACATAGTCCTCCTTAAAACCGACAGGTATAGTCTAGCGCCTCCCGCGCGCTTTCCCAACGGCCGTAGGGCCCAGCGGGGCCCGGTCTTTATGCCCAGCGGGGCGTGGGCCTTAATCCCTTAAATGAAGGGGTCCTTCGCCTCAATCGGAAAATCCCCAAGATTGATAGCATTAAGGTGTAGCCGAGAGACGGAGGTTTAAATGAAGAAACTTTTAGCCGCGATTTTCCTGCTCCTGTCCTGGACGCCCGTTAGGGCCGCCGAGGCCGACCACTTCTCGCTGCCGGACGGGCAGATAGCCGACATTACCGCCGAGGTCAACAAGCTCTCCAACGAAGGCCTGGCCGCAGCCATCGCGGACCTGAACGCGCAGGGCGGTTGCGACGACACCCGTAAGAGCGAGGAACTGCTCTACGAGCGGCTCACCGACGTTTTCTCCAACCACAAGAAAGGCCAGTTGGTGAACACCATCATCAGCGGCGAGATCCCCCGCACCGTCATCCCGCTGAAGGAATCTGTTTACAGCGAGTGGAGCATCTGGAACGGTTTCCTGCTCGGCAGGCGCGGCGCGGCCAAGAGCCCGCTGGCGCTGTTCCCGCTGATCAAGATCGGCGACACCGTAGTGGGCGTGGACAAGCTGGAACACATGTTCGGCATGGGCCTGCGCTACTTCAAGGGCCACTACCTGGAAGAGAAGCCGCTGGTGAGCGTGCTGAAGGGCGGCATCTTTAAGGAGAAGACCTTCCTGGGCGGCAACATGCTGGCCACCGGCGTGTTCTCCTACGCGGACCTCTCCGCCAATTTCAACGGCATGCGTTTCTGGAACCACATGCTGCAGAAGCGCGACGACGTGCTGGGCGCGCAGCACAACGCCGGCCCCTACCTCACCTGTCAGGCCGGCAAGTGGGTCAAGAACGAGGAGCGCCCAATAGATTTCCGCACCTACGTGGACGCGACCATGCAGGAGAGCATGAACTGCTCCAAGTTCGCCACCTCCGCCGGGGTGCGCAAGTTCCATGAGGCGCTGGCGGCGCTGCAGAGCAAGGACAAGAGCCGCATCTTCACTTGCCCGGAGAACCCCGGCCTGATGGACGAGACCATGAAGAAGTACGAGGTGGAGATAGCCGGCGATCCCCACGGCAGCAAGGTGGACCACTGGATCATCAACCGCGAGGGCAACGCCAAGGTGTCCTACTTCAACGAATTCTGAGCCGGAGAGCCCAGGAAAGAGCGCCCGGCATGTGCCGGGCGCTTTTTTTGCGGGCAGAGCCGGGGGGCGGGAAAGTTTGCTATATTACCCCCGGGAGTTCCACGGGCGCCCATGACTGAACCGCGAAAAAAGATCCTGGTGGTCGACGACGACGAGATGCTGCGCAGCCTCGCGGCCGATATCCTTTCCCCGGAGTTCGAGGTCACCGTCGCCGTGGACGGGCAGGACGGCTGGGAGAAGGCCCAGGCCTGGCGGCCGGACCTGGTGGTGACCGATCTGATGATGCCCCGCATGCACGGCTACGAGCTGTGCGGCCTGTTGAAAGGCAAGGACGGTCTGCCGGGCGTAAAGGTCCTGGTCAGCTCCTCCAAGAATTTTTCCACCGACATCTCGCAGGCGGCCACCGCCGGCGGGGACGATTACCTGGTGAAGCCGTACATGCCCGAAGAGCTGCTCAAGCGGGTGCGCGGCCTGCTGGGCCTGGGCGCCGCGGCGGCGGCCAAGCCGCCGCCCGAGCCGGACCTGCTTACCACCATGCGCCGCGCCGCCCCCGCCCCGGCCGAGCTGAAGATGCAGCCGCCGTCCGACGGGCCGCTGCCGGTCTACGTGCGTTTCTGGGGCACGCGCGGCTCCTGCCCCACCAGCAACGCCAAGGTGGCCGGGTACGGCGGCAACACGGCCTGCGTGGAGCTGCGCGTAGGCGACACGCCGCTGATCTTCGACTGCGGCACCGGGCTGCGCGAGCTGGGCGACTCGCTCAGGACGGAATTCTCCGGCCGGCCGGTGAAGGGCCATATCTTCGTGGGCCATACGCACTGGGACCATATCCAGGGCTTCCCGTTCTTCGTGCCCTTCTACAACCCCGCCAACAAGTTCAACATCTTCAGCGTGCACGGCGCGCACGGCAGCCTGGGCCGCATTTTCACCCAGTCCATGTCGCTGGATTATTTCCCCATCCCGCTGTCCAGCCTGGGCGCCAAGCTGGGCTTCGTGGAGATGAAGGGCTCCATAGACCTGGGCATAGCCAAGGTCACTTTTCAGCACATGAACCACCCCGGCATCTGCATCGGCTTCCGCGTGGAGACGCAGGGCCGGGTGGTCACCTACATGAGCGACCACGAGCCCTTCGCCAAACTGGGCGGCGTTTCCGACCTGTCGCTGCGCCAGGACGCGGAGATCGTGGCCTTCGCCCGCGGCAGCGACCTGGTGATACGCGAGGCGCAGTATACAGAAGCCGAGTACGCTATCCGAAAGGGCTGGGGCCACGCCACCTATGACGACGCGGCCAAGTTCGCCATCGAGAGCGGGGTGAAGCGCATGGCCGTCACCCACCACGACCCGTACCACACCGACGAGATGCTGGACGCAAATATAGAGTATTGCCGCGGCCTGATCCGCCAGGGCGGCGGCGTCACGGATTGCTTCGGCGCGCGCGAGGGCATGCGCATAGACCTCTGACGCTAAGGCCGGAGATAAAAAACGCCCGGCTGCCCGGGCGTTTTCTTTTTGGAGCGCGCGCTTAGCGCGGGGCTTGGGCCTTGAACACCGGCCCGGGGAACCAGAACAGCCTGCGGCCCGCCACCGGGTTGAGCAGCAGCGCGAAGGCGATCCAAAGCGCCAGCGCGCCCAGGATTATCGTCAGCGCGGCTATCGGCAGGCCCATGACGGCGGTGCCGGTGACGCCCGCGACGATCTTGCAAACGTACATCAGGTCTATAACCAGCAGGAAGGCGAACAGCAGCCCGCTGAAGAAACCGAAGCCGTAGGTCATCGCGGCGAAGATCAGCAGGAAGCAGATGTCCACCGACAGCAGCACCGAGTGGTCGGGCATCACGCCGCCGGCTATCGAGGTCAGCATCCACCAGTTCATCACCCAGTTGAAGGCGAAGGCCGTGAACAGCGTGCCGCCGTAGAGGTTCTTGTTGGCCAGGCTCATCACGCCGGCCAGGAACTGGCAGCCGCCGCCGAAGAGCAGGCACAGCATGGCCGCGGTCTTGAGCGCGGCGGGCGTCAGCGTGAAGCCCAGGGCTATGGGCGCCAGGGCGGCGCAGCCCACGGCCAGGCCTATCAGGCCCAGCGGCGTCGGCTCCGCGAAAATAGTCTGCGGCGTCTGCGTATCGCTCATATTACCCTCCCGGAAAATTACAGGAAAATTATACCACGGCCCGCGGAAGCGCGGCGCGGCGCGGATTCACTTTTTTTGCTCTCAGAAGCCGGCGTACTTGCGCACGGCCACGAGGCGGCTGTAATAGTAGGGGTTGGTGACGGAATCTATATGCACGCCGTTGGAGAACGAGGCGTGCACGAAGAAGCCCTTGCCGACGTAGATCCCGACATGGTCCACGGCGGCCGTGCCGGGATGCTTCATGGCGAAGAAGATCAGGTCGCCGGGCAGCACTCCGGAGGGGGGCAGGCGCAAAGTGCCGGCGTACTGTTCGGCGGAGACGCGCGGCAGCCGCAGGCCGGCCTTGGCGTAGACCAGCTTGGAGAAGGCCGAGCAGTCCATGCCGGTGCCGGGGTGCATGCCGCCCCACAGGTAGGGCGTGTTCAGGAAGGTCAGGGTCTCGCGCACTACCTCGGCGCGCGCGTCGGCTATGCTCTTGGCGGCCGCGGGCGCGCACAGCGCCAGCAGCGGCAGGAGGACCAGGAGTTTTTTGAGCCGCATGATTTAGTGTATTATATAACAAGCCCGGCGCTAAACGCATGAAAAAGATCCTCCCGCTCACGCTCCTGCTCGCGCTCTGCGCGGGCGCCGCCCGCGCCGCCGGCCTGCCGGACCTGAAGAGCCAGGCCGCCTGGGGCGAGAAAGAAAAAAAAGAATTCCTGAATTTCCTCAAGTCCGACGCCCCCGTCCCGGCGGGCCAGGTGAAGGCCGTGGCCGGAGGTAACGGCAACGGCGCGGCCGCGCCGCGCAAGGCTCGCTATGCCTCGCTCGCGTTGGAGACGGACACCATGATCATAGACGCCGGCGGCGGCAGGACCAAGACCGAGACCACCACCGCCGGGGCCAAGCTGCTGGCGGGCGGCCACGTCTTCTCCTGGGTGCGCTATTACGCCGGGGTGAAGTACAACCGCGTCGGGCAGAACAAGCTGGACGGCAGCCGGACCCACTTGTCCCATATTGAGCTGCCGGTCGGCCTGGAGCTGGCGCTGATCCCCCTGGGCACGCCGCATACCCGCTACGTGCTGCTGCGCGGCGGCGTCTCGTCCCATTATTTTTCGGGCCCGGCCAAAAAAGCGGATTTCGCCGCGCCGCTGCAGGGCTGGCACCCGGCCTGGAACCTGGGCGTGGGCTACGAGTGGCAGTTCGACAATTCAAACTGGCGCTTCCATTCGCTGGCCGAGGGCTACCGCACTTTCTACCGCCCAGGCAAGACGCAGTTCTACGGCCTGGGCGTGACGGCCGGTTTCGTGTATACCTTCTAGGAGAACCCTTATGAAAAAACTCGCTATACTGCTGCTCGCCGCCGGCCTGGCCGCCTGCGGCGCCCCCGCCGACCAGGCCGCCTCGGGCAAGCCCGCGGGCGCGCCCAAGAAAGACGCCCCCGCCCCGCCGCTGGTGCTAGAGACCTTCGTCACCGGCGACCTGAAAGGCGTGAAGGGCTGGGAAGACCTGAAGGGCAAGGCCGTAGTGCTGGAATTCTGGGCCACCTTCTGCGACCCCTGCGTGGAGAATATCCCGCACATGAACGAGCTGGTGGAGAGTTTCAAGGACAAGCCCGTGGTCTTCATCTCGCTCACGCGCGACAGCCGCGGCGAGATAGAGAAGTTCATGAAGACGCACCCGATGAAGGGCAACGTGGCGGTGGAAGCCTCCGGCGCCTTCAAGAACTTCAAGGTCAGGGGCATACCGCATACGGTGCTGGTGGACAAGGCCGGGGTGATCCGGGCCTTCTCCTACCCGTCCATGGTGACCCCCGCCACTATAGAGGCCCTTATGGCCGGCAGCTCCGCCATCCCCGGCGCTTTCGTGGAGAAGGGCGAGGCCAAGGCCGAAGAGCCGGCCGGAGATACGGCGGCCGCCCCGGCCCCGGCCGCTGGCGCGCCGGATATGGCCGTTTTCTCGGTGACGCCCGTAGCCGGTGGCGGCCGGACCCGCACCAGCAACGGCGACACCGAGTTTACTTCGGAGGGCAATTCCCTGGCCGCCGCCATCTCCAAGCTGCTGTCGGACGCGCAGCTGGTGGAGTTTAAGGGCGTGGACCAGCGGCTGCTGGACAGCAAGTACAATATCACCTGCAAGGTGGCCCGCATGGGCGGTTCCGACAACCGGGCGCGCCTGCGCGAGCTGGCCGTGGCCGGCCTGAGCGGGGCTTTTCCGCTCTCCATCCGCACCGAGCGCGGCACCCGCAAGGTGCTGCTGCTTAAAAAAATACCCGGTACCGCCGGGCCCGCGGCCGCTAAGGCCCGGGGCGACCTGAATTACTCCACCGGGGACCGGGGGATAGAGGTCAGCACCACTGGCGGCGACCTGGCCGACCTGCGCAAGCTGCTGCGGGACTGGCTGAAGACTCCGGTCCTCGACGAAGGCGGGCCGAGCGGCCTGGTCGCTTACAAGTTCGAAACCTCTTCCAGGGACCTGAAGGCCGTCAACGGCGCGCTGCAGGCCCTGGGGCTGCGGCTGGAAGAAGCCCGCCGCGAGATAGCGATAGCCACCGTGACCGGGCTGCAGCCGGTTAAGAATAATTAAATATCAGCAGCCAAAGAAAACGCCCGGGGTGCCCCGGGCGTTTTCTTTTGCCGCGCGGCGCTTAGTGCACGCCGTGCATCCACTTGCGCAGCTTGGGGGTGATCAGCAGCAGCACCACCGCCGCGCCCAGGCCGGTGGCCGTGGGGATCATGTAGAAGTTCACGTGGTTGATGGTGTCGTAGTTCCCGGCCAGGCGCCCGCCCACGAAGCCGGCCGCCACGCTGGACAGGAAGTACACGCCCATCATCAGCGAGCCGAACTGCACCGGGGCCAGCTTGGTCACCAGCGACAGGCCGACGGGGGAGAGGCACAGCTCGCCCAGGGTGTGGAAGAGATATGCGCACACCAGCCACAGCATGCTGACCGGGCCGCTCTGCTGGTAGGCCGCGGCCGCCGCTATCATCACCACGAAGCCGACGGCCAGCAGGCCCAGCGCGATGGCGAACTTTACGGGGCTGGACGGCTCTTTCTGGGTCTCGGCCAGCTTGATCCACATGCCGGAGAAGAAAGGCGCCAGCAGCACGATGAACAGCGGGTTCAGCGACTGGAACCAGCTGGCGGGCACCAGGAAGCTCCAGCCGAACAGGGTGAGGTTCCTATTGGTCTCGGTGTCGGCGAACAGGGTCAGCGAAGAGCCCGCCTGCTCGAAAGCCGTCCAGAAGAAGACCGCGAAGAACACCATGATGAAGATCACGGCGATGCGCTGCTTCTCCACGTGGGTAAGTTCCGACTTCACAGGCTTGGCGGCGTAGGAGTACGCCAGGGCTATCAGCACGCCGACGGCGGCCAGGCCTTTGACCCAGGTGGGGATCATGCCCCTGATATCGAAACCGTTGAACTCCAGCGCGCCGCTGATGAGGAAAAGTACCATGGCGACCACCATGGCTATCGGCACCCAGTAATCGGTCTGGGGCGAAGCGGGCTTCATGCACTTGTCGCCCAGCAGCATCTTCTGGCCCCAGAGATACATCGCGAGGCCTATCACCATGCCCACGCCGGCGGCCCCGAAGCCGTAATGCCAGCCGATCTTTTCGCCCAGCGCGCCGCAGACCAGCGGGGAGAAGAACGCGCCGACGTTGATGCCCATGTAGAAGATGGTGAAGCCGCCGTCGCGCCGCGGGTCGTTCTCCTCGTACAGCGAGCCGACGACCGTGGAGATGTTGGGTTTGAAGAAGCCGTTGCCCATGATCAGCAGGATCATGGCGCCGAAGAAGAAGGGCATTGGGGGGAAGGCCATGGCGAAATGGCCGAGGGCCATCAGGATGCCGCCGATGAGGATGGCTTTGCGCTGGCCCAGGTAGCGGTCGGAAATGTAGCCGCCCAGCAGCGGGGTCAGGTAGACCAGGCCGGTGTACCAGCCGTAGACGTGGCTGGCCTTCTCTGTGGTGAACTGCAGAGACTTTACCATGTAGAGCACCAGCAGCGCGCGCATGCCGTAGTACGAGAAGCGCTCCCACATCTCTACGAAGAACAACAGGAATAAACCTTTGGGCTGGTTATGGTGAATGCTCATGCCGGCTCCTTGCGCTGAATTATCGTGAATGAATTATATATAAAAAAAGCGGGGCGGGTTAGCCCCGCCCCGCCGCTCAGGCCCCCAGCGCTTAATTGAAGCCGTAGTTGTAGGCCGGCTTCCTGCCGGCGCGGTCCACGATGGCCCAGAAGCCGTGGTCGGAGTAGTCCAGGTACAGATTGAACACCCAGTTGGCCCGCACGGTCTCGCCCTGCTCTGGCTGGTGCTCGCCGCCCTCGCGCACCAGGCGCAGGGTGCTGGCCCGCAGGTTCATCAGCGACAGCAGTTTCTTTTTTGCCGCCGCCAGCTCGCCCTTGGCGGGCTTGTCGCAGGACGCGTCCAGGTTGGAAAGCACCACGCAGAGCGGGCTCTCCGGGTCGCTGTAGTCGTTGAGGAAGCTGCCGAGCGCGGCGCGCAAGGCGCGGTCGAAAGGCAGAGCGCCGTGTTTTTCCTGGCGCGCTATCTCCGCGGCCGGCATGTCCAGCGTGACGCCGGTCACGCCGAATTCGCTCAGGATCGCGGCCGGGTCCGCCTCGCTGTCATCTGGGATAGAGCCGTGCGGCATGTCGTCTTCCAGGCCGCGCGCCCGGATCTCGTCGCCGCCGGGCATGGGCAGCGCCCCGGCCGGCTCGCAGACGCCGTAGGTCTCGTCGCTGTAGAGGTTGGTGAACAGGCGCAGTTTCTTGCCGTCTCGGCGGATCACCACGCGGGCGCGGCCGCCCCAGGCGTCGGCGAACTCGGCGCCGGACTGGGTCAGTTTCAGCATGACCGTTTCCGGCTGGCCGTTGGGCGGCATCGGGAAGGCGGCTTTCACGGCGCCGGTCAGCGCGTCACGGTAGACCGCCATGACGAAGGGCACGGTGTAATCCTCTCGTTCGTAGAGCGGGTGCAGATGCCCTTTGTAGACTCCCAGCAGGGCGTACAGGTCGGCTGGCTTTTCCGCGGCGAAGAAGCCCTCGCGCAGTTCCTGCCAGCCGGGGGTTTCTCCGGCCGGCTGCGGGACGGGGGCCGGCGCCGCCAGCTGGGCGGGGACCGGGGCGCCGCGCAGGGCGGCCGCGCCGACGGCGGGAAGCTCGAAGGCCGAGGCGCCGGCGGTGAGCGAGAACAGGCAGACCGAGACTATCGTTTTTTTCATTTTATCTCCTTGTAAAATCGCGGCGCGGCGCGCCGGCGCATCAGAGCTCGCAGGTGAATTCGTTCTTCTGCAGCGGATTAACCCCGCTGAAGACGCCTTTTTCCAGCGAGATCTTCACCAGGCTGTTGCCGGAGTCGAGGTGCAGGTGCAGCTCCGTGCGCACGGCGTACTCGTTGTTCAGCGCGCTGTCCAGTCCCAGATTATTGCCCTCGAAGACTACCACTTCGCGGAAAGAATATTTTTCCTGGACGTTTTGCACGATCCGGAAGTCCTTGGTGAGCGTCCCGGTCCCTTTCTTGACCGCGACCGCCCTTACGACTATCCCGCCCTCTGAAACTTCCGGGAAAGATACCGTCAGTTTGTCGGGGTTTTCGATGGTGACCGCCGGGGAGGTCACGCCGAAGATCTCTACCGGCTTGAAGGTGAAGGGCAGGGTCTTGAAGCGCCGGCATTCGAAGGTGGCGCCGGCAAGCGCCTGCCTGACCCCGGCCGAGACGCCTCGGGACGGCCCGTCCGCCCGCTGCGGCGTGTCGCCGCAGGCGGAGACCGCCGGTATTTCCGCCGCTTTCCCGGCCACGGCCGCGGCGTCCAGGCCGGCCAGGTCGAAGGCCTGCGCCGCAGCGCCCAGGTTCAGTATCAGCACTATGGTCCCTAATATTTTCATCCCGAACTCCTTGTCTACCTGCAGTTTACCGGACCGGGCCGCAGGCTCTGGTCCTTGAGCGCCGAAAGGGTCACGCGGCTGCTGTCCTCGGCGGCGCCCAGGTACCAGAGTACCTCGCGCTGGAATCCGCCGAGGAACCTGCTGCTGGAGGGTCCCCTTTCATAGCCGCCCACCACCACTACGGAGCGGCCATTATAGGTGGCCAGGAATTTGGTGCCGGCTTTCGGCATGGACTTGCCCACCCACATCATGTTGAAGACCCACATCTCTTCTTCTTTGGAAGGTTTCAGGTTCCCTACCGAACCCTGGCCGGCCTTGCCGTTCTCCGGCGGGGTCCACTCCTTGGCCCAGCGGGTATCGTAGACGGAGGCGAAGTCGGCGCCGCGCACGTTGCGCGACAGCAGGCTGAAAGAACCGGCAAGGTGGGCCGAGATATTCTCCCTTACGCCGCGGGGGAAGGCGCGCCCGCCGAAGGAGTCGTCGCGGGTGGCCAGGTGGGACTCCAGGGTCCATTTGCCGGAGGCGGGCAGGGTGACCGTGCGGCTTTTGAGGCGCATGGTGAGCGGGTAGCCGGCGCAGACGTCGCCGCCGCGCTCGCGCACCCGCTCCGGGGCCGAGACCGGGATGCTGAGTTCTCTGCCGCCGGCGCGCACGGCGGCCGCGTCGAAAGACTGCAGGTCGAAGGCGCGGCAGGTGCCCGAAAAGGCGAGCAGCAAAAAAACGGCGAGTCGTATGTTCATGTTAATAGTTTAGCGGTTGGCGCGCGTTGGCGCCCGGGGCGGGGGGGAAGCAGCCTGTGATTTTTGGCACTAGAACGCCCGGGGGGCGCATATGGTCGTTTTGGTAACAGGTTCTGTTACCAGCCGGGCGTGAAAAAGCCGCCGGGACCGCCCGGCGGCTTGCCTGCGCCGACGGCGAGTCAGAAGTCTTTCACGCGCCGCATGCGCAGCTTTATCAGGTAGAAGCCGGTGCGCTGTCCCGCCGAGTGCGCGGCGTAGGCGTTGGCGCCGTCCATGGCCTGCGCCAGCTGCAGCCGGTAGTTGCTCATGGCGCCTTCCTCTGCGCGCACCAGCTCCAGCCGCTCGAAGAAGTCGGGGCCGCCGGCCTTCTCCAGGTAGCCGTTGATGGTCTCCAGCTGGGCGCCCATCCCTTCGAGGCGGCCGGGATAGGTGAAGAATTTCCCCTGGTGGCGGCATTTGTATTTGCCCGCCGCGGTCTTGACGGCGAGGCCGGCCTGCTTCAGCGACTCCAGCGCCTTCGCCGCGGCTTTGGCGTCGAGAGAAAGTTTCTTCGCCAGCTCACCGGGCGCCCAGGTACCGCCGTCGCTGCACAGGGCCTCGGCGCACCAGTAGGCGGTCTCGCTCGCGGCCATGGCCGTGAATTCTTCGGGGCTCAAATGCACGGAGGAATGCGCCTTCATCCAGGTCATGGCGTCGGGGCCGCCCGCCGCCGGGCCCTGGCCGGAGAAGAGCGGCGCCAGCACGTAATCGGCGCAGCGGCCGCCGCCCAGCGACGCGCGCAGATAGCTCAGCAGCAGCTCGCGGGCCTCCGCCTGCGTGGGCAGCAGGCGCAATGCCAGCATGATGCGTTCCAGCCACTCGGGCTTGGGCACTGACTCACCCTTCTCTATGCGCATGTAGTGCACGAAGGTGAAGGCGAAATGTTTCCTGCCGCCGTTGCGGTGGTAGAACTTGTAGGCCGTGTCGAAGCCGGCCGCCGCCCTGGCCTTAATAAGGTGCTCGTGAAATCCGGTCATGTTTCTCCCGTCGCCGCAACCCGCTACCGAGATTGTAATATATCTGCGCACCGGCGGCTATCGCGGGAGCGGTCAATATTTTATTAATGTTTATGAAACACCTTGTATATC
This sequence comes from Elusimicrobiales bacterium, assembly GCA_028688015.1. Classification (GTDB taxonomy): domain Bacteria; phylum Elusimicrobiota; class Elusimicrobia; order Elusimicrobiales; family UBA9959; genus UBA9959. Next base: position 3,949 of record JAQTZB010000005.1, on the reverse strand, counting down.
CCTAATGGCGGATAATATAGCAGGAGAACTTGCGTGACGATGAATTACCTGGGTTACGTTATCATTACCGGCGGCGCGGCCTTGGCCGCGGCTGCTATCTGCTTTACGGCCCTGTGGTACTTTGCTCCCGCGCTGCTGGCGAGAGTGCGGCCGGAAGCCGCGGAGTCCGCGCCCGCCGCCGCGCCTGAAAGCGCACCCGCGCTCCGCGCGCCGGCCGCGCTCCTGGATTTCACCCCGGAGCAGGCCCCGGCCCTGGCCGCCCTGCTGGAAAAGGAAAGCGACGAAGACATAGGGTTGGTGCTCTCGCAACTGCCCGCTCCCTCGGGCCTGGCCCTGCTGTCCGCGCTGCCTGAGGGCAGGCGCGCGGGCGCGCTGCTGGGCCTGGCCTCTGCTCAGGCGCCGGACCTGGACCTGCTGCGGGCCATCAAGGGCGAGCTGGAAAACCGCCTTTACGGCAAACAGGGCGGCCCGGGCGAAGCCGCCGCGCTTTTAAAGGCCCTGCCCTACGCCGGGCGCAAGGCGCTGCTGGACAGGCTTTGCGCGCTGGACGCAGCCCGAGGCGCAGAGGTGCGGGCGCAGGTGCCGCTCGCCGAGGATTTGCAGGACCTTACGGAGAAAGACCTGGCCGCGCTGGCTGCCGCGGTGCAGCCGGAAAAGATGGGGGCGTTCCTGTCCGAGCTGCCGGAAAAACTGCGGACCAGGCTTAAGGCGGCCTACACCGGCAAGGCGGCGCAGGATCTGGAAAAAGCGGAGGCGCGCGTAGCCGCCGGCAAAGCCGCGGGCGCGCCGCCTGGTGACCTTTTGGAACTAGTGGAAAAATTGCAGGCGCGCGGGATAGTGGGCAAACCCGCGCCCAAGGTTAAAGCGGCCCCGGCCGCGCCCGCGCCGGCGGCCAAGGATGATTGGGGATAATATGGCTGAAGAAAACAACGGTTCGATTTTCGGGAAATTCAGGAAGAAAGCGGCCCCGGCCGCGCCCGCCGAGGGCTTGCCGCCGCCCCCGCCGCGCCTGCCTCAATTCACGCCTCCGCCGCTGCCACCGCTGCCCATGCCCGCCCTGCCCGACGGAAAAGCCGCCGAGCTGGAAGTAAAGACCGGCGCGCTGTCCGCGAAAACCGGAGAGTTGGACGCGAAGACCGCCGAGCTGGCGGGCGAGCTGGCCGCGCTGCGCGGCGAACTGGAGGCCTTGAAGAACAGGCCGGAGACCCCCGCGGCCCCGCCGCCTCCGCAGGGCGGGGGTGAAGAATTCGCTTTCAGGCTCGGCCGCGCCGAGGCGGTACTGGCCGAACTGCGCGGGCAGGTCTCCGCCGGGGCCGATGCGCTGCGCGCCGAAGCGGCCAAGGCCGCCACCCGAGACGAGCTGAAGGATATGGGGCTGCGGGTGAGCGACCTGTCCGTATCTTTCGACGGGCTCAGGCGCACGTTCTCGAGCGAGGGGGAACTGGCGGGGCGGCTGGAGCAGGCCGAGGGCGCGGTAGCGGCCCTGAAGACGGCTTTGGAAGGCCAGCAGCGCCGGCTGAAAGGCGAGCTGGAGGCCCTGGCGCCCAGGGCGCTCACCGACGAGATGCGGGTTAATTTGTCGGGCGCGGTCTCCGCCCTCGACGAGATGAAGCTGAATTTCGCGCAGTATTCCGAGGAACTGGCCGCGGTGGCGGCCGAGTGCCGCAAGGCGCTGGGGGAGGCGCAGGGCCTGGCCAAGGCCGCGGCCCAGGGCGGCGTGGCGGGCCGCTTCGACGAGCATCTGAAGGACCTGGTGGCCAAGCTGAGCGCGCGCCTGTCCGAGGTGGAGACGGCGATGCACGCCGGGGTGGCGGAGCTGGCCGCGCGCATGAACAGCAACGAGGTGCTGTACAACAAGATGTTTTCCGCCGCGGAGGAACGGCTGGCCAAGGGGCTGGAGCCCAAGCTGAAGGATATAGACGGGCAGCTGCGCTGGCTGAGGGAAAGCGTTATACGGCTTTCTGACGATTACGCGGTGGTGGCGGAGCGCCGGATGCGGGCCCTGGAGGCCAAATATTCGGCCTTTGAGACCATAGCCAGGCGCATGGACGCTATAGACGCGGCCCTTAAGAAGGCGGGCAGAATAGGACTTCCGTAATTATATAACTATATACGCGTATATATTTATATATACCACAAAACCCAGGACAGGCCGGCCAAGCAGCCGGCCTGTTCATTCATATCCGGATGGGGAAGCCGTATTGGAGCACTCGGGGGACGGGGCTGCCAGGCGGGCCGGAACGCAAAACGCGTTCGCGCACACCGTGCGCTCACTCCGCATTCAGCCCTCGCGCTTATGCAAGCTCGGGCTTCATGAGGGTTTTGCTAACCCGGCCCGCCTGGCAGCCCGGCGGGCGCCCGACGAGAAAAGAGGAATAAAAAATATTTTAAAAAAACAGTTGACAGTTTTTTTTATTTTGTGCTATACTAATCATGTTGTCGGAAGCAGCCCCCCACAAAGGGCGCGAACCAAACCCAACAACTCGATCTTTAAAAGCAACAAACATCAGTGCGAAACAAAAAAGTTTTTTGAAAAGCAACATCTCAAAAAACGGTTTCTCCGACGAGAAAAAAAGTAGTTGACACGGTTCGCAGTTTTGTGATAAGATTTACTTACGGTCGCGAACACAAGCCGCGACAGTAACAAATGACCTGAACCAGTGGAGTGGACTCCACAAAACTGGATAAGGTTTGCTCTCTAAAAAATTATGTATGAATGGGCACCCTGAACGTGCGAAACAGGGAAACCCAAAAGAGGCCAGGCCTTAAAACCTGTCTGAACTTTTGGCGGACTCTGCGGAACATGTTGATGGTGTAATATACGAAGCAATTACCTAATGGTGTGATAACCAAGTTGGTTAGAACAATAGTAATAGAGCTAATTAGAACTTCTCCGTAAATGCTAATAGTAAATGGTAAACAGAAATGTTTGCTATAAGCTGTTACGGATTTTTTGGAGAGTTTGATCCTGGCTCAGAGTTAACGCTGGCGGCGTGCCTAACACATGCAAGTCGAGCGAAGAGTGGCAGAGTATCGCGCTCTTAGCGGCAGACGGGTGAGTAATACTTAAACTATCTGCCCTCGAATGGGAGACAACCAAGCGAAAGTTTGGCTAATACCCCATATAATCCTCTTAGAGCATTCTGAGAGGATGAAAGGCCCGCAAGGGTCGTTCGAGGAGGAGTTTAAGTCCTATCAGCTAGTTGGCGGTGTAATAGACCACCAAGGCTATGACGGGTAGCCGATCTAAAAGGATGACCGGCCACAAGGGCACTGAGACACGGGCCCTACTCCTACGGGAGGCAGCAGTGGGGAATTTTGGACAATGGACGAAAGTCTGATCCAGCGACGCCGCGTGAAGGACGAAGGTTTTCGGATCGTAAACTTCTTTTGCAGGGGACGAATGAGCGCAAGCTTTTGACGGTACTCTGCGAATAAGCCACGGCTAACTACGTGCCAGCAGCCGCGGTAATACGTAGGTGGCGAGCGTTACTCGGAATTACTAGGCGTAAAGCGCGTGTAGGCGGGAGGTTAAGTTTGCTGTTAAATCTCATAGCTCAACTATGAAATGCCGGCGAATACTGGCCTTCTTGAATTCGGTAGAGGTAACTGGAATTCCAGGTGTAGCGGTGAAATGCGTAGATATCTGGAAGAACGCCAAAGGCGAAGGCAGGTTACTGGGCCGCAATTGACGCTGAGACGCGAAAGCTAGGGGAGCAAACAGGATTAGATACCCTGGTAGTCCTAGCCGTAAACGATGTAGACCAGGTGTGGGAGGTATCGACCCCTTCCGTGCCGACGCTAACGCATTAAGTCTACCGCCTGGGGAGTACGGCCGCAAGGTTAAAACTCAAAGGAATTGACGGGGGCCCGCACAAGCGGTGGATCATGTGGTTTAATTCGACGCTACGCGAAGAACCTTACCTGGGCTCGAACGACTAGTGGTAGT
>JAQTZB010000004.1 GCA_028688015.1 Elusimicrobiales bacterium | reverse complement strand
GCGTCGAGATGATCATGCCCGGCGACCACGCCGAGATGACCGTGGAGCTGATATCCGCGATCGCCATGGAGAAGGGTCTGCGCTTCGCTATCCGCGAAGGCGGCCACACCGTGGGATCCGGCGTAGTCTCGGAGATAATCGAATAATATGGCTGAAAATAAAACAGACGTAAAAGCCGCCGGTCAGCAGCGCATCAGGATCCGCCTGAACGCCTACGACTACAGGCTGATCGACCAGTCCACCGCCAAGATCATCGACACGGCCAAACGCACGGGCGCGCTTATAGCGGGCCCCGTACTGCTGCCGACGAGGATCCGCAAGTACACGGTGAACCGCTCGGTCCACGTGGACAAAAAGTCCCGCGAGCAGTTCGAGATGCGCATACACAAGCGCCTGATCGAACTGATCAGCCCGACCCAGAAGACGGTGGACGAGCTGATGAAGCTCGACCTCCCCAGCGGCGTGGAAGTAGAGATAAAGCTCTAACTCCCCGCAGCTCTCGGTAAGCTTGCTTTTGCCAACCCTGGCGGTGCCCCCCGGCCCCGCCAGGGTTTTCTTTTGCCCGCAGTTCCCCATAGGCTCAATCTCATTTTTTCGAAGTTTAGCCTCGCTCTTCCCGTCTCGTAGCCACTTCGAGGCTATTATTTCAAGTAAATGCCACTGCCTATTCCGGATAATCACGATACGGCACTTTATATACCCCGACACGCAGTTGTCGGGTTCATTTGTTATGATTTAATGATAGTTTTACCCATTTGCTAGAATAATTTAACTCGACCGGGGCAATTTCGTCTATTATGAGGGATTAAGGTAACTATGGATGAATTTATAAAATTATGCGCAAATGCGTATAGAAGACGATATTTCCTTGATGGTCTGTTGATTGCATTAGTAGTAGTATCGGCGATGTTTTGGAGTATTGGGTTTAAACCGGATAATATTTATAAAGCTGGGTCATGGCTTTTTGTTTATTTGGTTATTGGCAATATTTGGGGGTACATTCGGAGAGTTCCCAGATTTCCAAAAGATAGGATTGGCGTATTGCTTTCATCTCAGGGGGATGAGGATGTAGAAAAAGATGTTGAGTACATTGAGCAAGAAATCCGCGCGAAGATTAAGGGGTCAAAATATTCATCATTATTTATTGTAAAGCGCTTGCCTGAAAACCGGATTGTAAGAGATGCTGCCGCAGCAAATGCAATCCGCCAAAAGAGTGGGGCGCTTGTTTTTATTTGGGGTACATATTCAAAAGGCAGAATATCCGGCAAGGAATACAGAGGCTTTGCGGGAGGGAAACTAAACTTCACCTATCCGTTCCCAGCGCAATACATACAATATAGGACTGGGTACCAAAAAGATATCGGTTGCGGGGTTGCGGGGCGTGCGTGGATGTTTGCATCCGAAAATGAGTTGATTGAACGCGAGTTTGTTGTTGACAATATTTTCGATGTCGCACGCTATATTGTCGCATCTTGTCTGCTTTACTTCGGGAATCTACATGTCGGAAAAGGATTGTTGAAAGAAATAATTGTGAATCCAAGCGGTAAATGGATCGGAAAATCTGAACGTGCTGTTGTGGAATTTGTTCAGAATATAAAATCTAAGATGGCTTGGGTTGATGTAAAGATTGCACAACAGATATATAATTCTCATATCTTCGTTGATGGGGTGTTGTTTAGAGATGAGAAGTTACTTAATGACATTTTAAAACATACAGAGGCAAGTCTGAATAATAGCCCTAGCGCAGAGGCGTATCTTTTACGGGCCATAGCGTATTTCTTGAAGGGAGATCTCAAGTGCGCAAAAGATACTGCGTTGAATATCAAAAAACGAGAACCCAAAAATCCTGCACCGGAATATTCCTTGGCATTCTTGTATGCGTATGAGGGCGACCTTAAGAGAGCTGAGCGAAGATATGTTCGGGCATTGGATGCGACACATAATGCCACTGCTGATTTTATATCTCATATTCTCCAATTCCCATATGCAGTTTTAAGGCTTGAGCCCAATAGGGTTGGGGTGCATTATGCTCTGGGGCTATTGCACAAGGAACTGGCAGATAAAATGCTGGCCGCAGAGCACTTTAATAAATTTATTGAAGAGGCTGCGAAGCAGAGTGCTGATTTAAGTGAATGGACTCAAAAAGCGAATGCATATTTAAAACAGTTGGCATGTGTTCAGTCGGAATCGGGTAGCTAATGGGCGTTTATGCCTATATCGTTATGTGTTGGTCATACGGAGCCGCCGGGGAAGCCCGGCGGCTTTGCTCTAGTAGAATGTTCTTTGGAAGGGGAATAACATTCAATAGGCATGTAGTCATCAGCGTCCCTTATGTCCCTACAGGCTTGATTGTTGAGTGGAGCCGCCGGAGGGAAGCCAGCTGTTTTTGTTTTAGTAGAATGTTTGTGTGGGGTGCTTAAGTCAAGAATCAAGACCTGCCCCATTTCGCAGAAGGGATACAGCAAGAAAATATCAGTAATGAAATGGAGTTAGTGATGGAACAGAATCTCCCACAAAAAAAAGAACCGATGATGTTAGCCGCGGAAACAGCTGTCTTTGCTCAGTATTTGCAAAAGTTTAAATTGCCGGTAGATAATGTGATTGCTACAACGGAAGAGCGCCGTGTTCTTAGTGTAAACCTACCAGGCTTTCTTGATAGTCTGCCTGAAGAAGAGAAAACGAATGCGAGATATCTCTCAAAATTTGTTGGTGCTACCGCGATTGGTTTGTTTGATGCGGCGTTGAACTATATTTGGAATGAAGTAGTCTTGAATTTAAGGAAAAAAGCAAGTGTGTACGGGGTGGATTTGTTTTATGACGCTGCTGTAGGGGGCGCTCTCAGGGCCAGCTTTAATGATGAAGCTGATATGGATGGTCTGAAGGACTCTGTGTTGTTGGACACTTGCCGTAAACTCGAATTAATCTCTGATGTGGTTTATAAGAAACTTGATCATATATTAACAATGCGAAATGAGGTCGCAGCTTCTCATCCAAACGTTGAGAGCATTGGCGGATATGAATTGCTTGGATGGCTGCAGACATGTGTGAAAGATGTGTTGCAGGATAGACCTTCTGAATCAGCAATCAGAATTAAATCGTTGGTATCTAATCTCAAAACGCGCCCAGATTTGATAGATGAAACAACAGCATTGCGGTTTCATGGTGAATTAAGGAATCTGGCTGTGGCACATGTCCATAATCTGTTAATAACAATATTTGCAATTTTTTCGGCTGAAGGGACGTCTCAGGTACTTCGAGCAAATATACTTAAAATTGCACCTTCAGTGTGGGATTGTTCGGAGGAATCGGTAAGATTTCGCATCGGTGCAACAATAGATGGATATCGCACGAATCTGCAAAAGTATAAATTAGACCAAGGGGTTGAGTTTTTGAAAGCTGTCGGGGGGCGTATGTATGAAACTCTTCCGACTAGGACACTGGCATTATCGAATATAGCAGATAGATTGAGCGACGCACATGATGGGATGAATAATTTCTATACAGAACCACCTATAATGATGGAGGTGTTTCAATTCTGTCAGAAGTCCTCAGATATCCCAAATGAGGTTCGGTATAAGCTTGTGAAAGCTGTGATGCGTTGCAGAATTGGACGTGCAATAAATTATCGTGACGGGGTTAGTTCTGCTGGGCGCCCGTTATATGATAAGTTTCTCGGTATTCTTGATGATAACGGCATTGTGTGTGTAGTGTTATCGTTGTTTGAGCCAGAAATAAATGCAAAACTAGAGTTTCCAACCTGTCAGAATAATCTTAAACTGATATTTGAAATTATTAAACCTCTTGCTGTCTCAGGTAGAGTGAAGGATATGATGAGTTATCTGGCATCTGATATCCCCAATGCGCATAAAGCAAATCATCGAAAGGACTTTCAGCAACTCACGTCACCATTAATAAGGTGGAGTTGATGCGTAACCGTGACATACGGGGGGATAATCATGCGAAACCGCCGGGGCCGCCCCGGCGGTTTTGTTTTGTAGAATTAAAAGATGGGCTTTCCTAATTTGAAAAACAAGCATAGCCGCGGCGCGCTGTTCTCGCCGGGCGACTTTATGGCGTACCTCAAGCGGGTGGGGCGCTATCCCCGGTTCAGGTCGCCGCATGGGATGATACTCTGCTACCAGGCCAGCCTGATGGATTACATCCTTAAAAAGCACAAGGCCACCCGCGTGCGCGGTATCGGCGGCGGCGACACTTACCTGCTGGACGAGACCGGCGGGCGCGTGGGCGTAACGGGGAGGTTCGGCATCGGCGCGCCGGCGGCCGTCGCCAACCTGGAGGAACTGATAGCCTTCGGCGTAAAGAGATTCATCTCGGTAGGCACGGCAGGCGCCCTGCGCAAAGGGGTGAACATCGGCGACCTTATGGTCTGCGACCGGGCCATAAGGGACGAGGGAACTTCTTACCATTACCTGAAGCCGTCCAAGTACGCCTATCCGTCCAGGGAGCTGACGGACGGTATCCGGGCCGCGCTTAAAGCCGGCGGGCTGGAGTTTTTCTCCGGCACCACCTGGACCGTGGACGCCCCGTACAGGGAGACCGTGGCCGAGGTTAAGAAGTATCAGAAGGAGGGCGTGTCCACGGTGGAAATGGAGGCTTCGGCGCTTTTCGCCGCGGCGCAGGTGAGGCGCGTGCCCATTGCCACCATGTTCACTATAAGCGATTCCCTGGCCGACCTGGAGTGGACCCCGCAGTTCCACCACAAGAGGACCACGCGCGGCCTGGAGGCCCTCTATAACGCGGCCCTGACGGTGCTGCGCAAATAGACGGCGAAAACTTATGGGCATAAAGATATTCCACGTAGACGCTTTTACCGATAAGCCGTTCTCCGGCAATCCCGCCGCGGTGTGCCTCCTCAAGAGCATGCCCGGCGCGGCCTGGATGCAGGCGCTGGCGGCGGAAATGAACCTGTCCGAGACGGCCTTCGTAGTGCCCGGCAAGAACGGTTTCCGGCTGAGATGGTTCACGCCGGCCACCGAGGTGGAGCTGTGCGGCCACGCTACCCTGGCCAGCGCCCACGCGCTCTGGGAGTGCGGGGCCGTGAAAAAGGCGGAGATAAAGTTCCACACCCTGAGCGGCCGGCTCACCGCAGCCCGCGCGGGGGATTGGATCGAGCTGGACTTCCCGGCGCGCCCGCAGAAGAGCGCCGCGGCGCCGGCAGGCCTTGCGCGGGCGCTGGGGAAGGAGCCCCTGGCCGTCAGCCGCAGCGGGCCGTATTACATCGCCGAATTCCGCGACGAGAAGGCGGTGCGTGCGCTGGCTCCCGACTTCGAAGCGCTCAAGCGCATCCCCATGCTGGACGTGGCCGTGACCGCGCGCGGCAGCGGCCGGCCTTATGATTTCGTTTCCCGCGTGTTCGCGCCGGCCGAGGGCGTTAACGAGGATCCCGTGACGGGCTCCGCCCACTGCGGGCTGGCGCCTTACTGGGCCGCCCGGCTGGGCAAGGCCGAGTTCCTGGCCAGGCAGGTCTCCCGGAGGGGCGGCACGCTGCGGCTGCTCCTGCGCGGGGACCGGGTGAAGCTGATGGGGCGGGCGGTAACAGTCTCGTCGGGAGAAATAGCGCTATGAACGGAAAATTCGGACAGGGCGCAGTGATAGACGTGAACAAGATGGTGGAGGCCAACAGGGAGAAGTGGATCAACTTCAACCTGACGCAGGTGAACGACTGCGTGGTGCGGCTGGGCATCTTCGACGGCGAGTTCCACTGGCACAAGCACGACCAGGAGGACGAGCTGTTCTTCGTGCTGAGCGGCCGCCTGCTGCTGGACTTGGAGGGCGCCACGCACGAGCTGCTGCCGGGCCAGGGCTACACGGTACCGCGCACCGTGCTGCACCGCACCCGCGCCAAAGAGAAGACCGTTGTGTTGATGGTTGAGAAGGACACCGTGAAGCCAAAAGGCGATTGAGAAAAGGCAGCAGGAGCCTTTTAAGGCCAGGCCGCCGGGGAAGCCCGGCGGTTTTGTTTGCCATGTTGCCGGTTTTGTCAGAATGTAATACACTGGGTGTTGGGTATAAGGGGGAATTATGAAGCGATTCAGTATTGCACTACTCTCCGTCTGGATTTTGACAGTCTTGATTAGTCCGCTCCGGGCTTCAGTGTTGGACTCAAAGCTTGAGAAGACGGCTTTGAAATTGACCGAGGCTGCGGAAGGCCGTAACATTACTTCCGCCACTCTGGCGGTTTTTCCTTTTCAGGCCGATGAAAAACTTTCAAAAAAGAAGGTCAATTTTGCGGTTAGTGAAATATTGACCAAAGACCTGCTTAAACTCGGGAAATTCACGATAATCGAGCGTGCGCAGATCGAAGAAGTAATGAAAGAGCAGAAACTCGGCCTTTCCGGAGCCGTGGACTCGGAAACAGCCGCACAAATAGGTAAACTGGCCGGGGCAAAACTTCTTGTGCTGGGGAATGTGATACAGATGGGGAACTCCTACCAGCTTACCTCTAAGTTGATAAGTGCCGAAACTGGGGAAATGATAGCCTCTGAAATTACGGAGGTCCCGGTAAAAACCTTCGACGAGGACGCGGAGCGTTATTTGGTACTGGTTCCTGAGAGCGGGGCGCTGAGCCTTTACCTTTCCGTTAAATATGCAAGGCTGTCTGGTAAAAGTCTGGGCGCACAGACAGCTTTTGGGACCACCGCTACTGATGCGGCCAATATCGGAACTAAAAACATGACTCCTGTCGGGTTGGGGGTGCGATACTGGTTCAATAAAAAATGGGCGGCAGACGCCGCGTTATATCCCAATTCATACACTTTTGATACTGACATTCTCATTCAGGGTGCAAGTCTATCAGATCCTCCTAAAATGACCGCAAAAGCCAGGGATATCCGGTTCCTTATGAATCGGGTACTAAGCTCCAGCGATAAGCTCCGCCTGTTGGCCGGTGCCGGGATCTGTTGGATGGAGGTTTCTCATTCCTATAGCGGTTCATCGGGGACGCTGGAGCGAGGCAGGGGAAAATTCTACGCTAGTGAGGTCTTTTATGGAGTACTGCGCGCCGGACTGCAATGGCGGCCTTCTCCGCGGATAGGGCTGGAGCTTTTCGGTAACTTGAACGCCGGAGATACGGAATTTGAAACAGGGTTGCGATTTAAGAATTCAACCACACAGGAGACTTCCGATATCGCTATGAAGAAAGTCTCCGTACCGGCTTTCAGCCCGGAACTTTCGCTGTCCATAAATTTCTGACAATAGTGGATAAAGGGAATCGGGGACGCTGATTCCTACCGCCGGGGAAGCCCGGCGGTTTTGTTTTGTAGAATTGTAGGGGAATTCCGAGGAAATGGAACATGGCTATACTTCTGTGGTTGGTCGCGGCATACATGGTGGGCTGCCTTAACGGCGGGTATTACGCGGTTAAGCTCAAGTCCGGCGGGGATATACGCGCGCTGGGCAGCGGCAATGCTGGCGCCACCAACGCGGGCCGCCTGCTGGGCAAGCGCGGGTTCCTGGCAGTGATGCTTTTCGACGCGGTAAAAATGCTGGCCGCGCTCAAGGTGGCCGCCCTGCTGTTCCCCGGTAACCCGCTGCTGCCGGCCCTCACTCTGCCCGCCGTGCTGCTGGGGCATATTTTCCCGGCCCAGTTGCGTTTCAGGGGAGGCAAAGGCATAGCCAGCCTGGTGGGGGCGGCCGCTTACCTGTTCAATCTGCCGCTGATCGTTTTCACGGCCCTGCTTTTCCTGGTGCTGTATGTTGTAACAAGGAAGTACTACCATTCCGGGCTGGCCGCGCTCGGCATACTGCCGCTGTCCTACCCGGGGTCAGCTTGGCTGCTGGGGCGGCCGATAGACACGGCGATGTGCGTCAGTCTGGCCGCGGGCATGGCGCTTATAATGGCGGTCAGCCTCAGGGCGGACCGCACGGTAAGGGACGCTGCCAAGGGGCAAAGGGGACGCTGATCCCTGAAGGGGCCCAGAGTCCGAAAGACCAAAAAACCGGGCGGGCCTAGTCCCTATGGCCCCTGCTCCTTAGCTGCGCGGGGGCTATAATATTTTCGTGGGATTATTTATAAACCTGTTAGCCGGCTGCCTGCTGGCGTCCGCCATTGCCGTAAACGCCTCAGCTGAGTTGTCCTTCGACAGCCGTTCGGCCGGCCTTTCCTTTGCCGCCGACCTGGTACCCGCTGCGGTGCCGCTCGCCGCGCCTGCCGGAGCGCACACGTACGATTTCAAGTCCCTCTACCGCTCGCTGGGGTATCCCTCCGCAAACTTCTTCGGCTCTTCGGAGGACGAGGTGATGTCGCTGGAGGCTTACATCAGCAAAGAAGACCCGATCTACAACGAGATAAACGGCTACCTGCGCTATCATCCGCAGCCTTACACCTGGTACGGCACCGGCCCGGACGACGCTAAGGTCATAGTGGGCCATCTCGACAAGATGCTGCGCAGGGCGCCGCAGCTGCCCGGCGACCTGGTGCTCTTCCGCGGCCTGGGCCTCGGCTACCGGCAGGACAAGCCTTTTGAGACGGGCGAGGAGTTCACCGACAAGGGCTACGTTTCCACTTCGGTTACCTACAGCGTGGCTCGTTATTTCGCCATGGAGATGGTTGACGAGGAAAAACCCGACCGGCGGGCCGTCTTCGCCCTGTACTTCGCCGGGCCCGGAGAGCGCGGCCTACTGATAGACCAGGGCGAGGACGAGGTGATGCTGGGCCACGGCCGCAAATTCAGGGTTATGGCGCGCAAGGACGGCCTGGCGAAATACGACCTTTACCTGGTGCAGGTCTGCGCCGCCTCCTGCGACACCACCCTGCGCGGCGACGTTAATGATTTTTGGAATTCCTTCAGCGTCAGCGACTGAAGAGGGCCATAGGGGACGTTCTTAACTATTGGACTATTTGCGGTCCAGCCGCCGGGGTAGCCCGGCGGTTTTGTTTTGTAGAATACGGGGATGGAAATAAAATCTATTCATGTCTGCATGGAAGTAGAGAACTTCTCCGAGGCCATGAAATTCTACGCGCCTCTGTTCGCCGCGGCCGGGTTCGGCAAGGGGTGGGGCGACGGGAAAAGCTATGCCGGGCATACCAACGGCGGCTATACGCTGTTCATAGGCGAGTCCAAGCCCAGGCGGGTCACCCGCCGCATGCCTACCGGCGAAGAGTTCGTGGTGACGGACCACGTAGGTTTCTCGGTGGGGCGGCGGGAGGATGTTGACGCCATCGACGCGGCCATGCGCAAGGCCGGCTTTAAGCCGCTGTTCCCGGCGGCCGAGCTGCCTGAGTTCGGCCCCGGCTTTTACGCGGTCACTTATTGCGACGCCGACAACAACGTCATAGAGTTCGGCCACCGCTCCGTCGCCGCGCCCGCGGCGCCTAACTGAAAAAGATACCAGGCCTGAGCGGCATAGGGGGGAAAGATGAGGAAGCTGGGCGTATTCAACCTGATAACTTTGGACGGCTATTTTGCCGGCCCGCGCGGCGACATCTCCTGGCACAACGTGGACGAGGAGTTCCAGGAGCTGGCCAATAAGAACGCCAACTCCGGCGCCACGCTGCTTTTCGGCCGGGTGACCTACCAGATGATGGCCGCCTACTGGCCGTCGCCGGCCGGGCTGCGCGACGACCCGGTGGTGGCGCGCGGCATGTGCGCCGCCGAGAAGATAGTCTTCTCGCGCAGGCTTAAGAAAGCCGGCTGGGAGAATACCCGCCTGGTAAGGCGCGGCATGCTCGCCGAGGTGCGGCGCCTGAAGCGCGGCCGCGGCAAGCCGCTCATAGTGCTGGGCAGCGGCACCATAGTGGCCCAGCTGGCGGAAGCCGGCCTGGTGGACGAATACCAGCTGCTGCTGGTGCCGGTGGCGCTGGGCGAAGGGCGCACGCTGTTCGAAGGGATAAAGCGCCGGCTGAACTTGCGGCTGGTCTCCACGCGCTCGTTCTCCAACGGCAACGTGCTGCTGACCTATCGGGTGCCAGGTGGCGCTGCTTCCGGGCTTCCTAACTGACACGAAGCCGCCGGTAAGCCCGGCGGTTTTGTTTTTATAGAATTTGGGGATGGAGAAAGAGGCTTTGCTGGTAAGCGCTTGCTTGCTGGGGGAGAATTGCCGGTATGACGGCGGCAGCCAATTTTGCGCCGGGGTTATGCGGCTGGCGGAGCGCTATGAGTTTGTGCCGGTTTGCCCTGAGGTGCTTGGCGGCATGTCTACGCCTCGCCCGCCTTCGGAGATCCTGGGAGACAGGGTGGTAGCCATAGACGGCAAGGATGTTACGGCGCAATTCAGGCTTGGCGCGGAACGCTCCCTGGAACTGGCGCGCAAGGCAGTGGCCGTGAAGGCTCTTCTAAAGTCGGGTAGCCCTTCCTGCGGCCGCGGGCTGGTGCACGACGGCTTCTTCTCAGGCAAAATGGTGCCGGGTAACGGCGTAACAGCGGCCTTGCTTATAGAGAACGGTATCGCCGTCTATACCGAACTGGACTTTGCGCCTTTAGCTGTCGGTTCAGGAGACTAAAACATGTTCCCTTTTACATACGAACTTTCCGGTGAAGGGCTTGAGGTTAAACTCGGGCCTTGGGTAGTGCGCAGGATATACTATATCGATATGATCAGCGCGGAAGCAGGTTACGCGTTCTGGAACGAACATTGGTCTAATTTCTGGCCATGGGAACATCTCACTATAAGGCGCAAGACCGGGCTGATAAAGAATTTCGTTATTAATCCGCCCGACCGGGACCAATTCTTAAATGAGCTGAAGCTGCGGATCGGGGGGAACTATAGGGGACGTTCTTAACTATTGGATTATTGTGGATGCAAAGCCGCCGGGCAATCCCGGCGGTTTTTGTTTTGGTAGAATTGGGATATGGTCAGGCTTATCTTTATAACGGTGTTCCTTGGCTTTTTCGCGCTGAACACAGTGCAGGAAAAAGGGTTCAAGGCGCGGGGCCTTGAGACGGCCGGCGAGCAGCCGGTGTCGAAGTGGCTTTTCGTTCTGGGCAAGCTCTCTACGCTGCTGTGCTGGGCGGCGGCTTTTGTGCAGGCATTGGGACTGAACCTGCGTATCATCGTTGTGCCTCCCGGGTTCGAGGCGGCCGCGGCGGGGTTGTTCGCGGGCGGGTTCGCGGTGTTGTGGCTGGCCTACCGGGACTTGGGCGACGCCAATACCACGGGGCTACCTAAAGCCGGCACCCAACTGCGCACCGGCGGCGTCTACGCGTATTCCCGCAATCCGCTGTACCTGGGCCTCTACCTGATGACCGCCGGAGCGGTGACCTATTGCGGCTGCGCGGTGGTGCTGGCGCTCGGCGTGGCCGCGGTGGCGGCGCATCACCGCATAGTGCTGGCGGAAGAGACTTTCCTGCAGGCGCGGTTCGGCCAGGCCTACGCGGAGTACAAGGCCCGTACCCGACGCTACATTTGATCACAGCCAGAGAAACAATGAAAGACCCTATACTTAACCTGAAAGGCTACCTGGACGGAGTGAAACCGAAGCCGTCCGACCAGTTCAAAGGCGCGCCCCGCCCGGATTTTGAGAAGCCGCTGCGCGCCGGGCCGCGCCTGATAGCGCTGCCTGACCCGGCCGGGACCAAGCTGAAGAAAGCCGACGTGCGAAAGTGCATTGCCGACAGAAAGAGCGTGCGCGCTTTCGCGGCCGCGCCCGTTACGCTGCGGGAGCTTTCCCTCCTGCTGTGGGCCACGCAGGGGGTGCGCGAGCTGGTCAGCGACGAGCACCACATGCACCACGCTATAAAGAGGATGGTCCCGTCGGCCGGCTCGCGGCATCCTTTCGAGACGTATTTCGCGGCGCGGCAGGTGGACGGCCTGCCGGCGGGGATCTACCGGTATATCGGCTCCAAGCATGCCGTGGTCCTGGAAGCTAAACCGGCCGGGCTGGGGAGCAAGGTAAGCGAAGCCGCTATTGGCCAGGCTTTCTGCGGCAAGGCGCCGCTTTTCCTGCTGTGGAGCGCCGTTCCTTACAGGACCATCTGGCGCTACGGGCTGCCCAAGTCCGTAAAATGCGTGCTGCTGGACGCGGGGCATATAGGGCAAAACCTGCACCTGGCCTGCGAGGCGCTGGGATTGGGCACCTGCATGATAGGAGCCTATCGCCAGTCCGCCATGGACAAACTCTTCGGCCTGGACGGCAAGACCGAACTGGCCGTCTACATGGCCCCTGTCGGCCACAAACTGTCCGCCTAGCGTATGGTGCGTGGACGCGCAACCGCCGGGCGATCCCGGCGGTTTTGTTTTGATAGAATGGTGTGGGATGGCTAAAACAATAACGGGAAAACGGATCCTGCTGCGGGACTGGGACGAGAAGGACCTTGTTCCTTATTGGCATTGGCGGCAGCCGGGCCATGCGTGGCAGCGATTTGATGGCCCATACTATAAGGAAACTCAGGAAGAGATCCAGACCGGCTTTGATAAATTAAAACAGCAGGTGATCGGGCGCGGTTATCCGGACCCCCGGATGCGGCTTGTGATAGCGGACAGGAATACGGACCTTTTGATAGGTTTGGTCAGTTCGTATTGGGAATCTATAGAGACCCAATGGCTTTGCGCGGGGATATCGCTCTATGACGAAAAAACCTGGGGGCAGGGGCTGGGGCAGGAAGCCCTGGGGCTTTGGATCGACTATCTCTTTACGGCGCGGCCGGAGCTCGCGCGCCTGGACCTGCGGACCTGGTCCGGGAATCCGGGGATGATGAGGCTGGCTGAAAAACTCGGCTTTAAGCTGGAGGCGCGCTTCAGGAACGCCCGTATAGTTAACGGAGAATATTTCGATTCCCTGGGCTTCGGCATATTGCGGGAAGAGTGGAGCGGGACGGGGCAGGCGGGATAAAATGAAGATATTAGTTTTCTTGTGGCTGGGTTTGCTGCCCCTTTTTTGCTGGGGCGGGGAGGCGGCTTTGCCTGCGGGAGGGAGCGAGGTTAAGGTAACCGCCGAGCAGCTTTACCGGCAGGGGAGAGCCAGCCTTGATGCCGGGAGATATTCGGAAGCGATACGTTCTTTTAAGCGGCTGATCGACGGCTTCCCAGCGGACCCGCTGGTGCGGCCGGCCAGGAAATACCGGGCGATAGCGGCTAGTGAGCGGAAAAAAGCGGCCGTGGCCGCAGCAACACAGGCGCAAGGCGCGGACCGGCCTAGAGAAAAAATCAAACCGGTACTGCAGCCGCTGTACCCGGCGCAAAGGCTGCCGGCGGAGGTGGAACAGGCCGTACCGCCGAAGGGGGATCCGGCTAATTGCAGACCCCATCGGGCGAGCAGCAGGCTGCGCGTCTGCAACTGGTATGATGCCCTGGCCTATTGCGAAGGGGGGCTTCCCAGTGTGATCCAACTCCAGGAGCTGAACTTCGCCGAATGCCCGGCCGGGAAACACGATGGCATATGCGGAAGCAGGATCTGGTCCTCCGAGGGGAGCGGCGCCTGCGCCAAGACCGTTATCACAGGCAACGGCGGTGAAATTAACTGCGATAAAAAGACGCAGCCAAATATTTTCGTCCTGTGCGCCGGCCCGGCCGGCAACTGACCTGCCGGGAGGATTTATGCGGTTAATAATGTTTGCCCTGTCTGTTTTATGCGCGGCGCCTGCCGGCGCCCAGCTATTCGGCGGCAAGCCGGATTACAATAACCCCGCGCTTTACCTTAGCCCGGGACCGCAGTCCGGGATAAGCATGTCCGCGGACGCGCTGCGCGCCGAGATAGGCGTAAGCACCTCCGCCGACGCCGAAGAACTGGTGCCGGCGGTTTACAACTGGCTGGCCGGCGGTTTCAGCGCCAGCGCCGCCGGGGGCGCGCTGATAGGGAAGACCACGGCCGACGGGCTTTTGAAGGGGCGAGATCTTTCCGGCTGCCACGATTGGGCGCTGCTGTTCGCCAGCGTGCTGCGCAAGCTGGGCTACCCGGCGCTTATGGCGGACGCCGCCGGCATAAAGTGGGCGCGCGAGTATGACGGCGGCGGGGGCTTCTCGGGGCACGTGTTCGCGGAAGCCTACATCGAGGGGCGCTGGATGCTGATAGACGCCGCCTCCGGCCGCTACGTGCGCAATTACAACCCGCACAACCCGGTAATACCGCTGCGCGTGGGCGGCGAGGACGCCGGCCTTTACGTCATGTTCAAGGGTCTCGACCCTGAAAGCTACGGGATAGCCGGCAACGACGAACTGAGGGAGAAGATGAAGGCCTTCGCTTTGCGCCTGCCGGGACTGGACCTTAAGTATCCGGCCTATACCGTTACTTATTCCCAGGCGCCGGGGCAGGCGGCCGTACAGCGGCTGAGCGAGCAGGACGTCACAGGCGATTGCCGCCAGCCTCCGTGCCGGAACCACCCCCGCAAAGGGACGGTGGTGCAGGCCGGCAGCTGGGACCTTTTGGCGGAAAAGACCGGCGGCGCCTATATAGCGCATCATTATCCGCGCAGCCATATTTTTGAAAAGCCCGAGGTGAAGGCTGTTAAGTTCTCAACGCTCAAAGAACTTAACGATTATCTCGGCTCCCTTAAATAGCATTGTAGGGAGCCGGGGTCAGGTCTTGAATCTTGACATCTGAGCGCGAAGCCGCCGGGGAAGCCCGGCGGTTTTGTTTTTGTAGAATATGGGCAAGGCCGGCATTTAATGCGGCCATCCTAAGGGGGACACGATGAAATTTCTCGAGAAGATGCTGCACAACGACCGGATTATCATGTACAACGCCGGGGAGTTCGCCAATGTCACTAACGAACTGGTGGCGGCGGTGAACTGGCCCAAGGACGTAGATATGCTTTCTTTCAGCTTCAACCCTTTCGCCCCGGGCGGAGGCTTCGTCAGGCATGATATCGATGGCGATTATGTTATCCGGTATATGTTCGGCTGCAAAACCAGCGCCCTCAAGCCTCTCGGACGGCCGCTTAAGTCGTCCCCGATAATCGCCCGCGCGCCCAAGAGCGTCGGCGAGGCTCTGGCCGTGACCAAGGCCACGCTGTGCGACAAATCCGCGGCACAGCGCAAACGGAAGGGGCCTGCTTATCAGAAGGAGCTGCTCAACTACCTGGGCAGTATAAAGAAAGGCAAGGTGAAGTCGGTCCTCCTGTTCAAGAACGGCAAGAACGTAGGTATAGCTTCCATGATAGACTCTGTCCGTTTGGACGGCAAAAAAGGCAGCACGTTCACCTGGCTGTGGCTGGACAAAAAACTGCCGGTTGCCCAATACGAGGACGCGCGCTTTAAGGCCACTAAATGGGTGAAGGACAATGCGCAGGAGTATATGGCTTCGGCCAATTTCGATTACGACAGGGAATCGCAGAGGAACGACTGCCGTTTCGGACTGAAACCGTACCGGATATTCTTTGCACGCAAAAAGTGATCCTGTAGGGAGATAGGGGGAGTTCATCCCTTATTCCTAACTGAACCGCCGGGGAAGCCTGGCGGTTTTGTTTTGTAGAATTTAGGTATGAGAACTACCACAAAAGGTTTGTCGGCAGGGGCTACGCTGGGGCAGCTGCAGCGCTATATCGAGCGCGAGGCTAAAAAGCGGGGCTTCGGGGATCAGACCCCGCTTCAGAAATGCCTTATACTCGGCGAAGAGGTCGGGGAGCTTTTCAAGGCCATCAGGAAGGAAGAGAAGATGCCGGTGGGCGAGCATTCCAAGGTGGGCACCATAAGCGAGGAACTCGCGGACGTGCTCATGTACGTCTGCACGATAGCCAGCTATTACAGGGTGGACCTGGAGAAGGCTTTCCGCGCCAAGGACAAGATCCACTCCAAGCGCGTCTGGCGCTGACGCCATGAATAATCCCGAATGCATCATTGAGCAGTATCGCGGGAACAAGCTGGTGCGCACCTTCACGCCTACTAAAGATAAGGCCTACCCGTGGAGCATGACCGTAAACGGCAAGAGTTACCTGAGAACGAACGGCTGGGTTTTATCTAAGATCCTGCCGACCCTGGTGGAAGGCTCCCGGTTCAAAACTAAAGTGGTTCCCGGCAAGCGGCGCGGTGGACGCTGATACCCATTTGACTTAACGCGAAGCCGCCGGGGAAACCCGGCGGTTTTGTTTTGCGGGGTGATGTCAGCCATCGCCGCAGCCGCATATATGTGATGTGCCGCGACATGAGACTTGCGGGAAAAGGCACTGGTGCGATTGCGGAGAAAAACAAGGCCTTAAGCCTCTAGGGCGCAGTGAAACGGAGGTGTAGACTATATGCAATGGAGTTAATCATGCGGTCATAAGGAGATATGGATATGAGGAAAATACTAATGGCTGTGGTCGTTTCCGGACTGTGCGGCGGCGCGTATGCCGCTGAGTTCAGCGAGATCAACGGGTTGAACGCTTCGGGGGTAAAGGCGGAGGTCCAGCTTGAGGGGATGCCCGTTCCTAAGGCCGCGGCGTGCCAGCTGTCAGAGGATGAAATACGGGCCGGGGATATACAACAGGTGGTGGAATCGGTGGCTGCTGCGGATGCGGAGATGGCGTACGGCGCCTCTTATATGTTCGACCCCCAGTACCCGGCCGCGGAGGGGCTCGCCAGGGTAAAAAAAGCGGAGTCAATTTTGGCCGCTGCGGCCGAATCCGTGCTGAAGTTAGTGCCGGCCTCTTCGACCCCTGACAAAGAGCTTAACCGGGCCGCCAAACTGCTGCAGGTCATGGCGGATGCGATTTCGGCCCATGCGGTGGCCTATAAACTGATAGACGAGAAGACTCATACCTTTACTAATAAGCCTTTCGTGTCTATCATCCACAAGGCGGGGGAGCTGTCGCTGGCGGCAATGACTCTGGACCGCAAGACCCGCCAAAAGTAAGGGGCGGCGACCAAGCCGCATTCACTGCGCGCACAGAGCATGTGCGCGCAAATATGCGGGAGTCCCCTCGGTTGGGGGCTGAGGTGGGCGCCTCCGGCGGCTATGTGGAAAAGCTGGACTCGGCCAGGAGTCTGTTCAACCTAAAGGCGTCGTTCGTTATCGGCGCAGGCGCGGCGACCAACTGGAGCAGGATCGGTTTCCGGCTGGCCGGCGTTGATTGGATCGGGGACAAGGCGGGAGATGGGATGTGGTTTGAGGTGCGGACGCACTCCATTGACTTTCTCCCGCCGCCCGCGCGCTAGTGTATGGCTCTGTCAAAGGATACTCCCATGAAAATATCCGTTCCTATTATCGTTTCTCTATGCCTTGCCGCTTCCGGCGCCGTGCCGGCGGCCGGTTTGGGGCCCGTAAGCAGCGGGTGGCCGCCTGACCGGGTCTCTTCCGGGGAGCGCCCGGAGGTCCCTCTCCCGCGGCAAAAGGCCTTGGCTGAATGGACGATAATGATCTATATGAACGCCAAGAACAACCTTGAAGCGTTCGCGCTAAAGGATATCAATGAACTGGAGACGGTGGGTTCCACTGACAAGGTAAATGTGCTCGTGGAAGCGGGGAGGATGGAGGGCTACGACGCTTCGAACGGGGACTGGAGGGGAACCCGCCGTTATCTCGTGAAAAAAGATGGGGATACGGCGGTGATCGGCTCCACATTACTGGAGGACATCGGAAAGACCGACATGGGGGATCCCGGGAACATTGCGGCTTTCGGACGGTGGGGAAAATCCCGGTATCCCGCGAAGCGCTACCTGTTCATAGTCTGGAATCACGGTACGGGCTGGGTGAAAACCCGCGGGATCTCCTATGACGACGAGACCGGCAATCACGTAAATATTCCGCAGCTGGCCAGAGCCCTGCGCGATATCGGCGGCGTGGACCTGTACGCCTCCGACGCCTGTCTCATGCAAATGGCGGAAGTGGCGTACGAGATCCGGGACCAGGCCGCCTATATTGTCGGTTCCGAGGAAACCGAACCGACGGACGGGCATGATTACGCGGCGATCTTGTCCGAGCTGGCCGCCGATCCGGAAATGGGCCCGGAGCGGCTGGGGGAAATACTTGTGGATTCGTACGCTGCGCAATATGAGCGCGTCGGCCGCGGTTCCACGCACAGTTTGGTGCGGGCTTCGGCTTTGGGAGGCTTGGCGGCGGCCATGCGCGAGTTCACGGCGGCGGCCATGCGCTCTGGGGATAAGGATGTGCTCCTGAAGGCGCGCGGCTCCGCGCAGGCGTACTCGCGCCGTGAGAACAAGGACCTTTATGACTTGGCCCGGCGGACCGCCGAGGCGTCTTCCAACTCTGAGTTGAGGGCGGCCGCGCGTTCCCTGATGGAAAAGCTGAAAGGGGAGGTTATCGTTCTCAGCCGGTTTACCAACAGCGACGGCGGCAGCTGGTGGCTGCCCACGCATTACGACGACTCCTCCGGGCTGGCCGTCTATCTGCCGGCCCGCGCGGCTGATAACGGCTATGAGGAACTGCGCTGGGCGGCCGATTCCGGCTGGCTGGAATTTCTCTCCTGGCTGGCGTCCCCTTGAAGAGGGGGCGGGGCGGGGCATTCTTGTTATAATGGTGGGAGTATGCCAGGGGTACTTAAACGCAGGTCTCGGATATTGTAAGGGGAATTTATGGGAACGCGATTTTCAGAAACCTTGACCAGGTTGCGGCAGGAGGCCGGCTTCAAGACGCCGCATCAGTTCTATCACGCCAACGGCGGGAACGCCGTTCTAAAGATCTCGTACCGTAACTACCTGCTCATGGAGCAGGGAAAGATACTCCCGGTGTTCAGCAGGCTGGAAAAGCTCTGTGCGGCATTGCGGATGGCGCCCAAGAGCGCCCAGGGTGGAGAACTGGTGTTGGCCTGGCTGAGGACTATGGCCGGTGACGACGCTTTCGGCACGTTGCTGGAACCTCTGTTGTCTCCGGAGAGGGCCGTTGGCGCAGGGTATTCGCCGGTGCACAAGGCGCTGGCCAGGGCATTGTCCGGCAGGAAGTATTATGTTACCCCGGAGCAACTGCGGGTAATTTCTGCGAACAGGGCCAATTATTTGTGCTCTTTGGCTTTTTTCAACGACACGGGAGAATGGTCCGCCGAGGAGCTGGCAAAGATCCTTAAGCTCGGCCGCCCTTCTGTGGCCGGAGCCATCAAGGCGCTTCTGGGCTTGAAGTTGCTGAAGCGCGCTACGAACGGACGGTACCAGTGCCCGCTCGCGACCGATATGGTGGAGTATCCCCCGTTGAGGAGCGTTCGACCCGAACTTGTTGCCGCCGTTCGCAAACAGCAGGATTCCATGGTCTCGTGCGGAACGCCTGTTTCCATCCGCAGGGGATTCGTGCGTGCCGATTCTACGGTGTTCAAGAATTTCATCCCGCTTTTGGAATTGAATATCTCAGCCGCACAGACATACGCCGTAGCCGAGAGGACCCCGAATACAGCCGTTTATATGGTGGAGGGACGGGTGGTCAAAGTCCTGGATTTCTAGGCCGGGGCCTGGGCATTGGAGACCAGTCTGTAACCTGGGAGTGCTTGTAATCAAAAGGCCTCATTGCAATGCGGAACCGCCGGGGAAAACCGGCGGTTCTGTTTTTGTAGAATAGTGACGAGGATAGGGGACGTTCATTCCTAATTCCCAACTGACGCGAAGCCGCCGGGGAAGCCCGGCGGTTTTGTTTTGTCCGAGGATGCGGGGTCGGTTCAGCGGGGGTGGATCTTGAAGACGGTGATCTCGGGGCGGGCCAGAAAACGCACGCGCGGGGCGCTGCCGCCTTCCAGGCCGAGGCCGCGGTTCACGTAAAGGGTCATGCCGTCCAGGTCGTAGCGGCCGCCCTCGTATTTCTTGCCGTGCCGCGCCAGCGTTATAACGGCGCCGTAGAAGGGCAGGGCTATCTGGCCCCCGTGCGTGTGGCCGGCCAGGTAGAGGTCCGGTTTCCTGCCGATGAAATCCTCGGCCAGGTCCGGCGAGTGGAAAAGAAAAACGCTGTAGCTGTCAGCCGGGACGCCCTTCTGCAGGGCCCTGCGGTCGTAGGTTTTGCTGAATTCCACGCCGGAAACATAAAAGGTCTCGCCGTCCTTTGAAAAGGCCGTCGGCTTGGGCCCCAGCTCGGTGAAGCCGGTGCCGCTGAAGAGCGGGATGTCTTTCCAGTACCATTCGTCGAAGTTGCCGCGCACGGCCAGCTTGGCTACGCCGGCGTGCAGGCCTTTCAGCGTTTCCTGGAACAGCGGCAGGGCGGCGGGGTCGTTGAGCGCGTCGCCGGTGAACACTACCAGGTCCGGCTTCAGCGGGTTTATCAGCCCGGCCAGTTTCCGCTCGTTGCGCGCCCGCAGGTCGCAATGCAGGTCGGAGATCTGCACTATGGTGAGCGTCGTCTTGCGGAGTTTCTCCGTAGTTATGTCGACCCGCTTCACCTCTGGCCAGTAAGGCTCAACGAAATAGGCGTAAGGGATGCAGAGGAGCAGCGCCAGGGACAGCAGGTGCGTGACTACGGCGGGAGCGGAAAGGAAGCGGCTCTTCACGCGCTTGAGCCGCGCTCGCGCGAGGTCTACCAACCACATCAGCTCCATGCCGACTACCACGGACGCCGCCCAGGCCGTCAGGAGTGCTGGAAAAAGTTCTTTGTTCATCGCAAGCGGCCGCAGGCGATCCGGCTAATGCTGCCTGGGAAAGTTTAAGAAGGTGAAGAATAGAAGCGCCACAACTATCAGCCCGAAAGCGAGCAAAGAATAGAACAGGCTGCGCGCAGGCAGCGGCGCGGCCGCGCTTCTTTTGGGGACAAAGGCCAGCGCCAGCACGCAGAGCGGGCCGGCGCCCAGCATGAAAAACCCATTAACTATGGAATGCCAGCTTCGCAGCGAATAGGGCAGCAGCGAGGAAGCGGTGACAGAGGCCAACAGCGGGAAAAAGAAGACCCCGAGGGCCCAATAAAATTCCGAGTAGCGCTTGTATCTGGCCACCAGCGCCGCCGCTACCGGGGAGAGCAGCAGCGAGGCCCTCTGCAGCAGCTGCACCTCGCTGAGGTAAAAGAAATACTGCAAGTCTTTTTCCAGTCCTGACATGTCAGTCCTCCCGCCGTGCTTCCCTGGGCGCTAGTCGCATTTATCCGTATGATAACATTTTCGTATCGCGGCACCTCCGGGGCTACTTAGGGGACGCTGCTTCCTATCTTCCTGACCGGCGGGGGTTGCCATTTTGCCGGGCGTCTGTTAAACTATTATGGTACCGGGTCACCCCGGCGCGCTATGGACAACAAATCCCGCTAGTACCTTCCCCGCAGTACACCGCCGGCCCCGCCGGCTTCACAGAAATTACGCAATAACACCCGGAGGTAACTCTATGGGTAACAAAGTGCTTATCGAGGCGCGGGACCTCGCTTATTCCTACGACAATAGCCCGGACACGGTGTTCACCGGAGCGTCTTTCGCGGTGTACGCGGGCGACAAGGCGGCCCTGCTGGGCGACAACGGCAGCGGCAAGACCACGCTGCTGCGGCTGCTGGCCGGCGAGCTGGAGCCAACCGGCGGGCGGCTGCTCAACAGGGGCGCGTCGGTGTATCTGCTCAAGCAGGAGGACGCGGCGCTGGGCGGCCTGAGCGCCGAGGCCTGGCTGCTGGCCGCGCTAGGCGGCGGCTGGGAAGACCTGCCGCGCGCTGCGGCCGCGGCGGCGGCGCTGGGCTTCGCCCCGGCGGACCTCGCCCGCCCGGTGGAGACTTTCTCGGGTGGGGAGCGCAAGCTGCTGGCCATCACGGCCGGCCTGCTGCGCGCGCCCGACCTGTACCTGCTCGACGAGCCCACCAACTACCTCGACGGTGCGGGGCTGGCGCGGCTGTCGGCCGCGCTGCGCGGCTATAAGGGCGGCTTCCTGGTGGTCTCGCACGACAGGGCCTTCCTGGACGCCTGCGTGAGCAAGGTGCTGGAGCTCAAGCGCAGCGAGTTCGCGGTGTACAGCGGCAACTACGCTTCCTACGCCGGGCAGAAGGAGGAGGAGTTCCTGCGCGCTACGCGCAAGAAAGCGAAGATAGAGCATGAAATAGCGGACCTGCGCGTGATGGAGCGCAACTACCGCGACTGGGGCGCCGCCAAGGAGAAGGAGAAGATAGGCGCGGCCGACAAGGGCTTTATAGGCGCTCGTGCGGCGCGGCTGCAGAAGAAATCCGCCCGCGCAGCCGAGCGCGCCCGCGCCAAGATAGAAGAACTGGAGCGGGAGAAGCCGTTCGTGGAGAAAGTGCGGCGCGTGGCGCTGCCGGCGGCGGAGGGGGCTTTCCTCGAGGCCAGCGGGCTGGCCGCCAGGGCAGGGCGCCGGGAGCTGTTCCGGGACGTGTCGTTCTACCTGAAGTCCGGGGAGCGCCTCTGCCTGGAGGGCGGCAACGGCGCAGGCAAGAGCACGCTGCTGCGCATACTGGCCGGGGAGCTGGCCGCCGCCGCCGGGGAAGTGCGGCGCAACCGGGCGGCGCGGGTGTTCTACATGCCGCAGTTCCGCGCGCCGGCGGCACCCGGCGCGCGCGGCGCGGACTTCTTCCCCGGCGAGCTGAGGCAGGCGGGCTGTACCATGCTGGACCAGCTCGGCGCGGACGGGGAGCTGCTGTTCCGGCCGCTGGCGACGCTGAGCGAAGGGCAGCGCCGCAAGGTGGAGCTGGCGCGCTTCCTGGTGAACGGCGCGGACATCGCCCTGCTGGACGAGCCCACTACGCACCAGGACATAAGGAGCGTGCGCGTGCTGGAGGGCGCGCTGGCCGGCTACCGCGGCGTGCTGGTGCTGATCTCGCACGACGCCGCCTTCCGCGCTGCCCTGCCGGGCGCTGCGCTGAAGCTGGGCGGCTGAGCCGCGCCAGAGGGTGACGCCAGCCTGGGGAGCCCGGCGGTTTATTCTGAGGAATAGGGGACGCTGCTTCCTATCTTCCTGGCTGGCGGCTGTTGTCCGGAGGGGGGCGCCGCCGTCAGCGGTTGTCCCAGTTAATGGAGGGGGCCTGCGCGGGGGCTGCTAGCTCCGCATCCACCGAAATGCCGACTTCGAAGTCCACCTGGCGCACGGTCTTTTTCTGGTCCAGATAGTTCAGGAGTTCCATCCCGCTCATCACCAGGTCGGTCGACTTCAGCTTTATGGCCATCACCACGCCGTTGGTGGTGGACTTGAGGAAAGTTGCGGTGACCTGCCTGCCGAAGAGGCCGGCGGCCGTCTTCTCTATGCCGCGGGCCACGCCGTGCTCAAGGGCCACGCAGCCTTTGCCTACGCCGGGAACGCGGCACCAGGGGACCAGCACCACTATGGTGGCGCCGGCGTTGGCGGCCATCACTATGCCGCTGGGGTTGCACTGAAAGGTCTCCTGCGTTATGTTCATGCCGCCCAGCATGATGAAACCGGCAGGGCCGGACAGCATGAGGGTGTTCATCATAAGGATTTTGCCGGCTACGGTACCGGTGAGGCCGGAACCCACCGCGTCCACGGCCTGTCCCACGTAGTTGAAGGGGTGGCCGTTCTGGGCCAGCCAGGCGTTCACGCTGCCGCGCATATCGTAAATATCTTTCCAGACTATCTTCACGGTGTCGGAGGGCTTCCCGGCCAGCTTGGCGGCTATCAGGTCCTCTGCCATCATCCGCACCACGGGCTCCTTCTGGAGGTTCTCCGGGATATCGGCCTTGTTCATGAGCTGGCCTACGGCCGTGTCCATGGTGCAGAAGCGCTGCACCTCCTGGGCCGCGGCGGCCGGCGAGGGAAGGGCTGAAAGGGGCAATAGGGGGATAAGTAAAAGAGCGACGTGTTTTGTGAGGTTCATCTGTATATATTATGGCAAACCAGCCCCTCCGGCGTATGGGCCGGGGTGCCTTGAAAGCGGAGTATTTTGGCCCCCCCTGAAGTGGGTACTTAGGGACGCTGACAACTATATGACTACTTGACGGTCGCGCCTAGCCGCTGGGAAAGCCCGGAGGTTATATTTTTGGCGCCGCGGTAAAATGTAAAATCTGTTGTATTTTTCCCGGCGTCTCCGGTGTAGTAATATATGTGCGGTACAACAACTGGCCGCTATTTAAGGAACTAGTGGAAATTAACGCGCTCATCGAAGCCTACGGCGAAAAGGCCTATGCTGCCGCTTACCGCCTGACCGGCAACCGGGCCGACGCCTGCGACCTGGTCCAGGAGACGTTCCTGCGCGTCATGAAAAAAGCCGAGCTCTACGACAGCTCTTTCGACTTCGGCGGCTGGCTGCACCGGGTGCTGTTCCGTGTCTATCTGAACAGCCGCCGCGGCAGCTCACGCAGGCGGGAGGTAGCGCTTGAGGGGGCCGGGGGGGAGAGCGCCCCGGGTTCCGCACTGGCGGCCGGTACTGGCGAATCACCGGAAAAGATAGCCGAGAACAACGAGCTCAGGGAAAGGCTGGCCGCGGCCCTGAACGCCCTGGCGCCGGACCTGCGCGCATGCGTGGTGCTGGTGGACATGGAGGGCTGCGACTACGAGCAGGCGGCAGGGATATTGGGCTGGCCGGTGGGAACGGTTTCCGGCAGGCTTTTTCGTGCCAGAAGACTGCTGCGCGGTTTGCTGGAGCCGGCAAGAGAGGAACGGATATGATCTGCGCCTTGGTGGATAATCTCCTGGACCTGCACATGGATGGCCGGCTTGTCGCCTTTCAGGCGCGCCTGGTGGAGCGCCACCTCGCCGCCTGCCCGCGCTGCGCCGCGCGCCTGGCGTCGCTGGAGAAGGTAAGGCGGGGCCTGCGGGACCTGGCGGCGCCGGTGCCGCCGGCGGACTTCGGGGCCGCCCTCAAGGCCGCGCTGCTGGACAGGGAGAATCGGGTGGGGGCTGCCGACGAGCCCGTTTACGAAAGCACGGAGCCGGTCCCGGCCTTCTCGCTGGCCTTCAGCCTGGCGGCTTTCCTTCTGTTCGCCTCGGGTTCAATACTGGGGCCGGGTCTGCCCAGTCAATCCTGCTCCGACGGCGCAACTTCCGTCTGCGCCGGCAACGGCGCAGCCAAAGGGGAATGATCTATGACATACGACCTCAAGTCCTGGCGGTTCTGGTCCGCGATAATTTTCATGGTGCTGGCCGCCGCCCTGCCTGTGGCGTTCTATCTTCGCACCTATGATTCCGTGACGGCCAAGTACACCATAATGCAGATCGGAGTGCTGGCGGCGCTGGCCTGCTGGACGGCCGGCAGCCTGCTGGAAGAGCGCTTCGAGATCCCGTCTGCGGCTTTCCCGTTCCTGTTGCCGGCGGCGGGCCTGTTCTTCTGGAACGCCGCGCGGTTTTTGATCGCGCCTTACAAAATCGCTGCTTTCCCCGGCTTCCTGACGCAGGAACTCTTCCTGCTTTCTTTCATGCTGGCGCTTGTCGCCTTGAGCGGCAGTTACCTGCGTGCTCTGGTATTGGCCGCCGCCGGAGGCCTGGCCGTGACGGTGCTTTACGGGCTGGCGCAATACTTCGGGCTGGACCCGTTCGTCTGGAAAGGCGCGTTCGGGGACAATGTCTTCTCTACAGTAGGCAATCCTGTCTATTTGGCCGCTTACCTGGCCGTTGCCTCGCCGTTCGCGCTGATGATAGTGGCCGACCGCTCGTTCCCCGCTCCGATGAGGGGCGCCGCAGTCCTGCTGTCCGTCCTCGCCGGGGCCGTAGTAGCCCTCACCGGCGAGCGGGTGGAGCTGGTCATCTATCTCGCCGTGATTGCGGGCTTCGCGGGGCTCATCGCCGCTCGGGAGCGAGCGGCTGGCCTGCGGCAAGTATTGGCAACCGTTGCCGCTTCGGCCGCGGCCTGCCTGCTCGCCCTCGCCTTCCTCGCGCCCAAGCCTTCTTCGTTCGCTTCCGGGGGCGCCCAAATGGCGCTGATACGGAGCAGCTCGCTGGAGGTGGCCAGGAACGCCGGGCCGGCCGGCTTCGGCCCCGGCTCTTTCTGGGTGCGCTACCCGCCCTTTCGTTCCCAGGAGCAGCTGCTGCTGCACCATAAACACAATATCCAGACCGATCATGCTGGCAACGAACTGCTGGAACAGTGGGCGGAGGGGGGGGCGATCGGGGCGCTGCTGTGGCTGGCTCTGTTCGCGGTTACGCTCTACAAGGCTTTTACCGGCGGTTTTTCGCCGGAGTCTTCCGGCTACGGCTGCGGTCTCACGGTCTCGGTACTGGGCGGGCTGGCCGTATCCATGCTGTCTCTCAATGTGCCCAGGTCCTTGCCTGCGGGGTGGCTGCTGTATTTCAACGCGGGGCTCCTGGCCATGATATCGGCGAGCGGGCAGAAGGCGGAACGAAAAATTCTGGCCATCCCTGCGCCGTTGGGCGCGTTCAGGTTCCTGCCCGCCGGTGCCGTAGCGGCGCTGTTCTGCCTGGGCGCGTATTTCTCGGGCAGGCTCTTCAATGCCGATATGCAGCACAACCTGGGGCTCTACTATTCCAAACAGGGACAGTGGGGGCTTGCGGAGAGCGCTTATGAAAAGGAATTCCCCGGCTCCGGTAGTTACGTAGCCGCTCAGTATTTTATCGGCAATGGCTATATGGACTGGGGTCGGACCGGCGACCTGGAGCGGGCGGTGGAACAATACCGCAAGGTGCGGCTGCTTGCGCCGGATTATGTCCAGGTGCACTACCGGGAGGGGCTGGCGCTGAAGAAGTTGGGCCGCTGCTCCGAGGCCGTAGAGCGCATGGAGCGGCAGGTGCGGCTGGACCCGGTGTGGCCGGAGGCATGGAACGAACTGTCTGATATTTATAAAGCCGTGGGCGAAGCGCAAAAAGCCGCCGAGGCCGCCGAGAAGGCTAAGGCCGCAGCGGAGCTGTGGGATAATTACCGGGGGAGCTAGGGGACGTCGCTTCCTGTGTTCCTGCCTAACGCCGCCGGGGAAGCCCGGCGGTTTTGTTTGGTAGAATAGGGTTGGTATGCCGCAGCAGCATAAAATACTTATCGTCGAGGACAATCCCGAGCTGGCCTGGTTGCTGGCGGATTGCCTGAAGATCGAGGGGTATAAAACCAAGATCGCCGCCAGCGGGGCGGAGGGCGTTAAGCTTGCGCTCTCTTATCTCCCGGACCTGGTGCTGCTGGATTACAATCTCGGCGACATGACCGGGCACGACGTGGCCGTGGCCATAAAGAATATGCAGAAAACCTCCGCGATCCCGTTCCTCGTGCTGTCCGCCGTCGGGGCCGACCCCATGCTGGTAAGCGGTTTCACCAAGCTGCCCAACTGCCGGGGCACGCTGTCAAAAGTACTCTCCACCAGGGAGGTCCTCAAGGCCATACGCCGCGCGTTCCCCGCGGGGGCAAAGCAGTGTTGAGACACATATGAGGAATTCCGAATGCATCATTGAACAGTACCGCGGGAACAAGCTGGTGCGCACCTTCACCCCTGCGCAGTATAAAACCTGTCCGTGGAGCATGACTGTAAACGGCAAGAGCTATCTGAGGACGAACGGGTGGGTTTTATCAAAGATCCTGCCGACCCTGGTAGCGGGGTCGCGCTTCAAAACAAAAGTAGTTCCTGACAAGCGGCGCAGGGTGCGCTGACCTATAATTGACTTAACGCGAAGCCGCCGGCAGTTGGGTAGGTCTTTGCTCTAGCGGATATCGGGCGCAGCGGGTTAGTTCGCCGGCGCCTCCAGCGGGATCCCAAACTATGTTCCCTGCATTTTTTGAACACGTGGTGTGGATACTAATCCTGACCCTGATCGCGGTCCTGGCGGCTGTGTTGTACTCCCTTAAAAAAACCGGCGGCAGGCAAACAAGAAAAAGAGCAGGCCCGCCGCCGGCCCCGGCGGCCACGGTCCCTAAACCGGCGCAGCCCGCGCAGGTGGAGCCGCCCGCGGATCTTCTCGCCCGGGCCAGGGCGCGGTTCGCGGACGAGGCGTTCGCGGCTGCGCAGGAGGAGCTGAAGAAGATCCCGAAGGCCCGGTGGGGCGGGGCGGAATGCTCGCTGGCTTTGCGGGCCGCCCTGCGACTGCACGATTTTTACTACGCGAAGAAATTGTTCGAGTGGATAGAGGGCCAGGCCGGCCTCCGCGATTCGGCGCTGCTGCAGTATCTTTTCGCCATTATCAGCGAGCGGGCCGGCGACGCCAAGCGCGCGGCCGCCCTCTATGATAAACTTCTCCGGATAAACGGCAGCTACCAGGATTGCGAGGCGCGCCTGCGCCTGCTGCGCCGCCTGCCCGCCGAGGACGCGCGCACCATGTCGGCCTATTTCGAGACTACCGGCAGGGGCCGGCCCGCGCGGGGCCAAAGCCGGCCGCCGCGCAAGGCCCCGCCCGCGCTGGGCGAGGTGGCGGGGCGGTTCGTCATAGTCAGGCTTCTGGGCGTGGGCGGCAGCGGCATCGTTTTCCTGGCGCAGGATAAGCTACGCAACCGCCTGGTGGCGCTCAAGCGCATGAGCCACGAGATCTCCCGCAACTCCGAGGCCAGGGCGCTCTTCCTGGCGGAGGCCAGGACGCTTTCTGAACTCCGGCACCCGCGCATCGTGGAGTTTTACGAAGCCCTGGAGTCCGGCGAGGACGTTTACCTGGTGCTCGAGTATGTGGATTGGGAGACCCTCCAGACCGTGCTGGCGCTGAGGGGCCGCCTGACGCCCGCCGAGGTGGCGCCTGTCCTGACCGCGGTGGCCGAGGCGCTGGCCTTCGCGCATGAAAAGAAGGTTATCCACCGCGACCTGAAGCCGGGGAATATCGTCGCGGGGCCGAAGAACTTCGTAAAGGTCATGGACTTCGGAATAGCTCGCCATTTTGACCCGGAGAGCATGGATACCCAGGAAGTGGACGTTGTGGGCACGCCGGCCTACATGGCGCCCGAGCAGCACGCAGGCGTAACCACCCCGCTTTCCGATATCTATTCCTTCGGCGTGACGGCCTATGTGCTTGTTACGGGGCGCCTGCCTTTTGCCGGGCCTTCCACCCTTTACTACAGCCAGAAAATGGAGCGCGATTATCCCAGGCTTCCGCCCGAACTGCCTTCCGGCCTGCGCGAACTCATCGACCGCTGCCTCATGTTCGATCCCGCTAAGCGGCCGGCGGACGCGGCCAGCCTGCTGCGTCTGCTGTCCGGCAAGGAATAGACCGGGGCTTGAGAGGCAAAGCGAAGCCGACGGGACCGACCGGCGGTTTTGCTTTGCCGGGGCGGCGAATATTTGGTTCAATTTAGTTTGCGGGAACAGGATGAAACGGTAGTCGGAGGACTGATGTTTAAAAGGATTTTTCTGGTCGGGGTTTTACTGGCTGCGGCCGCCGGGCACGCGGCCGCGCAGTTCACGCGTACCGAGGACCTGCGCGTACGGCCGCCCGAGGCCTGGCAGCCGCACGAACTCTACGGGCTCTCGCTCAGCCTGGGCGGCGGTTATCTGAACGGCAACGTCAGGAACTACAGTTTTAACGGAGGCCTGGAGTTCGACTGGAAGCCGGCCGAAAGGCAGTCTCTGTTCCTGCAGGCGTCCGACAATTACGTAAAGTACGGCGACGCCGCCGTCACCGATAAGTCGCGCGGTTCGCTGTTGTACGCCTACGCAGTGAAGTCCAGGCTGAATCTTTTCCTGCAGACCACGCACAGCCACGACAAATTCCGGCTGGTGAAGTACCGCATGACCAACACCGCGGGCGTCTGTTACCACAACTTCCTGCCGGGCGTTTTTAAGCCGGTCATGCTCAGCGCAGGCCTCACGCCCGAATACGAGAAAGACTCCGCCGGGGACGTCACGCGCGATTTCCGCCTGACCGGGCGGGTCAACTTCGCCACCGCCCTCACGCCCACGGTTAACCTGGGCGGCGACGTGATCTACACGCCGCGCACCGCCGACACCGGGGATTACCGGGTGTATTCGGAAGGTTTTCTGGAGTTCAAGGTCTGGAAGGAAGCGGTGGCTTTCAGGATCACCGCCACCGAGGAATACGACTCCAGGCCGTTCGCCGGGGTCCGCAAGAACGATTTCGGCCTTACCCATGCCTTAGTCGTGAAGTTTTCCAAGTAGAGGGGACGCTGCTTCCCATCTTCCTAACTGAAGCGAAGCCGCCGGGACCGACCGGCGGTTTTGTTTTGTAGAATTGAGGGATGAGAACTACAGTGAAAGGTTTGCCGGAAGGGGCTACGCTGGGCCAGCTGCAGCGCTATATAGAAAGCGAGGCGAAGAAGCGGGGGTTCGGCGGGCAGACCGCGCCGGAGATGTAGCCCAAATTGGTTTCCCGGGAGCGACAAATGGAAGAATCTATACTGGTAATAGTTAAGCCCGACGGGATGGTGAAGGGGCTGGCGGGCTACGTGCTGACGCGCTTCGAGGCCACCGGCCTGCGCATGGTGGCCGCGCGCATGGCCAAGGTCACCAGGGAACTGGCCCAGGCGCATTACCACCACCTGCGCGAGAAGCCCTTTTACGACGAGCTTATCCGCTTCATCATGGGGGAGTTCGACAACAACCAGGACAACGTGCTGGCCTTCGCTTTTACCGGCGAGAACGCAGTGAAGAAAGCCCGCGCCATTGCCGGCGCCACCAACCCGGAGGAGGCTGATTACCGCACCATCCGCGGCAGCCTCGGCCGGGTGACCACCAAGGGCATCTTCGAGAACGTGGTGCACGTCTCGTCGGACCCCATCGAAGGCGAGCGCGAGATCAAGCTCTGGTTCTGGCCCGAAGAACTGACCGTAGAACTGTTCCCCACCAAACTGGACGGCAACCGCAAAGTCTGGGTGGAACCCGGCGGGCCCAAGACCCGCACCGGCCCGTGGCCGGAGGAATATAAATAAGGGCGGCCCCGCTGCATGAACCCGATAGACCGCCCCGCGTTCAATCCGCGGCTGGCCTGCCCCTGGCCGCGCAAGCCGCGGCTGGTGAACGTGGGCCAGATAGCTCCGGCGGAACTCGACAGCTGGATAATCCACAACGACGACCAGGTTATAGTTGTAAACAAGCCCGGGGACATTATCTGCCACCCGTCCAAGGACGGGCCGTGGTCCAGCCTGGCGGGGGCCGTGCGCGAGCGCTTCGGCCTTGCCGCCGCCCACCTGGTGTTCCGGCTCGACCGCGAGACCAGCGGCGTGGTGGTGCTGGCTAAAACCCCGGCGGTGGCGGGCCGCCTGCAGGCCGCTATGCAGCGGCGGCGGGTGGCGAAAACCTACCTGGCGATAATGACGGGCGAACTTGCCGGCCCGGTGACGGTAAACCAGCCGCTGGGCCCCGATGAAGACAGCCCGGTGTACTTCAAAACCTGCGTAAGGCCCGACGGCAAGACGGCGGTGACGCACTTCACCCCCATCAGCCGCGCCGGCGGGCTTACCCTGGCGCGTGTGGTTACCGAAACCGGCCGCATGCACCAGATCCGGGCCCATGCGCAATGGCTTGGCCACAGCCTGGCGGGAGACAAGGTCTACGGGCCAAGCGCCCGCTATTACCTGGACTTTCTCGACAATGGCTGGACGCCGGCCCTGGAAGAAAAACTCTTGCTGCCGCGGCAGGCGCTGCATTGCGCTGAAATAGATCTGCGCAAAGCGGGGCTCGAGCTCGTCTTCTCCGTAGAATTGCCCGGGGATCTGCGCGCCTTCTGCGCCGCCCGCGGCATTGCGGTCCGGTAAGCGGGAGGTTCTTAACTGCCGGACTATTTATGCGGCCTGGCCGCCGGGAGAGCCCGGCGGTTTTGTTTCGGGGTCAGGGCTGCGGTGCCAGCGCCGGGGCTTCACTCGCCCGCAGCAGGCGGGAGGTGGTGCCGCCCCGGTGGAACAGCCAGGAGGCCCAGGCGCCCTTAGCGAAAGTTGAGAGAGTGATGGCCCACCAGATGCCAGCGGTGCCGAAGCCCAAAGTTATGGCCAGCAGCCAGGCCGCCGGCCAGCGCGCCAGCGTCAGCGGCACGGCGATGAACATGTAGTCGCGGGTATGGCCGAGCCCCGTGAAGACGCCCTCGAACAGCAGTTCCCAGCCCAGGAAGATCTCGAAGTAGCCGACTGTGCGCAGGTAGCGCGCCGCGTTGGCTATCACTTCCGGGTCCGCTGTCATCGGGCGCACCAGCAGCTCGGGAATAAAGATGAAAGCCAGTGCCACCGGCAGCAGCAGCGTCGTGATGAGCAGGCGGCCGCGCGTCACGATCTGCCGCACCCGCTGCATGTCGCCGCGGCCGAAGGACTGCCCTACCAGGGCGGCCATGGCGGTAGAAAAACCTATTCCCAGGAAATAGGGCACGCCTTCCAGGCGGAAGCAGACGCTAAGCCCGGCTAGCGGGGCCTCGCCGAAGCGCGTGATGATGGCCGTGAGCGCGGGGTAAACGAGCGACCACACCACGTTGACGGAAGCGGCCGGCACGCCTATCTTGAGCATGCGCGCGGCGCGCGTGAAAGCCGGGAGCCGCAGCACCTCGGCGAGCGGCGGCAGGTAGCCGCGCCGGCGCAGATACACGATCTGCAGCGCCAGCGCGCAAGCGGTGACAAGGGCGGAAGCCGCGGCGGCGCCCAGTACGCCCAGCGGCCGGCCGGTCAGCCAGCCAAGTATCAGTACCGGGTCCAGTGCGATGTTGACCGCCACCGATGCGGACATTATCAGCACGTTGGTGCGCGTGTCGCCGTAGGCGTTGAAGACGCTGCCGGCCAGGTTGCAGAGGTAGTAGAGCGGCAGGGCCCAGACGTAGAGGGTGAGGTACTGCCTGGCGTAGGCCGCGGTTTCGGGCTGCAGGCCCATCAGGCGGAAGATGAGGCCGATGCTCGGCAGCAGCAGGGCCATTATCAGCAAACTGCCGCCGAGGCTCAGCCAGGCGGCTTCCACGGCGGTCTGCCGCGCTTCTTCGGCCTTGCCCGCGCCGAAGGCCTGGGCTATTAAACTGTTCGCCCCGGCGGTGGTGGCGGCCATGGCAGCGTAGACCGCCCAGGTCAGGAAGGCCGCCGAGGCCACGCCCGCTATGGCGGCGGTGCCCAGCTTGCCCACCCAGAAGATGTTTATGATGTCGAAGAGGACGAAGCCCAGCGACCCCAGGAAGGCGGGGAGGGCTATGCGGAAGATCTCGCGGTCCAGCGGGTGGCTCTTCCATAGGGTTTTCATTGATATAATTTTACCAATTTGAGCCGGTGCCAAAGGGCCTATGTCTTTCAGGGCCGTTCTGCCCTAGGCAGCCGGCTATAGTTCGGCTAAAATATCTTATCTAGTCTGCTCCAGGTCCGGAGCCAAGGGGTGCGTTAATGAAAAAGAAATTCTGTGCGGCGTCGGTGTTTCCCTCTCTACTAATAGCCTCCAGCGTGATCTTCGCCTCCGACGGGTCCGTCAAACAACTGACGGATGTCGGCGAAAGCGTCAACACGATCATCCAGGAACAGAAAGATCTTCAGGGCAAACCGCTGCCCAATGGCGGGCAGATCGGCCATCCCGTCCAGCCCGGACAGCATCCGCCCAAGCCGGACCATCCCGTCCAGCCCGGTCATCCCGTCCAGCCGCCCCAGCCGCCGCAGCCCGGTCAGCCCGGCCATCCGCCGCAGCCGCCGCAGCCGCCCGCGCCGGTAGACACTACCCACGCGTATAACGCCGGCATGAGAGACGGCGCCGATAAAGGCGCCAGGGAAGGCCGCCGCGAAGGTTACGCCGACGGCATCAACGCCGGCGAGATAGAAGGCCGCCGCAACGGCACCAACGAAGGCGATACCGCCGGGCGCGCGGCTGGCTACAGGGACGGTTACAATGTCGACCAGTCCGCCGGCACGCAGCAGGGCAACATAGACGGCCAGAATGCCGGTATCAATAACGGCACTCAGGCCGGCCAGCGCCGCTGCTACGACGCGGGCTACACTAACGGTTATAACGTCGCCTACGCCGAGTCCAAGCAGCTGGGCCAGCAGGACGCCGCTTCCTACAGTTCCGGCTACGCCAAGGGGCAGGCCGACGCGGCCGTTATGGAAGCCGCCAGCGGGCAGAAGGCCGGCTACCAGGCGGGCTTCAGCCAGCGTGAAACCGAGCTGCAGAGCCTCTCCGCCGACACGAGAGCCATGCGGAGCCTGCTCGCGGCCGGTCTCCGGACGCCTGGCGCCAAGCTGGACCTTCCTATAGAGATGGCCCGCAACGGCTACGCTACCCCGGAAGAGCGGCAGGCCTATGAGAGAGGCTACCGGGAAGGCTATCAGCGCAGCTACCGCCGGGCTTACGACGACGCCAAGCGCGACGGCTATAACGAGAGATATAACCTGGCGTACAGGCGGGCCTACGACAACCAGTACTCTATCAGCTACCGCACCGGCTTCGCCGACGGTAAAGACAAGGGCTACAAGGCTGCGTACCGGACAGCTTATAACTCTGCGTACGCTTATTACTACGAGGAATACAGCAACAGGGAATACGCCGACCAGCGCGCCCAGGGCCTGAGCAACGGCCGGGCCGTAGGCCAGAAGGAAGGCTTCGCGGCCGGCTGCGCCGAGCAGACCCAGCGCGGCTACAACGAGGGCTACCAGAAGATGGCGGCCCAGGTTTACCCCGGCGCCTTCGACGCAGGCAAGCAGGCCGGCATAGCCGCGGCTGACAAGTATTACGCTGAGAACGCCGTGCTGAAGGTCTTCAATATCTCGTTCTACGACGAGAACAACAACGGCAAGTTCGAGGCCAGCGAGAACGTGATGCTGCGGGCCGAAGTGCGCAACTTCGGCTTTCAGAAGTCCGACGCCGTGGCCATAACGGTCAGGAGCGAACGCGGCGAGATAACCATCAGGCCCGACCTGCGCGCCGAAGGCGTGGGCGGCCGGACGACCGGCGCGGTTAACCTGCAGATCGGCAAGCTCTTCGACGTGGTCGCGCCGGACTCTGACGCGCTCGTGGTGACTTTCACCGAGAAGGGCCGGCAGATCGGCGACGCCCGCCAGATGTACGCGCGGACCAACCCCAACAGGGTCGCCATCATCAATAAGGACGGCACTTCCATAAAGGAAAAGGCCGGCTGGCTGTTCGTCGGCACGGTGACCGAGCTCAACGCGGGCGCGAAGGTGCTCATCATCGGCGAGAAGGACGACTGGTACAAGGTGCGCCGCTCCGAAGTCGGCTCCGGCACCTGGACCGAGGGCTTCGTCAAGAAGGGCAAGGTAAGCGTGCAGTAAAGCAGCTTCAAGCCGCAAAGCGAAACCGCCGGGGCAGCCCGGCGGTTTTGTTTTTGCCCCTCTGCGGGACGGCTTGTCAGTTCGTCCCTGATAGCCTGACCGTCTCGGTGATCTCCTGCCACTGGCCGCTCTTGACCTCGACGGCCGTTTCCCGTCCCTCCCGCAGAACGATGAATTTCAGGGCGCCGCCTTCGGGGAGCTTCTCCCAGTCGGCGACAGCCCGCTCATAGGCCTCGCGGTTTGTCAGCGGCGTGCCGCCGGCCGTTTTTATCACGTCGCCTTTCTTTATGCCGGCCAGGGCGGCCGGTTTGTCTTCCGCGGCGAAGCCCACCGCCATCCCTTCCGGCCCGAAGCCCGCCCAGAAAAGGCCAAGTTCTTTCGGCGCCCGCCGCCGGACGTTCCTGTACTCTGCGCCGAGCCGCACCACGCGCTGGAAAGGTCCCAGGCCGCGCTCTACCCGCACGTCCGCGGGGCCGCTTGAGCGCAATACTGTGAACGTCATGGCCCCGCCGGCAGGCAGCGCGTCGAAGGCCTTGGTCGCCCTCAGGTAGGCATCCGGGGCGGTCATGGGCGCGCCGTCGACGGCCGCCACGGTGTCTCCGCTCCTGAGGCCGGCCGCGTAAGCCGCGCCATAGACCTCGGCCTTCACCAACTGCACTCCGCCCGGCGCCGCCTTGAACCATTTGGTGCCCAACGGGCGCGGCTCCTGCCGCTCGTAAACGCCCCAGGCGGCTAACTCCGCCAGCAGCCGCGGGTAGAATCCGTCGAGGGTCGGGTATTTATCGCGGCCGGCCTCGTATTCGCCGAGCAGCCGGTACCAGTCGTCTATGAAGATGAACCCCTCGCGGTCACGTTCCTTGGCCAGGAAGCCGGCGGCCGCGTCCGCGCCCCTTAGCCCCAGCAGCAGCCTGGCGTGCACGGCGCGCACCAGCAGTTCGTTCAGCACGGAGCGCCAGTCGCCGTAGGCGCCGTCCACCTTGCCGCGCAGGCCGCGCAGCAGGAACGAATATTTTTCAGCCTCGCCGTAATGCCTGGCCACTACGGGGTTGCAGAAAGAATGGCCGAACTCATGCAGCGCCATGAGCTCCGCCGTCGAGGCGTTCCTGAAATCGGCTCCGCCGCCGGAGTTGCGGACGGCGCTCATGATGTCGTAGATGGTCGAGGCGCCGTCGCGGCCCTTCACGCGCAGGCCAT
Organism: Elusimicrobiales bacterium; assembly: GCA_028688015.1. Classification (GTDB taxonomy): domain Bacteria; phylum Elusimicrobiota; class Elusimicrobia; order Elusimicrobiales; family UBA9959; genus UBA9959. The sequence continues at coordinate 230,980 of JAQTZB010000004.1, read as the reverse complement.
AGTTGCCGCCCGAGGGCAGGGTGAGGGCCGAGGTCACGGCGACGGCGCGGGAGAAGGCGCGGTCGCCGTGGTACGCCTCGTGCAGCTCCAGCACTTCGGCCTCCGGCATGGCGGCGTAGAGGTCGGCCACGAAACCGGCGTACCTGGGCCGCGCCTTCCGCCAGTAGGTCCCGAAGGACGAGGTGTTGTAGAAATCCCTCACTTTCTCCCAATAGGCGTCCATGTAGGCGGCCTTTTTCTCCAGGTCGCCGGGACCGGCGCCAGGTATGCGCAGGCGGTCCAGGAACTCCCTGGTGTAGTCGGCTTGCCTGCGCCCTTCGGGCAGGTCGCCGAAGTAGAGGGGGAATTCCGCAGGCACGTTGTAGGAGAAGCCCGTATTCCAGTTCAGCGTCCCGCCGGAGTCCAGTTCCTTCACCGCGGGGTGCTCCTTATACGGCGCGAAGTAAGCCGTCATGTCGTCGTAGAGCGGCATGTAGACCGTGTTGCGCAGCTCCGCAGACGAGCCGGCCAGGTTCAGAACCGTGTAGAAGACCTCGGTGTTGAGGTTGGCCTTTACCGTCAGTCTGCCGCGGGACAGCTCGAGCGGCTGGTCCGAGGCGGCGGCCGGGGCCGCGGTCAGCAGCAGGAGCAAGCCCAGGCGCAGCGCCCGGAGCCGGCGGAAATAGTATCCTTGGTAAGCGGGTTTCCTGTTCATTGTTCACAAGTTTATATTAAATCGGCGCGGGACCGGAAGCTCCGGAGAATTTCCGCTGTCTTGTTTTGTAGAATTTAAAAATGTCCTCGCTGATATCAATCTGTCTTTTCCTGGCGTTGCCCAGCTGCGCCGCCGCCGAAGGCCGGCCTGTGATGGCCTCTCTGGCGGACAGCGTTCCGGCCGCCGAGCCCACGGCGCCGCCGCCGGGCGCCGCCGAGCGCGCCGAGCCGCTTAAGGACTGGACCGTGCTGGTCTACATCAACGGCAAAAACAACCTGGAGCCGTTCGGCCTGAAGGATCTCAACGAGATGGAGACCGCGGGTTCGACAGACAGGGTGAACGTGGTTGCGGAACTGGGCCGCATAGCGGGCTACAGCGCCGAAGACGGCGATTGGAAGACCGTGCGCCGCTACCTGGTGCAGAAAGACTCCAACAGCTCCAAGGTGACCTCGCCGGTGCTGCAGGAACTGCCCAGGGTGGACATGGGCGATTATCGCAGCCTGGTGGATTTCGGCCGCTGGGCCAAAACCCGTTTCCCCGCCCGGCGTTATCTGCTGATAGTGTGGAACCACGGCTCCGGCTGGAAGCGCGGCCCCGCCTCCGCCCGCGGCATTTCCTACGACGACGAGACCGGCTCGCACATCAGCGTGCCGCAGCTGGCCCTGGCCCTCTCCGAGCTGGGGGGTGTGGATATTTACGCCTCCGACGCCTGCCTGATGCAGATGGCGGAAGTGGTCTACGAACTCAAGGACCAGGCCGCCTACATAGTGGGCTCCGAGGAGACCGAGCCGGCGGACGGCTATTCCTACGGGCCTTTCCTGGCCAGGCTTGCCGCCCAACCCGCTATGGCTCCGGCGGAGCTCGCCGCCGCCGTGGCGGACGCCTATTCCCAGTATTATTCAGGCAACGACACCGCTTCCACGCTCAGCTTTGTCCGCACTTCGGCCCTGCCCGCTTTCCTTTCCGCGGTGAGGGTCTTCACCGGCGAGATGACGCGTTCCGGCGACAGGGCCGCAGCCGTACGCGCGGCCAAGGAAAGCAAGAGCTACACCTACCGTGAGAACAAGGACCTCTACGACTTCGTCCGGCGCGTGGGGGAAACTTCCGCCGACCCGGGTGTGCGGGCCGCGGCCGCCAGGCTGAACTCCGTGATAAAGGACCAGCTAGTCGGCTATAACCGCACCACCAACAGCACTGGCGGCCCCTGGGGCGCCAACCCGGTGGATAACACCAACTCCAACGGCCTGGCCGTCTACCTGCCCGGCGCCGCCGCGGCCGATGGCTACGCCGGCCTGCGCTGGTCCGCCGATTCCTCCTGGGACGAATTCATAGCCTGGCTGGCTGATTGAACAGACCGTGGCGCAGACGGGACTGCGAAGCTGCCGGGTAGCCGGCGGTTTTGTTTTGGGTCAGACTACGGCGTAGAGGACCGTTTCGCAGGCGACGGGCTGGTGCTGGCGCAGATAAAACCGGTATTCAGGCGCCAGCGACCGGAGGAATAAGGGGATTTCAAAAAGATCTCCCGGCTTGTGATACACGCAGACCGCGAGTTTCGGCCGGTTTCTCTTTATGGTTTCAGCCGCGCCCTTTAAGGCTTCCAGTTCCGCCCCTTCGATATCCAGTTTTATGAAAGTGGCGTCGGGTGCCGCGCGGTCCACCGTCTCCGCCTCCACCGAAACCTCGCCCTCGCCTGAGACGGCCGAGGCCGAAGTGCCGTGCCACACTGCGAAGGGCAGCGTGGCGGGCGAACTCCACAGCCCCTTATTGAACACGGTCACGCCGCGCAGGCCGCGCTTTTCCACCGTGGCTTTAAGTTTGACGGCGTTGGCCGGCTCCGGCTCAAAAGCGCAGCAGCGCTCACAGCGGCCGCCGGTGAGGCGCATGAAAGTAAGCAAGGTATCGCCGGTATAAGCCCCGCCGTCCACAAAGACCTCCCGGTCAGAGAGCTCCATGATGTCCTTGGGGAAATACTGCTCCTTGCGGCTCACGTCGGCGAGCGCCTCGGCGGGCCCGCCCAGTTTGCTGTTGATGAAGGCCGCGCAAGTCTCGCGCGACAGGTCGTCGGCCAGCAGCTCATAGGCCGCGCCGAACTGCGCCTTATGGGCCTCCAGGTAGGCCCGGCCGAAGGTATTGTTCAGCAGCTCTCCCATCACGTCGAAGAAATAGACGCCGGCCACCCGGGCGAGGTCCAGGCGGGCCAGCTTTTCCCTGGCCAGCCTGGAGTTGGCGAAAGCTATGACGATGTTGAACCTGCCGAACCTGCCGTTGACCTCGTCGAAACTGACGGCCGCGCCGGAGGCGGTGAACCCGGCGTCGGTAAAGACGGCGGCTGCGGAGAGACCGCGGCGGGCGAGGTATTCGCGGAGGTAGGGCGCATACCAGCCGTCGCCGTAAAGCACTACCGGCAGGCCGGAGGCCTTCAGTTCCTTCAGGTCCTCTCCCGCCCTGGCGGGGCCGGAGCCGATCTTGTCCCAGAGCGCGCCCATAACCCTATTTTAACAAACCGCGCGGCCCCGCCGGGCAGCCCGGCGGCTGTGGCGGCGCTAGCGCTTCAGGCGCGCCAGCAGGCGGAAGCAGGCCCCCGCCGCGGCCTCTATGGAGTTCAGCATGTTGGACGGCATGGTATTGTCCAGGCCCAGCGGCATCGTATCCGAAGAGCAGAATTTAGCCGCGCGGGCGCGGGCCTGTTCCAGGATATCTTCTTCGGGGCGCCCCACGGTAAACTCCTTCTCCAGGCCTTCGAAGGCCATCCGGGTGTAGGCGGCGGAGACCAGCTTGTCCAGCGCCAGCTCCCGGAACTGCCCGGGGCGCTTCTTCTCCTCTTCGGCCGCCGAGAGGGGCTGCACGCGCGAGAGGCGCTGCAGCAGCAGCTCCTTGCTGCCGGCTAAGGCGGCGTTGACGGCGTTGTAGTCCTGCCCGCTCACCAGCTGCGAGAGCGACTGTTTGAAAGCGGCGAGGTCCGCCTCCCTGAGCGCGCCGCGCGCCAGCCTGGCCGCGAGCCAGTCCGCCAGCTCCTTCAGCTTCTCGCGCTTGAACTCGTCCAGCAGCGCGCCTATGGCCTGCAGCCGGACTATGAAAAATTCTTTTTTGGTGAACAGGCCTTCCGGCGCGGGGCCGGAAAATTCCTTAAAGGCCGCCATCAGCCTAAGCTGGCAGCTCAGTTTCTCTTTGCGGTCGCTCATGTCATCCCCCATGTCCCGCCGTCCGGCGGGATCCCTTGCGGTTATTCTACCTTTATTTTCGCCGGGCGGCGAGGGGCGGAGGCGCGGCCGCGTTTTGCTAGAATAACCGGTAGGCGGCGGTCCGCCGCGGGCTATGAAAATCCTTATAGTTGACGATAACGCAGACGTGCGCGCCCTGATACGGGTCATCCTGGAGCACCGGGGGCACGCCGTCGTGGGCGAGGCCGGGGACGGCGCGGCCGGGCTCAAGGCCTTCGCCGAGCTGCGCCCCGACGTGGTGCTGCTGGATATCATCATGCCCGGCAAGTCCGGCCTGGAAGTGCTGGAACAGATCCGGGAACTGGATCCCGCCGCCAAGGTCATCATGGTCACCGCGGTGGAGCAGGACGGCATCAACAGGCGGCTGCTGCTACTGGGCGCCGCGGGTATAATCTACAAGCCGTTCAAAGAAGAGGACTTCGACAAGGCTTTGCGCGCCGCCAGTCCGCCCAGGGAAAAGGCGGAGCCGGTGTCCCAGACGGAGGGCGAGGCCCTGGTCACCCTGGCGGCGGGCGGCCTGAGCCTGTGCATGCTCAGGACCTCGGAGGCCTCCACCTGGGCCTGGGAACTATGCGGCATCGAGGTCCTGGCCGGCAGGCTGGCGGATATTCCGCGGCTGCTGGATTTCGGCGCCGCGTCCGCGTCCGTTCAGGTGCACGTGCGCGAAAGCTTCCCGGTCACGGCCGCGCTGGTGTTCCGCGCCGAGGACATCCACTTCATCTCCAGCTGCTGGGTAAAGGGGCCGCTCTACGACACGGCCTCGGTGAAGGAACTGGAGGAAGGCATACTCATAGAGATAGGCAACATAATTCTCAACGCCCTGATCAACCCGCTGATAAACGCGGCGCATAAGATCGGCCTGCCTTCGGTGCCGATGATGGTTAAGGGCGGGCCGGGGGCGGTGGCGGCCGCCCTGGGCGGCTGCGTAGATCCGGCCGCGGACCTGAGGATAGTGCGCGCCTCGCTGGCCATGCGGCGCGAGGGCCGCGTGGCCCGCGCCGCCGTGCTGGCCCTACTTCCTCATCATCACAGTTAGTGGGCTTTCGACAGCTATCGGAGGATAAAAACCATGAGAGTTCTGCTAGTGATATTGTGCGCGGCAATGCTGCCGGCGCCGGCGTCTTCGCAACACCCGGGCGTTATAGACCTGAAGCCGGCCATCGGGGCCGTCCGCGATCTTAGCCCTAAAGCCATCAGGGAATACAAAGAAAGGGATAAGGTGGCCGAAAAACTGAACAAGGGAGCTGCCAGGGAGTCGCTGACAAAAGCGGAACGCGCGCTGCTGGATAAGTACGGCTGGGGGGAAGAAGGGACTATCTGGGATATAATGGATCAGGGCTGCAGCTGGTATTGCGGCGGCGGGCCGCGCAAAGTTTCCGCCTCCTCCGCCCTTGCGGCGGCGGGTGACTCCGATTACAAGGCGGATAACGCCCATGATAACAGCTTTAAGACGGCCTGGGTGGAGGGCGTCCCCGGATACGGGGATGGGCAGTACCTGGAGTATTTTTTTGAAAATAAAAGCCCGCGGCTTACGAACGTGCTGGTCTACAACGGCTATGTGAAAAGTGAAAAGAGCTGGAAGGAGAACTCGCGCGTGAAGCAGCTGCTGCTGTCCGTTAACGGCGTGCCTTACGCGCGGCTGCACCTGGCGGATACGCGGGCATTGCAGAACTTCAGCCTGCCCGGGCCGCTGGGCCGGCGGGCGGACGGCAAGGACCTGGAGCTCAGGTTCGAGATCGCGGAAGTCTATAAAGGCCTGGTCCACGACGACACCGCGCTGACGGAGCTCTATTTCGACGGCATCGACGTTCATTGACCTGCGGTTCATTTTATGGGGAAACCTGTAGAAAATAAGGGAAGGAATGCCTTCCTGGGATTGGCGGTCTCCTCGCTTTTGATAAGCGGGGGCATGACTTTCCTGGCCGGGGTCTTGCTGTTCTGGCTGCTGTCCTTTTTTATGCGTATCCCGGATGCAGTTGAATACATAGGAGTTTGCGCAATTACGGCGGCAGGGCTGCTGCAAGGCTGGCCTCTGTTCATTAAATATCTGAAACTTCATAACAGCGATTGGTCGCCTGTGGGTAAAAAGGTCTTCTTGCGGATCAAGGCGTCAAAGTACCCCGCACTGACGGGGCGTTCGGTAGAAGGAATATACTCCAATTCTATCGGCACAGAGGTCGGGGAGATCAAGTTGAACGCTTCGCTGGATATCGGAGACGACAGCGTTCAGACATTATTCTTCACCGCGCGCAGGCTTAAAGATTACAGCGAAAATATCGCCGAAGGAACCATCGAAATATTTCTTTTTACCGCGGCCGAAGATCAGTCTCAGGAAAACTCTATCGCCGTCGCGGAGGTACGCATAGAGAAGGGGAACGGCTGAGGTCCCTCTTCGCCGCAGGACTATGAACGACGAGTTAAGTATTAAATTCAATTTAACCGGCGCGGATGCCGCCTTGAGCTACATCTGGGGCGAGCCGGCCTCTTCGAAAAGAGAATATCTGCGTACGGGGCTTATTTACCTGCTTCTGGTCGGGCTGATGATCTATCACAAAACTCCCTGGCACCGGGGGGTGATAGTGCTTCTCGCCATGGCGGGGTTCTCGTATTTTGCTTCCAAAATCACGCGCTGGGGCCTGGTCAGGTGGGGGCTGCGCCGCGAGCTTTTGAAAACGAGCGAAGTGGTCGCCCGTTGTGAAATTACATTCAGCGAGAAAGGCGCGGCGTACAGATCCGAAAAAACAGAGGGGACCTTCAATTGGGATGAACTGGCGCGCGTCGTGAATACTCCCTGCGGAGTCGTGGTGCAATTGAACCGTGAAGAATACGGCCTGTTCTGGATCCCGCTGCAGGTCAGCCCGATGAACAACAGGCCCCGCGTCCTGGAAATGCTGAGAAGCAGGGCGAAAGTTTATCAGGAGGCCCAGGCTCCGCAGGACCCGGTCTACCGCGGTGAATTCGAAAGGTACATCGGAGTAAAGGGGGAGAGACCTTCTGTATAGAGGACGCTATGGGCGACGACGTTTGCGGGAAATACGAGAGGATCGCGGACTGGTTCGACGCGGGCCGCGGCCGGCAGCTGATGGAGCGGGAGTACCTGGACGCCATGACGGCGCGGCTGCCGGCGGGCGGCAGCGTGCTGGACCTCGGCTGCGGCGCCGGCGAGCCGCTGGCCGGCTTCTTTATCCGCAAGGGCTTCGGCGTGACCGGCGTGGACGGCTCGCCCAGAATGATAGAGCTGTGCCGCGGGCGTTTCCCCGGTATGACCTGGCTGGTTGGCGACATGCGAGGCCTGGCGCTGGGGCGGCGCTTCGACGCCGTGCTGGCCTGGGACAGCTTCTTCCATCTTTCGCGCGAAGAGCAGCGGGCCATGTTCCCGGCGTTCAGGACGCATTTGAACCCCAAGGGCCTGCTGCTTTTCACCTCGGGCCCGGCCGCCGGGGTCAGCTCCGGCGAGATGCGGGGCGAGGCGTTTCCCTACGCCAGCCTGGCCCCGGAGGAATACCGCGCGCTGCTGGCGGAGCAGGGTTTAACCGTGCTGCTGCATAAGGCCGAGGACCCGGCCTGCGGCGGGCACACCGTGTGGCTGGCCGGCCGCGCGGGCTAGCGGGGCTCAAGGGCCTACGCTGGCCTGGGCTCATTAACCTGCTCCCCGGGGGTACTAGTGCCCAAGCGCAGATCCGGGCGCGCCATTATAATATAGGGGTAATGATAAAAAAGTTTACCCTGCTCTCGGTCCTTATCCCGCTTTCTCTGCCCGCTCTTCCCGCCGCCTCGCAAACTCCTTACCAGCAGGTTCTGGAGCTGGCCCCGGCCAGTGACTTCTCCATCCCGCAGCCTGCGGTGACGGCGGCGCCCCCGGCGCAGCCAGCGCGCGAGGCGGCGCAGGAAAAACTCCGCCTTTTCGATTACCGGAAAGACGACGTGCTTTCGGTTAAGCGGAATACCCCCAAGGTCCACAAAAAATACTCCGTGGAGAGCATAGACCTGCTGCTTAACGACCCCCTGCGCCAGAAGGGCGAATACAGCCAGGAATATTTTTACTACAGGACCACCCAGCCCGGCCCGCGGCCTACCGTGGTGATCTACACCCCTTTCAGCGGGACCAAGACCATAGACGCGTGGACGGCCGTAAAATTCGCCCAGCGGGGCTACAACGCCATCATCGTAGTGCCTACGGAGTCGCTTACGGACCAGGCCAGGCCGCTGGACAGGACCGACGACCTGCTGATCCGGGAGTGTATAGCCGGGCGTATGGCCATAGACCTGCTAGAAACCCTGCCCGAAGTGAACAAAGACAGGATCTACGCCACCGGGATCAGCATGGGCGGCATAAGGACCGCCCTCTTCTTCGGCGTGGAGCCCAGGGTGAAGCGGGCGTCAGAGATAGTGGGCGGCGGGGACCTGCCCGGCATCATAGCCGACACGCAGTTCAGCATGCTGAAAAAAGTGCGGGACGCGCGGATGCAGATAGAAGGTCTCCCGACCATAGAAGATTTCCGGACCTATATGCACAGGGTGATGGCCGTGGACCCGCTCGATTTCGGCGGGCTGCGCGAGCCGGAAGACCTGCTGATGTTCCTGGGCAACGGCGACGTGTTCGTGCCTGACGCCTATCAGAAAAAACTTTACGACGCTTTTTCGCGGCCGCAGGAGGGCAGGTATCCGGCGGTGGTGCGATCCGCCAAGGGCCACCTGATCACCGCGGCCGCCATAGAGAAGCAGGTCGCCGCCTCCTTCGACTTCTTTGAGGGTGCCGCCGCCGGGCGCTGAAAGCCGCGCGCGCGCCGCTGGACCGCCGGGAAAGTCCGGCGGTTTTGTTTTGGTAGAATATCCGGGTGAAGGGGACTATCCCGGAGACGGGTGCGGGAGGGAAGTTGTGAGAGCCGCGAGGATCTTGATAGTCGGGGGAGAGCCGGAGCTCTCCGAGCTTTGCGTGGGCGTCCTGGAGAAGGAGAACGCCAGGCACGTGCTGATGTCCATAGACCAGGAGCACAGCGACCGGGTGCTCAGCATCGCGGAGGCCTTCAAGCCGGACCTGATACTCCTTCTGGCTACCAACCACCTGGCCCCGCTGGGCGGCGCCGAGGTGTGCCGGCAGCTTCGCGCTAACGCGGTAACCGGGGGCGCAAAGATAATATTGTTCTCTTCGGACGGCCTTAAGAAAGGCCTGCGCGCGGCCCGGGCCTGCGGCGCGGACGCCTTCATCCGGAAACCTTTCGAGCCGGAGAAGCTCGTAGAGATGGTGGAATTGCTGTTGTCTTAGGCGCCGCTTCGGCGGCTAACGCAGAACCGCCGGGGCAGCCCGGCGGTTCGCTTTTTGTACGGCCAGTGTAAACCCCTTATTTCTTGGCGGCGCCCTTGTTGAAGGAAAGCACCTTGATGGCGGCCAGCGGGTACTTGGGCGGGTTCGGGGGCAGGTACTCGCCCTTCACGGTGATGGTCTTTCCGTCGAGCTTCTCGAGGGGCTTGAAGACCTTCTTGTCTTTGGAGGGGAGGAGCTTTATGGACTCTTCGCCGACCTTGAGCAGTATGGTGTCGTACTTCTCGTTCTTGGCGGCGTCGGCCTTCTGTATCGCGATGACGCCGGTCTTCTCCACCAGTTCTGGCTTTTTCTCCTGCTTCTGCGCCCACGCGCCGGCCGCGCCGGCCAGCAGGGCTAAAGTGATGAAACCGCCGAGTAGCTTGTTCTTCATTTACCGTATCTCCTTTAAAGTTCGCTGACTACACTCCGAATGATACATCTTTCCCGCGGCCGGCTCAACCGCGCGCAGCGCCCCGGCGGTTTTGCTGCGGCAGTTTGGTAAAATAGGGGCATATGCTGCAAGATCGTCCGCTTTACGAGGAGATGGTGCGGCTGGGCTCGCGCGGGCGCTGGGTCTGGCGCATCGGCAACTGGCTAGTGCGCGCCGGGCTATTCGGGATAATATTCCTCCTGATCGTCTGGCCGGTGGTGTTCTATTTCAAGATAAGCGACGCGGGGCTGCTGTTCCTGGTAGTGCTGTTCCTAATGGCGGCGCTGTTCACGCTGGGCAGCTTCCTTAAGCGGCTGTCCTATAAAATCGCCTTCGGCGAGGGAATAGACGTCGCCAAGTTTTTAGCTGTTGAGGACGAAGATAAACCTTTGCCCCGCCGCTGAAAAAAGGCAGCCGCCGCCTTTTCACGCGAAGCCGCCGGGCAGCCCGGCGGCTTCGTTTTGATAGAATAAACATATGCTGACTTTCGTGCTGTGGCTGATACTCCTGGCGCTGTGCTGGCCGCTGGCGCTGCTGGCCCTGCTGCTCTATCCGCTGGTCTGGCTCCTCCTGCTGCCGTTCAGGCTGCTGGGCATAGCCGTGGGCGGCGCGCTGGCGCTGCTCTGGGCGGTAGTTACGCTGCCGGCCGTTATCCTGCGCCGCCTATCCCGCGGGCCGGCGCAGGGCGCTTAGGACGAGGCCGGTAAAGCGCATGCTCAACGGAAAAGACCTGCCGCCCGCCCTGCCCGCCCACCGCGAGGAGTGCTATACCTGCCGCCGGCCTAAAAAGAACTGCCTGTGCGGCAGCGCCAAACCCTTTGCCACCAGGCTGCGCTTCGTTATCCTGATGCATACCAAGGAAGCCCACAAGCAAAGAACGGGCACGGCCCGGCTCGCCAAGTTGTGCCTGAGCAACGCGGAGCTTATAGTCGGCACGGATTTTACCCGCGACGAGCGCGTCAATTCCCTGATCCGGGACCCGGCCTACAGCCCTTTCGTCCTGTATCCCGGCCCCGCGGCCGTGGAATTTAAGGCCTTGGCGGCTGGCGCGCTGCCCGCGGGGAAAACCCCGCTGGTCTTTGTGATAGACGGCACCTGGCGCGGCGCCCAGAGGGTCCTGAGGAAAAGCCACAATGTCCGCGCGCTGCCCAGGCTTTCTTTCACGCGCGGGTACAGCTCGCAATTTATAATTAAAAAACAGCCGCTGGCGCACTGCGTTTCCACCATAGAAGCCATTTACTATTTATGCAAAGAGGCCCAGGAAGCCGGCTATGAAAACCTGAAAGGGCGGGAAGAGATCCTGATGTCCATTTTTAAAGAACTGGTCGACACGCAGCTGGGTTATCAGAAGGGAAAAGGCAGGCGGCGGGAAGACCCCGCGGGCGGTTGTCGGCCGTAATTGAATATTGTATTCTGCTGGCAGGGGGGAACTTCACTATGGTCTGGTATATATTGGCCGCGCTGGCGGCGGGGCTGCTGATCTGGCTGGTTCTGCGCGGCAAGAAGGCGGCGCCGCCGGCTGACGACGGGGAGCAGTCCCCGGTGCCGGTGGAGGGCAGCACGGCCTTCACGGGGCGGCACGGGGGAGTGAAATACTGGCTTTACTACGAGGGCGGGCAGGCGCGGCTTGAGATCGAGACCGACTGCGAGATGACCGCGCCGTTCACCGCGGCCCACGGGCCGGGAAAGAAGGAGCGGCCCGGTGATGAAAGGGATTTTGAAGTGAGGGAATTGTTCAGGCTCGGGGCCGTCAGCGTGACCGCCGACAAAATAGTGGCGGCGCAGTTCGAAGAAAGGATCCTGAACGTCAACGCGGGCACCAGATATGCGCCCCGGCCAGAAGAGACAGCGGCCGCCAAAGCGGTGGACCTGCTGAAGGCCATCCGGGACAAGAGCCTCAAGCCCGCTTGAGCCGGAAACCGGCAGCGGGCAAAGCGAAACCGCCGGGCTGCCCCGGCGGTTTCGCTTTGCCCGGCGGCTGTCAGTGCGGACGTACGGTCGGGTGGCTGAGGACGTCTTTCACGGCTTTTAGGAGGCCCTTTTCCGTGAAGGGCTTGGTCAGGAAGTGAAGCGCGCCGAACATGCGGGCGCGGTATTTTTCTATCTCGAAATTCTTGGCGGACATGACCATGAGCTTCACCTCGGCCAGTTCGGGGGTGGAGGAGATGGTCTTGCAGAGGTCCATGCCGCTCACCCCGGGCATCATGATGTCGGTGATGACCAGCTTGGGGCGCGCTTTCTTCACGGCCGTCACGGCTTCCCCGGGGTCCTGCACCCAGCGCACGGCGTAGCCGCCGCCGGTCAGGATGTCGAGAGCTATCTCGCCCACGAGGGGGTCGTCCTCTATTAAGATGATGTCGGTCTTGGTCATAGGCTTGCCGTCGGAGGGCTGCAAATAAAGAATACATAATATTAACGGCCGCGGGCCAGCCCGGCGGCCTGGTTTTGTAGAATATGGCAAGCCGGGCCCGCCGGGGGAGGAAGACATGAATAAAATTCTCGAAGTCATCAAAAGCCGCCGCAGCATCCGCAAATACCTGCCGGAGCCGCTCAAGCAGGCCGAGCTGGACGCCATACTGGAGGCCGGGCTGTACGCGCCCAGCGCCCACAACGACCAGCCCTGGCATTTCACGGTGATCCGCGACCGCGCGCTGCTGGACCGCATCAGCCGGCTCTCCAAGGAGGGAATGGTAAAGAGCGAACTGGACTGGATGCGCGCCATGGGCGCCAACGCGGGCCTGCATATATTTTACGGCGCGCCGGCGGTGGTAGTGGTCTCCATGCGCAAGGGCGCCCTCTCGCCGCTGGTGGACTGCTCGGCAGCCATAGAGAACATGCTGCTGGCCGCCGAGTCCCTGGATATAGGCTCCTGCTGGATAGGCCTGGCCCGGTTCTGGTTCAACATGAAGGAGGAGGTGAAGCGCCTCAACCTGCCGGAAGGGTATGAACCGTGCTACTCGGTGGCCCTGGGCTACAAAGCGCAGCGCCCCTCCAAGGCCCTGCCCAGAAGGAGCGACGCGATAGCTTATATCGATTGAGGCCGGGGGCTTGATTTCCGGGGCGCGCGGTGTATAATATACAGGTAGTTCAATTCTAATTACGGGAGGCTTGCTATGGTGGAGATTGTCATGAACCGCGGTCGCCGGGCCTCCTTACCTTTTTAATCTCTTTAAACTGCTGAGGACACCGGTACTTAAGTGCGGGCCTGCGCCCGCGCCCGCGCGCTTTGCGCGCCTGCCGGTGTCTATCAGGAGATAACAATGTCCGAACAAAAAATGTTTAAAGCGCTGGTAACGGCGGAACAGCGCGGCGCCTACTCGGTGCTGCAAGACGGCGTCGAACTGCCTGCCGTGATAACGGGCAAGCTGGCGGGGGAGGCCGTCTCGCGGCTGGACTTCCCCGTGGTGGGCGACGAGGTGGAGGTGTCCTTGCACGACGGCGGCGCCAAGGCGGTCATCCACGGCGTGCTGCCCAGGCGCACGCTGCTGCTGCGCAAGGGCCTGGGCGCCGCCGGAGACGCGCAGCCGCTGGCGGCTAACGTGGACAAGGTGTTCATAGTGATGGGGCTGGACGGCAATTACAACATCGCCCGCCTGGAGCGCCTGCTGACGGCCGCCTGGGACAGCGGCGCCCTGCCGGTGGTGGCGCTCACCAAGAAGGACCTCTGCCCGCCGGAGGAGCTGGCCGCGCGGCTGGACGCCGTGGCGCTGGCCGCGCCCGGCGCCCGGGTACTGTGCCTCTCTTCGCTGTCGGGAGAAGGCGTGGCGGAGGTGGAGGGGGAACTCGCAGGCGGCGCGCGCTGCTGTTTCGTGGGCTCGTCCGGAGCGGGCAAGAGCACGCTGCTCAACCGCCTGGCCGGGCGCACGGCCGCGCTGACCGGCGAGGTGCGCGAGAACGACTCGCGCGGCAGGCACACCACCACGGCCCGGCAGCTGCACTGCCTGCCCTGCGGCGGCCAGGTGATAGACACGCCCGGCATCAGGGAGTTCGGCGTGGCCTACGCGGGCGAAGGCCTGGAGACCTCGTTCTCCGACATCGGCGCGCTGGCGGCGGGCTGCCGCTTCAAGGATTGCTCGCATACCGGCGAGCCCGGCTGCGCGGTGGCGGCGGCGCTGGCCGCCGGCACGCTGACGGCGGAGCGGCTGAAGAGCTATCACAAGCTTCGCCGCGAGACCGAGCGGCACGAGCTGCGCGGCGACCTGAAGAAGCGCCTGGCGGCCAAGAACAGGCTGAAGCGCTTCGGGCGCATGGCGCGCGACATCGGCGAAGAGAAGCGCCGCCTGCGCGGCGGCTGAAAACAAAAACCGCCGGGACGGCCCGGCGGTTTTTATTTGCCCTGGCCAGCGGCTATTCCTTAGAGCAGTGCTCCCAGAACAGGTGCTTGCCGGGGAAATAGCCCCGCTCGCAGCGGTCCCGCTCGTTGCCGTCGAGCGCCATGAAGCAGGATTTCCCTTCCTTCATGACCTGGCACCAGCCGCGGTCGGCGCCGTCGAGCGCCATGAAACAGGACTTGCCCTCTTTGTAGGCCTCGCAGAGCCCGCGCTCCGGCCCGTCGAGGGCCATGAAGCAGGACTTCTCGCCGCGGCAGGCCTGCATGAGGGGGTTGGACTGGCCCTGCGGCAGGCTGATGTTGGCGCAGCGGGCCCAGAACAGGTGCTTGCGGGGGAACTGGCCCTTTTCGCACAGGTCCCTGTCGGCGCCGTCGAGCGCCATAAAGCAGGATTTGCCCTCTTTTACCGCCTGGCACCAGCCGCGGTCCGCGCCGTCGAGCGCCATGAAACAGGACTTGCCCTCTTTGTAGGCCTCGCAGAGCCCGCGCTCCGGCCCGTCGAGGGCCATGAAGCAGGAGCGGTCCCCGCGGCAGGCCTCCATGACGGGGTTGGCGTAGCGCGAGAAGCCCTTCTCGGTCTGGTCGTAGACCGGCGAGGGCCGCAGCGGTGTAGCGGGCGCGGCCGCCCCGGCCTGCCAGGCGCCCAGCTCGCCTAAACTTTCAAGCGCGGACGCCGGCTCGGCCGCCGCCGCTCCGGCAAAGATCCCCAGCAGCAAAAAAACCCGTATGACCGTGTTCATGATAGTCCCCCGGTTAACCGCCGCCTTACCGCAATAGTATAGTGCATGAAGTCTTTTCGCGCCAGAGGAAAATGGCAAAAGGTAAAGCTCGGCCTAGGGCCTTTGTCCCGCGCGCCTGGGCACACGGACCCTTTCCCGGCGCGCCGCGGCGGGCTAAACTATCTTAGTAAGGACAGACAGGAGGCCTATGAAAAAGTTCGGAACGACCGGGACCGTGGCGCTGCTGGCTGCGGCGTTTTCAGTTGTCTGCGCTTCGGCGCAGGGGGAAAAGGGCATTTACGGCAACGACGACAGGCAGGATTATTACCAGGCTTCCGACAGCCGCCGCAAACTGGCGGATTCTACCGTGGCTTTCTTCAAGTCCGGCCAGGTGGCGGCCGACGGCAAACTGGCGGTGGAGAATTTCGGCCAGAAACTCGACCTGTGCAAAGGGGAGGCCTTCCGCGAGCAGCCCATGGGCGCCTTCTGCTCGGGCACCCTGGTGGCCCCCGACCTGGTGATGACGGCCGGGCACTGCGTTAAGACCAGTTTCGACTGCGCCGGGACCAAGGTGGCTTTCGGCTACGCCCTTAAGGGCGCCGGCCAGTACCCCGACCGCGTCGAGCCCTCCGAAGTTTACTCCTGCAAGAGTATAGTGACCCGCGAGCAGGACGACCGCGGCGCGGACTACGCCCTGATCCGGCTGGACCGGCCGGTGGCCAACCACGAGCCGCTCCCCGTCAACCGCGGCGCCGGGGTCAGGCAGGGCGACAGGCTCTTCGTGATCGGCTACCCCGTGGGCCTGCCCGTCAAGGTGGCCGGTGGCGCGTCGGTGCGCAGCGTGTCCTTCATGGATTACTTCGTGGCCAATCTCGACACCTACGGCGGCAATTCCGGTAGCGCGGTCTTCAACGAGGCCACCGGGCTCATAGAGGGCATTCTGGTGCGCGGCGGCAAGGATTTCGAGCTGCGCAAGTCGCTCTTCAGCAAATGTAATATCTCGGTCAAGGTGGGGGATTCAGAGGGCCGCGGCGAGGACGTGACCAGCATCTCGGTGCTGAGCAAATACATACCGCTGCCCGGCCAGGAGGCCCTGCCCGTCGAGACCCCGGTGAACCCGGTAACCGTCTCGCTTGGCAATTGCGTGAACCCCGGCCCCGACGCCACGATAGACCAGCTGCTGGCCTACGCGGACTGCCTGATAGCCCAGCTCAATACCAAGCCGTAACGAAAGGCGCCGCCTTTCAGCCGAACCGCCGGGGCAGCCCGGCGGTTCTGTTTTGATAGAATAAGCGGGTGGCTGAACTCAAGGAATTGAAGGCGCTGGCGGTGGCGCGCTCGCTGTTCGCGGCGGGCACGCTGCAGCAGGCCGTGGACCGGCTGGGTTTCGTGCAGGCCGATCCCATCCGCGCGCCCGCCCGCGCGCAAGACCTGATACTGCGGCACAGGGTGGCCGGCTACAAGGCCGGGGACCTGGAGCGGCTTTACCCGGTCCTCGACGTGGAAGAGGATTATCTTTACGCCTACGGCTTCGTCGCCCGCGGGCTGTGGCGGCTGCTGCACCCGCGGCGGTCCGGTATGCCGGGCGCGCTGGAGAAAAAGATCCTGGAGGCGGTGAGGGAGCTGGGCGAGGCCCACCCGGCGGCGCTGGAGGCGCGGCTGGGGGCCCGGCGCGTGACCAATGCCTGGGGCGGCAAGTCCAAGGCCACCACGCAAGCGCTGGACTGGCTGCATTACCGCGGCCTGCTGCGGGTGGCGCGGCGCGACAACGGGGTACGCGTCTTCGCCCCGGCGCGGCCGGCGCCGGAGCCGAGTCCGCCGCGCGAGCGCATGCGCGGGCGGGTGCTGGCGCTGGTGAATATTCTGGCCCCGGTGCCGCTGCGGCAGCTGCGGGCCATGGCAGCGCGGCCGCTGAACCGGTACTTCCCCGGCCTGGGCGCGGCCCCGGCTTTCCTGGGCGCCATGATAAAAGAAGGCGAGCTGGCGGTGGTGCGGGCCGGCGGCGAGGACTATGTGCTGCCGCCGGGCACGGCCCCGGCCGCCGAAGCGCCGCGCCGGGTGAGCTTTTTGGCCCCGTTCGACCCTCTGGTCTGGGACAGGGGCCGCTTCGAGCGGTTCTGGGGCTGGGCGTACCGGTTCGAGGCGTATACGCCCAAGGCCAGGCGCGAGCGCGGCTACTATGCCCTGCCGCTGCTCTGGGGCGACGAGGTGATAGGGTGGGCCAACGCCTCGGTTAACGGCGGCCGGCTGGAAGTGGAGACCGGCTACATGGGCGCCGCCCCGCGCGGCGCGGACTATCGCCGCGAGCTGGAGGCCGAAACGGCCCGCCTGGCGGCTTTCCTGGGAGTGAAGTGACCCCGCGAGCCAGGAGTTTTTTTGTTTTGATAGAATTATTGCGGCACGAGGAGATCATGAAAACCGTAAAAAAGACCGCGGGGCTGGGCGTGGACAGGGCGGTGTACGACGCCGACATATACGACGGGCTCAACGATTTCTCCCACGACCTGCCGTTCTACCTGGAGCTGGCCCGCAAAGCGCGCGGTCCGGTGCTGGAGCTATGCTGCGGCAGCGGGCGCATAACGCTGCCGCTGCTGAAGGCGGGCCTGGACGTTACCGGCGTGGATTTTACGCCCTCCATGCTGGCCGCGGCCCGGCGAAAAGCGGCGGACCAGGGGCTGGCCGGAACTTTCCTGCCCGGCGATATGCGCAAGCTGCGCCTGAAGAAAAAATTCAAACTGGTGTTCATCCCTTTCAATTCCCTGCAGAACACCTACACCCTGGAAGACGTGGAAAAAGTGTTCGCCACGGTGCGGGCCCACCTGGCGCCGGGCGGTGTTTTCCAGTTCGACGTCTTCAACCCGAACATCGGCTACATGGTGAAGCTGGCAAAGCTGCACAAGGGCGTCTTACGCTTCCGCACGCCGGAGGGGAAGAAAGTGGTGATAGACGAGATCTGCGCCTACGACGCCGCCGCGCAGGTGAACCGGACCACCTGGATCCACCACATCGACGGGGGCAAGCCGCTGCCGCAGCGGCTGGACATGCGCTGCTTCTACCCGCTGGAGATGGACGCGCTGCTCAAATACAACGGCTTCAAGGTGCTGGCCAAGTACGGCGGCTGGGGTAAGGAGCCATTCGGTTCGGCTTCGAAGAAACAGATCTATGTCTGCCGCGCGGCGCGGCCCTGAGGACGGGATCCTGTCGGCGGAAAGAGGAACAACTATGCACAAGGTAACGGCTTTCAACTGCAGCGCGCGCAAGGACGGCAATACGGCCATACTGCTGAAGACGGCCCTGGCGGAAATAAAAGCGGCCGGCTTCGACACCGAGCTGGTGCAGCTGGCGGGCAAGCCGCTGCGCGGCTGCACGGGCTGCATGGGCTGCTTCAGGAACAAGGATCGCAAGTGCACCCTGCCCGACGACGGGTTCAACGGGTACGCCGAAAAGATGTGGAGCTCGGCCGGCATCCTGATCGGCTCGCCCACCTATTTCGCCGACGTCAGCGCCGAGGCCAAGGCGCTGGTGGACCGGGCCGGTTTCGTCAGCATGGCCAACGGCGGGCTGCTGCGCCGCAAGGCCGGCGCCGCGGTGATAGCGGTGCGCCGCGGCGGGGCCGTGCACGCCTTCGACAGCATCAACCACCTCTTCACCATCAGCCAGATGGTCATCCCCGGCTCCAATTACTGGAACGTGGGCATAGGCCGGGCCCCGGGCGACGTGGAAGGGGACCTGGAGGGCATGACCACCATGAAGGTGCTGGGCGAGAACATGGCCTGGCTGCTCTCCAAGCTGCACTCCGGGGAATAGGAGCGGAAGTTTTTGTATCATAGCCTCAGGGAAACGGGTAAAAGGATAACGCTATGAAGATCAGGAATTTAGCGGCCGCCGCGGCGCTCTGCCTGGCCGGCCTGGCCGGCGGGCCGGCCCCGCTGCTGGCCGACGGGGGAGAGGAGATGCTGTTCGCGCATCCGATGCCGCTGTATCCCGGCAGCGTCGCGGCTTCCGGCACGGCCAAGCTGGCCCGCCTCAGCAAGGACGACCTGGCCGCGGTGAAGAAATATTTCGAGGCGCGCCTGAAGCCCGGCGACAGGGTGAAGCCTTTCAGCGGCGACGGCGAGGCCGGCTTCGAAGTCACCTACACCAAGAAAGTGGGCTCGCGGGAACTGACCGTCCTGGAGGTTCGCGTCGCGGCCAGGACCGAAAAGCGGCCGCCGCACCAGGCTTTCGGCGAGCTTTTCTCGCAGGTCAGCGCCGGCCGCCATAAAGAGGCGGAATTGAAAGCCCTGGAGAAGGAATACGGAGAGATAGACAGCGCCTATTTCCGCCGGTCGCCGGGCCAGGACGGAGACGAGGCCGCGGCGCTGCTGGCGAGCGCCCACAAGCAGGCCCACCCGGACGGGGACAAGCTGAAAGCCGCCGGCCGGAAGAACAAGGTCTCCGAAGAGGACAAGGCCGAAGCGAAGGAATTGAAGAGAAAGATGAAGGAGCTCAAGGCGCAGGGCGACTTCGCGGGGATGATGGCGCTGGCCCAGGGCAGCAAGAAATTCCAGGCCCCGCCCGCCAACCAGGCGGAGGCCGCGAGGCTCGCGGCGCAGGACCGGAACCGCGACACCTGGGACATCTGGCTGAACTGCCTGAAGGCCACCAAAGCCGCCGCCTACCGCACCCGGCTGGAGTATTCCTCGGAGGCGCTTAAGGAGTGACGCCGCGCCAGGGGGCGGGCCAGACTATTATGCCGGAGACCTTATGCTCAAATATTTCTTCTTTCTCTTTGCGCTGATTTCCTTTATGCCTGAAAAACTCCCCGCCCAGCAGCAGCCCGCGGCCCCGGGCGAAGACGCCTACCGCTGGCTGGAGGACGTCTCCGGGGAAAAAGCGCTGACCTGGGCCAGGGCGCGCAACGCGGAAACCATGAAGGAGCTGGCGGAGACCACCGACTTTCTCCGGCTTAGAGCGGACCTGCTGAAGATCCTGGACTCCAGGGAACGCATCCCTTACGTGGCCAAGCGCGGCGAGTTCTTTTACAACTTCTGGCGCGACGAAAAGAACCCGCGCGGCCTCTGGCGGCGCACCACGCTGGAAGAGTACCGCAAGGCGGACCCGAAGTGGGAACTGCTGCTGGACCTGGACGCCCTGGCCAAAGAGGAGAAAGAAAACTGGGTCTGGGGCGGGGCTCACGGCCTGAAAGCCGGCGGCTACCGGCACTACCTTATCAGCCTTTCCCGCGGCGGGGCGGACGCAGAGGTGGTGCGCGAATTCGACCTGCAGACGCGGACCTTCGTGAAGGACGGCTTCAACCTGCCGGAAGCCAAGGGCGGCGCCTCCTGGATAAACAAGGACGCCGTTTTCGTGGCGACCAATTTCGGCCCCGGCACCATGACGGATTCCGGCTACCCGCGGCAGGTGAAGCTGTGGAAGCGCGGTACGCCGCTGGCCGAGGCCAAGCTGGTCTACGAGGGCAAACAGACCGACCTATCCCCATAAAAACCGGGATAGAGCGGACACCGCCCTATCCCGGATCAGAAAGCACCTTATGTCTCAACGAACAGAACTCTTCTCTATCTTACAGGTCGAAGGGTTGACGGTAAAAAAGGCCGAACCCACATACATGCCGGGGGTTGGCCCGGGATAGACCTGCGCCCCGGCATTATCGTCCGCTCCTGTGCTACTGACGGCCCCGCCGCAGAATGCAAACACATCGTCGCCATCATAAGCTAGAAGCACTCTATCTCCCATAGCAATCTCAAAGCCCGAGTACAAGTCGTCCACTCCTACTGTTAAGATCCTTCCTACATGGGCATCATATACAAAAAGGTCATCTCCGTCATACATTGCCGCTAAACCGTTTCCGGCTACCAGTTGCGCCGCGCCATAATTATCATCGACTCCTACGGTTGAGAACTTTTCTGCGCGGGTATCGTATACAAACAGGTCATCTCCGTCATACATTGCCGCTAAACCGTTTCCGGCTACTAGTTGCGCAGAATCCGAGATATCGTCTACGCCTATAGAAGTAAACTTCCCGGTCCTCCCGTTAAACACGAAGAAGTCATCCCCGTCGTAAAGCCCAGCAACGTCCCTGCCGCCTTCGCAGATGGTTTTCGGATAGTTGGAATCCACGCTCTGAATGAATCGCGAGCCGTTATGAATCACTTGAAAATTGCTCCCGTCATAAAAACATCTGGTGTTAGCCCACTGCTGTGAATACTGAGGAAAACCGGGGTGGTGGTTATCACCACCATAATACTGTGATTTCCCCGATTGGGGCTTCGAGCCCTCAGCAGAGCTTTCAACCACGGCAGATGGCATCAGGCCAGTGTCACTCTTAGCCATAGCCGAAATCTTCAGGTCGGAGGCATTCACCGCTAAATCACCGAACTCAGCGGCATATACGCCGCCCGCCATCGACATCAGAACCGCCATCAGTATGCCGCTTGCGTTCATATTGTTTTCCTCCAACTTGATTTTTTACTCCGCACCCTGAACCGCTGCTTAAACCTTTATCGCCACACGCCGGTCTCTATAGTTATAGTCTAGCGCACAGTGTACGCTTTCTTAAGTGTCCTTGGACCTGGAACCTTCCGTTAAACGGCCTACCGCCAGGGCCCACGCATTTTTACCGTGTCTTTACTGTATTTACCCCAGGTATTTGTGTCCTCTTCTGCAGCATAAGCAAATAAGCAACATTTTTAGGCTGGAAAGGGCTATCCGCCTGTTTCAGGGAGCATTTTCGGACTCACCGTGGAAGGCCAAATCATGCCCGATTATTGGTACTCGGTTTGGGGATTCCGGGGGACATGTCCGTAAGCGCCTCGCACGACGATACCGAGGGATTCGAGCGCGATTTCGTCTATCGCAGCGTTGCTTTCTACAAGAGCGAGCAGTTCCTGCGCGGGCCGGACGGCGCCCTGCGCAAACTGGAGGTGCCCGACGACGCGGCGGCCTCGGTTTACCGCGAGTGGCTGCTGGTGGAGCTGCGCAGCCCGTGGACCGTGGCGGGCAGCACCTATCCCGCGGGCGCCCTGCTGGCGGGCAAGTTCGACGACTTCATGGCGGGCGAGCGGCGGTTCGAGGCGCTTTACGAGCCCGCTCCCAACAGCTCGCTGGCCGGCTACAACTGGACGCGCAACCACCTGCTGGTGAACGTCCTGGAGGACGTGCAGAACCGCCTGCTGGTGCTGACTCCGGGCAAGGACGGCTGGAAGCGCGAGCCTTTCCAGGGCGCGCCGCCTTTCACTACCGTGTCGGCCGCGGGCATCGACCCCGAGCATACCGACGAGTACATGATGGACATCGACGGCTTCCTGACCCCGGCCGGCCTGTACTACGGGCGCGTCGGGGGGCAGCCGGAGAAGCTCAAGCAGCAGCCGGCCTACTTCGACGCCTCGGGCCTGGAGGTGGGCCAGCACTTCGCCGTCTCCAAAGACGGGACCAAGGTGCCGTACTTCCAGGTCTCGCCCAAGGGCATGAAGCTGGACGGTTCCAATCCCACGCTGCTCTACGGCTACGGCGGGTTCGAAGTTTCGATGTATCCCTACTACAGCGGCGTGACAGGCCGCGCCTGGCTGAGCCGCGGCGGGGTGTACGCGCTGGCCAATATCCGCGGCGGCAGCGAGTACGGGCCGCGCTGGCACCAGGCGGCGCTGAAGGCCAAGCGCCACCGCGCCTACGAGGATTTCGCCGCGGTGGCTGAAGACCTGGCCGCCCGCGGGGTGGCCGCGCCCGCGCGGCTGGGCGCCATGGGCGGCAGCAACGGCGGGCTGCTCATCGGCAACATGCTCACGCTGTATCCCGGGCTGTTCGGCGCCCTGGTCTCGCAGGTGCCGCTGCTGGATATGAAGTCTTACTCGCACCTGCTGGCAGGGGCCTCCTGGATGGCCGAATACGGCGATCCGGACAAGCCGGAGGACTGGGAGTACATAAAGACCTTCTCGCCTTATCACAATCTTGAAAAAGGCGCGGCGTATCCGCCGGTGCTGTTCACTACCTCCACGCGCGACGACCGGGTGCATCCCGCCCACGCGCGCAAGATGACCGCCAAAATGAAGGACCTGGGCCTGGACGTGCGTTATTACGAGAACATCGAGGGCGGGCACGGCGGCGCGGCCAACAACGAACAGCGCGCCCTCATGTCGGCCCTGGAGTACAGCTTCCTCTGGCAGAAACTGGCCGGGAAATAAGCGCCTGAAGACGCGTGAAACCGCCGGGACAGCCCGGCGGTTTTTTTGTGCCGCAAACTTGGCGGAAGATTAGAGAGTATTCTGCCAGGGACCGGCGTTGACCACGTTCTTGAACCCCAGACGCTTGAGTCTCCCCACCCCGGAACCGCTGCGCGCGCCGGACGCGCAGGAAAGGACGATGGTTTTTTCCTTATCCAGCTCCCCGGCCCTCCGCGCCAGCGCATCGAGCGGGATATTCAGGCTGCCGGGGCGCGCGCCCGCGGCGAACTCGGCGGGCGTGCGGACGTCCACGAAGATCGCGCCGTCCTTAGCCAACTGCGGGATATTAACCTTTACGCTCTTGTAGCGCAGGCTCCTGACGACGAGGAACGCCAGCACCGCGGCTGGCGGGAGGTAGGGCAGCAAGGAACTGAAAGAAAATGTTTCCATAAAAATTCCCGGGGGAAGGTCCCTCCGGCAGCCATCTATGATACAAAAAGCAGGAGCGCCGTGGACGGGGGGGACCCAAAAGACCGGGAGCGCCTGGGACTTTTTGCCCTTACGCAGGGCCCGGTCAGAGCGCATAATATAACTAATGAGAAAAATTAAACTTTCACTGCTGCTCTCCTCGCTGTTCCTGGCCGGGCTGGCGCCCGCCTTCTCAGCCCCTCCGGTTGCCGGCCCCGCCCGGGCTTACGACCTGCTCGCGGACCTGGTCTATGTGCCGGCGGCGGAGATCTCCGTCTCAACGCCCGCGGCCGTGGAAACCGGCCTCCGCCAGTACGAGAATCCGCCCTGCGTGCCCAGCCAGGCCCTGGCCCCCGGCAAAACTTTTTCTCCCAAGGTCAGCGACGAGCGCCGCGACCGCGCGATCAAGGACCTGCTGGCGCGGATAGCCGTCTGCTCCCCGATGCCCTATGACAACGACGGCAACGTGCACAGCAAGCCCCACGCCGGCCTGCCCAAGAAACCGGCCGGCTATTACCTGGAATACACCTTGATAGTTCCCAACCGGCCCGCCGGCTCCGGTCCGGAGCCGGTGGTGATAGGCGGGGTGACTTACACGGCCGGCCCGGTGTTGAGCTTCCGTGGCGCCGAGCGCCTGATGATAGGCGGCGGCCGCGAGGTTTTCTATACCCCGGACCATTACACCACCTTCATTCCCCTCTCCATAGTGCGCTGAGCGCGCGGCCGCGCAACAACCGCCGGGACCAGCCTGGCGGTTTTGTCTGGCAGGATCTTAACGGAAGATTATTTTCACGGAGGTGCCGATGGATCCCGAAATGACAAAGCTGCTGGTTATAGGCGCGGCGGTCGCGGCCGCAGCTGGTGTAGCTGCCTATTTCATCGCCAGGTATCTCAAGGGCAGCATCACTATCTCCCTGCCCAGGACGGCGTTTAACCCGGGCGAACAGCTGGAGGGGGCTTGCCAGTTGATCACACGCAAGGAAGTGCGCGGCAACAACCTTTCGGTCGCCCTGGTGGCCACCGAGACGGTCCGGGAGCGCGGCTATAACGGCAAATCCAGGACGCACACCCACGAGATCTACAGGGCCGGCTATATCCTGGAAGCGGCCAAGGTCTATCCCCCCGGCTTCACCGCCAATTACCAGTTCAAGCTCGACGTGCCCGCGGAGCAGGCATCGTTCGGGGGCGACTCCATCCTGGGCCAGGCGGTGGGCCTGCTGGGCAGCCTGGGGCGGCGCATCACCTGGCGGGTGGAGGTGCGGCTGGACGCAGAAGGCGTGGACCTGGCTTCCAGCCAGAATATTTCGGTGGGGAGCCGCGGATTCTTCTAAGCGAAACTATGCCGGCCCCTGCGGGGGCGCGGGCGCGGGGAAGTTGTATAATTGAGCCGGGCCGGCGCGGGCCGCGGGAGGTTTCGTGATGCAAGGTTTAAAAATTGTCCTGAAGAAGCCGGAGAGGGCGGACCTCCCCGCGATCGCCGCCCTCTGGGGAGACGCGGCAACCATGAAGGAAGTCGGCGGCCCGCTTTCCTGGCCGGAAGAAAAGTTCGCCAAGTGGTTCGAGAAGGTTTCCGCGTCTAGGTCGGACTGCTATTTCCTGGTCCTGGACCAGGCGGGCGGGTGCGTGGGCGAAGCGTCGTTCCACGATTATAAAGCCGCGGAAGGCACGGCCAGGCTGAACCTCAAGATAGCGGCCGCGCACCGCGGGCGGGGCTACGGCCGCGAAGCGGCGCTGCTCCTGCTGCACCACTTCTTCCACGACCTCGACGGGCAGGCCATGACCGACGACATAGCCCCCGGAAATTCCGGCGCGCAGAAGTTGTTCCTGTCGCTTGGGTTCGAGCGCCTGCCCGAACATAAGGACGTCTTTTTTGTGAGGCTCACCAAGGACCGGTTCTACCGGCTGAACATGGCGTATTTCCAGCAGACGATGAGAAGAAACAAGGAAACTTTCGGGGTCTAGGCCCGTTCGAGAGTGTGAAAAATGAAAACCGCCGGGGCAGCCCGGCGGTTTTTGTTTTGCGGCGTACCGCCCCGGTTACAGGGGCGAGCCGGCGTTAAGCACGGAGAAAGCCGGGCCGATCTCGGGGATGACGCCATCGAGGTCGAAGTCCAGCGTCCGGGAACCGGGCGGCAGCAGTTCGGCCGCGTTGGCGGGTTTGTACCAGCACAGCGGGCGGAAGCCGGCCTGGAAGCCGGCGGAGCGGGTGCAGGTGCCTGCGGCGGGATTGGTCTCGCTGAGGACGGAGTCTACGGGCTGGGTGCACAGCGACCCGGCCAGGTAGGTGTCCATGCGGCACTGCGTGGGCGGGTGCGCGCTCATCATCGTGGTCACGACCGTGGCGGAGGGGGTGTCGTAGCGGGGGGTGACGGTCTCGTTGCGCAGGGCCTTGAACAGGTAGGCCACGGACTTGCCGGCCATGGCGGCCCGGTAGCAGACGGCGCGGTCCTCGTCCGAGGAGTACATGGCCTCACAGCCCTGGCCGGCCACTTCGTCGCCCTCGGACAGGGCGGTGAAGCTCTTGCTGGCCTTGTCGGAGAAGACCAGGCGCAGGCACTTGAGGTTGGCGAAATAGTCGCTCTGGCCCTCGTTGGAGGCCCAGGGATTCCAGCCGCCGGTCTTGGGCGCGCCGCCCAGGTGGTGGCCGAGTTCGTGGCAGGCCACCAGCGCCATGCCGTCCTGGGTGATGGTCTCGTGGCGGGCCAGGCCGCCGTACATGTTAAGGATGTAGCTCTTGCCGCTCTGCTGGGCCGAGGCGTTCACGGTGGCGTCGGTCCAGAGGCGCTTAAGCACCAGCTGGCCGCCGCGGGCGGCCACTATGGGCTTGTAGATCTTTTCGATGGTGTCCATGACCTCGTTGAACTGGGCCTCGGAGATGCCCCTGGCCATGGGCGAGTCAACCGGGATCTTGAGGTTGTTAGGGGGCAGAAAGCCGGCGCAGTCGGAAGCGGCGGCGGGGAGGGCGGCCGTGCAGGCGAGCAGGGCGGCTACGGCGGACAGCAGTACGGTTTTTTTCATGTTCCTTCCTAGTTTCCGGGCTGGGGCCCCGGGGCTGACAAATGTCAATATTTAAGGTATTATACCGATAGACGGGCCGCTTTGCAAAGAAAAAATTTTCAACCACGGCCGGCGGTCTTACGGAGCGATATGCGAATCCTTACCGGTTTTCTCCTTTCCCTTATATTAACAGGCGGCGCCGCGGCGGCCCGCGCGGGGTATGCTCCGGACTTCGATTCAGGCATAGACGTGCGGCTGGCCATAGAGGCCGCCCTGGACGCCGCCTCTTCGGCCGGCGGCCTGCTGCCCGAGCCGCAGGGCCGGCCCGAGCGGGTCCAGACGGTCTGGGTCAGCATGGAGAAAAGCGACGTGGCGGCCCTGGACGGCGCGCTGTTCAAGAGCGCACCGGTGGCCCAGAACAAGCGCATAGCCATCTACGAATATAAAACCGACAGGCTCTCTGAACTGGCCGACGGCATGCAGCGATCTTTCTTCCGCGCGCCCGGCTTCTTCGCCCACGACACGCTGGAGTCGGCCCTGGAAGACCTCAAGGCCCCGCCCGCCGTGCCCGCTCGCGCCTACACCCTGGACCAGGCCGCCCTGGTGAAGGACTTGGCCGGCAGGGTAAAGGAAGAGCCGGTGCTGGCGGTGATAAACGCCCTTTCCGCCTATAAGAACAGGGGCTCCCGCTACGCCACCGGGGTGGACGCTTCCAAGTGGCTGCAGAAGGAATGGGCCAAGTTCGCCGAGGGCCGCCCCGACATTTCCGTGGCCCCGTTCAAGCACGCCGCCTTCCCGCAGGAGTCGGTGGTGCTGACCGTGCGCGGCGCCTCCGAGCCCGGCAAGGTGATCGTCATAGGCGGGCATATAGATTCCGTGGCCGGCTACGGCGATACCCCCGCCCCCGGCGCCGACGACAATGCCAGCGGCGCGGCCGTCACGCAGGAAGTGGTCCGCGTGCTGGTGGAGAGCGGCTACCGCCCGGCCAAGACCCTCAAGTTCATCGGCTTCGCCGCAGAGGAGGCCGGCCTGCGCGGCTCGGCCGACATTGCCGCGGCGTTCAAGAAGGAAGGCGTGCAGGTGGAAGGCATGCTGAACCTGGACATGGTCAACTACAAGGGCTCCGAGAAGGACATTTATTTCGTGGCGGACAATACCAGCCCCGACCAGAACGCCTTCCTCGGCAAGCTGATAGACACCTATCTCGGCTACACCTGGGGCACGCTGAAGTGCGGCTACGGCTGCTCGGACCACGCGTCGTGGACCAAGAACGGCTACCCGGCTTCCTACGCTTTCGAGTCCACCTTCGAGGCTCACAGCCCGTTCATCCACAAGCCCACGGACACGCTGGCGTCGTGCGGCGGCAGCGCCGTCCACGCGGCCAAGTTCGCCCGGCTGGCCGCCGCCTTCGCCGCTGAGCTGGCCAAGTAAACCGGGAGCCAGCCGCCTGCCTGAGACCGCCGGGGCAGCCCGGCGGTCTTGTTTTGTAGAATAAGAGAAGCGGCAACGGGGAGGAAACGATGACTGCAGGCATACAGGACGGCGCGCCGGCGGCGCTGGCTATAAAAGGGCTGGCCAAGAAGTTCGGCGACAAGCGCGCCGTGGACGGGCTGGAGCTCAGCGTCCCGGCCGGAGAATTCCACGCCCTGCTGGGGCCCAACGGGGCGGGCAAAACCACCACGCTGCGCATGGTGACGGGCCTGCTGCGCCCCGACGCGGGCGCCGTCTCCGTGTACGGGCACGACATAGCCCGGCACCCGGCGGCCGCCAAGACGCTGACCGCTTTCCTGCCCGACGACCCGCTGCTCTACGGCAAGCTCACCCCGCTCGAATACCTGGAGTTCGTGGCCGGCCTGTGGGCCGTGCCCGCCGCCGACGCCGAGCGCCGCGCCCGGGAGCTGCTGGACTGGCTGGAGCTGTGGAACAACCGCGGCGAGTACGTGGAAGGCTTCTCGCGCGGCATGCGGCAGAAGCTGGCGCTGGCCGGCGCGCTGATCCACGAGCCCAGGCTGCTCATCCTCGACGAGCCGCTGACCGGCCTGGACGCGCGCGCGGCCCGCTCGGTGAAAGACATGCTGGTGGCCTACGTGGCGAAGGGCAACACCGTGGTCCTCACGACGCATATCCTGGAGATAGCCGAGCGCCTGGCCGAGCGCATCAGCATCATCCTCAACGGCCGCATCATAGCGCAGGGCACGCTGGACGAGCTGCGCTCCCGCGCCGGCGCGGCCATAGGCGCGAACGGCGCCACGCTGGAAGACGTGTTCCTGGAGCTCACGGAGCCGGCATGAAGCTGAAACCCGGAACCTGGCCCTGGCTGCTCGCCCACGAAATCCGCCTCAACTGGCGCGGCCTGGGCGGCAGCCACGCCTGGCTGATAGGGATCGGCGGCGGGCTGCTGTGGCTCTTCATGCACTGGGGGGCCTACGCCTCGCTGCCCTCGGCGGACAAGCTGGTCCGCGGGCTGCTGCAGGTGCCCATGTTCGCCGGCGGGGTGTACTGGGTCTTTGTTTCGCTGATCGTTTCCCAGACCATGGTGCACGCGGTCACCGCGCTGATAGACCGCGGCGACCTGGACCTGCTGCTGTCCTCGCCGCTCTCCCAGCGCGCCGTCTTCCTGGTGCGCGGCGCCGGCATAGCCGCCGGGGCGGCCGTGCTGCCGGCTTTCGCGCTGCTGCCGCTGGCGCACGCGGGGCTGCTGCGCGGGACCTGGCGCTACCTGGCCATCTACCCGGTGGTGCTCAGCACCGCGCTGGGCTGCGCCGCGGCCGGCATCCTGTTCACCATGACCCTGGTGCGCCTGCTGGGCGCGCGGCGGGCCAGGACCGCGGGGCAGGTTTTCGCGGCCGTGATAGGCGTGATCTTTTTCCTCGCTTTCCAGCTGCCCAACGCTTTGCCGGAGCCTTCGCGCAAGGCGTTGGCGGCCTGGTTCACGGCGCAGTTCTTCGGCGGCGGCCTGTTCGCGCCGGGCAGCCCGCTCTGGTGGCCGGTGCGCGGCATGTTCGGCGAGCCGCTGCCGCTGCTGGCTGTGACGGCCGCCGGCGCGGGCGCCTTCTGGCTGGCCATCGCCCTGACCTACCGCCGCTTCATAACGGGCACGCAGGAAAGCCTGGCCGGCGGGCGCGCCGGCCCCGCCGCCGCGAACCGCACAGGGCCGGCGTTCCGCTCGGGGCTGGTGCGGGTGCTGCTCTTCAAGGAGTGGAAGCTGCTGGCGCGGGACATGCAGATCATCTCGCAGTCGCTGCTGCAGCTGCTGTACCTGCTGCCCATGGTGTTCATCGGTTTTAAGTCGGGGCCGGAAAATAAATTAATAGTGCCGGTTATCGTGGCGGCCGCCGCCATGCTGGCCGGCAACCTGGCGTGGATCACCGTCAACGCCGAGGACGCCCCCGAGCTGGTGGCCACCGCGCCGGTGCCGGTGGGCAAGGTGCTGCGCGTCAAGGCCGCCGCGGCGGTGCTGCCGGTGCTGGCCGTGCTGCTGCCGCTGGCCGCCTGGTGGGCGCCCCGCGGCCCCGCGGCGGCGGCTACCCTGCTGCTGTGCGGCCTGGGCGGCATGCTCTCGGCGGCGCTGGTGCAGATCTGGAGCCCGCGCGCCGGCAACCGGCGCGACCTGAAAGACCGGCATAAGGCGGGCGGCGCGGCCGGGTTCATAGAACTGGGCGGCACGGTGGGGTGGATAGGCATTGCGGTCTGCGCCGGCGGCTACTGGAACTGGCTGCCGCTGGCGGCCGCCGCGGCGGCGGGCGCGCTGCTGGCGGCTTGGTTCCTGGCCGCCCGGCCAGGGAAGAGATCTGGGGGCGCGGGACGCCGGCGGCGGCCGAAGGTTGAGCGGGCAGGACGGGATAAGAACTATGACACCATTCGACAAGAATCCGCGGGACCCGCTGCACGGCATTACGCTGGAGACCATCCTCAAAGAACTGGTAGCCAGGCATGGCTGGCCGAAACTGGGCCACTTCCTGCCTATCCGCTGCTTCAAGTGGGATCCCAGCATCAAGTCCAGCCTGACTTTCCTGCGCAAGACCCCGTGGGCGCGCAAGAAGGTTGAGGCCTGGTATATCAGCGAACTGCCCCGCGAAGGCCCCGGCGGGAAAAAGTGAGGGTCGATCTTCAGAGCCGCCGGGGCAGCCCGGCGGTTTTTTTTTTGCCGGGCCCGGGGCAAATAAAAACGCCCCGGTTGCCCGGGGCGTTTAAAACCGTTAAAGGGTTTTAGTTTACCACCTGTCGCCGCCGCCGTAGCCGCCGCGGCCACCGCGATCGCCGCCGCGGCCACCGCCGCGGTTACCGCCGCCGCCGCCGGTGCGGGGCTCCATCGGGCGGGCTTCATTGATGGTCAGCTTGCGGCCGCCGAAGTCGGTGCCGTTGAGCTTCTCCATGGCGGCGACAGCTTCCGCGTCGTTCGCCATTTCCACGAAGCCGAAGCCCCGGGACTGGCCGGAATCCCGGTCAGTGATCAGCTTGGCGCTGGTAACCTGGCCGAAGGTGGCGAACAGGGCGTTCATCTCTTCTTCGGTGGTCTTGAAGGGCAGGCCGCCCACGTATATTCTCTTGCTCATTGTGTTATTCTCCTAGCAACTATCTTTGACGTGCTCAGCTCTCTTCGCTCTAACTCTTCCGGATGTTGCTTGGCAGAATCGGCTTCAAAAACTTGAGGTCAGGTCAGACTACCCCTATAGTATGACATTATTTAGACAAAAGGTATATAGGCATCATGGCCCAAAACGCCTGGGCCCTCCCTTTATAGGCAAAGGGGCGGGCGCGGGCGGCGGTTTTTGCTAGAATAAACGGCGGGAGCGCGGGGGCAGGTCCGCCCTAATTTAAGGAGAGCGTATGAGATACTGGGTGCATATAAACAACCAGGTGCAGGGGCCCTTTGATAAAGAGAAGCTGGCCTCTACTCCCGGCTTTACCTTGGCCTCCATGGCCTATCCCGAGGCGCCGGCCGGGAGTGAGCCGGCCGCCTGGAAGGCGGCTTCGGCTTATCCGGAGCTGCTGGCAGCGCTGACGCCCTCTCCCTCGCCCGCTCCCGCCCCGGCCCCCGCGCCGGCCGCCGCCAGGCCCGCCCCCGCGGAGTCGCCGCTGGCGCTGACGATGCGCGGCTCGCTGGTCGGCGACCCCGCTTTCGATGCCCCGCTGCCCGCCCCGGAGGCGGCCGCGCCGCTCCCGGTCCGGACCGGGACCCTGGAACCGGCTAAAGAAACGCCAGCCACGGCCCCTGCGCAGCCCGACCCGCGCCTGGCCCAGCTGCGCCTGAAGCTGGGACAGCTCGGGACGGAGCTGGCCGCCGTGGCCGAAACGCAGACGCAGCTGGCCGGCAAGCTGGCCGGGGCCGTAAAAGAATTGAAAGAACTGGCTGGCGGGTGAAGCGAGCCGCTCCCCGCTCCGCCGCCGGGCCCGCCGCCCGGCGGTTTTGTTTGCTAAAATAAAGGTGGTGAGGCGGGTTACGGGAGAACATGCATAAGATACTTGCCGTTGAGGATAATCCGGCGATACTGGATTTTTACCGGGAATTCTTTACCGACGCGGGCTTCGAGGTGAAGACCGCCGAGGACGCTTTCTCCGCGATCAACCTTTACAAAGAATTCAAGCCGGACCTGGTCATCCTGGACCTGGGCATACCGGCCGGCGGCGGCATGATGGTCTTCGACACGCTGCGCACCCGCCTGCAATCCCCGGTGCCGGTAATTTTTTCCACCGGCAAGCCCGAGCAGCTGCCGGCCAACCTGCACCACCTCTACCACGTGGCGGTGGTCACCAAGCCGGTGGCCCCTGAAGTTTTAATGGCCGAGGTGAAAAAGCTCCTGCCGGAGCAGGCCGAAAAGCCGCTGAACCCGGTGCCGCCGCCCCCGCCCAAGCCGCTGGAAAGGCATAAGGTCCTGGTGGTGGACGACGACCCCAACATCCTGGAACTTTACACGGAGATCCTGGCCAAAGCCGGCTTCGAAACGGCCACCGCCGAGGACGCCATCGGCGCCGTCACCAAGTACCAGGAGTTTCACCCCGCGCTTATTATCCTCGACGTGGACATGCCGGCCGGCGGCGGGCGCAAGGTGTTCGAGCGGCTGCGCATCCAGCTGGCCTCGCCGACCCCGATACTGTTCTCTACGGCCACGCCCGCCTCGGTGGCGGACCTGGAGAAGAACCTCAACGTGCTGGTCCTCAGGAAGCCGGTGACGCCGGGCATCCTGGTAGGGGCGGTCAGGGACCTGCTGAAGCTCTCCTGAGCCCGCGCGAAGTTTGGTAAAATTTGTTCATTACGGAGGAACGATGAAAAAGAACCTGATCATAGCTTTGATACTGCTGGGCGGGGCGGCGCTGGGCGCGCACGCCGCCAAGGCGCGCGTGAACGGCCCGGCCGCGCAGAAGATGTGGGAAGCGCTGAACCTGATGGCGAAGCTCGAGGACCTGCCGCTGCATTCCGTGGAAGGCGGAACGGACACGCTGGCTGTGCGCAAGCTGGCCTGCGCCTCCGAGATGTACGACGCCTGCTCTTTCTTCGTGCAGGTGAACGGCGCCGAGAAGCTTATAGTCCACCTGGACGCCGCCGGCAAGATCATAGACGCCCTGTACGCCAACGGCATTTATCCCAGCGAGGACGACCCCAGCCTGTCGCAGACGGCGGAGTCCGTCTCCTGCTCGAAGACGGGTGATAAATACGATTGCGAGATAAAGGCCTGGGATTAAAAGGCCCGGCGGGAAAGGCGAAGGGCGGCTGAGAGGCCGCCCTTCCTCTTTTTAGTCGCCGATGCTGGTCGGTTGGATGGAGGAGGCTTTGCCGAACTTCACCTTGCCCTGCAGTTTCTTGCGCTGCGGTTCTGGCTCCGCCGGGGCGTCGCCGGCTTTGGCGCCGCCGGAGGGCGCTCCGTACTGCTGAATGTAATTCGTCACTTTTTTGCCGTAGTCCTCGTTGAAGGCTTTGGTCCTGAGTTCCTCGAGCGAGAGCTGGGGCGCCCCGGCCTTGCGGGGGGCGGCGGCGGGCCGCTGCGGTGCGGCCGTCTCCTGCACGCCCAGGCCTAAACTCTTCAGGACATCCTTCGTGCCCGCCATCATCGAGACGGCCGGCCAGGCGACGGTCAGGATCAGGCCGAAGCAGACAGCGGCGATGGCCACCATCGTGGAGATGTTGAAGGCGGTCACCAGCATTTTAAGGCGGTGCAGGTGCCGGTCGTAGTGCAGCTTGGCGCGGCTGAGCAGGGTGTCGTCGAGGCGCCCGGCCTTCTCGGCTATCTCCACGGCCAGGCGGTCCTCCTCGGGCATGAGGGGGGCCACGCTGCGCGCGAAGCTTTCGCCTCCGGAGAGCAGCGCGGCGGCCCGGCGCAGGCGGCGCCGCGTTATGAGGTCGTCCTGCGAGAACTGCGCCAGCACGGCCATCATGGCGCCCGGCTGCAGGCCTGCCTTCAGCAGCAGGGCCAGCGTGGTGTAGATGTAATAGAGCCGCCCCTCGTAGGTGGCGAAGCGGACCACCGGCAGCCAGTGGCCGGCCAGGCCGCGCAGCTTGCGGCCGGGCCCGGTGCCCAGCAGCCAGCGCAGGACCAGCGCGGCCAGCGAGCCGGCCAGCAGCACCTTGTACCAGGAGGCGTAGAGCCATTCGGCCAGCGAATTGAAGAAGAAGGCCTGCGGCGGCAGGGACGCGCCCGACTTCAGCAGCGGCTCCATGACGGCCGGCACCACCTTGAACGAGACCAGCAGGAACAGCGCTCCCGAGAGCAGGAGGACGAAGACCGGGTAAATGAGCAGGCGCTCTATCTGGCGCCGGAATTTAATGCGGACTTCGAGGCAGTCGGCGTAGATCTCCAGGAACTCGTCTATCTTGCCGCCCTCTTCTCCGGCGCGCAGCAGCGCGATGAAGACCGGCGGGAAGACGCCCAGCGCGGCGAAGGCCTCGTGCAGGAACTTGCCGCGGTTGGTCAGCTCGGCGGCGCGGCGGACCAGCCGGCCGTGCCGGGAGGACCGCGACAGCGTGTCGAAGGCGTCGCTCAGCGTCAGGCCGCTGCGGATCGTGGAGACGAGCGAGCGGCAGAAATCCAGGAGGGCGTCGTCGGACATCATACGCAATTTATATTAACAAATTAGGCGGCCCGTTCGGCGCGGCGAGTTTTGCTAAAATAAGGCGATGAAGGAATACGCGGAGCCGCGGATGCACACGGCGGAGCATTTGCTGAACCAGGCCATGGTACGCCTGTTCGGCTGCGGCCGGGCCTTCAGCTCCCATATAGAGCGTAAAAAATCCAAGTGCGACTACCGGTTCCCGCGCGCGCTGACGCCTGAAGATCACTCCGAGCTGGAGCGCCGCGTCAACGAGGCCGTCCGCGCCGGCCTGCCGGTCACGGAGCGGTTCTTCTCCAGGGAGGAGGCCGCCGAGAAGTTCGACCTGGCGCGCCTCCCGGCTGACGCCGCCTACCCGCTGCGCGTGATCCTGATCGGCGACTACGACGCCTGTCCCTGCATAGGGCCGCATGTGGCCTCCACCGCCGAGGTGGGCGAATTTAAAATAGTGTCCAGCGGCTGGGCCGACGGCGTGCTGCGGGTGCGGTTCAAGCTGGGCGGGGGACAATGAAAAAGCTGGCGCTCGGTTTGGCGCTGCTGTCGTTCGCGGCCGCGGGGCAGGCGGCGGGGCCGGCCACGTATTATTTCATAGCGGTGCAGAATGGCGCCTACAACTTCAAGGGCGGCCGGCCGGCGCTGGAGGAATCCTACAAGGCGCTGCAGGGCATGGTGAAGCTGGCAGGGGAGCGCGGCGTGCGCCTGACGCTGCTGTTCAGCGCCCAGTACGCCGATTTCGTTTCCGCCGACCCGGCGCGCTTCGCGGAGCTGGCGGGCTGGCAGCGGGAGGGGCACGAGGTCGGCGCCTATCACCAGGGCCCCGAGACCACGGCCTGGGACGGCTACTCCGACCTGGGCGCGGAAGAGCTGAAGCTCGCGCGCGGAGGCGCGGCCGCCTCCGGAGGGCATAAAGAATATTTCGCCGCGCTGGCTAGGCTGGAGCCGGGCCTGAAGACCGGCTGCATGGTGGGCGGGTCCGACAAGAAATTCCTGGCGGCCGCGCCGCCTTACGAGATCTGCCTGCGGGCTGGCCCGGAGCCCGGCCCGGGGGCGGCCGCCGGGGTGAACGAGTCCGTTTTCGTGCCGCTGGCGGGCGGGCCGCGGCGCCGCCTCTCCTCTTTCCACCCGGCCGACAAGGCCGGCATAGAAGCCGCGCAGCAGGCCTTTGGCGGCATGGGCCTGGGCGTCTACGGGGCGTCGTTCCGCAGCACCCCGGCCGAGTTCGGGGCTTTTTATGCCTGGCTGAATTTTTTGGGGAAGCAGGACCCGCAGGGCCTGCGCAGCCGCACCGTCGCCGCCGCCGTGTCCGGCGGCCTGCTGGAGGAAAAGAAAACCGCGGCGACCCCGGCTAAGAAGGCCGAGAAACAGAAGCCGCTGCCCGCGCGGCCGCTGGTCAAGCAGAGCCCCTTCACGCAGCAGGCGCAGGAGCTGCCGAAGCTGCGGCCTATCCCGTCCCTCTTCGGCCGGCCGGGCCACCGGGTGCCCTCGCCGCGCGGCGTATTGCCGGGCCGGCAGAAGCCGGGCTGGTGCGGCGACGGCGTCTGCGACGTCTACGAGCGCGGCAAGCCCGGCAGCTGCCGGCTGGACTGCGGTAAATAGATAGGGGACGTTGATCCCTTATTCCTAAACTTTGCCGCCGGGGAAGCCCGGCGGTTTGCTTATGCGGCGGCGGTTTTTGTTTGGCTTGGGGAGAGGGGATATTGTTAAATTTAGGCTGGAACCTGTTGGGAGGGCTATGGAACTGCTTAAGAACATTGTTTTAGCTTCGGTAATCTCCTGCTTCTGCGGCAACCTTTACGCCGGGCAGGCTTCGTCCAGGCTGTCAGCGCTGGCCGGCTCGCTTATTAAGGACTATCAGGCCAAGACCGGCGCCTCCAAGACTACGCTGGCGGCGTTCCCTTTCAGCTGCGAGGAAAAATTAAGCAAACAGCGCGTGGGTTTCGCCGCGGCGGAACTGATATCGCACCGCTTCGTGGCCGAGCCTGGCTTCACGGTGGTGGAACGCGGCGAGATAAACAGGCTGCTGAGCGAGCAGAAACTGCAGGCCTCCGGCGCCACTGACAGCGCCACCGCGGTCAAGCTGGGGCGCGTGCTGGGCGCGGGCGCGCTGCTGCTGGGCAATATCAACAAGGTGGACGGCGTTTACCAGGTGAACGCGAGGATAGTAAACGCCGAGACCTCCGAGGTGGTGGTCTCCGGCTACGCCGAGCTGCCGGTGGACGCCTTCGAGGACGACGCCGGGGTATACCTGAACCTGGTGCCGCCGGAACAGACGCTGGGTATTTACGGCGTCCTCAATTACCGGCACAACGCCAACGACTTGCCTTCCTTTGCCGAGAACCAGTGGGGTTCTGCCGCGAACGATCCGCAGCCTTTTAAATCTGTCATGGCCGGCGGCGGCCTGCTTTACCGGCCACACAAGAGCATGCAGATAAACGCGGAATTGGTCACTAATGTCGGCAGCGACGAGTATCTCACGATAGTTTACACCTATTCAAGTCCGCCCGGTACTTACGTAGAAAAAAAGACGCTTAAGATAACGACCGCGTCGCTGATGACATCCTACGTAGGCCAGTTCTCGGCGAAGTGGCATTACCTCGCCGGGTTAGGCCTGCAATATATGGTCAGCGGAGTGAGCGAAGCCAGGGAAGATGTTCCTCCGGGTTTGTTCGTTAAGACCGGCATCGAATACAAGCCGCAGAGCCGCATAGGCCTGGGACTGAACGTTAAGTACGAGTTTAAACCAGTAGAGTTCCGCTCCGAATATACCGATAACCGGATGATGAAGATGAATCCGCTGTCATTCGAGACCGTGCTGGCCATGTATTTCTGACCATTTGGTAGAATTAACGGGATGCTTAACGGGAAATTAACTGCTTTCGCGCTGGCGGCGCTGCTGGGGGCGGGGCAGGCGCGCGCGGCGGTGGTGACGGGGCTCGACGCCGCGGAGAGTACTGATTTCGAGATGTTCGCAGGCAAGCGCGTGGGGCTGGTCACCAACCAGACCGGCCTGAACGCCGCCGGGCGCAGCGGGGTGGACTCCCTGTTCTCCTCCAGGAAGGCCAGGCTGGCGGCCATCTTCAGCCCGGAGCACGGCTTCCGCGGCAACGCCGCCGACGGCGAAGGGATAAACAATTCCACCGACCCGGTCACCGGGCTGCCCATCTACAGCCTTTACGGCAAAACCCACCGCCCCACCTCCGCCATGCTGGCCGGCATAGATGTGCTGGTGTTCGACATACAGGATGTGGGCGCGAGGTTCTACACCTATCTCACCACCATGGCGCTGTGCATGGAGGAGGCGGGCAAGCGCAATATCCCCTTCGTCGTGCTCGACCGGCCCAACCCCATAAGCGGCCTGGTGCTGGAGGGGCCGGTGCTCGCGAAGAACATACAGGATTTCACCGGCTACTTCCCCGTGCCGGTGCGCCATGGCATGACGGCCGGAGAGATGGCCCTGCTGCATAAGGACCTGCGCAACATTGCCGTAAACCTGAGCGTGGTGAAACTGCAGGGCTGGGACCGGTCCTCGTTCTATGGCGACACGGGGCTCGCCTGGGTGAACCCTTCCCCCAATATACGCGGCGTGGACGCCGCCATCATGTACCCCGGCATAGGCGGCTTCGAAGCCACCAACATGGCCGTGGGCCGCGGCACCGACGCGCCTTTTCTCTGGTTCGGCGCGCCCTGGCTGAACGCCGAGCGCCTGGCGGCCACGCTCAGCGCGGCCGGTCTGCCCGGCGTGCGCTTCAGCGTGGAGAGCAAGAGGCCCGAGCTGGACATCTACGCCGGCAAGCTCTGCCGCGGCGTGCGTATGGAGATAACCGACAGGGCCGCCGTGCGGCCGATGGACATTTTTGTGCTGGCCGTCTGTGCCCTGCGCGACAGCGCCTATTACCGCGAGTTCCGCTTCGACGAGGCCGCCCTGCGGCTCATAGCCGGCAACAACGTCTACAAGGCCATCTTCGAGTCCAAAGACCCGCCCGAAAAGATCATGGCCGACTTCCGCGCCCAGTGCGCCGCCTTCGACAAGCTCCGCGGCCGCTACCTGCTCTACTAATCCGGCTGCCTGGTCGGCGGCTATCCTTAAATTAACGCGTTTTGGCCGTACAACAAATTTGTTGTGTCCGGCTTTGTTACAGCCCGTCGGGGACGCTCAGGCCGCGGGCGGCGCAGAAGGCGCGCAGGTCGGCCGGCAGGGGCGCGGTGAAGACGCGGTCGGCGCCGCCGGCCCGCAGGTCCAGCCGGGCGCAGTGCAGCGCCTGGCGCGGCAGCAGCAGGCGCGCCTCCAGCGCCGGCGTCCAGCCGGTCTCGATGAATTCCAGGAAGAGCCGGGCGTCCGGGCCGTAGATCTTGTCGCCGGCGAGGGGGAAGCCCAGCCATTGCGCGTGGGCCCGGATCTGGTGCTTGCGGCCGGTCTCGGTGACGGCGCGGGCCAGCGTGAAGCCGCCGCCGCGCGCGAGGGGGGTGAAATGAGTCACAGCCGCCTGCCCGCCGGGCACTGCGGTTGTTTTCGCTTTGACCGGGCTGGCGGTGTCGGGGCCTAGCGGCTGGTCCACGGTCGCCGGCCCGGTCAGGTCGCCGGTGAGCACGGCGAGGTACTCCTTGGCGGCCTTGCGCGAGCTCATGGCGCCCTGCAGCCGGCCGGCCGCGCGCTGGTCCCTGGCGAAAACGGTGACGCCGCTGGTCTCCCTGTCGAGGCGCGTGACCAGGTGGGCGGCCGCCAGGCCGAAGTGCTCCCGCACGGCGCCCGCCAGGCTGGACCAGGGCCCGGCCTTGGACGGGTGGCAGACCACTCCGGCCGGCTTGTCGAAGGCGAGCAGTTCCTCGTCCTCGTGGAGGAGCCAGCTTTTAAGTTCTTCAGGGGTTATCAGGCGGGCGTAAAGCTCTTTCTCGGGCATGGGA
Source organism: Elusimicrobiales bacterium (assembly GCA_028688015.1). Lineage (GTDB taxonomy): Bacteria > Elusimicrobiota > Elusimicrobia > Elusimicrobiales > UBA9959 > UBA9959. Next base: position 191,709 of record JAQTZB010000004.1, on the reverse strand, counting down.
CACTACTGCAGCAGCTGGACGGTGCCGTAACCTTTTTTAGAGGTTCCCCTGGCGGCCTCCGGGGCGGCCCCTTCCAGCAGCAGTTCCAGCCTGTAGCCTTCCCCGGAAAAGGCTGTTTTCTTGTTCAGCTTTATGGTTTCTTCGTTCTGCAATTGGAAGGGCGCTCCGGCGGACACCGCGCTGTGCTCGAGCTGGTATTGCAGGCGGAACGCCCCGCCGGAAGCGGAAAAAAGGCTGTTCATAATGAAGCCGTATTTCTTCTCGCCCTGCCGGGTGGAATCCACCGCGTTGGCCTGGACGCCGGCCTTGGAAACCAGCCGGCAGACCTGGCGCGAGCTGCCGGAGGAGAGGTCGGCGGACAGGCGGTAGTTGGGCAGGCCGCCTGTAGTCCAGGCCTTGCCGGCCTTCGCGGGCGCCGCTTTGGAAGGGTCGAGGGTCAGTACTACGGTCCACGGGCCGCATTCCAGGGCCGTCAGCGGCTCGCCGGGCTTCAGCGCCACCTCGGACTGCGCCTGTATCGAGCGGCCCTGCGCGCCGCGGCCGCCGGACAGCTCCAGCTGGTATTGCAGGGCGTATTCCCCGCCGCCGGAGAGCAGCGCGTTGAGTATCAGCTCTTTGTCGTTCAGGGGCCCGACGTGGCTGGCCTGCCGGCCCTCGGTCAGCCGGATTGTCTGCCGGTAGGCTGCGCGGCCGTTGGTGACGCGGGCCTCGAGGATGTGCGGGGCCGCGGCGGCCGGAGCCGCGGCCAGGGAGGCGGCTAAAATGGCGAGGGAGAGCCTTTTCATTTCTTTTTCTCCTTTTTAGGCTTGGGCTCCGGGCGCTTTACTTCCCAGCTCCTGGAGCGGCCGGCGTCGAGGTGTACGAAGCCGGCGTCGGGATAGTGGCCTACGCCGCCGGCGCCGAGGCGGTTGGCGAAATCGGCCACTTCGGCGGTGGGGCGGCCGGGCACGCGGATATCTGCGGCCCAACCCAGCATGTGCATGCTCCAGCGCGCCGCGCCCTTCAGCTTGCGGTTGAATTTGGGGGAGCGGTAGCCGCTCAGCAGCACCAGGTAGCTGCTGCCGGACTTATCCTCCACGACATCGAGTATCTCCAGGAGTTTTATCGAGATCTCGGTTTCCTTGCCGGTGGCGCTGCAGCGCAGCAGCCGCTGCAACTTGTCTAGTTCGGGCCGGCTATAGCCGCCGTCCTTGCCGCGGTAGCGGGCGGTCACCTGCTCGCGGCTGTCCTGGCGCCGCAGCGTCAGCACACCGTCCCCGCCCAGGTTCACCGGGGGCGGCGGGTGCGCCTTCGCGCCGTGGATGAAAACGTAGGTTTCCGGGTCGCCCTCTTCCAGCTCTATGACCTGGGCTTCGGTTACCTCTGGCGGCTCCGGAGCGGTATCGAGCAGGGACGGCAGGTTCTCCAGGAATTCGTCCACGGATACTTCCTTGCCCTGCCCGGCGCAGAGCAGCAGGGCGAGGGCGGCGGCGCAGGAGACACGGAGCAACATAGTGTTATTCTAGCAAAGCGCAGGGGGCTGGCGCGGAGGCGGGGCGTCTGCTAGGATATAGAAGCGGTTCTCTGGAGGATACATGAAATTAAGGGTCGGGATCCTGCTGCTTGCTGTTCTTTTGCCCGCTTACCCCGCGCTTACCCCGCGGCACGCGCACGTGCCGGCGGACCTGCGCGACGCGGTGGCCGACTCCGCCTATTCGGACCTTGCCGCCGGCTCCGAGGCGGCCGCGGCCCCCGAGGCGCCGGCCCCGCTGCCTGACGCCGATTACACCAAATCCATTTACGGCGCCGACGACCGGCTGGATTATTACGCCGCCCCCGCGGAGATGCGCGCGCTGGCGGATTCCGTGGTCTCCCTCTGGTCTTCGCGCTGGGTGCGGCCTTCCGGGGCCAAGGCCTCGCTCTTCACCGTGACGCTGGGTTCCGCCCATGACCTCTGTCCCGGAGAGAGGTTCGCGGAGCAGCCCGTGGGGGCCTTCTGCTCCGGCGCCCTGGTGGGCGAGGATATAGTCATGACCGCGGGGCACTGCGTAACCGACGAGGCCAAGTGCGCCGAGACCAAGTTCCTGTTCGGCTTCGCGCTGAAGCGGGCCGGCGAGTCGCCTGCTTCGGTGCCGCTCTCCGATGTCTACGGCTGCAAGCGCATCATCAAGCGCGACCTTACCTCCGGGACGCTCTCCCTGCTGTTCAATAACCTTGTTAACGGCGGCCCCGGCCCGGATTACGCCTTCATACAGTTGGACCGCAAGGTGACGGGGCACCGGCCGCTGTCGGTTGACCGCGGCGGCAAGGCCGCAGCCGGGGACCCGCTGTTCGTTATCGGCCACCCGGTGGGGCTGCCGCTCAAGGTGGCCGGCGGTGCCAGGGTGCGCGACGTCTTGCCGAAGTATTTCTTCCTGGCCGACCTCGATACCTTCGGCGGCAACTCCGGCAGCGCCGTGTTCAATGCCCGCACCAAACAGATAAACGGGATCCTGGTCCGGGGCGACAAGGATTTCGTGCCGTCCCCGGCCGGCTGCAACGTGGCCGCCGTCATGCCGCAGAACGGAGGCAGGGGGGAGGCTGTTACCAAGATGTCGGCGATCTCCAAATATCTGCCCTGAGCATGCACCGCGGCAACGGTAAGACCGCCGGGAGGGCCCGGCGGTTTTTCGTTGCGCGGCGGCTGGTTGACCGTCGTTGTGGGCTTAAGGGCCCACGCCGGGCTGGGCCTAAAGGGGAAATATCTGTTGACAGCCATCAATTGATTTTGCACAATTCACCTAAGCAGTTATCCTACGCAGCGGAGGAGTTCATGATAAAGACGATAGCGACGCTGGTCCTGGCACTGGCCATGGTCCCGGCAAATGCGGCGAACATCAGCTTCGACACCCACGGCGGCAGCGTGCTGCCCGCGATAACCTCTATAGACATTCCCGCCCGCCCGGCCCTCGTGCCCGAAGGCGTGAACCCCTTCGACCGCTTCGGCGCGGAGAAGATAGTAGGCGGCGTGCAGGCCACCAAGGGCGAGTTTCCCTTCCTGGTCTCCCTGCGCAGCTCCTACGGCAGCCACTTCTGCGGCGGCTCGCTGATCAAGAAGAACTGGGTGCTGACCGCGGCGCATTGCGTCGAGGGCGGCTACCTCAAGGGCGTTACCATCGGCCTGCACAACCAGTCCGACACCGCCGGCGTGGAGAAATTCACCGTTCTCGAGATCGTCAAGAACCCCGGCTGGAACACCAACACGATGGATAACGACTACGCGCTGGTGAAGCTCTCCGGCGATTCCAAGTTCGCGCCGATAGCGCTCAACACCCAGGAGATCTCCTCCAAAGTGGACTTCGTCACCGCCGGCTGGGGCACCACCAGCGAGGGCGGCGGCGTCTCCAAGATCCTGATGAAGGTCACCGTGCCCTTCGTCGACAAGGCGACCTGCTCCGCGGCCTATGACGGCATAACCGACAGCATGCTCTGCGCCGGCTATCCCGAGGGCGGCAAGGACTCCTGCCAGGGCGACAGCGGCGGCCCGCTGATCGTCGGCACCGGCTCGTCCATGAAGCTCGCCGGCGTGGTGAGCTGGGGCGAGGGCTGCGCCCGCCCCAACAAGTACGGCGTTTACTCCAAGGTGAACCTCGCGCTTGACTGGATCAACAAGACGGCGAAGTAAGTTTTTCCGTCTGGAAAAGGGCCCGGCCGCAAGACCGGGCCCTTTTTATTTATCTTGGGATTTTCTATAATATAGATATAGAATCGATATCCATATGAAATTAAATACCATACTCTACGTCCGGGACCAGGCGGCCAGCCGGACTTTTTACGCCGCGGTCCTGGCTGTCGGGCCCCGGCTGGATGTGCCGGGCATGACCGAATTCGAGCTGCTCCCCGGCTGCGTGCTGGGCTTAATGCCGGAAAAAGGCATAAAAAGGCTGCTGCCCTCCCTGCCTGACCCGGAAAAAGCCGCCGGCATCCCCAGGGCTGAGCTGTATCTGACCGTGCCGGATCCGGAGGCTTTTCAGGCGCGGGCGCTGGCCGCGGGAGCCAGGGAATTGAGCCCGCTGGGCCCCAGGGATTGGGGGGACAGGGCGGCCTATTGCCTGGACCCGGACGGCCACTGCCTGGCCTTCGCTTCGCCCCTTTGAAAAATCGCTTTACATAATATAGGGGTTTTGTTATAATAATCGTGTAGTTAATCGCGGCAACGCCGCGGTTTCTTTGAAAATGCAGTTTTTATTACGCTGTCGCGTTCGAAAGAATACGGACAGCGGCCCTATAGATGAAGCGGCCTTGATTCCCTTCACCTGCGGGCTTAATCATAGAAACTAAAAATATTGTTTGACCAGTACCGGAGCTGAAAAGTTCCGGCGCGGTTTGTTCGTTTGTCTTTTGAAAACCGCGGAAAACCCGGCGTTAAAACCGGGAGTTTTCCGTCGGGAGAGACGACGCAAGGAGCGGACTGACATGACAGAAGAAAATAAAGAGAACGCGGCCCCCGAGGCCAAGCCCGAGGCGCAGCAGCTGCCCGTGGTTCATAAATTTCTCGTCGGCCAGAAGATGGGCATGACCCAGCTCTTCGACGACGCCGGCAACCTGCACGCCGTCACCGTCGTGCAGGCAGGTCCCTGCCGCGTGGCCTACACCCGCACCAAGGAAAAGGATGGCTATCAGGCCGTCTGCCTCGGCTACGGCCACAAGAAAGAGAAGAGCGCCAACGGCGCAGAGAAGGGCCTCGCCAAGAAGCTCGGTTCCGCCCCGCTCAGGCACCTGCGCGAGTTCCGCGTAGCCGACCTCGCCGGCGCCGCCCAGGGCCAGACCGCCAGCGTCGAGCGCTTCGCCGAGGGCGAATACGTCGACGTGCAGGGCGTGACCAAGGGCCACGGCTTCTCCGGCGGCATGAAGCGCCACAATTTCCGCGGCGGTCCCGCCTCCCACGGCGCCTCGGACCGCGAGCGCGCGCCCGGTTCGCTGGGGTCCCGCCGCTCGCTGGGCCGCGTGCTGCCCGGCCAGCGCATGGCCGGCCACTGGGGCGTGGAAACCTGCTCCGTGCAGAAGGTCAAGATCGTGAAGGTGATCGCCGAGGAGAACCTGATCCTGGTGAACAGCGGCATCCCCGGCGCGACCGGCAGCACCGTGTATATCACGCTGACCAACAAGAAAGTGCCCGCCCCGAAGGCCAACAAGGTCTCCAAGAACAAAGTTAAGCAGGACGCCGGCAAAAAGCCCGCCGCCAAGCCCGCGGCCAAGAAGTAAGAGAGAGGACAAACCATGGAAACAAAACTTTTGAACCTCAAGGGACAGGAAGTGGGCAAGGTCGCCCTGCCCGAGAACCTGTTCTCGGTTAAGCCCGACCCGTTCTTCATCCACGAGGTGATGAACCACTACCAGGCCAACAAGCACCGCGGCACCGCCTGCACCAAGACCCGCTCCGAAGTGTCCGGCGGCGGCAAGAAGCCCTGGAAGCAGAAGGGCACCGGCCGCGCCCGCCACGGCTCCACCCGCTCGCCGATCTGGCGCAAGGGCGGCGTCGCGTTCGGCCCCAAGCCGCGCTCGTTCCGCCAGTACCTGCCGGTGCAGAAGCTGCGCCTGGGCCTGATCGACGCCCTCTCCGCGCGCGCCGCCGACGGCGCCGTGCTGGTCATCGAGAACCTGGACCTCGGCGCCGCCAAGACCAGCGGGCTCAACGACCTGCGCAAAGGCCTCAACGCCAAGACCGTCCTGTTCGTTACCGACAAGATGGATAAGAACTTCAAGACCGCGTCCAAGAACATCGGCAATTTCGGCTGGTGCCTGGCGCAGAACCTGAACGCCTACGAGGCGATGCGCAGCACCAAGCTGGTTTTCACCGCGGCCGGCCTGAAGGCCCTGGCCGCCAGCGTCAAGGAGGCAAAATGAACTTTACCGAAGTGCTGATAGCCCCCATACTCAGCGAGAAGAGCGTTATCCTGAAGGATTCGGAGAACCGCTACACCTTCCGCGTGAACCCCAAGTCCAACAAGACCGAGATCAAGAAGGCCATCGAGACCCTCTTCAAGGTCAAGGTCACCGCGGTCCGCACCGCCAACCTCCCCGGCAAGCTCCACAAGGTGGGCCGGCACGAGGGTTATCGTTCAGATTGGAAGAAAGCGGTCGTCACCGTTAAGGCCGGCCAGAAGATAGACATGACGGACCTGCCGAAGTAAGGCGGAGGAAGAAAGAGATATGCCCATAAAATCCTACAGACCCTATACCCCCTCGCGGCGCACGCTGCAGATGGCCGACTACTCGGACATCACCAAGACCGACCCCGAGAAGAGCCTCGCCAAAGGCATGCGCAAGCACGGCGGCCGCAACAACACCGGCATGGTCATGGTCCGCCACCACGGCGGCGGCCACCGCCGGCGCTACCGCCTGATAGATTTCAAGCGCGAGAAGTTCGGCGTGCCCGCCAAGGTTTCGGCGATCGAATACGATCCGAACCGCAACGCGCGCATCGCCCTGCTTGTGTACGCCGACGGCGACAAGCGCTACATCCCGGCCCCCCTGGGCCTGGGCGTGGGTGCCACCGTGATGAGCGGCCCCAAGGCGGAGATCAAGCTGGGCAACGCGCTGCCGATGACCAACATCCCCGACGGTACCTTCATCCACGCCATAGAGATGATCCCCGGCAAGGGCGCGCAGTTCGTGCGCGCGGCCGGCACGCAGGCGCAGCTGATGGCCAAGGAGGGCGACTACGCCCTCGTCAAGATGCCGTCCGGCGAGCTCCGCAAAGTGCTCAAGAACTGCATGGCCACCATAGGCCAGGTGGGCAACATCGAGCACAACACGATCACCCTCGGCAAGGCCGGCAGGCAGCGCCACATCGGCGTGAAGCCCACCGTGCGCGGCGCGGCGATGAACGCCACGGACCACCCGCTCGGCGGCGGCCGCGGCCACTCCAAGGGCAACAACGTTCCGCGCTCGCCGTGGAACCAGCCTTCCAAGGGCTTTAAGACCAGGACCAAATCCAAGATCTGGGGCTGGATGATAGTGCAGGACCGGCGCAAGTCGACGGCCGCTTAACGGAGGAATATAAATGAGCAGATCTTCTAAGAAAGGGCCGTACGTAGACCAGAAGCTCCTGGCGAAAGTCCAGGCGGTCGTCCAGTCCGGCGAAAAGAAGCAGATAAAGACCTGGGCCCGCGCCTGCACGATCACCCCCGAGTTCGTAGGGCAGACCCTGCTGGTGCACAACGGCCGCAAGTTCCTGCCGGTGTACGTCACCGAGCGCATGGTCGGCCACAAGCTCGGCGAGTTCTCTTTCCCGCGGCTGTTCAAGGGCCACGGCCAGTCGCATACCAAGGAAGCCACGGACCTCACCTAACGGTGCAGTGACAACAAACGGAGAAAATCATGGAAGCTAAATGCCATCTCAGATACCAGCGCTACGGCCGCCGCAAGGTAGCCCAGCTGCTCGACGCCGTGAGGGGTAAATCCCTTTACGAGGCCCAGTACATCCTGGCCTCCCTGCCCCGCATCGCCACCGACGTCGTCGGCAAGGCCATCAAGTCCGCGGGCGCCAACCTGTCCGTGAAGCTCGGCAAGAAGCTGGACCTCAAGCAGGTCTGGGTCACCGAGTGCTTCGCCGACCAGGGCCCTATGAAGTTCCTGCGCCGCGTGCAGCCCGGCCCGCAGGGCCGCGCGATGCCGTTCAAGCGCAAGATGTGCCACATCCACGTGGCCGTGTCCGACACCAAGGGGAAAAAATAATATGGGTCAGAAAATACATCCTAAGGGCTTACGCCTCGGCTACATCCAGGACTGGCAGTCCCGCTGGTTCTCGCCCAAGAAGATGCCCGAGCTCATCCGCGAGGACTTCGAGATCCGGCACATGGTGACCGAGCGCTTCGCGATGGCCTCCGTCAGCTGGGTGGACATCGAGCGCGCCGGCGCCTACCTGAAGGTGACCATCCACACCGCCCGCCCCGGCGTAGTGATCGGCCGCAAGGGCGCCGACATCGAGGCCCTGAAGAAGGACGTCGAGCGGCTCACCCGCCGCAAGGTGTTCATCAACGTTTCCGAGATCAAGATCCCCGAGCTCGACCCGCGCCTCGTCGGTCAGAACGTCGCGCAGCAGCTCGAGAAGCGCATCTCCTTCAAGCGCGCCATCAAGCGCGCGATGGAGCGCACGATGACCTCAGGCGCCCTCGGCATCAAGGTCATGGCCTCCGGCCGCCTGGGCGGCGCCGAGATCGCCCGCCGCGAGTGGTTCCGCAAAGGCCGCGTGCCGCTGCAGACCATCTCCGCCGACATCGATTACGGCTTGACCGAAGCCCACACCTCGATGGGCAAGATCGGCATCAAGGTCTGGATCTTCAAGAAGCTGTTCTTCGCGAAGACCCCCCGCGAGCTGCGCGAGCAGCTGATAAAGATGGAAGCCGAGAACCCGAGCGAGATACCGGTGATGGACGAGTCCGCCGCCGCCCGCCGGAATACCACCCCGTCGGCCTGAGACTTCTTTAAGGAGCGATAACTATGTTGATGCCCAAGAGAGTAAAATACCGCAAGACGCATTCCGCGCCCCGCATTAAGGGCCCGGCCAAGCGCGGCTTCTCCCTGTCCTTCGGCGAGTACGGCCTGAAGGCGCTGGAGCCCCGCTGGATCACCGCCCGCCAGATAGAGGCCTGCCGCGTGACCATAGTGCGCTACCTCCGCAAGAAAGGCAAGATCTGGGTCCGCATCTTCCCCGACAAGGCCATCACCAAGCACCCCGCCGAAACCCGCATGGGTAAGGGCAAGGGCGCGCCGGACCACTGGGTGGCCGTCGTGAAGCCGGGCCGCATGCTGTTCGAAGTCGAAGGCCTGGACCTGGTCACCGCGAAAGAAGCTTTCACCCGCGCCGGCCACAAGCTGCCGATCAAGACCAAGTTCGTGAGCCGCGACAATTAAGAAGGAGCAGCCCGATATTATGAAAAGAAAAGACAAGGAAACTCTTAAGAACATGAGCGAGGGCGAGCTGAAAGCCCAGGCCGCCGAACTTAAGAAGCAGATCTTCCAGATCAACTTCAAACGCAGCACCGCGCCGGTGGAAAACCCGCTGCAGCTGCGCAACGCCCGCCGCAAGATAGCCATGATCAACACCTGGCTGCGCCAGCGCGAGCTCGCTAAAACCAAGGCCGAGGTGAAGAAATGACCGAGAATACCGAGAAGAGGAACCAGCGGAAATCCCTGCGGGGCGTCGTCGTCTCCGACAAGATGACCAAGACCCGCGTGATCAGCGTGGACCACGTGATCAGCCACAATGTCTACAGCAAGACCCTCCGCCGCCACCGCAAATTCTACGCGCACGACGAGGCCAACGAATCCAAGATGGGCGACCTGGTGGAGATAGTCAGCACCCGGCCCCTGTCCGCGCTGAAGCGCTGGCGCGTGAGCCGCATAGTGGAGAAGGCCGCCCGCTAAGCCGGCCTAACGGAGAAAACCATGATACAGCTCAGAACCATCCTCAACGTCGCCGACAACTCCGGCGCCCGCAAGCTGCAGTGCTTCCACGTGAACGGCGGCAGCTACCGCAAGTACGCGTTCCTCGGCGACACCATCGTCGCCTCGGTCCGCGACGCCATCCCCCACGGCGCCATCAAGAAGGGCGACGTTGTGAAAGCCGTGGTGGTGCGCGTGGCCAAGGAAGTCCGCCGCCCCGACGGCTCCTACATACGCTTCGACGACAACGCGGTCTGCGTCATCGACGACAACGGCGAACCCAAGGGTACGCGCGTGTTCGGCCCGGTGGCCCGCGAGCTGCGCGCGAAGAACTTCCTCAAGATCGTCTCGCTCGCTCCCGAAGTACTTTAATAAGGCGGAAATTATGCTGAAACTCAAGAAAAAAGACACGGTTATAGTGCTGGCCGGCAAAGACAAGGGCAAAAAAGGCGAGATCAAAGAGATCATGCCCGAGGCCCGCAAGGTCGTGGTGATGGGGGTCAACATCGTCTCCAAGCACAAGAAGACCACCAAGGAAAAGCCCGGCGGCATCCATAAAGTGGAAGCCCCGCTGGCCATCTCCAACGTGCAGCTGGTCTGCCCCAAGTGCGGCAAGCCGGCCCGCGTTAAGGTGACGGTGCAGGGCGGCGAAAAGATGCGCGCCTGCAAGAAATGCGGCGAAGCTATAGTTTAAGAGGTAATTTATAATGGCGAAGGAAACCCCCAAGGAAAAAGCGAAGGACCAGCCCAAGGTCAATAAAGAGCAGTTCAAGGCCCAGAAGAAAGAGCAGCACCAGGCTAAGCTGCAGCTGACCGAGATCCCCAAAGGCCCCGTGGCGCCCCTGCCCAAGGGCTATAAGGTCCGCGTCAGCGACAACTACCTGACCGCCGTGCGGCCGGCCCTGATGAAGGACTTTAACCTGTCCTCCCCGATGGCCGCCCCGAAGCTGGTCAAGGTCGTCATCAATATCGGCGTGAGCGAGGCCAAGGAGAACATCCAGGCCCTCGACCTCGCCAAGGAAGACCTGATGCTCATCTCCGGGCAGAACCCGCAGGTGCGCAGGGCCAAGAAGTCCATCTCGAACTTCAAGCTGCGCGAGGGCATGCCGATAGGCGTGCGCGTCACCCTGCGCGGCATCCGCATGTTCGAGTTCTTCGACCGCTTCGTCAGCATCAGCGTGCCGCGTATACGCGACTTCCAGGGCTTCGACCCGCGCTTCTTCGACGGCCGCGGCAACCTGAACATCGGCCTCAAAGAGCACCACATCTTCCCCGAGATCAACATGGAGAAGTCCCCGAAGGCGCGCGGCATGAACATCACGTTCGTGACCACCGCCGGCGACGACAAGAAAGGCAAGGCCCTGCTGGAATACCTGGGCATGCCGTTCAAGAAGCCCGAAGTCAAGAAACCCGCGGCTAAATAAGATCTAAGGACATAGGAGAAAGAAATGGCTACATACGCTTGGATGGCGAAGATGCGCAAACCCCAGAAGTTTTCCACGCGCTTCCGCAACCGCTGCCAGATTTGCGGCAGGCCGCGCGGCTACTACCGGGACTTCGGTCTCTGCAGGATCTGCCTGAGGAAGATGGCCCACGAGGGTCTCATACCCGGGCTGCGCAAGTCCAGCTGGTAACGCTGCTATAAGTTTTAAAGGCAAGGAGAGAAACAATGGATCCCATATCTAACATGCTCGCGTCGATCAAGAACGCCACGTCCAAGAAGAAAGAGCGCGTCGACGTGCCCTTCTCCGGTATCAAGGCCGGTTTAGTGAAGCTCCTCAAGGACGAGGGCTTCGTCTCTAATTTCAAGGTGCTTGACCCCAAGCTGGACAAGACCATAGACCGGCGCGGCGTGATCCGCATCACGCTGAAGTATACCGCCGACAAGCAGCCCGTCATCAACGGCATCCGCCGCGTGTCCAAGCCGGGCCTGCGCGTGTACCGCGGCCACGACGAGATGCCGCGCGTGCGCGCCGCCTTCGGCGTGACCATCGTGTCCACCTCGAAGGGCCTGCTGACCGACGCCGAGGCCAAGAAGCAGAAGCTGGGCGGCGAAGTGCTGTGCCAGGTGTGGTAAAGAAAAGCTATTAAGAGGTATATAACATGAGCAGAATTGGAAAAATGCCGATCAACATGCCCGACAAGGTGAAGGCCCGCGTCGACGGCCGCACCGTCCACGTGGAAGGCCCGCTGGGCAAGCTGAACTACTCGCTGCCCGACGGCATCAACGCCGCCGTGGCCGGCAACGTGATCAACATCAGCATAGCCCAGGGCGCCCTCGACAAGGGCGCGCTGTTCGGCACGTGCCGCGCCCGCATCAACAACATGGTGACCGGCGTGACCAAAGAATTCGAGAAGGTGCTCGAGATCAGCGGCGTCGGTTTCAAGGGCGCCGTGGAAGGCAGCCGCGTCTCGCTGACGCTCGGCTTCTCGCACCCCGTCCTGGTGGACATCCCGCCGGGCATCAAGATGTCCTTCGACCCCAAGCAGGTCGTGCTGACGATCAAGGGCATAGACCGGGAAGCCGTCGGCAACCTGGCCGCCCAGATCAAGAAGATCAAGCGCCCCGAACCCTACAAGGGCACGGGCATCAAGTACCAGGGCGAACACATTATCCGCAAGGCCGGCAAGACCGCGGCTGGCGCCGGAGCCGGCGCGGGCGGCGGCGCAGCCAAGAAATAACGGAGATCAACTATTATGATAAGCAAACAGGAACGCTACGAATTCCGCAAGATCCGCTCCCGCAACAGGCTGTTCGAGAACGGCATCCGCAGGCCCCGCCTCAGCGTCTACCGCGGCGCGAAGAACATCTACGCGCAGGTCGTGGACGACGTGAAGGGCGCCACGGTGGCCGCCGCCTCCAGCAACGACAAGGAGCTGAAGGGCAAACTGAAGTCCGGCAAGAGCATCGCCTCCGCCAAGGTGGTCGGGGCCCTGCTCGCCAAGCGCGCCGTGGCCAAGGGCGTGACCGAGGTCTGTTTCGACCGCGGCGGCAGGATCTACCACGGGCGCATCAAGGCGCTCGCCGACGCGGCCCGCGAAGCCGGCCTGAAATTCTAAGGGAGACACGCTAACATGCTCAGAAACCAGAAACAGCTCAAGACCAGCAAGGAACTCAGCGCGCAGGGCAAGCCCGGCGAGGCTATGGAACTCGACCTGACCGACGCGAAAGAAGAAAAGGTCGTCACCGTCATCATCAACCGCGTCACGAAGGTGGTCAAGGGCGGCAAGCGCTTCTCCTTCAACGCCCTCGTAGTGGTGGGCGACAACCACGGCAAGGTCGGGGTCGGCCTCGGCAAGTCCAACGAGGTGCAGGGCGCCATACAGAAAGGCACCGCCGGCGCCCGCAAGGACATGATGCAGTTCCCGCTGGAAAACCACACTATCCCGCACGAAGTCGAGGGGAAGTTCGGCGCCGGCAAGGTCTGGATGAAGCCCGCCGTGGGCGGCACCGGCCTGATAGCGGGCGGCGGCGTGCGCGCCGTGCTCGAAGCGGCCGGCGTGAAGAACGTCCTGACCAAGAACCTCGGCACGCGCAACGCGTTCAACACGGTTTACGCCACGCTCAACGCCCTTAGCAAGCTCAAGAGCCGCGAAGAAGTCATGAAGATCCGCGGCCGCGCCGAATAAGCGCACTCACGATTACAGCAGCAGGAGGAGAGACATTATGATCGGACTGAACAATCTCAAAGCCAAGCCCGGTTCCGCCAAGCGGCGGAAGCGCCTCGGCACCGGCCAGGGTTCCGGCCACGGCCAGACCTCTACCCGCGGCCAGAAGGGCCAGAACTCCACCTCGGGCGGCGCCAAGCGCGACGGGTTCGAGGGCGGCCAGCTGCCGCTGCTGCGGCGCATCCCCAAGAGCGGCTTCAGCAATATCCGCTTCCAGATCAAATACGAGTGGGTCAACATCTCCTCGCTGGAGAAGTGCTTCAAGGCCGGCGCGGAAGTTACGCCCGACGCGCTGGTTAAAGCCCGCCTGGTCAAGCACACCGACCAGATCAAGATCCTCGGCGACGGCGAGCTGAAGAAGGCCCTGACCGTGAAGGCCCAGGCCTTCTCCGCCTCCGCCAAGGAAAAGATCGAGAAAGCCGGCGGCAAGATCGAGCTGCTCCCCGGCGCCAAGTCCGCCAAGGTGGCGGAGGTGAAGGCCCAGGCAGAAGCCAAGAAGCAGTCGAAAACGGATAAAAAATAATGCAGCAGATAACCGACATCTTTAAGATAGAAGATCTAAAGAAACGGATATTCTTCGTGCTCGGGGCCCTGGCCGTCTACCGGCTGGGGGCCACGATCCCGATCCCCGGCATCAACACGGCCGCTTTGCAGGCCCTGTTCGAGGCCCAGAAAGGCTCGCTGCTGGGCTTCCTGGACATCTTCTCCGGCGGTGCCCTCGGGCGCTTCTCCATCTTCTCGATGGGCGTGATGCCCTACATCAACGCGTCCATCATCATGAGCCTGATCCAGGGCGCGCATATCTTCCCGGTGCTCGACCGCCTCCAGAAGGAAGGCGAGAGCGGCCGCAAGAAGATCACGCAGTTCACGCGCTACTTCACGCTGTTCCTGGCGGCCTTCCAGTCGCTGGGCCTGACGATAGCGCTGACCAAGATGCAGGCCGGCGGCGGCCCCACGATCGTGACCAACCCGACCTTCGGGTTCTATTTCGTGACGGTGCTGACGCTGGTGACCGGCACGATGTTCGTGATGTGGCTCGGCGAGCAGATCACCGAGCGCGGCATCGGCAACGGCATCTCGCTGATCATCTTCGCCGGCATCGTGGACCGCCTGCCCTCCGCAGTGATGGGCATGATCAAGCTGATCCAGATAGACGAAATCAGCCTGCTCTCCGGCATCCTGATCCTGGCCGTGGTGCTGGCCATCGTCGGCTTCGTGATCTGGGTCGAGACCGCCCAGCGCAAGATCCCGGTGCAGTACGCGCAGCGCATGGTGGGCCGCAAGATGATGGGCGGCGCCTCCACGTTCCTGCCGCTCAAGGTTGACCAGTCCGGCGTCATCGCGGTCATCTTCGCGGTGTCCCTGCTGAGCGTCCCCTATACGATAGGCTCCTTCAATCCTAACGCCGTCTGGGCGCAGAAGCTGATGGGGTTCATGAACCACACCAGCATCCTGTACCAGCTGTGCTACGTGGCGCTGATCATCTTCTTCTGCTACTTCTACAACTCCGTCAGCATCAACCCGAAGGACCTGGCCGAGAACATGAAGAAGTGGGGCGGCTTCATCCCCGGCATCCGCCCCGGCGAGCCGACCGCGCAGCACATCGAGTGGGTGCTCAACCGCATCACGCTCGGCGGCGCGCTGTTCGTCTCGGCGATAGCCGTGCTGCCCGACTACCTGCGGGCCAAGTTCAACGTGCCGTTCTACTTCGGCGGCACCTCGCTGCTCATCGTCGTGGGCGTGGCCCTGGACACGATAGCGCAGACCGAAGCGCACCTCGTAATGCGCAATTACGAGGGGTTCTATAAGAACTCCCGCATCAAGGGGCGCTGGTTCAACGTCGGCAGCTAGCCGGCCCGCGGAACTTTTTATGAACGTCATACTCTTGGGCTATCCCGGTTCCGGCAAAGGAACCCTCGCCAAGGACCTCGTGAAAGCGATGGGCCTCGTGCACGTCTCGACGGGGGACATCCTCCGCGACGAGATGGCCAAGAAGACGCCGCTCGGCGTGGAGGCTTCGTCCTACATGACCTCGGGCCGGCTGGTGCCGGACCGCCTGGTGATGGACATGATCAAGACGCGCCTGGGCGCCGAGACGCGCGGCCTGCTGTTCGACGGCTTTCCGCGCACGGTGGAGCAGGCCGAGTCGCTGGACTCCTGGTTCGAGTCCCGCAAGCAGTCCATCGACGCCGTGGTATTCCTGAAGGTGGCCGAGGACATCGTAGTGCAGCGCCTCGGCTCGCGGCGCACCTGCACCGGCTGCGGCAAGATCTACAACGTGATCAGCAGCCCGCCGGCCAAAGAAAACGTCTGCGACGCCTGCGGCAAGCCGCTGATGACGCGCGAAGACGACAAGCCCGGCGTGATAGCCAGGCGCATCCAGGTTTACAAGGACCAGACGGAGCCGCTGCTGGCCTATTACAGGGCCGCCGGCAACTTCCACGAGGCCGACGGGGGGCAGGCGCCCGCCGCGGTGACGGAAAAAGTTTCCGCCCTGCTTAAAAAGTGATAGAGATCAAGACCCCTGCCGAGATAGAAAGCATGCGCAGGGCCTCCCGGGTGGTCGCGGAGGTTCTTTTACAGCTCAAGCCCCTGGTTAAGCCCGGCGTTACGACGGCAGAGTTAAACGATTTTGCGGAACGGCGCGTGCGCGAACTCGGCGCCGTCCCGGCCTTCCTCGGCTACCGCGGCTATCCCGCGACGCTCTGCGTTTCGATAAACGAGGAGATCGTCCACGGCATCCCCAGCCCGAAGCGGATAGTGCGGGAGGGGGACATCGTCAGCCTGGACATGGGCGCGGTGATAGAAGGTTTTTACGGCGACGCGGCCGTGACGCTGGCGGCGGGAGCGGTCCCGGCCCCGGCGAAGAAGCTGATGGAGGTCACGCGGGCCTCCCTGGACGCGGGCCTGGCGGCCGTGAGGGCCGGGGCCAAGCTGGGAGACGTTTCCCGCGCGGTTCAGGATTACGCCGAGCGGAACGGCATGGCGGTGGTCCGGGAATTCACCGGGCACGGCATAGGCCGGCGGCTTCACGAGGAGCCTTCGATCCCTAACTACGGCCGGGCCGGGACCGGGCCCACGCTGAAGACGGGCATGACGCTGGCGATAGAGCCGATGCTGTGCCTCGGGCGGGCGGACGTGGTGGTTAAGAACGACGGCTGGACCGCGGTGTCCGCGGACGGCAGCCTGGCGGCCCATTTTGAGCATACTGTGGCCGTTACGGAGGACGGCTGCGACATATTGAGCGCCCCCTAGGGCGGCCAATATTTAGTATAATATAGAAAATATGTCAGAAAACAGCGAGAAAATAGAGCTGGAGGGCATCGTTAAGGAATCCCTCCCGAACGCCACTTTCAAGGTGGAGATCGCCCCGGGCAAGACGATACTGGGTATCATTTCCGGCAAGATGCGCATCCACCACATCAAGATACTCCCGGGCGACAAGGTGAAGATGGAGCTTTCGCCCTACGATCTCAGCAAGGGCCGGATAGTTTACAGGGAAAAGTAAGCCGTAACCCGGGCGAGGCCCGCGCGGCATAACCACAGGCAAGAGGTGCTTCAATGAAAGTCAGAGCGAGCGTAAAGAAAATTTGCGTAAAGTGCAAGATCGTCAAGCGCAAGGGCGTCGTCCGCGTAATCTGCGGCGACCCCCGCCACAAGCAGCGCCAGGGCTGAGCCCGGGCTGGTGACCAGCGCGAGACGCCGGTGACCGATCACAGCAGCATCCTAAGGAGAAAGTATGGCACGTATAGCAGGTGTGGACTTACCGAGAGATAAAAAAATCAGCATCGCTTTGGCTTATGTCTTTGGCATAGGCCGGCCGATAGCCAAGAAGATCCTGGCCGGCCTCAGCGCCCAGATCAGCCCCGACACGCGCGTGAAGGACCTCACGGAGGACCAGATAGGTCTCCTGAACACCACCATCCAGAAAGAGTACAAGGTGGAAGGCGAGCTCCGCCGCGAGATCACCGCGAACCTGAAGCGCTACGTCGAGATCAACAGCTACCGCGGCTATAGGCACCGCCGCAACCTGCCCGTCCGCGGGCAGCGCACCCGCACCAACGGGCGCACCCGCAGAGGCCGCAGACGGACCGTGGGTTCGTCGGGTAAAGCCGCCGCGGCAGCGGCCAAGTAAGGCCCGGCCCCCCGCGAGGGCGGGGGGCAAACTAAACGGAGGATGATTTAATATGGCAGAAGAGAACAAGAACCCGCAGCCCCAGGACGGGGCCAAGAAACCCGAGCAGAAGGCGGCCCCCCGGCGCCGCGTGCGCACCGTGGCGTTCGCCCGCGTGTACGTCAACTGCTCCTTCAACAATACGATCATAACCTTTACCGACGAGAAGGGCGGCGTGATAGCCTGGTCCACCTCCGGCGGTAACGGTTTCCGCGGCACCAAGAAGGGCACCCCCTTCGCGGCCCAGATCACCGCCTCCAAGGCGGCGGCCAAGGCCTCCGAGTACGGCGTGCGCCAGGCCATGGTGTTCGTCAGCGGCCCCGGCCCCGGCCGCGAGACCGCGATCCGCGCCGTGGCGCAGAGCGGCATCCACGTGGTGTCCATCAAGGACGTCACCCCGATCCCGCACAACGGCTGCAGGCCCCCGAAAGCCCGCCGCGTCTAACAGCAACAGAGAAATTCGAAGGAGACTTTTAAAATGTCGAGATATACCGGACCCAGCTGCAAGAAATGCACGAAAGTCAGCCAGAAACTGTTCCTCAAGGGAACCAAGTGCCACACTAACTGCCAGGTGGACAAAGCCCAGAGGGCCGAGAAGGAAAAGCGCTTCTCCCCCGGCGGCCGCCCCAACAAGATGTCGGACTACGGCAAACACCTGCGCGAGAAGCAGATAGCCCGCCTGAGCGCCCAGGTGACCGAAGCCCAGTTCAAGCGCTTCTTCGCCAAGGCCTCCAAGGACAAGGGTCAGACCGGCGCCGCGCTGCTCCGCTTCCTCGAAGTGCGCCTCGACAACATCGTGCGCCGCCTCGGCTACGCCGTGTCGATGAAGGCCGCCCGCCAGCTGGTGAACCACGGCCACATCTGCGTGAACGGCCGCTGCCTCTCCATCCCGTCCGCCATGCTGAAGCCCGGCGACGAGATCTCGATCAACCCGGCGAAGACGAAGACCCTGGAGACCGCGCTGGTCAAGCAGGGCCTCGAGCACGCCGACAAGACCACCCACCGCCCGAGCTTCCTCTCCTGGGACGCCGGCGCGAAGAAGGGCAAACTGGTGCGCTGGCCGGACCGCGCGGAGTCCAGCATCTCCGCCGACGAGCAGCTCATCGTAGAGTTCTATTCCAAGTAAGCGAGGTTCTAACGCATGTCAACTTTCACCAAACAGCTCGTCATCCCCGAAACGCTCAGCGTCGAGGACAAGACGAAGACCGACAACTACGCGAAGTTCACTGCCGAGCCCTACGAGAAGGGCTACGGCCACACGATAGGCAACTCGCTGCGCCGCATCCTGCTGTCCTCCCTCGAGGGCGCGGCCGTGGTGGCCGTGCGCATCAAGGGCGCGCGTCACGAATACGCCGCCGTCAACGGCGTGCAGGAAGACGTGGTCAACATCGTGCTGAACCTCAAGAAGCTCCGCGTGCGCCTGAAGGGCGAGGGCCCCGAGACGCTGCTGATCAGCGTGAAGGGCAAGAAAGAGGTGAAGGCCTCCGACATCGGCGAGAACGCCAACGTCGAGATCATCAACCGTGACCTCGTGCTGGCGCACGTCGAGAGCGGCGCCGAGTTCGAAGCCGAGCTCGAGATCGCGAAGGGCTCCGGCTACCTGACTTCCGACGAGATCCGCGCCCGCATGAACCTCCCGATGGAGTTCATCCCGATGGACGCCATCTTCTCCCCGATCCAGAAAGTGCACTACGTGGTGGAGAACGCCCGCGTGGGCCAGCGCACCGACTACGACAAGCTCGTGCTCGAGGTCTGGACCGACGGGACGACGACGCCCTCCGACGCCGTGGCCAACACCGCCGCGCTGCTGCGCCGCTCGATCATGCCGTTCCTCCCGGCCGAAGAGGCCGCCAAGGAGCCCGCCAAGGCCCAGGAAGCCAAGAAGGAGCCCGCCGGCGAGAACGCCTCAAAGCTGGAGCAGGGCGTGGAGATGATAGAACTCTCCTCGCGCGCCTCCAACTGCCTGAAGGTGGCCGGCATCCGCACGATAGGCGAGCTGGTCGGCAAGACCGAAGACGACCTGCTGGCCGTAAAGAATTTCGGGCAGAAATCGCTCGACGAGATCAAGGAAAAGCTCAAGGAAATGGGCCTCGGTCTCGGCATGACGAAGAAAGACTAATACCGCATTTCAAGGAACCGCTATGATAAGAAACTTAGGCGCAAGGAAACTTTCCAAGACCGGCTCGCACCGCCGCGCGATGTTCTCCAACATGGCCACCAGCCTGCTGCAGCACGAAAAGGTGGAGACCACGCTGATGAAGGCCAAGGAGCTCCGCCGCGTGGTGGAGCGCGTGATCGCCGACGCCAAGAACGGCCGCCACGTAGAAGTGCGCCGCGTCATCAAGGACAAGGTGGTCTACCACAAGGTCTTCGACGTGCTCGCCCCGCGCTACAAAGAGCGCCCCGGCGGCTTCACCCGCATCCTCAAGCTCGGCATGCGCCGCGGCGACGCCACCGAAACGGCGCTGGTGAAACTGGTCTAAAACAATGTTCGACTATTTCTTCAGCCTGTTCTCTAACGATATCGGCATCGACCTCGGCACCGCGAACACCCTCGTCTACGTCAAGGGCAAGGGGATCGTGCTGCGTGAGCCGTCAGTGGTGGCGATAGACAAGAACAGGCGGAAGGTGCTCGCCGTGGGCAGCGAGGCCAAGCTGATGCTGGGCCGCACCCCTTCGGGCATAGTAGCCGTGCGCCCGCTGCGCAACGGCGTGATAGCCGACTTCGAGCTCACGCAGGAGCTGATAAAGTATTTCATCCGCAAGGTGCATAACAGGCGCAGCCTGCTGCACCCCCGCATAGTGATAGGCATCCCTTCCGGCATAACGGAAGTGGAGAAGCGCGCCGTGCAGGAGTCGGCCGAGCAGGCCGGCGCCCGCGAAGTGCAGCTGATAGAAGAGCCGATGGCGGCCGCCATAGGGTCCGACCTGCCGGTGGCCGAGCCGCACGCCAGCATGATCTGCGACATCGGCGGCGGCACCACCGAGGTGGCGGTCATTTCCCTCGGCGGCATGGTGGTGGCGAAGTCCCTCGACGTGGCCGGCGACGAGATGGACGACTGCATCGTGCAGTATTTCCGGCGCAAGCACAATCTTGTTATAGGTGAAACTACCGCTGAAGAAGTTAAGATACAGATAGGATCGGTTTTCCCGCTTAAAGAAGAAAAGACCATTGAGGTCAAGGGCAGGGACCAGGCCAAGGGCCTGCCCAAGACGATTCTCGTTACTTCGGAAGAGATACGGCAGGCCCTGATGGAGCCTGTCCAGCTCATAGTGGACGTGATCAAGCAGGTGCTGGAGGCCACCCCGCCCGAACTTTCTTCGGACCTGGTGGACCGCGGCATGGTGCTGGCCGGCGGCGGTTCGCTGCTGCGCGGCTTCCCCGAGCTTATCCGGCAGGAGACAGAACTGCCCGTCCACCGTGCCGCCGATCCTTTAAGCTGTGTCGCCCTTGGCTGCGGTAAATACCTCGAAGAGCTGGACAAGATCCAGCGCCCCGAATTCCTGAGTTCGTACCGCAGCTGACCCCCCGCAAGGGGGGGCTGTCTTTCAGGCGGGGCCAACGGGGCCACAGGCGATGAGCAGAGAGAAAGACGCAGCCAATTACGCTTTAGTATTCTTCGCCGTACTGTCGGTCCTCCTGTTGCTGTTTCCCGCCTCCAAACTGGCCCATACCGGGCGCATCGCAGTCAGCTACAGCCTCTATCCCTCGCTCCATTACGGGGCTAAATACGGCCATTTCATCCGCAACGTGCCGGCTAATTTCGTCGCCCTGCTCGAGACCGACCAGGAGAACCGCGCGCTGAAGGCGCGGGTGAAGGACCTGGAGATCAGCCTCCAGAACTCGGCCGTCATGGTGGCCGAGAACGAGCGCCTCTCCAGGGAAATGCGCCTTTCCCGCTCGCTGCCCTGGGCCGGTTCGTGGGCCCGGGTGGTCAACAAGACGCCTTCCGACTGGTACGGCTCCTTCTTCATCGACAAAGGCTCCGACGACGGCATCCAGGTGAACGACACGGTGCTCGGCATGCAGGGCGAGCGGGCGGGTCTCGCCGGGCGCGTCTTCGAAGTCTATCCCAAATTTTCCAAGGTGCTGCTGCTGACCAACGCCGCGGCCTCGGCCGTCTGCGCGATAGCGCCGGCCGGGCTGGAGGCGCTGGTGGAGGGCAAGGGCACCTGGCTGCTGAAGATGAACTACGTGCCGGAGGAGGCTGCGCTGGCCGAGGGCGCCGAGCTGGTCACCGCCCCGGGCGGCCTGCTGTTCCCCGCCGGCGTGCCGGTGGGCAGGGTCACCAAGCTCTACCCGCGCGAGTCTTTCATGAATTTCATCACGGCTGACGTTACGCCGGCGGTCAACGTCAACACCCTGAAGGAAGTTTTCGTGGTCCGGCGCCACCTGCCGCAGGACTTGTCCGCCCTGAAGGGGGCCGAAGAATGAGCATCATCTTCGAAGTGCTTCTCTACCTGGGCACCGGCACGCTGTACTGGTGGTGGACGCAGAACCTGACCTTCTTCGGCCTGGCGCCCAACTTCATCTTCGCCGCCGCGCTGGCCGCGGCTATCCTCTCCGGTCCGGTCAAGGGCATAGCCTGGGGCTTCGCCCTGGGCCTTTACGCCGACATGCTCGGCGTCAGTGTCTTCGGCGGGTGGGCGCTGACCTACACGCTGATGGCCTACGCGGTCTCCGTGGTGAAGAAGCATTTCGACATGGACAGCCTCTTCTCCCAGCTCGTGGCCGCGGTCTCGCTCTCCTGGCTCTCCATGCTCTTCTACGGGGGGCTGAGCCTCGCCTTCGCGCGCATCAACCCCACCGGGCTGAAGATCTTCCTCGCTGAACCGTTCCTGAACGCGCTGGCCGTGCCGGTGGTGTTCCAGGTGTTTTACTGGGCCAAGCGGAGGTTCGGGGTCCTATGATGGACCGCCAGACCCCGAACCAAAGGCTGGAACTTCTCTGGGTGCTGGCCTACGCCGCGGCGGTGCTCTTCATCCTGCGCCTCGTGAACCTGCAGGTGCTGGGCGGGGCGCATTACCGCGAGATCGCCGAGAAGAACCGCACGCAGGTGATAGCGCAGGCGGCCCCCCGCGGCCGCATCTTTTCCTCCGACGAGACGGCCATTGCCACCAGCAAGCCCTCGTTCAGCCTCATCTATTTCCCCGGCCACGCCAAGAGCACGCCCGAGACGGACCGCATGGCCCGCGCGCTGGCAAAGCCCCTGGGGGCGGATTTCGAGGACCTGCGGCGCGCCCTCTACAAGGCCGCCTCGCGCGAGAAGCCGGTGCGCCTGGCCGAGAACCTGCCGCCCAGGATCATGCTGGCGCTCTCCGAACTGAAGGCGATCTACCCGGGAGTGGATATTATCGTAGAGGCGCGGCGCTACTACCCGTTCGGGGCGTACCTGAGCCACCTTGTCGGCTACATCGGCAAGATGGACGCCAAGGACTGGGCCGCCCGCTCCAAGGACAAGAACTACTCTATGGATTCCCGCCTCGGCAAGGCCGGGCTGGAAAAGATGTACGAGCGCGAGCTCAAGGGCAAAGACGGCGGCATCTACCTCGAGGTAGATTCCCGCGGCAAGCTCAACCGGGTGCTGGAGAGCCGCAAGTGGGTGCCCGGCGCCGACATCTTCCTGACGATAGATTCCAAAGCGCAGGCCGCGGCCGAGGAAGGGCTGCAGAAGTCCGTCAGCGGCAAGGGCGCGGTGGTGGCGCTGGACCCGCGCACCGGCGCGGTGCTGGCCTTCGCCTCGATGCCAGACTACGACCCCAACATGTTCGTGCTGTCGGGCTCGGAGCGGGAGGGCCTGCCGGCCGGCAAGATCCTGCCGGAGTTCAACGTGGCGCTGCAGGGCTCTTACCCGCCCGGCTCAATCTACAAGATCATCACCGCCGCGGCCATCCTGGAGTCCGGCCGGGTGCGCCCGGATGAAAAGGTCTTCTGCCCCGGCTATTACGACGCCGGCAGCCGCGTTTTCAAGTGCTGGCAGAAAAAGGGGCACGGCCAGGTGGATTTCATAACCGGCCTGGCCAATTCCTGCGACGTCTACTTCTACGTCAGCGGGCAGCGGGCGGGCGCCCTGAACATAGAGAAGTACGCGCGCGCTTTCCGTCTGGGCAAGGCTTCCGGCATAGCCCTGCCGGAGGAAAGGACGGGCAACGTGTTCGGTCCCAGCCAGCGCGCGGCGAAGAAGAGCTACTGGTTCATCGGCGACACGCTGAACCTGGCCATCGGCCAGGGCGAGACGCTGATGACGCCGATGCAGGCCGCAGGAGAGATAGCGGCCGTAGCCAACGGCGGCGTCTTCCACCGCCCCTTCTACGTGGACCGCATCGTTAAGAGCGACGGCGTCCAGATCCTGAAGAACGAGCCCGAGGTGCTCAGCCGGGTGCAGCTCAAAGATTCTACCTGGGCGCTGATCCGCGAAGGCCTGCACAGCGTCGTGCTGGAGGGCACCGGCCAGGCCGCCAAGATCTCCGGCGCGGAAATTTACGGCAAGACCGGCACGGCCCAGAACCCGCAGGGCAAGGACCACGCGTGGTTCGTAGCCTACGCCACCGTCAATAACCAGCCTTCCAAAGTGGCCGTGGCCGTTCTCGTGGAGCACGGCGAGCACGGCGCTTCGGCGGCCGCGCCCATAGCCAAGGCCGTGATAGAAGCCGTGTTGCGCAGCGACCTGAAAGCCGCGGCGGCGAAGCCGGAGGGGCCGGAACTGCCGCACCTGCCCGCCGCCGTCCTGCGGCCCGCGGCCAGGGGGGTGGCGAGATGACCCTCTCCCCCGGGACCGGCCTCAGGAAAAGCCGCGTGGACTGGGCCCTCTTCCTGGCCGCGATGGCCCTGCTGGCCATCGGGACCGTCGCCATCTTCTCGTCGGTGGCCGTGCTGCCCCAGCAGGCCCGCATCATCCGCGTGCAGCTGATCGCGATCCCGCTGGCGCTTATGGCTTTCGCCGCGGCGTGGAGCCTGAACTATCAGGTCTATCAGGACCAGTGGAAATTCGTCTACGGCTTCATCCTGGCTGCCCTCGTGGGCGTGCTGATCTTCGGCGTGGTGGACAAGGGCGCCCGCTCCTGGTACCGCCTGCCGTTCTTCTCTATCCAGCCGTCCGAGTTCGCCCGCCTGGGCCTGATCCTGGTGCTCGCCAATTTCCTCGACAAGCGCATGGGCAAGATCCGCGAACTGCAGACCGTGCTCGGCGCCTTCGCGCTGTGCGTGCCGGTGTTCCTGCTGCTGATCAAGCAGCCCGACTTCTCCGCCATCCTGCTGACCTTCCCGATCGCGCTGCTGATGCTGTTCGCCGCCGGGGCCAGCGTCTTCCACCTCGCCATCATCGTCGGCTACGGCCTGATCTCGGGGTTGTTCCCGGTGCTCTGGAGCGTCATCTCGCTGAACCCGGAGCTGCTCGATAACCCGCTCGTGGGCTACTTTTTCCGCCTGAGTGATTCCTGGCTCAGCGCTTCCATTTTTGTGGCCGGCGCTGTCTTCGGCTTCTGGGTGCTCTGGCGTCTCTCGGTGCAGCTCTACGCCAACGTGTCCGGCGTCTACTTCGCCGGAGCGGCCCTGGTGCTGATCCTGGGCTTCTTCTCCGGCGTGCTGGTGAAGAACCAGATGAAGGACTACCAGCAGAAGCGGCTGGAGGTCTTCCTTTCGCCGGAGACGGACCCGCGGGGGGCGGGCTACAACCTGCTGCAGGCGCGCATCGCCATAGGCTCGGGCGGCATTTTCGGGCGCGGGATCTTTTCGGGGACGCAGTCGCGGCTGGGCTTCGTGCCCGAGCGGCACACGGATTTCATCCTCGCCGTAGTCGGAGAGGAGATGGGGTTCTGGGGCATGGCGCTGGTGACCGGCCTCTACGCGCTGCTGCTGCGGCGTATCATGCAGGGAGCGCGCCTCGCGCGCGACCGCTTCGGCTACCTGGTTAACTGCGGCATCTTCGGGATGTTCTTGGTCTATTTCTGCATGAATTTCGGCATGCTGCTGGGGCTCACCCCGGTGGCGGGCGTGCCGCTGCCGCTGGTCTCTTACGGCGGCTCCAACCTGGTGGCCACGCTGGCCGCCATCGGCATAGCCGAGTCGGTTTACGCGCGCCGGTACGCGCTGGTGTGATCATGAACGAAGGCCCCAAGTCACGCATCAGGCTCAAGTTCGCGCGGCTCGCCGCGGCGAAGGACCTGAGCCACCTGGAGCAGCTGAAGATCCTGCGCGGCCGCGCGGCCGCGTGCGGCCTGAAGTTCTGGCCCGCGAAGGGCGCCGGCGGCGCAACGCCTAAGATGGCGTTCGGCCCCGCGGTCTCCGTGGGACACGAGAGCCTCTGCGAATACGCCGACCTCTACCTGGAGGAGTTCGCCAGGGACGAGGCGGCCGCGGAGAAGATCCGGCCTCTCGACGACGACCGCTTCCGGCTGCTGTCGGCGCGCCGCATCCCGGTGTTCTTCCCTTCGATAGAGGCCGCGGTGAACGCCGCGGAGTTCTTCCTCGAGGGAGAGTTCCCGGCCGGCTTCGCGGACGCGGCCGTGGACGCCTTCATGGCCCTGAAGGAGCTGCCGTGGGAGAGGGTGAAACCTTCCGGCGAGAAGAAGACGCTGGACGCGCGGGGCCCGGTGCTGTCGGCCTCGTACGACCCGGCCGCCGCGCTGCTGAAGCTGACGCTGCGCCTGGCGCCCGGCAAGAACGTCAAGCCGGAGACCGTGGCGGAGCTGATGAGCGGCGGCAAACCCGTTTTCAGGCGCATCACGCGCAAAGAGCTGTACTGGCTGGACTCGGCCGGGAAACTCGAAGTATTTTGAAAGCTGAAGGAGAATTTATGGCAAACGCAAAAGTGAAGAAAGAGATATTCGCGAACACTTCGTTCGAGGAGACCCGCATAGCTATCCTGGAGGACGGGAAGCTCTCCGAGCTGTACTGGGAGCGCCGCAGCTCCGGCAACATCGTGGGAAACATCTACAAGGCCCGCGTTGAGAACGTGCTGCCGGGCATCTCGAGCGCCTTCATGGATATCGGCCTCGATAAGAACGCCTACATCTATATTTCCGACGTGCTGGGCAACCAGAAAGAGGCTATCGACAAGCTGCTCAGGAAGGACCAGGAAGTCATGGTGCAGGTCACCAAGGACGCCATCGGCACCAAGGGCATGAAGGTTACGATGGACGTCTCCCTGCCGGGCCGCTATCTGGTGCTGACGCCGTTCCAGGATTTCGTCGGCGTGTCCAAGAACATAGAAGATGCCGAAGAGCGCAAGCGCCTCTCCGAGATCATGCGCAACATCGCCGATTCCAAGATGCTGGGCACTAAGGGCTGCATCGTGCGCACCGAGGCCGAGGGCGCCACCGCCGAGGAGCTGGAGCGCGAGGTCAAGTTCCTGCTGCGCACCTGGGACACCATCCAGGGCCGCTACGACACTTCCCGGCCGCCGGCGCTGCTGCACAAGGACATGGACATGACCATGCAGGTGGCGCGCGACATCCTTTCCGAGGATACCACGATCTACATGCTCGATAACAAGGACGACTTCCATAACGTGCAGGAATTCGCCCTGAAGATCTCACCGGACCTCAAGGACCGGGTCAAGCTCTACGACAGCAAGACCCCGATCTTCAAGGCCTTCAATATAGAGCGCGAGATAGACGAGCTGCGCCGCATCAAGGTGCCGCTCCCGAACGGCGGCAGCATCATCATCCAGGAGGCCGAGTCGCTGTGCGCCATCGACGTGAACACCGGCCGCTTCACCGGCAGCAAGTCGCAGGAAGAGACCGTGACCGCCACCAATATCGAGGCGGCGGCCGAGGTGGCCCGGCAGCTGCGCCTGCGCAATATCGGCGGCATCATCGTCATCGACTTCATCGACATGAAGAAGGCCTCCAACCGCCACAAGGTGGTGACGGCCCTCGAGAACGGGGTCTCCCGCGACCGGGCCAAGATCCGCATCCTGCCCATCACGCGCCTGGGCCTGGTGGAAATGACGCGCGAGCGCAAACGCGAGAGCACCGTGAGCCTGCTGACCGAGGAGTGCCCCGAGTGCCACGGTTCGGGCCGCGTGCTGTCGAGCGAGAGCATCCGCATCAAGATCCAGCGCGAGATCCACAATATCACGATGGGCCGCCCCGGCGGCAACCTGCGCATCGTCACGCACCCGATCCTGTCGGAGGTGCTCAAGAAGAAGCAGGGGATGATAGAGAAGAACGTGCACCGCTCCGTGAAACTGGTGTCCGACCCGCAGCTGACCTGGGAAGACTACCGGATCATCCTGGAGTAGGCCGCGGACGCCTGTTGTAAGGCGCCCCTAAGTTGGTATAGAATTTGGAGATGGGCAAAATGTTCAAAAGATTATCTGTGCTGTTCCTGCTGGCCGCGCTCTGGGCGCCGGCGCAGGCCCGGGTGGACCAGGTCACCTACATGAAGAACGGCGTGTACGCCGGCAGGATAGGTACCTACGCGCTCAACGGCGTCGCGTACCTGGACGCCGCCCAGGCCGCCAAGCTCATCGGCGGGAAGATCTACTGGTCCCCGGTCTCCGGCAAGCTGACCCTGCAGATGAAGGGCAAGACGGTGACGTTCTTCATGAAGTCGGACAGCGTGCTGATCCAGGGCGAGAGCGTGCAGTTCCCGAACCCGCTGATAGTGCGCGGGGGAAAGGCCTTCCTCGCGCTGGACTTCTTCGTCTCCAAGCATTTCGCGGAGGCCTTCGGGTTCAAGCTGGATTACAACCAGGCCACCGCCACGCTGGGCGCGCAGCGCGAGGTCAACGTGACCTCGATAAACTACTTCACCCACCAGGACAAGACGCGTGTGGTCGTCTACATGGAGGAGCCGCTCAAGTGGCAGTCCACGCAGAAGGAGAATAACCTTTTCCGGATCAACATCTTCGGCGGTGTTATCTCCCGGGAGGAAAAGCTGTCCATCGGCGACGGCGTGCTGCGGGGCGTTGACCTGCGGCAGGAGAACAAGACCGCCATCCTGGTGCTTGACCCCGACGAGAATTTCGGCAAGGTGGACGTGTTCGCGCTGTCCGACCCGGACCGCCTGGTGATAGACGTCGCCAAGCGGGCGGAAACCGTGCGGCAGAGCATCGCCGGCGCGCAGGCGCCCCTGGGCGGGGAGCCGCCCGTCATCGCTCCGGACGGCGGCTTCGGGCTGGCCGCCGCCACCGCCGCCGTCGCCGCCTCTTCAGCGGCCGGCCTGGGCATCCCGGACAAGCTGGCGGCGCCGACGGGCAGGAAGAAGATCGTTATCGACGCCGGTCACGGCGGCAAGGACCCGGGCGGCCGCAAGCTGTTCGGGCTAAAGGAGAAGGAGCTGAACCTGGCGGTGGCCAAAGAGCTCTACGAGCTGCTGAAGGCCGAGGAGATCTTCGACGTAACGCTGACGCGCAGTACCGACGAGTTCGTGCCGCTGGCCGACCGCTCGGTGATAGCCAATAATTTCAAGGCGGACATCTTCGTCTCCATCCACGCCAACGCCAACCGCGACCGCAGGGAGAAAGGCTTCGAGATCTACTTTATGTCCGAGAAGGCCTCCGACCCCGGCGCGGCCGAGGTCGCCGATTACGAAAACTCCGTGGTCGGCCTCGAGGACGGCGGCGGCCAGGCTGACGCGGCCGCGATGCTCCTGCACGCGATGGCCCGCAACGATTACCAGAAAGAGGGCGGGCTCCTCGCCGGCTACGTCACCGCGGAGATGGAGCGCCGCACCCCGTTCGTGAACCGCGGGGTTAAGCAGGCGGCCTTCTACGTGCTGCGCGGCACCTACTCGCCGGGCATCCTCCTGGAGATGGGCTTCATGACCAATTCCTCCGACCAGAAGAACATGAACGACAAGAAGGTCCGGGCCAAGATAGCGTCCGCCGTGCACAGGGGCATTCTGAAGTACGCCGAGATGAAACAGTGGAAATGACCGGGGACATACCTTCATAACTTCTATGCGCAGAAAGACTGGATCATTGGGGAAAACCGAAGTTGGGAAGGTGTGTCCCCAAGCTGCCGGGCGCCCTATAGGCATCTTCGACTCCGGGCTCGGCGGGCTGACCGTCTTCAAGGAGCTGCGGAGCATGCTGCCCGGAGAGAACCTGGTCTATTTCGGCGACACCGCGCGCGTGCCGTACGGCACCAAGTCCCCGGAGGCGGTGATAGCCTTTTCCAAGGAGATAGCGGCCTACCTGCTGGAAAAGCGCGTGAAGCTGCTGATCGTCGCCTGCAATACTGCCTCTTCGCTGGCGCTGGACGCGGTCAGGAAAATCTCGCCGGTGCCCGTCATGGGCGTGATCCTGCCGGGCGTGGAGGCCGCGCTGCGCACCGCGCCGCCCGGCGGGCGGGTGCTGGTGACCGGCACCTCGGCCACGGTGAACAGCCGCGCCTATTCCCGCGCGCTGGCCGGTTCCGGCGTGAAAGTAACGGAGCGCGCCTGCCCCCTGTTCGTGCCGCTGGTGGAGGAGGGCTGGTGTTCGAAACCGGTGGCGGAGACGGTGGCGCGCGAGTACCTGGCGCCTTTCCGCGGCCGGGCCGACGCGCTGATCCTGGGCTGCACGCATTACCCGCTGCTCAAGAAAGTCATAGCGAAGGTGATGGGCCCGCGCACGAAGATAGTGGATTCAGCGCTGGCGGCGGCGCAGGCCGCCCGCACCGAACTGGCGGACAGGGGCCTGCTGAACCCGGGCCGCCGCGGCCGCTCCGAGTTCGTGGTCAGCGACGCCCCGGAGCGCTTCGCCGCGCTGGCGCTGGGGCTGCTCGGGATAAAGACGGGCCGCGTGGCCGTAAAGAGATTTTGATTAGCCGCGGGAACGGAGGTTAGGGATTATGAAAAATACTTTTGCCGCAGTACTGCTGTTCGCCTGTGCCGGGGCGCTTGCCGCGCAGGCTCCGGCCGAGAAGACGAAGCCGGCCCCGGAAAAGAAAACGGCGGCCGCGCCGGCGGCACAGACCGCCGCCGCCCCGCAGCCGGAGCAGCCGGCGGCCAAGAAGCCGGCTCCGGCCAAGGCCGCCCCCAAGCCCGCCGAAGAGCCTGAAGAGGCCATGGTTATGATAGACACCAAGGCCGAACCCGAAGGCCGCCAGGCCAGCGCCGCCGAGGGCGGTGACCGCCCCGCGGGTTCACTCGGCCTCCCGAATTCCTACGGCCAGTGCAAGGGCACGCTGACCGAGGGAGGCCGCAGCGTCCTGGTCTTTGAAAACCCCGAGGACGGGGAACTTACCTTCGTGCAGGTGACCTTCTCCAAGACCGGGGGGGTGGCCTGGCGGTTCATGGACTCCATCAAACGTTACGGCTCAGAGGCCGTCTCCGGCGGCTCCGACGCCGATTATAACTGAGCGGCCCCGCCCCGCTGTTCCCGCGCCCCGCGGATAAGTGCTAAAATATAGCCGCGGCCGAGCCTTTCCCGGCGGCCGCAGCGAGGCAAATATGAAACGCAAGGATCTGGTTAGACATCTTATCAGCAAGGGCTGCGTGCTCAACCGCGAGGGCGGCAAGTACTCCGTTTTCCTCAACCCGGTTTCCAACAAGGAAGTTCCGGTCACCCGCCACAACGAGATCGCCGACTTCACGGTCCGCAAGATCTGCCGCGACCTCGGCGTAGACCAGCCCTGATGCGCCGCTGGGCGGCGCTGGCGCTGCTCTCTGCCTGCGCCTGCGCTTCCTCCAGGCTCGACGTCATACAGGTAGGCCCCTGGTTCGAACCGCGCCCCTGGCGCGAGGTCGCCGTCTATAATTCCCGCGCCGAGGCCGTCCGCCCCTGGGGCGGGATCGCCATTATCCACAGCCCCCGCGTCAGCGCGTCCACCGGGCAGGCCCGGTTGGAGGCGCTTAAGGCCCAGGCCCGACGGCAGGCCGCCGCCATAGGGGCGGATGCGGTCATCCTGGCGGTGGACTCCGCAGCGGCGGGGCCGCAGATGGGCGTCTACGAGGAGCCGGAGCTGTACCTGAGCGCTCTGGCCATAAAATATGTCACCGAAGCTTCCACCCGCACCGCAAAATAGCCCCCGCATAGCCCTGGACCGCGCCGAGGCCCGCACCTGGCGCGGCCGCGGCATCGTTATCGACCTCTTCCGCTTTTCCAATACCATAACCGCGCTGCTCGAGAGCGGCCGCCGCGACGTGCGGGTTTACCCGAACCCGGCCCTGGCGCTGGCGGCCCGACGCCGGCTGCCCGGCTCCGACCTCTTTTCAGAGATAAACCTGGGCGTAGATCAGTATGATAATTCGCCGTATACCGCCCTTTACGATTCCGATCCTTTGCGCCCTGCGCTTTCCGTCACCAACTCCGGCTCTCCCGCCGCCTCCTCGCTGCTGCTGGCCTCCGAGATCCTGGTGGCCTGCTTCGCCAATTTTCCGGCGCTGGCCGCCTACTGCCGCGCCCATCCCGCCCCCACGCTGATAGTGCCAGCCTGCCTGTTTTACGACATGAAGCACGTCGAGGACATGATCTGCGCGCGGGCGCTGGTGGAGGAACTGGAAGGCCGCGACGCCTTCCCGGCCGCCCTCGAAGAGATCCACGCCAGCGGCCGCGTGCTGGACTTCCTGGCCTTCAGGCCCGAGACCGGCAAGCGCGACATGGAACTGGTCCTGAAGCGGGGACACATGAAGGCGGTGCCGCGGATAAAATTCAGGGCCGGCGCCGGCATAGTGGAGAATGCGGTATGAAGAAAAAAGCCGTGGTCCTTTTTTCAGGCGGGCTGGATTCCACCACCGCCCTCGCCTGGGCGCTGGCCGAAGGCTATGAGTGCCTGGCCGTCTCTTTCGATTACGGCCAGCGCCACGACAGGGAGAACCGCAGCGCCCGCGCCATAGCGCGCCGCCTGGGCGTTAAGCTGTATGAGATAAACCTGGCCTTCCCCTGGTTCGCCTCCTGCTCCCTGGTTAACAAAAAAATGAAGCTGCCCGACGTAAAGCTTTCGAAGATAGGCAGGAAGGGGGACATCCCGTCCACCTATGTGCCGGGCCGCAATTTGGTCTTCGCCTCGGTAGGGTTCTCGCTGGCGGACGCCGTGGGCGCCGACGCCATAGTGCTGGGGCCCAACGTGGTGGATTATTCCGGCTACCCCGACTGCCGCCCGGAGTTTTACCGCGCGCTCCAGAAGGCCGCGGCCTTCGGCACGCGCCGCGGCGCGGGGGGGCGGCCGATAAAGATCCTGACGCCGCTGATAAAACTCAGCAAGGCCGGCATCGCCAGGCTGGGCCTGAAGCTCAAGGCTCCGCTGGAGCTGACCTGGTCCTGCTACAGCGGCGGGCGCAGGCCCTGCGGCCGCTGCGATTCCTGCAAGCTGCGCGCCAGAGGATTCGCCGACGCCGGGCTGAAAGACCCCGCGCTCTGAAAATGAAAAAACTTACCGCACCCGTCGCCGAGATCTTCTGCTCGCTGCAGGGCGAGGGCCTTTACGCCGGGCAGCGCCAGGTGTTCCTGCGCTTTGCCGGCTGCAACCTGCGCTGCGGCTATTGCGACGAGCCGGCCGCGCTCGACGGCGCGGCAGCAGAAACCAAGACCCCGGCCGAGGCGGCGAAAGATGTAATAAAGCTTGCCAGGGCTAAAAAAGCCCGCGACGTTTCCCTTACCGGCGGGGAGCCGCTGCTGCAGTGGCGGTTCATAAAAGCCCTGGCTCCGCTGCTGAAAAGAGCCGGTCTGCGGCTGCACCTGGAAACCAACGGCGTGCTTTACCCGGAGCTCCGCAAAACCGCGGCGCTCCTGGATGTCATAGCCATGGACATCAAACTGCCCTCCTCCACCGGGCAGAAGGGCGCCTGGGCCGAGCATAAAAAATTCCTGGCGGCCGCGCCTGAAAAAATTTTCATAAAAGTAGTGCTGACTTCCGGCACGAAACCGGCGGATTTCAGAAAAGCCGTGGCCCTGGCGGCTGCAGTGCCCGGCGCGCCGTTCTTTATCCAGCCGGCCACCGCCCGCCCCGGCGTTCGGCCGCCGTCGCAAAAATTCCTGCGCGAGGCCGCCTGTCTGGCGGCCTCGCGGCTGGTCAACGTAAAGGTGCTGCCGCAGCAGCATCCCTTGTGGGGGGTAAAATAATGTCCGAAGGAACTTTTCTTATCGACTGCCCGTGCTGCAAGGCGCGCATAGAAGTGGACCGGAAGACCGGCAAGGTGCTTAAGCACTGGGACAAGCCGCAGGTCAAGCCGGGCGGCGACCTGATGCAGGAAGCCATGAAAAAGATGCAGGAGGACAAGGCCCGCCTGGACAGCTATTTCTCCAACGCCGGCAAGAGCATGGAGGAAAAGAAAAAGGAACTGGAAGAGAAGTTCCAGAAGGAAAAGAAGCGCATAGAGGAGTCCGGAGACACCTCCCGGCCGGATAGTCCCTTTGACTTGGATTAAAATTTTTTGTCGCGTTTAATAATATAAATATTTATATTATAAGGCGCTAACGGGTTTAATCGCCCGCGCGCGGGTACATTAGCCCAAAGGGCCCAGATTTTACTGGGCCCTTTTTTGCGGCTTTTGGGCCTACACGGCCCTTTCGAAAAAGCGTTCCCGGCCGTATACTATAGGCATGACCAACAAAAAGCTCGCCCTAGCGCTCCTCGTTTCCTGCGTCATGCTTCCCGGCTTCTCTTCGGCCCAGACCGCCCGCCAGGCGGATATCCTCGAAAGGTACAACGGCTCCGTTTCCGCCCTCGGCGCGGACGTGAGCGCCGTTAAGGCCTCCCCGATCCCCAGCCCGCTGGCGCAGCCGGTGGCCGTGCCGCAGGAATTCTCGGGCGCGGAGCCTGTTTCCTATTCCGGCACAGCGGTCACCCTCTGGTACGCGCTGGGCGCGCAGATCACGGACAACGGCCCGTGGACCAATACCCCCGCTTTCGAAGCTATCTCCGACCGCGTGATGGCGGCCTCGAAGTCCAAGGCCTTCCCCGCCCGCCGCGCGGGCCAGCCTTCCCTGTTCACCGAGCCCGGCTTCATCTCCGAGTTCGAGCAGGTCACCGGCGGCCGCTTCACCTCGGGCAACTCGGCCCGTTTCCTTATCAACGGCCCCGCCTCCTTCGAGGTGAAGGACGCCCTGATCCGCAGCGCCAAGAAGAGCCTGCTGATCTCCAGCTGGGCTTTCTACGACGATACCACCGGCTACCAGGCCGCGCAGATGCTGATCTCCAAGAAGCGCGAGGGCGTTGACGTGAAGGTGATGATCGACAGCAAGGTCAACGTCGGCCACGGCAAGAAGGTGGTGGCGATGATGCAGAAGGCCGGGATCGAAGTGCTCAAGGTGCAGGAGTCCCGCTCCAACGACATCTGGCACGTGAAGGTGCTGATCGCCGACGACCAGTACGCGGTGGCCGGCGGCCAGAATTTCGGCGACGTGTACTCCCATAAGGGCGGCAGCATCCTGTGGCGCGATACCGACGTGGTCTTCTCCGGCCCGGCCGTGCTCGACGCCAAGAAACTCCTGGCCGGCGAGTGGAACAAGTACGCCGCCAAGAACGGCCTGAAGTCCGTGGACGCCCGCAATCTCGCCGGCATGCCCTTTGAGGGCGGCAGCGCCCGCGTGGCGGTGGTGATGCAGAACCCGCCCCAGAGCTCCCCGATCCTGACCAGCATCATAAAGGCCATGTACGGCGCCACCCGCAATATCAATATCGAGAACGCTTACTTCGTCTCCCTGCCCGTAGTGACCCAGGCCGTGCTGGACGCCCGCGCCCGCGGCGTCGAGGTCAATATCCTGACCAATTCCAAGGAAAGCATCGACCCCGAGGGTGTCGTGATAGTGGAGGCCATGTACAAGTGCCTCATCCCGCTGGCCCAGGCCGGGGCGAACATCTACCTCTATAACGGCTGGCGCTCCCCCGGTGATACCCTGCACTCCAAGTTCATGACCGTGGACGGCGAGTTCGCCGACATCGGCTCCTACAACCTGCACCCCCGCGGCGAGCGCTACGACACCGAGGTGAACGTGAATGTCCTGGACCGCGGCTCCGTGGCCCAGCTGGACGCGGCCTTCGCCAAGGACCTGCAGAAGTCCCGCCGCGTGAAGAGCGCCGCCGACCTGGACGGCAAGCCCAGCTTCATGGGCAGCGTCGCCAATAACTTCTTCTACGCGCAGCTCGAAGCCGCCCCCCAGGGCGCGCAGGGCCTGATCCCGATGGGCGAGTAAGCGGGCCAGCCGCAGAGAAGAAGCCGGGGCCGTCCGCCCCGGCTTCTTCTTTTCCATTGGTTAAACCCCCTATAAATACTAAAATATATATGAATGCATAAGGACCTGCAGGAGATACTGATTTCCAGGGAGCAGCTCGCCGAAGGCGTTAAGCAGCTGGGCGAGCGGATCTCGCGCGACTACGCGGGCCGCACCGTCACGCTGGTGGGCGTGCTGAAAGGCTGCACGCTGTTCCTGGCCGACCTGGCCCGGCACATCGACCTCGACACGCGGCTGGACTTCATGATGGTCTCCTCGTACTCCGGCGAGCATTCCACCGGCGTGGTGCGCATCCTGCTGGACCTCAAGGAAAGCATCGAGGATTCCGATGTGATCATCGTAGAGGACATAGTGGACTCCGGCCTGACGATGCAGTACATGCTGCAGAACCTCAAGACCCGCCGCCCCAAGTCGGTGGAGATCTGCACGCTGCTGGATAAACCCTCGCGCCGCCGGGCCCAGGTCCCGATCAAGTATTCCGCTTTCAGCATCCCCGATAAATTCGTCGTGGGCTACGGGCTGGACTATAACGGCATCTACCGCAACCTGCCGTACATCGGCGTGCTCAACGAGGCCGCCATACAAGGAAAGAACTAATGCCGCTGAAAAAAAATTTAAGGCAGCTGCTCTTCTGGTTCCTGGCGTTCACGCTGTTCGTGGCCGTCTATCAGAACCTCAAGGGCGTTGAGCGCGAGACCCAGATAAATTATTCCGCCTTCAAGGCCAAGCTGCGCGACAAGTCCATCACCGAGGTCAGCGTCCGCCAGGACCTGATAACCGGCAAGATGAAAGAGGGCGACAAGACGGTCAACTTCAAGACCGTCCCGCTGGCCGACGCCAAGCTGATAGAGGACATGGAGGCCGCAGGGGTGGCCAGCTACAAGGCCGAGGCCGACCGCGGCTGGATCGCCACCTTCATCCTCAACATCGGCTGGATCCTGATCTTCGTCTTTCTCTGGTGGTTCCTGTTCGTCCGGCAGGCCCAGATGGGCGGCAAGCAGGCGATGGCCTTCGGCAAGTCCAAGGCCCGCCAGCAGGACCTGAAGAAGCAGAAGGTCACCTTCAAGGACGTCGCCGGCTGCGACGAGACCAAGGACGAGCTGCGCGACATAGTGGATTACCTCAAGAACCCCAAGAAGTACCAGACGCTGGGCGGCGAGCTGCCCAAGGGCGTGCTGCTGTACGGCCCGCCCGGCACCGGCAAGACTTTGCTGGCCCGCGCTGTGGCCGGCGAGGCCGGCGTGCCGTTCTTCACCTCCTCGGGCTCCGAGTTCGTGGAGATGTTCGTGGGCGTGGGCGCCAGCCGCGTGCGCGACCTGTTCGAGCGGGCCAAGAAATCCGCCCCCGCCATCATCTTCCTCGACGAACTCGACGCCGTGGGGCGCTCCCGCTTTGCCGGCATCGGCGGCGGCCACGACGAGCGCGAGCAGACCCTGAACCAGATGCTCGTGGAGCTCGACGGCTTCGAGTCCAAGGAAGGCATCATCCTGATAGGCGCCACCAACCGGCCCGACGTGCTGGATACGGCGCTGCTGCGCCCCGGCCGCTTCGACCGCCGCATCAACGTGCCCGTCCCGGACATCAAGGGCCGCCTCGACATCCTCAACGTGCACGCCAAGAAGATCAAACTGACCCCCGACACCGACCTGAACGTGATAGCCCGCCACACGCCCGGCTTCACGGGCGCCGACCTCTCCAACATCGTCAACGAGGGGGCCATCATCGCGGCCAAGAAAGAGCAGAAATCCGTGGACCTCAAGGACCTGGAAGAGGCCATAGAGAAAAGCATCGCCGGCCCGCAGCGCAAGTCCCGCATCATTTCCGAAAGCGAGAAGCGCGTGGTGGCCTACCACGAGGCCGGCCACACGCTGGTGGCCAAGAGCCTGCCCGGCTGCGACCCGGTGCACAAGGTGACCATCATCCCGCGCGGCCCCGCGCTGGGCTATACCCTGCAGATGCCGCTGGAGGACAAATACCTCACCTCCAAGACCGATATCCTCAACCGCCTCTGCGTGCTGCTGGGCGGCCGCGCCGCGGAAGAGATCGCCATAGGCGAGATCACCACCGGCGCCCACGACGACCTGAACAAGGTGACCAGCTACGCGCAGAAGATGGTGATGGAATTCGGCATGAGCGACAAGATCGGCCTGCAGTCGCTCAAGAAGGACGAGTCCGAGGTGTTCCTGGGCCGCGACATCATGCGCCAGGCCGGCTACTCCAACGAGACCGCCCGCATAGTGGACGAAGAGATCAAGCGCATCATCAGCGACGCGTACATGAAAGCCAAGGCCGCGCTGACCGGCAACCGCAAGGCGCTCGACGCCATAGCCAGCCGCCTGATAGAGAAAGAAGTGGTGGACGCGGCCGAGATAGACGCGCTGATAGCGGCCGCCAAGGCGCCCGCGCTGGCGCCGGCGCCAGCGCCCAAGCCGGCCTGAGATTAAACGGGGGGAAATTTGTACCTGCAGTACCTTAGGGACCTCATAGACATCGCGGTGGTATACTACATAGTGTACCGCCTCATCCTGCTGCTCAAGGGCACCCGCGCCATGCAGGTAATTTGGGGCGTCTCCATCCTCGCGGTCATCACAGCCCTGGCCCAGGCCCTGCACCTCGCCGCCACGGTCTGGCTCGTAGGGCAGTTCTGGGTAGCCGGCATGGTGCTGCTCATCGTCGTTTTTCAGCCCGAGATCCGCTTCGCGCTGGCGAACATCGGCTCCAACCCGCTGGGGCGGGTGATGGTTTCGGCCGAGTACCGCTTTATCGGCGAGATGATGGAGGCCGTGCGCTCCGCGATGGCCGAAAAGATGGGCATGCTGATAGTGCTCGAGCAGGACATGGCGCTGCGCGACATAGTGGAGACGGGCGTGCGCGTGAACGGCGAGGTATCCAAGGAACTGCTGCTCACCGTCTTCCACATCAACACCCTGCTGCACGACGGGGCCGCCGTGATAGCCAATAACCGGCTGGTGGCCGCCGGCTGCATCCTGCCGCTGACCGAGCAGCAGGAACTGTCCAAGATCCTCGGCATGCGCCACCGCGCGGCGCTGGGCCTCAGCGAGGCCGCCGACGCCATCATCGTCATCGTTTCCGAAGAGACCGGCACGCTGAGCGTAGCCCGCAACGGCAAGCTGCAGCAGCACGTGGACCCCAAAGACCTCGAGGCCATGCTGTACCAGCTGTACCGCTCCAAGGCCGAGAAGACCCTGCTGCGCAAGGCCCAGCGGCCCGGAGCGCCTGCCGCGGTCCCGCCCGCCGCCGCCCCGCCCCCCCAGGCCTGAACCATGAACATCCCCGAACTCTTTACCCGCAACTGGCAGATCAAAGCGCTGTCGCTCATCATAGCCCTGCTGATCTGGTACTTCAAGCGCGGCGGCATCGGCTGACCGCCAAGACCTTTAGTCCTATCCCTCCTGGGCCCAAAAACTGCGGTTTTTGGGCCTTTCGCCTCTTATTGCTGCCGCGTTTATGCGGCATAATATAGATATGATAAAACTGCTCCGCGAGTCTTTCTTTTTCGCCGCGCTTATTTCCTTTTCGGCCCTGCTGAACGCGGCCGCCGCCGACCTCCGGCTCCCCGGGGCTCCCGGGGACGTGGAGGTGCCCGCCGCCAGCCCCGCCGCGGCGGACGCCATAGAGCTGATCGGCGACTACGACGAAATCTATTCCGCGCTGAAGGTCTATTCCAGCGTGGCCTACGTGTCGCCCCAGGACAGCCCCGAATACCTGGAGGCCGCGGCCGCGGGCCAGTACCTGCGCGGCCGCCTGGAGGAGGTCCGCGCGCTCATACAGAAAGAAACGGGGCGGGATTATAAGGGCCCGGCCTCGCGCGGCGGGGGCGAGGTCTCCTACAGGATCTCCGCCGAGCTCAACGACGTTTTCGGCTTCTACGCCCGGCCCGCCGCACGCGACGCGGAGCGCGGCGTGCCGATAAAGGCGGGCTACTGCCAGATCAATTACGTCAAGAACAACGTGCCGTTCCTCGTGCAGTACGACGGCTTCCTGAAGAAGGGCGAAGTGATCCTTACCTTCGACGACGGCCCTGGCGCCCTGACCGAAGAGGTTTCCGCCGGCATGAAGGCCGGCAACGCGCCCTCCATTTTCTTCGTGCTGGGCCGCAACATCGCCGGCGCTGCCGGCAAAGGCCGCATAAAGGCCGAGGCCGCCGACGGCCACTCAGTGGCGGTGCACGGCTACAACCACGCGGCTGCGGGCGACAAGCCCTTAACCGCCATGTCCACCGGCGAGTCCGTGAAGCAGCTCGGCGGAGTGAAAGCCTCCATCAAGGAAACCACCGGCGCGGCGCCCCAGTTCTTCAGGCCGCCCTACGGCATCGTCACAGTGGAGCAGCTGCGGGCCGCGGATTCCGAACTGGGCCTGGTGCCGGTCGGCTGGACCATAGACACACTGGACTGGTCCACCAAGGACCCCGAGGAACTTTTTCAGAAAACCGTCTCCATGATAAAGCAGCGCGGCAAGGGCATAGTGCTGATGCACGACATCCATTCCCAGAGCCGCACCGCCTCCATCCGCCTGGTGGCCTGGCTGGCGGACAACGGCTATACCGTTGTTTCCCCGGAGCGGCTGACCAAGGCGTATCGCGGCGAGTAAAACTTCCCGCGGCACGGAAAAGCGGCGCTGAAAGGCGCCGCTTTTTTTACTGTCAGATTTACTAGAATTCTCTATATGGGAGTACCCGTTTACGCGCACCGCGGCGGCATGGCCCGCGCTCCGGAGAATACGGTGGCGGCCTTCAGGGCCGCCTTCGCCGCCGGCGCCTCCGCCATAGAATGCGACATCCGCCGCACCGCGGACGGGCAGTTCGTGGCTTTCCACGACGCGTCCGCGGACCGGGTCTGCGGGCGGGACTGGGCGATCTCACGGACGCAGTGGGCCCACCTGAAGGCCCTGCGCGTGCAGGGGGAGGAACCCATCGCGCACCTCGACGATATCCTGAACCTGATGATCCTGCGGCCCGGGAAGGATTTTTATTTCGAACTGGCGCTGCAGAAGGAGTCCGACGCCGCAGACCTGGCGCGCCAGATCGCGCGCGCCGGGGTG
The DNA here is from genome assembly GCA_028688015.1 of Elusimicrobiales bacterium. Classification (GTDB taxonomy): domain Bacteria; phylum Elusimicrobiota; class Elusimicrobia; order Elusimicrobiales; family UBA9959; genus UBA9959. The sequence continues at coordinate 151,293 of JAQTZB010000004.1, read as the reverse complement.
GAGGCCCGCGCCTACCTGCTGGCCTTCTCGCATAAGACCTCCTTCCTGGACGCCGCGGCGGAGGCCGTGCCCCGCATAGGGCGCGCGGTCATGCCGCTTTTCCCATCTGGCCTGGTGCGGACCGCGTTGCTGACCGGCGCCAGCAAAGTGTGCGCCGGCTGGATAGACTGGCCGCTGGCGAAACAGCTTTTTTATTTCGGCGCCGCCGCCTGCGATTTCAGGGCGCAGGCCGCCGCGGCCGAGGCCGAGGGGATAGAGGTCTCTGCTGGCATAGCCAACCACCCGCGCGACGTGAAGCGGCTGGCGGAGCTGGGCGCCCGCGCGATCTGGACCGACGACGTGGAGATGGCTCTCAAGTATACCTGAACGTATGAAAATACTGGCGATAAACGGCAGCTACCGGCGCGGCGGGATCATAGACCAGGCCGTGCAGGCCGCGGCCGCCGCCGCACGCGCGGGCGGGGCCGTGGTGGAAACGGTGCTGCTTTCGGAACAGCGCGTGGAATTCTGCACCAACTGCCGGGCCTGCACGCAGGCTCCGGGCGACAAGCGCGGGGCCTGCCCGCTGGCCGACGACATGAACGGTATCCTGGACGCGGCCGAGGCCGCGCAGGGGCTGATCCTGGCCGCGCCGGTCAACTGCTTTAATGTCAGCGCGGTCTACCGCAGGTTCATGGAGCGCGGCACGCCTTACGCCTACTGGCCATGGGGCGCGCTGGCCCCGGCTTTCCGCCTCAAGGCCGGCGGCAGGAAAGCGGTGCTGATCACGTCCTCCGCGATGCCCTCTGTTTTCGGGCGGCTGTTCACGGGCGCGCTGCGGGCGTTGAGGCTCACGGCGCGGACGCTGGGGGCCAAAGTCGCGGGCACGCTGGTCATCGGGCTGGCCTCTGCTGAGGAAAAGCCGGCGCTGACTGCGCGGGACCGGCGCCTGGCGGAGAAGTTGGGCAGGAAACTTTTATAGCTATGTTTAAAAAAATACTTTTAGTGGACGACGACGCCCTGGTGCTGAACTCGACCCGGCGCTTCCTGGAGGACCGCGGCTTCAAGGTGGCGGCGGCCGGGGGCGGCGCCGAGGCCGTGGCCCTGGCGCAGGAATCCAGGCCGGACCTGGTGATCACCGACGCGGAGATGAAGGGGCTGGACGGCTTCACGCTGTGCAAGGCGCTCAAGGAGACCGAGGGCTTCGGCGCGGTGCCGGTGATCATAGTTTCGGGCGCGAAGATCAGCGAGGAGGATATCCTGGCCGGCTACAACAAGGGCGCCGACGATTATATCCTCAAACCGTTCTCTTTCCCTGTGCTGCTGGCCAAGATCAAGGCCGTGCTTAAGCGCTACGAGGGCGCGGCGGACAAGGCGGATAAGATCAACAAGCTGGGCATGGTGATAGACCCCGCCGGCCGCACGGTGACGGTGCAGGGCGCGGTGGTGCCGCTGACGCGCAAGGAATTCGACCTGCTGATGGCCCTGATCACCGAGGAGGGCCGCCTGCTTTCCATCCCCTACCTGCTGGAGACCGTCTGGGGCTACGACCCCGCCAGCTACAACGACCCGCACACCGTGGGCGTGCACGTCTCCTCCCTGCGCAAGAAGCTGGGCCCGGAGATCGGCGCCCGCATCACCAGCGTCACCGGCCACGGTTACAAGCTGGAATAATACAACCCTGCGCGGCCTGGCCCGCCACTCGCTCATAAGCGGCCGCGGCCGAAGAGGGCCTGCGGTCCTCCGCCGGCGAAGAACTCGTCGCGCACACAGTGCGCTCCTCAAACATTCTTCGCCGCCGCCCCAATGATAGGCGGTCCGCTCCGGACCTTGGCCCTGCGGCCTAAAATCGCTCGCGGCGGGCCAGGCCGCGCCGGCGGCTCAACAGATTTGATGAGGATTTGATTATTTATTGCTGTTTAACGTAGGCCCCTCCTGTTACACTATGAATGAGGATGGAGGAGGGGTTATGAAAAAGCTGAATCGCCCGTTAAAGCTGACCCTGGCGGCCGCTTTTGTTCTTCTGCTCGGCGCGCCCTCGCCCTCCTCCGGCGAGGACGTCTACAAGAAAATGGCGAACGACTTCGCCAAGTATTCCAACAACAAGAACGTCAAGAACCTGGCCGTGTTGGGTTTCTCTCGCAAGGCCCGTACCTCCCGCGAGGAGAGTGATTACGTTTCTGAGAAACTGATGAGCTGCCTGGTGGCCTCCGGCAAGGTGAACCTGCTGGAGCGCTCGCAGCTGGGGAAGGTGCTGGAAGAGCGGCGGCTGGCCGCTTCGGGCGTGTCCGAGGAAGCGGAGGGCCCGGCCAGGAAGATGAACCCGAGCGACGCCATAATAGTGGGGACCATCTTCGGCACCAAGGACCACCTGAAGATCATAGCCAAGATGATAGACCCGTTGACCGGCGCCGTGCTGCACACGGTGGAAGCGCAGACCGAGCGGCAGTGGGACATGGTGGAGGATAAGCAGGGCTTCGAATTCGACGTGCCCGACCTGAAGGTGATAGCGGAGATGTTCGGCGAAGAGGATCTTCGCCCCGAGTTCGCGGACTTCCGCGACGCGCCGGCCAGCCTGAACACCGACAGTTGCAACGTGCGCCGCACGCGCCTGGCGGCCATGCAGCGGGTGGCGCTGGAAGCCAAGGCCAAGTACTGGTCGCTGCAGATGCGCGACCCCAAGTTCAACAGCATGAAGCTCACCCGCAACCCCGGGGGGGAAATACAGAACGCCGGTGACAGAAAAAAATTCTACGCCATGCTGCGCTCCCTGCACCTCTCGCCCGACGCGCCCAGGTTGTCGGTGCCGGAGCTGAACGCCGTGGTGAAGCTGATGGACGAAGAGGCCCGGATTTCCGACGAGTGCGGGCTGCACTAGGGAGGGGGATATGCTCTGCCGCGGCGAGATACTGGCCATAGACGACGACCCGGACCTGCTGAGCCTGATCACGGAGGCCCTCGCGCGCGAGGGTTTCAGCGTTTCCTGCGCCGCCAGCGGCGAGGAAGGGCTGGCCAAGGTGACGGCCAACGGCTTCGACCTGGTGATCCTGGACCTGATGATGCCCGGCATGGGCGGGCTGGCGGCGCTCCGGGAAATAAAAAAAGTGGCGCCCCGTCTGGAGGTCATCATCCTCACCGCGCACGGCTCGGTGGACAGCGCGGTGGAGAGCATGCGCCTGGGCGCTTTCGACTACCTCAAAAAACCTTTCAGCATAACCGCGCTGGCCGCTGCCGCCGGGCGCGCCGTGGAGAAGAAGCGCTTCGCGGAAATAGCCGCCGCCGCTTTTTCCGCCGAAAGCCCGGAAGGGCTGATGGATATAGCCGCTGCTTCCGCGGCCAGGCTGTTCGGGGCCGACGAGGCGCTGCTTGGGCGGCACAGCCACGGGCGCGGCCTGAAAGTTTCCGGGTTTTACGGTCCCGGTTCCGCGCTGCCGCTGGACGCGGGGCCGGAACTGTGCCGCAGGGGGCTGGAGCTGCTGGCGGAAGCGGGGGCGGAGGTGCTGCTGGCGGACGGAGGCGCGGAGGCGGCGGCCTTGTCGGGCGGCGCGGGCCGGGGCAGCGCGCTGTTCATCGCCCTGCCTTGCGGAGACCCCGGGCCCGGCGTGCTTTGCGTGACCCGCCAGGCGGGGCGGCCAGGGTTCAGCGAGGACGACCTGCGGCGGGCCAGGGTGATGGGGCCGCTGGTGGCGCTGGCGCTCAGGAATTCGGAGCTTAATTGGGACCTGCGCTCGGCCCGCGGCCAGCTGCTGAGCTCGCAGAAAATGGAGGCCCTGGGCATGCTGGTGGGGCAGGTCACGCACGATTTCAATAACCTGCTCTCCGTGATCATCGGGTCCGTGCAGCTGCTGCGCGAGGACCAGTCCCCCGAGAGCAGTTCCCGGATCTCCCAGAACATCCTGGACATGGCCAAGGGGGCCTCGGCGCTGATAAAGCAGCTGCTGTCTTTTTCCCGGCGCAGCGACGGGCCCGCCGCGCCGGCTGACCTCAACGGCGCGCTGGAGGGCGTAAAACTTATAATCGTTAAACTCGCAGGTAAAAGTACGGCGGTGGCCTACGAGCTGGCGCCCGGCCTGCCGAAGGTGCGTATCCGGCCGGAGCATCTGAAGCAGGTGGCGCTGAACCTGGCGCTGAACGCCAGGGACGCCATGCCCGGCGGGGGGCGGCTCACGGTGGCTACCAGGCCCGCCGGGCCCGGCGAGCCGCTGCCGGCCGGCCTCAAGCCTGGGAACTACGCCGTGCTGGAAATCTCGGACGAGGGCCCCGGCATAGCGGAGGAGAACCTTGAGAAGATCTTTGAGCCGTTCTTCACCACCAAGCCCGACGGTAAGGGGACGGGGCTGGGGCTGCACATAGTGCAGGGCGTGGCCCGCGAGTACGGCGGGGGGGTGGCGGCGGTTAACCGGCCCGGCGGCGGCGCGATCTTCAGGGTTTTTCTTCCCGCGGCGGAAGGCCGCGGGTCGTGAGCTTTTCCAGCAGGTCGCGGATCTCGTCGATGCCGAAGGGCTTTATCAGGAAGCCGTCCACTTCCACGCCGGGAACTATCGGGGTGGTGATATTGGAGACCGAGCCGGTGATGACCACTATCTTCATGGCCGGGCGCAGCGCGCGGATCTGGCGCACTACTTCCTCGCCGCGCAGGTCGGGCATCTTCAGGTCGCAGACCACGGCGTCGAACTCGCGGCCGTCCAGCAGGGCCAGCGCCGCCGCTCCGTTATTGGCCTCGGTGATCTCCCAGCCGCGGCTGGCCAGCGCGCGCCGCACGTAGTTGCGTACCAGGTCTTCGTCGTCGACTATCAGGACTTTTTTGGCCATATCAGGCGGGTATCGTAACGGTAAAGGTAGAGCCGGCGCCGGGCATGCTGTGCGCCTTGATGTAACCGTTGTGGCGGCTGATGATGCCCAGGCAGACCGATAGGCCGAGCCCGGTGCCTTTGCCTACGGGTTTGGTGGTGAAGAACGGGTCGAAGATGCGGCCCAGGATCTCCGGGTCTATGCCCGCGCCGGTGTCCGACACGGAGCTGATCAGCAGCTCGCGGCCGGCCGGGTCCTTGACCAGGTTCGTGGCGATGGTCAGTTCGCCGCCGTCGGGCATGGCGTCGCGCGCGTTGGTCAGCAGGTTCAGGAACACCTGCATCAGCTGCTGGAAGTCGGCGTTCACCAGCGGCAGGCCGGGCGAGAACTGGCGGTTGATCTTAACGCGCTGCAGCTCCAGCTGGCGCGCGCACAGCGTCAGCGTCTCCTCTATCACCTCGTTCAGGCTGACCGGCTCCATGCGCGTCTTCTCCTGGCGCGAGAAGGAGAGCAGCGAGACTATGATCTTCTTGCAGCGGAAAACGGCCTTCTCTATCTCTTTCAGGTCGGCGTGGTTCTGGCTGGAGGGGTCCAGGTTCTCCAGCACCAGCTGCGTCAGGCCAAGGATGCCCGACAGCGGGTTGTTGATCTCGTGCGCGAGGCCCCCGGCCAGCTGGCCCAGGGCCGACATCTTTTCCGCCTGGATCAGCTGCCCCTGCGTCTCCTGCAGCTGGCGGTAGAGGCTCGAGTTGCGCAGCGCCAAATTGACCAGCGAGCCGAAGATGCGCGCCCGCTGCAGATCGTCCTCGCTGAAGGGGGAATTCTCCTCCAGCCGGTTGATGCCTATGAGCCCGGCGCGCTTATTGTCCTCCACCAGCGGCAAAAAGAGCGAAAATTTAACGGCCCCGAGGCCGGGGATGTCCGCGTAGCGCTTGTCGGCGCCGGGCGCGTCCACCGGCAGCAGCGCCTTGCCCGCGCCGTCGGCCTGCGCCAGTATCCGCGAGCAGAACTCCAGCCGGGAGGCGCGGGCGGTTTCCTCCTCCAGGCCCTGCGAGACGGCGATGCGCGGCTTGCCGTCCTTGTCTGGCAGCACCAGCAGGGATTCCTGCGCCTTCAGGATGCGCGTGACGGAATCTATGATGACGCGCAGCTGCTCCTCCGGGCGGATGGTGGAGAAGATGGCGCGGCCGATGTCGTTGAATTTTTTCTTTTCGAGGGCCCGCTCCACCGCCTTCAGCAGGTCCTTGATGTCGAAGGGCTTGCTGATGAAGTCGAAGGCGCCCTTGCGCATGCTCTGGATGGCTATGCCCATGGTGCCGTGGCCGGTGGCGATTATGACCTCTATCTCGGGGTCGAGTTTCTTCATCTCGCCCAGGGCGGTCATGCCGTCCATGCCGGGCATCTGCAGGTCCATCACGGCGAGGTCGAATTTTTCGGCGCTGACTTTTTCCACGCCCTGGGCCCCGTCGTAGGCCAGCGCCACGGCGTAGCCGTGCAGCTGCAGCGTGGCGGAGATCATCTCCGCTATCTGCGGCTCGTCGTCCACTATCAGGATCTTGGCCTTGGCGCTCATGGTTCAATTGAATTGTATAAAAAAACGCCCGACCGGGCCGCCGCTTTTCGGCCGTATGAAAGGAAATATATACTACATGTAAAGAATACTTGACATTATGTATAGTTTGATGTATACTGTTATTGCGGTCAAGACAAACAATCGGGGGAGAGAAAATGGAAAAGAAAATAGCGGTAATGCAGCGGATAATGGGCGGGCTGATAGTCATCCTGGTGTTTTCCAGTATGCTGCTGAAAGGCGCCTACCTGCTGGCGGGCTTCGTGGCCGTGGTTATGGCGGCGGTGCTGTTCGCCAGCCGAAAAGCGGAACATAAAGCTGACGAGCGGGACATACAGATACACCTGCTGGCCTGCTACGGCTCTCTTATGGTGACCCTGTGCTTTACCTTTGTAATGCAGCATGTCAACGCGGTGGGCAGCCTGGCCTACAGCAATGTGCAGTCGGTTCTGATGCTCTCGCTGGTCTTCTTTATCGGGATCTTTAAGAAGGTCTGGAACTGACATGGAAAATAAAATAAGGCTGATGCGCAAACTGGTCGCCGGGCTGATGTTCGCCGCCGCTGGCGTGAGCGTGTGGCTGCGGGACGGCTACGGGGCCCTGGTAGCCGTGGGGGTAGGCGTTTTGATCGGGCTTTCCCTGCGCAAAAAGAAGGAGTCCGACGAGCGGGATATCCGGGTGGAGATGCTCAGCAATTACGCGGCGATGGCGGCGGTGATGGCCTTCGCTATCGTCATGCAGGCGGTAGTGGGCGGAGACCCCGCCGTGGCGCAGGCTTACAGCTACATGCTGTACGTGTTCATAGTGTCCTGGGCCGCGTCCAACCTGATCTTCCGGAAGGCCTGGAACTGATATGGAGAAACTCAAGAACCGGCTGCGCGTGCTGCGCGCGGAGAAGGACATCTCGCAGGAGGTGCTGGCTAAAGCCGTCGGGGTTTCCCGCCAGACGGTGGTGGCCATAGAGGGGGACGACTATTCTCCCTCCGTAGCGCTGGCGCTCAAGATCGCCGCCTATTTCGGCAAGCCGATGGAAGAAGTCTTTTACCTGGAGAAATAAGCGGGCGAGAGCGTGAAAGAATAAAAGGCCCCGTACGGGGCCTTTTAAATCGGAGCAGGGGACTGCGCTATCCTGCGCCACTACGGATACTGCGCCATTTTTTTCGCAGGAAAAATATGGCGGAGAGGGAGGGATTCGAACCCTCGAGGGTGTTACCCCTACAGGTTTTCGAGACCTGCTGTTTCAACCACTCACACACCTCTCCATCTGAAAACGCGCTCCTCGCTGCTGCTCGGAGGCTTCGCCCCGGCCTTCGTCGGCCGGGCGCTCTACAAGGGGGGCTAAGCCCCCCATTTCATCGTCGCTCGCTTTTCGGCCATTGAGGCCGAACGCTCGCTGAACCCCCCTTAAGAAGTCCGGGGATACCGTCGCTGCGCTGAACCACCCGAAGATGAAATTTTTACCTTATTTAAAAAAAGATCTACGGAAGGAGTGGGATTCGAACCCACGGTACGGATTAACCGTACACCGGTTTTCAAGACCGGCGCCTTAAACCGCTCGGCCATCCTTCCTTACTGGCCTTACAGCGGCCCGACTAGAATGATATAATATAAAATTATATAAGGCGATATAAAGCGGGGTTTTCATCCAAATGGGCAAACTATTCGGCACTGACGGCATACGCGGCATCACCTGGGACTATCCTTTCACCCCCGATTTCATCCGCAAGATAGGCTACGCGGCCTCCCTGGTGCTGCCTAAATATAAGAAGAAGGGGCACACCGGCAAACCGGTGGTGCTCATCGGCATGGACTCCCGCGCCTCCGGCAGGCTCATAAAGAAATACCTGGTAGAGGGCCTGGGTGCCAGCAAGTTCAAGGTTGTTGATCTCGGCATCATTCCCACCCCGGCCGTGTCCTACCTGGTAAAGCGCGAGAACGCCGACTTCGGCATAGTCATCTCCGCCAGCCACAACCCGCCCGAATTCAACGGCATCAAGTTCTTTTCCAACGACGGGCTCAAGCTCAATGACGCCATAGAGAACAAGATAGAGAAGCTGCTGCTCGGCCGTGAGCCGCTGAAGTTCCGCCCGACGCATCCCGGCCTGCACAAGAAGGATTTTACGCGCGACTACGAGGACTTCCTCAAGAGCACGCTGCCGCCCGGCTTCACGCTGAAAGGCCTGAAGATCCTGCTGGACTGCGCCAACGGAGCCGCCTATAAGATCGGCCCGCGCATCTTCCGCGACCTGGGCGCCAAGGTCAAGGTGATAGGAGACAAGCCCAACGGGAAGAATATCAATATGGGCTGCGGCGCGCTTCATACCGAAAAGATGGCCCAGGCCGCCGCAAAATGGGGCGCGTTCTGCGGCATCAGCTTCGACGGCGACGCCGACCGCTGCATGTTCGCAGACGAGAAGGGCGCGCAGCTCGACGGCGACGACGTCATAGCGATGACGGCCCCCTACCTGAAGGCCCGCGGCCGCCTGACCAATAATGGCGTGTCGCTGACTTTCATGTCCAACTACGGCCTGCTCAAGTACCTGGAGGGCCAGGGCATCAGCGTGGCGCAGGTCCCCGTCGGCGACAAGAATGTCACCGACGCCATGGAGAAGGGCGACCTGAAGATAGGCGGCGAGACCAGCGGCCACATCATTTTCCGCGAGTTCGCCCCCACTGGCGACGGAGTGCTGACCGCGCTGCAGACGCTGGCCGCCGTGCGCGACATGGGCAAACCTTTCAGCTGGTTCCGCCGGCATTGGAGCCGCTACCCGCAGGTAGTGGAGAAGGTCAGGGTGACCGGCAAGCCCGACTTCAAGGACGTGGCGGGCTTCAGCGACAAGCTCTCCAGGCTCGAGGGCGGGCTGAAGGGCAACGGCCGTATCTTCATCCGCTACTCCGGCACCGAGCCGCTGCTGCGGCTGCTGGTGGAGGGCGAGTCCAAGGCCAAAATAAAGGCCATAGCCGACGAGCTGCTGGCGCATTACCGCAAGCATTCCGGGGCCGTGGCCGCCGCTAAATAGTTTTAGGTTTTTAATCGTCTGGAGGAAAAATGGGACACGTTAAACTCGGAGTGAACATCGATCATGTGGCCACGCTGCGCGAGGCCCGCAAGGAGAAGAACCCGGACACCGTGGAAGCGGCCCGCGTGGTTTACAGCTCCGGCGGCGACCTGGTGGTGATGCACCTGCGGCAGGACCGCCGGCACATCCAGGATTCCGACCTCGAGCGCGTCCGGCACGAGGTGAAGGGCCTCATCCACCTGGAGATGGCCGCCGTTCCCGAGATGGAGAAGATAGCGCTGCGCCTGCGCCCCGATTCCGTGTGCCTGGTGCCCGAAAGCTCCAAGGAAGTCACCACGCAGGGCGGTATGAAGCTCGACGGCAAGCAGGCCGACCTGGCCCGCGTCATAAAGAACCTGTCCAAGGCCGGCATCGAGGTCAGCGTGTTCGCCGACCCCGACCCGAAAGCCATCCGCGCAGCCCGCAACCTGGGCGCCGACGCCATAGAGCTCTGCACCACTAAGTATTCCGAGTCCTGGGGCAAGAAACTGCAGGCGGAAGAGCTGGAGCAGCTGGCGGTGGCCGGCCACCTGGTGAAGGAGCTCGAGATGGAGCTGCACGCCGGGCACGGCCTGGACTACTACAACGTCGGCCCCGTGGCCCGCATCGAGGGGATGGACTGCCTGAACATCGGCTATTCCATCATCTCGCGCGCCATGTTCGTGGGCCTCAAGACCGCCGTTTCGGAGATGAAGCGGCTGATCCAGTAAAGAGGCCGGGGCGCTGGAAGGCTGGGAAGCCGTAAGGAAAATTTCCGTATGGCCTGCCAGCCTTCGGCATTTGGCCTCCCTTCGCGGTAAAAGAGGAAAATTCTCAATATGTGCGGAATAACCGGCTACATCGGCGAAAACAAGACCACGGATATCCTGATCGACGGGCTTAAGCGCCTGGAGTACCGCGGCTACGACTCCTGCGGCATCGCGGTCGTGGACGGCAAGAACAAACTGTACCTGCGCCGCGTCAGCGGGCGCGTGGATGCCCTGGATAAGCTGGTGGCCGGGGATCCGGTGAAGGGCGCGCAGTCCGGAGTGGGCCACACCCGCTGGGCCACGCACGGCGCCCCGTCGGAGGACAACGCCCACCCGCATACCGACTGCGCCGGCGAGGTGGTGGTGGTGCACAACGGCATCATCGAGAACTACCTCGACCTTAAAGAGAAGCTGCAGGCCGGCGGCCACAAGTTCAAGTCCGAGACCGACACCGAGGTCATAGCCCACCTGATGGAGGACAAGCTCAAGGCCCTGCACGTGCAGGCCGCGGCCATGCGCGCCGAAATGCTCGAGCCCGTCTTCTTCGAGGCTTTCCGCCGCACGCTCGCGGACCTGAAGGGCTCTTTCGCCATCTCCATGGTCTGGGCACGCTGCCCCGGCCTGCTGCTGGCGGCCCGCATGCACAGCCCGCTCGTGATAGGGCTGGGCAAGGGCGAGAATTTCATAGCCTCCGACGTATCCGCCTTCCTCAAACACACCAAGAAGGTGGTGTTCCTCAACGACGGCGAGCTGGCCGCCGTGCGCATGGACGGGGTGGACTACTATACCTTCGCCGGCAAGAAGACCGCCAAGGACTCGGTCACGATACAGTGGGATTCCACGATGGCCGAGAAGGGCGGCTACAAGCATTTCATGCTCAAGGAGATCCACGAGCAGGCCGAGGCGGTGGAGAACACGCTGCGCGGCCGCCTGCTGCCGCTGGGCGGCGAGATCCTCAAGGCCGAGATGGGCCTTTCCGCCGAGGCCATGAAGGGCTTCAGCTCGCTGCAGTTCATAGCCTGCGGCACCGCCTACCACGCCTGCCTGGTCGGGCGCGGGCTGTTCGAGAATTTCGGCCTGGTCGCCTCCGCCGACGTGGCCAGCGAGTTCACCGACCGCGCCAAACTGATGGCCAGGGGCACGCTGGTCGTGGCCATCTCCCAGTCCGGCGAGACCGCCGACACGCTGTTCGCCGTGCGCGAGGCCAAGGCCGGCGGCGCCAAGGTGCTGTGCATCACCAATACCGTGGGCTCCACGCTGACGCGCGAGGCCGACTACGTGCTCTACACCCACTGCGGCCCCGAGATCGGAGTGGCCTCCACCAAGGCTTTCCTGGGCCAGCTCGCGGCCATCTACCTGCTGGCGGGGCACTTCGCCGCCGCGCGCGGCCGCCTGTCTGGCGCCGAGGCCCGCCGCTACGCCGAGGACCTGCTGAAGATCCCCCGCCTGATCGAAGAGACGCTGGAGAAGGAGCCGGAGATCGCTAAAATAGCCGAAGCCTTCTCCGCGAGCGAGCATTTCCTGTTCATCTCGCGCCACCTGAACTACCCGATAGCGCTCGAGGGCGCGCTGAAGATAAAGGAAATTTCCTACGTGCACGCCGAGGGCTACCCCGCGGGCGAGATGAAGCACGGCCCGATAGCCATCATCTACAAGGGCATGCCGCTGCTGGCGGTGGCGCCGAGCGGCCGCACGCTGGACCTGATGGCCGGCAACGTGGAAGAGGCCAAGGCGCGCGGCGCCGACGTGGTGGCCATAGTGGACGCCGCCTCGCGCAAGACCGTGAAGGCCTCGCGCTACATAACGCTGCCCGAGGCCCCTGAGCTTTTTACGCCCATGCTGACGGTGCTGCCGCTGCAGCTTTTCGCCTATTACGTTGCGCTGGCCAAGAAATGCGACATAGACAAGCCGCGCAACCTGGCCAAGAGCGTGACCGTGCGCTGACGATGCTGAAAAGAGCCAAGAATCCTCCGGCCGTGTCCGGGCTGGGCGTTGACCTGGCCGAGGTGGCCCGCGTGCGCCGCCTGGCGGCCAACCCGCGCTTCCTCAAGCGCGTCTTCACGCCGGGCGAGCTGGCTTACGCGGCGCAGAGTAAAAACAAATTCGAGCGGCTGGCCGCGCGCTTCGCTGTGAAGGAAGCCGTGATAAAGGCCCTCGACGCCGCCGCGCTGCCGCTGAATTCCATAGAAGTGGAGAACACGCCCAGCGGCAGCCCGCGCGTGAGCGTGAAGGGCCGGCCCGGCTTGAGGCTGCTGGTCTCGATCTCCCATACCGCCGCCTATGCCGTGGCCGCCGTTATAGCCTTCGAGGCTTGAGCATGAAAGTGAGATCACTTACCAGGTACTATCTGGAGGCCCAGCTGCCGCCCAGGCCGAAGAACGCCCATAAAGGCGATTTCGGCCGCGTGCTGGTAGCGGCCGGCTCGCGCGGCATGGCCGGGGCCGCCATCCTCGCCGCCCGTGCGGCGCTTAAGGCCGGCGCGGGGCTGGTCACGGTGGCCTGCCCTGAGAGCGAGAGAAAGATAATAGCCTGCGCGCTGCCGGAGGCCATGACCTTCGGCGCACCCTGCGCGGGGGGAGCATTTACGGCCGCGGCTGCAGCCCGGGTGGCCGCTTACGCCAAGGCAAAAAAAATAGACGCGCTGCTGCTGGGCCCCGGCCTCGGGGCGTCAAAGGGCGCCCGCTCTTTCGCGCTTAAGCTCCTTGGTTCGCTGGCTATACCGGCGGTAGTGGACGCCGACGCCCTTAACGCCCTGGCCGCCGGTTCCAGGCCCATCAGTCTAAGGGCCGCGCCCGCGGTCTTCACCCCGCATCCCGGCGAGGCCGCGCGGCTGCTGGGAAAAAAGGTCACCGACAGGCCCGCCGCGGCCGCGGCGCTGGCCCGCCTGCTGGGCGGCGTCGCCGTGCTTAAAGGGCCCGCCACGCTGGTTTGCGACGGGAAGAACATTTTTAAGAACATCTCCGGCGGACCCGAGCTGGCCAAAGGCGGAACCGGGGACGTGCTTGCCGGGCTCTGCGCCGGCTTTTACGCCCAGAACGGGCTGGCGCGCGGCTTTACTCCGCAAACCGCCCTGGGCAGCGCCGCGCTGGCGGTCTTCCTTCACGGCCTCTGCGGCGACCTCGCCGCAAAAAAATATACCTCGCGCTGCGTGCTGGCGGGGGAATTGCTGGACTTCCTTCCTGAAGCCCTGGGGTACCTGTGAAAATGAAAACAACCAAAAGCGGCGAAGCCCGGCTGATAGAACACATAGAGAAGACTTTCCGCTTCCCAGGCGACCGCCGCCTGCTGCTGGGCCCCGGCGACGACTGCGCCGTGCTGCGCCACGGCGCCGGCCGCGACCTGGTGATCACTACCGACGAGCTGGTGGAGGGCACGCATTACCTGCCCCGCTTCGCCACACCGGAGAACATAGCCCGCAAGCTGACGCGCATAAACCTGAGCGACCTGGCCTCGATGGGAGCGGTGGCGCCGGTGTCGTGCGTGGTCGGCTCGGGGCTGCGCAAGACTACGCCTCCGGACTTCGCGCCGCGCTTCATGAAGGCGCTCAAAGCCGAGGCGCTGCGCTACGGCATTTCCATCGCCGGCGGCAACCTGGCCGGCGCGCGCGAGAACCATTTTTACATGACGGTGTGGGGCGAGTCCTGCGGCTCCCCGCTGGTCACCCGCTACGGAGCCAGGCCGGGCGACCTGCTGTTCAACCTCGGCCCGCTGGGCCAGGCCGCGGCCGGCCTGGAGATCCTGATGAACGACTATGCGGCGGAGAAGAGGAAATTCCCGTCGCTGATAAAATCCTTCTGGCTGCCCGAGCCGCAGCTGGCGGCGGGCGCGCTGATAGGCAGGAAGGGCCTGGCCACGGCCATGCTGGACAACTCCGACGGGCTCGCGCGCAGCGCGGCCATCATTGCCGAGCTGTCGCGCTGCCGCGTGCTGGTGAGCGTGGGCGAGGGCGCGTGCGCTCCGGACCTGCGCGCCTACGCCGCGCTGAAGAAAAAGCCGTGGCGCCAATACGCCGTGAGCGGCGGCGAGGACTACGGCCTGGTGTTCACGGCCCCGGCCGGGAAACTGGGAGCGGTCAAGAAGCTGCTCCCGGCGGCCGTGGTGGTGGGCCGGCTGGAGAAGGGTTCCGGCGCGCTGGTGGAGAATTTCAATGGCAAGGTCGAAAGCTTCGAGCATTTTTAAAAGCTCCGGCCCGGCGGATACCGCCCGGCTGGCAGGCCTGTTCGCCGGCGCGCTCGCCGGGGGGGACGCCATTTTCCTCGAGGGGCCTATCGGGGCGGGCAAGACTTTTTTCGTGAGGGAGCTGGCCGCGGCGCTGGGCGCCAAACAGCTGCCGGTCAGCGCCAGCTTTAACCTGATGCGGGCCTACAAGGGCCGCCTGAAGCTTTACCACTTCGACCTGTTCCGGGCGGGCGAGGCGGATATGGAAAACATCGGCCTCGAAGACTACCTGGGCCGGGCCGACGGCGTTACCGCGGTGGAGTGGCCCGAGGCGGCCGGAGAGCGGACCGGCGCCGAGATCATTAAGATAGAGTTCGCGCTGGCCGGCGGCGACAGGCGCGTGATAAAGGTTTACGCCGGGGCGGCCAAGGCCGCCGCACTGGCCGGCATAGGAAAGAAATGGCTGAAAAAGTGATACTCGGGCTCTGCACCTCAGGCACCCGGCTCAAGATCGCCGCGGCCGCCGGCGCGCGCACCGCGCGGGCCCAGAAGAAAGTTTATAACCAGGAGAAATTCCTCTTCGCGCTGGTCAGGAAGACCCTGGCCGCAGCCGGGTCCGAACTGCGGAAGGTGAACATAGTCTGCGCCGCGCGCGGCCCCGGGCGCTTTACCGGCATCCGGATCTCGCTGACGCTGGCAGGCGCGCTGAAGGCGCTGGCCGGGGCCGCCGTCCGCACGGCGACGCTCTTCGAGATCCTCGCGCTGCAGGCCGCGGGAACGCCTCATTTTAAAAAGTGGGCCGGCGCCGGCGGGCGGCGGCTGGCCGTGCTGCTGCACGCCTTCAAGGACGAATATTTCTGCCAGTTCTTCTCGGCGGGGCCGCTGCCGCGCCCGGCCGGGGAACCGGTCTGGCTGAAGGCCGACGAGCTGCGCGCCCTGCTGGCCGGCCAGCCGGAGCCGCTCTACGCCGTGGCCGACGCCGAAGAGGAGCCGGGCATCTACGGACTGCTGCCGCCCGGCGCCGCGCGGGCGCCGCGGGCCGTCTCTAAAATACTCCCCGCTTTCGTGATAAGGGCCGCGCTGGCCTACAAGAACCATACGCTCAAGCCGCTTTACCTGAAGCCGGCCAAGTACGAGCTGCAGAACAACGTGCGGCCTGAGCCGGCCAAGGGCTGACATGCTGATACGGCGCGCGCGAAAAGAGGATTACCCGGCCTTTGCGGCGATAGAGGCCGAGCATCCCGGCTATCCGGCCTGGGGCGAGAGCGGCTTCGCGGCGGAAGAGGGCAACCGCAACTCTGTGACGCTGGCCGCGGAGCTGGACGGGCGCACCGCCGGGTTTATAAATTTCTGGATCCTGCGGCCGCAGGTGCAGCTGAACACCCTGGCCGTGGGCCGCGCCTTCCTGCGCCGGGGCGCCGCCGCCGCGCTGCTCGGCAAGCTGTTCGAGTACGCGGCCAAGAGCCTCTGCCGGGAGGTGGACCTGGAAGTGAACGAACACAACGCCGCCGCGATCGCGCTTTACAAGCGGTTCGGGTTCGAAGTGGTAGGCAAAAGGCCGAAATTCTATAATAACACGGACGCCGCGCTGCTGCTGCGCCGCGTCCTGCCGTCAAAGGACCTATGATCAAGAAACTCACCTGCTTCCTCGCCCTCCTCTCCGCCGCGGCCCCCGTGTGCGCCGCGGCCGAAAAAGAGGCCTACCTGCACTTCATGAACGGCATGGTGCAGGAGCGCAAGGGCAACTACGACGTGGCCCTGCAGGAATACCGCCGCACGATGCTGCTGGACCCCGAGTCTGTCTTCGTCTACAAGCAGGCGCTGAACCTGGCGCTGCACATCGGCAAGGTGGAGGAGGCTTCGCAGTGGGCCGAGTTCGTGGTGCAGCGCGATTCCGCTACCGCCGACAACTGGGTGCTCTACGGCAACGTGCGCTGGGCCAAGGGCGACCTGGAGGGCGCTCGCAAGGCCTTCGAGCGCGCCGCGGAGATGGACCCCGCCTCCCACGAGGCGGTCTACCAGCTGGCCAGCCTGTGGAGCTCGCGCAACCCCGAAAAGTCCGTGGACTACCTGAAAAAATACCTGGAGCTCAAGCCCGAGGACGCAGCCGAGGTTTATTACCAGATGGCCGTGCTCTACAACATGAAGGGCGACAACGACGGCGTGAAGGCGAGCCTGCTGAAGTCCAAGGCCGCCGATCCCTATTACCCGCAGCCGCGCTACATGTTGGCCAACTTTTACGAGTCCAGGAGCGACACGGCGGCCGCCCTCGTGGAATACTCAGAGCTGATGACCCTGGAGCCCGATAACATAGAGATGCTGGACCACGTGGGCGAGCTCTACGCGGGACCTGCGGCCAACGACCTGCCGGAAGCCGAGAAATATTTCCTGCGGGCCTGGGCGCTGGACAAGAAGGACCCCACCGCCTGTTTCTGGCTGTCGGTGATAAACGAGCAGCGGCGCGACTTCAAGGCCGCCGCCTCCTACCTGGAGACTTCCGCCGCGCTGAAGGACGACGCCGGCCTGGCGTTGCGCCTCGCCTACTACTATACGCAGGGCGGCGGCTACGACCGGGCCATCGCGCTGCTGGAGAAGGCCTCCCTGAAGTGGCCCGACAACGAGGAGATCCTTTATTTCCTGGCGCTGGGTTACGACGACACCCGCCGCACCCCGAAAGCGCTGGAGACCCTGCGCGCCGTGCTCGCCAAGAACCCCGGGAACAACGAGGCCCGCATGCAGCTGGCCGTGATAAGCGAGCGCACCGGCGACATGGCGGCCGCGGAGACGCACTTCCGCTACCTGCTCGCCAAGAAGCCCGACAACGCCAACGTGATGAACTACCTGGGCTACTCGCTGGCCGACCGCGGCCTGAAGCTCGACGAGGCCGAGCTGCTGATCCTGGGCGCGGTGTCGCTTGATCCCCAGAACGGGGCCTACCTGGACTCGCTGGCCTGGGTGAAGCACCGCCGCGGCAGGACGGCCGAGGCGCTGGAGGCCATCAAGCGGGCCGTGCGGGCCGTGCCCGACGACGCCATCATCTGGGCGCACGCCGGGGACATCTTCGCCGCGGCCGGCGACACCCAGCGGGCCTGGCTGGCCTGGAAGAATTCCTGGCTGCTGGAAAAGCCGGGCAAGCGCGCAGCCGCAGCGGCCCGCCTGAAAGACCTGCAGCCGAAGCTGGGCCGTGCCCTGCCGGCGCTGGAGCTGGCCTACCTGAAGAGCTTCAGCCCCGCCGCGCACGAGTTTTCCTCCTTCGCCAAACTGGAGGGCAAGCTGCGCGGCAAGACCGTGAAGTTCGACGCCATAGTGCACTACGCGCCGCCGTCGGATTTCAGCCTGACCGTGATGGGCCCGCTGATGGCGCCGCTCTGGAAGGCCCGGGTCGCCAACGGCGTGCTGGACCTGGACAGCATCTCCATCAAGGACATCGATTCCGAGACCTTCAGCTACTGGGCCTCGCTGATAGCCGGCGAGATGAAGGCCTGGTTCGCCGGGGACTACCTGGCCGCCGCCACCTGGAACAGCCCCTGCCTGGGCGGCCCCGTGCGCGAGGTCTGCCTGGACGACAACCTGGCCTGGCCCGAGGAGCTAAAGAACAAGGCCGAGGGCAAACTGACTTTCAGGCCGGGTAATTATTTCCTGAAAAACCTCTACCTCTTCCCTGAGACCCTCGAGTTCAAGCTGCCGTTCGTATCGCTCAAACTGACGCTGGACCGGGAGCAGATGAACTTCAGCGGCGTGAACACGCTGCGCCTGGCGGATTGAACCCGGCTATGGTAAAGATCAGGGCCCGCGCCAAGGTGAACCTCTTCCTTGAGGCGACGCGGCGCCGCCCGGACGGCTATCACGACCTGGCCACGCTGTTCGCCAGGGTGGGTATCCACGACGAGCTTACGCTGAAAAAAGCCGGGCCCGGCATAGTCCTCAGAACCTCGGGAGGGGACCTGGGGTTGGCGCGCCCGGCCGACAACATCGTCTACAAGGCGGCGGAACGCTTCTTCGCCGCTTTCAAGCTCCCGCCGGCCGTGGAGATTTCGCTGAAAAAGAACCTGCCGGTCGGCGCCGGCCTCGGCGGCGGCTCTTCGGACGCGGCGGCCGCGCTGCTGGGGCTGGCCAGGCTCTACAAGGTCCCGCGCGCCGGCTTCCCGAAACTGCTGAAGATCGCCTCCGCGATCGGCTCCGACGTGGCTTTCTTCCTGCTCGATGAGCCTTTCGCCGAGGGGCGCGGTCGCGGCGAGAAGCTGACGGTCCTTAAAGCCGGCGGCCCCCTGCCGCATGTCGTGCTGGTCTATCCAGGCGCGCCCGTCTATACCAAAGAGGTTTACGGGGCCCTCAAGCTCGGGACCTCCGCGGAGATAAGGGCGCGGCTGGCCGGCTTCCGCGAACTCTGCGGCCTTATAAGGAAGGGTAAATTCGTGCCGGGCCGGGCCGGGGTACTGTTCAACCGGCTGGAGGAGCCGGTGCTGCCCCGCCACCCCGCGGTGCGGCGGGCCAGGGAGCGCCTGCTGGCGCTGGGGGCGGACGCGGCGCTGATGTCGGGCTCCGGGGCCTCGGTTTTCGGCCTGTGCGGGGACAGGGCGAAAGCCGCGGCCATGGCCGCGGAACTGGGCCGTATTAAAGGTTACAGGGTGTTCTTGTCAAAATTTTGCTGATTTTTGCTAAAATTCAGTTGTAGCAGAGTAACGCTGCCTTGAGTAGTACGCAACGGTTAGGGCTGTACGGGGGGCGGACAACAGGGGGAAGTATGGAAATCACCGAAGTGAGGATACATCTCAGGAACGAGGCCCGGCTCAAGGCTTTCGCTACTGTGACCTTTGACAACGCGTTCGTGGTGCACAACATGAAGGTCGTGAACGGCAACAACGGCCTCATCGTCTGCATGCCTTCCAGAAAGATAAAGGACGGCACGTACAAGGACATTGCGCACCCGATCAACAACGAGTTCCGCAGCAAGCTGGAGCAGCTCATTCTCAAGGAGTACGAGAATGAGAACGCTAAGGCGGGACCGCTGGCGGCTCCTACCCAAACCGAGGGTTTCTAGGAACCCCGAGACGGAAAAGCGCCCTTCCCGCTCTCGCGGGAGGGGCTTTTGTGCTGTGGTTTTATTCCCGGGTGGTGTAACGGTAGCACAACCGACTTTGACTCGGTTAGACATGGTTCAAATCCATGCCCGGGAGCTCCGTTATGGCAGGTCTTGCGCGCGGCCGGTGGGCCGGAACGCAAAACGCGTTCGCGCACACCGTGCGCTCACTCCGCATTCGGCCCTCGCGCTTATGCAAGCTCGGGCCTCATGAGGGTTTTGCTAACCCGGCCCCCCCGGCCGCGCGCCGGCCTCTACAACTTCCGCAAATTAAATGAGAGTAAAGAAAAAATCCTGGACGGTGTATATTGTGCGCTGCGCGAACGGCAGTTTGTATACGGGCATTACTAACGACCTCGCCGGGCGCATTGCGGATCATAATGCGGGGCGGGGGGCCAAGTATACGGCGGCCTTCGGGCCGGTGGAACTGGTCTGGAAGCGGCGCAAGAAAGACCGCTCCGCCGCATCCATCCTCGAAGCCGCCATCAAGAAGCTCTCCCGTTCCGAAAAAGATACGTTGATCTTCAGGGGACGTTGATTCCTAATTCCTAATCGGTGACAGTTCCGTGGGGATTTGTTGATAATTAGGAATTTAGGAATCAACGTCCCCTCCTCTCCTTTCGCGGTCTCCCGCCTTTTTTGTAGAATTTAAGCGTAGTCCTTCCGTTCCAGGTTCCGGTTTTCTGAAAAATTATGCCAAAGAATAAAAATTTTGCGGCGGTGGTTCTGGCGGCCGGCCTCGGCACCAGGATGAAATCCGACCTGCCGAAGGTGTTGCATTATCTCGGCGACATGTCGCTCGTAGAGCGCGCGATCCGCAAGATCGCGGCCCTCGGGCCGGAAAAAATAATCGTCATAACCGGCCACAAGGCCGAGCTTGTGGAAGCCGAACTGACGAAGAAACTGCCCGCCGATATCGCGTCGAAGATGATTTTCGTGCGGCAGCAGCTGCTCAAGGGCAGCGGCCGCGCCGTGCAGGAGGCCATGGGCCTGGTCCGCCGGCACGCCAACGTCATGATCCTCTGCGGCGACGCCCCGCTGTTCCGCGTCGAGACCGTCAAGCGGATGCTGCACCAGTTCTTCCGCGGCGGGCACGATTGCCTGGTGATGACCGCCGACCTCGAGAACCCCGGCTCGTACGGCCGCATCAAGCGCGACCACTCCGGCAACGTCGCCGCCATAATCGAGGCCGACACCGCCGACGAGTGGGAGCGGGCCATCAAGGAAGTCAATTCCGGCACCTATTTCTTCAATGTCAAAGCCCTGGAAAAGGCCGTTCGCAACCTTAAGAAGAAGGGCTCCAAGGGCGAGTATTACCTGACCGACGCGGTGGAGAACGTAATCGCCGCCGGCGGCAAGGCCGGGGCCTTCAAACTTCCCGACGCTACCGAGATGACGGGCATAAATTCGCGCGCCGACCTGGCTGCAGCCTACGCCATGCTGACCGCCCGCAAGGCCGCGGACCTGATGGCCTCCGGCGTTACCGTGGTGGACCCGGCCAATACGTATATCGAGGAGAGCGCCGTCATCGGCCGCGATACCGTGGTGTATCCCGGCGTCTTCATAAAGGGCAATACCGTCATCGGCAAGGGCTGTAAAATAGGACCGGCCGGAGTGATAGAGGACTGCGTGATAGACGACGGGGCCCAGGTGAAGTATTCCTGCGCCCTGGAAAAGAGCCGCGTGCGGCAGGGCGCCATCATCGGGCCCTTCGCCCGCCTGCGCCCGCTGTCCGACATCGGTCCGGCCGCGGAGATAGGCAATTTCGCGGAAGAGAAGAAGTCGCGCATCGGGCGCGGCTCCAAGATGCACCACCACAGCTACGTCGGCGACACCGAGATGGGGGAGAAGGTCAACATCGGCGCCGGCACCATCACCTGCAACTACGACGGGGTCAATAAGAACAGGACCGTCCTCGGGGACGGCGCGTTCATCGGCTCCAACACCAATCTGGTAGCCCCCGTGAACATCGGGCCGGGGGCCTATACGGCCGCGGGTTCCACGATAACCGAGGACGTCCCGGGCGGGACGCTGGCCATAGCGCGCGCCCGGCAGGTGGTAAAGCAGCTAAAAAAAAGGACCAAATCCAAATGACTCCTGAGATGAGGAAGCGGGGCACCTTCAAGATATTCAGCGGCAACGCCAACCCGGCGCTGGCCAGGAAGATCTGCGACATCATGGGCGTCCCGCTGTCCGAGGCCAAGGTCAGCCGGTTCGCCGACGGCGAGACCGATGCCCACATTCTCGAGAGCGTGCGCGGCGAGGACTGCTACGTGGTGCAGCCCACCTGCCCGCCTGTCAACGATAACCTGATGGAACTCCTCATCATGACGGACGCGCTGCGGCGCGCCTCGGCCGGCCGCATCACCGCCGTGATGCCTTACTACGGCTACGCCCGCGCCGACCGCAAGCCGGCCCCCCGCGTGGCCATAACCGCCAAGCTGGTGGCGAACCTGCTGACCGAGGCCGGCGTCAACCGCGTCATCACGCTGGACCTGCACGCGGCCCAGATCCAGGGCTTCTTCGACATCCCGCTGGACCACCTGTACTCCCGGCCGGCCATCCTGGAATACATCAAGAACCGCAATTTCGAGAACACCGTGGTAGTCTCCCCGGACGTGGGCAGCGTGGAGCGCGCGCGCTCCTTCGCCAAGCGCCTGGACATGGGCCTGGTCATCATCGACAAGCGCCGCCCGCGCCCCAACGAGGCCGTGGTCTACAACATCATCGGCGACGTGAAGGGCAAGACCTGCTTCATCTTCGACGACCTGGTGGATACCGCCGGCACGCTGTGCATGGTGGCCCAGTCCATAAAGGACCAGGGCGCGGCCAAGATAATAGCGGCCGCCACCCATGGCGTGCTGAGCCGGGACGCCATAGAGCGGATAGACAAATCCCCCATCGAAGAGATCATTTTCAGCGATACGATTCCCGTAAACGCCTCAAAAAGTGCTAAAATAAAGATAGTATCCGTGGCGCCGCTCCTTGCGGAGGCCATTAAGCGCAATCACATGGGCGAGTCCATAAGCGAACTTTTCAGGTGATTCTCGCGGGTATTTAATTCAGCAGGAGGAGCAGCACCATGCAACAGATAAAAATTTCCGCCGAGATGCGGGACAAGGCCGGCCAGCGCGGCACTCTTAGCGCTTTCCGGGCCGGCGGCCGCATTCCCGCGGTCATCTACGGCCTCGACAAGAAGCCCGTGACCGTCACCGTGGACGAGAAGGCCATCGTCGCCATCATCCGCAAGGACCCCAACGCCATCATCACCCTGACCTACGCCGGCGGCGAGGACACCGTCATTATCAAGGCCATGCAGCGCCACCCGGTGACCGACAAATACCGCCATTTCGACTTCCAGCGCATTTCCCTGACCGAGAAGATCAAGGTCAAGGTGCACCTGAAGCTCGTAGGCGAGTGCTACGGCGCCAAGACGGAAGGCGGCCTCGTGGAACACACGATGCGCGAACTGAACATCTCCTGTCTGCCCACCGAGATCCCGCACGAGATCGAGCTGGACATCACGGACCTGCACCTGAACCACTCGCTGCGCGTGAAAGATATCAAGCCCGGCAAGTACGACCTGCTGGACGCCCCGGAGCAGATCCTGGTCAGCGTGACCGCTCCGAAGGAAGAGAAGGTCGAGACGCCCGCCGCGGGCGCCGAGGCCGCCGCCCCCGAGGTCGTGGGCGCGAAGGGCAAGAAGGAAGAGGGCGCCGAGGGCGCCGCTCCCGCCGCCGGCGCGAAGGCCGCTCCCGGCGCGAAGCCCGCCGCCGGCGCTCCCGCCGGCGACAAGAAAGCGGAACCCAAGAAGTAAAGGGGTGCCGCTCGACACGGGGAGCAGGAGTTGGACTATGTTCGGCTCCTGCTCCCCGTCATTTTCGGGGTGAAAGTGAAAGACCAACTGCAATTAGCGGCCCTGCTGGGCAACCCGGGGCCGGAATACGAGAGGACCCGCCACAACATCGGCTTCATGCTGGCCGACCTGGCCGCGGCGCGCCTGGCGCCCGGCAAGAGCTGGCGCGATTGGAAAGGCCTGGGGCTCTACGTAGACTTCGAGCTGGGCGGCCTGCGGCGCTACCTGCTCAAGCCGCAGACCTACATGAACCTGTCGGGGCAGGCGGTGGCCAGCCTGGGCGGTTTTTACAAGATCCAGCCCGCGGCGATCCTCGCTGCCTACGACGACCTGGCGCTGCCCTTCGGCAAGCTGCGGCTGCGCAGGGAAGGGTCGGCCGGCTCTCACAACGGCATGGCCTCGGTGATCTCCGCCGTCGGGCCGAACGTCCCGCGGCTGCGGCTGGGCATAGGGCCGCGGCCGGCGCATATAGAGGGCAAGAATTTCGTGCTGTCGAAGTTTTCAAAGGAAGAGGGGGGGCGGCTTCCGGAGTTCCTCGACCGGGCCTGCGACGCGCTTGCTGCGGCGTTCAGGGACGGCGTGGTGACCGCGATGAACCGCTATAACAATGACGGCGATAAATCCGTACCTTAAAATATTTTTCGGCCTGCTGTTCGTGCTGCTCGGGCTCGGTTATATCTACCGGCCCGACGCCATCGAGCGCGTTAACCGCCTGATCCGGGAAACCTTCCTCAACGACTCCTATGTGGCCCTGCACCGCAGGAACTGGGGCTTCCTGCTGCTGCTGCTGGGCGGGGTGCTGCTCTACATGGGCCTCTCGCGCCTGCGCGGCTGGTAGGGTTTAGAGACTTTCCGGTTTATCGGCATGGGCCAAAAGACCCAGCCCGGGCCTGCTCTGAATGCCCTTGGTTTTCGTACGGTTTGCGGTATAATATCAGCGGGGGGAAAGAACCGTATGATTTCAGCGCGGTCCTTCCCGTTCAAGCAGGGTAGGCAGTAATTAGTACCAGCCCGGGGGGGCTGTAATAACAGCGGAGGTGAGGGGTATGACCTGGGAAGAAATAGGGAAGAAGTACGAGCAGGACGCTAAGGCCGTAAAGACCGAAAAAAGGCTGCCCAAGCTGGAGAAGAACTGGGACAACCTGATGAAGTCCACCGACAAACTGGTCTGGCTGTTCTCGCTGTCCAACGGGGCGCGGCCGCAGGCCAGGAAGCAGCAGTAAGTTTTGACCGGAAAGCCCGGGGAGCGGAAGCTGCCCCGGGTTTTTATTTTGCCTGGCTGTCCAGCCGCAGTTCCACGCCCTTGCTTATAAAGTGCACGCGGCCGCTGAGTTCGCCTTTGAGGTCGCCCCGGCGGAAAACTCCCACCTGGCCGTGCGTGTTCAGGAGCGCCTCCAGGTAGACCCGGCGGGTCAGCAGGTCCGGCATGATAAGCCCCTCCGCGGCCAGCTCGAAATTGGCCGGGAAGACCGGGTTGATGATCTTCTGGACGGCCACCGGAACGCCGCGGTCATTGCGGGCCACCACGAAGAGCATGCTGTTGGCCCCGGGCAGGGCAGGCAGCAGCTCCCGGGCCACGCTGACGGTGCCCGAAACCCTGAAAAAATAGCGCAGCGCGGCCTGGTAGCCGAAGCGCCAGGCCAGGAAGACGGCGGCGGCCAGGAAAGCCAGCCAGAACCAGCGTTTTCTCATTCTTCAATTTTACAAAAAACCCGCCCTGCCGGGCCGCAACATTCTGTTAATAATCATTTAACATTCCCTTTATTGCCTATTGGGCCGCCGTATATTAGACTTGATGTGTAGTCTAAAGGGATAAAACTATGGCAAACGAATACGGCGAACTCGAACAGCTGGTGAACGACGTGACGAGCCTCGACACGGCCCGCATGACGCTGCGCTGGGCCCTGGAGCGGCTCCAGAACATCGAGAAGGAAAAGGCCGACCTCAAGAAGAACCTGACCCTGGCCGAGGAGACCGCCAAGCGCCTGCAGGTCAAAGAGGCGTCGGCTACCGACGCCTACGCCTCGCGCGCCAAGACCCTCGAGGAGAAGGAAGATTTTTACGGCAAGCTCGAAGCCACCATGTCGCTGCTGGGCGAGGGCAAGCTGGATATCCAGCAGCTGCTCAAGAAAGAGGCCAAGCTCGACAGCCTGCGCAAAAGCCTGGAGGACGAGTACCAGAGCAAGTTCGAGGACCTGGACCGCAACCAGCGCGCCGTGATAGAGCGCTGGAACGGCCGCCTGCTGGAGGTGGAGAGCCAGTTCGCGGGCCGCATAGCCGAATCCCAGAAGAAATACGACACGCTGCGCGCCGAGCTGGAGGCCGAGCACCAGGGCCGCCTGACCGCGCTGCAGGCCTCGTTCAAGGCCCGCGAGAAGGACCTGACGAGCCGCATCGAGCTGCTAGAGGGCAGCGTGCACCAGTCAGAGGCCAAGGTGGAGAGCCGCCGCCGCGAGCTGGAGGCCGAATATCTCTCCAAAAAGCGCGAAACCGAGGAGAATTACCGCAAACTGCGCAGCCTGCTGGAGCAGGGGCTGGAGGAAAAGCTGCGCTCCGCCGATTCCGACCACGCCGCGCAGGTGACGGCTCTGGAGGCCTCCTGGCAGGCCGAGCGCGGCCGGCTGCTGGAGGAGCAGCGCGTGCGCGAGGACCAGTTCAAGGCCGCGCAGGACCGGATCAAAGAGATCGAGAACGGCCTGGCCGCGCAGCAGGACGCGCACCATACCGAGCTGCTGAAGCTGATCGCCGACAAGGAAACCGCTTTCAGGGCGCAGCTGATAGCGCTCGAGAACGAGAAGCGCGCCACGGAAGAGACCGTGCGCGAGCTGCAGGCGCGGCTGGAGAAGACCGCCGCCGCGTGGGACGCCGACCGCGCCCGCATGCAGGCGGATTTCGACGGGCGCGCCGCGCGCCTGGAGGCGGCGCTGCGCGAGCGCGAGGCCGCCCTGGAGAACGAGTATTCTTCCCGGAAAGCCGCCTTGGGGACTGAACTGGAAGCCAGGCTGCGGCAGGAGCGCGGGCTGCTGGAGGCGGGCAAGGTCAGCCTCTCGGCCGAAGCCGCCGCCTACGAGGCCGACCGCCGGGCCTATAATGAGAAGATAAGCGCGCTTTCCGGGGAACTGCGCGCCCGTGAAGAGGAATTCGAGCGCCTGGCCGCCCGCCTGGAGGCCGAGTACGCCGCCCGCCGCGAAGTTTTCGAGAAGGAGCGGGCCTCCCTGCTGGAGGCCGCCCGCGCCGATTACGACGCTAAGCTGGAAGCCGAGCGCGCCAACTGGACCTCCGAACGCGCACGCTTTGAAAATACGCTGGCCGCTACCGGGACGCGTTTCCGGGAAGCCCAGGCTGAGATAGAAAGCCTTAACTCTGAGCTGCGCAAGGCCGCCGCGGAGAACGCCGCCCGGGACGCCGCCACCACCGGCGAGATAGTGGCCGCCAAGGCGGCGTTCGAGAAAGAGCTCTCCGACCGGGTGAAGGAAGCCGTGCTGGCCCAGACCGCCGCGCTGTCCGAAGCACTGGAAGCCGCCTCTGCCGCCAAGTCGGACCTGTCCGCCGCGCTGGCCGCCAAGGACAAAGAGATCTCGACCCTCAAGACGGAATGGTCGCGCTCACAGGGCGAGGTGGAAGCCCGCTTTATAGCCGATTTCTCCGCCGCGGCCGAAACCCGCCGCGCGGAGCTGGACGCCGCCTACGCCGCCCGCCAGTCAGCGCTGGACATGGACTTCAGGCACCGCCGCGAGGCGATGGAACAGGAAATTTCCCTGAAGGCTGCGCGCCTGAATGAGGAAAACTCCGCGCTGCGCGAGGCCCTGGAGAAGATGGGCGCCGCGGCCGCCTCCGCCAACGCGCGCTCCGCCGAGCTGGCCGAGCAGCTGCTGGCGGCCGGGAAAAAATTCCACGACGAGAAGCTGGAGATGCAGAAGGCGCAGGCCCGCGAGCTGGACCTGACGCTGAACGCGGCCGTGGAGGCCGCGGTCGAGTCCGCCCAGGAGAAGCTGCGCCTCGCCCGGGAGGAGCTGGCGTCCGTCACTAAAAGCCGCGACGAGCTGTCCGGGCGGCTGTTCGCCGCGGAGAAGGAATTCCACTCCGAGAAACTGGCCATGCAGGAGGCGCAGGTGCGCGAATTCGACTCAGCCATATCAGGGGCCGTCAACGCCGCCGTGGAACTGGCCGAGCAGCGGCTGCGCCACGCCCACGAAGAGCTGGCCAAGTTGAAGAAGGAGCGCGCCGATGAATTCCGCCTGCTGGAAGAGCAGCACGATGCCGAGAAGGCCCGCCTGCTGGAAGAGATGGACCGCCGGGACCGCTACATCCAGGGCGCGGAGATAAAGCTGCAGGACCTGGAGCACGAGATGATGCGCTACCGCCAGACCTCCTCCGCCGAGCTGATGAAGCAGGTGGGCGAGCAGGACCAGCGCTTCCGCGAGGCCGCGGCCGAGGAGAAGGCCCGCAGCGAGGCCCGCCTGGCGCAGCTGGAAGAGCTGCTGGAAGCCAAGGAAAAGCTGCTGGCCGACAGGGAGAAGCAGTTCCGCCAGAAGCAGCTGGAGCTCGACGGCATGAACGAGGATTTCAACCGCCGCGCCGACAAGTTCAACGAGGAACTCTTCGCCCAGAAGCGGGCGCTCTCCGAGAAGGAGCAGGCGCTCAACGACCACCGGCTGAACCTGGAGAAGGATTATTCGCTGAAGTCGCAGCAGCTGGAGCAGATGAAGGCCGAGCTGACCCGCGCCATCATGGACTACCGGAAGGGCAGGTAAGAGGAGCGGCTTTATGGAAAAAGAAAAAGCTATTCAATGCGTGCCCGTAGAGCTGATGGACCGGCTTAAGGCACTGGCCGGCAGGCTGTGGAGCGAGAAGAACCCGGTCTCCGTGCACCTTAACGCAGTGCTGGAGGAGTTCGAGCCGGACCTGAAGTCGCTCGGGCAGATCATCAGCGAGTATGAGGCCGAGTACGCCGGACGGGCGGCCCAGCACCGCGAAGACTGCGCGCGCGGCGAGGCCCGCCTGCGCAAAGAGCTCGAGGACCTGAAGGGCAGACTGGCCGGGGTAGAAGCGTCCCGCGCCGAGGCCCTGAAGCGCATAGATGAACTGCGCGCCGCGCTCGCCGAGCGCGAGGACGCGCTGGGCGCGCTGAAGATGAAAACTTCCGAGACCGAAGGCGACCTGAACTCCCGCTACGTAGCCAAGATGCAGGAACTCTACGAGAAAGTCAACAAGAAGGAGCTGGACATGCTGGCCCGCTGGGAGGAGAAGAACAAGTCGCTGGAGACCCGCTCGCAGGAGTTCGAGGCCAGGCAGGCGGCCGGCAACCGGCAGCTGAAACTGCGCGAGAAGGCGCTGGAGGAAGAATTTAACGCCCGCAAGGCGGAACTGATCCGGACTTTCGACCGCATCCGCGAGGGCCTGGAGGCCCGCGAGCGGGCGCTGGCCCAGGGCGAGTCCCGCGCTCCGGTTAAGGGCGGGGGCATATGAGCGACACCAAGGACCTGAAGAACCTGCTGGACCGCCTGAAGGGCGAGGTAGGTCCGCTGCCGGTCCCGGCCGAAGAGGAGTTTTCAGCCACGGCCCGCCCGCCGCGCGGCGCGCCCGCCGAGCTGAGGCGCGAAGGCCCCGCCCGCCCCTACCGGCTGCCGGAATGGCGCGCGGAAGACAAGCAGACGCCTTCCAACCCGGCCTGGGCCGAGAACAAGGAAGCCATGCTCTTCGGCCTGCTGGCCGCGCTGATACTTTCGCTCGGAGGCATCCTGGCCGGGCTGGACTACCTGGTGCTTATCGGGGCCGTGGTCTTTTCGCTGTTTTCGCTGGTCATGTGCCTGACTCTTTTCCGTGCCTGTTTCTTCTCCCGCCACCGCGTCCCGGAGCAGCAGGGGCTGGCCGAACGCGTGGACGCGCTGTCGCGCCGCGTGGAACTGCTCAGCGCCAGAGCCGTCGCGGGCGGGGCCGGGCAGCGCGCTTCCGGCGGCGCGCCGGACCGCGAACTGGAGCAGAAAGTGGAGGAGCTGCGGGTGCTGGTCAAAAGCCTCGCCAAGGCCGTGGAGGGAGATAATAAGTAAAACGCGGAGATAAATATATATAATTAGCCTATGAAAACCATATCGATAGCGCTGTCCTTTCTCACCTTCCTTAACACGCTGCCGGTTTTCTGCCTCGATCTGCCTGCGGCCGCCGTGAAGGACTATTACATTGAGGCCGGCGACGTGATCAATGTGAACGTTTTTCCCGCGCAGGAGTTTTCCAAGGAAGTTACGGTGCAGCCCGACGGCACCATAGAGATCCCGCTGCTGGGCTCGATGAGGGCGCAGGGGATGAAGGCCGACGAACTGGAGAAAGTATTGACCGCCAAGTTTTCCAAGTACGTTTCGAACCCGGCCATCACCCTGAACGTGCGCAAGTTCTCGTCTAGCCGCGTGGCGGCCATAGGCCAGGTGATGAACCCCGGCTACTACGAGTACCGCGAGGGGATGCGCCTGCTGGACCTGCTGGCGCAGGCTGGCGGGCACCAGGACTACGCCCGCAACGCCAAGGTGCGCATCTTCCGCAAGGTAAAGGGCGAAGGCGACAAAGTGACCGAGCAGGTGATACAGGCCGACCTGGCCAAGGTGCTCGCCGGCGACATGGAGAAGAACGTGCTGCTGGCCAGCGGCGATATAATCTACATCCCCCGGAAGCCCTACTCGGCTGCGGCCAAGTGGGTGAGCGACAACCTCACCCCGTGGATAACGCTGTTCATGTTCACGGTAACCGCGGGCATAGTGGTCAATAATAACAGGTAATTATGGAAGCCGAACTTACCCTCTACGATTACTGGCGCATAGTCAACCGCCGCAAGTGGGTGGCGCTGCTGGTCTTCGCCGTCACCGTGTTCTCGGCGCTGTTCTACACCCGGCTGCAGCCCACCGTCTACCGCAGCCAGGCGCTCATCAAGATAAAGCCGCCGGCCTCCTATTCCAAGATGCCCGGCTCCGACATGATGGACTTCGACCCGTGGAGCGCGGTGGCCACGGAACTGAAGGTCATTACCTCTTCCGAGATCTCCGAGCGCGCCGCGGCCCGCCTCGGGCTGCCGTCCGGGGCCAAGTCTACCGCCGAGATAGCGCGCTCCTACAAGGTGGAGCGCCTGCAGGAATCCAACCTGATCTCCCTTTCGGCCTTCAGCGGCGACCCCGCCCGCGCGGCCGACATCGCCGCCGCCGTGATAGAGGCCTACCGGGACTTCGACCTGGAGCAGAAGAGCCTGCAGGCCCGCAAGACGCTGGAGGACATCTCCGGCCGCAAGAACGAGGTGGAGGACAACCTGCGCGCCCTGGAGCGGCAGAAGCAGAGCTTCGTGGAGCGCAACCCCAAGACGGGGCTGGGCGCGGCTATGGCCAACCAGCTGGCCGACCTGGAGATCCGCAAGAAGCAGCTGCTGGAGAAGTACACCCCCAACCATCCCGACGTGCTCAGCGTGGACCAGCGCATAGAGGTGATAGAGGCCAGGCTGGGGGAGATCCCGGCGCAGGAAGTGGCGCTGGCCCGCATCAGCCGCGAACTGCGCATGCAGGAGGAACTTTACACTACGCTGAACAAGCAGCACGAGGAGGCCAAGCTCGGAGTCTCTTCCATGGTCTCTTTCGTCAGTGTCGTGAACCGGCCCATGCCCGAGAGCGTGCCCATCTCGCCCAACCGCCCGCTGAACATGCTGGCGGGCTCGGTGCTGGGCCTGTTCCTCGCCGTGGTGGTGGTGTTCCTGCTGGAGAACCTCGACGTCTCCATCTCCACCATCGAGGACATTGAGAATTTCCTCAAGCTGCCCGTGCTGGGCATCATTCCCAACATCCTCAGCGAGAAGCACATCGACAACTGGCTGACGCAGGTCTTTAAAAAAGAGCGCTACACCGTGGACGCCTTCCGCAGCGTGCTGGTGGTGAACAAGCGCTACGCCTCGGGCGTCATAGAATCCTACCACACGCTGCGCACTAACATCATGTCGAACCTCAACACCAAGGCCAGCATCTCGCTGGTGATCAGCTCCGCCGGAGCGGCCGAGGGCAAGACGCTCACCGCTGTTAATTTCGCGCTGGCGAGCGCCCACTCCGGCCTGAAGACCCTGCTGATAGACGCAGACCTGCGCCGCCCGGCGATCAACCAGATCTTCGGGACGCGCAAGGACCCGGGCCTGAGCGACGTGCTGGCCGGCCGCGCCGACTGGCGTGACGCCGTGCTGGAGAGCGCCGACTTCATCATGGGCGGCCTGGACTTCGATCAGTTGATGCGCTTTCCCGGCATAGAGAACCTCAAGATCCTCAACTGCGGCACCCAGCCCGACAACGTGATAGACATCCTCGACTCGGCCAACTGGACGGAGCTGATGGAGGAGCTGAAGGGCGAGTTCGACCTGATAATCTTCGACGCCCCGCCGGTGCTGCTGTTCGCCGACTCGCTGATGATAGCCAAGCACGCCTCCGACGGCGTGGTGCTGGTCTACAAGGCCGGCAAAATAGCCCGCGGCGCCCTGAAGCGCGCCAAGGAGCAGATAGGCGGCGTGAACGCCCGCATGCTGGGCGTGGTGCTCAACGGCGTGCGCGCCTCCGAGATGGGCCCGCAGTACGGCTACTACTACAGCGACTATAAGAATTACGCGCGGCGCTAAACCCTGATGCCGATACTGATAGTCCTCGTAGCGCTGGCGGCGGCCGGCTGGCTGGGTTACATGGCCGCGGCCGGCGCCAATTATGCGCTGATCATGCTGGCGGCCTCGGCGGCCACCGCCCTGTTCGCCTTCTTTTCGCCCCGCCTCAGCCTGGTCCTGCTGCTTTTCTCCATGCTCCTCTCGCCCGAGATCGGCTTCGGCGCGGTGGACGCCTCCCGCTCGCTGGTGGTGCGCTACGACGACATCTTCATCGCCATCATCTTCATGTCGTGGTTCGCCCGCACCGCTATCTTCAAGCACAAGCCTTTTATCACCGCCACACCGGTGCAGACCCCGGTGCTGCTCTATACCGCGCTTTGCGTGGTCTCCACCGCGCTGGGCGTCATCCGCGGGGATATCAACTGGAAGGTCTCTTCCCTGTACGTCCTCAAATACATCGAGTATTTCCTGCTTTTCTTCATGACGGTCAACATCGTGGACTCCGAGGAGGAGATCAAGAAATTGCTGAAGTACGGCCTGGTGGTGGCCGCGCTGGTGACCGTCTACGCTTATTTCTATTACTACGTGTCCGGTGTAACGGCCCGCGCCACGGCCCCGTTCGAGGCGCCTTTCGGCAACCCGGAGGAGTCCGAGCCGGCCTCGCTGGGCGGCTATTACCTGCTGGTTTTCGGCGTGTTGCTGGGGCTCATCAGCGAGGGGCCGGCCAGGACGCAGCTGCTGTCCTTCCTGCTGCTTGCCGGCGCCTTTCCGGCTTTCCTGTTCACCTACTCCAGGGCCTCATATATCGGTTTCGCCGCTATGCTGCCGGCCCTGCTCACGCTCACCGGGCAGCGCCGCCTTTTCCTGATAGGGTTTCTCGCCGCTGGTGCGCTGGCTTTCGGGCTGACGCCGTCTATCAAGTCGCGCGTTATGGAGCGCATAACGATGACCTATAGCGGCGTTTACGCCACCCACTCCTTCGATACCGCGCTCGGCGGCCAGGTGAAACTGGAGGAGTCCGCCGCGGCCCGCATCTGGTCTTTGAAGAGAGTCGTTCTGCAGCGGCTGCCGGCGCGGCCCATCTTCGGCTGGGGCGTGACCGGGATCGGCATAGGCGACACCCAGTACGCCCTGGTCCTCGGCGAACTCGGCCTGCTCGGCGCCGGTCTCTTCATCTGGATGATCTACCGGCTTTTCCGCACGGCGCTGACCGTCTACCGCGCTTACAAGACCCCGCTGATCCGCGCCCTCTCCCTCGGCTTCGTCATTTCGCTCGTGGGCCTGCTCTTCCAGGCCGTGGGCGTGAACACCTTTATCATCGTCCGCATCATGGAGCCTTTCTGGTTCCTGGCGGCGCTGCTGAGCGTGCTGTACCTAAAAGTCGCGGCCGGGCAAAAAGCCTCCGGGCCGGCGCCCGGCCGTTGAGAGGCGGCTTTGGCCTTAACGATGGAAGAAAGCCTTTCGGGAAAAATAATTAAGAACACTCTGTTCAACGCCGCGGGGCGCTTCTGGGCCATCGCCGTCGGCCTGCTGCTGACTCCGTATATCATTTCGCGGGTGGGGCTGGAGCTTTACGGCGTCTGGGCTTTCGCCGGCGTGCTCACCGGCTATTTCGCGCTGCTTGATTTCGGCGTGGGCGCCTCCTTCGTCCGCTACATCTCCGGCTATCACGCCAGGAAGGACCTGGGAAGCATCAGCCGCCTGGTCAGCACCGGTGCGACGTTCTACCTGCTGCTGGCGGCAGTGCTGGTCCCGCTGGCCTTCCCGGTCATGGAGCCGCTGACGGCTTTTTTCGGGCTCCCGCCGGGCGCCCGGGCCGAGGCCGTGTTCGTGCTGCGGGCCGGCGTCGTGATCTTCTTCCTGTCCGGGGCGGCGGGCGCTTTCCAGGCGGTACAGACCGGCCTGCAGCGCATGGACATCACGAACGCGATTACCGCGGCGGCTTCGCTGCCGCTGATAGCCGGAACTATCTACTCCCTCGAGAACGGCCACGGCCTGCGCGGCCTGATCCTGGTCAGCGCCGCGGTAGCGCTGGTGACCGGCGCCCTGAACGCCGCGGCCGCGTACCGCCTGCTGCCCGGCCTCAGGGTGTCCCCGCGGCTGGCCAGCCTTGAAATGTTCCGGACGCTGTTCGGCTTCGGCTTCAAGCTGCAGTTCTCCCGGATCGCCGACCTGTTGGTGTTCCAGGCCGACCGCCTCCTGATCGCCTATTTTCTGAACGTGGGCGCCGTGGGCCTCTACCAGCTGGGCTCCACCATAGCCATGAGCGTGCGGCAGCTGCCGCTGCTGCTGGTGTCCGCGCTGCTGCCGGCGGCGGCGGACTTGGACGCGCGGAGCGAACAGGAGAAGCTTTCCGAGCTTTACCTGCGCGGCTCCAAATACCTCGCCCTTACCGGAGTGCCGCTGGTCTTCTTCGCTATAAGCGCGGCGCGCCCGCTGATGCAGGCCTGGATGGGACCCGGCTACGAGGGCGCGGCGCTGGTGGTGCAGATACTCGGCGGCGGCTACCTGGTGAACCTGCTCGCCGGGGCCGGCACTTCCGTAGGAGCGGCGAAGGGCAGGCCGGAATTCCAGATGCGCGCCGCCATCATCAGCGGCGTTTCCAATTTGCTGCTCAGCGCCGCGCTCATCCAGTGGCTGGGTTTCGCCGGAGCCGCGCTGGCCGCGGCGGTTTCCCTGGTGCTGGGCCCGCTGTATTTCTTCGGCAGACTGCATGCGCTGCTTGGCGTATCCACTGCCGAGGCGGCCAGGCGCCTGCTGCTGCCGCCGCTGCTGGCCGCCGCCGTGCCCGCCTCCGTTTTTCTGGGCCTGAATTACTGGGTCTCGCTGCGCTGGCCGCAACTTGGTCGGCCGGGTGCGTTGACGCTGCTGGCGGCCGAGGGTGCCGTTTTCGCCGCGGCCTACTCCGCCGTGGTGCTGCGCGCCGGCTGCCTGGACGCCTATGACCGCGGCCTGGCCGGGCGCGTCCTGGCGCCGCTGGCCGCGTGCCTGGGGGGCGGGAAATGCTGAACCAGTTCCTGCGCTACCTGCCCTTGTCGCTGCTGGTGAAGCGCGAGGCGCCGGCCCGCCTGCTGGAAGTGGGGGGAGGGGCGGCCGGGTTGAGAGCTTATCTGCCGGGGCTGAAGATCACCGGAGTGGATCCCTGCTTCGGCGCCTGCCCCGCCGCCGAAACCGCCGACTTCACGCCGATAGACGGCTCGGTCCTGGCCCTGCCTTTCCCGGACGGGGCTTTTCCGGTGGTCGTCTGCAGCGACGCGCTGGAGCACGTGGACGCCGGGGACAGGCAGAAGGCGGTGCTGGAGCTCTGGCGGGTCTGCAGCGGCAAAGTGTTCCTTTCCTTCCCGGTCAAGGAGAGCTACGGACCCTGGGAAGAAAGACTTTTTAACTACTACAAGCGCGGCGGCAAGGAAATCCCCGGCTGGCTCGAGGAACACCGGCGCAAGGGTCTGCCGGAGGAGCGCGAGATAGCGGCTTTACTCGCCGCGCGCGGGATCCCTTTCAAGACCGTGCCCAACGAGAACAACCTGCTGCATTTCGCGGCCATGGTCCTCGATTCCTCCTTTCTGGCCGGAGCGCTCGGCCGCCTTACCGCCGCCCTGGCCCCCGACGTCTGGGACCGCGGCGCCGCCTCCGCCGGCTCTAGCCTGCTGCGCGCCCTCTTCCTGCCGCTGCGGCTGCTGCCCCGGTTCACCAATTTCGGGAGCGTAGTCAGGAAGATCTTCATCCTGGACCGCGGCGCCGCCGCCGGGATAGCCGGCTATTACGACAGGAACCCCGGCATGATAAGCTCCCCTTTCGGCGGGATCGGCAGCTCGCCGGATTATGGCCACCCGTACCTGACGGAGACCCTGGCCGACCTCGGCGTCGGCCTAGCGGGGAAGAAGGTCCTGGACGCAGGGTGCGGCTCGGGGTGGTTCGCCCGCTACTGCAAGGCCAGGGGCGTGGACTACACCGGCGCGGACATCTCCGAAACTTCGGTGGCGCTGTCGCGCAAGGTGACGCCCAATATCGTGCTGGCGGACAGCCAGGCGCTGCCTTTCGAAGATGCCTCTTTCGACTATGTGTTCTGCATAGACAGCTTCGAACACGTGCCCGACCAGGCGAGAGCGGCCGCTGAATTCAGGCGGGTGCTGAGGGCCGGGGGTGCTGTATTCCTGTCCGTACCCAATTACAGCAACGTCGCCGGGATGGTTAAGTGGTTCGAGGAGGCGGCAGGATTCTACGGGAAGGATTCGTGGGCGCCGTTCGACCGCTGGGCCCCGCAGGCGCTGGAGCAGTTCATGACCCCGGGTCGCGTGCGCCGGGTTTTCGGCGGCGCCGGGTTTAAAAAATTTTCGGTTATAGGCGGCAGGAACGACCTGCTGGAAGGTATCTTTCCCTGGATCGCCCACCGCAGGATGCCGTACGCGTACAGCGTGAAAGAACTTTTCATGCGGTTCCAGAAACCGCTGGAGAGGTTCCACCGGCTGAGCCTGCACAACTTCTGGCTAATAGAAAAATAATTCAGGCGCCGGCTAGCAGCCCGCGCCGGAAATAATAGGAGAGGACCAGGTCGTACCACCTGGGGTCCAGCTCTATTCCCGCGCGGTCGGACAGGTCTATGAGGTACCTGAGCGCGGGCGAAGCCGAGGCCATGAGGGCCTTCCAGGGCGGCGCCGCCGCGGCAGCCGGGCCCGCCTGCTCCGGGTGCTTGCTCAGGAACAGGGCGTGCGCCCGCCCAGCCAGCTCCTGGCGGCGGCAGTATGCGGCAAAGGTCACGCGGTGGAAGTGCCGCACCGACGCCTCCGGATTGTAGATTATCTCCAGGCCGGCGGCCTGCAGCCTCGTGCCCAGCTCCACGTCCTCTCCGGCGGCGTGGGCAAAATCCTCGTCGAAGACCCCGTGGGACAGCAGGAAACTTTTCTTGACCGAGAGGTTGGCGGTCCAGAAGGCAGACACGCGCTGGCCCGGAGAGAATTTACCGAAGCCGAACTGCGGGCCCCCGGCCTCGAGCCAGCGCGCGAACGGCGAGGGCCGCACGCGCGGGTCCCAGGCGGCGCGCCCCAGCATGGCGGTTTCGCTGCCTGGCCGGGCCGCGTGAAACGCCGCGTGCGCGGCCAGCAGGCCCTTTTCCGGCAGCATGTCGTCGCCCGTGAACAGCAGCAGGTCGCCGGTGGCCTCGCGGATCCCAAGGTTGCGCGCGGCCGCCGGGCCCCTGGCCGGCTGCCGCAGGTATTTTACCGGCAGCCCCGCCGGGGCTTTCTCCGCCTGCGCGCCGGCCGCGGACCCGTCGTCCACCACCAGCAGTTCAAATTCCCCGCCGTAGTCCTGCGCCGCGTAGCCGCGCAGGCACTCCGCCAGCACTTCCTGGCGGTCTCTCGTCGGTATTATCACTGAGATCTTCATGGTCTTCGGCGGGGTCAAAGCGTCTGGCCCATGCGCGAGCCGACGCGCCGCGCCCGCAGCAGGTAAAAGACAAGGATGAAAGCGAGGTCGGCCGCGGCTACAGCCAGGCTGGCGCCCAGGAATTCCCGCGCCCGCCCCGCGATTATCAGCGGGGGCAGCAGGAAGATATGGGCCTGCGGGTCGGTCAGGTTGTTGTAGACCTTGTAATACCACCTGCCGGTGTGCGGGACGAAGCCGGAAGACTTTTTCGAGCCCTCCCACAGCCCGCCCAGGGTCTGCCAGAAATTGTTGCGGATATTGACCACCAGCAGCTTGCAGACCGTGACCAGCGCGCCCAGCGCCGGCCAATAGCCGCCCAGCGAAAAGCCCAGCGGGATGTAGCAGACCAGGTAGAAGTTGCCCACCAGTTCGCCCCAGAACTGGCCGGCGGGAGAGCCGGTTTCCGGGCAGGCCCTGGCCATGTTACCGTCCACGCAGTCGAAGACCGTATAGAGCACCAGGCAGAGCCCGCCCAGCGCCATGTACCCGGCCGTGCCGGCGGCCAGCAGCGGCACCGACGCGAAGCCCAGCGCGGCGGTAAAGACGGTAACGTGGTTGGCCGTGGCGCTCGCCTTCAGCAGGAGCCAGCTCAGGGGGAAAGAGAGCGGCCTCGCGACATAATAGATCCACGGGTAGGTGCTGTCCCAGTCCCGTTTCTGGGGCGGGTAGGCGGCCAGGAGTTTGTTCCAGAGAGCATCCATGTGCGATCCTTAGTCCCGGCCCGCCGGCAGCGGCGCCCGGAAGAGTTTAGAGAGATACCAGCGCGTCTCGGCGCGCAGGCGCGCCGTCTCGGTTTCGTCCCGCCGCGGCCGGAAGGCGGCGCGGTAGGCCAGCGCTGCCGCGTTGCCGGCGAGGGCCGCGGCGTACATCAGGCCTATCAGCCAGCGCTGTTTGTGGCGGCCGAGCATCCGGTCGTGGGCGTCCAGCGTTACCAGCAGGGCCCGTACGCTGTCCCACTTCTTTTTGGAACTTTGTCCCCCGAGGTGCACGGCCGCGGCCCCGGGGTAGAACCAGATCTCCAGCCCCCGCTCTATCATCGTCCAGCACCAGTCGTGCACTTCGCCGTAGAAAAAGAAATCCTCGCACAGGAGCCCGACCTTGTCTATTACTGCTTTCGGCACCAGCACGCAGGCGCCGGTCAGGCGGCCCACCCTGGCGGCGCTCTTGTGGTCGAAGAACGAGCCGAGCAGCAGCCGCCCGGCCGCGCCGGCGGGCAGCAGGGCGTAGAACTTCGTCGCTTTCACCAGCTCGTTCCAGAAGCCGGGGAGCGGGTAGGTGGAGGGCCGCGCGCGGCCTTCCCCGTCGAGCAGCAGCGGCCCGGCCATGCCGGCCGCCGGGCGCGCTTTCATGAAGTCCAAAAGCGCGCGTCCCGCGCCCGGCTCCAGCATGGCGTCGCTGTTGAGGAGGAGCGCATACGCGCCGGTCATCAGCCGCAGCGCCTGGTTGTTGGCCTTGGCGAAACCGAGGTTCTCCGTATTCAGGATCAGGCGGGCTGCGGGGAATTCCGCGTGCACCATTTCGGCGCTGCCGTCGGCCGAGGCGTTGTCCACGACCCACACCTCGTAGGGCGTTCCCGGCAGCCCCGCCGGCAGGGAGCGGAGGCACCGGCGCAGGAGGTCCGCGGTGTTGTAGCTTATGATGATGACCGAGACTTCGGGTTTTTCCATTGGTGCCGCTACCTGGCCCCCAGCCTGGCGCGCAGCGCCGGCTTGTTTATCGCGTAGGCCGTGAAGACGCCGCCCGCGAAGCGTTTCTCGAAGCAGGCCGGGCAGGCGGCCAGCGCGGGGGAAATTTCTTTCGCGCTTCTCTCCCAGAAATTGTCCGGGACGATATAATCTACATTGTTGTCATCCAGCCAGGCAAGTGCGGTATCCGGCCGCCGCAGCGCTGGCACCGGGAAATAATGGCTGCTCCGGGCGCTTTGCCTGCCGGCGTAGAGATGCAGCGCGTGAGGGTTGTTGCTGAGGAAAACGGCGCCGGGCTTTGTATTGGCCGCCGCCCACGCTACTAGTTCCCCGGTCCCCGCGGCCAGGCGTGCGGCTTCGCGCAC
The DNA here is from genome assembly GCA_028688015.1 of Elusimicrobiales bacterium. Classification (GTDB taxonomy): domain Bacteria; phylum Elusimicrobiota; class Elusimicrobia; order Elusimicrobiales; family UBA9959; genus UBA9959. Next base: position 111,969 of record JAQTZB010000004.1, on the reverse strand, counting down.
CGGCCGGGACTCCGGCGCCAAGGCCTGCACGGCCAGCAATCCCGCCAGCAGGGCGCCGGTAAGAGGCGCCGTCCGTTCCCGCAGGAAGGGCGCGGCCTCCAGGCTTGTCAGCAGGAAAAGGAAGGAAACCGGGGCCAGCGCGACCAGGGTGCGCACCGCGACCGCCTCTGTGGAAGGGGTAAGGAGGAGCAGCAGGCCGTAGACCGCGAAGTACAGTTCCGGCGCCTTCGGCCCGCGGCGCAAGCGGAGGAGGAAGCCGCCAAGCGTTAGCAGCGACAGCGCGAGCGCGAAATAGTTCCTGCTTTCGAAGCGCAGGCCGCTCAGCGACGGGGGGAAACCGTAGAAGAGCATAGCGTAGGCGTTCTTGAGCAGTATGAACGGGTAAGCGGCCGGTGAGAATTGCCAGCTTTCCTCCGCGGCCGATACCACGCGCAGATAATTCGAGCCGGCCCCGGAAACAAAGAAGTAAGCGGTGTAAGCGAGCAGACCTACGGCGGAGAACAGCAGGAGCTTTTTGCGGGCGGCGCCCCCGGCCCCGGCCAGCAGGGCGGCGGGGAGGACGAGCAGCATGACCACGCCCACCTGCCGCGACAGGCAGCACAGCGCCAGGAAAAGCCCGGCCGCGGCGTAGCCGGCGGGCGAGCGGTCCTCCCCGCTGCGGAGTTTCTCGGCGAACAGCAGGAAAGTATAAGAGAATAGCAGGAAAGGCAGGTCGGAGCGGATGACGGCCAGCGCCGGCAGCACGCCGGCCGAGGCCGCGGTCAGCAGCACCACGGCCAGCGCTTTGCCGCGCCCGTCCGTTCTTTTGACCAGCAGGTACGCGGGCAGCAGCGCGGCGAAGCCGGCCAGCAGGTGCAGGGCGCGGAGCAGAAAAAAGTTCTCGCCGAAGAGTTTAATGGCTGCCGCGGTGCACAGCGAGGTCAGCGGCGGGTAATGCAGGTGGGCGGGCACGCCGGGGAAGCAGGCGTCGGCGTAGCCGTAGCCGGCCAGCAGGTACTTGGCCAGGGCGAAATAGTAGACCTCGTCGTAGATGAGCGGGGGCGCGGCGCTTATCCGGCGCAGGTAGAAGCCGGCCAGCAGGGCCAGGAAGCCGAGAACGGCAGCCGCGGGCAGCCAGGGCCAGGTTCTCCGGAGGTCCTGCCCGCCGGCAGGCAGATCGGGTCCGCTTGTCATCAGATACGGATTGTAGCAAATAGGCCCCGCGCCGCCGAGCCCGGGGCCGGCTATATTATCTATAATATCGTTGCCGTCCCGGGCGCCCGCGGCCGGCCGCAAATGCAGCGCAAAATACACGTTTTCTTTTTCCTGCACGACCTGGCCCCATTCGGGGCGCAGCGGGTCATTCTCAGCCTGGCCCGCCACCTGGACAAGGAAGTCTTCCTCCTTACCGTCTGCTCCTTCTGGGGCGACGAAACGCTGGCGCCCGACTTCAGGGCCTGCGGCGCCGAAGTTGTCTTCCTGAGGGCGCGCCGTTTCCTGGACTTTGCGGCCTGGGCCCGGCTGCTGCGGGAGCTGTTCGCGCGCAGGCCGGACCTCGTGAAAACCAGCATGCCGGAACTTTCCGTGCCCGTGCGCCTGCTGGGTGTTCTTGTCCCCTGGCTGCGCGTGGTCCATTCCGTGGAGAACCCTATTTCCAGCGAGCCGGTCTACTGGCGGCTCCTCAACCGGGCCACCTTCTGCCTCTGCCGCGCCGTGATCTTCTGCTCCCGGGGGATTATGGAGGAGGCGGCCCCGGCCGGCTGCCTGCTCAGGCGCGTTTCGGTCATACAGAACGGGATAGAGCCCGCCGCCCCGGCCGGCGATAGCGCCGGACTGCGCGCCGAACTTGGCGCCGGTCCCGGAGAAAAAATTATCTTCTGCGCCGGCCGGCTGGCCCGGCAGAAAGGACAGGACACTTTGATAGAAGCCCTGGCGCTGCTTGTCGGGCGGGGAAGGGCGCTGCGGCTGGCTCTGGCCGGGGACGGCGAAGACCTGGAGGCCCTGAAGGCGCTGGCTGGCCGCCTGGGCGTGGCCGGCCGGGTAGTCTTTCTCGGCCGCCGCGCGGATATCCCGCGGCTGCTGGAAGCCTGCGACGTTTACGCCTCCGGCTCGCGCTGGGAGGGGCTCAGCCTGGCGCTTTGCGAAGCTATGCTGGCCGGCAGGCCATGCGCGGCTACGGCCATCCCCGGGCATGCCGACGTCCTGCAAAACGGAGTTACCGGGCTGGCCGTGCCGCCGGAAGATCCAGCGCGCCTGGCCGCCGCGATAGCCGCGCAGCTCGACGAGCCCGCCGCCGCCGCGAGGATGGCGGCCGCCGCCAGGGGCCTGGTGCGGGCGGATTTTACCGCCGAAGCCATGACGCGCAAATACGCCGCGGTCTACGCCGCGGCGGCTGGAAAGGGGGCCGCATGACCGCGCAAAAAATACGCGTCCTCTACGCCATAGAGAACGAGCGCTACGGCGGCGGGGAGCGGGCCTTCGCGCAGCTCATTAACGGTTTGGACAAGAGCCGGTTCGAGGTGTACGCCGCCTGCCTGACCGGCGGCACCGCCTCGGCGCAGTTCCTGGAAGAGATCGCCGGCGCGGCGAAGGTGCTGAACCTGGACCTGCGCCGCCTCTTCAGCCCCGGCGCCGTCGCCGCGCTCCGCGGCATCATCGGCGCTAACGGGATCGGCGTGGTGCACAGCCAGGGCGCGCGCGCCGATTTCTACTGCAGGCTGGCGGCCCGCGCCGCCGGCGTCGCCGCCGTTTCCACCATAGCCTCCCCAGTGGAAGAGTACGACGTGGGCTTTCTCAGGAGGGCGGCCTACACCGCGCTGGACCGGTTTTCTTCCCGCTACACCAGCCGCTTCGTGGCGGTGGCCGACCATATCCGCGCCAAATTGCTGGCCAGGCGCGGCCTGCGGCCGGAGCGCGTGGTCCGTATCTATAACGGGGTGGACCCGGCGCGCTGCGCCTGCGCGCCCGGAGAGGCCGAGCGGGCCCGGGCCGCTTACGGCGTGCCGCCCGGAACTTTTTTGGCCGCGGCTTTCTGCCGGCTGAGCCGGGAGAAAGGCCTGTTCACGCTGTTGGACGCCGCGGCGGCCTCGGGTCCAGGCGTAACGTACCTGCTCGCCGGCACCGGCCCGCTGGAGGCTGAGCTGAAGGCGCGGGCGCGCGAACTGGGTCTCGGGCCGAGGTTTATTTTCGCCGGTTTCGTGGCCGACATCGTCCCGCTGCTGAACGCGGCCGGCGTGGTGGCGCTGCCCTCGCTGCGGGAGGGCTTCCCCATGGCGGCGCTTGAAGCCATGGCGGCCGGCAAACCCGTAGTGGCTTCCGCTATCGAGGGGATAAAAGAAAGCGTGGCGGACGGGGTTACCGGGCTGCTGGTGCCTCCCGGGGACGGCGCGGCGCTGGGCGCGGCCATAAAGCGGCTGGCCAGAGACAGGGCGTTGGCCGCTTCCCTTGGCGCGGCCGGGCGCGAGGCCGCCGGCTCTAACTTTTCGCTCCGGAGCATGATCGGGCAGCATGAAGCTTTGTACGGAGAATTACTTGGATGACAGGACTCCTTAGCCGGTTAAGTCGTTGGCTGATAAAATCCCCGGAGGAAGGCCTGCGCGTGCACAAGGCGGTCATGCGCCTGCTGGCTGGCGTAAAGGCCTCTTCGCTGCTGGACGTGGGCTGCGGGCGCGCGGCCAAGACGGAGGTCTACGCCGCCCTGCTTGGGGTTCCGCTTAAAGACGTCGCAGGCATAGAGACCAACCGGGCTTACGCGGAGGCGGCGCGGAGTAAAATAAGCGTCTACGACGCTGATATCGAAAGGGCGCCTTTCCCTTTCGCCGACGAGTCCTTCGACCTGGTGATCTGCAACCAGGTGCTCGAACACCTGAAAAATATCTATCGGCCGCTCGCGGAGATGGACCGCGTCGTCAAAACGGGCGGCTGGCTGCTGCTCGGCGTGCCCAACCTCGCAGGCCTCTACAACAGGGGGCTGCTGCTGCTGGGCAGGCAGCCCCTCTCGAGCGCCATAGACGGGCCGCACGTGCGCAGCTTCGCGCATTCGGCCATGCTGGCTTTCCTGCGCCGCAATCCTAATTTCCGCGTAGCCGACTGCGCCGGCTCCAACCTCTACCCGCTGCCCTGGCCGCTGCTGGAACTGGTCAACGGGCGCTTCCCCGGGTTTTCGACCTTCAGCTTTTACCTGCTTAAAAAAGTGCGGCACGACCCCGCGGCCTGCGGCTGGAAGCCCGGGCCCTCGGAGGATACAGTTTTTGATTGAGGGGGAGGCCCTTTGCGGGGCCGGATAGGACGACTGAAATGAAAAAGCCAGTATCGCGATTTTCAGGAAGGCCACGCTGATGTGCGGCATCTGCGGCTTCGCCGGGGTCGATAACGACGGGCTGCTGCGCGCCATGGCAGCTTCGCTCGAGCACCGGGGGCCCGATGAAGACGGCTTCTTTTCCGAAGGAGAAGCCGTCTCCCTCGGCATGCGCCGGCTGCGGGTCATAGACCTGGCCACCGGCTCGCAGCCGGTCTATAACGAGGATAAAACCGTCTGCGTGGTCTTCAACGGCGAGATTTACAATTTCCGGGAGTTGCGGCGGGACCTGGAAGCCGCCGGGCATAAGTTCGGCACAAATACCGACACCGAGGTGTTGGTGCACCTGTACGAGGAGCACGGGGAGAAATTCCCGGCGCTGCTGCGCGGCATGTTCGCGTTCGCGCTCTGGGACGCGCGCGCGCGCAAGCTGCTGCTGGCGCGCGACCAGTTCGGCATAAAGCCGCTCTACTACGCGCTGGCCGGCGGGCGCCTCTACTTTGCTTCGGAGCTGAAGGCGCTGCGGCTTGTGCCGGGGCTCTGCGGCGACCTGGACTCGGCCGCGCTGGATTATTACTTCACCTACCTCTACATCCCTGCGCCGCTGACCGTCTACAAGGGAGTGAACAAGCTGGAGCCGGCCTCGCTGCTGGTTTTCCGCGGGGGCTCGGCCCGCATAGAGAAATACTGGGAGCTGAAGCCGCCGGACCTGGCCGGCCAACCGGAAGAATTTTACCTTGAGAACATCCGCGAGCTGCTGTCCAAAAGTGTAAAGGAGCAGCTGATCAGCGACGTGCCGCTGGGGCTGCTGCTGTCCGGGGGCGTAGACTCCGCCTGCCTGCTGGCCTTCATGGCCGAGCACTCCGGGCGGGGGGTAAAGACTTTCACCGCCGGCTTCTCCGGAGAAGACGCGGGGTTCGACGAAACGGCGGCCGCGCGCGCCACGGCCGCCTATTTCGGCGCGGAACACCTGGAGGTCCCGGTCAGCCCCGACATAGGCGCGGTGATCAGGAAACTGGCTGGCCATTTTGACGAACCTTTCGCCGATTCTTCCGCGATAGCCTCCTACCTTGTGGCGAAAGAGGCCCGGCGCGCCGTGACTGTGGCCCTGGCCGGCATAGGCGGGGACGAACTTTTCGCCGGGTATCCGCGCCATATTGCCGCGCGCTTCCTGCCTGCCTATCTCAGGGTGCCCGGGCCGCTGCGCCGGCTGGCCGGCGGCGCCCTCTCGCTGCTGCCGGAGAGCCGCTCGTCTTTCAACGTGCCGGGCCGCCTCAAGCGTTTTTTCGGCTCCGGCGCGGCCGACTTTCCCGGGGCGTATAACGCCTGGATCTCTTTCCTCGGTGCCGAAGAAAAAAAGGGCTTTTATTCGCCGGCCCTGTTCGCGGCGCTGGGCGGGGCGCAGCTGCGCCTGCCCGGTTCTCCGTCGGGTCCGGACGGCATACTGCCCTTCGAGCTGGGCAACTATCTGCCGTCCGACCTGCTCTGCCTCGCCGATAGGACCTCGATGGCCAGTTCGCTGGAACTGCGGGTGCCCTTTACCGACACGCGCCTGGTGGAATTAATGGCCGGCGTGCCGCTGGCCGCCAAAACGCGCGGTCTTTCGCTCAAGTACCTGCTCAAGAAAGCCATGGCGGGCCGCCTGCCGCCCGCCACGCTGAGCGCGCCCAAGCGCGGCTTCCAGGTTCCGCTGGCCCGCTGGCAGGAGCGCGACCTGAAAGGCTTTACCGCGGAGATACTCAGCCCGGCCGCGGTAAAGGCCGCCGGCGTGCTGTCGCCTGAGGGCGTGGCCGCCATGCTGGCCGAGCACGCCTCCGGCCGCCGCAATCTTTATGACCGCATCCACGCGGCTTCCGTCTTCCAGCTCTGGCACGAGCATAATAAACGCAACCCGCCGGCCGCCATCAGCGGCTCCTGGAGCGTGCGCGGCCGCCGGAAGATCCTGCTGGTGAACATGGCCGGGCTCGGTGACATCGTGATGATGACGCCGGCCGTGCGGGTGCTAAAGGCTGCCTATCCGGACGCCAGGCTCGAGGTGCTGACGATAGACAGGTCCAAGGAACTGGCTGCCGGCATACCGGGCATAGACCGGGTGCACTCGGTGCCGATCCGCTACCGCCTGGGCGGGCCGGCGGCGCTGCTTAAATTCTTTACCGTGCTGCTGGCGCTGCGGCGGGAAGGTTTCGACGCGCTGGTCAACTTCAGCCTGGTCTCTTCATTCGGCGGGCTGCTTAAGGCACGCCTGATAAACTGGTTCGTGACCCCGGCGCTTTCTTCGTGCCGCGTCCAGGCCGGCCTCGGGGCCGCCGGTACCCATACGGTTTTCGAGGAGTTCATAGAGAAGAAGAACGCCGTGGAACTGATAGCGCGGCTGCTGCCGCCGCTCGGCATAGAGCAGCGCGATTTCGTGATCGGATACGAGCCTTCACTGGAAGACAAGAAAAGCCTCTCTGTAGACCTGGCCGCCCGGGGCCTTTCCGGCAGGCCGCTGATCGGGCTGAACCCGGGGGCTTTCCGCCCTTCTCGGCGCTGGCCGCTTGATCGGTGGAAGGCGCTGGCTGCCCTGCTGCTGCAGAAATATCCTTCGGCGCTGCTGGTTGTGACAGGCTCGGCCGAAGAGAAGGAGCTCTGCGAAGCGCTCAAGGTTTCGGACCGCGTCTTTAACTCGGCGGGGCTTTACACGCTGGGCCAGAACGCCGCCCTCTACGGGCTGATGGACGTGTTCATAACCAACGATACTGGGCCCATGCACCTGGCCGCGGCCGTGGGCGCCAAAACGGTCTGCATCTTCGGGCCGGGCGACCACTGGCGGTTCGCGCCGTCGGTGCCGGAGGCCCGCAAACGGATCGTGCGCAAAGATATGCCAGGCTGCGAAACGCCCTGCTATAAATTCCACTGCCCCAACCCGATTTGCCTGGAAGCCGTGACGCCGCAGGACGTGCTGGCCGCTGCCGAGGAACTGATCGGATGACGCTACCCGCCTGCCAGGCCTGTGGTGGGGGCGTTTGCGAAACGGAGGCGGGGCTGCGGCAATGCGCCGCCTGCGGGCTGGCGTACCGGGTTCAAAAGGTTTTCCACGCGCCGGCTTACGCTCCGGCCAGGGAAGAGCTGGTCTACAACAGCTCTAAGAAAAAAATATTCAAGGCGGCGCTGGACCTGCTGGGCGCGGCGGCCGGACGGCCGGGGCGCCTGCTGGATATCGGCTGCGCCGGCGGAGAGTTCCTGACCGCGGCCGCGTCGCGCGGCTGGAGCGCCGAAGGCGTGGAGATAGAGCCGGGGCTGGCGGCGCGCGCGGCAGGCGCCGGGTTCAAGGTGCAGACTTCTCCGGTGGAAGCGGCCGGCCTGCCGGCCGCGGCTTTCGACGCGGTTACTGCCTTCGAGGTGTTTAGCCAGATGGACGCGCCGGCGGCTGCGGCCGCCGAAGCCGCGCGCCTGCTCAAACCGGGCGGCCTGCTGTATTTGCGCGAGTTCAACGCGGCTTTCCACGTGACGCTCTACAGGCTGGAGCTGCGCGGCTTTTTCAGGTTCCTGGGCGCGCGCCCTTCCGTCATCCACAATTTTAATTTTACGCCGGGCTCGCTGCGGGCTTTGCTGGGCCGGGCGGGCTTCACGGACGTCTCCGTGCGCAACTCCAGGCCCACTTCCGGCGACCCCTATGGCTCCGGCGGCGGCCTTGGAACATTTTTTACCGCCGCCCTTAAAGTTCTATACTATCTGCTGGCGCAGGCCGTCTGGCTGGCCACGCTGGGCAGGGTTTACGCCGGTTCGGCGCTAATAGTAACCGCGAGGAAGCCGCGCTGAACGCGGCCTGCAAATGAAAGCAGCCATACATCAACTGCAGTACTGGCCGGGCCTGCGCTTCTTCGCCAAGCTGCGGGCGGCGGACCTGTTCATTTACCTCGACGACGTGCAGTACGAGAAGCGCGAGTTCCAGAACCGCAACCGCATCCGCACGCCGCGCGGCTGGCAGTACCTCACGGCGCCGGTGCTGTCCAAGGGCCGCTTCTCGCAGAAGATAAACGAGGTTGAGCTGGACCGCGGCGGCACCTGGCTGGGCGACCACCTGCAGGCGATCAAGATGAACTACGCCAGGGCGCCTTTTTTTAAGGAGCACCTGCCGGCCCTGGAGCGGCTCTACTCGCGCGACTACCGGCTGCTGGCCGATCTGGCCATAGCCACGATGGATTTTTTGAAGGAAGCCTTCGCCATAAAAACGCCGGTGCGGTTCTCTTCGGAATTCAAGGTGGAGGAGGCTTCCAGCGCGCGGCTGGCGCGCCTCTGCGCGGCGGCCGGGGCGGGGGAATACCTCTCCGGCGCGGGCGCCAGGGCCTACCTGGACCCCAATGTTTTCAGCTACGCCGGCATAAAGCTGGCGTGGCAGGAGTTCGAGCCGCGGAAGTACCCGCAGGCTTTTCCCGGCTTCGAGCCGGACATGTCGGCGCTGGACCTGCTGCTGAACTGCGGGCCGCGCTCAACGGACTGGTTATAATATGAACCCTTACATAGCCGCGGCGGTAGCCGAGATGGACAAGATCAACGTGTCACGGATGGAGCATCCGGGCCCTTGGGCGCTGGACCCTTCTTCGTGCCGCTTCGTGGCGGCTTTCGCCCGCGCCCTCAAAGCGCGCCGCGCGCTGGAGTTCGGCTCCGGCTTCTCTACGCTGGTCCTGGCCCGCGAAACGGCGGCCCAGGAAGGGAATTACCTGCTGTCCATAGACAGCTCGCCGCGCTATTCCGCCATGGCCCGTGAGGCGGTGGAAACCTCCGGCTGCCCGGCAAAGGTGGAGTTCCGGGTGGCCCCGCTGCGGCCGCGCTTTTACGGGCCGCGGCTGCTGCTGGCCCACGCGCTGCCTAAAGGCCTGCTGGGCGCGCTTGGACCCTTCGACCTGGCGCTGATAGACGCGCCGCACGAGGGCTGGGACCCGGAGGCCGCGCTTTACGACATTTTCCCGGCCATGGCGGTAGGCGGCTACGCGGTGGTGGACGACGCCAACCTCCCCGGCCGTGAGGCCCACTGGGACGCCTGGCGCGCCGCCCTGGGCGAAGCCGCGGATTTCATCCGCCTCGAGGGCATAGGTAACGGGCTGCTGGTGATAGAGAAGCTCGAGGAGGACCCGCCGATGTATCCTTTCAAAGGCGCCCTGGGCGCGGCCGGCCGGGCCCTGCGCGATTACGCCGGCCTGCTGTCCGGGAACGCCGAAAACCGGTAAAACCTCACGCCGCCGCTAGGTCCTTTGTCCTTTCCGCTAGGTCCTTTTATCACGCTTGTGGGCCCCAACGGCCCTTTTAAAGCGCCGCCGCGGGCGCTAAACTATAGGCATGGTAAATAAAACCCTCGTCTACGACCTTAAAATTTTCAACGCCCTCTTCATCGCCTTCTTCGCCATCTTCCTCGCCTGTTTCGCGGACCTGAGTTACGGCCAGTCAGCCCTCGGCCAGCTCGGCGCCGCGCTGCCGCTTGCCGACCGCCTCGCCCCCGCCCCCGAAGTTTCCGCCCCGGCCGCCGTGTCCGTTTCCCGCGAGGACCGGGACAAGCTGGTGGCCGCTTTCAAAGAGCGCATGGTAAAACAGATCACCTCCAACTGGAACCACCCCTCCCGCGTGGACGACGCCATCGTCGCCCAGCTGGCCCTCGCCCATAAGGAGGGAGTCCTGGAGCCCGTGGTGGTCGGCGTGCTGAGCGACCCGCGCCTGGCGCGCTTCTTCCCCGCCGGCGCCAAGATGAAGCCCGAAGAAGCGGCCCGCGTGCTTTCGATGTACATCGGCGCAGAGCTGGAATCCACCGGGCAGGTGCCCGGCGTGCAGGCCGTGGAAGGCTGGGACGAGCTTACGGCCCGCCACCTGGGGCTCACCCGCCCCGGCGCGCCGGTTTCCGACACCCGCGCCTTCCTGGCCGGTCTCGGCGCGGTTCAGCAGACTCCCTTTTCCTCCGGCAACAGGATCGTCCCTCTCATCAACGGCCCGGCCTCGTTCTCCAAGCGCGCCGAGCTGATCCGGAGCGCTAAAAAAAGCGTGTACCTGACAACCTGGGCCTTCTACGACGACGAGACCGGCCACCACACGGCCGACCTGCTGATCTCCAAAAAGAACGAGGGGCTCGACGTGCGGCTGATGATAGACAAGGACACCGCCGGCCTCTACGACAAGGGCATCCTGGCCAAGATCGCCGCCGCCGGCATCCCGGTGCTGCGCTACCAGCCCGCCGCTAAAAATTATTACGAATTCCATTCCAAGATCCTGATAGTCGACGGCAAGTACGCCGTGCTGGGCGGCATGAACATCGGCAACGAATACTCGCACATGGCCGGCGTGGAGAAGTGGCGCGACACCGACGTGCTGGTGCAGGGCCCCGCCCTTAAGGACGCGATGAAATTCTTCGCCGGCGCCTGGAACGCGCAGGCGGCCGGGGACGGCCTGGCGCTGCGCGCCGACGCCGCCGCCTACGACGGCGCGGCCGCCGGCGGGGCCGACGCCGCGATAGTCGTGAACGCCCCCGGCAAGGAGCCTTATATCCTGCTGTCCATGCTGCGCGCGGTCTACGCCGCCCGCACGCGCATCAATATCGAGAACGCCATCATCGTGCTGCCCCCGGCTATGAAGCAGGCTCTGCTGGACGCCAGGGCCCGCGGGGTGGAAGTGAACATCCTCTCCAACTCGCTCGAGACCATAGGCGACAAGATGATGAGCGCCATGATCCTGGGCAGCTTCCCCGAGCTGGTGCAGGCCGGCGCCAACGTCTACCTGAAAGAGGGCGGCCTCCATCACCGCCTGCACTCCAAGTTCATGACGGTCGACGGCGCCTACGGCGTCATCGGCTCCTACAACCTGCAGCCGCGCTCGCAGCGCTACGTGATGGAGATCGCCGTGAACTTCTCCGACCGGCAGGCCGTGGCCGACCTGGACGCAGCTTTCCGCAACGACATCGCCGCCGCCAAGCACGCCAGGAAGGTTAAAGACCTGGGGATCCCCTACATGCCCATCAAGGGCCTGGTGCACAAGTTCATGTTTAACCAACTGTAAGTTTTGCCGCGACGCGGGAAAGGGCCTACGTGGTCGTAGGCCCTTTTATTTTGTCATCGTAGGCACTTGGCCGCTCCCGCCGCCTCGCCGCGTGAGCTACACTATAGTTGTAAATGTTTCCCCGCAAAAACATATTTATAGCAGCGGCGCTGGCACTGGCCTGCGCCTCCCCGCTTTTTGCCGCGCCGGGCCTGGTCTACAAAGAGGCCGCAGCCCGCTGGACTCCCGAGCAGTCGCTCAAGCTGCCGCCGGCGATGACGGCCGAGTTCCTGGCGGGCGTGGCCGAAGAGCGCGGGCCCGAGGCCGCGGCGCTGCTGGCCGAGAAAAAGGAGAAGGTCTCCTCGCTGCTGGGGCGCTATAAGAAGTGCGAACTGCGGTCTTCCGACATCGAAACCGCGGAAAAATATTTTACGCCTGAGTTCGGCGCCGAGGTGCGCTACTTCGCGGCCGGCGGCTGCGAGGCCTTCCGGGCCGCGGCGGTCCAGGCGCAGGCCCGCCCCGCGGCTTCCCGTCCCGCTTCCCTGGCCCGCCTCGAAACGCTCTCCGCTTCCGGCGCGCTGGCCACGCAGGCCGGCTCGGCCCGCTTCTTCGACGGCGTTTCAGCCGGCGGTTCCGCGGCCCTGCCGGCCGTACGCGCCGCCCAGGGCGCCGCAAGGCCCGCGGGCGCCGCCGCGCAGCCGGGCCCCGTTAAGGCCTCCTCCAAACCGCTCGCCGCCAGCGTGCCCGCGCTGCGCCCCGAGAACCCTTTCCGCGCAGCCGCCAAGATAGAGAGGCCGGCGGACCTGGGCAAGGACGGCCGGGTAAATACCGCGCTGGCCTACTGGAGCGCCCTGCGCAAGAAGAATTGGGCCGCCTATAAGGACGGGGGCCTGGAAGGCTCCGAAAAGGCCAAAGCTTTGAGCAGGGCTACAGCCGGCGCGGTGCTGGGCGGCCTGCTCTATTACAGCAACCTGGGCAATGTGGAGATAGCCGCTGCCCGCCTGGGCTGGGACGTGGGCCAGGGGGAGAGCCGCGCGGTGATAGCGGCCGACGCGGCCAAACTGGCTTTCCACTCAGGGGTCTTCATCCTGGCCCTCGCGCCCATCCCGGTGCTTAAGGTGGCCCGCGCCGCCGCCTCCGGCGAGGCCTGGGCCATAGCCCTGATGGCCGGCTTCTCCGCCGGCCCCGTCAACCGCTACCTCTTCCACTTCGCCGACTAATAAGACCCCCAAAAAATCCGATATAACCCCGGGGTGGGCCGGCCGGGGAGGGGCCCCTGGCTCCTGGGCAGAGGGAAACCGTTGCGCGGTTTCCCCCCGCCTTGGGAATTTAAGGCGGGGCCCCCTTTCCCCAAAGTCGCCAGGAACCCCTCCCCGGCCGGCCCTCTCTGTCTGTTCGTGTCAGTACTATTAAAAGCGAGCAACCAGCGGAGACCGCAGGGGGTAGGGTTAGCAAAACCCTCATGAGCCCGAGGCTTGCGTAGCGCCGAGGGCGAATGCGGAGCGAGGCCACGGTGTGGCCGAGCGCGTTTTGCGTTCCTACCCCCTGCGGTAGGCCGCCAAACCACGAGCGTCCTCTCCGTTCTGCCCCTCCCTGCTGTCCCCCGGCTGGGAGTCGAGCGGTGTTAGCGTAAAAAAAGGTATTTTGGAATTTGTTATACTTTTTTCATGCTTAAACCCATGACCACCAAGCAATTTTTCGACCTGGCCAGGAAGCGCACCCCGCGTACGGCCGCCAAGATAGACGCCGCCATCCACAAAGCCTGCGCCGCCGAACTCACCGTGGTCTGCTGCGACTCCGCCGGCTTCTCCCGGAAGACGCACGAGCACGGCATCATAGAGTTCATGGACAACATGGTGAAATGCCACGACGGGCTGGAAAAGATAGTCCACCGCATGGGCGGCGTGACGCTGTCCAACAAGGCCGACAACCTGATGCTGACCTTCCCCGAGCCGGGCCCGGCCGTGGCCTGCGCCATAGAGATGCACCGCTGGCTCAAGCGCCGCAACAAGCCGCTGCCCGACTTCAAGAAATACAATATCTGCGTGGGCATCCACCACGGCAAGCTCCTGCGCTTCGCCGACGACGCCTACGGCGCGGCCGTCAACGTGGCCTTCAAACTGGGCGAGGACGTGGCCGGCAAGGACGAGTTGATCGTCAGCGGACAGGTCAACGACCTGATCAAGAAGGACTTCCGCACCGACTACTCCAAGCACGTCACCATCGGCGGGACCACCTTCGACGTTTACAGGGTCAAGTACCGCTGAGCCCCCTCCGGCATAAAAAGAAAGCCCCGCCAGCGCGGGGCTTTCTTTTTGGCCGCGTCAGAGCGCTTTTTCACGCTCCTGCGCGGCGGCGAAGGCGGGCCAGAAGGGGTCGTTCACCGGGTGGGCGAGGTCGCGCGTGCGGCCGTCCTCCGTAACTTTTATGCCGCGCTCCAGTTCCGTCACCTCCCCGACGACGGCGGCGGGAAGGTTCCTTGCGGCGAGGCGGGAGAGCAGAGCGGGCACCGAGCCGGGCCTGGCCGTGATGATCAGTGTGCCTTCGCTGATGGCGGCGTAAGGGTCCATGCCGAAGCGCGCGCAGAGCCGTGCGGCGGCCGGCGCCAGCGGTATGGCGTTTTTGTCAACGGCCATGCCGGTGCCGGAGGCGCGGGCTATTTCATACAGGCCGCCCCAGATCCCGCACTCGGTGGCGTCGTGCATGGAGGTCACGCCGGCGGCGCGAGCATTGCCGTCCGCGGCGGCCAGCGCGTCTTCGACGGTGCTCATTTTATAGAACATCTTCTCCAGTTCCCGCAGGTCGGCCGCGCCTAGCTCCGCCTCTACCAGCCGCGGGCAGGCGGCCGCGAACAGGCCGCAGGTCTCCACCGCGGCGCCCTTGGTCACCAGCACCCTGTCGCCGGGCCGCGCCATGCGCGTGGTGACGTACTTATCCTCGTCGCCCAGCGCCGTCATCACCGCGCCGCCCACCATGGGGTAATTGCAGCCGGCGTAGCGGGCGGTGTGGCCGGTCACCACGCTGACGCCGTATTTCAAGCATTCGCGGTGCACGGTCTCCCACATCAACTCCAGTTCCTCTTTCTTGATAGAGAGGGGGAGGTTCAGGTCCACGGCCAAATGCGAGGGCCGCAGGCCGGTGGTGGTGATGTCCGAGGCCAGGATATGGAAGGCGAACCAGGCCGCCCGCTCCCAGCCGTACTCCGGCACTATGAAGAAAGGGTCGGTCGTCATGGCCAGCACGCGGCCAGGGGCCACGCGTACCACGCCGCAGTCCACGCCGTGCATGGGCCCGGCCAGGATATCGGGCGACGGCGCGCCGAGGTGGGGGTAGATGAGGCCGTCGAACACGGCGGGGTTTATCTTGCCGAGGGGCAGTTCAGCTGGAGCCGTCATTTGTTTCTCCTTTCGAATTCTTTCACCGCGGCGGCCACCCGGCCGCGCGCGAATACCGAACTTACCACCGAGACCAGGTCGGCCCCGGCGGCGTAGACCGACGGCGCGTTGGCGGCCGTGATACCGCCTATGGCCACCAGCGGCACCTTCAGCCGCTGACGCGCCCGTGCGAAGACCGAGAGCGGCGCCAGCGCCTCTTTCGGCTTGGTGGGGGACTTGAAGCAGGCGCCGAAAGAGACATAGTCAGCGCCCGCGCGCTGCATTCTGACGGCTAGGTCTATGTCGCCGTAGCAGCTCACGCCTATGATGGCCCGCGGCCCGAGCAGCCCGCGGGCCTCCTCCACCGAAGCGTCGTCGCGGCCTATGTGCACGCCGTCGGCGCCTATCTCCGCCGCCAGGCGCGGGTCGTCGTTTATGACGAGCTTGGCGCCGTGGGCGTGCGCAACACTCACGGCTGCCCGCGCCAGCTCCAGCCGGTCGCGCAGGGAGCTCGCTTTCTCGCGCAGCTGTATGATACCCGCCCCCGCGGCCGCGGCTTCGGCCACCTTGCGCAAAAAGTCCTTCCTGCGCAGCAGCTTCTCGTCGGTGATCACGTAGAGGCCGCTAGGCAGCTTTTGCATGCGTCCTCCAGTGGTGGTTCAGCGGGCCGTGGCCGCTCCCCAGCGGCAGCGCGTGCTTTATGGCGCCGGCCACGTAGGCCACCGCCTCCTCCACGGCCTCGCGCGGGGGAAGGGCCAGCGCCAACCCCGAGGCTATGGCGGCCGATAGCGTGCAGCCGGTGCCGTGCGTGTTGCGGGTGTTCACGCGTGGGGAGCGGAATACGGTAAAGGCGCGCCCGTCGTAGAGCAGGTCCTCGCAGACAGGCCCGGGCAGGTGCCCGCCCTTCACCAGCACCCAGGCCGGGCCTAAACGGTGGATGGTCCGGGCGGCATTCCTGGCGCCGGCCAGGTCGCGCACTTTCAGGCCGGAGAGCCTCTCGGCCTCCGGCGCGTTGGGCGTGACGATCAGCGCCAGCGGCAGCAGGTGTTTTATGAGCGAGCCGGCCGCGGCCGGGGCCAGCAGGGCGTGGCCGCTTTTGGCGTACATCACCGGGTCCACCACCAGGTTTTTCACCCGGTACGTCTTGAGGCGGGAGGCGATGGCCCTTATAACCGGGGCGGAGCCCAGCATGCCGGTCTTCACGGCGCCAGCCCCTATGTCCTCCAGCACCGCGTCTATCTGCTCCGCCACTACCGGCTGCGGTACGGGCATTACGCTCCGCACGCCCAGGGTGTTCTGCACGGTCACGGCGGTAAGCGCCGACATGCCGTAGACCCTGAAGGCGCTGAAGGTCTTGAGGTCCGCCTGTATTCCGGCGCCGCCGCCGGGGTCCGAGCCGGCTATGGTGAGCGCGCGGGCCGTCATGCTTTTACCTTCAGCCGGCGCGACTGCCGCATGGAGCAGAACTCCGGGCCGCACATATCGCAGAACTTCTTTTTCTGGCCGTCGCCGCGGCAGCAGCGCGCCCTGCTAGGGTCGAGCGACAGCGAGAATTGTTTCTCCCAGTCGAAGGCGTAGCGGGCGCGCGACATGGCGTGGTCGCGCTCCATGGCGCCGGGCCGGCCGCGGGCGATGTCGGCCGCGTGGGCTGCTATCTTCGACGCTATTATTCCCTGCCGCACGTCCTCCAGCCCCGGCAAGCCCAGGTGCTCCTTGGGCGTGACATAGCAGAGGAAAGAAGCCCCGGCCCAGGCGGCCAGCGCCCCGCCTATGGCGGAGTTGATGTGGTCGTAGCCGGCGGCGACGTCGGTGACGAGCGGGCCCAGCACGTAGAACGGCGCGCCATGGCAGACCTTGTGCGCGCGCTCCACGTTCAGGAATACCTTGTCCAGCGGCACATGGCCGGGGCCTTCCACCATCACCTGCACGCCCTCCGCGCGCGAGACCTTCACAAGGCCGCCCAGCGCGTCCAGCTCGGCGAACTGCGCCGCGTCGCACGCGTCGGCGAGCGACCCCGGGCGCAGCGCGTCGCCCAGGCTGAAGGTCACGTCGTATTTACGGAAGATGGCGCAGAGGTCGGCGAAGCGCTCGTAGAGCGGGTTCTCGGCGGTATTGAGTTCCATCCAGCGGGCCAGCGCCGCCCCGCCGCGCGACACTATACCGGTGGTCCGGCCCTTCACCAGCGGCAGGTGCCGGCGCAGGAGCCCCGCGTGCACGGTCATGAAGTCTACGCCCGCCTCGGCGTGCTCTTCTACGACCTCGAGCAGCAGCTCCGGCGTCAGTTTCTTTACCCCGCCGGCGCGCTTCAGGGCGTCGTACAGCGGCACCGTGCCCACCGGCACGGGGCTGCGCTTTATTATCTCTTTCCTTATCTTAGGCAGGTCGCCGCCCGTGGACAGGTCCATCACGGCGTCGGCGCCCAGCTCGACCGCGAGCGCGAGCTTCTTAAGTTCCTGCCTGAGCCCCGAGCCCAGGCCGGAGGTGCCCAGGTTCACGTTGATCTTGCAGTTGAAGGCGCGGCCTATGGCCGCCGGGAACAGGCCCTTGTGGTTGATGTTGGCCGGCACCACGACCCGGCCGGCGGCCATTTCCCTGAGCAGCAGGCCGGCTTCGGCTTTTTCGCGCGCGGCGGCTTTTACTATTTCAGGCGTGAGTGCGCCCTTGCGGGCTGACTGGAGTTGCGTCATTTTGTCCTTTATGAGAGGAAAAATGACAAAAAAATACCGGCCGCATGGCTGCGGTCGGCACTAGGCGCGTGTACCCTTTCATTTTCCCTCCGCCGGTATTACCCGGTTCAAGTTTTAAGGGTCTTCCGGCAACACCGGAACTCTCAGCCTGGTCGCGACCAAGCTCCCCGCGTCCCCGAAGGGACAATATTATTCTAACAAAATAAGAACGCCCCGTTGCCGGGGCGTTCTGTTTGCCTTGAGCGGGCTTAGTCGATCAGTTCGGGCTGGATGTCGGTGTTCACTTCCGGGGCGCGCAGGCCGAGGGTCCCGAAGGCGCCGCCGAGGGCGTTGAAGCCGTTGGTGATGATGGCCTGGCTGGGGGTCACTATGTTCTGGTTAGGAACTATGATGGCCCCGGCAGGCTTGGCGGCGGCCGGCTTCACGGATATGAACTGCTCCCACGGGGTCAGCGGCCAGCCGGCGCCGGTCTCGTAGCTGTTGTCGGTGGGGTTGAGGCCTACGGCCTCGTAGAGATACTCGGTATAGCCCACGCAGTCGAAATCCACCGGGCCCTTCTGGGAGAAGTGGGTGTCGCTGTAGTGCAGGCCTTTCTTGCCCATCTCTATGCCCAGCTTCGCTATCCGCTCCCGCTGCGCCGCGGTAGGTTTCGCCGCCGTGGTGCGGTTGCCGTAGTAGGGGTACATATAGTGGTGGGTGAAGTTGTACCAGGAGTAGATATTGCGCACGCCGCCCGGCTTGAAATTGTCCGGCACGCAGTCCGCTATGACCACGTTGAGCTTGCCATCCTTGGCCTCGGTGCCGACGAACAGCCCGGCGTGGCCGATGGGCAGGTCGGGGCTGAACCAGCCGCTGATGCTGCCGGTGATGCCGCCGGTATAGATCAGATCGGCTTTCTCGATGCCGGTGGCGGAGCGCTGCAGGTTGATGACGGTAGAGGGATACTTGATGTGCTCGAGGAGCTCGAAGGCCGCGGCGCGGACCACCTCGGTCTCGCGGGCGTCGGCAGCTATATCGAACATGTACGGGCCGGCCTTGGAATTTTTCTTGAGCTTGCCGATGCTGATGATGAGGTTTATCTTCAGCACGTCGTCCGACTGACCGTAAAATTTGCTCAGTTTGGCCATCAGGCGGGGGTCGCCTATCTCGCCCAGCGCCCAGATGGAATCGATGGCCTTCAGGCGGGCCTTCAGGTTGTCCTCGTAGGGGCCCTTGTTGGGGCTGGCGGCGGCGGCCTGGTAGGTTTCTACGTTGGCCAGCAGCGCGTCTACGGCGGCCTCGCGGGACGCTTCGTCGCCCTGGGTGGCCTGCTGGATGTAAGCCGAGGTTTCGGATTGGTGGAGGTTCGCGTCCGCTTCGGTGCCCGTCGCAAAAGCCTGCGCCGTGAAGCAGAAGATCGCCGAGATAAGAGTAAGGTTTTTGAGAGTGCCGTTCATCAAGTTCCTCCTGTTGGCTACGTCTATAGTTTATCACAGGGAGGAAAAACGGCAAGGTTCGGTAGGCCCACGGGGCCGCGGTTAAATAGGCCCCGCGGGCGTGGGCCCTTTGGGCCCGCCTGAACCGGCCGGAAGGATAACCGCGCGGGCGAACTATAAGTTTAAAGCGCGTTTTTAAGGATGATTACCGGGATTTCGGCCGGGGCCAGCCAGCGCAGGGGAGGGCCCCAGGTGCCGGAGCCTGAAGTTACGTAGAAATTACTGTTATTTATGGTGTATAGACCATAAAAATGACTGTAGAATAGCCAAGTAAAGAAATGGAAGGGGAAGATCTGGCCCTTATGGGTATGCCCAGAGAAGCCCAGGTAGTCCCCAGAGGCGGCTATCTCGCGCAGGAAGACCGGCTGGTGGGACATCAGCACCGTGAATTTGCCGTCCTTGTGTCTGGCCATGATGCCGGTCACGTCTTCTTTGGTGAGGTGCTCGGTGTGGATGTCCCCCAGGCCGATGAGGCGCAGCGGGCCCAGGTCGGCGGCGTCGTTGCGCAGCAGCTTGATGCCGAAGGCCCGGTAGCAGTCCATGGCGGCCTCTACGCCGTAGTAATATTCGTGGTTGCCCAGCGCGCCGTAGAGGCCGTAGCGGCTTTTGATCTTCCCGGCCAGTTCGGCCAGGTCCGCGTTGCAGGTGATGCCTGGGTCTATCAGGTCTCCGGTGACCAGCACCAGGTCGGGGTTGGCCGAGTTTATCCTGTCCACTATAGCCGAGAACTGGCGCAGTTTCCAGCGCGAGTCCACGTGCATGTCCGAGACCTGCGCGATGCGGAAACCCTCCAGGGCGGACGGCAAGTTCTTTACCGGCACCGTGACTTCCCGGAGCACGGGGACTTTCTGGCCGCCGTAGACGCCCCAGCCGGTCACGGCCGCGAGCAGCAGCAGGGTGGCTTTTGCGTAAAGGGCGGGGTTGAACCAGGGAGCGCGGCGCAGCAGCAGCGCGGCGAGGTCCGAGGCCGCGAAGACGAAGGCGGCTATCAGGATTATGCCCATCCAGGCGTAGCCGGCCGCGTACAGGGGCTCCAGCCATTGGACGTGGAACTGCCGCTTCAGGAACATGGTGAGGGGCCCGAGGAAGGCCGCCGCCAGCAGCGCCCAGCGCAGCCAGGCGGCCGGCGCGGCAGCCAGGGCGAAGCCGCGCGCCGCCCAGCGGGCGGCGTAATAATGCAGCCCGACGTAGGAGATCACCAGCAGGATGAAGACGGGCAGGAAGTGATAGGTTTTCATGGTAGGTCGCCCTAAATTATATAATTTAGCCCATGCCCCCACCACCTCGACCGGTATCCCGGGCCGCGCTGCTGAATCGGCCGGCCGGCAAGGCCGCTGACTGATGGTGCCGCCGGTACATGTTCCGCGAGGAGAACCTATGAACAAACGCGTCATGCTTTGCGCCGTGCTGTCGATGGGCTTCAGCCTGCCTGCCGGGGGGCTGGAGCGCGCCGACGTGCCCGAGAAGTACCGCTGGAACACCGCCGACCTCTACGCCGACGACGCCGCGTGGGAGAAGCAGAAGGCGGAGGTCGAGGCCTCGCTGCCGAAGGTGGCCGCCTGGCAGGGGAAAGTGTGCGCCTCGCCGCAGTCGCTGCTGGCCGCGCTGGACGACCTGATGGCCGCCAACCTGGCGCTGAGCCGGCTCTCGACGTACGCGAGCATGCGCAGCGACGAGGATACGCGCGGCGGCAAGTACCGCCAGATGAGCCAGGCCGCCTCTGACCTCGGCACGAAGCTGGGCGCGGCCGCCGCCTTCCTGTCGCCGGAGCTGATAGCCGCCGGCAAGGAGAAAGTCGACGCCCTCGCCGCCGCGGAGCCGAAGCTCGCGCCCTACAAGCCGTGGCTCGACGATGTGCTGCGCTGGGCGCCGCATACCCTGAGCGCGCCGGAGGAGAAGGTTTACGCCCAGGCCGGTCTGCTGACCGGGGTGCCGGAGGGCTTCCACTCTGCCTTCACGAACGCCGACCTCCCTTACCCGGCGGTTAAGCTGGCCGACGGCAAGGAGGTGCGGCTGGACGCGCAGGGCTACACTCAGTACCGCGCGGCCTCCGACCCTGAAGACCGCCGCAAGGTGTTCCAGGCCTTCTGGAAGACCTATTCCGCCTTCGAGACCACGCTCGGCACCACGCTGAACGCCGAGATCAACACGCACATCTTCCGCAAAGGCGTCCGCAAGTTCAGGAGCTGCCTGGAGTCAGCGCTGTTCGGCGCGAACGTGCCCGAGGCCGTCTACCGGCAGCTGATCGCGGACGTGCACGCGAACCTCCCTACTCTGCACCGCTACCTGAAGCTGCGGCAGCGGATGCTGGGCGTCAGGCAGCTCGGCTACGAGGACCTCTACGCCCCGCTGGTGGGGTCGCTCGACCGGAAATACAGCCCGGAGGAGGCGCGCGACGCGGTGCTCAAGGCCGTGGCGCCGCTGGGGCCGCAGTATGAGGCCGACATGAAGAAGAGTTTCGACGAGCGCTGGGTGGACTTCCTGCCCAGCGCCGGCAAGAAGTCCGGCGCGTACAGCACCGGCGTCTACGGCGTGCACCCGTACCAGCTGCAGAACTTCACCGGCATCTACGAGGAGGTTTCGACGCTGGCGCACGAGAGCGGCCACTCCATGCACTCGCTGCTCAGCGCGCGCCACCAGCCCTACGTCACCAGCGACTACGAGACCTTCGTGGCCGAGGTCGCCTCTACGCTCAACGAGAACCTGCTGTACCGCTATAACCTGGCGCAGGCGAAGACTAAGGAGGAGAAGCTGGCGCTGCTGGGCGACCGCCTGGACAACCTGCGCCAGACGCTGTTCCGCCAGACGCTGTTCGCCGAGTTCGAGCTGCTGATAAACGAGACCGCGGAAAAAGGCGAGCCGCTGACCGGCGAGAACCTGACGAAACTGTACCGCGGGCTGCTCAAGACCTATTACGGCGACGCGCAGGGCGTCTGCAGGATAGACGACCTCTACGGCATCGAGTGGGCCTACGTCCCGCACTTATACATGAATTTCTACATGTACCAGTACGCGACCAGCATCATAGCGTCGTCGGCGCTCACCGAGGGCATCGTGGCCGAGTACAAGGCGGGAGCTTCCCCGGCTAAGCGCGACGCCTACCTAAAGATGCTCTCCTCGGGCTCCGTGAAGGAGCCGATAGACCTGCTCAAGGACGCCGGGGTGGACATGACCACCTCAGCGCCGTTCAGGGCGGCGATGCGGGAAATGAACGACGTGATGGACGAGATGGAGGGGCTGCTGTAACCCGCGCCGCTCCTACAGGAATTCCTAAGAACGCGTCCGGCGGATGGGGGAAATAGCGGGGAAACCGCCGATAACTGCGCCTATGTTTTCAACAATTACAATTACTCCGCTGGGCGCCATCTGGCTGACCGTCTGCATAAATTCCTTCATGCCCATCATGGGGTACCTCGCGGCCGGACGCGTCTCGCCGCCGCTGTTCGCCCTTGCCGGTTCGGCGCTCGGCTTCGCCTGCTTCCTTCCCTGGGCGCTTAAAAATAAAATGTTCCCGGTCTATTTCCGCCGGGATTTGTGGCCGCGGCTGTTCGCCGTGGGCTTCTTCGGCAGCGCGCTGCCCATAGCCGTGCTGGTGCTGGCCCTGCGCTACACCACGCCGGCCAACGCGGCCATACTTGGACAGATAGAGGCGGTCTATACCATTATTTTATCCCGGCTGTTCCTGAAGGAAAAAATTTCGGCCAGCCAGCTGTTCGGCACGGCGCTGGTGCTGTCGGGTACGCTGCTGATAGCCTTCAAGGAGCGCTTCACGGTGCGCTGGACCGGGGACCTCCTCATGCTGGCCGTGCCGCTGATGTACCAGGTCTCCCACCTGTTCAGCAAGAAACTGCCCAAAGACCTGGGCCACGTCTTCGTTGCCTCGGCGCGCACGCTGTTCGCCACGCTGGGCATCCTGCCGGTGTTCCTGCTGGGCTTCTTCACTCCGGTGGCGGCCTTCGAGCCGAGCCTGGAACTCCTGGGCATTATCCTGGCCTGGGGGCTGGTGCTTACAGCCCTCAACAACGTGCTCTGGTACAGGGCCATCCTGAACATGGACCTCTCCAAAGCCACTGCGATAGTGCTGTCCTACCCGGTGCTGACCGCGCTGTTCTCCCACCTCTTCGGCATAGAAAAGATACAGCCTTACCAGCTGCTGGGCCTCGCCCTGGCCCTGGCCGGCGCCTGGTGGGTGACGTCACTGGTGCGGCGGCAGCACGCGGCGGCCGCGCCGCGCAGTTGAGCGCGACGGAACGTTGGCAGCGGAAAGCGGGGCGCCCGGGGGAAACCCGGGCGCCCCGCTTTCCAGGCCGGCTCCGCCGGTTATCAGCCGGGCTTCACGGCGGTCCTGCGGTAGGCCTTGACCGTGAGGTTGGCCTCGTTGAGGCGCCAGCTCTCGGTCATGAGTTCGGGGACGTGGCTGAATTCCTTCTCCAGCGCGTAGCGGCGGGAGAATTCGAGCCGGTGCTCGGGGGTGAAGTAAGCTTCCTGCGGCCCGATCAGGAGCATGTAGTCGGGGGGGGTCTTGTCGGCGAAGAGGTGCTGGATGCCGTTATACACCAGCAGGCGGTGGTCGGCCAGGCGTATCGGCGGGAAACTCCAGGGGACTAGGTCGTAGAGCGTGCCGATGCTGGCGCCAGGGATGGCGGAGTTCACCCAAGCGCCGGCCTGCATGCGGGTGGAGGTTTGGGGCCTGGCGTCGCTGGTGCAGTAGGTCGCGTATCTGGCGGCGTTCCAGACCGCAAACGGCAGCAGGCAGGCGAACACCGGGATAAAGCGCCTGTGTTCGTTCAGCACTATGACGCTGAAATACAGGTACAGGGGCAGCATGAAGAGCACCCACCGGGACGTGCTGGGGATGGCTATCGCGCCGCTGGAGAGGAGGGTGGTGGCCAGCAGGAATTTTAGCAGCACTTTCTGGAAATCCGACAGCTTGCGGTAGCGCAGCAGCGCCGCCGCCGCGCTGAAAACGAACAGCGCCGCCGCGGCGGGCCCCAGGCCGTATTTGGCCAGGTACCAGAAATTTATCAGTCCGTAAATGGTGCTGCCCTTGGCCATCGCGGCCACTATCTTGTAGTCCGCCAGCGTTTCCGTCAGGTTTACCCACCAATAAGGGGAACAGGCCAGCATGACCACGGCAAAGATAAGCAGGCCTTTAAATACCCGCTTGTAGTCGGTCAGCCGGCAGGCCAGCAGCGGCAGGAGCAGGATGACCGAGGTATTGATCACCATGCTCCCGGCCAGGCCGCACATGGCCATGGCCCAGTAGAGATACTTGGCGGACCGCAGGCGCAGGTACTCGTGGGTCATAATGAGCACCCCGGTCGCCGGCAGCATCACGGCGAAATGCGGCTTTATCAGTTTGGAGATCAGGACCAGGATGGGGCTGGAAAGAATAAAACCCAACGCAAGGCCCGCCAGCGCCAGCGAGCCGGTGGTGCGCAGTATGAACAGGCCCAGCACCGCCAGGGCGACCAGGCCGACCACGGCCCCGTAAGAGCGGGCCGCGATGTAGATCTTCCCCATTTCCCCGGGGTTTGAGAAGTAGTACGACATGTCGCTGGTAAGGTTCAGCTGCTTCAGGAGCCCGGCGGCCTTGATGTAAGCCGCCATCGGGAAGATGTACAGGTTCCCGTAAACGTAGTAATGCGGGTTGAAATCCAGCTTCGCAGGCTTCATCGTGGCGAAGGCCGCCATGACGCCGGTCTCGTCGGGATCTCCGGCGCACAGATAATAATGCCGCAGGTAATTGTAAAAGTAGAGCCCGGCGCCCAGCCTTTTGTAGTCTACCTCGATGCGCTCCTTGGCCGCGAAGTCGTCGCTGCGCAGGGCGGGGGAAGCTCCTATGTTGCCCTTGGCGTCTTTGTAGACGTATTCCCTGGCGTTGCGCATGCCGTCCACCACCTCGGGCGTCAGGAACCCGGGCGGCGCGACCATCTCGGCGCGGGCCGCGTCCGGGGTGTACCAGGACATGCCTTTGAAAACCAGCGGGACGGACAGGAGCGCCAGGAACGTCAACAGTACGAGCTTTTTTATCATATAGGGGTTATCGGCCGGCGTGCAGGGCGCGCGGCTCCCGTATATGTTAACAAAAAAGTCCTTGCCGGAGAATTCCCGCTCAGCGCCACGCGCGCCGCCAAAAGACGCTGAAGCGCGCCCGCATTTTGTTATTATAGAGGGAACTTTACAACTATGCGAACCGGCCTGATTACCAAGACGCTCTTAACCCTGCTGCTGCTCTGCTGCGCGGCCGCCGCGCGCGCCGACTCCGATTACCTGGAGGAGAAGGCCCTCATGGAGCCCTTCTACGGGCCTTACAACCGCGCCGTTTACGCGCAGCTGCACGGCCGCCTGGACGAGGCCTGCGAGCTGTTCGCGCAGGCGGCCGAGGGGGCCAGGACCATGCAGCACGGCTGGTCGCAGCAGTACACGGCCATGATCTCCCTGGGCGCCGCCTATCACGCCCGCCGCGATTTCAGGCAGGCCGAGAGGTACTACCTGGAGGGCATGGCCGAGTACAAAATAATGCACAGGGAACTCGGTACGGCAGGCCTCAGCGGCCTGGGGCGCCTCTACCTGGACCGGGGGCAGCCTAAAAAGGCAGAGCCGTTCATAAGAGAGGCCAGGGACCTGGAGTACAAGGAGTCGGGAAAAAGGGGGGATCTGACCAAACTGGCCGCCGCCGTGTCAGACCTGGGGCGCCTGAGCGAAATGCTGGGCGAGCGGAAGAAGGCGGAGATCTACTACCTGACCGCGCTGAAGATGCTGGCCGGCTACCAGGGCGAGCCGCCTATCCACGCCGGGCTGGGCGCCGAGCAGATGGATTCCTACCCGATCATCCTTTACCGGCTGGGCGATTTCTACCAGCGCGGCGGCGACGCCGCAGCCGGCGCCAGATACCTCGCCAAGGCGCTGGCCGCGTTCGACCGCTGGGGCGGCCTAGAGGCGCGCCCTGCGCTGAAGGCGCGCAGGCTGGAGTACCGCGGCTATACGCTGCGCGCGCTCGGCCGGAAAGCCGAGGCGGCCGCCGAACTGAAAGAGGCCGGCAGGCAGTACCGGCTGGCCGCTTTCAAAGAGTAGGCGTCCGGCGGGCTTTTTAACCTTTTATAACTATCAGCGGCCGGAACCGGGCCACCTTTTTTGCCAGGCCGGCGCCCGTCACCACGCGCACCACGGCGGTCACGTCCTTGTAGGCCTCCGGCATCTCCTCAGCCAGTGTCCCGCACCCCGAAGAGCGCACCCAGACGCCTTTGGCGGCCAGCTCGTCCGCGATGCGGCGGCCGCGGCCGCGGCGCAGGGCTTCGCCCCGGCTCAACAGGCGCCCCGCGCCGTGGCAGGTGGAGCCGAAGGTTTCGGCCATGGCCCCGGCAGCGCCTGCCAGCAGGTAAGAGCAGCGTCCCATGTCGCCCGGTATGATGACCGGCTGCCCGGAGGCGGCGTAGGCGGCAGGCAGCTCCGGGTGGCCCGGGCCGAAGGCGCGCGTGGCGCCCTTGCGGTGCACCACCAGTTTTACTGCCTTCCCGCCTGCCTCGTGTTCCTCCAGCTTGGCGATATTGTGCGCCACGTCGTAGACCAGCCGCAGGCCGAGGGCGTTCTCGCCGAGGCCGAAAGCTTTTTCGAAGATCTCGCGGGTGAGGCCGGTGAGGGCCTGGCGGTTGGCCCACGCGTAATTGGCCGCGGCCTGCATCGCGCCGAAATACCGCTGGCCTTCGCTGCTGCGGAAAGGCGCCGCCGCCAGCTGCGGGTCCGCCAGCGCTATGCCGTAGCGCCGCGCCGCGTCCCGCATGACCCCGATGTAATCCGTGCAGACCTGGTGGCCCAGGCCGCGCGAGCCGGTATGCAGCATCACGGTGAGCTGCCCTTTGAAGATCCCGAAGGCTCCCGCGGCAGCCTCGTCGTAGACGTCCGTGACCTCCTGCACTTCCAGGAAATGGTTGCCGGAGCCGAGCGTGCCCAACTGGTCCCGGCCGCGCTCCAGCGCCCGCGGACTCAGCGCGCGCGGGTCCGCACCGGGCAGGGCGCCGCCAGATTCCGCGCGCTCCAGGTCCTCCTGCCGGCCCAGGCCGTTCTTCACCGCCCAGGCCGCGCCGTCTATCAGGGGGGAGTCCTGGTCGCGCCGGTTCACCCGCAGGCCGCCCCCGGCGCCGACGCCGGCGGGGATGCCCGCCCAGAGTTTGTGCGCCAGGTCTTCCAGCTGTTTGCCGAGTGTTTTCACTTCCAGCGCGGAGGCCAGCAGGCGCACGCCGCAGTTGATGTCGTAGCCCACGCCGCCCGGCGAGATGATGCCGTCGCGCGCGTCGTAGGCGGCTACGCCGCCTATCGGGAAGCCGTAGCCGGTATGGATGTCGGGCATGGCCAGCGCGCTGCCGGCGAGGCCCGGCAGGGTGGCTGTGTTGGCGGCCTGCTCCAGGGCGCCGGGCTCGATGAGCTTTTCCAGTTCGGTGTCGGCGTAGATCACCGCGGGGCCGTTCATGCCCGGCTTGAAGGAAGGCGGCAGCTCCAGCCTGTACTCGTCCAGGCGGCGCATGCGGTTAGTCATGGAAGGGGGGCGCGGCGGGGGCTACCTGCGTTTTCCGGACGGCAGCGGGGCGGGCTGCCTGCCTTCGATGATGTCCGCCAGCTGCGGGTAATTCGCCTGTCTGGCGACGTCGGCGGCCGTCTGGCCGGACTTGTTCACCTTGGCCGGGTTGACCCCGAGGCGGAGCAGTTCCTTTACCGTGGCCTCGCGGCCGCGGTTGGCCGCCATCATCAGGGGGGTGTTGCCGTTGGTGTCCTTGAATTCTATGTTCGCGCCGCTCTCGGCCAGGGCGGTTACGACGTCCGTGCGGCCCTGCATGGCGGCCCACATCATGGGCGGCCAGGCCAGGCGGTCCAGCGCCTCGGTCCTGGCGCCGCGGGAGACCAGGAAACGAACGGTGTCCAGGCGGCTCCAGCGCGCGGCGATGTGCAGCGCCGTCTCGCCCTTTTTGTTGCGCGCCTCCAGGTACCCGCCGCGGTCCAGCAGCAGTTTCAGCGTGTCGACGTTGTCCTTGGCGGCGGCCCACATTACGGGCGTCCAACCGGCCGAGTCGGTGATGTTGGGGCTGATGCCCTGGTCCAGCAGGCGGCGCATGTTGCGCTCGTAATCGTTCTTGGCGGACTTGAACATCCGCTCCTCGGGCGTACCTAAGGGTATCTCGCAGCCGGCCTGGAAAAAAGCCGCCGCGGCAAAAAGAAAGACTACGGCGTGTTTGACGCGCGTCATGCGAATAAATATATAAATAATAGCGCCGCTAGGCAATACTCCGGCGCTCAAATGGCGCTTAAGTTTTACTAAAGAAATCGCCGCCCTTGTCGTCTACCAGCACGAAAGCGGGGAAGTCCTCCACGTCTATGGCCCAGACGGCTTCCATGCCGAGCTCCGGGTAATCCAGCGTTTCCACCTTGCGGATATTGCGCTCGGCCAGCAGCGCCGCCGGGCCGCCGGGCGAGCCCAGATAGAAGCCGCCGTATTTTTTACAGGCTTCGGTGACGGCCTTGGAACGGTTGCCCTTGGCGATCATGACCAGCGACGCGCCCCGGGACTGCAGCAGGTCCACGTAGGAATCCATGCGGCCGGCGGTGGTGGGCCCGAAAGAGCCCGACGGCTTGCCGGCCGGAGTCTTGGCCGGGCCGGCGTAATAGACCGGGTGCTTGAGCAGGTAGTCCGGCAGCGGTTTGCCTGCGTCCACGAGCTCCTTGAATTTAGCGTGCGCCAGGTCGCGCGCCACTACGATGCGGCCGGTCAGCGACAGCCGCGTGCCGACGGGCTGCTTCGCGAGCTGCGCCAGGATCTCCGGCATGGGCCTGTTCAGGTCCACGCTCACGCAGCTCGAGCAGGAGGTGAACATGGCCCGCATCTCTTTGGGGATGAGCGTACCGGGCTCGCGGTCCAGCTCCTCCAGCCACAGCCCCTCGCGGTCTATGCGGGCCAGCACGTTGCGGTCGGCCGAGCAGGAGACCCCCAGGCCTATGGGCGCGGACGCGCCGTGGCGCGGCAGGCGCACCACGCGCACGTCGTGCGCGAAGCACTTGCCGCCGAACTGCGCCCCGAAGCCCAGGCTGCGGGAAGCATCCAGCAGCTCTCCCTCCAGTTTCTTGTCGCGGAAGGCCCTGCCGGTCTCGCCGGGGTCGCCCGGCAGCCCGTCCAAATAGCCGGCCGAGGCCAGCTTCACCGTCTTCAGGCACATCTCCGCCGAAGTGCCGCCGATCACGAAAGCGATATGGTAGGGGGGGCAGGCCGCCGTGCCGAGGGCCTTCATCTTCTCCACGAGAAAAGGCTTTAGCCGCTCCGGCGTAAGCGTGGCTTTGGTCTCCTGGAACAGCGCCGTCTTGTTGGCCGAGCCGCCGCCCTTGGTGACGAACAAAAACTCGTAGGCCATGCCGGGCTTGGCGTAAATATCTATCTGCGCCGGCAGATTGTTCCCCGAGTTCTTCTCGCGGTACATGTCCACCGCCAGCGTCTGCGAATAGCGCAGGTTCTCGCCCGTGTAGGCTTCCCAGATCCCCTTCGACAGCAGCTCCTCGTCGTCGCAGCGCGTCCACACCTGCTCACCCTTCTTGGCCACCACCGTCGCCGTGCCCGTGTCCTGGCAGAAAGGCAGCTCGAAATTGGCCGAGATCGCCGCGTTCTCCAGCATGCAGTAAGCCACGAACTTGTCGTTCTTTGACGCCTCGGGATCGGAGAAGATGGCCGCCACCTGTTGGTTGTGAGAGCGCCGCAGGAGGAAGGATACGTCCCGGATGGCTTCGCGCGCCAGCCGCGTCAGCGCCTCCGGCTCTATTTCCAGTATCTCCCTTCCCCCGTCCCTCGACACCGTCACGCCCTCTTTCGAGACCAGCCGGAACTTCGCCTTTGGCTTGTCGAACTGGAACATCTCCGTATACTTAAATTCGGTCATACATTATTCCCTTTATATTTTACTTTTGGGGGCGGAGATGCGCCTCCGGGACGACGCAGGGGGAGGCTAAGCAAAACCCTCGTGAGGCCCGAGCTTGCATAAGCGCGAGGGCCGAATCGCGGAGCGAGCGCACGGTGTGCGCGAGCGCGTTTTGCGGGCCTCCCCCTGTGGCGTTCCGGGGATACTAAAGATTTCTTACCGCTTAGAGACCAGGTTTGCGAGCAGGAACTCGCGGTTCATCCGGGCGATGTTGGCCACCTTCACGTCCTTCGGACACACCGCCTCGCACTCGTACTCGTTAGTGCAGTTCCCGAACCCTTCCTTGTCCATCGCCGCCACCATCTCCAGCGCCCGCTTGGCCCGCTCCGGACCGCCCTGCGGCAGCAGCGCCAGCTGCGAGATCTTGGCCCCCGTAAAAAGCATCGCCGCCCCGTTGGGGCACGAAGCCACGCACGCGCCGCAGCCTATGCAGGCCGCCGCGTCCATCGCCTCTTCCGCCTTGTCCTTCTCCACCGGTATCGAGTTGGCCTCGGGCGCCGCCCCGGCGTTGATGGACACGTAGCCGCCGGCCTGCATGATGCGGTCCAGCGCCCCGCGGTCCACCACCAGGTCCTTGAGCACGGGGAAAGCCTTCACCCGCCAAGGCTCCACCGTCACCACGTCGCCGTCGCGGAAGCGGCGCATGTGCAGCTGGCACACCGTGGAATGCTCGTCCGGGCCGTGCACGTCCCCGTTGACCACCAGGCCGCAACAGCCGCAGATGCCCTCGCGGCAGTCGCTCTCGAACGCTATCGGGAGCTCGCCCTTCTTCAGCAGTTCGTCGTTCAGGACGTCGAGCATCTCCAGGAGGGACATGTCCGGCGAGACGTCCTTCACGCCGTAGGAGACCATCTTGCCCGGCTCGCGCGGCCCTGCCTGCCGCCAGACGCGCACGGTGATAGAGAAGTTCTTAGAGCTGGTCATGTTATTTATAGCTCCTTTCCGCCATCTTGATATGCTCGAATTCCAGTTTTTCCTTGTGCAGTTGCGCTTCCTTGCCCTCGCCCTGGTATTCCCAGACCGCGGCGTGCGAGAAATTGGCGTCGTCGCGCTTGGCCTCGCCCTCGGAGGTGCAGGATTCCTCGCGGAAATGTCCGCCGCAGGATTCCTTGCGCTCCAGCGCGTCGCGCACGAACAGCTCCGCGAACTCCAGGAAGTCGGCCACCTTCCAGGCCTTCTCCAGCGTCTGGTTCAGATCCTTGTCGGCGCCCGCTACCTTCACGTTCTTCCAGAACTCCTCGCGGATCTCCGGGATCTTCTTCAGGGCCTTCTTGAGCGCCGCCTCGTTGCGCGCCATGCCCACGTCGTTCCACATCACGTTGCCCAGCTGGCGGTGCAGCTCGGTCGGCGTCTTCTGGCCCTTCACGGCCAGCAGCCGGTTGACGCGCTCCTGCACGTAGGCCGCAGACTCGCCGAACTCCTTGTCCAGCGTCGTCGCGGAGTCGAACTTGGTAGCGCCCAGGTAGCCGGCCACCGTGGACGGGGCGATGAAGAAGCCGTCGGCCAGGCCCTGCATCAGCGCCGAGGCGCCCAGGCGGTTGGCGCCATGGTCGGAGAAGTTGGCCTCGCCCAGCGCGAACAGGCCCGGGATGGTGGTCATCAGGTTGTAGTCCACCCACAGGCCGCCCATGGTGTAGTGCGGCGCCGGGTAGATGCGCATCGGGGCCTTGTAGCCGTTCTCGTCGGTGATCTGGTAGTACATGTCGAAGAGGTTGCCGTACTCGGCGCGGATCTTGTCCTCGCCCTTGCGCTTGATGGAGTCGCGGAAATCCAGGTAGACGCTCTGGCCGTTGGGGCCCACGCCGCAGCCGGAGTCCACCACGGTCTTGGCGGCGCGGCTGGCTATGTCGCGCGGCACCAGGTTGCCGAACGCCGGGTAGCGGCGCTCGAGGAAATAATCCCTCTCCTCGTCGGGGATCTCGTGGGGCGGGCGCTTGTCGCCCTTGGCCTTGGGCACCCAGACGCGCCCGTCGTTGCGCAGACTTTCGCTCATCAGCGTCAGCTTGCTCTGGTGGTCGCCCGAGCGCGGGATGCAGGTGGGGTGGATCTGCGTGAAGCACGGGTTGGCGAACCCGGCGCCGCGCTTGTAGGCGGCCCAGGCGGCGCTGACGTTGCAGGTGGCCGCGTTGGTGGACAGGTAGAACGCGTTGGCGTAGCCGCCGGTGCACAGCAGCACGGCGTGGCCGGAGTAGGCCTCCAGGTCGCCGGTTACCAGGTTGCGCACGGTGAGGCCGCGCGCGCGGCCGCCCTTCAGCACCACGTCCACCATCTCGCGGCGCGGCAGCACGGTGACCGTGCCGGCCGCCACCTGGCGCATCATGGCGGAGTAGGCGCCCAGCAGCAGCTGCTGGCCCGTCTGGCCGCGCGCGTAGAACGTGCGGCTGAGCTGCGCGCCGCCGAAAGAGCGGTTGGCCAGCTGCCCGCCGTACTCGCGGGCGAACGGCACGCCGATGGCCGCGCAGTGGTCTATGATCTGGTTCGAGATCTGCGCCAGGCGGTAGACGTTGGCCTCGCGGGCGCGGTAGTCGCCGCCCTTCACCGTGTCGTGGAACAGGCGCCAGACCGAGTCGCCGTCGTTGGGATAGTTCTTGGCCGCGTTGATGCCGCCCTGCGCGGCTATGGAGTGCGCGCGGCGGGGGGAGTCGTGCAGGGTGAAGACCTTCACGTTGTAGCCCAGCTCGCCCAGCGAGGCGGCGGCGCTGGCGCCGGCCAGGCCGGAGCCCACTATCAGCACGTCGTACTTGCGGCGGTTATTGGGGTTGACCAGCTTCAGGTTGAATTTGTGGGAATCCCATTTCTTCTCTATCGGACCGGCGGGTATGTTGGCGTCGAGTTTCATTGTTCCTCCCCGTTACCTTATGACCGTCACCTGGTAGCCCGCCTCGGCGGTCTTGAGGTCTATGTTCAGCAGGAAATACACCGAGATCAGCGCGAAGCCGACCATGGAAACGGCCACCAGGATGCCGCCGATCTTGATGAAGGGCGTGTACTTGGGGTGGCTGAGCCCCAGCGTCTGGAAGGCGCTCTGCATGCCGTGGCTGAGGTGCAGCGCCAGCGCCGCGGAGCCGGCTATGTAGATCACCACGAAGGCCGGGCTGCGGAAGGCGGCGGTGACCATCTGGTAGAAGCCCATGGAGTGGTCCACGAAGCGGAAGGTCAGCAGGTGGTAGGCCAGGTAGGCCAGGATGGCGGCGGCTGTGTAGAGCATGGTGG
This sequence comes from Elusimicrobiales bacterium, assembly GCA_028688015.1. Taxonomy (GTDB): domain Bacteria; phylum Elusimicrobiota; class Elusimicrobia; order Elusimicrobiales; family UBA9959; genus UBA9959. The sequence continues at coordinate 78,990 of JAQTZB010000004.1, read as the reverse complement.
CCGAGCCGATCGTCCGGCCGCCCTGCCACTTGCGGGCTTCGTAGCCGCGCGGGGCGTTCAGGAAGTCCTCTATGCGTACCCAGACGCCGGTTATGATGTGGGCGATGAAGATGAACAGCAGGCCGACCTCGAGGAAGGGCGTGACCGGGTTGGACAGCAGCAGGTCCACCCAGCCGTTGTAGGCGGCCTCGCCCCCGAACAGCAGCAGGTTCTCGGCCAGGTGCACCACCATGAAACCGCCCAGCAGCAGGCCCGAAACGGCCATGACGGCCTTCCTGCCGATGGAGGTAGTGATAAAGCGCTTGAGGAACGTTATATCCATAATATAAAGACTCCGGTTTTTCGCGGGATAGTGTGTATCGTAAACAATTACCGGCCGTTCAGGCAAGGTAGATTTGCTAAAAGCGGTATAAGGAAAATTAATAATAAAAGAAGGTTCACACATGGAGGGAAAATTTAATAGAATTAAGTGCATAGTAACCTGCAAGGGGAGGCAGTAAAATGAAACGCGCTATCTTTTCCGCTATTCTTTTCACGCTGGCGACCGCGGCGGCCGCCTACGAAAAAATAGAATTCAAGTCCATGCTGCAGAGCCCGGCCTTCATGAAGCCGGCGGCCGTCGCGCTGAACGGCAGCAGGGTCTACGTAACCGACACCAAGGTCAACTCCGTCTTCGTCTTCGACGCGGAGGGCAAGCAGCTCAAGAAGATAGACGGGGCGCTGAAGGCCCCGGAGGCCGCTGTCTATGGCGGCGGCAACCTCTACGTGGCCGACACCGGCAACTCCCGCATCGCCGTCTTCGACGCCGACGGCAAAATGCTTTTCTCCTTCGGCAGCTCCGGCGACGCGCCCGGCCAGTTCGACGGCCCCAAAGGCATCGCCTTCGGACCCGACGGCCGCCTCTACGTTTCCAACACCGGCGCCAGCCGCATCGACGTCTTCAACGCCGACGGCATCTACCTCTACGGCTTTCCCACCGCCAAGAGCGACGGCGTCACCAAGCTGAACCCGGCCAAGATCGTGCTCTCCCGCGCGGGCGATGTTTTGGTCTCCGACCCGGCCAAGGCGATAGTGCAGCGCTATGACCGCACCGGCAAGCTGCTGAAAGAGTACCCGATGGCCAACAACGGCGTGGCCGTGGACAAGTTCGGCTTCCTCTACGTTATCAATTCCAAGGAAGGCAAGGTTTACGAGCTCAACGAGGCCGGTGTCGAAGTAGCCAAGTTCGGCACCAAGGGCAAGGGCAAGAGCGAATTCAAGAACCTGCGCGACATCGCCATCAGCGCCGACGGAGTCTTCTACCTCTGCGACGAGGAGAACAAGAAAGTGGTGCTGCTCAAAGTTGAAGGGGCCGGCGAGGGCTCCCCCGAACTGTCTCAGGCCACGCTGCTGGACCGCTTCGCGGTGAAGGGCCCCGTGGCCAAAATGAATTACAAGGCCGACGTGTTCACGGTTACCCCGGACGGCAAGGTCGTGGCCTGGCTGCCGGAGGCGAAGGAGCTCGCCCTGATAGAGGGAACTTCCAAGAAAACGCTGGTCAAGGAAGGCAAGCTGCAGGGCCAGGTGCGCGCTCCCAGGGATATTTTTGTGGACTCCAAGGGGCTGATCTACGTGGCCGATACCGGCAACGACAGGATCCAGATCTTTAATCCCGACGGCACTTACAACAATATGTTCGGTGAGAGCGGCTCCGGGGAGGGCCAGTTCCGCGCCCCCTCCGGCGTGGCGGTCAACTCCAAGGGCAATATCTACGTGGCCGACACCAAGAACAAGATGCTGAAGGCCTTCACCGGCGACGGCATGTTCATGTTCGCGAAAGGCCCCCAGATCGGCAATATCACGCTGATGAGCCCGGTGGCGGTTGCCTGCGATGAGAACAAGAACGTCTATATCCTGGACTCCGTGCTCAAGAAAGTCATAGTCACCGACGCGATGGGCAAGTTCCTGCGCCTGTGGGACGACTCGGGCGCGCTGCGGGAGCCGGCCTCGCTGTCCACCGACGGCAAGGGCTTCTTCTACATCCTCGACAAGGGCGCGTTCAACGTCAAGATCTTCGACGAGAACGGCGCCTTCACGGCCAGCTTCTTCGCCAAGGGCCGCGGCGAGCGCGAGCTGTGGGCGCCGCAGTTCCTGGCTTTCCGCAACGACAAGGTTTACATCTCCGACCTGGAGACCGGCCGCCTGGTGGCTTTCGACATCAGCTACCTGCCCGAGGCGCCGGCCGCGGTCGCGGCCGTCGCGGGCGAAAAGAGCGTGAAGCTTTCCTGGCAGGCCAAGACCAACGCCTGGACCAGCGGTTTCAAGGTTTTCCGCGGCACCAGCCCCGGCGACCTTGTGGAGATAGCCGCCCCGAAGGAAGCGGCCTTCGAGGACGCCCCGCCGGCCCCCAATACCAAGTATTATTACGCCGCCGCCGGTGTGTCCGTCAGCGGCATCCAGGGCGGTCTCTCCGCGCCCGTGGAAGCGGATTATAAGGGCCCCGCCGCGCCGGCTCCCGCCGCCGCGGCCTCCGCCGAGCCCGCGGGCCCGCGCAAGAACGCCGCCCCGCTGGAGATCATAGCCCCCAAGCTGGAGTACATCTTCTCGGCCAACTACAAGCAGCACAGCTCACTGTCGGAGAAGAAAAAGCCCATCGGCGTCGTGACGGTGCAGAACAACACCGACAGCGACTTCTCCAACGTGGTCCTCTCCTTCTTCTCCAGCGAGATCATGGAATCTGCCAGCAGCAACGAAGTGGGCGACGTGAAAGCCGGCGCCAGGGTCGAAGTCCCGGTCTACGCCACGTTCAGCAACCGCGTGCTCAACATCACCGAGGACACCCCGATCCAGTGCAAGATGACGCTGACCTACTACAAGGACGGCGAGGAAAAGACCTTCACGATGAACAAGCCGATGAAGGTGCTCTCCAGGGACGCGATAGTCTGGGACAACACGGCGCGGCTGGCCAACTTCATAACCGTCAAGGATACCCCCGTCGGGGAATTCAAGGCGTTCGCGCAGGGCGAGGAGAAGAAGATCGGAGACGCCGGAGAGAATGTCAACGGGAAGCTGCTGACGGGCCTGCTGTTCTGGGAAGCACTGGGCGACCTCGGCGTCGGCTACCAGGCCGACCCGGTGAGTTCCTACGCCTCGGTCAAGTCCACGGCGAGTCTGGCGCTCGACACTGTGCAGTTCCCGCGCAAGACGCTGAAGCTTAAGAGCGGCGACTGCGACGACCTGACCGCCCTGTTCGCCACGCTGTTCGAGTCGGCCGGCCTGCACGCTGCGCTGCTGGATTACCCCGGCCACATCGCTGTGATGTTCGACACCGGCGAGACCGACGCCAACGCGGTCGGCCTGCCCGAGGAATCCCTGATCAAGTACAACAATACCTTCTGGGTGGGCGTCGAGGTAACCATGGTGGGCAAGAGCTTCTACGACGCCATCGTGTACGAGGCCGACCTGTACCGCAAATCGGCGGCCGACGTGAAGGTGGTGGACGTGCGCACCGCGCGCGACGAGTTCGAGCCGGTCACCCTGCCGGATACCGAAACGGATAAATACGTTTCGGCCGGCCTGACCGCCCGCGTCAAGGACGCCATCGCCGCCCTGACTGCCGCCCGCTACGACCATCTGAAGCGGTACTACGGCAATATCCTGAGGGAAACCCCCGACGATATAGAGGCCAACCTGACGCTGGGTATCTACCACGCCGAATACAAGGCTTACAGCGAGGCGTCCGGGTGTTTCGGCAAGGTCCTGGCGAAGGAGCCGTTCAACGCGGCCGCGCTGAACAACATGGGCAACCTGCGCTTCACCGAAGGCAAATACGACGAGGCGAAGGAGTTCTACTTCAAGGCGACCAAGGCCGATCCTTTCGACGGGCAGGTCTGGCTGAACCTGGCCCGGGTGTCCGCCAAGCTGGGCAAGAAGGACGACGTGAAGATGTTCGCCGACAAGGCCGTAAAGCTGGAAGAGGGGCTTGGCGATATGGCCAAGATGCTGTCCAAGTAGGGTTACGGAGGATACTGGTATGAAAAAATTATTGATAGTGCTGGCGCTGGTCTTCGCGGCGGGCACGCTGCGGGCCGAAGAAGGCAAGAACTGGAAAGGCTGGTATAACGACATGCTCAGGGGGCTAAAGGCCAAGATCTCCAAAAAGCTGGAGTCCAAGACCCGCGTGAGCTCCGTGGCGGCCGTGCGCGGCGCCAAAAAGGGCGATGACGCCAACGCGCTCTACTGGAAGGGCGGCGTCTCCGAGAAAGCCGAGAAAAGGCTGGCCGAAGAGCAGAAGCAGTTGACAGCGGCCGTGGAACTGGTGGTCGGCGGCGACACCGAGGGCGGCCGCTCCGCCCTGAAGCAGTTCCTGAAGGACAACCCGGAGAGCTTCTTCGCGCAGGACGCCAAGGACGCGCTGGGCAACCTGCCCGAGCCCGAGGCCAAGCCCGCCGAAGAGGCCAAGCCCGCGGCGGATAAGGCCGAAGCCAAGCCCGAAGCCAAGCCCGAAGCCAAGCCCGAAGCCAAGCCCGAGGCCAAGCCTGAGTCCAAGGGCTCTAACTGAGGCCCGTAAGCCGATAAAAAACCCCGCTTCGGCGGGGTTTTTTATTGGCGGTTAAGGGGGGGGGTCAATCGTCCGGGGTCTCGTCGGCCGCGGGCGGCGCGGCGGCGGGGGCGGGCGCGGCCTGGGGCTGCGGCGCGGGGGCGGGCTGCACTTCCGCAGGCAGCGGCTGGCCCACGGCCCAGGTCTGGTCCGGTTTTACAGGGGCAGGAACGGGAGCTTCCCCGGCGGCGGGGAGCTCGCCGGGCAGCCAGGTGCGGTCCGGCTGCACCGGGGGCCCGCCCAGCGGGGGCTTCTCGTCCTTGGGCGCCTGCTTGGGCGGCAGGTCCGCGGCGGGCCCGGCCGCCTTCAGCCTGGCGTAGACGTCGGTGGCGGAGCGCCACAACATCTGCTTGAGCAGGCCTTTTTCGCGCGATCCCGGAGAGAGGAAAGGGTAGAGCGGGGCCATGAACAGGTGGAAGGTGGTCTTGTTGCGGGCCTCCGTCTCCACCCGCACCGGGCCCGGTGCGGCGGCGAAATCCGCGGTAAGGTAGTAGTTGACGTGCAGCGAGGCGGGCAGGATGAAGATAAAGCCGGTGTCTACCAGGAAGGAGCGCCACAGGTCGGAGTAGGTCCAGCGGCCGAAGCTGGTTAGTTCCAGGCGCAGCGTACCCCGCCCGCGCGCCCGGTCATAGAGGCCGGCCTTGGCGAAGATATCGCGCGCCCTGCGGGCGAAAGCGTCGGCGTCCTCGGCGTTCACCTGCACCGGCTTGAGCTTCTTGGGGTTGGTGATGGAGCCCTCGCCTATGGAATCGGTGGCCGCCCGGTAGGGGAAGTTCTGCCAGGAGACCTCCAGCGCCGCGAACGGCACCAGCTCCTTGTCGTCGAGCATAGCGCGGGCGGTTTCCCTCTCTACCAGTATGTCGCCGGAGTTGAAGGAGGCGCAGCCGGACAGGCCCGCCGCCAAGATCAGTAAAAGTAGGTTTTTTTTCATTATTTGTGCCGCAGGGGCCTGCTGACCGGAGTCATTACGGAACGCCCCTGATTTTTACTATATTATATTATATGGCGCTCAAAAAAATAGAAAAGATCATAAAAACCGAAGGCAAGCAGGATATCAACATCCGGCTGGCCCGGGTTACCGACATGCGCCGCATACAGATGCTGTACGCGGAAGTCTACGGCGCTTCCTACCCGATCCCGATCATCGCCGACAAAGACAAGATGCGCCGAGCCATAGAGGACGACGAGTATTACTGGCTGGTGGCCGAATGCCAGGGCCGCATCATCGGCAGCCTGGTCTACGCCGTGGACCTGTTCTACCGCAATTCCAAGGCCTTCGGCGCCGTGGTCAGCCAGGAGTTCCGCAAGCACGACCTGGCCTTCACCATGATGAAACTGGTGCTCGACGACATTACGATAACCAAGGACCTCGTGGACCTGGTTTACGCCACCACCCGCACCGCCAATCACGCCCCGCAGAAGCTGACCGAGAGTCTGGGCTTCATCAAGCTGGGCATCTTCCCCAACACCCACAAGGTGCACGACAACGAGACGCATTGCCTGACCGGCTACTTCACCGAGCGGGCCATGCAGCGCCGCCGGACCACGCCCGTCATCATTCCCGAGATAGCGCCTTTCTACGAGATAGTGCGCGGCCAGGTGAAGGCCCTGGAGCCCGCGCAGGTGAGCGACGTGCGGGGAATGTACAGCGACCACAAGCAGAAAATACCGCTGCTGAACTTCGAGACCATCACCGCGACGGAGTTCATCAAGAACCGCTGGAAGAAGACCAGGAGCAACAGCTTCTTCGAGCGCATCTTCATGCCTTTTCATGAGCCCAACCTGATCCTGATCACCCCTGACCAGGGCACCGAGGTTTACCTGACCTACAGTCAGAAGGACAAGTACAGCGTGGTGGTCGGCGGGGTGACCAACGAGAAAAGCTTCGCCGTGGTGCTCGAGAGCGTGGCGCAGAAGGTCAGCCAGCTGGACATGGCCTACGTCGAGGTCATCATCGAGGCCTACTCGCCGGAGCTGCAGCGCGACGCGCTGGACGCGCGCTTTATCCCCAGCGCCTACTTCCCTTGCGCCAAGCGCATGGAGGACAAGCGCTACGACTGCGTGGTGTTCTCGCGCACTTTCGACATCCTGGACTTCCGCAACGTCAAGATCATCTCGCTCTACCGGAACTTCCTGAAGGAATACCTGAAGCTCTGGCGCGAGAACTACATAGAGCTGGTGTTCGAGACCGAGCAGAAATAGGGGGAGACCCGTGGCCGACCTTTCAGTAGAAGACAAGCTGCCGCCCTTTTACAAGCCGCTGAAGAGCCGCGCCCCTATGGACGCGCTGTTCGAGACGGCGGCCTTCGACTACTCGCCCAAAACCTCGCGCGCCTTCCTGGCCGCCATGCGCGCCGCGCTGGACTTCCAGGGGCGCCGCGCGCCCGTGCTGAAGGCGCTCTACAGGGCCGAGAAGTTCTCCCCGGCCTCGGTGAAGACCGAGCGGGACGTGGCGAAGATCCCGTTCCTGTTCGTGGCCGCGCTGAAGGAGCGCGACCTGACCACGCTGCCTTATTCCCAGATAGCGCTTGAACTCAAGTCCAGCGGCACGTCGGGACAGCGCTCCCGCATGCAGCTGGACAAGGGCTCGCTGATGCGGGTGCGCCGCATGGCCTGGAAAGTTTTCGAGGGGCTGGGCCTGACGGACCTGGAACGCGCCCACGATTATATCTGTTTCACCTACGACCCCGAGGTGGCCAAAGACCTGGGCACCGCCTGGACGGACAAACTGCTCACCGGCTTCACCAAGAAAGGGGAGATCTTCTACACCTTCCGTTGGAGCAAAGAGAAGAAGGATTTCTATTTCGACATAGACGGCGCGGTGGAAGCGCTGAAGCGCTTCGAGGCCGCGGGCTCGCTGGTGCGGCTGGTGGGTTTCCCGGCCTTCGCGCTGAAATTGACCGAGGAATTCAAGAAGCGCTACGGGCGCTATCCCCGCCTGAATAAGGAGTCCTCCGTGGTCACCGGCGGCGGCTGGAAGACCCTGGCCGACGAGGCGCTGGACAAGCAGGTGTACCGCCGCATCCTCGCCGACAACCTGGGCGTGCCCGTGGCCAATGTGCGCGACCTGTTCGGCATGGTGGAGCACGGCGTGCCGTACGTGGACTGCCGGCTGGGCAACTTCCATATCCCCAATTACGGCCGCGTGATCGCGCGCCACCCCGGCACGCTCGAGCCGCTGGGCTTCGGCGAGACCGGGCTGCTGCAGTTCATCACGCCTTACCTGGCCAGCTACCCGTCGCTGTCGGTGCTCTCGTCCGATTTCGGCCTGGTGCGCCCCAAGTGCGCCTGCGGCCTGCCGGGCCCGGTGCTGGAGATCAAGGGCCGCGCCGGAGTTACAAAACTAAAGGGCTGTGCCATCTCCGCGTCGACGATGCTATGAAAATACACAACACCTATTTATTCGGCAAGGTCTCCGACAAGGCCGGCTGGACCCCGGCTGAGCTTGAGAAGATAGGCCTGCAGGCGCAGGCCGCGCGCGAGCTGCTGCGCAGCGTGCCGCGCGAGTATATCATCGAGACGCTGGCCCGGGCCGGGAAACTCTTCGAGAAGGGCACTCCCTACCGCAAGGCGGCGCTGGCCCACCTGAAGGACCACATCTCTTTCTCTCCCCCGGTAATTGAGAAGAGCCTGGACGTGATCCCCGAACTGCTGGGCAAGCAGGCCCTGAACAAGCGCCTGAACATGGAGCTGTTCCTCCCGTACGCGCTGGAGGCGTCGGTGGAGCGCCGCGGCTACGAGGGCCTTATCCGCGCCATGCCCAAGGGTGTGGTGCTGCACGTGGGCGCGGGCAACGTGTTCCTGGGCATCCTGGACTCCATGGTGATCGGTTTCCTGACCAAGAACGTCAACATAGTAAAGATCTCCTCGTCCGGCTCCAACTTCATCAATCTCTTCATGGACGCGCTGAAGGAAGTCGACACCAAGGGCGTGCTGGCCAAGTCCGCCGCCGTGCTGAGCTGGAAAGGCGGCACGCAGGGGCTGGAAGAGGCCGCGCTGAAGCACGTCAACGCCGTGTTCGTCTGGGGCGGCTACGACGCCGTGCAGGCCTACAGGAAGATCGCGCCCATCGACGTGCGCGTGGAGGGCTTCGGCCCCAAGACCAGCGTGGGCGTGGTCTTCGAGAGCTGCGTGAAGCACGAGGGCATGGACAACGTGGCCCGCCGCGCCGCGCTGGACGCCTCGCTGTGGGACCAGGCGGCCTGCTCGTCGCTCCATACGCTTTACCTGATAGCGCCGGCCAAAAAACATAAGGAATACGCCGCCGAGTTCCTGAGTTGCGCCAAGAAACATTTCGCGCAGCTGGCGGCCGAGCTGCCGCCCGGCAGGCTGTCGCCCGACGAGATGGTGGAGATCAACAAGGCCCGCCAGCTGGCCCGGGTGGACGCCGCGCTGGGCAACGCTTCTTTCGTCAGTTCGGCCCCCAAAACCGACTGGACGGTGATCTATGAGAAGGCCCCGGTTTACCGCGTCTCGCCGCTCAACCGCGTGCTCTACGTCAAGACCGTGGAGACCCTGGAGGCTGTGCGCGACCTGATATTGCCGCTGCGCGGCTATATCCAGACCGTGGGCGTGGGCGGCTCGATAGAGCGCAAGAAGGTGATGGAGACGCTCGGGCCCGCCGGCATAGCGCGCGTGGTGCGCCTGGGCAAGATGCTCGAGGAGTCCAACGGCTCGCCGCACGACGGGATCTTCCCCATGATGTCGCTGGTGAACTGGCTGCCCATAGAGGAGCGGCCCTCGCAGCTGGACCGCCTGAGCGAGCTGGTGGACCACGCCCGCAGCCGCAGCCCTTTCTACGGGCGCCACTTCAAGGGCGTGCCGCGGATAGTTTCACTGGAGGATTTCCGGCAGGTGCCCTTCCTGGAGAAGCACCATGTGCTGGAGAACACGCCGCCAGACAGCGCGGACCTGCTGACCAGCAAGGTGCAGCGAGGCATCTTTTTCGCCAGCGGCGGCTCCACCGGGCAGCCTAAATACGTCTTTTACGACCAGCACGAGTACGACCACACCTGCCGCACGCTCGCCTATTCCATGGAGGCGGCCGGGCTCGGCGACGGCGACGTGATAGCCAACCTCTTCGTGGCCGGGAACCTCTGGTCCAGCTGGCTCTCCGTCGAGAAGGCCATTTCCTACACCAAGGCCATCTCGGTGCCGGTAGGCAGTAACCTGCCGCTGGAGAACATCGCGGGCTACCTGCAGGATTTCCAGGTGACGGCCGTGGTGGGCCTGCCGTCCTTCCTGGTGAAGATGGCGGAGTTCATCCGGGCCGGCCAGGGCAAATTCAAGGTGCCGCTGAAGCATATCTTCTACGGAGGAGAATACGTGGGCGAAGAGATGGTCAAGTTTTTCGAGGGCGTCTTCCCCGGAGTCAAGGTGCGCTCGGCCGGCTACGCCACCGCCGACGCCGGCGTGGTGGGCTTTCAGTGTCCGCACTGCGTGAAGGGCCACCACCACTTGTTCACTTCCAGTCAGTTCATTGAGTTCGTTGATCAGGATACCCTGCGTCCCGTCAAGGACGGGGAGATAGGCGAGCTGGTAGTGACCGGGCTGTCCAAGAAGCACATGCCCATAATCCGCTACCGCGTGGGTGACCTGGGCCGCTGGCTGATGAAGTCCTGCGCCTGCGGCCGCCGTGAGCGCCTGTTCGAGATCCTCGGCCGCTGCGACGACCGCATCCATGTAGGCGGCGCGCATCTGTTCGTCAACGACATCCAGGAGGCCATCGGCAAGGTGCCGGACCTCTCCTTCAACTTCCAGGTGGCGATAGCCAAGAAGGGCCACCGCGACACGCTGGCCATCCGCGCCGAGGTCAAGGATCCTGCCGCGCTGGCGCGCGCCGGCGAGCTGGGCGACCTGCTGTGGCGCGAACTGGAGCGGCACTGCGAGGACCTGCACGAGAGCGTGCGCATGAAGTGGCTGGATAAGCCCGTCATCGAGGTCCTCAAGCCCAATGCTATAGAGCGCATCCAGCGCACCGGCAAGATCCGCAAAGTCATCGACAAGCGCGTGAAGGTGTAAGCGCCGCGCGCAAAAGAAAATGGCCCGGGAGACCGGGCCTTTTCTTTTGCGCGTCGAGAACTTAAGGCAGGCGCGTGTGCAGGGTCTGGGCGTTGATGTCGGTGAACTCTGCGCCCAGGATGCCGCGCTTCTGCAGGTTGGTGATAACCATCAGGGGCATGGTGGCCTTGACATTGTAGATCATGTACGGGATGGTCCAGAGCTTTATCTGCCGCTCCTTGGGCAGCACGCGGTTGAGCAGGATGAGCAGGTTGTTGGTGCAGTTGTTCTTGATGGTGTGGTAGAACTCGCCTTCGCGGTCCACCGCGGCCTGCGTCAGGGATTCGCGCAGCAGGGCGGCTTTCTCGGCGTGGGAGAGCAGCACCGGGTAAGGCACCAGATGGCCTTTCTCCTCGTGGATGGTGCGGGCGGCGTATTCTTCCCAGGTGGAGAGAGACCAGTTGATGCCGAAGGACCGCTTGAGCCCGGTGAGGGGGGAGAAGCTCTGGCCCACGCGGGTCTTGCCCTCTATGCTCAGGGCCAGCGCCATGGGCTGCTTGCCGCTGGCGTCGGTCAGGCCCCCTTTCTCGAAGGTGAAGACGAAGAAGGAGTGCGCGGCCACTATCTCCGGTTTGAAGGGCTTCTTGATGAAGTAAATGTTCTTGATGAGCTCCGGCTTTATCGTCATTGTGGTCCACTCGTAGGAGTTGACGGCGGGGACCTCTGAGGAGGACATGCGGACATTCCCCATCACCATGCGGCCGTCCTTGTTCTCCAGCAGGGTGGCGGTGCGGCGGCGCGGCTGGTAGGGGGGCGGGACCACTTCTCCGGCTTGGGGCTCGTACTCCGAAATTTCCATTACCTTCAGCAGGGCCAAGTCGTCGGCCTGCTTGGCCTGGGCTTCCACCAGCACGGTCTTGCCGTCGAATTTAGCGGCTTTCCTGGCGCTCAGGTCCAGCTTGAAGAGGCGGCCGTCTATGGTATTGAGCAGGGGGCCGGCCTCGGTGACGGAGACCACGCCCTTGAGGATATAGTTCACGCCCCAGCTCTTATCAGAGGGCAGCTGGAGGTCGGGAAGCTGGATTTCCTGGATCTGCGAAGCGTCGAAATTCTGGAGGGCTGAAAAATCCGCGGTCTGGGCTGCGGCGGGCACTGCGAAGGCGATGGTCAGTAAAAAGGTCTTTAGCATGTCTATAGGATAGCGCATGCGGCGCTCCTATAGCAGGTGCCAAGGGCCCCCTTTCCGGAAGCATTGTTCCCAGGCCCGTCTAGGCCCTTTGGCTGGGTCCCTGCCCTGTCAGCGGGGCAGGGCCGCGTTCTCTTCCGCGGAGGGGGGCGGCTCGGGCGGCAGGCCGCGGCCGCGGTACACCGGCAGGCGGTTCAGGCCGCGGCGCAGCTCGCGGTCCACTATGTCCTGGGCGGCCTTGTCGTCCACCGGGCCCCACTTGTGCTCCTTGTCCAGGCCGTCCGCGTATTTCTTCAGCGCCAGGCGCGCCGCCGCGGCGAAGCGGTCGAAATCCTCCTGCCCGGGATAAATGCGCGTGCCTGAGATGGTGTTGAGCCAGGCGTTGTTCACGCGCAGCGTCAGGCGCATGCAGACCCTCACCAAGCCCTGGTCCGGCGGTTCGCGGCGGGGAAAGCGCTCCCGCAGCTGCTGCGCCAGCCTGGCGTGGGCCAGCGCGGCGGCCGTGCCGAAGCGCGCCACGAAGACAGCGGGTTCGGCGATGGCCCTGGCGATGGCTTCAGCCTCGGCCCGGGTAATGCCGGCTTGCGGCGCGGCCGTCCCTGTTTGCGGCGCTGCGGCGAAAGAAGGCGCCGCGAAAATGAGGGCGAACAGGAATTTTAAAGTCATAGTCCCTCCCGGTTTTCACATAATACAAAATCCCGGCCTTTCCGCCGCGCCGGCAATAAAATATAATTTTACGGACGCTAAAACTGTTCTCCGGAGGCCTACATGGGAGTATTTTCCAAAACGCAGCTCGAGAAATACGCCGACGCGCTGGTCTGGGGGCTGACCACCGCCCGCAAGCAGCCCTTCAAGAAGTACGATACCATCCTGCTGCGCTGCGACCTGGAAGCCCGCGAACTGGGCGAGATAGTCTACCGCAAGCTGGTGCAGCGCAAGTTCAACGTCGTCTTCAACTTCCTGGCGAGCCCCGCCCTGGAGCGCGGCTTCTACGAGTTTTCCGACGAGAAGCAGCGCGCCTTCCTGGGTTCCTGGGACAAGGACCTCTACGAGCACCTCAACGGCTACGTCTACATCAACGCGCCGGCCTCGCTGACCAACCTGAAAGGCATAGACACGAAGCGCCAGTCCCAGGTGGCCATAGCTCGCAAGCCGCTGTTCCGTATCCGTGACGAGCGCGAAGAGAAGGGCAAGTTCTCCTGGACCCTGTGCACCTACCCCACGGCGGAGCTGGCGAAGCAGGCCAAGCTCTCCATAAAGGACTACGCCGCGCAGATAGCCAAGGCCTGCTACCTGAACGAGCCCAGCCCCGCAAAAAAATGGGGGCAGATCTACAAGGACACCATGGCCATAAAGAAGTGGATCAACGGCCTGGGCATAGACACCATCCGCACCGAATCCGCCTCCATGGACTTTGAGGTGAAACTGGGAGAGAAGCGCAAGTTCCTGGGCGTCAGCGGCCACAATATCCCCAGCTTCGAGATCTTCACCTCGCCGGACTGGCGCGGCACGAAGGGCGTTTACTACGCCAACCTCCCGACCTTCCGCGGCGGCAACTACATAGAGAAGATAAGGCTGGAGTTCAAGGACGGCCGCGCAGTTAAGGTCTCCGCCGCCAAGGGCGAGGATTATGTCAAGAAGATCATGGCCACCGACAAGGGCGCCTCGCAGCTGGGCGAGTACTCGCTGACCGACAAGCGCTTTTCCAAGATCGACCGCTTCATGGCGGATATCCTGTTCGACGAGAACCACGGCGGCAAACACGGCAACTGCCATGTGGCCATAGGCAACGCCTATACCGATACCTATACCGGGAACCCGGCCAAGCTGACCGGCCCTATAAAGGCCGGCCTGGGCTACAACGACTCGGCCGTGCACTGGGACATGATCAACACCGAGGACAAGAAGGTGACCGCGACGCTGAAGAGCGGGCGCCGGATCACGCTCTACGAGAAGGGGCAGTTCAAATACTAGGCGCCGGCGGCCGGTGCAAAGCGAAACTCCCCGGCGGCAAGCCGGGGAGTTCTGTTTTTGGGATTTACTTGGGGACCTGCAGCGAGGCGCTGTGTCCCATGTCCACGTAGTCTTTGTTGTAGAACGTGCTCTTGACCACCCTGAAGCCCCATTTCACGTACAGCTTTTTAGTCTTGGCGCGCCCCTCTTCCTTCGCGGGAGCGAAGTCAGCTTCCTTGAAGGTGATGGCGGGGTTGCCGAGGTTCCAGTTCAGGGGGAACTCGTAGGTCCGCACTCCCAGGGAAGCGTCGAAGAGGCCGTCGCGCATTAGTTCCACGCTGATCTCTATCCGGCAGCCCCAGTAGTTTACAGAGTGCTCGGTGTCGAACCGCAGCTTGAACTCTTTGGAGCTTTCGTCGTAGCTGAAGGAAGCCAGGGCCAGGGCGGAAGTCGTGGGCGCGGCCAGCGCGCCGCGCAGGGTCTCGTCGGCCCGCTCCAGGACCGGTTCCGGCAGGCCTTCGGCCGCCGTTTCCGCGAGCCCGCTCAGGGACACCGCGGCGCCGCCCCTGCCGTCAAAATCGAAGCTGGCCGCCCGGGCGCCCGCCAGCGAGGCCTGCGCCAGTGCCGCCGCTAAAACCGCTATGAGGATCTGCTTTTTGTTCATATTGTCTCCATGATCTAAACCGCGAAATCTGTCTCCGTTGCCTTAAGCGGAGCAATTTTTATGCCAACCTGCGGCGCGCGGCGGCCGCGCGGTTCCCCTGATGGAAGCCCCGCCGCGCTTCTTCCGCCGGAGGAGGAAACTTTCAACTGAAAACCTGTATTTTCATCTGAAAAGACTCATCCTCCGCGTCGCGGGTGTTCCCTCGGCACTTCATATTTGGGATAATTGTCATACCATGAGCACACTACTCGCGGCACTTCGGACCGAGCGCGGCCGGCACGTGGCTTCGGCCGTTTTCCTGGCGGGCCTGTCGGCGATGTTCCTGTTCTGCGGCTACGAGTTCATCCGCTCGCCCGCCGAATCCATCTTCATAGAGAAGTTCGGCGCGGCCGCCAAGCCTTACGCCATAGCCTGCGTGCCCTTCATGATGGCCGCCATGATCTACGCCTACGGCCGCCTGCTCTCCGCGGTGGGGGCCAAGAAGGCCATGGCCGTCTCCATGCTGGCCAGCGCGGCCTTCATGACGCTGGCCTGGGCCCTGCTCGATACCGCTGGCCGTTGGCTGGCTTTCCTGCTGCTGGTCTTCAAGGAATCCTACGTCGTTATAATCTCCGAGCAGTACTGGTCCTTCATCAACAGCGTGCTTAAAGACGAGGAGGGCAAGGTTTTCAACGGGCCCGTGGCCGGCCTCGGCGCGCTGGGGTCGCTGACCGGCGGCTGGCTGCTGGCGCGCTACGTGATGGGGATAGGCACGGAAAATTTCGTGCTCTTCTCCGCCGCGATAATCCTGCCCGCCGCGGCGCTGTCCTGGCTGAGCTACAACAGCGCGGGCGAGCCCGCGCCTTCGGCCGAGGAGGCGGGGGGCAGGAAGGGGCACCTGCACCTGAGCATCCTGCGCGAGAACCGCACCGTGCTGTTGATAGCCTTCATCATCTTCTCGGCGCAGGTGGTGGCCACCGCTCTGGACTTCCGCTTCACGCAGCTGGTGCAGGAGTTCATGCCCCTGAAGGACCAGCGCACCGCCTACCTGGGCAACTTCTGGATGTACGTGAACGTGTTCTCCTTCGCCATGCAGTTCCTCGCCACGCCGCTGCTGCTGCGCTACATCCCGCGCCGCGCCATCCTGACGGCCATCCCGGCGGTGCATATCCTGTCGTGCCTGCTGCTGTTCTTCGCCCCGGCCCTCGGGCTGGCGTCGGCCGCCTTCCTGCTGTTCAAGGGGATGGACTACTCCATCTTCCGGGCCTCGAAGGAGACGCTCTACATACCGTTCTCCTACGACACGCGCTACCGCGCCAAACAGGTGGCCGAGGCCTTTACCTACCGCTTCGCCAAGGGGCTGACGGCTCTCTGGGTGTCGGGCCTGCAGGCGCTGGGCACCGTAGCCCCGGGCTTCTACCCGGCCCTCGGCGTGATATTTTCCGGCGCATGGCTGGCTATGTCCTTCCCGCTCACTGTCGAACGGCGAGAGCGGGCCTGAGCCGCCGCGCGGAAATGGAAAAAGCCCGGGCAGCCGGGCTTTTTTTATCGCTGGCGGGAAGTTAGAAAGTGAGGCCGGCCGAGATGCGGTGCACCGTGCCGAGGTCGCCGAAGGGGGAGAAGGCGTAGTCCAGGCGGTAGTCGGTGAAGCGCACGCCGCCGCCCAGCGAGACGTTGCGCAGGCCGCCCAGGTCGGTCACGGCGCGCGTGTTGGCGCCGGCCCGCAGCGCGAAGTCCAGGTCCTTGTAGACCGGCACCTTCACCTCGGCGCCGACCGCCGCGAAGGGGATCCCGTCGCGCGCGGCCACGAGGTCGGCGGTGAGGTCCAGATACTCCGAGAGCCGGGTCAGAGTGCCGAAGCGCAGGATCAGCGGCAGCGGCGCTTCCTCCTTGTCGTAGCGCAGCGTGCCCATGATGTTCTGGGCCACCAGGCTCATGCGAAAGCGGTTGTCGAACATGTAGGGCATGTTAAGGCCGATGTCCGCGGAGACCGTGTTGTCGTCGGAAATGATCTTGGATTTGACGAACTTGCCGGTGGCGCCCAGCACGAAACGCTCCTCCGGCTCCTTGTTGAAGCCGGTGATGTAGCAGGCGAAGCCCACGCCGACGGCGGTGTCGTAGGGGGCGAAGTCGCCCAGCACGATGCCGCTGGAATCGGTGCGGTCGATCTTGCCGTAATTCATGTATTTGAAAGAAACGCCCCAGGAGCCGACCTCGCCCGCGGTCTCGCCGTAGGCGAAATAATCCACGAAAGAGCCGGACAGATACGGCGAGTGCATCATCACCATGGAGTTCTTTTTGATGTTGATCAGGCCGGCCGGGTTCCAGTCCAGCGCGAAGGCGTCGTCGGCGAGGGCCGAATAGGCCTCGCCCAGGGCGGCCCCGCGCGCGCCGGCGGCTATCTTGAGGAACTGCCCGGAGGAGGTGCCGGCCGAGCCTGCGTCGAAGCCCGCGCCCGCCGCGGGGACCGGGCCCGCCAGGGCGGCGAGCAGCAGCGCCGGCAGTAAAGCCGCGCGGCTGAAGTCCATGTACGGTCTCCTCTTCATAAAATTATCAGCGCTCCAGAGCCACCTTAAAGCTTTTGCTCGACGTTTTGCCCTTGGTCTGGATGAAAGCAATGTACACGCCGCTGGCGGCCTTCCGGCCGTCGTCGTTGAGGCCGTCCCAGTGGGCCATGCCGTTGACATCCGCCTTCAGCGTGCGCACCAGCTCGCCCAGGAAGGTGTAGAGCCTGACCTTGGCGAGGGCCGGCAGGTTGGTGAAGTGCATCACGTCAGAAACCGAGTTAGGGCGGTAGGGGTTGGGGTAGATCTTAACCCCGGCCAGGCCGGTCTCCGGCTGCGCCTGCATGATCTGAAAAGTGGACAGATGCCAGGTCTGGCCGGAGACGCGGTTGTTGGCCGTGTCTGAGACCGAGGGCAGCGGCACCCAGACGGCGTTGGCCTCGTCGTAGAGCGCTATGACCAGCCGCGTGCGGTCGATGCCGGCCGGCAGGTCGGAGGCGCGGTAGGGGATATTTATGGTGATGGCGCTGCGCACCAGCGTGGGCGGGAAATAGGTAAGCGAGATCCCGATCCCGGTGGGGGTCAGGACCGAGACCGCGGAGGCCGGCGGCGCGAAGACCGAGACCGGCGCCAGCGTCAGGCGGGTGGAGCTGCCGATGGAGCCCTGCGGCAGCAGCACGGAGATGGTGCCGTAGGAGGTCTCCAGCGTGATCTCGTTGGTGGTCTGGGCGGTAGCGTTCTTCTGCGAAGAGAAGAGCGTGCGGGTAGAACGTTCCACGTCGGCCGCCGAAGGGTAGGGTGGCGGCGGGGAATACTGGGTCTGCGTCCCGGCCTGGCCGCGGGCCTGCACGCGCACCCAGTAGGTGGTGTCTATCTGCAGGTCGGAGAAAGTGCAGTTCAGGGCGTTGACCAGGCGCGAAGAGTTTATCACGGAGTAGTCGGCCATGGTAGAGGCCTGGACGTAGTAGTAGGTGTGAGAGGAGTTGCCGTTGGGCTCCCAGCGCACGGAGAAGCCGTCCAGCATCGGGTCGAAGAAAGTCTGGTCCGGGGCCAGGAGGTAGGGGGTGGTGGGCAGCGTCAGGGCGGCGCCCAGGTCCGTGGCCGGGTCGGTGGGAACGCCCGTCAGGTTCAGCGCCGAGACGCGCAGATAGTAGCTGGCGTCGGAAACCAGGCCCGTGAAAGAGGCTGACAGGTTGCGGGTAGTGGAAGAATGCACGGTGCCGGACAGGTCGGAGCTGGAGGAAATATAGGCCGTGTACCAGGTAACCAGCGGGGTGTTGCCGCCGGTGCCCCAGTTGGCGGTCAGCCCGTAGTTGGTGATTCCGGTGGCGGCGAGGGCGGCCGGGGGATAGGCGGCCGTGGCCATGGCCGAGAAGGTTACCGGCGGGATGGCGCGGTTCAGCCTGTTTATCGCGGTGACGCGGGTGTAATAGGTGGTGTTGGGCCCGAGGCCCGAGAAGGTGGCTGAAGACAGTACCGTGACGGAGGAGGCCAGGATGGGAGAGAAATCCGCGTTGTCGTCGAGCTCCACCAGGTAGCGGGTGTCGGCCGGGTTGGAGTTAAACAGCCACTTCGGGGTCATCGAGTTGGGGGTCAGGTTGAAGACCTGTTGCACGGGCGGGCTGCACAGCGTGGCGGTGGACTGCACGGGCGAGTAGTTGACATAGCCCTCCAGGTTGATCGTGCCCGCCCTGAAATAGTAGCTGGCGTTGGACGCCAGGCCGGTCAGCGCCAGGGTGCTCAGGTTGATGTTGGCGGTCTCCGAGGAGAAGAGCACAGGGGCGAAGGACGGGTTGGCGGCGGCCTCCAGCAGGTAGCGCTCCGCGGCGTCGGCCTGCGTGGCGCCGCCCAGCTGGCTCCAGGTGACGGTGACGCTGGACTGGTAGACCCCGGACGCGGTCACGCCGAGGAGCTGTTTGGGCAGGGTTTGCCGGTAAAGCGGCGCGGCTTCCGAGTAGATGGTGGTCCCGTTGTAGAGCGCGCCGACGCGGAAGTAATAGAGGGTGTTCTCGTCCAGCCCCTCGATGGCCAGCCCGGTGAGGGCGGGATCAGCAGTGGAGGAGCTGGCGGCTATAGAGCCGAAGAAGCGGTGGACCGAGGCCTCGGCCACGTGCCGCTGCGCGGCGGAGTTGGGCGTGTAGCTCAGCGCGGCGCTGGAGCTCCAGACCGAGTCCAGCGTAACTCCGGACAGCGGGAGCGGGAAGCCGGTCCTGGTGGAGGGCAGCAGCGTGTAGTTGGGCGTATTCTCCCAGTTGAGCGTGGCGAGGCGCAGATAATAGGTGGTGTTGGCGGCCAGCCCGGAGACGGCCAGGGACCTCAGCGTGTCCTGGTAAGTGTAAGTGGCGGAGGAGAAGATCGTCCCGCCGCTGCCGAAGGGGGCCGTGGCGGCCTCCAGGCGGTAGCCTTCGCTGGCGAAGTGCTGCGGGGCGGCCTGGAGGGGGATAAAGTCGATGGCGACCTCGTGCGGGTAGGCGTGCGGCCAGGTCAGGTCGGCGGAGACCGGCAGCGCCAGCGTCACGGAGGACAGCCGCGAGCTGTAGTTCGGCGCGTAGTCCGTGTTCAGCGAGGCGGTCCTGAAGTAATAGGTGGTGTTGGGGTAGAGCGTGGTAATGGTCAGGGTGCTCAGGCCGGCGATATAAGAGGCGGAGGATTCTATGACGCCGCCGGCGAAGTTGCTGGTGGAGGCCTCCAGGCGGTAGCCCATGGCGTCGGCGGGTGCCAGCGCCGTCCAGCCCAGCCTGGCCGAGCCGTCGGCCACGGCCAGCCGCGCCAGGCCCTGCGGCCGCGCGCCCAGCGTGGTGAAGGAGCGGACTTCCGACATGTTCGGCAGCCCCGGGTGGTTCAGCGCGCCGGCCTGGTAATAGTAGGTGGTATTGCGCAGCAGGCCGGCCAGGTCGCGGGAGCTGACGGCCGGGTCGGCGGTGCTCCAGGTTACCGGCGGGATCATGGAGGTGTTCAGCGAGTAGTTCAGCCTGTAGCCCTGCGACCGCAGCGCCTGCACCCCGGCGTCGTTCAGAGAGTTCCAAGAGACCGCCGCGGTGGTTTCGTGCACGGTGTGCCCCACCCCGGTGAGGCGCATGGCCAGCGTAGAGGTGGAGATAGCCCCGGTATAGGGTGTTATGGCGCCGGTGAGGCCGCGCGCCCTGACCTTGAAGTAGTAGGTGGTGTTGGCGTTGAGGCCGCCGGCCATCACCGGCGGGTAGCCGCCTACCACGGTGGTGGAGGTCGTGAAGCCGGCGTTGTCGGCGTAGAGCAGCTCGTAGGGGGTGTATTCCGGGTTGCCGCCCGTGTCCCAGCCCACGGTGATGGCCGCGGTGTGGGAAGAGTCCGCCGTGAAATAGGTCGAGAGGGAATAGATGCCGGAGGGCGTCGCAACCCGGGTCGCGGTGCTCAGCACGGAAGAGTACTGGCCGATGTCGCCGGCGGACTTGACCTTGAAGTAATAGGTGGTGTCGGGGGCTATGCCGGGAAAGCTGTGGGGCGAAGACGCCACGGTGCCGCTGGCGGTGGTGACAGTAAAAGCGGGGGTCGTGGAGAGGGCCGCTATGAAAGGCGCGGTCCCGCCGGTCCACGAGACGTTTATGCTCCCGGTACTGGAGGAGACCAGGGCCGGGGTCGGGGCGGCCGCGCGCGCGGATACGCCAGCCGCCAGGAGGCAGGCGGCGGCGAGCAGCGTTTTGGCCTTAGGGAACATATAGATAGTTTAACAGAGCGTGCGCTAAAATCAATGACTAATATGTTACAGAAAAAACGGGAGTAAACCCGGGAATTTGCGTGGTGCGCGGTTTCTATTATATTATAATTTAAATCTGAAAACCTTCCGGAGTTGAACAGCATGCGGTTCCAGTCACTTAAAGCGGTTGCCAGGCCCGCCCTCTCGGCGGCCGCCGCGTGTTTTTTCTGCGCCTTGGGGGCCGCCCCGCTGGCCGCCCAGCAGGCGCAGGCCCTGCCGGCTTTCGCGGTGTCCTCCGGAACCCCTCTGCTCTCCCAGGCCCCGTCCACCGGAGCGGTGGTCGGACAGGGCGGCAATTATTCCCTGCCCCTGCCCGACGGGCGCACCCTTTGGCTGCTCAATAATATCTGGGCCGGCGAGCTGCGCCAGGACGGCCAGGCCGCCGTCTGGGGCATCGTGGACGGCGGCGCGGCCCTGGTCCCCAGCACCTCCCCTTACGCCCAGGCCGGGGCGCTGGCCTTCGTGTCCGACGAGAACCGCTGGCCGCTGCCGCTGCTGTCCGGGGACCTGAAGGAATACAGCCAGGTGCGCAAGTTCTGGCCCCGGGCCGGGCTCTGCCTGCCCGCCGGCTGCCACGTCTTCTACTCCATAATGAACAATTACGGCCCCGAGCCCTACGACTACTTCCGCGTCGGACAGGGCGTGGCGGCCTCGGCCGGGCCTGCCGGACCCTACTTAAAAGCGCGCGCCGGGGCGCGCTACTCGCTCTGGAACGACATCGAGCCGGCTTTCGGTTCGGCGCTGTACGCCGACGAGGACGGCTGGATCTACGTCTACGGGCGCGCCCTGACCGCCCCTGGCGAATACGCCGCCCGCCTGGCCCGCGTGAAGCCCGACGGCCTGGCCGCCCGGGAAAAATACGACTATTACTCCGCCGAGGCCGCTACCGGGGCCTGGACCAAGGATATCTCCGAGGCCGCGGACGTGCTGCCGGGCATGCCGGAGGAATTTTCGGTTTCCTATAACGAACACCTGAAGGCCTACCTGGCCGTCTATTCCGACCCCGAAGGCGGCCGCGCGCTGGCGCGGCTGGCGCCTAATCCCTGGGGCCCATGGGGCGAGCCCGCCCCGCTGTTGCCCTGCGCCAAAGAGGACTACTGCTACGGGGCCAAGGAGCAGCCGGGCTTCGCCGCCGAAGGCGGCAAAAAGATCTTCGTCACCGTTGAGAAGAAGAACGCGCCGTACCTGTACGAAATTATTTTCGAGTAAGGAGAAACATGGCCGACTACAATATCCTTGTCATCAACCCCGGCTCGACCTCCGACGAGGTCAGCTACTTCCGCGGCGAGAAAGAGGTCTTTCACAAGACCGTCCGCTACAGCCCGGAGGA
The DNA here is from genome assembly GCA_028688015.1 of Elusimicrobiales bacterium. GTDB lineage: Bacteria > Elusimicrobiota > Elusimicrobia > Elusimicrobiales > UBA9959 > UBA9959. The sequence goes on along the minus strand of JAQTZB010000004.1, from coordinate 57,062 downwards.
CCTGAAGCCCTATGAGCGCGAGAAGATCACGGCGCAGTTCGACCTGCGCAAGCGCATGGCGCTTGGGGCGCTCAAGGAGCACGGGGTGGACCCCAAGGAGATGCACGCCGTCATCGGCCGCGGCGGCTTGGTGAAGCCCATAGAGGGCGGCGTCTACGCGGTGGACGACGCGCTGCTGGCCGACCTGAAGGAAGGCGTGCTGGGCGACCACTCCTCCAACCTGGGCGGCATCATTGCGCGCGACATCGCCGAACCGCTCGGCATAAAGTCCTACATCGCCGACCCCGTGGTGGTAGACGAGATGCTGCCGCTGGCGCGCTACTCCGGCATGCCGGAAAACCCGCGCATCTCCATCTTCCACGCGCTCAACCAGAAGCGCTGCGGCCGCCACGCCGCGCGCCAGCTGGGCAAGCCTTACGAGGAATGCCGCCTGATCGTCATGCACGGCGGCGGCGGCGTTTCCGTGGGCGCGCACCTGGCCGGGCGCGTGATAGACGTGAACAACGCGCTCAACGGCGACGGCCCTTTCACCCCGCAGCGCTCCGGCGGCGTGCCCGCCGGCGGCCTGGTCAAGATGTGCTTCTCCGGCAAGTACACGCAGCAGGACATGATGCTCAAGCTGAAGGGGCAGGGCGGCCTGGTGGCCTATACCGGGACCTCGGACTGCGTCGCGCTGGAAAAATACATCCTGACCGGTGAGATCAAGCCCGGCAGCGGCATAGACCCGGACAAGATGACCCGCGACGAGGCCCGCGAGGCAGTGCACGCCATGGGCTACCAGATCTGCAAGGAGATCGGCGCGCTGGCGACGGTGCTGGAAGGCAAGGTGGACGCCATCGTGCTGACCGGCGGCCTGGCCTATGACAAGGTGCTGGTGCCCGAGATCAAGCGCCGCGTGGGCTGGATAGCGCAGATCCTCTCCTATCCCGGCGGCGACGAGATGACCGCGCTGCGCACCGCGGCGGAGACGGCCCTGCGCCACCCGAACGCGGTAAAGAAGTACTGATTTGTTTCAACTTAAACTTACTCCGGAGGAAAAATGAACTTCAAGAACTTTGACGAGCTGCTGGGCCTGGTGAAGGGCAAGACCAACCGCATAGTGGTGCCCGGCGCCAACAACGACGAGGTGCTGACCGCCTGCAAGATGGGCGTGGAACACAAGATCATCTCGGGCGGCATTTTGATCGGCCCGAAGACCCAGGTCGAAGAGATGGCCGGGAAAGTCGGCCTGAACCTCGGTATCTTCGAGATCGTGGATAAGTCCGATTACGCCGAGATGTGCAATATGGCGGTCGAACTGGTCAAGGCCGGCAAGGGCGACTTCCTGGTGAAGGGCCTCGTCGACACCAAGTTCTACATGAAGGCCATCCTGCGCAAGGACATGGCGTTCGTGGCCGAGGGCACCGTGCTCTCCCACTTCGTGCTGTTCGAGCAGGCCAACTACCACAAGCTGTTCGCCGTCACCGACGCGGCCATCATGATAGCCCCGACCCTGGACCAGAAGGCCATGATCACCAATAACGCCGTGGACATGATGCGCATGCTGGGCGTGGCCAAGCCCAACGTGGCCGTGGTTTGCCCGGTGGAGAAGGTCAACGAGAAAATCCCCAGCACCCTCGACGCGCAGGCGCTAGTCAACATGAACAAGGAAGGCAAGATAAAGAACTGCACCGTGGAGGGCCCCTACGACGTCTATATCTCCTTCTCCAAGGAACTGGCCGCCGAGAAAGGCATCAAGGACGCCGTGGTGCCGGGCAATACCGACATCGCGCTGTTCCCGGACCTCGATTCCGCGAACCCGGTGTACAAGTGCCTGTCCTTCTTCGGCGCCGGCATGAAGTCCGCCACGCTGCTGGCCGGCTCCAACATCCCCGTCATTCTGCCGTCCCGCACGGACAGCCCGATGACCAAACTGCACTCTATCGCCCTGGCCTGCTACCTTAAGGATAAGGCCGGCGTGCTGGCGAAGTAAGGAAGTAAAGGAGACATACAATGGCATGGGATTTTATTAAGAAACTCGTAGGCAAGGAAGAGGAAAAGAAGCACCAGGCCTCCCCGGGGGCCCCGGCGTTCAAGCCGCAGCCCGCGGCGCACCCCGCCGAGGCCCCGGCCAAGCCGGTGCCGCCGAAAGCGGAGGCCGTGAAGGCGGCCGCGCCGGCCAAGCCCGCCGCCCCGGCCAAGGAGAAGCCGCACGCCGAGAAGACCGACGACGAGCTGGCCGCGGAACTCGACAAGATGTCCCCGCAGATCCTGGCGCAGGCCAAGGACCCGCAGATGAAGGCGCTGATCATCGGCATCTACCGCAAGATGCTGGTGGCCGGCGTGGACGTCAGCGACGACAAGGCCGTCAAGAAGTGGATGCAGCGCCACCCCGAGGTGATGAACGGCGGCGAGACCGTGAAGGTTGAGACCATCCGCCGCGAGGAGCCCAAGGTGGGCCGCAACGACGCCTGCCCCTGCGGCTCCGGCAAGAAGTACAAGAAGTGCCACGGCGCCGGGAAGTAGGACGGACCGTACAAATAAAAAACCCCGGTTCGCGCCGGGGTTTTTTATTTGCCTTAAGAATTTAGTTGAAGGTCATCGTGGAACCGTCGACGGGCTCGAGCGGGGGGATGGCCAGCGTGCGCGCCCTGTTCTGCTCGCTCAGGTCGCGGAAGCCGCCCAGGCCGGTCACGTCGTAGGTCCACATGCCGCCGTTGGTGGAGAAGGGGGTGGACACTATGTAGTTCAGGTCGGCCTGCAGGTGCGCCACGGGGGCGTCCGCGGAGCCCACGTTCATCGGGTCCGACATGCGCACGTTCAGGGAGAACTTCCAGCCCCACTTGATGTTCATGGTCAGCGGGCGCACGGTGAAGTTGGTGATGTAGTGGCCTTTGATGGCGTCGTTGCGCTGGGCCATGCTGCTGAGGGGGTCGCTGGGCTCGCGCATGGCCACCAGGTTCTGGCCGTTGTAGTAGAAGGAGACCGCGTACTTTATCTTGATCACGTCCACCTGCATCAGGTTGGTGACGGTGTAGGTGTAGACCACTTCTTTCTTCTTCCAGCCGCTGAAGTTGGCCCAGTTAAAGGAGAAGCCGGGAATGGCGCTGGCGTAGGAGCTGGAGAGATTGGCGTCCGGCTTGCCGCTGTTGATGACGTTCCAGGCCTGCACGCCGCCGTTGACGATGGCCGCGCCGGCCACCTTGGTGTCGGGGATGGTGTTGCGCAGGGGGACGGGGAAGGCGTCTTCGGCGGTCAGGTCGCGGACGCTCTCTTCGGAGGTCACGGTGACGGCCGAGGTCTTGAAATAGTCCTCGTCCTGCACGGCGAAAGCGGGAGAGTACGAAACGCAGAGGGCGGCCACGGCCAGTAGAAGTTTTTTCATAGTGCTGTCTCCTTGTCCCTTCATGTATATAGTTTAGCGTATGTCCCGGAAAGCACAAGGGGCGGGGGGCCTAGGCCGGGCCTGGGCCTCTAGTCCCAGCTGATCGCGGGGATTTCCGCGGCCGGCTCGTCGTCACGCACCGGGGGCAGCTGCAGGGCCCCGTCTATGGAGGTCACCAGGTTGCCGAGGCCGTCCACGCTCATGGTCTCCATGCCTATCTTGGGCTCGTCGCTGAACGGCTTGGCGAACAGCCACTTCAGGTCGGCCTCCAGCAGCGCCGTGGGCTCCTCGGCGGTGCCTATGTTCATGGGATTGGACATCAGCACGCTCAGGGAGACCTTCCAGCCCCATTTCATCTTTATGGTTTCCGGCTTCACCACGAAATTGGCGATGTAGTGGCCGCGGCGCAGCGGGCTGGAGCCCGGGGTAGCCAGCGAGCCGTGGAAGAAAGTGGTTTCGTAAACTATGTCCACCGCGTCGTCGCCCTGGATGAAGTTGCCCATCTTGAAGCGATAGCGCCTGGTGACCTTTTTCCAGTCCGCCATGTCGTTCCAGTTGAACTGGAAGCCGGGGATGGCGCTGGCGTAGGCCGAGGCCAGGTCGGCCGAGGGGCGGCCGTTGACTATGACGTTCCACAGCTTGGCGCCGGCCATGACGATAATGACGGGCGCGATGGCTATCCTGTCGTCCCCGGCGGGGCCGGGGAAAAGCGCGGCGGCCTCCTCGCGGGTGAGGGGCGCGGAGGTTTCGCTTAAAAGGACGGTTCTTTGTTCGTATGCGGGTTCTCCGGCCCAGGCGGCCGGGGCGCAGAGAGAGAGCGCGAGCAGGGCCAGGGAGAGCGTTTTGAGGTCCATTTTCATCCTTAAGTTACCAGGTGCGCACGGCGCCTACGTCCACGTGCACGAAGCCGTCTGAAGGGTAGTAGCCCACGCCGCCGGCCTTCAGGGCCTTGGCCGCGTCGCGCAGGGCGGAGGTGCGCACGCCGTCTATCTTGATATCCGCGGCCCAGCCGCGCATGTGCAGGCTCTGCTTGGCCACGGCGCCGGAGGCTTCGGCCAGGGCGCCGTTCAGCTCGGGGCTGCGGTAGCCGCAGATCACGGTGACGGTGCGGTTGCCCAGCTTGTCCTGCAGCGCGTCTATTATCTCTATAAGCTTGGCGGGCACTTCGGCTTCCCTGCCGGTCAGGCGGCAGCGGAACAGGCGGCGGATCTGGGCCAGGGCCTGGGGGATATAGTTGCCGCGGGCGTCGCGGTAGCGGACCTGCAGGGTTTCCCGGTGCCACTGGTGGTAGAGGGTCACCGTGCCGTCGCCGCCCAGGTTCTCACCGGCGGGCGCCAGCTGCAGGCCCTTCTCGGCGTTCTCGGGGGGCGTTTCGCGGTCGGCTATGTAGGAGGCGGCCTCGGCCTCGTCCATGACGGAGATCTCGGCGGCGGGCGCGGGCAGCGCCAGGAACTGGGCGGAGGGCTGGATGTCCCTGGCGGAGATCATGTTGAGGCCGAAATCGGCGGCGAAAGCGGAGGACGCCGTTATCAGCGCCGCTATCGTCAGTATGGTCTTGCCGGGTTTCATAATGGTCCTCGGGTATAGTTTAGCCGAACCACGCGGTTTCGCAAGCGCCGCAAGTCCCAGGCCGGCGCGGGGAAATGGGCCCGCGAAATAGGACCGGTGGGCCCTTGACAAAAGTCAGCCCGGCCTTTATCCTATTTGGGTCGCCAGATAAGTGTATCCTTAACCTTTATATGAGGAAGATGCTTTCTGCTCTTTTCTGCATTTCCCTGCTCGCCGCGGCCCCCTCGCGCGCCGAGGACGCAGGCTTGGCCGGCGCGCCGCCCCCTTCGACCGTCTCGGCGCCTGTTGAGCAGGGGCCCCTCCCCGGCCAGGCGCAGGGCGGCAGCGACCTGGATATTTTCCGCCTGAACGCCGCTGACAACCCGCTGGACTCCGCGGGCGCCCTGCTGCGCCTGTTGCCCCCAAAAACCAAGCCGGAGATAGATCAATTCAAGGCTGAGCACTGCCATAAACTGGCCGAGCTGATGTTCTCCCTGCATAAGGCGTACAAGGAGAACCAGATCAGCCGCGAGGAATATCTGGAAGTGACGCTGAACCTGGCCCAATTCCAGCTGCGCACCATACAGGGCAGGACGACCGGCCCCGGCGGGCCCGCTCCGGGCGGCGGACAGCGGCGCGACCTGGTGGAGACGCTGACGGACGTCCGCGTGGCTGCCGCTTCCGGAGACACTAAAAAGGCCGAAGAGACTATCCGCTCGGCTGTGAAGGAGTACCCGCAGAACCCCGGCGTGCACACCGCGGCCGCCACCTATTATAACGAGGCCCGTAACTACAAGGCGGCAGAGTCGGCTGCCAGTACCGCCCTGGCCCTTGACGACACGGACCCGGACGCCTACAAGGCCCGCGCGCTGGCGCGCGCCTCGCTGGACGACCGCAAGGGTGCGATAGAGGATATCAAGAAGGCCATGGTGTCGGACCCGCAGGACGAGTCCGCGCGCGTGCTGGCGGCCCTGCTGGAGAGCCGCAAGGCCGTGCCGACGCTGCGCTCCATCTCCTCCGTCGACGAGATGCGCCGCGCGCTGGGCGACCGCGGCGACGGCCCCGACGCCGTCAAGGCCGCCCCCGGGAGCGCGCTGGGCTCCCTGACCGGAGCCGGCGGGGCGGAGGCCGCCGCGGCCCCGGACTTCGCCCGCTCCAAGGCCTACCTGAAGACCGCCGTGGCCAAGAACCGCCTGGGCGACTACGAGGGCGCCGCGCGCTACGCCGGCCTGGCTATAGAGAAGGACCCCGGCAACTTCGAGGCTTACCTCGAGCGGGCCAACGCCAATAATTTCCTCGGCCGCTACGACGATGCCGTACGCGACTCGGGCTACGTGATAGAGCGCGACCCCGGCAACCTGCAGGCCTTCAACATGCGCGCCTGGTCGCTGAACCAGAAGGGCAAGGCCGAAGCCGCGGCCGCCGACGCCAGTCGCGCCATCGGCATCAACCCCGGGTTCGCAGACGCGTGGTTCAACCGCGCTCTGGCCTACGAGAAGCAGGGTGACTACAAGCGCATGCTGGAAGATTTCAGGCAGGCGGCCGCGCTCTCCGGCGCGTACTCCCGCCGCTACCAGGACGCCGTGGCGCAGTACGGGCCGCGCGTGCCCGGCTTCAGCCCGGCCGGGCAGTTCCGGGCCGCCGGTGCTCCCGAGGAAGGCGCCGCCGCCTCGGCTCAGCGTCCCCCGCTCAAGCGCTTCCTGCTGCTGATGCTTTTCACGCTGGTGGGCGGCGCGCTGGTGGCGGCCGGCCTGGTGCATATCATGACTTCGCGCTCAGGCGCCCCGCAGGCCGCGCGCGCCACGCACCCCGACGTGCTTTCACCCTCCGTCTTCTACGAGGGCGTGGCCACCGGCAAGTACAAGATCGAGCGCAAGCTGGGCGAAGGCGCCATGGGCGTGGTCTACGAGGCCACCGACCAGTCGCTCGGGCGCAAGGTGGCCATCAAGAAAATGGGCGACGAGATAAAGGTTAACGAGCGCGAGAAGCAGCGTTTCCTGGAGGAAGCGCGCACCGTGGCGCTGCTGCACCATCCCGGCGTCATAGAGATCTACACCATCTTCGAAGAGGAAGATAATATTTACCTGGTGTTCGAGCACGTGGACGGCCAGACGCTGGACAAGGTGCTGGACAAGGAAGCCCGCATCCCCTTCGACCGCGCGCGCCGCATGTTCAGCGAGGCCGCCGGGGCGCTGGTCTACGCGCACTCCAAGAACGTGGTGCACCGGGACCTGAAGCTGGCCAACATCATGCTCTCGTCGGAGGGCGGCGTGAAGGTGATGGACTTCGGCCTGGCCTACCGGGCCCGCGAGACCATGGCCCGCATGTCCGGCGGCGAGGTGGTCGGCTCTCCCGCCTACATGGCCCCTGAGCAGGAGCTGGGCGCCTCCTCGGTGCAGTCGGACCTCTACTCGCTGGGCGTCTGCCTCTACGAGGCGGTCAGCGGCGTGCTGCCCTTCCAGGGCCCCGATTTTCACTACCAGAAGACGCACCGCACCTACCAGAAGCTCACCGACATAGTGCCGGGCCTGCCCGCCGAGGTGGACGCCATCGTGGCGCGCTGCCTGGAGCCCGACCCCGAAAAGCGCTACACCAGCGCCGAAGACCTCCGCCGCGACCTCGACGCCTTGGCCTAGCCCTTTCCCGACCGACAATAAAGCGCCGGCCCCCCGGCGCTTTTTTATTTGTTCTTGAAGCTTGGCTGCCTACAGGGATGGGCGCTCGTGGGGGGGCGGCCTACCGCGAGGGGCAGGAACGCAAAACGCGTTCGCGCACACCGTGCGCTCACTCATCACTCGCCCTCCGCGCTTACGCAAGCGTCGGGCAAGAAAGTGTCGCTTCGCTCCACGCGTGAAGGTTTTGCTAACCCTGCCCCTCGCGGTCTCCGCTGGTTGCTCGCTTGGTATGGTGCTGACAAATATACGGAGGGGACGGGCGGGGAGGGGTTCCTGGCGACTTTGGGGAAAGGGGGCCCCGCCCTTAATTTCCCAAGGGCGGGGGGAAACCGCGCAACGGTTTCCCTCTGCCCAGGAGCCAGGGGCCCCTTCCCGCCCGGCACCCGACTTGGCATCTCGCGGCTCAATCGAGGAAGAAAGCTATCTTTTTATCTTGAAGAGGCGGGAGTATTCGAGGGCGAAGCCGGTGGTGAGGTTGGAGGCGGAGCCGGGGAGCTTCTTGCCGGTGGCAAGGAAGTATTTGAAGAAAGGGCTGATCATGATGTCGCCGTAGAGGCGCGTGCTCAGTTTCAGGTTCAGCTCAAGGCGCTCTTTCAGGTCGTAGACCGTGTCGAAGCGGCTGCGCGCGAAATGGCGGTAGTTGCCGTCGGCGTCGAGCTGCAGCGCCGTGCCCGGCAGCGGCAGGCCCAGGCGGAACCCCGTCTCTACGGCGAACTTGGTGCGCGCCGGCAGGTAGGTGTAGACCTGCTCCGTGGAGAGCCCGAGGTAAAGCTCCTGGATGGCCGCGCCCTCGAACAGCTTGAAGCCGCCGCCGCCGCGCAGCACCTTGCGCAGCGGCTGTCCTTCGGCCCTGGAGAATTCGGTATCGTAGGCGCCGGAGGCGTAGGGGCCTATCACCAGCTGGCCCAGCCGGCCGTTGAATTTTTTCATCCTGTAGACCAGCTCCCCCTCGTAGGTCAGCTGGTCGGCGCTTTCGGTGGTCAGGCGCGGCTGGCCGCGCGGCCGCAGCGCCGTGCGGCCGTAGTCGGCCGAGACGCCGGCGTCGAACCTGAATTTCTCCGAGTAGACCTCGGAGAACAGCCGCCCCGAGCCCTGGAACATGGTCTGGTTAACGGCGCTCAGGCGCGACTCGTTGACGCTGGCGTACCCGTCGGGGCCCGTCACCTCGGTGTTGACCAGCTGCAGCGACAGGTTGCGCAGGTTCAGGCGCCAGGTATTGCGCGGCGGCGTGACGTTGCGCGTCTCCTCCAGCGCGGCCGCTTCCCAGAGCTGGCGGGCGGGCATCCGTGTTTTCAGATCTTCCAGGGCTCCCACCACCGTCTCGTGGAGCGTGCCCGGCAGGCCCGGCCGCTTTCGGAGGATCTTGATGAACGGCTTGCCAGCGGCCAGGCTGGCGGGCAGCGCAGTCAGATAGGTCTCCGAAGGGTTGATTGGCAGCCCGGCCACGCGCCCGTTCTTGTCCGCGCCGGAAACGGCGTAATACTCGCCGCCCTCGTAGGCCTGCGGGGAATAGTTGCCGGGTGAAACCGGCGGCGGGGCCTTCCGCAGCAGTCCGCTGAGGAAGAAGCCGGGGACCAGCGCCAGCTCCATCGGCTCGTCGGTCCCGAGCCAGGTCTTCACCATCGCCGTGGGAATGTCTCCCAGCACCTTGCTGCTGAACGGCCGCACTTTTACCACCGCGATCTCCGCGTGAAAGGTCTTGCGGGCCAGCGAGGCGGCCAGGTTGAAGAAGCCGGGGATAGTGTAGTCGGCGCCCACGCCGCGCAGGTCTGGCAGCAGGTCGTCGCCGCTGCCCAGGAAGTACCGGGCTATGCGCTCCTTCATATAGATCTGCTCGCGGTACAGCAGCGGCTCGCGGTTGTCCTCCGGGGGCGGCAGGCCTTCCAGGGCGGTAAGCGCGCCGCGCGGCCCGAACTCCAGGCGCAGCACGCCGGCCCCGCGGGCGTCGGGGAAGACCGTCAGGGCGGGAGCGGTGTGGGATTCCTTGTCCCATTTGCGCAGCTCCACCCGCGCGCGCCGGCCGCTTTCGGCGTCCCAGGTCTTGGGGCCTATCAGCGCGTCGATGCCGCGCGCGCCCAGCAGCCAGCCGAATTCGTCGTTGTTCAGGTAAGAGACCGCTATTATGGCCTTGGCTTTCTTGACGCGCCGCAGCTCGGTTATCACGCCGAACAGCGCGTTCGCGTCCTTCGGGTCTATGATCTCGTACGGGGCGCCTGCCAGGTCCGCCAGCGCCGCGGAGCGCTCCGGGATCAGCGAGATGAACGCCACGGTGGCGCCGCCTATCTCGCGCAGCGCGTAGGGCTTGATCAGCTTGGCCAGCTCCGGGTCGGTGACCTTGAGATTGGTGCAAAAAAACTCAGGCGTTGAAGAGGAGACCTTGATGGCGCCGGCCGCAGACCAGGTCCAGAAATTTTTGAGGTCCTGATAATCCAACGCGGCGATGTCCGTGCCGGCCGCGGCCATGTAGTCGAAGGTACGCCCGGGCCCGGCCTTCATCACCATGCCAGCCAGCGAACTGCCGGCGCCCAGGCTCAGCATGACGGCCGAGCGCTTGTCGGCCGCCTCCTCCACCAGGCGCCGGTTCAGGCCGCCCAGCCCCATCGGGATGGAAAGAGAAGTGAAGACGGCCCGCGCGCCGCCGGACGAGACCAGGTGGGTAAGCTTCAGCGTGGGCTCCCAGAGCGTTCTCTCGGCGCGGTCGGGGACTTCGAGGACCTTGAACTTTATCCCGGAGGGGGACAGCCCTTCCAGCAGGCGGGCCTGCCGCCGCTCCACGCTGAGGTAGACCCGCATCTCCTCCTCCAGCAGCGGCGCGAAAGTTTCCACCAGGTCCTTGGGCGGCAGCAGCAGCGAGGTACCGCCTTCCAGGATGACGGCCTCTTCCAGGAGGGCGTAGGAGGTGGTGGCGTTGAGCTCGGCCGCCGACAGGTCCTCGGGGCCCTCCAGCAGGAACTTGGCGCCGTTGGTGTAGACCTTCTCGGTGATGACCCGCTCCAGCCGGTAGGTGGAGGTGGAATTAATGACGTCCTCCACTGCCTGCGAGATGTCGAAGGAGATGCGGTAGGAGTGATCGAAATAGTAAACGGAAGCCGTGCCGGCCGCGGCGGGGGCGGCGGCTGACAGCAGGGCGAGGAGCAGGGCCGCGAAGCGCATATTTTTACAAGATTAGCATTTTAGCGGGACCGGCAATAAATCGGTATAATGTAAAAATACACTTTCGCACCGGAGGGACCGACATGAAAGCGCTAGTAAAAGCCAAAGCGGAAAAGGGCCTGTGGCTGGAGGACGTACCGAAGCCCGAGTTCAAGGACAACGAAGTCCTGATCAAGATAAAGAAGACCGCCATCTGCGGCACCGATATCCACATTTACCAGTGGGACGAGTGGGCCCAGAAGACCATCCCGGTGCCCATGCACGTGGGCCACGAGTTCGTGGGCGAGATAGCGCAGCTCGGCAAGAACGTGCAGGGGCACTTCGTGGGCGAGCGCGTCTCCGGAGAGGGCCACCTGGTCTGCGGCCACTGCCGCAACTGCAAGGCAGGCCACCGCCACCTCTGCATCAATACCAAGGGCGTGGGCGTCAACCGCCCCGGCTGCTTTGCCGAATACCTGGCCATCCCGGCCGAGAACGTCTTCTCCATCCCCGAGGGCGTCTCCGACGACGAGGCGGCCATCCTGGACCCGCTCGGCAACGCGGTGCACACAGCGCTCTCGTTCGACCTGATCGGAGAGGACGTGCTCATCACCGGCGCGGGCCCGATCGGCATCATGGCCGGCGCCATAGCCAACCACGTCGGCGCGCGCCACACGGTCATCACCGACGTTAACGAGTACCGCATGGCCCTGGCGGGCCGGCTGGGGCTCAGGAACGTAGTGGACTCCCGCAAGCAGCAACTCCCCGACGTGATGAAAGCGCTCGGCATGACCGAGGGTTTCGACGTGGGCCTGGAGATGAGCGGCAACGCGCAGGCCTTCAACGATATGATCGCCAACGTCAAGATGGGCGCCAAGATCGCGCTGCTGGGCATCCTGCCCCCCAACACGACCATCCCGTGGGGCAACGTGATCTTCAAGGCGCTGACGCTGAAGTGCATCTACGGCCGCGAGATCTTCGAGACCTGGTACAAGATGTGCGCCATGCTGACCAGCGGGCTCGACGTCAAGCCGATCATCACCCACCGCTTCCCGGCGAAGGACTTCAAGGAGGGCTTCGAGGTCATGTCCTCTGGCCGCTCCGGCAAGATCATCCTGGACTGGACGGATGTCTAGCAAGACCGGTCCTGTGAGTGATAATGTTTTTTTGTTGTATGCCTGAACGGTTGTATCAGGAATGCATCGGGCCTGAATTGCGTCGGGGCTAATCGACAGAGAGTATTCTTTTTACAATCTCTACAATATCCATTACTGGGGTCGCCTTACTTAGGAAAAACCTGACGTTGCGTTCCTGTTTGAATAGTGCGGGCATGCCCTTGTCTAGATGGCTGCCGGTTAATACTACAATCGGGATATCCCGTGTCTCCTCTTTGGCGACGAGAATTCTGGCCATCTCGATGCCTGAAATTTCTGGCATCATGACGTCCATCAATATCAAATCTGGTAGTATCTTGATAGCGGTGTCCACTCCAGCCCGGCCATCCGATTCGGAATATGTTTCAAAATCATCCTCCAATGCGTATTGAAGTAACTGACTGAAATTCTGGTTGTCGTCTACCACTAAGACTTTCTTTTTGTTGCTCATTGCTAGAGTGACTGGTTAGTCCTGATTTTTTTTACAATTCTGCGTTCAAGAGCGTTTATGCGGGCCACAAAAACTTCATTATCGAAAGGTTTTACAAGGTAATCATCGGCACCGGTCTCATATCCTGATATCTGATCTTCGGTAAGGGCCTTGATGGTGAGCACCAAGGCCGGAAGGGCGCTGTGCGTATCGGAGGAACGTATTTTTGATAGCAATTGTAGACCGTCCATCACGGGCATATTGATGTCCGTGACCAATAGGTCCGCTCCCTCGGTATGCAATCTTTCCCACGCTTGCAACCCGTTAGTTGTTGGGATAGCGGTGTGTCCAGCCTGGGTAAGTATTTCTGCGATAAGTGTTCGAACGTTGTCGTCATCTTCCGCAATTAGTATTTTCATGGCGAGCCCTTGTAGATATCGTTAAAGTGTCGACTCAATAGTTTTTAACAGCCTTTCCAGGTTTACGGGTTTCACTTGTAATTGCAGGAAATTCTTTTTGAGTTTCAATGAATGATATGAATTCTCGCTAACCGAATCCCCGGTCAGAATTATGACTGGAATATCCGATGTGGTATTCGTTGTCTCTAGTGCGGATATCACTTCGTAGCCTGTCATGTCAGGCATATTTAAATCCAGTAGAATGATGTCAGGCTTGAGGTTGCTGGCTTTGCTTATCCCTATGTTCCCGGTTTCAGCCACTTCCACTTTGTGGCCGCCGACCAGGGTGAAATATTTCGCAAAAATCAGTTGATAGTTTGTGTTGTCATCAATGCTTAATATCGTCAAAGTCTTTTTTTTCATGAAATTTGATAATCGCTAAGTGAACATATAGCCTGATCCGTAAACGGTGCGTATTCTCTTCCCGTGAACCCCCAGTTTTCGTCTTATAGTCTCGATATGTTTATTTATGCAGTCGGAATATACCTTTGTGGATTCTTCTCCCCAAAGTCTTTCCAGAATATTTTCTCTGGATACAGCCTTTCTTTCGTTGCAAACGAGCATCGCGAGTATATCTAATTCTTTTTGCGTGAAATTTAGAAGCTCAGTATCGCCGCCACTGGCAGTTTTTATTCTTACAACGCGTGTGTATCTATCAATGAATATGTCTCCATTGCATGATGCCAATTTCGGCAATATTGCTTCGCTCGCCGGGTGCAATCTTCGTAAATAGGCTTTGAGTTTCGCTACTACTAGCCGCTCATCCATGTTGCTAAAGATAAAGTCATCAGCTCCGGCAGCCAAGAAGGATACTATCTGTGAAGAAGTAACCTTTTGCTGAGGAGCAAAAGCAAAGACTGCAACAGGATTTCTTGATTCTATTATTGACAGAAGTTCTGCGGGTGTCCGGCACAATTGTGTCCCAACCTCCACAAGCGCCAGTTCTGCGCCGTTGGCGGGTGCCATCGGGGAATCTTGGACGCTAAAGTCTCTAATTTCCCACCCCTCTTTTTTAAAAGCGCATACCCAACGTTTCCGTATGGTGTGATCAAGAGTTCTTAAGAAGAGACTAAATGAAGCCATGAACTGTGCAAAGCCCGTATAATGATATTTTCCCAAAGTGCGTGTGTCGGGTCCACTTAAGTTATTTTTAAGTTTTCGGCCGCGGCTCATGGGTTATGATATAAAGCCACAGCGCGTCGCGCATGAGGCGGAGGGCTCATACGCCGGGGCCAGATGCCTTAGGCTGAAAATAGACAGTGTGTGCTGTAAATAGGGCCCCGACAAGTCTTCAGGTTAAATTCCGTTTGAGCGTGGTGTGCCCGCGCAGAGAATAATGGGTTTCGCTCAGTTCGCCGTAACGGAGTGCTGTTTGTGTTTTGGATAGAAGTAACGGAATCCTTTGCCTGGTACCGCCTGTATTCTCGCGGCCAGCTGTGGCGGCAGTTTTCTTCTGAGATTGTGGATATGCGTGTCTACAAGGTTTTCAACTGCGACTGTTTTCCATATTTCCGAAATAATCCCCTGTCTCGATATTATTCTCGGACTGGTGGAGACTAGATGAAAGAGAAGATCGAATTCCCTCCTAGTCAGGGTCCGGATAAGTGTTTTCTGGAATCTGACCATATAGGTTTCATTACATATCTGCAAGTCTTCAAGGTCCGGCAGCGTCCAGGCGGGTGGGGTCCAATCTATCCTGCGAAGCAGCGCCTTAACCCATAAAAGCAGCTCCTCTATTTCCAGGGGCTTTTCAAGGTATTGGTCAACACCGGTGTTGAATCCCCGTTTCTTGTCTTTCAACTCGCAAAGCCCGGTAAGGGCGATGATAGGTGTTTTCGCGAGGCGCGCGTTGTTGCGTGCAAATTCGCATATCTTTAATCCGTCGCCGTCGGGAAGAACAAGGTCCAGAATTATTAGATCAGGGCGGTTGCGGGCCAGAAAATCCTCTCCTGCGCTCACGGTCGTTTTACACTTTGTGTCGAATCCGTCGCTTTCTAGCGCGGCCTCCAGCATCTCCAGGGTCTCCTTATTGTCCTCAACCACTAGAATTGTTTTTCTCATAAATTGTGCGAATTATGCGTAAAAGCAGGCTGCTTAATCATGAAGATGGTATCTGGAAGGCCGCTGTTCCTGTGAAGAATCGGCGGCGACCCCGAGTGTCTTCGGGTTCCTGCGTAGGGATATTTCGAGATATATACAGTGACCTAGGTGGGCGCATCTGTGTGGATATCACTCTTGGGTAAGCTTGCTTGTTTCCTGAAAATATGAATCCAGCCAACTCCGGCAGTGATGTTCCGGCAACTATTATGTCGGGGGATTCCGGTCCGGCTTTTTGCAAGCCTTCACGGCCGCTTGCGGCGGATATTATTTTGTGGCCTGCTTCTGAGAAAGTGTTCTCCAGAAGCGCTCTGTTGTTCTGGTCGTCGTCAACAATGAGTATCTTTGACATAAAAGCGGTAGAAATGCCCCGCACACTTCTTTAGCCTGTTTCCACCTGATTGATAGTTTACGACAGAATTAAGGAATAAATCATGAGGAAATGGCGAAGTTGCCGGCGCCTCGCGTTATGAAAAATGCCGGATCCTCAAATGATATCCAACGTCAAAGCTGGCGCCTACTTTGCTGTGCCACGCTTCCTTAATATGCTTCTGGTCTTATGTTCGCATAGCAGCATTCAGATTGCGATCATAGATGTTTCGTGCGTTTGAACATTAAACTACATAATTCACTCATGATTGACCGGGTTCCCGCCGCTATAATATTAGCGGATACTGACACGGGGCTTAGTTCGCATTATGATAGGAATACTGCAAGCGCGTTATGCGCTCCAGAAGTTCATCTGGATTTTTGTCTGCGTCTCCGCGGCGGCGCGTCTTGACGCCTTCGTTTCTTCGTCCGGAGGATACCAGGTGGAATCCTCCGTAATAGATAACGGCGGCGGCGCGCCTCTGTCGGGTGGCGGGTATCTTGCCCGAGGGTCTGCGGGACAAAGGCTGCCGGGGGAGGGTTCTGGGTTGGCTGTTTCCGGCGGCTACGTCAACCGTACGGGGTTTTACAACCCGCCACATTTCGCTTTTCAAAAAGGTCTGGCTTCTGTGGCTATTTCGAATTCAGGCGCAGTGCGCCTTGCTCTTCCACCCGGTGCGGTGAACAAAGAGGTCTTTGATATAACAATAAATAGGAACCCTATGGCTGCACCTTTATCGGTGGACCCCGGGGTCATTAATTCTGCTAACTCCAAAATAGAACAGAATGAGGGCGGCTGGTCACGCCTCTTGCCTGGCAACATAATTGAAATGACGGTCTTTGACGAGCAGGACGTCTGGGCAAGGCCCTTCGCGCAAAGCGGGGCGCTGGCTGTATCGTATAGGGACGACAACGGGGATGGAGTACTTGACGGCTCTAATCCCCCGGTCAGGATCGAGACCGTAAATCCCTGGGCTTTGGATGAAGCTCTGTCCCTGTGGACTAAACTGCCGGCGGCCTTGTCCGACCGCGCCTCAAAAGTCATAACCGCGCCTCTTACGCGCCCAGGGGTTTATGCGTTGCTTGGCACGGTAGATGAATCTGTGAAGGACGTTTACGCTTTCCCTGTGCCTTTCAGGCCCGGCGGGCCGAACGCCGGCTCCGGCGCCGGCCAGACCGGAACCGAGGCTGGAGGGATAACATTCACTAACATCCCTCAGGTGGGGAACATCGAGATATATACGCTGGATGGCCGTCTTGTTAGAAGGTTGGCGATACCCGGCGGGCTGTTCTCTCCCATGCTTAAATGGGATGTCCGGACAGCCGGGGGCGGGCGTGCGGCCAGCGGGGTATACATCTGGCGCGTAGTGTCAGGGAGCAACTCCAAGACAGGGAAGTTGATGGTGATTTGGTAATTAAGGAGGCGGTATGAATACTAAAAAGTTGATAGCCGGCGTTATGACGGTGCTGGCGTTGTTCTGTGGATCTGCAGCATATGCTGCGGATAACAGTACAGAGTTCGGCATAGAGGATGACCTGACGGTAAACGGTAACGGGGGAACTGCGCTGGACCCGGACGCTGAAATCAAAGGCTTCACGGTTTTTGGCGCTACCCAGGCGGCGTATACCGGGGGTGTTGTGGGGGCGGGCAACGTAGTGGTCAACGGGTACCTAGCCGTTTCCAGCGGGGCCTACTTTGTAGGCGGTTCCACGTTCGCCGCGGGCGGGGCGTACTTCACCGGGGTAAGCAGTTTCAGCAACGTGGCTAACGTGCACTTCGCGGGAGGTGCCGGGGGTCAGGTGCTGAAAAAAGTTTCCGGCGGCGGCATGGTCTGGGCCAACGATGATAATACAACTATGACTTTCCAGACACCGTACAGGATACAGATGGTTAACGGGACGGACACCGATCTGGCCGACTCGATACTGCTTCAGAATGCGGGGGGGACCGGGGTCACGGTGCAGAAGGCGGACATGGGCGCGGCCTCGATGACCGTTACCGGAGCTTTCGGCGCTTTCGGCGCGGCAACCTTCGATGGGAATGTCACTCTGGGGAGCGATTCCGCCGACCTCATTGCCGCCAATGGCGACGTGGACCTGAACGGCAAACTTAACGTCGATGGTGCCTCCACCTTCGTTTCCAGCATGACCGCTAAAGGAGATACTCAGCTGGGTGATGGTACTGGCGATCTGCATTCCATAAATAAAGCGGTAGAAACCGGAGTGGCGCTGTCGGTGGACAGCGGCGGGGCTTCCGGCAACTATGCGGCCAAATTCTATTCAGGCGGCTCGCTGGCGGCTTGGATAAAGAAGAAGTAAATCCCGGGTGACCGTCTCCTTAAATGCCCGCCGGACAGGTATCCGGCGGGCTTTAGGGGAGCAGTGGGATATGCCCGCTGAATAATATGGAAAAGGTCTGGCCAGTTAAAGCGCTTAAAAGGTCGCTCCATGTAGGAGCGGTTTGGGCCGCTTTTTGTGGTCTCCTTCTGGTGGGCTTGCCCGAAGGCCCGTTGCAGGCCGAGGTCCCGGTCAAGTTCACTTACCAGGGGAATCTGCGCCAGGACGGTTTTTTGGTCAGTGGCCAACGGACTATGGTTTTCCGCGTATACGCATCATCGGTGTCTACCACGGAACTCTGGGCCAGTCCGCCGTACAACATAAGTGTCTCCACGGGCGTGTTTCGTGTTGCGCTGGAGCCCGCCATCGCTGATTGGCAAAGCGGTAGTCTGTGGCTGGAACTGGATATAGAGGGCAACCGGCTGACCCCTCGTGAAGAACTGACCTCGTCGCCTTACGCTATAAATAGCCTGCTTATTTCCGGGAAGCGCTACACAACAGCGCCGTCTGCTCCGGCCGCTTTTCTCCCCGGGGACCTATGGTACGATTCTGGAGCGAAGCAGGTTAATTTCTGGGATGGAGTTTCCTGGGTGCCTACTTCCGGCTCCGGCCTGCCCGGCCCACACGCGGCGACCCATGCCGGGGGGGGGGCAGATCCGATAATCTCGTTGGGAACGCATACTGTGACCGGGTATATGAGCGTTTCCTCCAGTGTAAGTGCCGGCTGGTTCTCTGGTGACGGCGCCGGCCTGTATAACCTTGAAGCTTCGAATATCGCGGCCGGGAAGTTGTCCGGGGACAGGATAGGTAATGTGATTGTTTCCTCGCATATAGTGGACGGTAGCATTCAGAATCAGGACCTGGCGGCGGCATCCGTAACCAAGGATAAAATAAGTACCGTCGGCTGCGCGGCCGGGTCTATCCTGCAATTGGTCGGGGCAGAGTGGGCTTGTGTCGCTATTGGCGGCGGCGGGCCGGAGTTCGATCCGCTATCTATCTGGCGGGGCGACCTTCTGCAGGCGACCACCTTTTATGTGTCCTCGGGTACGGTGAACAATTTTAACGTGAACGAGTCACTCAAAGTAATGGGGACGGCCATGCTTAAAGGCGCTCCGGGGCAGCAGGGCCTTGCTGTGGAAGCCAGCGGGAATGTCGGTATAGGTATGGCCGGGGCTGCGGCCCGCCTGGAGGTTAGGGGTGCCGACACGCAGCACTATGTTCTGGCGGTCGGTACAGGTACGGCCCATCAAGTGGTGGTTTCCACTTCCGGCGCTGTAGGGATAGGCACTGAAACCCCCAGGGCGAAAATGGAAGTCAGCGGGAAGGACGGTTCCGGGGAATACATAATGATATTCAACTCGGGCCTGAAAATGGCGGCTTGGCTCAGGAATAAGTAGCGGTTTTATGAAAAAAGTTTCATCGTAATTTCTTCATGATTCAGGTGCACGGCGCGCTTATAATATACCGTGAACAGTATGCACAGATCAGAAGTTTGCTGGACGCTCTGGCCAGTGAGCATATCCAGTAGGGGATGGATTTATTACGGTTCAAGCAACAGCGTCCGTCTTAAGAATAAATTAAATTACATTCGCGATTCCAAACTAATAATATTTTAGTGGAAATTATCCGCAATCTGAAAGTCCAATATACGACCGCAGCACTTAAGGAGAAACCATGGGTAGATATATTTACACGGTCCAGGACGCGCAGGGCACGGTGACCACCGGGGCCCTGGACGCCGACGACGAGGACGGCGCGGTACAGGCGCTGCAGACCAAGGGCCTCTTCATCCTTTCCATCCAGTCCGAGGACACCAAGTCCAAGGGCATCATGAGCATCAAGAAGCTCAGCGGGGGCAGCATCTCCGGCCGCGAGATGGTGTTCTTCGGCGAGCAGATGGCCACGCTGATAGGCGGCGGCATCCCGCTGGTGCGCGCGCTGTCGCTGCTCTCCGAGCACGCCGAGAACAAGAACCTCGGCGCCGTGCTCTCCACCGTCACCAAGGAAGTATCCGCCGGCGGCGCTTTCCACAAGGCGCTGGAGAAGCATCCCAAGGTTTTCGACGAGATCTGGATCTCCCTGGTGCAGGCCGGCGAGGTGTCAGGTCAGCTGCCCGCCGTGCTGCGCCAGATCACGGCCTACAGCGAGTCGCAGGAGAACGTGAAGTCCAAGATCATCACGGCCATCTCCTACCCGGCCGTGCTGATGACCATGTCGGTCGGCGTGCTGATCTACTTCATCGTCTACATCGTCCCGGTCTTCGCCGGCATCTTCAAGGACTTCAACCTGCAGCTGCCTTTCATCACGCAGGTGATCGTCAATATTTCCTACGTCGTGACCAAGTACCTGGTGCTCATCCTCGTGGTCGGCATCGGCAGCGCGTTCGGCTTCAAGGCCTACATCGCCACGCCGCCCGGCCGCCTGACCTGGAACCATATCCAGTTCAACATGCCGCTCGTCGGCTCGCTGATCAAGTCCATGGCCATCGAGCGCATGCTCACCACCATGGCCACGCTGATCCGCTCGGGCGTCAGCATCCTCAACGCCGTCTCGGTGCTCGAGGGCGCGTTCAAGAAGAACCTGATCTTCCAGGCCGCGCTGAAGCAGGCCAAGAACGACATCGCCAGCGGCCGGTCCATCTCGGAGTCCTTCAAGAAGACCAACATCTTCCCGCCGATGGTGACCGAGATGATGTGGATGGGCGAAGAGTCGGGCAAGCTGCCCGACATCATCGTGGTGCTTTCGAAGTATTACCAGGAGCAGATAGACCAGTGGCTGCGCCGCTTCAGCTCGATGATCGACCCGATCCTGGTCGTGGGCGTCGGCGGCCTGGTGGCCGTGATCGTGATGAGCATCTTCATGCCCATCTTCCAGCTGTCGCAGATAGGCGCTCGGTAGGGTATGGGGAATAATCAATGAAAATGAAAAAAAAGGGGTTTACCCTTATAGAGTTGATAGTAGTGACCTTGATAATGGGCATTCTGGCCGCGCTCAGCGTACCGTACTATCATAAAACCGTGGAGACGTCCAAGGCTACTGATTCGGTGGCGCTGGGGCACCTTTTGGCCAATGCCCACCAGATGTTCCAAATGGACCATCCTGGGGTTTCGCTGAGCGGACAGGTGACCAATGTCTGCAACAGCGGCGCCTGCGATCCCACTGATACAGGCGCCTGCACAATTGCCCGTTGCGGTTATGTCGCAAAGCAGGACTGGGATATGTCCTCGTACAACTTCTTTCTCGGCAACGGTACCTGCGGCAGCGGTAACGTGGCCTGTGTAAGGCGCAATGGCGGCACAGGCGATTACGCCTCGTGGGGGTACAACTTCTCCGACGCCGGGGTCTGTTCTGGTGTAGGAACAGGCATCCCGAGCTGTCCAAGATATTGACCTAAGCTGCAATAGATAGGCGTGGCCGCGCGGTTCATCCGTGGCCGGAAATGACCAGTTAGGATAAATCTGATTATGACACAGTGGCTGAAAAAACGTAGGCGCGCCAGCGCGCTGATAGAGGTAGTGCTGGGAAGTATAATCCTGGCTATGGCAGTGGCGGCCCTGGGCGGCATACTGTTAAGTTCTTTCAGGGTAAAAGATAGCGGCCAGGTGCGGTTCAGTCTTGCTGAGTATTCCGCAGCGTTGAAAGAAGACCTGAAAAACTATGTTACCGCCGACACCAGTATAACGCTTAATGCCCCGGGTTCCCCGCCCTGGCATATGCCGGAAGACGCCTCCTGTGCGGCTTGTTGGGCTCTTTCGCCCGGCACCCATGATGTTTCATCCAGGCTGCCGTCTGACCTCAGGACCACCTATGGAGCTACGCTGAAGTATGTAGTTACCAATTCCACCTATAAAGGGAGAACCGGATTAAATGTCAAAATTTCCACGGATTGGACGGCCCCTTAACCTTAGCCGCCGCGGATTTACCCTGGTGGAGCTTATTGTCGCGTCGGCCCTGTCGGCGCTTGTCGTTATGGCTATTTTATCGCTGCAAACGGGGGTTATCGGCGCGCAGCAGCGCCAGATCATCAACAGTAAACTGGCGGGCGGCGCCGCCCGTGCCGCCGAGGCCCTAAAACGCGACATCCGCGCGGCTTCGGTGATAATCGAACCGGCCGGCGCGGCCACCGCAAATACGCTGGTCGGTTATGCCAACGTGAATCCCCTGGACCTCACTACCCCGCTGCTCTCCTCTGAACCGGCGGTTTATTTTAAGTACTGCACGGATTCCACGGGGACGTCGTTCTATAGATACTCCGGAACGGTCCCTATTCCCATTTCTTTTGTTCCTTTTGTCTGCGGACAAGCCCCGGCGTCGGGACAAACTAGGGAAATCTTGATTTCCAACGCGGCATCATTGACATATTTGTTCGGTATAGGGGCCGCCAACAAGAATGTGCTGGAGGTTTCCTACCTGGCGCTGTCCGCCAAGGAAAAGGTAAGCGGCAGTTTCCGGGCGCAATTCCAAAGGGGGCTGTAAAATGAAATCCCGCCAAGGGCAGGTATTGCTTTATGTCCTGGTCAGCGTCGGGCTGCTGCTGACCATCGGCACGCATCTTTTGAGCTGGAGTCTGCAGACCAAGGCCATGAGGACCCGTGTAGTGCAGCGGGAAACGAAGCTGGGCCAGGTGGAGGCGGCCAGGGGGAAGATGTGGGGCTGCCTAAGGGATGAAGGTTACCCCGGAACCTCCTGTACGGCGACCAGCGCCCAGCGGGCTTGTGAGCCCAGCGGGTTTACAGTTTCCTATAGCGGCACGCCGCCCGAATGCAAGGTGAAGATCACTGTAAATTGACCGGGTTGCAATGGCCGGCGTCGCCTGAATTTGCAAAATGAATAAGAAAATACTGATCATAGACGACGACCAGAATTTCCGACAGCTCATGTCCGTATTCCTGTCCGAGAGCGGCTTTGAAGTGGATTCAGCCGACAGCGGTCGTGAAGGTGTTAAAAAGGCGCTGTCCATGCGGCCGGACCTGGTGCTGCTGGATTACAATCTGGGGGACATGAACGGGCATGATGCCGCTTTCTGGATTAAAAACATGGCGGCCACCCGCGCCATCCCGATAATAGTGCTTTCCGCGGCCGCCAGTGATCCCTCTTTATCCCAGGGATTGCTGACAGCGAAGGCATGCAAAAGTGTGCTCTCTAAAACTCTGGCGCTGGAAAGTATGCTCCTTGAAATTATTCGTGTTCTGGAGTTAAAAAGCGGCTAGGAAAAACAGCGGTCTGGAGTGGTTTAACGTCAGCGTCTATCTTTATTCTTTTGCAGTGTAACGGCACGTATGGCGAAAAAAATACTGATTATAGATGATGACCCTGATTTCACTCATCTTATGTCAGTCTTCCTGTCGCAACAGGGGTTTGAAGTCGAAGACGCCGGTTGCGGCAGGGAGGGGATTAAAAAAACCCTTACCTCCAGGCCGGATCTGGTGCTGCTGGATTATGAACTGGGGGACATGACCGGCCATGACGCAGCTTTCTGGCTGAGATATATGCGCAGAACCCGCGCCATTCCCGTAGTCGCTCTTTCTGCGGCAGGGGCAGATCCCGTAAAAGCCGCCGGGTTCAGGGCTATAAAATCTTGTAAAGGCGTGATCATAAAAACGCAGCCTCTTGACAAAATTCTGGCGGAGATAAAAGCCGCGCTCGGGATGCGGTGAGTACTGGATTCGTAATAATAGGTGCTATTAAGGAGCGAAAATGAAAGGACCGATGCTTTGCATATTACTTGTTCATATCGGCATCTTCCCTGCTAAAACTTGCCGGGCTATAGAGGTTCCCGCCGTTTCAACGCCTGTGCCCGTTGATCCTGTCACCGGGCAGCCAGCCGTCCAGACCTACAGAAGCCAGCCGGGCTATTTTTTCAAGGCTTCGGCCCAGGCCGCTCTGCGGAAGTTCTCTGCGGAATTGGAAAAATTACCGGGAGTGAATGTCATTTCAGGGGGGGTGGACAGGGACGGCATGAACTACGCTTTTGCCGTCGGGTTCTTTTCCCCGTTAAAACTGGGCGTATACCGGAGCGAGGCGGTTTTTCATATAAAGGACCACGCGTTGAAGGCAATGGCCGACAGGGTGAAGGAGTTTTCAGGATCGGGCCGTCTGGTGATCGCGAAGGAACTTACCGATCAACCCGGCCGCATGGCTTACGTGATAACCTACCTCACTTCGGAGGCGCCACGCCCGGCCGCGGCCGTTGCGACCGACAAAAAACTATGCGCCTGCGCGCGGAACGGCGATGTGAAATGTGCCCTGTCGGCCATCCTTTCCGGCGCGGACGTGAACGCTCTGGATGAAACTCACTTCCGACTTACCCCGCTCATGTTTGCCGCGTTGAACGGCAAACCGGAGGTCGTCAGGGTGCTTATAAGCAGGGGGGCTCGCGTGGACCTTAAGAACTCAAGCGCTCCTGCCGATGAGCCTACCACCCTGAAAACCCGCCATACAGATAAAACCGCCCTTCATTACGCGGCGCAGGCCGCTAATATCAACGGGAACGGTATTGATAAAGAATCCCCGGGGCATATAGAAGCGGCCGGGCTGCTGATAGCCGCCGGCGCGGATGTGAACGCCCAGGACCGGTGGGGCTTTACCCCCATACACCTTGCGGCTATCAGCAACAGTTATGCCATAGCGCAACGCTTAATTCAGGCCGGAGCGGATTTGAACCTCGCCTCCTATATGGCGAAAAGAAAACCCTGCGGCGCGGCGCGCCTGCACCGAAATTTCGAAATAGCAGAACTACTTCGAAAGGCGGGTGCGGATTGCTCCGAGTCGTACCCCGGGTTTTAGCCCGATTGCGTCAGAAAATTGTTTAAAAAAAGGAGAGAAGTATGAAAATACACAGAGGTTTCATCTCGGTATGTTTGCTCTTTTTCGCGCTGAAGGCGCATAGCGAAACTTTGACGCTGGAGACTTATTACCCCAGCCCGGTGGGCGTATACAGCAACCTGACGGTGACCAGCACTACGGTGCTGGCCAAGAACGGCGGCGGAGTGAACATAGGCAAACCCTCCACGCCGTCAGATGTCTCCGTCAGTGGGAAAATTACCGCCGGCGACGTTATGGTGCCGGGGAGTTTTGCCGCGGATCCTGCCGCAGTGACGCAATTGGTTGAGGGGGCCATCTACTACAATACCTCCACTAAAACGCACCGGGTGTATAAGAACGGCATCTGGCAGGATATCAGCAGCGGTATGAAAGCCGGCACCTGGGCAGGAAGTTGCACACAGAATACTGGTTGCGCGGGTCCAACTTGTAGTGATGCCTTTGCCCCAGCAAAATGTACAGCGGCTACGCTAGTGCCTTGTTCGTCGACAAAGGGGCCGAGCTCGAGCTATACTAGCTCCTGCTTTTGTGAATCCGGGTACCACCTGTTCAGCTACGCCACAATAAGCTCGGGTTTCGGCCATATCTACGTCTGCGTGAAGGATTAACATGGGAGCGGAGTATCGGCTGCCGCCGTGCAGGCCGGGACCTTACGCCGGAGACATACTTTCCTGCCCCGTTGCTCGTAATCTTTTCATGATTCGCCGGCAGGTGAGTGGTATACTCCATTCAGAGTAATAACAACTTGTTCTCCCTGGCTATGGTCGCCAGGTGCCTGCGGTTGGACCAGTCTTGTTTCGGGTTTGTATCCGCCGGGCTGCCGGGAAGGGGCTCTGCCGGGAGGTTCTAATGGCGCTTATTCTTATTATAGATGACGACAACAATTTCCGCGAGCTTCTTGCCGCCGCTGTCTCGGAAATGGGCCACGACGTCCTTACCGCGGCCGACGGCGCGGCCGGCCTTGAATCCGCCAAAACTTACCTGCCCCATATCATTATCTCGGACATCATGATGCCGGAAATGGACGGGGTGGAACTTAATACACATTTGCAGTTGACGGAGAACACCAAGGGTATCCCCGTCCTTATGCTTACCGGCAATCTGGACAAGCATATGGAGGTCAGCACCCGTTTCGCCGCTGAGATGTCATTTGAATACATAGTGAGCAAAAGCGCGCCGTTGGAGCAGATAACCGGTATTGTAAAGGAAATGCTTTCCAGGTATTACCAGCTTTGAACTTATCATTATGCCCGACCTTATCAATGTAGATGACAGAGCCAAGTCGCGCCTGCTGCTTCTGGCCGCCGTGCTTGTGGCTTTTTTGGCGTATAGCGGCAGGTATATGGGAAGCGATATCACCCGCAATAATCTGCTGTTCTTCGGCGCCTGGGCCTATGTTTTTCTTGCCGATCACCTGACGTACCGCAAAAGTGGCGCTTCTCTGCTGGTGTCTAACGCCGCCGAAGTGTTCGCCCTGGCGCTCGGCTCAATGGCTATAATGTCGCTTTTTGAGATACTGAATTACAGGTTCGAGGTGTGGCGCTATATACACGGCCCTTTCCTGCCTTTAAAAAGATGGACAGGTCTGGCTTTGTGCTGGGCGTCCATCCTTCCCTCGGTAATACTCACCTCGGAACTGCTCCTCGCTTACGGCTATCCTAAGAACTTGACGTTAAAAAGGTTCAAGGTCCCCGGGTGGTTCCTTATTCTGCTGTCGGTCTCCGGGGCGGGCATGCTGGCGCTGGCGCTGGCCGCGCCCGGCCGGTTCTGGCCCTTGGGTTTTATCGGCCTGGTGTGCCTGTCCGAGCCGGTTAATTACAGGCTCGGTCTGGGGTCGCTGCTTAGGGACCTGTCTTGGGGCGCCGCGGCTAAAACAGTCCGGCTTGCCGTTTCGGGTGGTATATGCGGCTTGTTATGGCGCGGCTTCAACACTTTTTCCGGCACCCAGCTGGTATATTTTTCAGAAGGAGACAGGCTTACGGGCATATCCGCCTGGGTGTTGCTGACGCTGTTCGTCTTCCCGTTCCTGGCTATCGAGGGTTACTCGCTCTACAGCCTGGCGTCCGTATTCCGCGGCGGCCGCACCTGGGAGAAGGGGGTCTGGGCTTACCGGGGCAAGCCGCCGGGACCGCGCTATAAATGGGTGGCGATAATACTGACCGTGCTGGTCTGTTCCATAGCGCTTGGTCTGGCCGATAGGAACTTATCCTACTAAGTGTTTTGCGCGGGTGTTTTTCGAGGTAAGTACAAATGAAATCAAACTCCCGTCTCAGCGTGCTTCTGCTGGCTGTTTCCTTCCTGCCGGTCCTTGCTTTTTTTCTCGCCGTAGCCGTTGCCGGGTTTCCCTATCGGTATGCCTTTCTTGTTGCTGCCGCGACGGCGCTGGCCGCGGCGGGACTTGCCTTAAGACAGATAGTGCGCGGCGTGGCCGGGCCGTTGCAACTCCTGTCTCTAAGGACGAATAAGTTCATATCCGACGGCTACCGCTTGGGCGCCGTGATCCCGCAGGAGGGCTGGCGGGAGGCCAGGGGCGCGCTTTCGGCGGCGAACCGGCTGATGCTGGAATTAAGCGCTTACCGCGCTTTCCATCTTAACGAAGTAATAGAGGAGCGGGCTAAAGCGCAGGCGCTGATCGAGACCATTTCAGATGGGGTTCTGCTGGTGGACGACCGGGGACGGTTGATATATTCCAATAAACTTGGGCTGACGCTGCTTCACATTCAGGCTAAAGATCCTAACATTGTCCTGCCCGGTTCGGTCAGGCAGGGGGAATTTACTTCCGCCCTGACCGGGCTCATAAATTCCGACCAAAGCACCGCCCGGGCCGAGGTTTCGGTCCGTTCTCCGGATGACCCGGAGTCGCTTGCCAGGAGTTACAGGGTTATTACCCGACAATTCCCTATGGCTACGCTGAAACGGCCCGGCCGGGTTATTGTGATCCGGGACGTAACCGTGGAAAAAGAGATAGAGAGCTCCCGCGAAACCTTTTTCCACATGATAACCCACGATATGCGGGCCCCGCTCAGCAGCATACAGGGATACACACAATTGCTGGAAACGGTAATTACTTCACCGCAGGAACGCGATAAGTTCCTGCAGCCGATAGTCCGCTCGGCCCGACGTCTTAACGGGATGATAGAGGATATCCTTAACACCATAAAACTTGAACGCGGCGAAATGAAACTTCACCCAACCAGCGCAGACCCCGCGGAACTGCTTCGCCGGATACACGAGTTGCATGAGCCGCTGGCCGCACGCAAAAGGATAACGCTTTCCGTCATGCCGCCGCCAAATGGGATCATTGTTTCGGCCGATTTTGAATTGCTTGAGAGGGTTATAACCAACCTGGTAGGTAACGCGCTTAAATTTACCGAGGCCGGCGGGCGGGTTTCAATATATTTAAAGGAATCGGATGAAAAACTGCTCTTTGCCGTGGAGGATACCGGTCCGGGGATACCCGCGGAGATGCAGAACGAGGTTTTTGAAAAATACGCTCAAATGGACGAGCATAAACATCTCGGCTTCGGGTTGGGGTTGGCCATGTGCAAGTTGGCCGTGGAACTACACGGCGGCCGCATCTGGGTTGAATCGCGGGAGGGGATCGGAAGCAAATTCTTCTTTACTCTCCCGAAGAATTGACCCCAGGGCAAGCGACGGCTGCGAAGGATATTATGTCTAAAATACTAATTGTGGACGACGAGCAGACCATTCTTGACCTGTTTCGCTACATATTCGAGGAGGCCGGCCACGGCGTGGTAATCGCGAAAAACGGCAGGGATGCCCTGGCAGCCATAAATCTTTCCATCCCTGACTTCATGGTGCTGGATATAGCCATGCCGGAGATGACCGGCAAGGAACTCGCCGTGGAACTCAAGCGGCTTTCCTTGCATAACAGACGCCTGGCGGAGATACCGTTCGTGGTGATGACGGGGGAAAATTTTATGGAGGGGGACAACGGCGTCTTCCAGTCCATGCCGGGGTTCGCTGGTTTTTTTCCTAAAATGACCCCCCCGGATAAGATATTAGAGATAGCCATGGAGGCAATAGTGTAGAGGTAATCGTCCTAGACCGGCAGTAAGTCGTTGGGTATAAAGGATTTATCGGGAGGAGTTCAATGGATAAGAATTGTTTCATGCACATGCCGGCTCCTTGGGGCAGCTTGCCAACAGCGGCTCAGCTTTTGCTCTGGCTGTTCTTTGCGCTTGTCAGTTTAAATCCCCAGGCGTGGGCCCAATATGTGCTGGAAACTGAGGCGATTTACGGGAAAGAGGTTCATAGGAACCGGATCTCTGTTTTCCCCGGAAAAAATGCCCATATCGCAAAAAAAACGTCATTTAACAGGTATGTTAGGGCGGATATACGCCTTTCAGAGCAGTCCGGCAAAGCCAAGGTTGATTATTCTTTTGAACTTAGCGGCAGCTCAGACGGTGGGCCGGCCCTGCAACTGAATTCAGCTCTTATAATGCCGCCCGGCCGCAGGCTCCTAGTGGCCAGGGGGAAGGATTGGGGATTACATTTTAAACTCATCGACACAGATGAGCGCCTGACGCGCAAGGCCGGCGACTATGGGAACCTGTATCTGGACCTGAACCTGGAGACTATCAGTTCTACGGAGGCAATAAAAGCCGCCGTGCTTCCCAAAGGCAGGTTTGAGGTGATATGTAATGCCGGGGAAAACTCTAAGACATTTATCCAGTTGTTCCCGGCTGACATCGTAGGTGGCGCGCTTTCCCTGAAGTACTATATGAACATTACCAGGGCTGATGAGAAGGTCAGCGGGTCAGGCGAGACGCTCCCTTTAATGCTCCGTGAAGCAACCCCGGTTGCATATGGGGATAACTGGAAATTAAGCGGGTCTTACGCAAGGTATTAATACGGCCATGGAGAGACATAGGAATGCGAGATGTTATTCTGCGGATTGCCGCCTCGGAGCTGGATACGCAGGTCTGCGCCAAGTGGGAACACGGATATAAAGTCTGTCCTTGTAAAACTGTGTTTGTGAGGGTCGTTACGGCTTCGGTTATGTCAGTCCCGTGCACTTTGAGTCCGGCCTGATTGTAGTGTGCCCGCAGTCAAGGCAGAGCGGGGAGGTTTATAATATGAGGAATATCCTTATCATTGATGACAACGTCGAATTCCGCACCATGGTCACCGACTATTTTACGGACCTGGGATTCGGCGTGTATATCGCCAATAATGGCTACGAGGGCCTGACCAAGGCCAGGAAAATGAGGCCGGATATAATACTGCTTGATATTATGATGCCGGAAATGGGCGGGATAGAAGTGCTCAGGCGGCTTCAGGCCGAGGATGAAACCCGCGATATCCCCGTCATAATCATCACAGGGAGCTTTTTCGACAAGAATATGAGCGACCTGTTCAAACAAGAAGCAAACTGCCGTGAATTCATGAGTAAAACGGTGGAATTATCCTACCTGCAGAAGAAAGTGGAGGCCATAGTTTCTAAGCGCTGAAGCCGTGTTCGAAGGACAGGGGACGCGGCTTCCTAAATTCCTGATGTCGGTCAAAGGAGTGCGGTATTATGAACCCTTACGCTATTGCCTTGTTCACGCTGTTTTCGCTGGGCTCCGCGGCGCATAGCGAAACTTTGACGCTGGCGACTTATTATCCCAGCCCGGTGGGCGTATACACCAACCTGACGGTGACCAGCACTACGGTGCTGGCCAAGAACGGCGGCGGGGTGAACGTGGGCAGCGCCGGCGCCCCGTCGGACCTGGATGTTTCCGGGAAGGCAAAGATGGGGGGCGTTGTGGTCCCTGGCAATTTCTCCTCGGACCCCACGGACGCTGCGTCCAAAGTGGAGGGCGCTATCTACTACAACACCACCGACAAAAAACACCGTGTCTACCAGAATGGCGCCTGGGCTGATATGGCTGGTACGGTTATGAAAGGTACGTTGGCCGGACATTGTACGGAAAGACTTAGGTCCGGGGGGCAGGGGATATTTGACCAGACGGGAATTGCTTATAGTCCGGCGGCTGTTGCCCATGTTGACATTATCTTGCTTATAGGCGGAAAAGTTGGTGAGGCTGACGTATGTACCTGTAAGACTGGGTGGATACTTGTGCGAACGGATTCAGAGGATTCAGAAGGCCTGGTAAAAAACTTTTCCTGCTTAAAAGAGTAGTGAACGCCATTAAAGAGTGGACATTAAGTCATGGTCATATCGGTTGCATTTATAAAGTCAGGTGACAGAATTGCTCTGAGGAATTCCAGAACAAAGCGGGTGGAGGGCCCGGCGCAATGCGGGCTGGGAATTGCAGTTGCAAGTTTAAGGTTAATTCGGCGGGGTGTTTTCAACCCTTCCGCCAGCGCCGTAGCGGGAGAGCCATATGTCCGTTGTAAAACCCAGGGTGCTTGTTGTTGAGGACGACGAGAATATCGCCGCCATGCTGCTTGAAGTGCTTTACGAGGCGGGGTATGAGGCCGTACATTTTTCGGAGGCGGGACGCGCTTTTGACTGGCTTAAAGTCAATGATGTGGACCTGGTGTTGTCGGATATCGGCCTGCCGGGAATATCCGGCATGGAACTCTGCGCCTTGGTACGGGACACTGCCCGAATAGCGGCGCTGCCCGTGCTTATGCTTACGGCCCTAAACGACGAGTTGCATAAAGTGGCGGCGCGCCGCAAGGGCGCAGATGATTACGTGGTAAAACCTTTCTCCAACAACGAGCTTCTGGCCCGGATAGAGGCGTTGCTGCGGCGGTCCCGCAATAGCGGCGGGCTGTTGAATATAATGCGGTCCGGCGGCCTTGCGCTTAACCTGGATTCCGGGGAAGTCTATATCGACAAGGCCCCGGTCCACCTGCTGCCCAAGGAATACGCACTGTTGGCCATGTTCCTGGCCCATAAGAACCATATTTACTCGTGGGAGGCCATGCGGGACAAGGTCTGGGGCCTGGAGGCCATAGCCACCCGCGATACGATAAAGGTAACCATCCACCGCCTTAAGGCCAAACTCGGCGGGTACGGCGTGCGCATAGAGGCGCTGCCTGGTATAGGTTATCGCTGGGCCGAAAAGAAGCCGGGGGCTTTTTAAGGCGCACATGCAAGTGCGCCATGTTGAATAAGCATTGCTCACGGCATATCGCGCCTTTATGGTCTCAATCAAATCGAGAGTTCTTGTGGTAGAGGATGATGTGAATATCGCCGGCATGCTGCTGGATGTGCTGTCGGAGTACGCCTATGAGGGGATCCATTTTTATGACGCCAACTCCGCTTTGGAGTGGCTTAAGACAAATGACGTAGACCTGCTTATCTCCGACATCGGCCTGCCGGGGATATCCGGATTGCAGTTCTGTTCCCTTGTCCGGACTACCGAGCGCATAGCGTCTCTGCCCATCCTTATGCTCACCTCCCGCGACGACGAATACCACAAGGTGACCGCGCTGCGCACCGGCGCCGACGATTACATGGTAAAGCCGTTCTCGAATAACGAGCTCATCGCGCGGATAGAGTCTTTGCTGCGGCGCTGCCGGCCCGTAGCGGCCGCCGCCAGAACGCTCAGGTCCGGCGGACTTGAACTGAACCTGGATACCGGAGACGTTTTTGTGGATAAGGTGCCTGCGCGCCTGCTGCCCAAGGAATACGCCCTGCTGGAGCTGTTCCTGAGCCGCAAAGACCAGGTGCATACCTGGGAAACGATACGAGACAAAGCCTGGGGCCTGGAGGCGGCAGCTACCCGCGATACCATAAAAGTGACCGTGCACCGCCTTAAGAGCAAACTGGGGAAATATGGCGAATGTGTTGAGCCCGTGACCGGCTTTGGTTACCGCTGGGCGGAGAGGTTTTATCTTTAGGTATGTTACTAGGGTGTAACCGGGAACTGATAGGATTAAAAAGCGGGCGATTTTGCTTTTTGTATCGATAAATGGAGGTAGCTTATGAAACCTTATGTTATTGCCTTATCAGCGCTGTTTTCGCTGAGCGCCGCGGCGCACAGCGAAACTTTGACGCTGGAGACTTATTACCCCAGCCCGGTGGGCGTATACAGCAACCTGACGGTGACCAGCACTACGGTGCTGGCCAAAAACGGCGGCGGGGTGAACGTGGGAACGGCGAGTCAGCCGTCCGATCTGAGGGTGACCGGTGTCGCAAATGTGAACGGCGCCTTGAACGTGGCCGGCCCCGTGAACATTTACAACGCAATAAAGGCCACCGGGGTCATGGTGCCCGGTAACCGGGCCGATGACCCAACGGACGCTGCGTCAAAAGTGGACGGCGCCATATACTACAACACCACACAGAAGTCCCACCGTGTATACAAGAATGGAAACTGGGGGCCGCTTTCAGGGGGCATATCGGTAGGAAGCCTGCACGGCTGGTGTGAGCAGACTTCTTATGCTATGACGTGCAATAATCCTATCGCTCCTGCCAAATGTGTTAACGGTACCTATACGCATGGAAGTTTTACTTCCCAGGAATGTGCTTGTGAAGATGGTTATTTATTGGTAATGACCGGAACACTTACCATACCACCGGAAGACCCAGACTATGGTCACGAAGAGGTAGTTTTTTATAAACAATGTATAAAAAAATGAATCAATAAGGACAGGGGACGCTGTTTCCTAAATTCCTTGACTAACTATACTGGGTTTAGCAGTTATTGTTCAGCCATCGGTAGTGTTTGCCGGAAGTCACTTTATGGGTGTTCGCTTATCCAGTGGTTTGGCCCACGTTACAAACGACGACGCCACCTGCACCTGCACGGCAGGCATCTTCATGGTTTCCTCATGATTTGGCGTTTCAGGAGAGCTATAATTTTAAAGAGTGATATCGCACGGAGAGCGGCTGCCGCGGCGTCATTCCGCCCGAGGGCATCGGGGTTCTTTTGTAACTACAATGTGGTAATTCCAGCGAGGGGAAACATGAAACATTACATTGCTATCTGGGTGATCGCGCTGTTAGCATGCCTGCCAGGCAGGGGTCATGCAGAGTCGTTTACGCTGGAGACCTATTATCCCAGCCCCGTCGGGGTGTATACCAACCTTACGGTGACCAGCACCACGGTGCTGGCGCGCGACGGCGGCGGGGTGAAGATAGGCAAGACCTCCACGCCTTCAAAGCTCTCTGTGAGCGGCGTGGTGGTGCCTGGCTGGTACGATATTGACCCTGATGCCCCCGAAGATAAGGTGGAGGGAGCAATCTACTACAACACTTCCCAAAAAACGCACCGTGTGTACAAGAACGGTTCCTGGCAGGATATCAGCGCCAGCGTCCCCAAAGGCACATTGGCCGGATATTGTGAGGAGAGGGTTCTGGCGCTCAATACTTACCCCGCTGCTGCTGTTGCCGTTTGCCAGTGGATGTATTCGACTGGTCCTGACTCAGCAAGCACCGAGACTAATTTTCTGTATCCAATGAAATGTGTGGGTAACGGTGGAACTTTCTCCGTAAGAGTACCACCTCATGTTGTCAGTGTTCCTAACGCCATATGCACTTGCGAGAGCGGCTATAGCCGGATTACCACTGCTACACCATCTGCAACTGTGGGGGCGAGTAATATGTACTTCTGCGCCAAGTTATAGCGTTATTAGAATATGGATGTTACATGCAAAAATAGCGGATATAGGCAGGGCGTTTCCACATTATCCCCTAACTCCCGGCTGGCCTTTGCTTTTATACTGTTGCTTATCTGCTTCCGGGCACCGGGGTTGTCTGCCCAGACGGAACTCGGTTCCGAAGACGACATGTCCATACTGGGGATAGACGGCACAGCCCTGGATCCGGACGTAGAAGTAAAAGGTTTTGCGGTTTTCGGCTCTACGCAGTCAGCCTATGCCGGTGCGGTCGTAGGCGCGGGGAATGTCGTAGTGAACGGTGTACTGTCAGTTTCCTCAGGCGCATATTTTGTCGGTACTTCCACTTTCACCGCGGCAGCAAAAATATACATAAACGACGGCTCAGCTGGTCAGATCCTGGGCAAAAACTCCGGCGGCTGGCTTGAATGGCTGAACAGCAGCGGTGACAATCTGGGCAACCATACCGCCACCACAGACCTAAGCATGAACAGCCATAACATCACAGGTACGGGGAAATACATGATAGGTACGGATACCGTCCTCGCGGTATATGATGCCGCTTCTGAAAGTCTTGGGGTGGGGATATCTGCCGGCAGAGTGACAACCGGTGTTCGCAATACGTTTGTCGGGAGAACCTCCGGTTATTACAATGTGGCCGGGGATCGCAATACCGCTGTCGGTTATGCTTCCCTGAATGATAATATAAGCGGGCAATATAACGTAGCTATGGGGGTCTTTGCCCTCAATAACAATCTTGTCAACTATAACACAGGGGTAGGTTACGCCGTTCTTCAGACAAACACCACTGGCGTCGGGAATTCCGCCTATGGCGATCACGCAATGGCCAGTGGTAGTGGGGGTAGCAATAACACGGCGCTTGGGCGCGAGTCGCTTGATAATGTCTCGGGCAGCAATAACATCGGTATCGGTTATCGGGCCGGCAATTCAATCACAAGCGGGACAGGAAATATCGTTATCGGTTATGATCAGGACACTACGGCGGTCGGGGTTTCGAATGAACTTAACATAGGAGGAGTGATATACGGCGATCTCTCTTCTAAAAAAATAGGCGTCGGAGCTGCTGGTCCGGCGGAACGGCTGTCCGTGGCCGGTAATATCACGGCTACCGGGCGCTACATGGTTAACGGCAGCACCGTTCTGGCCGTGCTGGCGGGCAACCGCAGTTTCGGCGCGGGCCTCAGCGCCGGCGCGGTCAATACCGCAGATGATAACACCTTCGTCGGTTATTCCGCCGGCGGTGCGATGGCTACCGGCATAGGCAATACGGCCACAGGCGCCAGCGCGCTCATGTCCGGCAACAGCGGAAATTACAATGTATCCACCGGCTATTACGCACTGCGCAATGCCACAACTTCCAGGAATACAGCCACTGGCGCCTTTGCCCTGGCGACCAATACCGCTGGGTACTATAATACGGCATACGGCTATTCGACGCTATATTATAACCTGATTGGCAATGACAATACTGCGATAGGGTATCAGTCGCTCTATTCTAATGTCGGCTCCAATAATACCGCTCTTGGCGACTCCGCGCAGTACTCCAATATTTCCGGTTCCAACAACACCGCTGTTGGTTATAGTGCGATGTATAACAACGGGGGCGGCGGCTCGGCTAATGTGGCGCTGGGGAATTCCGCCGGTTACAACCCGGCAGGCAGCGCCACTGTGTACTTCTCCAGCGCTACGCTGATAGGCTCCTTTGCCGGATACAACCTCAGTACCGGCAACGACAATGTTTTCGTAGGCTGGCGGGCTGGTTACGACGTTACAACCGGCACCGGCAATATTATAGTCGGCTATAACCAGCAGCCGCCGTCGGCGGGAACTAATAATTACCTGAACATAGGCGGTCTCGTTTATGGGAACCTGTCTTCCAGGACTGTCGGAGTGAATAGGACTTCCCAGCAGGCCGCGTTGGATATTGTAAGTACCGGCACGGCGGCCAATATCTACGCGCAGATATGGCGCAACGGGTCTGGGACTATAGTCTCGTCCATGACCTCTCAGGGGGTGCTGTACCCGTCTCCTGCCGGGGACAATTTGGGCAACCACACTGCCACGTTGGACCTGAATATGAACGGCAAGGACGTCATGGGCGCTGTCAGGTATAAGATCGGGACGGATACTGTACTTGCTCTGTATGACTCCGGCTCTTACAGCCTCGGAGTCGGGATAAACGCCGGGCGTGTGACTACGGGTACGCAGAATGTGTTTGTGGGCCGAAATACCGGGTATAGCAATGGCGACGGCACGCGCAATGCCGCCGTCGGTTATGGGGCCATGAACGCCAATATCACAGGTGATTATAACGCGGCTCTCGGCAATTTTGCTCTATACGGTAACACCGCCGATTACAACACCGGATTGGGGCATGGGACACTTGAAACAAATTCCGCCGGCGCGTGGAATACGGCCGTCGGCGCTACGGCCATGAATAGCGGCAACGGAGGCAGCGGCAACACGGCTATAGGCGGAGATGCTCTTCGGTCGGCTTCCGGCAGTAATAACGTGGCAGTCGGCTACCAGGCCGGAGATAGTATCACCAGTGGCTCGGGAAATATCGTTATTGGTTATAACCAGGACACCTCCGCCTCGGGGGTCTCCAATGAAATGAACATCGGCGGCGTTATATACGGCTTGCTGTCTACGGGGAAAGTAGGCATCGGCACGGCGGCTCCCGAAAGCGCACTGCATGTCCCGGATGGGATGTACGCCCAGTTCCAGGACAACAACGCCGGAGCTCCGCCTGCCGCAGACTGCGATGCCGACGCGGAAAGAGGCCGGCTCAGTATAGATACAACTAATAACCGTCTGTATATCTGCAACGGCGCCGCAAGGGGCTGGGACTATTTAGCGCTGACAGATTAGAGTCGGGTGCCCGGCTGAATGCGTGAATGTCAAGGAGGCTAAGTTTCTCGGAGAGAACTACGTTACTGTAGGTGATTGCGGATGTGAAAGCGGTTATAAAATTCTAACTTTCTATACCACTTTTGACATCTCTGGTCAGTGGACTAAGAAATTCAACACCTGCGTTAAGGAATAACGGGGGCCGGATTCAACCACGAAGTGCCCCACCATGCTTAAAAATTAGGTCGTCTTGTATAGCACAGATATTTGTGCGGCCTTGTGCGGGTCGGTGAGGTTCTCCGGTTTAATCCGTGCTGCCCGTAGCGGCTGTGGTGCGAACAATGGATGATATGAGAAAAATGCTGGTGCTGGTCATTGAAGACGACAAAACCTGCCTGGACCTTGTCTGCTCCGCTCTGAGCGAGGACGGCCATACGGTACGGACGGCCGCCAGCCTGCGCGAAGCCAGGGCTGAACTAGCCGGCACAAGTCCCGACCTAATAATCATGGATCGCGGCCTGCCCGACGGGGACAGTCTCGCCCTCTGTATAGAATTAAAGAGGGATGCCTGCTTCAGGGAGACTCCCCTGATGATGCTCACGGGAAAAGCGAAACCGGTGGAAAAGGTGCTGGGTCTGCGCTATGGTGCCGACGATTACCTGGGCAAACCCTTCGCTGTTGCCGAACTGCTGGCGCGGGTGGACGCCCTGGCCAGGCGCGCGGGCTTTGGGACCGGCACCGACGGCGGAATGCTGGTCTGTGGCGATATCCGCATGGACCTGCGTGGCAGGCTGGTGGAAACAGCTTCCGGGCCTGTAGACATTACCCCCACCGAATTCGAACTTTTAAGGGCGCTGTTGGAGCGCCAGGGCGAAGCTCTTTCCAGGGAGTTCCTGCTGAACCTGGTCTGGCGGGACTCCTCAACCGGTGGCAAGGTTGTGGATGTAACCATAATGAACCTTAGGCGTAAGCTTGGCGCGGGTGGGGCGTTTATTACTGCCGTGCGCGGCCTGGGTTATAAGCTAGTTCCCCAGGCAGTTCAGGAGTGAAACGATCTGATCCCCGGAGCGACCTTCCCCCGGTAATTCTTCCCCGACTGATTAAAATTTGAGCATTTACTTGCCTCGCCGCAAACTCCTGCGGCGTAAGATACTCTAGCGAGCCGTGCGGCCTGAAACTGTTGTAATCCCGCCGCCATTCCTCAACTATCTTCCTCGCTTCGACCGTATTCGGGAACCAATTCTCGTTCTTCGTAGGCCTTCGCGCATGAGCGCAGCGTGCATCCTGGGCGCGCCCCAGCGCTTGTACTTCTGCGCCAGTCCCGACGGTAATGGAACGGTAAACGGTTTTACGGATATCAATAGGCATTTTCCTGTGACGAACAAGGACTAAAGCCTCTTGGCCTGCGTAAGAAGACGCGCTAAACTGAATACATAAGGTTCTAGGAACGGTCTGGGGCGTGTGTGTTAAAGGAGAAAACGGACATGAAAACTGCCATAAAACTGATGTCGCTCTGCCTGCCGTTGCTGTCCGGCGGTGCGCGTGCCGCCGATTTTGAGGCACTGAACAGGCTCACCCCCTCTAACTTGGCGGCCGCGGCTGTGGTCCCGCCATTGCCGGATCCGCCTGCCCCAGTAAATGAGACGTTTGTCTACGATCCAGATAGTAATAACCTGCTGGCGGAGAAGCTCGACATTCCTGTCTTTTTCGCGTTGCCGGAAAGCGCTTACTCGCCGGAGTCGCCTGCGGCGCTGTCGGGTGGCGGTTTCTGGCCCTTCATTCACCCGGATGCCGCCAATGCCGCGACTCCGGTGGGGTTGCGCGTTTATCTTACTCCTCACGCAGGGGTGGGCGCCCGCCTGGCAGCTTCTGGCTTGGTGCAGACCGGGGACATACTGCTGACCTTTAGACCGGAATGGGGCTTTCAGGGGCCTTACCCTAATATACAGATGGGCATAAGCCACGCCGGTATAGCATACGTGGAAGGCGGGTATGTGAGGAACCTCGACAACCCACTCAGTGCGGAGTATCTGGGACGGATGGACGCCCGGCACTACATGGAAACTCCTGCGCTGCATATAATACGTCCGCGCGGGCTGAGCGCCGCGCAGAAGGCCAACCTGGCGGGCTGGATGAAGATGTTTGTTTCGCAGGCTCCCGCCATCTACCCGGAGCAGATATCCTTCAATAAGGATTATTTTTCTCCCAAGTACACTCCGGACCTGAAGTTCGTAAGAACGGCCGCGCGCATAGCGCTGCGGCTGGACAGGTCTTCAGGACTGGACATGTATTGTTCGGAATTCGTCTGGGCGGTGCTGGCCCTGAGGGATTGCGATCCGGCCCGCGCTGAGGAATTCGGGCGGGAGGGGACTCCGGCCTGCGTCAAGCCGGTGTTCGACCCCTTGCCTATGGTTGGTAATTATTTCCTGGACCCGAAAGCCGCAGGCGGGCGACTTGGACTTTCGGATGGACCGCTGGCGGTGATCTCCTCCATGGGCCTGCCTGAGGCCGAAAAGAAGCGTGTTATCGGGGAGGTGTTCAAGACCAGGCGCCCCATGTCTCCGGGGCATGTCGCCGCGGCCGCCAGTATCGCCCCGTACTTCACGCGGCTTGAGGATTATTATAGCGGCGCGCAGAGCAACTCACCGGCGGCCCAGAGCATAATGGAGGCTTTCAACGCCAAGGTGAAACCCAATTATTCCCCGACGTCGTACTTGGTGAACGCTCTGCTCCCGACAGGCGCTGTCGGACGCCGGATGGATGTGGTGGCCACGGTGGTATTCTCCGACGGAGGCAACGGGCGATGAGAGGGCATGCGCCGGGTGTTGCCTGCCGCCGTGTTGTTGCCCCCGTGTCTGGCGCCTGGCGGCGAGTGTGTGCCTGTGCTGCACGAAGGGGACAGAGTTCTCATATAGAGTCCCAGCGCCCAGGCGCCGGACATAGCCGAAGTGATGCGCTCCAACTGGATAAATGTGGTGGTGGTAAAACTGGATTTCGCCTGGTTCGTGGCGGAGGCGGGGCGACAATGTTAACAAACCACATATAAAGGAGAAAAACAAAATGAAGAAAGTAATAATACTGATGATACTGGCTATGGCCGCCGGCGTGGCAAACGCGGGGAGTCTTGAGAACGCGGCCGCCGAGGCCTCGTTGGCCAAGGTGAACTTGTCCCAGGCGCGGGTCGTTGAAGTGCCTATTCCGGCAATGGAAAAAGTGGACTATCCCTCACCCCGGGAACTGATCGTCATGGTGAACGGCATGGAACTGATGGCCCCAAAGACCAATTCAGACCCCTTTCTCTTCGAGATTCTGGCCCGCAAGGAGAAATCTACTGGTGTCGCCAATAAGGTGGGCACCGCCGCCCTGGACTGGTTTCTCTTAAACGACACCAAGATAGGCCTTGAAACGAACGAAGCCGGGGATTCCTGGGCCGAGGTTCTGGTCAGGCACGCCACCTGGTCCGCAGGCGACAACTGGATAGCTGTCAAGAAGTACCCCCTGGACGGCGTTCCCGATAGTCCGCAGGCGCTGGACAGCGCTACGAAGTATGCGATGGAAAGGCTTAAGATGGATACCACCATCAAGGTGCGTAAAATCTCCGGGCCTGTCTGCGGCGGAGAGGGGCCGGCTTACATAGCCGAAATACGCGTGGCGGCCGTGATGAAAAGCGTAAAAACTTACGCCATACAGGCATCTGAACTCTCCACCCTGTCCGGTACCATGCCGGCTTTTATGGACGAGGACTCCTGCCGCGAGTAAACCGTCGGGCAGCCGTTGCAGAAGGCGCAACGCAAGACGTAGCGCCTTCTGCAACCTCAGTTCCTGTATAGCTTTCCGGAGAAGATATCTAACGAGGATATCCCAATCGGTTTCATGGTGAAGTCGTCTGGATATCCGGAGGTGAAGATTACGCTGATTCCCGGCGCCAACGCGCTCAAGCGTTTCGCCAACTCTTTGCCGGAAAGCCCTGGCATTACCAAGTCTATCAGCACGGCGTCTGGAACCGGGTCTCCGGACGATATAAGATATACGCTTGGCACGGCCAACGTTTGCTATGTGGCCTTCAATGGCGGCGGGATGAGCACCGTAGTCAAGAGCATCAGCATTTACTATATCCGCTGTGTCTGCGCCGGACCGTGAGATATTACCCGGGAATTCTGGGGCCCAAATACGGGGATATCCCCACCATGGAGTTCCCTAAATATGTCTCAGCCGCGGTGCTGGATGTGCTTGCCGGCGGCAAACGGTCGGGATTCTAGGGGGCAGCACAAGCTGGTCCCGGTTCTCGTCCGTCCGGCAAGCGCTGTATTCGCTTATGAAAAATGAAATACTGATAGCCGACGACGACCCGGAAGTGAGCGATTTCTTCAGTGATATACTTATCATAGTAATTACCGGGCTGTGGTCCTCCGTCCCGGACTTTGACAAGTCTCCGCAAGTGAAGGCGGTTATGTATAAACTCACCGCGCGCGGAGAGCTGCTGGACAACATCAAGAATACACTGGACCCAAACTGAACCGCCGTGACAGGATATGGGCCGGCCGGGCCTGTCTGCCCGGCCGGCTCTTTTGTCAGGGAAAGTCGCGGGGCCTGGGTAAAGATACGGTAAAGAACGGCGCGAGGGTACGGCGGCAGAATATCCGCCGCACATGGGCCTTGCTGCCCTGCCGGCGGAGAGCTCTGCGTTGTAAACTATGCATACAGGCGGCAGACGGTGACAGCAAAAGGAGAGAATATGAAAAACATAAAAGTGATTTCTGTGGCGGTGGCGATGCTGGTGTGGGGGCAGGCGGTGTGGGCGCTCGGTCCCGGTATGGAGAGCAGTCGTAACGAGGGCGGCATAAAGTTCGGCGAGGCTAAGATAAGCCACAACATGGCCGGGGGGGAAACGGATCCGCGGATAAGCGGCGAACTGCGCCCGGTGGAGACGGCCAGGTATACGCAGGCGACTTCCTCTTATGACAAGGTAAAGCTTGCCGGTAAAGTGCCCGTTCCCGGCGCGGAGAAAACAGGGCTCGCCTCCGGCAAGGAGGAGAGAAAGGGCAAGGTGACTGGCGGTGTGATAGGTGGTCTGGCTGCCGGCGGCGGCGCCGCGGCCATTGCCGCTAACATGTCCCTGTACGGCACTATGTGCGTGGCGGCCAGCGGGGCGATGCCGTTGCTGGTAACGGCTACGCTTGTGGGCGGGGTGGTGGTGGCGGCCGTGGCGGGGGCGTATGTGGGCGCGCAGGTGGGGGCGTATATCGCGGACAAACGCTGAGCGTTGCATTATTGAACCCGTGAGGATGCAAACTGGAAGACATCTCCAAAAGCTGCGGAGATC
This sequence comes from Elusimicrobiales bacterium, assembly GCA_028688015.1. Taxonomy (GTDB): domain Bacteria; phylum Elusimicrobiota; class Elusimicrobia; order Elusimicrobiales; family UBA9959; genus UBA9959. The sequence continues at coordinate 14,942 of JAQTZB010000004.1, read as the reverse complement.
GTTGCTGAAATAAGGGCGTATGCCGCCTCTCAGTGCCCGCCAGGTTTAGCGGCGGGGAACCGGCAAAAGCCGGGCGATGTGTCGCGATAGTTAATGGAAGTCCACGCGGCCCTTTTATACGGGCCAGTGGGAGGGCCGGCTTAAACGCCGGCTCTTTTTTGGGGGTACCGTAGCGCAGTCGCAAAGGCGGCTTCGTGATTGTTCGCCTGAGCGTGTTATATAATGCGTAACGCAATGTGGATTATGAAAGCTCGAAAAGATATTGATCTGAAAGCCGGTCTTTCCGCGGTAATAACCGCGTTTAAAACGTGGTGCGCCCAATGTGCCGCGGCTCTATTGCCCCGTAGGTATAAACGCGGGCGTGTGCGTCAGCGGAAAGTCATACGCTGGCACACGTATTGAAATAATATGCGCTAGCAACTTGGTATTTTGAGGGACTTTATGGAAAGAAGGCTTGTGCCCAAGGCAGGAGGTAAGAGCTGTCCGCATTGTGGCAATCCCTCCAGGGATTACAATCAAAGGCGGTTGTTTTGCTTGACTGTTGCAGTGCTGTTCTGGGTTTTGGGGTATATTTCAGCCCAGGCTCGTATCGGGCATGTAGTCAGCGCAGCGCAGAGCGAAGGGAGGCCTGGCGGTGGAGGCATGTTATCCGCGGAGACGGAAGCTTATATCGGTTCTCCGGTGGCGGATAAAGCCTGCGGGGCCTGCCTTGCGGCGGCGGGGAAGTTCATTGAAGATGAAAAGCTGGCCGCTTTGCGTGAAAGAACGAAAGATATGTCGTATCTTCCGGCCGGGAGCTATCAGGTAGGTTCCCCGGAAGGCAGCGGCGAGCCGGACGAACACCCGAAGCGCCAGATACGGCTGGATGCTTTTTATATGGAAAAGCACGAGGTTACGATAGCTGACTACATGAAGTTCGCCGCGGTTGCCGGTGAGAACTACCCGGAATGGGCCAAGCCCGCGGGGAAGTTCAATATCGATACCGGCAACGAGCCGTATTACGGACGGCTGTCCGCATTACTTAAAAACTGCTCCAATTGCCCGGTCATAGGCGTAACCCAAAAAGATGCAGAGGCGTACTGCGCCTCAAAGAAACGGCGCCTGCCGACCGAGGCCGAATGGGAGGCCGCGGCCCGCGGCGGGGCAGCTTCGGCTTTCTCCTTCGGCGAGGACATGGGGCAGGCCGGGGATTACGCTTGGATCGAAACTAATTCCGGCGGTGAACCTCACCCGGTCGGCATGAAAAAACCTAACAAATACGGCCTCTACGATATGCACGGCAACGTGTGGGAAATGGTTGCCGATTACTATGATGCGCAGGCCTACAGTAATGGCGGCGGCGGTGATCCGCAGGGCCCGGCCGGACGTGAAAATGTCATCCGCGGCGGTTCCTGGGCTTTTGAGGCCGCGGCTATGCGGTCGGCCAACAGGGCCAGTACATACAAAGCCAACGATGACATAGGCTTTCGCTGTGCGGTCTCCGCAATTTCTGTGCAGTAACCTTTGCCTGCTCGGCAACAATATTAAGAATTAATTTAGTGGATTAATGCGGCCAGCCGCATTAAACTATATGAAGGGGTGTTCGTCCAAGCCCTATTGGGATGAATTTTTTCGTCGGGGATTAAGAAAGCGGCGCATTGAGTTAAATGCCCGTATCCGTTGTTGAACACTATGACCGTTAAACTGAAATTCTTTCTGCCGGTTATCGCCGCCCTGCCTGCGCTATACGGAGCGCTGGCCGCTAAGGATCTCGCCGAACTCCAAAGCGCAAAAGAAAGCCGCGTTCTTGAACAGGCCTTGAGGTTTTATTCAAATGGTATGGATACTGAGGCTATGGACCGTTTCATGGAGATAATTGTCAGGGGTTCCCCATCAGAAAAAGCCTTGGCGACAGAGTATATTTCCAAAATTAATATGCGATTGAACTACGGCCTCCGCCCTTCGGCAAATGCCGGCCGATCGTCTGACATGGATGGCGGACGCGCTGGCTCGGAATTCCCGCCAGTAACGAAATCATTGGAAGCGGAGGTCTCCCCATACGCTGCGCGCGGGGAAATTCCCCCTGCGGAGCGGGAACTGTTGAACGAAAAGATCCAGACAAAGATAGACCAGCTCCGCAGTGAACTGCTTTGGAAGTTGGGGGAAACCAACGGGGTAAAGGTGTATGCCGGGGACGGCGGGGTAAAAGCGATGGCGCTGGATCCGCAGTTTCTTTTTGCGGATATGGGGAAAGCGGAGCTTCGCCACGACGCCGCCAGTGTGCTTGACTCGCTTGCCGGGTTGATCTTTACTGCGGGGAATGCAAATTGCCTTGTGCTCCCGGAGGGAACCGCCCTGGAAGATGTGCATTTGGGAGGTATTCGTCGTGCGATGGCTGTTTATTCGTATCTGGAGTCGCGCGGCCTTTCCTCCGCAAGGCTTGAGGTCAGCCTCACTGGCACTGGCGTACGCCTGCCAAAGGAGGTGATGGATACGAGCGGCATGGTAGTGCTGTTCGATTATTTTAAACAACCAAAGCTGAAGACCCCGGAAGATAACAGGGTCAAGGGCCCCAAGGTCACTTTAGGGGTGTATCCTGGCAAGATGCAGACGAAGAGCAACGAAGGAGCGATAGTTGAGTTCTCTGTGCTGGAGGGGCGCGGGGGCCGGCCCGACTGGAAGTTCGAAATTTTCGGAGTGCTTAAGGACGGCACTCGCCTGCCGCTGCGGGAAATATCAGGTTCCGGGGCGCGGTTTAGCCACACTTACTGGAACGGGCGCCGGAAATTTTTCGGAGCCGCGTATCCCGCCGGCAACTACGTCTTCAAACTTACGGCGGTTGACCTTGACGGGAATGAGGCCTCCGTAAGCCGGAAACTGTTGTTGACTCCGCCGCGCTAAGCGGGGGGGGGGGGGGAGGTGGTCGCAATGAGAATAATTATCGCGGACGATGACGATGACGTGCGGGCCCCGGTGCAAATGATGCTCAGTTCCGCCGGGCATAGGGTATCCGCGCATCCGGATGGCAGACTGGCGGGGGAGGCGTTGCAAAAAGAAGGGGCGGACCTTGCCGTGCTGGATATTAATATGCCCGGGATGGATGGACTTGAACTGCTGGACCTGATACGTGGGGATACACGCTATAAGGATATGCCGATAATTCTTCTCACCGGCGCAAAAAACACCGGCCTACGGACCTCCGCGCTTCAGCGCGGCGCCGATGATTACATCATTAAGCCTTTCGATAAGGATGATTTCTTGCGGCGCGTAGCTCTGCTGGGGAAGGCTTTTTCTGCGGACCACGTATGAACGGGCCTTTTTGACGGAATGGCCGGACGCCGCGCTTCTTTATCGGGCGGTGGTTTGCGTTATGGCGGATATTTAGATGTGGCATGGGGCGACTAAATGCGCATACTTATTGCTGAAGACGATGATGTGTTGCGTTGCTTATTGGATGATTTCCTGTCCGGTCTTTCGCATGAAGTTGAGAGTTTCTCTAACGGGGTGCAACTAATAAGTTCGGCTTTGCAAAAGAAGCCCGACCTGATTATCACGGACCTGCATATGCCGGAAATCCCGGGAGATTCTATGATAGCTATGCTGGACATGCATCCGGATCTGTCCGGGATACCCGTTTTAGTGGTGTCCGGTGCGGCTAAAGCCGGAGTGGCAGATATGGGGATATCTAGGGATATAACTGTAATATCTAAACCTTTTGATTTAGCCAGAATCAAGGGGGAAACAGACCGGCTTGGTAAACGAATAACCTTCGGTATCTAGACCGGGAGAACTTGCCGGTTTTAAGGTATGGATAAATCTGTGTTAGCCTGTTGCTTAAATATCCGATAATGACCGCTTCTATGATCCATGGGGTCTATTTGTTTGTCAAGTGTTTGGCGATCTTGGGGATAGCTGCCGCGGGGCTGTTCATTATTTCCGGAGCATGGATGTCTCAAAATGGATAATGACGACTGGACGCATCGTGGTTTTGTGGTTCTTTGTTGCGGGTGCGCGAAGATACGTGATAAAAGCGGAGCCTGGAGGGTGACTACCCGGCTTCTTGCGGAGGACAAGCGGATAGTCTGGTCCCATGGGCTTTGCCCGGAGTGCATGTTCAGGTTTTATGGCAATGAGGAGTGGTATAAAGGTTACTGTGACAAAGTGTTGCGGCACATTACGCGATAGCAACGGTTTATGCCGCCCGGCCAGTCTGGGCCTCAACATTGGGAGTTGGGCGCTGCGCTGTTGGAGGGTGTCAAAAGAAGGGGGCTATGGCAAAAATACTGGCTGCAGATGATGAACGGATTATTGTGGACTACTATTCGGCGTTGTTCTCAGAGGCTGGCCTGGAAGTTGAAACAGCGGAAAATGGCGTATCTGCCCTGGCAAAGTGCGCTAATTTCCGTCCGGACCTGCTGGTTCTGGATGTGGATATGCCGAGTGGCGGGGGAGAACTCGTTTTCACTTGTATACGCCGCGTGCTCCAGTTAGGGAAACCGGTTATCTTTGTGACGGGACTGCCTGAAAGGGTAAAGGGGTTGCCCTTGACCTATCAATGGGTAAGCGTCTTCCCAAAACCTATAAATGGGGAGATACTTCTTGACGAGGTCAGGCGGTTGCTTAACGCCAGCGGCGTGGCCTATCCGTAGGGCCGCTTATCTGGAAACTAAAGATAAGCGGCTTATGCCCCGGCCGTGTATGGGCAAGATTAAGAAAGTTCAGGGGATAACCGCGCAATTCCCGGGTATTTAGGCCGGAATCCCTGGCAGGGGGGTGTGTCCGGTATAGAGAAACTAGAATTTAACCTGTTAGGCCGGTAGGAATTGCGGGGTAAGGTCGGTTGGTTTTTAAAAATGTAACCAAAGTATAATCGCAGTGTAACTACGGTTTAACCACGGCGGGTTAGACTATAGTTATGAAACTCCTCGCCGCCATCCTGATGATACTGGCCTCCGCCCAGAGCGTTCTGGGCGGGGATTTCGGCTCCGGCGCCAAGGGCACCACCGGGGCGGCCTTCCTGACCATGGGCATGGGCGCGCGGGCGGTGGGTATGGGCGGAGCGTACTCGGCGGTGGCGGCGGACGCTTCGGCAGTGTCCATCGACAGCAATTTAATAGTACACAAATCGGATTCGAAAGCTGGTCTTCAGGGATTCCTGTTCGCGAGAGGACTATTGAGTAAACTTATTGGCCTGTGTCAGACTGTCCACTATAACTAGGCACGGCTATGTTGCAAAATGCAATTAATTGGAACGGGTCAGATTATGGATAAACTATTATTTGCAGTTCTTTTAACGCTTTCGGCGCATCCTGTTTCCGCGCAGTTGTCGGAACATGACCAAGTGCTGATAAAAGAGTGCTCGGATAATATCGACCCAGGCAAAAATATTCTTTCCCCTATGACTGCCGCCAAGTGTGTGCGTGGACTCAATGAAGGATCCCCCGAGTCGCTTATAAGCCGATATTCCGAATTGGACAGCGCGGCCGCCGGCAGGCTTATAGGCAACAACAACGCACTGCTGGACCTTCACCGAATAATGCAGAATTGGGACAGCACATCTTACATTGCGCTCGCCCGTGTCCTGAAAACCCCGGATTGCGCCCTCTGCGACATGGGCCTGGGCCCCCAGCCTGAGGCCATGTTCAAGTGGATCGGCAGGTACGCCGGTAATCGGCTTTCTGACGTGCGACATGGGGTGCTCACATGGGATGTGGAAATAAAGATGTCCCCCTCCTGTATCCTTTTAGAACGCAAAGGTAAGGCTGCCTGGGATGGCATGAATATCCTGGCCCGCAGATATGAAATGCATAATTTTATGTTTGCAGAGGATAAAAACAAAATTCCCTCGGCCGCCGATAAGAAGGGGAAGGAACTGTCCGCCGCCGGCGCACGGCTGGCCGCCATAAGCCCTGGCGGGGAGGGGAATTACCTTGCGCAAACCTTCGATAACGCCGCAGCAATTAGGCCGGCAGCCCTCCTCATTGTCAAGCCCTTGGCGGGGGCAGTAAAGCCAGGCGCCGGAACTATTAAAGCCCCCAAGCCGGTGGCGATGACGGCTGAACAGAAAGAGTTGTCAACGAAAATGCTGCGGATGGAGGGCGGGAAACCGGCGGGGTATATGGCCGAAGTAATGGGCCAGACCGTAGCCGGCAAACGGGCATTGGCTTTTTACAGCGATCCCAAATATGCCAAGACCGGCAGCAATAAGCTGAATTTAGCCTTCGCTCCCGGCTCAGCGCTCGGTTTATGGAACGCGGAAAGGAAAGTTATTGAATTAAACAGCGGCCTCGCAGAAGAATTCGCCGCTAAACGCGGTATGACCGTTGCTCAGGTTATAAAGAATAACGCTGCCATGAAAGACCTGGCAGTCTATCTTTCGCCCACTATGGTGCACGAGGCGGAGCACCAAAACCAGACCGCGCGCGCCATAGCCGCCGGTATCGCATACAAGGATGGTCACGACCTGTATACGCGCGCCAAAGAGAACCTCTCCAACAAAGAATCTTCGGAGCACACTATAGAATACTGCTCCAAGAACGGCGGACCGGCCTGTTACGCTAAATTACATCCGGTGCATATTAACAATGCCGAAAAATTCATGGAAGGCGGACTGGCGGCTTTGGACACGCTTAAAGCGCCTTATTATACGCACATAGACAGTTTCGAGGGCGGAGCGGCGAGGGAGTTTAAGATGGCGCAGCGTTACGCGGTTACGCTGAGGGCCTTGGAGGCCGGGCAACGCGCTCTTCCGGCCGGGCTGCCGCCGGCGCAGAAGAAGTTGATGAAAGATTACCGCGAACTTATGGACACCAGGTTCAAATGGTACACTGTCATTTACCGTGAGAACGTTGCCGCGGAAGCCGAGGCCCTGTCTTTCAGGGACAAATATAGCGGCTCGGGGATAAATAGGGCGGTGCCGGGGCTTTAAACCTGAGGAGCGAGATGATGAAGAATTTATTAATGACAGCGGTATTATGCCTGACGGCCGGCCCGGTGCTTGGGGCAACCCCGGCCGGGCGGACTTATACCCAGGATAAATGTTTCTCGGTGGTCTTCCCGCAGGGCTGGGTAAAAAAAGAGGAAGGGCTTGGACTTTCGGACGCCGAAAAGAAGGTTTATGGGGCGGAGTTCTTCGGCCCTGTCTCCGGAGATCTGGCCGTAAAGATAGGCGTGTATTATTACGCGCCGGGCAACCTGCTGTACAAAACCCCTGAGAAATTCATTAAACTGCATTCCCAGCCGGCTCTCGGTATCAACCTGGACGGAAAGGTTTATGGCAAAGTAAAGAACGGAAAAGCCGGGAACTATTTTGCAAAACTGTTCGAACGCAGGGTTTTTGAATACCTACCATCGAACAACCTGCACCCTAAAAAGATCCCTGTCTACGAAAGTTTCGCCGTTGTGCCGTTAAAGAACGGCTTCTTTGTGCTGCGCTACTACGCCCCCATGAGCCAGGCCAAGGCCGGCCTGGCCGCGTATGAGGCGGTTCTGGCCTCGTTCAAACCCTTGGTGCGCTAAAACAAAAAAGATCCATGATAAGCTCGGCGAAGGCCGGAGGTCCCGCCTTCGGTCTCCTGCGCTTATTGTCTCCCCGCGCTTTTGGCCGCCTGTCATGGCACTGTTGCAAGCGAGTTAAAATGTCATGGTTTGCCTCTTGGTTATAAATCTTGTTCTGTCTAGTCTAAATTGACGCATTTGCCTGGCCTATTCTGTTGACACTTTCAGCCGTTCCACCAACTTCCCACTCTTCATACAACTCCAATTGTTTTAGCAATTCTCGCACAGCTTTTCTATGTAGTCTTTCACCCTGGCAGGGGGTGTGTGTCCGGTATAGAGAAACTAGAATTTAACCTGTTAGGCCGGTAGGAATTGCGGGGTAAGGTCGGTTGGTGTTTAAAAATGTAACCAAAGTATAATCGCAGTGTAACTACGGTTTAACCACGGCGGGTTAGACTATAGTTATGAAACTCCTCGCCGCCATCCTGATGATACTGGCCTCCGCCCAGGGCGTTCTGGGCGGAGATTTCGGCTCCGGCGCCAAGGGCACCACCGGGGCGGCCTTCCTGACCATGGGAATGGGCGCGCGGGCGGTGGGTATGGGCGGAGCGTACTCGGCGGTGGCGGCGGACGCTTCGGCGGTGTCCTGGAACCCGGCCGGGCTGGTGCGGGCGCCCGAGTTCTCGGCGATGCTCATGCACGCCAGCTACCTGGCCGACATCAGCTTCGACTACCTGTCCTTCGCCAAGTCCAACGGTTCTGTGGCTCTTGGTGGGTCGCTCTCCTTTATGAACGGCGGCCCGGTGGACCACACCGACGCCTCCGGGGCCAGCCTGGGCCAGTACCAGCCCAGGAACTACGCCGCCAACTTCTCCCTGGCGGCCGATCTTGAAGTTATAGGGGCAGAGAAGGGCGCCTTCAGCGCCGGCGTGACCGCCAAGTATATCAGCTCTACGCTGATAGAGAGCGCCTCCGCCATGGCCTTCGACGCCGGGCTTTCCGCCAAAACCGAGCTTACCGGCAGGACCCTTAGGCTGGCTTTCGTGGCCCAGAACCTGGGCGCCGGGATGAAATTCGATAAAGAAAGCGATCCGCTGCCTTTGACCTTCAAGGCCGGCGGCGCGCTGAACCTGGCCAAAGATTGGCTTATCTCGGCCGATGTGGTTGCGCCCCGCGGTAATATGCCTTATTTATGCTCCGGGGTGGAGCATACGGCCTACAATGCCGGCAATATGCGTGTACTGTTGCGCTTCGGTGCGAACAACTATACCATGGGTGATATCTCGGGAATAAGCGGCATAAGCGGAGGGCTTGGGGTGGTAATTAAAAATATGGCGGTGGATTACGCGATAGTTCCATTCGGCGACCTTGGGCTGACTCACCGGCTGTCGCTTACAATGAAGTTCGGTGGAGCTCGCAATGATGTCGTGGCCAGGGTTAAGCCGTACGGGCAGCGGGTTGCAAAGAACAATACCGGTTCTGCCAGCCTGGCGTATCTTTTTAAATAGCTTCTGTTGAGTAAATTAGCGGTGAGGCCTTTATGAAAATTAAAAGCAAACATGACTCAGTTCCCATCCGTGAATACCTTGCCGGGCTTCCTGTTTTACCGCTATTAACTACCGCGTTAGAGCGGTTTCGTGCCGGCCGGGGCGTCGGTGGTCTTTGCCCTGCCGGGTGGGCCGCCTTTCTCTTGCTGTTCTGTTTTTCCATTTCGCCGGCCGCAGAGATAGATAAATTCAGAACCGCAATTAAAAGCAAGGGCGCTAAATGGGTGGTCAAAGAAAACGCTATCTCAATATTGTCTCCGGAGCTTAGGAAAAAATACCTGGGAGCGATCATCTCGAGTACGCCGTCGGATATTAAAAGCGTGCCTAAAGATAGGGTATCTGTTAAGGCGCTCCTCGGTTCGTCGGCTTCGGCTGCTGCGGCGATTCCGGCAAGTCTGGATTGGCGAAATTATAACGGCAGGAATTATGTCTCCTCCGTCAAGTCCCAGGGCCGATGCGGAAGTTGCTGGGCGTTCGCGACTACGGCGGGCCTGGAGTCATACGTCCTCCTCACTCAGGGCCTGGTCGGCCAGAACGTGGACCTTTCGGAACAAATAGTGCTATCCTGCAGCAAAGCGGGGAGTTGCAGCGGTGGAGATATCTCTTCAGCGTCCGAATTCCTGAAATCCGACGGTTCTCCTTCCGAAAGCTATTATCCTTATATTTCTGCCAATGGTGACTGCTCCAACGGCCCCAAATCCGGGTGGCAGGCGGCCGCACTCAAGTTATGGGACATTGGCAGTGTATTTGCAACGGAGGCCGCCATCAAAAAAGCTCTGAACACTTACGGACCCCTGGTGACAACATTCCAGGTGTACGACGATTTCTTCTATTATAGTGAGGGGGTTTATTCTTATGTCAGCGGCAATCATGCAGGCGGGCATGCGGTCTTGATCGTGGGCTATGATGACGTAGGCAAATACTTCATAGTTAAAAACAGTTGGGGAAAGGCTTGGGGTGAGGAAGGTTTCTTCAAGATCGCTTATTCTCAGATGACTAACGATGTCAGGTTTGGGCAGGGAACCATAGCTTACTATGCCGTGGCGGCCCCACCCGTGATCACAAGCACTCTTTCCGTTTCCGGAGTCGCCGGCACGGCCTTTAGTTATCTTATTACGGCTAAAAATGTCCCAACCAGTTTCAATGCCGCCAACCTCCCCGCCGGTCTCAGCGTAAATACCGCCACCGGCCTCATATCGGGGGCGCCGGCTTCAGCGGGGATCACAAACATCACGGTCAGCGCCACAAACGCCTACGGGACTGGGACGCAGGTAATCGCTGTCCAGGTTGCCAACGGTAGTATCAGCGCTTCGCCCAATCCGTGCTCGTTCGCCTTCGGGAAGACAATTTGTTCCGCTACGGTGTCCTGGAATTCCATGAACGCGCCTGGGGCGTGTGTATTTGTTAAGGAAACCAAGAAGCTGTTTGCCTGCGGGACATCTGGCAGCAAGCCCGCTGATTGGATAAACGAGGGCGGGTACACCTTTGAGCTGCGTTTTCAGAACAGCGCCGCCTCCGCCCTGCTGGCTTCCGCTTTGGTCAAGGGAACCACGGCGCCGTCAGCTCCGACCGGGCTTACCGCCACAGTCGCTTCGCCCACGCAAATAAATCTCTCCTGGGCGGCTTCCATCGATAATGTAGGCGTTACTGGTTACCGGGTATTTCGTAGCGGTATGCAGATAGCCATAACCACATCAACTTCTTTCCAGGATACCGGGCTGCCTGCTTACTCTTACGCCGTCTATTCATACACTGTATCGGCTTATGATGCTGACGGGCAGGTGTCAGCGCGGTCAGCCGCCGCATCTGGGACTACTCGGGATATGGCGGCGCCGTCAGTTCCGAGTAGACTTGCTGTCGAAAGAGTTTCTGTTAAGTTGATAAATCTCTCCTGGGCGGCTTCCAGCGATAATGTCGGCGTTACCGGCTACAAGGTGTTCTACAATGGAATGCTCATAGGTACCACCCCGACGCTTTATTTCCAGGATAAGAGGACTATTTATTCCAAGGACTATCAATACGCTGTGTCGGCCTATGATGCGGCAGGGAATGAGTCAGCGCAGTCGGTTTGGACTTTTGCCGTGGGAAGAACAAAAGTGGCGACATGCGCTGTTGCTGTTAATGCCCCGACTGTGGTGGCCAGTACTAGAACAGCTTCACGTCCCATAAGTGTAAGTGTACTCGCGGGATCCTTTGTCAGCCCGGTTGTTTTAACAGTGAGCGCCGTTTATGATATGCCGGCCACGGATTACGTGCTTAACAGCAAGATGAATCCCACAGGTATAGGGCTTGAGATAGCACTGGATCAGGACGTTCAGCCGGTAAAGGCGGTTACCATCGAGGTTGCATACACCGATGACGAGATGGCCGGTGTGGACCGCGAGAATCTGGTGCTTGCCCGCTACGACGAGCAGTCTAAAGGGTGGATCCCTCTTGAGTCCGTATCCTATCCCGATCAAAACAAGGTGTCCGGCAAGACAATGCACTTCTCGCTGTTCCAGGTGATGGTGTTGACCGCAGGGGCCGATCTTGAGAGCGCGCGGATCTATCCGAATCCGTTCTATCCCAACCGGGGGCAGACGCAGGTTACAATTGACGGTCTGCCCGAAGGGACGGAGGTGAAGATCTACACACTTAACGCAGAACTCGTGTGGCAGGGGAGAGCCGCCTCCAGCGGCGCACTGGCCTGGCCCGCGGTGAACAAAGCCGGCCGCAAGGTGGCCAGCGGCCTGTACCTGGTCTATTTCGAGCACGGCGGCGAGAGGAAGATAAAAAAGGTGTCTGTTATAAAATAAGCCGCAAAAAGATAAGAACGTCCCGGAAACCAGTTAAATCCACGCCACAGGTATTCAGGCGCGGCTGCCGGACTGGGCTTCTTTAAGGATCTTTACTATCTGTTCTTCGGTGTATCTGCGATTCATTCCAGTTGCCTCCATAGGTGATTTTACCTATTTCAGCTGGTCTGAATTACAGGGGGAAGGTCAGAGCAACTTGGGGATATATCCGCGGGGAGGATGTGAGATATGGACAACATCGTTTTCGATATCCTTTCCAGCAAGTCCCGCCGGGCGGCGCTGAAATATTTGTTTTCCCTGGGCGGCGACGCTACCGGCAGGGACCTGGCCCGGCACATAGGTTACAGTCATCAGCAGGCGCTTAATGCCCTGGAGCAGCTTGTTTCGTTCGGTCTTGTGGAGCGCAGGGCCTTCGGCCCGGTCTACCTGTTCCGGATCCGGGCAACGGACCTAAGCGGCAAGATAGAGGCGTTGCTGGAAGACTAAGCATGGCAAAGGAGCGGTAAAGTCTTGTGGGCCGTTTACAGAGAACAGCGGGACTAAGGGTACTTCTGGGCAAGCGGGGGCTGGTATAAACTATACCTAGTCGTTGGAATCGGCAGACTGAGGAGAGAAGTAAAAGCAAAAACGCGCTAAGGTCTTATGGGGAGTGAAATCTTAAAGATAACTTTAGTGGCGGGTCCCTGTAGTGCGGTGTAGACTATGTAGAGTCGGTCTTTCTGGAGGTAACAGTATGAAAAATAAAATAGTTTGGTTCGGACTTCTAGCGGTAACGGCGGGGGCTTTCGCCTACACGCGGCCGCACAATCACATCCCCGCCGACCTGCGGGACGCTGTTTCGGACAGTTCTTTCGAGGCGCTGAAAACCGAGGCCGGCGGAGAGGCCTCTGGCGTCAGCGCACCCGAGCCGGAGATAAAGCCGTTCTATGTGGAGACCGGCTCAAGGAAGGCTCTAGGCAACAAAGGTTATGTGGCCGGGACGGATTCGCTAGCCGGAGCTCCTGTAAAACCGGTGGAGTTCATCACCATCCCCGGCGGGAAGTTCACTATGGGGACCGACAGTGGCGAGAAAGGTTTTGAAGACGCCAAGCCGATCCACGAGGTCGCTATTAAAACCTTTGAGATGTCCAAAACAGTGGTGACAGTGGAGCAATACGCGGAGTGCGTTATTAAAGGCGGGTGTACAGAACCGGCCACCGGCGACTATTGCAACTGGGGCAAGCCCGGTCGGCAGCTTCACCCGGTGAACTGCGTGGACTGGGACCAGGCGCAGGCTTATGCCAAATTCAAGGGCGCGAGGCTCCCCAGCGAAGCCGAGTTCGAATACGCGGCCACCAGCGGCGGCAGGAACCAGAAATATCCCTGGGGCAATGATGAACCGACCTGCGACAAAGCTGTGATGAAAAGCAACAGCGGTTATGGTTGCGGCACAAACAGCACTATGCCGGTCTGCTCCAAACCCAAGGGGAATACGGCACAGGGTTTATGTGATATGTCTGGTAATGTCTGGCAGTGGGTGCAGGATAAATATCAAGATTCGTACAAAGGTGCGCCTACTGACGGCAGTGCGTTTGAAGCTGCGGGCTCCGGCCGGGTGATTCGTGGCGGCTCCTTCAACTACGATGACGCCAGGGTCCTGCGGGCCGATCTCCGCCTTAACGACGACCCCGGCGACCGCAACGGCGGCATCGGGTTCCGCCTTGTGAGGTCTCGGTAACCCTTGGAGACTTGAACACTTGGCCCTTGGTATAAATCTGTTGCAGGTCAACTTGCGGAGGTAGTGAACCGGGCGCGTGCGTAAGCCGCGCCCGGTGCGCTACCGGAGTAGTGAATATAAACCGGAAACGGCGGCGGAGAAATGAAACTCAAGATTTTCACCCTGCGCTTAAATCCGGCGACCGGGCTCTTTGACGAGGGAGAGCTTGTGAGTTTTCAGTTGGGCATAAGACCTTAGCGCGTTTTTGTTTTTACTTTCCTCCCTGGTCTGCAGATTCCAACGACTGGATATAGTTCACGCCAAGCCCCGCTTACCCAGAAGCGCCCTCGGTCCAGCTGTTCTCTTTTAAACGGCCTACTGCCTGGACCCATAAAACTTTACAGGCCTGATTTTCGCCTGAGATGTGCACGGCATATATTATGGGCGCCTGCCGAATTGAAGAGCGGATGACCTACGCCTTAAGACTGCACGATCTGGGGGTCTCCGTGGAGACGATCTGCCGCAAGCTCGGCATAAGCCGGCGCACGTTTTATGTCTGGAAAGGCAAACATGACACGGCGCTCATGGCAAGATTGAAGGTTATAGAGGAAGAAAACCAGAAGCTGCGCCAGGATGCGGGGGCTGCCGCCGGTACTGAACGCACACACGCCGATATCCCGGGGACGGATTACGGGGACATAACACAATAACCTGCACGGTCTCTTCTGCGATAGTTCAAACGTCCTGGAATCCATCCGTTTATCTGCTTTCCCTTGGTCCACAATGTTCCCTGCTGTGGCCGGTTACTGTGCCATCTGTCCCCGTCCCCCGAGGCTTGTGTCGGGGGTCTTCATAGGGAGGGTGGACGACCAGGTAAAAGAACGGTAAAAAGCCGGTGGTAGCGGCGCTGCCAGATTCCGACGTGGAACCGGGCCCTCCTGCCCTTACTGCGTACGCCTGCGCGGTGTAGACTATATCCATAGACGGCAGGCGGACTGCGTTAAACCAAGGAGACTAAAATGAAAACTTTTAAAACTGCGGCTATGGCCATGGCGGTGATGATGAGCGGGCAAGCCTTGTGGGCGCTGGGCCCCAGCCTTGAAGCAGGCAGGAATGAAAGCGGCCTTAAGTTCGGCGAGATGAAAAGGAGCGGAGGCGTAAGCGCCGAGTCCGCCCCCCGGCTGGGCGGTGAGTTCAGGGATGCAGTCTCGGATAGTTCTTTCGAGGCGCTGAAAACCGAGGCCGGCGGAGAGGCCTCTGGCGTCAGCGCACCCGAGCCGGAGATAAAGCCGTTCTACGTAGAGACCGGCTCAAGGAAGGCTCTAGGCAACAAAGGTTATGTGGCCGGGACGGATTCGCTAGCCGGAGCTCCTGTAAAACCGGTGGAGTTCATCACCATCCCCGGCGGGAAGTTCACTATGGGGACCG
>JAQTZB010000012.1 GCA_028688015.1 Elusimicrobiales bacterium | reverse complement strand
GAACTTCATTCTTTCGTCCATAACAGAATACTCCTTCCATGGCATAAGGCACCTCCTGGTTCCTAATGCCAGAATTGTAACCTATGTGTCCGGTATATTCTGTTACCTATGTCTCGGGTTGCTCAGATGAATTAGGCCATCCTTTCGGATGGCCTTTTCCATATGCGGGAGATGGGAATATTCCTGATGGGGAAGCTCGCAGTCGCCCGCTCAATAATGAGGGGACGCTGCTGAGTTTTTGAGTTATTTAATCCGCCGGGCAAGCCCGGCGGTTATGTTTTGGTAGAATAAGTCGTTGGGGAAAGTTGCACGGAGGCTTTTGCCGAGTCTTATGAAGAACAGGATCACTTCACGCATGGAGGAGCAGGGGTATATGCGCCGCAGTATTGGCCGCACGTTTTTTAGGCGGCTTTTATCACCTAATGCGCGCAAGGGCACCCCGCTGTTCATCCTGCACGGCGGTCCCGGCGCCACGCACGAAACTTACTGCGAGATACTATCTCTTGCGGATGACCGCGAAGTTGTGATTTATGATCAAGTGGGCTGCGGACGCTCTGACCGGATCAAGGGGAAATATTGGGCGGTAAAAACCTTTGTTCAGGAACTAGAGGACCTGCGTGTCGCCCTTGGATACAGGAAGATAGATATTCTTGGCCATTCATGGGGGAGCATGCTTGCGGCGGAATATTATTTTTCATATCCAAAGAACGTGCGGGCGATTGTCTTCTCATCCTCTTGTCTGGACGCGCAGCAATGGACCACTGACGCTAAACGTCTTATAAAAAAGCTCCCGGCCAGGCATCAAAGAGCTATCGCCAGGGCTCTCCGCACGAAGAAGTACGACGGGAAAGCGTTCAGGGCCGCAAACAAGGCGTATGGCGATAAATTCATTGTCAGGAATGTCGGAAAGGGCGGACATCCGCAGCATGCGATTAAACTCATGGCTGCGGGACTCGCCGTAGACGGATATAAGAAGATGTGGGGCCCGACTGAATACATTGCGACCGGCTTGCTAAAGAAATTTAACCGCGCGAAAGATCTGCGCGGGATACGGGTCCCTGCGCTTTTTACGTGCGGCCGATATGACGAGGCCACCCCTGAGACTATCCGCAAGCAGGCGAGCAGCGTCCCCGGGGCGAAGTTCCATGTGTTCAAGAAGAGTTCTCACCTTTGTACGCTTGAAGAGCCGCGTGCATATGTAAAAACTGTCGGGGGGTTCCTCCGCCGGGTTGATAAGCAAGAGGGGAGATAGGGGGCGTTGCTACCTATCTTCCTGGCTTTGCCGCCGGGCAGGCCCGGCGGTTTTGTTTTGGTAGAATTTAAATATGAAAAGAGGCTGGATCCTGGTCGCCGGGCTGGCCGTGCTTGCGGGCACGGCGGCAGGCGTTTACCGGCTGAGCAAGAGCCGCACCTTCCAGATCTTCGGCGGGCTGACCAGCCGCGTGGAGACGGATAAGAAACTGGTGGCGCTGACTTTCGACGACGCGCCCACCCCGGCTACCCCGGAAGTGCTCGCCCTGCTGGCTGCGCAGGGGGTGAAGGCCACCTTCTACTGCATAGGTTCCGCCATGGAGCGGGATCCCGCCGGCGTGGCGCGCATAGCGGCCGCCGGCCACGAGGTTGGCAACCACACCTATTCCCACATTCGCCTGGTATTCAAGACCCCGTACACCATAGCTTCGGAGGTGGAGCGCACCACGGCCCTTATCCGTGCGGCCGGCTACAAGGGGCCGGTGACCTTCCGCCCGCCCTACGGCAAGAAACTTGTGGGCCTGCCGTATTACCTGCGCTCGCGCGGCTTGCCCACCGTAACCTGGGACCTGGAACCGGACACCTTTTACCCTGGCGACGCGGCGCGTATTGAAGAGTACGCGGTCTCGGGAGCGCGGCCGGGTTCCATAATACTCATGCATGCCCTTTGCGGCGCCGCCTGCGCGGCCGACAGGGCGGCCCTGCCTGGCATCATCGCTTCTCTCAAGTCCGCCGGCTATACCTTCGTCACCGTCACCGACCTCCTCTCAGAAAAGAAATAGAGGCGGGAAGGGGGGGCGTAGAGGTCTTAGAGAGTATATGTTCCGAACAGAGATGAGTGAAACAGGACAGGCCGCCGCCCCCCGCGGGCCCCGGCGGCCTGTCTTGTTTATTCCGGCAGGGCTGAGACCGTGAGCCAGTAATTGCCGAAGCTGTGCAGCAGTTTTTTGTAGCCCTCGAAGTTGTTTGGTTTGGCCAGGTAAGAGGCTGCGCCGGCTTCGAAACTGCGGGTTATGTCCTCGCGCGCGGTGGAACTGGTCAGCATGATCACCGGCAGCTTCTTCAGTGCCGCATCTTCCTTGATGGCGCGCAGAAAGCTTAGGCCATCCATCAGCGGCATGTTGATGTCTACCAGCAGCAGGTCCGGCAGCGCGGGCTTGCGGTCCGCGTATTTGCCGGCGCAGCGCAGGTAGTCCAGCGCCTGCCTGCCGTCGCAGAAGGTTTTGATCTTATGCGGCAGCCCCAGGTGTTCCAAGGTAGTGCGCGCCATCAGGGCGTCGTCGTCGCTGTCGTCCACGAGGAGTATATTCAACCGCCGAATTGAGCCGCTCATAGTCCCCCCTGACCGGCCTAAAATAAAGATCCGGCTTTGCGAGCCAGACCCCGCGGTCTGTCGGTATCGCCGTTTCCCTCACCGGTTATGTTATAGCAGGTCTATTGGGGAAAACAAGGTGATTTAGAATACATACCCTGCCGGGGAGGAGCCCCGGCAGGGCGCGGCGGTCAGCGCTTCCTGATGCCGGCGAACTTTACGGTGACGGAGAACTTGTGCGTGGTGCCCAGCCCGCCCATGGGCGCGAAGGCGTAGTCCACGGTGTAGGCCGCGGCTTCCAGGCCGATGCCGCCGGACAGGCCGGAGGCGTCGCCGTTGGCCGCGGTCTTGTAGCCGGCCCGCAGGGCGAACAGGTGGTCCAGATCGTAGGCGCTTACAAATTCCGCGCCTGCGCCGAGGGCCGCGCCTGAATCCTTGAGGTAGCTGGCATCGGAGAAGAAGGCCAGGTCCATGCGCTGGCTCCGGCCCTTCTGGATGACCAGCGCGTACTGCCCGCCCACCTTGAAGCTCAGCGGCAGCGGGTCGCCGTCGTTGTCGTACTTCAGCTGGCCGCCCAGGTTCTGCAGTGCGGCGCCGAAGAAGAGCTTATCTTTGGCCGCCGTCCAGCGCAGGCCCGCGTCGAGGGCGGGCGCGGAGGCGGTCTCGCTCTCCAGCTTGCTGCGGATATATTTCAGGTTCACGCCGAAAGCCACTGCCGCGTCAGTCCGGGGGCAGTAGCCGATGGCCGCGGCGATGTCGTTGGCGGAGTAGGTCTCGCCCAGATCGTTGCCGTACTTGTCGTACTTGTCTATGGGCGGGCCGGACAGGTAGGTGGCCGCGAAGCCGAAAGCGCCGCCGCCGGCCTTCCTGGCGAAGGCGAGGCCCGAGTAACCGGTCTCGCCTATCCAGCGGGCGTGCGAGAGATACAGCTCGGGGCCTTTGAGTACGGAGAGGCCCGCCGGGTTGTAGAACAGCGCGCGGGCGCCGGTGGCGGCGGCGCCGGTCTCGCCCAGGGCGGCGGCCTTGGCGTCCACGCCTACGCGCAGGAACTGTGCGCCGGACACGCCTTCGTCGGCCGCGCGCGCTGGCAGCGCGAGGGCCAGCAGGGCGAGGACGGGGAGGAGAAGGTGTTTGATGATCATGGTCTTGGTCCTCATTTTATTATCGCCACCCTTCCGACCTTTTTACTGCCGCCGGCGCTGACAATGTAAATGTAAACTCCCGACGCCGCGCGCGAGCCGTCGGCGTTGCGCGCGTCCCACAGGCAGCGGCCGTCGCCGTCGTCGTCGGTCAGCTCCCTAACCAGCCCGCCTGCCAGGCTGTATATCTTTACCTTCGCCCGGGCGGGCATGGACTCGAAGACTATGCCCTCGCCGAAGACCGACTGCCCGAAGGCGCCCGCACTGCCCGGCTTGTACGGGTTCGGGTAGGCGAAGACCGTGCCGAGCTCGCCCACGACGGAGACCTGGCTGCCCAGCGCGTAGATGGAGAAGTGGCTGGTGTCGAGGTAGACCGTGTTGGCCACGGGGTCTATGACCGAGTTGCGCTCGGGGTTCCAGACCAGGGCCGCCGGGTCCAGCGTGAACACGCGCAGCGTATCCTCTTCTATGGCGGTCCCGTCCACCACGCCGTCGTTGGTGGCGTCGGTGTAGGTGAACAGCACCCGGGCCGGGGTGGCGAAGCTGGCCGTCGCCAGCGCGCCGAACATGTCCCAGCGCCGCAGTTCCACTATGCCGCCCGGCAGCAGGCTGTTGCCGCTCAGCTTGGCGGTGGCCGCGTCCAGGTCGGTCTTTGTAACTTCAACGGGGACCGTGCCCGCGCTGGTGCTGACGGAGACGTAATTGTCCGCCGTCACGGAACCAGCCGGGAGGGTCAGCGTGATGGTGCCCAGGCCGGGCAGCGGCGCGTTCAGCGCCAGCGCCGCGGTGGCCGTGGAGAAGACCTGCGTCAGGCCCGCGGGCAGGTCCAGCGTGCGGATGGCCGGCGAGGTGGCGCTGGAGACCGTAAGTACGCCGTCCTGGTTATAGGCCAGCACGGCGTAGTAGTAAGTGGCGGCCGCGTGCAGCGCGGTGTCGGTGTACGACTGGGTGGTCAGTGCGTCGGACCAGCTCTTGAGGGTGGTCCACGAGGCCAGGTCCTGCGAGCGGTCCAGTCGGTAGCGGGTGCCGCCGTTGCCGTTCCAGCCCAGGGTAATGGTGTGCAGCCCTGTGGCGGCGGCGGCCAGCGCGGCGGGCGCCGCCGCCTGGGTGATGGCGCCGCTCTCGTTCAGCTCGCCCAGGCCGGTGGCCTTGAGGGAGGCGATGTCGCGTGTGTATAGCGTGTTGGCCGCCGGCAGACCGGTCTCCAGCCAGAACGTGGTGCCGGCCGGCAAGCCGGCGGCCAGCAGCCCGTACGAGGAAGTGTAGATGTTGTAGGAGAGCACGCCGGCGGCGGGGTCCGTCCAGTTCCAGGAGATGGTGGAGCTGCCGTAGACTACGCCGGTGAGGACCGGCGAGACGTGCTTTGTGATGGTGCTGCTGACGTAGCTGTAGTCGCGCCGGAAGCCGCCGGTGGCCGCGGCCATGCCCAGCGTCTGCAGGCCCATCAGGTTCACCGCGCCGATGCGGTAGGCGTAAGTGGTGGAGGGGGAGAGGCCGGAGTCTATGTGCCGGTTGCCCGCCGCCGTGGAGACGAAGACCCACGGCCCGCCTTCGCCCACGCTGGTGGCGCGCTCTATGCGGTAGGAGGTGGCGGGCACCTCGGCGTGGCGCCACCAGAGGCTGGCGGTGCGCGCCGTGACCGTGTCGAATGAGACGTCGTTGGGCGGGGTGGCGAAGGTGGAGCAGAGATAGTTAATGACTTTGCTGCCGTAGGTGTCGTAGCCGGCGGAGGCCTGTGTGACCCAGATGCCCATGGTATGCGTGCTGTTGGTGAGCATGTATTCCTGGCCGTAGCTGCCTATGGTCAGGTCGGTGAGCCAGGGCGAGATGGCGTGGTTGAGGAACATGCTGAGCTCGGGGTGGTACACCGGGGTGCTGACGAAGTAGCCGGTTATGTAGTTCATGCCGATGTACGGGCCCGTGGACCAGCTCAGTTGTATCCGCGTGTCGGTGATGGGGTCGCAGCTGCTGGTGGGCGGCGGCGGGCGGGTGATCACCTTGTAGATGTCCGAATACGCCTCCGGGTTCAGCGCGTTGGCGGGGGTCTTCTCGCCGTCGCCGTTGACGGCGCCGACGCGGAAGTCGTACTTGGTGTTAGGGGTCAAGCCGGTAACGTGGTAGCTCAGGCCCGACTCGGCCGGGAAAGAGGTCAGCGAGACCGCGAAGTCGGCCGACGTGGACATTTCCAGGAGGTACTTGCTTGCCAGTTTGCCGCCGGGCCAGGCTATGGTCATGTCGGTCTGGTCTATGTTCAGCGTGCCCGGCTCCATCACGGAGCAGGTATCCGGGGCCACGGCGTAGGTATACTTGTTCTTCACGCTGCGGTTGACGCTTTCCAGCAGGCCTACCGCCTTCATCCAGCGGGCGTGGCGGGTGTCGCCGGTATAGGCGCCGGCGCTGGACTGGATGACCTCCAGCCAGTAGGAGGTGCCGGGGGTCAGGGTCTTGAGTACGCCGCCGGCGTCGTCCGCGTCTATGTCGCCCGACTCGGAGGTGCTGGATTTGTAGAGGCGGAAGGCGGTGATGTCGCTGCCAGCGAACTGGTCCGCGTTCCAGCGCCACTCTATGGTGTAAGAAGAGTAGGTCACGGCGTCCAGCGGCACGTCCAGCGGCGGGGTGACGGTGGTAATGGAGAGGCTGTAAAAGCCGGGCGTCAGTTCGTCGTCGCCGTTCAGGCCGCCGATGCGCACTATCAGGTTGCGGTTGCTGGGCACCACCAGCGTCTGCCAGGGCACGAAGACGGCCCGGTTGCGCAGGAAGCTTAGGCCGCCGTCCGTGGAGTGCTCCACGGCGTAGGCGGTGGCGCTGCTGTAATGCCATTCCAGGTAGACGCTGCTGGCCGTCACGTTGGCGTAGGTGAAACTGGAGGGGGGCACGGCGAAGGTGAATTTCTGCAGGTGCTGGCTGTCGCTGCTTTCGTCGGGGCCGTTGGAGACGGTTATCCAGCGGGTGTAGGCCTTGTTCTCCTGCAGGCCGGAGTCTATGTAGTAGCTGGTGCCGAGGGGCAGCGCTATGACGGTGGCGGCGCTGGAGGTGTAGAGCTTGTAGCCGGCCAGGCCGGAGCCGGTATAGGCGGCCGTGGACCAGCGCCAGTTCAGCTTGGTGGTAGAGGCGGCGTCCACGTCGAAATCCGCTACTACGGTCAGGGCTGGGTCTACGGCCGGGCGGAAGACGCGGGGCGAAGATTTTGAGATCCTGGCCGCGTCGGCCGCGCCGGAGAGCAGCAGGCCCAGCGGCAGGGCGAGCAGGACGACTTTTAAGTGTTTGAAACCCATTTGGCGATACTCCTGGAAAAAATAAACCGGCCGGGACTAAGCGCCCGGGTTAAAAGAGGATTGTAGCACTTAATTGGGGAAATATTCATTATAAGCGCGTCTATATATATAAACACCGGGCGGGGCCTAAGGGCCTAGGCCCCCGGGCGCGGGTGGGCCCAGGCGGCCTAGGCACTAAAACGCGCCGGTCGTGGGCACTTGGCCTCTTATGAAAAAAGCTTATTTCCGCTAAACTATTAGCAATGACCCATACTAAACCTTCCAATAAAGCGTTCGCGGCGGTGTTCTTCTCGCTGGTTTGCGCGCTCTGCGCACCGGCCCACTCGGCGGAGTTCTCCCAATATTTCGACGGCAGCGGCCGGGGTTCCATGGCGGACCTGGTCCGCGGCATCCGCGCTCAGGAGGGCAACCCGGGCGATCCCAAGGCCCCCGCGGCCACCCCGGTGCAGGGCAATACCGGCAATAACGAACTGCTGCACTTCTGGGAAGACCTGAAGAGCGACACCCTGGACGATATCTGCAAGAACGTGGAAATCCCGCTGGACGCCGGTTTCGACATCGCCGACATCGTTGGCGTGGACGGCAAATTCAAGCGCTACATGAAGCAGTATCCCGACAACAAGATCGCCGTGATCGACCAGGTGGGCGTCAAA
Organism: Elusimicrobiales bacterium; assembly: GCA_028688015.1. Lineage (GTDB taxonomy): Bacteria > Elusimicrobiota > Elusimicrobia > Elusimicrobiales > UBA9959 > UBA9959. Next base: position 75,832 of record JAQTZB010000012.1, on the reverse strand, counting down.
CTGGGCGGCCACTATAACTTTACCGACCTCCTCAGCATCGGCGGCAATTCCTTTAATATCGGCTTTTCGGGCGGCCTGGAGGGAAAGTCGGTCGTCATCCGCAAGACCAACGAGGACAAGTACTGCAAGAACCTGCTCAACATAATCGACCTCCGCAAGGTCAAAACCATCCTCCCCATCAACGAGAAGCGCATTGGCGGGATGGGCGTCAACGAGATCTGGAAATTCCCGGCCCGCATCAGCATGGGCGTCAGCGGCGGCATCGGCTTCCCGGTAGAGCCGTGGCTCAACATCGGCTTCTCCCTCGGCGCTTCCAAGGAACTTAAGCCTTCCGTGACGCTGTTCCGCATGAGCGAGGACAAGCTGCGCGTCCGCATCCGCCTGGACCGCATCACCGTCAAGAGCGCCGGCGCCTCCGTGGGCACCTCCTTCGACGCGGGCATGATCGGCCTGCCCGAGGCCGAGGACTACTTCATCTCGGCGCTGGGCAAAGAGATCAACAAGAACCTGGTCAAGGAATTCAACAAGTACATCGCCGTGCGCTTCGGCCTCTCCACCAGCCGCGCTAAGGGCAAGAAGATTCTCCTCGAATTCATAGTGGACCCCCGCAACCAGGACCAGGTCTCCAAACTGGTCGACTTCCTGAAGGGCGACCTGGGCATCATCCGCAAGCTCATCGAGATGGGCATCCGCTTCAACGACTTCTCCGACATAGAGGATAACGCCGCCGGCCAGCAGGCGCTGCAGGCCGTGGACGACGTGGCCCAGCAGGGCCTAGGCCTTAACTCGACGTTCGCCGGCGCCAACCACTTCAACTCCACCTCCCACGGCATGAACATCGTGCTGCCGGTAGTGATGGACCGCGAGACCAGCAATGGCCAGCGCTACGACCGCTACCAGACCAGCGGCGGCGGCGAGGTGCTGCACGTGAACAACGCCTCCCGCAACGAGTCGGTCAGCAACATCAACGTGCCTTTCGTCGGTAAGGTCTTCAAGCATAACACCAACCAGAACTTCTACGTGGTCAACTACGAGGACAACCGCGGCACGGTCTCCGACGCCGCCATGGTCTACCAGCGCTACGAGGGCTACATCAAGCACGACGAGACCGACGCCCGCGGCATGGTGGAGGAGATGAACGAGATCCTGAAGTTCGCCGGCACCCAGGGCAACGGCACCAACAGCAGCTTCGTCATCGACGCCAACTCGATGTTCCCGCACCTGGCCGGCGAGGAAGCTAATCCCACCGGCACTGACGCGGACGGCAACCCCATTCCCGACACCCGCCGCTATAAATCCGCCATCATGTCCTTCTCCCTGGTCTTCACCAAGGAAGCCGTGCGCGACATTGTGGGCGCCCCGGCCGCCACCATCATGAAGGCCGTCTGCAACGTGATGGAGGGGATCGACCGCGAGATCATCTCCAAGGTCTACAACCTCTTCAGGATAGACGGCGAGGGCAAGGTGAAGTACGACTGGAAGGCCGCCAGCAAGGCCCTGGCCGAGTACAAGCGCGATGGCGAGGACGCCTTCGACCCGCTCTCCGTGGTCAACACTTTCTGCACCAACGTGGCGCAGATCGTCTCCGACATCGCCAGCGTGAGCGCCGCGGGCGACCAGAAAGCCAAGTCCAAGCGCCTCTCCGAGATCATGGCCGGCCGCGGCAAGAGCCGCGTGGGCTACGAAAGTATGCTGCAGGTGGTCATCCAGTTGGTGAACGTCAACGACATCTTCGCCAAGCTCGACCTCAGCACCGACAAGCGCATCAAGGGCGAGGAGAACGTGGCCAGCAGCTACAACGTCTACAACGAAGGTCTGCAGGCCGGCTACAACTCGCAGTTGGGCCAGGCCAACTCCCTGCGCGACCGCTTCGCCGACCCCTCCGAGCTGAGCGACTAAGCTCTCACGAGGCAAAAAAAGCCCCCGGGCGGTCCCGGGGGTTTTTTTTGCCGGGTGCGGCTCTACCGGCGGCGGAGCGCGGCGCGGTCGCAGGTGCCGGCCGCTCCTGTCCCGGCATAGGACTTCCGCGCGGCTGCCTCAACCTCCAGCGCGTTGTCGGGATCGGGGAGCCTGGTATAGCAGGTATAGACCACGTGCCTGGCCCCGCCGAACAGGAAGGCGGACCTGCCGGCGTCCAGGTACTGCAGGGCAATGCCTTTGTCCCGGAGGTAGGCCGCGTCGACCACGGGGGCGGGGTATTTCCCGAGGGCGCGGTTCATCTCTTCCAGGGTGCCGAACTCGCGCTTTTCCTTCAGCGCGCCGAAGACCGTTCCGTAGGGGTAGACGTAGAGCAGGTACCTGCCGCCCTCATGCGTGGCGAAAACGTCTACGCTCCCGTTGAACTGCAGGACTTTTCCCGTGTACTTGGGATTGAAGGGCACGGGCCTGGAAAGGTCCTTGTCGGTCAGCCTGAACGGGCCGGGCATTCTCTGGAACGCGGAGGTGTCCACTATGTACGCCCGTCCGTCGGAGGCGGCGGCCTCCACCACCGCGTGGCCGCCGTCAGGGCGGGTTGAATTGAAGGAGTCCAGGTAGACCAGCCTGAATTTCGGGTAAGCGGCCCGGGAGAGGGCGAAGAACGCCTTTGCTGCCTCCACGCAGCCGTTGACGGTGCCGGCCTCGACCACTTCCCGGCCCGTCCAGGCATGGGGCTCGCGCTGGAAGGGAACGTCCGGATCAAGGACGAGGCTTTGCCGCATATATTTCAGGACATTGATGACGGCCTGTTCCGGCGTGCCTGCCGGCTGTCTCCGCAGGGCGGCTACGGCGCTGCCGAAGCGGCCTTCGGCGGCGGCCGCCGACGGCATCAGTGCCGCGGCCAGGAAAAGCGATAAACAGATGTTCTTCATCTTTGTCTCTTTATTGGGGACAGCGCCCTATTATTAACAGGGCGCTGTCCCTATTTTAACGGATCTTGCCGTCCACGCCGAAGATGTAGGCCATCAGCGCTGCGCGGGCCCACATGCCGTTGCGCTCCTGGCGCCAGAACACGGCGCGCGGGTCGTCGTCCACGGAGACCTCTATCTCGTGGCGGCGGGGCAGCGGGTGCAGGATCACGCAGGTCTTCTTGATATCCTTCAGGTTCTCCTGGCGGAAGTAGAAGGGGGAATAATCCACTTTCTTGGACTCGCCGGCCTTGTCGTGCTCGTCCTGGATGCGCGTCATGTAGATGGCGTCGGCGGTCTTCAGCACGCCCTTGAAGTCCTCGGTCTCCTGGTACGGGATGTTGTGGCGCTTGAGGAAATCCAGGATGTCCGCCTCCATCTTGAACTCTTTGGGCGAGACGAAGGACAGGGACATCTTGTTGTAGTTCTTCATCAGGTAGGAGAGCGACCTCACCGTGCGTCCGCGCTTGAGGTCGCCCACCATGACGATATGCTTGTTGTCGATATCGCCGTTGAAGCTGCGGTAGAGGGTATAGACGTCCAGCAGCGCCTGCGTGGGGTGCTGGTCCTTGCCGGAGCCGCCGCTGATGATGGGCACGGGGCGGCCGGTGCGGTTCATCAGCCACGCGGTCTTCTCCACGAAGCCCGGCGTCGGGTGGCGCATGATGATCATGTCCACGTAGCTCGAGAAGGTGCGCACGGTATCCTCGGGCGTCTCGCCCTTTACTTCGGAGGAAGTGCTGCTGTCGCGGATCTCGCTGGTCTTCACGCCCAGGATATGCGCGGCGTTCAGGAAGGACATGAACGTGCGGGTGGAAGGCTGCGCGAAGTAGAGCATCGCGCGCTTGTCGGAGAGCAGGCCGGAGACGTAGTCGGCGCCGTCCTTGTGCTGCGTCACCTCGCGCAGGCGGTCGGCCGTGCGGAACAGGAGGGTCAGCAGGTCGCGGTTGAGCTGCTGGGCGAACAGGCAGTCGTAGACGCGGCCGTCCTTGGAGAAGAAGGGTATCTTTTCGGAGATAGGGCGGGGATAGAACTTCTCCCAGTCCGGCTGCACGCTGGTCATTTCCTGAGTTCGCTGCATGTGTGGCCTCCTCGGTTGAAGGGCAAACCTCGCGGTTTGCGCCAGCCTGCGGCTGCGCGGCGCGGGCGCGCCGGCTGGCGGTCAGAGCTTCTTAACTAAATCCAGCAGAACCAGCTTGCGGTTCTTGTCTATTTTCACCTTCGCCAGCACGGAGCCGCTGCGGGCGTCCTTGCGGGGGTCGTTCTCGTTAAGGAAAAATTTTTCTATGCCGTAAACGGCCGTCAGCCGGCCGTTGTACTGCATGGCGGCGGCGGCCCAGCCGGGCGCCTGCGGGGCGGTTTTGGCGCAGTCCGTCGCCTCGTAGACCGGCACCGGGCCGGCTTCGGTGACGGCGGTCTTACCGAGGTCCTCGAGCTTTACGAACAGCGGGCCGAAGCCGGTAAAAGAGGCGCAGGCGCCGCCCTCGGGGCGGGAGATGTCGTAGCTCAGGGCGACATAGGTGCCGGAGATCAGGTCGCGAGGGTCCACCGGGGAGGTGGCCAGGTAGAACTCGGGCGTGTCGGCGTTGCGCGAGGCCAGCAGCCAGCCGCCCCATGCCGCGAAGAAGAGGAGCTGCAGGCCGAGGACGAGGCGGAGCTTATTCATTTCTTCACCGACTCTATAAGGGCTTTCCTGCCCCTGTTTATGAAATAGGCCAGCGCCGCGAAGGCGAGGCCGGTGACGATGAACGCGAGCCCGCTCTTGAGCAGCCCGCCGAAAAGGTCGAAGAAGCGCGTGATGGCGGTGATCGCTATTACCGCTATGCCGCGGTTGATCAGCTTCTCGTCGGAATTCTTCGCGCCGCTGATGACGCAGCCGGCGCCGAAGGCCGCCAGGATGAGGTTGGCGACGACCGCAAGTATTTTGGCCGAGACTTCGTTAACGTCGAAGAGCAGCAAGGCGCAGATAACGGAGGCCGCCAGCAGGGCCTTGGCCAGGTACTTCTCCGTTCTTCCTTCGGGCAGCAGGGTCTGCTTCTTTAAAAAAACCGCGGCGAGAGCGCCGGCGAAACTCAGCCAGGCCAACGCCGCGCCGGCAGCGGTGTCCTGGTGGCTTATCCCGTAATAATCGCGGGAGGTGTAGTGCCAGAAGAAGGTCATCGCGTAGACGGCGGCTGTCCAGGCCAGCAGCGGCAGTCCTGCTTTCTCTTCCTCTTGCTCGCGGCCGAAAGAGAGCCAAAGCACCGCCAACGACATGCCGGCCAGCAGCACCAGGTCCTCGGACTTCAGGTGTATAGCCGTATCGCTCACGAACATGAGGAAAAGCCAGACGATGGCGGCGCCCAGCGGCAGCCCGGTCTTTTTGCCGGGATAGAGAAGGACGCTGCCGGCCAGCACGGCCAGCGCCAGTACCCAGTGCCACAGCGGCTGGGCGTCTCCGGCGCCCCGGTAGGCGGCCAGCGAGAGCATGTTCTTGCCGTTCAGGGTGCCCCAATAGAGCGTAACTAGCAGCAGTATGGCGGTAAGGTAAGCGGCCAGCGGCCTCTTTGACAGCAGCGCCAATGGCACGGACAGGGCGGCCCAGGCCAAATATGGCTTCACGGGGTCTCCGCTGAGCTGGAAGATCTGCGCGTACAGGCCGATGCCCAGCACCGGCAGGAAGAACCAGAGCGTCTCCAGCGGGATGGCGGCGGCGGGCTTCTCGTCCAGGCGCAAGGCGGCCTCGGCTATGCCGGCGAAGAGCAGCAGGAAGGCGCCCATCTTGGCCAGCGCGCCGATCTTGTCCCAGTTGCTCGCTACTATAAGGATGGCGCCGAGCGCTATAAACAGCCCGGCGGCCGCGCCTATCCAGTGCGCGGCCTTGAAGGAGGCGAAAGTTCTTGAAGAGTAGGCTTTGTCCCAGGCCCGGTCTGCCTGGTCGGGGGTGATAATGCCGGCCGCCGCGGCGTCCAGCAGATCCCTCTTGAGTCTCTTGTAATAAGACATTAGTGCCCGCTGAAATTATATTAAATTCGCGGGGGGCGCGGGTCTGCCGCCTGCCGCGGCTATTTTGACGCCAGGACGAAGGACAGCAGGAACGCGGCGCTGACCACGTACATCAGCGGGTGGATGTCGGAGAACTTGCGGCGGGCCAGCTTGATGGCCGTATAGGTGATGAAGCCGAAGCCGATGCCGTAGCTGATATTGTAGGTCAGCGGTATGCCGATCATGGTCAGGAAGGCCGGCAGGGCCTCGTCGAACTTGTCCCAGTCTATCTCGCGCACGGTCTTCATCAGGAGCGACCCCACTATGATCAGCGCGCCGGCGGTGATGGGGTAGACGAAGTAGTCGCCGCCGCCGGGAGGGATCACGTCGGCCGGGGGCGTGAAGCCGCTGTTGACCAGCAGACCGTAGTGCTTGGCGTTGGGCAGGCGGTAGCCGCCGCCCACCATCTGGATCAGCGGAGAGAAGAAGGCGCAGAGTCCGAACAGCAGGCCGGTTATCACGGCCGACAGGCCGGTGCGGCCGCCCTCCGCTACGCCGGCGGCGGATTCGATGTAGGTGGTGATGGAGCTCGCGCCGAACAGGCCGCCCGCCGCGGCCGCGGCCGAGTCCACCAGCAGGATCTTCTTGATGTCCTTTACCGTGCCGTCCTTGTTCACGAAGCCCGCCTGCTCGCCCACGGCCACCACGGTGCCCATCGTGTCGAAGAAGTCCGTCAGCATGATGGCGAAGATGGTGAAAGCCAGCGCCGGGGTGAGCGCGTGGAACAGCGCCAGTTTGCCGTTCACCTGCTGGAACGGAGCCAGGAAAGTGGAGAATTCCGGTGCGGCGAAGGCGCCCCGCGGCACGGCGGTCACGCCCAGCAGCAGCGCGGCCGCGGTGGCGGCCACAATGCCCCAGAGGATGTCGCCTTTGACCTTGGAGGCCATGAAGAAGGCCGTGGCGAAGAAGCCGATGAGCGTGACCCAGACGTAGGGCTGGGAGAAATCGCCCAGCGAGACCAGCGTGATAGGGGCCGGGCGGATGACGCCGCCCTCGTTGAGGCCGATGACGGTGATGAACAGGCCTATGCCCACGCCTATGGCGCGCTTGAGGTTTAGGGGGATGGAATCCATCACCGCTTCGCGAAAGCCGGTGACCACGAGGCCCAGGATCAGCAGGCCTTCGATGAAGATGACCGACATGCCCACCTGCCACGGGACGTTGGCCTGCTGGAAGCCGATGACCGAGAAGGTGAGCACGGCGTTGATGCCCATGCCGCTCGCCAGCGCCAGCGGCCGGTTGGCGACCAGGCCCATCAGCAGGCTCATCGCGGCCGCGCCGACGGCGGTGGAGGTGACGGCCCCGGCGAACGGCACTCCGGCGGCCGAGAGAATGCCCGGGTTCACGAAGATGATGTAGGCCATCGTCAGGAAGGTGGCGGCCCCGGAGAGGAGCTCGGTCTTGAAATTGGTGCCGCGCTCCGCGAACTTGAAATATTTTTCCATAGGAAGAATTTAGCATATTCAACTTTTTGGGCGCTTTGACAAAAGTCTTTTCCCGCCGCGGCGCGGCGATTTTATAGAATTAATCTCCATGGACCGCGACAGGATCATAACTATTCTCGGCTGGGCCGGCTTCGCGCTGGCCTGTTCCGTCTTCCTGATGCCGGTCATTAACCCGGACATCTACTGGCATCTCTCGGCCGGCAAATATACCGCGGCCCATTTCGCCCCGCCCCGGACGGACTTCCTCTCCTGGCCGCTCTACGGGAAGGAGTGGGTGGATTTCGAGTGGCTGTCCCAGGTCTTCTATTACCTGCTCTACGAGGCCGGCGGCTTCAGGGCGCTGCAGCTCTTCAAGGCGCTGCTGCTGGCGCTGACGCTGCTGGCCTTCCGCTCCACGCTGCTGCTCTACGGGCGGCGCCTGGCGCTGCCGCTGCTGCTGCCTTTCTTCGCGGCGGCCATCATGCCGAACTGCGACCTGCGCCCCGAGAATTTTACACTGCTGTTCTTCGCGCTGACGCTGTATTTCCTGGAGCGGCGCCGGCTGGCCTCGGCGCCGGGGCCGCTGCCTTACGCCGCCGCGGCCGCCTTCTTCGCGCTGTGGACCAACCTGCACGCCGGGTATCTCTACGGCCTGGCGCTGGTAGGTATTTACGCTTTCGGGGAATTCTTCACCGAGCAGCTGCCCTGGATCTACGGCCAGGCGCCGTTCGCGCGGCCGCGCCGCAGCCTGGAGTATCTGAAGATATTCTTTACCGGGCTCGCGGCCAGCCTGGCCAACCCCTACGGCTGGAAGATCTACGCCGTCATCGCCAACCACCAGCAGTATATAGCCACGCTGCAGGCGCACATCCAGGAGTGGGCCACCTTTGACCTGACCAACGCCTACCAGTGGCCCTACGTGCTGGCCCTGCCCGCCGTGCTGGGCAGCTTCGCCTGGTTCACGCTGCGCCGCCGCCACGCGGTGTACCACCACTTCGCCGCGCTGCTCTTCTTCGCCTGGGCCTCGGCCAGCCACGCGCGGCATATCCCCTTCTTCATCCTGACCGGCCTGGCCTACGCGCTGGCCCTGCCGTGGGAGGAGCCCGCCCCGGCGGCGCGCCGCCGGCTGCTGGCCGGCGCCGCGGGCGCGGCCTGCCTGCTGTTCTGGTTCTACTACTCGCTGGTCTGGACGCAGTACGCAACCTCCCCCAAGGCCGTGATCTGGGGCTCCGACGGCCTGGCCGCCTTCCTGCGCGCCAATAAACCGGAGCTGGCCGGGCTGCGGCTCTATAACCACTGGGGCTGGGGCGGCTGGCTGGGGTGGGAGCTGGCCCCGGACTACCGGCCGTTCATCGACGGGCGCTACCTGTTCCACGACAAGATCACCGAGGTGACCGGCCTGAACGAGGGCGCGGACCGCTGGCGCGAGCTGATAGCGAAATATAAATTTGACCTGATGCTGATAAAGCTGCAGGAGCTGAAGGTGCCGGTGAAGCAGCGCCTCGGCAGCGGCAAGGAGCGGGTCTACTGGCGCCCGGCCTACCTGTTCTACCTGCCGCGCTCCGAGTGGGCCGTGGTCTACTGGGACAACGTGACGGCCGCCCTGGTGCGCCGCTCCGCCGTCCCGGCGGCCTGGCTCAGGGAGCGCGAGATGCGCTACCTGCGCCCCGGCGACACGGTCAACCTGGTGGAGCCGGTGCTGACGGGCGAGGTGCCGCTCTCCGAGCTGCGCCGGGAGGCGGCCATCTACCAGCGCAGCCACCTGCCCGGCCATGAGCATTCCCTGAACGCGCAGGTTGCGGCTTTCATGGGCAGCCTGGAAGAGTTCTGCGCCAGGAAGGGGGCCAGGTGCGCGAAATAATCGGCAGCCTCAAAACCCACCCGCTCGCGCTGTTCCCGGATTTTCGCCGCCTCTTCGCCGGACGCGTGATCTCCGCCGTGGGCGACAAGTTCTTTTCCATCGCCATCGCGTGGTGGGTGCTGTCGGAGGCGGGGGACAAGTCCAAGTTCCACCTCGGGCTCGTCATGGCGGTCAACGTGCTGCCGGTGATCCTGTTCGGGCCGCTGCTGGGCACGCTGTCGGACCGGTCCAACAAGCGCGCCGTGATGCTGGCCGCCGACGGGGCGCGCGCGGCGCTGGTGCTGGCGCTGGGCCTGCTGCTGTGGAGCGGCCGGCTGAACCTCTACTGGCTCTACGCCATCTGCTTCCTGATCTCCGGCTTCGGGCCCCTGTTCGAGTCCGCAGTGGCGGCCTCGATCCTGAAGCTCACCTCGGAAGAAAAAATGCCGCAGGCCGTGGCGGCCGACGCCTCGGTGCTGCAGCTCTCCAACGTGGTGGGCTCGGCGCTGGGCAGCGTGCTGATGGCGGCCGCGGGCGTGGCGGGTGCTTTCCTGTTCAACGCGGCCGGTTACGCGGCCTCTTTCGCGGCGGTGTGGGGGATCGGGACGCCGCTGGAGCCGGAGGAGCGGACCGAAAGTTCGTTCGTCGCTGAGTTCAGGGAAGGCCTCGCCTACACCTTCGGCAACAAGCCGCTGCTGTCGCTGATCCTGACCTTCGCGGCCTTCAATTTCTTCGTCTCGCCCATCCTGATCCTGATCCCGATGATAGTCAAGTTCAAGCTGGGGGCGTCGGTGACCTGGTTGGCGGTGTTCGAGACCTTCTTCGCCGGCGGCTCGGCGGCGCTGGCGGGGTACCTGAGCTTCAGGGAGGCGCGCGGCAGCATTTACCGCTGGCTGTTCGCTTCGGTGCTGGTGGTGGGGCTGAGCTTTACGGGACTCTATTTCGCCGCGGATAAATACCTGGTCTGCGCCATTCTGTTCGCCGGCGGGGCGGCGCTGGGGGGCGGCAACACGCTGGCGATCACCCTGTTCCAGTCCACCGTGCCCGACGAGATGAAGGGCAGGTTCTTCTCCGTGCTGACCACGCTGGCCTACGCCGTGATGCCGCTGGCCTTCATGACCAACGGCCTGCTGGCTGAAAAATATTCGGTGGATTTCTGCCTGGGGCTGAACGCCGGGGCCACGCTGGCGCTGTCCTTCGCGGTGCTGCTGATCCCGCGGATCAGCTCCGAAAAAGCCTGAAACTCCCGCAAAAAAAGCCGCGGGGCCCTCCCCGCGGCGCTCGCTGCTTCCCGCCGGACTCAGGCCGGGTTGGGGATGTCTATGAATTCGGTCTTCACGCGGAACTTCTTTTCCAGCACGCCGGCCAGCGCCTGCACGCCGGGCTTCTCGGTGTTGTAGTGCCCCGCGGCTATGAAGTTGGAGCGGGTCTCGCGCGCGAACTCCTGCACCCACTCGCCCGGCTCGCCGGTGAGGTAGAGATCCAGCCCGGCGGCTGGGGCCTGCTCGAACATGCGGGCCGCGCCGCCGCTGACAACGCCGACGGTGCGGATCTTCTCCGCGCCGAAGCGGAAGCAGAGCGGCTCGGCGTCCAGCTTTATCGCCAGCGCAGCTGCGATGTCGCCGATGGCCAGGGGCCCGGGCAGCGTGCCGCTGAAACCGATGGTCTCGCCCTCGTAGGCCCCGAAAGGCTTCAGCTTTTTAGCGCCGAGCAGGGCCAGCAGCCGGGCGTTGTTGCCGACCACCGGGTGCTTGTCCAGCGGCAAGTGCCAGGCGCACAGGGACAGCCCGGCGGTAAAGAGGGTTTCCAGCTTGCGCTTGAGCGGGCCTGTCACGGGCTGCGTGTGCCCTTTCCACAGCAGGCCGTGGTGGACTATCAGCATGTCCGCGCCGCAGGCTGCGGCGCGCTTTATGCATTCCAGCGAGGCGGAGACGCCGAAGGCGATCTTCTTTACTCCGGTTTTGCCCTCGGCCTGCAGGCCGTTGAGCGAGGCGTCCCTGACCTTCGCTGAGTCCAGGTAGGCGTCAACGAAAGAAACTATTTTATCCCTGTCGGTCATATCCCCTCCCCGTATGTTTGGAAATTATTTCCGCGCGGGCTGCACGGCGTAGATGTAACCGCCCGCGATCTCTTCCGCTATGTAATCGGTGACGGCGTACCCGCCGCCCGCCTTCGGGGCCAGCAGCAGCGCGGCGTAGCCCCACAGCGCGGGGCTGCCCTTCAGCGCCGAGGCCGGCACCTGCACGCTTATCCACCCGTCCTCGGCTTTCGCCGGGTAAGAGCCGGCTGGCGCCGGCCCCCTGGGCGTGGTCTTGTAAAGCTTGGCACCGTCCGGCGTCACCTCCAGCGCGTATTCCCAGGCGCTTTCTGGGTAGATCCTGTACGGGCGGCCTTCCAGCGGGCGCGTCATGCCGGCGCGGGGCCGGTGGTTGACGTCTATGTACAGGTCCAGCCGGATATGGCTGAAACCCGAGGGTTCCCGCAGGGCGTTGTCCAGCGCGCCCGGCGCGAATTGAAAGAGTACGCCTTCCGGCGACGAGACTACCTTGAGGCCGTCCAGCTTCCAGATCTTGGCCGGGTCGGCCGAATCGGGCAGGCGGAGGGTCTTGGCCGGGGGCGTTGCGGGCCGGGAAAGGTTCTTCAGGGAGAAGCCGCCGGGCAGCCTGGAAACCTGCAGCTTGTCGGCCTGCTGCGGAGCGGAGATGGCGTCGGCGAGGCTGGAGAAGGCCCAGGGGGGCGCGGGCTTCTGCATCAGCCGGAAGGCGTTGGCGAGCGCGCTGCGGAGCTCTATCTCCGTCTCGCTGGCGGTCTCCTGGTCTGCCGAGGCCAGCTCCAGCAGTTTGCGTCCGTCCTCGGCGGTGAAGTATTCGTCGAAGGCCGGCGCGGCCTGCAGGTAATTGCCCTGCGCGGAGTTGAGGTGCAGCATCAGCGCCTCGCGGGTCTGCGCCAGCGCGGCCAGCGCGCCGGCCTGGGCGGGCGAACTGGCCCAGGGAGAATAGTCCCCGCTCCACGGCGCGGCGGCGGCTGAAATATCGGCCGCCGCGGCCGGTGTGGAGACGGCCAGGGCGATGGCTTCCGAGACCGTCAGGCGCCGCTGGGGCACCGAGGCCTTGAGCTCCTCAGCCAGCAGGGCCCGCAGCGCGGCCGGGTCGGCGGCTGCGGTCTCGTCGAAAAGGGTGAAGGCGGGGCCGGCTTGCGGCGCGGTTGAGAAGTTCACGAAGGGTACGGCGTAGACGCCGCCGTTCTCCAGGACGGCGGCGGCGGTGCTGGCCAGCGGCCCGCAGGCTATCCACCTGACGCCCAGCGCCTTGGCGATGGGGAAGTAATCCGACGCGAGGCCGCCGGGGGGCGAGACCAGCCCGGCCGGGCTCTTCTTCAGGGCCCGGACCGCGGCGTCCCGCGCCTGGGCCAGCCGCAGCATCAGGAAATACTGGTCGGTGTAGAGCGCGGAGGTGGAGGGTTTGCCGGCCCAGCGCACTTCGGGCGCGGCGGGGTAGTAGAGCAGCGGCAGCGGCGGGTCGCCCGCGGGACGCAGCGCCAGCTCCAGGCGGCCGTCCTTCTCCAGCTTCTTGATGCGCTCCGCGAGCGTTTTAGGCAGGGCGGGGAAAGCGGCGGTTAGGCGCAGGTCCTTGCCGTTTTCCAGCAGGGAAAGGATCTCTTCCGCGCCGGCCTCTCCGGCTGGCACCCACAACAGGGCCTGCTGCGCGCCCGCGAAGGAGGGCGTCAGCAGCAGGGCGGCCGCGAGGCAGAGATCTTTAAAAGGCGTCATTTTACTGTCAGTACCGAAACTTTGCGCCCGGCTTCCGTGTCCGTTTCCGGGTTGAGCGGGTCCAGCACGTCCTGGCCATCCACGCGGCAGATGTATTTGTACCTGCCGGGCGGCAGCGGCAGCAGCGCTTCCCAGGTCTTGGCGTCCTTCTTGAGCAGGGCCAGGGCGTCGGGGTTCCACTTGTTGAAGTCGCCGGCTATACGGACGTCCTTCGCCCCGGCTATCTTCACCGAAAATTTAACGAAGCGCAGCTCGGGCTGCGGCGGTTCGGAGGGGCGGTCGGCCCGCTGGTGCAGCGGCGGGAGGATGGCGGTGCGGGAGGGCTTCACGCTGGCCACGCTCCAGTGGCCGACGAAGCTGAAATACTTTTTGAAGGCGCTGCTGAACATCACGCTCGGTACGCTGACCAGCGCCAGGGCCGCGGCGGCCAGCAGCAGCAGCATTGCCTTGCGCTCTATCATTTGCCGGCCTCCGTCTCGAGGCGCGGCCGCAGCCGTACCTCGGCCCCCAGGCGCTCCGCCAGCGCGCGGAAGGCCGCGGAGTCCAGCTGCGGGCCCTCGACTGCGGTGGCGACGGTTTCGGGCAGCAGCAGCGACGCTTCGCGGATGAATTCTTTGACTTTCTCGAAGCCGGTGGCGGCCCAGGGCTCAAGGGGGCGCATGAGCTCCCGCCACTGCGCCGGGTCGGAGGTATTGAGGCTGACGTGCACGGAATCTATCAGGCCCTTCATCTCGGGCACGACGTTGCGGCCCCAGACGGCGTTGGCCAGGCCGTTGGTGTTGAGGCGGATGCGGAGATTCCTGGGCAGGGGCTCGGCCCGGCCGGTGCGGATGAGGCGCGCGCAGGCGAGCAGGGCCTCCAGGCGCATGGTCGGCTCGCCGTAGCCGCAGAAGACCAGCTCCGAGAAGGGGCCGGCGGCCCAGGCTTCTTTGGCCAGGGCTATGACTTCCGCCGGGGCCGGCTCGGTGCCGCGCAGGTCCAGGTCGCTGCCGCGGTAGTCCATCTTCCACGCGTTCTTTACGCAGAAGGCGCAGGCTGTAGGACACCTGTTGGTCAGGTTGACGTAGAGGCCGCTGCCGTAGCGGTAGACTATGACCGGTTTCTTGTTTTCCATTCTTAAATTTCGATATCCGCTCCCACTTATTCTATCATTTAGGCATGAAGGTTTTGATAGCCCCCAACGCGTTCAAGGGCACGCTGACCGCCGCCGAGGCCGGCGCGGCCGTGGCCCGCGCGCTGCGCGCCGCGTGTCCCCGCGCCCGCGCCGAAGTGCTGCCCATCGCCGACGGGGGCGACGGGCTGCTGGAGGCGCTGGCCCCGGCGCTGGGGGGGAAGATGATGGCCAGCCGCGTCGAGGGGCCGCTGGGCGCCCGCCTGCGGGCGCGCTGGCTGCTGGCGGGGCGCACCGCCGTGATAGAGATGGCGGAGGCCGCAGGGCTGCGGCGCCTGGCCGGAGCTGAACTGAGGCCGCTGGACGCCTCCACGCGCGGCGTCGGCCAGCTGATGCTGGAAGCCGCGCGGCGCGGCGCGCGGGAGCTCATAGTGGGCCTGGGCGGAAGCGCCTCTAACGACGGGGGCGCCGGCTGCGCGCAAGCCTTCGGTTTTTCCCTGTGCGACGCCCGCGGGCGGGAGATACCTCCTGGCGCTCGCGGGCTCCCGGCGCTGGCCGCGATCTTTCCCGGGGAGGCGCGGGCGCGGCTGAAGGGCGTGCGGGTGACCGGCCTGGCCGACGTGAGGAACCCGCTCTGCGGGCGGCTCGGCTCGGCCCGCGTCTTCGGCCCCCAGAAGGGGGCGCGCCCCCGCGAAGTGGCTTTTCTGGAGCGGGCGCTGCGGGGCTACGCGCGGGTACTGGAAAATTCGCTGGCGGTGGACGCGGCGCGCCTGCGCGGCGGCGCGGCCGCTGGCGGTCTGGGCGCGGGCCTGGCCGCTTTCTTCGGCGCGGAGCTCGACGACGGGGCCGCCTTCGTGCTTCAGCGGACCGGTTTTGAGGGCAGGCTGGCGCGGGCCCGCCTGCTGATAACCGGCGAGGGGCGTTTTGACGAGCAGACTTTTTACGGCAAGGCCCCCGGCTCGGCGCTGGCGGCAGCCCGGCGGCTGGGAGTACCGGCCCTGGTGGTCTGCGGCAGTTCGCTGGTCCCCGCGGGCGCGCTGGCGCGGCGCGGCGTGGCTGGAGTTATCGAGTCGGGCTTGTCGCCCCGCCCGGCCCTGGCCCTGGAGCGGGCGGCGGCCGCGGCTCTGCCCGGCCTGCTGGCCCGCCTCGGCCTGCCTGTTTGAGTTTCCTCTATATTTTTAATAATATATAGCCCTTGTTGACAAGGGCCGGCCAGTCGCCGTCCTAAGGAGAGCACAATGAGTTCCCATCAGGCGAATCACATTTCTTTCGGCACGGACGGTTTTCGCGGTCTGATAGCCAAGGATTTCACTTACGACGTGGTGCGCAAGACCGCGCAGGGCATGGCCGATTATATCTCCTACAAATACATGCGCATGGAAAAGCCCGCCGTGGCCGTGGGCTACGACCGCCGCTTCATGTCGGACCGCTTCGCCCGGACGCTAGCCGAGGTGCTGGCCGCCAACGGCCTTAACGTCACGCTGAGCGCCACGCCGCTGCCTACGCCGGCGGTCAGCCTGCTGACCACCAAGGGGTACGGCCTGGGCGTGGTGATCACCGCCAGCCATAACAACCATTATTGGAACGGCATCAAGGTGAAGCAGAACGGGCGCTCGGCCCCGCCGTCAGTGACGGCCGATATCGAGAGCTACGTGGCCAAGGCCGTGCCGATGAAGCCCAGCGGCGCCCCGCTGCCGGTCAAGGATTTCCGCCCGATCTACGTGGAGTATCTGAACTCGCGCGTGAACGCTGCCAGGACACTGGCCAAGCTGAAGGGCCCGGTGGTGATAGATTTCATGCACGGCGTGGGGGCGGAGACGGCCGCGGCGCTGTTCAACTCCAAGAATATTATAAAGCTGCGCGAGCGGCACGACCCGCTGTTCGGCGGCATGGCCCCGGAGCCGGTCGAGAAGAACATGCAGGAACTGATCGCCGCCGTGAAGAAGCACAAGGCGCTGTTCGGCGTGGCGCTGGATGGCGACGCGGACCGCTTCGCGCTGGTGTCGGACAAGGGCGTGTATATGACGCCTTGCCAAACGGCGCCGCTGATCCTGGAGCACCTGCTCGCTACGGGCAAGTACAAGGGCAAGATCGCGCAGGCGGTGTCTATGGGCTACCTGACCAAGCGCATAGCGCGGACGGCGAACCTGCCCTTCGAGGAAACGCTCGTCGGGTTCAAGTACATCGCGGAGAAGATGCTCAATGAGGACGTGACTTTCGGCGTGGAGGAGTCGGGCGGCTACACCTGGAAGGGCAACCTGCCCGAACGCGACGGCTCGCTGACGGCGCTGTTCTTTATGGAGATGGCGGTGAAGACCGGCAAGACGGTGTCGGAGATGTACGCGGCCATCGAGAAGAAGTACGGCAAGTCGGCTTTCATCCGGCGGGACTTCAAGCTGGAGAAGGCCATCCCGAACAAGCACTCGTTCGCTGTGAAGATCAAGAAGAAGCTGCCCAAGATCCTGCTGGGCCACAAGATAGCCGAGACCAACACCATAGACGGCCTGAAGATCGTGCTCGACAACGACTGGTGGGTGCTCATGCGCCCGTCCGGCACCGAGCCGCTGCTGCGCACCTACGCCGAGACCGAAACCGCCGAGAACACCAAAAAGTTCCTCGACCTCGCCTTCAAACTGATCGAACACAAATAAGGCGACCCGCAACCGCAAAGGGCCGGCGAAAGCCGGCCCTTTCGCTTTTACAGCATAGAGGTCGGTGCCCTGCCGCGAGGGGGGG
The DNA here is from genome assembly GCA_028688015.1 of Elusimicrobiales bacterium. Taxonomy (GTDB): domain Bacteria; phylum Elusimicrobiota; class Elusimicrobia; order Elusimicrobiales; family UBA9959; genus UBA9959. The sequence goes on along the minus strand of JAQTZB010000012.1, from coordinate 59,043 downwards.
GCCGCGAGAAGTGAAGTCGGTGCCAGCAGGGGAGGGGCCCCGTGCTCCTGGGCAGAGGGGAACCGTTGCGCGGTTCCCCCCGCCCTTGGGAAATTAAGGGCGGGGCCCCCCTCCCCAAAGTCGCACGGAACCCCTCCCCTGCCGTCCCCTCCGTACATTTGTCAGTACTACCCCAAGCGAGCAACCAGCGGAGACCGCAGGGATGGGGACCGAAAAAGCCTGTCGGAGGCCCGAGCTTGCGTAAGCGCGAGGGCCGAGACGGGCAGCGGCGAGCACGGTGTGCGAGACCGCGGTTTTTCGGGCCCCGTCCCTGCGGTAGGCCGCCACCCACGAGCGCCGCTCCCCTGCTGGCTCCGACCGGGCACCGCGGCTCTTTTTGGTGAGTTTAAGGCAATATATTGGGGAAAATTAGTATAATTTATACATAATCTGCAGGAGGGTATATAACATGAACTTCAAAGGTAAGCGGTTTGTCAGCTCGGAATCGGTGACCGAGGGTCACCCCGACAAGGTTTGCGACCAGATTTCGGACGCGGTCCTTGATGCCATCATGAAGGACGACAAGAAAGGCCGCGTGGCCTGCGAGACCTTCATCACCCGCGGCATGGTCGTCGTGGGCGGCGAGATCACCACCACCACCTACGTGGACGTGGACACCCTGGCCCGCCAGGTCATCAAAGACATCGGCTACACCCACGCCAAGTACGGCTTCAATTACGAGACCTGCGCCGTGATCAACGTGATCGGCCGCCAGAGCCCCGACATCGCCCAGGGCGTGGACACCGGCGGCGCCGGAGACCAGGGCCTGATGGTCGGCTACGCTTCCGACGAGACCCCCGAGCTGATGCCCCTGCCCCTGCAGCTGGCCCAGCGCCTCTCCATGCGCCTCACCGAGGTCCGCAAGAAGAACATCCTTCCCTACCTCGGCCCCGACGGCAAGACCCAGGTCACCGTCGAGTACCATGACGGCGAGCCCGTGCGCATCGAGACTATCGTCGTCTCCTCCCAGCACACCGAGGAGATCCTCGACAAGTCCGGCCACCAGATCACCGAGAAGTCCCGCAAGGAGATCATCGAGGCCGTGATCACGCCCATCATCGACAAAAAGATGATGGACAAGAACACCAAGGTCTTCATCAACCCCACCGGCAAGTTCGTCGTCGGCGGGCCCCAGTCGGACACCGGCGTCACCGGCCGCAAGATCATCGTTGACACCTACGGCGGCGTGGCCCCGCACGGCGGCGGCGCGTTCTCCGGCAAGGATCCGACGAAGGTGGACCGCAGCGCCGCCTACATGGCCCGCTACATCGCCAAAAACATCGTGGCCGCCAAGCTGGCCCGCGAGTGCACCGTGCAGCTGGCCTACGCCATCGGCGTGGCCGAGCCCGTCGGTCTCTACGTGGACACCCACGGCACCGGCCGCATCGCCGACGAGAAGCTGGTGCAGATCGTTCGCGCGCTGTTCAAGCTGACGCCCAAGGGCATCATCGAGACCCTGAACCTGCGCGCGCCCGTCTTCCGCAGGACCGCCGCTTACGGCCACTTCGGCCGCACCGGCTTCGCCTGGGAGAAGACCGACATGGCCGCCGCGCTGGCCAAGAAGGCCGCCGGCGCGCCCAAGAGCGAGTGCGCCTGCTGCTGCTGAACAGGGCGTGAAACACGCGCCGGGACATTCGGGGGTTTGTCCCGGCGCGGTTTACTCAACAGGGGGAGCATATGAAGGTTTTGCTGGTCGAAGATAACGCGCTTACCCGCTACACCATAAAGTCCCTGCTCGAGAAGCTGGGGCACCAGGTGGTGGCGGAAGCCGAGAACTCGGAAGACGCGGTGAAGTTTTTCCGCGAGCAGCAGCCGGACGTGGTCTTTCTGGACCTGATCCTGCCGGGCAAGTCCGGCGTGGAGATCCTGGAGGATTTGCGGGCCATCAACCCGACGGCGCGCGTAGTAGTGATAACGGCGGTGGAGCAGGAAGAGATAGACAGGCGGCTGGCCGACAAGGGCGTGACCGCGATCCTGCGCAAGCCGTTCTCGTTCGAAGATTTTAAGACCCTGATGAAAGGCCTCGCCTGATAATGGACGTAAAAGCCGGGAAAATGCTGGAACGGGTGGCGGTGGCGGCGCTGGAGAAGTGCGTCGCCAAGCTGTCGCGCATCTCCGCGGGCAAGTGGAGCGTGGCCGAGGCAAGCGTTTCGCTGCGCAGCATGGACGAGGCGGTAAAAGAGCACGCCTCCGGCGGCGCCACCAGCGCGGCCGTCTACTTCGAGATCAAGGGCGAGTACCCGTTCACCTCGATGGTGGTCTTCCGGCCCGACGACATAGAAATCCTGTCCCGCGGTTTCCTGGGCTTTTCCTTCTCCAAGCTGCCCAACCTCAACCAGGCGCAGGAACTGCTGCTCTCCGAGTTGGGCAACATCATCCTCAATTCCCTGATCAGTTCCCTTTCCAATTCGCTCAAGCGCAGCTTCATTCCTTCCGCGCCCAAGTGCGTGCAGGGTGAGATCCCTTTCCTGCTGGAGGCCTTGTGGGCCTCGCTGGACCGCGCCGGCAAGTACAGCCTGGTTACCGTGACGCTGAGCCTGCAGTGCGACAACACCGTTACCCGCAGCGAAGTCATAACCGTCATCCCGGCCAACATGGAGGCCGCGCTGGCGGCCGCGCTCGAGCCCGGGGCTTAAGCCGGCCCCAACGGAGAACAACATGCGCATCAACCCCGCCCCCTTAGTCCTCGCCTGCGCCCTTTTCGCCGCCGCCGCCGCGCCTTCCGCGGCCCAGGTGGAGCTGATCCGCATAGACTGGGAGCTGTCGCGCCTGCAGGGCAAGAACCGCACTCCCTACGCCCCCGTCGCAGAGCTGCGCGCGGCGCCGGAAATTAAATTTACCGACTACCTGCGCGCCGCCGTCACCCTGCGCAACCCCTCTCCCAAGGCGGCCGAGGGCCTGGTGCTGCGCTACGCGCTGCGCCTGCGCCTGCAGAAAACCGGAGACGCTCCCGAGAAGGCCTTCTGGGGTGTACCTTTCTACACCGAGGAAGTCCGCGTCTCCCGGGTGAACCCGTCTTCCGAAAAGCAGGCCCGCGTCATCCGCTTCGAACTGCAGGGCCAGCTCAACAAGCTGCGCAACAGCGGCTTCTCGCCCACCGCGCTGAAGCTGGAAGTCATGCTGAGCCCCCGCCAGGGGGACGAGCCCGCCGCCATCATGCGGGAGTCGGTGATAGAGATCCTTAAACCTTAAAGTTCCCGGAGTTCGCCCATGCTCGATATCAACCTGATCCGGACCGATGCGGCCAAGGTCGCCCTGGCCCTGTCCAAGCGCCTCGATACCGTGGACCTCGCCCCGGTGCTCGAGCTAGACAAGAAGCGCCGCGCGCTCATCGTCGAGGCCGACGCCCTCAAGATGAAGAAGAACGCCGCCTCCGCCGGCGTCAAGAAGCTGGACCAGGCCGCGCAGCAGGCCGTTTTCTCCGAGATGAAGGAGATCGCGGCCCGCATCAAGGCTATCGACGCGGAAGCCGCGACCGTGGAGGCCGAGCTGAACGGCCTCATGGCCGGCCTGCCCAACCTGCCCGCCGACGACGTGGTCGCCGGGGGGAAGGAAAACAACGCCGTGCTGCGCGAGTGGGGCAAGAAGCCCGAGTTCGCTTTCCAGGCCAAGGACCACCTGGCGCTCTGCAAGGACCTCGGCCTCGTCGACTACGAGCGCGGCGTTAAGCTGGGCGGCACCGGCTTCTGGGTCTACCGCGACCTCGGCGCGCGCCTCGAGTGGGGGCTGCTGAACCTGTTCGTGGAGACGCACCTGGCCAACGGCTACTCTTTCACCCTGCCGCCGCACATCCTCAATTACGAGTGCGGCTACACCGCGGGCCAGTTCCCCAAGTTCAAGGACGACGTGTTCCTGCTGGCCGGCGCCCCTGACAAGACGCAATTCCTGCTGCCCACCGCAGAGACGGCGCTGATCAGCCTGCACCGCGACGAGATCCTTAAAGAGGACGAACTGCCCAGGAAATATTTCGCCTATTCCCCGTGCTACCGCAAGGAAGCCGGCGGCTACGGCTCCAACGAGCGCGGTATGATCCGCGGCCACCAGTTCAACAAGGTGGAGCTGATCCAGTTCACGCGGCCCGAAGATTCTCCGGCCGCCTTCGACGAGATGGTGGGCCACGTGGAGGCCGTCATGCAGGCCCTCGGCCTGCATTACCGGCTGGTCAAGCTGGCCGCCAAGGACTGCAGCGCCAGTATGGCCCGCACCTACGACATCGAGGTCTGGATCCCCAGCATGAAGTGCTACAAGGAAGTCAGCTCTGTTTCCAACGCCCACGACTACCAGGCCCGCCGCGGGAGCATGCGCTTCAAGCGCGCGGCCACCGGCAAGAACGAACTGCTGCACACCCTCAACGGCTCCTGCCTGGCCACCAGCCGGCTGTTCCCGGCGATACTCGAGCAGTTCCAGCAGGCCGACGGTACGGTGGCGCTGCCGGAGGCCCTGCGCAAATACGTAGGGACGGATAAACTGACCATATGAAGAAATTCCTGCTGACCGCCGTTTTCGCCCTCTGCGCCGCCGCCGCTTCCGCAGCGGCCCCTGTGTCAGAGCCGCTGCCGGAGGACCTCAGGCTGCTCTCCAAAAAAGGCATAGAGGCCATCTACGCCGTGGATATCCCCGAAGCCGTCAAGCACTTCTCGGCCGCCATGGAGAAACATCCCGAGCATCCTTACCCGCACTTCGGCATGGCCATGACAAAGTGGGCGACGCTCGAGTATCTGGAAGACGAATCGGACCCGGCGCTGGAGAAAGAGTACGAGAAGATGACCGACGAGGCCATCGTCATAGGCAAGGCCTGGCTGAAGAAGCACCCGGGCGACGCTAACGCCAACCTGTGCCTGGGCGGCATGTACGGGCTGCGGGCGCGGCTGGCCGTGCTGCAGCACCGCTGGATCAAGGCCTATTTCGACGGGCGCAAGGCGCTGTCCTACACCCGCAATTCGCTGAAAATAGACCCCGAACTTTACGACGCCTACCTGGGCCTCGGGATGTACGAGTATTACGCCGGCACGCTGCACGGGGTCATCAAGGTGCTGGCCAAACTGCTGATGAAGGGTGATGCGCGCAAGGGCATAGAGATGCTGGAGACCTGCAAGGAGAAAGGCTATTTCAACGCGCTGGCCGCCAAACTGCTGCTGATAGAGATCTACACCACCACCAATAGCCCCTACGTGAATTCCGAGCGGGCGGTGAAGTGGTCCAAGGAGCTGCGCGCGGCCTACCCGAACCACCCGCAGATGCATTTCGTGGAGATAGTTTCCCTTTACGAGGACAAGCAGTACGGGGAATCGCGCAAGGAAGCGCTGGAGTACCTGAAGGCGGTCAACGAGGGCCGGGCTCCTTACCGCCGCCGCTACCTGCCGCGCGTGCTGACGGCCATCGCCACCACCTACCTGGTGGAGAAAAAATACGCAGAGGCCGCCGACTATTTCGCCCGCGCCGCCGCCACGCTTAAAGAGGATCCCAAGGCGCACCCTGCGCGCTGGGGCGTCTGGGCCATAGTCCGCCTGGGCAACGTGTACGACCTGCAGGGCCTGCGCGACAAGGCGCTGGCGTACTACAAAGAGGCCAGGACCTACAAGGACGAGTGGGGTTTTTCGGAATCGATAGAGAAGTACCTCAAGAAGCCTTTCGCCGCGGCGGAACTGCCCGGCCAGATGCCGCCGCCGTAAAAACCGCGCGCGGCTTTGATCGGGAGAGGGCCGGAAGTGCGGCCCTCTTTTCACGGAGACCAATGGAACTTTCAACCGTAATCTTCCTGCTGCTGGCCATCCTGGGCTGGGGCCTCGGCGCCTTCTTCGACAAGGCCTGCCTCAAGCACATGGACCCCTCCGGCGCCTTCTACGTGCGCACGCTGTTCATGATCTTTCTGTTCGTCCCGCTCGTGCTGTGGAAATACAACCAGACCAAGCAGGCGCTGCTGGGCTCCGACAAGCTGGGGCCCATCTTCGTGGTTTCCAGCGCGGTAGTCTCCATGGCGGGCGTGTTCTTTTACCTGAAGGCCCTGTCGGGCGGCGAGGCCATGAAGATAGTGCCGCTCTCCTCCACCTACCCGTTCGTCACCTTCGTGATGGCGGTGCTGTTCCTCGGTGAGAGCTTCACGCTTAACAAGCTGTTCGGCACGCTGCTGCTGACCGGCGGCATCTACTTCATCTCTAAATAAACCATGACCACGGAGGAATTCGAGGGGCTGGCCTGGGAGGTGGTAGAGGCCCTGCCGCGCGAATTCCGGGCCAGCCTGGATAACATCGTGCTGCTGGTGCGGGCCGCGCCCACGCGGGAGCAGGAGCGGCGCTTCGGCCCCGGCCTCTACGGCCTCTACGAGGGCGTGCCGCTGCCGGACCGCGGCCAGGGTTACAACGGCGCCCTGCCCGACAAGATCACCCTTTTCAAAAATAACCTGGAAGCCGGCGTGAAGACGCGCCGCGGCGTCGCCGCCAGGATCCGCCACACCCTGCTGCACGAGCTGGCCCATTACTTCGGCATGGACGACGACGAACTGCTGGAGAAAGGGCTGTACTGAAGCCTGATGGGCGTTCCTTATTTTGTTGCCCGAAGGCGCCACGGTTGTATGTCGGGGGCAGCCAGAAAATATCAACGCAGTCAGTAAAACCTTTGGAAAAAGGGCCTGCCGGGAGGGCTTTTTTGTTTTCCGGGGGTTGACTACTCGCTGTTCCTCTGCTATACTAACATATCTAACATACCTAACATAACTAACGCAACTAACACATTTAACATGGTGGGTGTTGTCGGTACGCGGTAATTTGGAGAATATGAAAAAATTCTATACCACTTCGCAAACAGCCGAGATCTGCAGCGTGGCGCATACCACCGTCATCAGGTGGATAGGCGAAGGCAAGATCAAGGCCCATGAAACCCCAGGCGGGCACAGGCGCATAGAAAAGGCCGACCTTCTGGATTTCCTGAAACGCTTCAGTATGCCTGTCCCGGCTTCGCTGGAGGATCCCCGTTACCGGGTGCTGGTGGTGGACGATGAAAAGGTCATGCTCTCCATGATGCGCAAGCTGTTCGACGAGCACGCTTCAGAGATAGAACTGCACATGGCGGAGCGCGGCATGGCGGCCCTGCTGCTGCTGGGCAAGAAACATTTCGACCTGGTCATCCTGGACGTGGTGATGCCGGACATGGACGGGGTGGAGGTCTGCAAGGCGCTGCGGCGCAACCCCGACACCGCCGATCTAAAGATCATATCCGTTACGGGCAAGCAGCTTACCGAGGAGCAGGAGGAATACCTCGAGCGCAACACCGAGTGCCTGCTGAAAAAACCCTTTCCTCCGTCGGAACTGCTTGAACGGATAAATACCCTGCGTGGTAAACAGGATAAAGCCCTATGACTACGGCTAAAGAGACCACCGCTGTCAGGCTGCTGGTGGAGTATCTCAAGGGCGAGGGCGTGGAATATGTCTTCGGCATTCCGGGCGGCGCCTTGATAAACTTTTACGAGGCCATGTACGACCTGGGCGGTATAAAGGCCGTCCTGGCCAAGCACGAGGGCGGCGCGGCCTTCATGGCCGACGGCTACGCCAGGGCCAGCGGGAAGCTGGGGGTCTGCTGTTCCACCACGGGGCCCGGCGTGACCAACCTGATAACCGGCATAGCCTGCGCCTACGCCGACTCCATCCCGCTGCTCGTCATCACCGGGCAGGTGTCCACCTCGTCCTTCGGCAAAGGGGCCTTCCAGGAAAGCTCCTGCCACGGCGTGGACGTGGTGGATATGCTTAAGCCCGTCACCAAGAGCAGCATAATGATACCGTCGGCGGAAAAGACCGGGGATGTGATAAGGGCCGCGCTCAGGACGGCCATGAGCGGCAGGCGGGGGCCGGTGCATATTAATTTCCCGATGGACTTCATGAAAAGACCGGTCCGGTACTGCGTGGTCCCTTCCTCTAAATACAGGATAACGTCGGGGCAGTTCGACCGGGAAGCCATAAAAGCGGCCTCCCGGGAACTGGTGAACGCCAGGCGGCCGGCCATACTGGCGGGTAGTGGCGTGAACCTGGCCGGGGCCTGCGAGGAACTGAAAAAGCTGGCCGAGAAACTGAATATCCCCGTGGCCACTTCGCCCAAGGCCAAGGGGGCGTTCCCGGAAAACCACCTGCTTTCGCTGGGAGTCCTGGGCTTCGGCTCGTCGCTGCAGGCGGAAAAATACCTGCTGTCCGGCGAGGTGGACGTGCTGCTGACCGTGGGCGCCAGCCTGGGAGAGGCGTCCACCTGCGGCTGGGATCCCCGGCTGCAGCCGCAAAAAGCGCTCATACAGATAGATATAGACCCGCAGGAGATCAGCAAGAACTACTCGGCTACGCACGGTATCCTGGGCGACGCCCGGGCGGCGCTGAAGGAGCTTAATTTCCAGGTGGAGCGCGACGTGCGCTGGCTGGCCGGGCCCGAGGGGCCGTCCACGCAGCAGATCAGGGATTTCAAGGCGGCCACCCCGCGCTGGCTGGACCCGGAAAAAATGGACTCCGAGACTACCCCGCTGAAGCCGCAGCGGGTGATCCGGGAACTGCAGGAGGTCCTGCCGGCTGATACGATGCTCTTCGTGGATGCCGGGACGTCGGTGTTCTGGGCCTTCCACTATTTCTGCTCGCGCGAGCCGGGGAATTTCTTCGTGAACACGGGGCTGTTCTCGATGGGGCACGGGACGGCCGCCTGCATAGGCGGCAAACTCGCCCGTCCCGGCAGCAACGCCGTGGCCCTGGTGGGCGACGCCGCCTTCGCCATGAACGGCATGGAGGTGCACACCGCCGTGGACCTGGGGCTGCCGGTGATCTGGCTGGTGCTCAACAACGGCGGCTGCGGCATGATCTACCACGGGGAGAGGATGCTGTTCGGCGACAAATTCACGTGCAGCCTCTACGGAAAAAAACTGGATATAGCCGGGATAGCCAAAGGCCTGGGCGCGCGGGCTTTCCTGGCGACAAAGCCCGGGGAAGTGAAGGCGTGCCTGCAGGAGGCCCTCAAGAGCGGCGGGCCTTGCGTTATAGAGGCCGAGGTGGACCTGTTCGAGACGCCGCCGATGGGCAACAGGATGAAGACGTTCGACAAGATCGCTGCCGCAGAGCTGGTGAAAACCGCGCAGACATAGGCCCAGGACACCGCGGCCGCGCAAGTAAGTAAGACAACTATGAAGACCGCCTCCGTTAAGACAGCTCTTTTCTGCCTGCTGCAGGCCCTGCTTGCCGCGTCCCCGGCTTTCTGCCGGGTCCTCAACGTCTGCGACGACGTCTCGGACCCTATGACCCTGGACCCTCTGAAGCAGTTCTCCGAAAAAAATTATACGGTCTGCTGGCAGATCTTCGACGGGCTGGTCCGTTTCGACCCGGACGGGAAGATAGAGCCCGCCCTGGCCGTTTCCTGGGAGCGGGTCGAAAGCGACCGCATGCGCTTCCATCTTCGGCACGGGGTCGCGTTCCATAACGGCGAGCCCTTCGATTCCGAAGCGGTCCGGTTCAGTATCGAAAGGTACCTGGACCCGGCCACCGGCTTTCCCGCCATGTATTTTATCGATTCCATTAGCCGTGCGGAAGTCGTGGACCAGTATACCGTGGACATAGTCACGAAACGTCCGGACGCCATCCTGCTTAACCGGCTTGCCGGGCTGATCCTGATAGTCCCGCCGAAGTATCTGAAGGAGAAGGGCGGCGATCATTTTGCCCGGCATCCGGTCGGCACGGGGGCGTTCGTGTTCCAAGACTGGGTAAAGGGAGAGAGGATCGAACTGGCGGCTAACAAGAATTATTGGCTTGCTGGTTATCCGAAGGTGGACGGTCTGGTCTTTAAGTTCATTCCCTCGGCGAAGCAGGTAGAAGCGCTGCTCGCCGGCGAGATAGACCTGCTGACCGACCTGCCCGGCACGCAGACCCTGAAGGTCAAGTCCCGGCCTGACCTCTCGGTGGTAAAGAAGGCTTCCTTCTACACCATGCCTTTCTCGCTTAACCTGTCGTCGGGGCCTTTGAGCAGCGTAAAAGTGCGGAAAGCGCTGAACCATGCCGTGAACAAGGCAAATCTGATCCGCTATGATCTCCTTGGAAACGGCAGTCCTATAGCTACGCTGAGCATGCCGGGGGAGATGGGGCATGATCCGTCGCTGAAACCCTACGCCTACGATCCGGCCAAGGCGAAGAGGCTGCTGGCCGAGGCCGGCTATCCGGACGGCTTCACAATGGAGTTCCTCGTCAAGAAGAACGCAGAGCGTTTCGGGAACATCATCGCCGCGGACCTCGGGAAGGTCGGAGTGAAACTGCGGATAACCCTGGTCTCCGACGCCGAGATGATAGCCGAATTCAGGAGCGGCAGGTACGGCATGTTCACTGCGGACGTGCCTGACCCGTTATGCCACGCCAGTTTCATCCAGTGGATAGTCCTGTTCTCCAAGTCGCCGTACGCCTGGGGCGGGGACGCCAGGTTCGATGACCTGCTGACGGGCATGATGTCCGCGTCGGATACGGGGCGGTCCAGGCAGTTGGCGGAGGACCTCGACAGATACGTTTACGACAACGCGATGAGCGTTTTTACCTACCAGAAAACGGCGGTTTACGGCATCAACAGGAAATTGCATTTTACGCCTTACGTTTCGCGCATGCCGCAGCTATACGGAGCGTTCTTTTATGAAGAATAAGCACAAGGTCAAACACGGGAACATCTCTTCGCTCACCATCCGCAGGTTGGGCGATCTGGAAATGCGCGTCGTGGATGCCGCGGGACCCTTAAATCTCACTTTCCTTCACGAGTCCCTGCCCCCGAATGGTACTGCGCCATACGTGATCCATTCCCGCACTATGGAGTTCGTCTATGTCACAAAGGGGGAGATGACCGGGATAATCGACGGCAGGAAGATACGTCTCCGCGAGGGAGATTACCTGTTTCTCCCATGCGGGGTGGAGCACAGGTTCGAGGCCGCGGGGGCCGGGGTAGAGGCTGTTTCCGTTTTTCTGCCGCAGATGGACATGAACAAGCCGGATGCGAAAATAGTGTTCAGTAAGAAAAAATCAAGGCGGCTTTCAAAGGTATGAAAATTATCTGGTCCGGGCAGGGGGCATTGGCCCGGCGCTTTCTGCTGGGGGTGGTGCCCGTGTCGCTGGCGGGGATCCTGCTGCTGGGCGTCTCGGCTTATTATTACACCAAGCGCCACATCACCCACAGCGTCAACAAAGAACTCGCCGCTTTCAGCAGCGGGGCGGCGGCCGGCGTCTCCACTTTCTTCAGGCAGCGGGAGAGCGACATCGAGACCCTTTCCGAAACCTCCCTGCTGGCGGACTATTACAACAACGTGGACTACGGCCTCTCCGAAGAGGCCGGCCAGTACCGCCGGGAGTTGGAGCGCTATTTCGGGAACTTCTCGAAAAGGGCCAGGGTGTATAACCGCGTTTACTTCGCCAATCCGGCCGGCCGTACCGTCTGCGGCGTAGAGAGTTCCGTGCCGCTGCCGGCCGGCGGCCATACGGCCGCGCGCCAGTTGGTAAAGCAGCTGGCCTCCGGCGGCGCCAGGGGAACGCTGGTCTCCCCCGTTTCATGGGACCCCCGTTACGGGCCGGTAATAATCTACGCCAGGCCGGTCTACGACGACCTGAAGAAGTTCCGGGGCGCGGTCGTCCTGGAGGCCGGCCTGAGGCCGCTGCAGTACCTGCTGGCCAACCTGCGGGTGGGTTATAACAGCCAGGCCTATATCACGGACCTGGCCGACGCGCCCGTGCTGGCGTGGCGTGACGATTACCGGGGCGCGCCAGCTGCCGCCGGGGATTTTACGGCGCGCGAGAGCATCCCCGGCACGGACCTGCGCGTCATGCTGGTGGCGCCGATGAGCGACTTCAAAGCCCCGCTCACCAGCATAAGCCGGGTCACAATCTTTCTTGGTTTCTTCTTCGGCGTTCTGGTCTGGCTCGTCATCTATTTCACCATAAAGGGGATGACGCGGCCCCTTGAGAAACTGGTGCTGGCTACGCGGGCACTGGCCGAGGGGCGGGAGTTCGAGCGGGTGGACCTGGCCGGCCGCGACGAGATAGGCGTGCTGGCCGAGTCCTTCAACAGTATGGGCGTGCAGCTTACCGAGCGCACCCGCGAGCTGGAATCCCGGATAAAAGAGCTGCTGTTCCTGCAGCGCATGAGCGCCGGCGTGATAGAGAACCTGGAAGAAGAGCATATCTGCCGCGTCTGCCTTGAGGCCGCCGTGTCGGGGCTGGGCTTCGACCGGGGAGTGCTTTACCTGGTGGACGCCGAAAAGCGGATGATCCTGGGCCGCTACGTACACGCCACGGAGAAAGAGGGTTTCGACGAGGCCAAGATGCGCGCGCGCGCCGTGCCGCTGGACGGGGACGATATCCTGGCCGAAGTGGTGCGCAAGCGCGCCCCCATCAACGTGAAGGCGCCGGGCGGGCTGCCCGGGGTCAACATGCGGTTCATCGAAGAGACCGGCACCAAGGCTTTCTGCCTGGTGCCGCTGATGACCGAAAAAAAGGTGCTCGGGGTGATCGCCGCGGATAATTGCCGCTCCGGATCGCCCATTACCGACGAACAGGTGCGCAACCTGACCCTGTTCGGCAACTTCACCGCGCTGGCGCTGGAGAACGCCGGCCTGGTGAGCAGCGTGAAGCTTTCGGAGGCGCGCTACCGCACGGTCCTGGATAATTCTCCGGACGCCATCCTGGGCCTCGACGAGAACCTGCGGGTGAACGTCTGGAACCTGGGCGCCGGGGCCCTTTTCGGCTACGACGCGGAGGAGATAACCGGCAAGTTGGTGTCCCGCCTGTTCGACCCGCTGGCTTTCGAGGTGATCCTGCGCAAACTACGGGAGACCGGGTATTACGGCGACACCTGCGTGCCCGGCCTGGACGCCGACGGGAAGAAGCTGGAGCTGGACGTCACCTGGGCCGGCTCCGGCAAGACGCCCGGCGGCAATAAAAAAGAATGGACCGTGGTGATCCGGGACACTTCCGAGCAGCGCAGCCTGCATTCCCAGCTTATCCAGGCGGAAAAACTTACGGCGGTCGGGAAACTGATCTCGAGCGTGGCGCACGAGCTCAATAACCCGCTTGGCGCCATAGTAGGCTATGCCGATATCCTCTACAAGAGCCGCAAGAACGGCTTGGTGGTGGCGCCCGCCGAAGACCTGGCGGCCATCTACGAGGGCTCGGTGCGTTGCGGCAAGATAATAAAGAACCTGCTGCTTTTTGTCAGGGAGACGCGCAAGAAAAAGCAGGCGGTCTCCCCGGAAGAGGTGGTGAGGAGCTCCCTGGAACTGATGGCTTACAAACTGACCAAGACCGAGAATATCCGGGTGGTCACCCGCCTGGCGGGCCTTGTCCCGCCCATCATGGCCGACTATCACCAGATAGAGCAGATCCTGGTGAACCTGGTGCAGAACGCATGCGACGCCCTCGCGCAGAACGCCGGGGAGAAAACCATAACCATAGAGACCATGCACCGCGGCACCTCGGTGCACATCACGGTCGCCGATAACGGCCCCGGGATCCCTCAGGACATCCTGCCGCGTGTCTTCGACCCGTTCTTCACTACCAAGGACGAAGGGCAGGGCACCGGCCTGGGGCTGCCCATCTGCCGGCGGATAGCGGAGGACCACGGCGGCGCGATAACCTGCGAAAGCGCTCCGGGGAGCGGCACGGTCTTCACGCTGGAGCTGCCCATAGTCAGCGCGCCAGCGGACGCGGCGGAGGACGCCGGCGGTGTGCACAGCCCGGCGCCCGGAAAAAAGGTGCTGGTGGTGGACGACGAAGCGGCGATGCAGATTATGCTCAAGCGCATGCTGGAGGCTTCGGGGCAGCTGGTGGACACGGCCGGCTCCGGCGCCGAAGGCCTGGCGCTGCTCGCCAAGGGGCGGTATGACCTGGTGATCTGCGACGTGGAAATGGGGGCCGTGAAGGGCTTTTCCGTGCGGGAAGAGCTGCTCCGGTCCGGCTCCGACGCCGGCTTTATCTTCACTACCGGGAACCTGTTGAACGCGCAGCTGCTGGCCAAGCTCAAGGAGTCCGGGGTGCCGTTCCTCGGCAAGCCTTTTAACGTGGACGAACTGCACTCCGCGATGAACGACGCCCTGGGTTAGTTCCTCGCGCCCAGGCGGAGTCGATAGGGGGTAATCGGTATGGGCAGAATCCTTGTGATGGATAATGACAGGGCTGTGGCGGGTGCGCTTTCGGGCTTGCTTACGCGCTACGGCTGCCGGTCCGTTCCCGTTGCGGACTGGCTTAACGGCTTGCGGGTTTTCATGTTCAAGCCTCCCTCCGGCCGGGAAGAATTCCTGCGGGCCGCCGCCCCTGCTTCTCCGTCCGGATCCAAGCCGGCGGAGAAGAAGCGCCCCTTGATCCTGGTGGCCGACGACGACAGCGCTATGCGAGGGGTACTGAAAAAATTCTTCAGCGGTGCCGGGTACGATGTAATAACCGCGGCGGATGGGATAGCCGCCGAGCGCCTGGCGAGGGAAACCCGCCCGGATATCGTCCTGTTGGATATCTACATGCCCAGGAGGAGCGGCGTAGAAGTGCTTGGCACGCTTTTCAGGGAACTGCCGGGTACCGGTATCGTGATGCTGAGCGGCAACGATAGCGAGGAGGTCGCGCGGGGGTGCCTCACGCTCGGAGCCTTTGATTATTTTTCCAAACCCGTAAACCTCGAAGCGCTCGGGGCTTCGGTAAAGGGCCGTCTTTTTCTGCAGGGCAGCTAGCGAGTAGTGAGGGGACGCTGCTTCCTATCTTCCTAACCCTGGAGCTTCAGCGGCCTGGTCAGGCGAGGCGCGCTTTGCGCAGGTAGCCGGCGGCGCTTGTGATCTTAGCCTTGACGAAGGAGCCGGCCATGAGGCCGGAGCCGGGGCGGGCCTCCACTTCAACGCGGCCGTCTATCTCCGGCGCGTCGCGGTAGGTGCGCCCGAAGCGTGGGGAATCCATCAGTAGGTCCAGCTTCTTGCCGCGCAGGCCGGCGTTGACAGAGTCCACCACGCCGCTCTGGGCGCGCACCAGCGCGTCCACCCGCTCCGCCTTGACTGCCTCCGGCACCTGGTCCGGGAAGCCGGCGGCGGAGGTGCCGGGCTCGCGCGAGTAGGCGAATACGCCGAGGTTGTCGAACTTTTCGGCCTTAACGAAGGCCAGCAGCTTCTTGAAATCCGCCGGCGTCTCTCCGGGGAAGCCGACTATGAAATTGGTGCGCAGGGCGATGTCGGGCATGGCGCGGCGCAGTTCCGCGAGCTTGGCCTTTATCGAGCGCTCGGTGGAAGAGCGGTTCATGCGGCGCAGCACGCCGGGCGCTATGTGCTGCAGCGGCATGTCGAGGTAGCGGCACACGGTCTTGTGCGCCTTCATCACCGCTATCAGGTCCTTGGTGACGCGCTCGGGGTAGACGTACATCAGGCGCCACCAGCGCACGTTCTTTATCTTCACCAGCTCCCTGAGCAGCTCGGCCAGGCGCGGCCTGCCGTAAAGGTCCGCGCCGTAAGAGGTGGTATCCTGCGCGATAAGGGAGATCTCCATGGCGCCGCTGGCGGCCAGGCGCCGGGCCTCCTCCACTACCGATTCCAGTGGCTTGGAGCGGAACCCGCCGCGGATGGACGGGATCAGACAGTAGGCGCAGCGGTTGTCGCAGCCGTCGGCGATCTTCAGATACGCGCTGTGCTGCGCGGTGAGGCGGGCCTTGAGACGCGGTGAATCCAGTCGCGGCGACGGGGGGAGCAGGTAGGTCTTGCCCAGCTCTACTGCTTCTGCGGCCTTGGCCAGGGAATTTATGCCCACCAGGGCGTCCAGATCCGGGAAGCGCTTCATTAAGGCTTCCTTCTCCCGCTCCACCAGGCAGCCGGCCACCAGTACCTTGGCCAGCTTGCCGCGCGCCTTCAGGCGCAGCAGGCGCCGGATCTCGCCCTCGGATTCAGCCACGGCGGAGCTGAGGAAAGCGCAGGTGTTTACCAGCGCGGCGTCGGCCGAGGCTTCGTCGGAGACCAGCTCCCAGCCGGCCGCGGCCAGTTCGCCCGCCATGACCTCGGCGTCGGAAAGATTCTTGGGGCACCCGAGCGAAACGATGAAAAGTTTTGGCATATAAAAAGAGGGAAATAGCCGCGGGGAGCGGGCCGGGTCAATGCTTTTCGAGGCGCTTGATGGCTACGAAGGTAACGGCGCCCACGGCCAGCATGGCCAGCAGGAACAGCGGGTAGGACAGCTTCCAGTTGGCGATGCCGGTCATGGCGGAGAATTCGGACATGCCGCCGACCCCGGCGAAGAAGCTGGGTACGGCCACCGCTATGACGATGGCGTTGAGGTTCTTCATCAGGATGTTGAGGTTGTTGCTGACGATGGAGGCGCGCGCGCCCACCAGCGAGGCGAAGATGTTGGAGTAGATGGAGGCTTGCCGGTAGCACTGCTGGTTCTCTATCGTGATGTCGTCTATGAATTCCACGCTGCGCTGGCTGAAGCCGAGCTTCTCGGCGCCGTGCTTGAGGCGCTCGATCACGGTGGAGTTGCCGTTGATGGCGTTGAGGTAATAAACCAGGCTCTTCTCCAGGGTGAACATGTTGATCAGGTAGCGGTTCTCCATGGAGTAGGTGATCTTGGTCTCGATCTCCTCGGCGATCATGTTGATGACCTTGAGGTGCTCCATGAAGTGGAAGATGGAATTGTAGATCAGCTTCAGGAACACCTCGCGGATGCCGTCGACGTGCTTGAAATACTTGCCGGAGAACATGTTGATGTCCTCGGAGAGGGCCAGGATCAGCTTATCCTTGTAGAGGAACAGCCCCATCGACGAGACCTTGAACATGAAATGGTCTTTGGACGAGTAGTTCTTGGGGCGCTTGAAGATGAGGGCCAGGTGGTCCGTGTCGGACTCCATGCGGGCCGGCTCCTCGGGGTCGAAGGCTGAGGCGAAGTTGTGGTCGTCGAGCTGGAAGTTCTCGACCAGCCATTTCTTCTCGTCCTCGGTGGGGCTGACGACCACCCACACGTCGGGCGTTTCCGCCTCGACGAGCTTGAGCTGGTGGTTGTCTATCTTGTATCTCTTTATCATCGCGCGTCCGGGCCGCCCGCGGCGCGGCCTTCGGTAATTCTACTATTTCCGCGCGGGCTTTGCCTTCGGTTTCGCTTTGCCACCGAGCTTCGCCGCCACGGCAGCGCCTATCTCAGAGAGGTTGTCCACCACGGTCGCGCCGGCCTTCTTGAGCGCCTCCACCTTAGAGGCGTGCGTGCCGGCCCCGCCTTCCACGATGGCGCCGGCGTGGCCCATGCGGCGGCCGGGGGGGGCGGTCTTGCCGGCGACGAAGCAGAACACCGGCTTGGTCATCTCGGCCTTTATGTAGCGGGCCGCGTCCTCTTCGGCCGAGCCGCCTATCTCGCCTATCATGATAACGGCCTTCGTCTGCGTGTCGGCCTGGAAAAGCTTGAGCGCGTCAACGAAATTCATGCCCTGCACCGGGTCGCCGCCGATGCCCACCACGGAGCTCTGGCCCAGCCCCTGGCAGGTCACCTGCCAGACGGCTTCGTAGGTGAGCGTGCCCGAGCGCGACACCACGCCTACCGAGCCCTTCTTGTGGATGTAGCCGGGCATGATGCCGGCCTTGCATTCCCCGGGGGTGATAACGCCGGGGCAGTTGGGGCCCACCAGCGTGACTTTATGGGCGCAGGTGTTAAGGGCCGCGAGGCGCTTCTTAACGCGCACCATGTCCATCACCGGGATGCCCTCTGTGATGCAGATGATGACGGAGACGCCGGCGTCGGCGGCCTCCAGGATGGAGTCGGCCGCGTAGGGCGGCGGGACGAAGATCAGCGAGGCGTTGGCGCCGGTGGCCTTCACGGCGTCCTTGGCGGTGTTGAAGACCGGGCGGCCCAGGTGCTCCGTGCCGCCCTTGCCGGGCGTCACGCCGCCGACGATATTGGAGCCGTAGTCGAGGCACTGCTGGGCGTGGAAAGAGCCCTGCGCTCCGGTAAAACCGTGAACGATGAGCTTGGTTTTCTTGTTGAGGAGTATGGACATGTCAGTTACCTTTTAGCGGCGGCCACGGCCGCCCGCGCGGCCTCCCACAGCGAGTCGGCCTGCTCTATCTTGATGCCGGACTTGGCCAGGATCGCCTTGCCTTCCTTTACGTTGGTGCCCTCGAGCCGCACGATCAGCGGCACTTTGATGTGCACCTTCTTGGAGGCCTCCACCACGCCGGCGGCGATATTGTCGCACTTCATGATGCCGCCGAAGATGTTGACCAGCACGGCCTTGACCTTGGGGTCCTTGAGGATGATCTGGAAGGCCTTGGTGACCTGGTCCACGTTGGCGCCGCCGCCCACGTCCAGGAAGTTGGCCGCGTCGCCGCCGGCCATCTTCACGGTGTCGAGCGTGGCCATGGCCAGGCCCGCGCCGTTGACCATGCAGCCGATGTCTCCGTCCAGGCCGATGTAGTTGATGCCGATGGTCTTGGCTTCCTTCTCTATCTCGGAGGCCTCGTGGTCGGGTTTAGCGGCCTGGTCCTTGTGGCGGAACAGCGCGTTGTCGTCGGTGACTATCTTGGAATCGATGGCCAGCAGGCGCCCGTCCTTCGAGATGGCCAGCGGGTTGACCTCCACCAGGCTGGCGTCGTTCTCTATGAAAACCTTCACGAGGGCCTTGGCGAAGGCCGTGAACTCGCAGAAATTCTTCTGCGGGAGGCGCAGGTCGAAGGCCAGCTGCCGCGCCTGGAAGTCCAGCAGGCCGGCCTCGGCGTCCACCGCGACCTTGATTATCTTTTCGGGGTTGGTCTGCGCCAGCTCCTCTATGCTCATGCCGCCCTCGGCCGAGGCGATGATGGCGGGGGCGCCGGCCTTGCGGTCCAGGACCACGGAGATGTAGATCTCGCGCTCTATGGCGGCAGCGTGCTCTACCAGCACCTCCTCTACGGTCAGGGCCTTGCCCTGGGTCTGGTGCGTAATCATCTTCATGCCGAGCATCCGCCCGGCCAGCTCGCGCGCTTCGGCCGCGGTCTTGGCCAGCTTGACGCCGCCGGCCTTGCCGCGGCCGCCGGCCAGCACCTGGGCCTTCACCACCCACGGGCCGGCCCCGTCTATGGCAAGCTTGTCGGTGCCGTCGCCTATCCTGACTACGCCGCAGCGCGGCAGCATCGGGATGCCGTACCGCTCGAAAATTTCCTTGCCTTCGTATTCCAGCAGTTTCATTAAAAAAGCCTCCGGAAAGCCCCGGCCCCGGCCGCGGGCCTGTTGTTGAACCTTAATGATACAAATTGTAATATAATTTGGGCAAAGTCGCTGCAGACCCGGCGCCGCCTCTGTTTCCGGCCGGGCAAGCTGTTTTTAAGGGGTTCGCATGAACGGCAAGAAAAAAACCGTAAACGTCAGCGAATTAAGCTCGGTTACCGTCCGCTTCGCCGGCGATTCCGGCGACGGCATCCAGCTGGTGGGCAGCCAGTTCGCCAACGCCACCGCCGTGGCCGGCAACGACCTCAGCACCCTGCCCGACTACCCCGCCGAGATCCGCTCCCCCGCTGGCTCCCTGGCCGGCGTCAGCGGCTTCCAGATCTCCTTCGGCGACGATTCCGTCATGACCCCGGGCAACAAGCCCAACGTCCTGGTGGCCATGAACCCGGCCGCGCTGGCCGTCAACCTGAACAACCTCGACAAGGGCTCGGTCATCATCGCCAATTCCGACGCGTTCTCTCCGGCCGCGCTGGACAAGGCCGGCTACAAGGCCAACCCGCTCGAGGACGGCACGCTCGCGAATTACCGCGTTATAGCCGTGCCCGCCAACACGATGACGGAGAACGCGCTGAAAGACTCCGGCCTGCCCAAGCCGCAGGCGCTGAAGTGCAAGAATTTCTACATGCTGGGCATCATGTTCTGGATGTACGGCCTGCCGCTGGGGCCTACCAAGGAGCGCATCAACGCCAAGTTCGGGAAAACGCCCGACCTGGCCGCCGCCAATGTCCGCGTGCTGGAGGCCGGCTACGACTACGCCGAGACCACCGAACTCTTCGACGCGCGCTTCCAGACCAAAAAGAGCGCCGTCGCCCCCGGCAAGTACCGCAACCTCACCGGCAACGAGGCCGCGGCCTACGCGCTGATCACCGCGGCCAAGCTGCTCAAGAAGAAACTGTTCTACGGCTCCTACCCCATCACCCCGGCCTCCGAGATCCTGCACACCCTGTCCAAGCACCGCGCCAACGACGTGGTCGTTTTCCAGGCCGAGGACGAGATAGCGGCGATGTGCGCCACCGTGGGCGCCGCCTTCGCCGGCGAGCTGGCCGCCACCGGCACCAGCGGCCCGGGCCTGTCCCTCAAGATAGAGGCCATAGGCCTCGGCGTGATAACAGAGCTGCCGATGGTCATAGTGAACGTGCAGCGCGGCGGGCCCTCCACCGGCCTGCCCACCAAGACCGAGCAGAGCGACCTGCTGCAGGCCGTTTTCGGCCGCCACGGCGAGAGCCCGCTGGCCGTGCTTGCCGCCAGCTCCCCGGCCGACTGTTTTACCACCACTCTCGAGGCCGCGCGCCTGGCCGTCAAGTACATGACGCCCGTCATCGTGCTGTCCAACTCTTACCTCTCCAACGGTTCCGAGCCTTTCCGCATTCCGAAGCTCTCCGAGCTGCCGAAGTTCGACCTGCCGCCGCTGCCGGCGCCGGAGGCTTTCAAGCCCTACCTGCGCGACCCGGCCACGCTGGCCCGCCCCTGGGCGTGGCCCGGCCTGAAGGGTTACGAGCACCGCATCGGCGGCCTGGAGAAGGCCGACGTTACCGGGGCTATCAGCTACGATCCGGAAAATCACCAGAAGATGACGGACATCCGCGCCGCCAAGATAGCCGGCATAGCCCGCGAGATCCCGCCGACCAGGCTCAACGGCCCGGAGTCGGGGGACCTGCTGGTGCTGGGCTGGGGCTCCACCTACGGCGCCATAATCGAGGCCATGGGCGAGGCCCGCAAGGCCGGCCTTACCGTCTCCTCGGCCCATCTGCGCAACCTGTGGCCGCTGCCGCCCGATTTGGGCGCTATCCTCAAGCGCTTCCGCAGAGTGCTGGTGCCGGAGGAAAATACCGGCCAGCTGCGCCTGCTGCTGCGCTCCGAGTACCTGCTCGAGCCCCTGGGGCTCAACAAGGTGCAAGGCCAGCCGCTGAACGCCGACGAGATACTGGCCAAGATAAAGGAGGTCCTGGGGAACTGATATGGAACAAAAACTGACCGCCAAGGATTTTTCCTCCAACCTGCCCGTGAAGTGGTGCCCCGGCTGCGGCGACTTCGCGATCCTCAACATGATGCAGAAGGTCTTCGCCGGCATGGGCCTGCCGCATGAGAAGTACGCCGTCATCTCCGGCATAGGCTGCTCCAGCCGCTTCCCGTACTACGTCAATACCTACGGCTTCCACTCTATCCACGGCCGCGCGGCCGCGGTGGCCTCCGGAGTGAAACTGGCCAACCCGGAGCTGGCGGTCTGGGTGATCACCGGCGACGGAGACGGCCTCTCCATCGGCGGCAACCACATGATGCACGCCATCCGCCGCAACATCGGCCTCAAGATAGTGCTGTTCAATAACCGCATCTACGCGCTCACCAAGGGGCAGGCCTCGCCCACCACCCAGCCCGGCACCAAAACCAAGAGCACGCCCGCCGGCTCGATAGACTATCCGTTCAACCCGGCCCGCTTCGCCGTGGGGCTGGACTGCACCTTCGTGGCGCGCGGCATCGACAACGATATCGCCGGTACGACGGCCATCCTCGAGCGCGCCGCCCGCCACAACGGCACCACCTTCGTGGAGATCTTCCAGAAATGCGTGCCGTTCTCGGACAAGGAATTCGACCCGCTCAAGGACCCGGCCACGCGCGACGACGTGCTGCTGCGCGTGGAGCACGGCAAGCCCCTGGTGTTCGGGGCGAAGAAGGACAAGGGAATAATTTTCCGCGGCTTCAAGGCCGAGGTCGTCTCTTTCGAGCCCGGCCAGGTGCCCGCCGAGGTAGCCGTCTACGACGAGACCAACGCCGAGATGGCCTACCTGATAAGCGGCTTCGCCCAGCCGCAGCTGCCGGTGCCGGTGGGCGTCTTCCGCTCCACGGACAAGCCGTCCTTCGAACAGTTGTATTACGACCAGGTCAGGCACGTGGGCGACACGAAGGAGCACGAATTGGAAACCCTGCTTTCGGGCCCCGACGCCTGGGAGATAAAATAAGCCCGGCGCCTTAAAGCGAAAAGAAGGCCCCGCACCCGCGGGGCCTTCTTGTTTCTCCGGGCGGCGCTATTTCTTGACGTATTTGATGCGGCGCAGGCTGGTGCCGGGGAAGTAAAACTCCAGGATCTCCCGGTAGCTCTTGTCGTACTTGCCGGCCAGGCCGGCGGCGCCGCTCTGGCACAGGCCGATGGCGTGGCCCCAGCCGCCGCCGTAGATCCAGTAGTTGCGCACGCGGCCGTTCTTGAAGCGGTTTATCTCTATGTCGAACAGCGTGCTCTTGAGCGAGCTGAACCCCAGCAGGTTGCGGATGAGGTGCTCCTTGGTCACCGTCACGGTTTTCTTGCGGCCCACCAGCTTCAGCGTGTTGACGTTGCCCGAAGGGGCGCGGCGCAGCGGCACGATGTCCACCAGCTCCCCTATCTTGTAGTCCCGGTTGATGCGGAAGGTCATGTCCTTGTGGCGGATGATCTTCATCCAGCGGAATTCCGACGCGCGCACGCGGCCGGGATAGTTGCAGTTGGCCTGCGGGTTGCCGGTGATCCAAAGGTGCCAGTCCCAAGGGTCCAGGGGCTTCTCCTCCTTGTCCGGATGCCCGTCGGGCTTGGTCACCAGGTAGGGCGAGTCGCCCCAGCCGGTGACCTCTTTGGAGGCCTGGATCCAGCCGCCGCAGTTGGAATGATAGAAGGTGTAGGCGGGCCGGCCGTGGTAGATTAGGATCTCGCCCTCGGTGTCCACCACTGCCCGGGTGGTGCTGTTGGCCTCATTGGACTTGCCCTTATAGGCCTGGCAGTGCTGCCCGTCGCAGAGGTGGTAGCCGTCCGCCTTGTGCTGGCCGCCGCGAGCCCGGCGGATCAGCACCTGCGTGCGAGCTATCACGGCCTGGGCCTTCAGCGACTCATAGGGCCATTGCGGCGCCACCTCGCTGGGCACCACGCCCAGCAGGTACAGCTCGCTCTCCACCACGTTGACCACGCCTATGCCCCGCGAGCCGTTGGGGTAGAGCTCTATGTAGCCGCGGTACTGGCGGTCGGCGCCGCTGAACCACGGGTTGCGGGTCTTGGAGGTGGCGTCGAAGATGACCGAGCCGCCGGCTTTGGCCGGCTTTACCAGGATGGCTCCGGTAAAGCGGCCGTAGACCGTGCCGTCGGGGGCCTTCAGCGCCACCTTGCCGTCCTCCAGCACGGCGGTCCAGGATTCGTCCGGCGGAATATTGGCGAAGACCTTGCCGCTGGCCTTGCCGGTGACGGTCAGCCCTTCAAAGGATTTGAGGCGCAGCAGGTTGTTGCGCCCCTGCTTGCCGGTATTGCCGGTGCCGATGCCCACCCGGATGCGTACCGACGAGGAGAGGCTGGCCAGCGCGTCTATCTTCTCCATCACGGTAGGCTTGGCCACGCGGAAGGGCGGGCGGATGTCCTCGGGCTGCCTGGTCAGCTTGCCCTCCAGCACCTTCATCATGCTCGACGCCACCGGGTGGCCCGGCGCGTAGTCGAGCACGCGGTAATACTGGTTCCACGCCTCGTCGAACTTGCCCTGCCGCGCGTAGATGCCGGCCAGCGGCAGCCGCGCCTCGGTGAAGGAGGGGTCCTTGCGCAGCGCCTCGATCAGCGCCGCCTCGGCTTCCTTGTGCATCTTGAAATTCATGTAGTTCCACGCCAGGATATAATCCACTCCGGAGAAGTCGGGGCGCAGCTGGCGGTACTTTTCCAGGTGGGCCAGCGTCTTTTCTTTGTCTTCCAGGTTGGAATAGACGCTGGCCAGGCCCAGTTCGGCCCTGGCGTGCAGGGCCTGGATGCGGATGGCCGTCTCGAAGGCCGAGCGCGCCCCGTCGAAGTCGGCCTGGTGGAAGCGCAGCCAGCCCAGCTCCGAGTAGATGTCGGGATTGTGCGGGTCGCGCTCCAGCGCGCGCACCAGGGCGCCGGCGGCCTCGTAGTAGCGGCCGGCCTGGCGCAGGCACATCGCGGCGTTAAGCAGCGGCCGCGCCTCGGCGGGGCTCACCTCGGCCAGCGCGAAATAAGCCGAGGCCGCCTGCTGCAGCTCGCCTTTCAGGTACAGGCCGTACGCGTCCGGGGAGGCGGCGGCTGGCCGGGATTGAAATAGGAGGCAGAAAAGAATAATATAGTTGCGCACGGCTTTGATAATTATAAATTATTTGGAAAGCCCGGCAGGGGCGTAATAAAACGCGCCCCGCGCGCGTTGCATAAGCAGCCTACTAAATGGCCGAAGAACTTACCGATTCAGAACTGGTCGCCGCCTTCAGGGCCGGCGATGCCGGCGCGCTGGGGCTGCTGATGGAGCGGCACCAGGCCGCCGTGTTCGGCTACCTGCTGCGCCTGACGGGCCGCCGCGACGCGGCCGAGGACCTGTTCCAGGAAGTTTTCCTCAAACTGGTAAAGAACCCCGGCGCCTATGACGAGCGGGAGAAATTCAAGGCCTGGCTGTTCACCGTGGCCCGCAACGCGGCGATGGACTTCTTCAGGCGGGAGGGGTCCCGCGGGGAAGTCCCGCTGGAGGGAGACGGCTATACCCCCGGCCCGGCGGATTTCCTGGCCTCCGCCGAGCCCGGGCCGGCCGAGGCTTTCTACGGCAAGGCGCTGGGGGCCCGCATAGATGCGGCGCTGGCCTCGCTTTCGGAAGAGCAGCGCGAGGTTTTCTTCCTCCGGCACTATTCCGGGCTTTCTTTTAAGGAAGTGGCGGAGCTGCTCAAGGTGCCTATCGGCACCGTGCTCGCCCGCATGAGCCGGGCGGCCGCCCAACTGCGCAAGAAGCTTGAAAAGGACCTGCAATAAAACGGCGGCCGGGCGCGTTGTATCCATAGGAGCTATTTTATGAACTGCGGTTACGGAGAGAAAATAATCCTTTACCTGTACGGCGAAGCCGGCGCAGGGCTGAAGGGCGAGGTGGAGAGCCACCTGCCCGGCTGCCCTTCCTGCCGCGCCGACCTGGCCGCCCTCAGGGCAGCCGGAGCCTCGCTTTCGGCCCGGGCGGAGGAGCCCCCGGCTTTCGCCATGGCCAATGTCATGCGCGCGGCCCGGGCCGCCGTCGCCGGGCGCCGCGCTCCCTCCTTCAGCTGGGGCGAGGCGCTGCTGTCGGGCGCGCTGGCCTCGGCAATGGCCTTCGTCTTCGCTTTTTCCGGCCGCGGGGCCTCGGCCGATCTGGCCTGGAACAGCGGCGTGGACGCCGGCCTGGACTCGGTGGAATATTCGGTCTACCAGGAGCAGTCGTATCTGAACGCCTCTTCCGGGGACTGGGAATACGAGTACAGCTCCCTGGAGGACGAGAATTTCAGTGCGGGTGAGAACGCTTAGCGAACTTAAGGAGGCAGTATGAATAAGAGGTTTATGTTCTGGATAATGGCGCTGGCGCTGGTTTCGGCGCCGGTCTTCGGCGCGGCCCAGGAAGGTCCCGGACCGGACGATGAGGACGAAATAGAGATGAATGACGACGCTCCCGGCGGCCAGATGGGTCCCGGCGGCGGCCCCGGCATGGGCCCGCGCGGGCAAATGGGCCAGGGCGGCCAGATGGGCCAGGGCAGGATGGGTCCAGGCATGCAGAAGCAGATGAAGCAGAAGCGCATGATGTGGACGGAGCAGGGCGAGGACGGCGGCGGCCCTATGGAGATGCAGGTAAGGGTGCGCAAGATGCAGGGCGGCGGCTTCATGGGCGAGGAGAAAACCCTCGCCATCATCAAGAAGCACGACCCGGCTTTCGCCAAAAAGGTGGAGGACTTCCGCGAGGTCGCCCCGGCCAAGTACAAAATGCTCCTGCAGATGGCCGGCAAGATGTTCATGGGCGCAAAGATGGAGGGCGATGAAAGCCTGGAGAAGGACGCCGTCCGCGGGCTTGCGCTCGAATTCGAGAGCAAGGAACTGTCGATGAAGTACAACAAGGCCTCCGACTCCGAGAAGAAGGCCATCAAAGACAGGCTCAAGACCGTGCTGAGCGAGCTGTTCGACCTCAAGAGCAAGGGTCAGGAACTGCGCGTGAAGCGCATGGAGGGCGAGATCGGCAACCTCAAGAAGAAGCTCGAGAGCCGCAAGGCCAACAAGGGCAAGATCGTGGACCAGCGCCTGGAGCAGCTGACCGGCGAAGGTTACGGCTGGTAAAACCCAGCGCAGCAGCCGGCAAGAAAGGCCCCGCACCCGCGGGGCCTTTTCTTTGCGCTTCCAGCCGGGACATGAAAAAGCCCCGCGGTTCCGGCCGCGGGGCTTTTTTGCTTCGGCCGGTCCTTAGCGGACCAGTTTGAACGAATCCACCATGCCCGCGCCCTGGTCTGTGGGCTTCAGGTTGGGCAGCGGGGTGGCCGCGGCCTTCAGGGCCGAGCGCACCGCCTCCGCGCCCTGCGCGCCCGCGCCGACGGCGAGGACGGCCAGGCCGGCCGCGTGGGGGCTGGCCATCGAGGTGCCGGACATCGTCGTGTAGCCGCCGCCCTTGCGGGTGGAGTAGATGTTGACGCCGGGGGCGATGACCACGATTTCCGCGCCGCGCGAGGAGAAGGAGGCCAGCCTGTCGGCCGAGTCGGAGGCCGAGATGGCGATGGCCTGCGGGTACTTGGCCGGGTAGTTCACGGGGCCGGAATCGTTGCCGGCCGCGCAGACTATGGCTATGCCGGCCTCGTGCGCCTTGATCATGACCTGCTTGAGGGCCTCCGTGCCGGAGCCGCCGCCGAGGCTCATATTGATGACCTGCATGCCGTTGAGCACGGCCCATTCGATGCCGGAGACGATCCAGGAGTACTGGCCGGAACCGCGCTTGTCGAGCACCTTAACGCCGTAGAGCTCGGCCTCGGGGGCCACGCCCACGACGCCCTTGAGGTCCTTCACGGCGGCGACCGAGCCGGACACGTGCGTGCCGTGGCCGTGGTCGTCCATCGGGGTGGCGGTGGTGATGATGGCGTTATAGCCGCCCTTGTAATTCGGGGCCAGGTCGGGGTGGGTGTAGTCCACACCGGTGTCTATGACGGCCACTTTCACGCCCTTGCCGGCGGTGTAGTCCCAGGCGGCCGCGGCGTTAACGCGCTTGACGCCCCAGGGGATCTCCTTCTCGGCGGGGTCCACTTCGGCGCGGATCTCGGCGAACGAGGGTGCCTCCCAGCCTTCGCCGGTGCGCACCATGCCGAGCACGGTTTCCATGGAGGGCAGCTGCGGGGCCGCAGCTTCCTCTATCCACTTTATATAGCTGTCTTCGGCCACGTCGGTCACCCCGGGCAGCGAGTAAATGGAGGCGTCCTTGAGGTCGTCGGGGAAGACCGCGACCAGCGAATCTATCAGCCTGAACTTGCGGGTGACCTGCCCGCCGATGGCCGTTATGCTTTTGTCGATCGCGCCCTTGTAGGCGGGGTCGAAGGAGATTATCTTCTGCGAGGCCTGGGCGCTCGCGGTGGCAGCCAGCACCAGGGCGGCTACGGACAGTACTATTTTTTTCATGCAATCCTCCGGGTAGCAACAGGGGTACCAAAAGACCTATGCCCAATATAGGACTTTTGGCTGATTTTTGTCAACTGCAATTTTGGAGGGGAGCGTTAGCGCCGGTCAGTAGCTGCGGATCTTGCTGGTATCGAACTTCCCCACCTGCGAGGCCACGTCCGGGTTGGCCATCAGGGAAGAGAGGAGCTGCGGGTTCTGCATCGCCAGCTGCATGAGCTGCGGGTTGTTGTTGACGATATCGGCCAGGGCCTGCGGGTCCTTCATCAGTTCCTGCGCAGCGGGGGTGTTCATCATGGCCGCGACCATGCCGCTGCCCGCCACGGCGCTGACCACCGCCGGGTTGTTCAGGGCCGCTTTAACCACGGGATTGTTCAGGAAATTAGACGGGCCGCTGCCCTTGAGGTAGTTGGCCAGACCTTCCTTGCTGCCGGTGGCCGCCTTTACCGTGCCGCGGGACATGAACCCGTCCACGATGTATTTGTTGTTAAGCAGCGCGCCCACGGCCTTGGGGCTGCCCACCACCTTGCCCACGGCGGAACTGAGGTAGCCCTTCTGATAGCCCACGCCCATGGCCTCCTTGGCGCGGGTATCGTTGGAGTTGAGCGCCGCCTGGTTGGGGTTGGCCTGGAAGCGGGAGTCGCCGGAGCCCTGCCGGGCGCCGCCGCCTTCCCCGTCTCCGGCCGGGCGCTGCTGGCGCGCCGCCGCCTGCTTGTAGACGCGCTCGGCCGCCTCCTTTGAGGGGCCGTCGCCCGCCAGGCTGCCTTCGGCCTTGCCGTCGGCGCGGTAGCGCACGTTGTACCCGCTGTCGGTCAGGTTCGGGTCGTAGCCCTCCAGGGCTTTGCGGCGCTTCACTTCGCCCTCGTCGGTATTGAAGACGTTGACTTCTTCCTTGGAAAGGCCCACGTCGCTGGAATTTATCTTCATGGTCCACTTGACCAGCGGTATGGCTATGAGGATATAGACCGGGGTCAGGTAGACCCAGATCTTCCAGCCGGACTTTTTTTCGTCGCCGTCCATGTCCATAATATAACACCGAAAAAGCCGGGTGTCAACAGCCCTTGCTTTCCGCCGCTCCAGTTGGTATTATTAACGATATCCATAGCCGGCGCGCCGCGCCGGCAGGATTGCTATGGGGAAATTGATAATAACGGTCCTCTCCAACCTGGCGCAGGTCTTCCTGTTCGCCTCCGGGCTGTTCTACCTTTTCCTCAGTTTTCGCGGGCTATGGCGCGGCCGCGCCCCCGCGCCGGCGGTCCGGCGCCGCCGCTTTGCGCTGCTGCTGCCGGCGCACAACGAGGAAGGCGTGGTGGGGCTCGCCGTGGAAAGCCTCGCGCGCTTGGACTACCCGCGCGAGCTCTACAGCATTTTCGTGGTGGCGGACCACTGCACGGACGACACCATGAAGGTGGCCGCCGGAGCCGGTGCGATAATCCTGGACCATTCCGGCCCGGGCATGAAAGCCGGCAAGGGCCGCGCCCTGAAGTGGGCCACGGAAAAAGTTTTCGACTGGGGCGAGTACGACGCCCTCTGCTATTTCGACGCCGATTCGCTGGCGCACCCGGGCTTCCTGGCGGCCATGAATGACAGCCTGGAGGCGGGGGCCGAGGCGGTGCAGGGCCGCCAGCTGGCCAAGAACACCGGCAACCTGCTCGCCAAGATCCTGGCCGCCGGGCACATCGTGTCCAACCGCTTCTTCCAACTGCCCAAGCAGGAGCTCGGCCTGTCGGCCACGCTGCACGGCAAGGGCATGTGCTTCACCGCCGCCGTCGCCCGCAAGCACCCCTGGGACGAGACCTGCCTCACCGAGGACCTGGAGATGCAGATGCGCCTGATCCGCAACGGCGTGCGCATAGCCTGGAACCGGGACGCCGTGGTCTACGACGAGGAGCCGGAGACTCTTTCGCAGTATCTGACGCGCACCATCCGCTGGACCCGCGGCTCGCTGGACACGGCGCGCCGCCACCTGCCCGGCCTGCTGGCCCGCGCGCTGAGCCGCGGCGACTTCCGCGCCTTCGAGGGCGGCCTTTATTCCGCGCAGACCTACCGCTTCGCGGTGGCCTGCGCCGGGGCCGGCCTGGTCTGGTTCAGCCGCGACTCTTTCAACCTGGTGGTCTGGCTGTACCGGAACCTGCCTGGCATGGAACATACCATGAAGCTGCTGTCGCTGCTGCCGCTGCTGCTGTACCCGGCCGTGGCGCTGCTGGCCGAGCGCGCCAGCCCCGACCTGGTGGCCGCCTATTTCCTGCAGCCGGCGCTGGGCGTGCTGCGCCTGCCCGTCTTCGTGGCCGGCGTGCTGCGCGGCACCGACTTCTGGGGCCGCACCGAGCATACCAGCCGGGTGGCCATAGCCGATTTAGTGGAGAGCCAACCTTTGCCAGACAACGGAGGAACACGATGAACAAGCTTATATTGGCGGCGCTGCTCTGCCTGCCCGCGGCCGCTACCTGCCAGGAGCTGACCGGCGCCGAGCTGGGGGATGCCCCGCCCGCGAAGTTGGAGGACATCGGCGCGCCGCCGCCGGCAAGGCCCAACCCGCAGAAGATCATGTCCGAGATCTCTACCGCGCTGCGTCTTAGCTCCAAGCAGGAGGACCGCATCTCCGCCGCCATGAACAAGAAAGCGGTCGAGTTCGACAAGCTGATGAAGGAGTTCGAGAAGACCTCCGCCGAGGAAAAGAAGTGGCGCTTCAAGATGAACGACGCGCGCCGCGCCATGGCCAAGCTGACCCGCGACCTGCCCGACACCGTCCGCGAATACCTTGACGACGAGCAGCGCGAGTCCTTCGATGAATTGATAGAATCCAGGAAACAGCCGGCCGGGGCCGCGGAAGAGGGCGCCGCGCCCGCGAAGAAAAGAAAGATCTTAAAGCGCAAGAAGGCGCCGGCCCCGGAAGCCGGTCCCGCCGACGGCGAGGAAGCCGGGCAGACCATGGTGGATAAGGAAGCCCCCAGACCCGGCCCGAAGCGCAAGCTGGTGAAGCGCAAAAAAGGCGCGGCCCCTAAAGCCGCCCCCGCCCCGGCCGCAGAAGAAGCGCCCGCAGCCGAAGAGCCGGCGGCCGAAGCGTCCCCGGCCGAAGCGTCCCCGGCCGAGGAAGACGCTGGGTCCTACCCGTAAGGATTTGCGGAGTATTTGAGGGGGAATTGCGGTTTTTTGGCGCGCCGCCTGGTAGGCTATGGCATGGGCGCCGCAAGAATGAACACTAAGAACGATCGCGCCGCAGCGCGCGGCGCCGCGGTTTTTGGCTTCTGCATGTCAAAACGAAAAGGCGTCAGCCTTACAGAACTGATGATTGCCGTCACGATCCTGACCGTCGGTGTGGTGGGGGGTATGGGCGCCTTTAAGTTCATCAACAGGGCTATGACGCAGTCCCGCATCAAGACCATTGCCATCAATCTGGCCCAGGAAAAGATGGAGGTGCTCAAGAACAAGTCTTATTATCAGTTGCAGGTCACCACGGAAACTTTGCCAAGCAGCGGCTTCTCACCCAATTTCACTTACGACTCCACCACCTATCCCCCGCAGACCATAACGCTTTGGGGCATGCCGGCGCTTACCCGGGTGGTGAAAGTAGAATACATCACGCTCAACGGTTCGGTGCCTACGCCCCTGCTGCCCACGGACGAGGACCCCGGCATGAAGCGGATAACGGTAACGGTGATGTGGTCGGAGGGCGGGGAACCCAAAAAGGTGCAGTTCAGCAGCTATTACGAGAACCCCAACACCGAGATGCTCAACGCCGGCTTCAGGGGGCAGATCTCCTACACACCCGGCGCTTCGGCGGTGCCAGTGGGCGATGCGTTGGTGCAGGTGATGGGGGCGCCCAAGTGGCGCGCTACAAGCGACGCCTCGGGTAATTACAGTTTTCAGGTGGCCCCGGGCACGTACACCCTGGTCTGCTCCAGCGACGTTTATTATTCCACCATGAGCCCCACCCTCTCCGTAACGGCCGGGGCGTATACCACTTATAACTTTTCCCTGATGAAGATAGCCACCGGCAGCGTCTCCGGCCTGGCTTACATCCGCGACCACCTCGTCATCTCCCAGGTGGTGGGCGCCTCCGTGACCGTCGCCGGCTTTTCCCAGGAATGGATAGAGGTCTATAATCCCACTACCTGGACCTGGACCATGGCCACCGGCCTGAACTCGGGGCTCGTGGGCCTGGGCTATAAGATCAACACCCAGCCCGCCCTGCTCATTACCAACGACTACGCTACCCTGACCCTGGGCCCGCAGCGCTATTATCTTTTCGCCAACGCGGCCTCCATAGAGGCCGGCGGCACCACGCGCGCCGCCGACGCGGTCTTCAGCAACAGCAACCCGAATTTCCCGAACATCATCAAGATCAACACCGATCCCGGCAACGACGCCGCCGAGGTGTCGCTGGTGGACCTGGCGCTCTCGCAGGCCCTGGACAAGGTGGCCTGGAAAACCGGCGGCAACTCTTTCGGCGGCGAAGGGGAACCCATAGACCAGTTCACGGGCCTGCAGCTCAGCGAGCAGTTCATCCGCAAGTCCCACGCCTCCATGCTGGCCTCCGGCTCGGGCCGGGCCTACGACGCCAATAACAATAATACGGATTTCTACGTGTTGTCCTCGGTCATCTACCCGCCCAGAAACTCCGCCACCCAGGAGACCGCCGTCACCGGGACCCCCGCGGCCGGGGGCATAGTCACCGTTAACGACGGGCTTTCCTCGTCGGCGCTGGTCTCGGCAACCGGGTACTTCTACCTCACCAACGTGGCGACCTGCGCCGCGCTGAATACCGTCAGCACCTGGACCGTGACTGTGGCCTCTTACACGGTTTTCAACTCCAGCGCCGGCCTGTATATCGCCGCCGGGCAGAACAAGGACGTCGGCACCCTGGTCCTTTCCACCACCGTGCCGGGAGGCATAGCCACCGGCTACGTTTTCGGCAGCGGCCCGGACCAGTATCGGCCCCTGGGCAATCCTTCCATCAAGGTCGGCGCCGGCGGAGTGACCGCCAACACCGACAGCCAGGGTTTTTACATGCTGTTCCTCAGCACCGGCCTGGTGACCATCACGGCTAATTATGGCTCTGCCAACGGCAGCTACCAGAGCGTAGACGCGGAAGTGGACATACCGCTTGGCGGTATTACCCAGGTCCCGGATTTCCATATCGCCCAGGGTGGGTATCTAACCGGCTACGTCACCTCTGGCACCGGGGTCCTTCCTAACGTGGTGGTGCAGGCCACCAACGGCGGGCCGGTTTACGAGGATACCAGCGACAGCACCGGCCACTTCTATATTTACGCGGCTACCTCCGCGGTGGCGTATACCATAAACCCAGTCCTCGACCCGCTGCAAAGCTATACTTCCCTGCCGACCACGCCCCTGGAGGCCGACATGGCCGTGCCGGGCAGCACCGTTTTTACCGGCACCATAACCATTGTGGGGGCCCTGGGCACCATTACCGGCACCGTGGTGGCCAGCAGCGTTGCCGTCACCACCGGCGTGCTGGTGGTGGCCAGCACGGGCACCGTCAGCGACCCTTTGCCGTCCATAGCCGCCGCCACTTCCGCTTCTGAAATCATTTATTATTCCGCTTCCAGCCAGGCCGACGGTACATATAGCCTGGAGGTCAGGTCCAGCACCACTACGCCCTATAACATGAGGGCCTATTACCCGGTGGTCAACGCCAACAGCGGCGCGGTGACCTATACCTCCAGGACCAGCACCGGAGTTTATGTCAACGCGGGCGGTACCGCCACGAGGGACTTCGCATGGTAGGCCCTAAAAAACGTGGCTATACGCTCGTCGAGCTGATGATCACGGTGGCCATCCTCGGCATCCTGACAACGGTGGCCGCCCCGATGATGATGCAGATCACCAACTTCTGGCGGCTCACTTCGGCGCGCTACGCTATCCAGCGCGACGTCCGCACCTCGCTGGACATGATGAACCGCTTCACCCGGCAGGCCCAGGCCGCCACGGTCGTGATCGACAACGCCCCTGGCCAGCCGCCGCTGTCGCGGCTGAAATTCAACTATGTCAACGCGTCCGGCGAAGACGTGGTCATGTACTTTTACCAAAACGGCAAGGACTTGTACATGAACAATAACGGAAATGTCAGGGTGCTGTCCTCCAATCTGGCCTACATCGCCTTCACCTACCCCAGGACCGACGACACCAGCATTATTTCGATAGCCATGACCATGCAGTCGCCCACTTACCGCGGCGGCAAGAAGGCCCTGCAGCTTTCCATCCAAAAAGTGAGGATAATGAACTGATGAAGAACAGGAAAGGGCAGCTGCTGCTGGGCGTTATCGCCATGCTGGTGGTGCTGGCTATAGTGGTGCCGGCTATGGTGAAGTACATCCAGAACGAGGTGAAATGGAGCGAAAAGCAGGCGCAGAATTCCAATGCCTTCCAGCTGGCGGAGGGCGCCGTGGACCGGGCCTACCAGAAGCTGGTGGAGTCCACCTCTACCTGGAAAGCCGTTAAAGACGGCCTGCCCCTCGCCGGTTTTAATTTCGACGCCGTCTACAGCGACCTGCCAGGCGGCACGTATACCATCTCCATCTCCAGCGGCCCGGACCTGGAACAGGCTACCATCCTGGCCGTCGGGCGGGACAAGCAGTCCCGGGAGGCCAGGGCCCTCAAGGTGGTTTACGCTAATGCCGCCATCAGCCAGAACGCCATCCGGTCGCTGCAGGGCGTCAGCCTCTCGGGCTCCAACGAGCAGGTGGAATGGGGCAGCGTGCTGGCGCCCGGCTCCATAGATTCCAACAATCGCAACCACCCGCAGTTCTACAGCGCTTCGTCCATCATAGGCAAGGATACCAGCGCCTCCCCGCCCAATACGGATTCGGTGCAGTGGTGGAGTTATTATCCCGGCATCCCGCAGGCCTCCAGCATAGATATCGACGCTTACAGGAGTTCGGCCACGCTCGACGGCACTTATTACGGCAGTTCGCAGACATGGGGCAGCGGCCCCGGCTCCAAGTGCGACAACGCCGTCAAATGCAACACCGGCAAAACCTATTTCATAGAAGGGGACCTCACCGTAAAGTCCAACGGCATTTATGTGGGAGGCAACCTGATCATCACCGGCAACCTGAACCTTCCCAACGGCCGCTCCGGCCAGGGGTCGCCCACTATTAAAATGCCGCGCACCGCCTGGAAGCAGTACGGCAACGACTGGGATTATTATAAGGACGGCGGGCCGGCCTGCGGGGAGAGTTGGAACGATACCACGCCCAGCCTGCCGGATGATTTCCCGGGCATCAACGACAGCTACCGGTCGGACGAGAACATTACCATGACCGTCACCAGCGGCAAGGCCATCACTAACGGCTTTATCTACGTGGGCGGCAACATCACCACCGGCGGCGGCGCCGGCCAGAGCATATTCGTGGGAGCGGCCTACGTGGTGGGCACGGTAACGCTCGGTTCTAATAATATCTGCTTCTTCTACACGGACGAGGCGGCCAAGCAGATACTAACCACGGACGTCCGCCTTACGCGGCAGTCCTGGCTGGATAGCAGGCAGACATGGCCGGCATGGCTGCCTTGAAGGCGCCCGGCCGCGCCGCTGCCTACGGGCTTGCCATTGCCGGTTTAAACCTGTACTTTAAATCGGATGCGCCGGGTATCATTAATATTTTGAGCGGCAGGTACGCCCGTTTCGCGGCAAAGGGGAAAACCGGCTGCAGTTTTAACGTCGTCAGGGGGCCGCGCCTGCAAAACCCGTTCAGGCCGGCTGTTAAACTGGAGGGGCGGGCCCTCACGCTGGAGCGGGGGGACTTTCAGGCCGGCCTGGACATTCGCACCGGCCGCGGGGAGCTGGTGGCGGCCCCGAGCGAGCAAACCCTGGACGCCTTTCTGCGCTCTTTCATAAGTTTCCAACTCCTGCGGTCAGGTGGTTTTATGCTGCATTCCGCCGGGCTGCTGAAGAACGGGCGGGCCTGCTTGTTCTTGGGTAAGTCCGGGGCTGGCAAGTCCACCATTTCCCGGCTGGGCGCGGCCGCCGGCTGCGAAGTGATCAGCGACGAGATAAATCTGGTCCTGCCCGGCAAGGGCGGCTACCGGGTGCACGGCTCCCCTTTCTGGGGGGAGATGCGCGCGGACGGGCGCCCCGGTTCCTGGCCGCTGGGCGGTATCTTTCTGCTGGCCAAGGCGCGCTGTAACGCGACGGCGTCGTGCGGCCGGGGTGAAGCCCTGCGGTTGCTGCTGCGCTGCGCGGTAAATTTCGAAAGGTCGCCGGCGGCTGCGGCGCTGGCGCTGGGGAACGGGGCGGCGTTGTTGGCGCGAGCCGAATTCAGGCGCCTGGAGTTTTCCAAAGCGGACTGCGGTTTCCTGGAGCTCATTTGATGCCATACAAGATCAAGAAAGGCCTCGCTTTCCGGCGCATAGCCGGCGAGGTCTACATAGTGGACGCGGCCCGCTCCGAAATGCGGGAACTCAACGGCCCGGCCTCCGTCATCTGGGAGGGCCTGGTCCGCGGGGACGGAGAGCGGGGCCTGCTTTCGGCGCTGACAGCCGAATACGAAGTCAACGAAAAGACCGCCAGGGCGGACCTGAACGGCTTTGTTAAGGAATTAATGGCCGCGGGGCTTATCGAGGCGACAAAATGACCGAAAAAAAGAAAAAAACCTACGAGAAACCGAAGATGAAGACGGAGAAGGTCTTTGAGACCGCCGCGCTGGCCTGCGGCAAATGCATTACGGGCCCCATCAGCCAGCTGGCCTGCAAGACCCTTAAGAAGTTTTCCTGAGCATGAAGGCTTTCAGGTTGGAGGGCTCCAGCATGCTCCCGGTCTTCAAGCCCGGGGAACTTGCGCTGGCGCGCCCCGGCAAGCTCCGGCCCGGAGATTGCGCGGTCTACTCTTACCGGGGCCGCACCCTGCTGCACCGCGTAATAAAAACCTCGGCCGACGGGGCCTGGCTGGCCGACGACGCAGGCCGGCTGGAACCGCATTTGGTGCCTTGGGCAGATATCAGGGGCCGCGCGCTGGGAGGGCCCCTCTCCCGCGGCCTGCCCGGGCGGGTCTATTCTACCCTGCGCCGCCGGTTCGCCTCTTTCCTCAATGCCTGACTGCACGCCCTCCGCGCGGCTTAACGCCGTTACCGTCGAAAAGAACATCCCGGTTTCCGTCACCATAGAACTGACCCGCCGCTGCCCGCTGTCCTGCCGCCATTGCTACCTGCCCGAGACGCTCGGCCGCGCCCGGCCCGGCAGGGAGCTGTCCGCCGCCGGGTGGGGGAAAATACTTGATAAATTGGCCCGCGCCGGCGGGTTGTACCTGGTCTTCACCGGCGGCGAGCCGCTGCTGAGGCCCGACCTGGCCGACCTGTGCCGCCGGGCCAGGGCGCTCAATTTCGACGTGAGGATCTTTTCCACGGGCCTGGGCCTCACCCGCGGGCTGGCGCGCGAGCTCTCCGCCGCGGGAGTTTCCGGCTTCGAAATAAGTTTTTACGGCGGGCCCTCCGTCCACGACGGGGTGACCGGCCTGCGCGGCTCCTTCTCGCGCAGTTTGGCCGCCGCCCGGTTGCTGGCGGGCGCCGGGGTAAAAGTGAAGATGAAAGTCCCGCTGATGACCGCCAACGCGGGGCACGCAGGCTGGTTGAAAGAGCTTGCGAAGAAAGAAGGTTTCGGTCTCTCTTTTGACCCGGTGATCGCCCCGGCCAACGACGGCGGCCGGGCCGCCCTGCCGCTGCGCCTGTCCAGCGCCGCCCTAGGCAAGGCCGTAAAACTGATAGCCGGCCCGGCCCCGGCCGCGGCCCCCCTGCCGCCCGGCCCCGGAGATTTCATTTGCGGCGCCGGCCGAAATGTCTGCGCCGTGGACCCGGCCGGCAACCTGTATCCTTGCCTGCAACTGCCGGTCAGGCTCGGTAATTTAACCCGCCGGAGTTTCTCCGGGCTTTGGAAAAGCGCACCCTGGCTGAAGCGCTGGCGGTCCTTGACTGTGGCGGACCTGGCCGGCTGCGCCGGCTGCGCGGACGCCGCCTGGTGCAGCCGCTGCCCCGGCATCAGCCTGCTGGAAGAGGGAAATGTCCTGGCCCCGAACGCTCCCGCCTGCGCCCTCGCCGGGGCTCAGCACGCCGTGTATTCAAAATCAAAGGCTTAGGCCTTGACTGCGGTTATTGGTCTGCTATACTATTAATATCAATGGACAGCGGGGTCTTATACTGCCGTCTATTTTTTTGTGCCGTCATCGGATAAGTTGTATCCAATGGCGGCTGGTCACCTGAAAGATCAGCGCGCTGTGTAAGTCGACTCGGGATTTTTATGAGGATGAACCGCACGTTAGCCTACGGCCTCGCCTGCCTGCATTACCTCGGGGCCAACAACGGAGGCCGCTGGAACCAGGTGGCGGAGATAGCCCGCTTCCAGGGCCTGCCAGCGCCGTACTGCAACAAGGTGCTGCAGGCGCTGGTGCACGCCGGTTTCGTGGAGTCGCAGAAGGGCAAGGGCTACCGCTTGGCCAGGGACCTCGACGATATCAGCGTTTGGGGCCTCATGGAGGCTTTCACTTTTAACCACGCCCCGGAGGGGGGGCGCGAGGAGGTTCCCGGCAAGCTTTACAAGAAACTGCGCGAAGAGGTCAACCACTGGCTGGTGGGGCTCACCGTGCAGGATATCGTGGAGATGATGAAGGAAGAAGAGCGGCAGAAAGACGAGAAGACGCGCAGGATCAAAGGCGAGGCTCCGCAGGCAGGCGCGGCCGGCGGCGGTGCGGACGAGGAATAGGAGAAAGATTATGAGCAAAATTACCACTTTAGCCCTATGGCTGTCGCTGGCCGGAGCGCTTTCCGCTTCCGCTGCCGTGCCGGGCCTGGTGAATTTCCAGGGCCGGCTGCTGGATTCCAGTAAACTGCCCAGGAACGGCGACTTCCTGATGAGCTTCAAGATCTGCAACTCGCTGGCCGCCACCTGCTCGGCGCCCTGCGCCGTGGGCAATCCCTGCCTGTGGACGGAGAACCAGACCGTCACCGTGACTAACGGCGTCTTCGCCGTGCAACTTGGGGCGGCGGCGGCCATAGACGGCGCCGTCTTCGCCTCGGACTCGCGCTACCTTGAGATAGCCGTGGCCGGCGAGACCCTGAGCCCGCGCGAGCGGCTGACCGCCGGGCCTTACAGCTTCAAATCCTCGGTCGCCGACGCGCTGACGGACAATGACGGCTCCGTCCTGCTCAGGATCTCTTCCGTGGCGGTGGGAGCGATAAACAACGGTAACCAAATAGTGGACGGTATAATAAGCGACGCCGATATTGCCCCCGCCGCGGCCATAGCTATAAGCAAGCTGGCCACTGCCGGGAGCCTCGGGGCCAATGTCATTGTCTCATCGGTGGCCGCGGGAGCTGTTTACGAGGGAGCGCTGGATCTTTCCGATGTGACGGCGGCCAATGTTTCCACATTGCGTCACGGGCTGACCCCCAAGGCTTCCGGCTCCACCACGCAGTTCCTGCGCGGCGACGCTTCCTGGGCGCCGGCCACGACGATGCGGTTCGTGGTAAAGGACGCCGATGAGAACGTGCCAAACGGCACTACCCTGCAGGACGACGATGCACTGTCCTTCGCGGTGGCGGCCGGGGAGACCTGGATCTTCGAGTTCCGGCTGCTGGTCTCCAACAACAACAGTTCCACCCCTGACTGGAAGGCGGCCATACGCGGGGCGGCCGGCTGGACCTGCCGGGTGGTGCAGTCCGGCTCCGAGACGGCAGGTGCGGCCTTCCTGCAGGCCGATACCACCGACTGCGATGCCGCTCCCACCGCCATGTCAAATACGTCTATCATCGGCAGCGCCATCCCCTACAATGTCTACCTGCAGGGTTGGATAACGGCCAGCACTATCGGCAGCGTGACCCTGCAGTGGGCGCCCAGTACCAGCGGCAGTCTTACCGTGCTGGCCGGCAGCTATGTGATAGCGCAGAAGGTGGGCGGCATATAAGGAGCGGAACGGAACTTCAAAGTCCCTTATGAACATGAGGTCAGGGTTTAGCGCCGCGCGCCGCGGCCTGCCTGCCGGCATATTGCCGGCCTGGTTCTGCCTTGTCCTTTTATTCCCCGCTTACGCCGCGGGCGGCTCTTTCTCCGGGCCCACCCAGGACCTGCGCCCGGCCGCGGTGGACGCCGGCGGTTCCTCGGCGGCTTCCGCCGGCTATAACAGCCTGACGGTGCTGGGCGAAGCCGGGACGGCGGCCTACGCTTCCGGCAACTATACGCTGCAGGCCGGCTTCGGCAACCTGGCCGCCTGGCCGGAGACCATTCTGAACCTGGCCGCCTCCGGCGGGGTTTCCGACGGCGGCCTCGGCCTGGCCTGGACCGCGCCGTCGGCCGACGGCTATACCGGCGCCGCCGAGGCCTACGAGATACGCTACTCCACCTATCCCGAGGGTTCCCCGGCCCTGGGCGAGGCGCAGTTCCTGCTGGCCCATTCCGCCACAGATTTTCTCTCCGTTCCGGTACCTGCCGCCCAGGGCCAGCCCGAGCAATTGAACTTCTCCGGCCTTGTGGGCGGCGGCACTTATTATTTCGCCATAAAAGCCCGGGCCGCCTGGAACGGCTGGAGTTATCTCTCCAACGGCACCACGGCCCAGGCCCGCCTTTATGCGCCCTCCTTCGGTTCTTTCTCCGGGGTAACGGAGAGCGCCATAGGCCTTTCCTGGACCGGCTCCGGCAACGCGCCGGGCTCGCGCTACCGGGTGCTGGTGTCCACCGCGCCGGACCCGCTGGCCCCGGCCGGCGCCCTGGTGAGTTCTTCCGACACTTATAACACTTCACTGAGCACCTCTGGGCTGGCGGCCAATACCACCTACTATTTCCGCGTGGCCGCCCTGGCCGCGGCCGGCGGGACAGTGAGTTACTACTTCTTGCCGCAGGGCGCGGCTACCCTGGCCAAGATCCCCGCCCCGGCCGGCCTCTCCGGGGTCGGCGCCGCTGCGCTGACCTTCAGCTGGGGTGGGAACGGCAATCCTCCCGGCACGCTCTATAATGTGCTGGTCTCCACCGCCCCGGACCCGGCCGCGCCAGGAGCGGCCCTGTATTCCTCTTCGGACACCTATTCGCTCTCGCTGTCCACTACGGGGCTCGCGGCCGATACCACCTACTACTTCAGGGCCGCGGCCGTGAACCGGGCCGGCCAGTATTCCGCCTATTCAGCCGCCGCCGCCACCACCACGCTGGCCCTGCAGCCGGCCGGCTTCTACTTTACCGGCGTTACCGAGGACGCCATACAGCTGAACTGGGACGCCTCCGGCAACCCGGAGGACACCCTTTACCGGGTGGCGGTCTCTACCGCGGCGAACCCTTTGTCTCCGTCGGGGGCCGCCGTCACCTATCACGACACCTATTCTCTCTACCTGAGTTCGGCCGGCCTGGAGCCCT
Source organism: Elusimicrobiales bacterium (assembly GCA_028688015.1). Lineage (GTDB taxonomy): Bacteria > Elusimicrobiota > Elusimicrobia > Elusimicrobiales > UBA9959 > UBA9959. Next base: position 18,093 of record JAQTZB010000012.1, on the reverse strand, counting down.
TCGCCTACTATTACTTCCGCGCCGCCGCGGTGAACCATAACGGCGTCCTTACGGCCTATGCGGGCGCGGTCAATGAAAGGACGCTCAGCCTTGGCGCGCTGGGCTCTCCGGCCGCGGGCTCCCTGACGGATATCTTCGTCACCTCGGTCACGGCCTCCTGGAGCCTGGTCGCCGGGGCCACCGGCTACATGCTGGCGGCCTCGCTGTCTCCGGACGATCCCCCGACGGCTATTTACACCTCCAGCGAGACCGCCGGGCTGAGCGCCTCCCTTTTCGCCTCGCCGGCCCTGACGCCCGATACCAGCTACTATTTCTTTGTGCGCGCCGGCGCGGCCAATGTGGCCGGCTCCTGGTATGCCTTCACCCCGGCGGCCACCCGGGTGCAATTCGCGCCTGTCTCACCCGCGCTGTCAGGGCTGGCCAATGACTCCATGATCTTCTCCTGGAGCGGCAATGGCAATCCCGGGGGTACCCGCTACCGGGTGCTGGTCTCCACAGCTCCCGACCCGCTGGCTCCGGCCGGCGCAGTCGTGGACTCGTCCGACACCTATAACCTTGTGCTGTACGCCTCCGCCCTGGCCGCCGACACCACCTACTATTTCAGGGCGGCCGGCCTCAACAAGGACGGCCTGGTCACCGCTTATACCGGGGCCATAGGCTCGGCCACGCTGGCCAATATGCCGCAGTTCTCGGCCTTCACGGACATCGCAGCCGACGGCCTGCGCGTCAACTGGACGGCCAATGGCAATGCCGGGGATACGGTTTACCGCGTGCTGCTGTCGGAATCCCCGGACCCGCTCAGTCCGGAGGGCCACCCGGTTTTCTCCGCCGACGTGGCCGGGCTGTACCATGACTTCTCCGGCCTTGACCCGGATACCCGCTATTTCACCAGGGTGGCGGCGCGCGGCAAGGGCGGTCTGGAAACGGATTATACCGAACCGGCCGACGCGGTGACCCTGGCCGCGGCGCCGGTTTTCTCCGGTTTCAGCGAGGTGGGTTCCGCTTCGGCGCGTCTGGATTGGACGGCCAACGGCAACGCCCCCGGCACGCTGTACCGGGTGGCGGTCTCCACTGCGCCGGACCCGCTGGCTCCGGACGGCGCGGCCGTCACCGTCTCCGACACCTACAACCTGTTCCTGACCACCGCCGGGCTGACCCCGGACACTTTCTACTACTTCAGGGCCGCGGCGGTGAACTCCGTGGGGGCGGTCTCGGAGTATATCGCGATCCAGAGTACAGCCACCGCGCTGGCCGGCGCGCCGGCCTTAGACGGTTTTACCAATGTCGGTGCCGAAACCATGCGTTTCAACTGGACCTCCGGCGGCAATCCCGACGGCACGCTGTACCGGGTGGCCGTCTCCACCGCGCCGGACCCGAACGCCCCGGCCGGCGCCGCGGCCACCGTTACCGACACCTACGAGCTGTTCCTCACTTCGGCCGGGCTCAGTGTTAATACCACCTATTACTTCCGTGTGGCCGGAGTAAGTGTTGCCGGGTCTCTTACCGCTTATACGGCCGCGGCCGGCACCTCCACGCTGCTGGCCTTCGACCCTGTCTTCGCCGGCTTCAGCGAGGTGGCCGAGGGCGGCATGAAGTTCAACTGGGCGCACAATGGAAACCCATCCGGGACCCTCTACCGCGTGATAGCGGCGGCCGGCGGCGACCCGCGTGACGCGCCGGATGCCGGCGTTTACGACACCTACGACCTGTTCCTGGCTACCGCGGGCCTGGCGGCCAACACCGTCTATTATTTCCGCGTCGCCGGCGTGAATAATAACGGGGTGCTCACTTCCTATTCGGCGCTGCAGTCCACCTCCACGCTGGCAAACCCGCCGCTGCCGGCCGGCTTCTCCGGCCTCACCCCGGAGAACCTCACTTTCGGCTGGACAGCCAACGGCAACCCGGCCGGGTCCGGGTACCGGGTGGCCGTCTCCACCGCCTCCAACCCGCTGGTCCCGGGCGGGGCCGCGGTCACATATTCCGATGTTTATGAGCTCGGCGCCTCCTCCGCTGGGCTCTCCGCCAACACCACCTACTATTTCAGGGTGGCCGCCGTGAACCATGACGGGGTGGTTTCCGCCTACAGCGCGCCGCAAGGCACCTCCACGCTGCTCTCGGGCGCGCCGGTCTTCTCCGGTTTCTCGGGTATGGGCAGCGGCGCCATAACCTTCGGCTGGACCACCGGCTCCCTGCCCGGCGGCCTGCGCTACCGGGTGCTGGTCTCTACCGCGCCGGACCCTGCCTCGCCCGACGGGGCCGCGGTCACCTCCTCGGACACTTACAACCTCTCGCTCTCCACCTCCGGCCTGTCCGGCAACACGCGCTATTATTTCCGCGCGGCCGGGCTCAACAACAACGGCGCCGCCTGGGACTATTCGGCGGCGGCCTCCACCTCCACGCTGGCGGCGGCGCCGGTCTTCTCCGGTTTCAGCGACGTCACCTACGGTTCCATACGCCTCAACTGGACGGCGGGAGACAATGTCTACCCGGACACCGTCTACCTGGTGGCGGCTTCCACCGCGGCCGATCCGCTGAACCCTTCCGGCGCGGACGTTGTCACCGGAGAGACGGAAGAATCTAGCCTGCTCCTGTCCGGCCTGCCCACGCAGACCACCTATTACTGCCGCGTGGCGGCCCGCAACAACGACGGGGTGCTCACCGCTTATACGGCGGCGCAGTCCACCGTTACGCTGTTCGCTAACGCCACCAAACTTTATTTCCAGGACTCCGTCACCCCGGTGGACGCGGTGAATTCCCGCTACCTGACCCGGGCCGCCGGGGCCGCGGTGGTCACCTATACCAAGAACACCTTCGCCGGCCCCACTACCCCGCCACTGATCACGACCCAGTTCAGCGAAGCGGCCGGTGGCAGCGCCGTGACCTGGTATTCGCCGCCGCTTGACGACGTCACCATAGCCGGCAACGTCACCTTCAACCTCTGGGCGAGAGAGAGCAATTTCAGGGCCAACGCCACTATCACGGCCGAGCTGCTGCGCGCGGATGGCGCCGGCGCCATACAATCCGTCATCGCCTCCGTGGTCCTGTCCCGCGGCGAGGTGTCCAGCGCCGTGCTGCAGCTGCAGAACTGGGGTAAAATTCCGGCGTCCACCGCTCTCTCCAACGGCGACAGGCTGGCCGTGCGCTGGCATATAGACGACGCCAACGGCGCTACGCTGGCTAACGGCTATAACGTCACAGCCACCCTTGGCGGCGCCACTCCCGGCGTCAGCGGCGACGCCTGGATGCAACTGGCAGAGCCGCTTGCCCCGGCCCGCCCCGCCATAGGCGCGCTGAGCGGCGTTACAGCCGCGGCGGCTTCGGCCTCCTGGTCGCTGGTGGAGGGCGCTACCGGTTATACCCTGGCCGCGTCGGTCAGCTCCCTGAATCCACCGGCCGATATTTATGTTTCCAGCACTGTGCACAATACAACTGGCGCTACGCTGGACACCCCCGCCCTGGCGCCGGATACGCTTTACCACCTCTTCGTCCGCACCAACGGTCCCGGCGCCTCCAGCTCCTGGGAGGCCTACCCGGCCACATACACGCTGCTGGCCTACCCGCCGGCGGCCGCCGCCATAGCCGGCGTGGAGGCGGACTCCGTCACCTTCTCCTGGTCGGCCAACGGCAACGCCTACCCGGGCACCCTGTTCCGGGTGCTGGTCTCCACCGCGCCCGACCCTGCCGCCCCGGCCGGCGCCATGGTCTCCGTTCACGACACCTACAGCCTTTCCCTTTCTTCCGCCGGGCTGGCTCCGGACACCACCTATTATTTCCGCGCGGCCGGCCTGGGCAAGGGCGGCGCGCTTACCGCCTATACGGCGCCCGTAGGTATCGCCACGCTGCTGCCTTATGTGCCCGAACCGGCCGCTTTTACCGATTTGGCCGCAGATTCGCTGCGGTTCAACTGGACTTCAGGCGGCAATCCGGCCGGCACTCACTACCGCGTGCTGGCCTCCACGGCGGCGGACCCGGCGGCGCCAGCGGGCGCCGTGGTGACTTCTTCGGACACCTATAACACCTGGTTGAGCTCCGCGGGCCTTGCGGCCAATACCACCTATTATTTCCGCGTGGCCGGCCTCAACAAAGGCGGCGTGCCCACCGCCTACTCGGCGGCCTCGGGCATGGCCACCAATGCCGCGTCGCCGGCCTTCTCAGGCTTTTCGGGCGTGATCGCTTCTGAAGCGGGTTTCAACTGGACCTCCGGCGGCAATCCGGCCGGCACGCTGTACCGCGTCTACGCCTCGCTGGCGCCGGACCCGCTGGACCCGCAGGGCCTGTTCACCACTTATTCCGACACCTACGACAGCCCTGCTGTTTTCACTGGCTTGGATGCCGATACCACATATTATTTCCGCGCCGCCGCTATAGGCTATAACGGGTCCGCCAGCGCCTATACGGCCGCCGTCGCCACCGCCACGCCGCTGGCCTACCCGCCGCTGGCCGCCGGCTTCGCCGCCGTTGAAGCGGGCGCGCTGACCTTCGACTGGACGGCGGGAGGCAATGCGGACCCCGGCACGCGCTACCGCGTGCTGGCCTCCACGGCCGCGGACCCGGGCGCGCCGGCCGGGGCGGCGGTGACCTCGTCGGACACTTACAATACCTATCTAAGTTCTTCGGGCCTGGCGGCCAATACTACTTATTATTTCAGTGTGGCCGGAGTGGGCAAGAGCGGGGTTCTCACCGCCTACACGGCCGCCGCCGGCACCTCCACGCTGCTGGGCTACGCCCCGGCGACGGGCGGGTTCTCCGGAGTTTCCACCGGCTCCGTGGTGTTCTCCTGGACCTCCGGCGGCAATCCCGCGGGCACGCGCTACCGCGTGCTGGCCTCCACCGCCGCTGATCCGCTTTCTCCCGCGGGCGCGGCGGTTACCTCTTCTGATACCTACAGCTCCTCGCTGAACCTGGCAGGGCTGGCGGCCAATACCACGCATTATTTCCGGGTGGCCGGCCTCAATAACAACGGCGTGCCCACCGCTTATAGCGCGGCTGCCGGCACCTCCACGCTGGCCGCCCAGCCGGCCGGCCTCTACATCACCGGCGAGGCCACGCACGTGCTGCAGCTCAACTGGTACGCCGACGGCAACCGCGACGGCACCTTGTACCGCGTGCTGGTCTCCACCGCGCCGGACCCGCAGGCTCCCGGCGGCGCGGCCGTGACCTCGCATTACGTCTACGACCTGTTCCTCTCCACCGCCGGCCTGGAATCCAATAAGACGCATTATTTCAGGGCGGCCGCGGTCAATAATAACGGCATTTATACGGCCTACGCCGCACAGAGCGGTGTTACCCTGGCGATAGGCCAGTTGGGCACTCCGGCCGAGGGCGCCGTAACAGGGGTGTTCGTTTCCTCCATAGCGGCTTCCTGGTCGCTGGTGGGCGGCGCCACCGGCTACACCCTGGCGGCCTCGCTCGCCCCGGACAACCCGCCGACGGCCATCTACGCCTCCAGCGTCACCGTGGGCAACGGCGCGGCCGCCGCGGCGGTCTTCAGCCCGGCGCTGGTGGCGGACACGGTGTATTACCTGTTCGTCCGGGCCAACGGCGACGAAGTGTCGGGGCCCTGGTTCCAGTACCCGGCCGCGGCCACGCTGCTGGCCAAGGCGCCGGTTTATCTGTCCTTCGCCGACGTGGGCTACAACTCGGCGCGGTTCAACTGGTCCGCCAACGGCAACGCCGACCCGGGCACGCGCTACCGCGTGCTGGTCTCCACCGCCTACAACCCGCTAGTCCCGGCGGGCGCCGTGGTGAGCAGTTCCGACACCTACAATACCTACCTGAGTTCCGCCGGCCTGGACGCCAATACCGCTTATTACTTCCGCGTGGCCGGCGTGAACAAGGACGGCGTCCTGACGGCCTATACCATTTCGCGTTCCACCACCACTCCGGCCCGGGCGCCGGCCGCGGCCGGCTTCACCGGCGTGGGACCGTACGCGGCCACCTTCAACTGGTCGGCGGAAGGCAACCCCTTCCCGCGCACCCGCTACAGCGTGGCGGTCTCCACGGCGCCTGACCCCCTGGTCCCCGGCGGCGCGGCTGCCACGCTTTCCGAAACCTATGACCTGTTCTTCTCCTCTTCGGGCCTGAACCCCGACGCCACTTATTACTTCCGTGTAGCGGCAGTGGGCAATAACGGGATCACTACCGCCTATACCACGGCGGCCGGCACCGCGACACTGCTGGCCTATCCGCCGGTGGCCGCGGGCTTCACCTATATAGGCCCCTCTTCGGCTACATTCAACTGGTCCGCCAACGGCAATGCGGCGGGCACGCTGTACCAGGTCTATTCTTCCACCGCCCAGGACCCGCTTAACCCGGGAGGCGCTGTGGCGGTGAGTTCGGATACGTATAACCTCTACCTGAGTTCCGCCGGCCTTTACGCTAACACCACCTACTACTTCACCGTGGCCGGCCGCAACCGTAACGGCGTGTCCACGGCGTATACCGCGGCCGCCGGCACCGCCACGCTGGCCAATCTGCCGCTCACCGCGGTGTCCACCTTCAGCGCCGTGACCAACGCCGGCTTCACCGCGGCCTGGGAGCAGAACGGCAATCCGGTCGGCACGCTCTACGAGGTGCAGGTTTCCAGCGCCCAGGACTTCAACCCGGGTGTTCTTTACCAGGTTTCGGCCGCCACCGCGCCGGAGTACGGCGCGTCCTACGCCTTCACGGACCTGGTCTTCTCCACCACCTACTATTTCCGGGCCAGGGCGGTGAACCGCAACGGCCTTTACACCGCCTACGCCGGCCTCGGCGCGGTGAAGACCGCCGGTCTGCAGGCCCCCGTGGCGGCGCCGATAACCCAGGTTTCGGCCGATTCCATAACGGCCGGTTGGAGTCTTGTGGCGCAGGCCACCGGTTATACTCTGGCGGCGTCGGTGAATCCCGGTTCCGAGCCTTCGCCGGTTTACGCTTCCAGTTCCACGGCCGGGCTTTCCGCCCTGCTGTCGCCGCTGGCGCTGAATTCCACTTATTACCTCTTTGTGCGCGCCGACGGCGCCGGCGAGGCCAGCGGCTGGGCGGTTTATCCCGCCACCGCCACGCTGGCCAACCCGCCGGTCTCGGCGGCCTCCACTTTCAGCGCGGTGGGTTTCGACGGTTTTGCCGTGAACTGGGGCGCCAATTCCAATCCGCTGGGTTCGGTGAGCTACCAGGTGGAGGTCTCCACCGCCTATGATTTCAACGCCGGCGTCACCGACAGGGTTTCTTTCTCCACCGCGCCGGCCGAAGGCCCGGCCGCCACTTTCAGCGGCCTCAATACCGACGCTTATTATTACTTCCGCGTGCGCACGGCCTACCATAACGGCAACTTCAGCGATTGGGTGAGCTTGGGCGTCAAGAAGACGCTGGCCCTGCCCATAGTGCACGCCGCCGGCGACGGCGTGATCCTGTACGGTAAGGCCGGCACGGCCATGCCGCAGTTCCGCCATTATTCGGCCGCGTCCAACAGTTTCGGCGCCACCGGAGACCTGGAGATGGGCGGCAACGGCTCGCTGTTCGTCATCCGCACCAACCCGCTCACCACCAAGCAGGAGGCCGTGGCCGGCTACGTGAAGGACGGCACGCTGCACGTGCTGTGCACCGACGGCACCAACTGGACCGAGGAGTGGACGCAGGCCGTGGGCGGCAACGAGACCACGCGCCGCTTCGACATCGCCTACGAGACCAATAGCGGCGACGTCATGGTGCTGTACTCGCGCAATACCGCCGCCTCCGGCGAACTCGGTTACCGGACAAAGCCGGGCGGCGCGGCCTGCGGTGGGTCCAACTGGACCGCCGAGACGCCGCTGACCGCGGCCCGCACCACGGGCATAGTGCAGTGGGTCAAGCTGGCCTCCGATCGCCGGGCGACTTACGACACGCTGGCCGCTCTCTGGGCCGACGCCAATTCCGACCTTTCGGCCGCGGTCTGGACCGGGAGCGCCTGGGAGAACGAGCCGGCCGCCGCGCTGGAGACTTCGCTGGAGACCGTGGCCGCCGCCCAGGACGTGGAGGACTTCGACCTGGAGTTCGAGTCGCTCTCGGGCGACCTCATGGCGGTCTGGGCCAACGCGGCCGGCGCCGACGGCACCAACGGCGTGCGTTACGCTGTCGCCACATGGACCGGAGGCAGCCCGCTGCATACCTGGGGCGCGGTGACCACGCCGCCCACCTTCCTCGATGACGCCACCAACCTGGACCTGGCCGCCAACCCCGCCAGCGACGCCATGATCTTCGCCTCTATCGGCAACGCCGGTTCCGACCTGCAGATAGGTTACTGGAGCGGCGCGGCCTGGACCAATACCGCCAACGTGGACACCACGGCGCAGGTGCCGTTGGCCGGCACGCGGCTGGTGTCGGCGGTGTGGCTGAGTTCCGGCGCGGCCACGCGCTGGGCGGTGGCCTACAACGACGCCGCCGCCACCAACATAGGCTGGTATTACGGCACCACCGGCGCGCCCTCGGCCGGCGCGGACGCCAGCCCGGCGCCGCTCTTCGCCAACCCGCAGAAGCATTACCAGCTGCACCAGGACCCGGTGAACAGGGACCGCGCCATACTGGCGGTTTCGGACAACAACTCCGACCTGATAGTGAAGCGCCTGGTGATGACCTCGGTCCCGGCCTTCACCTGGAGCGACGCCGCCGGCGGCGCCGCGCTGGAGACCTCGCTCTCCTCCGTCACCGTGGGCGGCCATTCCTTCTTCTTCTGGCCGGCACCGCCGGAGACCACCTATGTGCAGAGCGCCTACAAGTTCTTCGCCAACGCCGATTCCACCGACGTGGGGGCGGCGCTGGCGGCGCAGGACACGCCCGGGGTCATACTCTCTTCGGGCGCGGCTTTCCGCCTGCGGCCGCTGCTGCACATAGACCAGGTGGACCTGGCCGCCGGCGCCGAGAGCTTCAAGCTGCAGTTCGCCGGCCGCGGCGACGGCACCTGTGCGGCGCCTTCGGGCGGCAACCCGGCCGTATATACCGACGTGGGCGCGGCCACGGTGATAGCTTTCAATAACAACACGCCGGCCGACGGGGCGGCGCTGACGGCCAACGCGGCCGACCCGCAGCACGGCGCCCACGTGACCGTGGCCCAGGCCTACGCGGAGTCCTCGCCGGCGGCTACGCTGGCGCTAACGGCGCGCAACCGCGACGCCATGTGGGACTTCGCGCTGAAGGACAACGGTATGGCGGCCGGCACCTCCTACTGCTTCAAACTGGTCAGGGCCGACGGCACCGACCTCAACGCTTACGATAGCTACCCCGAGGCTATGCTGCAACCGGCGGTCTACCTTAACGAGATCTACGCTTCCGGCGCCGTCGGAGAGGACTGGGTTGAGTTCTATAACAACTCGGCCAGCACGGTGTCGCTGATAGGTTGGAAACTCGACTATGTGGAGAACACGCTGGACCTGGGCGGCACCCCGATCACCGTCTGGACTGCGCAGGCTTCCGACGTGGTGAACGCCTACTCCACCTTCACGCTGACCGGCCTGGCCACCGACCTGGTGGGCGGGCAGAGTTATCACCTGAAACTGATGAATAACACGGGCGCCATCGTGGACCAGGCGCAGTGGCCGGTGCTGGGGGCCGGCCAGTCGCTGGCGCGCGTCACCGACGGGGACCCCTCCTTCTTCTGGATAGATCCATCCCCCACGCCCGGCTACGGCAACTCGGTCTCCACCGACGCGCTGAAGATCAACGAGGTCGCCTACGGCGCTCCCGACCGGCAGTTCGTGGAACTCTACAACGCCTCGCCGGTCTCCACCCGCACGCTCTCCGGCTACGCGCTCAGGAACTCCGTTTCCTCGGCCAACGGCCTGGCCTTTAAATTCACGCGCAAGATCTACCCGCTGGACTACGCCGTCATAGACTTCTCCTCGCTAAGCGACGACGGCTATACCTTCGCCGGCGTCTTCGGCCCGGGCGGCCTGGCTGCGGCCGGGGATTTCCTGGCGCTGGAGAACTCCACCGGCTCCGTGGTGGACTGGGCGGTCTGGCAGTCGGGCACGGCCTACACTCTCTACAATTACAGGGCGGAACAGGTATCCGCCGGCAACTTCGCGCCGGCCGGCGCCTCCTCCTCCATAGCCCGCGGCCCCTCCGAGGGCGCCGACACCGGCAGCGACGCGGCGGATTTCTCCGCTTCCGCCTACGCCACGCCGGTCTCCAGGAACAACAACGCCGGGGCGGCCGCCGCGAACACGCTGGTCTATCCCGTCAACACCTCCGCTCCGCAGTTCCTGGCCAAGATCTTCCCGGTCACGCTGGCGCTGGGGGCCTCTTCCGGAGGGGCCGGCAACAATATCCTGTTCCAGCGCACCGGCGGCGCGTCCGACCCGGAGTCTCCGCACCTCTACCGCCTGCAGGACATGGGCATAGACCCGGCCTCCATGGCCCAGCAGAGCGCGCAGCAGACCGGCCTGGCCTTCTACGACCAGGACGGCGCGCCGCTGGTCTCCAGCGCCGTCTACCGCGTCACGTTCAACAGCGCAGCGGGCGCGGCCTCGGCCCCGCGCATAGAACTGGGCACGGTCACGTATTACGCCGGCGTGCACGGGCTCTCCGTGAGCAGTTCCGCCCCGGCCTTCATGAACGACGCTTCCCGCGCCGGCGTGCTGAAACTGCAGGTGGCCAACAATAACCCGGCCGGCTTCAACCCCGTGCAGCTGGCCACCGTGGCCTTCTCGCTGTATGATTCCGGACTCGTGCCGTTGACGCAACAGCAGGCGCGCGACCTGTTCGAGGCCGTGATGCTAGTGGCCGATTCCGCCTCCGGCTTGCCGGGTATTTACGAGCCCGGCATAGACGTGAGCACCCTGGCCTACGTGCCCATGAATTCCATCCTGGTGGATGGCAACGGCCTTTCCACCATGACGGTGGGGGCCGCCTGGCTGGCGTCCGCCTCGGTGCCGGCCGCTTCCACCGGCACCTTCTTCATAGTGCTGGAATCTACCGCCGACGCCTCTGCCCGTACGCCCAGCGTTTTCCGCGCCGGTTTCTCTCCGGTGAGGGCGACGGTGCTGGACGGCCCCGGGGCCCTGGCGCAGGAGTTCTCGCCGGCCGCAGCGGCCAACACCGATGCCGTGACGCTGATCTCCCCGGCGCTGCCGCCTGCCGGCACTTCGTGGCCCTACTCGCTGCCGGCCGCCGCCGCCAGCGAGTCGCCGGTCGCCTACTATACCAACGACGGCGGCACGGCCGTGAGCTCGACCGTCTACGTGGCCTCTGTCGACGGCCGCCTGCGCGCCCTGAATAAGGACGGTACGCTGAAGTGGAGCTACTCCACCTCCCCGCTCTCGCCCATCCGCACCAGCCCCAACGCAGTAGTGGAGGGCTCGGATGTGGTTATCTATTTCGCCAACGATAACGGCGACGTGTACAAGGTGCGCGACGACGGGACCGCGGCCGGCCTGGTCTGGAAGCAGGGCTTCGGCTCGCCGGTCCGGTCCAATGTTATGTGCGCCGACATGGGCTGCACCGGTCCCAACATCTATTTCGGCGTCAACGACAATACCGTGCGCTGCCTTGCCAAGTCCGGCGGCCAGCCTTGCTCCGGCTGGACCTTCGCGGCCGCCATCACGGCCCCGGTCTCCGGCACCCTCTCCATAGACGACCGCGACACCATAAAGACGGGCTGGGTGGGGCTCGAGGACGGCAAGGTGGTGGCACTGCAGACCGCCGACGGAGCCTCCCCGACCAGCCTGATGACGGGCGGGCCCATAAAGTCGTCGCCCTACCTTGATGCCCGCTACGCTGACGCCAATAACGTGGTCTATTTCACCTCTACCGACGGCAAGCTCTACGCCAGGGTCTCGTCCAACCTCAGCACCCTGCCCACCGGCTGGCTGGCGGACTACCAGACCCCCGGCGCCGCGCCTATCTACACCTCCCCGTCGGTCTCGTTCCTCGGGACCAAGTATGTTTTCTTCGGCGACGACGGCGGCCGGCTGCACAAGGTGGACGTCACGGGGGCCAGCGCGCCCGGCTGGCCGGTCCAGGCGGGCGGAATGATAAGGTCCTCCCCGGTCTGGGTTCCCGGCGCCACCGTGGGGATAGCGCAGAATTACGTGTATTTTGGCTGCGACGACGGTTACATCTACGCCATCGACGCGGACACCGGGGCCCGCCGCCCCGGCTGGCCCGTGGCCACGGGCGGCCCGGTGCGCGCCGACCTGGTGGTGGACCCCGACGACAGGACCATCAAGGTGGGGTCCACCGACGGCAAGACCTATACGCTGTATATAGGCCCGTAAGCGCCGCCGGGCGGCGCGCGGTACAAGGCGGTTCTATGAGCATGGTGAACAAAAAAATATTTTTCGGGGAGGAGCGGGCGTTGGTCGCCGGCTTCGCCCTCTTCTTCGCCCTGGCGGCCGGAGCGGCGCCGCGGCTGGCGGCCGCCGACTGGCCCATGTTCCGCGGCAACGCCGGCCGCACGGGTTTTTCGTCGGAGCAGGCCTATCCGCCGCTGACCAAACTCTGGGAGTTCAGGGCCGGCGGCCCGGTGGCCTCGAGCCCGGTGGTTTATGAGGATATGGTCTTCTTCGGGGCCAGGGATAACCGCCTTTACGCCTTTTACGCCGACACCGGTGAGGAAGCCTGGCGCTTCCAGGCCGGCGGCTGGATAGACGCGTCACCGGCCGTTTCCGAAACCGCGGCGTATGCGGTCTCCACGGACGGCAACCTCTACGCGCTTGACCGGCGCACCGGCGCTTTCCGGTGGCGGGCGGCCCTCGGCGCCCCCTCCTTCTCCTCGCCTCTACTCTACGGGGGTAAGGTCTATGTCGGGGTCTCCGCCCCGGAGAACAAGCTGAAGGCCTTCGACGCCGCCACCGGCGCTCCGGCCGGGGAATACGCCGTTGCCCAGCCGGTGGACTCCTCGCCTTCCACCGACGGGACGAAGCTCTACTTCGGCGCCAACGACGGCCGCCTCTACGCGCTGGACAGGGGTACGCTGGCCCAGGCCTGGACCTATCAGACCATGGGCGGCCGCTACGGCAGGAACGCCGCGGCCGTAAGGGACGGCGCGGTCTACGCCCTGCCCGGCTACGACGAGAACAAGCCGCTGGCTTTGGCTGCGGCGGACGGCACGCTGTTGAATCCGCAGACCGGCCCGTTCGAGGAGGACGTGGCCCTGCCCGACGGCAGCCTGGGGTGGCGGCAGGTGGGGGCCCCGGCCGTCACCGGCGACCGCCTCTACTTCTCGGGCGGCTCCACGGCCAACCTGCTGCACGCCCTTACCGCCCCGGCCTCCAACCAGGCGCTGCTCTATGTCTGGCCCAGTACTCCCACGCTGGGCTCGGTCTCCCCGGTGGGCCTGCTGTCGTCGCCCGCCGTAGCGGGGGACGTGGTTTACGCCGGCACCGTGGACGGGGCCCTGGTGGCTTTCAGCTCTACGGGGGCGTCCATCCCGCTGGTCGCGGACGTGAGCTTTTCCAGCCCGGTCTACGCCTCCCCCTGCGTTTCCAACGGCCTGGTCTTCGCGGCCGGCATGGACGGCAAGGTGGCGGCCTACCGGGCGCAGCGCGTGACGGCCATCTCCGAACCGGCCGAAGGAGAGATAGTTTCCGCCTGGGTGGACGTCAACGGCTATATCTCAAATCCCGCCCTGACCGGCTACCAGGTGGAATACAGCACCGGCGGGGAAGCTCCCGTGTGGACCCTCGTGGACTCCAGCGCCACGGCGGCGTCCGTGAGCGGCCGCCCCCTGGCCGTCTGGGACACCAACGCGCTGGCCAACGGCCTTTATACCCTCCGGCTCACGGCCACCGAGAGCGCCGCCGGCGGCCCGCCCAATGTCTCCAGCGTGCTGGTGCGGGTGAACGCCGCGCCCGAGCCGCCTCCCGGCCTGACCGCCGCCGACGTGCCGGCGGACGGGGGCAACAGCATAGCCCTGGCCTGGGCGGCTTCTCCCACCGCCGCCGTAACCGCTTACCGCGTTTACCGGGACGGTGAGCAGGGGCCGGCGCTGCTGGGCTCGGTCAGTTCCGCCACGCTGTCCTACGTGGACCCCACCGCCGTGACCGGCACCACTTTCACCTATACCGTGCGCTCTTACGACGGCTACGCCGAATCCGGGAATTCGGAGGAGGCGGAGGCCTTCTCCGTGAACGACACCGGGGATTCTACCCCGCCGGCGGCGGTGACCGACCTGGCCGTCTCTTCCGGCCCGGCCTACGGCATGCTGACGCTGACCTGGACCGCGCCCGGCAACGACGGGAACTCCGGCGCGGCCGCCTATTACACTATCAAGCGCACCACGGAGCCCGCTTTCGACTGGGGAGCTTTCGACGGCACCGCGCTGGAGGGCGGTACGCGGCCGGTGGACGGGGCTGCGGGCACTCCGGAACGCGAGGAGACGGGCGGGCTTTACGGCGGGGTGACTTATTATTTCGCGCTGAAGGCCTCCGACGCCATACCCAACCTCAGCGGGCTTTCCAACGTGGCCTCCGCCTGCGTGGCCAGGGACCCCGTTGCCCCTGCCGCGCCCTCGGGGCTGGCGGCCGCCGACACGCTGGGCGACGGCGGCGGCAGCGTGACGCTGGCCTGGACCGCCTCCGCCGACGACGGCCCGGCCGGCGATGTGTACGGCTACAAGGTGTACCGGCGCCTGGCCTCTTCCTCCTACGCGCCGGCCTCTCCCTACGCCTACGTGGCCGCCGGCGTTACTACCTATATCGACGCCTCCGCCACGGAGAACGTGCGCTACTATTACGCGGTGACCGCCTACGACAGCACCTCCGACTCGCAACTCTCGGCCGAGGCTTACGCGGTCTCCGCCAATAACTGGCGCTTCTTCGACGCCGGAGCCGGCGTCTCGCTGCGGCTGCAGGACGGCGCGCGGTTCGAGATCCCGGTGGGGGCAGCCTCGCAGAACGACAGCGTCATGTTCACACGGCTGGACCCTGTCACCTACCAGCCCATGTTCCGCGCCTCAGCCGCCGGCTCGGCCAACCCCACGGGGGTGGTCTACGAGGTCAAGTTCCTCGGCGCGGCCACCCGCCTGCTGAACCCCGCAGCGCTTTCGGTGCCCTACACCGACGCCGATGTCGCGGGGATGGACCTGGAGAACGTCAGGCTGTATATGCGTTCCGGCGGCGGCTGGGTCATGGTGGACAATTCCCGCGCCGACGCCTACTCCATGCGCGTCTCCGCCGAGGTGCGGCAGCTGGGGGTTTTCGCGGTGATGGAGTACGTACCCAGCGGCGAACTCTTCAGCCGCGACGAGGTGTATACCTATCCCAACCCCGCGCTGGGCGATACGCTTACTTTCAAGTTCAGGGTTTCAGAGAAGACCTCGGTGAAGATAGACGTCTACAACGTGGCGGGTCAGCGGGTGGCCAGGCTGGGTAAGTCCAACTGCCCCGCCGGCGTTACCTCCGAGATCCCATGGGACATAAAGAAGATAGCCAGCGGCGTATACCAGTTCCGGTTCGAGGCCGTCGGGGCCTCGGGCAGGAAGTCCGTGGTCAAGCGGCTGGCCATAGTGCATTGAACAAACGGCGGACATTATGACCGGAAAAGGTAAAGGTTCAACCATCTGCCTGCTGGCGGCCCTGGCCGCCCTGGCTTCCGCCGTCCCATCCCGGGCGGCGGACATCTACCCTTCGGCTGGCTCCACTTCCGCCACCTTCCTCAAGCTCGGCGCCGGCGCTCGCGCGCTGGCCATGGGCGGGGCCTTCACCTCGGTGTGCGATCCCTACTCTGCTTACTGGAACCCGGCCGGCCTGGCCTGCCTCGGGGCAGAAAAAAACTTCAGCTTCTTCCATAACGAATATTTCCAGGGGCTGGGGCAGGAGTACCTGCTATACACCGCGCCGGCTGCCGGCGGCAAGGCGCTTGGTGTGCGCCTGCCGGCCAAGGGGGCCTGGGCTTTCGGGCTTAACTATTTCTACGTGCCGCGCGACTTGGAGCGCCGCAGCGGTCTTTACGAAGCGGATCCCGTGGCCCCCATTTCCCCGGTGGAGGGTAAATTTGGCGCTTCGGACGCGGCGGTTTCGGCCGCCTACGGCCGCGGCCTGGGCCGCGGTTACAGCGGCGGCCTGGGGCTCAAGGTCATAAGGCAGAGCATAGACGGCTACTCCGGCGTCACGCTGGCGGCCGACCTGGGCGCGGCCAGGGACTTCTTCTGGCGCGGACAGAGGCTGCGCGCCGGCCTGGCGCTGGTGAACTTGGGGCCCGGCATCAAGCTCGACGAGGAGCGCTTCGGCCTGCCGCTTTCCCTGCGCGCCGGTCTCAGCGGGCGCCTGGAGGAGTCGGGCGCGCTGGTCTCCGTGGACGCGGAGAAGCCGGTGGACGACTACCTCTCGCTGGCGCTGGGCGCCGAGTATCCGCTGACCTCCCGTCTCATGCTGAGGACCGGCTACCGCGCCCGCCACCACGGCAACGAGCTCGGGGCCTGGTCGGGCTTCTCGGCCGGGGCCGGGGTGTCCTTCGATAAACTGACCTTCGACTACGCCCTGACGCCGTTCGGGGATCTGGGCACCGCGCACCGGTTCTCCCTGACCCTGCGCTTCGGCGAGGCGGCGGCCCGGCGCCTACCGCGCCCCGCGGCGGTCGCGCCGTTGCCGGGGGGGACGCCTTTCGTTTACGGAGTGACCGCCCGCCCGCTCGCCCTGGCGAGGACCGGGGTGCGCTACGAGCTGCGCGCCGAATCCCCGGCGTCGGGCCTGGCCGCCATCGCTTTCAAGACGCTGTTGCGCGACGAGCCGCCCGGCGCCATCTCCGTGCTGGAGGGGCCCGTGCCGGCCGAGCTGCCCCTGCCTGAAGGCCTGACCGGGCTCCTGGCCTGGCAGCCCGCCGGTTTTCCGGGGGCCGCGCAGGGGGATGCCGCGCTGCTGTTCAAGCTGAAGCCGGAGGCTCTTGCCTCCGGGAAACTTGTCTTTCTTTATCGTGAAGGGGGGGAGTGGAGAAGGCTCGGTCACGATCTTCTCCGGGAAGATGGCGGCTACCTGTATTTCAGCGCGGAGGCGCCCTGCGCCGCCTATTACGCGGCCGCCCTGGAGAGGTAACCTGCCGGAGTCAGTACTCGCCCAGCGTGCCGTTCCGGCGGGAGCGGCGCACCGAGAGCCCGAACAGCCAGACCGAGGCCGGCAGCAATACCAGGTTGAAGGCGGCCAGCGCGAGCAGGTCGCCTTTTATTTCGGCGGGGCCGGCGCCGCGGTTGAGCGCCAGCTGGAACGCGCGCACGGCGTAGGTTACCGGCAGCAGGTTTGAGACCGCCAGCAGCCACCCCGGCAGCGCCGCGACAGGGAAATAGACGCCGCCCAGCAGCCCTTCGAAATTGTTCAGCACCCACGCCACCGGGTTGCCGCGCTTGAACAGCATCACGAAACACGCCGAGATTATCCCCAGCGCCGCGAAGCACGCCGCCGACAGCGCGAAGACCAGTAGTGCCGCCGGCCAGTTCGCCGCCGGGAACCGGATGCCGAAGATGAACGCGCCCGCCAGGGCGTAGACTAGCAGCTCGAAGGTGGCGAACAAAAAATTCCAGGCCGACATCGCCGCGAGCAGCGGCAGCGTGCCCAGCGGGGTGGCCAGCGCGGCCTCCAGCGTGCCCTGCGTCTGCTCCTGCCGCAGGCGGCCGGCGTAGGATCCGGCCCCGGTGCCGATATAGCCGAAGAAGGCCAGCGCGGTGAAGACGTAAGTGAAATAGTCCGCGCCGAAAGGCTCCAGCTCCGGGGCCAGCTGCCCGCCGAAGAGGCGCCCGATATAGTAGAAGACGGCCAGGTTGCCCAATGTGGCCAGCGCGCCCAGCGCGAAAGAGAGGCGGTAGCTCTTCTCCGAGAGGAAATCCCGGCGGATAAAGGCGGCTATCAGCCGGATCACGGCCGCCCCCCGGCGAGGCGGCCGTCGGCCATGCGCAGTTCGCGGTGCGCCGCGGAGGCCATCAGCTCGCGGCTGTGGCTCGTCAGCAGCACCGTGGTGGCGCGGGAAACCTCGGCGATGAGTTCCAGCAGGCCCGTGCAGGCGAGGCCGTCCAGGCCGCGGAACGGCTCATCGAGCAGCAGCACCGGCGGCCGCCGCGAGAAGGCGCGGATCAGCGAGACCTTTTGCATGTTGCCCTCGGACAGCCGGTCGAAGCGGCGTTCCAGGTCCGGGCGGGAGAGCTTCAGCCTGTCGGCC
>JAQTZB010000015.1 GCA_028688015.1 Elusimicrobiales bacterium | reverse complement strand
ATCGTCGCCGGCGGCGGGGGAGCGCCTTTGCGGCGCCAGTACTATAAGAACCCGGCGAGCAAGATTTTCGCTTCGGTCCACCACTACTCCCTTCTCTCCGTCTGCGGCGAGGTCCTCAAGGGTGAAGTCTTTGATATAGACAATAAGCTGATAGACAGTTTTGAAATACACGCCAAAAAACCGCCCGCGCCTAAAGCCGGGAATTAACGGCAAAAACAGGACAGGCCGCTTTTTCCTTAAGAAAAAGCGGCCTGTCCTGTTTTTATTTGTATATGCGGGGGATCTTTGCGTTCGCGGCGGTGCGGCGTACGTGAAGGGCGACGGGGGTTCCGAGCCCGGCTTCGGGGATGTTCGTTACGTCAAGCATGGTGTGAGCTATCCCGGGCCTGCCGGTGAAATAAGCCTTCTTGCCGTTAATTATCCCCCAGTACCTGAAGCCGGAAGTTATCCGGATCCTGTTTTCCGTCGGCTCCATCGTGAGGCCGTCGGAATAGCCGGCCGGGATAGTGGCCAGGCGCATCGCTTGCGGTGCGGTGAATTCCCCGGCATAACCCAGCGACTCGCCTTTTTTTACGTTCCTTATAGAAATTATCCTGGCGAAGAACTTCCAGGGCCGGCCCAGGCCGGGGAGCGGCGGGCCCTGCTTTTTCTTTTTATAAACGTCGGTGGGATAAATGCCGTACATCAGGTTCCCGATGCGGACCATATCAAGCTGCCAATGGGGGAAGTCGCACAGGATGGCGCTGTTGGCCGCGTGGGCTTTAAGCCCCGGGACGAGGGCGCGCAGGCGCTCCGCCAGCGCGCTGAAAGATGAAAGTTTTTCTTCCGCCTCGGTCATGTTCTGCGCCGGGCGGTAGGCCAAATGCGCTGAAACTCCTTCCGGGCGGGCTTTCTTGAATTTAAGAGCCGCCTTAAGCAGGGCTTCGGCGGCTTCCGGCTTTAAGCCCCAGCGGCCGAGGCCGAGGTCTATGTCCAGGTGGTACGGCGCGGTTTTCTTGGCCGCGCGGTCCAGGGCCCTGATGAAATTTATGGAATCGGCCGTCGGAACCAGGCCGTTCTTTACGATCAGCGGGGCTTCTTCGGGGAGGGAAGGGGCCAGCAGGTGTATCGGGGTCCTTTTGAAAACCCCGCGCAGGGCCGCGCCTTCCTCGGCTGTCAGCACGCCCAGGCGGTCCGCGCCGTTCTCAAGAGCGGTCTTTCCCACGGCGGCGGACCCGTGGCCGTAGCCGTCGGCTTTTACCACGGCCATGAAAGAAACCCCGGGCCTGAGAGCTTTTTTTACGGCCCGGACGTTCCCGGACAGAGTTTTTAAATCTATTTCAACCCATTTCAGCATAGGTAGCACCGCTGAGAAAATTATATCATTACTACTAATTGCATGAACGCCAAAGTTATCAAGGGAACGCCAAACATAAGCGCCAAGGCCTGGTTCGCGCTTAAGGCCTATGAAAAGGCCCCGTCGAACATGCTGGTCGGCGCTTCGGGCGACGCCGCCCTCTCCTCCTGGCTGCACGCTTTCAACTCCCTTTCCGGGCTGCTCCCGGGCCTGCCGCCTTTCGAGGTCTGCCTCTGGGGCGGGGACAGTTCTGAAAAAGCCAGGGCGATGCGCGCGCTTTACGCCCCCGCGCCGGGAAAGAACTACATCCACGTCGCCTCCCCGGAGGCGCTGGCCGAGCCGCTGATGGCGGGGGAGGCCTACTCCTCGCTTCGTTTCTTTTTCAGGCACGGTCATTCCTACGAAAGGAGCGCCTCGCTGGACCTGTTCATAAAGGCCGGCTACGAGCGCACCTCCTTCGTCGAGGAGAAAGGCCAGTTCGCCGCGCGCGGCTCGGTGGTGGATTTTTACGCGCCCGGCTCGGAGAAGCCCGTGCGGCTGTTCTTCTCGGACAAGAAGCTGGACAGCATCCGCCATTTCGAGATAGATACGCAGCATACCGCCGACTTTTTCGAGAGCGTGGACGTCCCGCCCAATATCTTCAGCGGAACCGCCCGGCCCCTGGCCGCCTGCGCCGGGAAGGACTGGAAGCTGTTCCTGGACGCCGCCCTGCCGGAGGGCGCGGAGGCCGGGGCCGGGGAAATTTACTCCTTCAGCGCTTTGCCCGGCGAGGAGGCGGCCGAAGATTTCGGCGCGGCCTCGAACCTGAACTTCAATTCGGATATCAAGCTCCTGGCGGGGGAACTTCGCCGCCTGAAAAAGTCCGGCCTGCACTCCAGGCTCTTCTGCATAAACCGCGGCGAGGCCGAGCGCCTGGCGGAGTCCCTGGCCGACGAAGGCGCCGGCGGCCTGGTCTCTATTTC
The DNA here is from genome assembly GCA_028688015.1 of Elusimicrobiales bacterium. GTDB lineage: Bacteria > Elusimicrobiota > Elusimicrobia > Elusimicrobiales > UBA9959 > UBA9959. Next base: position 2,272 of record JAQTZB010000015.1, on the reverse strand, counting down.
CAACGGCTATCTCGAAGAGGGCTTCGTCCACGCGCCCTCTAAAACGGCGGTCATAACCTCCTCCGAGCTTTTCCGCCGCCGCTACCGCTTCGACCCGGCCTCCATCAAGCCCAAGAATAAATTCTTCAAGTGGACCGACCTGAAGACCGGCGACTTCATCGTGCACGAAGATTACGGCGTGGGCCGCTATCTCGGCATAAAAAAAGCTTTCTTCCGCAATTCGCAGGGAGAGCAGGTGGAGGATTCGGACTGCCTTTACCTGGAATACGCCCGCGGCGATAAATTACTGGTCCCGCTGCATGATTTCACCCATATCCAGAAATACATAAGCTCCGAAGGCAAGGTCCCGCGCCTGTCGCACATGGACACCAAGACCTGGAACGAGCTGAAGAGCCGCGTGAAACAGGAAGTGGAGGCGCTTGCGCTGGATATCCTGAAGCTCGAGGCGGAGCGCGCGGCCACGAAGACAGCGGCGCTGCCGCACGGCGGGCATTTGGAGGAGGAGTTCGCCGCTTCTTTCCCTTTCGAGGAAACCCCCGACCAGGCCCGCGCGATAGCCGAGGTCCTGGCCGACCTGGAGGCCGAACTGCCGATGAACCGCCTGGTCGCCGGAGACGTGGGCTTCGGCAAGACCGAGGTGGCCATGCGCGCCGCGATGCGCGCCGTGGCCAACGGGAAACAGGCGGCCATACTGGTGCCCACCACCATTTTGGCCGACCAGCATTGCCGCAATTTTACCAAGCGTTTCGCCGGCTTCCCTGTGAATATCCAGGTGATCTCCCGCTTCGTTCCGCCTGCGGACCAGAAAAAGATCCTCGCCGATCTGGCCCGCGGCAAAGTGGACATAATCGTGGGCACGCACCGGCTGCTTCAGAAAGACGTGCGGTTCGCGGGGCTCGGCCTGATGGTGGCCGACGAAGAACACCGCTTCGGCGTGAAGGACAAGGACAAGATAAAGTCCATGGCCAAGGGCGTGCACTGCCTGCTGATGAGCGCTACGCCTATCCCGCGCACTCTTTACCAGTCTCTTTCCTCGCTTAAGGCGATGTCGGTGATAGAAAGCGCCCCCGTCGGGCGGCAGGCTATCTCCACTTTCGTGCGGCCTTTCACCGAGAAGAGCGCGGCCGAAGCCGTCACTTACGAGCTGGCGCGCGGCGGGCAGGTCTATTACGTGCACAACCGGGTGCAGACCATAGAAAGCCGCAAAGCCTACCTGAAAAAGATCATGCCGGAACTGCGCGTCGTGATAGTGCACGGCCAGATGCGCGCCGACGCCGTGGAAAAGCATATGTGGGAGTTCCTGAACGGAAAATACGACGTGCTGATGGCCACCACGATCATAGAGTCCGGGCTGGATATCCCCAACGTCAACACCATGATAGTGGAGAACGCCCACGAGCTAGGCCTCGCCCAGCTTTACCAGCTTCGCGGCCGCATAGGCCGCGAGAAACAGAAAGCTTACTGCTACCTTTTCTATCCCGGCTGGATGAAGACCGGAGCGGAACGACTGAAGCAAAAAGCGGAACTTATAAAATCCAGGGCGGAGGGCAACGACGAGCCCGCGCCTATCAGCGAGGACGCTGTGCGCCGCCTTAGCGCGCTGGAGGAATTCACCGAGCTGGGCTCCGGCTTCCGCCTGGCGATGCGCGACCTGGAGATCCGCGGGGCTGGCGAACTGCTAGGCCTGCGCCAGCACGGCTTCATAAATTCTATCGGCCTCGAAATGTACATCAAGCTGCTCAACGGCGAGATAGACCGCATAAAAGGCAGGCTCGGGGCCAGCGAACTGCCCGAACCCAAGATGGATATCCTGGTCCCGGCCTTTATCCCCGAGGATTATGTGGGCGACGACATGGAGCGCCTGAATTTCTACAAGAAGCTGCTTAACGCCAAAGAGGCGGAACTTGGCGCGGTACTGAGGGACTTCGAAGATATTTCCGGCCCCGCGCCCGCGCCGCTTAAGAACCTGGTGGAGCTGATACGACTGAAAAAAGCGCTCGCGAAAAAATTCGTGCGCTCGGTGACCCAGAAGGCGGAGGACCTGGAGATCCTGTTCCTGCCAGGAGCGAAAGTGGACGGCAAAGTCATTACCGCCTGGCGCCAGGCCTTCGGCGACCGGCTTTCCTTCCTCCCTTCAAAAGCCGGCGACGGTATAAAAATAACTACCGTGGACGACCCCCTCTCCGATACCGCTTCGGTCTCCCGCGCCCTGTATTCCTAGCCCCCTGTGTTTCCCAATGAAAATCTGCTAAAATATAGATAGAAACGTTGT
>JAQTZB010000014.1 GCA_028688015.1 Elusimicrobiales bacterium | reverse complement strand
CACGGAGCGGCAGTTCAGCTTTCGATGCCCGGATTTCGGTTACCGGCTGGAGCTAGAAAAGTCGGGGTAAATACCGCGGATCCTGCCGATGACGGCGGCGCGGGGCAGGAAATAGATCTTCCGGCCGGTCGCCGGGTCTCTCCAGGTTGAGGAATCCCCGGAGTTGTCGCGGTTATCGCCCAGAACGAAAAGGGCGTCCGGCGGCACGGTCACGGGGCCGAGATTGTCGCCGTCCAGCAGCTCGCCGGGGCGGGTATGGCGCGCATACGGCTCGAATAATTTTTCCCCGTTCAGCGATACTTCCTTGTTCCGAATCTCCACCAGATCCCCCGGCAAAGCTATGACCCGTTTGACGGAGTCGTGCGAGTTATCCACCGGAGAGCGGAAGACTATTATCTCTCCGCGTTCCGGGCCGCGGAACCTGAACGCCGTTTTATCCAGCAGGAGGCGCTGCCCCAGATAAAGGGTGGGGGACATCGACTCGCTGGCGATATAAATGGGTTCGTAGGCGTATTTCTTCACGGCCAGCCCGGCGGCGAGCGTGACCAGGATTATGATCAGCGTTCTTTTTGCGCTCATGGCCCGCGCCGTCCCGTCCCCGGCGCGGCCGCGGCCGGCAGGGCCCGTTCCGCCGGAAGCCGGCCCAGCGTGGGCGTATCGCCCGATAGTATCCCGCCGGCCGCCTCCATGCCGGGCGCCGTCATTCCGTACAGGGCCAGGGAAGTCCCGGCCTCCGGATAATTCCTCAGGTCGTACGGGCTCATCAGGCTCAGAAGGACGGCCGGCTTGCCGGCCGCCAGCAGGGTCTTTATCGTTTTTTTCTGGTTCTTGTTCTGGCTCCCGGCCCATTGAAAGCTGCCTATGATGAGCCGATCGGCTTTTGCGGCGGTCGCCAGCGCCTTGCCGGCGGCTTTCGCCCCCGGGTTTATATCGAATACCGATTGTTCAACGGCGTAGCCGCGCAGGGCGAGCGCGCGGTAAAGGGCCAGCGCGTTCGGGGCGAAGCGCGGCGGCGCGAAGATTATCACGGCCGTCTTGAGGGTTTTATCCTTCAGCGGCAGCAGGCCCTCTTTGTCAGAAACCACCGTGACCGCTTCCTGCGCCAGGGTCCGCGCTATGTTTACATACGCTTTGTCGAACGGCGAGGGGTAGGGGGTTTCCTTGAAAAGTCCCGCGGCCTTCTTCGCCCGGTAGATCCTGCCGTAGGCTTCGTTCACCCGGGACTCGGAGACCAGACCGGCTTTTACCTGCCGGCTTATTTCACGCACCGTCCCGCGGAAATCGCCCTTCCCTATAAGAAGCATGTCGGCCCCGGCGTTAAGCGCCAAAGCGGCCGCGCGGTGCACCGGATACCTGGAGGTCACGGCCTTCATATCCAGGCTGTCGGTTATCACGGCGCCTTTGAAACCCATTTTTTCCCGCAGCAGCCCGGTGAGCGCCGGTTTTGAAAAGGTGGCGGGCTCATCGGGGTCCAGGGCCGGAACAAGAATGTGGGCGGTCATGACGAAGGGAACGTTAAGTTCCACGGCTTTGGCGAAAGGAGGCAGATGCTCCTTCGCCAATTGCTCCATGGTAAGGGGGATTTCCGGCAGGACCTTATGGGAATCCTGTCCCGCGGCGCCGTGTCCGGGAAAATGCTTTACCGCCGAGATTATTCCGCCCGTTCTGAAACCGTTCAGGGAGGCCGCGAGGATCCTGGAGACCAGGTCCGGGGAATCGCCTATGGCCCTCACGCCGATTATCGGATTTTCCGGGTTGGTGTTCACATCGGCCACGGGCCCGAGGACCATGTTTATGCCGGCCCGGCGGAGCTCCCGGCCGGCCAGATAGAACAGGGAGGCGGTGTTGTTCTCGTCGCCGGCAGCCCCCAGCATCATATTCGTGGGCAGCTCGGCCAGCCCCAGGGTGGTGGGGACATAAACGCTCCCGCCCTCGTAATCCACCGCTATGAGAAGCGGGGGCGCGCCGGCTTTTTGCGCGCTGTTCCGCAGTTTCTCCGTGAAGCGGCGGGTGTCCTCCAGTGAATAATAGCCGCGTTGAAGCTGTACGCCGCCAAGTCCCGCGGCAAGGGGAGCCTCCGCCTTCGGGAGTTCGGAAGCGTCGACGGCGATCATCAGGAGCTGCGCGATCTTCCGCTCCAGGGACAAAGGAGGGGGAGAGCCCGCATGGAGGCGCGGAGCCGCCGTCAGCAGAGAAAGAGCGAGCAGGAGCGATGGGCGGCGCATTTTACGGGAACTTATACCCTTTCGCTCCGGCCTGTCTGCGCACGGCGCCGATCACGGCTTTGTCCAGCGTGTCCGGGGCGGCGGCCGGTTTCTTTTCCTCGGCCGCCAGCCAGGCCGCCCGTTCGTTCCGGAGGCGCAAGATCTCCTCCTTTATCTTTTTCCGCTCGGCCAGTTTGGCGTCCAGCGTCTTCTCCAGCTCCTTTTCGTCCATTTTTCTGAACTCTTCCGGAAGCTGGTCCGTTTTTATCTCCGACCGTTTCATGGAACCGTTCTCCAGCGCCGTTACGAGATCCCAGGAGGACTCGTACTCCGCCATCGCGGCCGGAGCCGCGGCCTTGAACATCGCCCTTTCTGACGCCGCCGCGAAACCGCCGGCGGAAATATCGCTTTCCAGCCGTTCCCTTTTCAGTTTTTCGCCCGCACCCTTCGAACCGTAGGCGATATAGGTCCCGTCCAGGCTGCGTCCCAGGCCGGCTATGCGGTCGTCCTGCGGCGCGCTGACGGCCGCGGCCGGTGCCGACTGGTCTATGCTGGAGTATTCCCCGTCCGCCAGCTGCGCCGCCGCTGCCCATTGGGTCGCGAGGCCTTCCTGTCTGCGCCCGCAGAAAATGGTGTTGACGAAAATGCCCTTGGCTTTGGCTTCGGCCACCGCCTGGCGGAAGTCGACCGTCCCCTGGGTGAAGGGTTCGTTCCCGGCTATGAAGATGGCTTTGTAAACATCGTCCTTGCCGCTCCACTTAAGTTCCCCGACCGCGTCCTGGATCGCCCGGCCGCAGTATTCGTTGCCGCCGGCGGTCTTGAGGACGAATAGTTCCTCCGCCACCCTGTCCAGATTGCGCGTGAAAGGAAGCACCTGCCGCACCCAGCCTTTTTTCTCGCCGAGGCCGGAATTGCCGTATTCGTAGAGCGCCACCTCTATGGCAGGGGCGGAGCCGCTCTTCTCGGAGGCGTTGAGTTCGTTGACTATTTTCCAGACCTGGTTGCGGGCCTGGTTGATCAGGCCGTCCATGCTGTTGGAGGTGTCCAGCAGGATGGCGAGCTGAACCAGCGGCTTTCCCTCGAAATCGGACGGTTTTTCCGGCGGCCGGGCCGGCCCCCAGGTGCGCTTCAGGGTCCCGGCCGCGGCGGCAAGTATCAGCCCGGTTCCCGTCTCCACTATCCTGGCGTTCACTTCGACCGTCTCGTCCTTTAGGTCGTTAAGCGTGCCGGTTACCACGGCCGAGGCGCCCAGCAGTTTACCGAGTTCCTTGACCGTTTCTTCGCCGACCGCGCCGGAGGCCTGGAGGTTCAGTTCTCCCATGACTTTTTTGAGCAGCGCCCGTTCGATCAGGGTTATCTTTTTGTCCTGGGCCAGCAAAGTGGTCAGGCGCTCCTGGACGACCGCGGGGCCGCCGGAGAGGCTTCCGTCGGCGTAGGGGAACTCGAGGACGGCCAGCTTTATCTCCGGCCTGTCCTTTATCCCTTCGCGCAGTTTGTCGGCTAGGGAGGACAGTTCCGGGGCCGCCGGCACGGCCGCGGTCCGCGCCTTTTCGCAGCGGCCCGGGTGGGCAAGGGCCATTCCCAAAAGGACCGCGGTTATCGGCCGGGAGATCAGTTTAGTCACAGGGTCCTCCACAGAAATGCGAGATATCACTACGATACAAAAACACCCGTGCAAAGTCAAAATTTGAAGTTTCCGGGCGAAAAGTGATAATGTTAAGGGGACTGACGGACCGGCGCCGGGCGCGCCGGCAGGGGGATGGATGCTTTTAGAAAGAAAAATGGCGCTGCTGGCCGCGGCTCTGGCCCTTCTGGCGGGTTGCGCCCGGAAGAAAGAAGAAGCCGCCTATCTGCAGACCGGGTTTGTTATGAGCACGCAGGCCCATGTTAAGGTTTACGGCGCGCCGCCGGAGGAGGGGAAAAGGATAGCGGACGCGGTTTTTGCCGAATGGAAGAGGGTGGACGACGAATACAGCTTCGGTTCGCCCTACGGCTCGGTGGCCCATGTCAACGGCAAAGCCTACGGCGAGTGGGTGCGCGTGGACGACGAATTCCTCGCCCTGCTGGCCAAATCCATGGAATATTTCCGCCTGACGGACGGCGCTTTCGACATAACCTTCGCCCCCCTGTGGCCGATCTGGAAAGAGGCGGCCTCCTCCAGGAAAATGCCGCCGAAGGAAGAGATCGCCAGGGCGCTTTCCAGCATGGGCTCCCGGCACATCATGGTGGATCATCCCCGGAAACTGGTGCGTTTCCTGAAGCCGGTGCAGATAAACATGGGCGGAGTGCTGCGCGGCTACTGCATGGAGAGGGGCCGCCTGGCGCTGGAGAGGACGGCCGGGGCCTATCCGGTGGAGCTTAAGCTCGGCGGGAATATCCTGGCCTACGGCAAGAGGGACTGGTCCTATTCCGCGCCCGATCCGTTCCATGAAGGCGGCTCGCTCGGTTCCTTCAGGTTCGACGAGGGCTTCATAATGTACTCGTCGGGACGCGACC
>JAQTZB010000013.1 GCA_028688015.1 Elusimicrobiales bacterium | reverse complement strand
GATCCCGAGCCCATGCAGAAACACCCCCCATCCAATGCCCGTCAATTGGCCCTGGCCTTGCTGCTACAGTCCGCGCTGGGGCCTTTGGCCTGCGCCGCCGTGGCGGACGGGCACATGGACAGGCAGGAATACCAGGCCGCCAGCATAAAACTGCAAAACATCCTGCAGAAAACCCCAAACGACCGGGACGCCCGGCAGCGGCTTGGACTGCTCAGCCTGGAATGGGGGAACGGGCCGCTGGCGGAAAAAGAATTGCGGCGGGCCATCGAGCTGGGCGTCCCGCAGGAAACCGTGCAGTTCCCGCTGGCCGAAGCCCTGCTGATGCAGGGCAAATACCAGGAGATTCTCGACTATCTCGCGCCCATGGCGCTGATGTCGGCGCAAGACCAGGCCAAGCTGCTGGCGTACCGGGGCGACGCCTGGCTGGGCCTCAACCAGTCGGAGAAAGCCAGGGCGGAATACGAGACCGCGCTGGGCATGGCGGCGGACACGCCGCTGGCCAAGCTCGGGCTGGCGCGGCTCGCGTTGGCGGACAACCGTGCCGAGGAGGCCCAGAAACTGGCTGCCGAGGTGTTGGCGCTGGCCCCCGGCGAGCCGAAGGCCTGGAGCTTCCAGGGCGCCTTGCACGAGACCTCCAAGCAACTGGAAGAAGCGGAGCAGAGCTACAGCAAAGCCATCGGGCTCAAGCGGTTCAGCCCGGTTGATCTCGCCAGCCGGGCGATTGTGCGGATCAACGCCAACAAGCTGAAGGACGCGCAAGAGGATGTGGACATTCTGAAGAAAGACGCCCCGGGGTTCTTCCTGACCGAGTACGCGGCGGGAATGCTGGACATCAGGCTGGGCAAGCATGCCGAGGCGCAGGCCGCCTTGGAAAAGGCGTTGAAGCTGAACGACAAGGTTGCGGCGGTCAAGTATTACCTCGGCATCGCGCATGTTTACCAGAACCACGACCGCGAGGCCGAGAAATACCTGGCCTCGTTCATGAAAGACCAGCCGCAGGCGGTGGAGCCGCGCCTGTTCTTAGGGCTGGTCAAGTTCCGCGAAAAAGACCGGGAAGCGGCCCGGTCCCTGTTGCTTCCTGTCTTGGAGAGGCAGCCCGACAACGAATTCGCGCTTAAGCTGATGAGCGACATCGAGTTTGCGGAGGGCAACCACGACAAGGGCTTCCAGTATCTCGACAGGATACCGAAAGCCCGCAAGCCGGCGGGCAAGGCGGGCGGCGACACGAGCCTGGACGCGGTCAAGGGCGAGGACAAAGGCAAAGTCCTGGCCGCCCTGGACGCCGCCAAGGAGCTGGACGACAAACTGGCCCGGCAGTTGACGGCCGTCGCGCTCGGGCTGGTCGCCGCCAAGGACTTCGGCCAGGCCGACACGCTGATCGGCAAGATAAGCAAGAAAGCCCCGGACAGTCCCCTCGCGGACAACCTGCTGGGATTGCTGAGCCTGGCGCGGAACGACCCGGAAAAAGCCAAGGAAGCCTTCGAGTCGGCGTTGGAGAAAAGCCCGGGCAATCCCGCCATCACCCATGGGCTGGCGCAGTTGGCGGTGAGGGAGAAAAAAACCGAGGCGGCGCGAAAGCTTTATGAGAAGGCGCTGCGGACCCACCCGAAAGACCTGCCCACCCGGCTTCACCTGGCCGAGCTTGACGGACTGGAAGGCAAGCCCAAGGCCATGGAGGAGCGCCTGGCCAGCGCCATCAAAGACCATCCCACGGCCTTGCAGCCCCGGCTGATGCTGGCCTCGCATTTCCTGAGCGTCGGCGACCCCGGCCATGCCCAATCCTTGTTGGAAGACATCCAGCCAGGCTATCCCGACAACATGGCGCTCCTGATCCTGCTGATCCACGCCCAGTTGGACAGCCACGAACCTGAGAAAGCAATGACGGCGGCCAAAGCGTTGGTCCAGCACGAGCCCGCCTCGCCCATGGGCCATTACCTGTTGGCCCGCGCCTATGCCGAGCTGAAGGACACGGCCAACCTGCGGAAAGAACTGGACAAGGCGCTGGCCGCGAACGCGAAGTTCCTGCCTGCGCGCTACGCCTTGGTCAAGCTGCTGGCCACCGAGAAGAAGATGCCGGAGGCCCGCGCGGCACTGGAGGCGCTGGCGAAGCAATACCCGGACAGCGCCGAAACCCTGGCCCTGCAAGGCTGGCTGGCCACCGAGCAGAACCAGTCGGCGGAGGCGGTCGCCGCCTACGGCGCCGCCTTTGCAAAATTCCCCGGCGCGAAAATGGCGACCGATCTGGCGCAGGCCGAGTGGAAAGCGGGCAACAAGGAGGCCGCGCTTAAGACCCTGGAAGGCTGGATCCGCCTGCATCCTGACGACACCCCCCCGCGCCTGCTGGCCGCCGAGTTTTATGTGGCGCAGGACAAGACCACCGCGGCCATCCAGCACCTGGAGGCGATTTTGAAAACCCACCCGGAAAACGCGCTGGTGATGAACAACCTCGCCTGGCTGTACCGTGGCACGGCTCCCGCGAAAGCCCTGGAGATGGCCCAGTCGGCGGCTTCCATCGCCCCCAAAGCGCCCAACGTCCTGGACACGCTGGCCATGATCGAGCTGGACCAGGGGCAGGTCGGCAAGGCGGTGAAATTGCTGAAACGCGCGGTGGAGCTTGCCCCGCAACACAAACCGACCCAGTATCATTTGGCCATGGCGATGGGCAAGGCCAACCAACGCGCGGACGCCACGCGGATATTGCAGGAGTTGCTGGCCGACCCGCGCCCCTTTCCTGGACAGCAAGACGCCAAGGCCCTGCTAGACACCCTGTCGGCCCGCTGAGCCCAAGCCATGGCCGTCCTTGCGCCCCCCCATCCTTCAAAAAACCCTTATGAAAAACGATGAAGACCATAAGTGGCATTACGAGGATTGCTTCATCCCGGTAGAGGAGCTGGAAGCGGAGGCGCCTCCCCCGCCGGGCTGGCTGGCCCGGTTCTGGCCGGTCTTGGCCGCGGTGTCGGCTATCGCCATCGCCACGGCGGTGTGGCTCTGGCTGCGGCAAGAACGCCCGGCCGATGGCTTGGAAGCGGTCACCCAACGGGAAGCCGATTTGATCGAAGCCCGCTTGCGCGAGATCCTGCCGCCCCGCCAAATCGGCGAAGACCCCACCCAACGGCAACTGCCGGCCGAATTGCTTGGCAAGGCCAGGCTGTTGCTGAGGCAAGGCAACGACGAGCAAAACGTGCTCGCCAAGATCGCCCTGAAAAACGACAACGGGGCGGGCTTCACCCTCGACGCGCTCAAGCAGGAGCCTGTCGCCCTGGCGTTCCGCCTGATCACGCTGGAAGGCCATAACTGGTACAACGCCGGGGAGTTCGACCGCGCCGTGAAATCCTACGAGCAGGCGCTGGCCTTGCAACCGGAAGACGCCGCCGCCCTCCGCAACGCCGCCATCGCGCACAGCCAAGCGCGGCAGGGGGATATCGCCGCCCACCGGAAGCGGGCGGTCGAATTGCTCAGGCAGGCGGTGATGCAGGTCGCGGACGGATCGGCGCAATGGTGCGAATTGCAAAACAACCTGGGGCTGGCATGGGCCGAATCCCTGGACGGCGACCGCGGCGAAAACCTGAGGCAGGCCATCGCCGCGTTCAATTCGGCGCCGGGCGGACTCGCCTGTGACGGCGACCCGGTGTTGCGGGCGAAGCTGCAAACCAATCTGGGCACCGCCTGGCTTGACATGGGCACCGGCTATCGGGTCGGCAACCTAAATAATGCCATCGCCGCATTCCGCCTGGCGCTGGCCGTGTACACCCGCGACGGGCATCCACTGGAATGGGCCATGGCCCAGAACAAGCTTGGCAAGGCCCTGCTGGCCTTGGCCGAGTCACGCGGCGGCGACGGTGGTGACGACCTCGCGCAGGCGGTCGCGGCTTTCCGGGCGGCGTTGGAAATGCTCGCCCGCGACGAGCATCCGCTGGAATGGGCCGAGGCCCAGAACAACCTTGGCCTGGCCTTGGACCGGCTGGCCACCGGCGAACCCGACGGCAACCGCAGGCAAGCCATCGCCGCCTTCCAAGCGGCGGAGAAGGTTTACAACCGCACGCTCCACCCGATGGAGTGGGCGTCGACCCGCTTCAACCAGGCGGTGGCGCTGAAACACCTGGCCGACACCGCCGCCAAGGGCTGCGACCATCTGTGGCAATCGGCGGCTTATCTGAAGGCCGCGGCCGGCGTATGGACGGCGGAGGCCTTTCCCGCCGCCCACCAAGACCGGATCCGGCCGTTCAGACAAACGCTGGGCGAAGTCTGGAGCGCCCGGGGCTGCGGCACGGACAAGACCTTTGACGGGATTCCGGCGGCGAAATGAAAGACGCGCCAAACATCAGCCGCCCACGCTCTTTCGTTTACGCATCCATTGCGGTTGTGCTGGGCTTTGCCGTCGCCTTGTCGGGGGCCGACCTGGCGCTTGGCTGGCAGGCCCGGCGGATCCAGGCCGCCGAAAAGATCGACCCGGGCCTGTTGGTGTACGACCAGCGGCTCGGGTGGCGCATGGCGGCGGACTGGCACGGACGGCACCGGCATTACGACTTCGACGTGCGCTACAGCACCAACCCTTTCGGGTTGCGCGGGGCCTGGCCGCGACGCGAGGCAGGCAAGCGCCGTTACGCCTTGCTGGGCGACAGTTTCACCTTCGGCCTGGGCGTGGACGACGGCGAAACCTTCGCCGCCCGGCTGAACCAGGAAACCCCCGGCGCCGTTTTCCTGAACATCGGCCTGGCGGGCTACAGCACGGACCAACAGTATCTTTATCTGAAGGACCGGCTGGCGTCATG
>JAQTZB010000011.1 GCA_028688015.1 Elusimicrobiales bacterium | reverse complement strand
GGGAGGGGCCCCTGGCTCCTGGGCAGAGGGAAACCGTTGCGCGGTTTCCCCCCGCCCTTGGGAAACTATGGGCGGGGCCCCCCTTCCCCAAAGTCGCCAGGAACCCCTCCCCGCCCGTCCCCCTCCGTATGTTGCTCAGTCTATTCCAAGCGAGCCACCAGCGGAGACCGCGAGGGGCAGGGTTAGCAAAACCCTCGTGAGCCCGACGCTTGCGTAAGCGCGGAGGGCGAATGCGGAGCGAGCGCACGGTGTGCGCGAGCGCGTTTTGCGTTCCTGCCCCTCGCGGTAGGCCGCCAACCCACGAGCGCCCCGGCGTTTGTGGGGATCCGATATAAGGAGACAGGGTATGAGATCATCCGTCCATTCGGCCATTTTCGCGGCGATTCTTGTCTTTTTCGTCTATCTGGGCGAGGGGATGGGCGGGTTCAGGCCCTTTCTCAATTTGGAGGCGCTGCTGATTGTTTTTATCGGCTTAGGGCTGTTCCTGGCGGCTTCTTATTCCGCGGGAGAGGTTTTGGCGGCCCTGCGCTGCGGCTTTTTCGGGGCGGCGCCGGGCGACGCCGAAACAGCCGCGGCTTCGGCGGAGATACTGGAGTATGCCGCGTCGGGGGCGGTGAAGGTCAGCGTCCTGGGAACGCTTTTCGCCCTGATCCTGGTGCTCTCTTCTCCGGGGAATTCCGAAGCCGGGGTGCTTATGCGCCGGCTGGCGCTCGCTTTGGATGTGCCGTTCTTCGGCTATTTCCTGGCAAGCATGGTCTTTACGCCGATGGCCAGGAGGGTGTCCCGGCAGGCGGCGAAGCGCTGATCCCTCCGCGGGTAATTCCCTTTTGACCTTTCTGAAACTTTTCTGTAATAGGATAAAGATAAAATAAATACTGTATGAGGAAGCTTTCGCTGGTCCTGGCGCTCCTGGTGGGCTCTGGGGCGGCGCGGATGTATGCCGCGGACGCCCCGGACAATCCTTTGATGGAGACTTCTCTGCTCGAGAAGCAGGACAGCCTGCGCCGCGAGGCCGAAACCAAGATCAAGAAGGAGATCCTCGACCCCATCCTCGGGGCCGACCGGTCGTTCGTCTTCGCTGACGTGGAGCTGGAAGTGATAGCCAAGAAGGCCGAGCAGACCAAGGAAGGCCTGGGCATCATGCAGAAGTACAAGGAGAAGGGCGCAGGCGCCGACAGCCCCGACACCGATTTCATCCTGCCCGGCATCCCCAAGCCCCGCTCGGTGCTGGGGGGGGAGAACAAACGCCCCGAAGCAGCCTCGGGCCAGCAGGCCCAGCAGGCCAAGGGCGTGCAGGAGATCCGCTACGGCGTGGAGACCGAGATCACCCGCTTCCAGCTCACCGTCATCCACGACGAGGCGCTGCCGCCCGCCGCGGTCAAGCTGGCCCGCGAACGGGTGGACGACTTCCTGCTGCCTTACAAGATCCGCAAGAAGGACGCGCCCACCGTGCTGTTCAAGCCGACCAAGTTCAAGGCGGCCAACCCGCTGGACGACCTCAAGCGCCCGTCCGTCTACCTGCCCCTGCTTTACGCGCTGCTGTTCCTGCTGCTGCTGCTGTTCCTGTTCGGCCCCCTGTGGGGTTTCTTCCGCAAGTACATCAAGGCCCTGATGGCCAAGCCCGGCGCCGAGGTCAATATCGAGGACAAGCGCGAAGAGGGTGGCGGCGGCGGGGGCGGCGAAGACGAGGGCAAGGAGGAGACCGAGGGCCACCAGAGCATAGACATGAACTTCCTCCAGAAAGAAGAGGAGAAGAAAGAAGACGAGGACGAAAGTATGAAGAAATTTGAACCTTTCACCTACCTCAACGAGGAAAACCTCAAGCGGCTCATCTACCTGTTCCTGCTCAGGAAGGAAGACCCGTGGGTGATAGCCGTGGTGCTGAGCTATATGAAGCCCGACCTGTCCCGCCAGGCGCTGTCCATGCTGCCGGTGGAGATGCAGAGCCGCGTGGCGCTGGAGGCGCTGACCGTGCGGCAGGCCACCCGCGAGCAGATAGACGCCATAGACCGGGACATCAAGGAAAACGTCGATTTCGTGATGGGCGGCATCGAGCGCCTGTCCAAGATGCTCGAGGACTCGGACCCGGCCACCCGCAAGAACATTATAGAGTACCTCAAGACACAGAAGCCGGACATCTACGCCAAGGTCAAGCGCATCGTGCTGATGTTCGAGGATATCGTAGAGTTCGCCGACCGCGACATCCAGACCATCATCCGCGCACTCAACAACGAGGACATCGCGCGCGCCGTGGCCAAGGCGGACCCGGCCATCGCCAACAAGTTCTTCGCCAACATGTCTTCGGGCGCGGTGAACGCCATCAAGGAGATCATGGAGTACTCCGGCAACGTCACACAGGGCCAGCAGGACGAGGCGCAGATGAAGATCCTCGACGCCGTCAAGGCGCTGGAGGCGGAGGGCAAGATCGCCTCCCGCGGCGGCTCTTCGCAGGAGGTCTACCTGATAGACGGCGCCGAGCTGTCCTCCGGCGACGAGCGCCGCATGAAGTACGAGAAGCTTTCGGGCGGCGCCGCGCCCAAGGAAGAGGTCCCCGCGGGCCCTTCGCCCGAGCAGGCGGCGCAGGCCAGGCAGTACGCAGAGGCCGGCATCAACATGTACAACCAGGGGCAGGTACAGGAAAGCCTGCAGTACCTGGAATACGCCTCGGCCCAGAACCCGGGCGACGCGACTACCTGGCAGTACCTGGGCGCGGCCTACTACGGGCTGCAGCGCGTGGACGAGGCAGTGGCTGCCTACGAAAAGTACGCGGCGCTGTCGGGCGACCCCGCCGCCACCGAATGGCTGGCGGGCTTTAAAGCCAGCGTCGGGAGATAATAGTGGGGGTCCGGCGAGGGTATGCCTTCTCCGGGTACGCTCGCCACACCGTGGCTCGCTCTGTCAGATCGGCCCTCGCGCTACGCAAGCTCGGGCCGACTGAGGCCCCTGCGAAGGCACACCCTCGCCGAACTTTCAGGGTTGCTCCCGTAAGATGGGTTTTAAGTTGTTAACAATCTTGTAACCAAATAGAAATCGGGTTCTTTTAGAATATAGACGTGATACCGGCTTTAGGCGCAATGTTTATGGACGACAAGGACAAGAACAAATTTAAACCTGGCATGCCCCCGCTTCCCCCGGGCATGGCCAAACCCAATCTGCCGCCGCTTCCTCCCGGCGGCAAGCCTTCTCTGCCGTCCATGCCCCAGCTGCCCGGTATGCAGGCCCCGGCGTTCCCGGCCCTGCCCGGCAATTTCCAGCAGTCCGCGCCTCCCGCCGGCCCCACGCAGGCGCAGAAGGACGCGGCCGAAGCGGAGTCCCGCCGCCTGCAGGAGGAGAAGGACAAGCTGGAGAAGAAGATCGGCGACATGGAGAAGCTCCTGTCGGCCGAGAAAGAGAAAGCGCTGCTGGCCACGCTGAAGAGCCAGCAGGACGAGGTCCTCTCCTCCCGCGTGGAGACTTCCCTTAAGGATATACAGGAGAAGATGCGCCGCGACCGCCGCGACCACGAGGTCGAGGAGGAGCGCCTCACCCTGAAGTCCAAGATCAAAGAGATGGAGTCCCGCCTGGCGCAGGAGCGCGAGACCTGGATGACCACGCTCAAGAACCAGATGTCCGAGCGCGAGACCCAGGGCCGCGACACCGAGGGCCACTTCATCTACCGCCTCCAGGAGATGGAGCGCCGCTGGCTGGACGAGAAGGCCCAGTGGCAGAAAGAGATTTCGAGCCGCGAAGAGACGATCCGCTCGCTGAAGACCGCCGCGGAGCGCCTGCGCGACGTGGAGGACGAATTCCGCAAGGTCTCGCTCGAGAAGTCCATGACCGAGCGCGAGGCCGCCAAGCTGCGCGACGACGTGGCGCGCGCCGAGCGCGAGAAGGCTTCCATCGAGGGCTGGATCAAGATGATGCCCGAGAAGGAGCGCGAGATCGCCGACCTCAAGGCCGAGAACGCCTCCCTGCGCGGCCGCGAGGAGACTTCCCGCCTGGAAGCGTCCCACCGCGAAGAAAAGAACCGCTACGAGGCGGAGAAACTGCAGGGCGAGATCGGCCGCCTGCAGGCCGAGATCGGCACCCTGTCCGACCGCAAGAATTCCGAGATGAACGAGGCCCTCCGCAAAGCGGCCGAAAGCTACGAGGCCCAGCTGCAGGAGAAGGAAAAGCTCCTCGCCGACGTGTCGGGCGAGAAGATCCGCGCCATCTCCGAGCTCATGAAGATCAAGGGCTTCGTGGCCCGCGTGCAGGCCATCAACGCCGTGCTCGAGAAGGAGCGCGGCCAGCTGAAGCTGGAGAAGATGCAGCTTGCCCAGAGCATGGCCGGCCAGCTCGAGGAACTGCGCAAGCTGCGCCAGGAGAGCGAGGGGATAAAGGGCGCCCACCAGGCCGAACTGGAGGCTCAGGCCGCCCGCGCCGCCACAGAGCTTGAGAAATTCCGCTCAGAGCTCACCGCCGAGTTCAACCGCCGCCACGAGGAAAAGATCGCAGAGCTCAACCGCGCCCATCAGGCGGAACTGGCCGAGAAGCAGGCCGCGCTGGCCGCCGCCGTAGCCGAGAAGCAGGCCGCGCTGGCCGCCGCCGCCGCCGAGAAGCAGGCCGAGATGGCCCGCCAGGCCGCGGCCCAGCAGGCCGAGCTCGCCCGACTCTCCGGGGAGCGCCAGGCCGACTTCGACGCCAAGCTCTCCCAGCTGCGCATGAAGTACGAGTTTTCCGCCGAGGAAGAGAAAGCCGCCCTTAAGCGCCAGCTGGAGTCCTTCTACACGGACCAGCTTAAGGAAGCCCGCGCCTCTACGGCCGGCGCGCAGGAAGCTGTGGCCCGCCTGGAGGCCGAGAACCGCCGCCTCGCCGGCGACGCCTCCACCTTCGACCGCGCCCTGGCGGAGAAGAGCAAACACTTTGAAGAAGAGCTGTCCCGCGCCGCGGCTTCGGTAAAGCTGCGCGATGAGCAGGCCGCCATGCTGGCCGGCCAGAAAGAAGAGGCCGAGAAGACGGCGCGCGCCCTGGAGACCGACCGCCAGCGCCTAGCCGCCGAGTACGCCGCCCTGCGCGAGGGGTACTCCGCCCTGGCCGCCCAGAAAGCCGCCGCCGACGAAGCCCTCCGCGGGCAGGGCGAGAACCTGAAGGCCCAGGCCGAGAACCTGCGGCTTGAGGCCGAGAACCGCTCCCGCTTCGAATCCGAGCTGCTCTTCCTCAAGCAGAAGATCCAGCAGATGGAATTCCAGGCCCAGGAAGCGGCCTCCCAGATAGAGGCCGAGCAGGCCAGGGCCGCCGGCCTGCAGGCCGCCGCCGCCGAACAGGACGCGGCGCAGAACGCCCGCGCCGCCGAGCTGGCCGCCGAGCTGGAGAAATACCGGGCCATAGAGGCCTCCCTGGGCGGGCGCCTCAAGTGGGCCCTGAAGGGCAAAAAAGAGTAACTGCGGCCGGGGCCGGAACGTAGTTTACGGCGGGGGGGGGGACCAGGGTCGTCCGCCGCCAGTATTTTTATTTAAAGTATAATTGAAAGACATGATAAAACTCGAGAAACTGAACGGCTCCCTCGTGGTGGTCAACGCCGAACTGATCGAGACCGTGGAAAGCGCCCCGGATACGGTGATCAACCTGGCCACCGGCAACCGCTACCTGGTCAAGAACCCGGTTGACGAAGTCATCGCCCTGATCGTCGAGTACAAGAAGAAGGTTTATTCCGAAAGGAAATGCGTTAATCCGCTGGAAGGTTACGAGAAAAAGTAAGGAGACGCTGCTCTCATGGATATAGGCACATTAAGCGGTATCGTGGTCTTCATGGGCTTCGTGCTGGGGTCCGTCTACCTGCAGGAAGGCATCGCGGGCTTCAAGCCTTTCATGAACATCGAGGCCTTCCTCATCGTGATGGGCGGCACCTTCTGCGCGCTGCTGGTCAACTTCCCGCTCTCCTCGGTGATCGGCTCCGGCAAGATCCTGAAGAAAGTGCTTACCACCAAAGGCGAGGACACCTCGCGCCTGGTCACCACCTTCGTGTCGCTGTCTCAGAAGGCCAAAAAGGACGGCTTCCTGTCGCTCGAGAGCGACGTGAAAGCCATCGACAACGACTTCCTCAAACGCGGCGTGCAGCTGGTCATCGACGGCGCGGACCACGAGTTCATCCGCAACATGCTCGAGACCGAGATCGACTTCATCCGCGAGCGCCACAAGAACGGCCGCGAGATCTTCAACGCGCTGGGCACCTACGCCCCTGCCTTCGGCATCATCGGCACGGTGCTGGGCATGATCCTGATGCTCTCCTCCATCGACGACGTGGCGCAGGTGCCGCGCCGCATGGCCCTCGCCCTGGCGGCCGCTTTCTACGGCCTGGCGTCGGGCTACTGGCTGTTCATGCCCATGGGTGGTAAGCTCAAGAACCGCTCCGACGAGGAGCTGTTCGTCAAAGAGATCATCATCCGCGGTGTGCTGCTGCTGCAGAGCGGCGCTACGCCCAGCGTGGTGGAGGCCAACCTGAAGGCCTACCTGGACCCCGCCGCCCGCGCCGCCATCAAGAAAGAGACCCCGGCCTAGCCCCGGGAGAGCGATTTATGCCCGTAAGAGCCGTAAAAGGAATGATCCCGGAGGACGACAGGCGCGTGGCGCCCGTCGGCGAGCCCGCGCCCCCGTGGATGGTAAATTACGCCGACCTGATGACCGAGCTGGTCTGCTTCTTCGTCATTCTCTACGCCCTTTCCGCCGCCCTCAACAAGGACATGCAGAAGGCGCAGCAGGACATCCAGGAGATGATCAAGGAAGGCAAGATGTCCGGCAGCGTGCAGATGGACAAGGAGGGCATGCGCATAACGATGGAGGAGCAGAGCGACATGGCCTTCTTCGAGAGCGGCAGCGCCGAGCTCACCGACAAGATGCGCCAGCAGCTCGACAAGATCTCCCCGGTGCTTTACAAGCTGGCCGAGAAGCACGATATCGTGGTGGAAGGCCATACCGACGATATCCCGATAGCCACCAAAGAGTACGCCAACAACTGGGAACTGTCCACCGCCCGCGCCACCAGCGTGGTCATGTCCATGCTGGGCGCCAACTTCCCGCCCAAGCGCATGGCGGCCGTGGGCTACGGGGAATACCACCCCAAGGTCCCCAACACCTCCAGCGCCAACCGCAAGACGAACCGCCGCGTGGTGTTCTTCATCAAGAACAACCCTTACCCCGACGCGCCGCAGCCGCCGGGCCTGGTAGGCGCCCCCGCGCCCAAGCCGCCCGAAGGGGCCGAAGCGCAGCTGCCCGGCCCCGGCGAAGCGCCGGCCCCGCCGGCCGAGACTCCGGCCGCGCCCGAGACCCCGGCAGCGGCCGGCGAAGCCCCCGCGGAGGGAGGCAACTAGATCTATGAAGAAGCAACTGATGAAACTTTTTGTCCTGGCTTTCCTGGCCGCCCCGCTGGCTGGCTGCATGGGCGGGCTTAAGCGCCTGAAGGTGGTGGACTTCACCGACTCCCGCGTCGGCGACCTCTCGCTCACCCGGAAAGTCACCGGCAAGCGCGAATTCCTGTTCTTCTCCACCACCAAGATGGGCACCTTCCTGGACGGCAACGTGCAGGGCGTGATCACCGATTACCAGGGCAATCCCATAGAGGGCGTCACCGTGAAGGTAATGCCTGACGCCGGCAAGGGCGGCGCGGGCGGCGGCGACGGCGCGGATGCGTTCGCCATGGAAGAGAACGCCGGCGCCGGCATCAACCTCTCTTTCGCGCCCGGCATCAGCGACACGATGGGGCTCTTCAAGATACACTTCTCGCTGCCGGTCACCGACAACGAGGTGGACGTGCGCGGCAAGCTGGTCTATAACCCGGGCTGGGACCAGCAGCGGATGAACCTGGGCAAGGCGTACGAGCCGCAGATGAAGGAGTCGCCTTTCCGTCTCTATTTCAACCTCGACACCGGCTTTTTGGCCTTCGCCGAGGGCGTGCGCAAGATCATAGTGCAGCCGGTTGGCGAGGGCAAGGGCCGCATGCAGAGCCTGCCCGGCGCCAAGGGGCCTGAACCGGTCAAGCCGGAGGCCGGGGATACGGCCGCGCCCGCGGGCAACCAGGCCGAAGAGGACCTCTTCAAAGGCTTCGACTTCGGCCAGTAACTATCGAATCCCCGGTATTATAGATGCTGGGGGGGCTTCCGGGAAAGCGATTAATACATTTTTGCGCTACGAAGCAAAATTGTGTCAATTTGATACAATTGGTAAGGCATTAAAGGGGGGGGGTAATCCCATCGATAACTCAGTAATTTACGGATCCCCATGGATACTGGAAACAGTATCGCGTTAACCTTGGATGTCGTTTTTGAAAAGGTAGACGACTGAAATTATAGGATAATGAGGTGCTGATATTATGACTAACAATGGTTTTGCGAAAATCACATGCTGTGCGATACTTGGCGCATCCTTGAGCGCTTGCGGCGGTAGTAAAACGGTTGAGGTGCCGAAAATAGTTGTCGCTCCGGCGTCCCCATCCGCTCCGATGTGGGCAAAACAACTCGCCGCCTCGTTCAACGATGGTTACCTCTATGGCGTAGGCGTAGTAACGGACATATCGGACAAGTCCTTGGCCGTTGATACGGCAGACCAGCGTGCCCGGGAAAATATCGCAAAGATGATTAATGTGAAATTAGACAGCGTGCATAAAGACTTTTCTATGTCTAACAAGGTCGGAGCCACGCAGATTCCGACGCAGGATGTCGGCAGGAAGCAGGGCGGCAAAACTGAAATGAATCTCTCCGGAGCTATACCAATAGAGCACTGGTTTGACCCGGTCGACGGATCGGTTTATTCGTTGGTTAAATTGGATACTGCGGCGGTTAAAGCCGCCTTGAATACCGCCAGGGAGTCCGACCCGCAGTTTCAGAAATATATAACTGAAAATTCCAAAAGGTTGATATCGGAGCTGGCCTCGGAAAAACCCGAGCCGCAGTAACACGGTACTGTAACTTCGGTGTGTGTGTGATACCCTTCGCCGCAGATTTTAGTGCACGCTAGTTGACTCATGTGCAGGGTCAGGGATTCTGCACGATGGGGCTTGACGTATTTTGAGCGGGTCGGCCGCAATACATATGGGATACCTCCGGTTTTGTTTGCTGAGCGCGTGCTGTATCTTTTCGGCGTGCTCAACTACTACGAGGGTGCCGATACTGATTAATCACCCCGCCTCGGTGGATATGTCCGGCTATAGGCGTATCGCGATAGGGGAGTTTACCGGCTCATGGAGCGAGTCTGCTGCTGGATATATTAAAGAGCGGCTTGTAGACGGGGGTATTTACAGCGTTACCGATCGGTCACAGCTAAATCAGATTCTTCATGAGCTTAAAATAAATCAGTCTGATTTTGCTGATCCAAAGTTTAGAATTAAGCTGGGGAGGCTGTTGAGCAGCGCTGCGCTGATTATAGGGCGGGGGATAGAAGTCAGGCTGGATGAGGAAGTGCAATCCCAGAACATGACATGCACGAGTGTTTACGGCAGCGGGAAAACCGCGCAGCGTGTTTCACTCCCCTGCACCCAGTATACTAAAACCTGTACAGCCAGAAGTTTTGGCGCGGTAGACCTTATAGATGTCCAGACCGGGTCGATTATTAAATCCAGCCGGTTCGGCGGCAGATGTTCGGAGCGCGGGTCGGCGATTGACGGCGTGCCTCAATGTCCAAGTAAGCCGAATGCCCTCGAATCGTGCGCTTTGACTAGCGATCTGAATTATTTTTTATCAAAAATCACTCCCTGGCAGGAACGCCGGCTTGTTCCCTTTTCCAGGGACAGCGATATGCCTAGCCTGGAACTGGGAATACGCCATGCGCAGATGGGCGAAATGAAGGAAGCGATCAAAACATTTCACCGCACCGCAAAGGCGGCAGAAGTGAACCCGGAGCTTAAGCCTGCGCAGATCGCAAAGGCTTACTGGAATTTGGGCCTGGCGTTCGAATATTCCTCCCAATATGACCAGGCCCTGAAATATCTTAAGAAAGCGTATCTCCTGTATCCCTATCCTCCTTACCTGCACGAGCAGGATTCTGTACGGCAAATGCAAAAAAACGAAGAGGAGTTGAAAAAGCAGGGCCTCGATGCGAAATAGTACGTCGCCAAGAGGGATAGACCCGGTCGGGGGCCTGCTGATCGCGGCGGTTTTTTCGTTCCTATCTTGCGGTGCCCCGGCAAAGATCCAGAGACAGGCATCAGCCGCTGTTCGACCCTCATGGGTCGACCAGCTGCAACAGCGGAGCGGAGACAAAGTCCATTTCGTCGGGATTTGTACCGGCGCGGAAAATCTGGAAACAGGTTTGGATGCCGCGACGAGGGATGCCGCGGCCAAAATAGCGCATTTTATAACTTCCGAAGTGCGTTCGGAAACCCGCGATATCCTTTCCGATACGCAGCAGGATATTATGAGGCAGATAACATCTCGCGCCTCCGTTCGGTTGAATGGGTACAGCGTGGAAGATCAATATTATGAAAGGATTACACGCGTCGAGGGGCTTGTCACGCTGGAAAAGTATGACGTTTACGTGCTGACCAGTTACTCACGACAGGAGGCGCAGAAGGAAAGGTTGCGGAGGGAAAGGGCGGATATAACGCGCGCGCGTCTTTCGCTTCGCCGTTTCTACGAAGCAAAGCAAAGTCTGGCGGGCAATGCCTGTTGGCAAGCGCTTAAAGGATTTGCCGGAGTTATAAACTCAAGCGCGAAATTGGATCCCACTACAGTCACTGGAGATAAAAAGTTAAGAGATGTATCTTTGCTGCGCGATGCCGCCAGGGAAGGTCTTGCCGGAGCAGTGGCCTGTTGCCACCGCTTTAAATTTTCCATGGACCTTAAAAACCTCGCGCTAGATCAGTCTAGTGCCTTCAGTTCAGCTTTGTTGAGCGCGCTTTCCGAAAAAAACTTCCAGCTTGACCAGGTTGCTCCTTCCATTGAACTCACCGGTGAGATAAATCTGAAGCGAAGCGAGGACATGTTCGGATCGGCCGTTTTTTCCGCTGGCGGCAAGGCGGCTTTTGCCCGTATGGGAGACAAGGATAATCTAGTCGCTGTTGAGGTCCAGGGGAAAGGTCTTCACGACATGCCTTCGAAGGCGGCGGTTAACGCAGCCAGCGAAGCAGGCCGGAATCTGGGGGAAGAACTCGCTGACGCGATGTTTACTGCCGAGACAAGGCTTACCAGTGGCGTCATCAGGCGTAGCAAAGCGGCGACCCGGTCGGAATAGCGCTTCCCGGTCGGCAAGGCTTTCGTCTTTGGCTTCTCTAAAAATATAAAATAGACGGGTGATGAAGAAAAAAATAGTCGTGGCCATGTCGGGCGGGGTGGACTCGTCCGTTACCGCGGCCCTGCTTAAGGCAGAGGGCCATGAGGTCATTGGCGTCACGCTGCGGCTTTTTGCCGAGCGCAGGAACGCGGTGAAGTGCTGCGGCGGCGCCGACAGCGCCGCCAAGGCGCGCGCCTCGGCGCAGGCGCTGGGCATCCGCCACTACTTCAAGAGCGCGCAGGGGCTGTTCTCCAAAACCGTCATAGACAACTTTACCGCCTCCTACCTGGCCGGCGCCACGCCCAACCCCTGCGTGGAGTGCAACCGCCACCTGAAGTTCTCCTACCTGCTGGACCTGGCGCTGTCGCTGGGCGCCGACGCGCTGGCCACCGGGCATTACGCCGTGATAAAGAAAGAGGGAGGAGAGTACGGCCTCTACCGCGGCGCCGACCCGCTGAAGGACCAGAGCTACTTCCTTTATTGCCTGCGCCGACAGGACCTGGGGCGCGTGCTGTTCCCGCTGGGCGGCCTGACCAAGAAAGAGGTGCGCAAGATAGCGGCGGAATTCTCGCTGCCTTCGGCGTCCGAGCCGGAATCCAACGATATCTGCTTTATCACCGAGGGCGACTATACGCATTACCTGAAGAAATACGCCGGCGTGAAGCCGCGCCCGGGGTACATGGTGGACCTCAGCGGCAAACGGCTGGGCAGGCATAACGGCTTCTTCAACTTTACGGTGGGGCAGCGCCGCGGCACCGGGGTCTACGGCGGGGAGCGGCTCTACGTGGCCGAGGTGCGGCCGGAGGCCAACGAGGTAGTGCTGGGGCCGCTGGCGGCCGCGCACGGCTCCGCGTTCGCCCTGACCGGCCTGAACTGGCTGGCTCCGCCTGGCAAAAAAGAATTTGCCTCTTCGGTGCAGATCCGCTACCGCCACAAACCCGCGGCCTGCGCCGTCAGGCCGCTGCCGGGCGGGAGGGCGGAGGTGCGGCTGGTCGCGCCGCAGTTCGCCGTGGCCCCGGGCCAGGCCGCCGTCTTTTACGAGGGTGACAGGGTGCTGGGCGGGGGAACCATAGCCGGGAAATTAAAGGAAGGAACATGAGGAAAAAAATCGCCGTGGTCTTCGGTGGGAAATCCCCGGAGCACGAGGTGTCGATAGAGTCCGCCAAGACCGTCTGCGCTAAACTGGAGGCCGCGGGTTTCTCCGTGCTGCCCTTCTACGCCCCGCGCGCCGGGGCCTGGCGCCTGGTAAAACTGGCCGACCTGCTGGCCGGCCGGCGGCTCTCCGGCCCGGAACTGGAGCCTTCGCTGGGCGCGGGCTGCTTCCTGAAGCGGGGCGGCGGCCGCGTAAAGCCCGACGCCATGTTCCCCATCGTCCACGGTTCTACCGGCGAGGACGGCGCTATGCAGGGCTTCTTCGAACTGGCCGGCCTGCCCTATACCGGCTGCGGGGTTACCGCCTCGGCCGTGGGGATGGATAAGATAATTTCCAAAGAACTCGCCGCCCTGGACGGCGTGCCGGTGCTGCCGCACGTGGTCATCCGCGCCCACCAGCGCGAGGCCATGGGGCCGCTGCTAAAGAAGGCGCTCCGGCTCGGCTTCCCGCTTTTTGTGAAGCCGGTTGCGCAGGGCTCGTCGGTGGGCGTGGCCAAGGTCAAGCGGCCTTCGGAACTGCGCCCCGCGGTCCTCAATGCTTTCCGTTTCGACACCGCGGTCATGATAGAGAAAGGCGTGGACAGGGCCCGCGAGATAGTCTGCGGAGTGCTGGGCTCTCCAGAGGGCGCGGCCGCCAGCGTATGCGGCGAGGTAGTGCCCAAGGGCAGGCACGAGTTCTTCGACTACGAAGCCAAATACCTCGACGACGACGGCATGGAATTCCTGCTGCCGGCGCCCCTGCCGGCCGCGGTCGCGTCGCGCCTGCGGGACCTGGCAGTTAAGATCTTCCTGGCTCTGGGCGGCTCGGGCATGGCCAGGATAGATTTCTTCGTGGATCCCAAGAACGTTAAGAGGGCCTACTTCTGCGAGATCAACACGCTGCCCGGCTTCACGTCGCACAGCCTCTACCCGCGCCTGTGGGAGAAGACCGGCCTGAAGCCGGAAAAAGTCCTGAAGGAACTGGTGGCCATAGCGCTGCGCGCCGCGGCCGCCAGGCGCCGCCTCACCACCGCGCGCAAGTAGTTCACGCAGGACAAGAAAAAAGGAGGGGAAAGGTTCCCTCCTTTTTCTTCGGCTCAGGGCGCGCTACTCGGCGCCTTCTTCGTCTTCGTAGACATATTCGTATTCGTCTTCGCCCTCGGCGGCGGCTTTCTTGGCCGCGGGCCTGGCCGCGGGTTTAGCCGCGGCTTTAGGCGCGGCCCTGGCGGGCTTGGCGGCGGCCGGCCTGGCGGCGCCCTTGCGCGCGCCGTCCTTGACCAGCGCCTCGAAGGCGCTGACCGCGCCCTCGTTCACCGGCACCACGGTCTTCTTGGCGTGGTCCACCAGGAAAGTGTAGGTCAGCGTGCCGGCCTTGCCGGGGACCAGCGCGTCTATCTCGTAAGAGCCTTCCAGCTGGGTGGGCCTGACGTTCCAGTTGGTCCCGTTTACGTTGCCGCCAGCCTTGCCGGCGTGCTCGTAGATCTTGTTCTCCAGCGTGTTGACTCCGGAGGCCTTGGTCTTGTAGGTGCGGGTGATGTAGATCACTTCCGGCACCACCTTGGCGGGGACGTCGGGCAGTTTCTGCTGCGCAGCCCTGACCTGCTCCTGGGCCGCCAGGCGCTGGGCTTCCTGCTGTTCGGGGGTTAAGGGCGCCGCGGTCTGTTCGGGCTGCCCCTGGGGAGCCTGCTCCTGGCCGGCAGCGGGCTGCTCGCCGCCCGCGGGGAGAGCTTCGGGCGCGCCGGCGGGGGCCGCCGTGCCGCCCAGGAAGGGGAGGCTGGCGACCAGGCCCGGCAGCACCGGGATCTGCTTGAAGATGTCGGGGGCGAAGGTCTTCAGGCCGAAGAGGCCGCCGCCAAGTACGGCCGCCAGCAGGACCAGCGTAAGGATGAACTTAAGGACCTTCTTTATTATGGGAACTATCCTGGAGGGCTTGCTGCCTTCGTCCTTTATTTCCTGCTTCTCGGGCTCTTTGGCGGGCTCGGGCTTGGCCTTCTCGGCCGGCTTGGGGGCATGCTGCACGCCGAAAACGGTATCGGAGTTGCGCTCTATCTTCATTTCCTGCGGGGCCAGGGCCGCGGCGGGGGCCGGCGCGGCGGCCTGGCGCTTGAGGGCGTCTTTCAGGTCGCCGACCGCGTTCTCGAGGTAAAGCAGCTTGTCCATGACCTCGCGCTGGAACTGGGAGTTCTTGATGGAGGAGATAACTTCTCCCATCTGGTCCAGCTTGAGGCGCAGCGGGTCTATGGCCGAATCCACGTCTTTGCGGGTGGCGGCCGAGGCGGAGATTGCGTCAAGGCGCTGCACCAGCGCCTGCAGCGCGCCGAGGTCCATGGTCGGGGCGGCCGCAGGTGCGGCGGCGGCAGCAGGGGGCGGGACCGGTTCAGGCGCGGGGAAAACGACAGGCTCGGGCGCGGGGGCCGGGGCGAAAACCGGCAGGGGCTCGGGCGCGGGGGTGAACTCCATGGCAGGCGCCGGAGCGGGCGCGGCGGCGGCCGGTTTGAAGGTTTGCTGATTCAGGGCCAGCCCTTCCGGCACCTCGGCCTTGGGCAGGTCCTGGCCGGACAGGGTTTCTGTGCGGCGGGCTATGGTAGAGAGGCTGATAGGGTCGAAGCCAGAGGAGACCTGCGGAGCTGGGGCAGGAGCCGGGGCGGGGGCCGGGGCTGCTTCCGGGGCGGGGGAGCCGTTCCCCTTGCCGAAGTGGCTGACGGTGATATTGCCCAGGGACTCGTTGTGGCCCAAGGGGGGCACGGGATCTATCGGCTTGGCCGCGGTAAGGGGCTTGAAAGAAAGGGCCGCCGTCTGTATGGCCGGCTCCGCCACGGGCGCGGCGGAGGGCGTGGGGGAGAAGCGCTCCGGGGTAAATTGCTCGACCGGGGCGGGGGCCGGCGCCGGCGCTGGTGCCGATGCGGGCGCAGGGGCGGCTCCGCCCAGCAGCGCGGAAATTTCAGGGTAGGTGGAGGCTTCCTTCCAGTCTTCGGTCTTTTCGCCCACGGGGGTCTGCGGGCAGACGAGCAGAGCGGGAGAAAAAGACGGCAGCTCGAGAAGCTTTTCCTTCTCGAAAGGGCCTAGTATCTCGTTATTGACGTACGCCCAATATTTCATAGCTTTTTCCTGTTCACCGCGCGCCGCATCACGATAGCCTTAATTAAAGGAAGTATTCTTGACTTCTTATCCACCTATGTAATTCTAGCGCCCCCCTGTTACAGAAATAATAACTAAAAATTAAATCCTTTTTGTATACTTGAACTATGGATGCCAGGATATTACGCTCTCTCATCTATCTTTTCGGCGGGCTCATAGTTGTTTTCACGCTGCTGATGGGCGTTAACTACATCGGCAGTCTGGTAGGCGGAGAGAAGCCGCAGGCCCTGGACCTGGAGTCCGCGGACGAGCGGCCGGAGAATGCCGAGGCCATGGCCCAGCAGGCGCTGGCTGCGGCCAGGTACGCGGCGGGTTCCAACGTGCGCGCCTCCATGATACCGGGCACGCGCCAGGGCCTGTCCACTGCCGCGGTCAACGCGGACGGGGCCATAAACGTGGTGCGCAGCGGGGACTTCAACGGGGTGGCCGAGTCGCCTAAAGACATGATGACCATGCTCAACGAAATGGGGGGCGGCAAGAAGAAGCCTGCGCCGATACGCCTGAAGGATTCCGATTTCAACAAGAAGATCCGCAACCTGGGTGGTGAGCCGGGCGCCGTGCCCAAGCTTCGGGTGTCCACCATGCCGGAGCTGGGGCGCGGGGCGGCCCAGGAGGGCCTGACCTTGTTCACCGCTCCGGTGGAATTCAAGGTCTTCAAAGCCTCCGAGACCTGGTGGGCCTTCGCCAATTCCCACAAGTGCCGCCAGGAGGGCGACGCCTCCGGACTGGCGCCCAGGCCCTCGCCGCTCTCAGCCCCGGATTTTTCCCGCGACGCGGTGGTGGTGCTGATCTCGGTATCCGACCTGCCCAACGGCATCTTCCGGATAGCGAAGCTGCAGAAGAGCGGCAAGAACCTCCTGGTCAATTACAAGGTGGACCCGATGGCCATGGCCGCTGGCGAGGGCGCCCACGACTACTACTCGGCCGCTGTGGTTCCCAAGGATTCTCCGGTAAAACTCTCCCAGGTTCCCTGAACTGACCGCCGGGAACAAAAAAGAACGGGAAGCGCAGGCTTCCCGTTCTCTTTGCCGCCCGCGGCGGGCCGCGCGTCAATAAGCGAAAGTGCGGCCTTTATGCTTGTTCAGGGTTTTCCTGGCCCAGTCGGCCAGTTCCACGGCGCGGGCGCGGTTCATGGTGTCGTGCTCCCACTCGAATTCGGACTTGCCGCGCAGGTGGCAGAACAGCTCCGGCTTGGCGCGAGCCTGGGCGTAGAGCTGCGGCGGCACGTACAGCGGCGCTATGCTGACCTTGTCGAATTGGAACCGCTCGATGAAGGCGACCGTGTCCCTCACCTTCTCCTCGGTATCTCCCGGGAAGCCGACGATAAAATTCCCGTACACGTTCAGGCCCTCGAGGTTAGACAGCCCGTCGGCGATGGTCCTGCGCACGTAGCCCTTGCGCATCCGCTCCAGGATGTCGTCGTGGACCGACTCTATCCCCAGGTAACTGAGCACGCAGCCGGCGCGCACCATCCTGCCCGGCAGCCCCGGCTGGGTGGTGAAATCGTCCACGCGGGAGAAGCAGCTCCAGCGGAACTTTTCGCCGGACTCCCCGAGCAGCCGCAGGAACTCGTCCGTGAACTCCTTGTTGCAGGTAAAGCTGGAATCCACGAAGTGGATCTGCTTGGCGCCGTACTTGCGCACGTCGTTGAGCGCCTCGCTCAGGACGTCGGCGGGTTTGCGGAACACCTGCCGGCCCTGGTTGGAAGTGGTACAGAAGGCGCAGGTGTGCCAGCAGCCCCGCGAGCCCTCCACGGGGATGACTTTATTGGAAGACGTGGTGTACTTCCAGTCCGGCAGGTGGGTGCCGCCGTCCGGGCCGTAATAGGGGTCGCCTTTCAGGATCCTGGAGCCGTTTTCGTCCTTGTGCAGGCCGTCCAGCGCGTCCAGCGGCCGCCCCGCCTTCAGGTCTCCCAGCAGGCGCGGCAGCACGTTCTCGCCGTGGCCGGTAACGGTCAGGTCGGCCAATTTGCGGGTGGCGGGGGTCTGCACGGCGTTCTGGCCGCCCAATATCACCGCTGCTCCCGGGCACAGGCGCCGGGCTATGGCGACTATCTGCGCGGTGGTTTCGGTCTTGCGCATGGCCACGGTGCTTATGCCCACGGCGCGCGGTCTCCGGAGCCGCAGCAGGAGCGCGAAGCGCAGGCGGCTCAGCGGTGAGGACAGCACGTTGTTGACTACGGCTACCGAGTAGCCGGCTCTGGCGGCGTGCGTGGCCAGCAGGACTATGCCCAGGCGCGGGGACACGATGTCCACCACTCGGGTCACCTTGCGCAGGAGATCCAGCACTTTGCCGGAGAACGTCGTTTCGGTCCTGTCGGGGAGGTCTTCCAGGAATTCCTCGTCTCCCGCCAGCAATATGTCCAGTCTTTTTAGGTTCATGCGCTCCCGCTCCCCCAAGCTTACGTTCCGCTCAGATCTTTTTGCTGAAGGCCCCCGGCTTGCCCGCTATTTCTTCGAAGCCGACGCGGCGCAGATAGCCGGCGTGCTTGTCCGAGGCGGCTGAGGCGCAGAAATTGGCGAAGCCCGCGAAGGTCTCAGGGTTCTGCGGGCGGTTGAACAGGAAGCGGGCGCTCTTGAGGTCGCGGTAGTCCTCGGCCACGTAGTCCAGGTGCACGCGGATGTCAGGCTTCTCCTCGGTGTAGACGAACAGGCCCACCGGCAGCAGGTTGCGCAGGATGAATACGCAGCGGGGGTCCTTCAGCGCGGCCAGGTCGAAGTCGGGAAAGAACTGCCAGATGCCGCGCGCGTGGTAGGCCAGGAAGTTGGCCAGCAGCGGGTCGGCCACGCCCACCGGCATGAGTTTGAAGATCTCTTTCTTGGACTTCAGCGCCACGATATGCCACAGGTCTATGCCCGCCACGAACAGGTTAACGGCCAGCACGGGCCAGGCGTGCGTCAGGCCGGCGTAGACTACGAAGACGACGGCCCCGATGAGGTTGAGCACTCGCAGGCGCAGCACGTTGCTGGTCAGCAGCGAGACCGCGACCAGCGCGGAGGCGAAGTACCCGATAAGTTCCGTCATCCGGTTTTCCTTGAAGCCAGCCGGGCGGCGAAGAGGATGGCGGCCTCCATGCCCGCGGCGTCGGCGCGCCCCTTGCCGGCTATGTCGAAGGCCGTGCCGTGCGCGGGCGAGGTGCGGGGGAAAGTCAATCCCCAGGTCCAGTGCACCGCCGGGCCTTTCAGGGGCGCCAGCTTGAGCGGCACCAGCGCCTGGTCGTGGTAGAGGCAAAGCAGGCCGTCGCTGCCCCCGGCCAAATGGTCCGCCCACGCGGCGTCGGAGGGCAGAGGGCCCTTCACGCGCAGGCCGCGCCTGTTGAGTTCCTTGATCGCCGGGGCCAGCGTCTCCAGCTCTTCGCGCCCTAGCACGCCGCCGTCGCCCGCGTGCGGGTTCAGCGCGCAGAGGGCGATCAGCGGCTGTTTAAAGCCCAGCGCCCGCAGCGCCGAGGCGAAGAGCCGGGCCTTCTGCAGAACGAGCTTTTTGGTCAGGGCGGCGGCCAGCCGCTTCAGCGGGAGGTGCTCGGTGACCAGCGCGGCGTTCACGCTGCCGCGTGAGAACAGCATCAGCGGCTCGCGGCGCTCCAGCAGGCGGAACAGGTCCGTGTGCGCCGGGGCCGGCGCGCCGGCGAGCGCCCAGGCTTCTTTGGAAACGGGGGCCGTCACCAGCCCGCAGAAAGCGCCGCTCTTAACCAACTCTGTGCCGGCCAGCACGGCCCTCAGCGAGGCCGCACCCCCCGCGGCCGTGGGGCCGGGCCTGCCGAAATCCAACCGCCCGGCTTCGGCGGGCAGCAGCGGCGCGAGGGCCGGGGTCCAGCCGGCGCGGCGCAGCGCGGCGCTGTCGCCTATGACCGTCGGGCGGCAGGCGCGGCGCACCGCCGGGCGCCTGAGCGCCTTGACGGTGATCTCCGGGCCTATGCCCAGGGGGTCGCCAGCGGTGAGCAGCAGTTCTGGTTTCATAAAAAAAGCCACGGGGCGCGGCTGCCCCGTGGCTCAGGGCGCGGGCCTTTACTTGTTTTCGCCGATAAAGACCTGGATCTTCGCGTTCTTGCGGAGGTCCTTGATGTAGTTGCCCAGCTCGGCGGCGAAGGAGTTCTGCGCCAGCACCTGCTCCAGGTCGTCCTTGACCGGCTCGAAGCGCAGCTTCTGCGCGGCGCGCTTTTCTTCCAGGCGCAGGATGTGCCAGCCGAACTTCGTCTCCACCGGCTGCGAGTTCTCTCCGACCTGCAGCTTGAAGGCGGCCTCTTCGGCCTCGGCGGGCAGCATGCCCTTGATCACGTAGCCCAGGTCGCCGGCGCGGGCGGCGCTTTCCTTGTCCTCGGAGTATTTCTCGACCGCCTCGTCAAAATCCAGCCCGCCGTCCAGTTCTTTGCGGGCGGCCAGGATCTTGTCCTGCGCGGCTTTTTTCTCCTCGGGGGTCGCCGCTTCGGGGACCTTGACGAGGACGTGGCGCAGGCGCAGGCGCTCGGCGGTGATCTCGCGGAATTTGCCGGCCACGGCCAGCAGGTCCTGCTTCGCTTCTTCGTCCAGGTCCTTCACCGCGGCGTCGCCGTCCTTCAGTACCAGCGCGATCTTGTCGAAATAGGCTTTGGTCTCGGCGTCGCCGGGCATCTTGGCGCGGGCCTTGATGGTCTCCTGCACCAGTTTCTGCACCATCAGCTGCTTGCGGATGCGCTCGCGGAACTCTTCCAGCGAGACGCCCTCTTTCTTCAGCTCGGCGCGGAAGGCGGCCTCGGCCTTCTCGGGCGGCAGCTGTTCGCCGGCGGGCGTGCGGGCGAAGCGCTTGCGGATCTCGCCTACCCCGTTCTCCAGCTCGCGCTCGTAAACCTTCATCTTGAGCGTTTCGGCCTTCTGGCGCAGCAGGGCTTCGTCCACCAGCTTGTCGAGCGCGGCCTTCTCTATCTGGGCCTCGGCGTCCTTCTGCTTGAAGAAGTCTGGCATGGCGGCTGCGTACTGCTCGGTCAGCGCCTCTTTTGCGCGCTTGTAGTCGGAGATGGTGACCGGCTCGTTGTTCACGCGCGCGGCCAGCTCCTCCACCACGGCGGCCGCGGCGGGCGCGGCGGCGCACAGCAGCGCGGCCGCAAGGAATTTATTTGTAGTCTTCATCGGTAACCTCCACTTTGTTCTTCTCCTGGAACTTGGCCAGGTAGGTGTCGAATTTCTTCTTCTCCAGGATCTTGCGTACGCGCTCCAGGGCCTGGGGCTGCTCCGCCCGGTCCTGGCCGAGCTTCTTGATGATGTGGAAGCCCATCGCGGTCTTAACTATGCCCTGCGTCTCTCCGGTCTTCATCTTGAAAGCCATGTCCTCCAGCTCCGGCATGAACTCTCCGTACATCACCGGGGGCAGGCGCACGGTCTCCTTGTCCAGCGAATACTCCCTGGCCGTCCTGTCGAAGTCGGCCCCGCCCTTCAGCTTCTTCATGACCTTCTCGGCTTCCTCGTAGCTGGGCAGCAGGATGTGGGCGAGCGTAACCTTGCTGGGGTACTTCTGGTAATACTCCTGCACTTCCTGGTCGGTAACTTTAAGCTCGCCCTCGCGCATGTCGTCCACCCACATGCGGGTCAGCATGAAATCCTTGTAGGCCTGGAGGGTTTCCTTCATCTCGGCCTCTTTCTGGCGCACCCGGCCCTTGTAGTCGTCGCCGGAGGCCACGCGGCTGCGGCGCGCGGCCAGCAGCATCAGCCTCTCGTGGATCAGCACGTCCAGGAACTGCCGGCGGCCCGGCTTGGAGGAGAGATACTCCTGCGCGGCCGGGCTGATCTCGGCGAATTTTTCCTGCAGGTAGGTCTCAGTGATCTTCTCGGAGCCCACCTTCGCTATAACCTTGCCGTCCTGCCTGCCGCAGGCGGCCAGCAGCAGTACCGCCCCGCAGAGGGATAAAAGTCTTTTCATAAGGCTAAATGTATCATTTTTGGCGGCCAGCGGAAAAGCGGGAAGGGGAGGGGGCGGAAATAATTTAATATAATTTAAAAATGGGCCTGCTTAAGAAGTTCCTGGATTACCTTGACGGGTTGTCGGCGCGCGAGCTGGTGCTGAAGGCCGTCTACCTTATAGCCATCTTTTCCGCCGCCGGCATCCTGACCGCGGCGCTGCTGATGCGCAAGATACTCACCGACATCCCGTCCGTGGACAAGCTCGACGAGTACACCCCCTCGCTGACCACCTACGTTTACGATATCAACAACCAGGTCATCGCCGAGTTCTCCGTGGAGAAGCGGGCCATGCTGCCGCTCTCCAAGATCCCGGTGGACATGCAGAACGCCGTGATAGCGATGGAGGACCGCAACTTCTTCCGCCACTGGGGCATCTCGCCGCGCGGCATCATTCGCGCCCAGCTGCGCAACATCGTCGCCCACCGGCGCGCCGCCGGCGGCTCCACCATAACGCAGCAGCTGTCGCGCGGCATCTTCCTGAAGCCGGAAAAGTCCTACGTCCGTAAGATCAAGGAGATCGTGCTGGCGCTGCAGATCGAGCGCAACTTTTCCAAGCCGGAGATCCTCGCCCTCTACCTCAACCAGATCTTTTTCGGGCACGGCGTCTATGGCGTGCAGTCGGCCTCCAAATTCTACTTCGGCAAGGACGTTCCCGAGATGACGCTGGGCGAATGCGCGCTGCTGACGGGCCTGATCCCGTCTCCCGGCAACTACTCGCCTTTCATCAACCCCGAGACCGCCCGGCTGCGCCGCCACCTGGTGCTGCAGCGGATGCTGGCCGAACGCTACATCACCGCCGAAGAGGCCGCGGCCGCCGAGGCGGAGCCTATCCCCGCCGAGAAGTCCGCAGTGGCGGCGGGGCACGGGGCCTATTTCGTGGAGTATGTGCGCCAGCAGCTCGAGCCCAAGTACGGCTTCAACCAGCTGTGGAAGGGCGGCATGAAGATCTATACCACGCTGGACCTGGCCATGCAGATCCCGGCCGAGGAGATCATGGAGAAGAACCTGGCCAAGTACGACCAGGACGCCTGGAAGAACCTGGCCGCCGCGGAAGCGAACAAGGAGAAGGAGGAAGGGGTGGACGAGGTCAGCAAAGCCTCCGCCACGCTGCAGGGCGCCTTCCTGATCCTGGACACCAGGACCGGGCAGATCAAGGCCATGATAGGCGGCCGCAACTACCGCGAGAGCAAGTTCAACCGGGCCACGCAGTCGGCGCGGCAGGCAGGCTCCACCTTCAAGCCCTTCGTCTGGATGGCCGCGCTGATGAACGGCTATACGCCGGCCAGCCCGGTGGAAGACATGCCGATGGCCTATTACTACGACGGCAAGGACTGGCGGCTGCTGGAGGGCGCTACCGACCAGTATTCCATCGACCAGGCCATCCTGCCCTTCGTGGGCAACAAAGATTTCAAGATCTGGGTGCCCAATAATTTCGACGGCAAGTTCCAGGGCCGCATAACGCTGCGCAGGGGCCTCGAGCTGTCGCGCAACCTCGCGTCCATCTACCTCGTCACGCACGTCGGGCCCACCCTGGTGGCCGACGTGGCCCACCGCGCCGGCATCAAACGTAACCTGGAGGCCGTGCCGTCAATCGGCCTCGGCACCTCGCTCGTCAGCACCATCGAGCTCGCCAGTTCCTTCTCCACCTTCGCCAACGGAGGCATCCACGCCGCGCCCTTCGGCGTGCTGAAGGTGACCGACGCGGGCGGCCGCGTGCTGGAGGAGGCCGTGCCCGAAGAGACCGAGGCTTTCTCGCCGCAGTTGTCCTACGTGCTGGTCAACATGATGAAGGGCGTGGTGCAGCGCGGCACCGGCTCCTACGCCTCCCGCCTGAAGCGCCCGATGGCCGGCAAAACCGGCACCAGCCAGGACTCCAAGGACATGTGGTTCGTAGGCATGACCCCCGACCTGACCGCGGCGGCCTGGATGGGCTACGACGACTTCATGTCGCTGCCTATGAAGGACTGGACCGGCGGCGGCACCGTGGTGCCGTGGTGGACCGAGATCAT
The DNA here is from genome assembly GCA_028688015.1 of Elusimicrobiales bacterium. Classification (GTDB taxonomy): domain Bacteria; phylum Elusimicrobiota; class Elusimicrobia; order Elusimicrobiales; family UBA9959; genus UBA9959. The sequence goes on along the minus strand of JAQTZB010000011.1, from coordinate 70,000 downwards.
GGAGACGGTGCTGAAAGAGCAGCCGGTGCGCGATTTCCCAGTGCCGGAGGGCGTGGTCTTCGTGACCGTAGACCAGGAGACCGGCAAGCTGGCGCTGCCCACCTGCAAGAAAAAGATCCTCGAGGCCTTCGTCAAAGGCACCGAGCCCAAAGAATTCTGCGACGCGGTGCATTGAACGCGTCCTGTCGCCTGAAAACGCCGGCCCCGCCGGCGTTTTTCATTTATGCGGAGGCGCGGCGGCAACGGGGGGGTTACTTGTAGACGCGGGGGATCTTGGTATTGGCGGCGGTGCGGCGGACGTGCAGGGCCACGGGTGTGCCGGGCTTGGCTTCCGGGATGTGGGTCACGTCGAGCAAAGTGTGGGCTATGCCGGTCTTGCCGGCAAAGAAGGCCTTCTTGCCGCTGATGACGCCCCAATACCTGAAGCCGGAGGTTATCTTGATCTTGTTTTCCGTAGGCTCCATAGTAAGCCCGTCGGAGTAGCCGGCGGGAATGGTGGCCAGCCTCATGTCCCGGGGGGCGGTAAACTCGCTGGCGTAGCCCAGCGACGCTCCCTTCTTAACGTCCCTGACGGAAATTATCCTTGCGAAGAATTGCCACGGCCGGCCCAGGCCGGGCAGCGGCGGGCCCTGTTTTTTCTTTTTGTAGACGTCGGTCGGGTAAATGCCGTAGAGCAAATTGCCGATGCGGACCATGTCCAGCTGCCAGCGCGGAAAATCGCTCAATATGGAGCTGCTGGCCGCGTGGGCTTTGAGCTCAGGCGCCAGCGCCCGCAGGCGCCCGGCCAGCGCGGAGAATGCCTGCAGTTTTTCTTCCGCCTCTATCATGTTCTGGCCGGGCCGGTAGGCCAGGTGCGCCGACAGCCAGCCGGGCCTGGCCTTTTTGCATTTAAGCGCCGGCCGCAGCAGCGCCTCGGCTTCAGCGGGGCTTACGCCCCAGCGGCCAAGGCCCTGGTCTATGTCGAGGTGGTAGGTCGCTGGCCGCCCGGCCGCGCGGTCCAGCGCTTTAATGAAGGGGAGAGAATCCGCGGTGGGGGTCAGGCCGGCTTTCACTATCAGGGGCGCTTCTTCCGGCAGGGAGGGGGCCAGCAGGTGGATGCGGGCCTTGGGCAGTACTGCGCGCAGGGCCGCGCCTTCATCGGCGGTCAGTACGCCCAGGCAGTCCGCGCCGTTGGCCAGCGCCGCGCGCGCGACCTTTTCCGCGCCGTGGCCATAGCCGTCGGCCTTCACCACGGCCATGAACTTAACCCCCGGCTGCAGCGCCTTTTTTATGGCGCAGGCGTTCCCGGCCAGCACCTTCAGATCTATTTCCACCCATTTCAGCATAGAGGAGCCCGACAACAAAATTATATCATTATGCCGATGGGCGTCAGAGTTATCAAAGGAGTTCCCAACCTGAGCGCCAGGGCGTGGTACGCCCTGAAGGCTTACGAGGGCGCGCCTTCCAACCTTATGGTCGGGGCTTCCGGCGAGGACGTGCTGCCCTCGTGGCTGCACGCCTTCAACTCGCTCGCCTCACTGCTGCCCGGGCTGCCGTCCTTCGAGGTCTGCCTGTGGAGCGGCGACCTGAGCGAGCGCGCCAAAGCCATGCGCGCCCTGTATTCGCCGGAGCCGGGCCGCAATTATATCCACGTGGCCTCGCCCGAGGCGCTGGCCGAGGCGCTGATGCCGGAAGCCGAGTACTCGGACCTGCGGTTCTCGTTCAAACAGGCCTATTCCTACGCCCGCGCCGCCGCGATAGACCTGTTCATCAAGGCCGGCTACGAGCGCGTCTCCTTCGTGGAGGAAAAAGGCGAGTTCGCGGCGCGCGGCTCCGTGCTGGACTTCTTCGCCCCTGGCTTCGACAAGCCTGTCCGGCTTTTCTTCTCCGACAACAAGCTAGAGAGCATCCGCTATTTCGAGATAGACACGCAGCATACCTCCGGCTTCCTCACCGAGGTGCAGGTGCCGCCCAATATCTTCGGCGGGCCAGGCGCCCCGCTGCTCTCTTTCGCCGGGGCCGGCTGGAAGCTGTTCCTTGACTGCCCGCTCCCGGAAGGCGCTGAACTTCCGGCCGCCGAGGCTTTCTCCTTCGCGCAGCCGCTGTCCGGGGAGGCTGCGGAGGAGTTCGGCGCAGCGTCCAACCTGAATTTCAACTCCGACATCGCCTTGCTGGCCGGGGAACTGCGGCGCCTGAAAAAAGCCGGGCTGGCCGTCAAGCTGTTCTGCATCAACCGCGGCGAGACCGAGCGCCTGGCCGAGTCGCTCTCCGACGCCGGGGCCGGCGGGCTGGTCTCCATCTCCGCCGGCTACATCGAGGAGGGCTTCGTCCACGCCCCGTCTAAGACCGCCGTGATCACCTCCTCCGAGCTGTTCCGCCGCCGGTACCGCTTCGACCCGGCCTCGATCAAGCCCAAGAACAAGTTCTTCAAGTGGACCGACCTGAAGGTGGGCGACTTCATCGTGCACGAAGACTACGGCGTGGGCCGCTACCTGGGCATCAAGAAGGCCTATTTCCGCAATGCCGCAGGCGTTCAGGTGGAGGATTCGGACTGCCTGTTCCTGGAATACGCCCGCGGCGATAAGTTACTGGTGCCGCTGCACGACTTCAGCCGCGTGCAGAAATACATCAGCTCCGAGGGCAAGGCCCCGCGCCTGTCCCACATGGACACCAAGACCTGGACCGAGATGAAGACCAGGGTCAAGGCAGAGGTGGAGGAACTGGCGCTGGATATTTTAAAGCTCGAGGCCGAGCGCGCGGCGCTCAAGACCGCGGCCCTGCCGCACGGCGGCCACCTCGAGGACGAGTTCGCGGCCTCTTTCCCCTTCGACGAGACGCCCGACCAGGCCCGCGCCATAGCCGAGGTGCTCTCCGACCTGGAGAAAGAGCTGCCGATGAACCGCCTGGTGGCGGGCGACGTGGGCTTCGGCAAGACCGAGGTGGCCATGCGCGCCGCCATGCGCGCGGTGGCCAACGGCCGCCAGGCCGCCGTGCTGGTGCCCACCACCATCCTCGCCGACCAGCATTCCCGCAATTTTATCAAGCGCTTCGCCGGCTTCCCGGTGAACATCAAGGTGATCTCGCGCTTCGTGCCCAAGGCCGAGCAGAAGAAGATCCTGCAGGACCTGGCCCGCGGCAGGATAGACATCATCGTGGGCACGCACCGTCTGCTGCAGCCCGACGTGGAGTTCGCGGGGCTGGGCGTGATGATAGCCGACGAGGAGCACCGCTTCGGGGTTAAGGACAAGGACAAGATCAAGGCCGCGGCCAAGGGCGTGCACTGCCTGCTCATGAGCGCCACGCCCATCCCGCGCACGCTCTACCAGTCGCTCTCGTCGCTCAAGTCCATGTCGGTCATCGAGAGCGCTCCCGTCGGGCGGCAGGCCATCTCCACCTTCGTGCGGCCCTTCTCCGAGAAGGGCGCCGCCGAGGCCATCACCTACGAGCTGGCGAGGGGAGGGCAGGTCTATTACGTGCACAACCGCGTAGAGACCATCGATAGCCGCCGCGCCTACCTGCAGCGCCTGATGCCCGAGCTGCGCGTGGCGGTGATCCACGGCCAGATGAAGGCCGAGGCCGTAGAGACGCACATGTGGGACTTCCTCAACCGCAAGTACGACGTGCTGATGGCCACCACCATCATCGAGTCCGGCCTGGACATCCCGACGGTGAACACGCTGATAGTGGAGAACGCCCACGAGATGGGCCTGGCCCAGCTCTACCAGCTGCGCGGGCGCATAGGCCGCGAGAAGCAGAAGGCCTACTGCTACCTCTATTTCCCGAGCTGGATGAAGAAAGGCGCCGAGAAGCTGCGCAAGAAGGCCGAGCTCATTTCTGAGGACGACGCCGAGAAGAAGGAGATCAGCGAGGACGCCGTGAAGCGCCTCTCCGCGCTGGAGGAGTTCACCGAGCTGGGCTCCGGCTTCCGCCTGGCCATGCGCGACCTGGAGATCCGCGGCGCGGGCGAGCTGCTGGGCGTGCGCCAGCACGGCTTCATCAACTCCATCGGCCTCGAGATGTACATCAAGCTGCTCAACGGCGAGATAGACCGCATCAAGGGCCGCGCAGACGCGCGCGAGCTGCCCGAGCCCAAGATCGACATCCTGGTGCCGGCCTTCATCCCCGAGGATTATGTCGGCGACGACATGGAGCGGCTTAACTTCTACAAGAAGCTGCTCAACGCCAAGGAGAGCGAACTGGCGGACGTGCTGAAGGGCTTCGAGGATATTTCCGGCCCGGCCCCGCAGACGCTCAGGAACCTGATAGAGATAATCCGGCTGAAGAAACAGCTGGCCAAGCGCGCCGTGCGCTCGGTCACGCAGAAGGAGGGGGAGCTGGAGATCTTCTTCCTGCCCGGCGCCAAGGTGGAGGCCGGGGCCATCGCCGGCTGGCGCAAGGCCTTCGGCGCGCGCCTGTCCTTCCTGCCCTCCAAAGGCGGCGACGGCATCCGCATCTCCGCCGTGGTGGACCCGCTGGCCGAGATAGCCGCGGCCGCGGCCGCTTTAACGCCGCGCGGAGTAGTATAATATCCCGATGGATCAGGCTAAAGACACGGAGCGCCAGGCGCGGGACCGCAACGACGCCTGCGATTTCGCCGTAGACCTCGGCCTGTACTCCAACGTCTTCCTGGCGCTGCTCAAGACCCTGGTCGGCATTGTCGGCCACAGCGCCGCCCTGCTGGCCGACGGCATCAATTCCACCTCGGATTTCGTCTACTATGTGGCGGTCAAGATCTTCGTGCGGCTGTCGCGCCTGCCGCCCGACGAGGAACACCCTTACGGCCACAGCCAGCTGGAGACCATAGCGGCCCTGGTGGTGGGCGCCTTCATCATCACTACCGGGGTGGCCATCTTCTGGGAATCGGTGGACCGCGGTTTCCACCTCTACAAGGAAGGGGCGGAAAAATCCGGCGTTTCCATCTACGCCCTGTGGACGGCCCTGTTCACCATAGCGCTCAAGATCGGCCTGGCCATCAAGACGCGCGGCATAGGCGCCGCTACGCGCAACCCGGTGGTGACGGCCCTGGCCAAGGACCACGTCAACGATATCATGGCTTCGGCCTCGGCCGCGGTCGGCATCACGCTGGCCCTGCTGGGCTACGGCTGGGTGGACCCGCTGGCAGGTGCCGTGGTTTCGCTCTTCATCCTTAAAACCGGCATAGGCATTCTGAAGGAATCCGCGATGGAGCTGATGGACACGGTGCCCGGCAAAGAGCTGGACGCCGAGATCCGAGAGGCGCTGGCCGGGGTGGAGGGGATCAAGACCGTGGAAGAGGTGCACGCGCACCGCTTCGGGCCGCACTTCACCGTCAACCTCAAGTTCTGCGTGGACGGCAACCTGCCGGTGAGCAGCGGCGACCGTATAGCCACCCTGGCCGAGAAGACCCTTTACGAGAAGTTCCACCACATCCGCAAAGTCTACACCCACTACCACCCCGACCGCCGCTAACTTAAGGGTACGGCCGCGCACGCCGCGCGCTCATAAGCGTGCGCTGCGGAAGAGGGCCTGCGGTCCTCCGCCGGCGGAGAACTCGCTCGGCACACAGTGCCTCGCTCAAACAATCTCCGCCGCCGCCCTAATGATAGGCGGTCCGCTCCGGACCTTGGCCCTGCGCACTAAAATCGCGCGCGGCGTGCGCGGCCGCACCCAAGGCGCTGTCTGCGGTAAAAATGCTAAAATACCTGTGTAGTCTTGTTCTTTGAGAACCCTTTTGTTATCGTTGCAGTTCTCCTCTTAGGAGGGGTTCAGCGAAGCCGGAGCCGTAAGGCGACGGCGAAGCGACGATGAAACGGGGAACCTTAGGTTCCCCTTGTAGAGCACCCGGCCGACGAAGGCCGGGCGGCAATCCGCCCCGCGCAGCGCGGGGTGCGACAAATGGGGGTGAATAGGTTCGACGTTAACTTGTTCTGCAGGATCAGCAGGTCATGGTTGACCAGGCCATGTAAAACAGGGTCAAAAAAACAAAAGCCAACTCCAACGAGCTGGCCTGGGCGCACGCCTAAGTGTGCCTCGCTTATAGTCTGCCCGCCTGAGCGGACTGTACTGCGTTAAATTCAGGCTGCTGTCGCCGGGGGCGCGCTTCGTCCCGCGGCGGCTTAAGACAACACGGAGCTGGGCCGGCATTGTCGCCTTGAACTTATGCCGTCCGAGACAAACTCAGGGCTAAGCCTGTAGCGGTTCCTGCAAGCGGTTGGCGGACCCGGGTGCAAATCCCGGCACCTCCACCATTTAAGCCGGCCTTCGAAGGAAGGCCGGCTTTTAATTTGGGTATAATTGGTAGGCATGGAAGAAAACGAAACGCTCGGCGGCAAACTCTGGCTCTGGGCCGGCGCCGTTATTGCGCTGGGCGCGCTAGCCATGCCCGTGCTGAACCCCGACCTCTGGTGGCATCTCTCCGCCGGCAAGTATATCGTGACCAATCTGCGTCTGCCGGCGGCGGACTTCCTCTCCTGGACGGAGGGGGGCGCGCCGTGGACCGACTTCGAGTGGCTGGCGCAGGTCATTTACTACGGCGTCTACGCGCTGGGCGGCAAAGCCGGCTTCTTCCTGCTGAAAATGGCGGTGCTGGGCGCCACGCTGCCGGTCTTCTATTCCATACTTAAGCTCAACGGGCTGCAGCGCGCGGCCTTCTTCGCGCTGCCGGCCTGGGGCCTGGCGCTGATGGCCAACGCCGATCTGCGGCCGGAGAATTTCAGCGTGCTGTTCTTCGCGCTGCTGCTGCTCAAGATGGAGACGGCCCGCCTGAAGGGCGGCTGGCGCGCCTCGCCGGGGGGGCTGGCCGGCCTGGCGGCCTTCTTCGCGCTCTGGGCCAACCTGCACGCGGGCTTCCCCTACGGCCTGCTGCTGCTGGCCGCTTACTGCGTCGGTAATTTCCTGGAGCTCAAAACCTGGCCGGCCGCTGCCGAGCCTCCCGGCTTAGTGTCGCCGCTCTTCCTGGCCGCCGGCCTGGCCGGAACTTTGCTCAACCCCTGGGGCTACAAGCTCTACTCCATTTTGCTCTCCCACGCGGCCGACGCCGGCGCCCTGGCACGCTACCTGGCCGAGTGGGCCCCGCCAACGCTCGCCAATCCCTGGCATTGGCCCTTCATGGCTTTCCTGGCGGCTGCCTTCGGCCTGCTGCTGCTGCGCTTTCTTCGCGAGCGGCGCCTGCCGCCGGCCCACTTCTTCGTCCTGGCCGTGCTGGGCTTCGAGGCGGGGCGCCATACCCGGCACATCGTTTTCTTCTGCATGGCGGCGGCGGTGGTGTCGCTGGACGCCGCGGCGCGGCTCTGGGAGCCCGAGCGCCTGCTGCGCCGGGGGCGGGTTTTGCTCGGCCTGGCCTTCCTCTACCTCGCCGTGCTGGTCTGGCCGCGCTACGCCGCCCTGAAGGTGAACCTGGGCGAGGAAGCCGCCGGCGCCGCGGCCTACCTGAAGGCCAACGCCGCGCAGCTGGGCGGAAAAAAACTCTACAACCCCTGGACCTGGGGCGGCTATTTGGGCTGGGCCCTGAACCCGGACTACAAGGTGTTTACCGACGGGCGCTACCTGTTCCACAAGTACCTGGTCCCGGTCAGCGCGGCCATGGAAAGCCAGGACACCTGGGAAAAATTCGCCGCGCAGAGCGGCTTCGAGCTGGTTCTGTTCCGCCGCGACTACGCCGCCCTGCCCTTCGAGCGCCGCGCCGGCGGATCGGCCACGACCATCCTGCGCCCGTCCTACCTGCTTTTCATGCCGGAGGAAAAATGGGCGCTGGTCTACTGGGACGCTTTCTCGGTGCTGTTCGCGCGCCGCGGCGCTCCGCTGCCGCGGGAACTGAAGATCGTGCGCGCCGGCGACCTGGAGAGCGTAAAGCTGGACCTCTGCGCCGGCGCGCTGTCCCAGAAAGCCGCCGCCGCGGAGCTGGACCTCTACTACAAAGCCGCCGCCGGCGCCCGCTCCACCGGCGAGGCCGACGCCTTCCGCGCCTGGCTGGGCGGCTTCCCGGCCGCCTGCCGCCGTTGAAACCCGCCCCATATTTATATTATTGTTATAGGCGTGAACAAGTTCAGGCCCAACGCCGCCGCCAAGATCGCCGGCCCCGCCGCCATCCTGGGGGCGGTCGGCTGGTCCCTCTGGCAGTGGCCCGCGCATTTCCTCTGGGTCTATCCGGCGCTCGGGGCGCTGTTCATCTGGTTCTCCTGGTCCGGTGAAAAAGAGATCAAGTATATCTTCCTGTTCCTGGCCACGGTGGCCGGGCTGGTGCTGCCCGGGATCCTGAACCCGGGCGAAACCGCTTACCTGATGATAGGCGCGGTGGCCGAGGTGGTCTGCCTCTGGCTGCTCTTTTTCGCCCTCTCCAGCTCCGAGACTTCCCGCAGCGCGGCGCGCGCCGCGGTGGCCGCCGAGGAGGCCGCCGCCGAGGAGCGGATAAAGAACCTGGAGGACGAACTGGCCCGCTACCGCCTGCACCTCGACAGCACGCTGGCCCGCATCCGCGACAAGGGCGCCCTGGCGGCCGCCATGCACGACATGGGCCTGGCCACCAACCCCGACGAGGTGAAGGCCCGCCTCGAGACCCTGCTTTCCAACTATTTCCCCGGCGCCGCCGTGGAACTGCGCTCCGGCGCGCCGCGCGACGCCGCCGACAAGTGGGTGGCGGAGCGCAAGATCCCGCTGCTGGTGCGCAACGCCGGGACCGATAACCGCTTTCCCAAGGGCTTCTTCGCAGAGGCGGAGCGCTCCTTCATGGCGCTGCCGCTGCATCTCTTCGGCCGCCTGGTCGGCTTCGTGCGCGCCGCCGCCCCCGAGCCGGACCGCTTCCGCGCCGAGGACCTGCGCGGGGCCGAGCTCGCCTGCACGCTGGCCGGCGTGAGCATGGAAAACATCTACCTCTTCGAGAAGGTCAACGAGCTGGCCATCCGGGACGCGCTGACCGGCCTCTACACCCACCGCGCCTTTCAGTCGCGGCTGGAGGAGGAAGTGCTGCGTTCGGCGCGCGCCAAGGTGCCCTTCTGCGTGGTGATGTGCGACATAGACCATTTTAAATCCTACAACGACACCTTCGGCCACCAGGCCGGCGACGCCGTGCTGAAGGCCGTGGCCGAGGTGGTTTCCGCCGGCATCCGGGAAATAGACTTCGCCGCCCGCTACGGCGGCGAGGAATTCGCGCTGGTGATCACCGGGGCCGACAAGGCCCAGGCCGCCGCCGCGGCCGAAGGCATCCGCCGCGCGCTGGAGGCCCGGGCGTTCAATTTCGGCGGCAAGCCCTCGCGGGTGACAGCCAGTTTCGGCGTGGCCGAGTTCCCGGCCGAAAGCGCCGCCGCGGGCCAGCTGGTGCGCGCCGCCGACGAGCGGCTCTACCGCGCCAAGCAGGCCGGCCGCAACAGGGTGGTGACCGCATGACCGCCCGCGCGCTCTGGGTCGCCGCCGCCGCCGCCGCGCCGCTGCTCTCCTATTTCCTGGGCCGCCTCAACCGCTGGGCCGGCGTGGCCGCAGGCGCCGGGCTTTTTCTCTTCGCTTCTTTCATGCTGGCGGGCGACATAGCCGCCGGGGCGCCTTACGCTGCGCTGGCGCTGTGGACCGCCGCGGCGCTGGCCCACTCGGCGCTGCTCAACGGCCGCGCCGGCGCCCCGCCCGACCGGGCCCGGCTGGAAAAGGCCCTGGCCCGCGCCGACGGGCTGGCCAAGGAGCTGGCCGTCATCAAGACCGAAGCCACGGTGAACGCCGCCGGCGAGAAAAAATCCCTGGCCGTCTATTCCGCCGTCAAGCTGCTCTCCGAGACGGTCGAGCCGCCCGCCGCGGCCAAGCAGCTGGGCCGCTACCTGGCCGACTATTTCGAGACCGAGGAGGCCGCCCTCTACATGGCCGGCGGCTCCGCCGGAGGCCTGGAGCTGTTCGCGCAGGGAGCGCGCGGCGCCGCGCTGCCCGCCCTGCCAGGGCTGCTGGCCGCCGCCGGCGGGCCTCCCGCCGAGCCCGTAACCGTTTCCGGCGTGACGCTGGCCCCGGTGCTGGCCGGCGGCGAGGCCGTGGGCCTGCTGGCCGTGCGGGGCGGCACGCAGGGCCCCGAGTCCGCGGGGCGCTTCGCCAATGAAATTTCTTTCGCCCTGAAGCGCGTGATGCTGTTCAGGCAGGTGGAGTGGCTGTCGCTGACCGACGGGCTAACCGGCCTGTGGCGCCGCGGCGCGCTGGACGAGAAAGTGAAGGAGGAGATCCGCCGCGCCGCCGCCTTCCGCACCACGATGGGCTTCATGATAGCCGACATCGACCATTTCAAGCACCTCAACGACACCTATGGCCACCAGTTCGGCGACGCCGTGCTGCGCCGCGTGGCCGAACTGCTGAAGGCCGGAGTTTACGAAACGGACTTCGTGGGCCGCTACGGCGGCGAGGAGTTCGGCATAGTGCTGCCGCGGGCGGAATCCGCCGGCGTGCTGCGCAAGGCCGAGGCCATCCGCGCCCGCATCGAGGCCGAGCCCTTCTCGCAGGGCCTCGAACAGGTGCGCCTGACGGTCTCCATCGGCATAGCCCATTTTCCGCGCGACGGCCGGACCCCGGAGGAAGTAATAGCCCGGGCCGACGCCGCGCTTTACGCCGCCAAGGAAGGCGGCCGCAACCGCGTGATGGACGCTGGCAACCTGTAACGGAGGAACAATGGAAGAACAGAATAACCCCGCACCCGCACCTCAGTCCCCGCTCCCGCCCCCGGCCGCGCCCCAGCCGGCGCAGCCAGGCCCGCGCGGCGCCGCGGCCTGGCTTAAGGCCATAGCCGTGCTCTACGCGCTCTCGCTCTTCGCGGCCTTCGCCGTGCTGAGCAGGGCCGACGCCGCCAGGAAGGCCCAGCCCAAGGACATGGACATGTCCAAGATAGCCGGGCTCGGCAAGAAGAAAGATTCCGTCGCCGTCATCCCGCTCTACGGCGTCATCTCGCAGGGCGCCTCGTCGCGCTCCTGGGACCGCGGCAGCCAGCAGACGGCCAAGCGCATCAAGACGCTGGCCGCCAAGAAAGAGGTCAAGGCCATCGTGCTCGATATCAACTCGCCCGGCGGTTCAGTCGGGGCTGTGCAGGAGATCTACTCCGCCGTGCTGAAGGCCAAAGCCGAGACCAAGAAGCCTTTCATCGCCCGCTTCGGAGAGGTTTCCGCCAGCGGCGGCTACTACGTGGCGGCGGCCTGCGACAAGATAGTGGCGCACCCCGGCACCATCACCGGCTCCATCGGCGTGATCTTCAGCGTGGCCAACATCGAGGGCCTGATGAAGAAGATCGGCTACAAGAGCGAGGCCATCAAGTCCGGCAAGCACAAGGACATAGGCTCGATGACGCGCGAACTGACCGTCGACGAGCGCAAGCTGCTGCAGGGCATGATAGACGACTCCTACGAGCAGTTCGTGGCGGCGGTGGCGCAGGGCCGCAAGATGACCCCCGAGCAGGTCAAGGTGCTGGCCGACGGCCGCATTTACACCGGCCGGCAGGCCAAGGAGAACGGCCTGGTGGACGAGATGGGCGACCTGCAGGACGCCATAGACGCGGCCGGTACGGCCGCGGGGCTGGGCAAGAACCCTCAGGTCCTGTCAGACGGCGACCCGCTGGAGAACTTCTTCTCGCTGCTCGACACCAAGCTCTCGCTCTTCGGCTCGCAGGCCGTGGCCGACGCCGTGAACCCGGCCCCCAGGCTGGAATACCGCTGGAGCGGGCGCTGAGATGAACGCCCTCTCCTCCCTCGCCGCCCTGCTCGAGCGGCCCGAGATCCTTACCGCGGAGCCGCGCCCCGCCGGGCTGGGGCGCGCCGCCATGCTGGGCTACGCCGCCGGCACGCTGGGCGGCTTCATCTTCCTGCGCCTCTTCTCCGCCGTGCCGCCGGGCGTGCTGTCCTACCTGGTGGTGCTGACCTTCGTGCTGGCGGCCAACTTCCTGGTCGCCGGGCTGACGCATTTGTTCATGGACCTGACCGGGGCCAGGGGCGCCGCCGGGCGGCTCTTCCTGGCCTTCGGCGTGACGGACTACTTCTTCGCGCTGCTGGTTCCGCTGGCCTTCTTCTCCAAGCTGGGCGCGCCGGGCGCGTTCCTGTCCGTCTGCCTGGTGGCGGGGCTGGTGGTCTACGCGCGGGTGCGCCTGGTGCGGCGCGTGTACCCGGTCTCCGCCAACAAGGCGCTGCTGTCGGTGCTGCTGCCGTACGCCGCGTGCTGCGCCCTGTTCTTTCTGCTCTTCGTCTACGGGGTCGCCTGGCTGATCTGGCTGGTAGTGTGACATGTCAAAGATCCCGCAGGTAAAAGAGTTCGACGGCTACCCGGTGGTTACCTCCGGGAAGATGAAGTACCTGGACACCAAGGCCTCCAGCGAGTACGGCATCCCGTCGGCGGTACTGATGGAGAACGCGGGCCGGGCCGTGGCGCAGGCTGCGCTGGAGTTCGCCGCAGCCGAGCTCAAAAAGCAGCCGGCCGGTCTGAAAGTTGTGGTCTGCTGCGGCAAGGGCAATAACGGCGGCGACGGCCTGGCAGCGGCGCGTTTTCTGAAGCAGGCCGGCGCCGAGGTGAAGGCTTTCATCCTGCCGCCCAAAGAGACCGGCTACGGCGAGCTGGTGGTCAAGAACCTCGAGGCCGCCCGCGCGGCCGGGGTGCCGGTGGCCCTGACTGAAAAGGGGGACCTGGACGCGCTGCTTGCGGAGTTCGCCGCGGCGGACCTGCTGCTGGACGCGCTGCTGGGCGTCAGCGCGGTGGGCAAACCCGTAGGGCCCGTCCACCGGATCATACAGTTGATGAACAAGAGCGGCAGCCCCATTATAGCCGTGGATCTCCCTTCCGGCCTGAGCCCGGACACCGGCCACCACAGCGGCGTCTACGTCATGGCCAAGCTGACGCTGACACTGGGTTTCGCCAAGAGCGGCCTGATGGCCGCCCACGCGCAGAAGAACACCGGCGTCATCCGGGTGCTGCCCATCGGCTACCCCCAGGAACTGATAGACGAAGCGCGCGGCTGAAGGCCCCGCTCTTTTCCAGGATCTGCCGCCGGCGCGGGCCGGCACTTTACACCAGGAGCCCTATGCGTCCCTTTAACGACAGCGTGATCTACTTCGCGGTGGTGGACAGGTTCCACAACGGCCATGCCGGCAACGACGGCGGCTGCCACCCGGAATCCTGCGACCCCACCCATACCGACTGGTTCAAGTACTGGGGCGGCGACCTCAGCGGCGTGGTCCAGAAGCTGGACTACCTGAAAGAGCTGGGCTGCTCGGCGCTGTGGCTGACGCCCATCTTCGACCAGATCGACGGGTTGGTGGACGTGGAAGGGCGCGGCATGGCCGGCTACCACGGCTACTGGGCCAAGGACTTCAAGCGGCTCGACGAACACCTGGCCGGCTCGCCCGACGACGTGCGCGTGTTCGCCTCCGACAATACGGTGGTGGACCGGCTGGTGCGCTCCATGCGCGACCTGGACCTGAAGCTGGTGCTCGACATCGTCTGCAACCATTCCAGCCCCTCGCAGCGGGTGGACACCGGCGGCCGCCCGACCAAGGGCGAGATCTACGACGACGGGGTGCTGCTGACCTCCTACGACGACGACAAACTGGGCTGGTATCACCGCAACGGCGGCGTGAACGACTGGAACAACAAGGGGCAGGTGGAGACCGCGGAACTCGCCGGCCTGGCCGACTTCAACGAATCCAAGATCGGCTACCGCAACTATATCAAGGACGCGATGCGCCTGTGGCTGGACAAGGGCGTGGACGCCTTCCGCGTGGATACGGTCAAGCACATGCCGCAGTGGTTCTGGCAGGAGTTCGTCTCCGACATGGTCTTCCACAAGCCGGACCTGTTCATCTTCGGGGAGTGGTTCCAGGGCGGCTGCTGGGACGGGCTGAGCGTGCAGTTCGCCAACAAGAGCGGCATGGGCATGCTGGACTTCGCCCTGCAGCGCGGGCTGGAGGACTGCCTGGCCAGGAGCCACGGGCAGGGCTTCGAACTGGTGGAGAACGTCTTTAAGAACGACCACCTGTTTGACGACTGCCGCCACCTCGTCACTTTCATCGACAACCACGACATGCCGCGCTTCATGTCGGCCGGCGCCAATGAGCGGCGCGTGGACATGGCGCTCGCCCTGATCCTGACCTGCCGCGGCACGCCGTGCATCTATTACGGCACCGAGCAGTACCTGCACAACGACACCAACGGCGGGGCCGACCCCTACAACAGGCCGATGATGGAGAAGTGGGACACCAATACGCCGGCCTTCCGGCTGGTCAAGCGCCTGGCCGCCCTGCGCCGCGAGAACCCGGCCATCAAGCGCGGCAGCCACCGGCAGAAATACCTGTCTCCGGACGCCTACGCCTATACCCGCGTCTACCGCGGCAGCTGCTGCCTGGCCGTGTTCAACCGCGGCCCCGAGACCAGGCTGACCCTGGAGAAGATAGAACTGCCCGACGGCATCTACAAGGACCTCCTGTCCGACCGGGCCGTCACGGTCCGCGACGGACGCATAGAGAACCTGTCCCTGGGGCGGGACTCGGTCTTCGTCGCTGCCTACCGCGCGCCCGCCCGCGAGAAGGGCGGCATGGAGATCACCTTCGTGCTCAACGGCTTCCGCACCGAGTACGGCCAGCACGTCAAGGTCATCGGCAACTGCCCGGAGCTGGGGAACTGGGACCTGGAGAAGGGCTTCAGGCTGGAATATATCAACGAGAACATGTGGCTGGGAAATATCTCCATGGTCGAGAGCGCGGGCAAGGCGATAGCCTACAAGTTCGTAGTAGAGAAGGACGGGGACGGCGTGCTTTACGAGAACCGCCCGGCCCATTACCGCCTGCTGCCCGCAGAGGGCTTCAGGGAACTGCAGCACCGCTGGAGCTGACCGGCGGCGGGCGGGGGGCATGAAACCGGAAACTTTGGAAAAACTCTGGCGCCTGCGCTGGGCCGCGCTGTTCCTGGGCGCTTTCTCCCTGCGCGCGGCCTTCCTGCTGCAATGGTTCGGCCTGCCTTACCTCGGCGCGCTCAGCGCCGACGCCTGGGCCTACGACCGCTGGGCGCTGGAGATCCTCGACGGCGGCCTGCTGCGCCAGACCGCTTTTTACCAGTCGCCTTTCTACCCCTACCTGCTGGCCCTCTCCTACAAGCTCTTCGGCCACAGCTCCGCCCCGGTGCTGTGGCTGCAGGCACTGGCCGACGCCGGCACCTGCCTGCTGGTCATGCGCCTGGGCGAGCGGGCCTTCGGGGAGAAAGCCGGCCTGTGGGCCGGCCTGCTGTGCGCCCTGTACCGCCCCTTCGTCTTCAGCGCGGCCGTGCCGGGCAAGGAAACCCTGGCGGTCTTCTCAGTGGCCCTTTTCGCCCTGCTGGCCCTGCGGGCCGGAGAGGGCGGCGCCTGGCGCGCCTGGTTCCTTTGCGGCCTGGCCGGCGGCTGGGCCGCGCTGCTGCGCACCAACGCGCTGCTGCTGCTGCCGGCGCTGCTGCTCTGGGCGTGGCAGCGCGCGGCTTTCCGGAAGCTGCTCAAGAACGCGGCCCTGCCCCTGCTGCTGGGCGCCGCCCTGCCTATCCTGCCGGCGACGCTGCACAATTTCGCGGCCAGCCGCGACTTCGTGCCGGTGAATTACAACGGCGGCTTCACCTTTTTTCTCGGCAACGCGCCCGAGGCTACGGGGACCGGCATTTACCCGCCCGGCTTCAGCTCCAACCCGCTGCTGGAGGAGACCCAGCCGGCGCAGCTGGCAGAAGAGGCCCTCGGCCGCCGGCTGAAGCCCTCGGAAATATCCTCTTTCTGGCTGCGCAAGGGGCTCGCCTTCGTCGTGGAGAACCCCGGGGCCTGGCTTAAACTGACCGCCGCCAAATTCTTCTTCTTCTGGAACCGCTACGAGATCCCGGACAATTACGACCTGCAGTTCGTCGCCGCCAACTTCTCCACCGTGCTGGGCTGGCCACTGGTCTCTTTCGCTCTGGCCGGCTGCCTGGGGGCGGCCGGGCTGTTCCTGGCCCGCAGGAAGGAAGCCTCCGGCCTGCTGGTGTTCCTCTTCGCCGGGTACCTGCTGTCGGTGCTGCCGTTCTGGGTGACCGACCGCTACCGCCTGCCGGCCCTGCCGCTGCTCCTGCCGCTGGCGGGGGGGCTGGCCGCGGCGCTGGCCGCCCGGGACCGGCGCGCCCTGCGTGCGTTGTGGGCCCTGCCGCTGCTGGCCGTCTGCCTGCTGCCGCCGCCTTTCAATCTGCGCCTCGCCGAGGGCGCCGGCTGGCTGCAGCTGGTCACGGTCTACGCCGAGACCGGCGACGGGCGTAAGGCGCTGGCGGCTTTGGACAAAGCGGCCGCCGCCGACCCGGCCTCCGTCGCTCCCGAGGTGATACTCGCCGCCGCCGTCAGCCTTGAAAGGCGCGGCCAAAAAGCAGAAGCCGCCGCCCTGCTGGCGGCGGCCTCGCGGCTGCGGCGGTAATTATTTTTTGAGGTAGGGCGCCAGCTTGGCGGCCAGCTCGGCCAGGTGCTCGCGCAGGCGGGGCTGGCGCTTGAGCATCAGCGGCAGCAGCGTGGCGCGTATCCAGTTGCGGGTGTAGTGCTCGTCTTCGTTGGTGTGGTCCTTCCTGGACTTTAAAGCGTTGACTTTGAGATATCCCTCTATCTCCCGCCGCGAAACGGCCAGCAGCGGCCGGATCAGCTCCACTTTGCGCCGGCCCTTCCTGCATAATTCGCGCCGCTCCGGTATGCCCAGCAGCCCCTTCGGCTCGGTGCCGCGCAGCAGGTTGAGCAGCATGGTCTCGGCGTGGTCGTCGGCGTGGTGGGCGGTGGCCACCAGGGCGCAGCCGTGCTTTAGGGCGGTCCCGGACAGCAGTCGGTAGCGGGCGTCGCGCGCGGCGTGCTCCACGCTCTTGTTGTGCGCCTTCGCCAGCTTCCTGACGTCGGCGGAGAGGATCGAGGTTTCCAGCCCGTATTCCGCGCCCAGCTTCTTCACGAAGGCGGCGTCAGCGTCGGCCAGCCGGCCGCGCAATTTATGGTTGATGTGGCAGACCCGGAGCTTCAGCCTGTGCTTCCGGGCCTGCCCCGCGAAAAAATCCAGCATGACCACGGAATCGGGCCCGCCCGACACGGCCAGGAGGATGGCGTCGCCGTCCCTGAACAGGCGCCGCCGCCGCGCGTTCTCGTAAACCCGGTTCCAGAAGTTCAAAGTCAGCGCCCGCCTTGTGGTCATACCGAGATTATAGCAAAGGCCGGCCGCGGCTATTTTACAAGGAATTTACCACAACAGGGCCGGCGCTGTTATAAAATATATGCAAGCCCTATGAACGAGAAGATCCTGATAGTAGAAGATGAGCGGGACATAGCCCGCATGATAGAATACAACCTCAAGAAAGAGGGCTACCGGGCCGTCCTCGTGCACGACGGTTCCTACGCGGCACTGACGGCCGCCAAGGAAAAACCGGCGCTGATCCTGCTGGACCTGATGCTGCCCGGCCTCGACGGCCTGGAAGTCTGCCGCAGGCTTAAGGCGGACGCCAAAACCGCCGCCATCCCCATCATAATGCTGACCGCCAAAGGCGAAGAATCCGACAAGGTGCTGGGCCTCGGCCTCGGCGCCGACGACTACGTGACCAAGCCCTTCGGCCTTAAGGAGCTGCTGGCCAGGGTGCAGGCCGTGCTGCGCCGCGCTTCGGTCAAAGCCGCCGCCGCGCCCGGCCCGGCGCGGCTCAAGGCCGGGACGCTGGAGCTGGACGCCGCCAAGGTGGAAGTGCGCCTGAAGGGCGCCCCGCTGGAGCTCACCTCCAAGGAATTCGAGCTGCTCAAGGCCCTTATGGCCTGCGGCGACCGCGTGCTGACCCGCGAGGAACTGCTGGAGAAGGCCTGGGGCGTGGACTCCTCCCTCGAGGTTGAAACCCGCACGGTGGACGTGCATATAGGCACGCTGCGCAAGAAGCTGGGCAAGGAAGGCCGCCGCATAGTCACCGTCAAGAATTACGGCTACCGCTTCGAAGCAGAATGAATTTTCTTCCAACCCTCAGGCTCCGCATCCTGCTCTCCTACGCGCTGGTGGCGCTGTTAGCCCTGGCCGCGGCCGCGCTGCTGCTGGACCGTTCGGGGACCCTGCCCCTGGCCGCCCTGCGCGCCCACGCGGGGCAGATCCTGGCCCTCTCGCTCCTGTTTTCCCTGGGCGCGGGCTGGCTGGCGGCGCAGGTGCTGGCCCGGCAGTTCGGTGAGATAATCTCCGGCTCCAAGCGCTTCGCCGCGGGAGAGTTCGATTACCGCATCCCCGTGGGCTCTTCCGGCGAGCTGCGCAAGCTTTCCGAAACCCTCAATTTCATGGCCGGGGAGCTGGGCGCCAAGGTGCGCGACGCGGAGCTGCGTCGCCTGGAACTGGAGGCCGCCTTCCGCGACATGTCCGAAGCCATCTTCGTTACCGACGGCGGCGGCGTGATAACCCGCATGAACCCCCGCGCGCGCCAGCTGATGGAGGTAAAAGGCTTCGAGCCGGAAGGGATGCGCCTGTCCGGTATGCCCGGCGGCGACGAGCTTTCTTCTGCGGCCATCAAGGCCCTTTCCAGCGGCGGCCCGGTGGCTTTCGAGTTCGAGCCGGCCCCCGGCACGCTCCTGGCCGTCAGCGCCGCGCCCATCCTGGAGAGCGGCGCCGTGCGCGGCTGCGTGCTGGTGGCGCGGGACATCACCGGCCCGCGCAAGCTGGAAACCCTGCGCAAGGATTTTGTGGCCAACGTCTCTCACGAGCTGAAGACCCCGCTCACCGCCATCAAAGGCTGCGCCGAGACCCTGCTCTCCGGCGCGCTGGAGGACAGGGAGCATGGCCCCGGCTTCGCGCGCAGCATCTACGAGCAGTCGGTGCGCCTGGAGAACCTGGTGGACGACCTGTTGAGGATCTCCTACGCCGAATCCGGCAAGGCCCGCGCCGACAAGACCGCCGTGGAACTTATGTCCCTGGTCGGTCAGGTGGCGGCCGGTCTTGAAGGGCCGCGGGCTAAAAAGCGCATTTCCCTGGCTAACCTGGTGCCGGCCGGCCTGGCCGTGAACGCGGACCGCGACAAGCTGGCGCAGGTGCTGATAAACCTGCTGGATAACGCCGCCAAGTACGGCCGCGAGGGCGGCTGGATAAAGATCTCCGCAGTAGAGGAGCCCGGCGCCGTGAAGGTCTCGGTGGAGAATAACGGCCCCGGCATCCCGGCGGAGCACCTGCCGCATATTTTCGAGCGCTTCTATCGCGCCGACAAGGCCCGCTCGCGCGAGCAGGGCGGCACCGGCCTGGGGCTTTCGATAGTCAAACACCTCGTTGAACTGCACGGCGGCTCCGTCGGCGCCGAGAGCTCCGAGGCCCTGGGTTCCCTCTTCTGGTTCACCCTGCCTGAATAGTCCTGGATTTACCGGGCCGTTTTGGCGCGTTAAAATGTAAAATGAAACGGGGGAACGACTTGTATGAAAGTTGCCGCTTTGCTTCTGGCCTCTGGCCTTGCGATCAATTGCGCTGCGCCGCTGGCCGGCGCTGAAACCAGCACGCCAAAGTTCTCCATTTCACTGCAGCGCACCAAGACTGCCAACGACGACCGCAAATACGCTATCGCCTTTTCCCCCGACGGTGCCAGCGCGGCGCTGGGCGGCCTGAACCTCGATATCTGGAGCACCAAGGGCTACCTTGTCAGGAACGTCCTGCCCGATCCCGGCGCCGGACTTTATGGCTTCGGGCTGCTGCTCTTTTCCCGGGATGGGAAAGAAGTGGTCGCCGCCTCAAAGAGCGAAAAGACAGTGAGGATCTACGACGCCGCGTCCGGGAAGATCTCCCGCACCATTATCCTGGGCGGGGAGGGCAATGCCGCCTGCCTGGCCCTTTCCGGCGATGGCGCCACGCTGGCCATAGGTACTACGGAGGGCTACGTGGAACTTTGGAGTTATGCCTCCCGGAAGCTGCTGCGCCGGCTGCATCTTAGCGACAGCAATATCGGCGCGCTGGTTTTTTTGCGCGACGGCAGGCTGGTTTACGGCGAGTCGGAACTGTTTACCATTGTGCGTTCAGGGAGAGGCGTCAGCAAGACCCTGAACAGAGGAGACATTGCCTACGAGGCCGGCCTTATAGACCCGGCCGGCCGGAAGGTGGAAAAGTTCTCCTGGACTAACGCCGCCGGCGCGGAGACGCTCGCCTTTTCGCCCGCTTCGGAACTGATAGCCATCCACGACAAGAAGACCGTGTGGGTGCTGGACGGCAGTTTCAAGGTTCTCAAGACTACCTCAGCGGTTTCGTACGGCCGGGTGCAGGATATCTCCAGGGCGTTCCTTAGCCCGAACGGGGCGGAGCTGGCTCTGATTACCGCTCCTCCCCAGACCAGGCTGATACTACTCTCCCTGCCCGGTCTGGAACGGCTGGCCGATTACGACCTGGGCGAGCATTGGGACGTGAACGCCGCCTACACGCCGGACTCCAGGTTCATAGCCATAGCCGGCCTGGGTCCCTCCAACAGGCTTATAGACCCGCGTTCCGGAGCGCTGCACCTGGGGCTCTACAAGTCCGCGGACATGCCGGTTACGGCCGCTATAAGCCCTGACGGCAAATCTGTGGCTTCAGGCGGCTATTCGGTGGGTCTCTGGCCAATAGACGGCGGCGCGGCGCGGGCCGTGCCCAGCCAGTTCCTGAGTTCCAAGGTGCTCTTCGCTCCCGACGGGCGGCACCTGGTGGTAAGCCGCCGCTACGGCATAGAAGTGACGGAAACGGCCAGCGGGGAGAGCCGGGTATACGACGCCGCGCAGCAGTTTAGCCCGGTGGCGCTTAGCCCCGACGGCAGGTTGCTGGCTTATATGCCGCCTATCGGCGCTGCGCCGTATTCGCCCCGGCTGGCGGTGCGCGAGATCGCCACCGGCAAGCTTGTGGACGAGGTCCCGGTGAATTATTTCCCCATAGAAAAGACAGCCTTCGCGGGGGACGGACGCTACCTGGTCTGGGGGCGGGGCGTCTATGACCTCAGGTTGAGGAAGACGGTGAGGGTGCTGGGTACTAACGTGCTGGACGCGGACCGAAATTTTCTGGCCATCGCGGGCTACCAGAACAATGTTATCCTGAGCGACCTGCAGGGGAAGACGGTGGCGGGGGTGGCTACCGCCAACAGGCCTACTGTGCTTCGCTTCGCGCCGGGCGGGGAAATGATAGCCGTCGGTTACGACTCCGGCGGGATAGAACTGCGCGGCCTGCCGGGGCTGCAGCCGTTAAAGAACCTGCGCGCGCACGCGCAGGGCGTGACCGACCTGGAGTTCAGCCGCGACGGCAGGTTCCTGGTCTCCTCCAGCCTGGACAATACCACCAAGGTGTGGAGCCTTAAGAATTACAGTCATTACACCCGCTTCTCGGCGGGGGGGGAATGGCTGATGTACACCTCCGACGGCTACTTTGACGCCTCGCCCCGCGGCGAAGCGCTGGCCGCCATGGTGCGCGGCACGGAAGTCTTCAGTCTGGAACAGTTCGCGGCGCGCAACAACCGCCCGGACATAATTCTCGGGCGGATGGGGCTCGGCACGCCGGAACAGCTGGCTCACTATAAGACCCAATACCTCAAAAGGCTGAAGAAAATGGGGCTGGCCGAGGCGGACCTGAGCGCGGAGCTGCACGCCCCTGAGGCCAAAATAAATTTCACGCGCCGCGACGGGAAGTTCCTGGAGGTGAATTTCACTCTTTCCGACAGCAGGTTCCCGCTAAAGGCCTGGAACATCTACGTCAATAATGTGCCGCTGTTCGCCGCCTCCGGCCGGCCGCTGAAGGGCAGCGCCTTCAGCGGGACGGAAAGGATAGAACTGGCCCCCGGAAAGAACAAAATTGAGGTCACCGTCGTCAACGCCGCCGGCGCTGAGTCCTACCGCGCCCAGGCTTACGCCGACTATTCCGGCCCGGCCGGAAAACTGTATTACCTGGCTTTCGGGATCTCCAACTATCGCAAGCCTGAACTTGCCCTGAGCTACGCCGACAAGGATGCCAGCGACCTGGAAGCGGTGATCTCCAGGATGCGCCCCGGTTACGCCGGCGTGTTCACCAAGGTCCTGCTGAACTCCGAGGCTACCGCTGCGAATATCAAGAAAGCCAAGGATTTCCTGGCCGACGCGGGGACGGACGATACTGTGGTGGTCTTCGCGGCGGGACACGGCGGCTACGACAGGGGCGCCGACCCGAAGTATTATTACCTGCCCTACGAAGCCGACCCCGCCGACCTGGCCGGGACCGGGGTGCAGTTCGAGGAGATAGAGGCCCTGCTCGACGGGATAAAACCGAGGAAGAAACTGCTGCTGCTCGACACCTGTGATTCAGGGGAACTTGACGAGGACACCCTGGGCCGCTACTACGCCACCGCGCAGGCCAGGAATATTTCCCCGCGCAGTTACCGCAAGCCGCTTAAAAAACGCGGGGCGCAGGGCCCGGCGGCACGGCCTTATCTCTACATCAAGAACCGCCTAGTCTACAACGACCTGTCCCGCCGCACCGGCGCCATAGTGTTCTCCTCCTCGCGCGGCGGAGAGATCTCTTACGAGAGCCCGCTGCTGCGCAACGGCTTCTTTACCGGCGAGGTCATAGCCGCCCTGTCCGGGCGGGCGGCGGATACTGACCACAACGGCAGTCTCTCCACGCGGGAGCTGCGGAAATACGTCGCCGACGCGGTAGCCGTCAACACCGACGGCCTGCAGCATCCCACGGTGGACAGGGATAATTTATACCAGGAGATAGACTTCCCGCTCGCTATCAAGTAGGCGTGGGACGTCGATTACTAATTCCTAACGAGGGGATTAGGACCCTTGCCTTTTACGGGGCTTCCCCGCAGTTCCGGAGCGCGGGGGTAATGTCGGAGCCGACCAGGCGGGAGAGCGTCTCCCGCGCCAGCGGTTCGCTTCTTTCGCTCGCCGGCTTCTCCCTTAATTCCGTGAAGAGTTTCTTCAATACGCCCGGGTGCCCGAGCACCAGGGATTTGATGAAGCGGGCGCTGCAGGCGTAGTGGTCAGGGCTCCACTCTCCGTCCAGCAGGTCGGCCGGCTTGGCCGGCGCGGGGCGGTCCAGCTCCAGCGGGTCAGGGCGGCCGCCGGAGAGCCAGAGCGCCTTAAGATAGTCGCCGGTGCCTTCCGAGAGCCAGCGGATATCGAACCTCTTGGGTGAAAACTGCCTGGCCCCGTGGTCCCCCAGCTCATGCGGCACCCAGTCGTCCAGGACATAGTCCCTGGTCGCCAGCGCGCCCCCGGGGCCTAACGGGGCGGGGAAAGAGAACAAGAAATCGCCGTCGGTAAAGCCGCGGAACATCACGTAGGTGGCGGCCCCCGGCACGTCGGGACTGTAGAGCAGCACGCCGAAAGAGGGGTAGCCGCCCATGCCCAGCGCTTCGTCCGCCATGCGGGTCAAGGCCTTGAGCCTGCCGGCGGCGTCGGCTACCGGCCCGGCCGGCAGGGCCGGGGGGTAAAGCACGGTAAAGGCGCCGGCCTGCTCGCTCTTGAGCTCCAGGGCGCTCTTGGAAAACAGCAGCGTATAGTGCAATTTCCCGTCATAACCCAGGCTGATATTGGCCTTCATCTGCGCCGTGCGCCCGGCGCGGTCGGCGGCCTGCACCAGCAGTTCCAGCGCCTCGCCCGGCTTGTTGAACGGCGCCGGGACTTTTATTGAGAAGTCCTCGCCCTTCACCGGCTTAAGGTCCGGCGCCCCGGCGCCCGGCTTCAGGACCGCGTAGGAGACCGACGCCTTGCCGGAGGCCGCGTAGGCGCGGCCTTCGAAGATTATGCTCTTGCTGCCGGCCAGGACGTCGGTAAGCTCCAGCCTGGGGCCCTCGCCGGCCGCCAGCGCCGGGCCGGCCCAGAAGAAGAAAACCGCAAGGATTGAAAAGTTCAACTTCATGTTTCGCCTCCCTTACCCTTTTATAGGACTAATCAAAGCAATTATCCGCGCCGTATTCAACACCGGCCTCAGCGGGTTCGGCCCTGCTCCCGGAGTTTCTTTATGGCAGCGATCTTTTCCTGTACCGAGGCGTCGCCGGGAGTGAGCCTGGAATAGGCCTCGAATTCTTCCAGGGCGCTGTTATAATCCTTGAGGCTGAAATGCAGGTCGCCGAGGTTCTTGAGGGGAAGCCCGTAGTAGGGGTCGGCCTTGGCGGCCTGCCGGAAAAACTGCGCGGCCCGGTCGAACTGCTTCAGGTGCAGGCAGATGACGCCCAGGTTATTGGCGGCTTCCGCCGAGCCGGGGTTAAGCTCCAGCGCTTTCTGGAACGCGGCTCCGGCGTCTTTTGCCCTGCCGAGCTGCACGTAGATCGCGCCCAGGTTATTGTAAGGCTCCCAATATTGAGGGCTGGCCGCCAGCGCGGAGCGGTAGGCTGAAATGGCCTTGTCGAAATCCCTGCGGTAGTAATAGATGTCGCCCAGATTCTTGTGCGCCAGGTAATACTCCGGGTTCAGCTGAAGGGTTTTCTTGAACAACTCCTCGGCCCTGACCCCGTCCCCGCCGTCTGCGTAGATCTTCCCGAGGTTGTTGTAGGCGCGGTAATTACCCGGGTAGACGGCGATGGCTTCCGTCCACAAGGCGGCCGGGTCGGAGAACTTCGCGCTTCTGGCCCAGGTCACGGCGCCGGCCAGGCCCGCGTGGACCAGCAGGAGCAGGGCGGCATAACTGCAGCGGCGGTTAAGGGTGGCGCCGGCGGCCAGTAACTTTACAACCATCAGGTAGGCCAGCGCCAGGAGCAGGGAATAGCCGGCCCCGGGCAGGTAAAGGCGCCTGTCGGCCATGGGATCGTCGATCGGCAGGATGGAGGAGGTCGGCGCCAGGGCTATAAGGATCCAAAGGACGACGAACAAGGCTGGGCGGAACAGGGCCGGCTCCTTTTTCTTCACTATTCCCAGGAAGACGGGGACGGCCGACAGATAGAGGAGCGCGGACCAGACCCTGTGGTCCAGCGCGGAGCGCACGGGCGCGATGAAGTGGTCCACGCAGGCGCCCGTAGGGAGGACTACCATTTTCAGATACTGCGATACGACATGTATCTGGGTCAGGAAATAAGAGTAATGAGTCCACTTCAGGGCGGTATCTAACCTTCCCGTGCCGAAACCTATCGTCAGGCCCCTGAGGACAAGGTAGACCGCCAGCAGGGTCCAGTACGGGGCGTGATAGAACTGCCAGCGCCCGCCCCTGCCCCGGAAGCCGAGGCCAGGGTGCAGGTACTCAACCGCCAGCAGCATGAGCGGCAGTGTCGCCGCAATCTCCTTGGAGGCCAGGGCCAGGGCGAAGCTGAGCAAGGACAGGGCATAGCGGACCTTGCCGCCGCCCCGGGTGAAAAGGAGGATGGAAAGAAGATAGAAGAGCAGGACAAGGCCCTCGGTCCTGTGCGCGATATAGGCGGCCACCTCCGCGCCGGCCGGGTGGGCGGCGAAGAAAAGGGAAGCGGCAAGCGCAAGGAAGTCCCCGGTTTCGCCGCAGCTGTCTCGCAGCAGCTTTTTCAGCAGGAGGAAGACCAGGATGGAATTGAGGAGGTGCAGGGTCAGGTTGAACAGGTGGAAGCCGAAAGGATCCTTGCCGCCCAGGGCGTAGTTAAGCGTGAAAGTTAGAAAAGCGAGCGGCCTGGACGGGTCGTTCCTGTCTTCGTGCAGCCCGGCCTTTAGCGGGTAGAACAACCTCGTTTTCAAATTAGAGAGCTGCTTGACGTCCGGGTTCTGGACTACGCAGGAGAAATCGTCAAAGATGAACGGCGCCTTTAATGTGCGGGCGTAAAGCAAAAATGAAAGCGCCGACAGGGCCAGGATGGCCAGAAGTAAGATCTTTTTTTCGTTCAAGCCGGGGCTCCCTGGCCGCCGCCTTCCCCCGGCGGGAGCTATCCCCGGCCGTCAGGCGCTGTTTTTGAGATTATACCTTTCATGGCCGCGGGGGGCAAAAATTCCCGCAATGGCCGGTAAATCCGCCCGAAGGGGACGTTGATTCCTGATTCCTAAATCCAGGACACTCTGGAAACTGATACTAAAAAATAGAACTTAGGAATCAACGTCCCCTCTCTATTTTACCCGCATTTTACCGCGGCTTTAAGCCGCTTTGACGCGGCTTTCCTAAACTATAGGCATGAAATTCATCCAACTCATGCTCGCGGTTCTGTTTCTCTCGGCGGCCCTGCCCGCTCGCGCCGGCGAACTCGATCTGCTGCTCGACCGGCTTGTGGAGAAGAACATTATAGATCCCGGCGAGGCACAGGAGATCCGCGTCGGAACCCAGGAAGAGGTGAAGAAGGAGATCTCCCAGCAGCGCCACGCCACGCTGCCCATGTGGCTGCAGACCATGAAGCTGCGCGGCGACGTGCGCCTGCGCTACCAGTTCAACGACAACCACAACAAGGCTCTGACCCAGCACCGCGGCCGCTTCCGGCTGAGGTTCTTCGTGGACGCCAAAATAAACGAGAAGGTCTACACCGGTTTCGGCTTCGCCAGCGGCTCCAGCGCCGACCCGCGCTCCACCAACCAGACCTTCGGCGACAATTACGGCAAGAAGAGCCTATGGATAGACTATGTCTTCGCCGAGTATAACGCCAACGACAACCTGGCCTTCACGGCCGGCCGCACCAAAAACCCGCTGTGGCTGACCAGCGACATGCTGTGGGACAGCGATATCAACATGGAAGGCCTGAGCGCCAGGGTGAACCTGCCCGTAAGCTACAACTGGCAGGGCTTCGCCAACGCCGGCCTCATGGTGCTGGCCGAGTCAGCCTCCGACCCCAAGGATCCCTACATGACCTTCGTCCAGCCCGGAGTCAGCTGGCGCGACGACGACGGCGTTTATGACTTCAAAGCCGGGGCCGCGCTCTACGCCTTCAATCACCTGGACAACTCCTCCGAGCTGGCCCACAGGCCGTCCACTACGGACGGCTACCAGAAGGCCAATACCCTGGTCCGCAGCGAATACAAGTACAACTACGACGCGTTCAGCCCTGAACTGGAGTTTAATGCCAATATCCTGGACCCGGTCAGCCTGCCGCTGGTGACGTCGCTGCTGGGCTATAACCTAACCTACGCCGGCGCGTTCGGCAACTATATAAAATCGCTCGACCACGGCAGGGCGTCCGAGGGCTGGCTGGCGGGCTTCAGGCTAGGCCAGCGCAAGGTGTCGGACGCAGGGGAGTGGCAGCTGCGCTACAGCTACCGCCGCCTGGAGGCCGACGCCTGGCTGGACAGTTACCCGGACTCCGACTTTTACGGCGGCTCGACAAATGTGAAGGGGCACGAGGCCGTGCTGACCCTGGGCCTGCTGCGCGACTTCGCGGTGGACCTGGATTATTACCAGACGCAGGCGGCAGCCGGCAGCCTCAAGCAGGAAAAGCTGTTCCAGGCGGACGTGAACCTGAAGTTTTAAATTAGATACAGGAGAATAAAAATGAAAAAACTGATAATAGCCATAGCGGCGCTCGGCCTGGCCGTACCGGCCACCGCCGGCAAGATAGTGATGGAAGGCTCCACCACGGTGCTGCCCATAGCGCAGAAGGCCGCCGAGGTGTTCATGAAGAACAACCCCGACGAGGAAATCGTGGTGCGCGGCGGCGGCTCGGGGGTGGGCATAGCCTCCATCATAGACGGCACCTGCGACATCGCCGACGCCTCCCGGGCCGTAAAGCCCTCCGAACTGGAGAAGGCCTCCAAGAAAGGCCGCGACCTGAAGGCACATATCATAGCCATGGACGGCATTTCGCACATCGTGCACCCGTCCAACACCACGACCGGCCTTACCCGCGAGCAGATCAAGCTGATCTACACCTCCCGCGTGAAGAACTGGAAGGAGATAGGCGGCCCCGACCTGAAGATAGTGGTGATCTCCCGCGACAGCGCCAGCGGCACCTTCGAGGCCTTCAGCGAACTGGTGCTCAACAAGAAGAAGGTGCGCCCGGACGCCATCATGCAGGCCTCCAACCAGGGCATCGCCTCCATAGTGGCCCGCACGCCGGGCGCCATCGGCTATGTGGGCCTTGGCTACGTGACCGATGCGGTGAAGGCCATAGCCGTGGACGGCGTGATGCCCGACCGCGGCTCGGTGCTGCGCAATAAGTACGCCATCTCGCGCCCGCTGTTCATGTACACGGTCGGCGTCCCGCAGGGCACCGTCAAGAAGTTCATAGATTTCCTGAAGGGCCCCGAAGGCCAGAAGATAGTTTCCGAAGAGGGCTTCGTCCCCCTGAAATAGCCGCTGTCCCGCAAAAGCGATGGACCGCAGTGCGGTGCGATTGCTGGATAACGCTAACCTAAGAATGTTGTATCCAAAAAGAGCTCAAAACAAGATAGCAGCCACCGATAGTGCAGTGCCGGCAAAAAAAGAACCGCCGGGGAAACCCGGCGGTTCCGCAGTGCCCCTATCTACAGGGGCCATTCCCATCCTAATTTGCCATGAGTCCTACCATGACAATAACCGCGCCTCCGGCCGCCAGGATGGCGAACTCCGGAGCTATCAGCGCGGTGGCGACCACCGCGCCGACCACTACCACACCTCCGACTATCAGGCCGGTTTTTTTGCCATGGTTGCCTGAGGCGCTTTTAACTGTACCTACGGAATTCAAAAGCGGGGGCGCCTTGTGGGTCAGTTTGCCATAATCGTGGGGCATGGCGTTGATCTTGGCCTTCTCTACAGGTGAGAAATCGCCTTTCATCGCAACAGGTGACCCTGAACCCATGCGCTTGCCGGTCTGCATTTCGAAGAACAACTTGCCGCTGTCCATCCTGGAGCTTTCATAATTATACCCGGAAGCTGAAGCCATTCCGACGAGACCGAGAAAAACCGCCGCGAAAGTTATCGTTTTTTTCATACTGATATTCTAGCATCCGCCAGGTCGCAGCATCTTGGGGCATATGGCCCTGTCTCGCATGTAATTCGGCCTATCGCTTTTGCCCGAGAGACCTATTGTCCCATTCTCTTAAAATAGGGCCGCGGCGGGCCTGCATTATACTTGGGCCTGGACTGTTTGGCCCAGTCGCTTCTGGGTCTAAAAACCGCCAATCTCAGGCTTTTGGGCCCTCCCCTCTAAACCGCCCGGAACGTACAATATATCATGTCAATGTCAAAGAAAGCCGCGGTGGCAGCCGCGCTCCTGTTCGCGCTGACGTCTTCCAGAGCGTTCGCATCCGAATTCACCCTTTCCGGCGTTACCGCCGGAGATATAAAGGCGTCGCAACTCATCATCCCTGCGCCAGCGGCTCCGCTCAAAGAGTGGACCATAATGGCTTTCCTGAACGGGAACAACAACCTTGAGCACCATGCGATCACAAAACTGTCCGACATGGAGGACGTCGGGTCCTCCGACCGGGTCAATATCGTAGCCGAACTGGGCAAGACCAAAGGCTCCACCAATGACGGCCAGCAATGGTCCGGTTCGCGGCGCTATTATCTGACAGCCGACGGCATGGAGTACGGCTTCTCTTCCAGACCCGTGCAGGAACTAGGAACGGCCGACATGGGCGACTGGCGTCACCTGGCGGACTTCGTTAAATGGGCGAAGATGAATTATCCGGCCAAGAAGTACATGCTGATCGTATTCGGCCATGGCTCCAGCTGGATGTCCATGGATAAGCCCCTGACCAAGGGGATGCTCTACGACGACGAGAGCGGTAATCACGTGACCTCGGTGGAACTGCGCAAGGTCTTCGAGACCGCCGGCCCCGTGGACCTGCTGTTCATGGATTCGTGCCTTATGCAGGACCTTTCCGCCCTGTACGAGATCCGGAAACACGCCGCGGTGGTGGTCGGCTCGCAGGACACCATCCAGGCCAACGGCGTGATGTATAAATTTTCGCTGAAGCGCGTCCGGGAACAGCCGGAGATGACGGCCGAGGAGGCCGCCGAGTTCATGATCTTCCCCGGGGGACGCGACTCCGGCATCGCCCAGCCCGTCTTCACGCTGTCCGCCGTGCGGACGGCGGCGCTGGGGAAACTGGCCTCGCGCCTGGACACCTTGGCGGCGCGCCTGCTGGCCGGCAGGCTGGCCGACTACAGGGCCGCTCGTGACGCCGCTTTCCGGCCCGACGCGGATTATTCTTTCCAGGGCGACTTGGGGCATTTCCTGAAGGCCCTGGGAACCTCCGCCGACACCGCGGTGCGGGGCGCCGCCGGAGAGGCTTTCGACATCCTCAGCAATGAGACGGTACTATACAACCATGCTGCCGACAAAGAGAAGGAATACGGCTTGAGCGCCTACCTGCCTGCCAAGAAATTCAAGAAAGAGTTCCGCGCGTTGTCCTTCGCGGAGGATACCCGCTGGGACGACCTTGCGGGCGCCGGCATTAAATAGAACTTGTAGTGATACCGGGCGCAAGCGTGTCCGCCACTCAGAAGTGGCAGGTGGGTAGGGGACGTTGATTCCTAATTCCTAATTGTAACAGAGGGCTTGAGATTGTTGGGAATTAGGACTCAGCGTCCCCTCGGTATTTACAGGGAATTTACGCGGGCTTCACGCGGGTTTGACCATAGTTTTTTAAACTATGGGAGATGAACCGGAGAAAAGAGAAGCTGATAAAGTGGCTGTTCACGGTGACGGCCTTCGCCTCGCTGGCTTTCCTCGTCGGGATAATCTTGGTCCTGTTCAAGGAAGCGCTCCCGATCTTCAAGGTGGTCTCGCCCAAGGCCTTCCTGCTGGGGACCAGCTGGTATCCCACGGCCGAGCCGCCCGAGTTCGGCATATTGCCGCTGATAGCGGCCTCGCTGTGGGTGACGGCCGGAGCGCTGGTGATCTGCGTGCCGCTGGGCGTGGGCAGCGCGCTCTACCTGCACGAGCTCGCGGGAGCTAAACAGCGCGCCTTCCTCAAGCCCGTAATAGAGATCCTGGCCTCGGTTCCCTCAATAGTCTACGGTTTCTTCGGCATGGTGGTGGTGGCGCCCTTCCTGCAGCGGGCGCTGGACCTGCCCATCGGCCTGACCGCTTTCACCACAAGCCTCATACTGGGCGTGATGGCCACCCCCACGGTGGCCAGCATCGCCGAGGACGCGCTGAGCTACGTGCCGCGCTCTTTCCGCGAGGCCTCCTACGCCGTGGGCGCCGACCGCTGGCAGACGCTGACGAAAGTCATAATCCCGGCGGCGGGCTCGGGCATCTCCACCGCCGTGATCCTGGGCATGAGCCGGGTCATAGGCGAGACCATGACCGTGCTGATGGTGGCCGGCGGCTCGGCGATAATCCCCGAGTCTATCTTCGACCCGGTGCGGCCCATGACCGCGGCCATAGCCGCCGAGATGGGCGAGGCCCCGGTGGGCAGCGACCATTACCACGCGCTGTTCGCCATAGCGCTGATCCTTTTCCTCATCACCTTCGTCTTCAACGTGGCGGCAGAATACATCAGCCGCCGGTACCGCCTGAAGCTGGGGCTCGCCAGATGATGACCAACGCCTTCATGAATATAGCGGCCGGCCCGGCCCCGGCCTGCCTGCCGGCGCCCGCCCGCCGCTCCGCCCGCAGCCGCCGGAGCTGGGCGCAGAAGATAGGCTTCGGCGCGCTCGCCGCCTGCATGGCCGCCAATATCCTGTTCCTGGCGGGCATACTCTTCTTCATAGCCGCCAAGGGGCTGGGCACTATCAACTGGGAATTCCTGACGCAGGTCCCGCGCGACTCCATGACCGCCGGCGGCGTGGCGCCGGCCATAGTGGGCACCCTGTACCTGACGCTGGGGGCCATCCTCTTCGCGCTGCCGCTGGGCGTGGCCTGCGCGGTCTACCTGACGGAATACTCGCCCAAGGGCTGGATAGTCAATTTGCTGCGCGTCAGCATCAACAACCTGGCCGGCGTGCCGTCGGTGGTGTTCGGCCTGTTCGGGCTCACCGTCTTCGTGAAATATTTCGGCTTCGGCGTGTCCATGATCTCAGGCGCGCTGACGCTGGGCATTTTGGCCCTGCCGGTCATCATCTCGGCCTCGCAGGAGGCGCTGACGGCGGTGCCGCAGTCCATCCGCGAGGCTTCGCTGGCGCTGGGGGCCACGCAGTGGGAGACCATCCGCAAGGTGGTGCTGCCCGCCGCCCTGCCCGGCATACTCACCGGCGTTATCCTGAGCGTCGGGCGCGTAGCGGGCGAGACCGCACCCATCCTGTTCACCGCCGCCGCTTTCTACGTGAAGGGCTACCCAAACTCGCCGTTCTCCGAGGTGATGGCCCTGCCCTACCACATCTACGCGCTGATGACGGAGGGCACGCACCCCGAGGAGCAGACCCGCATCGCCTACGCCTCCAGCCTGCTCTTGCTCGGGCTGGTGCTGTCGGTATCCATGCTGGCCATCTGGCTGCGCCAGCGCCAAAGGAAAACCTACCATGCATGACGCCATAGTGGACTACGACAAGCAGATGGGGATGGAGAACTTTCATCCCGCGCTGGTGAAAAGCCCCGTCGGGCTGAACACCAACTCGCTGGGCGAGGCGGACCTGTTCGGCCTGGAGCCCAAGATAACCGCCCGCGGCGTGAACTTTTACTACGGTTCCAAACGCGCGCTGAACAATATCAACATCTCCTTCGCCCAACGCCGCGTGACGGCCATCATCGGCCCGTCGGGCTGCGGCAAATCCACCTTTATCCGCCTCTTGAACCGCATGCACGAGCTGGTGCCCGGCACCAGGCTGGAGGGTGAGATCCTGCTCGACGGCCTGGACATAGTGTCCCCGGCCTGCGACGCGGCCGAGCTGCGCAAGCGCGTGGGCATGGTGTTCCAGAAGCCCAACCCCTTTCCCAAGACCATCTTCGAGAACGTGGCCTACGGCCTGGAGGTCAACGGCGAGACGGATAAGCGCGCGATAGAGGAACGGGTGGTGGATTCGCTCAAGAAGGCCGCGCTGTGGGGCGAGGTCAAGGACCGCCTGAAGGACAGCGCCCTGGGCCTCTCCGGCGGCCAGCAGCAGCGGCTGTGCATCGCCCGGTGCCTCGCGGTCTCGCCGGAGGTGATACTCTTCGACGAGCCCTGCGCCAGCCTCGACCCCATCTC
Organism: Elusimicrobiales bacterium; assembly: GCA_028688015.1. Classification (GTDB taxonomy): domain Bacteria; phylum Elusimicrobiota; class Elusimicrobia; order Elusimicrobiales; family UBA9959; genus UBA9959. The sequence continues at coordinate 37,188 of JAQTZB010000011.1, read as the reverse complement.
TACCGGCAAGATAGAGGAGCTCATCCTGCAGCTGAAGAAGGACTACACCATAATCATTGTGACCCACAACATGCAGCAGGCCGCGCGCGTGTCCGACCGCACGGCGTTCTTCCTGATGGGCGACCTGATAGAGGAAGGCCGCACCGACAATATTTTCAAGGCGCCGCGCGACCGGCGCACCGAGGACTATATCACCGGGAGGTTCGGCTGATGCACAGACATTTCGACGAGGAACTGAGGCAGCTCAAGGGCGAGCTGGAGCAGATGGCCCGGCTGGCCCAGTCGGCCATCACCGAGGCCGTGGAGGCGCTCAAGAAGCGCGACGGCGCCGCCGCCCAGCGGGTGATAGATTCCGACGTGCGCATGGACAGCCTGGAACTGGTCATCGACGACAAGTGCCTAGACCTGATAGCGCTGCACCAGCCCATGGCTGGCGATCTGCGCTTCATTACCACCGCCATCAAACTCAACGCCGAGCTGGAGCGCATAGGCGACCTGGCCGTGGACGTGGCCCAGCGCGCGCTGGAGCTCTCGGGCAAGCCGGAGCTCAAGCCGCTGGTGGACATCCCGCGCCTGGCCGAGGCCGCAAAGCGCATGACCGGCCAGGCCATACAGGCCTTTTTGAACGGCGACGCCGCGCTGGCCAAGCAGGTTATCCTGGCTGACTTCGAGGCCGACGAGCTCAAGCGGGCGGTGGAGAAAGAACTGATCTACGACTATATGATGAAGGACGCCGCCACGGCCGACCGGGCCGTGCCGCTGCTGCTGACAGCCCGCCACCTGGAGCGGATCTGCGACCACGCCGTCAGCATGGCCGAGGACATAGTCTACATGGTCTCCGCCGTAGTAGTGCGCCACCACCCCGAAGAACTCTGAGGGGACGTTCTCAACTATTGGACTAATTGGCCCAGATGTGGATTGTTGATAAATAATCCAATAGTTAAGAACGTCCCCTGGCTTTACACGGAATTTACACGGGCTTTAAACGGCCTTGACCGGCTTTTCCTACACTATACCCAAGGACAAGTTAAAAGGAGAAACAAGATGGGATTAAATTTTATGCCGAAAGAAGAGAAGTTCTTCGACTTCCTCAGCCAGCAGGCCGAGAACCTTAAGAAGGCCGCCGCGTTCTTTAAAAGCGCCGTTAAAGACGGCGTGCTGGACGAAGCCGAAGTGAAGAAGATCCATGACCTGGAGCACGAGGGAGATACGCTGGCCCACGAGATCACGGACATGCTCAATAAGACCTTCATCACCCCGATAGACCGCGAGGATATCTACGCGCTGGCCAACCAGCTCGACGACGTGCTGGACATGCTCAACGCCATGGCCGGCCGCGTCAAGCTCTACAAGCTGAGCCCCGCCGACGAGCACTTCTCGCAGTTCATAGACCTGATAGACCAGGCCGCCGACGCCCTGGCGAGCGCTGTTAAATTCATGCCCGACACCAAGCGGCAGCGCCGCGTGCTGGACTACTGCATAGAGATAAACCGGCTGGAGAACCTGGGCGACGCCGTCAGGGAAAAAGCCATCAGCCAACTCTTCGAGAACGAGAAGGACCCTATCATGGTCATCAAGTGGAAGGAGATCTACGAGGTGGCCGAAGGCACGCTGGACAAGTGCGAGCACGTGGCCAAGGTCATCGAGGCCATCATGGTGAAACATGGATAGCATGCTGATCTGGATAGTCTTTCTGGTAGGCCTGGCGCTGTTCTTCGACTTCCTGAATGGCTTCCACGATGCCGCCAACTCCATCGCCACCATCGTGGCCACCCGCGTGCTGTCGCCAAAGTACGCGGTCATCTGGGCGGCCTTCTTCAACTTCATCGCCTTCCTGTTCTTCGGCCTGCACGTGGCCGGGACCATCGGCAAGGGCATCGTGGAGCTTGGACAGGTTGACAGCTACGTGATCTTCGGCGCGCTGATAGGCGCCTCGGCGTGGAACCTCATTACCTGGTACTACGGCATCCCGTCGAGCTCCTCCCACGCCCTTGTGGGGGGGCTGATAGGTTCGGCGCTGGTTAAAGCCGGGCCCACGGCGCTGGTGATGAGCGGCATCCTGAAGACGCTGGCTTTCATCATCATTTCCCCGGTGGCGGGCCTGCTGCTGGGCCTGACGCTGGCGGTCATAGTCTATAACCTGTTCGCCAAGTCTACCCCGGCAAAGGTTGACCATATCTTCCGCAAGGGGCAGCTGCTGTCGGCCGCGGCCTACAGCCTGGGGCACGGAGGCAACGACGCGCAGAAGACCATGGGCATCATAACCGGCCTGCTGTTCAGCGCCGGCTACCTGCACGGTGAGTTCCACGTGCCCACCTGGGTGGTCCTGTCCTGCCAGGCCGCCATCGCCATCGGCACCATGTCCGGCGGCTGGCGCATAGTGAAGACCATGGGCGACAAGCTCTCCAAGCTGCGCCCGGTGGACGGCTTCTGCGCCGAGTTCGGCGCCTCGATCATGCTGTTCGGGGCGTCCGTGATGGGCGTGCCGATCAGCACTACGCATACCATCACCGGCTCCATAGTCGGCGTGGGTATGATAAAGAACATAAAGGCCGTGAAGTGGGGCGTGGCCGGCAGTATAGTCTGGGCGTGGATCATCACGATCCCGGCCGCGGCCGCCATCTCCGCCGGTTCCTACTGGCTGGCGGTAAACTTCTTCTAGCGCGGTCTGAAAAAAAGAACCGGAGGGAGAGCCCGCCGGTTCTTTTTTTGTCGGGAACCGCTACCTGATGGGCACGCGGTCCAGCAGGCCCGGCGGGGGTTCCCATTTCGCCCCGCTGGCTTCGTTGACGAACAGGTGCTTTTTGCCCGCCTCGTCCACCCAGACGGCGGCCGAGCCCTTCACGCCGCCCAGCAGTTTGAAGGCTTTTTCGCGGCCCATCACGGCCAGCGCGGCCGAGGCCATGAAATTCCCGTCCTCTATGCCGGGGAAGTAGGCGCAGAGGGCCGAGAAATCCTTTATCGGGTAGCCGGTGCGGATGTCGAGGATGTGCGAGTACAGCTTGCCCTCTATCTCCACGAAGCTGTCCCGGCCGGAGGAGGCCATCACCATGCCGTCCTCGAAGGCGAACATCCCCAGCAGCTCGCCCTTGTTGAAGGGGTCCGGTACGCGGTACTTCCAGCTGCGCTTGCCGTAGACCATCATGTTGCCGCCCAGCCGCAGCTGCACCGGGTAAGCCGGCGCCCGCGCTTTCAGGATCTTGTAGGCGCGCTCGAAACAGTAGCCGCGCAGCAGGCCGCCCAGGTTGATCTGCACCGGGCGGGTGAACCGCACCATCTTTTTTTCGGCGTCCAACTCTATGTACTTGGAGCCTATCTCGCGCAGGGCCTTGTGTATCTCCGCCTGCGGCGGCAGCTTCTTGCGCGAGCCGGCCTCCTTCCACAGCGGCCACAGCGGCGCGAAGGTGATGTCGAAGGACCCGTCCGTGAGCTTGGAGTAATCCAGGGCCAGCTGCAGCAGGTACAGATACTCATCGGTGACCGGCACCCACTCTTTGGCCGCCCGCTTGTTGATCACCGAGGTGAGGCTGTAGGCGTCGCTGTAGCTGAACTCGCCGGCTATGCGCTCCCACTCGGCGAAGATCTCGTCGGCCAGCTCCTTGGCGCCGGGCGTTTTAACGCCGTAGGCGCGGAACTGCGCCGAGACGTTGAGGATGAAGGCCTTCTGCGCGAAGGTCGCGGTGCTGCCGCGGCGGGAGCAGCCCCCGGCCAGCAGCGCCAGCGCGCAAATGAACAAGACGGTCTTTCTCATGGTCCCCTCAACTGTTATACAAATACCACAATTCCCCGGCCTGTTTCAACCTTAAAAGCGGCCGCGCTGTTTTGGGGGCTTGGGAGGGGGGCAAAATTGTATAATTAATGAATATTACAAGCCGCAAAGGACCTTTTTATTCCCATGCAAAGCTACCAGATCCGCAAAAGTTTCCTCGACTTCTTCGCCAGGAACGGCCACCCCGTGGTGAAATCCAGCCCGCTCATACCCGAGGGCGACCCCAGCCTGCTGTTCACCTCGGCCGGCATGGTGCAGTTCAAGCCCTATTACCTGGGCCTCAAGACCGACATGACGCGCGCGGCCAGCTGCCAGAAGAGCTTCCGCACCACCGACATAGACAATGTCGGCCGCACCAGGCGCCACGTGACCTTCTTCGAGATGCTGGGCAATTTCTCCTTCGGCGATTATTTCAAGGAAGAATCCATCAAGTGGGGCTGGGAATTCCTGACCAAGGAAATGGGCCTCGCCCCGGAGCGTCTCTACCCGTCCATCTACAAAGGCGGCGTGGCCCCGCGCGACGAGGAAGCGCGCAAGATCTGGGAGAGCGTCCTTCCTAAAAACCTGCATTCCCACATCGTGGAGCTGGGGGATGGCGATAATTTCTGGGCGATGGGCGACACCGGCCCTTCGGGCCCCTGCTCGGAGATCTATTGGGACTGCGGCGCGCAGTACGCGCATGCCGGCTGCAAGGGCGCCGGCTGCTCCTGCGACCGCTACATTGAGATCTGGAACCACGTCTTCACGCAGTTCGACAAGCAGCCCGGCGGCGTGTACAAGCCTCTGCCCAAGAAGAACATCGACACCGGCATGGGCCTTGAGCGCCTTACCTTCGTGGTCGAGGGCAAGGAGTCGCCGTTCGAGACCACGCTTTTCTTCCCGATAGTGGAGGCCGCCGCGAAGGCGCTGAAGGTGGAGTACGGTCCCTCTCCGGAAGCCGTGTCCGCGTTCCGCATCATCAGCGAGCACCTGCGCGCGTCCACCTTTTTGCTGGCCGCTGGCGTCATCCCGTCCAACGAGGGCCGCGGCTACGTGCTGCGCCGCCTGATCCGCCGCGCCGCGCGCTACGGACGCGTGCTGGGCGCCACTGACCCTTTCCTGCACAAGCTCGTGCCCGCCGTACACACCATCTTCAAGGACGTTTACCCAGAGATCATCTCCGCCGAGAAGACCGTGAAGGAGGCCCTCAAGTTCGAGGAACAGGGCTTCATAGAGACGCTGGAGAACGGCGAGCATTACCTGGCCGACATGCTGGAGCGCAACCCGCACGGCTTGCCCGGCGACGAGGCGTTCAAACTCTACGAGACCTACGGCTTTCCGCTGGAACTGACGCGCGAGATAGCGCTCAAGAAGAACATCCCTCTCGACGAGGAAGGCTTTCACCGCGCCCGCAAGGCCGCGCAGGCCACCGCCAAGGCCGGCTGGAAGGATTCCGGCGAGATGAACGGGTTCCTGTTCCAGAAGGCCGAGGAGAAGTTCCCGCCGACGGTGTTCACCGGCTACGACGGCGCCGAGGGCGAGGGCAAAATAGTCGGCCTGCTGGACCTGGCCGGCGGCTTTACCGATTCGCTGGAGCCGGGACTCGAGGGCTGGGCGGCGCTCGACCGCACGCCTTTCTACGCCGAATCCGGCGGCCAGGTGGGCGACCTGGGGCTGTTCAGCGCCGGCGGCAAGACCGTCGCCGAGGTGCTGGACACGCAGAAGCCCGTAGGCAAGGTCTTCTTCCACCACGTCAAGGCCGTGGAGAAGCTGGCGGTGGGCGAAAAAGTTACCGCCTCCGTCTCCACGCTGCGCTACCGCACCGCCTGCAACCATACGGCCGTGCACGTGATCAACGCCGCGCTCAAGCAGGTGTTCGGCGACAGCACCCGCCAGGCCGGTTCCATCGTGACTCCGGATAAGTTCCGCTTCGACTATACCACCACCAAGGCCCCGACGAAGGAAGAACTGGCGAAGGTGGAGACCATCGCCAACGCGGCTATCAGCGACAATTACCGCGTTTTCAAGATGGAGCGCCCGCTCAAGGACGCCGAGAAGTTCGGCGCCACCACGCTGCTGGGCGAGAAGTACGCCGACCCGGCCCGCTTCGTGCTGATCAACCGCGGCGGCTGGGACGCCGCCAAGGACCGCTACAGCCTGGAGCTGTGCGGCGGCACCCATATCGACGCGCTGGGCGAGCTGATGCTCGTGAAGGTGCTTAAGGATTCCTCGGTCTCGCGCGGCGTGCGCCGCATAGAGGGCGTGGCCGGGCTGGCCGCGGTGGACCACCTGCGCGCCAGCGCCGGGCTGGCCGAGGCGGCCGCTAAAAAACTTTCAGTGCCGGTAGAAGAGCTCCCCGCTCGGCTCGAGCAGCTGCTCGAGACCGTAAAGGAACTGAAGTCGGGCAAGGCTAAGGCCGCGCCCGCCGCGGCGCCCGGGACCGGCAAGAAACTGCTGGCCGGCGGCATAGACGGTTCCGGCTCCAGCCTGGTGGCCTACGACGCCGGGGCGCTGGATATGCGTGAGATGCGCGGTTTTTCCGACGAGCTCAAGAAGGGCCTGAAGTCCACGCTGCTCTTCATCTACTCGCGCTCGGAGGGGAAGTTCTCCTTTATCGTTACTCATACCGGCGACGTAGGGGCCGACGCCTCCGCCATCGCCAAAGGCGTGGCGGCCGTCCTCAACGGCTCGGGCGGCGGGCGCAAGGACTTCGCGCAGGGCGGCGGCGAGGTCCCGGCCGACCTCGCGGCCTTCGAAAAGCTGCTAGTGGAACTGGCTAAGAAGCACATTTGAAGCGGTATTTGGTTATAATATAGCGTAGTCAGCAGGGAATTCTGGCGCCCGTAGTGAAATGGATATCACGGGAGCCTCCGAAGCTCTAAGTGCAGGTTCGATTCCTGCCGGGCGCACCAGTTTCCCCGTTCCGCCTCTTAAATGAATTTCGAAGAGGAAATCTCCCTTCTCATAAAATCCCGGTACCCGCTGGTGCTGGTGGACACCATCGACGAACACTACGTGCTGGAGCAGCTGCACGGCCTGGCCAGCAGCCAGGGCTTCACCTTCTATCCCTGGTCGCTCACCAAGGGCCTGCGCATCGGCGCCAATGAGAACTCTTTCTACAAGACCGGAGACCCCGTGGCCATGCTGCGCATCGCCAACGACCTGGTGAAAGAGTCGCACAGCGCCATCTTCGCCTTCACCGATTTCGACCGTTTCCTGGGCGACGCCTCGGTCTCCCGCCTGCTCAAGGACCTGCTGGTGCGCATCAAGGGCACCCCCACCACGGTGGTGCTGCTGGGCGCGGAGGTGAAGCCGCCGGCCGACATCGCCCCGCTGGCCGCCCGCATCTCCGGCGGCTACCCCGACGAGAAGCAGATCTTCAGCGAGATCAACAAGATCGTGGCGGACTACCAGCTGACGGCGCCCCACGTGGTGGCGGACCTCTCCCCGGAGGACCTGCGGCGCATCGTAAAAACGCTCAAGGGCCTGTCTCTGCAGCAGGTGCGCAACGCCCTCAACCTGTGCCTGCTCAAGGACGGCGTGCTGAACGCCTCCGACCTGAAGGCCATAGAAAAATTCAAGAAAGAGGCCTTCGACCGCGACGGTATCCTGGAATATTTCGGTTCCGAGCCGCCCGGCGGCATAGCCGGCTTCGACAACCTCAAGCGCTGGGTGGGGGACCGCAAGCGCTCCTTCTTCTCAGACAGCCCGCTGCCGCCGCCCAAGGGCCTGCTGCTGCTGGGCGTGCAGGGCTGCGGCAAGTCGCTGGCCGCCAAGGTGGTGGCCGGCGAACTGGGCATACCGCTGTACCGGCTGGACCTCACGCGGCTCTATTCCAAGTACATCGGCGAGACCGAGGAAAACCTGCGCAAGGCCCTTTCCACCGTGGAGCGGCTGGCGCCGGTCTGCCTCTGGATAGACGAGATCGAGAAGATCTTCGCCTCCTCCTCCGGCGACATCGACGGCGGCGTCTCCAAACGCGTGCTGGGCACCATGCTGACCTGGATGCAGGAACGCAAGGACCGCTCGTTCATAGCCGCCACCTCCAACGACATCAACAACCTGCCGCCCGAGCTGCTGCGCAAGGGGCGCTTCGACGAGATCTTCTTCGCCGACCTGCCCGACGCGGCCGCGCGCGAGGGGATCCTGAAGATCCACCTGGCCAAGCGCGACCTCGACCCGGCAAGCTTCGACCCGGCCGGCCTGGCCGCCGCCTGCCCCGGGTTCAGCGGCGCGGAGATAGAACAGGCCGTCATAGCGGCGCATTACAGCGCCTCCGGCGCCAACGAGAAGATCTCCTCCAAACACGTGCTGGAACAGCTCAGGCTGACCCGCCCGCTTTCCGTCATCAAGGCCGAGGCCGTGGACTTCCTGCGGAACTGGGCCAAAGAAAGAAACATCCTGCCGGTCTGAATGAAGACCATTCTCGTCACCGGACCTACTGGGTATATCGGCGGGCGGCTGATACCGCGGCTGCTGGCCAGGGGCTATGCCGTGCGCTGCCTGGCGCGCCACCCGGAGCGGCTGGAAGGCAGGCCCTGGGCCGGCAGCGTGGAAATTGTCCGCGGCGACGTTTGCAAGAACGAGGGCCTTAAAGAGGCCCTGGCCGGGACCTCCGCGGCCTATTACCTGGTCCACTCAATGTCCGACGTGCCCGGCTTCGAGGCCCTGGAGGCCGCCGCCGCCGCCAATTTCGCTGCGGCCGCGGCGGCCGCCGGCTGCGGGCGCATAATTTACCTGGGCGGCCTGGGCAGCGACAAGGTGGCGCTTTCCCATCACCTCGCCTCCCGCCATAAAGTGGGGGAGATCCTGCGCTCTACCGGCGTCCCGGTCACCGAGTTCCGCGCGGCCATCATAGTCGGCTCCGGCAGCGTCTCTTTCGAGATGATCCGCTACATGGTGGAGCGCCTGCCGGTGATCCCCACCTGCCGCTGCCTGGAGACCCGCTCGCAGCCTCTGGCCGTGCGGGACGCCCTCTCCTACCTGCTAAACTGCCTCGACAAGCCGGATACGGCCGGCCGCGTGATAGAGATAGGCGGTTCCACCGCCCACCGCTACAGGGACCTGCTGCGGATCTACGCCGACATCCGCGGCCTGAAGCGCTTTTTTATCGACCTGCACCGCTGGAACCTCGGTTTCTGCAGCTCTATGGTGGGGCTCATCACCCCGGTGCCCAAGGTCTTTGCTCTGCCGCTGATGGAGAGCCTGCGGTGCGAGGTTACCTGCGACAATTCCGAGGCGCTGCGCCTCTTTCCGGAGATAAAGCCCCTCGACTACGCTACCGCGGTAAAGTACGCCCTGGTCCGCCTGAGCGAGAACGCCGTGGAAACCTCCTGGACCGCGGCCTACACGCCGTCCTACGCCAGGCCCTATACTTTCGAGGACCGCGAGGGAATGATCAGCCACGCCCACGTGCTGGACATCGACGCCCCCCCGGGGGCGGTCTACCGCGTCTTTTCCGGGGTCGGGGGGGAGCGGGGCTGGTTCTACGGACAGTGGCTCTGGTACCTGAAGGCCCTGCAGGACCGGCTGGTAGGGGGGATCGGCATGCGCCGGGGCCGCAGGCACCCGGACACGGTGCACCAGGGCGAGGCGCTGGACTCCTGGCGGGTGGAGCGGGTCATAGAGGACCGCCTGCTGCTGCTGCGAGCCGAGATGCGCCTGCCCGGGAAAGGCTGGCTGCAGTTCGAGGCCGTGCCGCGCCGCGGCGGCTCTACGCTGCGCCTGACCGCCTACTTCGAGCCGCACGGCCTGTTCGGCAGCCTCTACTGGTACTCCCTGTACCCCGTGCACGCCTGGATGTTCAGGGGGCAGGCGCTGGAGATCCGCGCCCGCGCCGAGCGAAATCAGGCTTAAGTTGTCCGATTTGCGGCATAAAGGTATAATTGTATATATGCAAATTACCCTTGAAACGGATTACGCGGTGCGCTGCATGGTCTACCTGAAGGACCACCGGGACGTGGTTTCCGCGCTGGGCGACGTAGCTAAAGGCACCAGGATTCCGCAGGCTTTCCTGTCCAAGATCCTGCAGAAGATGATCAAGGGCGGCCTGGTGAAGTCCAGCAAGGGGAAGAGCGGCGGCTTCAGGCTCGCCAAAGAGCCGGACCGCATCAGCGTCTATAACATCATGCAGGCCGTCTGCGGCTGCGAGACCGTGATGAAGGTGGTCTGCTCCAAGACCAAGGAGCCCTGCACGTTCCTGAAATCCTGCAAGATCCACATAGTCTGGCAGGACCTCGGCAAGATCATCAAGATGATCCTGGAGTCCAGGAAGCTCTCCCAGCTGTAGGCCGCTCCCGCGGCAGGGGCCCCTCGCGGGGCCCTTTTTTACCCTTCATATCGGACAAAAAGAATCCAATAATTCTTGACAATTCACGCTTCAATATTGGACAATAACTATCCGATAATCAGCTTGCGCGATGAAAAACAGCTACCCGGAAACTTTGCTTACGGCCAGGCCCCAGGATTACCTCCTGTGCTGTGCCGTGCTGGCCGCTTCGCTGCTCTGGCTGGCGGCGCCCTCGGGCGCCGGTGGCGCGGCCCCGGCGGCGGCGCGGCTGCTGCTCGCTGGCGAAGCCCTGGCCGAGCTGCCCCTGGACCGGCCCGCCCGGCGCACCTATGCGCTGGCGACCGGCCCCCTGACGGTCGAGGTGGTGCCTGGGAGGGGGGTTCACATCTCGGACACCAATTGTCCGGCAAAGACCTGCCTGCACCATGGCTGGGCCCGCAAGACAGGGGAAACCATCGTCTGTCTGCCCAACAAATTCCTGATAGAAGTGGCCGGGGAGGACGCTGAATATGACGCCGTCGTCCGCTGAGCCCGCCGGCGCCCGCCGCGCAGCGGCCCTGGTGGCCACCGCCTGCGTGCTGCAGGTGGCAGAATCCTTTATCCCGCATCCCGTGCCCGGCGTGCGCCTGGGCCTGGCCAATATAGTGACGCTGGTCACGCTGGCTGAGCTGGGCTTCGCTGCCGCGCTCGAAGTCGCCCTGCTGCGCACCGTGGTGGCCTCTCTGGTGCTGGGCTCTTTCCTGACCCCGGGCTTCCTGCTGAGCTTCTTCAGCGCCGCGGCGAGCACCGCGGTCATGTGGGCGCTGCTGTCCGTCTCTTCCCGCTTTCCCCGTTGGGGCTTCAGCATCGTCGGGGTTAGCGTGGCGGGGGCCGTGGCCCATAACGCTTCCCAATTGGGCCTGGCCTACCTGCTGCTGATCCGCCACTCTAGCATTTTTTACTTCGCGCCCTGGATGGCGATGAGCGGCCTGGCCACCGGCTGGCTGACCGCGCTGGTGGCGGCCGAGGTGCTGCGCCGGCAAAGCGCTTTTACCCGCGCCCTGCCGGGCATGACGGGAACGGCCGCCCCCGCGCCGCGCCGCCAGTACGCCGCGGCGGTTCCCGCGGAACTGAAATTGGTTTTGGCTTGCGCCGCGCTGCTGGCGGCCGTCTTTCTGCGGCACCCGCTGGCCTTCCCGGCCCTGGCCGCCGGCTTGCTGGCTGTGATGGCCGCCACGCGCCTGCCGGCCGCGGAATACGCCTCTCTGCTGCGCAGATTGCGGGGCCTGTCCTGGCTGGCCGCGGTCTCCTTCTTTTTTCCGCTGTTCTTTACCCCTTCCGGCGGAGAGTTGTTCCGGGCCGGGCCTTTCGTCTTTGCCCCGGACGGTCTGCTCTCCGGCTATGTTTTCGCGGCGCGTATCCTGGTGATGGGCTGGACCGGCTTCCTGCTTAACGTCTATGCCTCGCCGGGTGAGCTCGCGGCCGCCATCGGCCGGCTCTGCCGGCCGTTCGGCCGCCTCGGCTTTCCCGCCGAGCGGACGGGAGCGGTGATAGGCCTGGCCTGGGGCGAGCTCCCGGCCTTTACCGCCCGGGCGCGCGCCTCCGCCTCCGCCGCCATGGCGCGCGGGGGCTGGCGCGGCGCGCCCCTGCGCTGGTCGGTAGGACTTGCCGCCGGCGTGATAGCCGGTATGTGCGTGCCCGGAGAGGAAGTTAACTCGGAAACCGCAGCCGCCTGAGCTGCAAGGAGAAAGAAATGAGCAAGGACATCCTTAAGAAAGTGAAACTCGGCGAGTTGCCGGCCCCGGTCAAGTGGTTCATCACGATGTTCCTGATCGTCATGACCTGCGGCTACCTGATGGCTATACTGAACATCAATACCTCCATGGGCATCCTGCGGGAGTCTTACACCCCCGGCGGGGAGATCACCTACGAGTTCGGCGGGAGCGCCTATCAGAACATAGTCAGGCATTACCGCGGTTCCGCGGAGGATCCGGCCGCCTACCCCGGCATGGACCTGCCCACCATGACCTCTACCAGCCATACCCACTTCATAGCCATGGGCGTGATGGTGTTCTGCCTGGGCCTGCCCTTCCTGTTCACGGTGACGCTGCCCGAGTGGCTCAAAAAATTCGTGCTGGTGGATTCCTTCGTGGCGGTCCTGATAGCCGTGGGCGCTTTCTGGGCCATCAAGTATATCGCCCCGCAGATGGCGGTGCTGATGATGTTCTCCGGCATGCTGCTCGGGTTCTGCGTGATGTTCGAGACGACCGTGCCGCTCTACGAACTCTGGCTCTACAAGGAGTGCGAATGCCCGGCCCCAGAGCCCAGGCCCGCGCCGGCTAAAGAGCCGGCGGCCGCCGCGCCCGCAGTCGCGCCCGCGGCCGATCCCTCTACGGAGATGCACTCCGATTGAGTATCTGAAATTTCCGGGCGGCTGCGCCCGAAAAAACAAAACAAGGAGTATCTAATGAAGAAACTAGCTATCCTGGCCGGCTGCGCGGCGCTCTTCGGGGCCCTCGCGCTGCCGTCCAGTGCGGAAGAAGGGTTGGTGAAGGTGGGCGGCCACATGAAGGGCCCGGTGCTGACCGACAACGTCTGGGGCAAGGCGATGGTGAACGGCGTCAAGAGCGCGGGCTCTTACTCCGCCGGCAGCTATTTCAGCACGCACGCCTTCCAGCTATACATCTCGAAGGATATCACCGAGAACGTGTCCGTGCACGCCGTGCCGGATTTCGGCTCGGCCGGGGCCGGCGCCTCGCCCAGCATTGGCAAGAAGATGGGCGAAACCCTGAAGGATACCGGCGGCGCCACGGCTTACAAGTTCCAGGAGCTGACCGCCAGCATGAACCTGACCGAGCTGGGCGTCCAGCTGCGGGCGGGCTACATGAGCCTGCCGTTCACGCAGGACTACGGCAAAGAACTGTTCTGGCACGAGGAGCACAACGGCGGCAAGTTCACGCTGGCCTCTTCGTGGCACGACACCGGCCTCGAGATCTATAAGGCTTTCGAGCTGGGCGGCGTTTCTGTTCCCGCCTCCGCCTATGTCGTCAACGGCAACAGCAGCCACAACCGCGACAACAACAACAGCCGCGCTGTGATGCTGCACGTAGAGCCCGAGTTCGGCGCGCTCAAGACCTTCGCGTCTTTCGGCGCCGGCAAGTGGGGCGACTCCGTGGCGCTGGCCACCGGCACGCTTAACGGCGTGGTCGACGACAACGACAAGAAGGTCTTCTACCGCGTCTCCGGCGGCCTGGGCTACTCCTACAAGCGCTTCAAGGTGCGCGGCGAGGCCGCGTGGGGCCGCTGGAACGACAGCCTGTCCCTGACCGGCGCGCCGTATTCCCGCAACCGCGACGACTTCGGCTACTATGGCAAGCTGTTCTACACCGTCATGCCCGACAAGCTGACCGCGATGGCGCATTACAACTACTACGTCAACGACGTGGTCAACGGCAGCTCCAACGGCGTGATGCAGGAGAAGTACGACACGACCTACCTGGGCCTGCAGTACGAGCCGGCCCCGGCGTTCACGGTGCTGGTCGGCTACACCCGCGGCAACTGGCGCAACAACGATATTCCTGCCAAGAAGGACTACGTGCAGTTCAACCGGTTCCAGACCTCGGTGAAGGTGACGTTCTAATAAAGCTGTAAACGGTCCCGGGCGGCGCTGAGGCCGCCCGGGCCGCTCATACGATGAAGAAGGCACTTGTACTTATCGCCGCGCTGGCCGCCGCCCTTGGCTGGGCCTACGCCCTGCGCTCGGGCGCTTTTGCGCCGAAGGGCAAGATCATCAAGCGCACGCGCTTCATGATGGATACGCTGGTCACTATCCAGGTCCCCAACGAACTGGGAACCCGCAGGACCGAGGCCGCCATTAACAGGGCTTTTGACAGGATGGCGGAGATCGAGCGCAAGTTCAACTGCCTCAATCCTGAAAGCCCGCTCTATAAATTTAACGAAAGCCGGGCCCCCATAACCGACCCGGAGATAGCCGCCGTGACAGGGAAGGCCCTGGAGATCAGCCGGGCTACCGGCGGGGCTTTTGACCCGACGGTCTACCCGCTGGTAGACCTGTGGGGCTTTTATACTACATCGGTTTCATCCTCGGCCAGGACAGTTCCCGCCCCGGCCCGGATCCGGGCTGCGCTGGCCCTCGCCGGCTGGCGGCGGATAACTGTCAAGGAGGGCGCGGTTACTGCGTCCGACCGAGCTGTGCGCCTGGACCTCGGAGGCATAGCCAAGGGCTATTCTATGGGCGAGGCCGTCAAGGAACTTAAAGCCGCGGGCGCCAAGTCAGGGCTCATACTTGCCGGCGGCCAGGTGCAGGTGTTCGGCAGCGCCGCCCCCGGAGTTCCCTGGAAGGTAGGTCTGCGTAATCCGCGCAAGGACGGCTACATAGCCAGCCTTCCGTTCGATGGAGACCTGGGCATCTCCACCTCGGGAGACTACGAGAGATTTTTTGAAGAGGGCGGCGTGCGCTATCACCATATCCTGGACCCCGGGACCGGCTACCCGGCGCGGGGGAGCATGAGCGTCAGCGTGATAACCGCGGACCCGGCCTGGGCCGACGCGTTGTCCACTGCCCTTTTCGTAATGGGCCCCCGCCGCGCCGCGGAATTCGCGCGCGGGCGCGGCCTCGACGTGATCATAGTCGATGCCGCCGGTAAGGTTTTCAGTTCGCAGGCTGCCCCTGCGGGAGATTAATAGCAGACAGGAGGAATACTTATGCGTAAATTAGTGATCGCGGCAGCTGTGCTTACCCTCGCGGGCGCCTTCAGCCCGGCCAGGGCCGAGCGCCTGCTCACCGACGAGAAGGCCATAGCCGAGATGCTGCCCGGGGCCGAGAGCGTGGAAAAAGTGGCCAGGCCGGTGTCCGCCGAAGAACTGGCCGCCATAAAGGCCCAGCTCGGCGGCTTCCTGAGCGTCGACGCCAAAGCCGCCGCGGACCCGAAGGAATTCATCTTCCACTTCGGCCTCAAGGGCGGCAAGCGCGCCGGCGCGGCCCTGCTGGACTCGCAGCCCGGCAAGTGGGGCGTGGTCGGCTTCGCCGTCGGTCTGGACGCCGCTAACGGCAAGATCGTGAACATGGCCGTCACCACCCTCTCGGAGAAGCGCGGCCGCCCGGTGGCGCTGAAGAGCTTTCTGAAGCAGTTCTTCGGCAAGGGCAAAACCGACAAGTTCGAGACCGGCAAGGACGTGAACGCCATAGCCGGCGCCACCGTCTCCACCAAGGCGGCGGCGTTCGCCGCCCGCAAGGCGGTGGTGGTCTACTCCGTGCTGTTCCCGAAACACTGAGTTCTCTCCTCCGCCTGCCCGCCGGTTTCCGCGGCCGGGCAGGCTTGATTTTTCAGCCCGTAAGGCCCGCGGTATTTTATCCTTCTGGAGGATGCAATGGCGAAGATACTTATAATAGACGACGATCCGGACATAACGGAGTCCATGCGGATAATACTGGAGAGCTGCCGGCACTCCGTGAAGCTGGCCAAGAACGGCGAAGAAGGCCTGAAAGAGGCGGCTGCCGCCGCCTACGACCTGGTCATCCTCGACGTGATGATGGAGACCATGAGCAAGGGCTTCGAGGTCGCCAGGGCGCTGAAGGGCGTGCCGGCCAACGCCAAAACCCCGATCCTGCTGCTCACCGCCATCAAGGAGAGCACCGGCCTGGATTTCGAGACCGAGGCAGGCGACAAGGATTGGCTGCCGGTGGATTCCTATCTGGAGAAGCCGCTGAAGCCCAATGAACTCCTCGTCAAAGTCGAGTCCCTGCTCCGGAAATAGCCGGGAGCTGCCGGCCGCGGCGGAAGGCCTGGCGGAAAGCCTTTACTGGCTGATCCGCCTGCGCTGGTTCGCCGTGGCCGGCATTTTTTTTACCGCCCTGCTGGCGCGCGGCTGGCTGGGCCTGCGCCTGCCGTACGGCGCGGTGCTGGGCGTGGCCGCTGGCCTCGGAGTCTGCAACTACCTGCTGCTGATCTATTTGGACCGGTCGCGCGCTGCTGCCGGCCCGGGGCTGGCCCGCACTACCAACCGTCTGGCCAACGCCCAGATCCCGCTGGACCTGCTGTGCCTGACGGCCCTGGTGCACCTTACCGGCGGCGTCGAGAACCCGTTCTCCTACTATTTCGTTTTCCACATGATCATCGCCAGCGTGCTGCTGAGCCGCCGCGCCAGCTACCTGCAGGCGGCTTTCGCGCTGCTGCTCTACCTGCTGCTGGCCGGCCTTGAATATACCGGCGCCTGGCCGCACCACTGCGCGGCCTCAACGCCGGCGCTCTGCCTGCGCGGGGATTTCCTGCACCTGCTGGGCTCCTGCGCGGCCTTCGGCACCACGCTGTTCATCGCCGTCTACATGGCCTCGTCCATCTCGCACAAGCTGCGCCAGAAGGAGGCGCACCTGCGCGCGGCCAACGAGCAGCTGCGCGAGAAGGACAAGATCAAGAGCAACTACGTGCTGCGCGTCACGCACGACATCAAGGAGCACCTGGCCGCGATCCAGGCCTGCCTGGACCCGGTGCTGCACGGCGTAACCGGCCCGGTGCCGCCCGCCCAGGAGAGCCTTATCAGGCGCTCTTATGAACGCACCGGCAAGCTGATGCTCTTCGTGAAGGCGCTGCTCGAGATCACCCGCATCAAGCTGAGCCGTAAAATGGAGACCGCCGACTTCTCGCTGCTCAAGACGGCAGAGAGCGCGGTGAGCCACGTGCTGGAGCGCGCGAAGGCCCGGAATATCAGGCTCACCTGGACTGTAAACCCCGGGGTGGACGAGGTACACGGTTCGCAGATCTATATCGAGGAGACCATCGCCGGGTTCCTTGCCAACGCCGTAAAGTACACCCCGGAGGGGGGCAGCGTGGAACTGACGATAGGCGACGCCGGGGCTTCGGTGCTGATCCGCGTGACGGACACCGGCATGGGCATACCTGAGGACGAGCTGCCGCGCATCTTCGAAGAGTTCTACCGCGCCCGCAACGCCAAGGCGGCCGAGCGCACGGGCACCGGCCTGGGGCTGTCCATAGCCAGGGAAGTGGCGCTGCGGCACAAGGGCCGGGTCTGGGCGGAGTCGGAAGAGGGCAAGGGCAGCGCTTTTTATTTCGCCCTGCCCAAGCGCGCCGCGGCCTGAACCGCCCCGCTTTATAGTAAAATTCCTCCAGCCTCCCGCGCGGGGGCTGCCTATGCCCGTAAGAGTCATCTGCGCCTGCGGCGCCGTCTATAATCTCAAGGACCAGTATTCCGGTTCCCGGCTGGGCTGCCCGCTCTGCGGCCGCGGCGTAGACGTGCCCAGGCTCCCGCCGCCCCCGCCCGTGCGCCCCCAGGACGGCGACCCCGCCTTCGCGCGCGAAACCTTCCTGCTGCACGAGCGGCACTTCGGCGTCAGCGAGAAATATTCCGTGCTCGACAAGGACGGCTCCCCGCTGCTCTTTGTCGAGCGCCCCAACCACCCTTTCCTCAACGTGCTGGCCATCTTCGGCGGCTTGGCCGGCGGCCTGCTGCACTTCTTCGCCTTAGTCGGGCTGGGCATGGCCGCCAAGCGCGCCGGCCTGGACGCCGTGACCCGCGGCCTGCTGCTGCTGTGGACTTTCGGCGGCAGCGCGCTGGCTGTGGTGGCGGTCGCCCAGCTGCTGTTCAAGAAGCGCCACATCACGGTCTACCGCGACGACAGCCGCGCGGAGGCGTTGCTGCGGATAACGCAGGATACGCGCCTGCAGCTGCTCACCGCCTCCTACACCGTATCCGGCCCGGACGGCGGGCCGCTGGCCTTCATCTTCAAGAAGCGCCTGCGCAATATCCTCCGCAAGCGCTGGTATGGCCTGGGTCCCGACGGCCCGCTGTTCGTGGCGGAGGAGGACTCGCCTATCCTGTCGCTGCTGCGCCGCATGGTGCTGGGTTTCCTGGGGCTGATGCATACCGATTTTATCATCCGCTCGCCGGAGGACGGCCGGGTGCTGGGGGAGTTCAACCGCGGTATGACGCTGCGGGACCGCTACGTGCTGGACCTGACGCCGGACCCGCTGCGCTCGCTGGACCGGCGCGCCGCGCTGGCGCTGGGCGTGCTGCTGGACACGGGGGAGGGGCGCTGATGGGCGAGCAGCTCAAGATGATAACCCCCGCCATGCTGGCGGACGACCCGTTCCGCCCGGCGCGGATAGATTTCGAGAAGGGCTTGTCCTCGGCGCCGGCCTTTGCGATAGGGCTGATCGTAGTTAACGTCCTGGTTTTCGCCCTGGAGATAAAGCTGAGCCTGCTCACCAGCCGCACGGACGTGATCTACGCAGGGGCCGTCTACGGCGAGAAGGTCTTTGCCGGGCAGAGCTGGCGGCTGGTCACCGGCATGTTCATGCACGCCAACCTGAGCCACCTCCTAAGCAACTGCCTGGCCCTGTACCTGGTGGGCATGGCCGCCGAGCAGGCCTGGGGCCGCCGGCGCTCGCTGGCCATCTATTTCATCAGCGGCCTGGCGGCCTCCTTCGCCAGCGCCTTCCTGGGCACGCGCCCCTCCGTGGGCGCGTCGGGCGCCCTCTTCGGCCTGATGGGCGCCGTGATGGTGTTCTTCTTCCGCCACGGCAACTCCTTCTACGCGCGCAACCGCCGCGTGGGCAACTTCCTCATCGCCTGGTCGCTGCTGCAGCTCTGGCTGGGCAGCCTCAACCCGCGCGTGGACAACTGGGCCCACCTGGGCGGCATGCTCGCCGGCAGCGTCATAGGGGCGTATATGCCCTCGCGCTTCTTCGAGGACAAAGAAGCTAATTGAGCGGGGGCTGCGCCCGCAGCTTGCTGACCCATAGCGCCAGTTCCACCAGGTCCAGGTCCGAGATCTCCGGATAGCTCGCCGCTGCCGCCAGGGAGCGCACGGTGGCGCCCTTGCCCTCGAAGCGGATCACCGCTATGGCGCGGCCGTTGTACTTGACCTCGTAGGCCGCGCTCCCGGTGCTGAAGTAATCCGGCCAGTTCAGCGAGCGGTAGATAAAGGCGGTCAGCGTGCCCGTCTTGTACGCCCTGTAGCCGCCCGGCTGCCATTCCTTCACGTTCCATCTCATAATGCCCCCTTCCCCGCGGCGGTAACTCCCGCTTATAGCCTAGCAGACGCTGCCGACAAGGGCCTGTCGGGAAGTTGTCCCCCGGCGGCCGGGCTATTTTTATACAATTTAGCGATACTTGCTGGAGGCCTATGTTGAACACGCTGCTTTCCCTCTGCCTGCTCGCCCTGCCCGCTGCCGCGGCCGAAACCGCGGACCCGGTGATGAACGCCCTGGTTAAGGAACTGGACCGCTCCTTCGCCGGTCTCAAAAGCGCCGAAAAAGTCCCGCTCTACTACCTCGGCTACGAACTTACGGTTTCCAGCTACGGCGAACTGGCCGCCAAGATGGGCTCGCTGGAATACGACGCGCGCCAGGCCGCCGCTACGCTGGACGTGGACATGCGCGTGAACTCCATGGAGCTCGATAATACCCACCAGGTGAAGGGCGCCAATGCCGCCTACCGCGAGCAGTCCGCCTCCTGCCAGCTATCGACGGAAGGGGGGGAAGACGCGCTGCGCTCACGGATCTGGGAATGCACTGACAAGGAATTCAGGAAGGTGCAGGAAGAATTCACCAAGGTGAAGATGAACAAGGCGGTGACGGCGGCCGAAGACGACCCGTCTCCGGACTTTTCGCCGGCCAAGCCGGAAAAATTCTACGAGACCATCGAGCTGGCCGAGCCGGACCTGGACTACTGGCGCGGCCGCCTGAAGCGGCAGTCGGCGCGGTTCGCGGCCGAACCCTTCATCTACGACGGCTCCGCGATGCTGTTCTACGAGAACGAGAACCGCTACCTGGTCACCAGCGAGGGGACGCGCATAAAGACGGGCGGCAACTACATCACGCTCAGCTATTCTCTGTCCAGCCGCACCACAGACGGCCTGGACGTGAGCCGGCACATGAACTACACAGGCGACTCCTTCGACGATCTCCCCTCTGAAGAGGCGGTGGCCGCCGACATGGAGAAGTCCATCGCCGAGCTCAAGGCGCTCAAAGACGCCCCGGTGGTGGAGCCCTACAGCGGCCCGGCCATCCTCAACGCCCGCGCCGCGGCGGTGTATTTCCACGAGATCATCGGCCACCGGCTGGAGGGCCACCGCCAGAAGCTGGAGGACGCCGGCCAGACTTTCGCCAAGAAGGTGGGGCAGAAGGTGACCTCCGGCATCATCACGCTTTACGACGACCCGTCGTTGAAGGAGTTCCGCGGCCGCCCCCTGCGCGGCTATTACCGCTACGACAGCGAGGGCGTGCGCGGCCAGCGCGCCGACCTGATAGAGGGCGGGGTGCTCAAGGGCTTCCTGATGGGCCGCTCGCCGATCCGCGGCTTCGCCGCCTCCAACGGCCACGGCCGCCGCGCCCCGGGCTACCGGGCCGTCTCTCGCATGGGCAACACCATGGTGGAGGCCTCCGTCACCGTGCCTTATTCCGAGCTGCGGCAGCAGCTGATAGCCGAGTGCAGGAAACAGAATAAGCCCTTCGGCCTGGTCTTCGCCGACATCTACGGCGGGCTGACCAACACCTGGCGCAGCGGCGGGCAGACCTTCAAGGTGCTGCCGCTGCTGGTCTACCGCGTCTACACCGACGGCCGCCCCGACGAGGTGGTGCGCGGCGTGGACATAGTGGGCACGCCCATTACCAACTTCAGCAAGGTGGCCGCGGCCGCCGACGACTACGACATCTTCAATGGCTCCTGCGGCGCCGAGTCCGGGCCGCTGCCCGTCTCCGCGGTGGCGCCCAGCATCCTGATCAGCGAGCTGGAAGTGGAAAAGTCGGCGAAGTCGCAGCAGAAGCCGCCGGTGCTGAAACCGCCGCTGCACGATAAATAAGGACACGGCCATGATCAAACTTATACTGCCCTTACTGCTGCTGGCCGCCGGCTCCGCCTCCGCGCTGGAGCTTCCCGCCGGGGACGCCGTCTTCTCCGCCATGAAGGACGAGCTCGCCCGCTCCGCCGCGCGGCTGGAGATGGACCGCCTCGGCAAGCCGCACTTCCTGGCCTACCAGGTGCTGGACGGCCACTCGTTCGGCGTATCCGCCAGTTTCGGCGAGCTGGAGAAAGCCTCTTCGCGCGACTACCGCAGCCTCAAGGCCGACCTGCGTCTGGGCTCCTACGCGCTGGACAACAGCCATTATGCCCCCAGCGCCTGGGACGGCTACACCGCCGAGTCCGACTCCTTCGCCCCTATCGAGGAAAATTACGACGCTCTGCGCTTCGCCTTGTGGTCCGTCACCGACCGCGCCTACAAGAAGGCGCTGGAGACCTACTCCAAGAAGAAGGCCTTCATCGAGTCCAAGAACCTGGCCGAGCTTTACGACGACCTGACCCCCCAGCCCGTTAGCGGCCTGCTGCGCCCCGCCGCCGCGGAGCGCCTGGACGAGGAGGGGTGGAAAGAGACCGTCCGCCGGGTTTCGGCCGTCTTCAAGGGTTACCCCGCCGTCAAGCATTCCTCCGTTATAATGAATTTCAGCTCCGGGCGCGTTAGCTATCTCAACAGCGAGGGTTCCTTCTACCGGCAGCCCTCGTGCTCCGGATCGGTCTACATCTCGGCTTCCGGCTACGCGCGGGACAACTTCCCGCTGCGCGCCGCCTACCGCGAAGACTTCTGCCTGGCCAAGGACGCGCCCTCCCGCGAAAAGCTGCTGGCCCGGGCCGCCGCGCTGGGCGCGGAGATAACGGCCAAGGGCAAATCCGAGCCGCTGCAGGCCTATATCGGCCCGGTGCTGCTGGAGGAAACGGCCGCCGGCCGCTTCTTCGAAGCCCTGCTGGTGGCCAACGTGGCCAACCCCCGCGAGATCTGGACCGAGAAGAGCCGCTGGACGCCCGACTCCGTCTTCCGGCGCGCCGGCCAGCTGGTGGAGCGGCTGGGCATGCGCGTCACTTCCTCTTTCCTGAACGTGGTCGACGACCCGCTGGCGCGCTACCACGAGGGGCGCCCGCTGCCCGGCTTCTACGAGGCGGACGACGAGGGCGTGCCCGCGAAAAAGATCGGCCTGGTGACCAAGGGCAAGCTGACCGACTATTACATGTCCCGCGCCGCCACGCGCGACTATAAGCGGTCCAACGGCCACGGCCGCGCGGACCTGGACGATTACCCCGCCGGCGCGCCGTCCAACGTCTTCATAACCCCGGAAGAGAATTCGCCGCGCGCGCTGCCGCTGGCGGAGCTCCGGCGCAAGTTCCTGGAACTCTGCCGCGAGGAGGAACAGGAATACTGCCTCAGGGTTACCAGTTTTGACAACCTGAACGCGCCCTTCTCCGCCTGGAAGGTCTACCTCGACGGCCACGAGGAACCCGTGCACGGCATCGAGTTCACCGGCGTCACGCTGCGCGCGCTGCGCGATATCGCCGCAGTTTCGCGCGAAACCTACGTGCACAGCCTGGGCTGGAGCAAGCCCGGCGCCATCGTCACTCCCGCCGTGCTGCTGCTGCAGGAGATGGAGATCAAGAAGACCGAGGTGAAGCCGGAGAAGAAGCCGTACCTGCCGCACCCGTACTTCGGAAAATAGGTAACGATGTTTAAGGCAAGCCCCGGAATACTGCTCGCCGCCCTGGCGCTGCTCTGCCTGCCGGCCGCCGGCCCGCAGGCGCGGCAGCGCGGCGACGAGCGCAACGCCTTCAGGTCCTACTATACGCAGGAATACCTGGCCTACAAGAAGCGCCTCGTCGAGGAACTGGGCAAGATCCCGCCGGGCAGGTTCAGCGAATTCTCCAGGCGCACGAAGGCCGAGCCGGGCAGCGACCACAAGGTTATCGCGCTCACCTTCGACGCGTGCGGCGGGCGCCACAGCGGCTACAACAAGGCGCTGATAGAGTACCTGCGCCGCGAGAAGATCCCCGCCACCCTGTTCGTCACCGGCCTCTGGATAGACGAGAACAAAGAAACCTTCGCCGAGCTGGCGAAGGACCCCCTGTTCGAGATCGCCAACCACGGCCTGCTGCACCGCCTCTGCTCCACCGAGGGGCGCAGCAAGTACGGCGTGTATCCCACGCGCGACCTGGGCGACGTGATCGACGAGATGGAGCTGAACTCGCGCAAGATAGCGCAGCTCACCGGCCGCCGCCCGCTGTTCTTCCGCTCGGCCACCGCTTTCACCGACGAGCTGTCCCTGAAAGTGGCGCAGCGCCTCGGCATGGAGGTGGTGGGCTACAGCGTGCTGTCCGGCGACGCGATGCGCGCCTCGGCGAAGGCGATGAGCCGCAACATCCTCGCCGGGGCGCGGCACGGCGCCGTGGTGATCATGCACTTCAACCACCCCGAGTGGCCGGTGGTGGAAGCGCTGGAGAAAACCGTGCCGGAACTGCGCCGCCGCGGTTTCGATTTCGCCAAGCTGGAAGACTTCACCGTGAAGCCCTGAAAAAATATTTTGCCGCCCCCCTTGACAAGTCAACATCCGTCTGTTATATTCTAGTTGTAGTCTTGATCTTTGATAGTGCACCGGCGGCGTGGTTGGCAGTGCGGTTCGGGGTTCGGCCCCGGTCCGGTGCTCGGTTCCCCCAGGTTCGCGGCCCCGCTCTCGCGCGGCGTCTTGCGGCGCCCGCTTCGGTCATGGCGGTTCCCGCGTCCGGGGTGTGGTTCGGCCCGTCTCCCGCCTCTCCGGCGGCGCGCGGCCGGCTTCCTGGTTCGGCGGCCCGCCCGTTGCGGCGGTGTTCCGGCTCCCGGGTTGGCGCTCCGGCTCCCGCGGTCTTCGCGGTTCTTGCCCCGGTCGCCCTTGTGTGGTGTGCGGTCTGCGGTACAAACTAAAGTAACGGCTTCGGCCGATGATAGGGCCCCCTTTCGGTAGGGGGCCCTCTCGTTTGTAGGTAAATTTAACAGAAATCATCAGCCCCCTGCCGAAAGGTTCCTTATAAGAAGCTCGCTGACGCTCGCATGGGGGGGCCTCGGATTATTCAGATTGATAGGGGACGCTGATGATTATATTCCTAATTGTCGGCTTCCCCAGAAATAGTCACATAGTCAAGCGTCCCCTGTATTTTGTTATTATAAGTACCTATGTGGAGCCTGCTGAAAGAGAATAAGCTCAAGGCCGCCGTTTTCGCCGGAGGACTGGCGCTGTTCGCGGCCGCGCTGCTGCCCGGGGCCGCGCTGGAAGACGCCTTCTCCCGCTACACCTTCTACTGCCTGCTGGCGCTGTACCTGGCGCTGGCCGCGGCGGTCATCTCCTTCGCCGCAAAGCGCCGGGAACAACTGCCCGGGTTCTTTGCCCGCAACAAGGCCGGCTTCCTGTTCTCGCTAGCGCTGGCGGCTGTCATCTTCGTTGCCGCCAAGCCCTCCTTCCGCATCCTCAGCGACGAGACCAATTTGCTGTCCGTCTCCCGCACCATGCTGTCCGAGCGCCGTGTGGACAATATCACCCAGGGCAAATGGTACTACTTCAACCTGCAGCCCCTCGCGCGCGAGCGCGACAAGCGCCCTTACGCCTACCCTTTCGCCGTGTACGCCGCGCACGCGCTGACCGGTTACCGGCCAGCCAACGCCTTCGCCGTCAATTTCGTCCTGCTGGCGCTGCTGTTCTGCGGGATCTTCGCCTTCTTCCGCGGCCTCTACGGCGCCGCTCCGGCCTACGCCGCGGTGCTGCTGGCGGCCGCGCAGCCGCTGCTCATCCTCAACGCCACCTCGGGCGGCATGGACTTCATGTACGCGGCGCTCATCTTCTTTTCCTTCCTCGCCCTGCGCGAATACCTGAAGGACGGCTGCCCGGAGAATTTCGGCCTGCTGCTGGCCCTGCTGCTGCTGCTGGCTAACACGCGCTACGAGGGCCCGGTGTTCCTGGCCGCGGCGGCGGTGATCCTGCTGCTGGCCGGGCGGGTGAAGGCCGCGGGCCTGGCCACCTGGCAGTTCGCCGTGCTGCCGCTGACCCTGCTGCCGGTGTTCGTACAGCGCGTGTGTTTCAGCACCAATTTCGAGCAGGCCGCCGGGGTGGTGCCGTTCAGCGCGGCCAGCCTGCTCAAGAACACGGTCTCCTTCCTGCTGCTGCAATTCAACGGCTCCCTGCTCTTTCCTTACGCCTCGCTGGTGAACCTGGCCGGCCTGGCAGCCGCCGGGGCGCTCTTCCTGCGGCTGGCCCGGCGCGGCGGCGGGGAGGGGGAGGACCGCCTGCTGGCCGGCATAGCCGCGGCCGGGCTCGCGCTCTACTGGCTGGTGACCTGCCTCTACTATTTCGGCGATCCCGCCCACCAGGCCTCCGCCCGGCTCTTCCTGCCGGCTGTTCTCACGCTCTCGCTGCTCGCCGCCGGTCTGCTCGCCCGCGTGACTCGCGGCCGCCCCGTGCCGGCGCTGCTGGCCAGCGCCGCGCTGTTCCTGTTCTACGCGCCGTCGGCGGCTGAGAACCGCTTCTATAACAGCCTCTTCCTGGGCCGCGAATACCGCCACCAGGTCCGCTTCCTGGAGGGGCTCGGCGACGACCACGTGCTTGTTATAGCGGACCGCCCGGGCCAGTTCGTGGTGCTGGACCGCGGGGCCATAAATTTCGACTATGCCCGCGCCAACTACATCTCCCTGGCGGCCGAGCAGCGCCGCCACCTCTTCAGCCGCGTCATAGTCTTTCAGGAAATCCTGTACGCCACCGGCCGGCCCACGCCCGCTACCGAGCTCGGTCCGGAGTACAAGCTGCGCCCCCTGCTGGAGCGGCAGAACACCGCCGACAGTTTTCTGCGCTTTTCCGAAGCGGTCTTTCCTCCGGCCCCCTGAACCGCCTTCCTTGACCGCGCGCCCCATAACTGATAGATTTTCGTTCATGGGGGAAAAAATACTTGTTGTGGACGACGATCTGGAGATCCAGCTGGCCCTGAAGGGCCCGCTGGAAGCGGCCGGTTACGTAGTGGACCTGTGCGATAACGGCAAAGCCGTGGCTGAAGCTGTTAAAAATTTCAAACCCGACCTGCTGCTGCTCGACGTCATGCTGCCCGGCGTGGATGGGCTCACGCTGGCCATGCGCCTGGCCGAGGACGACGCCACCTGCCGCCTGCCCATCCTGGTGGTTTCGGGCCTGGACACCTCCGAGGCCCTTTTCAGCACGCTGCCGCAGGTAAAGGGTTTTATAACCAAGCCGTTCGACACGCAGGCGCTGGTTGAGAAGGTACGCCTGGCGCTGCTGCCCGCGGTCTGAACTGATCTATGCAAGAAAGCGGGCGCGATTACGGCTGGCTTAAATGGCTCCTGATCATCCCGGCCTGTGCGGCCCTGGGCGCGCTGGCCGTGCGCTGGGGGCTGGCGCCTATACGGGCGCGCCGGCCTCCTGTGCCGGCCGAAACCGCCGCTCCAGCTCCCGCCGCTGAACCGGCCCAGCAGGCCGCGCCTGCGGCTAGGGACAATTTCGAACTGCAGAGCGACGAGACCACCACCGGCGAGGCCGGCGTGGTCTGGGGCGAAAAACCCGCCGCGCCCAAGCCCGGAGAGCCCGCCGCGGCAGCGCCGCCCGCCGCCGACCCTGCAACCGTCAAAAAAGATTCCGAGACCGGCTTCGTGTACGGCGCGCTGACCAAGGCTGCCGGCACGCTGCTCAACAATCCCAAGGCGCTTACAGCGCTGTTCAATAACGAGTATGTGGTAAAGGGCTTCATGTCGCGCGCCACGGTAAAGAACGCCACCTCCAGCAAGGCGTCGCTTTCCGCCTACCTAAAGAACCCGGCCAACCTTTCAAAATTTCTGGCCAAGCCGCCGGTGCAGGCCGGCCTCAAGCGCGCCGACGTGCTTAACGCCATGGCGGGCACCAAGATGGTGGGCGCCATGCTGGACACGCCGGGCGGCAGGGCCCTGCTGGCCGACCCCGCCGCCATGGCCGCCATAGTGCAGGCCAACCCCGACCTGGCACTGGTGCTCGCCGACCCGGCGGTGATGGGAGCCCTGATGTCCAACCCTAAAACCGCGGGCATAGTAAACCAGGGCGCGGCCGGGTATAAGCCCTGAACTTTTAATGCAATTAGTCCATCGAGGTGAACTTATGTGGAAAAATCTCCTGATCCTCTGCCTGGCCGCCGCCGCTGCTTTCTTCGGCTGGCGCCTGTACGGCGGCGCCCTGCCGGCCGGCGCCCAGGAAACCGCGGTCGTCATCTCGGCCCGCGCCGACCTGGCCCCTGGCACGGTGCTCACCGAAGATATGCTGGAAACCAGGACCCTGCCGCGCTACGCCCTGCAGCAGGGCGCCTACGAGGTGAAGTCCATGACCGATATTAAAGCGCCGGCCGGCCTGACCGCCGTAGTGCGCATTCCCAAGGGCGACCAGGTTACCGAAAACTGCCTGAAGGACGACGGCGCAAAGCCTTCCTCGGCCGCCGCGGACAAACTGCTGCAGGCGCAGGAACGCTACCTGTCCGGCCTGAAGTATTTCCAGAACTCCAACTACCCCATGGCGCGGTCCGAATGGCAGGAAGCGCTGAAGCTCAGCCCCAAGAACGCCGACGCGGCCGCGGGCCTGAAGCGCATAGCCATGATAGAGGCCGGGGGCAAGTAAGCCCCGCCCGCAGCCGCAAAAGAGGCCGCCCGGCGGCCTCTTTTTCTTTCATTAAAATCCATTGCCCTTCAGTCTGGAATTTCATAGATTAAGATGTCAGGCTTAAACTGATAATCCGGCGAGTTTCAATGAAATGCCGTTTATAAATCTGCACAATCATTCCACCTACTCCGACGGCACGCTGACGCCGGTGGCGCTGGCGGCGGAGGCCGCGCGGGCCGGCGTAAAATATTTCTCGCTCACGGATCACGACGCGGCCGGCGGCTGGGGGGAGATGGAAGCCGCACTGAAAGAGCGCGGCATCGCTTACTGCTACGGGGTGGAGATAGGCGCCGGACCGCACAACTACCTGCATATCCTGGGCTACGGCATAAATCCCGCGGATCCCGGGCTGCTGGCCAGCCTGGCGGCCCTGCGCGAAAGAAAAATAGACCGGCTTAACCAGACGCTGGCGCTGCTCAAGGGCCTCGGTATCGAAATAAAGCCCGACGAGTTGTACTGGCGGGGCTCCTGCCCGCCGGACACCTTCCAGGTGGAGGCGATCCTGCGCGACCGCGGGCTGGCGGCCAGCCGTAAAGAGGCGCACCAGCGGTACTTCGCGCCGGGCGCGCCCGTGCACCTGCCCCGCAATTCCCCCAGCGCCGCCGAGGCCATAAAGATCATCAAGGACGCCGGGGGCAGGGCCGCGCTGGCCCATCCTTACACGCTCGGAGAGGAACTGGACCTGGCCGCCTTGAAAGACGCCGGCCTGGAAGGGCTGGAGGCCTTTTACCCGCGCCATACCGAGGAAGCGACGCGCAATTTCCTGGCTGCGGCCAAGAGCTACGGCCTCTTCGTCACCGCCGGGATAGACTACCACGGCCCCGGCACCGAGCGCGACACGATGTCCGGCTTCGACTATAGCGAAGAACTGTTCGCGGATGTGAAAAAATTATTCGTCTGACCGCCGCTTTGCCGCGGCGGCTAAGCTGGAAAAACTATGAAGAAAATTATGGCGTTTATCCCGCTCGGCCTGGCGTTCGCGCTGGCCGGCGCGGCTGCGGCCTCTGACTGGACGGTGGACCTGAAGGCCGTCAACGGCCGGGTCACCTATTCCCACTCGCAGGCCCTCGCCCTGGGCAAGCAGAGCGCCTACGACGGCAAGGTCCGCATGCGCGGGCCGGGCCAGGCGCGGGAGCTTATCTTCAACTCCCTGCTCAACGAGCCGGAGGAGGGCCTGTTGCGGCTGGATTACCAGGTAGAGCTGACCGGCGGGCACCCCGCGCGGCCGCCTTTCCAGGCGTCGGGCAAAGTGCTGCTGCGGCCGGGCAAGCCGGTGCTGGCCGCCGAGGCCGGCGGCTGGAAACTCATCCTGGAACTGAAAGGAGCGGCGGAGGGCAAGTACCCCAGGCGCGGCGCCGGCACGCTGGCCACCAGCCTGAAATGCGGCCGCAAGGCCTACCCGGCGAATTTCGTGTACCTGCCCGACGAGCAGTACACCGCCGTGCAGTACGACGCCGAGGGCGAAACGGTGCGCAAGTTCATGGTGGGCCTGCTGCCCAATGCGCCCTCACTGGACGGCACCTTCCTGCTGCAGTACACCCTGCAGCTCAAGGAGGGCGGTGAGACACAGGCCGAAGGCCAGGGCGAGCTGATCCTGGCTCCCGGCGGCGCCAAGCGAACGGCCAAGGCGGGGGACTGCGTCTTCTCCGCCAGGGCCCTGCGCTAGCGGCGGCGCTTTTTGGTATCATGGACCTATGGGGATAACTTTATGAGCCCGGCTTCCACGGTACTCGTGGTGGACGACGACAAGAACGTCTGCGACATCATCAGAGCCGAGCTGGGCGGCCAGGGCTACGCCACGGTGGTGGCCGGCAACGGTCAGGAGGCGCTGGCCTACCTCAGGGGCGCCGCCCTGCGCCCCAGCCTGATCCTGCTGGACCTGATGATGCCGGTGATGACCGGCTGGGAATTCAGGCGCGTCCAGCAGGACGATCCCGCGCTGGCGGACATCCCCGTGGCCATCATCACCGGCCTGCCCGACGTTCAGGAAAAGGCCGAGGCCCTGGGGGCCGTGGACGTGCTCACCAAGCCCTCGCGCGTGGAAACGCTCACCGCCCTGGTCTCCCGCTTCTGCGGCAAGGGGAAAAAGTAAAAAGCCCCGTCTTAGTGACGGCCGGCGGACACAGGCCCTCCAGTGTTAAAAATAAAAGCCCCGGACTTCCGGGGCTTTTTTATTCCGCTGAAAAAAGGCGGCCGGCTGCTTTTAGTCGGAGGCGCCAGCGGGCGGCTTTACGGGGGCGGCGCCGGCTATGCAGGCGTCCTGGCGGCGCAGGGCCTGCTGCTCCAGCGCTGCGGAGTCGGCCCTGGCTTTGCCCAGGAGCGGCTCGAACTCGGTCACGCAGGCCTTGCCGCAGTTCTCCATGCTCCCGCGGCAGCAGGCCTGCAGCTCCAGGGTGACATCGTTCACTTTCTTCAGCGCGGCTTCCCGCGCCGCTTTCTCTTCTTGCGGGGCCTCCAAACAGGCCGCCAGGTCGTCGCAGTTGAGCAACCCCAGATCGTAGACAGTACGGCCTTGCAGGAAGTCCGCCTTGCGCCCCTTGCACTCCTGCGAGTCCATCCTGCCTATGAAATACGGGGGCATGACACCCGGTTTGGAAAGTTTTACGCAGAAACAGCGCTTCTGCGCCGCGTCCAGCGGCGGCGCCTCGTTGTCCGCCGGCTGCCCGTCCCCCGATAAGGAGGAGAGGCCCGCGCCACCGCCGCCCGCGCCCGGGCTCCTGGCGGCGAACTTGGCCTGTGCGTAAGAGCCGCGCACCGCGGCCGTGGCGGAATATTTAGCGGCGTTGGCTGAAACCCTGGCGGCGGGAGCGGCCTCGGCCTGGCCGCCGTCGGCCGCATAGCCGGCGTCGGGAACCGCGGCGGCGGCCGGCTCCCGGGGAGGCAGGGCCTGGCTGGTTTCGCCGGAGGCCGCGGACATTGCGGAACCAAAACCCTCGCTGGCGCGGGCGCCGAAGCCCAGGGAGAGAGAGGGCTGCTCAGGGACCTTGGTGATATTCAGCACTATCAGCACGCCTGCGGCGGCGGTGGAGAGGGCCAGCACCGGCTTGAGCCAGGGGTAAGAGGCTTTCTTCGGCCCGGCCAGCACCTGGCCCTTTAAGGAGAGGGGAACGGGCTCCAGCCCGTGCTTCTTTACCAGGCCGGAGACCGCGCCCAGCTGCGCCAGCACCGCGCTGCACTCCGGGCAGCCGGCCAGGTGGGCGTCTACGGCGGCGCGCTCCTGCGGCGGCAGTTCGCCGTCGAAGTAAGCGGAAAGGTTTTCCCTGCAAAGCTTATGTTCCATTGTCTTTCAGCAAGGCGTTCAGCTTCAGCCTGAGCGCCTCGCGTGCCCTCGAGATCCCCGACTTTACCGTGCCCAGCGGCTTCTCCGTGATCTCCGCTATTTCTGCGTACGACCGCCCCTCTACCTCGCGCAGCACCAGCATGGCGCGGTCTTCCGGGTCCAGCTGCGCCAGCGCCGCTTCCAGCGCCCGCTTCTCGTCGCCCTTCTCCAGCGCCGCGTCCGGCGGGGCGTCCGGGGCCTGCACCTGCAGAGCCGGCTTTTCCTCGCCGCCGTCCCCGCCCCAGTCCAGCGAGAAGGTTTTCCAGAAAGACCTGCGTTTCTCGCTGCGCACCCGGTTCTTCCACACGTTCACGGTGATGCGGTACAGCCAGGTGCCGGCGAAAGAGTGCTCGCGCAAATCGCCCAGCCCGCGCACCGCCTTGAGGAAAGCGTCCTGGGCTATGTCCTGGGCGTCGGCCTTGTTGCCGCTGAGGCGCAGCGCCAGGTTATACACCATGGGCGAAAATTTCTCAAAGAGCTCCTCAGCGTCCACCGCGGCCTCCGTTGGCCACAAGCGTTAGACACCGGGGGGCTGAAAAGGTTCCAAAAGGATGCGTCATTAGCGGGGTTCCCGGGGAAAGTTTAGCAAAATGGGGCACCCGCTGGAACTTTTTTGGAACTTCGGTGTCTAACCGGGGTAAGGCAAGGCACAGGAGGCTATATGAAGACCATGACTCTGATCCGTAAAACGCTGGCGCCGGCGCTGCTGCTGGGGCTGGCGGGGCTGCTGCCCGCGCAGGTGCAGGACCTGGGCCAGGGCTCCATGCAGATAAAAGGAGACGCCCTGCGCATCCTGCCCCTGAAGCGCACCGAGGTGAAGGCGGAGATCTCCGGCTTCGTGGCCGAGGTGCTGGTGACGCAGGTGTTCGGCAACACCTCTGACAAGCCCATAGAGGCGGTCTACGTGTTCCCGCTGCCCGATAACGCCGCCGTCAACGACCTGACGCTGACCGTGGGCGACCGGGTGATAAAGGGCCAGATAAAGAAGCGCGAGGAGGCCCGCCAGGTTTACGAACAGGCCAAGGCGCTGGGCCAGACCGCCGTGCTGCTGGACCAGGAACGGCCCAATATCTTCACCCAGTCGGTGGCCAATATCCAGCCCGGCCGCGAGATAAAGGTAACCCTTAAATACCTACAGAACCTGGACTACGACCACGGCGTGTACAAGTTCGCCTTTCCCATGACGGTGGGGCCGCGGTATATCCCGGGCGAACCTGCCGGCAAGAGCGGCACGGGCTGGGCGCGGGACACGGCGCAGGTGCCGGACGCGTCGCGCATCACGCCGCCCGTGACGCGGCCCGGGCAGCGCTCCGGCCGCAACATCACGGTGGAGGTGAAGCTGAACGCGGGGCTGGCGGTGAAGAACATCCGCAGCTCCTCGCACGAGATCACGGTGAAGGCGCTGGGCGCGAACGCGGCCGAGATAGCGCTGGACCCCGGCGACCGCATCCCCAACAAGGACTTCCTGCTTACCTACGAGCCCGACGGCAAGGCGGTGGACGCGGCGGTGCTGGCGCACAAGGACGGCAAGGAGGGCTACCTGACGCTGATAGTGCAGCCCCAGGCCGACTTCCCTCTGTCTGACGTGACGCCCAAAGAGCTGGTCTTCGCACTGGACGTCTCCGGCTCCATGAGCGGCTTCCCGGTGGAGACCGCCAAGGAGACGGCGCTGCGCTGCCTGGAGGGCATGAACCCCGGAGACACCTTCCAGATCTTCAGCTTCGCCTCGGGCAACCAGCTGCACTTCGAGCGGCCGCTCAGGAACACGCCCGAGAACGTGGCGCTGGGCCGCACGGTGATCAACGAGCTGCACGGCGGCGGCGGCACGGAGATGCTGGAGGCCCTGCGCAAGGTGCTGGAGTTCCCCAAGGACCCGGCGCGCCTGCGCATAGTGCTGTTCATGACGGACGGCTACATCGGCAACGACCCGGAGATCCTGGCGTTCATCAAAGAGCACCTCAACGGCAGCCGCATCTTCCCCCTGGGCGTGGGCTCCTCGCCCAACCGCTACCTGCTGGAGGAGATGGCGGTGCTGGGCAAGGGTACGGTGCAGTACGTGCGCCAGGACGAGAAACCCGCCAAGCTGGAAAAAGTGATAGAGAAATTCTACGACCGCATTTCCAAGCCGGTGCTGACCGACCTGGCCGTGGACTGGAAAGGGCTGGACGTGGCGGACGCCTCGCCCGCCGTCCTGCGCGACCTGTTCTCCGGGCAGCCGGTGTTCATCCACGCCCGGTACAAAAAGGCGGGCAGCGCCGCCGTGGTGCTGCGCGGCAAGATGAAGGGCCAGCCGTGGGAGATGCCCGTGCAGGTGAACCTGCCCGCCCGCGAGACGGCCAACGCCGCCCTGGGGCCGCTGTGGGCGCGCTCGCGCATCACCGAGCTGAGCCGGGCCATGTACGGCAGGCAGGACGCCGGCCTTAAAGAGAAGATAACGGGGCTGGCGCTGGAGCATAAGCTGGTGTCGGAGTATACCTCGTTCGTGGCGGTGGACCAGAGCACGGCCGCGCCCGGCCAGGCGCCGCTGCTGGTGCCCGTCGAGAGCGCGCTGCCCGAAGGCACCCGGTACGAGGGCTTCTTCGGCGGGGCGGGCGGCGCCGCGGGCCGGGCCATGGGTTCGGTCGTGGCCGCGGTGCGCGGGAGTTTCGGGCAGGCCAAGTACGCCAGCCCCGCCGCGTCCCTCTCCTTCGGGTTCAGGGCCGGCGGCGGCGGCTTGGAACGCCGCGAGGCGGCCAACGAGGTTCAGGCCGTGGACGCGGCCGTGGCCAACGGCGACAGCCGGGTGGCCGCTCTCGCCGGGGAGCTGCTGGCCGAACCTTCCACGCGGCTGGCCAGGCAGCTGATCTCGCTGCAGGAAGCGTCGGGCGCGTTCGTGGAGCCCGACGGCAAGGCGGTCCCGCTGGCCGACCAGGCCCTCGCCGTGCTGGCGCTCGCCAAGGCTAAGGCCGAGTACGGCGCGGAGATGGACGGCGCGCTGCGGCGGGCCTGGGGCTACCTGCGCGCCAAAACCCCCGCCGGGCTGGGCGCCAAGGCGGCCGTGACCAACGCGCTCAAGGGCGGGCCCTACCTGGGCCGTGCCGCGGTGCAGGCGGAGCTGGAGGCTCTGGCCAAAGTGCTGGGCGAACTGAAATAAGCCGTTTTGGCCGGGGAAAAGGCACGGGCTCCTTTTCCCCGGCCATTACTTTGCCTCGATAAAAAATTCGGTATACTATGTTCGGGATCGGCCCTGTATCCCTGGCCCATGCGCAAACTTATACTATGGTTCATCCTCCTGCTGCTGCTCGGCGTCGCCGCCTTCCAGTGGCACACGCATAAGGCGCTGTACCGCTCCGCCGCGCGCATTACCCTGCAGCGGACCTTTCCCTGCTCCAAGCCGGTCACCTACGCCATAGGGGCCATCGACCCCGCTTTCAACGTGTCCCCGGAAGAGTTCCGCGACTATCTCAAAGACGCCGAGGCCGTCTGGGAAGCTGCCGCCGGGCGCGACCTGTTCGCCCTGGTCCCCGGCGGCGCCGACCTGACCGTGAACATGGTGTACGACAAGCGCCAGGCCGCGCTGGACAAG
This sequence comes from Elusimicrobiales bacterium, assembly GCA_028688015.1. Classification (GTDB taxonomy): domain Bacteria; phylum Elusimicrobiota; class Elusimicrobia; order Elusimicrobiales; family UBA9959; genus UBA9959. The sequence goes on along the minus strand of JAQTZB010000011.1, from coordinate 2,781 downwards.
CTGAAGGGCCTGGGCCTGCTGACCGACCAGAGCCTGGCCGCCTACAAACTTTTAAAAGAGCGCTACGACGGGCTCATCGCCGAGCTGGACCCGCGGCAGGCCGCGCTGGCCGCCCGGCTGGCCGACTACAAGAAGGGCGAGGCTGAGTACAACGGCATCGTGGCCGTGTACAACCAGCGCGGCGCCGCCACGCGGCGCCAGCTGGAGAAGCTGCAGCGGGCTAAGGGCTTGCTGGAGCGCGAGTTCGCGGCGATAAAGAGGCTGGAAAGGGAAGTCAACTCCGACATAGACCTGCTCAACGCGCTGGCCACCACCCTGAACCAGCTGATAGTTGAACTGAGTCTGAACGCCGAGCAGTACAAGCGGGAAGGCTCCGCCCTGGGCGTTTACGAGGAAGGGCTTTACATAGTGGAGGGCGGCCTGCGCCGGATAGATATCTTCAAGAACGCCGGCCGCGCCCAACTGACGCGGCTGCTGGCCCACGAGCTGGGCCATGCGCTGAACATCGACCATGTCCCCGGCCCAGAGTCGCTTATGTACCCGATGAACCGCGGCGTCGTGCTGGCCCTGTTCCCTGACGACCTGGCCGCGCTGGACCAGGCCTGCGCCTCGCCCGTCAAGCGCACCCTGCGCGAAAAGCTGGGCGGCATTTTTTCTAAAAAATAGCCCTTTTAGATGCTAAAATTTAAGCGGGTAAGGGCGGGCGGCGCGCAACGCCGCCTCCTATTAAAGGAGCCGATATGAAATTCTGCTGGTGCACGCTTACGGTAGCCAACCTGGAAGAGTCCGTAAACTTTTACCGCGATATAGTCGGGCTGCCCGTGGCCAGGCGCTTCGCTGCCGGACCAGGCACGGAGATCTGTTTCCTGGGCGAGGGGGAGACTAAGGTGGAACTTGTCTGCGGCCCCGGCCGCCTCGAACCGGGCGCGGACGGGATCTCCCTGGGCTTCGAGGTGGGATCGCTGGACGCGGCGCTAGAGACGGTGAAAGCCAAGGGCCTGGACCTGGCTGGCGGGCCTTTCCAGCCGAATCCCAAAATAAAGTTCTTCTATGTCCGCGACCCTGACGGGCACAAGGTGCAGTTCGTGGAAAATCTGTAGCCCTGCGGGTTCGCAGGCCGTGAAAATTTCGGCGGCAGAAGCTGCCGGGTGGTATAAGGAGGGGTTATGAAGAAATACTTACTGGGCGCGCTGCTGGTGCCGGCGCTTTTAGCGCAGGCGGCGGCCGCTACCTACAAGATAGACGAGGCACACAGCGCCGTTACCTTCAAAGTGGCCCACATGGCCATCAGCAAGGTCAGCGGCCGGTTCGACAAGTTCTCCGGGACCATAGAGTATACGCCCGGGGACACGAAAACCTGGAAGACGGAAGCCGTCATAGACGCGGCCAGCATCAATACCGGCGTGGAGGCCAGGGACAAGCACCTGCGCGGCCCGGACTTCTTCGACGTGGAGAAGTTCCCGACCCTGACCTTCAAGACCGTGAAGGTGACCGGCTACAAGAACATGAAGGGCAAGCTGCACGGGGAGCTGACCATGCACGGAGTCACCAAGCCCGTGGTGCTGGACGTGGAGGGCAGCGGCCCGGTGAAGGACCCCTGGGGCAACGAACGCATGGCCGCCGTGGCCAAGACTACCATCAACCGCAAGGACTTCGGCCTGGGCTGGAACCAGGTGCTGGAGACCGGCGGCCTGCTGGTAGGCGAAAAGATAGAGATCACGCTGGAAATAGAAGCGGTAAAAGAGAAACCGGCTCCGGCCAAGTAGCCCGGAACTCCGGTCAAAGAACAGCCGCCCGCCGGGAGGGACCCGGGGGCGGCTTTGTTTCCAGCCGGCGCGGCCCCGTAAAAGGTAAAATCTACCTGTGGAACTCTCCGGAGATCAACAAAAAGCGCTGTCGGACCTGCTGGCCTGGTACAAAGACCCGGCCAAGGGGACCTTTGTCACGCTGGGCGGCTACGCCGGCACCGGCAAGACCACGCTGATCGCCGTCTTCAAGGGAGAGCTGCTCAAGCTCGACAAGAACATCCGCATCGCCTTCTGCAGCTATACCGGCAAGGCCGCGCAGAACCTCAAGAACAAGCTGAAGGAGGCCGGGGCGCTGTCCGTCAAGGACTCGGTCAGCACCATCCACGGCCTCATCTACAACCCGCGCGAGGACGCCGACGGCCGCATCTCGGGCTGGGACCGCAAGGACGAGCTGGAGCGCAGCCTGATCATCGTCGACGAGGCCTCTATGGTGGACGGCGCCATCTGGGCCGACCTGCTCTCCTACAATATCCGTATCGTCGCCGTGGGCGACCACGGGCAGCTGCCGCCCATCTCCGGCAAGTTTAACCTGATGCAGGCCCCGCAGCTGATGCTGACGCAGATCCACCGGCAAGCCCGCGGCAACCCCATCATCACCGTCTCCGAGCACGCGCGCGCCACCGGCCTGGTGCCGCCCATGAAGTACGGCCCCGGCGTGGTGAAGTACCTCAAGGACGACTGCGACGCGCAGGAGCGCTCCGGCGAGCTGCTGGAATGCTACTCCCCCGAGACGCTCATCCTCTGCGGCTACAACACCACGCGCAACCGCCTCAACCAGTTCATCCGCGCCTCGCGCGGCTTCGAGACCCCGGCGCCCTCCAGCGGCGACCGCGTGATCTGCCTGCGCAATAACCACAAGAAGGCCATCTATAACGGCATGCTGGGCACTCTTATCAGCATTACCCCGGCGCAGAAGGACTGGTACCAGGCCGAGATCCAGCTGGACGAGCGGGAGCGCCCCTACGACGGGCTC
>JAQTZB010000010.1 GCA_028688015.1 Elusimicrobiales bacterium | reverse complement strand
AGGAGCCAGGGGCCCCTCCCCGCCCGGCACCCGACTTCGCATCTCGCGGTCCCTCCCCCCCTTACTTCACCTGCTTGAGGAAGTTGCGGACCATGGTGTTGTTGGGGTTGATCTCTATGACCTTCTCCCAGATGACCTTGGCCTTCTCCTTCTGGTCCATCAGGTAGAAAGCGCTGCCCATGATCTCGAGCGCGGTCTCGTTGTTGGGCTCGAGGTCCAGGATGTCCTGCGCGCGCTTCATGGCCAGGTCGTACTTGCCGTCGTAGATGGACTGGCGGGCGTCGTAGGTGCGCTGGTCTATATAGGTAAAGATCTCGGGGCCCTCGGGCTTGCGGGTCAGCTCGCTCACGCCCGCTTCCTTCTCCACCATGTTCAGCAGGGAGAGCAGGCGGTCGTTCTTGGGGTCCTTGTTGAACGCGTGGCGCAGCACGTTGACCGAGGCGCGCAGGTCCTTGCCGTCCACGTAGGAGATGATGCCGCGGCGGGTCAGCGTGGGCACCTCGTCGCCGCCGGTGGCGTCCGGCACGTAGTCTATGGCGCCCTGCAGGCGGGTCACCATGCGGCGGATCTCGGCGTTGCCGGGGTCGGCGTCCATCGCGGAGCGCAGCTTCTCCATCGCGCGGCCGAAGTAGCCGGACTTGAAGTACTGCAGCGCCTGGCGGATTATCTCGCGGACCTCGCGGTCGTGCTTGGCGCGGTTGCTCTGGCCCAGGCGCATCGTCACGGAAAAGCGGGTGGTGGTGCCAAGCGCATGCACGCCCTGGGCGATGTCGAAGCCCAGGCTCTTGTACTTGATGCCGAGGCCGAAGTCGGCCTCCTGGATCTCGGGGGAGCCCATCACGCCGAAGCGCAGGGCGCTCCAGTACATCAGCCAGTACTCGCCGCCGAAGCGCCAGTTCATGTCCGCGCCCTGGGGCTTGACCAGGTCGAAGCCGAACAGCAGGCTGCCCTTGAACAGGGAAAGCGCCTGGCCGAACTTCAGGGTCAGCGGCAGCTTGTCCTCGGTGTCGCCCGAGGCCATGGAGAAGACGTTCTGCACGCCGATGGCGGCGCGGTAGGTCTTGGAGAACTTCTGCAGCATCGCTATGTCGATGGCGTTGAAGGAGTCGGCCGAGGTATCGAGCGTGCGGGAGATGTTCTTGGCCATGATGCCGAAGGCCAGCTTGTCGGACACGTCGCGGCCCCAGGAGAAGGCCAGCGCGCGCTCCACGCTGTCGAAGGTGCCCAGGGTCTTGATGTCGATGATCTCGTCCCCGGCCGGGTTGGCGGTGATGGAGATCTTCTCGAAGCCCACGGACTTCAGCTGGGTCATGCTGACAGCCCAGGTGCCCTTGCTGGTGGTGGGGTGCGCGTAGGTGAAGAAGTTGAGGGTGGTGTCGGCGAACAGGGTGGCCTGCATCGCGGTGAACTCTTTGCGCTCCAGCAGGGTCAGGGCGGCGGGGTTCCAGTAGGAGGCGGAGGCGTCGTCCGCCACCGCGAAGAAGGCGCCGCCCATGCCCAGGCCGCGGGCGCCGGCGCCGTAGCTCATGAAGGCGCCGGGCTGGCCGCCGCTCTGCGCCAGGGCGTTAACGGCAGAAAAGGCAACAAAAAACCCCATGGCGAGGCTGAAGCGCATTATACGCTTCGTTTCAGCCCATATAGCCAAGGGGGCAAAGGCAATACAAAGATTGCTTTTCATCGTTTTCGGCAGCCTGACCCCCGCTTACTTAGCGGGTCTTAGCTTTGCGCCGCCGGTTTTCACCGGCTTTGCTATTATCGTAACAATACGGCATTACAACGCTGTTACAGATTTACGGCATTAATATTATAGCAGATAATATGGGTTTGTCAAGGGGAAGGTATTGACTTGTCAATGCCTATATTATACACCTTAAATCCCCCCCTGTCCAGCCCCCCCATGACCACTGAACAGCGGGGCCCTCCGCGATTCCTAGTGAATTACGCCCACCTTGCGCATGATGACCTTGCTGCCCTTGGGGCTGGAGGCCTTCACGCGCACTATATAACCGCCCTTGCCGACCACGCCGCCCAGGCCGTTCTTGCCGTCCCAGAGCACGTGGTTCGGGCCCAGCTGGCCGCCGGGACCGCCGCTGGTGAACTTGAATTCGCGCACCACGTAGCCCAGCAGGTCATAGATCGTAAGCGTCACCTCGGCGTTATCGTTGAGGGTATAGGTCAGGTCCACCCGGCCTTCCACGCCGCCCTTGCGCAGGTCCACCGGGTTCGGGTAGCTTGAAACCTTGCTCAGCAGCTCTTCGCCTATGGTCGTGCCTGCGGGGGTGGAGACCGTGGACCACTCCGAGTGCTCCCCGGCGAAGTTCCAGCTGCGCACCCGGTAGGCGTAATACTGGCCCAGCGGCCGCGGGCTCTCGCCGGGCACGCCGGGATCGCCCACGGTATAGATGTTATTCAGCGCGCCGCCGGTCTTGTAGCCGGGAATGGCGGCGATGGTCTTCCAGATGGGGCTCGTGCCCTCGCGCTCCTGGATCTCGTAGGACATGATATTGGATTCCGCGTCGGTGGCCGCGTTCCACTTGAGCGCGTAGGCCTGGCCGGAGGCCACACCCTTGGCCACCTGCGGCTCCGGCGCCCCGGGCGTGGTCGGATAAGTGGTATCTATGCGGTAGATCAGCACGGGCACGCCGTTCTCACTGGGGATATACTGGCCCGTGGCCATAAGGCCGCGCACGGAGATGACGTAGGCCCGGTCGGATACCGTCTCGCCCCAGTAGGTATGCGGCCCCTTGAACGAGCCCTGCACGCCGCGCTCCACGATCTTGAAGGTCTTTGCGTCGAGCTTGTTGACCAGCATGATCTCGTTGCCCACGTAGGCGATACCCTCGGCGGCGAAGCCTTCCGTGGAGTCCACGGTGAACGAGGAGGAATTGACCTCGATGCGGCTGACCAGCTTGGTGAAGTGGCCGGGGGACAGCGCCACGTTGGTCACCTTGCCGGCCAGCGCGGTACCCACGGTCTGCCAGGAATTCTTGATGCCGGTGGGCTCAGCGTAGTTGCCGCCCAGCGAGACCTCGTAGGAAACCACCGGCCCCGAGGCCGGGTTCCAGAGGGCGGACAGCTCGGTCGTCTTGGCCGACCAGGCCGAGGGCACGGCGCCCAGTTCGGAAACGGCCAGTTCGACGCGGGAGTTCCGCACGTTGTCGCCTATGAAGTACAGCGGCTTGCCGGTGCCGTCGTCCACGATACGGTCGGACACGTAGTCCAGGTTGGTCTCGAAGTCCAGCAGGCCGTCGCCGTCGATGTCGAAGGTGGGCAGGCCGGAGTTGTTCAGCGTGACGTTGAGGCACTTGCCGGAGCCGTAGAAATCGAAGTTATCGGGCCGGCCGTCGCCGTTGATGTCTATCAGCGGCTCGTCGGCCTTGCAGCCCGAGGCCGTGTAGTTGTAGATCCAGCCCTTCCAGCCGGCGGGCACGGCGCCGTAGGAGACGCTGGCCGTGTTGGCGACCGGGAGGTTGCCGGCGCCCAGCACCACGACCCCGCTGGAGTCGGTCATGGCGTAGGCGGGATAGCCGTTGGAGGCCAGCATGATGTTCTTGTACACCGGCGTCAGCGGGATGACGGCCGGGGCGATCAGCACCTGGTTGGAGGTCATCGGGTAGCTGTCGGAGAAATTCTGGCCGGCGGCCAGCGGCAGCCCGCCCAGGCCCCGCATGTCGTTGAAGCTGGCCAGCGACAGGCTGGCCAGATGGCCCAGCGTGTCGGTACCGGACAGGTCGGTGGAGGAACTGACGTCCGCGGAGAGGTGCAGCACCAGCCCGGCGGTGGACACTATGACGTAGGGCAGGTTGCCGTCCATGATGGTGACCGTGACCCCGCCCTCGAAGGGGTTCGTGGCGGAATTGACAGCGTAGCCCAGGCGGTAGTCCGAGATCGGGCTGAAGGCCCCGTCGCCGTCGTCCTTCCACAGCGAGACCACGGCCAGGTCGCCGTCGCCGTAGCCCGCGGTGGCGCTGCTGATGGAGCCGCCCTGCGTGAAGTTGATCTGGCCTATGGCCACGAAGTCGGACAGCGTCCCCAGGTTGAAGCTCAGCATCGGCACGTTGCGGGTGTTCTTCTCGGCCGACTTAGGCGAGACGTTGGTGCCCGAGACGGCCAGCGTGATGGCGCGGATGGGCACCAGGCTGGAGCTGAACGGGTAGACGTCGCTGTAGGTGCCCTTGGGCAGCGCCTTGTTGATCCCGATGTAGACCGTGGGGGCTATGTCGTGCGGCGCGTTGACCGTGAGCCAGGACTTGTCGCGGATCATCAGGCCGACCTTGTTCGCCTTGATGGCCATTTCGCCTATGTCGTAGACCGCGAAGAAGGTCTGCGCCAGCGGGCTCAGCGTCTGCGTCTGCGACAGCGAGACCGTGATCTGGGTGTTCAGCGCGTTATCCTGGTCGAACAGGTCCACCTTGCGCACCCTGGCCCCGGCGGGGTGGTTGATCAGCGGCGTGATGAAGTCGCCCAGTTTCTCACCCCTGGAGATCACGGTCAGATAAGGTTTACCGGAGCCGTCTATCCCGCTGCCGGAGTAGGTCACAAGCTCAGCGTCGCTGATATAGAGGCGGCCCGCGGACGGGAAGCCCTTGGTGGATTCCAGCACCAGCTGGAACGGCACGGTATCCGTGGAGGTGAACGGCCGGTAGAGGGTGCTCCTGGCCTCGGAGATGTTGACGTCGTTGACGTCGAGCATGTCGTTCTGGTTGGAGTCCTGGTAGATGGACACAAACTTGACGTCGGTGTTCTTGCCGAACGGCGCGTTCGGGTCGTTGGAGGCGCCGGTGCGCTGCACCTTTACGGCGCTCCAGCGGGCGTTGCCGGCCTCCGTGGTCAGGTTGAAGCGCACCATCGGCACGCCCACCTGGGCCTGGCCTACGCCGCCCGTCTGCACCAGGTCGGCGGCCATGTCGTTGGCGCCCAGCATCACGGCCGAGGGGATCTCCTGCACCAGCACGGGAACGGTATTGATGGGCCAGGTGGAGAGGTTGATCGTGTTCGGGATGCCGATCGTGAAGTCGGCGGCAGAGCCGATGTTGAGCCCGGCGCTCGAACCCACGATGGCGAACTGCGACAGGTCGTAGCTGATGAAGGCGCAGGCCGGCGTGGTGGTTATGACGAGCGGCGTCTTCAGCACTATGTTGATAGTGCTGGAGGAGAAGGCCTCGTTGCCGTAGCTCATCATGTTAGGATAGACGCCGGCGGAGCTGCTGGACGTATCCACGGAATCCAGCATGCAGTTGTCGTTGGAATCCCGCCAGACCTTGATCAGGTCTATATCGGAGTCGTTGGCCGTGCCGCGGCGGTTCACCTTCACGGCCTCCAGCAGCGCCGAGGTCTTGTCCACGCTCAGGCGCATGGACAGCAGGCCCACGTTCTTGTCGTTCTGCACGGCGGAGACCGGCGAGATATCCTCGGGCACCAGCGACACGGTGTTGAGCGTGGGCATCACCACGGTGTTGGGGCCCGCCACCGCGTTCAGGAACTGCGCGTTGTGGCCGGAGTTATCGGGCCCGAAGAAGAAGCTGGTCTCGAACGGGATCTCGGCGCCCAGCACGTCGTTGGGCGGCGTCAGCTGCGCGTGCGAGAATTTGGAGGTCTTGTCGATGTCCATCGACACGAAGATCGCCGTCGGGGTGGAACTGACCACCACGTAGTCCTGGTTATTGAGGGCCGGGTCGGCCACGTAGATGGTGGCGCGGCCCACCGGGTCGTTGACGCCGAAGCGGCCCGTGCCTATCAGCACGTCCGAGGTGTTCATGCCCGTGGCCGGGTCCCGGTCGAACACGCCGTTGCCGTTATCCTTCCAGACGCGGATCATGCCCACGTCGGAGTCGTAGCCGTTGAGGCCGGCGGGCTGCTTGCGGTTCAGGCGGAAGCCGCGCCAGCGCACGCCGTAGCCGCTCGTCAGCAGCGTCATCTTCATATAAGGATAGTTGTCCCAGCCCTGGTAGACCATGCCGCCCAGGACCGTGCCGTTAGCGTGCGCCAGCACCGGGGTATTGAAGACGCCGCGCGTGACCAGCGTAATGGCGCCCAGGGCCGTGCCCTCGTAACGGACGATCTCGCCGTCCGCCATGGCATAACCTGACGACGGCAGGCCCGCGGTGGAGGTGACCAGCCAGGCGGGGTCCATGGTGCCGGCCGCGGCGCCGCCTGGCACGTCCAGCCCCGTCAGGCGCACCGAGGGGATGGACGCGCCGCCGCCGGGCGCGAAGATGGGCTCGGTATTCACGGTCACCGTGCTGGGGGCCGAAATGATCTCCCGCACCTTCGAGGCGAAGGTCAGGTTGGAATTGATACCCGAGAAGCTGTTGGGCAGCGAGATGGAGTTCTTTACCGCGTCCTCGGCTACGGGGCTGTTCTGCGGGAACGACTCCGCTTTCAGGTAGGCTCCCAGGTAACGCGGGTTGCCCAGCGAGTCGTTGGGCATGGCCGACTCGCGGATATCGTAGGTCAGGAAGTAGCGCTTGGAAACCCCGAGCGTCTGGGCCTGCAGCGAGGTGACCACGCGCCGTTCAGCGTCCAGCTCTACCCTGGCCACCAGAGGGCCGTAGATGGTATTGCCGAAGGTGCCGGTGCCGACCTGCTCGTCTATGCCGCCCAGGAAGCCGTTATCGTCCTTGTCGTACCAGACCTTCACGGCGGAGATATCGCTCACTGCCGAGCCTTCCTTGATGACCGTACCGGTAGCGTAGACCAGCATCCAGCGCCACATCGCGTCGGCCACGTCGGTCTCCATCGTGAAGGACAGGATCGGCTGGTCCTGGGTCTTCTGCTGCAGCGTGGCTCCCGTGAACGTGTCGGAGGCCTTCACGGTCACCTTGTCTGAATACTCGGAGACGCGGCCGATCAGCGACAGCGTCTTGCCCGGCGAGGTGACACCGATGTTGCCGGCGCTCATGTACTTGGGGCCCTCGATGTAGAAATAGTCGGTGGTCCGGATCGCCATGCCGATGTAGGAGAAGTTGGACACGTTGGCCAGCGGGTCGATGTCGTAGGTTATGAAGTAGTCCCGGGGCTCCTTGAAAAGGACCTGGCCGTCCATGCTGCCGCCGTCGCCGATGAGCGGCAGCACGGCCTGGCCCGAGATCACGGTGCCGCTGGCCCAGACCACCTGCGCGGTGCCCTCGGCCCCGCGGGTGATCCCTCCGAACTCGTTGTTCAGCACGTCCACCGTGGAGTAGTAAATGACTTCCTTGAGCGCCGGGTCTTCCTGGTCGTCGTTGACTATCAGGCGGCCGGGCGCCCGCGGAAAGGGGCTGTCCGACGGGAAGAACTTCTGGATGTCGGCGACGCGGACCACGGTATCGGTGGAAACCAGCGGCAGCCGCAGCGAGTCGTAAGGGAAGGTGCGGTTGCTGACGCCGACCAGCAGCACCTCGGTATCCTTGACCGTGGTGGTGGTCTGCAGCAGGCCGTCGCCGGTGGAATCCTGCCAGATGCTGATCTTTTTGACGTCGGTGACCTTGTTCCACGCCGCGGTGTTGCCGTTCTCGGCCGCGGTCACCCAGCGGTCCAGCTTCAGGCCGCGCCAGACGGCCGAACCGACCGTATCCTTGATGTTCAGCGTCAGGCGGGCCACGGCCTTGTTCACGTCGTTCTGCGTCACGAAAGAGGGCTTGCTGAAGTCGTTCGGAGCCGCCTTGTTCACGTCGGACAGGTAGACCATGTCCGAGGTGGCGAAGAGCGGCACCGTGGACGACACGATAGGCTGGAAGGAGCCCACGACGCCGTCTATCAGGCTGATGCCGGAGTTCTCCAGGCGCGCGCCGTGCGTCAGGTTGGGAATGGCGTCCGGCGCGAATTCATAGACGACGTAGAAGGTCTTGGTACTGATGGAGACCGCGCCGTCCACGCCCGGGTTATAGAGCGGCAGCACGAAGGTGCCGGGGTCGGCCGGGTCGAAGGTCGGCGGGTTGGCCGGGTCGGTTATCTCCTTGTCGATAGCCTGGTCGAAGACCGTCGGGGTGCTCTCGTCCACTTCAAGGAACAGGCGGACGCTCTTGAGGTCCTGGCCGGAGCCGGTGCCGGTCTTGATGATCTTGAACGACTTGATCGTGCCCACGAAATTGTCCGTCCAGGCCTCTATCTTCAGGAAGCCGGCGCGTTCGACGCTCTGCTCGACGTAGTTGTACTGGGCGGAATTGACTCCGGCCTGCCACCAGGCGCCGATGTCCGTGCCCTTGATCAGCACGGTGGCGGGCTGGTTGCGCACCGGCGAGGTCGCCGTCTGGATCGGGAAGTTGTTGTAAGCCACGCCGACAAAAGTGGAGTTCAGCACCACGAACGACGGGTTGTTCATCACCAGCGCGAAGCTGCGCGGCGTGGCCGCCACGGTGGACATGCGCACCGCGAAGAAGAAGTTGCGCGGGGTGTTGGATACTATGGCGGCGGTGGAGACCTTGGTGTTCAGGTCGTCGAACTTCCACCCCTGCAGGTCAGTGTCGTACGTACCGCTCGACATGAAGATGTCGGTGGGGTAACACGCCGGCGAGTCCGGGATACAGCTGCCCGAAGGATAGTTGAGCTTCGTTTCCCCGTCGAACACGCCCAACTGGCCGGCCGCGGGGTTATCGGCGTACATGTTGATCTGGATGATGTCGGAGTAGGCCAGCGTGCCCGAGCTCTTGATCTGCACGGACTTCAGGTAGGCCGGCGGCGCGCCGGCCGGAGAGGTCTGCATCGTCAGGCGCAGCATGGGCACCGGGGCCGGGATATCGGCTATCACGCCGTCGCCCTGGTAGATGGCGTATTTATTGATGCCGATCGAGGTCTTGGAGACGGGCAGGGGATCCTCGGGCGAGAAGTCGCGCGGGGTTATCACCAGGCCCGACAGCACCACGTCGCCGCTGGAGCCCTGCGGCAGGCCGCGCGCGCTGTCGGAGGTGTAGCCGTAGATCTGCGACTGGTGGTAGTCGGTAACGTTGACCCTCAGCGTCTCCACCATCGTGTCGTAGACCATCAGCGTGCGCTCGCCCTGGTCGGCCGGGACGAAGACGTAGTCCGTGGTGTTGGCGATATAATCGCGCAGGTCGGCCGACCCCTTGGAATTGGTGGCCATATTTATCTTGCCCGTGTAATACATGCCGTTGACCGGGTCGCCGGCGGCCACGTTGCCGAACTGGTCGCGGGCGCGCAGGATCAGCGAGCCGGGGGTCTGCACGCGCAGCGGGCTGGCCAGTGTGTAGCCGTGGTGCAGCGTGAAGTAGGCCGCCGTGCTCGGCGTGATGTACTGGTCCTGCGAGATGGGCGGCAGGTTGACCCCGTAGGCGGCGATGAACGAGTTGGCCGTGATCGGGGCTGTTCCCACGAGCTTGTCCCACACGTAGATATTGGCGAAGGAGTAGCCGGCCGGGATGTCGAGGTCGAGCGGGTTGGTCTTCAGCAGCTTCCAGCTCGGGTTGGAATCCAGCACTGGCGCGGCGGGGTCTATGCCGCCGAAAGTGGTATTGCGGGTCGACGAGAAGCGCACGCTGACCGGCGAGTTGGTGGTCGTGTTGTTCTCGAAACTATCCTTGAGGGCCACCGTCACCACGGTGGGCACGGTCACGCCGGCGGCGAAGTCGGCGTACTGCGTGGTAGTGCCGGCAATCAGGCGGCGCTGCGGGGTGTAGAACAGCACGTGGTCCGGGGGCGCGGGCACCACGGTATAGGAGGAAATGGCCGGCAGCCAGCCCTTGGGATAGGCGGGCAGGTTGTCCACGCGGAGCTGGTGCGTAGTCTCGGAGACCAGGGTGTCCAGCAGGTAGAAGCTGGTGGAGGCCTGGCCCAGCGCCATATTGGCCGTGCCGGGCTGCGGCGCGAAGGAGTCCCTGTCCGGGGCGGAGAACCGGACGTTGCCCAGCGAGGTGGACTCCAGCGTGAAGGTCACGCCCGCGCCGGCCGCGTCCTCCTGGCCGCCGGCCACCGGGGTCGGGTTGCCGTAATGGTCCTCTATGGACAGCAGGAACATCTGCGAGGTCACGCCGGCGGTCAGCACCTGGCCCGCGTTGTAGCCGACGTTGATGCGGTAGGTCAGGTCCGGGACGATCACCACAGACTGGGTAGAAGCCGACCAGCCTTCGCGGTCCGGCGCCGCGACCTTGATGATGGGCCGCACCGGCGCGGCTGAAGAGGGATACACGGTGGAGGCCGTGGTATCCATGTAATAGAAGGTCGCCATAAAGGCGTTGAGCGGTATGTCCACGTAGGATACCGTGGACGCGAAGACCGGCGGGAAGACGCCGGAGACCACGCTGGAGGCCGAGAAGGAGAACGAATCGTTGATCAGCGAAGCCTGGCGCGAATAGGTGGACAGCACCACCTGCACCGGGGCGGTGGCCACGGAGGGGTTGGCGAACATGTCGCGCAGCTCGGCCTTGAAGACCTGGACGTCGCCGAACTTGTCGGTGATCTTGCCGGCCGTCATCGAGCGGGGGTCGTTGCCGAAGGCTACCTGCGCCACCTGCGCCGGGTTGACCTGCAGCTGGTGGATGGCCGGCTGCATGGAGCCGGACCTGGCCTCTATCTGCCAGTAGCCCGGCCTGCCGTCCTCGAAGGTATTGGCGGCAGGGGAGGTCCCGGAATACGAGGAGGTCCTGTCGTGGTAGCGGAAGGACGCCCTGGTCTGGTTAGGCGGGATGATGACCGCGTTGATGAACTGGTCGTGCAGCACGGTGCGGAAGCCGTAATCGCCCACGTTGCCGAAGGTGGCCATGGTACGGCCCAGGCCGGTATGCACGGTCACCTGGGCCGCCGGGAGGCCCAGGTAGACGCCTGTCTCTCCCTGTTTGGTCACGTTGTCGAAATCGTCGCGGCGCTCCACGGTGAAGAACGCGCCGGTGGCGCCCATTTCCTGGATGCCTACCAGCGCCTCGGTCTGGCTGGAATAGTAAACAAGCTTGGTCGGCGTGCCGCCGGTGGTGGTCAGCTGGCCGCTGAGGTTCTGGCGGGCGGCCGCGTAGGTGCCGTACGACGCCGGGTTCAGCGTGGTGGTGCCTATCCAGACGCGCGCCCAGTCCCCCGCCTTGGTGGAGACCTGGTAGGCGATAGGGGTGGAGAGGCCGACCCTGCCGTCCGAGTCCGTATAGACCAGCGTGGAGACGCCCATGTCGATCCAGTTGGCGCCGTTCTTGTAGCGCACGGTGCCGGTGGCGCCGTAGACCTCGCCGATGGAGATATGGGCGGGCAGGCCCGCCGAGGAGATGTTGTTATTGAAGGCGTCGGTCAGCTGCGCCGTAAGCTGCTGCACGCCGGGCGACAGCAGCGAGCCCGCGGGCACCTCGATGTCCGCGTCCGGGGAGACGGTGTAGACCATCGGGGGGCCGGGGTTGACCTGCAGCGCCAGCGCCGGGCTGACGCCCACGGCCGCGTTAAGAGAGTCGTGCGCGCTGATGGTGTCGGGCCCGGCCTTGCGCAACGTGAACCAGTTGACCAGGTTCTTAACGCCGTAATCGGCCGAGACGTAGCCGGTCACGGTGTCGGCAAGAGTCGGGTCCTGGATGGAGTTGACCCTGTCCGTAACCACGAAGGCCGCCGTGCCCAGGTAGACGTTGGGGCCGGTGGAGCAGACATTGCTGTAATTATCCGTCACGTACAGCTGGGCGGAGAAAGGCACGCCTGCCACGACCACCGTGGAGGCCACCACGAAGGACATGCTGACCGCCGGGCCGGGGTTCACCGTCATCGTGGAGAGGCCGGAGGCGTAGTCCGCGGCTGAGGCCGGCGTGGTGGCGGCCATCACCGTGTAGCTGCTGATGGAGGTGCGGGCGTCCACCGCGAACACGGCGCTGCCGTTGGCCAGCGTCTGCGCGGTCGGGGGCAGCGGCTTGGGATCGTTGGGCGTGGTGACGCGCACCTCTGGCATCACGGCCGGCGGGTTGGTATCCTGCGAGGGACCGGTGCCCTCTGTGACCTTGTTGAAGAACAGGTCGGTCAGGAAGACACCGGCGAACAGGGCCCCGGTGCCGATGGTATGCTGCGAGGGCGGGCCGCTGCGGCCGGGCCAGGCGAAAGAGGTGTTGCGGCACGGCGGGCTGACGGCGCACTTGCCCTCCGCCAGCGTCTGGCCGGGCAGCACCACCTCCAGCCGCACGGCCGTGGAAGCGTAAACCTTGAAAGAGTCCCTGGCCGCCGTGTTGTCGTTGCGGCAGACGCCGCCCGGGTTGCCGAAGCAGACGTAGTTGTCCCCCGCGTCCTGCGGGAAAACCTTGACCGAAGCGGCCGAAGTGCGGGTGACCAGGTTCAGCGGCAACTGCTTGCTGCCGAAATTGAGCGGAACGCTGTCGGAATCGATATCGTAGATGTCCGAGGTGACCAGGTACACCGTGGGGCCCACCGACAGGTCCTGGTAGACGTTCATGTACTTGTCCACCAGGTTGATGGTGGCCATGAAGCCGGTGCCGGCGGTCTGGGTTGAGGCCGCCAAGGCCTTGCCGCTGGCCCCGGCCAGGTAATCGCCGGAGCCGGGCAGCGCTATCTCGCCGGGCAGCAGCAGCTGCAGGCCCACGGGGTCCGCGGGGCGCAGCGTGAACGTGGAAGACTTGGGGTCGTCCACCAGGCCCGAGCCGCCGAAGTCCGTGGCGGACAGGTAATGGGTGGCCGCGCGGCGCATGGACAGGAAGATCAGGTCGGTATAGCCGAAGGCGGTATTGACCGCCACGGTGGCCACCGCGGGCGCGTAGATGTCGGTGGGGGTATTCAGTTTTACGTCCACCGGCCGGCCCGGCACGAGGTTGAAGTAGTCGTCAACCACGCCGACGCGCACGCCGAAGGTGGCGTCCACTGTCTGCGCCGCGGCCACTCCGGTCTTGCCGTTGGAAGCGGGCTGGCTGAAGCTCTCGCCCGGCAGCGTCAGCAGCAGGCGGCGGGGCACGCCGGGAGAGACGGTGACCGTAGTTGCGACGTCCTGCGCCAGCACAGGCCCGCCGAGGACACCGGGCGCCACCGGTTGGGCGGTCAGCACGGTGCTGCCGGCCCTGATGGGCGTGACGGTAAAGGTGGCCGAGCCCGTGATTATCTGCGAGGCCGGGACCACCAGGGCCGTTGGGTCGTTAGCCGTAAGGCGGACCTCCTGGCTGGCGCCCGGGGTAAGGTTCCAGAAAGCGTCGGTGAGGTCGACCGTAACGGTAAACGGTACGCCGGCCTGCTGGGCCGGGACGGGGCCAGTGCGGCCGTTGGTGGTGGACCCGGACACCCGCGTCTCGTTGGGCACCAGGGCGCGCAGCCTGGTGGGGGTGTGAGGCACCAGGAGCAGGCCGCCGCTGACGGTGGTCCCGAGCGGCGGCACGGTACCGCTGTTGTCGTTCACGGTAAGGGTCCGGGAGCCGGCAGTACGCAGGTAGACGTTATTGATAGTGGCGCTCCCGTCCACCATGGTGTAGGCGCTGCCCAGCACGCCGTCGGCGGCGGGGCCCGCAAAAGTGTCGTTGGTCGTGACGCGCAGCGTCTTGTCCAGCGCGGCGTCGTCCACGCGGTTATAGCGAGAGTCGGCCGCGTAAACCTGCGCGTCGAAGTAGACGCCGGCGGTCTGGGTGGAGATCTCCCCCTGCACGCCGAAGGGCGCTACCACCTTGCCGGGCACCAGGTACTGCGTGGGCAGCAGCACTATCAGGCGGGAGGCCGCGCCGGGCACCACCGCGATGTTGTAATCGGTGCCGGTGGACAGCTTAGGCTCTATCGTGTCCGCGTCGGCCGCGGTGATCACCAGGTTGGCGGTGGCGGCGCTGGGCAGGAAGCTCAGAATGTCCGCCGAGCCGTTGGCCAGCGACTGGGCGGCGTGCGTGGACGCGTAGATATCGTTGGAGGTTATCTGAACGCGGCGGCCGTCGCTGACGAGGTTGCCGAAGTCGTCCACGGCGCGCACGGTGAGAGTGTAAGTGGCGCCGGCCGTCAGCGGGCCGGCCGTGCCGGTCTTCCAGCCTAGCGCGCCCTCGGCGGCCGCCTCGTTGGGCACCAGCAGCAGCAGGTGCCGCGCCGGGGCGGGGTCCACGGGTATGCCGGTGACGGTATCCGTGCTGAAGAAGGTGCCGGTAAGGCCGGTGTCGGTGACGCGCACGGACAGGCCCGGGGCCGGGTTGCGCGTGACGGGGATCACCGGGAAATCGGTGGAGCCGTTTATCAGGCTGCGCCGGTAAGGGCTCTCGTGCATGCCGCGCCCCTGGATGTTGGGATCGTTGAGGAAATCGATCTGCACCTGCGGCGTGTTGGACGACTTGTCCGTCATGAAAGGGGTAGTGCCGCGCACCACGTTATAGTATTCGTCCACCAGGTAGACGGTGAACTGAGCCGTGGCGCCGGCGGTCAGCGTGGCCGGGCCGCCGGACTTGCCGCCGGTGGACGGGTTGGCGCCGTAGGGCGGCAGGCCGGGCAGCAGGCCCTGGCCGGGCGCGGTGACGTGCAGTTTGACCGGCCTGTTCCACCAGACCTTCACGGGCGAAGGCGTGAAGTAGGAGGAGGTGGCGGAAGGCAGCGCGGAGCTCTCGGCTTTAATAGTATGCGTGCCGGCGGTCACCGGAGTGAAGATGAAAGAGGTGGCGCCCGCCGCCAGGGTATTGGAGGCCGGGTTCACGTCATACAGGTCCGTGGTGATCGCCGAATAGACCTTGAACGCGGCCGAGGTGTCGGTGTTGTAATAGGGATCTACGCCGTAAACGGCCACCTGGAAGGTGGTGCCGGCGAGCAGGTCGGCGGACGCCCCGGTCTTACCGAAGGGCTGCACATCCCACTTGCCCTGCACGCGGGTCTCGCCGGGGAACAGCGCCAGCAGGCGGTCCGCCGTCTGCGCCACCACCGGCACGGCGGAGGAAGGGTTGCGGGCGTTGGTGTAAACGCCGTGGCCGGAGGCGGAAACGGTCCACCCGGAGGCCGTCGCGGAAACCAGCGTCCGGTTGACAGTGGTGGAACCGATAAAGTCCACGTAGCCGTCAGCCGAGAGGTTATTGTTATTCGGGTCGCTGTCCTGCAGGTAGACGTGCGCCGCCGAGGAGACCACGAGGTTCCAGTATTTGTCGGTCACCTGCAGCAGGAACGGCACGCTGGAGCCGGCCGGCTTGGTGCGCGGCGCGCCGGTGCTGCCCTCCACCCCCACCTCGGTGCGGCCGGGCGAAGGCTGCTGGCCGGCGGGGTCGAAGTCGGCGATCACCTGCACGCGGTCGGCGACGGTCGGGTTGACCGTCACGCTGCGCGAGCCGAAGATGGCGGGGTTGACGCTGTCCTCGGAGCGCACTATGCGGTTGGCGCCGGCCTTGCGCATGCGGACCTGGAAGAGCTTGACGCCGTAGTCGCTGGGCTTGAAGACGTACTGCTGCGGCAGGCCGCGGTAATCGTCCGGCACGTCGTCGTTATCCATCACCTCCGGGCCGCCAGGCATGCCGTCGGCGTAGAAGTTGACGGTGCCCTGGTAGGCGCGGGCGGTGCTGCCGGTGCCGTTCGCGCCGTCCTTCGCGGTGACCTCAAGGTTGACGTCGGAGCCGGCGGTCATCGGGTTGGCCGCCACCGTCACCAGGAAGCTCTGCGCCGGGGCGGCGATGTAGAACTTGGGCCCGGAGTCCACGATGCCCTCGGTGTTGCCGGCGTTATCGGTCACGCGCACCCACGAGGAATAAGATTCACCGCGGACCCAGCAGGTATGGGCCGCGCGCTCGGCGTCGTCGTCGCAGACCAGGCCGGTGAACTGCCAGTTACCCAGGGAGTCGGTGAACTGAGCCGGCACCCAGGTCTCGCCGCCGGCGGAGGGCGTCCAGGTGGAGCCGTTCCAGAAATAGCCGGTATCGTCATAGCCGCCGGCGTTGATCGGGCCGGCCGAAGCCAGCATCGGGTCGGCGTCCTGGAACACCAGGACCTCCACCTTGCCGCGGTGCCAAGGATTGGCGGCCTCGGGGTAGACGCCGGAGCCGGTGCCGTCGATACCCGAGGTGAAGCCGGGGTCGGAGGAATTGCCGACAAGCGCCTTGTTGTCGTTGTACACCATCGTGTTGACGGGGTTGACCACCACCGACTGGGGCTCGGTAGTGTCGTAGAGGAAGCGCGACTGGCCGACGACGTTCTGCACGTTGCCGATGGAATCGGTGGCCGAAGATTTGACCAGGTAATGGCGCTTGTCGGTCAGCGTGAGCATGCCGCTGCTGTAGGTCCAGGAGGACGGGTAGAGGTTGGATACGGCCAGCCAGGTCTCGGCGTCGTTGACGAACCCGGTGGAGCCGTCGAAGTACTTGGGGCCGCCGGCTTCGTCAAGCACGCGTATAGAGACTTTGGCCGACGCCACGGTGGTGACCGCATCGGCCGAAGTGCCGTGCAGGAACGGCAGGTTGCTGGCGTTATAGGCGGTCTCGGGGCCGGGCTGCACAGGGGCGGACAGCGGCGGCACGTTGTCGAACCGGAACGTGCGCGTAGCCAGCGATACTTCCTGGTTGGTGGTGGCGTCCACGGCGCGCGTCACGATGTAGAAGGTCTTGCCGTTGCCGGTATCGCCGCCGCCCAGGCCGTCGTGCGTGCCTTCCTTCCAGGCGAAGTTATTGGCGCCCGGGTTGGCGAAGTCGAAGGTTACATCATTGTAGTCCCAGTGATTGGTGACGTCCTTGCCGCCGGGGCCGTTGGCGATGGACCACCAGCCGGTGTCGGAAGCGGACCAGTGCGGCACGGTGGGCTGCCAGTAATAGGTGGCGGAACCGGAAAGGTACCACATCCGGATGCGCACGTCGTTGACCAGCGAGGTCAGGTCGTACGAGGTGCCGGTGATGGCGGTCATGGAGGAATACAGCGTGCCGTCCACCGGCGGATAGGTGATGCGCGAGGCCGGCGCCACGTTGTCGAAGCTGAACGTGGAGGAGGTGACCGTGTAGTTGCCGGCGCGGTCGAGCACCTTGGTCTCCACGCGCAGGCCGCTGTCGCGGTTGGGCCAGGCCAGCGACGCCGAGTCGTAGCGCCAGTTGAAGACGCCGCCGGCGGAGGAAGAGTCAACGGAGACGTTCCAGATCTCGGGGAAGCCGTCGCAGAGGTCGGCGTTGCCCACCCACGACAGGGTCCTGGGCAGGCCGCCGCAGACGCCGGAATCCAGCCAGTAGCGGTTCAGCGTAATGTCGTAGACCCTGACGCGCGGGTAATCCACGTTAAAGGTGTCGGTGGCGGTGCCGGAGACCTGGGGCAGAGTTATGTACCTGGCGGCGTGCTGCGGCGTCAGGATGTGGGCCGTGGGGCTGGACACGTCGAAGCGGAAGGAGTTGACCGCCGTAGGCGTCTCGGTGTTCCCGGCCACATCGTAGGCGCGCGTCATCACGGAATAGACGCGGCCGTCCTCCAGGCCGGTGGAATTGTCGGAAGGCGGCAGCTGGGAGGACTTGCTCCAGGGCGAGCCGGTCACCGCGCCCAGCCAGGTATTGGCGCCCCACGTGGCGCCCGTCCAGTACTGCCCGTCGTCGCGCTGGATCCTGATCTGCGAGCCTATGGTCACGGCCGAGGCGGAAGGATTGGAATTCACGTCCTGCGCGGTACCCGTCACGGAGGCCAGCGCCTTCAGGAAGGAGCCGTCGGCCGGTGTCACCGGGCGCGACAGCGGCGGGGCCACGTCGTAGCGGATGACGGTGGCGGACGGCGGCGGCAGGGCGTTGCCGGCCACGTCGTCTGCCGTCACGTAAATATTGTAGTTCTTGTTGTCCGTCAGCGGGGGCGCGGCGGCCGTCCACGCGTAGCTGGGCCCCGCGCCGGTAATGGCCGCCGTTATCCACCTGGCGCCGGCGGAGTTGAACGTGGAGGACTGCGTGTCGTAATAAAGGCCGCTGTCCACCTCCTGCACGGCGATGGAGGCGGACTTGATGGTGAACTCCTCGTAGGCGGTGCCGGCCACGGTGGCCAGGGCTTTCAGGTTGCCGCGCGAATCCGGCAGGCTGTACGGGTAAGTGACCACGGCGTCGGGCCACGTGGTGTCGTAAGTAAAGGTGAGTCCGGAGCCCGCGGTCTCGGTATTGGGCGGCGACACGTCGTCCGAGGCGCGCACCCTCACGCGGTAGGTGTAGCCGTCCCGCAGGTTCGGGGCCTTGAAGCTCCAGGCGGTGCCGACATAGGAGGCCTCCAGCGAAACAGCGCTGAGGGGCTGGAAGGTTTCCGAGGTGAGCGTGAAGGTGCCGGGGAAGACGCCGTTCCAGTGCCCGGCGGCGGGCGAGACCTCGGCGATGGAAACCTCGAGCTGCGCCAAAGTCGAGATGCCGGCCAGGTTGTCGTCGGCGGTGCCGGTTATGGCCGGCAGCGTGCGCACCCGCAGGCCCTGCGTCGGGTAGGTAACACTGGAGACGGGAACGGTGTGGTCGTAGACCACGTTATAATTGCCCACCGGCGCGGAAACGTTGGCGGCGGGGATAGCGTTGTCCTTCGCCCGCGCCCTGAAAGCGTAGACCCGGTCCTTGTTGGCCTCTATAGCGCCCGCGAGGCCGCCGGGGTTGTAGGTCCAGGTGCCCGAGGACGGGCCCACCACGGTCCAGGCTATCGCGTTCTTCCAGGAGTTGGAATCGTTGAGCGTGTAGGACGAGAAGGTGACGGCGCCGTCGTAATAATAGGTGTCGCCCAGGTAGAGGTAAGAGACCTGCACCTCGATATTGTTCTGGTTGGCTATGCCGGAATTGGTCTGCCAGTTGGGGTCGTTGGCCGTGCCAGAGACCTGCACCACGGAGGAGATCTTGCTGTTGGCCGCGGGCGTGATCACGGCCAGAGCGGGAGCTGTCTTGTCGGTCGTGAACGTGACAGAGGAACCGTTGCCGGAGAAGAGGGATTGCACGTTGCCGGCCTTGTCAGAAGCCTCCGCCCACAGCGTGAAGGAGCCGTCGTCGGCCCAGGCGGGCACGCCTGCCAGGGACCACGAGGATTCGTGCACCACGGCGTCGGCCCAGACCAGCGGGCTGGAATTCCAGCCGCCGCCGTCCCAGTACTGTGAAAGTTTATTGTCGCGGATGCGGACCTTGACGCCGGCGATCTGCGCGCCGGGCTGCTGGCCCACGTTGGCCAGCACCATCTCCTCCTGCAGCGTGCCGCTGGCCACGCTCACCCCGGAGCGGCTCTGGCCGGGCGCCACCGCGGTGACTACGGCCGTGGGAACGGTGACGTCGAAATTGAAGGTATTGAGCGCCGAGAAGCCGGACTCGTTGCCGGTCAGCGCGTCGTTGCTCAGGGTCGCGTCGAGGGATTTGGCGCTGGCTTCGTAAAGGACGCCGTTGATATAGGCCGTAACCGGGGCGGAGACCACGTAATCCCACGACGAAGCGGCCACGTAATAGGTACCCTCGTTGCCGGACTGGTTCCAGCTTTCGGTGAAGGCCGAGGTGGCGTTATCCCAGAATTTACCGGTCTGTGCCCCGTTCAACGCTTTCAGCGAAGCCCAGACCTTCCTGATACCGGCGGCCGGAGGGCTGGCGCCGGGCGGGTCCTGCGCCGTGCCGCCGAGCCTGGGCAGCGAGTTATAATAGGCCTGGGCCGCCGCCGGGAGCTGTACCAGCGCCGCCGGGCTGTCCGTATCGTAGTAGGCCTTGTTGTCCACAGGACCGACCTCGTTAACGTCCGAGTAACTGACACCCACGGAACGGAAGGTATAAGAGGAACCGCTGACCAGCGCCGGCACATTGGCCGCGTAGGTCCAGATCCCCCCGCCCGGGGGCGCCGGGATAGAGGTACTGATAACGGTATCCTGCCAGGCCGAAGAGACGAAATTCCAGTAATACTTGTCGCTTTCGCGCTGGATCAGGAGTTCCAGCCGCTTGGTATCGGCGTTGGCCGTGCCCTTCACCTGGGTCAGCGACTTGAAGAACTTAAGGTTTTCAGGCACGGTAATGCGCGTAGCTGAGGGCGGCGGCATGAAGCGGAAGCGGCGCGAGCCCCAGGTCAGTTCGCCGTTGGTCACGTTGTCGGCGGCGCTGGACTTGACGATATAGTAGCAATAGGCGCGGAACACGACGCCGGCGGCGTTGAAATTCCACGCGTTGTCACCGGAGCTGTAAGAGTCCACGCCGAGCCACTTCTCGCCGGACTGCCAGCCGGAGCCGTTCCAGTACTTATCGTTGTTAAGCGGGTCGGTGCATTCCGGGGCCTGCGTCGCCAGGTCCTGCTGGATCCGTATCTGCACCGTGGAGATGCCGGAAGTGAAGTCGGCTGCGGTGCCCACAATGCTGCTGACCACCATATAGTAACCGTCCTCGGTGGGCGGCGAAGAGATCTTGGAATCCGGCTGCATCAGATCCAGCGTGAAGGTGGAATAATTCAGGGCGAAAGAGGAGTAGTTGCCCGCCCTGTCGGTCGCCTTCGCGCGCAGCAGGAACGTGGCGCTGGAGCGCCCGACCGCCCAGGAATCCAGGCCAGCGGCCTTGTTCTGGGGGAGGGCCGTCACTGTCCAGTTAGAAGAGGCGGCGGTAACGCTGGAAACGTAGCCGGCCACCCACAGGCCGGTGTTGAAATTCCAATAGCGGTTGGGCTTGGCGTCGGTGTCGGTCAGGTCGTATTCTATGGTCGACAGCTGCGAGGGGATGCCGCCGCCGGCCACCGGGTCCTGCGCGGTGCCGGTGAACGAGGAGACTGTCTGTTTGTAGGACAGGTGCAGGGGCTGCCCGATAGCGAGCGCAGGCGTGCTGAAGTCCACCAGGAAGGTGGCGGTGGCGTAGAGCACCTCGGTGTTGGGCCCGCCGTTGACCGGCTGCGTATTGTCCACCGCCTGCGCCTGCACCTCGAAACGGTACCCGTCGGCGCCGTTGGCGCCGGTAAAGGCGCTGGCCGGGATGGATTTAACCCAGGGACTCAGGGCGCCGTCGACGGCCATGAAATTCCAGACGCCGACGCTGGTGGTGGTCCAGGTATTGAGGCCCCAGTGATAGTAGGTGCGGGCGCTCAGGGAGTCCAGGCGCGAGATGCGCATACTGACCGCCGACAGCCCGGAAGCCACGCCCATGCCCGGGTCAACCGCCGTACCGCTTACGCCGGTGATGGGCGAGCTGAGGTAGGCGCCGTGGGCCGGGTAGGTCACTGAGGAGACGGGCACGATCGGGTCCAGCGTGAAGAGCACCTCGGGATTCAGCGGGGCCGCGGCGCCGGGCCGCGAGCGGTTGCCGGCCAGGTCTTTCGCCCGGATGTAGAGGCGGTACTGCAGCGAGGCGTTGGAAGCCAGCAGCGCGTTAAATTCGGCCACCAGGGCGGGATCTGTAAGGCTCCAGACGCCGCCGCCGAGGCTGTCGGCGTTGCGCCAATGGACGGCCTCGTTCCAGCTGGCGGCCGGATCCCAGCCCGAGCCGTTCCAGTATGTCAGCAGCGCGTTATCCTGCACGGCGATCTGGATGCCGCTGACGGGGTCCAGCGCGCTGTACTGCTCGAGGAAGGTGCCCGAGATGGAAGGCAGCGCCGTGTAGGCCCGGTTATTGCCCGGCATAGTTATCGTGGCCGTGGGCGCGGAGTTGTCGTAGCAGAAGGAGCGCTCCTGGTAGAGCTCCTGGTTGAGCGAGCGGTCCGTGGCGCGCGAGCGCACGGTATAGGTGGAGCCCTCGGTAAGGGCCGGAGGCCAGGTGTCGCCGCCGGAAGGATAGGACCAGTTGGCACCGGAGATAATGTTCACCCCTATAACGCCGTCGGCCACCTGCGCGACCGGGGTCACCGTAGCGCGGCGCCAGTTGCCTGCGCCGGCGAACGCGGAGCCGTTGAAGGTGTTGCCGGTAGGATCGGCTATCTGCACTTCCACGCCGTCGGGCGCCAGGCCGCTCATCGCCTCCACGGCGGGGGCGGCCACCCAGTCCGCCGCGCCGCCGGAGAAGACCGCAGCGCTGGAGGCGTTGTGGAAGGGATGCGAAGGGGCCGTGATGGTGCTCGACGCGCGGTTGGAGTCGAAGATGAGGTCGCGGGAGTAGACGCCGTCGGGCACCACGTTGCCGGCGTTGTCGGTGGCCTTGAGTTCCACGCGGAAGCGCTTGTTAAGCGGCCAGGCGGGCGGCGTGTAGGACCAGGACCCCACTCCGGAAACGGCGAGCCAGGTAGAGGCGGTCACCTGCCAGGCCGACCCGTCCCACTTGGGCTTAATGGCGCCGCTTTCGGACAGGTTGGAGATCTGCGCAAGCACCGGCGGCACTATGCCGGCGGGGCTGTCGACCGAGCTGCCCAGCAGGTCGCCGCTGGCCCGGTTGGGGCCGTAGAAAGCGCCGGCGGCGGCCATCGGCGTGGAGATCACTATGGACGGATAGTTGAAGTCCGAGGTGACGGTTATTGATGCCGGGGCCTCGACGTTGCCTGATTTATCCAGACCGGCTATAGAGATGGTATACACGTGGTTATCCGTGGAAATGGTGGGCGGCTCGTAGGTGAGCGGCGGGTAGCGCCACGTGATGGTGGAGGCCGAAGAGGTATAGTCCACCGGCAGGTCGGTGACGGTGTTGGAGCTCCAGCCGAGGGCGGCGGTGCCGCGCCAGTAATAAACGTCGCCGGAGAGCACGTGCGAGATGCGCAATTTCAGGCCGCCGGCCGCGGCCAGGCCCGACAGGCCGCCGAAGCTGGTGCCCGAGATCTCGGCGAGGCCGGCCTGGATGTAGCTGTTAGCCGTGGGCGTGGAGACCCTTGAAGTCGGCGGCGTGCCGTCCACCACGAAATTGTGCACGGTCCAGGGGTTCTGCTCGTTGCCGCCGCGGGCATCCATGGGTTCTGCTTTGTCGAAGGCGCGCACGCGCAACGTATAGTCGCGGTCGGAGACCCAGTTAGCCCCGTCGAAGGGATAGCGCCAGGTATCGGAGCCCACCGCGTTCTGCCAGGCCCCGTCGAAGGTGACGGTCCAGGAACTGAAGGCCGAGCCGGTCCAGTAATAGGTGGTCTCCCCGGCCAGGTAGCTCAGGTGGATCTGCGGCGTGCTGAGCAGCACGCCCACGAAGGGCAGCGGCGCGTCGGCGGCGCTGCCGTTGAAGGCGTTATTGCCGGTCAGGCCGCCGGGCTTGTACTGTTGCAGATGCAGCGGCTGCGTGATCAGCGAGGTGGGCGGCGTCCTGTCCCAGATAAACGTCCTCGAAGAGACGCCGCTGGTAAAGCCGGGCTGAAGGTTGGCGGCGAAGTCCAGCGCCCGCACGTTCAACACGTAGTCCTTGCCGGAGCCCAGCGCGGATTCCAGGTTAGGATGCGAGTAGGTCCAGGTATCCGTACCGGCGGCCACGTTGAAAGAGGAGGCGGAGATGGCGAAGCCGCCAGAGCCGTGCTCCCAGCGCTTGTCGGCCTGCACGTCGTAGATCTGCAACTCTACGGTGCGCAGGTCGGATTTGTAATTGGGCGAATAGACGCCCAGCGGGTCGTAAGCCGTGCCGGAGATCCCTGTCAGGCTGCGCAGGACCTGCCTGTCGCCCGGGAAGGCAAGGTAACTGGCCGGCGGGCTGGTGTCGAAGAGCACCTGATAAGAGGCCATGCTGCTCTCGTTGTTCTCTACGTTGCCGGCTTTGTCCTTGGGCAGCAGCAGCAAGCGGTAGCGGCGGCCGTCCTGCAGGGCCGGGTTGACCACCGTGGTCGTGGACCAGTTCACCGTAACATCTGCGGTATAGTTAGTGCTCAGGTCCGAGGTGTTGACCGAAAAACTGGAGCCGGTCCAGTAATACCCGTTCTCCACGTCTTTGACCCTGATATAGACGGCGCCGCCGAAACCCTGCTGCAGCGAGGGCTGGGTTATGTTAGTGGGGTCGCTCGCGGTGCCCCAGATAGCCGGCATCAGGTTGATGCTGGCGACGCCGGGGGACTGGATGGCGCCGACCGGTTTGGTATTGTCTATCACCATGCGCCGTTCGGCGTTGTCGCCGGCCTCGTTGGAAGAGTTGTAGGGGGTGACCGTAACGGTATAAGAGGCGTTGTCCACGGTGAAGGCCGCCGGGCCGTTGATCGCCTGCACCCAGGCGCCGCCGACGTGGCTGACGTAGGTGTAGGTATCGTAGCTGACCCACGACAGCGTGGGTTCGTACCACCAGGCGGTCGCCCCGATGTCGCGCCGCAGGCGGATCTGCACGCTGTCGGAGTCGCGCAGGTTGGAACCGCTGCCCTTGATGTTGAGCATGTCGGCGGCCTTGAAGTTGCGGTCGTCGGGCCCCATCGGCGTGTCGATGTAGGCCACCGGGCGGGGGGTCTTGAGCAGGAAATTAGTATCCACGTTCTCGAAGGCGCCCATCGACTTCTCGTTGCCGCCTTTGTCTATGGCCAGCGCGATCACGTCGTATTGGCTCTCGTTGATCCACGGGACTCCGGAGGTGTTCCAGGTCCAGGTGCTGGGCTGCGCCGGGTCCGCGTTGTAGACCACGGTGGCCGTGGTGAACCAGATGCGGCTATTCGGGTACAGGCCACCCGGGCAGGCGGCGAAAGTATTAGTGATATTGTCGTAACAGCGCGGCGCGCCGACGCCGGTGTTCTGGCGCAGCGAAACGCGAACCATCCAGCCGGCCTTCAGCTCGCCCGGGTAGGTATCGTGCGCCGTGCCGGAGATGGCCGACACCGAGGCGACCTCGCCTATGGGCACCAGCGCGCGCGAAGTGGGCGGCGTGGTGTCGCCGGTGAAGTAGTTGGTCGTGTACAGCGTCTCCATCTGGCCCAGGATGTCGCGCACGCGGCTCATGGCGTAATAAGTGGTGCCGTCCTGGATGGCGCCGGCCGGCAGGTTGTAGGTCCAGGTGCCGGAAGAGGCGCCGGCAAAGACCGCCGGCTTCCACTGGCGGGAAGGTTGAGTAAAAGCCCCGCCGTCCCACCACAGGTTGCCGCGCAGTTCCTGCATGGCCACCTCTACTCCGGCGGCGAAAGTGCTGATGCCGGCCTCGTAGTTCTGCGGCGCGGCCAGGCCCTTGAGATATTCTATAGAGTCGTCCGCGGTACCGCTGACGGCGGGCACGGCGCCGATGAAGCTGTTATGCACGGGGAAGGCGACCTTGGAAGTCGGCGTGGACATGTCCACCAGGAACGTGAACGTGGAGTAAGACGCGCCGGAGACGTTGTTCAGGGCCTGGTCGCGGGCGTAGCTATAGAGCGTATACTGGTAACCGTCCTCCTGAGAGGCCGGGCTGACCACCTTGCTCCAGTTCAGGATGCCGCTGACGCCGAAGGTATCCCCGGAGGCGGCGGCCCAGTTGTTATTGATGAAACTCCAGTAGCTGTTGTCGGAGCGCTTGAGTTTCAGGCGGACCTCGCTGACGCCGGCGGGCTCGATGCCGGCATCGAAGGCCGTACCGGCTATCAGGCCGGTGGAGACGGCCAGGGCGGCCGCCTGCGGCACCGTGAAGTTAGTGCTCGGCAGCGTGGCGTCGTAGGTGAAGTAATAGGCCGGGGAATTGTCGGCGTTCAGGTTGGCGTCCACCTGCGCTTTGGAGGGCGTGGCCTGCCAGTTGCCGGCCTTGTCCCAGGCGCGGGTCCAGACCGAGATCTTATGGCTGTCCACGGCCACCAGCGAGGGCAGCGCCAGCGACCAGGCGCCGTTGGCGTAAGTGGCGGTGCTCCAGTTGACGTGGCTGACAGAACTGTCGTCCCAGGAGCTGGTCTCCCAGTTCCAGGTGGCGTTGAAGCTGCCGCGCGCCTTGACCAGCACGTGCACCCCCGCGATCACGCCGGTATCGGTCACCACGCCGTAGAGCATGGGAGCGCTGTTCTGGTAAGACAGGTTGGCCGGGGCCGTAGTGACGGCTATCGGGGCCTCGTTGTCGAACTGCACCACGCGGCCGGCCTCAGGCGGGATATCGGCGGACAGCGGCTGGGCCGCGGGCGGGCCGAACTCCTTGTTGAGTGCCAGGTCGTACGCGTAGGTCACGAAGCGGTAGTTCTGGCGCTTGTTGGTGGCGATGGCGGACTGCAGCCCGGCGGGCAGCGCGTAAGTCCAGTTCACCAGCGGCTGGCCCATGGAATACGGAGAGGTATCGGCGTAGGCTTCGAACCAGGACGGTTCCGGCTGGTCGAAAGCCGAGCCGCTCCACCAGTCGCCGCCCACCAGGCGTACGGCTATCCTGACGGTGTAGGTCCCCAGGGCGGATTCGTAGACCCGCGCCGCGAAGCGCTCGTCGCTGGCCTGGCCCGAGACGGACGGGACGGCGTTCACGAACTCTGCGGCCGGCGTCAGCACCGTGGACGTCGGCTTCTCCAGGTCGTACTTGACCGTGACGGCGGCGATGGAGGAATCGTTGCCGGCCGGGTCCGAGGTCCTGGCCTGGATGTAATAACGGTGGTCGTTGGCCAGCGGCAGGTCGCTGTCGTTCCAGTTCCACGCGGCGGGCGTCCCCTGCGCGGGCAGCCACAGCGAGCCGGCGCAGCCGGCGAAGGCGCCGCCGTCGAAGCACTGCGAGGTCTCCAGGTCGGTGACGGAGACGGCGGCGGTGCTGGGGCCGGTGAAGGGCGCCGTCTGCGCGCTGGAGCCGGTGCCGGCCAGCGGCGTGGAGACCAGCACCCGGGAATAGATGCGGGCGAGCGGGAAAGACAGCGAGACCAGCGGCGGCGTTATGTCATAAGTCACCGTATAAGTCGAGTATGCGGACGAGTAATTGCCGGCGTTGTCCAGGGAGCGGGCCACCGCGGTATAGGCCAGATCGTCCTGCAGCATGCCCGCGGGCACCGTGTAATACCAGGAGGTGGGCCCCAGTTTAGCGGTCGTTATCCAGTATTCCCCCGCCTGCCAGACGGAGGAGGCGGCGTTCCAGTAGCGCTCGCTGCCGACGGCGCCGGTGGAGATCTTCAACTCGGTGCGGCTGATGCCTGAGATATCGGCCGAAGCCGTGCCGCCGATGCCGGGCAGGGCGCGGACGGCGTTCTCGGTGGGCGTGGTGACCAGCACGGCCGGCGGCGTGTTGTCCACTATGAAGTAGCGCACGTTGGCGCCGCGGGTCTGCGGATTCTCCCAGTTGCCGTCTCCGGAGTCGTCGGCCAGTCGGGCGTCGTCCATGGTCTTGATCTCGACCTTGTACTCGCGGTCGGCCGCGTCCCAGTTCACGTCGGTCAGGTAGACCCAGGTGCCGCCGGTCCCGGCGGGCGTCACCTGCACCGGCTGCCAGGCGGCCTCGGCCCCGCTCAGTGTGAAGTTGGGCGGAGTCCAGTACCAGGTGTCATTGCCCTGCAGGTAGGACAGGCGGATGCGGCCGTCGCTCAGACCGGCGTTGTTCTGGCTGTAGACGTTGTCGTTGGCCGAGCCCTGCAGGCGGCTGCTGGTGCCGGCCTTGCCGATATTGGCGGGGCGGTAGCGGCCGCTCACGCCGTCCAGGTCGTCGGCCGGGAGCGTAAAGACCGAATTGGGCGCGGCCTTGTCCATTTTGATCACGCGCGAGGAGACCGGCGCGGAGAACAGGTCCTGCTCGTTGCCGCCCACGTCGAGACCCTTGGCCAGCACCAGGTAGGCCAGGCCGCTGGTTCCGGCGGTAAAGCGGCTGTCGAGGCCAGAAGGCGCGTACTGCCAGCTGGTGGCGTCCGGCGACAGGAAGCCGCTGGTATTGCCCTTGAGGGCTATCCAGACGGGGGCCTCGCCGCCGGCCAGGAAGTCGGTGCCGTTGAACCACTGCGGCGGGGCGTCCAGCTGCCGCACGGCGATGTAGACCTCGGAGTTCCGGAAATTGTCGGAGGCCGTGCCGGAGAGCGACGCCAGCTGCCGCACGCCGCTGGCATTGGCGTCCTGCGGCACGCCTATGCTGGCGGTCGGCGACGTGATATCGATGGTGAACTGGAAGGGCGACGCCGAGCCGTTGTTGCCGGCCTTGTCGGCGGCCACCAGTTCGACCACGTAGGAATGGTCTGGCTCGAAGGCCCGGCCGGAGGAGAAATAGTCGGTAGTATACGAGAGCAGGCCGGTCTTCAGCGCGTCGTTCCAGTTAAGCGAAGCCGTGAGGTTGGTGTACGGCGGCGCGGCCGCGGTAAAGGTGGAGGCCTGCCAGTTCCAGTATTCGTCGGCCGTCTGGCGCTTGACCCTGAAGTAGGCGGAGACCACAATGCCGGGCGCCGTGTCGGCGACCGTGCCGGCCAGTGCTCCCAGCGAGCGGAGGTAGAGCTTGTCCGGCATGGTCACGCCGGCGGACGGGTTGCTGGTATCCAGCACGAACTCGCGGCCGCCGGCCGGGGTTTCGACCAGGCCATTGGTATGAGAGGCCTTGGAGGCCACGCTGTAGATCCTGTTGCCGTTCCAGGAGGGAATGGTCAGAGCCCAGCCGGGGCCGGGGAAGGAATTCACCCCGGTGTAACCCGGGGTTATCGCCCAGGCGGTGGTAGTGGAAACCCAGCTCACGCCGCTCCAGACCAGGTCGTCGTTGCCCTCGCCCGCCTTCAGGTCCGGACCGTAATCCAGCACGCGCACGGCCACGGTGGTGGCGTAAACGGCCGTACCCAGGATGGACGGGATGGTGTCGGTCCGGTAATGCGGCGTCCCTCCGGGCGGCGTGTTGATGGCGGAAACCGGCGGCGGCGGGAACAGCTTGAACTGGATCAGCGGGGAATCGGGCAGCGCCTGGCCCGGCCTGGGGACCTCGTTGGCGGCCTGGTCCACCGCCTTGGCGAAGATCTGGTACTGCACGCCGGTCATCTCTGTATACCAGGTGGGCGAAGAGGGCCCGGTGGCCTGCCAGGAGCCGCCGGCCACGGTAGTGGCGTCGTAGAACTTCTCCGTCCCCAGGTCCCAGGCGCCGGTGACATTGTTCCAGAACTTGCCGGCGCAGACGCTGTCCACGCAGTAGTAGGAGAGGCGCACCTTGTCCAGCGTGCCGGGCGCGAAGTCGGACGCCGAGCCGGAGATGACGGTGAGCTCGGAATGCACGTCTACTCCATGCGTCGGGTAGGTCACGGTCGAGACCGGGTTGGTGAAGTCGGCCTTGACGGCGGTGGCGGTGGCGTAGACGGCCTGGTAGTTGCCGGCGCGGTCGCGCGCCCAGGCGTCCACCTCGTAGGTCTCGCCGCTCTGCCACGGCGCGGTATTGAGCTGCCACCAGGTGCCGCCGGGGCTGAGAGTGCCGTAGCCCAGCACGCTGTTCTCTATGGCGCCGACGGCCCAGGAAGAACCGGCCACGCTCCAGTATTTGCCGGCTTCGGGCCCGTCAGTCTGCCTGACGCGCACCAGGAGGTCGTAAACGCTGCCGTTGGGCCGGTCGTAGGAACCGCCGGTCACCTTGCCGGTCTGGCTGATGTAGCCGTTGTTATACGGGTAGAAGATGGCCGCCGTCGGGCGGGTGACGTCGTAGACGAAGGAAGACCTCAGGCCGTAACCCTCGGCGTTCAGCGCGTTATCGCCGCCGTTCGTGCGCACGTAGAAGATCCGGCCGTCGTTGCCGGCGAACATGGCCGGGTTGATGTCCCAGGTCCAGTCGCTGTAGGGGGCGTTGGCGCTCAGCTGCTGCGGAGTTGCGCTCCAGCCGTTGACGCCGTTCCAGTACCAGCCGTCGGAGTCGCGCGTTACGTAGAGCGACAACTGGGAGACGCCGGACGACCCGGGGTCGTAACTGGTACCCAGCAGCTGGCTGGGCTGCGTGTTCAGGTGCGCGCCGTCGGACGGCACCGTGACGGTGGAGATCGGCGCCTCGTTATCGTAGAGGAACGTCACCGTGGTGTAGACGGTGTCGTAGTTGCCGGTTATGTCCACCGCGCGCGCGCGGATGCGGTAGGAGGCGCCGCTGGTCCAGGTGGAATTCTGAACGGCATAGGACCAGTTGGAGGAGGAGGTCCAGACGGTCTCCGTCAGCGGCAGCCAGGGGGCCGCGTTCTCCTGCGCGCCGGGGGCGGACCAGGGCGGGTCCAGCGCCGGGTCGTAATACTTGTTCAGCGAGGTCATGAAGATCGTGATGCGGGTGCTGGCCACCTTCAGGTTATCTCCCGAGGTGCCGGAGATGACCGGCAGGCTGTTATAGCTGGGGACGGCCGGCGCCGTGAAATAACTGGCCGGCTTCTCGTTGTCGTAGCGCACCGTGACGCCGGCTCCGGCCGGCACGTCTATGTCCTGCGGCTCTCCGCTGTTAGGGCCGTACTCGGGGTTCAGGGCCAGGTCGTAGGCCCACGGCACGATGCGGTACTGCGAATTCTGGTTGAGCGGGTTGGCCAGGTAAGTGAGCAGCCCGCTGGGCAGCTGGTAGACGAACTTGCCGTTATTAACGCCGGTGGTGGCGAGGTTCGCCTCGTACCAGGCCGGGTCCGTCCCGGTGAAGTCGGAGCCGTTCCACCAGCCGAGCTCGGCACCGCTAAGGCGCTTCAAAGCCACCTTTACGGTATAGGTGCCCAGGTCCGCGCGGTAGGTGTCGGCAAAGTCGGCCGCCGTGCCCAGGATCTGCGTGAAGCCGGTAGTATAGCCGGCCAGCGGGTAGGTCACGGTGGACGTGGGCTTGTTGATATCGTACTTGATAGTGACGGGGGCCGGCGCGGACTCGTTGCCTGCGAAGTCCACCGCCTTGGCCTCGATCTTGTACTGGCGGTTGCCGGAGAGGGCCAGCAGGGCGTCGTTGTAGGTCCAGGCCGCCGGCGCGCCGGCGGACGGCAGCCAGAAGGGGCAGGCCACGAAGAAGGAGCCGTTGAAGCAGGTGGTGTTGCTCAGGTCGGTGATCTGCACGTAGACCTTGTCCACCTTGGAGCGGGCCTCCGACTGGTCGTCCTGGTTGGAGGCGCCGGCTATGGCCGTGGAAAGCTTGATCTGGGAATAGGTCGCGCCGTTGACCGGGTGCGAAACGGAGACGTAGGGCGCCAGCGTGTCATAGGTGAAGGAGTAGGTGGAATACAGCGAGGAATAATTCCCCGCGTAATCCTTCGACCGGGCGTCGGCGGTGTAGGCTTTATCGCTGACCAGCATGGCGCCCGGCAGTGTGTAATACCACGAGGTGGGCCCCTGCTTTACGGCGGTGATCCAGTATTCCCCCGCCTGCCAGACGGACCCCGCGCTGTTCCAGTACCGCAGGTCGGCGCCGGCGCCGGTGGAGATCCGGATCTGCGTAAGATCGTGGCCGGACAGACTGGCGTCGGCCGTGCCGTAGATGGTGAAGGGCGTCTTCAGCGCCAGGGCGGTGGGCGAGGTGATCAGCACCGCCGGCGGCGTGCCGTCCACGATGAAGTTTTTGGTGGTGTAAGCCACTTCCCAGTTGCCGTCCCCGGAATCGTCGGCGAGGCGCGCGTCGTCCATGGCGCGGGCCTGCAGGCTGTACTCGCGGTCCACGGCGGGCCAGGCGATGGCGGTGTAGTAATCCCAGGTCCAGTTCGGGGCCGAGCCGGACAGGTCGGCTTCGGCCCAGGCCGTGGCCTCGGTCACGGTCCAGGAGCTGAAAGCGCCGCCGGTCCAGTAATAGGTATCCCCGCCCTGCAGGTAGGACAGGCGGACCTGGATCCGGCTCACGCCCGCGCTGGTGGAGGCGGGCAGGTCGTAGGCCGCGCCCTGCAGGTAGGAGCCGGCCTGGCCGATGGAACCCGGCAGGTAGCGCCCGCTCAGGCCGTCACCGTCGTCCACCGGCCTCGAGATCGAGGAGCCGGGCCTGTCCTTGTCGACGCGCACCACCATCGAGGAAACGCCCACGCCGAACTGGGTCTGGACGTTGCCGGCGGTATCGGAGGAGCGGACCAGCACCAGGTAGTTATAGCCCGAGAGGAAGTCGTCGTCGAGGCCGGCCGGGGCGTACGCCCAGCTGGTGGCGTCCGGCGACAGGAACCCGTTGGCGCCGGTAACGCGTATCCAGTTAGGGTTGTCCCCTGACACGGTAAAGTCGGTGCCGCTGTACCAGCGCTGCGGGTCGGCGTATTTGCGGATGGCGATGTCCACGGCCGCGTTGCTGAAAGTGTCGGCGGCGGTGCCGGAGATGGCGGGCAGCGAGCGCACGCCGTTGCCGTTGGCGTCGGCCGGCGAGGTAATGCCGGAAAGCGGCGGGGTCCGGTCCACCACTATCCGCTTGCCTATGCCGGGCGGCAGGTCGGCCTCCTGCGGCTCGCCGGCATTGGGCCCGAACTCGCGGTTCAGCGCCAGGTCCCTGGCCCACGGCACCAGCCAGTAGGCGACGCCCTCGTTGGCGGCCAGGTCCATCTCCGCCTTCAGCGCGGCGGGCAGCGGATAGGAGAAATTCACCGGGAAATTCCCGGCGGCCGTATCGGTGTAGGCCTCGTACCAGGACGGCTGCGCGCCGCCGAAGTCGGCGCCGTTCCACCAGCCGGCGGGCGCGCTTACGCGTTTGAAGGCCACCTTCACGGTATAGGTGCCCAGCTTCGCCTCGTAGGCCCGCACGCCGTAAAGCTCGTCGGAGGCGGTGCCGCGCAGCTGCGCGAAGCCGGTGGTGGTGCCCGCCAGCGGGTAAGTTACGGTGGAGGTCGGTTTCTCCAGGTCGTAGTCGATGGTGGCCGAGGCCGGGGCGGCCTCGTTGCCGGCGTAGTCTATGGCTTTGGACTGGACACGGTAGCGGTGGTCGTTGAGGAAGACCAGCTCCGGGTCGTTAAAGGTCCAGCTGTCGGGAGACCCCTGCGCGCCCAGCCAGGCCGGGCAGGCCGCGAAGCCAGAGCCGTCGAAGCAGCCCGGCGCGGTCAGGTCCTCTATCTGGACCGTGACCGTGCTGACCTTGGAATACGTGTCGGCCTGGTCGTCCTGGTCGGAGGCGCCGGCCATGCCGGTGGAAAGTTTTATTTGCGAATAGACCGCTCCGTTGACCGGGTGGGACATGGAGACATGGGGCGCCACGGCGTCGTAAGTGAAAGTGTAAGTGGAATAGAGAGACGAGTAGTTGCCGGCGTAGTCCAGCGTGCGGACGTCGGCAGTGTAAGGAATGTCGCTGGCCAGAATGGCGCCCGGCAGGGTGTAATACCACGAGGTGGGCCCCTGCTTTACGGACTGCAGCCAGGCCGAGGGGTCGTTACCGTCGGCTATCCAGCCGGTGCCGGCCCAGTAGCGCGTGTTGCCGCCGGTACCGGTGGAAACGCGGATATAGGTCTTGTCATGCCCGGCCAGGTCGGCGTTGGCGGTGCCGTAAATAGTGAAGACGGCTTTCTGTGCCGGGACCGTCGGGGACGTGATCAGCACCGACGCCGGGGTGGTGTCGATAATCACTTCCACCGCGGCGCCGAAGGAGCCGGAGTTCTGCGGCACGGCGTTGTCGAGACCGCGCACGCTGAGCATGTATTTCTGATCGGAAACGATGTTCGCGGCGGGCAGGGAGTAGTCCCAGTTGGCGCCGATCAACGCGTCGGGTTCGAACTCTGAAGGGGTCGCGGACCAGGCCAGGCCGGTCCAGTAATAGGTGGTATTGCCCTCCAGGCGGGCGATGCGCAGCTTGACGTTAGAGACATTGGAGACGCCGGCCGGGGAGTCGGAGATAGTGCCGGCCACGCTCAGCGCCCCCGCCGGGTTGACGCGGCCGTTGCCGTCACCGTCCTCGTAGGTCAGCAGCGCCGCCGTCGGCGCCTGCGCGTCCCAGATCATGGTGAACGAGGACTCGTCCAGCACGTACGTCTGCTGGGTGTTGCCGGAGGGCAGCGCCGTGTCCTTGGCCTTGACCCGCAGGATGTAGGAATAGCCGTGAGTGAAAGCCGCCTGCGGCGGCAGCGCGGCGTGGGTCCACGAAGACACCGTAACGCCGGGCAGATGAATGGTGGAAGTGCCCCAGTAGATCTCGGCCTCCTGGGCCTGGGTGGCGTCCCAGGTGCCGGTATTCCAGCGCCAGTAGCGCAGCGCGTCCACACCCTGGGCGGGCCGCTTTATGTGCAGCAGCACCTTATCCAGTTTACCGGCGCCTCCGCCCGGGCCGGCGCTATCCCAGGCGGTGCCGATTATCGAATCCAGCGAGGACCGGATCTGTCCGCTGAGGGCGGAGACCGTGGAGTTGACGGCCACGAAGTCGGTTATTTTGGCCGTAGGCGTGGTCCTGTCCACCATGAAGTCCACGGTAACTCCGGACTGCACGTTGCTGGCCCGGTCGGTGACCCTGGGGACTATCCTGTAGTTGGCGCCGTCCGTCCAGGGGATCATGGAGGAGGGCAGCGTCCAGAGCCCGGCGTTCAGGGCGGTGGTGGACCAGACCACGCCGTTCTGCCAGGCGGCGGCTAGCGGGTTCCAATAGGTGGAGGGATAGGTCAGGTCCTGCAGCGTAATGTCCACCCTGTCCAGCAGGCCCGGCGCCGTATCCGAGGCGGGGCCGGAGATCTGGGAGAGCGCCTGGTAGATGCCGGGCCCGGGCACCGAGATCGCGGTAACCGGCAGCGTGACGTCGTAGACCACGGTGTTGCCGACCAGGTCTATGGCCTGTTCCTCTCCGGCCGGCCCCCAACCCTTGGTCAGGAAGTAATAGGAGGTATTGTCGGTCCAGGCCTCGGTGGAGATGCCCGCCGACCATTCCCAGTACAGGCTGGCGTCGCCCAGCACGGAGACGTTGGAAACGTCCAGGTAGGCACGCGGCGCCGCCTCCAGCGAGCCCGGAGCGGAGAAGGAACTGCCGTACCAGTAATAGCCGTCGGTCTTGCGCTCCACCGAGATCTTTATCCCCGTGGTGAGGGGATAGGCGAACTTGCTGGCGCCGCCGGCAATGAGCTGCGGCTTGGTTTTAAGATAGGCGCCGTTGGCGGGCGAATTTACCCAGGTGTCGGGGAAAGGCGCCCGGTACTGGAAGTTGGCGCGCCAGAGCTCGGCCTCCGTGTTGTCGGCCTTGTCCTTGGCGTAGGCCCTGACGGCGTACCAGCTGTCGTTCCACTGCCAGATATTGCCGGGAATATCGTAGGACCAGTTCCCGCCCGCCAGCGTTACGGAGGAAACCGGCAGCCAGGTGGTGGCGTTGGTCTGCCAGTTGGTGCCGTCATAGGTCTGGACTATGGGGCCGCCTTCGCCGCTGGGCGTGTAGGCGAACTGCAGGAAGACGTTGTTGACCTCGCCCGGAGTTGTATCGGCGGCGGTACCGGTCACCTGCGGCAGCGGGGTATCCCCGTAAAGCACGCCGTTGGCCGGCAGGGAAATGGTGGAAGACGGGGCCGTGAAGTCCGCCTTTACCGCTGTGGCCGTGGAATAGAGCAGCTGGCTGTTGCCGGCCTTATCCACGGCGTAAGCGTTGAACTCGTAGGTTTCACCGCTCAGCCAGGGCGCGCCGGGGAGCTGCCACCAGGTGGCGGCCGGGCTGAGGGTGCCGTAAGAGACCACGCTGTTCCAGACCTCGGGGACGCCCTCCGTGGTCCAGCTGGAATCCGCTACACGCCAGTAGTGGCCCGGG
The DNA here is from genome assembly GCA_028688015.1 of Elusimicrobiales bacterium. Classification (GTDB taxonomy): domain Bacteria; phylum Elusimicrobiota; class Elusimicrobia; order Elusimicrobiales; family UBA9959; genus UBA9959. The sequence continues at coordinate 73,831 of JAQTZB010000010.1, read as the reverse complement.
TGGGCGCCGGTCAGCTGCTTAACCCTCACCTTCACATCGGTCACCTGCCCCGGGTAAACGTCGGAAGCGTCACCGCTGCCCTTGCCCGTAAGGCTGATGTAGCCGTTGTTTCCCGGGTACACTATGGCCGCGGCCGGCAGGTCCGTCTCGTAGACGAAGGCGGACGTAGAGAGGGCGATTTCAACGTTGCCCGCCTTGTCGAAGGCTTTGGGCGCGATCTCGAATCTCCTGCCCGCCTTCCAGAAATTCACCCCGGCCAGGCCGGACTGCGGCACGTCCCAGTGCCAGTCCTCGTAGTTGGAATCGAAAGCGGCGTCGTCGGCGGTAACGGAAGGCCAGTTGACCAGCGGCGGCTCCGCCGGCACCCAGTCAGCCAGGACGTTATCCCAATAGTAGGTAGCGCTTTCGCCGAGCACGTGGCTGGGCAGGCGCAGTATCTTCAGCCGCGTGCCCGTCAGCACGCCGCGGGTGTTGTCCACGGAGTTGCCGGTGATAGCGGCGAACTTGGCGTTAAACTGCTGGTCGGCGGCGGGATAGACCACCCTGGAATCCGGCGTTTCCGGGTCCGCCCTGTATTCGTCATATACAAAGTAGGCGGTAGAGAACGAAACCTGGTAGTTGCCGGCCCCGTCCACCGCTTTGGCTACCACGCGGTAGCGTATGGTATGCTGCCAGTTCGGGCTGGCTAAGGTCCAGGTGCCGGAGCTCTGGCCCACGTACGCGGCGTCGAACCAGTGGCCGGCGTCGGCCAGGTCGCCCACGTCCCAAAGCGCGGGGTCCGCGTTGCCGTTATAGGTCTTGCCGCTGCTGTCGTCGTAAACATGGACCTTGACCGCGGCCACCTTGCGCGCCGCGTAGGCGCTCACATCGTCGTTGGCGGTGCCGGCTATGGAAGCCAGCGAGTTCTTATGGTCCCCGTCGGAGATATTGGTGAATTTGGCGGAGGGGGCGGCGTTGTCGTAGTAGAAGGTATTAACGTTCTGCGCGCCCAGGTTGCCGGTGCCCGCGGTCTCCGCGATGTCCACGGCGTTATCGCGGGCGCGGGTATGTACCCGGTATTCCGCGTTGTCGCTGAGCTGTCCGGCGGGGACCATGGCGGCGTTCCAGACCAGCGGGTCGCCGCCCAGCAGCGTTGCCACCGGCCAGGTGGAAGGCTCCACGGTCTTCCATTCCTCGCCGTTCCACCAGCCGGCGGGGATGTTCCGCTCCACTATAGCTTCCACCTCGTAGAGGCCCGCCGCCAGGCCGCCGGCGCCGGGATAGTCCTTGGCCGTGCCGGCGATGGTGCCCAGGGACGAGGCGGAGAAATAGGAGTTGTTGCCGGGGAAGGTCAGCAGCGAAACCGGGCCGGTATTGTCGAAGGTGACGGTCTTGCCGGAGACAAGGGCGGTGTTGCCGGCGTTATCATATACGCGCGCGCTTATAGTATAAGTGGTGCCGCTGGTCAGCGAGCCCGCGAAGCCGGCATAGCTCCAGGGGGCCAGCCCCGCCGCTGCCACCCAGGTGGACGGGTTATTGACGAAGGCCGAGCCGTCCCAGTAGAAGTCGTCCGAGCGCCGCCTGAGCTGTATCTCCACCTTGGCCGGGCCGGAGATGCCGTCCGAGGAGGAGCCGTCCAGGGACGGGAGTTCCTTCAGGATGACGCCGCCGCTCTGGGGCGAGGTGACGGACCCGGCCGGCGCGGCGTTGTCGTAGATAAAGGTCGCCCCGGCGCCCGGGGTCTCGCGGCCGCCGTTCTTACCGTAGGCTTTGCTCCGTACCTTGTACTGCCGGCCGGAGACCAGTTTGGCCACGGGCGTGGTGTAGGTCCAGGTCTGGGGAACCACGCTATAATCCCCGTCCAGCCAAGCCTCGGTCAGCGCGGTAAAGTTGGCGCCGTCGTACCAGGTGGTCCCCTGAGTCAGGTCCTGGATGCTGGCCCAGATATCCACCGTGTCCGCGGAGGCGTTGCCCTTGAGCTGCGCTATGCCGGCGGCGTTGTAATAAGGGCCGCCCGGCACCGTGACCGCCGAGGTGGGATAGGCGCCCACCGTGAGCGTGCTGGCCAGCGTGGAGTAACCGCCGCCGGTGTTGGTCACCTTGACGTCCCAGGGGCCGGCCGCGGCCCCGGCGGCCACGCTTACCGTGGCCTCGATATGCTGCGCGTCCACCACGTTCACTCCGGTCACCGTCACCAGGCCGTAGAGCACCTGCACCGTGAGGCCGGCCTGGAAATAATCGCCTACGATGGAGACGGTCTCGTCCACCGCGCCCCTGCCCAGCTCGCCGGGATGGATGGAGGTTATGGCCGGCTTGGGGCCCACCGAGAAGCCGTTGAGCTCCCGGTGCTTGCCGCCGTCGGGATTTACCACGTACACGTCGCCGAGGCCGGTAGCCGCCCCTATATCCACATTGACCTGCACGTCCACGCGTCCGGAATTCTGGTACACGGTCTGGACCACCGAGATGCCGGGATTGGCGAAAGTGACTATAGGGGCGCCGCCCGTGTTGCTGAACCCGCTGCCCAGCACCTGGAGCCACAGGCCGGTCACGCCCTGGTCGCCGACCGCGGGCGACAGGGAGGTGATGTCGGGCTTGGCGTTAACCGTGAACGAGGCGTAGTTGCGGCCTGCGTCCGGGTTAATGACGGAGATGATCCTGGCCCCCAGGGCCGCCGTCTCGGCCACGGTGCCGACGTGCACGGTGAAGGAGGAGGGATAGTAGGTATAACTGGATATTTCAATGTCCGCTCCGAAATCCGCGGTGCAGCCATTCTGGTAGCCCGACGCAAAAGTGATCGGTATATCCTGGTTATTGGCGCCCTGGCCCCGGTTATTGGGCGACACCAGGGAGATGATAGGCGGCGCGTTGACCGTGAATGTGCTGTAGACGATGTCGTAGCCCTCGTCGCTGTTGAGCAGGCGGATGAATTTGGCGCCCACCACGGCGTCGGTGGTGATGGAGACGGTGACCTGCGCGGTGGCCGAGTCTATCAGCGAAGCGACCGCGGGGTAGGGGTTGACTTTGGCCGTGGCGCCGCCCTCCAGGAACACGTTCATGCCGGACACGAAGTCCTGGCCGCGGATGGTCAGGGTCTGGTTGACGGCGCCGGCGCCCCTGTTGCCAGGTTCGACAAAGTTGAACCTGGGGCGCGGGTTGACGGTGAAGGACCCGGGCAGCGCGAAAGAGCCCCCGTCGGGGTTTATCAGCGTGAGGTCCCTGGCCGTGCCGGTGGGGACCGCCTCGGGGTCTATAGTGACGTTCACCACCACGGTATCCGGCGGGGACGGGGTGACGCTGTTGACCGTTATGCCGGTATTGGGCGTGAACACCACACTGTTGAGGCCCAGCCCGGCCTGGATATAGCCGCCGGAGATGGTCAGGTTGTAGTTGGAGGCCCATTGTCCCAGGTTGGCGGGCGTCAGCGAGATGACGGACGGGGCGCTGTTGACGTAGAGCAGCGGGGAGGCGCTGATGGTCCGCCCGTAATCCGGGTTAACAAGTTTCACATAGCGCCCGCCGGTCTTGGCTCCGGGAGCCACCGTCACGTTCATCGAGATGAGGTTGGTGCCGTCGCGGCTGAAGCTGTTTATCGCCAGGTCCGGATCCGCCGTGTCGCAGGCGGAGTAAGTGGAAATGACGATATTGGCCGCCGTCATGCCGACCTGGAAAAAATCCCCCTGCAGCCGGATGTTCTGGTTGGCGGCGCCGGCGCCCAGTTCGTTGTCGGTCCAGCCAGAGACTTCCGTCACCACCTGGCTGAGGGCGGGCCGGGTGCTGACAGTGAAAGGGCTCCAGTTGCTGGTGAACGAGCCGCCGTCCGGGTTGACGATGAGGATATTCTTGACGCCGGTCTGGGCCGCCACGTCCACGTTGGCGGTGACGGTGATAAAGTTAGGCACGCCCGCGTAATTGTAGCCGGTCACGTTCACTATGGTATTAAGGAACTCCACCACCGCCCCGCTCTGCAGGTTGGAGCCGTTCAAAACTATGCTCCGGCCGGCGGCATTCTGTCCCAACTGGACGGGGTTCATGGTGGTAAAGCCGGGGCCGAAGGTCACGTTGACCTGGTCGGCCTTGGTGTCAGCGCCCCAGTCGAGGTTAGTAACCTTCAGGTCGTAAATCGTGGCCGGGTCGGCGGTCGGCGATATGTCCACCTGGCACTGCAGGGTGTTGGAGTTCAGGACGCTGGTCCAGCCCACCGAGATATTGCCCTCGGGGAAAGAGACGCCGGCGCCGGATACGAAATTAGACCCCGTCACAGTTAAGACCAGGTTGCTGGCGCCCTGGCCGAAGCTCAGCACGGCAGGGTCGGTCACGGCGGTAACGGCCGGCGAGGGAGTTATCTGAAAAAAAGCGTCAGCGGGGATCTTCGTGTCGGTGCCAGCGTCTGGATTGGTGATGGTCAGGTTAGTATAACCGAGCGGGCAGGAGGTTCCCACCGACACCTGGACCCTTAGGCGCTTTGGATCCTCTCCCAAATAACTGTAGTCGTAGCCGTAGATGGTAATGCCGTCGGAGCCGGCAGGCAATCCAAAATTCACGGTCGCGGCATCCTGGAAGTTGTAACCTTTTATGTCTACCCACTTGTTATCGGTTCCCCGGGCCAACTTGGCCCTGGGAGTAGCGTCGAGCCCGGTCACCTTCGCCTCGTACAGGACGGGCTTGGGATTTACGGTAAACGCGCCGGCCTTCGTGGTCCGGCCTCCGTCCGGATTGGTTACGGTGATATCGCCCTGACCATATGTCGGGTTGTTGGAGATGGTAATTATCGCCCGGATCTGGTTGGCGTTATCGAATATAACGCTGTCCACATTAATCCCGGAAGCGGAGAAAGCCACCGTGCAGCCGTTGACGAACCGCGCTTTTGAGTCCGTGATAGTAATAGTCTGCGAAGCCAAGTCCGCGCCCCGCACGTTTGGAGCTACCGCTATATTGGTGCCGCCGGCCGCCTCGCCCGGCCTGTAATTAACGGTAAACCCGTTCACGCGCAGACCGAAGGCCGTGTCCGGATTGGTTATGGTCACATCCCGGAAGCCCTGGGCGGCGGTATCCAACACGCTGAGTTGTACGTCCACCCGGTTAGCGGAAACCCAATAGCTGGATGAGATGTTCACCCCAAGCCCGAAATCCGATGTCAAATCGTATTTAAAACTTTTTCCGGTTACCGTAATCCACTGCCCGGCCGCATTCTGTCCCCTGCTTGAGGGCGAGATTCCCGTGATAGTGGGCTTCACCATATAGGCCACGGAATTGGTATTGACGCCGTTGGCCTTGACATAGGCATTGCCGTTGATCAAGGCGTCCGGCGGGTCGGAGACTATTATTTCGTCGTCGGTCCAGGTTACGGTAGGGTCATTGTACGGCACAAAAGTGGTCCCGAAATAGATCCCGTCGCCCGCCACGGGCGTGCCGAATTTACCGCCTTCGAAAGTTACCGGCTCGTCGACCGAGAAAGGAGTCGGGCTGAGATTGTAAAGATACGGGATAAAGGTCAGCGTTTTGTTGGTGGTAATGCGCATGGGCTTGGCGGGGTCGTCTACCCAGAGGTAAAGGCCGTAGCCGTTGGTGGCCCAGGACAAGACCTGCCACTCCATCTCAACCACCAGGCGGTCGCCGTTCTGTACCGCTATGGTGTTGGTGGCGGGGGCGTTGTTCCTGAGCTGCTGGGAATACAGGTTGGCAGTATAGTTGGAGGTACCGGTGGTGGCGGTGCCGCTGACCGGACTGAGCAGTACGCCGCCGCGCATACCGGTATTGTCGTTCTTCCAGATATAGGCCGTGCTGCGGACATACCACTTTGTAGATTCGCCGAAATTGGTCCTGCCGCCCATGGCCCAAACCCACTGGGACCAAAGGGAGGTATTATCCAAAGTGATGGCCTGCAGGGGCGGCGAAACGAAACGCGCCGACGCGCCGTAGCCGGACGAGTTGTTGGCGATAATCTCCCCGAGGCTGGTGTCGATAACGGAACCGGCCACGGTATCCATCTTGTAATTGCCGAAGTTGTCCGGCATGCCGGAACCAGGAAAGGGGGTGTCGCTGGTTTGCGGCACCGGGGGCACGGCGCCGCCGGCGCCGTCGGGGTGCATGTAAAGCGTGGTTTGAGAGAAGGCGTTCGCGGCCAGCAGGAACGCAAGCAGGGCGGCAGGCGCGCGGAACAGCCGGGCCGGCCTGAGAGGCCGCACCTGGCGTTCCGTGTTTTTGATCCCGCCCGTTAAGTTCATATAGCTGCTTTAGTCGCGCAAACGAACCAAGCGTCCCCCTACCCCCTCAAATCAGGGGTTGGAGGCCGCTCTAACTCAGTGACCTTCCTGAAACAGCGATCCGCCTCTTCAAAATTGCCGCTCGCTTTATAGACATAACCGAGGTTATGCCACGCATCGGCGTAATTTTTATCAAGTTCTACGGTTTTGGTAAAACTTTCCACCGCTTTTCCAGTGTCACCCATATTATAATATAAATTCCCGAGATTATAGTAATAGACCGGATTAGAGGGCTGGTTTTCTATCGCCAGCCTGTAGTATTTTTCCGCCAAAGGATAATTCTTATCCGCATGATAGACGGAAGCCAGGTTGTTCGCCACATAACCGCTCCAGGGCCGGAGCCCCGCCACCTTGGCGAACACGCGCTCGGCCTCCTTCAGCAGGCCAAGGCGGAAGGCCTGTATACCTATAGCCATGTAATCTTCCGAACTTCCGGCGTTGATATCCACGAGAGCGACCGCCCGCACGCAAAGGTCCGCCGCTTCCCGGATCATCCGCCGCCCCAGGTAGAGGTCGATCAGGTCCACATAGAGGGGTATGTCCCCGGGATAGTTGCGCAGCGCGCCGGTCAGCAGGGAATTTGCGTCGCTGATCCGGTTTTCCTTGGCAAAGAGGCCTGCAAGGGACCTGGTCGCCACGGTATAGCCGGGGTCCAGTTCCAGGGCCCGCCTTAAATGCTCTTTCGCCTTTGCCGCGTCGCCGCGGGCGCTGTAGGCCAGGGCCAGATTAGTGTGGGCCCGCGGCGACAACGGGGAGACCTTCACAGTCTGGTCCCAAAAAGAGAAAGAGTCCCTCCAGTCCAGGTTTCGCAGGAAGGAAGAAATGAAAAGCACCGGCAGCAACGCGTAGAGCAGCGCCTTTTTCTGCCGCAGGGCGAGGAAAATCAGCACGGAGAAGCCCGCCCCGACGATATAAAGCCGGTGCTCGCCAAGCGGGCGGCCCGCCACTACCCCGGGGTTGGCGGTCGGGAAAATATTGAAAACCATCCAGAGCAGCAGGAAGGAAACGGGCTTGTTCCGGAACCTGTCCCTGTAGATCCACACCAAAGCCGCGAAGGTCAGCACGAAGGAGGCGAGGACCTCAGCGTCGAAAATAGTTTCCGGGAAGCTCACCTCGCGCTCCGCGTTCATCCTGAACGGATAGAAGAGTATCAGCATGAACTTGAGCATTATTTTCAGGCTGAAAAAGAAGGCCGGCCCCGGGGCGTAACTTCCCGCCTGCCCTCCGTAGAAGGCAAACAGGAACACGGTCCAGGCTATGCCTAAGGCCCAATACGGGAGCAGGTCCGTCTTCCTGCGTTCTTTTTCAAAGATGAAAGCGTAAGCCGTGGCAATTGCCGGAAAAGCGACCACTATCTCTTTGCTCATGAGCCCCAGCACTACGGCCAGCAGCGCTGGCAGATGTTTCTTCTTTATGTAGAAGTACAGCCCGGAGAGCATAAAGAAACCCGCGAGCAGCATGGACCGGTTCTTTACCCAGACTATGGCCTCGTTCCAGGCGGGATAAATGGCGAAGATAAGCGCTGAATAAAAAGCCAGTTCTTCGTCCTTGAAGATCAACAGCAGCACCGCGAAGAGCAGCAGCACGTTGGCCAGGTGTATGGCGACGTTATCGAGGTGGTACATCATCGGGTTGAGCCCGAAAAGAGAGCGTTCCAGCGCGAAAGTTATCATGCGCAGAGGGCGGTATGGCTCGCCTGCTACCGGCGCCAGCAGCCCCGGAAGATTGCCTATGCTGGCTATGCGCTCGTTATTGGCGATATACTGGTCGTCATCCCACATAAAATCGTTGCGCGCCGTATTCGCGTAACAGAGCGAAACGACGAGGGCCAGCAGGATAAGTCTGGTCTTCCTGGTCATACCTTTAATTCCTGGTACAACTTTAAGAACGCCGGGTTATAGGGGAAAAGCCTGACGGCTTTCCCGGCTTCCTCCAGCGCCTCCGCCTTCATTCCGGATTTCTTGTAAATGACGATAAGGTTGTACACTCCGTTCTCGTAGCCGGGATCTATGGCAATCGCGTCTTTAAGCACGGCAACCGCGGCCTCCGGCCTGCCCACCTCCATATAACTTACAGCAAGGTTGTTATAGATTTGTATCGCGTTAGGCAACTGTTTTTTCACCTTCTCCAGGTAAACCGCCGCAGCCTCATATTTCCCCATCTTCATGGAAACAAGGCCCAGGTTGTAAAGCGCCATATGGTCATCGGGCCTGACCGCCAACAGCCCCTTCAGCAACCGCTCCGCTTCAGACAGGTCGTTCTCCCGCATGGATACCAAGGCCAGGTTCTGCGCCAGCAGGTAATACCCCTCCGTATTCTCGGCATGACCCAGCGCCCGCATGTAGTAGTCCCTGGCCCGGGCATAATCCCCCTTTTGGTAAAAGATACCTCCCAGGTTGTATTTTATCCTGGGGGAACCCGGGTAAAGCTTTTCGGCCTGCTCCCATAGGAGGACGGGATCCCGCCATTCCCTTGCCCGCAGGGCGGTCTTGCCGGCGTAGAGGATAATTACCAGCGACAACAGCGAGTAACGCAGGGGCCTGCTCTTAACTACTGAAACAGCCAGCAGGGTCAGGGCCGAGGCAAAAGCCAGACTTGGAAGGAACAGCCTCTGCTCACCCAGCGGCCGGCCGGCTATAAAAACGATGTTGGAGTAAGGCAGGATAGAGACAAACAGCAGCGCCAGGAAGAAGCGCATATTCTTGTCCAGCTTTGGCAGGAAAAGTGCGCCGCCCAGACCAAGGAAAACCAGCAGGGCCGCGGGAGAAAAAGCCGTTGAAGGCTGCCAGTCCACCAGCAGCCGGGCCGGGAACAGAAGTTTTCCGAGGTAAAAACCATAGGTATTAAAAACCAGGGACGTTTGGGTAAAAAATCCTCCCGCGCTGCCGATACCCAGCACCTCTTCAGCGTGAAGCAGGGCATAGCCGCCCCTTATCAGAGCTATGAGGTAAAAAGGCGCTGTAATTGAATACTTCTTGGTCTTCTCGAATAAATAAATGTGGAGGGTAAGGATCAGGGGAAAGATTACACTGGTCTCTTTTGCCAGGGTACAGAGGATGAACATAGCGACCGATAAGGCCAGGTTCTTCTTACGAGTCAAAAAAGCGAGGATAAAGAAGATCAGGAAAAGCATTTCCGTCCTGTTCTTTATCCAGATCACCGCCTCGGTATGGGCCGGATGAAGAATGAACAGCAGGGAAGCCATGAACGAATAGGCCCTGTTTTTAAAGAACTCCTCCAGGAACAGGAAGGCCAGGACCCCGGCCAGGGCGGAGAGAAGTATATTGGTGAAATGATAACCAGCGGGGTTTCCACGCCAAAGAAGGGAATCCATGGTGAAAGAGAAAAGCCGCAACGGCCTGGATTCGGTGCGCAAGGCGCCCTGATAGGGCTGAAGTTCCGGGACCGAAACATAGTCATCCCAGAAGAAAGGGGCCTTCAGCGCGGGTATATATACTATAAACCCGGCCAGGAAGAGAGCCGCCAGCAGCAGGCCCCTGTCTATTTTAAGCAGCTGTTCCATCCTATTTGGTCCTTTTCAGCCTTTGCAGCGCCTTATCGGCGGAAGCCCTGGTCTTGCCGTCCTTGTCCTTGGCTGCGGCCTTCAACGCGTTCTCTATGGCCGTCCGCCGCCCGCCCAGCGGCTTCAGCTCGGCCATTTCCACCAGCGTTTCCACGGCCGTCCGCCGCACCTGGGGGTCGGCATCGCCCCCGGCCTTCTCTATAAGCTTGTCGGCCTCTTTGCCCCCGCCCAGTTTGCCGAGGGAGCGGCAGGCGGCGCCGCGCACCGCGGGTGCCTGGTCATCGGCAATGCCGGCCAGCGCGGCCAGCGGCTTTTCCCCTTCGAAATAGCCCAGCGACTGGGCGGCCATGACCCTGACGGCGGTGTAGGTGCTTTTCACCGCCGCCTCGATCAGCGGGTCCACGGCCCGTGGATCGCGTATCTGGCCCAGCGCCACCACGGCGGTGACGACCACTCCCTGCGACTGGTCGTTCAGCAGGGCTATCAGGCCGGGCACGGCCGCTACGGACTTGCGGTTGCCGGCGTCCAGGGCCGCGCTCTTGCGCACGGCCGGGTCCGCGCTGCCCATCCGCGCCGCCATGCTGCCCTCCTGCGCGCGCGCCGCGGCGGGCAGCAGCAGGCAGAGCCCGAGAATTACCAACGATACGTTCTTTTTATCCATAAAGCGTCATTCTCCCTGCGAGACTTTCTCAACTACCGTCAGATTGTAAAAGACAGGACCGAAACTGCGCATCTCCAGCACCCTGAAGCCGTGCCTGGCGAAGAGCTCGCGCAGTTCACCCTTGGTGTAGGTCCGGAGGTGGTCATCGGGCTTGATGCCGGCCAGCGAAGCGACTTTATCCAGGAAGCCGTTCACGGAGGTGAGCACCAGGCGCCCGTTCTCCCGCAGCACCTTGTAGGCCTCGTTCAGGGTCTGCTCCGCGTCCTCAACGTGCTCTATCACCGAGCAGATCAGCACCACGTCGAATTCGGCGGGGCCGAAGGGCAGGTTCTCGCCCTTGCCCTGCACCAGTTCTATCCTGTCGGACTTCTTACACTCGATAAGTTCCTTGAACAGCTCCACGCCCACCGCCCGCTTAACGCTCAGGGAGGAATTGACGGCGTCCAGCATTACGCCGTCCGCGGCGCCGATATCCAGCACGCTGAGCTCCCGGCCGGGGCAATGCCGGCCGACGGCCCCTACCACCTCCCTGATGCGCCGCTTCAGGCGGTAGCCGGTAAGGGGATTGTTGTTCCTGCGCCGGAAATAGCTCTCCGGGTCGAAGGCCTCCGGCTCCCTGCCCCCGGCCGCCAGGCCGCTAACGAACTTCTTCAGGAACAGCATGGACAGCAGCAGCGGGATGGCGCTCTCGATGAGGGACACCGACAGCGCGCCGGAGAGCAGGGTATTGAAATCCGCCCTGGAGGCGAAGACCGCCGCTATAGCCGCCTCCCTTACGCCGACGCCCATGACGCTCAGCGGCAGCCCCGTCATTATGAGTATCAGCGGCACGTACAGCAGCAGTTCCCCGGCCGGGATGCCTATGCCGAAAGCCTTGAAGATCAGGGCGTAGCTGGCCACCAGCAGCGCCTCGCTGGCCACCGAGTAGAAGGCCAGTTTCCAGTACTTCCGGTCCAGGGCCAGGACGGAGGCGCACAGCAGCACTCCGGCCGCCATGATAAGGCGGGCATCCAGCCCCGTGCGGAGCGCCAGCAAGCCCCCCAGCGAAGCGGCCAGCAGCACCGGCACCCTGGTGGCGTACCCGTACACTATCAGCAGCACGCCCTTCTTGTACGGCACGTCGTGAAGCCTGTTGAGGTAAACCGCCCGGGAGAATTCGCCGGCTTTGTAGGGGACCACCGCCTTCAGCGGCATGCTGCCTATCCGTATCAGCCGCGCCTCCTCTTCCGACACGCTGACGCCCAGGGCCGCCAGCAGGTATTGGTACTTCTTCACGGAAACCGAGAAGAAATAGAACAGCGTGGCGGCCAGCGAGAGCAGCAACGGGCCCGGGTCGGCGGCCAGGAAGATAGCGGGCAGGGCGCCCAGGTCCAGTTTGACCAGCAGCGCCGCCAGGATAGCCAGCGAGACTAGCCAGGGAATGGTCTTTTTAGCGATGCGCATCATTTCAACAGCCATAAAACCTCTTTGAGCGTGCCCAGCCGGAAGTTGTAGAGGAAATTCAGTTCCAGCGAGCCGCAGAAACCGCAGCCGCCGCATTTTACAGGCGGCGCGGAGTTCAAAGCCTTTTCCACCCCGAGCTCGAAACAGTTAGGCAGTTTTCCGGAATACGAGACCCTGTCGCAGGGGTAAAGGGTGCCGTCGGTGTCTATGATGCAGAAAAGCTTACCCGCCGAGCAGTCCAGCCGGGGGTAGTCCGGCCAGCCCTGTATATGCCTGAGCCCTATCAGCGAATTGCGCATGTACCCGGCGCAGCCGTCGGCCTTCAGTTCCGCCAGCCTCGCCACCTGCCTGCGGTATTCCTCCGGCGCCGGGTACAGTTCCTTCATCTGTTCCCCGCCCACGCCCCGGTACAGCGGCTTCAGCGGCTGGAAGGCCGCCCTGATGCCGTAGCGCTTCGCCAGGCCGAGTATGAAATCCAGGTGCCCGACATTGTGCCTGGTGATGGTGGTCGCTATGCTTACCCTTATGCCCGCGGCCTTGGCGGCCTCTATCGCTTTTATGCAGTCCCTGTAGGCTCCCGCCCTGTTGGAAAGCGCGTCATGCACCTCCTCGGGCCCGTCCACGCTGACCTTCAGCAGGTCCAGGTTCTTCAGCCCGGCCAGCCTTTTTTCTATATACGTGCCCCGGGAGTTCATTTCCGGAGAGATACCCAGCGCCGCGCAGCGGTCTATGATCTCGCCGATGTCTTCGCGCAGCAGGGGCTCGCCGCCGCTGAATGATACCTTCCTGGTCCCCAGGTCCCGGAGCTGCCCCAGCACCGAGAACAGGGTTTCCCGTGAGGGGTCCTCCGCCCTGGTGTTCCAGACATTACAGTAGGAGCATTTATTGGGGCACCTGTTGGTGATCTCCATCCTGACGGCGACGGGAATCCTGCGGCCGAGGAATTTAACCGCCGCCAGAGCGCCCAACGAAGCTATTTTGGCCGTCAGTTTCATATGCCGCCCCACTTCAGCTCCCACACGCGCTTCAGGCTCCTCGTAACGGTGGCCAGGCTGAATTTAGAACTGCCGTACCTGCGGTCCAGATACGTTATGGGCACTTCCTTGATCCGCAGGCCCTGCCTGAAACCCCGGTAAAGCATCTCTATCAGCGCCTCGGTGCCCTCTATGGATTTCAAATATTTCAGGCCTATCTTTTCCAGGGCGTCGCGCCTGAAGCACCGGTAGCCGGAAGTACAGTCGCGCACGTCCTTTATGCCCAGGCTGTACCTGACGTAGAGGTTGGCCAGGTTCCCGAGGAAAGACCTGAAGAAGGACCGGCCCACGGCGCCGCCGAAGGTGACGTACCTGGAGCCTATGACCACGTCCGAGTCACCGGCGCTCTCTATCAGCCTCCCGATATCCTCCGGGTCATGAGAGAGGTCCGCATCCATCTCTATCACCAGGTCCGCGCCTTTGGCGAGGGCCAGGGTGAACCCCTTCTGCACCGCCCGGCCCCTCTCGTTGCAGGCGTCCGTCTTGCCCACGTAGTGCACCTCCACCCCGGGGTGCAGCCTGGAGAAGCGCTTCACCTCGGCGCGGGTGCCGTCGCGGGAACTGTCCATCACCATAATATTGACCCGCGGGTAGAGCTCGGAGATCCTGTTGACCAACTCCAGGATGTTCTGCCGCTCGTTATACGCCGGTATCACCACGCAGACCTTCTTCTCCGGCCCGGCCGGGGCCGCGCGGCCCGGTTTGGCGGACGGGGCCGGCGCCACATCCGTATGCAGGTAGCCGAACAGCATCCTGAAGGCCGTGGCCGCGTAGCGGGCCAGTTCGTCGAAGGACCTGACCTTAAGCAGGGTTTTGAGGATAAAGCCCGGCCTGAAGTAGAAGCTGAAATAGCACCATTTGAGCAGCCGCTCCACCTTCTCCTGAGGCAGGCCGGCCCAGGGCACGGTCAGCCGCTCTTCTTCCGTTTTCAGTAGCACGAAATCCTTCCAGTAATCCTTGCCTGTCTTCCCTACCAACTGGCAATGAAACTCGGTGGCCGGCTTGGGTATGGCGCGGCAGATCTGCACGTAGTCCAGGTCCAGGTCCTTGGCGAACCGCACGGTGTCCCTGATCGACTCTTCGGTATCTCCCGGATTACCGACCATCAGGAAACCCAGGCTCCTGATGCCGTACTTCCTCGCGGTCCTGACGGCGTAGGCGACCTGCCCGGGCGCGATATCCTTGTTCACCAGGTCCAGCACCGCCTGCGAGGAGGACTCTATGCCCCAGAAGATCATCCGGCAGCCCGCCTCGGCCGCCAGCGCCAGCACCTCCTCGTCGGCCAGGTCCACTCTGGAGCGCACGGTCCAGGTTATGCCGAGATCGCGCTTTATCAGCTCCCGGCAGAACTCCAGCGACCAGCGCTTGTCCACGAAGAAGGTAGCGTCGAAGAAATCTATCTCGCGCACCCCGTGGTCGCGGGTGCATTGCTCTATCTCCGCTATCACGCTGTCCACGCTCCTCTGCCGCCAGTGGCCCAAGGCGGCGATGGCGCAGAATTTGCACCTGTAAGGGCAGCCGGTGGAGGTGAGCATGATGGTGAAGTTGCGCGCCTGCGAGACGAAGGAATGATATATATGGTTGGGCAGCAGGTGCCGCGCCGGGAAGGGGTAGGAATCGAACGGGGCGAGGGAAGCGGCCTGAGGATTAAGGGTCAGCGCGCCGGCGGCGTTTCGCCAGCAGAGACCGGGCACCTCGCCGTACCTGGAGCTGTCGCCGAAGCGCTCCAGGAACGCGGGCAGGCTTTCCAGAGCCTCTCCCGCAAGGCCGAAATCTATCTCCGGGTGGCTCATGGTCTCGCCGGGATAAATGGACAGGTTTATCCCCCCGGCCAGCACGGGTTTACCCGTAGCGGCCCGGAGGAATTTTATCCACGCCAGCGTCTCCTGGAAGCTGTAGGTGTCCAGGCGGAAGCCCAGCAGGTCGGGGGCGAAGCCGTTGAGCTTCTCCAGGACGGCCTCCCTGGACAGTTTAAGCGCGTGGGCGTCCACCAGGATCACGCTGTGGCCGGCCCGCTCCAGGATGGCGGCCACATACGCCAGGATGATGGGCGGGGCCAGCGTGAAATCCTCGTCCACCACCTTGAGGTTCTCGGAGAACTTCCGGTGATGGAAAGGGGCGTGTACAAGCGCGATCTTCATGCCTGCTCACCCCCTCTCAGCGCGCCCGGCGCGGCGGCGCTCCGCCCCTGGCCGAGCTTCCCGCCGAGGGCGCCGAGCAGCAGCCGGGCGGCCCGCGCGGGGTCGAAGAAAGAATTCATCTGGAGGTTGCACTCGTGGGTGCAGCAGCAGTTGCCCTCCGCTATATGGCCCCTTACCCCGGCGGCCCGGCCGGAGAGCAGGAGCTCGCGGAAATCGTAACCGAAGTCGCGCAGGCTGCCCATCTTTTCGCCCAGCAGCTCGCAGGGATAGACGTCCAGGGAGCTGTCTATCACCGCGGTCAGCGCGCCGGCTCGGCAGGTTAGCGGGTATTTGCCGGTTTCGACTATTTTGCCGATCAGCCCGCTTATCTCGCTCTTGTAGGCCCGGTAAAACTCGTAATAGAAGCCGCTTTGCTTCTTATTCTCCGCCAGCCAGCGGAGTATCTCCCCGTACAGCCGGGCGTAATTGTCGGCGTCCGCTCCCGCGGCGGCGCCCCGGGCGAAATTAAGCCCTATTACATCCGGGGCCAGCTCGCGCATGACGTAAGCGGCCGTAGCCGGCAGGGAGCCCTCGTTAAGCCCCGACGCCGTCAGCAGCACGCCGGCCTTCAAGTGCCCGTGGCGGCGCCTGAGCAGCTTGAGCCCGGCAAAAGTCTCTGCGGCCCTGTCGAAGCTGCCGGCCACTCCCCTTATGGCGTCATGGGCAGCTCCCACGCCGTCCAGTGAAACCTTGACCAGCACCGAGGCCCGGCCGCGGCAGGCCTCCAGCAGCTTCCCGGTCAGTTCAAGCACCTTTTGCGGCCGATAGCCATTGGTAGGGATGGAGATGCGCCTGACCCCGTTCACCTCGACCAGCAGGCGGGCTATCTCGGGGAGGTCGTCGCGCAGGAACGGCTCGCCGCCGGTCAGGCTGACGAAACTGAACCGACCCAGCGACGGCAGCGCCCGGGCCAGTTCGGCGGTGGTGAATTCTGCGCGGCCGCTGTTCAGTTCCCGGCCGTAGAAGCAGTGCCCGCACTTGAGGTCGCAGCGGTCCGTCACGAATAGCGTCACCTGCTCCGGCAGGGAACCGGGGCCGCTGAAGAACATTTTCCTGAGCCAGCGCAGCTTCTCGGAGGCGGCCGCCCCGGCGGCGCGGGCTTTGCCCCAAAGATGCAGCGCCAGGCCGGCCAGCACGGCCGCGGAGGCCGCGGCCATCTCGCAGAAATAGACCGCCAGGCAGCCGCCGGCCGCCGCGGGCCCGGCGTGCCCGCTCATGAAGCGGTAGAACGGCAGGTTCAGCAGCACCAGGGCCGCAAGAACGGCCGACAAGGCCAGTCCGCACAGGGCGGCCCCGGTAACCGGCGCGCAAACGAGGGCGGCCAGGGCCGCGGCCGACAAGGCCATGGTCCCGAGTTCGCGGGACATGGCGCCTATTTTGTTAAGGGAGAAGGTGACCCCGGGATCCGCGCCGGGCGCACCGGCCAGGAACAGCCCTGTTTTAACCAGGACCTTGCGAAAATCGCAGGCCAGCAGCCCGGCAAAGCTGTAAGTTTTCAAATGCCGCACGCGCACGCGCTTGTTAAGCAGGATCTTATGCCCGGCGCCAGCTAGCCGGCGCCCCAAATCCACGTCCTCGGCCCGCTCGGCGGCGGAGTCGAAGCCCCTGATATTTTCGAACGCCGCCCGCCTGACGGCGAAACAGTAGCTGTTGATCCCGGAAATCAGGGCCCCGTCGGCAAGTTTTGCCGCGTTGTAGCACTTGTAGAAATTCCTCGCCAGCCCGGGCAGCGTCGCGGGCAGGCACACCGGGTCATACACCCCCTGCACCGCGTCTATCCCGGCGCGCCCGCCTAGGGAGCGCAGGATCTCCCCCAGCCAGTCCCCGCAGGGCAGGACGTCGGCGTCCATGAACACGAGGATGTCGCCGCCGCTCACCCGTGCGCCTTCGTTGCGGGCGGCCGCTGCGCCGGAAGGTTTAGCCAGGGACAGCAACTTCGCGCCCATTCTTTTCGCAAGCTCCGCGGTAGCGTCACCGGAGCCGTCGTCTACGACGATGATCTCGGCCGGCTGGGTTTTACAGGAGCGGCAGGCGGCCAGGCATTCGCGGAGGGTACCGCCTGCGTTATGCGCCGGGATAATCACGGAAATTTTACCGTTCATCGTTTGGGCCGCTGCGGCACTTTCTTCAGGCATAGCCGGACAAAAAACAACCGGGCCTTGCCCGGGGACTCCATTTCCGCGGCAAAGCTCTCTGATAATATTATTATATAAATATTTCACTCCGGGGAGGTTGGAGGAAGACAAACACTTGATCAGGCGCATATATAGCCAGGAACGGCCTGAGGACAAGCCGCTCCCTAAATATTCATACGCCTCTTTAGCGCCGAACATTTTCCCTCCCGGCCGCAAACAAAAGGGCCGTTTCTGCTCTCTTCGCCTCATGCCCGGTTCTGGGCTGATACCCCGAAGACAGCGGAAACGGCCTAAATCCGTTCCGACACGCCGGTACGAAACCGGTCGGTTTTTCATCTTCGGCAGCCTGACCCCCGTATATTTAACGGGTCTTAGCTTTGCGCCGCCGGCTTTGGCCGGCTTTGCTATTATCGGACACTTCAAAAAACGCCCCGCCCTTTTGGGACACACACCGCGCTACACTCCGCACTGCGTCTGTCTGCGACCGCAACCGCGACTGCACCGCACGACCGCACCTGACTGCACCGCACTGAGCCAAAAGGGCGGGGCACCACAACTGCACCGCGACCGCTCTGCACCGCAACCGCGCCTACGCAACACCGCAACCGCACCGCAATTACACCGCGCTGCAAATATAGTATAGCAGATGTGGGAGATTTGTCAAGCCCTGCCGCTTGACAAGTCAAGCCGCGTTTTTATCTGCGCCGCGCCGGCGCCGCGGCGTCCCGCAACAGTTCCAGGGCCTTCAGCCAGGGACCGTCGCCCAGCAGGGTGGCCTCCCGTGAGTTGTCCCACACCCGGCCCGCGCCCGGCTCGCCGGCCGCAGCGTCCGGCGCCGCTCCGGCGCCTTCCAGGTTTACGCCGGAAGGCGGGAACATGCGGGCCACGGTCAGCTCCAGGCCGCGGCCGTCGCCCAGGGAGAAGGCGCGCTGCAGCGAGACGCTGCCCGCCGTCTTCTCACCTATAAGCACGGCCCCGGCCGTCTCCCTGAGGCCGGCCGCGAAAACCTCCGCCGCCCGGGCGGTACCGGCGTTAACCAGCACCGCCGTGCGCAACCCGGCGAAGCGGCCCCGGGCCCCGGCCGCGAAAAGCGAAGAGTAACCAGCGTGGCGGGAACGGACCTCCAGCACCGGACCGGGCTTGGCCGCGAAAGCCTTCAGCACCGCGGCGGCCTCTCCGGGCACGCCGCCCTGGTTATCCCGCACGTCTATCACCAGCGCCTGGGCTCCGCGTTCGGCCGCGGCCGCGGCGGCCGCCAGGGCGACTTCCGATGAGCCCTCGAAAAACAGCCCCAGCCGCAGGAAGGCGGTGCGAGACCCCTCGTCGTAAAAAGCGAAGATCTGCGGGAAGAAGAAACTCCCCCTGGCCACCTCTCCCTCCAGCACCCCGGGCGCGCCCGGGCGCTCTCCCCGCAGCACGTAGCGGGTGTTCCGGCCTATGCCGTCCTTCACCGCTTCAGCGGTGGGCGCCGCGCCGTTAATGGCGGTTACCAGGTCCCCGTCCCTGAAGCCGGCCGCTTCGGCCGGGGAGCCCGAGAAGACCTTGAGGAGCACCAGGCCGCCCCCGCGTTCGCCCAGCAGCAGGCCGGACGAGATGTTCTTACCGGAAGGGCGGGCCTTCAGCGGCTTGCGGCCCTTCAGCACGGCGGCGCGCGGGTCCAGCCTGGCCAGCCCGGCCGCCCCGTCCTTCAGGGCGGCGGAGACGGCCTCCGGGGCGTGGGCCTCGCAGCTGTGTCGGGAGAAGATCTTCTGGACTTCCTGCTCCGGGAGCTTCCCGGTGCAGGCGGCGGCTGAGATAAGGATAAGCAGAAGTTTTTTCATTCAGGCTCCGTGCGCTGCGGCAGCGGTCACTGCGGTCCGGTCACTATCGAGCCGCCCAGGCCTGCGTCTCCGGTATTAAAGGACGCTCCGCAAGGATCGTTGGGCAGGAACGGCCCGTACATGGGGCAGTTGGTGCCGCCCTGGTCCTGCAGGGAGGCGAAATAGTCCTGCGGCAGGCAGCAGCAGGGCGCGCCGGCGCTGCAGCCGCACTCCTCGCCGTTGCCCTGGGATTCCAGGTATTCACCCAGCCCCAGCGAGGTGAAGTCGGACTGGTCCTCCGGGTCGGAAAAAACCTCCGGGTCGGGCTGGTTGCCGCCCCCGGTGCCGGAAATGCCGGCGAACATGCCGTTGAGCATGCTGCTGCCGAAATCGCTGGCCAGCTTCTGCTTCTGGTAATCGCTGTCCTTCTTCAGCGCGTCGTAGGTGCCGTCCTTGTCCAGCTTGGGCTTGCCGGGCTCCAAGGTGGCCAGGCGCTTGGCCTCGGCCGAGGTCACATCCTGGTCGCGCAGGAAGGACGGGATGGAATCGGGGTTGACGCGGTCCAGTTTGGAGCGCATCTTCTCGTCATATTCGATGGCCGTGTCGGCCTCGGGGCTGGCGTCGAAGGCCCTGGACACCCAGCTGCGGGCGGAGTCCTGGGAAGAGAGGCGCGCGCCGTAGAAGGTGGCCCTGAAAGCGCCCTTAAGGGAGTCCATTACGCCGCCTTTAGCGCCCTGCCGCGGCTTGGCCTGGCCTGTTTCGCGCTGTACAGAGGCCCGGCCCGCCAGCGCGCCGGTGCCCTCGAAAGCGGCCGTATTGCCCCCGGCTGACTGCCCCTTGGAGCGGGCGCCTCCGGGTCCGGCCACAAAGTAAGCCTTGTTCTTAAGTTTTTCGGCCATCCCCCCCGACTGCTGCTGTTCCGGGGGAACGCCCTTGGACTCGTGCACGTCCTGCAGGGGCTGCGGGATATCGGGAGAGCCGCCCGCGCCTGAGGCGGCGGCCAACAGCTCTTCCTTGGTGCGAACCACGGCCGGGTTCATCCTGTCCAGTTTAGCGTCCTTAGGGTCGCCCGCGGCTCTATAGGCGGCCTTGCGGGCGCCCTCCTCGTCCAGAGGGAAGAAGTCGGCGCCGCGCGCGGCCTGCCTGGCCGTACCGTCATAAACATCGCTATTGGCGGAAAGGCGGTCGTAATCCTCGCCGCCGCCAAGCTTGTGGGCGGTATCGTCCAGGCCGGTCAGGGCGTAGTAGCCGCCGCCGGCCAGCACCAGCAGCATCAGCGCCAGCGCCGCGGGCCAGAATCTTTTCTCTTTTTTTTCGGCGCCGGTCTCCCGGGCCTCGGCCTCGACCTCCGCGGCGGCTTCCGCGCCAGCCAGGGGATTCTCTAGCGAAGCCTGTTCTTCCGGGGCCGGCTCGGCCCCGCTCTCCTGCCCGGGCTGTTCTTTTTCTTCTTCGGCAGACATATATCCTCCCGCCGCGGGAACAATAAACAAAAATTAAGGTCAGGGGACTGGTATTACTGCGCCATCTCCAAGGCCTTTATATCGCCATAATGTTATAGCAGAGGAAAACGGTTATTTCAAGGGGTAAACCCGGGCCGCTCCGGGGCCGCTGGCGGAGGCGGGGGCGGGACCGGCGGCGCCTCCGGACCGGTGGTGGCCTGCAGGGCGCTCTTGAGCATGCGCGAGGGCTTGCCGAACTCGGCAAAAATGTCGGCTATTTCGTCGTAATCCAGCTCCTCGCGCTTGAGCAGTTCCGCGGTGAAGCGTTCCACTATCTTCCAGTTATCGTTCAGCAGCTTTTCCACCTCGGTCAGCTGCTCGCGCAGCAGCACCTGGGTTTCCTGGCCCAGCTGGTCGGCTATGGCGGCGGAGCGCTCCGACTTGTGAATGGCTGAATAATTACCGATAAAGCCGCTCTTGCCCATGCCCATGCCCCACACCATGCGGTGGGCCATGTGCGCCGCGGCGGCGAAGTCCGACCCCACCCCGGAGGAGGTGACGCCGTACTTGATCTTTTCGGCCGCGAAGCCGCCCAGCGAGGCCCGCAGCCAGCCGATATAGCTGTCCCGGTCGGGCACGTGCAGTTCTTCAATGGGCATGTGGTGCACCACGCCCAGCGCGCCGCCGCGGTGCAGGATAGAGGCCTTGAAGACGTCGTCCGTGGGGTGGGACAGGTAGATGGTCACCAGGTGGCCGGCCTCGTGGCAGGCTATGCGCTCCCTTTCGCGGGGCGTCATGGAGAGGCGGTGGGCCACCCCCAGCTCTATGCGCTCTATGGCGGCGCTGATGTCCTTGTAGGTGATCTTGTCGGAATTGTTCCTGACCGCTATCAGCGCGGCCTCTTTCACCACGTTCTCTATGTCGGCCGGGGAGCTGCCCACGGCCTTGCGGGCCAGGCGCCCCAGGTCCATGGTGCGGTCGTACTGCACCTTGGCCAGGTAATAGGCGAACATCTTCTCGCGCTCGGCCAGGTTGGGCTTGTCCACAAAGATCTTGCGGTCGAAGCGGCCGGGCCGCAGCAGGGCCTCGTCCAGGATATTCTCCACCGCGTTGGTGGCGCCAAAAACTATAACGTTGGCGGCCGTATCCAGGCCGTCCATCTCCACCAGCAGCTGGTTCTGCGTGCTGTTGGTCTCGGAACCGCCGCCGAAGGCGTCGTAGAGGATGCGCCGGCGGCCTATGACCTCTATTTCGTCTATGAAAATGATGCAGGCCCCGTGCGCCTGGGCGTACTCCTTGGCCTGCTTGAACAGCTTGCGCACGCGGCTGGCGCCCACGCCCACGAACACCTCCACGAACTCGGAACCGGCCACGCTGAGGAACGGCACGCCGGCCTCGGTGGCCACGGCCTTGGCCATCAGCGTCTTGCCGCAGCCGGGCGGGCCCACCAGCAGCGCGCCCTTGAGGATCTTGCCGCCTATGGCTTTAACCCGGGTGCGGTCCTTGATGAGCTGCACCAGCTCCCAGGCCTCCCGCTTGGCCTCCTCAAGGCCCACTATGTCCGAAAAGCGGATATTCACCGCGGCGGTGTCCACCTTGCTCTTTTTAAGAGCGCTGAAGCCGCCGCTCTGCATCAGGTAGAGGAACCCGACAAAGATGACGGTGTTCAGCACCATCCACGGCATGCTGGCCACGTTCATGCTGATGATGTAGCGGCGGGTGTTCTCCTCCACCCCGGCCAGGTACCAGATAGGGAAGACTACGGCAATAAGGCAGACGGCTACGATGGACAGGACCAGCCAGTGGCGCTGAAAGAAGTGCTTTAGTTTGAACCAGAACATAGACGCGGGCGTTTCCCCGGCGCCTGGCGGCGCCCTCTTTCGGGAAAAGCCCTTATATTTCCTCCATTTTTTAGAAAACTACTTCAGGCCGGGCAGCACGAACTGGATAGGCCTGTCCCGGTTGGGCACGTACTTTATGACTTCCAGCTGCTTGCCGCCCTGGCACAGATAATCGTGGCCGTTCATGCAGGCCGCCCCGTAGGGGTAGGTACAGACCGCTTGTTTAGGATACTTGCATAGTATCTTTACACCGGCAGGGTTGGTGGTGACCGTCAGGGTTACCACGTTCCAGACCTGAGTGCGCACCACCTCTATCTTCATGTCCTTGAGGTTCAGGAACTTGGAAACGGCAGGCGTTTCGAAGCCCAGGTAGCCGCGCACGTTCTTCTCTATGTCCTTCTTGAGGGTGGTCTCGTCCCAGTTGGCCCAGTCGGCGCTCAGGTGCGACTCCAGCTGCCAGCGGCGGGCGGCGTAGTAGGAGGCGATCTCCAGCTTCTGCACCAGCACCAGGATGGCAAAGATCTTGGCCGTCATGAAGACTATGACCAGGAACAGCGGGAACAGCAGCACCACCTCGGTCATGGCCTGGCCGGAGCGGCCCGCCTTCAGGTGGGCAGCCGCCCTGGACAGGCGGCCGGAGACGGTCCGGAGGGCTGTCCTCATGGGTAGAGCCTCGTCTGGTATTTGGGCGTGGGGTTGGGCCACACGCAGTTGTTGCCGGTGCCCATTTGGGGGCACTGGGAGGTGACCAGCGAGTGCACGCACGGCCGGCCGGTCTCCTTGCACTTGCCCAGCGTGTTCAGGTCCACGTTGAAATAGTTGGCGGGCGCGTCCCAGCCCTGGTAGACGTCTATGCCGTCGCGGAACTTGAGCAGGCGGTCGTCGGTGACGGTGGCCAGCTGGAACAGGCCGTCCGGGGTCATGCTGGTCATGTCCATGGGCGGGTTGGTCTTGCCCAGGTAGTAGGGCGGCAGGCTGCCGCCGGTGAAGACCTTGGCGTAGAACATGATCTTCAGCACGTAGTGCATGTAGAAGCCGTTGTTCTTGCGCAGCGTGGCGGACGAGGACTTGAAGCCCCCCTGGCTGTACACGCCGTCATTGCCGCAGCTCTGGGGGTTCTGCACGCAGGCCGCCGTGTTGGCGTTGAGGTAGTAGGACTTGCGGAAGAAGTTGAAGTTGTCGGTCAGGCGCTCGAACACGGTGTACTGCGACTCCTCCACGGAACCCAGCAGGCTGTAGACCTGCGAGTAGAACTTGTAGTAGCCGATGGCGGTGCCCCACTCCAGCATGACCTTGACGCCCTGGTCCTGCGTGATCAGGTCGAACTGGTTCTTGTTCTGCGCCGAGGTGGGGTTGCTGGTGAACTCCGGGCGCGCGCTGTCGTCGAAAGCTATCTCCCATTTTTTTTCGCCGTCCAGAGCGGTGGGCTGCGCCCCCTTCACGTCGCTCTTGGACTTGGGAAAGGCGCCGGCGGCGTAGAGCATGTCGAACGGGCACATCTCCCCGGAGCCGGAGGCCATCTGCATGGGGTTCTCGGGCGGGCACTCGTAGGCTTCCTTGAAGATGCGGTACGGGAACGCGCCGTTGACGTAGGCCGTGCGGTTGAGCAGGTTGGTGTAGTCGCCCATCTGGATGAAGGCGGCGGAGTCGGTGGCGAACTGCTGGCGGATCTTCTCGCGCGAGACCTTGGTGGTCTCGAACAGCAGGTAGACGAACAGCAGCAGCGAAGGGATGATGAGCAGGGAAGGCAGCAGCAGCTGCCCCGACCGCAGGGCGGGTTTCCAGAAAGGGTTCTTTTTTCCGGTTTTCCCGTTCATAGCTCAGGGCTTCGGCTGGCCGGCGCCTATGATCATGCCGACCAGCGTGAAGATGCCCCCCAGGATGCGGCGGTGGAACATCACGGCCATCATGGCCGCCATGCCGCCCACCACGGCCAGCAGCAGCAGGTATTCCACCGTGGTCTGCCCGGGGCGGCGGCGCACGGCGGCCGGCAGCGCCAGCAGCCGCGAGCCGCAAACGGCGGCCCGGGCCTGCACGGCCAGGAGAGAGTCCCGGTAGTTAAAGCCTTTTTTCATACCTTCCGGCCGCCAGCGCGGCCTCAGATGTTATACCAGCAAAAACGGCCCTTTTCAAGTGATAATATTTTAGCGAACGCATGTTGCGTTTATATTGACTGGCCAGCAAAAACGGCCGGCCCTTGCGGGACCGGCCGTCTTGACCCGCGGGCGGCTCTTAGCGGCCGTCTTCGGGCGAGATCAGGCCTTTCTCTATGGCCCTGACCACGGCCTCGGTGCGATTGTTGACGCCGAGCTTCTGGAAGATGCTGTTGAGGTGGTTCTTCACCGTCTTCACGGAGCAGTTGAGCGCCGCGGCGATCTCCTTGTTGCTCTGGCCCTTGCCGAGCAGCGCCATCACCTTTATCTCGGTGGCGGTCAGGCTGTCGGGGGCGCTGTCGTAACCGGGGGTGCCCATCTGGCGCAGGCCCTGGATCAGCTTGCCCATGATCGGCTGGGGTATCATCACGCCCTCGGCCGTGAAGGTCTTGAGCGCGTGCACCAGCTCGCTGGCGGGCAGCATCTTGGACAGGTAGCCGTTGGCGCCGGCCTGGATGGCCTCGGTCACGTGGGCCTCGTCCTCGTAGGAGGAGAGGATCAGCACGTTGGTGTTGGGGCATTCCTTGCGGATGATGCGGGTGGCGCTCACGCCGTCCATCTGGGGCAGCTTGATGTCCATCAGGATGACGTCGGGCTTGAGCTTCTTGGCAAGGGCCACGGCTTCGGGGCCGGTGCAGGCCTCTCCCACCACGGTTATGCCTTTCTCGTCCTCGAGAAGGTCCTTGATGCCCTCGCGGAAAAGGGTCTGGTCGTCAGCTATCAGCACGGTAACGTTTTTCTTGGACACGGCCATAGTAAGCTCCTTAGGTCTGCTCTGGTTTTTACTTCTGCTGCGCACCCTTCGCCGCGTCCGTGGGCGGCGTTTCCTTGGCGAAGGGGATCACGAACTTGAAGGCCGAGCCCTTGCCCACGCCCTCGCTCTCCACTATGATGCGGCCGTCGTGGCTCTGCACGATCTCCTTGGAGATCGACAGGCCCAGGCCCAGGCGCCCGTGCGGCGACTTGCCGCCCGCGGGCTGGTAAAAGCTTTGCCCCAGCTTGGGGAGCACTTCGGGGTCTATGCCCTCGCCGTTGTCCTTTACGGCAACGCAGACGTTGTCGTCCGCCGGGCTGACCACCACCGTTATCTTGCCGCCGCGCTGGGTGTGGCGGATGGCGTTCTCGAGGAGGTTCAGCAGCACCTGGCCTATGCGGCGCTTGTCGGCGCAGACCATCTTGAGGCCGGGGGCCACTTCCACGGCGATCTCTATGTTCTTCTGCATCGCGCGGGCCTTGGGCCCCACGATCATCTCTTCCACCATCTTGTCCATCTCGAAGTAGTTCTTCTCGAGGCGGAACTTGCCCTGCTCGATGGAAGCCCAGTCCACCAGGTCGCCTATCAGGCGCGAGATCTGGGTGATGCTGGCGCTGATGAAATCCATCTTCTTCTTCTGGTCGCCGTTGGGGGTGATGGTGGCGGCCAGCATCTCGAAGCTGATCTGCAGCGTCATCAGGGAATTGGAGAGGTCGTGCGAGGCCATGGACATGAACTTGCTCTTCATGCCGTTGAGGCGGTCGAGCTCCTCGTTGTTGTGCTTGAGCATGTCGATGAGGCGCTTGTTCTCCTGCTCGAGGTACAGCTTCTCCTCGGCCTTCTTGATGGCGCGGCGCAGGTAGTTAAAATCGACGGGCTTGATGAGGAAGTCGTAGACGGATTCCTGGATGGCCTTCACCGCCGTGTCGAGCGACGCGTGGGCGGTCATCATCAGGATCTGGCTGTCGGTGTTGAGCTTGCGGATATCCTTGATGACCTCGATGCCGGTCTTATCGGTGAGGTTGAAGTCCATCAGGATGACGTGGAAGAAATCGGAGACGACCATCTTCATGGCGTCGGCGCCGGAGCCGGCCTCGAAGACCTTATAGCCTTCCATCTCCAGCAGGTCGCGCAACGTCTCGCGCAGGTGCGCGTCGTCGTCGACTATTAAAATTTTGCTGTCCATGAATTATCGCACACGGCCCGTGCCGCGCGCTCTTATATTTATATTATTTTATGGGGCGCAATACAATAGTAAAGATACTGAGCGGCCCGGGCGGGTTCGCCGCGCGCTCATAAGCGTGCGCTGCAGAAGAGGGCCTGCGGTCCTCCGCCGGCGGAGAACTCGTCGCGCACACAGTGCGCTCCTCAAACAATCTCCGCCGCCGCCCTAATGATAGGCGGTCCGCTACGGACCTTGGCCCTGCGCACTAAAATCGCTCACGGCGAACCCGCCCGGGCCTCCGACAGGCTTTTGCTAACCCTGCCCGGCCGTCCGCCCGCAGGCTTTTATATTGAGAGGAAGAATAAGGCTCGATAGGAGCGGGTGGCGGGGGTGTGGGCAAGCAAAACCGTCATGAGGCCGAGGCTTGCATAGCGCCGAGGGCGAATGATGAGCGAGGCCACGGTGTGGCCGAGCGCGTTTTGCGGCCCATACCCCCGCCAGGCCCCCGCGAACCCTTTCCCCTCCCTTTTAAAAAAAGAAAAACCGCGAGGCGAGGGCTCCGCGGTCTTCTGCGTGTGCTAAGGGGGTTACTGGGCGGGCGGCGGAGGCGGGTGGCCGCCCTGGACGATGGGGAGGTACATGCGGAAGCAGGTGCCCTGGCCCACTATGCTGGACACCTCCACGCGCCCCTTGTGGCGGTCCGCCACCTTTTTCACCACGGCCAGGCCCAGGCCCGTGCCGCGCGCCTTCGTAGTAAAGAACGGCGCGAAGATCTTCTCCGCCGTCTCCTTGGGCATGCCGCAGCCCGTGTCCTCCACGTCGATGCGCACCGTGCCCGGGTCCACCACCTCGCTGCGCACGTAGAGCTTGCCGCTCTCCGGCATGACCTCTATGCCGTTCTTCATCAGGTTGCGGATGGCCTGCGCCATTTCGTCCGGGTCTATGCTGACATAGGGGTTCTCGTGCGCAAAGTTCTTGACCAGCTCCACGTGCGGCGGGATCGGGAACGACATCGTCAGGTCCTCGAGGTAGGAATTGATGCGCATCACCTTCGGGTTCAGCTCGCGCGTGCGGGCGTAGCCCAGGATCTCGTCGATGATGCCGTTGGCCTGCCGGATCTCGGATTCGATGATCGAGATGTGCTTGAGGATCTTCGGCTCCGGGTTCGGCGTCGCGTTGGTCTTGGTCTTGATGAAATAGATCGAGTTGTTGATGACGGCCAGCGGGTTGCGGATCTCGTGGCCTACGACGGAGGACATCTGCCCGATGGCGGCCAGCCGCTCCTTCTTGATCAGCTCGTCCTGCGCGCTCTTGAGCTCCCGGGTGCGGGCCTCCACGCGGTTCTCCAGGCTGCGGTTAAGCCGTTCCAGCTCCACCTTGGCGCTCATGATCTCGGCGGTCTTCACCTTGAGACTCTCGCTCATCTGCATGAACGTGTGCGCCAGCTCGCCTATCTCGTCGTTGGGCATCGAGAGGTCAGGCAGGTAGTCGAAGTCGCCCTCGCCCAGCTTGATGGCCGCCTCGCGCAGCGCCTGGATGGGCTGGGTGATGACCAGAGACACGGCGTAGCCGAGGAACAGCACGAAAACGGTCACTATCAACATCATGCGCCAGGTGCGCTTGAGCATGTCGTCAGAGGCCGAGTAAGCCACCGACACCGAGCGCTGAATGTAGACCACCCAGCCCAGGTCGCTCACCTCGGCGAAGGCGCCCAGTACGCGCTCGCCGGAGCTCTCCAGGATGATCTCGCCGCCGCCGGTCTTGGCGTCGTTCTGCAGCAGGATCTTCAGCACGTCGTCTGGCAGCTTCGCGTCGGCCTTGAAAATTTCCTTAGCGTTGGAATGGGCGATCAGGAAGCCGTTGGAGTCTATCACGGCGGCCTGCGTGTGCGTGGTCTCGGGAAAGCCGGTCTTCAGCAGGCTCGACAGCGCCGTCAGGCTCATCTTGGCCAGCACCGCGCCCATCGGCTGGTTGTTGACCGGGTTGGTGATCTGCACGCCCATCGTGATGGCGGGGTACTGGCCCATGTACTTCTCCAGCCCCCCCACGAACTCGCCGGCGCGCATGACCTTCATGTACTGCGCCTCGCCCGCGAAGTCGCGCATCTTGCTGTCGTGCACAAAGCGGCCCAGGCGCACGGTCTCCTGGCCCAGCGCGTCTATGACCGATACTTCCAGGAAGGCGGGGTGCAGCTGCATGATGTGACTCACCAGGTTGCGCTGCTTCTCCACGTTCATCGACGCGAAGTCGGCCAGGTGAGCCGCGTCGGAAAGCACGTTGCGGAAATTGACGATGTAGCTCGAGACCGTGTCGGCGAAGCCGACGGCCAGCGCCTCCTGGTCGCGGGAGATGGCCCTGTTGAGAGTGATCTGGCTGAGGTTGACGAGGTAATACCCGACGATGCCGAGCGGGACGAGGGAAACTATCAAAAAGATGAGCAGGAGCTTGTAAAAAAGCCTGCCTCTCTGCTTCGGAGCGTCGGTCATAAATTAAAGCCTTTGGGCATACCCGTTACTATATTATCCCAAAAGACTGTTACAAAATTGTTACGCCTTTAAAAAAACCGGCCCGGGCTGCTGCGCCCGGGCCGTTTTCGCCTATTTCGCGGCGCAGCCGGCGCCGGAGGCCTGGCCCGGCGGCGGCACTTTCTCGAAGCCGGGCGCCTTCATCAGCTCGCCCAGGCCCACCATGAACTGCTTGCCGCCCAGGATGATCGACGGGGAAGTGCCTATGCCCAGCGCCGAAGTGGCCTCGAACTCCGCGGCCAGCAGGCGCTTGCCCTCTTCCAGGCCGGCTTCCACGGCCTTCTCGTCGAGGCCGGCGGCCTTGGCGGCCTTCTGCCAGTCCGGCGAGCTGTAATCCTTGTTGCGCTCTGCCACGTAGGAGCGGTGCTTGGCCGGGAAGGCCTTGGCTATGAAAAGCTGGCGCGCGTTCTCCTCCCACTCGGGCTGGCCGTGCAGGCTGGAGAAAACGAATTCGCCCTTCTCGTCCTTCTTCACGTCGCCGATGTAGTGGATCTCCAGCTTGGTGCCCTCGGGCAGAAGGTTGTTCTTTTCGGCGTCGAACAGCGCGTTCTCGGCCAGCACGCCGTAGGGGCACTGGCTCATCACGAACAGTTCCACCGTGTTCTTCTTCTCGGGGCGGCCGGCGTAGAGGCCGCGGCGCTGCCGGTCCTCGTAGACCAGGTAGCCGCCGCTCTCCTTGAACAGGCCGGCCTGCAGCTCGTTGGCAAGGCGCGCCTTGGCGTCGGGCGTGCCGGCCACTATGTAGGCGGGCACGAACTCCAGCGCCGGGAACTTGGCGGCGCGCTCGGGCGAATCGTAGTCCAGGACCTGGGGCTTGATGCCCTCGAAGTAGCGGTCGAACACCGCCACCAGCTGGTCGTTCTTTACGGCGCCGGAGCTGAGGACCACCCAGAAGCCCGGCGGCGCCGGCTTGGGCTTGGGGATGTAACCGGCGGGCGGCGCGGCGCGCTTGGCGGCGGGCAGCGCGGAGTTGACGGCCTCGTAAAGAGGCATCAGGCGCTGCGAGCCGTCATAGCGCTTGCCGTCTATGAACAGCGCGGTGGCGTCGGCGCCGGCAGCGG
Source organism: Elusimicrobiales bacterium (assembly GCA_028688015.1). Classification (GTDB taxonomy): domain Bacteria; phylum Elusimicrobiota; class Elusimicrobia; order Elusimicrobiales; family UBA9959; genus UBA9959. The sequence continues at coordinate 43,873 of JAQTZB010000010.1, read as the reverse complement.
CGGAGCGGGCGTAGGCAGCGGCCAGCGCGGCCTTGCCTTCGGCCGCGGCGCGCTTCTCCAGCTCGTCCGGGTTGACGCCCGCGAACAGCGCGGCGTCGCGCCAGCCGTCGGCAGCGGGAGACAGGGAGCGGGCGTTGAGATAGTTGAGCTGCCTGGCGGGCCAGACTTTGGCCAGCAGGGCCAGACGGTAGGACTCGGCCAGTTCGGCCTCGCCGCGGCGGGCGGCGAAGGTGCCGTCCTCCATCCTGGTCACCAGCGGGTACACGGTAAGCCCGGCGGCCGGCAGGCCGCGCCTGACGGCGTCGGCGAGGAAGAACCACTGCCAGCCCTGGCCGTCCATGGCCTCGAGGTAGAGGGTCATTCGGCCGGCGGCGGGTGCGGCCTTGGCCGGCGCGGCGGGTTGCGCCGACGCGGCTGAGACGGAGAGGAGGGCCGCGAGGAACAATACGGCTTTTTTCATTTTATTTGCCCTTCCTGGCCAGCATCTGCCGGATGCGGATCGAGAGCTCCTGCACGTCGAAAGGCTTGGTCAGGTAGTCGTCGGCGCCCAGGCTCAGGCCCTGCGTCTTCTCCTCGGCGGAGAGGAAGCGGCCGGTCATCATGATCAGGATGAAGTCCTTGGAGAAACGGCGCAGTTCCTGGCAGATCTGGAAGCCCGAGGAGTCGGGCAGCTGGATGTCCATGATCACCACGTCGGGCTTGTTCTTCTTGGCGCTGGAGATGCCCGCCTTGGCGTTGGCCGCCTCGAAGCAGGTATACCCCTCCATGTCCAGGACTTCCGCGAGGCTCTCGCGCAGGTGGTTGTCGTCGTCGATTATCAGGATCTTGTGTGCCATAGTATTTTTCCTTTTGCCTGCCGCTTATTTGCCGGGCACCAGTTTATAGCCGACGCACGGCACCGTGTGCACGTAGCGGGCGGCCTTGCCCATCTTGGAGCGCAGCCGGCGCACGTGCACGTCGACGGTGCGCGGGGAGCCGAAATAGTTGTAGCCCCAGACGCGTTCGATCAGGTACGGGCGCGAGAGCACGCGGTTGGGGGAGCTCAGGAACACGTAGAGCAGGTCGAACTCCTTGGCAGTCACCGTGATCTCCTTCTTGGCGATCTTGACGGTGTAGCTCGACATGTTCAGCTCGATCTCGCCCATGTTCAGCACTTCGTCGGGCTGCACGGTGACGGTGCGGCGCACCACGGCGCGGATGCGGGCCACGCTCTCGTGCAGGTCCTGGCTGTAGCTCAGCACCTCGTCGGCGCCCAGCTGGAAGAAGGCCAGTTTGTAGGAGATCTTGGGGGTCTCGCGGCCGCCGTGCCCGTGCGGGATCAGCGTTTCCGTGGTCAGGCCGGAGGGCATATGGTCCAGGTAGGTGTCGGGCGATTCCAGCGCCGCGATGACCGGGATGTTCTTGTTCTTGGCCCGCAGGTTCTTCAGGAAGGTCAGGCCTTCCTCGTCGGCGAGGTTCTGCCCCACCATGACGATGTCGAAGGATTTCTCGGCGAGCATCCCCATTACTTCCCGGGCGCGGTGCGCGGTGACTACCGAGTAGCCCTGCCGCGACAGCATCTCCAGCATGAGAGACGCCCTCGAAAGGTCCTTCGAGGCGAATATGATGTTTATTTTCACGGATTTCTCCTAGGCGCAGGCGGCTGCCGTGCGGCGGCCGGGGGCCCCTCCGGGGGCCCCTGCGGCCTGCCGCGCCGGGTCAGTCGTGATGGATCTCTTCGATGTCGAACGTGACTCCGCGCAGGCCGAGCACGCCGGTCAGGACGTTGTAGACGAAAGCGGCGAAAACCAGGACGGCCGTGAAGATCACCACGTAGAGCAGCGCGTACAGGCCCACGCTGAGGATCTTCTGCATAAAGGTCATGGAAACCATCTGCATGTTGGGAACCACCATGAACGTGATCACCCCGCCGAGGATGGCCAGGCAGAACACGACGATCGGCACGGAAGAGGTCACCAGCGAACCCACGCTAATATTGCGTACTTCAAGTTTCATGTTTCCTCCAGAAATAACGCCCGCGGGCGCACCAAAACGCCCGTTGTCATATAATACATAATTATTCAAAGAAAATAGCAGTGGGGGGCCGATTCTCGATCCCCCCGCCTGTTAGCGATCAGGTCCCACGCCCCTGCTCCCATACATCCGACTAATTCACCATGCCGGAAATACCGGAAACGCCACGCCACCAGGCGTAAGCCAATAGCATCAATGCAGGCGCAGCACAAAAGCGGCATGACTTGCAAAACTTACGACCCGGATTTTATGGGGGCCACCTGAGCAGAGAATAGTTTCTCGACCCATACTCCCATTTCATTTGTGCAGGGGAAAACGATTCCCCCAATTGAGCAGCGTCCACTTCCATCACCGTAAATGGATAAATATCTATCGGATTTCCGCGTATAGCCCACAACTCCCCAGCGAGCATTAAACCCGACATTGAAGCCAACTCCGACAGCCACTGTCCTCATCCTCCCACAAAACTCAGAGATTATATCCTGCCTGTCGGCATGAATTTTGCCTTGATAAATAGTTTCAAGTTGCTTTGGAGAAACCGGCGTCCGTGTGCGCACGGAATATGGGATATAAAACAAATCAATGGAACCAATCTCTCCGCTACATGCCAAGACACGCGCAGAAGTTAATTCTTCTTTTATGGCATGCCGTTTGATAAAAAAGGTCAGCAACCCCAAAAGAGCCAGTCCAGTCACGCCCGCCAAAATAAAAAACTTTCTATTGATAACTATCATAACACCTCACGGCGGAACATCTGGCAGTTCACCGTATGAAGAATCATCGAAATCAGCGTCCCCTGATCCGGCTCATAGCGGGTTTTTCAGCCTTTTTTCATCGAAGCCGTTATCAGTTTCTTTGAAAGCAGAAGCAAAGCAATCGAAATCGCCAGTCCTATAAACATCGCACCGTACTTAGCATACTCGCCAAAGAATTGCTTCATTGTCGGGTAGAACATAGCCCCAAAAATCGAGCCGACAAAACAGCTTAAAAGCCCTAAAGCCAGCAGCAGCCAGAACGAGGTTTCGCTTTTTGACACGTCAAATCTCCCAAACGCGACCCGCTGAGTACCTCAACTATAACAAACAAAAAAGCCCCGGCATAGTTGCCAGGGCCTTATAGCAAAACTTTCTCCCGCATTGGGATTTGAACCGGCCATTGATTTTGGAGCGGGCGGCGAGGGTGTGCCTTCGCAGGGGCCTCATGAGGGTTACCTGTGTAGCACGGCACGGCGCGGGCCTGGTTCCGTGCGACTTTGGGGAGGGGAGGCTCCAGCCGAAGGCTGGAGGGGAACCGCGCAACGGTTCCCTGCAGTCCAGGAGCACGGGGCCAGGCCCGTGCCGGGCCCAGCGGAACTACATGCTGATGCCGGCTTTGGGGTAGAAGAGGATCAGGGTGCGGTTGGTCTCGGCGGTCTGGCCGACGTGCAGCACCTTGACGTTGAGGTTCTGGTTCTTGAAGACGGCCTCGCCCTCCACTGGCGTGTCGGGCATCTCGAAGGCCTGGCCCACCAGGCGCAGCAGCGTCTGCTGCTGGCTGTCCACCACGTCCAGCAGGTGGATGTTCTTGGCGTCCATGCCCTGGGTCAGTTCGAAATTGGCGTACAGGATGCTGTTGTTCTCGTCGACGACGATCACGTAGTTGTTGCCGGGCACGATGATGTTCAAGAGCGACCGCCACCACCGCTGCTCCGCCTCCTTGTAGGTGCGGTCGCGGTTGGAGATGCCCTCTATCTCGGTCTTCATCTTGCCCATCAGCCGCGTTATGGAGCCGGCCAGGTCCCCGAACTCGTCGGTGCGGGGCGGGAAGCGCAGGTCGAAATTCTTGAGCGACACGGTCTCCACGCTCTCGCGCAGCGCGTCCATCGGCGAGATGACATAGTGGTGGAAGAAGAAATACAGCGGCAGCCCCAGCAGGAACAGCACGCCGATGGCCCCGAACACGTACTTGCGCATCGCCGAGCCGATCAGCACCTCGGCGCCCGCGCGCGACACCATCAGGTCGATGATGCCGATGATCTCGCCGCGCACGGAGAACGGGATGGCGATCTCGTAGAACGGCTCGCCCTTCACCTGCCGCACCTTCGGCATCTTCGAAAGATAGGCCTGGCTGATGGCGTCGGTGGGCGGCGGCACCTGCTTCTGCATCTCGTCCCAGCCCATGCCGATAAAGCGGGATTCCTTGTGCCAGCGCACCGTGCCCTTGCGGCTCAGGTACAGCGCCGAGGTGATGCGCTCGTCCTTGGTCATCGACATCATGATGTCGTATTCCTCGAACGAGATGGCGTTGGCGTTGTTCAGCAGGCCGTTGCGCATCGTCGGGGCGTAGGTCTTCACGCTCTCTATCACGTCCTGCTTGAGTTTCTCGTCGAAGGTCCACTTGAACAGGTTGTAATAGAAAACGCCGCCCAGGAACATCACGTAGATGCCTATGCCCACGAACCACATCAGCCACTTGACCGTAAGCCGCATATGTTTGTCCTTGCCAAGATCTGGCGGGCTTTCGGCCCGCGGATATAGTTTACAAAAAGCCTGTTAACGGCTTGTTACGCAAATGTTAATTCTCTTAAAAAAGAGGCGCGGCCCTTCAGCCGCGCCCCCTCCGGCCGCGCCTCGGGCTACTGCCCGCCGGCCAGGATCTGCTCTATGCGCTTGAGGCCCGCCGCCGTATCGGCGTTGGTCGGGTCCAGCTGCTTGGCCTTGGTCCACTCGTTGCGGGCCTCGTCGTAGTTGGAGTTCTGGAAGTACTTCAGGCCCTCCAGGTAATGGGTCTGCGCGGCGGCCTTGTTCTCCTCGCTGACTCCGGCCGGCTTCTTGGCCACTTCCTCTATGGTCATGCCCTTGCGCTTGGCCTCGGCCTCCGCCTTGCGGCGGTCTTCCTCTTCCTTGGCGCGGCGCTCTTCCTCTTCCCTGGCGCGGCGCGCGGCTTCTTCTGCGCGGCGGCGCTTCTCGTCGGACTCCAGCTTCATCTGCTGGCGGGCGCGCGAGATGAGGTTATTGAGGTAAGCCATGTTGGAGGTGTAGGGCTTGGCCTTGTCCCACTCGCCTATGGCCTCGGGGTAGCGGCGGGCGCCGTAAAGCTTCTTGCCGGCCGCGACGAAGCCGTTCTCGATCTCGGTCTTCACCTCGCCCAGCAGCTTGCCGGCCTTGGAGTCGCCCGGCTGCACTTCCAGCGCACTGCGCAGCCCCTGGTAGGCGGCCAGCAGCTTGCCCTGCGCGTAGTATTCCAGGGCTTCCTTCAGGCGGTCGTTGGCCTTCTGCTGGCGCAGTTCGTCCTCCACGCGGGTGATCCACTCTATCGTCAGCCCGTCCTTGGGCTTGATCAGCAGCGCGTTGTAGAAATTGTCCAGCGAGCCCTTCAGGTCGCGCGCCTTGTAGTCGGCCGCGCCCTGCTCGAAATAGTATTCCTTCAGGTCGTCCTTCATCTTGGCCAGCCAGTACTTGGCCTTGATGTTGTTGGGCGACAGCTTGACCACTTCCTGCATCTTGGCGTGCGCCTCTACGATGCGGCCCTCCGTGTAATAGGAGAGGGCGTTCTTGAAGCGGTCTTCGATCATCAGCTTCTCGCTCATGCCCGGCCGCAGGCTGCCGCGCAGCTGGTTGGAGGCCTCCAGCAGCATCTGGGCGTCCTGGTTGTTGGGGTCGATGGAGAGGATCTTGGCCGCCAGGTCCTTGGCGTCCTCGTAGTTGCCGCGCTTGTAGTACTCGAAGGCGTTCTCGTAGACGTTGTTGAGCATCGTGCCCTGGATCTTCTGCTTCTCCAGCTTGATGGTCTCAATGAACTTGCGCTTCTCGTCCAGCTCGTTAAGCGAGCCCAGGCCGGTCTTATGCAGGTCCAGGAACAGGGACTCTTCGCTCTTCACCCGCTTCTGCTGGGCGTGGAGCGGGGCGCAGAGCGCCGCGGTAAAGATGACCGCCAGGATAATGTTCGTCATAAAAGCCTCGTTAGAACGGCATGCCTCCGGTCACCAGGTCCATGATCATCGGGGACAGCATCAGAATGAACACCGTCGGGAAGATGAAGATGAAGAGCGGGATGAGCATCTTGGTGGAGGCCTGCGCGGCCAGCTTCTCGGCCTTGTTCAGGCGGCGGAAGCGCATGTCGGCCGAGTAGTTGCGCAGCAGTTCCACGAGGCTGGTGCCCAGCTCGTCCGACTGCACGATCAGGCCGACGAACGAGCGCACTTCCTGCAGGCCGGTGCGCAGGGAGAGGCGGCGCAGCGCGTCGCGGCGCGAATAGCCCAGCTGCACCTCGTTGATGGTCTTCTCTATCTCCAGCTCCAGCCCGGTCTTCACGGGCGCGATCTTGACGATGCGGTCGAAAGCGGTCATGTAGTCCAGGCCGGACTCGATCATCAGCGCGCCCAGGTCCACGAACGTAGGGAAGTTGCGGATGATGTCCTCCTGGCGCGCGCGGATGCGGCCGGAGTACATCACGCCGTCGGGCAGCATGAAGCCTATGGGCGCGAACAGCAGCGTCAGCGGGGCCTGCGTCAGCGCGAAGGCCGCCAGCGGCAGCACCGAGCCGGCTATCAGTTTGAGGTGCAGCATCTTAAGGGGGTTGGTGTTGGGCGGGCTGCCCAGCAGCATGTAGGTTTCTTCCAGCTTCTTCTCCAGGCCGAGCCGCTTGGCGAAGAACAGGTCCAGCTTGTCCCACATGTTCTTGCTGTTCTCCAGCTTGTCGAACGAGGACGTCTGCCTGCCCTCCATGTCGCTGATGTCGCCTATCGGGGAGCGCTCCTCCTCGCGCGGCGCGAAGAAGCGCTGCACCGCCGTGAAGGCCGCGAAGGACCCGATCACGGAGACGATTATCAGCAGGGCGCTGGTCAGTTTATCCGGGCTCATACTCTTATCTTCCCCAGGCTGGCGACCACTTTCATGCCGATGCTGATCCAGATGATGCAGAAGAACAGCACGCCCATGCCCATCGGGCTGCCGTAGAACTTGATCATCGTCTCGGGCTGGAACATGAACATGACGCCCACCATGACCCACGGCATGATGCCTACGACGATGGACTGGATCTTCTGCTGCGCGGTCATGGCCTTGGTCTTCTCTTCCAGCTTGGACTCCTCGCGGATGTCGATGACGATGCGCTCGAACACCTTGGTCAGGTTACCGCCGACCGCGCGCTGCAGCACGATGGCGCGGATCATGTAGGAAAGCATCTTGGACTCCACGCGCTCTTCCAGCACGCCCAAGGCCTTCTCGAAGGTCATGCCGAGCTGGTAATTCTTGATGACGAGGGCGAACTCGTCCGAGATGGGCGGCATCAGGTCCTTGGACACCATCTCGAAGCCCTGCACGATGTCGAGGCCAGAGCGCAGACAGTTGGACAGCAGGATCAGGCCGTCCATCAGCTGCGCGTCTATCTTGCGGCCGCGCGAGGCCTTCATGGTGTTCAGCACGAAAGCCGGCGTGCGCATGCCGATCACGAAGCCGAGGATGCTGAGGAACGCGAAAGCGAAGATGTTCATCGTCAGCAGGCCGAGGAAGGCGAAGGCGGCGGCCGGCCCGAGCACGAGGTACTTGACGTTGATGTTGATGAACTGGCGGGAGAACGCCTCGGTGAAGACCTCGACCTTGCGCGAGTAGTCGCCCATCATCGCGTTGGTCTTGGAATCGTTCATCGCGAAGAAGGCCTGCACCGCGAGGAAGATCAGGATGATGCCCAGCATCGACAGCGCCACGGACATGACCTTGGCGGCCTGCGATTCCGTGGCGGGCGGCTCGTACTTGCGGGGCGTCTTGAACAGCGCGCGGAAAGAGTCCTGGCTGATCACAGCGGAGGCGGTGACCGCCTCGGCGTAGCTGCGCTGGTTGGTGCTGGAGATCGCGTCGGCGATGGACTCCATCTCCTTGAGGATCAGCGCGAACTGCGCCATTATGGTGCGGCCGCGGCCCTGCATGGAGTCGCCCATGTTCACGTCGCGCGTGCGGGCCCGGTACAGGCGGTCCATCGACATCTGGAAGCGGATGCGGATGTCGGCGTATTCCTTCACCAGCAGGCCCGGCTGGATGTTGGCGCCGCCGGCCTCGGGCGGGAAGGTCTTGCGGGTGAGCTCGAGATACTCGTAAAGGATGGACACCGGCGTCTGCCAGAGCGCAGCCTCGGAGATCTCCCCCTCTTCGGGGTCGCGCCAGACCTTGCGGCCCAGCATCTCCGGGACGGCCGTCTCTATCCACTTGGGCATCGCGTAGGTGACCTTGGCGCCCTTGCAGGTCATGTTGTAGTTCAGGATCTTGGGATCTTTCTCGGCGGCCAGGTAGTAATAGAAGAGCTGCATCTTCAGCGCGGCGCAGGACACCTCGTCCATCTCCGCCTGCGTGAGGACGCCGGCCGCCGCGGGCCTCGGGGCCAGCGCGCCGCCCACCAGCAAGAGTATCAGTACCGTGAGTTTTTTCATATGCCCGCCGGGCCGGCGCTACTTGCCGGCCCTCTGCCGCCTCTGCTCCTCCGTCCAGAACATCTCCACCGGGACGTTCATGCCGTGCGTCGCGAAATCCTTGAAGAACTTGGGCGGGTCGCCCGTGGCGGTGAAGTAGCCCACCACCTTGCCGTTCTCATCCATGCCGGTCTGGTGGTAGCGGAAAATGTCGTGGATGAGGATCTGGTTCTCCTCGCGTCCCGTGATCTCGGTGATGGCCGTGATCTTGCGGGTACCGTCGGAGAAGCGCGTCAGCTGCACGATCATGTGCACGGCGGACGCGATCATCTCGCGCAGAGCCCAGATGGGCAGGTCGGCGCCGGCCATCAGACACATGGCCTCCATGCGGGTCAGCGCGTCGCGCGGGGTATTGGCGTGGATGGTCGCGAGGGAGCCTTCGTGGCCGGTATTCATGGCCTGTAACATGTCCAGCGCTTCCGAGGACCGGACTTCGCCTACCACGATGCGGTCGGGGCGCATGCGGAGGCAGTTCTTCACGAGGTCGCGGATGCTGACCTCGCCCTTGCCTTCGATGTTCGGCGGGCGGGATTCCAGGCGCACCCAGTGGTCCTGCTGCAGCCGGAGTTCGGCGGTGTCTTCCACGGTGACGATGCGCTCGTCCTCGGGGATGTAGCTCGACAACATGTTCAGGAAGGTCGTCTTACCGGTACCGGTACCGCCGGAAATGATGATGTCCTTGCGCAGTTTCACGCAGGCTTTCAGGAAGTCCACGCCGGTCTGCGAGATGGAGCCTTTTTTTATCAGCTCGGCGTCGGTAAAGGGCTTGGCGGAGAAGCGGCGGATGGTCAGCGTGGGGCCGGACACGGCCAGCGGCGGGATGATGCCGTTGACGCGCGAGCCGTCCTTCAGGCGGGCGTCCACCAGCGGCACGGATTCGTCGATGCGCCGGCCGAGCGGGGCCACGATGCGCTTCATCACCTGCATGATCTGCTCGTCGCTGCGGAACTGGTACTTGGTCAGGATGAGCTTGCCGGCCTTTTCGATGTAGACCTTGTCGTGGGCGTTGACCATGATCTCGGTCACGGCGGGGTCGCGCATCAGCTCTTCCAGCGGGCCGAGGCCCAGGATCTCGTCGAGCAGCTCGTTGATGAACTTCACGCGCTGCTCGCGCGTCAGCGGCGTGCCGGATTCTTTCTGCAGCAGGCCGTTGATGATGCCGTCCACCTTCTTGCGGGTCTCGGCGTTCTGCGTAGGGTCGTCGGAAATTTTTATACGCTCGGTCTCGAGAGCGGTCACCACGTTGCGGTGCACCTTCATCTTGAGCTCTTCCCAGAACGGCGGCACGTCCACGCGGGCGGCGGTGGCCTGCGCGGAGGCCTGCGACTGGGCCGGGGCGGCAGAAGTGTCTTTCTCGGTCTGGCGCCACAGCATGTCGGAGCCGTGGGCGAACTCGGCCACGGAGACGTTGGAGACCCACTGCTTTTCGGTGGGCTTCAGCTCGGCCAGACGGCCCAGCAGCACGCGCAGGAGGCGCACCCACTGCGTGTTGGGCTGCTCGGTGATCAGGATCTTATTCTGGTTGGCGTAGGCGGGCAGGGCGTCTTCCCACGGCATGAAGGCCAGGATGTCCTTGCCCATCTGCTTGTAAAATTTTTCAACTTCCTTGGGGCCCACGGCGCCGGGCATGTCGAAGAGGTTGGCAACCACCTCGAACTTGTTCATCGGGAAGTGCAGCTCGTTGATCTCGCGGAAGATGCCGGCCGTGGCGTTGAGCGAGGAAACGTTGGAGTTGGAGACCCAGAAGACCAGGTCGGAAATATCGAAGGCGAAGACCTGCATCGGGAAGTAGGGGTCCACGTCGATGAAGATGTCGAAGTTCTGCGACAGGCGCGACAGCATGGGCAGGATGATGTCGGGCGACATCTTGGCCACGTCGGAGCGGCGCTTGGCCAGCGGCAGCACGCCCACGCCCCACTGCGAGATCGGGACCTTGCCCTTCAGCAGCGCGCCCAGCGCGGTGACGGACTCGCGGCCCACCGAGCGGATCAGCTCGGCCATGGAAGGCGGGTTCAGGCCCAGCAGCTGCGCGTGCTCGGCCCGGCACATGGGGTCCAGCGGGATGATCAGCACGTTGCGCTTCTGGTAATTGGCCCAGGCCAGCGCCAGGTTCATGACGATGGAAGTCTTGCCCACGCCCTCCTTGGGGCCCGAGAAAGTGATCACACGGGGAGAAATATTGACCTGTTCTTCCATATGGTGTAGAACGAACCGCCCAACAGCCTAACCGCCTGACATCCCCACCCCCAACCGCCCTACTTTATAATGTCGAAAGTCACGAACAGGAACAGCGAGCTCTGCTCCTCCACGATGTCGGTGGAGCTGAACAGCGCGCCTATCAGCGGCAGGCTGCCCAGGATCGGCACGCGGTTCTTGGAAATGTTGCGGTTGCTGCGCTTCAGGCCGCCGATCACCAGCGTCTCGCCGCTCTTGATCTCCACTTCGGTCTGGATCTGGCGGGTGATCATGGACGGGATCGTGGTGCCGGAGGCGATGACCGGCTTGGAGTAGTCCGGGTTCGAGACCTCCAGCTGGATCTGCACGTCCACGGTGTCCTTCTTTTCGGTCAGCACTACCGGCAGCACCACCAGGATCACGCCGAACTTCTTGAACTCGGCGCCCACGCCCTGCGCGTTGGAATACGGCACCGGGATCTCGCCGCCCACGGTGAAGTTGGCCTGCGTGCCGCTCTTGGTGATGACCTTCGGGTTGGAGAGCAGCTGCGCCTTGCCTTCTGTCTCCAGCAGCTTCAGGGAAGCGGCCAGCTGCGTCTTGCGTTCGAAGTCGCCCAGCGTGATGATGCCGGGGATGCTCTTCTCGGAGAAGTCGAAGAACTGGTTCCACGAGAAGCCGCGCGTCTTCTGGATGGAGCCGCTGATCTCCACGATGTCCGCGCTGACGGCCACCATGTGGGTCTGCTGGGCGCCGGCCAGAGCCGGCAGCAGCAGGGCCGCAAGGGTTAAGAGGGATTTTTTCATATATATATCCTTACTTTATCAGCCTCTTGAAGGAGGCGATCTCCATCGGGTGCAGTTCCACGTCGCCGAGGCCGCGCACGATCACGGCCACTTCGCCCTGCTTCACGGAGAGGGCCAGGTACTGCGCCTCGTTGGGGTTCAGCGCCAGGGACAGCGCGGCTTTCTCGGAGAAGGCCTGGTCGGCGTTCTCGGCCGCGGCCTTGGCCTTGGCCTGCGCCCCGGAGAGGCCCTGGCCCAGGTTGGTGCCTACGCCCAGCACCAGCACGTTCTGCAGGATGGTGGCGGTCACTTTTTCCTTGCGGTTGTCGCCCATCACGGCGTCGAAGGTCACCAGGATGTCCACGCGGTCGCCGGGCTTGATGAGCCGCAGCAGGTCGTTCTCGAGCGGCAGCACGCAGCCGCGGTAGCCGGGCGGCACCTTCACCGAGAGGCCGGCCTCGGGCGAGAGCGACACCAGCGCGCTCTGCGTGATCTGGTTGCCCTTGGGAATGCGGATGCCGGTCACCAGGTTGGTGATCAGCTTGATGTCGGACTGGCTCTTGACCTCGTAGGCGTCCTGCTCGAGGTACATGCGCGGGATCTCCCTGGTCTCCACCAGGTCCACGTTCATGATGGTGCGGGCCGGCAGGTCGAAGCGGGCGGTCAGCACGGTAGCGCGCTCGTGCTGGGAGGCCAGCGCGCGCTCCTTGGAGGTGAGCACCCACCAGTAAATGCCTGCCGCGGCCAGGGCCAGCAGCACGGGGACGAGCATGCCTTTCTTTTCCATATAGATATTCTCCAATTAAACTGTTAACTTACCGTTAAATCCGTGTTAACTAAATGCTAGGACGCTTAATGCTTGATGCATTTTCTGCCTCCCAGCTTCCCAGCCTACTGGAAGTACGGCTTCTCAACCGGCATCCTGACCATCACTACGATCTTCTTCTTCTTGCTGCCCTTCGGCGGGTCCGACAGGAAGTAGCTGGAGCCCGGGAAGATCAGCTTGCCGGTGAAAGTCATCTTCACCAGCAGGTCCTCGCCCATCTGGCCCGACTGCGGGTCCTTCAGGGTCGGCACCATCGTGCCCTCCACGCTGGCGCTGGGGTCGGACGGGAACATCTTGCCCAGCGCGCTCTTCATCTTGGCGTTGGCCATGCCCTGCCCGCCGCCGGTGCCGCCGCCGGTCGGGCCGGCCACCAGGGAGCCGATGCGCGCCAGCTCATAGGCGCAGTGATGCGCCAGGATGGTCTGGAAGCCCATGTTCCCCATCTCCATGATAAAGAACAGCAACAGCATGAAGACCGGCAGGACGAGCAGCAACTCGATCGTTACCTGTCCCGCCCGCTTCACCCGCGACAACAAGCCGCCGGCAGCGGCGATTAAGCCTTTCATGCCCATATGACGCACAACCTCCCCGGGCCGCCCGGGAAAGACCGAAAATCCGCGGTCCCGGCCCTCGCCGGGACCCAAGTACGGCTTTTAGTTATTGCCGCCGGAAGCGCCCAGCGTGCTGGCCGCGCCGTTGATCATGCCCTGGATGCTGGAGAACAGCGTCGGCATGTACTTCTTCAGCGCCACGCCGGCGATCAGCACCACGCCCACGACGACCGCGAGCATCAGCAGGTATTCCACGGTGTTCTGGCCTTTCCGGTTCTTGAACAGCTTATTCATTTTGCTTTCCTCCGTAAAATCGCGCCTTGAGGGCGCGGGTACCGCAGCTAAATCGTCACCAGGGGTCTTCCTTGTACATTTTGATGATCACCAGGCCGCCGCGCTTGAACTGGTTGGCCAGCGCGTACTGCAGGGCCTTGAACATCAGCACGAAAATAAAGAGCAGAGACACCGTCACCAGCAGGTACTCTATGGCCGTCTGGCCTTTTCTGCCGCGGGGTCTGAACATCGGGCCTCAGAACTGGAAGCGCAGCGCCAGCTGCCCGGCCTTGCCCAGCGCGCCGTAGGGCGCCATCGTGTAGTCCAGGCCCATGCCGTAGCCCAGCGCCTGCGCGCTGTAGAGCCCCACACCGAAAGACCAGCCCGCAACGTCCGTCATGCCCAGGCGTTCCAGCGTACTGTCGTCGGTGTTCTTGCCGTAACTGTCCGCGGGCGTGTAGCCGGCGCGCAGCGACACGCGGCCCACCTGCAGCAGCTCTTCCGGCAGGTTGAATTCGATGCCGCCGCCCAGCCGGCCCTTGCGGTCGGAATAAGTCTTCTGCTCCAGGGCCAGCGTCATGAAGGGGTTGAACACCCAGGCGCCGCCGAGGCGGTTGACCTTAACCACCTGGTGCGCCTTGCCGGAAAAATTCTGCCCGGCCCAGCCGAACGAGAGCTTGCGCCCGATGCGCAGCACGGCCCCCATGTCGAAGACCAGGTTCTTGTACTCGGTGGTATAGTTATCCTCCAGCACTTCCTTGGCGCTGACGCCCACCAGCAGCTTCTCGAGGAAGAAGCCCTTGGCTATCGTGAAAGAGGCGTAGCCGTTGCGCACCTTGATGTCGGTGCCGTACTGCGGCTTGCCCTCGCTGTCGCGCACGTCGAATTCCTTCAGGCCGTAGTAAGCCAGGTTTACGCCGATGACGGACTGGCCGATGGGGTGCACGTAGGACATGTACTGGCCGGAGTAGTCCTGCACCCAGCTCAGGTAGGAGAAGGAGACCTCGCGCATCTGGGCGGAGGCGATGCCCGCCGGGTTAATATTCATGGCTTCGCCGCCCTCTACCAGGGAGACGCCGCAGTTGCCGAGCGCCTGCGCCCGCGGGCTGCCGGTCGGGATCTTCATGAAGGCCGCGCCCTCGGTGCCGATCTTCGAGTCGCCCGCCATGGCGGGCAGCGCCGGCAGCAGCAGCGTCAGCGCGGCGAACAGGGCCGGTAAATTTTTCTTGGTTTTCATAACTCTTCCTCTTTCAGCTCCCAGGTTCCGCGCCGCCTTAAGGGATCAGGATCTTCTTGATCGTCTGGCAGACGTCCTTCGTGCCGTCCGTCGCCTCGAACCGGATCACCGCGAAATACACGCCCGGCGCCACCGTCCGCCCGTAGCTGTTCACCCGCGGCCAGCACGCCTCGTGCGTCTGCGTAACCGAACACCGCCCGTTGCCGTCTATGTTGTCGCCGCCGGCCCGCGGGTTGTTCACGTCGCCGTACTGCCGCTTGTACACCAGGTCGCCCGCGATGTTGTACATCTTCAGGCTCACCCAGCCGTTCATGATCAACGGGATCTTGAACCACCCGCTCGTCCCGGTGTACGGGTTCGGCGCGAAGAAGCTCTCGTGCGCGAAGTCCGCGCACAGGTCCGCCGTGCCGCCGCGCGTCACCGGCACGTTGGCCGTGATAACGTCCGGCGAGATATAGGCCGCGTTCGTCACATCCCCGTTCAGCGTGCTGATGTTTTCCGTGACCGTAGAGCCGTAGATGGAAAAGACATAGTTGCCGTCCGGCACCTTGGACAGCGTCAGGTCCGTGCCGTCCCAGTATTCCGAGATCGACGTCCGCGCCGGCCGCACGCCCACTATGCGCTTGACCAGCTTGCCGGGCGGGTCTATCCACGGGCTGGCCGTCACGTTCGTCCCGGGCTTGTAGATCTTAGTTGCCACTTTCATCGGCTCCGACACCTGGTACGATACCACCGCAGGGTTCTCCAGCGTCAGCGGTATGATCGACACGTCGTAGATCCGCAGCGGGTCCACGTCTATCGTCATCTGCACCGTCGCCATCGAGTTCAGCTGCGGGTCGATATCGATGTCCTTCGCCGTAATCCGCACGTCGTACGACCCCGCCGCCACGAAATTGGCGTTGTCGTCCTTGCCGTCCCAGAACTCTTTATAAAGAATGTCCCCGTCCCGCACGCCACGGTCCTCGTCTATCACCGTCGCGATGGTCTGCCCGTGCTGCGCGCCCCCGTTGGCGTCCAGGATCTTCACCGACACCCGCGACTGCCGCGTCACCGCGTAGTCGATCTCGTAAGGCGGCAGCTTCACCGTGTCCGAAGAGTTGTACATCGTGGGGATCGTCGGGACCACGTCGAACATGGTGAAGATTATCTTCCCGCGCGACACGTCCACGTAACCGTAGGTCTTGTCCGTGGCGTACAGCACCTGCGCCGTGCCCGTGGTATAGGCCACCAGCGTGAACGGGTACCGCCCGTCCTCCACCAGCCGCCCGTTGGTGTCGCGCCCGTCCCAGTATTCCGTCACCCGGAACCGCCCCGGCCGCATGCCTTCCACGCTGTACTTCGGCGTCGCCGCCACCGTAGGCGGCCACACCGCCGGGTTGATCACCGTGCTCGTGGGATAAATATTCAGCTTCATGTACATCGGCTGCGACAGCTCGAACGCTATGCGCGCCGTGTCCGACGTCCCGCCCATCAGCGGCGTGGTCCGCAGGTCCACCGTGCGGAACATGTCCACTGGGATGACCGCCGTGACAGTGGAGGTCTTGAGCTGGCTGCACTGGAACGGGTCTTCGGTTATCAGTTCCGCCAGGTAGGACCCGCTGGAGACGAACAGCCCGGCGTCGTCCTTGCCGTCCCACAGCTCGCGGTTGGAGAAATTCGCAAAGCGCATCTCGCGGTTGACCACGCGGCGCACCAGGGAGGCGCTGTCTCCGGTCATGCGCTTGATGTTGAGCGTCACCCACGCGTCGCGGGACGGGGTGTAGCGGAAATAGAACGGGTCCAGGCCGGCCACCTGCTGCGTGGAGCCGATCACCGTGGACGAAGGGTTCAGCAGCGCCAGCACGTCGCCGCGCGCCACCGGGATGGTGCCTATCATGGTCCGGGTGGACCGGATGACGCCGCTGGCCGGGTAGCTGGAAGGCAGCTCGGCCCAGACGGCGTACATGTAGTCGCCGTCGCAGACCGGGTGCCCGGCGTTATCGCGCCCGTCCCACATCACCGTCTGCGTCTGCCGCGACGTCTGCGTCTCCATGAAGCTGCGCAGCGGGGCCACGCCCGCGTTGGGCGGCACCGTATTGAAAGAGATATCCGTGCCCGGCGGGTAGATGTTCACGTACACCGTGGCCGCCTCGGTCAGCATGTAGCTGAGAGTGGCCATGTCCGTGGACGAGGGGCCCAGCGGCTTGATGGCCACGTCGGTGATCTGCAGCGGGTCCAGCGACATCTGCACCTGCACGGGCCACGCGTTGTCGGTGGCGTAGGTGGGCGCGTCGTTGGACTTGGCGTCGATCTCGGTTATGTAGTTGCCGGCCGGCACGAAGTTGCCGTCGCTGTCGCGGCCGTCCCAGAAGTCGCCGTTGGTCAGCGTGCCGTCGGGCGTGCCTTCGCCCACGCGCGGCACGTTCTGGAACAGCGTGCGCACCAGCGTAAAATCGCCGTCGCTCATGACGCGGTAGACCTTCATGGTCACCAGCGCGTCCTTGCTGAGGCGGTAGAGCATGTTATAGGGCGCCGCGCCCACGCCGGTGATGCGCCCCACCACCGTGGGGCTGGACCGCACCGAGTGGATATTGGTCACGTTGACCTGGATAGGGATCTGGTTCTGGCCGGGGTAGGCCGAGGTCTGCTCGATGGAGATATTGCCCGCCGTCTGGCTGACCTGGTTGGTCTTTACCTTGGCGCGGAAGCCGAACTGGCCGTTGGTCTTACCGAACATGCCGTTCATGTTATAGGAGCCGTCCCAGTTGGCGCAATAGGTGCCGATCACGGTCGCGTTAGGATAGGCGCCCTCGGGGCAGGTGCCTATGTTATACATGTTGATGGTGCGGATGGGCGGCGTGGAGGCCGGGTCCAGGGGGTTGGAGCCGCCGGCGAACTTGAAGACCTCGAAGCTGAGCTCGTCTATGCCGAAGGCTCCGGCCGTGCTGACGCAGACTATCTGGACGCAGAGCGCCAGGCAGGCGCCGGGATAGCTGGCGATGGGCCGCTCGAACTGGATATAGGCGGAATCCCTCCAGGGATTGCCGCCGGCGGTCACGAAAGACCTGGAAGTGCCGAGCGCGCCGCTGTTGCAGTAGGTATAGCCGCCGTCGCCTACGTCTATGCTATTGATGTAGAGCTGCTGGGCGGCGGCCGTGGAGGCCAGGCCGGCGAAGAGGGCCAGCGCGCCCAGCGATGAGATCAGTTTTTTCAGCATAATCTTCCTCAATAAAAAGGCAAAACGGGGCAGGCGGGACCAGCCCGCTCCTGCCTGAATTTACTGTCCAATTTTGCCATTTTAATCATAATGAAATCAATAAGAATCGTTATTTATATGTCTTGAGGGAATATCTCTTCAGCTCGTAGCCGCCACCCAGCGCGCCGGCCTTCTCTATGGTCCACAGCGTGCCGGCTTCGGCCCAGAAAGCCAGGGCGGCCCGCTTGCCGAAAGGCTGGCTGGAGAGCAGCTCGAAACCGCCCTCCGTCAGCGCGTAGCGGCGCAGGGTGTTTTTGCCGTCCAGGGTCCAGAGCTGGCCGTCCACCCACTGCATGCAGGCCAGGCTCTTCACCCCGTCCAGGGTATAGGTGGCGGCGGCGCCGGCGGCCGGGTCCAGGCCGTACTTGTAGAGCAGGCCCGAGGAGGCGTCGAAAGCCCACAGGCCGTAGCCGTCCCAGGCGGCGCCCTGCGGGGCCGGGCCGGGAGTCTTTACTGAATCGGTCAGCGCACCGTCCTTGTACCCCTGCCGCGCGTAGCGCAGCTGGGCCAGGTCCAGCGTCCACAGCCCGGCGTCGGAGGGCGCCAGGGCGCCGGGGCGCAGCGGCAGCCCCGCGGGCTGCGGCAGCGCGCGCAGGGTAGAGTAGTCTTTCAGGTCTTTAAGGGAAAGTCCGCGGTTCCAGTCGGCCAGCCAGATGCCGTCCTTGGTGACGGCCAGGCCGGCGGGGTTGGGCAGGTCCAGCGGGACCGTGGCCAGCAGCTTATAATGCACTTTGGCGCGCCAGGCCCAGGCCTGCCAGCCGGCTACGGAGAGCAGCAGGAGGCCGGCCAGGCCGATAGCCAGCGCGCGGGTAACGCTCTTGCGGGCGCCCATGAATTTCTGGTCGGGGGCGGCGGACACGAACACGCTGGGCAGCTCCACGCCTTTCAGGGCGTAGAGCTTCAGCACCTGCGTGACCTTCTCGGACCACTGGCTGGATTCTTTCAGCACATTGGCCAGGCCGGCGGCGTTCTCCACGCCCTTGGACTCAGCCTCGCGCATCTTCAGGGTCCAGGCCTCGCGCTCGGAGCGCAGGCGCTCCTCCCACACAGCGAACTCCTGGCGGTGCGTCTCCCAGACGGAGCGCTCGCGGTCCCACAGCTCGCGCCACTGGGTGCGCTCGGCGTCCCAGTTGGCCTTGGCCGCGTCGAGGCGGCCGGTCAGGTCTTTCACCTGGCCTTCCAGGTCCTTCATCTTCGCCGCATCGTCGCGGCGGTTCTTGCGCTCGCTGAGCAGCTCGGCCAGGGTCTTCTCCACGGCCTCTTTGGAATCGGCCAGCCGGGCGTCCAGCCCGGCCTTGGCGTCGTCGAGGTCGCGCTTCTCGGCGGCCAGGGCGCTGAATTTTTCGCGCGCGGCGTCGCGCTCGGAGCGGACGGCTTCCACGCGGCCCTGCAGGCTGACCATCTCCACCTTGGTACGCTCCAGCAGCTCCCGGAGCAGAGCTATCTCGCGCGCGTGGTTTTTCTTCTGCGTATCCAGCAATTTCCTGGACTCTTCCAAATTGAGCGCCACCGAGAGTTCCTCGTTCAGGGACTTCTCGCGGGCTTCCTGGTAATGCTGCTTGATCTCGCTGAGGTGGGCCTTGGTCTCCTCCAGCTGCGCCGTGAGGTCGCGCAGCTGGGCGTCCTTGCCGGCCAGCAGGGCCCGCCACTCCCCCTCCGCCTTGGAGAAATTGTCGCGCAGCAGCCGCAGGGTATCCATGCTGCCCTGGCGGATATCGGGCGGCAGCGGCTGCGCCTCGGGGACGTACTCGCTGCCCGAAACCTTCTTCCAGAGGTCGTTTAGGTGCCTGTCTATGTCTTTACTTTCCATAAAAGGGCCGTAAAACCGCCGGCTGCGCCGCGGTCTCGCCGCGGTACAGCCTTTTCCCACACTGTTAGTTTAGCAGGGGGGTATTAACCGGGAGTGAACTAATTGTTAACAAAAGGTTACGCCCGGGGTCTACGGGATCAGGATCTTCTTGATCGTCTGGCAGACGTCCTTCGTGCCGTCCGTAGCCTCATACCTGATCACCGCGAAATACACGCCCGGCGCCACCGTCCGCCCGTAGCTGTTCACCCGCGGCCAGCACGCCTCGTGCGTCTGCGTAACCGAACACCGCCCGTTGCCGTCTATGTTGTCGCCGCCGGCCCGCGGGTTGTTCACGTCGCCGTACTGCCGCTTGTACACCAGGTCGCCCGCGATGTTGTACATCTTCAGGCTCACCCAGCCGTTCATGATCAACGGGATCTTGAACCACCCGCTCGTCCCGGTGTACGGGTTCGGCGCGAAGAAGCTCTCGTGCGCGAAGTCCGCGCACAGGTCCGCCGTGCCGCCGCGCGTCACCGGCACGTTGGCCGTGATAACGTCCGGCGAGATATAGGCCGCGTTCGTCACATCCCCGTTCAGCGTGCTGATGTTTTCCGTGACCGTAGAGCCGTAGATGGAAAAGACATAGTTGCCGTCCGGCACCTTGGACAGCGTCAGGTCCGTGCCGTCCCAGTATTCCGAGATCGACGTCCGCGCCGGCCGCACGCCCACTATGCGCTTGACCAGCTTGCCGGGCGGGTCTATCCACGGGCTGGCCGTCACGTTCGTCCCGGGCTTGTAGATCTTAGTTGCCACTTTCATCGGCTCCGACACCTGGTACGATACCACCGCAGGGTTCTCCAGCGTCAGCGGTATGATCGACACGTCGTAGATCCGCAGCGGGTCCACGTCTATCGTCATCTGCACCGTCGCCATCGAGTTCAGCTGCGGGTCGATATCGATGTCCTTCGCCGTAATCCGCACGTCGTACGACCCCGCCGCCACGAAATTGGCGTTGTCGTCCTTGCCGTCCCAGAACTCTTTATAAAGAATGTCCCCGTCCCGCACGCCACGGTCCTCGTCTATCACCGTCGCGATGGTCTGCCCGTGCTGCGCGCCCCCGTTGGCGTCCAGGATCTTCACCGACACCCGCGACTGCCGCGTCACCGCGTAGTCGATCTCGTAAGGCGGCAGCTTCACCGTGTCCGAAGAGTTGTACATCGTGGGGATCGTCGGGACCACGTCGAACATGGTGAAGATGATCTTCCCGCGCGACACGTCCACGTAGCCGTAGGTCTTATCCGTGGCGTACAGCACCTGCGCCGTGCCCGTGGTGTAGGCCACCAGCGTGAACGGGTACCGCCCGTCCTCCACCAGCCGCCCGTTGGTGTCGCGACCGTCCCAGTATTCAGTCACCCGGAACCGCCCCGGCCGCATGCCTTCCACGCTGTACTTCGGCGTCGCCGCCACCGTAGGCGGCCACACCGACGGGTTGATCACCGTGCTCGTGGGGTAAATATTCAGCTTCATGTACATCGGCTGCGACAGCTCGAACGCTATGCGTGCCGTGTCCGACGTCCCGCCCATCAGCGGCGTGGTCCGCAGGTCCACCGTGCGGAACATGTTGACCGGGATGACCGCCGTGACAGTGGAGGTCTTCACCGGGGCGCACTGGAACGAGTCGTTGGTGATCAGTTCCGCCAGGTAGGGCCCGCTGGAGACGAACAGCCCGGCGTCGTCCTTGCCGTCCCACAACTCGCGGTTGGAGAAATTCGCCTCCCGGAGCTTGTTCTCTACGAGCCGGCGCACCATGACGGTGCCGTCCATGCTCTTGATGTTGAGGCTGACGACCGTATCCCTGGCCGGGGTGTAGCGGAAATAGAACGGGTCCAGGCCGGCCACCTGCTGCGTGGAGCCGATCACCGTGGACGAAGGGTTCAGCAGCGCCACCACGTCGCCGCGCGCCACCGGGACGGCGCCTATCATGGTCCGCGTGGAGCGGATCACGCCGCTTAGGGGGTAGCTCGAAGGCAGCTCGGCCCAGAGGGCGTACATGTAGTCGCCGTCGCAGACCGGGTGCCCGGCGTTATCGCGCCCGTCCCACATCACCGTCTGCGTCTGGCGCGACGGCTGTTCCTCCCTGAAGCTGCGCAGCGGGGCCGCGGAAGCGAGCGGCGGCACCGTATTATAAGAGATGTCAGTGCCAGGCGGGTAGATGTTCACGTACACCGTGGCCGCCTCGGTCAGCATGTAGCTGAGGGTGGCCATGTCCGTGGACGAGGGGCCCAGCGGCTTGATGGCCACGTCGGTGATCTGCAGCGGGTCCAGCGACATCTGCACCTGCACGGGCCAGGCCTCGTCCGCGGCGTAGGCGGGCGCGTCGTTGGACTTAGCGTCGATCTCGGTGATATAGTTGCCGGCCGGCACGAAGTTGCCGTCGCTGTCGCGGCCGTCCCAGAAGTCACCGTTGGTCAGCGTGCCGTCGGGCGCGCCTTCGCCCACGCGCGGCACGTTCTGGAACAGCGTGCGCACCAGCGTCAGCGAGCCCTGCACGTTGGCGCTATAGACCTTCATGGTCACCAGCGCGTCCTTGCTGAGGCGGTAGAGCATGTTATAGGGCGCGGCGCCCACGCCGGTGATGCGCCCCACCACCGTGGGGCTGGACCGCACCGAGTGGATGTTGGTCACGTTCACCTGGATGGGGCTCTGGTTCTGGCCGGGGTAGGCCGAGGTCTGCTCGATGGAGATATTGCCCGCCGTCTGGCTGACCTGGTTGGTCTTCACCTTGGTCCGGAAGCCGAACTGGCCGTTGGTCTTGCCGAACATGCCGTTCATGTTATACGCGCCGTCCCAGTTGGCGCAGTAGGTGCCCACCACGGTCGCGTCGGGGTAAGCGCCCTCCGGGCAGCTGCCGACGTTGTACATGTTGATGGTGCGGATGGGCGGCGTGGAAGCCGGGTCCAGCGGGTTGGAGCCGCTGGCGAACTTGAAGACCTCGAAGCTCAGTTCGTCTATGCCGAAGGCTCCGGCCGTGCTGACGCAGACCACGGTGGCGCAGAGGCCCAGGCAGGCCCCGGGATAAGTGGTAATGGGCCGCTCGAACTGGATATAGGCGGAATCCCGCCAGGGGTTGCCGTTGGCGGTGTAAAAAGAGACCGGGATGTCGCTGCCGGTGGAAGGGCCGCCGGTGACCGTGCCGGAGATGGTGCCCGCCACAGTGGGCGCGGCGTCTGGCGTCCAGGTGTAAGTAGGATTAACTCCGCCGGAATCTCCGGCGCAGATCAGCGCCGGACTGGTCAGAGCGCGGCTGTACGGCGCCGTGAAAGTGCCGCCAAAAACACCTGTGGCGTAGACGTAGATATTGCCGGTGTCGATCGCGGGCGTGGTGCAGGTGACGGGGCCGGCGTTGCCTGAATTGCCGGTGATGGCCGCCGTGACGAGGTCGCCGGGATTGGCGTTGATATTGCCGCTGGCGTAACTGTCGAAACCGGTAAGAGTGCCCGTGAGGGTGCCGGTATAGGTACCGGAGAGAGTGATATTCTCAGCGTAGTTCCAATCTTCCCACCCGTCGTTATCCCAGTCCACCGAGACCGTGCCGGCCACGCCGGCCCGCGAGAAGACCTGGTTGACGGCGCCGGTCACGTTCACGGTGACCGCGGCGGTGACGTCGCTGCAGTAGCCGTTGCCGCCCGGGCGGAACCAGGTGTTCAGGCTGGAGATATAAAGCTGCTGCGCGGCGGCGGGCGCCGCGAGGAACGCGGCGGCCAGCGCCAGGCAGGCGGTGTAAAAAAGGTTTCGGTGTTTGGTCATAACTTAAATTTTCATCGCCGGGGCCTCAGCGCACCAGCCGCTGCAGTTCCACGGTGGCCTGGCTGATATCTATGCCCGAGTCCTGGTACTGCGTCACGATGCGCTGCAGCGAGGCCTTCAGCACGTCGGCCGGCGCCCCTCCGCTCTTGAGCTTCAGGTAGCCCTGCCAGTCCAGGCTGAAATCGTAGCGCGCCTGGTTAAGCTTGTCCGCGGCGCGCTTCTCGGCCAGCGCCTTCAACTCGGCCTCGGCCGCGGCCTGGCGCCGCACCACGGAGGCCAGGCGTTCCTTCTCTCCGCTCACGGCGGCCTTCTGCTCCTGGGTGTCTTTCAGGCGGGCGCTCAGCGCGTCCACTTCCGCCTTCAGCGAGGCCATCTCTTCGCGCAGGCGCGCCTCGCGGCGGGCGGATTCGTCGAGCGCCTCCACCAGGTCCTTGCGGTATTTTATTTCCTGCTTGATCAGGCGCTCGTATTCGGCCTCTATGTCGCGGTCGCCGAAGCGCAGCGCCAGCGTGAAAGAATGGGCGGGCACCACTGCGCCGGTGAGCGGCAGCGAGACGCCGTAGGAAAACTCGGAGGCCAGGTGCTTCCAGCCGAGGCCCGCGGAGAGCGCGGAGGCGCGTTCGGCCAGGAACAGGCCCGCGCGCGAGAACAGCAGGCCGGCGCGCTCGGTGCGCCAGGCGTGCTCCACTCCGGGGTTCAGGCTGAAGTTGCCCTTCCGCCCGGCGGAGGCAGTGCGCTTGGCCAGGTCCAGGGAAAGCGTGTAGTCTTCGCGCCGCTCGGAGACGCCAAGCCGCGCCGTCAGCGGGGCCTTGTCCTTGAGGAGGCCGGCGTCGAAAGAGGGATTGTTGAGGTTCAGCAGCGCAAACCCCACCGCGTGGCGGCCGTCGGGGCGGAACACGCCTCCCAGGTCCAGCGCGGCGCCGGAGGCCGAATCGCCGCCCTCGGCCGCGGCGCTGAGGATCTTCAGGTTAGCGCCGAAGTCCAGCGCGCCGGAGTCGCCCCGCAGCAGCTGCCAGGTGCCCCAGCCGAACGAGATGGTCTTCTGCGAGAAGGCGCCGTCCCCGTCGTCGCGGTACTGGCCGCCCAGCGAGAACGTCCCCATCTTGCCGTAGGCCATGCGCGGGATCAGGGCCCAGGCCCCGTAGGCGCGCAGCTCGGCGGGCCCCTGCGGGGTGCGCTCGGAAGCGAGGAAATGCGCGCCGGTCTCGAACTTGCGCGACGCGCCCGGCAGGGCCGGGTTGGCCCAGAAGGCGAGCGGGTCCTCGAGCCCGGCCTGCTGTCCGCCGAAACCGGCCTGCCGGGCGCCCGCAGGCAGGTCCTCGAAGAAAGCCGCCGCCGGGGCGGTCAGGGCCGCCAGCAGCAGGGCGATGAGGGTCAGGTTATTTCGCTGGAGCATTGATGTTTCCCCCGGCCGGCTCGGCCTGTTTCTTCTCTTCGGCTATCTCGGAATAAAGAGCTATCTTGCCGCGCCCGTGGGATTTCACCCAGTACAGCGCGTCATCGGCCTTCTCAAGCAGCGCGTCCATGGTGGAGGCGTCCTGCGGGAAAGTGGAGACGCCTATGCTCATGGTGACGCGCAGTTCCTTGGCGGTGGAAAAAGGCACCGGGATGCGCAGTTCGGCCAGTTCGGAGCTGAGGCGCTGCGCCAGGCGCTGGGCCTCGAGGCCGGTGGCCTGCGGCAGCAGGATGATGATCTCGTCGCCGCCGTAGCGGCACGGGAAGTCGATCTTGCGGAGATTCGACAGGATGACGCGCCCGGCTTCCTTGAGCACCTTGTCGCCGATCTGGTGGCCATAGGTGTCGTTGACTTCCTTGAAGAAGTCGATGTCCGCCCAGATCATGGCCAGCGGCTGCTTGAAGCGCTCGGCGCGGTAGAACTCCTCCTGGAAGCGCTGGTTGAAGTAGCGGCGCAGCGGCAGCTTGGTCAGCTCGTCGTAGAGCGACAGCTCCTCGACCTTGTCGAACAGGCGGGAATTGTCCACGGCCAGCGCTATCTGGCCGCCGAAGGATTTGAGCATGGCCAGTTCCTGCGGCTCTATGCGCTGCTGGCTGAGCAGGTTGTCCACGATGAGCAGGCCGATGGTGACGCCCTGCACCGCCAGCGGCATGTAGAGCACGCAGTCCTTGTAGCGCTCCATGAACGCGCCCGAGGAGCGCCCCAGCACGATGTCCGCGAAGCGGTGCGCCCCAGCCTCCAGCGGGATCTCCTCGTAGGAGATGCTCTTGACCTGGCCGCGGATGTCGGCGGACAGCTCGCCCTTGAGCTTGCGGTTCTTCTCGTCGATGAGGTAGAGCCGCACGCGGTCGAAGCCGAAATAGGTCTGGATGCCGGAGAGAATGTGTTTGAAGCTGTCGCCCATGCGCAGGGCGGTGGCGAACACCTCGGTCAGCTCGGTGATGGCGGAGACGTTCTTCTCGTACTTGCGGTTCAGCGAGAAGAACTCGGCCTTGTAGTAGTCGCGCAGGTAGGAGCGCAGGTAGGCGTCGGCCTTGCCGGCCTCCGCCTTGGTGAAACCGCGCTTGCGCGGCGAGCGCTCCAGGCGCACCAGGCCGAAGCAGGGGATCACGCCGCGGCCGCCCGACGGGTCGCAGTAGTCGAAGCGGAAAGGCGAATACAGGAAGCTGCCGCCGGGCCCCTTGGAGACCGCCGCCTCCAGCGATTCCAGCGAGCGCGCCGCCGCCGAGCCGGGCGCCGGGCGCAGGTTCTCCTCGTGCTCGAAGGTCACGCCGGAGGCGTGGCGCAGGCGCAGCCGCAGCAGGCCGCTCTTCTCGTCGAACTCGTAGAACGAGGCGCCGTCGAGGGCGAACTGGGCCGCGGCGGCCTCCAGGCACGCCTTCATGAAGGCGTCCCGCCCGTCGTAGGTGGCCTTGCCGGCCCCCGGTTCTAGCCCTTTCTTTTTAAGCATTCTGAAATCTTAACGCTTCTTCCTCTAGTACAGCGACAGCAGGTAGTCCGCCTCACCCTGGGCCATGATCATCTCCCTGGTCAGGTCCTCGCGTTCGTAGTCGTTGCGCGCGATCTTGAGCGACAGGTTCCACAGCGCCCGCTCCAGCAGCAGCTCGGCCGTGGGGTAAACCATGATGTTCGGCATCAGCTCGGGCGCGGAGAACAGGCGCCGGTAAACTCCGGTCTCGCGCTCCTCGCGCAGCCGCTCCTCGAAGGCCGGCTTCAGGCACGGAAAGGCCCCGAAGCTCTCGGCGAAAGCGGCGGAGTTGCGCGGCTCCATCGCCCAGGCGACGAAGGCCGCGGCCGAGCCGTGGTCGCGCGTGGAGGCTGAGACGCCCAGGTTATGCACCAGCAGCAGGCCGCCGCCGGAAGGATAGCCGGGATAAGGCAGCAGTTTCAGGCCCTGCCTGGCCGCGCCGGGCAGCTTGCGCCCGGAGATCAGGAAGGCGCAGTCGTCGGCCGGCTGCTGGCCGTTCTCCAGCCGGTCGCCGCTGAACAGTTCTATCTTGCCGTGCACGGCCAGCTCCAGCCAGTCCTCCACGCCGCCCAGGGTCTCCTCGCGGTTGAAGGTGGCGCGGTTGAAATCGTCGGAGAACAGGCCGCCGCGGCGGCCCCAGACGCGCGGCAGCACGTCGAACACGGATACCGAGCCGGAGGAACCGGGCACCGAGAGGGCGCGGTAATTCTCCCGGCGCGAAGGCGGGCGGATGCGGTCCAGCGCGGCGCGGAAACCGTCCCAGCTGGCCAGCTCTTTTTCCGGGTCCTGCACGGCGCCCTTGAGCGCCTGCGGCCGGTAATAGAGCGCCGGGGCCTCCAGCCACCAGGGGGCGGAGTAGGCGCGGGTGTCCTCGGTGCGGCACAGCTCCTTCAGCACGAATTCCGGATAGCGGCGCTGCGCCAGGGCCTCCAGCCCGGAGGACAGCTCGGCCAGCAGGCCCAACCGGGCGAACAGCTCGGTCCAGTTCTGGGGTATCTCTATGACGTCCGCCAGCGGGTTGCGCTTGGGATCGCGCAGGTGGGCGAACAAGCTCTCCCACATGCTCTTGCGGCTCTTCACGGCGAACTCGGCGTGCACGTCCGGGTAGGCGGCGGAAAAGCGCCCCAGCAGGCCCTTGAAAGCCAGGTGTTTCCTGTGGTCGTAGTCCGAGAGCAGCCAGATCAGCATCTTTTAATTTATAGCCCGTCTATATTACGGGAATATTGCGAACACCTTTTACCAGCCCGGGGCAGCCAGTTCCGGGGCCACGCGCAGGCTGTTGCGGAACTTGCCGGCCTGCAGGCGCCGCAGCGCGCACAGGGCCACCATGGCGGCGTTGTCCGAGCAATAGGCCTTTTCCGAGAAGCGCACTTCGAAGCCTTCCAGCTTCGAGAAAGCTGCCCGCAGCGCCCCGTTGGCTGAAACTCCCCCGCCCACGGCTATGCGTTTAAGCCCCAGCGACCGCGCTGTCTCCGCGGTCTTGCGGACCAGCGTCTCCACCACGGCGTCCTGGAATTCGCGGCAGACCTGCGCCCTCTCTGCGAGCGGCAGCCGCAGGCCCTTCTTGTAAAAGTCCGGGCCGAGACGGCCCGCCAGGTAGTAACTGACGGCGGTCTTCAGGCCGCTGAAAGAGAAATCCCGCGTGCCCGGCATGTGGGGGCGCGGGAAGGCCGGCCCCTTGCCTTTGGCCCTGGCCGCGTCCTTCTCCACCGAGGGGCCGCCAGGGTAGTCCAAGCCCAGCAGCTTGGCCACCTTATCGAAGGCCTCTCCGGCCGCGTCGTCGCGGGTGCGGCCGAGCACTTTGTAATCGCCATAGCCCCGGGCGTGCCACAGCTCGGTGTGGCCGCCGGACACCAGCAGCGCCGCCAGCGGGAACTGCAGCGGGCGCGACGCCTTTCCTTTTTCGAACTCGCAGGCCAGCAGGTGGCCTTCCAGGTGGTTTACGCCTATGAGCGGAACGCCGGCCAGCTCGGCCGCGGCCTCGGCGGCCACGCGGCCCACCATCAGCGCGCCCGGCAGCCCGGGCCCTCGCGAGAACGCCACCGCGTCGAAGGCCCCGCGCGCAAGCGGGGTCTTAACGCCGGCGCGGCCCAGCGCGCCGCGCAGCACGAAGGGGATCTTCTCCAGGTGCGCGCGGCTGGCCAACTCGGGCACCACGCCGCTGTACTTGCGGTGCAGGCTGATCTGGGAGAAAACGGCGTTCGAGCGCAACTCCCCTCCCGCCAGCACGGCGGCCGAGGTTTCGTCGCAGGTAGTCTCGAAGGCCAGTATCTTCATCGGCGCGGCTTATTTGCCGGGCTTCAGGTTGCCGAGGACCTCGCGGGCCTTGAGCAGCTCCACGCCGCGCTCCAGCACCTCGTCGCGCGGGGCGTCCTTCTTCTTCTCGGCCTTCTCTTCCTTGCCGGGGTAATAGAGTTCGTCGCCCTGCTGCAGCAGCTTCTTCTCGGTCTCGAGCGGCACTTTCACCTCAATGTCCGGAGTGATGCCGCCGGTCTCGTTCTTGGCGTCATGCTGGATGGACTTGCCGCTGGGCGTGTAGTACTTGGCTATGGTCAGGCGCAGGGCGGACTTGTCCGACAGCGGGATCATGCTCTGCACGCTGGCCTTGCCGAACGAACGCTCGCCTATGATGACGGCGCGCTTGTTGTCCTGCATGGCGCCGGCCACGATCTCGGAGGCGCTGGCGGAATAGCGGTTCATCAGCACGACCAGGGGCAGCAGTTCGTGCGGCGCCTTGCCGTTGGCGCGGAACTCCTGGTAGTTCTCGGGCTTGCGGCCCTTGGTGTAGACGATCATCTTGTTGTCGTTCATGAACAGCTTGGAGATGTCCACCGCGGCAGACAGCAGGCCGCCCGGGTTATAGCGCAGGTCGATGACCAGGGCCTCCATGCCCTTGCCTTTCAGCTCGGCCATGGCCTTGTCGAAGTTCTCGGTGCAGTGGCCGGTGAACTCCACGATCTTGATGTAGCCGGTCTTGTTGTCGAGCATGCGCCATTTGACGTTCTCGGACTTGATGAGCTCGCGGGTCAGGGTGATGTCCTTGTTGATCCACTCGGCGTTCTTATCCTCGGGCTCGCGGGCGATGGTGATCTTGACCTGGGTACCGGGCTTGCCGCGCAGCTTTTTGATGGCCTCGTCTATGACCAGGTCCTTGGTGGTCTCGCCCTCTATCTTGATGATCTTGTCGCCGGGCATCATCTCGGCCTTGAAGGCCGGGGTGCCGGGCAGCGGGGTGACGACGGTCAGCCAGCCGTCCTTGACGTCCACGCGGATGCCGATGCCGCCGAACTCGCCCTCGGTATCGCTCTTGACGCGCTCGTAAACGTCGGGCTCCATGAACTGGGAGAAATCGTCCAGTTCGCCAACCATGCCCTTGGCGGCGCCGTAGACCAGCTTCTGGGGGTCTATCTGTTCGACATAGCTCTCTTTGATGAGCTCCATCACGTCCACTATAACCTTGAGGTGTTGGTAGGTATTGTCCAGCGCGAAGTTGACATAGGGAAAGACCGCCCCGATGATCAGCGCCGACAGCGTGATGTAAACCAGTTTCCGTGCGTTCTTCATATAAAGGCTCCTTGAAACCATCCAAAACGGGAAAAACCGGCCATTTTCCAGGCCGGGACCATTAATATCTTAATTATATCTAAATTTTCGCGTTTTTACAGTAAGGGGAGACCGCGAGATGCCCAGTCGGGTCCAGCAGGGGAGGGCGCTCGTGGTTTGGCGGCCTACCGCAGGGGGTAGGAACGCAAAACGCACTCGCGCACACCGTGCGCTCGCTCCGCATTCGCCCTCGGCGCTACGCAAGCCTCGGGCTCATGAGGGTTTTGCTAACCCTACCCCCTGCGGTCTCCGCTGGTTGCTCGCTTGGTATCGTACTGACAGGGACGGAGGGACGGTGAGGGTATGCCTTCGCAGGGGCCTCGGTCGGCCCGAGCTTGCGTAAGCGCGAGGGCCGACTGACAGAGCGAGCCACGGTGTGGCGAGCGTACCCGGAGAAGGCATACCCTTACCGGCCCACCTCGCGGTAGGCCGCCGACATAACGAGCGCCCCACAGGTGGGGTTTATTTATTTACTGGGAGATGGTGCTGGGGAGCCACTTGAGAGGGTCCAGGGCGCGGTCGCCTTTGCGGATCTCGAAGTAGACGGCGCTGGCTGAGGATTTTTTGCCGGAGCTCATGGCCTGGGTGTCCTCTCCGGCGAGGCCCAGCGCCGCGGCGGCTTCCACCGCCTGGCCTTTAGCCGCGTCGATGCGGGAGAGCAGGCCGTAGATAGTGAAGAAACCCTTCTCATGGTCGACTATGACCACGTTGCCGTAGGTGCGGAAAGGCCCGGCGTAGATCACCTTGCCGGCCAGGGCCGCCCGCACAGGCGCGGCGGGCTCGGTGGCTATGCGGATGCCCTCGCGCACGATCCAGGTCTTCAGGCCCGGCACGTCCTCGCGCCCGAAGCGGCTGATCACCTTGCCGTTGGCCGGCCAGGCCATAGAGCCCTTCGCGATAGGCAGGTCCCCGCCTTCGGCCGCGCGGTACGGCGCCTGTTTCTGCAGTTTTTTTACCAGGCGGTTCAGCCCCAGCGCGGCGTTCTGCAGGTTCTGCAGTTCCAGCGACAGCTTGGCCTGCTGCTCGCGGGTTCGGTCCAGTTCGCCCTGTTTGGCCCGCAGCAGGGTCTTCTGCTGCGCGCCCTGGCGCAGCAGCAGTTCCTGTTTGGACTTAAGTTCGTCGCCCTTGCGGCGCAGCGTGAGCATGTCCTTGCTGACGCGGTCCGTCTCGCCGGTCATGCGCACCAGCAGCGCGCGCTTGTTGAACATGGCAGAGCGCAGCAGCATGTCCTTGGAAATGTCTCGGCCGCCGAAATACGGGTAATAAAATTCCTTCTGCAGCGAATACATCACCAGCTCGCCGTAGATGTCTCCGGAGAGGGTCTTTTTGGCCTTCTCAAGCGAGTCGCGCTTCTGGCGGGATTCGGCGGTGCGGTTCTTGGCGGACCGCAGCTGGTCCTCCAGGTCGCGGCGGCGGGCGGAGGTCTGCTTCTCCTCCTTCTTCAGTCCGGACAGCTCGGAGGAGATGCGCTCCTCCTCGATGCGGTACTGCTCCAGCTCGCGTTTTTTTTCCTCGAGCTGGCGGCTGATCTCCTCCAGGCTTTTCTTCTTGGCGTCCACGGCGGCCTGCGCTCCGCAGCCGGGCGGCAGCGCGGCCGGCGCGGCCAGTAAAGCCGCGGCGGCCAGCAGCCGGAGGGAGCGAGTTAAGTTCATCTTGTAGGGCTCAATATTTATCGTTCTTCCACTGGCACAGCGACCAGCCCAGCAGCGCGCCGGCGGCGGTCATCGCCACCTGCCAGAGCGGGTTGGGCCAGACCCAGACCGGGCTGAGGTACTTGACCGGGTAGACCACCGCGTAGGCGGCCAGCGCCGAGGCCAGGCCGCCGCCCCCGCCGGCCAGGAACCAGTTGCGGTCCGCGCCCAGCGAGGCGGCCAGCGTGGCCGGGGTGTGGCCGTGCGTCAGCGTCATCGCGGCCATGACCATGAAGGCCAGGAAGGCCAGCGCCAGGCCCAGCGTTATCAGGTGGCCGTAAAAGACGGAATGCATTATCGCATAGGCCTCGAGCGGCTTATACTTGATGTCGGAGACGCCGGGGATGCGCCAGGCCGCGTCGGTCCAGGCGTTCAGGTCACCCAGCGACTCCTCTTTCATGATGACTTCCCAGGTATCGGGCATGGGGTTGGAGCCTGGCGGCAGCACCGAGGCCACCAGTTCGGGCTCCTCGGTCTTCAGCCGCGCCAGGCGGTCCTGCCGGCTGATGAAGACGGCCTGCTCGGTGCCCCGGAGGGCGGCCAGCGCCGCGCCGATGGCGTCGGCGGGCTCCTTGGAGCGCTCGTCGCGCACCACCACTATGCGGAAATCCTCTTTCAGCAGCACGGTGATCTCGCGCATCTGCGCCTGCAGGAAGAGCAGCATCTCGGCCAGCAGCCCGGCGGAGAAGGCCAGCAGGAAGGCGACCCTGTAGCCCTTGCGGGGCTTGTTGGCGCGCGGCGCCTCGTGGGAATGTCTGTGTTCGTCCATAAGAAAATTTATCCTCATAAGCCGCGCCCGCCGGGCGGGCCGGAGTTGATTATAACTTTTATGCGGGCGGCAAAAAAAACGGGCCGCCGGAGCGGCCCGCCGCGGCGCGAGGCGCCGGGTTACAGGGAAGAGTCGTTGAACTCGACGGAGGCCACGAAGGGGGAGCGGGAGAGCTCGCCTATGGCGGCCACCGGCAGGACGCCGTCCACCTCGAACACGCTGAAGCGGGAAT
This sequence comes from Elusimicrobiales bacterium, assembly GCA_028688015.1. Taxonomy (GTDB): domain Bacteria; phylum Elusimicrobiota; class Elusimicrobia; order Elusimicrobiales; family UBA9959; genus UBA9959. The sequence goes on along the minus strand of JAQTZB010000010.1, from coordinate 11,524 downwards.
CGGCGGTTTTCTGCGGCAGGCGGAACCATTTCTCGGAGTCGAAACCTTCGTTCTGTTCGAGCCGCTTTATAAATTCCGGCACGAAGGCGTTGGGCCGGTTCTGGTAGGGCACCTTCAGCGTGAAGCGCACGCGCGCCTTCATGGGCACACCGGAGCTTTTCTTCTCCACGCCCACGCCGGCCACGCCGGCTATCTTGGAAATCTTCGCTATGGCGGAATAAGGCGCCCAGCCGAGAATCACGGTCTTCTTGGCTTTGGAGGAATAGGTGTTTTTCTCCCCGGCGAAGCGCAGGCCGGCCGCCTCGAGCTTGGGCAGCAGCTGGTCGTAAGCGTCGCCCTTGATCTCCACGCCCAGCAGCGCGTATTCGCGGGCGTAGCGGGAGCCGGAGCCGAGCGGGCTGACGTAGGAGCCCACCGGGCCGGAATCGCCGGCGAAAGTCACCTTGTAGTGGCCGGCGGGCAGCTGGGGCAGGCCGGGCCTGTCCTCGGGCAGCACCTTGGCCGCGGCGGGCCGCACGGGCGGGGGCGGGGTTTTCAGGCTCAGCGGGGCGGCCGAGATAGGGGCGTCGCGCAGCCCCTGCGGCAGCGCCTTAAAATCGGAGCGCAGCAGCTGGGTGTTCTTGGAATTCAGGTAGCCGTCGCCCGTCTCCACGAAGTCCTGGAAAGCCGGGTCGGAGAAGTAGCCGCCGCCTACAAGGCGGGCGTCCACGCCGAGCTGCTCCTCCGCAGAGGCGGGCAGCGCCGGGGCCGCCGCGAGGAGTAGAGAGAGTAACAGATAGTTTTTCATTTATGTTCCCTTGAGATAAAAAAAAAGAGAAACGAAAATACATTTCGTTTCCCCTGGTGACGCTCGGTTAAGGCCGGACGGTGGATTCTCCCCCGCCAATTAGGGGGATTACAAGGGTAATACGCTTACAGTATAGTTTTTAATTGACGAAAAGCAATAGGTCCGGAAGGCCTAAAAAGCGGAAATTAAAGGGCCTATCCGCGCCTGGGCCTTTTGGCCTGTTGACGGCCGCGCCCGCCGCCTGCTATAATTTTATTTACCGGTAGGTAAGTTTTCTATGAAACCACAACAAGAACCAAAAATTAAAAAAGGCGACAGAACCCGCCAGCGCATCCTGGAGACGGCCTCCGCCCTGATGGCCGAGAGCGGCCCCGACGCGGTCTCGATGCGCGAGATCTCCGCCAAGCTCAAGATCACCAAGCCCGTGCTCTACTACTACTTCAAGAACAAGGACGAGCTCATAAAGGCGTCTTTCGTGGAGGGCACCAAACATTTCGACGAGCTGCTCGCCGAAATACAGGACCCGGCCCTGACGCTGGAGCAGAAAGTCGAGCGCGTCTTCGCCAACCACCTGGAGTTCATCCGCCGCTACCCGGACATGCCCAAGTGCGCGCTGAAGATCATGACCTCCCCCTCGGCCTCCGTCCTCAGCGGGATGGCGCGGGAACTGAAACAGCGCAACAGGGCGGCCATGCGCGCCATGATGGAGGCCTCCGCCGGAAAAGATCGTCTTTCGAAGGCGGGCATCGAGGGCATCCTGCACATGATCAGCGCCGTCATCGGCTATTTCATGATAGAGGCCCGCGAGAACGGCGTAGCCAGTCTGGACAAAGGCCTGCCGGGCCGCCTGTCCAAGCTGCTCTGCGCAGGCGCGCGCTCCCTCAAGGCGCTGGCCGCCGGGCTGGCCCTTTCAGCCCTGCTGGCCGCCGGCGCCGCCGCCGCGCCGCTGGACCTTACCGTGGACGCCGCTGTGGGCGCCGCGCTGCGCAACAACGCCACCGTGCTGAACGCGGAGAGCGCCCGCGCGATATATAAGGAGAAGGTGAACGAATACTGGGGCACGGTCTACCCCCAGCTCAGCGCCTCCGCGCAATGGACCAATTACCTCTCGCGGCCGGCCGCGGCCCTGCTGGGCCCCAAGACGGACAACGTCTACGCGGGCTCTCTGGACCTGAACCAGGTGCTCTGGTCCGGAGGCAAAGTTGCCACCGCCATCAGGATGGCGCGCATTTACTCCGAAGCCAGCGACGAGCAGTACAAGGCGGCCCGCGCCGGCATAACCAAGGGCGTCAGGCAGCTCTACTATTCCGTGCTGCTGGCCCGGGCGCTGGCGGAGATACAGCAGGAAGCGCTGGACCTGGCCAGGCAGCACCTCGGCACCATAGAAGCGCAGTACAAGCAGGGCGTCGCCAGCGACCTGGCGGTGCTGCGGCAGCAGGTGGAGGTCTCCAATACCGAGCCGGCGCTGACCAAGGCCCGCAACCTTTACGAGGTGGGCCTGACGGAACTTAAGAACCTGCTGGGCCTCGACCCGGAAGCCGAAGTCAGCCTCTCCGGCGGGCTGGACTGCGCCCCCGCCATCCCCGCCGACGCGGCCGGGCTCTACAAGAAAGCCCTGGCCGCGCGCCCGGAATACAAGAACCAGAAGCAGCAGCTGGAGCTGGCCGAGAAGATGATAAAGATAGAGCGCGCCGCGCACCTGCCTTACCTGGGCGCCTACGCCTCGCGGCAGTATTACGGCGCCACCGACGACTCCTTCCCCGCCTCCGGGGAATACACCTGGAGCACCGTGGCCGGGCTGCGCCTCTCGGTGCCGCTCTTCGCGGGCGGCTCCGTCAGCGCCAAGGTGGCCCAGGCCAAGTACCAGGCCGACATCTCCCGCAATAACCTGGCCGAGCTGGAGCGCAGGATAAAGATAGACGTCAAGAAGGCCTGGCTGGGCGGCCGCGAGGCGGCGGAGCGCCTCGCCTCGCAGGCCACCTCGGTCGCGCAGGCGCGCAAGGCGCTGGCCGCCACCGAGACCCGCTTCAAGAACGGCCTCTCCAGTCAGCTGGACCTCAACGACGCGACACTGGCGCTGAACAGGTCGCAGACCCTTTACACCCAGGCCAGGCACGACGTCTGCTCGGCCGAAGCCGAACTGAACTGGGCGGTCGGAGACTAAGTAGCGAGGACTGACTTAATATGAAAAACAACAACAAAATATTTATCCTGCTGTTCGCGGCGGCGACCGCGGCGCTGGCCGCCGGGTGCCGCAACAAGGACGTAGAGGCCCTCGGCGCGGTGGAAAAAGACCGCTTCCTCGTCAAAACCGAGAAGGCCCAGGTCCGCAGCCTGGAGGAATACATCCTCCTCACGGGCTCGGTCAAGGCCCTGGACGAAGCAACGCTTTACCCGCGCACTTCCGGCAAGCTGCTGCGCAACGTCCTGAGAGAAGGCGACCCGGTGAAGAAGGACGAGACCGTAGCGCTGATCGAGCGCGACGAGCCCGGCGTGGTCTACGAGCCCGCCCCGGTGCCGTCCACGCTGACCGGCGTGATCGGCCGCGTCTACCAGGACGTGGGCGCCAACGTGACCCCGCAGACGCCCATCGCCATGGTGGTCAACCAGGGCATGGTCCGCGTTGCCGTGGACGTGCCGGAAAAATACAGCGGCAAGGTCTTCAAGGACCAGCGCGCCCGCGTAAAGGTGGACGCCTTCCCGGACCGTTATTTCTCCGGCAGCGTCTACCGCGTGAGCCCGGTGGTGGATTCCCGCTCGCGCAACACCATGGTGGAAGTGCTTGTGGATAATACCGACGGGAACCTTAAATCGGGCATGTTCGCCGAGGTGCGCCTGATAGTCGCCGCGCGCGGGTCGGCGTTGTCCGTGCCGGCCGGCGCGGTGGTCAGCGAGGAGGGGGCGGACTACGTCTTCTCCCCCGCCGAGGGCGGCCTGGCGCGCCGCGTGCCGGTGAAGACCGGCATCCGCACCACCGAGTTCGTCCAGGTGGGCGGCCTGCGCGAAGGCGACGAGGTGGTCACCTTCGGCCTGTACGGCCTGAAGGACGGCAGCAAGATAAAGGTGCAGAACTGAGGAAGGCCGGGCGACCAGGCAGTCAGGCAGTTAGGCGGCTAGGCAGTTAGGCGGTTAGGCAGTTCTGCAGCCTGACTGCCTAACCGACCAACAGCCCAACAATTTTTTTCACTATTCCGTTTATAGAGAGCTAAACATGAAAATCACCGACATCTCCATCAGTAAACCCATCTTCACCACCATGATGATCACCACCATCGTGGTGCTGGGCGCGGCCGCCTACCTGCGCCTGGGCATAGACCTGATGCCCAACGTGGAATTCCCCTACGTGATGGTGCAGACCTCCCTGCGCGGCGCGGGCCCCGAGGAGATAGAATCTTCCGTCACCAAGCCCCTCGAAGAGGCTGTCAACACCATCTCCGGCATCGAGGATATCAACTCCACCAGCTTCGAGGGTCTGTCGCTCGTGATGATCAAGTTCGTGCTGGAGAAGAACGGCGACATCGCCGCGCAGGAAGTGCGCGACAAGGTGAACTCCGTGCTGGCCCAGCTGCCGCAGGGCACCAATCCCCCGGTCATCGGCAAGCTCGACATCGGCGCGCAGGCCGTGCTCAACGTGGTGGTCTCCGGCAACAGGGACCTGATAGACCTCACGCAGATAGCCAAGAAAAAGATCAAGGAGAACATCGAGACCGTCAGCGGCGTGGGCGCCATCGACATCGTGGGCGGCCGCGAGCGGGAGATCCACCTGGTCGTCAACCCGCTCAAGCTCTCCGCGCTGAACCTGTCCATCCGGCAGGTGAAAGACGCCATCACCCAGCAGAACATAGAGATCCCCGGCGGCAAGGTGGAACAGAAGGAGAAGGAGTTCGTGCTGCGGACGCTGGGCCGCATCCAGGATGTTAAGGACTTCAACGACATCGTCATCGCCAATATCAACGGCGCGCAGGTGCGCGTCTCCGACATCGGCCGCGTGGAGGACACCGGGGCCCGCATGACCACGGCTTCCTACTATAACGGCAAGCCCTCGGTCACACTGGTCATCAAGAAGCAGTCCGGCACCAACACGGTGGCAGTGGTCAAGAACATCAAGGAGCGCCTCGCGGAACTGAAGGGAACCATCCCGCCCGGAGTGGAGACCACCATCATCGGCGACCAGAGCCTCTTCATCAAGGACTCGGTCAACACGGTGACGGAGCACCTGGTGCTGGGCGCTATCTTCGCCGCGCTGATGGTGCTGCTGTTCCTGGGAGACTTCCGTTCCACCATCATCTCGTCGCTGGCCATCCCCACCTCGCTCATCGGCACCCTCATCTTCATGCAGGCGGCGGGCTTCACTATCAACACCATGACCCTGCTGGGCCTCACCATCGCCGTCGGAATCGTGGTAGACGACGCCATCGTCATGCTGGAGAACATCTACCGCCACATGGAAGAGCACAAAATGAGCCCGCTGAAGGCGGCTCAGGACGGCTCAAGGGAGATCGGCTTCGCAGTGGTGGCCATGTCGGCCGCGCTGCTGGTCATCTTCATACCGCTCGCGTACATGGGCGGCATCATAGGGCGCTTCCTCAAGAGCTACGGCCTCACCATCGCCTTCGCCGTGTCCATCAGCGTCTTCGTGGCGCTGACGCTCACGCCGATGCTCTGCTCGCTGTTCCTCAAGATCAAGCCGGGCGCCAAGACCCGCCTGGAGAAATTCACCGACCACATCAACGAGTACCTGGCCGCCAAGTACATAGTAATGCTGGAGTGGGCCCTCGCCCGCCGCAAGCGGATGATGGCCTACGGCGTGCTGATCATGATCTCCATGGTTCCGCTGTTCATGTTCCTGGGCAAGGACTTCATGCCGGCCGACGACACCGGCCTCTACCAGGTGAACATCACCGCGCCGGAAGGCACCAGCCTCGGCATGATGAAGCAGATCTTCGCCCAGGTGGAGACCGAGACGCGCCAGTTGCCGCACGTTAAAAGCATTCTCTCCTCCATCGGCACCGGCACCGGCGGCCACTTCGGCGGCTCCACCACCAACGAGGGCTACGTGCTGGTGGAACTCGAAGACCTCAAGGACCGCGACTTGCCGATGCAGAAGCTGCTGCTGGCGTCACGCGAGATGATGAGCAAGTACAAGGGCCTGCGCGTGGCCGTGATGCCGGCCGGCGGCTTCGGCGGCGGCGACTCCGAGCTGATGTACAACATTTCCGGCCCGGACCTGCAGAAGCTCAACGAATATTCCAGCGCGGTGGCCGCCAAGCTGCGCACCATCAAGGGCGCCGTGGACGTGGATACCAGCTTCTCCTACGCCAAGCCCGAATACCGCGTGGAGATAGACCGCAGCCGCGCCCACGACCTGGGCGTCAAGGTGGAGGACATCGCCACCTCGCTGCGCACGCTGGTGGGCGGCGAAGAGGACATCACCAAGTTCAAGGACGGCGACGAGCTGTACCAGGTGCGCCTGCGCGCGGAGGAAGCTTTCCGCGACCGCAAGGAAGCGATAGAGGCGCTGATGGTCCCGGCCTCAGGCGGTCGGGTGACGCGCCTCGACAGCGTGGCGCGCGTGGTGGAGGGCGTGGGCCCCACCCAGATCGCCCGGTTCAACCGCCAGCGCAACGTGCAGGTGAAAGCCAACGTGGACAACATCCCCGTCAACCGGCTCATCGCCGAAGCGGAGAAGGCTTTCAAGGAACTGAAAGCCCCGCCGGAATACAAGGCCGGCATCTATGGCCGCGCCAAAGAGCTCGGCAAGATGTTAAAGGAATTCGGCATCGCCTTCGTCCTGGCGTTCATCTTCATCTACATCGTGCTGGCCAGCCAGTTCGAGAGCTTCGTCTACCCGGTCTCGATCATGATCGTGCTGCCGCTGACCATCCCGTTCGCCATCATCTCTCTGTTCCTCACCGGGCAGAACCTGACGCTGTTCGCCATCATGGGCATGTTCATGCTGTTCGGCATCGTGACCAAGAACTCCATCCTGCAGGTGGACTACACCAACACCCTGCGGGCCAAAGGCATGCCGCGCCACCAGGCCATGATAGAGGCCAACAAGACCCGGCTGCGCCCCATCCTGATGACCACGCTGACGCTGATAGCCGGCATGATCCCGACCGCGCTCGGCACCGGGGCGGGCTCGGGCACGCGCCGCACCATGGCCATGGTCATTATCGGCGGGCAGACACTGTCGCTGCTCATCACGCTGCTGATGACGCCGGTGACCTACTCGCTGATGGACGACCTGGAGATCTGGTTCAGGAAGAAGTACATGGGCGGCGAAAAGGCGAAACAGGAAGCCTAGTTCGCGGCGCTTTAGCAGGAAGGGGAGGCGACTGCCTCCCCTTCTTTTTTCCTCCCTTGACATTCTCCCCCCATGAGGTAGAATATTTGTACGTCTGTTTGGGAAGTTATCTTTATGAAAGCCGGACTGCTCGCCATTGTTTTCCTCTTCACCGCCACCGCGTACGCCGCGGAAGGAGGAGGCGTGCCCTGGAACCACCCGGAGCACCTGCTGAAATTCAAGTATTTCACCGAGCAGGGCGCTCCCACCGAAGAGAGCTGGAACCAGCTGGCCCCGGCCGAGCGCAACGAAGCCCTGGCCGAAGCGCAGGAGCCGGCGCAGGAGCGCCTGGCCGAGGTGCGCGAATATTACTCGGCCGCCGTCGCCAAGTGGGACCTGGACGACACGCGCGAGCAGCTGGCCGCTTACAAAGCGGAGGACTTGCGCGCCGTGCGCCTGTGGCTGGGCGCGGAGCATGCCCAGTACGTGCAGGGCAAGTTCCAGACAGTGCGGCAGGCGCTGGCCAAGGCCCGCGGGGCGGGGCTGGAGCAGGCGGAAGCGGCCGCGCTGGGCCGCTACCTCACCACCGACGCCGTGCGGCAACTGACCGGCGTGAAGGGGCTGCAGGCCGCGCAGCAGAAGGCAAAAAACAAGAAAGGCGCCGAGTGGAAGGCCGGCGCCTCCTCCACTAAGCTCAAAGATTTCGGCGGCAAGGGCCCGCTGACCGGCGGCAAGCTGGCCGGCTTCTACGACGGCTCCAAGGCCGCAGGGAGCGACCCGGACGCGCAGGGAGCCGCAAAGCTGAAAGGCGGCAAGGTAGCGGGCGCCTCGGCCAGGACCACGGCCGCCACCACGGTAAAATCCGCGGTGCCGCCGGCGCTGATGTCGGCTCACCAGCCGCAGCCCAAGGCGCCGCCTAAGCCCGCTGCCCCCAAGTATAAGGTCCCGGCCGAAGCCGACCGCGGCCCCGCCTCTTACGCCAAGACCTGGTGGAAAGGCCTGGAGAAAGAGCAGGAGGGCAAGACCGGCTTTATGGCGGGGCTGAAGAAATACACGGCCAAGACGGCCCAGGGCCTCATCTCTTTCAGCAGCCTGGCGGACGTTGAGGGCTCCTACCACGAGCTGAAAACCGATTACAAGAACGGGGCCAGCGCCGGCACGCTGGTCAAGGGCGGCGCCATCCTGGCCAAGGACACCGCGCTCGCCGCCGTCACCTTCATCCCCGGCGCCAACCTGCTCAAGAGCGTGAAGGCCGGCGAAGGCGCCATCAAGGTAGCCAAGGCCGGCGCCGCCGTGACCGGCATGACCAAGGCCGAGGCCGCTACGGCCAACGCCGTGGCCAAAGAGCTGCAGACGGTGATCAAGGCCTCCGCCAACGCCGACGACGTGGTGAAAGGCGTTACCGAGGTGGGCAAGCGCTACGGCGTGGAAGTCGCGCACGGCGGGACCATAGGCGAAAGCGTGGGCTCTGCCGGGAAGGTGGTCTACAACGGCGCCGTGGGCAAGGCGCACGAGGTGGTGCACGTGGTGCAGCAGGTGCAGACCCGCGCTACGCTGGGCGTTGGGGCGGAAGCTTCGGTCAACGCTTTCGAGAAGGTCGCCTACGCGCAGCACGAGATGTTCGCCAAGGAAGCCACGCACCTGCTGGGCACCGAAGGGGCCAGCTACATGTCCACCCTGGGCAAGAACGTGGCCTCTTTCGAGACGGCGCTGGCCAACGGCACGGTGCCGCAGGCCGCGGTCTCCTTCGGGGCCAAGGTTTACGGGTATATCCCCAGCCTGCTGGGCACCAGCCAGGCGCAGATAGCGGCCAACCTGGCCGCCACTGGCAAAGGGGTGCAGCAGGGCGGCAGCGCCGCCCTTAACGAGGCGCTTTTTGGAGACGACAAATGACGACCCAACAGCTCACTATGCTGGGGATGGCCGCCGTAGGCGCCGGCCTCTTCTTCGGAGGCAGGCATTTCGCCAAGAAGTTCGCCTCCGACCAGCCCACCTTCATCCCGGCTGCCATGGTGACCGCGCGGGGGGTGGCCTCCTACGTCTCGACCGTCGCCGCGTGGGCCGGCCTGGCGCTGGCCTGCGTCTGCCTCTTCCTGCTCTTCGATTGAAACTTCCGCTTTCCTGTTTTCGCGGGATCTAAACTTTAAGGGGGCCCATTAAATGATAGCCGAGTATAAAGTCCGCACCAACGTAGGAATTGGTCTTGGTTTTATAGTCCAGCTGCTGCCGATGCTGGCCCCCAACCTCTTCGCGCAGATCCCGGTTCTGGGGCCTCTCTGCGGCTGGGGCGGCATGATACTGTTCATCTACGGCTGCTCCTGCTACGCCATGGGCAAGGGGCACGCCTGGGCCTGGGGCCTGCTGGGGCTGTTCAGCCTGATAGGCCTCATCGTCCTGGCCCTGATGACCGACAAGGCCAAGGCCGGTGAAGTGCAGGAACTCCCGCAGCAGGAAGCCCCTGAAGCGCCGGCCCCTCCAGGCGACAGCCCGCAGTCATAGCCGACGGCGCCGGCAATAAAAAAGGGGAAGCGAAGGCTTCCCTTTTTCTTTGCCGCGGAGCGCGGTCAGCGGCCGGCTCCGGCGCGGTAGAGGGCGCGCTCCCTGCGGAGGTCTTCCAGGGTGGGGGTTTCGGCTTTGGAGAAGAGGTTCTCGAACTGCGCCTCGAAAGCCGAGGCCGCCGCGGGCGCCATGGTGTAGTACATGTTCTCGAAATTATTCTCCTGCGCATTCACGGACCAGTTGAACGAGCCGGTCATCAGCAGGCGGGAATCCAGCACGGCGTACTTGTTGTGCATCACGCCCTTGCCTGCGAAGCCCTGGCTCCAGCGGAACGGCACGCCGTTCTTTAGCAGCAGTTCGCCCACCTCGGATTGGCTGGCCTGCACCCGGTCCACCAGCACGCGCACCGCCACGCCGCGCTTGTGGGCGTTCACCACGGCCTGGGCGATGTCGGTGGAATAGAAGCTGAAGACGGCGATGTCGGCGCGCTCGCGCGCGAAATTTACGGCGCCGGTGATGTTGGCCTCGGTGCGGCCGCCCGGGGAGAAGGAGTAGGCCGGCAGCAGCATGCCGTTGAACTGCAGCGCGCGCGCGCCGTCCTCTGGCGGCGGGCCGTAATCCTTGACCGGCTCTCCGGGCCCGGCGGCCGCGGGCCTGGCGAAGTTCCACATCCACTCGTAATATTTCTTATACCCGTCTATAGCGTGCGGATCTTTTATGAAGATAGAGTTCTCGCTGTTGGCGGTGTTGGCCGTGACGGCCCAGTTGAACGAGCCGGCCGACACCAGCCGCCCGTCGTAGACGCCCAGCTTGTTGTGCATGATGCCGTAGCGGCCCACGCCGCGCAGCGAGCGCACGTTGACGCCCTTATCCAGCAGCAGCTGCAGTTCTTCGCTGACGCGCGTGCTGAAGAGGTGCGAGTCGTTGCAGATGACGCGCACCGCCACGCCGCGGTCTTTGGCGTCCACCAGCGCCTGCGCCACGCCGGGCAGGGTAAACCCGTAGACAGCTATATCCACGGTGGAGGTGGAGGCGCGGATGGCCCCCTCGAGCAGCGCGGCGATGTCCGTCTGTCCCGAGAACGAGACGCCGGGCGCGGTTCCGAAACTGAAAGGCGCGGTGGAAACGGCCGCGGCGCTGGAAACCGCGGGCAGCGGCACCGGCGGCGGCGGCGGCGTCACTGGCGGGACAGTGAACGGCCCGTCGACCGGAAAGACCGGCAGCGTCTGGGCGCCGGCGTTAATTAAAGGAAGGGCCAGCAGCAAGGCAAAGGAGCAGCACGTGATGTATTTGCGCATCATTATAATTATCGTATAAACGCCCCTACGCCGCGAGGGCCCAAAGACCCTCCTCCCCCTAGGCCCGTGCTAGATCCGCGAGATGCCCAGTCGGGTGCCGGGCGGGGAGGGGCCCCTGGCTCCTCCGCCTCCTCTGTCAGCACTATACCAAGCGAGCAGCCAGCGGAGACCGCAGGGGGTAGGGTTAGCAAAACCCTCGTGAGGCCGAGGCTTGCATAGCGCCGAGGCCGAATCGCGGAGCGAGGCCACGGTGTGGCCGAGCGCGTTTTGCGTTCCTACCCCCTGCGGTAGGCCGCCACCCACGAGCGCCCCTTCCGTTCTGCATCTTCTTAAAAAAAGAAAAGCCCCTTTCGGGGCTCTTCTCTTTGTTCGCTGTCGTCTTTGCTGTTTGAGGTCAGAGCTGGCGGCGCTGGGCGGCGATGTTGAAGAGCTTGATGTAGGCCTCGGCGGACTTGTGCCAGGCGTAGTCGCCGCGCATGGCGTTGCGCACCATCAGGTTCCAGTTCTCCTTCCAGCCGTAGAGCGAACCGATATGGCCCAGCACCGACTTCAGCTGGCCATCGTCCGCGTAGTCGATGGCGAAGCCGTTGGAGTCCTTCGGCTCGCCGTTGTAGAAAACCGTGTCCTTCAACCCGCCCGTGCGCGTCACCACCG
>JAQTZB010000009.1 GCA_028688015.1 Elusimicrobiales bacterium | reverse complement strand
CTGATCATGGCCGACCCCCGGCGAGGCGGCCGTCGGCCATGCGCAGTTCGCGGTGCGCCGCGGAGGCCATCAGCTCGCGGCTGTGGCTCGTCAGCATCACCGTGGTGGCGCGGGAAACCTCGGCGATGAGTTCCAGCAGGCCCGTGCAGGCGAGGCCGTCCAGGCCGCGGAACGGCTCGTCGAGCAGCAGCACCGGCGGCCGCCGCGAGAAGGCGCGGATCAGCGAGACCTTTTGCATGTTGCCCTCGGACAGCCGGTCGAAGCGGCGTTCCAGGTCCGGGCGGGAGAGCTTCAGCCTGTCGGCCAGGTGCAGCGCCCGGTCCAGGGCCTGCGCGGCGGTCAGGCCGGCCAGCGCGCCGAAGAAGCGCAGGTTCTCGGCCGCGCTGAGCCTGAAATAGAAGGACCTCGGATTGGGGGGGCAGTAGGCGGCCAGTTCGCGCAGGCGGGCGGAGTCGGCTGGCTCCCCGCCGGCCCTGATCTCGCCGCCGTCGGCTTCCAGCACTCCGGCCAAAGTCTTGAAAAGGGTGGTTTTGCCGCAGCCGTTGGCCCCGCCGACGCCGGTGACGCCGGTGCCGGCCTCCAGGGAGGCCCCTGCCAGGGCACGCAGCGGCGCCCCGCCCGAGAACGGCGGCGCCGGGAAGACCTTTACCAGCCCCCTGACCTCCAGCTTCATGCCTATAATGATAGCATAGTCCATTTTATGTTAAAATATAATAATAAGGCTTCCCGCTAATGGCGGGGAAGTGCCTGTTTTATACCCCCGGAGGAATACCATGAGGATACATATAGTGGCCCGCAAGATAAAGATGAGCAAACCCGTGAAGGAGTTCATCGAGGCCAAGTTCACCAAGCTGCACGAGTATCTGGAAAACATAGTCTGGGCCCAGGCGATAGTGTCCGTGGAGAAGAAGATCCACTCCGCCGAAGTCGTCGTGCACGCCGGCCACCAGACCATGAAAGCCGCCGCCGAGTCCGACGAGATGTATTCCGCGATCGACAAAGCGATGGACAAGATGGAAGCGCAGGTCAAGAAGTACAAAGAGCGCTTCACCGACCACCACGCCACCGAGACCGTCGGCCTGGACGAGTTCACCACGCTGGTGGGCCCCGAGATCCGCTTCTCCGTCGTCAAGGACGTCCCCCTCAAGCCCATGAACAAGGAAGAGGCCGTCATCGAGATGGAAAAGATCGGCTACAACTTCTGGATGTTCCAGGACAAGGGCTCCAAGCAGCTGCAGGTGGTCTTCAAGCGGCTCGACAGCACCTACGGGCTGCTGCAGCCGGTGAAGAAGTAAGAGGCCGCCGCGCTCCATGTCCCAGCCGCCCAAAAAGCCGGCCAAGTTCGTCACGGTCCGGGAGCTGATAAAGTCCCGCGGGAAGGTCCTCGGGCTCCGGGCCGTTTCCGGCTCCAGGCACCTGAACCGCCAGGTGACGGTCAGCGAGATCAACCGCCCGGGCCTGGCCATCGCCGGGCACATGGAGCAGTTCCGCTCGGAGCGCATCCAGATAATTGGCCAGGGCGAATACGCCTACTGCCAGAAAGAGGACTCCCGCAGGGTGATGGCCAACCTGCAGAAGATGTTCTCCTCCCCCGACATCCCCTGCGTGATCGTGACCGGCGGCGTCAAGCCGCTGCCGGTCATCCGGCAGGCCTGCGACAAGGCGGGCATCCCGCTGCTGGTGACCACTTCGGACACCTCGGCGTTCATCCGCGAGATCACCACCTACCTCGACGACCAGCTGGCGGCCATCACTTACGCGCACGGCGTGCTGGTGAACGTCTACGGCCTCGGCGTGCTGATCCAGGGCGACTCGGGCGTGGGCAAGTCGGAGTGCGCGCTCGAACTGCTCAAGCGCGGCCACATCCTCATCGCCGACGACGTGGTGGAAGTCAAGCGCCGCATCGGCTACATGCTGGTGGGCAACTCGCCCAAGAACATCAAGCATTACATGGAAGTCCGCGGCCTCGGCATCATCGACGTGGAACTGCTGTTCGGCATCGGGTCCATCATGGACCAGTCGCTCATCGAGATGCACGTGAAGCTGGAAAGCGTGGTTGCCGGCTCGCTGGCTAACTACGACCGCACCGGCCTCTCCACGGCCGAGGTGCAGATCCTCGAAGTGCCCGTGCCGTCGCTGCGGCTGCCGGTGACCCCGGGCCGCAACCTGGCCGTGCTGATAGAAGTGGCCGCGCTGAACCAGCGCCTGAAGAACCAGGGCTACTTCGTGGCCAAGCGCTTCAACGAGGGGCTGATCAGGGAGATGGGCAAGAGGTAAGGGAGTACCGATGAAACCGCCGAAGCTGAAGGGCAAGATCTTCATTATCACCGGCATGTCCGGGGCCGGCAAGAGCCAGGCGCTCAAGTCCTTCGAGGACCTGGGGTTCTACTGCATAGACAACCTGCCGATAGCCCTGATCCCCGAGTTCGCGACCCTGATAGGCGACCGGCGCTATCTGAAGAACGTGGCGCTGGGCATCGACATCCGCGAAGGCCGCTTTTTCAAGGACTTCATCCGCACCCTCGACAACCTGGGCAAGCTGGGCCTGGACTACAAGATCATCTTCCTCGACGCCACCGACGAGGCGCTGATGCAGCGCTTCTCCGAGACGCGCCACCGGCACCCGCTCGGCAAGAACATCGCCGCGGCTGTCAAACAGGAGCGCGCCATCCTCATGGACCTGAAGGCCCGCGCCAACAAGGTCATCGACACCACCAAGCTGACGCTCGGCGAGCTGAAGGAGATCCTGTCCGCCGCGCTCGAGCTCAGGCACACCGCCGAGATGAAGCTGTCCGTCATCTCCTTCGGCTACAAGTACGGCATCCCGCTGGACGCCGACATCGTGATGGACGTGCGTTTTCTGCCGAACCCGTATTACGTGCCGGCGCTACGCAGGAAGACCGGCCAGGACGCCCCCGTGGGCGCGTACCTGCGGCGCCAGCCCGGCTTCAAGACTTTCCTGAAGTCCTACGCCGAGCAGATCCGCGCGCTGCTGCCGCTCTACATCAAGGAGGGCAAGTCCTACCTGACCGTGGCCATCGGCTGCACCGGGGGCAGGCACCGCAGCGTCTACATAGCCGGTGAACTGGCCCGCCTGCTGGCCGCCTCCGGCTTTTCCGTCTCAGAGTACCACCGGGACATCCGCAAATAGCGCCGGACCCGGCAAAGGGCAGACCTATGATCAACATAATCGTCATTACCCACGGGGACTTCGGGGCCTACCTGATAGAGGCCGCCGAGGGCATCGTGGGCGTGCAGAACGCCGGTCTCAAGAACGTCTCCATTTCCCCGCGCATGACGCTGGAGCGGGTGAAGGAATGCGTGGAGGCGGCCATCTCCGAGATGCGCTCCGACGACGGCCTGGTCTTCCTGATAGACATGCCGGGCGGCACTCCGATGAACGTGGTGCTGCCGCTGGCGAAGGACATAGCGAAGAGCGCGGTCATCTGCGGCGTCAACATCAACATGATGACCTCCGCTTTTGCCTACCGCGCCACGCTGGATTTCGACCGGCTGCAGGCCAAGATCGTGGACGACGGCCGCAAGGCCATCTGCGAGGTCAAGAGCCTGCTGCTGAAGAAGTGAGGACACCGTGATAATTTTATACCGGGTTGACGACAGACTGGTGCACGGGCAGGTGGTGGAGGGCTGGGTGCCGCACCTGCGCGCCGAAGAGCTGGCCGTGGTCTCGGACGAGCTGGCCGGCGACGAGATGCGCCGCGCCATCATGCGCTTCGCCACGCCCGAAGGCGTGGACCTGAAGATCCTGACCGTGGCCGAGGCCGCGGCCTACCTGCCCGGCGCGGAAAAGTCGGACCGCAAAGTGCTGCTGCTGCTGCCGGGCCTCGCCGAGGCGCTGACGCTGTCGCAACTGGGCCTGAAGATCCCGACGCTCAACATAGGCGGCATGCATTACTCGGCCGGCAAGAACCACTCCATCGGCAAGGCCATCTTCCTCAGCGACGAGGACTGCTCCTCGCTGAAGGCGCTGGCCGCCGGCGGCATCAAGATCGAGGGGCGCGGCGTGCCGTCGGACAGCCCGCTGGACCTGATGGCAGCTTTATTCTAAATGGTAAAACTGATCCTCGCCCTCCACAACCACCAGCCTGTCGGCAATTTTGACAGCGTGCTTGAGGAGGCCTACAATCTGGCCTACAAGCCTTTCTTCGACGCGCTCGAGCGGCATCCCGGGGTGCGCCTTTCGGTGCACTTCTCCGGCATCCTTTACGACTGGCTGGAAGAGCGCCACCCGGCTTACCTGGACCGCGTGGCGGAGCTGGTGAAGGCCGGCCGGCTGGAGATCCTGTCCGGCGGCTATTACGAGCCGATCCTCGCGCTGCTGCCCGAGGAGGACCGCCGCGGCCAGGTGAACATGATGCGGGACTACATCCGCCGCCGCTTCTCAACCGATCCGGCCGGGCTGTGGCTGGCCGAAAGGGTCTGGGAGCCCGAGCTCGCCGGGTCGCTGGCCGCCATGGGCGTGGGCTATACGGCGCTCGACGACGTGCATTTCTTCTCCGCCGGGTTCGAGGAAAAGGCGCTGACCGGGCGCTACACCACCGAGTACGCCGGCCGCCACCTCGACGTGTTCCCGATCAATCACCGCCTGCGCTACCTGATGCCTTTCGCCGAGCCGCAGCAGGTGATAGACTACCTGAAAACTTTCGAAGGCGCCGGGGCGGCCCTGGTGATGGCCGACGACGGCGAGAAATTCGGCTTGTGGCCGGGCACGCACGACCTGGTCTACAAGAAGGGTTGGCTGGAGAAGATGTTCGGCCTGCTGGAGAAGAATTCCTCCTGGCTCAGCACCGCGCGCTTCTCCGATTGCCTGGCCTCTCCGTCCAAGGGCCTGGCCTACCTGCCCACCACCTCTTACCACGAACTGTCGCAGTGGGCGCTGCCGGCGGAAAAGTCCCGCCGGCTGGCCGGCCTCTGGGACGAGTCGCCCGAAGATTTCCGCCAGTTCCTGCGCGGCGGTTACTTCCGCAATTTCTTCTCCAAGTACCCCGAGGCCAACCGCCTGTACCGGCGCATGCTGCGGGCCAGCCGCAAGGTGGGCCAGTCCGGCTCCAACCTGGGGCGCACCTCCCTCTACAAGGCGCAGTGCAACTGCGGCTACTGGCACGGAGTGTTCGGCGGGGTGTACCTGCCGCACATCCGCATGGCCGTCTACCGCAACATCCTCGAGGCCGAGAGCTCGCTGCCCGGCCGGCGCGGCACCCCGCATTTCCACCTGGAGCGCGAGGACTGGGACGCCGACGGCCGGCCCGAGCTGCTGGCCGAGGGCGAGAAGGCCAATTTCTATTTTTCTCCGGCCCGGGGCGGCGGCATGTGGGAGTGGGACTATAAGCCCCGCCGCGTGAACTTCGGTTCCGTGGTCTGGCGCCACCCCGAGGCCTACCACGCCGGCCCCGCCAAAAATATCGCCGAGGCCGACAAGAAGCGCGCCGCGGCCGACGAGGCGCTGAAGAAGGACCTCGCTTACGACTGGCACCCGCGCATGTGCCTGCTGGACCATTTCCTGCATCCCGACACCACGCTGCAGGCCTTCGAGAAGGCCACCTACGGCGAGCAGGGCGACTTCGTGCTGGGCGAGTACTCCTTCAAACACTCGGAAGATTCCGAGGGCATGCTGCTCAAGCTCAGCCGCGACGGCAACGCCTGGGCGGCCGGCGCGCACCAGCCGGTGCGCGTCTCCAAGCACGTGCTGCTGCGCCACGACGGCTCCTGGCGCGCCTCCTACAAGGTGACCAACCTGGCCGGCCAGCCGGCGGAGTTCTGGTTCGGCCCGGAGCTGGCTCTGTCCTTCTCCGGCAAGGCCTCGTGTCCGCCCGGCGAGCGCAAGGCCGTCAAGGAAATAGCTTTCCCGGACCCGGTCTACGGCGGGGTGGAACTTGAGTTCTCCGAGCCGCTGGACCTGTGGGTCTTCCCGCTCGAGACCATCTCCCGCTCCGAAGAGGGCGCCGAAAAGACCTATCAGGGCGCGGTGCTCCTGCCGCACCTGAAGCGCCGCCTCGAGGCTGGCGCGCACTTCTCGTTCTCGCTGGAGGTGCGCCCGTTGTGATGGCCGCTCTCAGGGCAATAATCTCATCCGCGCTGGCGGGCCTGCTGGGCCTCGACTCGGTGCAGGCCGGGCAGTTCCTGCTGTCGCGGCCGGCCTTCGTCGGGCCGGTGCTGGGCTGGCTGAACGGCTGCCCGCTCGAGGGCGCGCGCCTGGGCATCCTGCTGGAGCTGCTCTACATAGATTTCATCCCGGTCGGCGGCGTGGTGCCGCCCAACGGCACGGCCGCCGCGGCCG
Organism: Elusimicrobiales bacterium; assembly: GCA_028688015.1. GTDB lineage: Bacteria > Elusimicrobiota > Elusimicrobia > Elusimicrobiales > UBA9959 > UBA9959. Next base: position 129,480 of record JAQTZB010000009.1, on the reverse strand, counting down.
CCGCCGTGCTGGCCCACTCGGCCGGGCTGGCGCCGTCGCTCTCGTTTTTCCTGGGCCTCGCCGCCGGCGCGCTCTTCTCGCCGCTTGACTACCGGCTGCGGAGCGCCCGCTCGGCGTGGAACCCGCTGGTGGAAGCGCAGGTGCGGGCCGGCGTCTTTTCGCTGAGGCGCTGGCTGGCGCGGGCGATGCTGATAGAGAACGCCGCCATGGCCGCCTATGTCTTCGCTTGGTTCTCCGCCGCCGCGCTGCTGGCGCAGATCCCGGGTCTGACGCGGCTTTACCCCGGCACGGATTTCGCTTACGCGCTGATGCCCTGGCTGGGGCTCAGCGGGCTGTATTTCAGGTTCAGGACGCAGATCTACAAGAAAGGTTGAAAAAGAATGTTCGGACGGATGTTTTTAAGGTCGTTCTTCATACAGGCGGGCTGGAACTACGAGCGGTTCCAGAACCTGGGCTTCGCCTATTGCCTGCAGCCGGCGCTTGAAAAATTTTACCCGGACCCGGAGAAGCGCAAGGCCGCCCTGCTGCGTCACCTGGAACTCGTGAACACTCAGCCCTACATGGCCTCGTTCGTGGCCGGCAACGTGGCCGCGGTGGAAGAGCGGGCGGCGGCCGCCCCGGACCAGGAAGCCGCGCTGAAGAGCATGCCTGGCGTTAAGCAGGCCCTGGCCACCAGCTTCGCCTCCATAGGCGACAGGATCTTCTGGGGCCGCCTGAAGCCCATGACCGTGCAGCTCTGCGTGCTGGTGTGGTCGGCCGGCGGTTTCTTCGGCTGGCTGTTCACGGGGCGGGATTACCCGGTTTCCGCGGCGCTGCTGTTCGCAGGACCCCTGGCCGGCATCGCGGTCTACTCGGCTTTCGCGGTCTACTGGCGCTGGCGCGGCCTCAAGGTCGGCTATGCCTGCGGCGGAGCCTCCTCGTGCGGGCTCGACTGCGCCGACTGGAGCCGCCTCATCCGCCGTCTCAGCGCGGCCGGCTTCGCGATGTCGCTGGCCATAGCGGCGCTGGCCTTCGGGCTGCTGTGGCTGGCCAACGCCGGCGCCGCGCCGGCCGACCTGGCCTTCAGGCTGGTCCTGCCCGTGGCGGTGATGGCGCTGCACCGCGTCAGCCGCGCTTACGGGCGCTCCGTCTTTTTCGCCGCGGGGCTGGTGCTGGCCGCCTCCCTGCTGCTGTTCAGTGTTCTGAATTTCAGTCCTTTGAAACTATACCTATGAGAAAAATAGACATCACTATTACCAACGAACTCGGCATTCACGCCCGCCCCGCGGGCATGATAGCCAATACCTCCTCCCGCTTCGCCAGCGACATCAAGCTGGTCAAGGACGGGATGGAGGTCAACGCCAAGAGCATCATGGGCATCATGACGCTGGCCGCCGGCAAGGGCAGCGTCATCGAGGTCACGGCCAAGGGCAAGGACGAGGGCGAGGCCGTGGCGGCCATCGCGGACCTGTTCGCCCGCAAGTTCGACGAGGATTGAGGACAACATGCTGATAAAAAAGGGAGTTCCCGCCAGCCTCGGCATAGCCATCGGCAAGGCGCACATCGTTAAGGAAGAGAACATCCTTATCGAGCAGAAGGAAATACCCCCGGAGAAGATCAAGGCCGAGGTCAAGCGCTTCAAGGAGGCGCTCGAGAAGACCAAGCTCGACCTGGACGTGATCCGCACTAAGATCCTGACGGTGCTGGGCAAGAACCACGCCAAACTGATCGACGCCCACCACCTCATCCTGCAGGACCCGCTGATCACCAAGGAAGTGCCCAAACTGATCGTCGCGAAGGGCATGAACGCGGAGTTCGCGCTGTCCGAGATCCTCGACAAGGCCGAGGAACAGTTCGAGAAGATAGACGACGAGTTCTTCCACGAGCGAAAGCACGACGTGTTCGACGTGGGCAAAAAGATCATCTCCAACCTGGTCAACAGCGAGAAGACCTCGCTGCGGGACCTCAAGGAGCCGGTCATCATCGTCGCGCACAACCTCTACCCGTCGGACACGCTGCACATCCGCGAGAGCAACAAGGTGCTGGGCTTCTGCATGGACCTGGGTTCCAAGTCCAGCCACACCGCCATTTTCGCGCAGAGCATGGGCATCCCGGCCGTGGTCGGCCTCTCCGACATCAGCCGCCAGATCCAGAGCGGCGACACGCTGGTGGTGGACGGCGAGCAGGGCATGGTCATCATCTCGCCTTCCGCCGATATCATCGAGAAATACAAGGCGCGCAAGGAAGAGCTGCAGAAGCAGGAGCATTTCTTCCACCGCCTGAAAGGCCTGCCCGCCACCACGCGCGACGGCCACAAGATAAGCCTGATGTGCAACCTGGACTCCGCAGAGGACGCGCCCGAACTGACCACGGTGAAGGCCGAGGGCGTGGGGCTGTACCGCACCGAGTTCCTCTACATGAACCGCGGCTCCGTGCCCACCGAGGAGGAGCAGCTCAAGGCCTACTCCTCCGTGGTGAAGGCCGCCCCCAATATCCCGCTCACCATCCGCACCGCCGACATCGGCGGCGACCGCGCCACCGAGCTGGGCATCAAGGGCCTCAAGGACGAGCGCAACCCGTTCATGGGCTTTCGCGGCATCCGCCTCTTCATCAAGTACCCGGAGCTGCTCAAGACGCAGTTGCGCGCCATCTACAAGGCCAACACCGAAGGCAACATCAAGATCATGATCCCGATGCTGTCCTCGGCCGACGAGCTGCTGACGGTCAAGCGCATAGCGCAGGACATCAAGACCGAGCTGGCCGAAGAGGGCTTCCCGGTCAAGAAGGACCCGGAGTTCGGCGTGATGATAGAGATCCCGGCCGCGGCCATCATCCTGGACTCGCTGCTGGGCGACATCGACTTCGTCTCGATCGGCACCAACGACCTGGTGCAGTACACCCTCGCGGTGGACCGCATCAACCAGTACGTCTCGGAGCTTTACGAGCCGTTCCACCCCGCCGTGCTGCGCCTGATCAACCTGGTGGTGCAGACCGCCCACAAGAAGGGCAAGCCGGTCTCGGTCTGCGGCGAGATGGCCTCGGACCCGTTCGCGATACCGCTGCTGGTGGGGCTGGGAGTGGATATCCTCTCCGTGCCGGCCAAAATGTACCTGCGCTCCAAGCATTCCGTCCGGCAGATGAACTTCGATAAGTTCTCGGCCCTGGCCAACCGCGCGCTGAGCCTGCCCACCGCCGACGAGATCCGCCGCCTGGTGGAAGAAGAGGTCAGCGGCCGCGCGCTTTAATAAGACATCATGAAAATACGCAACTTCTGCATCATAGCCCATATCGACCACGGCAAGTCCACGCTGGCGGACCGCTTCATCCAGCTTACCGACACCGTGCCGGACCGCCAGATGAAGGAGCAGTTCCTGGACGGCATGGAGCTCGAGCGCGAGCGCGGCATCACCATCAAGGCCAAGGCCGTGCGCATGCTCTATAAGGCCGACGACGGCGAGGAATACATCCTTAACCTCATCGATACGCCCGGCCACGTGGACTTCTCCTACGAGGTTTCCCGCGCGATGGCCGCCTGCGAGGGCGCCATCCTGCTGGTGGACGCGTCGCAGGGCGTGGAGGCGCAGACGCTGGCGCACGCGCATCTTGCGCAGTCGCTGGGCCTCACCATCATCCCCGTCATCAACAAGATCGACCTGGAGCATTCCAACCCCGACGCCACCGAGGAGCAGATCTGGGAAGTGCTCAAGGACCCGAAGGATTCCTCCCGCATCAGCGCCAAGGACGGCCGCGGCGCGCGCGAAGTGCTCGAGCGGGTCATCAAGGAGATCCCGCCGCCGGTGGGCTCGGCCGAGCGGCCCCTCAAGGCGCTGGTCTTCGACTCTTTCTACGACGTCTACAAGGGTGTGGTCATCTATACCCGCGTCGTGGACGGCGCCGTCTCCGCCGGCAAGTACATCACCTTCCATTCCAAGGGCACCAGCTACAAAGTGGAGGAGGTCGGCTACCTCACGCCCAAGCTCATCAAGGGCCAGTCCATCAAGACCGGCGAAGTCGGCTACCTCGTGGCCGGCATCCGGGATATCCACGAGATCAAGATGGGCGACACCATCTTCGAAAAGGGCGTCAGGCTCGACGAGCCGCTGCCCGGCTACAAGGAAGTGAACCCCGTGGTCTTCGCCGGCTTCTACCCGGTCAACACCACGGACTACACCGCCCTGAAGACCGCCATCGAGAAGCTCAACCTCACGGACTCCTCGTTCAACTTCCAGGGCGAGACCTCCAAGGCCCTGGGCTTCGGCTTCCGCCTGGGCTTCATGGGCCTGCTGCACCTCGACATCATCCGCGAGCGCATCGAGCGCGAGTTCAACATCCCGCTCATCGCCACCAACCCCAACGTTATCTACAGGGTGCAGGCCAAGGACAAGCAGGGCATGAAGGGGAAATACGTCGAGGTCACCAACCCGGCCGACTTCCCCCATTACGGCGACGTGATGGACATCATGGAGCCCTATGTGAAGGCCAACATCATAGCGCCGCTGACCTACATGGAGGGCATCATGAACCTCCTCAAGGAAAAGCGCGGCGAGCATATAAAGATAGAGTATATCTCCACCACCCGCGTCATCGTGGAATACTACCTGCCGCTCTCCGAGATCATCCTGGACTTCTACGACAAGCTGAAGAGCGTGTCGCGCGGCTACGCCTCGTTCGACTACGAGCCGCACGAATACCGCTCCTCCGACATGGTCAAGATAGAGATCCTGCTGCACAGCGAGGCCGTCGACGCGCTCTCCTTTATCACGCACAAGAGCAAGGCGCTCGCCAATTCCCGGGTGCTCTGCGAGAAGCTCAAGGAGCTCATCCCGCGGCACATGTTCGAGATAGCCGTGCAGGCGCAGGTGAACGGCAAGATCATAGCGCGCGAGACCATAGGCGCGCAGCGCAAGGACGTGCTGGCCAAGTGCTACGGCGGTGACATCACCCGCAAGCGCAAGCTGCTGGAAGCGCAGAAGGAAGGCAAGCGCAAGATGAAGCTGATGGGGTCCGTGGAGATCCCGCAGGAGGCCTTCATGTCGCTGCTCAAGATCAGCCAGGACAAGTAGCGCAACCGCCGCGGCCCCCGCCCCGTATTAAGGGAGGGGCGCGGGGACCGGAGAACTTACAACATGGAAGAAAAATTATTCTGGATTGGCGTACTGATGGGCGGCCACCTGTTCCTCTCTCACCATTTCAAGGACAAGGGTAAATTCAAGGGCGACACCAAGTTCACCCGCGCCTGGCACGCCTTCTTCGCCGCGCTGCTGTCCTTCACGGTGGCGGTGCTGCTCACCGTCAGCCTCGACAACCGCCGCGGCGACGTGGTGACCTCGGTGCTGTTCAGCTCGCGGCAGCTCGGCTACGGCCTGCTGGCCGCGTGCGCCGGCGCCGCCTGGGCCCTGTGGAAGGGCTTCAAGGGCAAGACCCCGGTCAAGGACGGCGTGAACTCCGCGATGAAAGAGGACATGGAGTGGTCGGAGACCGTGTTCTCCGCCGTGCTGCTGGCCAGCGTGGTGATGTACCTGTTCATCCAGGCCTTCAAGATCCCATCGGGCTCCATGGAAAAGACCTTCCTGATAGGCGACCACCTCTTCGTCAACAAGTTCATCTACGGCTTCCGCATCCCCTACACCAGGACCAAGCTGCTCAAGTTCCGCAAGGTCAAGAAGGGCGACATCGTGGTGTTCCAGTTCCCGTCCACGGACCCGCGCGAGTTCCAGTGCGGCGGCAGCCAGTACGGCAAGGACTTCATCAAGCGCGTGGTGGGCATGCCCGGCGACAAGGTGGAGGTGCGCGACGGGCAGCTCTATGTCAACGCCGTGGCGGTGGAGAACGAGCCGTACACCCAGTTCGCCGACCGGTTCCGCTACCCGAAAGCCGCCGAGAAGGTGGCGCCCGGAGACTACCAGGTCTTCTGGGAGAACCGCATGCTCGGCAAGATGTTCTCCGAGTACATCCGCGACAACTTCGGCCCCGTGGTGGTCCCGCAGGGACAATACCTGGTGATGGGCGACAACCGCGACCGCTCGTGCGACTCGCGCTACTGGGGCGCGGTCCCCGAGGGCCTCATCAAGGGCAAGGCCTGGTTCACCTACTGGCCGCCCTCCAGGATGGGCTTTCCGGATTAAATGAAATTCACAGAACGCCTCAAGACCGGCAAGAAGGTCTACTCGTTCGAGTTCTACCCGCCCAAGACCGCGGAGGACACGGCCAAGCTGTTCAATACCGCCGTCGAGCTGATGGCGCTGTCGCCGGACTTCGTCTCGGTCACCAATTCCTCCAGCGGCGTGGCGCCGTACCGCACCGTGGCGCTGTGCGGCGTGCTGAAGGCGCAGTTCGGCCTGGACGTGGTCGCCCACCTGACCTGCCTGGCGCACACGAGGGCCGAAATCGCCGAGATCTGCTCCGGGCTGCGCAAGATGGACATCACTAATATCCTCGCGCTGCGCGGAGACCCTCATAACGTGGCCCCGGACTACCGGCGGCGCGATTACAGCCACGCCACGCAGCTCATCGCGGACCTGAAGAAGGAGGGCGGCTTCGCCATAGGCGGCGCCTGCTATCCCGAGAAGCATCCCGAGGCCGCTACGCTCGACGCCGACATCGCGCGGCTCAGGGAGAAGGTGGAGGCGGGGGCCGAGTACCTGATCACGCAGCTCTTCTTCGATAACGACTACTATTTCAGGTTCCTGGAAAAAGCCGCCGCCGCCGGCGTGACGGCTCCGGTGCTGCCGGGGCTGATGCCGGTGACCAGCTACAAGCAGATGCAGAATTTTACCACGCTGATGCGGGTGGCTATCCCGGATGCCCTGCGCGCGGGGATAGAGCGCTGGGACGGGGACAAGGACGGGATGTTCAAGTTCAGCGTGGACTACGCCTCAGCGCAGGCCGAGGCGCTGCTTAAGGGCGGCGCGCCAGGCCTGCACCTGTACACGCTCAACCGCAGCCGCGCGGCCATGGCGATCCTGAAGAACGTCAAAGGGAAGCCCTGAGCAAGGGCGGGGGAACATGGAAACTCTACACACACCGGAAGCCAGGGCGCTGGCCGACCTGCAGAAAAAAGACCTGGCCATCGACGCGCTCAAGGCGCGGGCGGCCGACATCCCCCTTAAGATCAGGGGCGTCAACGCCGCCTTCGCCGGCAAGAAGGCGGCCATGCTGGCGGCGCGCGAGGCCTTCCTGTCGCTGCAGTCCCGCAAGAAGGACCTGGAGCTCCGCATCGCGGAGGCCGAGGAAGGCATCCGCAAGCACCAGCTGCAGCTTAACCAGGTGAAGGACAACGCGGCCTTCAAGGCCCTGCTCAGCGAGATAGAAGGCGACAAGGCCGCCAAGGACGAGCTGGAGACCGGCGTGCTGACGCTGCTGGAGGAGATAGACAAGGCCTCCGTGCAGGATAAGGCGCTGCAGGCCGAGGTGAAGGTGGTTGAGGACGCCAAGAATTCGGAGGTGGCCGGGCTGGAGGCCGCGGCCAGAGAGGCCGCCGCCGCGCTGGCTGACGCCTCCGCAGCGCGCGCGGTCTCGGCCGCCGCCATAGACGCGGGGCTGCTGGAGAAATACGAGGCCATCCGCGCCGCCCGCGCGGGCCTGGCCGTGGCCCCCGTGCACGAGGAGCAGGCCACCGGCAAGCTGACCTGCAGCGGCTGCCACATGGGCCTGACGCCGCAGAAGGCGGTGGACATCAAGAAGCCTGAGACTTTCACCTTCTGCCCCGAGTGCCGCCGGCTGATGTATTCGGAAAAGACCCTTTACGGGCAGTAAGATTTTCAGACCGCGGACGGAGGGCCGCTCTTCCCGCAAGGGGAGGGAGGAACTTCCGAACTTCACAGGGCAGGGTGCCGGTTCAAACTCCGCAGCATAATATGAGCGGAGCATAGGCCGGGAGGCGGGGGCCACATCCCCCGCCGCCGGACAGCGCCACAGAGAACATACCGCCCGCGAGGGTAAGGGTGAAAAGGTGCGGTAAGAGCGCACCGCGTCCGCAGCGATGCGTACGGCAAGGCAAGCCCCTCCTGAAGCAAGGCCAAAGTTGCGCCAGGACTGCCCGTCCGTCCCCCTCCGGGGGGAAGCGCAGAGTGGGCCGCAATAGATAAATGGTCCTCCAGGTCCCGCAAGGGGCTGGACAGAATTCGGGGTATAGTCCGCGGTCTGAAAAAGTTTCTCCGGCTGGCGGCCGCCGCGGGGACAGGAACGCAAAACGCGCTCGGCCACACCGTGGCCTCGCTCTGCATTCGCCCTCCGCGCTTACGCAAGCGTCGGGCTCATGAAGGTTTTGCTAACCCTGTCCCCGCGTCAGCCGCTGATCGTCCTCGAAACTTTTTGTGTTAAAAAGGAGAGAAGATGGACTCTTTAGCTGGGAAGATACCGGAGATCAAGTATTCGGCGGAGGCGGGGGAGATACCGTGGGACAAGGCGGTGGTCTGGACGGTGATGCCGCGGGTGGGCCCGCGGGTCTACGAGTGGATAGACGCCGTGCATATCCGCTACGTGTCCTGGAGCAACGGCATCGTCACCATCCTGCCGGAGAACAGCTCTATCCTCAGTTCCCACTGCCAGTGCATAGTGCTGCCCTCGGCCTTCGTCTGGGTGGGCAAGGACGTCAAGGTGGCTTGACGGGCGTCAATACTTACCGGGCGGTAAAATTATAGAATATCGGCATAGCCCTGTTGTAATTGGGGGGACTATACGGAGGAACAGTTAATGAAGAAAGTTATTTTCGCGGCGCTCGTGACCACGGGCCTCATTGCCGCAGCCAGCGCCCAGGTGGATTTTACCCGGGCCCCTGATACCAAAGACTTCGTCTCGCAGGCCGTAGCCGCGGACCTGCCGGTGCCGGCCGTCGCCGCGCCCGGCCGCATGACCTACTCCCGCGACTGCGCCCGCTTCTCTTTCGGCCCCGCCGACGGCGAGATGCTCAGCCAGAAGGTGTACCTGCGCAGCACCGAGTACGAGACCGTCTGCCACACGCAGATGGTGCAGCAGTGCCACACCGTGATGGTGCCCGGCCCCAACAACACCCAGGTGCCGCAGCAGCAGTGCCACATGGTGCCCGTGCAGAACTGCTACGAGCGCCCCGGCATGACCTGGGGCGAGTACGGCCAGATCAAGGTCAACGCCCGCCAGCTGCTTCCCTGGGAGCGCGAGAACTTCGAGATCTGCCTGCAGGGCCCCTGGATGGACCTGTACGTTAACGCGGCGGCCTACAAGTACACCGCCAAGCGCGAGGGCGGCAACTACGAGACGCTGTTCGTGCTGACCCCCGGGCAGAAGGTGGCCATGAAGGCCGACGAGGACGGCATCAATTACGCCGACTTCGCCTTCGTCGACGGCAAGTTCGTCTTCAAGGCCTCCGACAAGTGGGCCAAGGAATACGCCGGCGAGAAAGTGGCCATCAAGGTCGAGCTCTACAAGGACAACGCCCTATTCTTCGACACCTTCAAGGGCTCGAAGGAATTCACCTTCGACGCCGCCGAAGGCTACACCATGGCCTTCACCGAGGGCGACCTGGAAAAGCCCGAGGCCGACGCCAACGACGGCATCCGCGGCGCCAAGAAGTACTTCCTCAAGTGGGGCTTCAAGCGCGTCGGCTCCCTGTCCAAGGACAACTTCGTCAAGAAGGACAAGACCCCGGTCATCAGCAAATAACCCGCTCCTAACCGACAAAAATACCCGCCCATCAAAAGGCGGGTATTTTTTTATCCTGAGCAGCTCCTTGAATGGGCGCTCGTGGGTGGCGGCCTACCGCAGGGATAGGACCGCAAAACGCGTTCGCGCACACCGTGCGCTCACTCATCACTCGGCCTCGGCGCTACGCAAGCCTCGGCCTCGTGAAGGTTTTGCTAACCCTGCCCCTCGCGGTCTCCGCTGGTGGCTCGCTTGGTATGGTATCGACAGAGGGGGCGGAGGGGACAGCAGGGGAGGGGTTCCGTGCGACTTTGGGGAAAGGGGGCCCCGCCCTTAATTTCCCAAGGGCGGGGGGAAACCGCGCAACGGTTTCCCTCTGCCCAGGAGCACGGGGCCCCTCCCCTGCTGGCCCCGACTTCGCATCTCGCGGATCCCTCCGTTCGGTAAGGCTATTTCAATATTGTGGATAGTTGGTATAATAAAAATAAGATTTTCGCGAAGATTACTCCGGAGGAACATATAATGGCTAAACTCAAGGTCAATTCCGCTATCGTCAAGAAGAACGCCGCGCTGTGCAAGAAGCGCGGCATCATCATGCCCACCTTCAAGCAGATGAAGGACCCCAACCTCATCCCCGAGAAGATCAAGAAGGCCCTCAAACCCGTAGGCCTGTGGGACATCAACCCCGTCAACCTCTTCCGCATCAACTGGCACAACGACCACAAGACCGGTGGCTTCGGCCCCGTCAACATGCTGGAGATCCCCCGCGAGATCACCGGCATCAAGGCCCGCGTCGTCGGCATAGTGGGCAAGTACTTCCCCACCGGCGCGCACAAAGTGGGCGCCGCCTTCGGCTGCCTGGCCCCCCGCATGGTCACCGGCGAGTTCGACGCAGCGGCCCAGAAAGCCGTCTGGCCCTCCACCGGCAACTACTGCCGCGGCGGCGCCTTCGACAGCAAGCTGCTGGGCACCACGCCCGTGGCCATCCTGCCCGAGGGCATGAGCAAGGAGCGCTTCGACTGGCTCAAGGAAATCGGCTCCGAGGTCATAGCCACCCCCGGCACCGAGAGCAACGTCAAAGAGATCTACGACAAGTGCTGGGAGATCAAGAAGACCCGCAAGGACTGCGTGATCTTCAACCAGTTCGAAGAGATGGGCAACCCCACCTGGCATTACCACGTGACCGGCGCCGCCCTGGAAGAGGCCTTCAACGCCGTGAAGGGCCCGAAGAGCCGCCTGGCCGGCTTCTGCTCCGCCACCGGTTCAGCCGGCACCATAGGCGCGGGCGATTACCTCAAGAAGAAGTTCCCCGGCTCGTTCATCACCGCCTCCGAGGCCCTGCAGTGCCCCACCATCCTGTGCAACGGCTTCGGCGAGCACCGCATAGAGGGCATAGGCGACAAGCACATCCCCTGGGTGCACAACGTCCGCAACACCGACGTGGTCACCGCCATCGACGACGAGAGCTGCGTGCGCATAGCCCGGCTCTTCAACGAGCCCGAGGGCAAGAAGGTGCTGGCGCAGTACGGCGTCAAGAAAGAAGTCATCGAGCGCCTGAACCTGCTGGGCTTCTCCGGTATCTCCAACATGCTCAGCGCCATCAAGAGCGCCAAATACTACGAGCTCGGCGAGAACGACGTGGTGATGACCGTCTTCACCGACTCCATGGACCTCTACGGCTCGCGCCTGAAGGAAATGGAGAAGGAAATGGGCAAATACACCCGCGAGAACGCCCTGGTGGACTTCGAGCGCCGCCTGCTGGGCGAGAACACCTCCGCCATGAAAGAGCTCACCTACGCCGACCGCAAGGCCGTGCACAACCTCAAGTACTTCACCTGGGTAGAGCAGCAGGGCCGCACCTCCGACGAGCTGCGCAAGCTCTGGGAGCCCTCTTACTGGGAAGAGACCTTCGCCCAGGTGGAGGAGTACGACCGCCTGATAGAAGCCTTCAACAAGGAAGCCGGGGTTAACTGATGGCCACCAAGGGCGTCTTCAGGGTCGAGTGCCCGCACTGCGGGGAGGGGTTCGACGCGGACTTCTGGACCGTGGTCCGCGGGGACCGCGACGCCGAGGTCAAGGAGCTCATCCTCAGCGGCGAGTTCGACATCCTGATGTGCCCCAAGTGCGAGAAGCTCTTCCAGCACGAGGAGCCCTTCCTCTACCTCGACCCGGGCCGGGACCTGCTGGCCTTCGTGATGCCCGAGTCCTACCTGGAAAAGAAAGACGAGTGGATAGCGCGCATGAAGAAGGACTACGAGCCCGTGCGCGCCACGCTGACCGCCGGGCAGGGCGTCACCGGCGAGCCGCTGTATCTCTTCGGCCTCGCGCCGCTGACGCTGCTGCTAGAGACCGACCGCGACCGCGAGGAAGAGACCGAAGTCATGGAATTCATCGCCCGCGAGGACGGCCTGCAATTGCTGCCCGTGCAGCCCGCCGCCGCGCGCGAGCTGGACCTCCCCTTCACGCTGCCGATGCCCGCCGGGCTGAGCGGCCGCGCCGCGGCCCTGAAGGCGGCGCAGGACCTGCGCGCCAAGAACGACGCCCTGCCGCGCCTGAAGCGCCTCGTCGACGCGCTCGCCGCCGCCAAGGGCGAAGAGATAGCTTTCCTGAAAAAATAATGGACCTGCGACCGCTCAACGACCTGCCGCTGCTGCAGAAAGCCGCCGCGCTGGCCGCCGGGGCGGGGCTGGAGCTCTACGCCGTGGGCGGCTGCGCCCGCGACTGGGCGCTCGGCCGCCCCAGCGCCGACATCGATTTCCTGCTCAGCGGCGACGCCGGGCCCGTGGTTGACGGCCTGGAGGCCGCCTACGGCGGCAGCCGGCAGCGGTTCTCTCCCTTCCTGACGGTGCGCTTCTTCGACGGGCAGGGCCGCCGCCTGGATTTCGCGCGCTTCCGCAAGGAGACCTACGCCAAGCCCGCCGCGCTGCCCACCGTCACCCAGGCGGCCTCGGCCGCCGAAGACCTCAAGCGCCGCGACTTCGCCTGCAACGCCATGGCCGTGCGCCTGGACGGCCCCGCCCCGTACGCCCTGCTGGACCCCTATAAGGGGCTGGACGATATAAAGGCGGGCCTGGTGCGCGTGCTGCACGAGAAGAGCTTTGAGGACGATCCCACCCGCCTCTACCGCGCGGCGCGCTTCGCCGGCCGCTTCGGCTGGCGGCTGGCCGACGGCACGCTGGCGCTGGCCCGCGCCGCCGTCGCCGCCGGGGCGCCCGGCCTGCTGTCGCGCGAGCGGCTGCGCAACGAGCTGGTGAAGATCTTAAAGGAAGAAAACCCGCTGCCCGCGCTGGAGCTGCTCAAAGAGCTCGGCGCGCTGGCCGTCATCCACCCGGCTTTCGCCTTCGGCCCCGCCGTGGCCGCGCAGCGGGGGCACTCCGCCCGTCTGGCCGCCATAGCCGCCCTGATGGGCGCCGCCGGCGACGAGTTCCTGGCCGGCCTGCGCCTCTCAAAAAAAGAGACCGCCGGGCTCCTGGAGCTGGCGGCGGCCCTGCGGCGCGGCTGAGCCGCTACTTTTTTTCATGCTTTTTGTCCCCGGCCTCGCCGGGGTTTTCTATTTTGGGGTTGCGGGCGAAGTCCTGGAACCTGGAGGTCAGCTCCGCGGCGCGCTGCACGGCTTCGATGATGCGCGAGATCTCGGTCTTGATGGGGCTATCCGGCTTCAGGTCATCCTCTATCAGCGTGGCGTAGCCGTTGATGGCCGCCAGCGCGTTGTTGAAATCGTGCGCCATGGGGCGCGCCACCTTGCTGACCGCCTCGGCGGCGTTGGCCAGCGCCAGCGCGTTCTCCATGCGCTTTAGTTCGGTGATGTCGCGGGCTATGCCCAGCAGGCCTATCACTTCGCCCGCCGAGTTCTTCAGCGGGGTCTTGATGATGTTCACGTAGCGCGTGCCGCCCGGGAACGGGTGCAGGTTGTTCAGCGACAGCGTGCGCCCGGTGCGCACCACCTCGGAATCGGTGCGGAACACGCTCTCGGCGGCCTCTCCGGGGAAGTAGTCGGAATCGGTGCGGCCTATCATCTCTTCGGCGGTAGTGCGCATCAGGTCCGCGCAGGCCTTGTTGGCCTTAACGTACATGCCGTTCATGTCCTTGACGAAGATGGCGTCGTTGGCCGTGTCGAAGACCATGCGCAGCAGCGCCTCGTTCTCCTTCAGCAGCAGCTCGGTCCGCTTCTGCTCCGTCACGTCGCGCACCACGCCGGTGATGAGGAACGGCCTGCCGCCCTTCATCACGACGCCGCTCTTCTGCTCCACGTAGGCGTAGGAGCCGTCCTTCTTGCGGATGCGGTACGGCACTATCGGCAGGGTCTTGCCCGACGTGACCGTGTTGGCGAAGGCCTTGGTCAGGAATTCCTTGTCCTCGGGGTGGGCCAGGTCCGTCACGCTGCGCCCGATCAGCTCCTCCGGGGTATAGCCGTAGTCGTCAGCCCGGGGGCTGACGTAGGTTATCCGGCCGTCCATCCCCGCGGTGTAGATCACGTCGCGCGTGGAGGAGACTATGGCGCGGAAGCGGCTGTCCTCCTCTTTCTGCCTGTCCTCGGCCAGCTTGCGCTGCAGGATCATGGCGTAGACGCGCGCCAGCTTCTCGGCCGCCTCCAGATCGTCCGGGCCGTAGGGCTTGGACGGGTTGGCCAGCGCCAGGATGCCGGCCAGCTTCCGCCCGGACATGGCCGGTACGCCCAGGAACTTCTCTATCCTGAGGTGGCCCTTGGGCAGGCCGCCGGAGCGGCGGTCGTCGGGGGCGGCGTTGGTCAGCAGCGGCTTCTTTTTCTGCAGGACCCAGCCCCAGAGGCCGCTGAAATGCTTGAAGATCACGGGCTTCTCGGCCATGGCGCAGTGGTCCCAGGCCTCGGAGGTGACGGCGGTCATGCGCATGTGGCCGGAGGCCGGGTCTATGTTCCCGGCGAAGCCGAAGGCGCTGCCGGTCAGGCGCCGCGCCTCGTCCAGCACCGCGCGGGAGATCTCCTCCAGCGAGATGCCGGGGAAGGACAGGTAGAGTTCCTCGATGTGCTTGAGCGAATAGGAGAGGTCTCGCTCGAAGGAAAGTTCCGCGTCGCGCTTTTCTCCGGCGAAGCGCGCGGCTATGATCTTGGCCGCTGTCTGCACCAGGCTGACGGCGGCGGGCCTGCGGAGCGTCGGCACCCCGGGCAAGGCCAGGAGCAGGCCGGCCTTGGCCCCGCCGGGGCGGATCTCCGCCCGGAGGGCGCCCTTCAGCGCGGGGCGCGGGGCGGCCAGCAGGCGCCGCCTGGCGTCTGCCGGCAGGTTGTGGAAGACCGCCAGCGGGCCGGCGCCGCCGGGGCGCTGCAGGATCACTGCCAGCGCGGCGCGGCCGCCAAGTCCGCCCTGGCTGGCCAGCAGCTTCAGGATCTTCTTGAGAAAGGGTTCGAAATTGTCGGGCGCGAAGGAGGCCAGCAGCAAGGCCTGCATCGCCTTGCCGAACACGGCCGTATCCTGGCTTGTAATACCGGAATTCTTCATCGATAGCCCTGCCTACCCGGGGTAATTATAGCAAAGTGGCTTCAGACGAACTTGTACCCGTGGCCGGGGACGGCCAGGATGCGCTTGCCGAAGGCGCCTATCTTGCGGCGCAGGTTGGAGACGTGCACTTCCACGGTGTGGGGGTCGTTGTAGTCGGCGGTGTTGTAGCCCCAGACGGCCTCGAGCAGGCTGTTGAGGCTCAGTACCTTGCCCGGCTTGGAAACGAGGGTGTGCAGCAGGTCGAATTCTTTGGAGGTAAGCTTGACGGGCTTGCCCCTGAGCTGCAGGGTGCGGCCTTCGAGGTTGAGCTCCAGGTCGCCTATGCGCAGGACGGAGGTCTTTTTCTTGCCGCGGGCGGCCCGGCGCAGCATGGCCTTCACCTTGGCCAGCAGCACGGGATAGGAGAAGGGTTTGACCACGTAATCGTCGGCCCCGCAGCCGTAGCCGGCCACCTGGTCGGCCTCGGAGATCTTCTTGCCGGTCATGATGATGACCGGGATGTCGGCCAGCACTTTGTTGTCCTTGACGCGGCGGCACAGGGAGAAGCCGTCCAGGCGCGGCATTTCCACGTCGGTGATGATGATGTCGGGTTTGCCCGAGGGGGCGGCGGCCAGCGCCTCCGCCCCGTTGGCGGCGGTAATGGTCTCCAGCCCGTGGTTCTCCAGGTACTTCTTGAGGATACCCAGAAGCTCCGCGTCGTCGTCCACTATCAAAGCGCGCTCTTTCATAAGGGAATTATATAACAAAAAAAGCGCCCCGCCGGAACAGTCATGGTGAGTTACAAGTTGGCCTTACGAGGAGTCTGACAAGTTGTGCCCGGCGGGGCAGAGTTAGACCAGCGCTGCAGATGCTAGAGCACGGAGCCCGAAGGCCCCGAGTCTTGGGGGGTTGGGTTAGGGGGGCGCACCGTACAGCGCTGGAGATCTGTTTTTTAAAAGAACTGACTACGCAAAAAGTATAACAAACACCGTTCAAGAACCGCTCAAATGTTTATTTGAGCGGTATCAACCGCTAAATTGCGCTCTGCCGGGGTTGAGGGAGACTTACAAAAGCCTTATTAATTGCCTTATACGTTGGCCGGCAGAGCTTAAAGTGAGCCGGCGCCGCGGATACTAGAGCAACGAGCCCGAAGGCCCGAAGTCTTGGGGGTTTGGGTTAGGGGGGCGTATCAACGGCGCCGGGGATCTGTTTTTTAAAGAGCTTAAGACTACACTCATAGTATAAGAAAACCCCTTCAAGAAACGCTCAAATGCGGCTCAAAAGGCGCTCAAGATTGCGGGGGGGCTTTCTCCGTCGGGCGCGGGAAATTACTATAATATTTTCCGGCAAAAAGAGATGACTTCTATCCAGTTTCTAAAGGGCGTGGGGCCCAAAAAAGCGGAGCTTTTCGGGCGCCTGGGCGTGGAGAGCCTGGACGACCTGCTGTTCTATTTCCCGCGCGCCTGGGAAGACCGCCGCCTGCCAGGCAAAAAAGAGCCGAACCCCGTCCTCGAGGACGCCCCCGTCATCCGCGGCAAGATCAAGTCCGTCCGCGACCTCTACACCGGCAGCGGCCTGCGCATCTTCAAGACCGTGCTCGAAACCCCCGCCGGCGAGGCCGAGGCCTCCTTCTTCAAGCGCCACAGCCCGCGCTTCGACGTGTTCGCCCCGCTGCGCAAGGACCTTAAGGAGGGCCGCACGGTCTGGGTCACCGGCACCCCGGACGACCCGCTGTTCCTCACCCGCCTGCGCGCCGACGAATATTACGCCGACGACGACGCAGCCGCGCTGAAGATGCATGTCGGCCGCATAGTGCCCGTGTACCCGCTCACCGAGGGCCTGACGGCCAGGTTCATGCGGGAGGCGGTCTACGAGGCCGTGCAGGCCGGCGCGGAGTCGGTGGGCGACTTCCTGCCGCCGGCGCTGGCCGCCCGGCGCGGCCTGCTGGCCCGGTCGCTGGCCGCCAGGGCCATCCACTTCCCCGAGAATAATTTCGAGCTGGTACAGGCCCGCCGCCGCTTCATCTACGAGGAGCTGCTGCTGCTGGCGCTGGCCTGGGCCATCAAGAAGCGGCAGACCCGCGCCGTGCAGAAGGGCTTCGCCTACGAGGTGAAGAAAACCCTGCTTACGCCCTTCCGCGCCAACCTGGGCTTCCGGTTCACCGCCGGCCAGGCGCACGCCATCAACGAGATCTTCACCGACATGCAGGCGCCCACCCCCATGGCCCGCCTGCTGGAGGGCGACGTGGGCAGCGGCAAGACGGTGGTGGCGCTGTCGGCCATGCTGCTGGCGGCCGAGAACGGCGGCCAGAGCGTGTTCGCCGCGCCCACCGAGATCCTGGCCGAGCAGCACGCCCTCACTTTCGAGCGCTTCCTCAAGGGCCTGGGTGTCCGCGCCGCCCTGCTGACCGGCCGCGTGAAGGCCGCCGAGAAGAAAAAGATCCTGGCCGACCTGGCCGCCGGGACGATAGACATCCTGATCGGCACCCACGCCGTCATCAGCGACGGCGTGGCCTTCAAGAACCTGCGCCTGGTGGTCATAGACGAGCAGCACCGCTTCGGCGTGCGCCAGCGCGCAGCGCTGCGCGCCAAGGGCGACCGGGCCGACATGCTCATAATGACCGCCACGCCCATCCCGCGCACCCTGTTCCTGGCCATGTACGGCGATTTGGACCTGAGCGTATTGCGGGAGCTGCCTCCGGGGCGCCGCCCCATCAAGACCGCCGAGGCCACCGAGGACGTGGCCTTCCTGGCCGCTAAAGACGAGGCCGCCAAGGGCCGCCAGGTCTATATCGTCTATCCTGTCATAGAGGAGACCGCCGACGCCGATATGAAGTCGGTCAAGGCCGAGTTCGAGCGCCTGAAGGTCCTTTTCCGCGGCAAAAAGGTGGACATGCTGCACGGCCGCCTGCCGGGCGAGCTGAAAAAGCAGGTCATGGAAGACTTCGCGGCCGGCCGCACCGATATCCTGGTCGCCACGCAGGTCATAGAGGTGGGCATAGACGTGCCCAACGCCACCCTGATGGTGATAAACAACGCCGAGCGCTACGGCCTGGCCAGCCTGCACCAGCTGCGCGGCCGCGTGGGCCGCGGCGCCCACGACTCGCGCTGCCTGCTGGTGGCCCACAACCGCGGCGGCGACTCGGCCGAGCGCCTGCGCGCCATGGTACAGACGGCCAACGGCTTTGAATTAAGCGAAAAGGACATCTATATAAGGGGCGCCGGCGAGATCCTGGGCGTGCGCCAGCACGGCGATATGGACTTCAAGCTGGCCGACATGTCCCGCGACAAGGCCATCCTGGAGCTGGCCATAGAGGACCGTGAGGCCATCCTGGCCGCGGACCCGGAGCTGGCGGCCAAAGAGCACCGCGGCCTGCGCAAGAAGCTGCGCGACCTCTACGCCGCCCGCTGGAACCTGATAGACCTGGCTTGAGCCGCCCCCCGGGCGTGAAAAAGGCCCCGCGCCGGCAGCGCGGGGCCTTTGTCATGCGCCGGTCAAAGGGTGGACCAGGGGGTGAACAGGTCGGCGCTGGCGCGCCCCTTCACGTCCTCGTGCGTGCAGCTCACCGCCACGTTGCCCCAGCTTAAGGCGTGCCCCGGGTCGTTGAAGTAGGCCCAGCCCGGCGCGTCGGTGACTGCGCCGCCGCCGGTTACCGCCGCGACGGTCTTGACCTGCGCGTGGCCGGTGCCGGGGGCTTTGGCCGCGGGGATCTCGCCGATGTACTTGCCGTTCAGCGTCAGCACGGCCAGCGTGTCCGCCGGGAACCAGCCCTCGTTGTCGCCGTAATAAACCTGGATCGCGCTGCGGATGGAGGAGAGAGCGCCCTTGGTGGCGCCGTCCTTGGACTTGTCTATCAGGTCGGCGAACTTGGGTATAGCCACCGCGGCGAGGATGCCGATGATCGCCACCACTATCATCAACTCTATCAGGGTAAAACCGAGCTTTGAACTCTTCATTATTTCAGTCTCCTAAGGAACCCTTCCGACCCGCTTAAAACGCGCCCGCGGCGCTTTAATAGAGAAAGTATCTATTTACCGTTTTGATGTCAACTTTTATTTTTCCCAATGAAAAAATACAAAAAGATTGCGCCAAAAACAGGACATAGTGTAAAATATCCTCGCTACTACTAATAGTGGTGAGGGTTGTAACAAGCACAACGTATAGTAGATAGGCGAGCGTCTAGTATAGTATAGCAGGGACGCTGAGCCCGGGGGCTTTTCGCCCCAAAAGAACAGGTAAGCAAACGATGAAATGTCCATTTTGCGGCGCCGAAGACACCAAAGTCACCGACAGCCGCGACTCGTCCGAAGCCTTTGAAATAAGGCGCCGGCGCGAATGCGAGAAGTGCGAGAAGAGGTTCACCACCTACGAGCGCATAGAGACGCACCCGCTGATCGTCATAAAGAAGGACGGCCGGCGCGAGAGCTTTTTGAAAGAGAAGCTGATGAGCGGCATCACCAAGTCCTGCCAGAAGCGGGACGTCAGCGTGGAAAAAATGGAGGAGGCAGGCAGGGATATCGAGAACACCCTGAGGAACGAGGATACCTACGAGATACCCAGCAGCAAGATCGGGGAGCTCGTGGCCCGCAAGCTCAAGGCGCTCGACAAGGTCGCATACATCCGGTTCGCGTCCATCTACAAGGACTTTGAGGACGTGGCGGATTTCGAGAAGGAAATAAAGTCCATAAAAAAGTGAGCAAATAGGGGATATAAAGAAATGAACGAATTTTTTCCGAAAGTCATCAAGAAGCGCGACGGCAAGAAGGCCCTGTTCGACATCCAGAAGATAAAGACCGCCATCTCGAAAGCTGCCCTGACGCTGGGCGGCCGCGACGAGGAGAAAGCCGTGGACGTGGCCAATGAAGTGGCCCGCCGGCTGAACAATGATTTTACCCTTAAGGGGAACATCCCCAACGTGGACGACTCCAACGCCATGTGCGTCACCGTCCTGCGCGAGAAGGGCTTCGACCGCACCGCCGACAAGTTCGAGTTCTACATGCTCGACCGCACCCGCGTGCGCAGCGGCCTGACCGTCAAGAAGAAGAACGCCAAGGCCGACATCACCGACCAGATGCTCCTGGTGCAGTCCATCACCAACGAGACCATCGAGCCCTTCGACCGGGCCAAGCTCGCCCAGGCCCTGGAGAAGGAATACGCCCTGACCCCCGACCTGGCCAGCATGATAGCCAAGGAGACCGAGAACAACGCCTACGAGCTCTCCGATAAGTACGGCACCAAGAGCTACGACACCCAGTTCCTGCGCCGCATCGCCGAGAGCCACCTGTCCATGATGGGCATCCCGCTCAAGAATTCCGCGCTCGCCATGCCCATCTCCACCGTCGAAAGCCTGGTCATCGGCAACAGCAAGGAAAACTCCAACATCACCTCCAATAACCCCGAGGCCGTCAACCTGGGCATCGCGGAATACGTGCTCAAGCAGTACAACCTGCGCAAGGTCTTCTCCGAAGAAGTGGCGCAGGCCCACAACAACGGCATGGTGCACATCCACGACCTGGGCTACCCCCAGCGCGTGTACTGCTCCTCCCACTCCGTCGAGTACATCAAGAAGTACGGCCTCGACAAGATAGTCTCCAACCTGCAGAACAAGAGCAACCCGGCCAAGTCCGCCATGGTGCTCAACGGCCACATCCAGACCTTCCTGGCCTCCATGCAGAGCCGCTACGCCGGCGCCCTGGGCTTCGGCTTCCTCAACATCCTCTACGCCCCCATGCTCAACTGCCCCGAGATCCTGGTCGAGGGCGAGCTGGAAGGCAAGCAGGTGCGCCTGCGCAAGGACACCCTGGAGGCCATGGCCGAGGCCGGCACCGTCACTTTCTCCGACGGCACGCCGACGCCCTACTTCAAGAAGACCGGCGAGGTGCGCGTGCTCAACAAGCTCTCCCGCAAAGAGATGCGCCAGATCGCCCAGAACCTCATCTTCTCGGCCAGCCAGAACGCGTTCAGCCGCGGCGGCCAGACGCTGTTCATAGACTTCAACATCCACACCGGCGTGCCGCAGTACATGCACAACGTCCCGGCCATGGGGCCCGGCGGCAAGTACATGCTGGAAGACGCGCAGGGCCACATCGAGCTGGTCGACGAGGCGCCGCGCTTCAAGGGCGTCGAGGGCGATTCCCGCAACGGCGACGTGGTGCACCCGACGGACGGCCGCAAGTTCATAACCTACGGCGATCCCCGCATGGTCAAGACCTCGCAGGAGTTCGCCATAGAGCTGATGAAGGTCTGGGAGGACGGCGACAAGTACGGCATCCAGTTCGCCTTCCCCAAGTGCGACCTGCACGTCAGCAAGGAAGCCCTGGAAAACCCCGACGAGCGCGAGGTCTACGACTACGGCTGCCGCCTCGCCACCCGGAACGGCTCCACCTACTTCATGTTCGACCGCGACGGCGCCGGCGCCACCCTGGCGCAGTGCTGCCGCCTCAAGGAGAAGGTGACCGACCCGGACCTGCTCAAGCGCCCGGAGCGCATCCGCTTCACCGGCTTCCAGAACGTCACCATCAACCTGCCGCAGGCCGCCTTCAAGGGCAAGACGCTGCAGGGCACGCTGGACCAGATCACCAAGGCGATGGACCTCGCGATGCGCGCCCACCTGGAGAAGAAGGTCTACACCCAGACCCTGCTGGACACCGACGGCTCCCCGCTGCGCTCGCTCGGCCTGCCTTCCGACGACGGCACGCCCTACGTGGACCTGAACAAGGCCACCTACATCATGGGCCTCATCGGCCTTAACGAAGTGGTGCAGTACCTCACCGGCAAGGAGCTCCACGACGGCAAGGACGCCTACGAGACCGGCCTGCAGATCATAGACCACATGTACCAGAAGGTGGCCTCCCTGAAGGCGCAGTACGGCCTGAAGGTCACGCTGGAGGAAACCCCGGCGGAGAGCGCCACGCAGAAGCTGGCGAAGGGCGACATGGCCCGCTTCCCCGAGGCGAAGAAAGTGGTGAAGGGCGACCTGAAGAAGGCCCCGTACTACACCAACTCCATCCACCTCAACCCCGGCGCGGACGTGAGCATCCTCGACCGCATCGAGCTGCAGAGCAAGTTCCACGACATGATAGAGTCGGGCTCCATCATCCACGTGTACTGCGGTGAGAGCCAGATCCCGCCCGCCTCCATCGGCACCCTGATCGAGAAGACCTACCGCAACACGCGGGCTTCGCAGGTCACGGTGTCGCCGGAGTTCACGCACTGCAATAACTGCCACACCAACTTCTTCGGCTTCAAGGAGAAGTGCGGCAAGTGCGGCAGCGAGGACATGACCAAGCGCACCAAGATCGTGGGCTACTTCTCCAACCTGCCCGGCTGGAACGACTCGCAGCTGGCCATCAGCAAGGCCCGCGAGGCCGTGGCGCACCACTACGCGGACTTCAGCCCCAAGGTGAGCTGGCTGCACGAGACCGACCCGTCCAAGAAGGTGATGGTGTTCGGCAAGGCCGGCTGCTCCATGTGCGAGGAGGCCAAGACCTGGCTGACCAAGTCCCTTAAGGAAAAGGGCATGGAGATCCCGGTGGAGTTCTAC
This sequence comes from Elusimicrobiales bacterium, assembly GCA_028688015.1. GTDB lineage: Bacteria > Elusimicrobiota > Elusimicrobia > Elusimicrobiales > UBA9959 > UBA9959. The sequence continues at coordinate 106,887 of JAQTZB010000009.1, read as the reverse complement.
GACCTGACCAAGCAGGACGCGCGGCTGCTGGCGGCCCGCTGGAACGTGCCGCTGGACCCGATCCCGACCGTGCTGGTGAAGAACAACGGCACCGCCGTGCGCTATGAACTGGAGTTCAAGCGCGGCAAGCCCGTGCACCGCAAAGAGCCCGAGTACGTGAAGATGATCGAGGGAGCCTACGCCGTGAAGTAGGAGCTTAGGGGACGCTGCTTCCTATCTTCCTAACGAGTTAGGAAGATAGGAAGCAGCGTCCCCTCTATTTAAATGAAAATAGGCGCGACTTTAGGCTTCAACCTGATAGACTACCCCGGCAAGATAGCCGCGGTGGCGTTCACTACGGGCTGCAACTACCTGTGCCCGCACTGCCATGCCGCGCCGCTGCTGAAGGACGCGCCGAACCTGGGCTCTCAGTCCTTCCTGCAGTACCTGGACACGGTGAAAGAGTGGGTCAACGGCGTGGTGATCTGCGGCGGAGAACCCACGCTGCAGCCCAACCTGGTCCCCTTTATAGGGCAGCTGCGCGAGCGCAAGCTTTGCGTCAAGCTGGACACCAACGGCAGCAATCCCAAGGTGCTGGAGCGCCTGCTGGGCGAGGGCCTGGTGGATTATGTGGCCATGGACGTGAAAGGCCCGCGCTTCCTGTGGCCGGCCACCGCCGGGGTCGAGGGGCACGAGGAAGCCATGGCCGAGAGCATGAAGCTGGTGGCCAAATTCCCCGAGTACGAGTTCCGCACCACCGTGGCGCCCGTGCCGCGGGGCGACGGCGAGATCACCTTCCTGACCGTGCACGAGATGGCCGCCGCTGCCAAACTGATAGCGGCCGCCACCGGCGGGGCGGCGCACAAGTACTACGTGCAGAAGTTCGTGCCCCGCAAGAACGGCCTGCTCGACGCGCGCCTGGAAAAGTTCCCGGAAACCCCGGTGACGCTGCTGCAGGAAATACACAAAGAAGTGCTCAAATATCTTCCTAATACCCAGTTGAGAGGCTGACATGTCCAAAGTAGAGATCGAGATCCAGAAGATCAACCCCGAGGCCAAGCTGCCCGCTTACGCCCATCACGGCGACGCCGGCGTGGACCTGTACTCCGTCATCGACCACGTGCTGCAGCCCGGCGCGCGCGCGCTGATCCCCACCGGCCTGAAGATGGCCATTCCCGAGGGCTACGAAGGCCAGGTGCGCCCCAAGAGCGGCCTCGCCCTCAAGCACGGCATCACCGTGCTCAACACGCCCGGCACCGTGGACGCGCCTTACCGCGGCGAGGTCGGCGTCATCCTCATCAACCTCGATCCCAAGACCCCCTACGAAGTGAAGAAGGGGGAGAAGATAGCGCAGATGGTCTTCGCCAAAGTAAAACACGCCGAGTTCTCAGAGAAGGCCGAACTCACCGCCACCACCCGCGGCGCCGGCGGCTTCGGCAGCACCGGCAAGCACTGAGCCGCCCCGAGGCTCGCCTCGATAGAAGAAAGCCCGGCACCGCGCCGGGTTTTCTTTTTTCTACAATATAGAGGTGAAGAAAATATTTTTCCTTTTAACCCTGCTGCTGGCGGCAGGCGGCCGCGCCGCCGCGCTGACCGTCGCCGTCTACCATACCTCGGACGCGCACGGCTGGTATTCGGCCCGGCCCGCCCGCTGGGACAACGCCCAGCCCGCCCGCCTGATAGGCGGCTTCGCCGCGCTGGCGGCGCAGCTTGAAAAAGAGACCAGCCCCTACCTGCTGCTGGATTCCGGCGACATGTTCCAGGGCACGCCCGAGGGCATACTGACCAAGGGCCTGGCCAGCGTTACGCTGATGAACCAGCTGGGCTACGCCGCCGCGGCCCCGGGCAACCACGACTACGACTACGGCGAAGGCCCGCTGAAGGCCATGATCGCCGCCGCCAAATTTCCTTTCCTCGCCGCCAACGTCTATGAGAAAAAGACCGGCGCGCCGGCGCCGTATTTCAAGCCTTACACGGTGCTGACCGTGGCCGGCAAGCGCATAGCCGTGCTGGGCCTGGCCGGCTCGCACACCGGCACCTCCACCCGCCCCGACGGCGTGCGGCACCTGGAGTTCCGGGACGAGGCCGCCGAAGCCGCCGCCCGCCTGCCCGAGATAAAGAAGCTCGCCCCCGACGCCGTCATCCTGCTCATCCACCGCGGCATCACCGAGGACCTGTCCGTGAAGAGTGTGGACGTGTCCACCTGGACCTTCGAAGACCTGGGCGCGCACAGCGCGCTGCTGGTGGCCCGCGCCGCGCCCGGCATAGACCTGCTGCTGGGCGGCCACCACCACGCCGCCCTGCTGAACGGCTACCGGGACCCCGTGTCCGGCACGGTGCTGGGCGAAAGCGGCTACGGCCTCTCCAACGTCACCCGCGCCGAACTGACCTTCGACGAGGCCACCGGCAAACTTACGGGCGTCAGCGCCGGCATAGTGCCGCTGTGGGTGGACCAGACCGGCCAGGACCCCGCCGTGCTCGCGACCATAGCCGGTTTCAGCGCTCAGGTGGAGAAGGAGATGGGGCAGACCGTGGGCCAGGCTAAAACCGACCTGCTTTTCAGCCCCGAGCGGCTGGATTCCGGCATAGGCAACTGGGTCAGCGACGTCACGCGCGAAGTCACCGGCGCGCAGCTGGCTTTCCAGAACACCGGCGCCATCCGCGCAGAGATCAGAAAGGGCCCGGTGCGCCTGCGCGACCTGTACCAGGCCATGCCCTTCGACAACAATATCATCACCATGCGCCTGACCGGCGCGCAGGTGCGCCGCCTGCTGGCCGACAACCTGGTGGGCCCGAAGAGTTTCATGCAGGTCTCCGGCCTGACGGTGGAGTTCAAGCCGGGCCCCGGCCGCGAGCCCGCGCTGCTGCGGGTTAAATACCGCGGCAGGGAAATAAAGGACGCCCAGGAATTTACCATCGCCACCAACGACTACCTGGCCGGCGGCGGCGACGGCGGCGCCGTCTTCTCCGGGGGGAAGGAGATAGAAGACACCATGCTTCCGGTGCGCGACGCGCTGATAAAGGCCTTCGCCAAAGGGCCGGTAAGCGCCCCGCCGGCCGGCCGCATAAAACGCCTGCCCTGACCCCCGCCGGCCCGGCTCAACCCGGGCCGCTTTTTTTGTTATTATACGGGATAGGGGAGTTGCCTGTAATATCCATTGTGCCGGCCCGGAGCGAAGACGCAGCCGGAAACGTGCGCCGTCGGCACGACTCCGCCGGGGAACCTGAAAGACTATGAAAAAAGAAATTTCAGCCGATAACGGGCCTGGTAACTCGCCCGCACTGCCGCCGGAACTGTTCCCTGCGCTGCTGGATAAGGTCGCCGACAGCGTGCACATCCTGGACGGGCAAGGCCGGATCCTCTATGTCAACGACGCGGTCTGCCGCGCCACCGGGTACGAGCGGGCGGAACTGATAGGCAAGAGTATCGGGATAATGAACCCGCCCGAAGACGCGGCGCTGGTGCCGGAACGTATCGGGAAAATAGCAGCAAGAGGCGAGGCGCGCTACGAACTGACGCACGCGCGCAAGGACGGCAGCCGGTTCCCGGTGGAGGCCTACGCCCGCGTGATCGAACTGCAGGGCCGCAAGCTGATAGTGGCTATCGACCGCGACATCACCGAGCGCAGGAAGTACGAGGAAGAGCTGAAGCTGGGCAATACCATGCTGGCCGCCCAGCAGGAAGTGGTGCCCGACGGCTTGCTGATGGTGGACGCCTCCGGGAAAATAGTGTTCTTCAACAGGAATTTCGCCAGGATGTGGGGCCTGCCGGACGACGTGCTCTCTTCCGGCAGCGACGAGCGCGCGCTGGGGCACGTGCTGGATGAACTGGAGGACCCGGAAGGGTTCCTCGCCAAGGTGAAGTACCTGTACTCGCACAGCGGCGAAACCAGCCGCGACGAAGTGCGCCTCAAGGACGGCCGGGTGTTCGACCGGTTCTCGGCCCCGGTCGCGGCCGCGGACGGGAAACAGTTCGGGCGCATCTGGTCGTTCCGGGACGTTACGGAGGACAAGCGCCTCGAGCGGGAGCTGGCGGCCAGCGAGGCGCGCTACAAGACCATTTACCTGGGCTCCCGGGACGCGCTGGTGCTCTACAGCCCCGAGCGCGGGTTCTTCGACGGCAACGACGCCACCTTCGCGCTGTTCAACTGCACACGGGAGCAGTTCCGCAAGCTGACCCCGGCGGATCTTTCCCCGGAGCGGCAGCCGGACGGGCGGCTGTCGGAGGAAAAAGCGCGGGAGATCGTGGCCCTGGCCATGGAGAAGGGCGGCCATTCCTTCGAGTGGCGCCACAGAAAATGTTCAGGCGAAGAGTTCGACGCCACGGTATTGCTGACGCGGCTGACGCTGGACGGCCGCCAGGTGCTGCACGCCACGGTGCGCGACGTCACGGAGATGAAAAAGGCCTCGGCGGAGCGGCGGGAGGGCTACGAGATCCAGGCGGCACTGAACAAAATGCTGCACCGCTCCCTGGAAACCTCGCCGCTCTCCGTGAAACTGGCCGAATACCTGGAGGACATCCTGCGGGTCTCCTGGCTGTCGGTGGAGGCCAAGGGGGCCATCTTCCTGCTAGAGGGCGGCGCCCTGAAGCTTACGGTCCAGCGCGGCTTGTCGCCGGAACTGGTGGCTAAGTGCGATACCGTCCCGCTCGGGCGATGTCTTTGCGGCCGGGCCGCCGCCTCCGCCAAGCCGCTGATCTCGGCCTGCCTGGGGCCGGAGCATGAGATCGGCTACTACGGTATGCACGAACACGGACACTGCTGCGTGCCGATCATCGCCGGCGGTGAAACGCTGGGAGTGCTCAATCTGTACCTGAAAGCCGACTTGCCCATAACGCCCAAGCAGGAGGAGTTCCTGAAGGTGGCCGCCGACGTGCTGGCCGCCAATATCATCCGTTCGCGCATAGAGAACCAGCTGCTGCAGTCGCAGAAAATGGAATCCATCGGGCGCCTGGCCGGCGGGGTGGCCCACGACTTTAATAATATACTTACCGCTATAAAGTTCTACGCGGAGCAGGTCCGCAAGGCCATGCCCCCCGGCGACCAGAAGCGCGACGACGCGGCGGAGATCCTGTCCGCGGCGGACCGGGCGGTATCGCTGACGCGGCAGCTGCTGGCCGTCAGCCGCCGCCAGGTAATGACGCCCAAGGTGGCGGACCTTAACGTCGTCACCGCCGACATGCTCAACATGCTCTCCCGGCTGATAGGCGAGCATATAGAGCTGAAAACCGACCTATCCGTGGAGCCGTGCCTGGTGAAGGTGGATACGGGGCAGATAGAGCAGGTGGTGATGAACCTGGCCGTCAACGCCCGCGACGCCATGCCCGACGGCGGGACCATAAGGATAGAGACGGCGGTAGTGGAGGGCACGGCCGCGCTGTTCCTGACGCACCCGGAGCTGCCGCGCGGCCGGCTGGTGCGGCTGAAGATAAGCGATAACGGCTCCGGCATGAAGCCGGAAGTGATGGAGCATATCTTCGAACCGTTCTTTACCACCAAGGAGCAAGGCAAGGGCACCGGGCTGGGGTTGTCCACGGTGTTCGGCATCATTAAACAGAGCGGCGGCGAAGTGGAAGTGGAGAGCCTGCCCGGGAGCGGGACCACATTCAGCATTTACCTCGCCTATTCCGGCGAGTCCTGTGCAGAAAGCGGCGCAGCCGGCAATCAGTGCGCGCTGCGGCCCGCCTCCGGCGAGGCGATACTGCTGGTGGAGGATGAGGACAGCCTGCGCCGCATAGGGGAGCGGGTTATGGCAGCGGCCGGGTACGAGGTGCTGGCGGTCTCCGGTGCCGCCGCCGCCCTGAAAGCGCTGCGCGAGCGCGGCAAGCCGGTGGACCTGCTGGTAACCGACGTGGTGATGCCGGGTATGGGCGGCCGCGAGCTTGCCTTGGAGGCGCAGCGCCTCGGCCTGGCCCCCAGGGTGCTCTATATGTCCGGTTATGCCGACGACGCCGTGATGCGCGGCGGTGCTACGGATGAAGGTATAGCTTTTATCTACAAGCCGTTCTCGGTGGACGCCCTGCTGCGGAAGATGCGCGAGGTGCTGGATGGCCCCGCGGACAAGGCCAGGGCGTAACCGGCGCATGAGCGTTTTTTTATACAAAGGCCGCGACTGGAGCCTGGAAGAGAGCCGCGCCAAAGACCTGCTGCACTCCCTCGCCTCCCGCTTCGGCCTGCCGCGCGAGCGCTGAGCGCGCCGGCCCGCCGCCTTGACGACAGTCAGTCCCAACGAAGCAGTCCAAAAGACATCGCGCCCTTAGGCCTTTCGCTTCTATTTGGGCCGCCCCGGCTTTCGCTATGATTTCTCCTGACGGTACTTAAGGAGATCTCACTGATGAAAAAGTTCCTGGCTATTTTCGCCCTCGCGCTGTTCGCCTCTTCCGCAGCCGTAGACGCCTCCAATTATCCTCCCGATTACACCTACCAGACCGTGCGCGTGGTCACGCGCGGCCCGGCCGTGCTCGCCACGGTCAACAGCGGCATCATGAGCAAGCTGGTCATCGGCTACAAGGGCAACGGCCTCCTGGGCGGCCGGGACCGCATCCAGGCCGTGGTCCGCATGACCTCGGTGGAATATTATTCCGGCTACCACAAGACCATCGAGAAGGTGATAGACCTGCAGCGCGAGTGGCACGGCACCGGCTACCTGACCGCGGGCCTGAGCTATTACGATTTCGTGCCGTCCGGCTTCGCCGGCACTCCGCAGCGCGTAGAGGTGGCCTTCTTCTCCGGCCCGCAGTGGGATTCCAACTACAACGCCAACTACGGCGCCGACATCCAGGAATTCTTCTCGTCCCCGGCGCAGCTCACCAACAAGCACGGCGGCGGCCCCGACATCGAGGTGCCCTGTTGGGACTTCATCGTGGACCAGATGCGCAAATAATAAGGAATAGATGAAAAACTTTATATTTCTGACCTTGATAGCGGCCGCCGCGCCGGCCGCGGCGCAGGATTTCAGCGCCCTGGCCGTCAGCGCCTGGGAAATTAAGCAGGCTCCCGCGGAGAACATCCCGCCGGCCAGCCCGGCCAAGCCTGAAAAACTGAAACTGGGCCTGCTGTCCAAGGCCGAGCGCGACGAGTACGTCACCCGCGCCACGGCTTTCCGCCCCGAGAGCGAGCTCAATACCGCCGCGATCGACTACAAGGCCGGCCCCTATCCCAAGATGAAGTACGCCCCCGAGGAACTGGTCACCTGCAATTACATCCCGATGAAGGAAGCCTACGAGGGCGGCAAGCCCAACGGCATGACGCGCAAGTTCAAGTGCCGCGACGCCAAGGGCAAGGACTTCAAGGTGAAGTACGGCGAGGATAACGGCGAACTGATGACCGAAGTGGCCGCCAGCTGGATCTTCACCGGCATCGGCGTCTACTCCGACCGCATGTACCCCGTGCGCCTCAACTGCCCCGACTGCCCGTCGGACCCTTTCAAGAGCGAGCGCGACCCCGGCGCCTGGAAGCAGGGCCAGATCGCCGTAATCGAGGACAAGCTGGGAGAGCGCCTGGAGTACGCCGCCAACTCCGGCTTCGGCTTCGACGAGCAGCACCTGGTGCAGAACAGGGTGGAGGCCGAGGCTCTGTCCGGGCTAGCCATGCTGTTCGGCAATACCGACAACAAGGCCGAGAACCAGGCCGTGGCCTGCCCCAAGGACGAAGTGGCGCTGGAGGGCGGCCGCGCGGTCTGCCGCCGGCCGGTGGTCTACCTGCAGGACATGGGCGTCAGCTTCGGCGGGCGCGGCATTTACCACAACCGCCGCATGCATTACCGCAAGTGGAAGAACGAGGACGTGTGGGACAACCCCGAGGCCTGCATCATGCGCCTCAACATAGTCCGCACCAGCTCGCTGCGCGAGAAAGACCGCACCGGCCGCGACATGCACCAGATCGGCGAGGCTGCCCGCCAGCTGCTGGTGCGCCGGCTGTCGCTGCTGTCGCGCGAACAGCTGATAGACATCTTCACCGCCGCCCGCGCCCCGCAGCGCGCTCCGGAGCACAGCGCCGCCGAATGGGCCGACCTGTTCCTGCGCAAGGTGGACAAACTGCGCCGCCCGCTGGGCGACAAGACGCCGGCCAACTTCGCCTGCCCCTACGAAGTGGTGCCGCCCAACTCCTACGTGCCCCAGCCCGACCCGTTCTCGCAGTACAACTGAGCGCGCCAGCCAATAAAAAACCCCGGGCCACACGGCCCGGGTTTTTTATCGAACTGGTTCAGTATTGATTCTATTTGCTCCCCGGCTTTGCTACGATATAAGCGGGAGTTCAGCTTCAGGGAGGACACCATGAGAAGCTTTTCTGTAGCCGCTTTTGCCGCAGCTTTTATTATTTTCGCCCAGGCCGGCGCGGGGGCCAAGCCCCCGTTCAGCCAGGTGCATAACAAGCCGGCCCCGGCCGCGGCCGAAGATACCGCCGCCGCTCCCGCCGATGACGCCCTGCTGGGCGGCAAGGGCCCCGTCACCCCGCAGTACCTGCTGGACCTGCAGACCGCCAGCGAACCGCTGCGCAAGCTGGACGCCGACTCGCGGACCCTCTACAAAGACCAGGCGGCCCTGATAGCCCGCGTGGAGACCGTTAAGGATTTTCTCGACACCTCAGCCAGCCGCCTCGGCCTGCTGGAGACCATAGACGCCGACCTGAAGGCCACGGAAGCCGGGCTCAAAGCCATCGACACCGCCGCCGAGGCCGCCGAGGCCATACCGCAGGCCCGCGAGAAGGCCAAGAAAGTGCGCGCCTCCGTAGCGGTCACCCTCAAGGACGTCACCGCCGCCCGCAAGCGCCTGGACGCCGTGGTGCTCAAGACCAAGCCCGTCCGCGAGAAGATGGAGAACGCCGCCGAGAAGCTCGGCAAGGTCAGGCTTGCGCTCTGGGGCGTCAACGAGGGCGTGGTCAACAAAATGCCCTTCCCGCTGGGCATCGCCGCCGGCTGCCTCAATAAGATGACGCCGGAGAAGCGCCCCTGTGCCCAGAACAGCGTGGACTCCAAGGCCGGCACGGTGGACTCCATCGTGACGGAGTACGACCGCGTGGTAAAGATCCTGATCTACACGCCGGAGCCCTGGCTGCCCTCCATGAAGTTCTTCGATCCTTTCTCGGCCGAGCTCGCCGAGCTGGAGAAGCTGCGCGAAGAGGTGGACGCCCTGCTGGGCCGCGTGGAAAAGCTGGAGGGCGAGCTGCACGGCCTGCTGAAAGTGCTGAACATGAAGTTCGGTTTCAGCTTCCCTTACCCCAACCCCACGTGGACCAACCCCGCGCGCATCTCGCATTACCACGTAAAGATCGGCTTCCGCAAGATAGTGCAGGGCGCCAACGCCATAGAGAAGGAGATAGAGCATATCCTCAGCGGCTTCCTGTGGAAGGTGCTCAAGCGCGTCGGCGTTGGCAAATACGTCGACGACCTCAAGGACCAGGCCGAGCGGGAAGCCAATAGGCTGGTGCGCGCCGTGCATTTCGACATAGACCTCGGCCTGCCGGACTTCGGTCCGCTGGACGCTTTCGACGCCTCCATCACCGGCCTGCCCGCCGCGCTGGACGCGCTGAAATTCCCGGTCGTGGATACCTCCCTGCCGGACTTCGGCCTGCCGGGCGTGAGCCTGCCGCTGCCCGACATCGAGCTCTCGTTCGGCTTCTTCTCGCCCAAGGGGCTGCTGCCCTCCGTGCCCAACCTCTGCGACGGGGTCAGCTATGGCTGCAACTGAACGCGCGCTGTTCCTCGGCGCGGCGCTGGCTTTACTGCCGGCCGCCGCGGCGGCGGAAGGCGCCTGGAGCAGGGAACTCAAAGTCGCGGCCGGGTTCAGCCATTCCCGCAACCGCATCTTCGTGGAAGGCTATTTCTACGACAGGGTCAAAACCGACCTGAGCCTGAAGCTGCGCGGCGAGTTCGACCGCGACTCCGCGGGAGCCAAGTGGGCCAACACGGTCACGCTGGACTACGCCTCCGGCTGGACCAAGGACGAAACGCTGGACGACGACCACCCGCGGTGGGTGGAAAGCAAGGACCAGCTGATAGCCGACTCGGTCTACCGTTACAAGACCGGCTTCTTCGCCGACCCGTACGGCTCCGGGAATTTCCAGACCTCCATCCACGACACGCGCTTCGACACGGAGTTCAGGGCGTTCAGGCCGGTGCAGGTCAGGGAATCGCTGGGGCTGATCTTCACCATCCTCGACGGCGGCAGCCAGGAGCTGACGCTGCGCGGCGGCTGGTTCAACCAGCATTACTTCAACTCGCGCCTTTATCACCATGACCGCCTGCACGGCCTGGAGGCCGTGCTGGAATACGACGGCCGGCTGGGCCCGGCCGTGGAGTACGAGATGAAGGGCGGCGTGTACACCGGCCTCGTCGCCACCGACGATTCCTGGAACCGGCTGACCGAGTCGCGCAAGTGCGCGCTGGAATGGGACAACACCCTGACGGTCTCGCTGGCCAAGCACCTGAAGCTGATCTTCAGCTTCAACCTGGACAACAAGGACGTCAGCTCCACCGAGATAGATTACGAGTGGGAGCAGGGGACCAGCCTCGCTCTTTCCTGGAAAGTCTTTTAATAGCTGAGGGGACGCTGCTTCCTATCTTCCTAACTGGTTAGGAAGATAGGAAGCAGCGTCCCCTCTTAATTGCTGTCGCCGGGGAGGAGGTGTTGGGGGATATTCCTGAAAGCGATTACCTTGCCGTTCTTCAAATCCAGCACCCACGCGCGGTCGTAGGCGTCGCTGTCCCAGGCCAGCGGGATGGTAACGGAGGAATTATTGTATTCGGCCAGCTCCGCGGCGGCGTCCACCAGCCGCTCGTGCTGCCAGCACACCAGCACCAGGCGCCCGTCGTAGGCCGGGTTCTCCATTATAGCGCGCACCAGCTTGCCGGTCTGGCCGCGGGTGAAGCTGGCGTCCACCTTTACGCCTATGGCCCGCGCCAGCGGCGTCACCGTCTGGATGGAGCGGACGGAGCTGTCCTCGTTCTTGGGCGCGGCGGCGTAGATGGCCGCGGGGGTGCCGTATTTTGTGACGGCGGGATTGGTCTTGAAAAAATTCACCAGCGCCTCTGCCCGCCTGAAGCCCTGGGCGCTCAGCTCGGGCCCGGCGGCGGGCTTCTCGGCGTGGCGGATAAAGATCACCTGCGCCGGCGCGGCGTAAGCCGTGCCCGCGCCCAGCAGGGCGGCGACCGCAATGGCGTAGAGTATCCGCATTATCCAGATCATAACAGTTAAAGCGCGCCCGCGCCTGCGCCGGAAGGCCCACCCCGCGCCCGGCAAATGACGCCGCTTTTTTGGGACCTTCGCACCTATTGCCGGCGCCCCGGTATTAATAAAATTATCCTAATGCTGAAGATAATTTTCTCCCTCATGGTCCTCGCTGCCCCGGCCTCGGCCCAGGTGGAACAGATCAACGCTTTCCGCGGCGCGGCAGGCCTGAGCCCCGTCTCCGCGGAGGACGCCGCGGCCAACCTGGCCGCCATCCCCGAGCCTGAACAGGAAGACATCCTTAAAGACGTGCGCGGCGCCAGCCCGCAGAAGATAGGCGACAAGCTGGTCGGCCTGATGATCCGCCATCCCAAGGCCATGCACCTGGTGGAATACCCCATCTTCAAGATCATGGGCTACGCCCACAAGCGCGGCAAGCTGGTGCCCGCCCTGGAGCACGCCCTGCGCAGCCCGCTGATGGCCAAGTTTTTGCCGCCGCTGCCGCCCGCCAAGCGCGAGGACTATATAAAGAAATTTCCCCGCATGATAGCCGCCCAGCTGGAAGGCGGCGGCTATGTGCGCGGCGCGCAGGCCTTCGAAGAGTGGGAGAAGATGAGCGAGCGCCACATCGGCCTGATGAAGGCCTCCAAGTTCAAGCCGCAGGCCAAGGCCGCCTCCCTCTTCACGCATCCCGGCTACCTGGCCGAGCTGGAAGAGATAACCCGCGTACCTTTTTCCGCCGGACACAGCGTGGAGCCCCTGGTGAACGGCCCGGCCTCCTTCGCCGCCCGCGAGCGCATCATACGCGGCGCGCGCCGCAGCGTCTACCTGATGGTCTGGGGCTTCTACGACGACGTCACCGGCAAGATCACCCGCGACCTGCTGATAGCCAAAAAGAACGAAGGCCTGGACGTGCGCGTGATGGTGGACGGCAATATCTCCAATTTCCTCGGTAAAGAATCCTTCGCGGCCCTCGCTGAGGCCGGCGTGCCGGTGGCCCGCTTCTGGGACGCCGAGCGCAAGTACGACGGCATGCACTCCAAGATCCTGGTGGTGGACGGCGAGACCGCCGTCACCGGCGGCATGAACATAGGCGACAAGTACTCCCACCTTAATCCCGACTCGCACCACTGGCGCGACACCGACGTCCTTTTCTCCGGCCCCGCCGCCGCCGACGCCGAACGCATCTTCGCCGCCACCTGGAACGGCGTGGCCGCCAGCCAGAACCTGGAACCCCTGACCGCCGCCGGCTCCGCCGCTGCCGCCGGCCCCGTGCGCGCCGCGCTGGTGTACCAGCGCGCCGACGCCGAACCCGCCATTTACCTGTCGCTGCTCAAGGCCATTTACGGCGCCACTTCCAGTGTCAATATCGAGAACGCCTACTTCGTCACCATCCCGTCGCTCAAGACCGCCCTGAGCGAGGCCGTCGAGCGCGGCGTCAAGGTGCGCATCCTCACCAATTCCGCCCAGAGCAACAACGAGCCCATCCTCACCTCCTTCATCCTCGAAAGCCTGGCCGAAATGAAGGCCGCCGGCGCCGAGATCTACGTGAAGGAGGGGGAGACCCTGCACAGCAAGTTCTTGACCGTAGACGGGCTGTTCGCCACGGTGGGCTCCTACAACTTCCACCCCAAGAGCATCCGCCACGAGCGCGAGGTGACCCTGCACGTGGTGGACCGCGATTTCGCCGGGCAGATGGAGGCCGTGTTCGCGCAGGACATAGCCGCCGCGCGCCCCATAGCCGACAGCGCCGAGCTGGGGCTGAAAGACAACCCGCTCAATTACCTCGCCCGGCGCTACATGTTCGACCAGTTATAACCCCAAAAATATATAATTAGAGCGATGGCCACGGCTAAAGCTTTTAATACCTACTACCTCGGCGACGCCTGCCTCTGCTGGCAATTGGGCGAGAAGATAGACCGCCTGACCTCGCTGCAGGTGCTCTACGCCTACCGGCAGCTCAAGAAGAACCCCGAGCTGGCGCGCCTGGGCGTACACGACCTGGTGCCGTCCTATACCGCCCTGGCCGCCCACGCCGACCCGCTTTCCGACTGGGACGCCGTGCGCCGCGTGGTAGAGGACTGCCTGGCCGCCATGCCTTCTGCCGAGGCCAAACTGCTGGTGCGCTCCGCGCGGCACGTGCTGCCGGTAGTCTACAACGGAGAGGACCTGCAGCGCGTGGCCGACCACGCCAAGATAGCCCCCGACGAGGTGGTGCGCCGCCACACCGCCCCGGAATACCTGGTGGCCATGATAGGCTTCCGCCCCCATTTCCCGTATTTGCTCGGCCTCGACAGCAGCCTGGTGACCCCGCGGCTGGACTCGCCGCGCACCGCCGTGCCCGCCGGCGCCGTGGCCATAGGCGGCGAGCAGACCGGCGTGTACCCGCAGACCTCGCCCGGCGGCTGGAACATCCTGGGCATGACGCAGCCCGAGCTGCTCTACCCCATAGAGCCCGGCGACACGGTGCTCTTCACGAGGGCCGAGGCATGATCCGGATAAACTGCGACATCGGCGAGCAGGGCCCCCTGCACGAGGGCGACCGTGCCCTGATGGAGTTCATCCACATCGCCAACATCGCCTGCGACGGCCACGCCGGCGACAAGGAAAGCGTGGCGGCCTTCCGCGCCCTGGCCGAGCAGCGCGGCGTGCGCATTTCGGCCCACATCTCCTACCCCGACAAGCCCAATTTCGGCCGCGCCAGCATGGAGATAGCCGACGAGGCCCTGCTGGCCGCGCTGGACGCGCAGCTGGCGCTGCTGCCCGGCGTGCCGCTGGTCAAGTTCCACGGCGCGCTCTACAACGACGCCTGCCGCGATACCCATCTGGCCGAGCTGCTGGCCGTCTGGCTGAAGCGCTCGGGCATAGCCACCGTGCTGGCCCCCGCCGACTCCGAGCTGGCCGCCGCCGCTTACGCCCTGGGCGTCAGCGTGCTGCGCGAGGCCTTCCTGGACCGCCGTTACTCCTACGACGAGGCCGCCGGCCATTTGCGCCTGCTGCCCCGCGCGGCGGGCAACGCCGTCATTGCCGACGCCAACGAAGCCCTGGCCCAGGCCGCCGACATCATAGAGCGCGGCCGCGTCAACGTAAGCGGGGACCCGGCCAAGCCCGTCTGGAAACCCATCAAGGCCGACACCGTCTGTATCCATTCCGATTCGCCCATAGCGCTGGAGCTGGCCCGCCGCCTGCGCCCGGCCCTGGAGCAGGCCGAAAAAGTGGCCGCCGCCTCCGGCGTGCGCGGCAATATCCGCCTGGTCAAACCCGGTTTCTGCGGCACCGCCGGCCTGCCGGCCTACGGCAAGCAGCATATCGGCGTGTCGCCGGGCGGCGCCATGGACTGCTTCTCGCTGCGGCGCGGCAATTTAATGCTGGGCAACCCGGAGAACAGCCCGGCGCTCGAAATACTCGGGCCGCCCGAGATAGAACTGCTGACGCCCGGCCGCTTTGTGCTGACCGGCGGCCGCCTGGAGGCCTTCCTGCACCGCGGCTCGGCCGAGCCAGCCCCGGTGGAGCACAGCCAGGTCTACGAGGCCGAAGCCGGCGACAAGCTGACCTTCGGCGGCAAGCGCTACGGCCTGCACACCTATTTCTGCTTCCGCGGCCGCGACGGCGGGGGCGCCGTGCCCGCCGAGGCCGTGCCCTACGCCGCCGTAAGCGGCTGGGCCGACCCGCAGGGCCGCATCCGCGTGCTGCCCGGCCCCGAGTTCGACTGCCTGGAGCAGCCGGGGCTGTTCTTCCTGACGCCCTGGCGCACCACCTTCAAGATGGACAAGATGGGCATCCGCCTGGCCGGCGAGCCGGGCCTGACCTGCGGCATGGGCAACATGATCTCCGGCGCCGTGGCCGACGGCACCATCCAGCTGACGCCGGAAAGCCCCATCATCCTGCTGCGCCACCGCCAGACCACCGGCGGCTACCCGCGCATTTTCAACGTGATCTCCGCCGACATAGACCTGCTGGGCCAGTTCGCCCCCAACCAGGCCATCCACTTCGTGCAGGTCAGCCTGGAGCAGGCCCGCGCCTTCGCCCGGCAGAAAGAAGAAGCCCTGGCCAAGCTCCGCCGGCCCTGACGCGCCCGCCGCTACTACAATGGAAGACTCAGAAGTTAAAGACGAAACCTTCGCCGCCAAAGTGCAGGCCGCCGCCGAAGTGCTGGAAGCCATAGCCGGCGACCGCGGGCTGCTGATAAAGCTGCCCGAGGCCGAAACCACGCGCCTGCTGACCGCCGCCGGCAAGGTGTCGCGCCCAGACGCCCCGGCGCGGCGCCAGATGCTGAAGGAATACGAGCGCCGCCGCAAAGCCGCCAAGCTGGAGCGCGCCGAGAGCGTGCTGCACCAGACCGGCATCCGCAAACTGCGCCGCCAGACCGTCTTCACCACCCCCAACCAGCTGCCGCCGCCTTCGGCCGAGCAGACCGAGGTGAAGGACAACCCCGATTTCCGCGAGCCGCACGAAGAACAGAACTGCTACGTCTGCAAGGCCAACTACACCCAGCTGCACCATTTTTACGACCAGCTCTGCCCCGCCTGCGCCGAGGTGAACTACCGCAAGCGCACCGAAACCGCCGACCTGCGCGGCCGCGTGGCCCTGCTCACCGGCGGGCGCGTGAAGATAGGCTACCAGGCCGGCATCAAGCTGCTGCGCGCCGGCGCGCATTTGATAGTCACCACGCGCTTCCCGCGCGACTCGGCCGCCCGCTACGCGGCCGAACCCGATTTTAAGGAGTGGGGCAACCGGCTGGAGATCTTCGGCCTGGACCTGCGCCACACGCCCAGCGTTGAGGCCTTCTGCCACCATTTGCTGACCACGCGCCAGCGGCTGGACTTTATAGTCAACAACGCCTGCCAGACCGTGCGCCGCCCGCCGGACTTTTACGCCCACATGATGCAGCGCGAACAGGGACCGCTGAAGGACCTGCCGCCGGAAGCCCGCCGCCTGCTGGGCGCCTACGAAGGCCTGCGCGGCTACCACATCCTGCCCGAAGGCGCGCCCGCTGCCGGCCGCGACCTGACCGCGCCGCAAACCCCCGGCGCCGCACTCGCGGGCCTCACGCACGCCGCCGCCCTGTCTCAGGTGCCGCTGCTGCCCGAGGAACTGGCCGCGCAGAAAGGTTTATTCCCCGAAGGCCGCCTCGACCAGGACCTGCAGCAGGTGGACCTGCGCGAGCGCAACTCCTGGCGGCTGCTGATGGCGGAAGTGCCCGCCGTGGAGCTGCTGGAAGTGCAGCTGGTCAACGCCGTGGCCCCGTTCATCCTCAATGCCCGGCTCAAGCCCCTGATGCTGCGCACACCAGAGCGCGACAAACACATTGTTAACGTCTCGGCGGTGGAGGGGCAGTTCTACCGCAAGTTCAAGACCACGCGCCACCCGCACACCAACATGGCCAAGGCCGCGCTCAACATGATGACGCGCACCTCGGCCGCCGACTACCAGCTGGGCGGCATCCACATGAACGCCGTGGACACCGGCTGGGTGACCGACGAGGACCCCTTGCACATAGCTGAGCGCAAGACCAAAGAGCACCGCTTTCACCCGCCGTTAGACATAGTGGACGGCGCGGCGCGCATAGTGGACCCTATCATCTCCGGCTTCAATACCGGCGAGCATGTGTGGGGAAAATTCCTGAAAGATTACAAACCCACCGACTGGTGAGTTAAGGCTGGGGCGGCGTCTGCGGCGGAGTCTCCGGCGCGGGCTCCGGCTTTGGGGCTTCCGGCGGCTTTACGCCCTGGATGAACCGCACCTTGGCGGGGTTCTTGGCGTTGGTGGCGCCTATGCGGCACCGCTCGCAGCGGCGCAGGCAGTCCTCGAACTTCTCCGCCAGGGGTATGTTGCGGGCCTTCACCGGCCCCAGGTGCTTGCCGCAGCCGGGGCAGCGCAAATGCGGCAGTTCAACCATGGGCAGGTGGGGGCGTTTCATATAGAGATTATATCTGTTTTGCCGCATCGCGACAGACCGTTGTCGCTGCGGTTCTGTATAATATATCCAAGGGGAAACATTATGAAGATCACAGTACACCGCGGCGCCGAGGAGATCGGCGGCAATACCATAGAACTGCAGTCGGGCGAGTCCCGCATTTTGCTCGACTACGGCGCCCCGCTGCCCAAGATCGACCCGGAAACCAACAAAACCGTCTATCCCACGCCCGAGCAGATCATCCTCAACATCCCGGGCCTCTACGAAGACGGCACCAAGCCGCTCGACGGCATAGTCATCTCCCACAACCACGGGGACCACTTCGGCGGGCTCATCCCCAAGCCGGTCAATCCCAAGGTCCCGGTCTACATGACCGCTGCCATGGAGCAGCTCATCCGCCTGGTGGGCCGCATCCCGCGCGACGCCACCGAGCTGAAAGCCACCGTAGAGCATTACCGCAAAGGCGTGCCGTTCACCGTGGGCGCCTTCAAGCTGACGCCCTATTTGATGGACCACTCCGCCCCGGAGGCCTTCGCTTTCCTGATAGAGGCCGAGGGCAAGCGCCTGGTGTACACCGGCGACTACCGCAAGCACGGCAACAAGCGCGCCGCCTTTCAGCAGTTCCTCGACGCCGACCTGGGCGAGCTGGACCTGCTGATCACCGAGGGCACCCAGGCCGCCAACCTCAGCGGCCCAAGCGAGCACCAGGTGCTCACCGACATAGAGCGCCTGGTCAGCGGCCGCGAGGGCACCGTGTATGTGATGTGCTCCGGCCAGGACCTCGACGTGATAACGAGCCTCTCGGAGATAGCCCAGGCCCACGGCCGCTGGCTGGCGGTGGATGGGTACATTATGACTGTGCTCGAGCTCTTGAAGTCCCTGGTGCGCCGCGAGACCGGCGTGGAGTTGCAGATCCCCGGCATAGGCGACGAGCACATTAAGGTGCTGGAGACACCGGCCACGCTAAAGCTCTCGCGCCGGCCCGAATACGCCGCCATCTTCGCCCGCATGAAGCCGCACATGGTGAGCTGGGACTGGGTGCGCGAGAATCATAAGAAGCTGATAATCCCCGTGCGCACCTGGTCGCAGTATTGGGTGGGGGACAATATCCGCGACCTCGCCGGCGGCGTGCTGGTATACTCTATGTGGGACGGCTACAAAGAAGAGGTAAGCTTTCACGACACGCTGGAGTTCTTCAAATCCCGCGGCCTGCCGGAATTCCCCGTGCACGCCAGCGGCCACGCGTACTTCTCGGCCGTGATGGAGCTGGTGGAGAACAAGAAGCCCAAGCACATCATCCCCGTGCACACCGAGCACCCCGAAAACTTCGCCTGGGCCTTCGGCGCGGACCGCGTGCACCCCCTCAAGAACGGCGGCAGCTTTGACCTTTAAGTGAGGTAAAACATGACTAAAAAAATCGCGCTATTGTCGTTTTGTGTCGGTTTCCTAGGCCTGGGGCGGCTGGCCGCCGCCGAGGCGAAGCCCGCCTACAAGTGGATAGCCGGCACCGAATACTACCTGCTCCTGCCCACCGCCCAGGACCTGCGCCTGCCAGCAGCCGGCGTTACCGAGAGCGTTAAGCCCTGGGGCCTGGGCATCCGCGCCGTAGGCAACGGGCCCTTCGGCAAAACCGCCGGGCTGCAGCTGCAAAGCGTAAAGGTGGACAGCCCCTCCACCGGCAATAACACCTTCTACCTGCTGGACCTGCTGCTCGGCGTGGAGTACATGACCCCCAAAGTGCAGGGCAAGCCGCTGCGCTTTACCGCCGCGGCCTTCGCCGACTTGGGGCTGTCGGGCAGCACCCTGTACGCCGCGCCGGTCCTTACGGCGGGCTTCCTCTACACCACCGACTACCTGGCCCTCACGCCCACCGGCCTGACCTTCAACCTCTTCTACCGCCTGACCGACCTGGACCTAGACGACGCCGGCAACGGCAAAGCCGCCACACTCAAGCCCGCGCTAGGCCTAAAGGTGGGCTACGCCTTCCAGGGCTTCTGGACCAGCAAAGAGAAGTAATGACCAACTCCGCCTACATCATAATAGCCGCCAACCTGCTGCCGCTGGTCATGACCATGGGCGGCGCCTGGGCCCTTAACGAAATACTGCCGCTCTACTGGAGCGAGTCGGCCATAATAGGGTTCTTTGCCCTGCTCAAAATACTCTCGGCCGGCGGCCCCATAGCCAGGCTCGGCGGCAGCCGCGGCGCCCCCACGGAGTATACCCGGCCGGAAGCCATCCCCGGCGGGGCTTACTCCGCGCTGGCCATGGGCGCAAAGGTCTTTATCGCCGGCTTCTTCACCTTCCATTTCGGCATGTTCATGTTCGTGCACGGCGTCTTTCTGTTCGGCTTTGTGCTGCAGGGCATGCACCTGGGCAAGGCCACCGTGGACCCAATGAGCCCCAACCTCTGGCTGCATTACCTCTGGGCCGTGAAGTGGGGCATCCTGTCGCTCTTCGCCGGCCACGCCGCGTCTTTCTTTATGAACTACCTCGGCGCCGGCGAATACCGCAGCGCCCGCGCCGACCAGTGCATGTCCCAGCCCTACCCGCGCGTAATAGTGATGCACTTCACTATACTGCTGGGCGCCTTCGTGTCCACGGCCATGCCCGCGGCCGGCCCGGTGCTGGTCTTCTTCGTGGCCGCCAAGATCTTCGCCGACGTCCACGCCCACCTTAAAGAGCGCGCCCGCGCGGCCCAGCAAGCCCCCGCGCCGGCCATGCCGGGAAATTAATTTGGTCGGGCAATACCCGTTTGGGTCAGTAAAGATCTGGAAATTCTGAGTTAGTATTCTTCGTTAGGGGGAACAATGAGCGCAAAAATATCCGGCCGGATCAATTTTAACCTGTATTCTGAACGAGGACTGGTCTATTACTTCGTTAAGTTGGCCGACAGATATCAGCCACGGTATAAAGAGTATCTTGAACAGTTTCTGGGCACCGTTAAATTTGAGAGCCCTGAAACAAAGAGGGCCTTGGATAATGCGATTAAAGAGGCTGCTTATCTAACGATTGCACTAGAGCCCTCCTTCGGGAAGTACGGGGACCCGGACCTGATACTTTATTTCAGCAACTCCGGGAATGTGCGGCAACATGACTCGCACTACACTTGTGTTTTTATAGAAGCAAAGAAGGATGACCTGGTGACAGCCCTCACGCAGGATAACACGAGCAACATTGCGGTGCAGTTCTTAAACAAGGTCAAGTTGTCAAAGTCGAAATGGGATGGTTCTGCTGGTAAAAAACTCCTGAAGTACGACAAGATTCTCAACTTCCACTTAAAGAAGCCAGCCGCGCTTGAAATTATTGAGCGGTTCACTTCGTCAAAAGCATATAAAGCCAAAACGCCACTGGACCAGACGACGAAGTTTTTCTTTGTGGCGCTGACCGCTGGTAAAAAGGCCGCCGGTAGACCCTGTCCTAAGATAAAACTCTTCGAGGAGGCGCTTAAATCCAATAAGGAAACACTGGGGATTACCGATGCCGATATAGAACTGATGTCAGGTCAGGATATCGGCACGCTTTCGTATGCAGACCTGCGTGAAAGTTTCAAAGCGACAAAAAATCACGAGCTAACGCGTCTCATGAGGTGGCTCTAACTTTTGCCGGTATTTTGAGCCTGAACTCGCAACCAGTGCGAAGGATGCAACATGTCCCGCAGGCCGGCTTGTACCAAGCGCAAGCGGCGCAATAGTGGTTTCCCCAGTCGTAGTAATCGTATTGCGCGTCGCTGAAATCGTGCAGGGTGTGTTCGAAGCGGCATACCTTAAGCCCCGGCGCTATGTTCAGGCAGGGCACAAAGTCGTTGTTGAGCATGAAGTCCACTATGTTGCCGGTCTCAGCGCCCTCTTGCTCATCAATTTCATTGTCCATATGCCAGATGGAGAAGCTCCGGTCCTCGTTCTCGGCTATCAGCCGGCGCATGTCCGGGGAAAAGCCGGCGCGCATAATGGCGCCGTGCTCCTCGCGGAAGCTCAACAGCGGTTCCCCGTACTTCAACTCAAAGATACCTATGGTCCCTCCCCAGGACCAAGCCAGGGAATGCCGCCCGTCCGGGGACACTGGTAGGGCGGTCTCAATTAAGGATTTAAGGGTAGTATCCATATCTGTGTTAACCTCCGTGTTTCAGCCGCATGTCCCAAGCCGGGCACATGCGCTTGTAGCAGGATGAGGCCCGGACAACCCAGGTCAGCATGCGTCCGGTAGCGTCCCGGGCAAGCAGCTTGCCATGGTTGTTGTCGCGGAGTTCCCAAACTTTGATCCGCTCCGCTGGCGCGTAGCGCATGTTCCGCAGCAGCCAAGTTAATTCATTTTTGGTCATATTCCAGAGCCCCGTCACTATATATATACGAAGCCGCCCTCAAATTCTGCCGCGGGAAATTGCGAAATGCTTGTGGCATAAGCACATTTTGTGGTTTGGACTCGGGGCAGTAGCGCCCCATAATAAATTAAATTGCGCATTAATGCGCGAAGATATAGAATTGGAAATAGGTTAGGCGGGGCGAGCTATACTAGTATACGGATAGCCTCCCCACAGCAACAGGGGATGCAACGCGTGATAGTCTACTCAGGCACCAAAAGCCAGTTCCGCAGTGATGTCATGACCAATGACATCGGCGGCATTATCGCCAGCACCTTCAAGTCCGTAACCGGCCACGGCACCAAACAATCCGAAATCAATTCCTGGGTGAACTCCCTGCAGTACATGGACCGCGTCATAGCGGACCCCGCCATCCCCGCCGACGCCGGAGTGGCCATAGAGTACCACATCCCGCGCTCCAGCAAGCGCATAGACTTCATCCTAACCGGCGCCGACGCCCAGCACACCGACACCGCCATTTTGGTGGAGCTAAAGCAGTGGCAGCAGGCCGACCTCACCACCAAGGACGGCGTGGTAATAACCACCTTCCAAGGTGGCCCGCAGGAGACCGCCCACCCGTCCTACCAGGCCTGGACCTACAAGCGCCTGCTAGAGGACTACAACCAAACCGTGCAGGAAGAAAAGATCAACCTTTACCCCTGCGCCTACCTGCACAACTACGCGCCCGACAACACCATCAACAACCCATTCTACGCCCAATACACCAAAGAGGCCCCGGTCTTCCTAAAGCCCGACGCCCTGAAGCTGCAGGATTTCATAAAGCGCAACATCCGCCACGGCGACAGGAACAAACTGCTCTACCGCATAGACCACGGCAAAATAAAACCCAGCAAGAACCTGGCCGACAGCCTGGCCGGCATGCTGCGGGGCAACCAGGAATTCGTAATGGTGGACGACCAGAAGATAGTCTACGAGACCGCCCTGGCCCAGGCCCGCCAGGCCGCCACCGGCCAAAAGCACGTGCTCATAGTAGAAGGCGGCCCCGGCACCGGCAAAAGCGTGGTAGCCATAAACCTGCTGGTGGCGCTCACAAACCAGGACATGGTAGCGCAGTACGTAACGCGCAATTCCGCGCCCCGCCTGGTGTACGCGGCCAAACTTGCCGGGACACTAAAACGCAGCCGCATAGATAACATGTTCCGCAGTTCCGAAACCTTCCACAAGGCCCGGCCCAACGAGTACGACTGCCTTATTGTGGACGAAGCCCACCGCCTTAAGGAAAAGTCCGGCATGTTCGGCAACCTGGGCGAGAACCAGGTAAAAGAACTCATCAACGCCGCAAAGCTGGCCGTGTTCTTTATAGACGAAGACCAGAAAGTAACGCTGAAGGACATCGGCGACAAAGAAGAGATCCGCCGCTGGGCCAAAAAGCACGCCGCCATTGTGACCGAGCTAAAACTGGAGTCCCAGTTCCGCTGCAACGGCTCGGACGGCTACCTGGCCTGGCTGGACAACGCCCTGCAGGTGGGGAAAACAGCAAATGATATCCTGGATACCAAAGACTATGACTTTAGGATAATCGACGACCCCGCCACCCTGCACGCCCTTATCCGCGAGAAGAACACCAACAATAAAGCCCGCGTGGTGGCCGGCTACTGTTGGAAATGGATCAGCAAGAAGGATTCCTCACTGAAGGATATTGTGATCGGTGATTACCAGGCCACCTGGAACCTTAACGACGACGGCCAGACCTGGATAATACAGCCCGACTCGGTAAGCGAGGTGGGCTGCATACACACCTGCCAGGGCCTGGAGCTGGACTACGTGGGCGTGATAGTGGGCCCGGACCTTATAGCCCGCGACGGCGAAATGATAACGTCGCCCGAGGCCCGCGCCGGCAGCGACAAGTCAGTGCACGGCTGGAAAGCTTTGTACAAAGCGGACCCTGTCGCCACAAAAAAACGCCTGGACCTGCTGATAAAGAACACCTACCGCACCCTTATGACCCGCGGCCAGAAGGGCTGCTACGTATATTTCACCGACGGGGAGACGGCCGAATATTTTAAGACCCTAATACATCCCGGCCTAGCACCTGCGCCGGCCGCCGGTCTTGCCGAAACGCTGAAGAAGATCTTCAATATCGAACCGCGCGTGCCCGACGCGCTTAAATGGAAGGACTACCTGCCCGTCTACAGCCTTGAGGCCGCCTGCGGCGGCTTCGGCCGCGGCATGGCCGTGGAGCCGCAGGGCTGGGCCAAATGCCCGCCCGGCCTTAAGCCCGACCGCAACATGTTCGTGGCCAGGGTATGCGGCCGCTCCATGGAGCCCAAACTGCACCATGGCGACTACTGCGTTTTCCGCGCCAACGTGGCCGGCACCCGCCAGAACAAAATAGTGCTGGTGCAGCACAGCAGCATAGCCGACCCCGACACCGGCGCCAGCTACACCGTAAAGAAGTACACCAGCCGCAAGAAGTACGCCGAAGACGGCACCTGGCAGCACGAGGAAATATTGCTGAAGCCGCTGAACCCGGACTACAAACCCATAGTCATCCCGAGCGCGGACGATGAAGAGTTCATGGTCGTGGCGGAAGTGGTGGGAAGTGCGAAGAATAAGATTTAATGGCGCCGGCGCCAGCGACTAATATGGTCCCTAAGAGTAATTGTTTTATGCTTCTTCCGTACTGCTCAGTGCCCGGATTAAGGCAATTTGGTATATTAATGTTGTGTTTTTTTCTACTGAGCTGTCTTGCTGTATTAAAGTTATTGGTGCAAAGCAATATTTGATAAATGAAATCAGAATCAAAGAATCTACTGCAGGAGTTGCTCCTGAAATACAGGAAAGCAGAAAAACCGATTGAGGTGGATTTTAGAAAATTAGTGAATTTGCCGTACCATGAGAGAGCCACCCATTTCGTTCATCCTTATCCTGCTAAGCTTTTATTCCATATTCCGAATTTCTTCTTATCAAATGATGTGTTAAGCAAGCCCGGAGACATAGTTCTTGATCCATTCTGCGGGACAGGTACCGTTTTGTTGGAATCCATGCTGGCCGATAGAAAAGCAATTGGATTCGACATAAATCCGCTAGCTTGTTTAATTGCCAGAGTGAAAACAAAACGCCTTGACGTAAAGAAATTGAATTCTTCCGTGGCAGATTTGAAGAGGAATCTGAATTGTAAATCCAAGTTGGCTGCAGTTAAGAGAAATTCCAAGGTTGCGTATTGGTTTTATCCGCGTGTCTTTAAAGAATTAGCGGGAATAAGAGCTTGCATTGAAACGGTTAAAGATCTTGATATACGTAATTTTTTATTGGTTTCATTCTCTGGGTTTATTCGAAGAGTTAGCCTAGCAGATCCGAGAATTTCTGTCCCCGTCAAGTTTAATTTTAAGGCAATGAGCAAAGATAATGGGTTAAGAATAGAAGAGGAAAAAAGAATTAATAACCTCAAGCGAGGAGATGTTAAAAGCATATATTTAAAAACTCTCGATACCAATATTAAAAGATTGATTGAACTGAACAAGTTTGGCCAGAATGATGCGACTGTGGAAATCTTTCAGTCCGATTTTAGTAAGCAAAAGAAGGTGTCTTGTTCGCCAGCTGTTTCTCTGGTTATTACTTCACCGCCCTATGCAGGAGCACAGAAATATATACGAGCGTCCAAGCTAAGCTTGGATTTATTGGGTTTTTGTTCTCCAGATGAGATTAGAGAGATTGAAGACAATTCCATCGGCCGAGAGTTTTATCCCAAAGCTGAATATAAAGAGATGTTGCCTACAGATATTGCATCTGCTGACAGATTTTTAAAGGAAATACGGAAAATCAATCCACTTCGTGCACATATCGCGGCAAAGTATCTCAATGACATGCGAGACTCCTTTAGGAACATCTTTGCGAGTCTGAAGCCAAAGGGGCATTTGGTAATCGTCATCGGGGATAATTCTATTTGTGGCAAGAGATTTTTAAGCCATAGGTATTTAGAAATAATAGCAAGAGAAATTGGTTTTAAGACTATTTTGAAATTGGTTGACAGTATCCAATCACGGGGGTTGATGACAAAACGCAATGCAACTGCTGGGATTATTACAAAAGAGTGGGTGTTGGTATTTAGGAAATAAGAACATACGAGCAGATAAATGGAAGAGACAGAACTGTTAAATAAAATTAAGATTCTAAATGAGACGATTTGGGATCGCAATGAAGCCTTTGGTTCGTGTGTCGAGCTCTGGCTAAGTAATTTCAAAAAAGAATCCTATTCGGGTAAGAATGAAAGACTCCATGCATTGTTTCTGCTTTCTAAATTTTTATACTTCGGCGAAATACAAATTAAGGAGATGTTGAAGGCGCTTTATCGTGATTTGTATAAATACCCTTTAATCTGCAAAATCAGGAGGGACAATGGCGACACGTTAAACGAAGATTTGATTAAGGCTAAATTTCACGAAGAACTTCAGGCTACACGATTTTTAGGGATAGGAAATCCGTCCGAAAGTGGAGTGTTTTTGCTTTACCCCTTTCGGCAAGAAAACAACCTAAAAAGAGATTTGTTTATATATAGCCATGAGATCTTTACTGAAGAGAAAGTAGGCGAAAAAGCTGTATTGAAAATAAAAGATCCTGCCATTAGACATTACGTTTTTATAGATGATCTCTGTAGTTCCGGTACCCAGGCGACAAGTTATTCCAAAGAAATTGTTTCAAAACTAAAAGCATTGAGTCCCAGTGTCGATGTTCAGTATTTGGTCCTTATGGGGCTTACCGAGGGGATGAGTGCTTCTCGTGTCGCGACGGGGTTTGATCGAATTGAGGCGGTATTTACGTTGGATTCCTCCTTTAAGTGTTTTAACACTACTTCTCGCTATTTTGCTGTTACAGATAAAGACATTAATAAGCAATTTGCGGAAGAGTTCTGTCAGAAATATGGTGACAAATTGAGGCCAGGTCATGCGTTAGGGTACCGTAATAATCAACTTCTGTTGGGTTTTAATCATAATATCCCCGACAACACATTGCCTATTATCTGTTGCGGTGGAAATGCGAACTTTAAATGGAATCCCGTGTTTAAGCGAGTTGAAAAGAGATAAGAGGATATAATGCCGGAAAATAGTAAATGTAATCCTTTTAATGTAACTAAAGCATCTGATTTTACGAATAACGAAATAAATAGTTTTTGGGTAGACTATCCGGCTACAGGTTTTGAGAAGATAGTTAAGCCCACGTCTCCCATGCCGATGATTATTAGTGGGGGTAAGGGGAGTGGAAAAACTCATTTAATGAGGCATTATTCATTCCCTTTGCAAAAAATGCGCTTTAACAGCCCCAATAGCATTGACGGCATAAAGAAGGATGGCTATGTTGGAATTTATATGCTTTGCGGCGGGATTAATGCCTCTCGTTTCTCTGGAAAAGGACAGTCTTCTGAACGTTGGAATTCTGTTTTTTCTTATTACATGGATATTTGGCTCTCGCAATTATTGTTGAAAACAGTTCTTGCGGTTTATGACAACAATGGAGAATTGAAAAAGAGCGAGAATCTGATTTGTTCGGAAATCGCAAAGCTTTTTGATGAAATAGCTGCCGTTCCGAATTCCCTATCAGATTGGTTGGGGTATCTATCAACAATCCAAAAAGGGATTGATTTGGATGTCAACAACTGTGCGGTGGAAAGAAAGCTAACCACAAAAATTGTAGTAACTTCCCCCAACTTAACTTTTGGCATCCCGAAAGTACTTGGGAAAACATTGCCTTCACTAAAAAAAATATTGTTCGTATATTTAATAGATGAATTTGAAAATCTGACGCAGGAGCAGCAGAAGTATGTAAACTCCTTGATCCGTGAAAAAAAGTCACCAGCAACGCTTAAGATTGGGGGGAGAAAATATGGGTTTCGGACGAAATTAACCTTAAGTGCAGGAGAGGAAATAAAAAAGGATTCGGAATTCGAACAATTAGAGCTTGATGCCCATTTCCGAGCAAAGAAGGAATATAGCGGTTTTATCGAAAGCTTGTGCAAAAAACGCTTAATCCAGGAGAACTTTATTAAAGAGAGTGAGAAAAGATGCATGGGGGAGTTTTTTGAAAACAATAGCGATGGAAGATTTGAGACCAAGAGAACTGCCTTCATCCTTGAAAAGTATAAATCAGACGAACGTCCGCATCTTGTTTCATTAAAAAAGAATCTCCAGAAAGCGGGGCTAATTAGCAATAAGATTGATGAAGTAATTGGAAATATTTCTGTCAAAGAATATCCCCTAGTCGAGAAGTTCAATGCTTTCCAGTTATATCAGCGCTGGTCACAAGGTGAGAACCTCCGAGATGCGTCAGAAGCGATCATGAAGGAATGTTGTAGCCTTTTAACGACAGCGGCCCCTCATAGACAGGACAAGTATTCCAGACTCTTTTACTATTGGAAAGAGGACATGTTGGCCCAGCTTTACAGGGAGTGTGATAAGAAAAGTGAATATTTTGGATTTGATTCTTTTGTCGAATCATCGCATGGGCTGCCCAGAAACTTATTGGTAATATTGAAAAATATTTATAAGTGGGCGGAGTTTAAAGGGGAAAAACCATTTGAGAATGGTGTGATCTCTATGGATTCGCAAAGACTGGGGGTGCAAGAAGCCGCTGACTGGTTTTATAATGATGCTAGGAGCATAAATGGGAACGGCAAAGTTGTTCGTGACAGTGTTTCTCGGCTCGGTGAGCTCTTTAGATCGCTCTTGTTTTCTGATAAGCCGGTGGAGGTGTCCTGCGCGGGTTTTAGCTACGACCCATCAAATATATCTACTGAAGCTCAAAAGAATATAGATTTAGCAGAACAATGGTCGTTGTTGGTCTTGTCTCCTAAAGGACGGAAAGATAGAAACTCAAAGAGAATTGATCGCGAATACGTGCTAAATAAAATGTTGTCCCCTATTTGGCAGTTGCCAATCGCTAGAAGAGGCACGGTTGGCTTGAATATGGATGAGGTTAACTCAATATTCGATCCGAGTCATGTGGCGGATTTCGAGCAATTATTGAATACTCGGGTGGGAAGAATGACTGCACCATTTAAGGTGGAGTACAAAAACCCTTCGTTATTTGACTTTTAAAAATGAGAGACTATACGGTTTTTTATAAACGCTATGTGAATGTCTCGGCAGGCGATCGGTTGTCTGGCTCTTGGGACTTATTTATCTCCACATATTCCCTTAATGAAAGAGTCTTAAAAGTCTTTAAAGATGTTCGTGCAACTGAAAAGATATGGCTAATTCACCCCGTATATGGAGTTGAGTCAGGTGAAATGCCAACCCTTACCCCTAATGAACGTCTATTTAGTCCTGAAGATAAAAATATCGACGAAGCTGAGTTCATCCAAAAGTCTTTGGAATTTATCAATAAAGATTTAACGGAGGTTAAATTGTGTGTGGATATTACCGGCTTCACGCAACCAACCTTAATATTTCTTTTGCTATATTTGAAAAGAATAGGAATAACGAAATATGATGTTATTTATTCCGAACCAGATCGATACTTAGCTCAAGAAAATACGAAGTTTTCGGAAAATGTGCAAGAGGTTCGACAGATAGGGGGCTGTGAGGGGAAACATGTTACAGAGAATTCCGACGATGTTTTGATAATTGGCACTGGATACGATTATGCACTAATTAATCAGGTTGCAGCCTCTAAAGAAAATGCAAAAAAGATTAAGATATATGGCTTCCCGTCTTTAAAGGCTGATATGTATCAGGAGAATGTATTTCAGGTTCAGAAAGCATCGGAGGCCATTGGGCCGGCTATTCTTGCCCCCCTTAATGGCTATTGTGCTCCAGCATATGATCCCTTCGTAACGGCAGCTGTGTTGCGCAAAATATTTGATGACCTGGATCAAAGCATCACGTATTCAAATGTCTACCTTTGCCCTTTAGGAACAAAGGCCCAAGCATTAGGCTTTGCGCTATTTTATTCAACAGAATGTGATGATGATCCAATAAGTATTATTTATCCATTTTATTTGAAGTATGCGAAGAACGACAGTGTCGGACTATCCGGAGTGTGGCAATATACTATAGAGTATAACTAGGTGGCACATTGCGACGTTTCTGGCTTTTCGACTATTTATTCCCGCTGGCGGGGAATTGCTGTAGGAATAGAAAAAGTTAAATGCATTCTGTGTCCCCAGCCAGAAAGGATAAAGATGGGGTAAAGGTCAGATGCTTTATCGTTTCGGAACGTAACGCTTTAGGCCAGTCTCGTGTGTCTAAAACAAGTTGATATATGATTATAATCAAACCTTTTATCTTAATAGAAGATGCGGTAGTGGGCCTCGACATGCTGAAGCGTATCGAGAAAGCCGGAAGGACCTGTTATAAAAGCGAGGATAGAATAACCAATGATTCCGCTGAAGCGTTTGTGAAAATGTTAATTAAGCGTGGACATGAAACGGTTTTGGAACATGAAAAAATTACTGTAAGGGTTGTTTGTGATAGAGGTGTTTCGCATGAGATTGTGAGACACCGGATTGCAAGTTATAGTCAAGAAAGTACCAGATACTGTAACTATTCAAAAGAGAAACACGGGAACGAACTCACTGTTATCAAGCCTTGCTTCTGGTCAACCGATGCCGATTTGGAAAAGTATAAAATCTGGAAGTCCTCAATGGAACATTCAGAACTATCTTATCTCAAACTTCTTGGGCTTGGAGCTACTGCGCAGGAAGCCAGATCTGTTTTGCCGAATTCATTAAAAACCGAGATTGTGATGACAATGAATTTGCGTGAATGGAGACACTTCTTTAAGCTAAGAACTACTTCCGCTGCCCACCCACAGATGAGAGAGATCGCGTGCCCTCTTTTAGAGGAGTTTAAGAAGCTTCTCCCTGTCGTCTTTGAGGACATCCCATGTTGAATTTGCTTTGTGCGGTTAGCTTAAATGGCGACTATTTTCCGCATAATTAGCGGAAGGTAAGAAAACACCGAATTAATTTAATTTCAGTAAAAAACACTCTTTGCCAACCCGACACACCGTTGTCGGGTTGGTCTGCTATGCTATTCCCAGAAAATGGGAGGAATTATGTATAGGGTTATCATCGCCACACATTCCTATTTCCGGGAGAGACTAATCCAGGATGACCTATTCCCAATTAGTTATAATAATAGTAAGTTGCCTGAATATAATTCGGCAATAGAAAAACACAAATTTAAGCCACAAATACCCATAGATTTGCCAATAGATATTGATGCGATGAAGATTAAAGCCGATTTTGACAGTGTGGATTGGAGCTTTGATAATAGCACCCGGCTTGAAAGTCGTGGCGTTCATCCATATCCTGCCAAATTTATCCCAGAAATTCCTCGCGAAATCATATCAATACTTGGAGTCCCAAAAGGCACCGCCGTTTTGGATCCTTTTTGTGGGTCAGGCACCTCCATCGCCGAAGCCCAGCGGCTTGGGTTAAAAACTATCGGGGTGGACCTTAACCCCATCGCCTGTCTGATTACCCGCGTAAGAACTGGCTCCAAAATGCCGGGGTTAAAAGATATAGCCCAAGAGATTTCTCAAAAAGCGACACGCCGCAAAGAACTTTGGCGTCCCCAGAATGTTCCAAATCTGGAGCACTGGTTTAAGGATTCTGTCGCGCAATCGTTGGCAAATATTGTCAAAGAAATCAGTGTTTCCGCTGGACCAATATTTGGTGATGCGCTTCGGCTCGCACTATCAAGGATTATCGTAAGAGTCTCCAACCAGGAAAGTGATACGCGGTATGCGGCGATAGAGAAACCTCAAGGGAATGTTTATAGACACTTTGTGCTTGCCGCAGAGGAAATAGAGAAATACCTTGAACTCCGCAACTGGATCCCAAAACCCGAGCCCAACATAATTTGCCACGACATACTAGATCTCACCGCTAAAAAGATCGGTCAACAGGTTGGACTTGTACTGACCTCTCCGCCCTATCCTAATGCCTATGAGTATTGGTTGTATCACAAATTCAGACTGGCGTGGCTTGGGTGGGACCCAACAGCGATTAAGCGTAAAGAAATTGGCTCAAGATCCCATTTTTTCTCGTCCCATCCACACACGGAGTTCGATTTCCTTCGGCAAATGCGTGGCCTCTTCGCCTTGCTCAAGACTATCACCGTAAAAGATGCCCATGCTGCTTTTGTTGTTGGTGACTCGAAAATTAAAGGGAAAATAATCGATAATGGTATTCTGCTGAGAATGGCGGCAAAAGAGAATGATTTTAACGATGTAATAGTTTATCCCCGTTCCGTTGCATCCAACCGAAAAGCATTTAATACTAAGTATAGCCGGGCAAAGAGTGAGGAGATTTTAGTTTTCAAGAGGCGCTAAATGATAACAGCTGAATTGGAATTCCCTAACTATTCGCTCCTGCCCTATGAAAAGAGGTTCGCAATTGGCGAACTTATGAATTTACTTAAGGCAAGGGATGTTAGGGTTGGCGCAAAAACTGTAACGGCAAAGATTCCCCAAAACAAACTCCAAGACGCCTACCTGCTTACCTACTTCCGAACACTCTCCATTAACGGAAAATGTACAACACTGCTCCAGTCAAGCAACGAAGGGACTGGCGGCCGGCAATCAACACGCTATTCCACCCATGGCTTACATGAGTACAAGGGCAAATTTAACCCCCAAACGGCCAGACACCTGATTGCCAATTTAGTGCCGGAAGATTTGCCGATATTGGATCCTTTTTGCGGAAGTGGAACAACTTTGGTAGAGGCCGCCCATTTGGGCCGCATTGCAGAAGGGTGGGATATGAACCCCTTCGCAGTCCATCTTGCTAACACAAAGATTAAAACCCTCCGCCTTGACCCGATTGAGATTGAGGATAACACCGATGAGCTTGTTCAGAGCCTAAAATCCAAGTGGTCTTTACCCAATACACTGGATGCGCGGTTGGAATATTTATTGAAGTGGTTCCGTCCCCAGGAATTATGTTTTTTTGAGGAACTTAGAGAGAAAGTAGGGCTATTCCCAAAAACCAAAGATTTCTTTCTGACAATTGGTAGCGACTTGTTGCGGGATTATTCCCAGCAGGAGCCAGGAGACCTTCGGATTCGACGCAGGCATTCGCCTATGCCGAATGAAAACCCGAAGGAGGTGTTCTTAAAGCGGGTGCAAAAAGAAGTACTCAAACTGAAGCGGCAGCATTTGTCAATCTTGAAAGCCCAAGGCAAACAAAATGCCTATCTAGTGGATTCGAGAAAAGGCCGGGGATCAGCCGACCTGTTCGGAGGGGCAATAACTAGTCCGCCATATTTTGTGGCCCTCCCGTACATCGATACCCAAAGACTGAGTTTGGTTTGGCTTGGCCTTTCCAGCCCCAGTGAAATACGTAAATTAGAGGCATCGATTACCGGCTCAAGAGAATTCCGCAATTCAGAAGAGCGAGAGACTCATCGCAAAGTTGAAAATGGGGTGTATTTGAAATGGCCAAAAGAATTGCGAGTTGCTTATGATGAGCTAGTCTCAAGAACAGAAGAGACGTCGGCAGGGTTTAGAACGCAAGCGATGCCAGCGCTATTTGCACGTTTTTTTACAGACATGGCTCAAACCTTTAACACGGTGAAATCAGTTGTGAGGCGTGGTGGGCGTTTTGCTTTAGTAGTAGGGCAGAACAATGTGGGGAAAGGGCACAACACGTACGCAATCAATACGCCCGAATTGCTGGCATTAGTGGGGGAGTCTCAGGGATGGGGGATACAGGAAATTATCGCCCTCGATGCCTATAACAGATTTTCAATTCATTCCAAGAATTCCGTTAAGGTTGAGAAACTTGTGATCTTAAGGAGACGCTAATGGAATTTGGCCTGTATCCTTTTATCTATAAAACCGGCGCTAATACGGGCTTGAGGAGCATGTTGGAAGAATTGTGGCCCAACAACGCAAAGCTTAAAGGTGGCGCAATTTATATCGTTTCAGGCTTTGCCAACTTTAACGGTGGCGCAAGATTCTTTAAATGTTTTAAAGAACACACTGAGGCTGGCGGGAACGTTTATGCAATCCTGGCGGGGAGTGCCGCACAACGCACTTCTAGTCGGCAGGTTGTTGAGGCCATGATTGGGTGTGGGGCGAAGGTTTGGGTAACAAACCGCAAAAGTCTAATGCACGCCAAACTTTATGGTTGTATCACTAAATCAGGAGATCAGCATTTGGTTGTGACTTCCGGTAATTTTACTGGTCCGGGAATGTCTAGGAATGTTGAGGCCTCAATAAAACTTAACGAGACAGAAACCAAGGGCATGGGGTTTGATTGGGGAAAGCTTTTCACCAATATGCTCGGGCAGACATGGCCGACGTTACCTGTACCCAAACTCGACTCAAAACACCCGGCCTGGTCGCTGCTTTACGATGAAGGACATCTGGAAGAGAAGTTGGAACAGACCGAAGAAACAACTTTGCTGTTACTCCTAAGCCATGCGGACACAGCCAGGATTCAAGCCAAGGCTGGGACTAATGCGGCCAAAGGGACACAATACTTCTGGCTGAGCAAAGATTGCTTTGACTTCTTCCCACCACTGCTTGAGAAAAACAAACGCGGATATAAGGGCACACTCTCGGCTATTATTGATGTCAACTTCATTGCTTTGGGTCGCACCGAAAAGATTCGAGTAACGTTTGAAGCGGAAAACAATTTGGATTTTCGCCTCGGCACCGGGCCATTGCGGGGAACCCGACAGGCTTCTGAAGGGGATTTGGCCTGTCTTACCCGGACAGGAGAAGCCACATACGAAATGCGTATTTATAAAAAGAGGTCAGCTATTTTTGACCAGCTATTGCCATTCGCCACTAGTTACATCGGCGGCAAAGGGAAGCGTTATGGCATGATTCCAAACGATGAGTTCCGGCGTTTTGCCGGCCTCTCGATTACAGCTAAATTTAAGCCTGCGTAATTCATTACCGGATTTTATTAGAGTGAAGCGACTTACATGGGAAACCACAAAAAGGATTGGTTCAAACGAATTAGCCAGACTTTTAATGCATTTTCTGAAGAATCTTTTTCTGCCTATCAGAAGCGCTGCCTAACCCCGCTGCTTAACTCTAAAAGAATAACGCCGCCCAAAAGTGATGTTTTCAAGGCTCTGGAAAGAGTCCCCTATACAAGCGTAAAAATTGTCATTATCGGGCAGGATCCCTGTTACCAGGTGAAGAAGGGAAATTCCTATGCTACAGGCTTAGCCTTTGCACTCAATCCCAAAGCTATACAACACACTTCCCTAGGAGAAACAAACGCAGGCCGAAGTTTGAAAAAGATTTTGCGGGCGGTAAGCACAGAGCTTCATGTCAAGTCGCCTAACAAGCCCGATACGACGTTGGAAACGTGGGCTGCGCAGGGGGTTTTGCTCTTAAATGCTGCCTTAACTACAAGGCCTTCACTTGCGGGCACTCACCAGGCACAATGGAAGAAGTTTGTGGCGGCTTTAGTTTTGGCATTAAATTCGCACACACGTCCGCTTATATTTGTCCTTACTTGTAAAGCGGCAAAAGACTTCCTCCCGCTTATTTCCGCAAGGCACCAGGTCTTTTTTAATTATAAGCATCCCTCAAGGTGCTGGCGTGTTTACAGTACACCTGCTTGCAAAGGGAAGCCCATAAGTTTTTTTCGGTTAACTAAACCAAGCAAAATACGATGGGCCTCGGTTTTTGCCTAAGCGACGCTCTGTTTTCGATCGACCGATATTCTAATGGTCGTCAGAAATAAAATATTCAGTGTGAAGCTTTGGCGATTATGAAACGCGAATATTACTCAGAGTCTATCCCCAACTTCTGCGTTAACACTTCAGATCAAATTCTTGGCCAATTGGGCACTGGCAGCGCTGATGCTGGCTTCGCCGTCGACCCTGAGCAGCTTTCCGCCTGGACTCAGCAAATCGAGCTTCTCCAATCCGCCCTCAAAGGCACACAAGGCAAGATCTATTTCGAGTACTCCATCCCGCGCATGGGGCGCAGGATAGATGTGGTGCTCTTAATCGAGCACGTTATCTTTGTGCTGGAGTTCAAGGTAGGCGCGCAGGACTTTTCGGCTTATGCGG
The DNA here is from genome assembly GCA_028688015.1 of Elusimicrobiales bacterium. Lineage (GTDB taxonomy): Bacteria > Elusimicrobiota > Elusimicrobia > Elusimicrobiales > UBA9959 > UBA9959. The sequence continues at coordinate 71,467 of JAQTZB010000009.1, read as the reverse complement.
TGGACCAGGTGCTGGATTACGCGCTAGACCTTTCAAATTTCCACGAAACCAGCCACGGCAAATATGTGGCTCCGGTGCTTATCTCCACCGAGGCCAAGCCCCAACCGGTGGCCGTAGGCTGCTCCGCCAACAACCCAAAGCTTTTCACGCCCATCAAATGCGCCGCCTCGCAGATCAACCAAGTGGTTTCCGCGGCGCTCGCCTTCGCCGACGGCCCCAGCATAGCCGCCGAAACCTGGGAGGGCGGGCGCTACTCACCTACGCCCACCATAGTAGAAGCCGCCATGGCTTTATACCGCGGTCATAAGGTGGCGGAGATCAGCAGAAGCGACGCCGGCGCCATAAACCTGGACCAGACCTCTACCAGCGTGGCGCAGATAATAGCCGCCGCCCGCGCGGGCCGGCGCAAGGCCATCTGCTTTGTAACGGGCGTGCCCGGCGCGGGGAAAACCCTGGTGGGCCTTAATATCGCCACCACCCACATAAACAAGGACGACGAACTATACAGCGTCTTTCTTTCCGGCAATGGCCCGCTGGTGGCGGTGCTGCGCGAGGCCCTCGCCCGGGACAAGGTTCTGCATGAAAAGGCCAAGGGCAATAAGAAAAGAAAAGGCGCGGCCTTCAGTGAAGTTAAAATGTTCGTCCAGAACGTGCACAACTTCCGGGATGAATGTCTTAAAGACGAAACCAGGGCGCCTGTAGAGCACGTGGCGCTTTTCGACGAGGCCCAGCGGGCTTGGGACCTGCAGCAGACGGCCAACTTCATGAAGCGCAAGAAGAAGCGCCCCAACTTCAACCAGTCCGAGCCTGAGTTTTTGATCTCCTGCCTGGACCGGCACCCGGACTGGGCCGTGATAGTGTGCCTGGTGGGCGGCGGCCAGGAGATAAACACCGGCGAGGCCGGCATAAGCGAGTGGATAGACTCGCTCCTGCGCAAGTTCCCCGGCTGGGACGTCTACATTTCGCCGCGCCTTACCGACAGCGAGTACGGCGCGGGAACGGTAATTGAGAAACTGAATAAATTAGCGCCGGATAAAGTAAATTACAAGCCCGAGCTGCACCTGGCCGTTTCGCTGCGCTCTTTCCGTGCCGAGCGCGTCTCCGAGCTGGTTAAGAAGGTGCTGGACCTGGAGGCCGCCTCCGCCCGCGACACGCTGCGCGCCATCGGCGCCAACTACCCCATAGTGCTTACCCGCGACCTGCAGAAGGCCAAGGCCTGGCTTAAGGCCCGCGCGCAGGGCACCGAGCGCTACGGCATAGTGGTGTCTTCCCAGGCCGAGCGGCTTAAGCCCTACGCTATAGACGTTAAAACCCCGGTGAATCCTGTTCATTGGTTCCTGGACGGTAAAGAGGATGTCCGCTCTTCCTATTATCTTGAGGACGTCGCCACTGAGTTCCATGTGCAGGGGCTTGAGCTCGACTGGGCCTGCGTAACCTGGGATGCCGATTTCAGATATTCCAGGGCAGGTTGGCAGAATTGGTCTTTTAAGGGCAATAAGTGGCAGCGCATCAACAAGGATCATCGTCAGATCTATCAGAAGAACGCCTATCGCGTTTTACTAACCCGCGCCCGGCAGGGGATGGTGATAGTAGTGCCGGAAGGGAACTCAGAGGATCATACCAGGCCGCCAGAGTTTTATAATTCAACCTACAACTATTTAAAGCAAATCGGTTTCCCGGAGCTATGATGACCTCTAAATTCAATAAAACTTACTTCGCCAGAGCCTTTTTAAGACGTCCGGGGGGCTCTAATCAGCCGAACATTAGTTGGGCTTCTGTGGGAATGGGATTCTTCTTCGGCACAATGCTAATGTCCATCCCTTATTGGTTCTTTGCCGGTGATAGCCTCTATTTCAAATCCTTGTTCTGGATTTCTCTGATCGTGTCTTTTGCTGGCATAACGCTGTCCTCCCGTTTTGGCCTGAAGTATGTTCAGGGGCTGGAGGGGGAAAAGCTGGTCCATGACGAACTAGAGCCCATCATCCGTGACGGTTATCACATCATCAACGCCTTCCCGGGGGATAAGTTCGATATAGACTTTCTGGTTGTGGGGCCTTCCGGCGTTTATGCCATAGAGGTTAAGAATCCCAGCAAGTTCGCCGCGGATGATTGGATAGTCTACGAGGCGGGAGCGCTGTATATAAAGTCCAAGAAGGCGGGGCGGTCCATCCCGCTGCGCGCAAAAGATCCCATGAAGCAGGCTCGCCGCGGCGGCGAGTGGCTTACGCGCTATCTGTCGGATGTGCTTGGCCGCAGGGTGCAATGTGTAAGATCTGTGGTTCTGTTCCCCAGGTTCCTGGTGGAGGACCACATAGAGCCGGACCTGATGGTGCTTAATCCTAAGAGATTCGTATATGAGCACCTTCCCAAAGCGCCTGCGGTATTGGCCGCCCACGAAATAGGCAATATAGTGACCGCCCTGCGCGCCAGGATAAAGACCGTGAGCGACGCCGAGCTGGCCGACGCCTGAGTTATACCGGTGACTTATTGTCACCGGCTCACAACAAATAAGTTACCAACCATGAAAACCAACCCGACAGACCGTTGTCGGGTTGGCCTGCTACGCTATTTGTGGGCATAGGGGGAAGTTATGGATAAGCATAGGGACGCCGTTATAGCGGGTGCTGATTACGAGCGGTTCATAGCCGCGCTCAAAAGCCGTATTCAAACTGCCCGTCTTTCCGCCTCGCGGGTGGTCTATCGCGAGATGATCCTGCTTTACTGGGATCGGCCATTCGATAGTAGAAAAACAAAGATCGCTGGGTTGGGGCGAGGCCGTAGTCGAGCAGACGTCCAAAGACTTACAGCGGGCGTTCCCGGAAGTGACGGGTTTGTCCCCACGCAACCTGCGGAACATGAAGCAGTTCTATCTTGCCTACGCCGATGAGTCAATTTGGCAACAAGCTGTTGCCAAATTGGGCGGAAGGCAGGTCTCGGCATTTCTGCGACAAGCTGTCGCAGAAATACCTTGGGGTCAGAATCTGCACATCCTTAACAAGGTGACCGAACCGGCCGCCCGTCTGTATTATATCCAGGCTACGGCACGCTTTGGGTGGTCACGTAACACGCTTCATAACCAGATCAAGGCCGGCGCATACGAACGTGCGCTTTTGGACAAGAAGACGCATAACTTCCCGCTTGCCTTGCCGGAGCATCTCGCCGGCCAGGCAGAAGAGGCGCTTAAGAGTAGTTATAGCCTGGGATTCCTTGGTGTCCGCCGCGAGATAAAAGAGCGTGAACTGGAAGACCGGTTGATCGAACGCTTGCGGGAATTCATTCTTGAACTGGGTTATGGCTTTTGCTTTGTGGGCCGCCAGCATCGCCTGGTGCTGGGGCAAAAGGAATACTTCATAGACCTGCTCTTCTATCACAGGTTTATCAAGGCGCTGGTAGCTTTTGAATTAAAAGTCGGCCCATTCAAGCCCGAGCACGCCGGCCAGATGGATTTTTATCTCAACTTGCTGAATGAAAAAGAACGGGCGCCCGATGACCGTCCTTCTATCGGCATCATCCTGTGTGCCGAGAAGGATAACCTGGAGGTCGAATTCGCCCTGAAGAGCAAGACCAATCCCATCGGTGTGGCGCAATACCAGCTGCAGGCCGAGCTTCCGCCTGAACTTAAGGGCAAGCTGCCCACGGCCAAACAGTTAATGTCAATTGTGCGCACCATCTTGCCGGCAGGGCAGTGAATCGACGACATTTAGATTGTTAGGAGGGAACATGAAAACAGTAACTTATCCGCATGAGCTGCCGCTGCCTTATCCCACCCGCCCGATAAAAGTCGAGGGCGGGTATGTAGACGCGTATATCATCCCGGAAGAGAAAAAGGGGGAAGTCCTTAAGCTGCTCTATCCGTTTATCCCCGTCCCGTCACTGGACGCGGAAATGCTGGATATCCACGAAGACAAGACGTTCAAGGTCCGGGAATTCATGGTTCTGCGCAGCCCGGGGATGAACTGGCTGGTGAGCCCGTATTATCCCAACAGCGGAGGCACAGTAATCGACTGGTGGGATACGGAAGAGGATTGATCCGTGATCTGGCGGTGCCGGATGGGGGAGGCGGAGGACCACGCCCGCCTCCCGGAATACTATAATCCTACGTATAGTAGGCTTTGGAAAGCTGGCTGCTGCAACAAGGAACAGTTAATGGGGCATATATCTAATGAAGGCGGAGCTTCTTTTAAACCGGTCAGTGAAGACACGGCCGAGGAGTTTGCCGGGTTTTTGGGGGATTTAAAAGACACAACAGAACCCGAGAAGCGTAATAATGCCTGGCTGCGGCTGTGGGGGCAAGTCAAGGGATGGGCTTCCTATGCAGTAAGGAAATTCTCTTTGCATTCCCTGGTGTCCCAGGAAGCGATATCGGAATTAGTGAGTCTGGTTATGGAAGTCATCTGTAAGAAGATATCTGGATACAAGATCCAGTCAAAGGAAAAGCCCGCATGGCAATTCTGTGCCTGGGCAAAGGCTATAGTTAATCGTACATGGTTAAAACTCACCAGTCGTCATAAAAAGCGTTCAGAAAAAGCAGAGCAGAATCGCAATGAATTAGAGAGACAGGCTGCTGACTTACAGTTTATGGATCCTGATACAGCGGCTTTCCCAAGGCAGGGAGTGGAAAATCTGCTTGGATTGCTGGATAAATTTGCGGCGGTATCTGAAATCAACAAAAAAATGGCTGCGGTATTGCGGCAGGCGATCTATCTTTCAGAGGGCGAACCTGAAATTTGCTCTATAAGAGGGTTGGCAATGAAGTTAAAAATTGACCATACCGGACTGACAAGATATCGAACTGCATTTAAAGAATTTATCGAAAACACAAAGAGAGACAGCATATGAAACGCGACCAGGAATTGGATGAGTTCTACAGAGAGCTTCGCGACGTTGGCGAAAAGAATCCTATGAAAGGGGTGCACCTTTCCCATAAAAGCGATAAGGGCTGCAATGAAGAGCTGATCGTTGACTATGTAGCGGGAGTGCTGTCCCCTGCGGAATCCGCGGTAGCAGAAGGGAAGATATTCTCATGCGGACGATGCACTGCTCTGGCCGTGGAGCTGGCAAAGGGGATGCGGAACTTCCCGGAAGACAAAGCCTTGGAAATCGACAGGGATGTTGTCGGGTTTGAAACCTGGAAGAAATGGTTTGCTGCACGCAATTCATATGATATCGCTAAACTTTATGACGGCATAAATTTGCGGTTTGAGGGAGTGAAAGGCTGGGATGCCCGGATCCATAATGCAAAGCCGGACTATAGGGTAAGGATCGGTGAAAAGATGTATGTCCCGGATGTCACTGGGGTTATACAATACCCGGACTCGGTCGATGCCATTCTCGAGTCTTCCAAAAGCCCCTCTGTAAATATTCGCGTGTATGCCGGTGTCTCTAATGATTAATCATATTGAAGCGGCAATGGCGGAACTTCTACAGAAAAAGCATAGGCTTGCCTACGTTCGCAGTCGGGCCACCGACAAAATTATCGTTCAGATAAAAAGTACGTTCAGCGGGGTATTTCTCATAGAGGGCCTCCCTGGAATAGGAAAAAGTGCCAGCCTTCAGCCTGTTTCTGATGCGGTTGGTGCCCATAACCCGGAACGAGTTATCTCCTATTACTTCAGCTCAACTGACCCGGTTTTAAACAATGCTGATAATTTTTACGAATATGCATGCGCAAAGGTTAAAGCGATCACCGCTGGTTTTGGCGCAAACATCGGTCCTCTGGAAAAAGGCCGGAAGGATCACATCGATTTTCAACAGACTTTGTTTGAACTCGGGGAATTCATCGGCAATGATGTGGAAAGAAGAGTGTATTTCTTTATCGATGGGCTTGAAGAGCTGCGGGACCCTAAAGAATTTCTGGGCAAGCTGCCATATGTTGAGGGGGTTGTTTATGTGATTTTTTCACAGCCTGGCGTGTGCGATGCCGGTTTGCCTGACAGGTTTTATGAGAAGGGAAAAATCAAAAATCGTGCCGAAATAAAATTTTTGGGCAGAGAACACGCTGAAGCCTTTTTCTGGGAAGCTTATGGAAAAGATATAGATAATGCCCCGACCAAATTTGAAGAGACAGTCTCCGGACACTTGGTGCGTTATCTGGAAGCTGAAACAAATCGCTACCCACTGTTGTTAAAAGTGTTGGCTGAGGATGCCAGAGAAGATGGCTACAATCCGGATAGAGCGTGGGCTGGTGGGCTGGAGGAATACCTGGATACCAGAGTGTCCAGTCTGTCCGAAAATGCACGCAGGCTATTGGTTCTTGTCGCATTGTCTTTCGGCCCGCTGCAAAAAGAGGATCTTTCCGAGTTGCTTGGTGATATAAGTCTAGCCGCTTGCGAAGCGGCTCTGAAGGAAGCGCGGAGATTCCTGGTGTTTAAGGGGCAGGGAATTGTTATCTCGCACGCTGTCTGGGGTAAACTGATTTCAAAAAGATGGGCGGATAAGTCTAGCCGCGAGGCATACTTGAATTGGTGCGCTGACTGGCGTAAGTCCGGGTTGCGGTATTCCAAAGCCCATTACATCGCCGCGAATTATATTTTTCATATTATCCGGGATGCTGCTAACCGTCAAATTGCGCTTAAAGATATGCCCGCTAACGAGTTTGCCCAATTTGTGGCAAAGACCTCGGGTCAAGCGGGACTGGATGAATGCTGGCGAGGGCTGATGCTTGTTGCTGGCACGATGTTGGAAAATAAGCTGGCTGCAACTACCGATGCTAGGGAAATTGATGGCGTAACGCGACAGTTTATCCGGTACTACGTTTCTGTGCTCAACAATGACCCTGATCCGGAAATTAGAGCTGCCGCCGCCAAAGCCTTAGGGGCGATAGGAGATCCCTGTGTGCGGGAATCCCTGGTCAGAGCTGTTAATGATAAGTTTGAGGAGGTGCGGGTGGCGGCTCAAGCCGCACTTGAGCGGCTCAAATCTTAAGCGTTCCCTAACATAAATCTTTCCTAAATATCCCCTGCCGGCATTAAGCTGTCAGGGGATATTTACTTGGGCCCCTGCAACAAAACCGTGGTAATGGGGCATATATAGGTAGAAGGGCGCAAAAGTCAGGAGGTAACTGTATGGCTGGTCATAAAGCGTGGTGCAGGTTTAATAACAGCAAGGTTGCCTGGAATCATAGTGGGTTTGCTTTTGTAAAAGAATCCCGCGGTCCGGTCCCGCTTAAGCCGGAGCGAAAGGAGCCCGAGCATGTTACACTGCGAAAAGAGGCGTTACAGGCGGTCGAAAAGTATACGGAAGACGAACCTATAAACAAAATAGTGATCAAATTTGCCAAGTCTTGAAATAGTGCTCGACATAAATGAGGGATGACCTGGAGGTTATATGGACGAGATCTCAGGAAGCAGAAAGAATTACCTCAAAAATATCGGAACCTCCAGGGGGAGGACGGTACGGCTTGAGATAGTGGGCGAGGTTTCCACGCAGGAACGGCACTTTCTGGACGGCATCGTTTACTTTGCGGCCGGCACAATGACCAGGGACGATCACAACCATACAAACTACGTGGCGGATGAACTCCTCAAGCTGGTGCGGGGAATATTGGCAAAACTCAAAGCTAAAAAATCTGAGGATAAATAGTATGAACGAAGACCAAAACCCGTTTGAAGAGTACTATAACGAGACCGCCAAGAACGGTCCGGCGGGGGAGACGGCCAAGGAGATATTGGCTAGCTTGGAGGCGAAAGCATCTTTGGATGAAAAATCAAAAAAGATTAAAGACGACGCCAATACTATCAGGGTGGCGATAAATATCTTCATAAAAAGCATGAACGCGCTTGTCGGGAAGGTTTTTGAGGAGGAGAACGCCAAGAAGACAAGAACAGATCTTATCGTAACCATGGTTATTGGTGGGTTAGCTTTCACGGTTGCTAATGTGTATTACCTTGTTACAAAGAACCTTAAAGTAAAAATGACTCCGGAAGAATATGAAATAACTTTTGTCGGGATGTATCAAACGGCAATTAAGGATATCGGTAAGAACGAGAACCCTTGATGCGCTATTATGAAAATTATGCTGGTTGCGTTTCTATGCGGCTGCGGGCCGGTGTTTGCGGGCGAGCCTGTAAATACTGTCTATGCCTACAGGGCCGGTTCCATGTCCATGTCTACACTGCCGCGTTTGGATATTCTTAAGGTCGAAATGCTGCTGCCTGACAGGAGGTTTGGCCTTGGTGTTACCGCTTTTGCGCTAAGATACGGAGGCTGGGAGTATCCCGTTGAGGAGCGCTCTTTCGACCGTTGGGGGCGCCATACGGGGCAGGCATTGTATCCGGTGAAGTCTAAGTTCTTGACGGATTATTTCCCGGTGAGCGTGTTTTACTCTCCCTATACCTGGGAGGGAAATAGCGGCGGGGAAGGCAGTCTCCGGTTCTTTTATGAGTATTCCTCAACTTGGCTTCTTAAGGATCAGCATGGCTTGTCCGCAAACTGTGCTTTCGGCAACAATTCCTTGGGGAACCGGACCGCTAATGATTATGGCGCAGTTTTGGATATCGGCGGCGGGATGCGATTTAGGGTAGGGCATGTCTCTGTTAAAAGAGCCGCCTCGGTCTGTGACGCCGGTGAGGACCTGAAAGTATATAGGTTCGGAACGATGAGGGTGAACAGATGGTATGCCGGGATAGAACTTTTGTTCGGAGGCAGTAATTCTGCCGGCGAGGTCAGTTATCTGGATGACATTGTGAATATTTGCTGCCAAGGACCTGCCGGGAGCGCCAAGGCCGGTTTATGGTTCTGGGGGGCAATGGGAGCCAGAAGTTTTAAATCAATTAGTGAGGACGAATGAGAGCAGGAAGTAGCCAAAGGCGGCACTGCCCCTAGATAACTACTTGACAAGTGCTTAGAGTGCATGGTATACTCAATATGCAGTATCACACTCAGGGGGCATTATGAGCACTACTCTAAAGATCAATGGAAAAACAGTCACGGTTGACTCCGATGACCGCGGGTTGGAAGAGCGCTTAGCGCGCTATGCAATAGAGATGGTGGCCGGGCAGCCTGGTGCCGAGTCCGGGGCGGGATGGAATCTTGCGCGGTTCATCAGGCGTAGCGGTCGGCACGATTCGCAAAAAGCTCTGCTTCGTGAGCTTGTGGAGAAGGGAACGATGACACGCAGCGAGATGGTAACGGCTGCAGGGAAAACCAGTGGACGCGAACTGGCTGGATGCAGAGGCTCAATGTCCAAGAACGCGATAGCTTCAAAGCTGCCCACTGATTGGTGGAAAGACTCCTGGGACCATAAAAGGAATGATTTCGTAACAGTACTTAGGGAAGATGTCCGAGCCGCATTAAAGGCGGCGCTGGAGCAGGCCTGACGGGGTATGGTCAACGTTGAAGAGTGATTTCGCAAGGGGGGAATTATGAAAAAAGAAAAATTCGGAACGCTGCAGCTCAGGATCAATCTTACAAAGACCGGGCCGGGAACAGTGAAATTCTCTGGACCGGTTTCGGCTCACGATCAAAAAGAGCCCGGGGCCGTACACAATGTCCCGCTCACCAAGAGCGGTATGGGGCACTACATCAGAGGGCGTGAGTCCGATGTTCTTGTGCAGATAAAGAACGCCATAGCCAGGGCTGGTTACAAAGTAAAACAGGCGTGATGCGGCATTGGCAGAACAATAGACGCTGAAGACTTAATGACTACTCACTAAGTCGAAGCTTAAAGACCGGAGGCTTGTGCGCTTCCGGTCTTTGTATTAGTGCTTTTCCAACAGCGTGCGGGGGCATAAAGTAATGCTGGATAGTGATCTGGCGAGTCTCTATGGCGTTACCACAAAGAACCTGAACAAGGCCATCTCCAGAAATCTTGATAGTTTCCCGCCGGACTTCATGCACAGACTGAAGGAGTGAGCAGGAGAACTTGAGGTTCCAGATTGGAACCTCAAGATGGGTGGGCAAATTCTGGCGAATTCGCCACAATTGCGAGATCGGGGCCTTGATTGTTCTGGTATAACTGTTATACTATTATGAGCGCACGGTTCGAACATGACCCGCGAAAAGCGGTGGGTGAAAATTTATGAAAAATACCTCGGGTAAGAGCAAAGCGCGCGCCAAGATAACGGCTGAAGAGTTCGACCGGAAGTTCGAACGCGGCGAGGATATAACCGGCTTCCTGGATTTTAAGAAGGCGACCGTGGTGAAGCGGGTCAACGTGGATTTTCCGGTATGGATGATAGAGCGGCTTGATACCGAAGCGCTGAAGCTCAATATTTCCAGGCAGGCCGTGATAAAGATGTGGATACACGAACATCTTGTCCGCCCGTCCGTGCATAAACATCTCTAATATCCCCGACCGAAGTCGAAGCTAAAAGACCGGAGGCTTGTGCGCTTCCGGTCTTTCTTTTTTATGTATTTGCCATAGGAGCGGCCCTGGCTTGGTATTCTGAAAAACTGCCACAGCTGTTGCAGAAATATAAACTTCCCCAAATAGCCATTTCCAACCCGACACGCCATTGTCGGGTTGGCCTGCTATGCTATTTGTATCGCGGGGGGGATTATGAATAAAAAGAGCATTATCGTCCAAGGGCGGGAGGTTTTGTTCTTCTCAAAAGAAGACGAGGATTTCATCTCTCTTACGGATATCGCGCGATATAAGAACCCTGAAGAGCCGAAGGACCTTGTAAAGAACTGGCTGCGCTCAAAAAGCACTATAGAGTTTTTAGGGCTATGGGAAAAACTGCATAACCCAGGGTTTAAAGGGGTCGAATTCGACCCCTTTATGTATCAGGCGGGCAGCAATTCGTTCGTGCTTTCGCCGTCAAAGTGGATCGAGGCTACCGGTGCTATAGGAATAGTTTCGCGGTCTGGCCGCATGGGTGGCACGTTCGCGCATCACGATATAGCGTTCGAATTTGCGGCCTGGGTCAGTCCTGAATTCAGGCTTTATCTTCTTAAGGAGTTCCAGCGCTTGAAAAAGGAAGAGGCCGAGCAACTGAAATCCGGCTGGAACCTGCAACGGGCCCTGGCCAAGATTAATTACCGCATCCATACTGATGCCATAAAGGACAGCCTAATCCCGCCTGAGCTAACTAAAATGCAGATAGAGGCTGTTTACGCCAACGAAGCTGACATTCTTAACGTGGCCTTGTTTGCCAAGACCGCGGCTCAATGGCGGCAGCAGAACCCCGGTCTGCGCGGGAATATCCGCGACTATGCAACCATAGAGCAATTGGTGGTTCTATCTAATCTGGAAAGCGTAAATGCGGTGTTTATCCGTCAGGGACTGCCGCAAAACCAGAGGTTACGGCAGTTGAACCAGACGGCCATTAGCCAGATGCGGTCTTTGGCGAATGCCGGTGGCATTAAAAGGCTGGATTCCAAAGATCCCGCTGCGGAGTATTCCGTGCTGACCGGATATAAGTATGGGGGACTTCCGCGTGCCGGATTTGTAAGGAAAGACATGTCAGGGCCGAATTGCTAAGATAAGACAAACATGAACCTTAAAATAATACCTGCGCGCGCGGCCCTGGATTGCGAAAAGAATTATGACACCAAGCTTTGGCGGAAATTCGCCCGGCGCATTACGAAGAACGCTTTTATGGCTAAGGCCCTGGCGCTGAGGGACGCGGGTGTCTGCGCCTGGTGCGGGGGGAAGATAGCCGATACCGGCGAGATCCATCATACGACCTACGATCATAGCTGTACGTTCGCCGGCACAATTGTAGTCAGGCAACAAACTGTTCAGCGCCACGCTAAAAAGCGCGAGATCCCCGACTGCGAGCGCTGCAAGGCCGATAACCAGGCGCGGTTCGAGGCCTGCCTGGGCAAGCTGGTTTTGGTGCATAAGCACTGCAATATAGAGATCTCCGCCCATACCGCTAGCGGCGCGGGGGACGCCGACAAATAGCTCGCATGGCCACGTCCAAAGAGACCATTGAATTCCTGCGGGACGCTCTGGCGCTGGTGCCGGAGGTCAGCTTCCGGCCGATGATGGGGGAGTACTGCGTTTACAGCGCTGGGCGGGTGTTCGCCCTGGTCTGCGACGACACGCTTTTTCTTAAAACCTCGCCCGAAACGCTGCACCTGTTCCGCGACAAAACCACGCGCGCCTACCCGGGCAGCAAGAACACGGCCCAGGTCAACGCCGAGTGGCTGGAAGACCGCGAGAAACTGGCCGAGGTGGTGCAGTACACGCTCGCCCGCCTGCCGGCCCCCAAACCCAAGCGCACCCGTCCCAATAAATAACTAAGCCGCCCGCATGGACGGAGAAAAGTCTAAATCCATCGAATTTGATGGATTTAAAAGTGCTTGGCTTGGATAAGGTTAGCGCTTACTTGGCTGAAGGCTGGAAAGTGATGGTGATGGCAGTGCCTTCCGGCAACTCAAGGGATATTCTCAACGAGCTCTTCCCGTATTTAGCAATTACCCTGGCGCAGATAGCAGGGACGTCCGCCCACTTAAAATCGGGCAGGTTTTCCGCAATAATTTCTTTTTTCTTGTGACTTACGGTTACAACCGCGGGGATTCCCTTCTTGTCCGGGTGGGGGAGCGGTTGATCGGACTTGGGCTTAAGTTTGGCTTTCCTCCCGGCCCACTTATTCGTAATTTGGTATTTCTCCAGTTCTTCCCGCAGGAACAGCGGGTAATTGCCGGTGCGTGAATGCACGCGGATCGTTCCTATGGATACCAGGCGTCGGAAGGCTACAGGGTGGTAGTCCAGGAAGCGCGCGGCTTCCCTGGAAGTGAATAGCTCCAGGCCGGTGCCCTTCTCATACAATACATCGGTTTTGCGTTTTGACATCTTGACAATCGCGCCGGCATATATTACACTAGTGTAACATATACCCGCTTTGTGCCCGCCCGCTTCAGTAACGCTTCAGGTTGATTATACAATAAACAAGTTTTTAGCCATTTTAGGGGGGTAAAAGGGAATTCACTATGAAACAGTCCGGAACTACCGAAGTGCTTGAACGTATAGGACGAAAGATAGCTGCCCTGCGCAGGAGTGCCCTCATGACGCAGGGGGAGCTGGCAAGGAAACTTCGAGTCAAAAAAGAGGTCGTAGTCAGGATAGAGCAGGGGCGCTATAGGTTAAGGATGCGTTTGCTCTTAAAAATAGCGCATGTGTTAGGCAGAATACTTAAAGTAACCCTGATAAAGAGAAAGGGGGGAGTATGAAACGCAGAAAAAAGATGCCGCAAACCCAAAAAGGGAATCCGGAATATGACGCTTTGCTTTCGTCTATCAGTGAAATCGCAAAGTCATTCATTGCCCTGGAGGAGACGGCGGTGGCTGCCTACAAGCCGATCGTGGACGATATTATAAGCTTGCGCTCTAAAGACCACATGGAAATACAGCGCACATTGGACGGTATGCTCGGTTTTTGCGGCAACCCGGCCATGCTTCAGTTGTACGAGAAGCTCTGCCGCTACTACTTCCGCCTGGACCCGGCGGCTACTTCTGACTATATCGGCTTCTATCTGGAGCAGTGGGAGCCGGAGAGGTATAAGAAGATCATAAAGGAACAAAAGAAGAAAAAAGCCCGGAAACCGTAACGCTCAACCCGACACGCGGTTGTCGGGTTGGTCTGCTAGGCTATATGTGGGAAGGGGGGGATTATGGAAAGAATAGCTAATTCAGGAGCGAATTCAGGCAAAGTTATCCTCTACACAGACAAAAGCGGCAAAACGCGCGTTGAGGTTCAACTTGATCAGGAAACACTGTGGCTTAACCAAAAGCAAATATCTGAACTTTTTAAAACTGAACGTAGCGTCATAACAAAACACCTTAGCTCAATTTTTAAAAGCGGAGAACTGCCAAAAAAGTCAGTATGTGCATTTTTTGCACATACTGCGGCTGACGGGAAGATGTATAAAACCGCATTCTACAATCTTGATGCCGTAATCTCTGTGGGTTACCGGGTAAATTCCAGCCGCGCCACGCAGTTTCGCATATGGGCCACTAATATCCTGCGCAGCCACCTGCTGGACGGCTACTCCCTAAACCAAAAGCTTCTGAAAGCCAAGGAGGAGAAATTCCTGGCCTTTCAGCGCGCCATAGCGCTGATAGAAACCGTAAAGGCCCGCAAGCCACTGGAATACGGGGAAGCAATGGGGCTTCTGGATGTGATCCGCGACTACAGTCGCGCACTAGGTCTGCTGGACGATTACGACCATGGCCGCGTTACTGTTAAGGACGTCAGTCGTGGGTCCGGCTTCCGCCTCACTTACGAACTGGCACTAAAAGCCGTGGCCCAACTACAGACCGGCGCCGGAGGCTCTACCCTTTTCGGTAGGGAGAAGGACAAGTCTTTCGCCAGTTCCGTTTCGGCTATCTACCAGACCTTCTCAGGCAAGGAGCTATATGCCAGCGCCGAAGAAAAAGCCGCCCACCTGCTGTACTTCATCGTTAAAAACCATTCTTTCGTCGACGGCAATAAGCGGATAGCTGCCGCGCTATTCTTGTGGTTCCTTGAGAAGAACCGCCTGCTTTACCGAGCGGATGGCAGTAAGCGGCTGGCGGATAACGCTTTGGTGGCTTTAACACTGATGATAGCCGAAAGCGAGCCGGCAGACAAAGACCTGGTAGTACGCCTGGTCGTGAACCTGATAAATAAAGAAAACTAATTATGGAGGATTCGCCACAATTAAAAGGCAGGCGGCCTAAATACTACCCAGAAAACTGTGGTGGAAACTGTGGTGAAAGTTGTGGGGAAAACTGTGGAGAAAACTGTGGAGAAAATTGTCACCCTGATTAAAGAAAACCCCGCGGGGAGGCGTTATGAGTATTGAAGAGCCTGTAATCAAAATAGCTAAAGGCGTATTCATGGCGCGCGGGCAGCGGGTGGTGGCGGTTGCGGACGCGGCGGCCTTCTATGAGGTTACTCCGCGTGCGCTTTTGTACGCCGTAGCCCACAATCCGCGTAAGTTCAGGCGGCAGTTCATGTTCAGGCTGAGCGCGCGCGAGCAGGGCGCCATGCCGGAGTTCCGGCCCCTGCGTAAGCCGCCGCTGGTCTTCACTGAAGCAGGCATCTCCATGCTCTCCACTGTCCTCAACAGCACCAAGGCCGCCCGTATAAATGTGGAGATAGTGCGCGAGGTGGTCCGGGCAATGAAAAGCCTGGGCCTGAGCGCCTGGGGTACGCTGCGGTAATTTTTAGCTGAACTTTTTAAAGGGAGTGAGGTGTTAGCTCCGCCTTAACCAAGCCAGTCTCCTGAAATCCAGGAACAGCCATTGACAAATCGCCGGCTGTGCCCTATACTCTGTTACCGGTTTCCCAAAAACAGGTGTAAGCAGTACCAAAACTGAGGCGTGGCGGCCTTCGGCGCCGCTTTCGTCCATGCGACAAGCCTTTGTCGCGTCTCGGTGTTAAACTTCTATTACCCAGGCGGGGGCATATGGCAAATAGCGAAATACTCACCGGCTTAGACATCGGCTCGGCGCGCGTCACCTGCGTGATAGCCGCGCGCGACGAGGAAACGGGCAAGATTACCGTGCTTGGCGGCGCGCGCGCCGACAGCCGCGGCATCAAGAACGGCATGGTGACCAGCATAGAGGACGCGGCGCACTCTATCCGCCAGGCGGTAGAGGCGGCCGAAAAGATTGCGGACCAGGTGGTGACGGAAGTGCTGCTGGGGCTGCGGGGGCCGCACCTGCATTCCATGGACGGCCGCGGCCGCCTCAACATCTCGCGCACCGATACCGAGATAACCGCCGAGGACGTGGCAGGCGTGATAGACAACAGCAAGGCCGTCAGCCTGGACCACGGCACCGAGATAGTGCACGTGGTGCCGCAGAAGTTCTCGCTGGACCGCCTGCCGGGCGTGCCCAACCCCATCGGCATGCAGGGCGCCCTGCTGGAGGCCGAGACGCACATCGTGATGGGCTCCAACCCGGCCATCAGCAACCTCATCAAGGCGGTCAGCGCCGCCGGCTTCCAACTGGCGCACAACCCCATTTATACCCTGCTGGCCCTGGGCGAGCTGGTGGTGGAGGAAGAGGAGAAAAAGCTGGGCGCGGTGCTGGTGGACCTGGGCGGCGAGCTCACTTCCGTGGGCGTTTATGTGGACGGGGCGCTGCACTATTCCAAAGAGCTGGTGGTGGGGGGCGACAGCCTTAACAAGGACCTGGCCCACGGCCTGGGCACCACGGCCGGCTGGGCGCGCGAGCTTAAAGAGAAGTACGGCGCTGTTTACAGCGACCTGGTGGACAAGGACAAGAAGATCACCATCATGAAAGCCGACCGCCGCACCAAGGCGGAGATCCACACCAAGGACCTGCTGAAGTTCATTCAGCCGCGCGTGGAGGAGATCTTTGAACTTATCTACGGGGCGGTGGAGAAGTCGGCCTACCAGGACCTGTCAGGCGGGGCTATATTGTCCGGCGGCGGCGCCCTGCTGAAGGGCATGCCCGCCGCGGCCGCCGAGCTGCTGGAGCTGCCCCAGGCCCGCCTGGCCTACCCGGTACACGATCTGCTGGCCTGCCCCGAGGAGTACCTGGCCCAGCCCTACCTAGGCGCGGTGGCGCTGGTCTGCTTCCCTTATTTTAAAACCTGGGACGAGGATTTGCAGGAGCCCCGCAGCGGCGGCCAACTGCGCCGCGTCTGGCAATGGATCAGGGAACTGTTTTAAGGGGGAAGGGGTAATCCGCTGGGGGTGCAACTAGCGCTTTTTGTAGAATATAGGTGCAGCAACCTTTCCCCTTAGCGCTTTGTCCCATATGCAACTTGAACTTTTCTCACAAACACCACCGGCCGAGTACCTGTTCTTCGACACTGAAACCACCGGCCTGCCGCGCAGCTGGAACGCGCCCGTGACCGCGCTGGACAACTGGCCCCGCCTGGTGCAGCTGGCCTACATGGCCTATGACCGCGAGGGCGAACTGATCACCTCTTTCAACTGCATCATCAAGCCCCAGGGCTTCACTATCCCCGAGGAGTCCTCGCGCATACACGGCATTACCACCGAGCGCGCGCTGAAAGAGGGCAAAGACCTGGCCCAGGTGCTGCAGGAGTTCAAGGCGCTGCTGGACCAGGCCCGGTACCTGGTGGCGCACAACATGAGCTTCGACGAGAAGATAGTGGGCGCCGAGCTGCTGCGCAATAAAATGCCCGACATCCCGGCAGCCAAGCAGAAGATCTGCACCATGCACAGCACCACTGAATACTGCGCCATCCCCGGGCCGCGCGGCTACAAGTGGCCCAAGCTGGTGGAGCTGCACCGCAAATTGTTCGGCTGCGATTTCGACGGCGCGCACGACGCCGCCGCCGACGTGGCCGCCACGGCCAAGTGCTTCTGGGAACTCAAGCGCCGGGGCCTGGTGGCAAAAGGCGGGGTGTCCGCCTGAGCGGCTTAACTATGCAAAAAGACCAGGTCCGCAAATTCGACGTGCTGAAAAACCAGAAGCTGAACTTCTGCGGCTTCGTTACCGATATAGCCAAGTACATTACGCTCAAGGACCTGCGGCTTAAGACCGCCACCTTCGACGCCGCCTACCTGGAGCCGGCTACCGAGGCCGAGTGCGCGCCGTTCAAAGACCTGATAGCCGCCGAGCGGGAAAGCTCCCAGCGCGCCCCCGCGGCCGCGGCACCCTCGCGGCCGGGCGATTACCCCGGCCTCAGCGTGGGCGTAGTGGCCTTGTGCCGCACCACCGGTAATTTCGGCATAATCACGGATATCGACCACGCTGGCGGCAAGGCCAAGATAGTGCACGCTCACGACGAGTCCTGGTGGGTGCCGCTGTCTTCCCTGGACCCCTACGAGCCGCCCCCGCTTAAAGACAGCCTGCGGTACGGGCAGTTCGTCACTTTCCTCAATGCGCCCGGCGAGGAGCGCGTGGGCAAGCTGCTGGAAATTAAGGACGGCCGCTACACCGCCCTGGGCGCTGACGGCAAGTGCTACCCCAAGGGCAAGCGCTATGCCGAGGGCGACCTGTACGACCTGGCCGATATAAAGCCGGTTTCCGAAGGCGAGCAGGAAAAGTATTTGTTCAAGCTGAACCGCCGGCATGACGGCGGCGAGTATGTGGCCCGCCTGGCCAAGACTAAGGCCAAATGGGAAGAGGAAGGCTACGCCGCCCTGCTGCCCAAGTTCGACAGCCTGTGGACCAAAACCCTGGCCCTGATAGACGATAAGCCCGGCCAAACCTGGGGCGCGCGCGTGCGCACCATCTACGGGCACTCCCCGACGCTGAATATCCCGCCGGAATATCCGGAAGACCTGCAGTCCAACATGGTCTGCTTCCTTAATCTTTCAAACGACGTCGAGCCTGAGCTGCATGTGTTCATAAAGGATTACAAGATTATCCCCGAAGCCGCCAGGCAGCATTTTCCCGCCTCGGGCGATAAAAAATTCTATGCCGGCGGGAACCATACCGTAATTAAGCTGGCGCCCCTGGGCGAGCCGGAACTGCTGGGCTACGCGCAGTCCCTGGCGGCCATTCACCGGGCCGCCTGCGAGGCCGCTGCTCATAAAAATTAAAATGGCGGGAATACCAATGAAACCCAAGAAACTGTTTTCCAATATTAAGAACTATTTCGTCGGCGCGCTCAGCCGCTACGACGCGGAGCGCCACCTGGACAACAAGGCCTACCAGAAGGCCCTGCGCAGCTACACCCGGGTGATAAAGGCGGGCAAGGCGGATTTCATAGTCTACAGCGACCGGGGCTGCTGCTACCTGGACCTGGGCCAGCCCGAAAAGGCGCTGCTGGATTTTAACCGGGCCGTCAAAATGAACCCCAACGATGCGGTGCTCTACAGCAACCGCGGCGACGCCTACGCCGAGCTGGGCAAGTACCAGCTGGCCTTCGCGGATTATAACCGCGCGCTCAAGATAGATCCCGCCATGGCCGGCGCCTACAATAACCGCGGCCAGGCCTACGCCGAAACCGGGGACCTGGACGCCGCCCTGCAGGATTTCTGCCGCGCCCTGGAGCTGGACCGCAAAGGCGCGTCGGCCTGGTTCAACCGGGGCTGGGTCTACTTCGAGCTGGACCAGCTGGAGAAGGCCCTGAAGGACTTCGAGGCCGCGCTCAAGCTGGAGCCCGGCTCGCCGGAAATACTGGGCAGCCTGGGCCAGGTTTACCAGGAGCTGGAGCAGCCCGACAAGGCCATAGCCCAATTCACGCAGATCATCAAGGCCGACCCCAGGAGCGGCTACGCCTACAACAACCGCGGGCTGATCTACCAGCAGGAGGGGGACCTGGAGAAGGCCCGCGAAGACCTGCTGAAGGCGCTTAAGTACAGCCCCGAAGAAAGCGGCGTCTACAATAACCTGGGCCTCTTGGTGGCTGCCACCGAAGGCGGCGAAAAAGACGCCCCCGCCTATTTCACCGCCGCCCTGCGGCTGGAGCCCGACTCGCCGCTTTATCTTTTCAACCGCGGCGACGCCTACCTGCGCTGCGGTAAGCCGGCGCTGGCGCTGAAAGATTTTGACAAGTGCCTGGCGCTCGACCCCGAGGCCGAGGTTGGGCTGTACTACTGCGGCCGCGGCATGGCCCATTACGAGCTGGGCGACATGCCCAAGGCCCTGGACGATTTTAACGAGGCCGTCGAGCTGGAGCCGCCCACCGCCGAGATCTTCTGCAACAGGGCGCAGGTGTACACCGAGCTGGAGGAGTACAAGTCCGCCCTGGCCGACTACGCCGCCGCCATAGAGGCCGACCCGGCCTGCGCCGCCGCCTACCGCGGCCGCGGCGCCATCTACCAGGACATGGGCGACTACGCCCGCGCCAAGGCGGACTCCGCCAAGGCCCGCAAGCTGGACCCGCAGTCCCAGAAATAGAGGGGACGCTGCTTCCTATCTTCCTAACTTTGTCGGGCGCGGTCTTTCGCTATGCCACTTAGATTCAAATCCCTATGCTCCGGCAGCAGCGGCAACGCGGCGCTGCTGTGGACCAAGTCGGGCGCGCTGCTGCTGGACTTCGCCCCGGGCAGCCAGCGCAGCTGCCGGCAGATCCTCGAAGACGCCAAAGCCCTTTGCCCCGCCATCGCCGGGGTGCTGGTCACCCACGCGCACGGCGACCACATCAACGCCAATTCGCTCAAGGTGCTGCGCGAGGCCGGCCTGCCGGTGCGCTGCCACCCCGAGGTGGCCCGGCAGATAACCATAAAGTACGGCTCCGAATGGGGCCCCTGCCTGGCGCCCTTCTCGCGCGGGGCGAGCATCGGGGATTTTAAAGTAGCCCACCTGAAGGTTTCCCACGCGCCCAACTACTGCACCACGGCTTTTGTCATAACCGCCAAGGCCGAGGGCCGCCGCCGCAAGGTGTGCCTGTTCACGGACCTCAGCGCCTTTACCGACGAGCACGTGGCCGGCGCCGCCGACGCGGACTTCATCTTCCTTGAGGCCAATCACGACCTGGAGCTGCTTAAGAAGTACGGCCATCCCGGCTCGGAGTTCCACCTGTCCAACTTGCAGGCCGCGCGCTTCCTGCACAAGGCCTGCAGCGCGGGCACGGCGCAGCCGCAGGCTGTGGTGCTCGGGCACCTGAGCGAGGAATGCAACCGCCCGCACCTGCCCGCCATGGAAATAGCCGCCTATTTCAACCGCAAGAAATTGCCGGTTAAGTTCGAAGTGCACATGGCCGCCCGCCACGAGCCCGGCCCGGTGATAGTCATAAAATAATGGGAAACGCAGAGTTCGCCGACATCTTCGGCGCCGGTGGCGCCGTCTCCAAGGCCATAAAGGGCTTTGAGCCGCGCGCGCAGCAGGCGCGCATGGCCGAGGCCGTGGCGTACGCCGTGGGCGAGGGCGAGCATCTGGTGGTGGAGGCCGGCACCGGCGTGGGCAAATCCCTCGGCTACCTCATCCCCGCCGCGCTGTGGGCCGCGCGCAACCAGAAAAAAGTTGTGGTGGCCACGCATACCAAGGCCCTGCAGGCGCAGCTGGTAAAAAAAGACTTGCTGGTAGTAAAGGCCGTGCTGGAAGAGCAGGGCTTGCCGCTCAGCTACTTCCTGCTGATGGGCTCGAGTAATTACTTGTGCCTATCGCGTCTGTCCCGCGCCGCCAAGCAGTCTCCGGAGCTGTTCGACGACGACGGCCTGGCCGCCGCGCTGGAGCAGCTGCAGGAATGGATCCAGGCCGCGGAGAGCGGCAGCCGCGCCGAGCTGCCCTTCGCCGTGCCGCACCATCTGTGGGCCGAGGTCTGCCGCGACTCTGACCTCTGCCTGGGCAAGAAATGCCAGCACAAGGCGGCCTGCTTTCACCGCAAGGACGTGCTGCGCGCCGCCAAGGCCGACATAGTGGTGGTGAACCAGCATTTATTCTTCGCCGGCATGCCGCTGCCCGCCTTCAACGCCGTCATCTTCGATGAGGCTCACAATCTGGAGGAAGTGGCGGCCGACTTTTTGGGCTTCTCTATCACCGACCGCAAGGTGAAGCGTTTTCTCGACGACATCTTTGCGCCCAAGTCCAACAAGGGCCTGGTGCACCGCCTGGCGCAGCCGCCGGCCAACTGGGTGGAGGATGTTAAGGGCGCGGTCTCCGAGATCAAGCACGCTTCTAAAGATTTTTTCTGGGCGCTGACCGAGAAGCTGGCCTTGAACGCCCAGCCGGATAAGGAGCGCGCCCGCACCCGGCGCGTGCGCGAGACCGGCATCGTCCCGAATTTGCTCCAGGTGCCGCTGCTGGAGCTCAGCGTGCTGCTGTCGCAGGCCATCCCGCACAGCCAGAACGACATGGAAGAGGCGGAGATCAAGGCCTGCCTGAAGCGCTGCCTGGAGCTGGCCGCGCAGCTAAACGCTTTTTTGGACTGCAAAGAGCCGGCCAACGCCTACTGGGTAGAGGTGAAAAGCGGCCGGAAGAAAGAAGAGATCTCGCTGAACATGTCGCCGGTGGACGTGTCGGAGGACCTGCGCAAGGATTTGTTCGGCCGCAATTACCCGGTGGTGCTCACCTCGGCCACGCTGGCGGTGGACGGCTCGTTCAAGATGCTGAAATCGCGCATCGGCCTGGACCAGAGCGGCGAGCTGCTGCTGGATTCGCCCTTCGACTATACCAAGCAGGCTGGCCTGCTTATTCCCGAGGACATGCCGGACCCCGCCGAGGCCGCGGCTTACGAAGCCGCGGTAATAGAGGCCTGCGTTAAGGTCTGCGGCGCGGTGGAGGGCGGCATCTTTTTGCTTTTCACCAGCTGGCAGTCGCTCACCCGCGCCTCCCGCGCGCTCAACGGCCGGGTCAGCGGCCGGCCCATCTTCACGCAGGGCGACGACCTGCCGGCCAAGCTGATAACCGACTTTAAGCACGCGGGCAACGGCGTGCTGCTGGCCACGGACACCTTCTGGCAGGGGGTGGACGTGCCCGGCCAGGCGCTGGCCTGCGTGGTTATCGCCAGGCTGCCGTTCACCTCGCCCGACACGCCGCTGGAAGAGACGCGCGAGGAATGGATGGCGGCCCAGGGGAAGAATTTCTTTGTGGATTACACGCTGCCCAAGGCGGTGGTAAAGTTCCGCCAGGGTGTAGGGCGCTTGATACGGACTAAAAAAGATTTCGGCGCTATCGTGATACTGGACCCGCGCGTGCAGACCAAGCGCTACGGCGGCAAGTTCCTGCGCTCCATCCCGCGCTGCGCCCGCCTGACCGACTTCAAGTCCCTTAAAACCTTCTTCGCCCGCCGCCCAGGCGAGGCCGCGCCCCGCTAGTTTTCCCGACACGCCCTTGTCGGGATGGTCTGCTATGCTATTAATAGCTAAAAAAGTATCATTGATAAGTCGATGACCAAAAAGAGCGAGATAATACTCATCAGCGCTTCGGCGGGGTCCGGCAAGACGCACGCCCTGACCAGCCGCTACGTGCGCCTGCTGCTGGACGGCGCCGCGCCCGAGAGCATACTCGCCGTCACTTTCACCAACAACGCCGCCAAGGAAATGAAGGAGCGCATCCTCACCTGGCTCAAGAAGGCTGCGCTGGGCGCCGACTGCCACGAGACGCACCAGCTGATGCGCGACACCGGCCTCAGGATGCCCGCGCTGAAGGCCAAGGCCGCCGTCATCCTGCAGGACCTGCTGTGCAACTACTATAACCTGCACGTGCAGACCATAGACAGCTTCCTCAACCGCATAGCCATGTCCGCCGCGGGCGAGCTGGGCATGCCGCTCAACCCCGACATCACCATGAGCCACCGCCGCCTGACGGACGTGGCGCTGTATTCCATCCTTTCCAAAGAGGGCAAGTCCTCGCTCAGCCGCGACGAGGTGGATAAGTTCCTGGATTCCCTGCCGCCCGGCAACGCCTACCCCTGGGACCCCGTGGAGAAGATGCGCGAGATCTACGAGAACTTCCTCACCTTCGAGGGCAAGTCCGACGGGCACATAGAGCCGGCCGATATAGACGAGAAGACCGTGCGCGAAGCCCGCGAGGCTATAGTGGCGCAGAGTGCCGCCTTTCTGAAGCTGGTGGACACCCGCGAGCATACCTATTTTGCCAAGAGCAAACCCAAGGAAGCGCGCTATTTCGCCGACGCCTTCAAGGATAAGGCCCGTGAGGCCATACTTTCCGGTAATTACCTGGCCATAATGGGCTGCTTCGACCCGCGCTATGGCTTTTTCAACGGCAACAAGGTGCGCTCCGCGCCGGATATGGGCGTGCTGGCGGTGCCCATGGCGGAGATAGGCGCCGTTATAGGCAAGCACGTCCGCCTGCATGCCTATCACCGGCTCGGCGGCTTCGTCAGGATCTATCCCAAGTTCAAGGAAGAACTGGAGCGCATAAAGAGCGGCCTGGAGGACGTGGCGCATATAGACGATATCGCCAAGAAGATCACCGGCTACCTGCGCGCCGGCGGCGGCCTGGCCGTGCCTGAGGTTTACATCCGCCTGGGCGAGCGCGTGGAGCATTTTCTGATAGACGAGTTCCAGGACACCGACCCGCTGCAGTGGCGCGCGCTGCTGCCGCTGGTGATGGAGGCGCTGTCCAAGGGCGGGTCGCTGTTCGTGGTGGGCGACATCAAGCAGGCCATCTATATGTTCCGCTACGCCGACTACAAGATAATGCGCCAGTTCATGGAGGCGCTGCACGGCGTGCTGGAGGGCGAGGACCCGCTGGGCCTGGAGGCCGTGGTGAACCTGGCCGAGCCCGGCCACCGCCGCATAGAGGAGCTGAAGGTGAACCGCCGCAGCGGCGGCGTGATAGTGAAATACGCCGAGGACCTTTTCAAGACGCGCCTGCCCGCCTACCGCGGCGGCGAGGTGCTTTCCGCAAAGGACGATCCCACGGGGCTCACGTCCTACCACCAGACCGCCGAGGAGGGCAAGGAAGGCGATGGCCTGGCCCGGGAGCAGGTGTTCTCGCGCAAAGCCATTAAGGAAGCCGCGGCCGCCGCGCCGGAGGAGAACGCCGAAGAAACCAAGGACGTCTCCGACCCGGCCGTCAGCGCCAGGGTGGTGGAACTCATTAAAGAAGCGCACGCGCGCTACCGCTACGACCAGATAGCCGTGCTGGCCCCGCAGAACAAGTATATACGCAACGTGGTGTCGTGGCTGAACGCCGCCGGCATACCGGTGGCGTCCATGAGCTCGCTGGACATCCGCGAGCGGCCCGTGGTGGCGGAGCTTATCGCGCTGTTCACCTTCCTGGAATTCCCGGCCGACGACATAGCGTTCATGGATTTCGCCTGCGGGGACATCTTCCTGCAGGCCTCGGGCCTGAAGCGGGAGGATATACTAGCCGCCGCGGCGGAGCACCGCGAGAAAGGCCGCGCCGGCCGGCCGCTCTACGCCACTTTCAAGGAGCGCCAGCCCGGCGAATGGGCGCGCCTGCTGGAGCCGCTGTTCGCCAAGGTCGGGTTCCTGCCCGTCTACGAGCTGGCCTCGCAGGCTTTCTCGTCGCTGCGCGTCTTCGAGCGCTTCCGCGAGGAGTCCTGCTTCCTGGTGAAGTTCCTCGAGGTGCTGTCCTCGCTGCAGGGTAAGGGCGCGGCCGACGCGCGCAGCTTCATCAACTTCGCCAGGGACGACGGCGAGGACGCCGCCGGCGCCTTCAGCATTGAGCTGCCGGAATACATAGACGCCGTGCGCGTGATGACCTTTCACAAGAGCAAGGGCCTGGGCTTCCCGGTGGTCATCAACCTCATTTACGAGACCCGCGGCCAGGGCGGCAGCGCCTCCGACCGCAATATTTATTACGACAAGAGCGATCCCGGCGGCGCGGTGCGCATAGTCTACATAAGGAAGGATTTCTGCGACTGGGACCCGGCGCTGGCCGCCATCAGCGCCGCGCGCGAGGCCGACGAGAAGGTGCAGGCGCTCAACCAGCTTTACGTGGTGACCACCCGCGCCAAGGCGGAGCTCTCAAATTTGGTGATACGCGGCGGCGACGAGCAGGGCGAAAGCGCCGGCGCGCGCTTTGAGTACGTCTTCGGCACTTCGGAGCGCGGCAAGCCCGATAAAAAGGCCAAAGCCGTGCCGCCCGCCCATAAACCTTCGGTAGTGCATCAGCCGCAGGCGCCGGAGCTGCCGCCTTCGGCCGGCGGGGCCACGCTGGAAGGCTACCGCGCCGTGCAGCGCGGCCTGCTGCACCACGAGATACTGATGCGTATAGACTGGTCCGGCCCGGACCTGCGCGAGCGGCTGGAGCGCGCCTTCGACGCCTGCGCCTGGCGTTACGGCCCGGCGCTGGCCGGCGAGAAGAAGCAGATCACCGCCAAGTTGCTGCGGCTGCTGAATCTGCCGGAAGTGGCCGTGTTCTTCGAGAAGAAGCCGGGGCGCGAGCTGCGGCGGGAGACGGAATTCGTCTCCGGGCCCGAGGGGGGCCGGCTGCGCCGCCTGGACCGCCTGCTGGTGGAGGGAGGCCGCGCCATTATTGTGGACTTCAAGACCGGCGGCGAGCACACCGCCTATACCGACACCCTTAAAAAATACGCCGCCGCCGTCACCGACGCGCGCGGCCTGCCGGCCGAATGCTGGCTGATCTACCTGGACGAAGAGAAAGCGGAGCGCGTGATATGACCGATAAATTCACGCTGCTGCCGCAAAACGCGGACCTGGTGACCGCCGTGGCCGGCCTGCTGGACGGCCAGGACCTGGCCAACTGCGTGGTGGTCTTCCCCGGCCGCCGTCCGGCGCATTTCCTGCGCAAACAGCTCTTTGAAAAAGCGGGCAAGTCCTTCGAGCCGCCGGCCATTTACTCCATGGACGAGTTCGCCGCCGTTCTCGCCGAAGCCGCCGGTGCCTCCGGGCCCGAGATAGGCGAGCTGGACGCCGCGGCCATCATGCACGCGCTGGAGCCGGGGCTCAAGGGCCTGGGGCCGCTGGCCGGCAAGTCCAGCACCGACCTGGACTGGTTCTTGCCCTGGGCGTTCAAAGCCTATTCCGATTTTGAGGAAATAAAGAAAGAACTTAAAACGCCGCGCGACCTGGGCGCCTTCGACCTCAGCCTGGAGGCTGGCGAGGGCGCGGGCGTGTTCAAGCGCGCCAAAGACTTCAGCGCCAAGTTCGGCGGCTTCTCCAAGCTCTACGCGGCCTTCTACAAGAAGCTCGCCGCCGATGGCCTGCTGACCCCGGCCCTGAAATATGAAGCCGCCTCCGCGCCCGGCGCGGCCGAAGCCGCCGGGCTGGGGGAGAAAGGCCTGGTGATACTGGCCGGTTTCTTCCTGCTGTCGCGGTCCGAACAGAAACTGATAGAAGGGCTTTTTAAACTCTCCAATTTCCGCCTGCTGGCGCAGGAAGGGCCCGGCCTGGACGCGCGTTATGAATTCCTGGCAAAGAAAGGCCTGATAAAGGCGGTGAAGCCGTTTAAAGCTGAGGCGCCCGCGCCGGGCAAATTCACCTTCCACAAAGCGGCCGACACTCACAGCGAGGTGTTCGCGCTGGGCCAGGTGATGGACAAGGTCAAATACAGCGAACGGGACGTGATAGTGATACCGTCGGTGGACGCGCTGTTCCCGGTGGTGCACAATATCCTGCCCGAGTTCGCCGAGAACAATATCGCCATCGGCTACCCGGTGTCGCACACGCCGGTCTATTCGCTGGTGGAATCCATCGGCCGCCTGCTGGACCGCGCCGACGGCGGGGCCTATTTCATCCCCGATTACCTGGACCTGGTCTTCCATCCTTACGTCAAGAGCGCGCTGCATAAAGGCAGCCCGGAGCTGACGCGCATACTGTTCCAGGTACTGCAGGAACATTTCCTCGGCCGCATGGGGCGCTACGCCGAGCTGGCCGCCATAGAGAAAGACCCGGACTTCCTGGCCGCGGCGCTGAAGCGGCTGGAGCATTACGAGGATTACAAGGCCGTCACCGCGGCGGAGATCTCCGCGCATATCAAGACCATCCACGACGCGGTGATACGCCCCTTCGAGGGAATTCAGGACATCGGCGACTTCGCGGGCAAACTGCTGCGGCTGGTCTCCTTCGTGTCCTCGGCCACCACCGCTTACCGCCACCCGTACTGGGAATATTTCTCCGGGCGCTTCCTGGCGCTGCTTGACGGCATAGCCGGCTCGCGGCTGGCGCGCGAGAACTTCGCGGGGCGGCCTTCCTATTTCAAGTTCTTCGGCTCGGCGGTGAAGGGCGCTGTGTACCCGTTCGAGGGCACGCCGGTGAAGGGCCTGCAGGTGCTGGGCCTGCTGGAGACCCGCGGTCTCAAGTTCAGGCGCGTCTATTTCCTGGACGCCAACGCCGACGCGCTGAACGTGAGCGGCACCGAGGACGCGGTGCTGTCGGACTTCATGCGCGGCCTGCTGGGCCTGCCCACCTGCCGCGAGCGCGAATCCGCCCGCAAGTATTATTTCGAGACGCTGCTGGGCGCCGCCGAAGCTGGGCATATCTTCTACCGCGATAATTCCAAGTCCGAGAAGAGCCCTTTCGTGGAGGAGCTGCTGTTCCGGCTGGAGGCCGGCGGCGCGGACCGCGAGAAGCTGGAGAACCGCGTTTTCTTCGACCTGACCTTCAAGAATAAAGAGCCCTCGGCCGCGCCCAAAACGCCCTGGGTGATGAAGAAACTCTCCGCCGCGAAATTCTCGCCGTCGGCGCTCAACCATTTCCTGGCCTGCCCGCTGCGCTTCTATTATCTCAACGTTCTCGGCCTGCGCGAGCAGGAGGAGATGACCGAGGAGATCAGCCGCGCCTCCATAGGCAATATAGTGCATCGGGCGCTGGAACTTTATTTCATGCGCGGCAACCGCCTGGGCCGCCCTTACAAGCCGGGCGAGTTCGACGCCGAGAAGACCGCGGCCCTGGCCTGCCTGAAAGAGGCCCTGGCCGGCTTCCATCTGACCGACACCGACAAGGGCTACGGCTACGTGATGCGCCGGCAGGTGGAGAAGCGGCTGGAGGACATACTGCGCTACCACATGGAGCGGCTGGCCGGCTTTACGCCGCTGGCCACCGAGGTGTGGCTGGAAGCCGACGTGGCGCTGCCCTCGGGCAAGACCGCGCGGCTGGCAGGCAAGGCCGACCGCATAGACCTGCGCCCGACGGACGGGGCGGGGGAGAAGATAGTGATAGTGGACTACAAGACCGGCTCCGCGGCGCATGTGCCGGCCTGGCACAGCTTCGACCCGGCGGGGCCGCGCGCCGGCTGGATGGACACCCTGCGCTCGGTGCAGCTGCCGGTCTATGTGCTGATGGCCATGACCGGCAAGGCCGATGTGGCCCCCGGCACGCCCGACCATATAAGCGCCGCGCTGAAAGGCCGGAGCGTTTCCGACTTCGACGCGCGGCTGATGCTGCTGGGGCGGCAGGACATTACGGAGGAAAGTCTTTACAAAGAATACCGGCGCAATCTGCCGGATATCCCGTCCACCTTCGGCAAATACAAAGCCGCCATCTGCATACTGCTCGACGAGATACTCGACCCCGCCCTGCCCTTCGAACCCACCAAACGCGAAGAGGATTGCCAGTTCTGCCCCTTCAAAGTAATGTGCGGCCGCCAGTGGGTGAAGGAGTAAAAATGACGGATTTTAACGGCCTTAAAAGCGCCCTGGAGAAGCCCGGGTTCGCGGAAGAAGAGCTGGCCCGGCTGGCCCGGGATTACTATTCCAAGGTGGAGTTCGCCGTGCAGCTGCACCATATCACGCGGCTGATACCGCCCGGCGCCAGCGTGCTGGATATCGGCAGCGGGCCGGGGCGCTACGCCGTGGAGCTGCTGCGCCGGGGCAATAAGGTGGCCCTGGCCGACCTGTCCGAAAGTTTCCTGAAAAAAGCCGGGGAAGAGATAGCCCGCCAGGGCCTGCAGGCTGGCGTGCTGGCGATTAAGCAGCAGAACGCCGTCAGGCTGGACGCTTTCGGCGACGCGCAGTTCGACCACGCGCTGCTGCTGGGGCCGGTGTTCTACATGGACAAGGCCGAAGAGCGCCGCCAGGCGCTGGCCGAGGCCGCGCGCGTGGTGAAGCCGGGCGGGCTGGTGTTCCTCACCATGCTGAGCAGCCTGCGCTGCGTGGCCGAGATGTTCTACGTGCCGGTGCTGAAATACCGGCTGACCGCGCTGGACAGCTACGCCGCGCGGCTGGAAGACGAGCTGGGCGGCCTCAACAGCCCGCAGGCCGTGCGGCAGCTGATAGCCGACTGCGGCCTGGAGATCACCGGCACCTACGGCGCGGATTCCGCCGCCGGCATGGCCTTCGACAAGATAGACGAGGCGGCCGCCGTGCCCGGCTACTGGGAGAAGATGGTGGCCGCGCTGGTGCGGCTGTCTGCGGAGCCGGCGCTGGCGGGCCTGTCCAGCCACACTACCTACATACTGCGCAAACCCGCCGCCTGACTTGGGCCCAAAGCCGGCCTGGGCCCAATAACCGCGCGGGACTGGGTCTTTGGCCTCTATTGGGCCAGGGCCGGCTAAAGGCATAATTATGGAATGCTCCATAAGAAGCCTTTCCTCTATACCGCTTTAATATTTTCCGTCTTAATTCCTCATCAGCGCGCCGCGGCGCAGGCCCTGGCCGAACTGGCCGCGCAGGGCACAGCCGCGGAAATACCGCAGGCCTCCGAACCCTACCGCCTGCCGCCGCCGACGGTGGACACCGCTTCGCCCCGGGCTATTGCCGCCCTGAGCGACGCCGAGCTGGCCGCCGCAACGCCCGAGCAGCGCCTGGCCATGCTGAAGACTTTGGTGGCCGCCTCGCGGCCCGCGGGCAGCCAGGAAGACCCGGCCCAGCAGCAGACCGAGGCCGCCATCCACCGCCTTTTCGAGACCGCGCCCGACGCGGCCTCCTTCGACAGCCTGTACTACCATGTGCGGCGCCTGAAGCTCAGCGGCGCCGTGACCAATTTTAAGACCATAGAAAAAATGGCTAGCCGCCACCTGGCCGCTACCACCCCCGGCGATTGGGCCGGGCTGGAGGCTTACATCGACGCCGTCACCGGCTCGCACCCCGACGGGCTTAACGGCGTGGACTTTTTAATAGACTCGCGCGTGCTGCCGGCCGCCTCGGCCGCCCTGGACGCCGCCCGCAAGTCCATCCATATCGAGATCTACCAGCTGCAGGCCGACGAGATAGGCTGGGGCCTGGCCCGCAAGCTGGCCGCCAAGGCCGCAGAAGGCGTGCAGGTGCGGCTCATAGTGGACTTTTACGGCTCAGGCGTTAAGAAGAGCGAAGAAATTAAAAAGCTGCTGGCTTTCCTCAACGACTCCGGCGCCGAGGCGCGCGTGCGCAATTCCCCGCGCTTCACGGGCAGCCGCGACCACCGCAAGGTGATGGTTATAGACGGCAGCGTTGGCTTTACCGGCGGCATGAACATAGGCGGCCATTACCAGGTGGACTGGCACGACCAGCAGACACTGCTGACCGGGCCCATAGTGGCCCGCCTGCAGGATTCTTTCCTCGAGAACTGGGCCGAGGCCGGCCCCGCCGTGAAGGACGCCGGCGAGCATTACCCCAGGCTGCTGTCCGTGCCCGGCGGCGTGGAAGCCCGCGTGGTGCGCCACCGCGGCAACGAGGACCGCAACATCAAGGCCATGTATTTGCGCGCCTTCCACACGGCGCAGACCTCCATCCGCGTGGCCGTGCCTTATTTCGCCGATCCCGAGATAGTGGACGCGCTGAGCGACGCGGCCAGGCGCGGCGTGAAGGTGCAGATAACCCTGCCGGCCGCCAATAACAAGGGCATAGCCATGAAGTGCTCGCGCGCTTTTTACCCGCAGATGCTGAAAGCCGGCGTTGAAATTTACGAGTACCAGGGCCGCATGGCGCACCAGAAGGTGGCCGTGCTGGACGGGGTGTGGAGCTCTTTCGGCTCGTCCAATCTGGACAGCCGCAGCCTGAAGAACAACCACGAGCTCAACGTGGTGGTGCGCGACGCCGGTCTGGCGGGCTACATCAGCCGCGAGCTGTTCGACGCGGACCTGCAGAAGAGCCAGCGTATCCTGAACTTCAAACCCACCATGATGGAGCGCCTCGCCGGCCGCCTCTACCCCTGGCTGTAAGCCGGTTTCCCTTAGGCCCAAAGCCCGGGCCCGCTTGGGCCCATTGTCACTTACCCCGCGCGGGCGCGCGGGGTAAACTATATACAGACAACGCGCTTATAGAGACACGCTTGAAACTAATCGCCGCTATAGTCCTGACCTTAGCCTGCGCCGCGCCCGCCGCGGCCGCGGGTCCGTCCGCCCTCGGCGCGCTGTACTCTTCCTCCATGCTCCCGGGCCTGCGCCTGCGCGCGTCCGATATCCCCATGCCGGCCGCTCCCGCCCGCGCGGATAACGGCGCTTCGGTGGGCGGCCAGCTCTTCGCCGCGAGCTCGCGCTTCCTGGGCCTGCCCTATGTGCTGGGCCCGCTGGGCGAAGGGGCCGACGGCGAGTTCGACCGGGACCCGCTGGTGAGCTACAAAGGCCTCGACTGCACCACCTTCGTGGAGCAGACCATGGCCTTCGCGCTGGGCCGCGACACTGACGACGCGCTGAACATCCTGCGCCATATCCGCTACCGCCGCGGCAGGGTGGCCTACGAGGAGCGCAACCACTTTACTGAAGCGGACTGGCTGCCCGGCAATATCTCCGACGGCTTTCTGCGCGACATCACGGCCGAGGTGGCCGGCCCCGCCGCCCGCAGCGTGAGCAAGATAATTTCCAAGCGCGCCTGGTACGCCAAAAAGACCGAGGCGGACCTGGCGGGCTTCGACTGGGAGACGGCCGCCGGCCGCGCCGCGCGGGCCGCCCGCCTGCGCGCTCTGGGCGCTAATATCCCCGATCAGCGCGCCGTCCTGAACTATGTGCCGCTCGAGGACCTGCCCCGCCTGCTGGGCGCCATCCCGCACGGCACCGTGGTCAGCCTGGTGCGCGAGGACCGCGCCGACAAGCCCACGCTGGTTTCGCACCAGTTCTTCATCTTCGACGGCCCCCGCGGCAAGATAGTGCGCCACGCGGCGCAGGGCAAGCAGGTGCTGGACGTGGACGCCGCGCAGTACATAGCCGGCCTCTCCGGCTCTGCCTGGCGTGTGCTGGGCTTCAACCTTGCTGAAGTGCAGCCCGAATAATTCCTAATATATCTCAGTCCCCTTATGAAAAAAACCTCAACTTTCTGGCAGAAGTTCCATAAACTGCATCTCGGGCTTTACGTTCTTTTCGCGTTCATGGTGTATTTCGGAAGCACCACAGCTTTTGTCTTCGAGAAATTTTCCCTTATCGACAGCGGTATCCTGAAAACAGAATGGGCGAACGCCAGCGTCGTCCTGGCCAAAGGCGGGGAGTACAAGGTCACGCAGGCCTTCCTGGATAATATGCAGAAGGTGTTCGCCCTGCAGAAACACGTCGACGCGAGCGGGAAGGTGAAATATGAAAGCAGGAAACTGGTCAGCGGGTTCTATTTTCTCTTCCTGCTGGCCTGGCTCTGGCCGCTCTACCGGCACCAGTTCTCTGAAAAGCCCCGGGATATAAGCCGCGTCGAACGCCGCATTATCCAGCTGCCGGTGGCGGTCTTCGTCCTGGGCTGGGTGCTGGCCCTGCAGCGCTACCTGGAAAACGTCTCTTTCTACTCGCAGTACGGGCCGGTGCCGGATAAGGTCAAGGTCGTTTATGCCTTGTCCGCCCTGCTTATGGGCGCTTTCGTAAGCTACCTGAACCTGGAGCTGACCGGGCTCTATATCCGCCAGCGCATAGCCAAGCCGTTCTTCCTGGAGAATAACCCCTATGGCCTTAAGTCCGGCTTTGCCATAAACCTCACGCTGCGGTACGCGCTGATGCTGTTCTCGCTGGCGATGGTCCCCCTGCTGCTGTGCCTGTACGTCCCGATATACGCCAACCTCGACGCTTTCTCCGTGCTGGCGAGCAACAATGACCTGGCCCGGCAGGCGTTCTTCTCCTACGAGAATATCCGGATGCTCGTCCCGATACTCATCGTGGCCTTCCTGACCGGGGTGATGCTGGTCTTTCAGGCGGTTTCCATAATGCTTTACCGTTTTAACGTGCAGGCCCCGGTCAGCGCGCTGGTAAAGCGCATGAAAGCGGTGGCGGCCGGGGATTTTACCTGCAAGACCTCGGTGCTCTACGCCGACGAGCTGGGCCAGCTGAAAGGCCATTTCAACCAGATGCTCGACGGGCTGGTGGAGCGCGACCATATCAAGGACACCTTCGGCCGCTACGTCTCGCTGGAGATCGCCGAGAAGATCATGAAGAGCGGCAAGGTGAACCTGGCCGGCGAGGAGATCCAGGCCACGGTGTTGTTCTCCGACATCCGCGGCTTCACCCCGCTCAGCGAGACCATGCCGCCGGTGGAACTGATCAAATTCCTGAACGAGTACTTCGCCTACATGACCAAGCCGATAGCTGACAACAAGGGCGTCATCAACAAGTTCATCGGCGACGCGGTGATGGCCATCTTCTCGCCGGTGTTCGGCGTGGAGGACCACCAGGAGGCGGCGGTGCGGGCCGCGCTGGGGATGAAGGCCGCGCTCAAAGAGTTCAACGCGCAGAAGCGCCACCCAGAGGTTTTCTTCGGCGTGGGCGTGCACAGCGGCGGCCTGGTGGCCGGCAACGTGGGCACGGCGGCGCGGCTGGAGTACACCGTGCTGGGCGACACCGTGAACGTGGCCTCGCGCATAGAGAGCCAGACCAAGACGGCCGCCACCGAGATCCTGCTCAGCGACGCCGTTATCCGGGGCATAGACCAGGGCCGCTTCCCGGGCGTTAAATTCCTGGAGGGCGCGCCGGTGCTGATGAAGGGCAAGTCCAAGCCGATGATCCTCTACAAGGTGGAGACCGCCGCCTGAGCCCCCGAAGGGTATTTGTTATGATTTACCTATGAAAGTGGATGTGCGCGGCGTCTGCAAAGACGTAAAAGATTTTCTCCGCTCGCTTACCGGCGACCTGCCGGAGGTGTTCCCGCCGCCGCGCGTTTACCGCCGGGTGCGCTATGTGCGCCAGCGCGGGCCCGCGCCCACCGCGGCGCAGCGCCGCCGGGCCAAGGAAATAATTCACGCGCGCGTGGCGCACTGGGCCGGGCAGCTGGGCCTGGAATATAAGAAGGTCTATATAAAGGACCAGCGGTCGCTCTGGGGCAGCTGCTCGGGGCGGCGCAACCTGAATTTCAACTGGCGGCTGGCCGCGGCGCCCCCGGAGGCGCTGGACTACGTGGTGATCCACGAGCTCTGCCACCTGCGCGAGATGAACCACTCTAAAAGGTTCTGGGCGCACGTCGGGGCCGCCTGCCCCGATTACAAAATGCAGCGCCGCTGGCTGCGCGACAATACGCGCCTGCTGCGCGAAGAGGTAACGCTTAACTGATATGGCCGACATCAAGAAACTCGCCGCCGCCGTGCTGAAGTTCCGCGATGAGCGCGACTGGAAGCAGTTCCACAACCCCAAGGACGTCGCGATCTCGCTGGCCCTCGAGGCCGCCGAGCTGCTGGAGCATTTCCAGTGGAAGACCCCGGCCGAGATCAAGGCCCACGTTAAGGCCGGCAAAGAGGACATCTCAGACGAGCTGGCCGACGTGCTGTACTGGGTGCTGGTGCTGGGCCACGACCTCGGCATAGACCTGAATACCGCCCTCAAAAAGAAGCTGGTTAAGAACGCGCAGAAGTACCCCGTCTCCAAGTCCCGCGGCCGCATAACCAAGTACAACCGCCTGTAACCTGTAAAAATATTTTTTTCGTTCCCGACAGGCCCTTGTCGGGACGGCCTGCTATGCTATGGTTGCCGTAAAACTTAACTGGGAGGGGGACTTATGGCTAACTTGAACAAGGTAATGCTGATCGGGCGCCTGACGCGCGACCCGGAGCTCACGGAATTCCCCAACGGGGGCCGCGTGGCCAACGTGGGGTTCGCGGTGCACAACCGCAGGAAAAACCCGCAGACAGGCGAGTGGGAGGAGGTGCCGGTCTGGGTTAACCTGAAGGCCTATAACCGCGAGCACGGCCGCAAGCTGGCCGACCTGGCGGCCAAGCTGCACAAGGGGCGGCAGGTGTTCGTGGAGGGGCACCTGGCCATGGAGGAGTGGACCGGCAAAGAGGACGGCAAGCGCCACCAGAAGATGCTGGTCTACGTGGACGCTATAGAGTTCATGGGAGACAAGCCGCGCCAGGCCGGCGCCCCCGCCGATCACGCGCCCGGCGAGCACGTGGCCGACGGACCCGAGCCGGACCACGCGCCCGGAGAGCATTTGGCGGACGCCGGCTGGCCGGACGAGGCGCCGCAGGCGCCCAAGGGCAAGCGCGGCCGCCAGCGCAGGGCGGGGGGCGAGGACGGGAGCGCGCCGTTTTAGGGCGGCCGGCCGGGGACGCGTTTCTTGGGGGGCGTCCCCGGCTGACCGCGGCCGCGCGCAGCGAAATAAAAGACCGGGGCGCCGGCCCCGGTCTTGCGGCGGGTCTTGGCTGTTAAGGGAGCGGCTCTTTGTAATTGGTGTCGTTGATGACGCCCAGCTCGGGGCCCAGCAGGCCTTTACCCTGCAGGTAACCGGGCACCATCACCGGCATGGTGGCCCGCACATTGTAGGCCAGGTAGGGGATGGTCCACATGCGGATGCGGCGGTTCTCGGGCAGCACGCGGTTCATGACGATCAGCAGATTGTTGGTGCAGTTGTTGGTGATGGTGTGGTAGTACTCGCCCTCGCGGTTGACGCCGGCCAGGCGCACGCCCTCGCGCACCATGTCGGCCTTCTGGGCGCGGGACAGGTTCTTTACCGCGTAGGGGATCAGGCGGGCCTGGTCCACCAGGGCGGTGCGGGTGACATAATCTTCCCAGGTGGTCAGCAGCCACACTATCCCGAACTTGTTCTTGAGGCCTTCCTTGAGATCGTACACCTGGCCCTCGCGCAGGAAGGCCTCTATGGTCAGCACCAGGGCCTGGGACTCGTTGCCGTTGGCGTCGGTCAGGCCGCCTTTCTCGAAGGTGAAGGCCAGCAGCGAGTGAGCGGCTATCCATTCCGGGGCGAAAGGCTTCTTGACGAAATAGACCTCTTTGACCAGCTCGGGCTTGATGGTGGCGGTGGCCCAGTCGAACTTGTCGTCCTGCGGGTAGGGATTGTACTGCCAGCGCACATTGGCTACGGTCATGGCCTCGGGGGCGTCGGCCAGCACGCGGGCGGGTTTGCGCTTGGCCAGGTAGGGGGGCAGCTTGAGCTCGGCGGCGGGGTTGTAGGCCTCTATCTCCGAGACCTTCAGCACTGACATGTCGTCGGCCTGTTTGGCCTTGGCTTCCACTTTCACGCTCTGGCCGTCGAACTTGCGCGCCTTGCGCAGGCTCAGGTCCAGCTCGAACACGCGGCCGTCGGCGGTGTTGAGGCGGACGGTGTCCTCCTGGATGGACAGCACGCCGTTGAGCACGTAAGAGACGCCCCACTTTTTATCCGCCGGGACTTCCGGCACCTGGCTCTCCCCGGCTTCAGCGGCGGCGGCGTTGAGGGCCTGCAGCGCGTCCTGGCTGATGGACTGGGCGAAGGCGGCAGGCTGGTAAAGGGCGGCGAGCGAAATGGCGAGGAGAAAGCGTTTGAGCATATTTATAGTTTAACAGGTATGACGCGGCTGGATAAGGTCCCAAGGTCCCCTTAGATAACGGAAAACTGCCTACCTGCGGCGTAGGCCTCCCGGCCCGCCCGGCTTGCCGGCTTAACCCTGTTGACTTTTTTTCGCCCTGCTGGGATAATATACAGGATGAATTTTGTCCAAAATTACGCTAAAGAGTTTTTGAACCTCACCTGGATGGTGCTGCCTTACTTCCTTGGCGGCGCCGCGTTCGGGGCGGCGCTGGACGTGTTCCTGAAGCCGGATTTCGCGCTGAAGCATCTGCGCGGCGGCTGGGCCTCGCTGGCCAAGGCCGCGGTGTTGGGCATGGTGATGCCCGGCTGCTCCTGCGCCACCATGCCGATGGCCGAGGGCCTGCGCCGCAAGGGCGCGGACCTGGGCACGGTGACCAGCTTCCTGCTGGCCTCGCCGCTGGTCAGCCCGCAGACGCTGGTACTGACCTGGGCCGTGCTGGGCTGGAAGTTTACCATGGCCCGCGCGCTGGCGGCCCTGCTCGGGGCGGTCATGATAGGCGCTATCTTTCTGTGGCTGGAGAAGAACAAGCCCGGTTTCCTGGATATCCCGGTGACCATCCCGGTAAAAAAATGCGCTTCCGGCTGCGGCTGCTCCGGCGGCGCGGCCAAGGAAGCGGACGAGCCGCGCAAATTCTGGCCTGTCTTCGCGGACATCATAAAGGACCTGGCCAAGTACTTCGTGCTGGGCATGGCCATAGCCACGCTGCTGACGGTGCTGCTGCCGGCGGGCGTGATCGCTCGCTACATAGGCGCGTCGGGGCCGCTGGCCTACCTCAGCGCGGTGCTGCTGGGCGTGCCGCTGTACGTCTGCGAAGGCGAGGAGATCCCGCTGACGCTGTCGCTGCTGAAGCTGGGCCTCGGGCCCGGGCCTGCTTTAGCCTTCCTGCTGGGTTCCGTAGGAACCTGCATTCCCACCATGGTCATGTCGCAGAAACTGATAGGCCGCCGCGGCCTGCTGGTCTACACGGCTTGGTGGCTGGTCTTCGCCCTCGGCGCCGGCCTGCTGTTCAGCCTGGCCTAAAATTCTGAATAAAAAAGCCGGGGCCCCTGCCCCGGCTTTTTCACGCCCGCCCGCTAGTCCATGAACGGGTAGCGGTAGTTCCC
This sequence comes from Elusimicrobiales bacterium, assembly GCA_028688015.1. Lineage (GTDB taxonomy): Bacteria > Elusimicrobiota > Elusimicrobia > Elusimicrobiales > UBA9959 > UBA9959. Next base: position 33,525 of record JAQTZB010000009.1, on the reverse strand, counting down.
GGGCGGGTTTAGGTTTTCCTTCACAGAGCGGACCTCGGTCCAGCGCAGCAGGTTGTGCGGCCAGCCGGTCTTGTCGTTGGTGCCGGAGGCGCGGCCGCCGCCGAAAGGCTGCCGGTCCACCATGGCGCCGGTGGGCTTGTCGTTGATGTAGAAGTTCCCAGCCGCCCCGGCCAGGGCTTCCGACCCCTGCGCTATGGCGGCGGCGTCGCGGGCGAACAGCGCGCCGGTCAGCGCGTAGGGCGAGGTCTCGTCGCAGAGTTTGAGCGTCTCCGCGAACTTGCCGTCCTCGTAGACGAATACGGTCATGACGGGACCGAAGATCTCTTCCTGCATGGCTTTGTTGCGCGGGTCGGTGGTCTCGATGAGCGCCGGGGTGATGAAATAGCCCGCCGTCTCGTCGCAGCGACCGCCGGCCAGCACCTTGGAGGACGGCTCGCGCTTGAGCAGCGCCAGGTGCCCCTTCACGCTGTCGTAGGCCGGCTTGTCCACCACCGCGTTCATGAAGCACGAGAAATCCTCCGCCGGGCCCACCTTGATGGCGCTTATCTGCGCCACGAGGTCGTCCTTGATGCCGTCCCAGAGCGCTCGCGGGATATAGGCGCGGCTGGCGGCCGAGCGCTTCTGGCCCTGGTACTCGTAGGCGCCGCGGATGATGGCCGTCTTCAGGGCCTCCGGGTCGCAGGATTCGTGCGCCAGGATGAACCCCTTGCCGCCTGTCTCGCCCACCACGCGGGGGTACTGCTTGTATTTGTAAAGGTTGCGGGTGATCGCGCCCCAAGTGCTGTTGAAGACCGGGGTGGAGCCGGAGAAGTGCAGGCCCGCGAAGTCGGGGCTGTCTATGGCCGTAGTGCCGATTTCGCCGGCCGGGCCGAAAACCAGGTTCAGCACGCCGTCGGGCAACCCGGCCTCTTTCAGGAGGAGCAGCAGGTAATAGGAGGAATAGACCGAGGGCGCTTCCGGGCGCCAGACCACCGTGTTGCCCATCAGCGCCGGCGCGCCGGTCAGGTTGGCGGCCAGCGAGGTGAAGTTAAAGGGCGTAAGCGCCAGCACGAAGCCTTCCAGCGGGCGGTATTCCAGGCGGTTCTTTTCACCGGCCGGGGAGAGGGGCTGCTCCGCCTCCAGGCGCTCCTGGTAGAAGGCGTTGAAACGGTAATGGTCCGCCACCTCGCAGGCGGCGTCTATCTCCGCCTGGTGGACGCTCTTGGACTGCCCCAGCATGGTGGCCGCCACCAGGGTGCTGCGCCAGGGCCCGGCCGCCAGGTCTGCGGCCCGCCTGAAGATGGCCGCGCGCTCCCGCCACGGCGTGGCGGCCCAGCTTTTGCGCGCTTCCATCGCGGCGTCTATGGCCTGCTGCACCTCGGCCGCGCCGCCCTTGTGGAAGACGCCCAGCGTCTTCTTGTTGTCGTGGGGGATGATGAGCGGCGAGGTCCTGCCGGTGCGGACTTCCCTGCCGCCGATGAGGAGCGGGATGTCGGCCTGCCTGGCCCTGAGCTCTTCGAGCTTCTTGGCCAGTTCGGCGCGCTCCGGGGCGCCTGGGGCATAGTTGAGCGCCGGCTCGTTGGCCGGCCGGGCGTGCTGTTCTTTGGTCATAGGGATCTCCGCGGGGCTACAGGTCTATGCGCTGGCCGTCGCGCGCGCCGAAGCACTCGGTGGCGGCGCCGAGTTCTTTCAGCTTCGCCCGGCAGTAGTCCACTTGCGCGTCCAGCGCGGCGTCGTTGTGGTCGGGGTCGTGGTGGAAGAGGGCCAGGCGGGGGGCTTTCAGCTCCGCGGCCGACTTGACCGCGTCGTCGAAGGTGCTGTGTCCCCAGCCCTTGCGCGTCTTGTATTCTTCCTCGGTGTACTGGGCCTCGCGGATCAGCAGGTCGCTGCCGCGGGAAAATTCGGTGACGGCAGCGTCCTGGCGCCGGGCGGACTCGCTGTCGCCGCTGAGCTTGCAGAAATCCTCGTGGTCGCTGACGTAGACTATGGTGCGGCCCTGGGCCTCGATGCGGAAACCGATGCAGGGGCCGGGGTGGTTGAGGTGGTGGAAGGTGATGCGGGCCACTCCGAGGTCCACCGGGCCCTCCAGCTCCACGAAGCTGAGCCTGGAGCCCAGGTTGGCGAGCGGCACCGGGAAGTAATCCTTGGCCATGGACTCGTTGAAGATCTTGCGCAGGCTGCCGTTGGCGCCGTGCACGCTGTAGACGTTGAAAGTGTTCTTGGGGCTGTAGAACGGCACGAAGAAAGGGAAGCCCTGGATATGGTCCCAGTGCGTGTGGCCCACGAAGATATGGCCCTCTATGGGCTTGCCGGCGCATTCGCGCAGCAGCGCTCCGCCCAGCTCGCGCAGGCCGCTGCCGCAGTCTATGATAATGAGCGTGCCGCCGACGCGGACCTCTACGCACGCCGTGTTGCCGCCGTAGACGGCGTTCTGCGCGCCGGCGATGGGACAGGAGCCGCGCGTGCCCCAGAAGCGCACGTAGACCGGCAGCGCGCCGGCCTGGGCCGGGGCGGGCGCAGGCGCGGGCAGTTCGGAACTGTGGATCGCGCTGCCCTTGGCCTGCGGCGGGTGCGCGGCCGCGGCGGACGCGGCGCCGGGCGTCAGCATCTCGCTCGACTTGGCGCGCAATTCGTCCACCGAGAAAGGTTTTGTGATGTAGCCGTCGGCGCCCGCGGCGTAGGCGTGGGCCTTGTCGGTCTCGAAAGGCTTGGCTGAAACCACCAGCACCTTCACGCCGGCCGGGCCCTCCGGCCCCTTCAGGCGGGAGCAGAGCTCGTAGCCGTGCATGCGCGGCATCATCAGGTCTGTGATAACGAGGTCGGGCTTCCAGGTGCGCACGGTCTGCCAGGCGGCCATCCCGTCGTCCGCTTCCATGGTCTCATAGTCCATGGAGAGCACGGCAGAGACGAATTCCCTTATGGAAGGGTCGTCGTCCACTATCAGGACGCGCTTTTTTTCGGACATCCCCCAATTCTACTGAAATGCCCCTCCGGCTTCAAGCCCTTGTTGCCTATGTAACGGGACCGGTCAGGGGAGGGGCGTTTTGGGAGAGCGGCGGTCCAGCAGGAAGCGCAGGTAGACCAGGCCGACGAACAGGAAGGCCGCCCTGCCCAGCAGCAGGGCGCGGTCTACCGCCAGTTGGGCCGTCCAGCCGTAACCGCCGATTAGGCGGGCTACGTCGCTGCCGGCCACGCTGCGGTTTGCGACGCTGACGCCGTAGATGCCGGTGACCGGGTCCGCCACGGCCTTGGCCCAGAACTGCCACGCGCCTACCAGCGAGAAGGCCGCCGCTAGCATGAAGGGGTACCTGAACCAGTCCCAGCGCAGGCCCGCCGGGCCGCGGTAGTAGAAGGCCGCTATCAGCAGGGCCGGGAAGACGAACTCCCCGGCGTGGCCGCCGAGCAGCAGGTATTCTTCGAACTGCTTGTCGGGAACTATGAACTGCAGGTGTACGAAACCGGCTGCCAGCAGCGCGCAGCAGAGCAGCGCCAGCGGGCTGCGCGCCCTGACCGCCTTCCAGGACGCCCAGGCGATGGCCCCGCCCACTAAAAAGCTCAGGAAGAGCGAGGGCGCAGAGTCGGTCATCGCGATGCCCGCTATCACCGGGATGGACCAGCGCCCGCCCAGCCAGGCCGCCAGGGAATGGCCGACCTCGTGGCACATCACGTCGAAAGGGAACCCCAGGGCTTCCCGCCAGAGGCCTTTAAGCAGCCAGCCCGCGGCGAAGGCCAGCGGCACGGCCCAGGGGCTGGTGTTGAAGGGGGCTGGTTCGCCGGCCGGTTCAGCCAGGCCGCCCGAGAAGCCGCCCCCGAACTGCGCGAAGGAGCGGTAGACGTAAACGCCGATGGCCAGGGCGAGCAGGCAGAGAAAGGCTATCACGCTTTAGATATTTTCAAAATTGAACCCGCCTGTCAAACATTAAAAAGGTGCCAGGCACCTTTTAAAAAGTGCCTGGCACCTTTTTGCGGGCGCCGCTATTTTTCAAGCATGAACGGGTAGCGGTAGTCGTGCGGCGGGGTGAAGTTCTCCTTCACCGCGCGCGGCGAGGTCCAGCGCATCATGTTGATGATGGAGCCGGCCTTGTCGTTGGTGCCGCTGGCCCGCGCCCCGCCGAAAGGCTGCTGCCCTACCACGGCCCCGGTGGGCTTGTCGTTTATGTAGAAGTTGCCGGCCGCGTTGCGCAGGGCGTCCTCGGCCTTCAGCACGGCCGCCCTGTCCTGGGCGAAGATGGCCCCGGTCAGCGCGTACGGGGAGGTTTCGTCGCAGAGCTTCAAGGTCTCGTCGAATTTGCCGTCCTCGTAAACATAGACCGTCATCACCGGCCCGAAGATCTCCTCTTCCATCGTCTTGAACTTCGGGTTGGTGGTCTCTATCAGCGTGGGCTGGATGAAGTAGCCCTCGGAGTCGTCGCAGTCCCCGCCGGCGAGTATCTTGGCGTCCGGGGCGGTCTTCGCGAAGTCTATGTAGCCCTTTATGGTCTTGAACGCGCCCTTGTCTATGACCGCGTTGAAGAAGTTGGTGAAGTCTTCAGCCGGGCCCATCTTCACGCTCTTGACCTGGGCGACCAGGTCGTCCTTGATGGCGTTCCAGACGGAGCGCGGTATGTAGGAGCGGCTGGCGGCCGAGCATTTCTGACCCTGGTATTCGTAGGCGCCGCGCACCAGGGCGCATTTGAGCGCCTCGGGGTCGCAGCTCTCGTGGGCGAAGATGAAGTCCTTGCCGCCGGTCTCGCCCACCACGCGCGGGTAGCCGCGGTACTTGCTGAAGTTGCCGGTGATGGCGGACCACATGCCGTTGAAGACGCCGGTGGAGCCGGTGAAATGCAGGCCCATCAGGTCGCGGCTGGCTATCACCGGGTTGCCCACCTCGCCGCCGGAACCGGGCAGCATGTTGATGGCGCCGGCGGGCAGGCCGGCCGCCTGCCAGAGCTTGTTCAGGAAGTAGGCGGAGTAAACGGCGCTGGAGGCCGGCTTCCAGATGACGGTATTGCCCATGATGGCCGGGGCCGTGGGCAAATTGCCGGCTATGGAGGTGAAATTGAACGGCGTGACCGCGAAGACGAAGCCCTCGAGCGGGCGGTAGTCCACGTAGTTCCAGCTGCCCGACGGGGAGAGCGGCTGCTGGTCGTGGATCTGCTCGGCGAACCAGGTGTTGAAGCGGTAGAAGTCTACCAGCTCGCAGGCGGAGTCGATCTCGGCCTGGTAGGGGTTTTTGCTCTGGCCGAGCATGGTGGCGGCGTTGAGGGTAGAGCGCCAGGTGGTGGCCAGCAGCTCGCCGGCTTTGAGGAAGATGGCCGCCCTTGCGTGCCAGGGCATGCGGCCCCAGGTCTGCCGGGCCTCGGCGGCGGCCTGCACGGCCATTTCCACCTCTTTGGGGCCGGCCTTGTGGTAGCGGCCTATCACCTTTTTATTCTCGTGCGGGATGACTATGTCGGCGGTGCGGCCGGTGCGCACTTCCTTGCCGCCTATGATGAGCGGTATGTCTATCACCTGGCCCCGCAGCTCGGCTATCTTGGCCTTGAGCTCGGCACGCTCCCGGCTGCCGGGGGCGTAATTCAGGATCGGTTCGTTCACCGGCTCGGGGATCTGGAAAATAGTGTTCAGCGTGTTCATGGGGCCTCCCTGAAAGGTTTTGGATATGGTAGCAATCGGAAGGTTATTAGTATAATTCATAGTGTTCATAGTGGTTATGAATTGAATTCAATGCCTTTGGACCTCTACCAGCTCAGGACCTTCTTCGCTGTGGCGCAGACGCTCAGCTATACCGAGGCGGCGGCGCGGCTTTACGTCACGCAGTCGGCCGTCAGCCACGCGGTGGCCAAGCTGGAGCGCGGCCTTAAGGAAGACCTCTTCCTGAAGTCCGGCAACCGCCTGGCGCTCAGCGAGGCCGGCAAGATCCTCTACAGGTCCTGCGAGACCGTCTTCTACGAGCTGGAAAGAGCCGAGGAGCGGCTGGCCGCCGGCCGCGGCAGGAGCGCCGGCACCATCCGCCTGGGCGCCACGGTGGAGTTCGGCACCACGCTGCTGGTTAAATATTTGAAGGGCTTCATCGAGAAGAACCCGGGCGTGCACCTGGATTTCCAGTTCCGCCACGAGCTCCTGAAGCCCCTGCTCCACGACGACCTGGATATCATCATCGACTGCAAGAACCACAAGGCCGAAGGGCTGGAGAAGACGCCGCTGTTCCGCGAGGAATACGCGGTGATAGCCTCGCGGGAGTTCGTGCGGGAGCGCCGGCTGCGCGCGCCGCGCGACCTGGCCGGCTGCCCGGTGCTGTCCATGGATAAGAGCGGGGCCTGGTGGGGTAATTTCCTCAACGCCCTGCCGCAGGCCGAGCGGCCGGACCTCAAGAATATAACGGAGCTCAACCACATCCGCGCCATCATCAACGCGGCCCTGGAAGGCCTGGGCGCGGGTTTCGTGCCGCGCTACTGCGTGCTGAAGGAATTCAAGGCGAAAACGCTGGTGAACGTCTTCCCGCATTTGAAGCTGCTGGAAGATAATTTCTATGTTTATCAGAAGGTCAAGCGGGCCGGCCTGGAGCGCCACCGCCGCCTGCTGGAGTACCTGAGGAATATAAAGACGACGCAGCTGGAGCGCGCCTGACCGCGGGTTTGCCCGGACTTTACGCCGATTTTGCGCGGTTATGGCCTGGAAGTCGTGTAATACGGACTGGTTCCGCTATGGAGGCGAATATGGACGTGAAAACAATATCCTTGCTGCTGGGGCTGCTGGCGGCGGCTTTGCCGTGCGCGGCTCAGGAGAACGCGCCGGAAACGGGGAAAGAAGCAGCGCCGGTGGTGAACAGCTTTTACGAGCGCGGCCCGGCCGCTAAATACGCGCTTAAGAGCATTTTGGTGGAGGGCGAAGTGGCCGAGCCGGGGCCGGTGGAACTGGCCGCGCTGCCGGTGCGGGAAGCGGCGGTGAAAGAGCTGGTCTGGCTCGAAGGCAAACCGGTCTTCAGGGGCGCCTACCTGTTTTCGGGCTACTCGCTCTGCGACATACTCAACGCCAAGGCCGTGAAGAAGGCCCGGGAGGACTTCAAGCCGGAGACCGACCTGTACGTAGTGGTAGAGAACGCCGCCGGCGACAAGGCCGTGTTCAGCTGGGGGGAGATCTATTACGCCGCGAACGGCTACGGCGCGCTGATAGCCAGGTCCGCGCGCTCCGTGACCGCGCCCAAGCGCAATACCGACTGGCCGCTGCCCGCGGAGCCGCGCCTGGTGGCCGCGAACGACCTTTACAATACCCGCTTCATCGCCAACCCGGTTAAGATCACGGTCAAGTCCGCGCCCGGCGACTTCCCCGGCAGGAAGCACGAGGCCGTCTACGCGCCCGAATTCACGCTGGTTTACGGGGAGAAGAGGGTGGCCGTGAAAGAGGCCGGCAAAGCAGAGCGGCGCTCCTACTCGGCCGCAGGCTACGGCCACGGTACCGGCTTCAAAGGCCTTAAGAACGAGGGCGGCTTCCTCTTTAAGAACATCCTGGCGCAGGCCGGCGTGGCCCCTCAGGATTCCGGCGACAAGCTGGTGGTGGTCTCGGCCGGAGACGCCTACCGCGCCGCCTTCAGCCTGGCGGAGCTCGTCAACCGCGGCGACAACGCCGACTTCCTGGTGGTGGACAACGCCGGCGAGAAGGACGGCCGCTTCTCGCTGTTCTCTGCCGCCGATTTTTTCGTGGACCGCAACGTGCGGGCCATGGCTAAAGTGGAAATTCTGAAACCCTAAGGCAGCGCGACCAAGGAGAACCGGATGAAAAAACTTATTGTAGCGTTAGCGGCCCTGCTGGCCGCCTCACAGGCCTCAGCCGGCTGGAAGACGCATTTCGGCGCGGAGGACAGGGTGCGGGCGGAGATGCGGGAGGACCTGGACCTCGACCGCTCCGCCGATGACGACGGCTGGCTGGTTTACCAGCTGCTGCGCGTCAACGGCAAGGCGACGCTTGATAATTATGAAGTCTTCGCCGAGGCGGCCGACCTGCGCGTCGCCAGTAAATACATCCCCAAGGCGGCGCAGCGAGACGACCTGGACCTGCACCAGGCGTATTTTTCCGCAGGCAAGCTGCTGGGAGGGCGGTTCGGGCTGAAGGTGGGGCGCCAGGAGATGTCCTACGGCAAAAACCGGCTGATCAGCTCGGCGCCCTGGTCCAACCGCGTGAACAACACGGACGCCGCCGTGGTCAAATACAAGTCCGGGGCGCTGGCCGCCGACGCTTTCTATGGCGCGCGCGTGGCCTGGGACGAGGACGGGTGGAACGCCCCGAACAGGCACGATATCATAACCGGCGTCTACGCTACCTGGCAGAAAGCCAAGGGCGCCCCGCTGGTAGACGCCTACTTCCTGGCCAATTACGACAGCTCCAACCTGTCGACGCTCAACCGCCGCACCGTCGGGCTGCGCGCGGTCTTTACCCTGCCGGGCGGGGTGGAGGTGGACGCGGAACTGCCGTACCAGTTCGGGCGCAGCGCGCGCAAGAGCGTCTACGCCCACGCCTTCCACCTGGACGCCGCCAAAGACCTGGCCATCGCCTGGAAGCCGCGCCTGAACGCCGGGTATAATTACGCCAGCGGAGACAAGAAGGCGTCCGACTCTGTGAATAATACCTTCGTGCCGCTTTACCAGTCTACGCATTACGGCTACGGCCTGGTGGATCTTTTCCGGTGGCAGAACATGGAGGAGGTCTTCTTCCAGGTCTCCGCCAGCCCGCACCAGCGGCTGACCCTTACCGGCGCGGCCAATTTCTACCGGCTGCCCAGCGTGAACGATTCCTGGTACGGCTCGGCCGGCCAGAAACTGCGCACCAAGGCCGCGGCCGCCGGCGCGGACCATTACGCGGGCCGGGAGCTCTCGCTGATGGCCAAGTACTACCTGGGCGGCGGGCTCACTTCCGAAGCGGCCTACGCGCACTTCTATTCCGGCAAGTACGCCAGGGATACCGGCTCCGGTGACGACGCCGACTGGCTGTACCTGCAGTTCTGCCTGAAGATCTAAGGAGGAAATAAAATGATTAAAAGAATAATATCCGGATTCTGCCTGGCGGCGCTGCTGTCGCCGGCTTTTTACGCCGGCGCGCAGGAAGCCGCCCCGGTCAAGAACAAGACCATCATACTGGCCACCACGACCAGCGTACAGGACACGGGCCTGCTGGACGTGCTCGTGGCCGCCTTCCAGAAGGGAAACGATTACATCGTGAAGGCCGTGGCCGTGGGCTCGGGCCAGGCCATGCAGATGGGCAAGGCCGGCGAGGCGGACCTGATGTGGGTGCACAGCCCTGACGACGAAATACAGTTCGTGGCGGAAGGCTACGGCACGGACCGGACCACCTTCATGCACAACGACTTCGTGCTGCTGGGCCCCGCCGCCGACCCGGCAAAGGTGAAGAAGGAAAAGAAAGCAGCGGCCGCCTTCGCCAAGATCGCCGCCTCCGGCGTGCAGTTCGTCTCCCGCGGCGACAATTCCGGGACCCACAAGAAGGAATTGAAGATCTGGGGCGCGGCCAAGGTCAAGCCCGCGGCCGATAAATATATAGAGGCCGGCCAGGGCATGGCCGCCACGGTCAAGATCGCCGACGAGAAGGGCGCCTATGTGCTGGCCGACAGGTCCACCTACCTGTCGCTGCGCAAGAATCTCTCGCTGAAGATACTCTGCGAAGGCGACGAGATCCTGCTGAACCGCTACAGCCTGATCCTGGTAAATCCCGCCAGATTCCCCAAGGCCAATGCCGAAGGCGCGAAGGCCTTCTTCGACTTTTTGCTGTCCAAGCGGACGAAGAAAATAGTCGATAATTTCGGCGTGGACAAGTACGGCAAGAAGCTGTTCTTCTACGATTACCCGGCAAAGTAGGGCCGCTCCGGGAAAACGCGGGGGCCGGGGCGCCGGGAAAGGCGCGCCGGCCCCCGCCATATTCTGTAAAATATAGCTGTAGCCGCGGTTCTTATGGACTTTATCTACGACGGATTGATAAAGGGCCTGGCCCTGCTGTTCGCCGGCGACCCCGAAATTTACGGGGTGGTGCGGATGTCCCTGTACGTCTCCGTCTTCGCCACCGCCCTCGCCGTGCTGATAGGCGTGCCGCTGGGCGCGCTGATAGCCGTAAAGAAATTCCCTCTCAAGAAGCTGGCCATCTCCGCCATCAATACCGGCATGGGCCTGCCCCCGGTGGTGGTGGGCCTGCTGATCATGCTGCTGCTGTCGCGCAACGGCCCGCTCGGTTTCCTGGGCTGGCTGTATGCGCCTTCGGGCATGGTGCTGGCGCAGGTGGTAATAGCCACGCCGGTCATCACCGCCCTCTCCCTTGCCGCCATGCAGAGCCTGGACCGCAAGTTCTACCTGCAGATGCTGACGCTGGGGGCGGGGCAATGGCAGGCCCTCTGGGTCTGCCTGAAAGAAGTGAAGCTTTCCATCCTCGCCGCGGTGATAGCCGGGTTCGGCAGCGTGATCTCCGAAGTGGGCGCCGTGATGATGGTGGGCGGAAATATCCGCCACCAGACCCGCGTGCTGACCACGGCCACGGTGATGGAGACCCACATGGGAAATTTCGACACGGCCATAGCGCTGGGCCTGATCCTGCTGGGCCTCACCTTCCTGATAAACCTGGCGCTGACCTTCATTCAGCAGCGCCGGGCGGCGGCAGAATGATAAAGCTAAAAGGCCTCGGAGTAAAACTGGCGGCCGGGTTCAGCCTGCGCCTGGAAGAGCTGCACATAAAGGCCGGGGAGACCTTCGCGATAATAGGGCCCAACGGCGCCGGCAAGACCACGCTGCTCAACGCGCTGGCGCTGCTGCAGGAAGCGAAGGCGGAGTCGCTTGAGATAGCCGGGCAGAACGCGCTGAACCCGGCCAACCGGCTGGCTTTGCGCCGCTCCATGTCCTACCTTTTCTCCCGGCCCTACCTGGCGGCCGGCAGCGTATACGAGAACATAGTGCTGCCGCTTAAGTTCCGGGGCATAGCAGATACCGGCCAGGCGGCTAAGATGCTGGAACTTTTCAAGATAGCCCACCTTCGCGACAGGGACTCCGGGCAGCTGTCGCAGGGCGAGCGGCACCGCGTCTCGCTGGCGCGCGCCTTCGTGACCGGGCCGAAGCTGGTGCTGCTCGACGAGCCTTTCTCCAGCCTGGACGCGCGCGTGAAGGAGAGCATCACCGCCGACCTCTCGGCCATCACCAGGTCTTCCGGCACCACGCTGGTGCTGGTTACGCAGGACCAGGAGGAGGCCCTGGCGCTGGCCGACACCCTGGCCGTGCTCAAGGGCGGCGCCCTGCTGCAGCGCGGTACCCCGCAGGAGATCTTCGCCAGGCCGGCCTCCGAAGAAGTGGCCGATTTCGTGGGCGTTGAAACCGTCATTCCCGGCGAAGTGACCGGCACCAGCGACAATTTGTGCGCAGTAAGGGCGGGGGGGCGCGACCTCGAGGTCGTCTCTTCCTGCGCTCCCGGCGACAAGGTGCTGGTCTGCGTGCGGCCGGAGGCTGTCTCGGTTTCAGCGGCTCTGGAGCATAGTAGCGCCCGCAACCATTTTAAAGGCAAAATAACTTCGGCCGTGCCGTGGCGGCTGGAATACAAACTGACCATGGATTGCGGCTTCACCGTGGTGGCCGCGGTTACTAAACGCTCCATGGAAGAGCTGGGACTTAAGCCGGGCGCAGAGGTCTACGCCTCGTTCAAGGCCACGGCCGCGCACCTTATAAAGAGGGCAACATGATAACTTTCGAACAAGCGATAGCGTCGGTTCTGAAGAGCGCCAGGCCGCTGCCGCCGGAGCCGGTCCGCATAGAAGGCGCCGTCGGCCGCGCGCTGGGAGAGGACGTGCGTTCCACGCTCGACATGCCGCCTTTCGACAAATCCGCAGTTGACGGCTACGCGGTGCGGGCCGCGGCGGTGCGGCCCGGCGCCCGACTGGGTGTCATGGGGCTGATCCAGGCGGGCGATGCGTTCAGCGGCGCGGTGCCGGCCGGGGCCTGCGTTAAGATCCTGACCGGCGCCCCGGTGCCGCCCGGCGCCGACGCCGTTGTCATGGTGGAGGAAACTTCCGAAAAAGACGGCCTGGTTAAATTTTCCTCCGGAATAAAGAAGGGCTCCAATATAGCCCGGCGCGCCGAGGACATAAAGAGGGGCCAGCTGATACTGAAGCGCGGCACGGTGGTAAAAGTTTCGCATGTGGCCGCGCTGGCCGCCGCCGGCCGGGGCGCGGTGAAGTGCGGCGCGCTGCCGACGGTTTCGCTGGTGAACACCGGGGGCGAGATAATCCCGCCCGGCAGACCGCGGGGCAGGAACCAGATCTATAACAGCAACGGCCCCATGCTGGCGGCCCTGCTGAAGACCGACGGGATAAGCGCGGCGCCCGTCATAGTGCGCGACGACGCCGGGGCGCTGAAAGCCGCGCTGGCGAAAGCCCTCAAGGCCGACATTACGCTGATCTCCGGGGGCGTTTCCATGGGCGATTACGACCTGGTGCCCGGCATACTTAAGTCCCTGGGAGTTAAAAAGATCTTTCACAAAGTGCGCGTGCGGCCCGGCAAGCCGATGTTCTTCGGCGTGAAAGGGCGCAAGCTCGTCTTCGGCATACCGGGCAACCCGGTGGCCAATTTCCTGGCCTACCTGGCCTATATCAGGCCTGCCATCCGCAAGATGGCCGGGCGGCCCGATTTCGCCCCGGCCTTCCTGGACGGCGTCTGCGCCCGCGCCTTCGAGCCGCGCACGCCGCGCCGCGCCCTGGTGCTCTCCACCGTGGGGGTGAAAGCGGCCTTCTCGCTGGCCGGGGTCTCCAACAACGGCTCGGCCGACATCCTGGCGCTGGCCGAGGCCGGCGGCTTTACGGTGGTGCCGGAGGGCGGCGCGGTAAAAAAAGGGGGGAAGGCTAAATTCCTGGCATGGCTATAGAGTACCTCCGCCTGTCGCTCACCGACCGGTGCAACCTCAACTGCCTCTACTGCACCCCGCAGGAGAAGGCGTCTTTCCTTAAGCACGAGGACCTGCTGCGCCACGAGGAGCTGGCCCGCGCGGCCGCCGCCTTCGCGCGCTGCGGGGTAAAGAAGATCCGCCTCACCGGCGGCGAGCCGCTGCTGAGGAAGAACATAACGGGGCTGGTTAAAATGCTGAAGGCCGTCCCCGGGCTGAAGGAACTGGCCATGACCACCAACGGTGTGCTGCTGGCGCCCCTGGCCGCCGAGCTGCGCGCGGCCGGCCTGGACCGCGTGAACGTCAGCCTCAACAGCCTTAACCCGGCCGCCTACAAGCGCATAACGGGCTCGGACTCGCTGGAGGCGGCCTGGGACGGCCTGATGGCCGCGCTCAAAGCGGGCTTCTCCGAGGTGAAGCTTAACATGGTGGTCATGAAGGGGATCAACGACGCCGAGGTGCCGGAATTCGCGCGGCTCTCCATGGATTTCCCGGTCTCGGTGCGCTTCATAGAGTTCTTCCAGACCAGCGCGCGCACGGCCCAGCTGAGGGACGCGTACCTGTCCAGCGCCGAGACCCGCAAGCGCGTCGAGGCCGCCTACGGCCTGCTGCTGCAGGTGCCGCCGGGGTCCACCGACGGGCCGGCGCACGTCTATCAGCGGCGCGGGGCAAAGGGCAGGCTGGGTTTTATCAGCGGCCGCAGCGACTACTTCTGCGGCGCGTGCAACCGCGTACGCATGGACTGCACCGGCCGGGTTTACCCCTGCCTCTTCTCGCCCGCCACCCATACCCTGAAAGACCTGCTGCGCGCCGGCACGCCGGAAGAGGCGCTGGACGATCACATAAAAAAAATCTTTTTGGTAAAATCAGAATATAAAAGGAACTCCCCGACGGCCGGCCACATAGAGATGAGCGACCTGGGGGGCTAAGGCGGATTATGATAGACGTAGGCGGAAAAAAAGATACCAAGCGGATCGCCCGGGCCCAGGCTTACATCAAACTGACACCGGAGATAATCGGGCTTATAAAGGCCGGCAAGCTGCCCAAGGGCGACGTGCTGCAGGCCGCCCGCTTCGCGGGCATTTTGGCCGCGAAGAACACCGCCGGGCTGATCCCGCTCTGCCACAATCTGCCGCTCAATTTCGTCGGGGTGGAGTTCAAGGTAGAGAAAGCCGGCGTGCTTATCACCACCGAGGCCCGCTGCACCGGCAAGACCGGCGTGGAGATGGAGGCCCTGGTGGCCGCCTCCACGGCCGCCCTGACCATCTACGACATGTGCAAGATGTTCGCCCAGGACCTCGAGATACAGGAGATCTTCCTGCTCGAAAAGCTCGGAGGCAAAAGCGGCCATTACACGCGTGGCTGAGAGCAAGAGAGTACTATGGGAAAGATCTATTCTATCAACGTCAGCGCGGCCAAGGGCGTGCCCAAGGGGCCCGCGCAGCGGGCCGTGCTGGTAAAGGGGCAGGGCATACAGGGCGACGCGCACGCCGGCACCGACATCCGGCAGGTCAGCCTGCTCGACATGGAGAGTGTCCGCCTGCAGATGGCCGACGCCGCGGCCAAGAAGGCCACCGTGGAAATACGCCCCGGAATTTACGCCGAGAATATCACCACCGAGGGGATAGCCCTGGCCGCTCTTAAAATAGGGGACCGCCTCCGCGTCGGGCGGACGGCGGTGCTGGAAATTTCCAAGATAGGCAAGGAATGCCACCGGCATTGCGCCATCTACCACCAGGTGGGCGACTGCATCATGCCCCGCAAGGGCATCTTTGCCGTGGTCCTGGAGGGCGGCGAGATCGGAACCGGGGACAGCATAGAAAAGATTTAAGCCGTCGCCTGCGGCTTACGGAGGGACAAGTGGAAGGACTGAAAGAGATAAAATTCGCGGTGCTTACTTCCAGCGACCGCTGCTCGCGCGGCGAGGCGGAAGACGTAAGCGGCAAGCTGATCTCGGAACTGGTGCTGCCCATAGGCGGCCGCACCGCCGCCTACGACGTGGTGCCCGACGAGTTCCCCGCCATAGAGGCGAAGCTGCTGCGCTATTGCGACGAGCTGAAGGTGGACATCGTCCTCACCACCGGCGGCACCGGCTTCAGCGGCCGCGACGTCACCCCCGAGGCCACGGCCCGGGTGCTGGAGCGCGTTATCCCCGGCCTGCCGGAATTAATGCGCGCCGAGGGCCTTAAAAAAACCAAAAAAGCCTGCCTCTCCCGCGGCATAGCCGGCATCCGCAAGAATACCATCATCATCAACCTGCCCGGCAGTCCGAAAGCTGTCAGGGAAAATTTGGAAGCCATACTTGACCTGCTGCCGCACTCGCTTGAGATGCTTCGGGGCGGCGGCCATTAATTACTATAATTGGGGAACACTATGAAGAAAATCGCCTTTTTGATCGCCCTGGCGGCCCTGCCCGCCTCTCTGGCCGCGCAGGAGACGGCCCTCGCCCAGCTGGGCGGCGGCGCCGCCGTGAGCGCGGCCGAATTTCCGCGGGCCCTGACGCCCGCCGTTCCCGCCGCCGAGGCCCGCGGCACCCAGCTGCTGCTGGACCCGGCCACCGGGCGCGTCATCGTCGTAATCCCCGTGGGCGGCGGCTTCATCCGCGCTTCGGACGGGAAATTCGTGGCGGCCGTCTATACCGGCTCCGGCTACGTTACCAGCGCCGGCCAGTTCTACCCTGCGGTCGGAGGCCCGCGCGCCGCGCTCAGGCGCGAGCCAGGCCCGGTCAGAACCGCCGGCGGCCTCTCGGGCAAGTGGACCGGCTGGGGCGAGTGGACCTACCAGGGCGCCGGCACCCGCTGCGACATGATGACTTTGACCTTCGAGGACGCCCCCGGCTATCTCGACCGCCGCGGCGGCTATTTTGACTGCGGCTTCGTGGCGCTGGAGAGCCTGCCCGCGCGCTTCACCAAGCGCGGCGCGGACCTGCTCGACGAGAGCGGCGCGGTGGCCGGCTCTTACGCCGGCGGCCTTATCAAGCTCAACGAGGCCTACAGCGAGACCGTGGATATCTTCACCACTATAGAAGTTGACGGCCTGCATTTCGACTATACCGAGATCTGGAGAGAGAAGGACGGCAAAGAGATCTACGTCATCAGGGGCCGCCTTTTTACCGGCAGCCACGACTTGCCGTGATCTTTATTCAGCGTTAAGGACCGGAGGGGAAGACATGCTTATTACGACCATTCGCCAGAAGCGGGGAAAAGTGGAAGTGGACGTGAAGATAACCTATGACGAGAGCGACGAGAGGATGCATTCGCTCGAGATAGCTACCGATGGCGCCTTCCATTGGGGCGGCAGCGTAAAGGCCAACGCCACCTGCGCCGAAGCCCTGGCCGACACGGCCCTGGCGAACGATTCCACCAAGGTCATAGTCAAGTGGGACAACGCCGTCATCAGGGAAGAAAAACTGAATAACACCGGCCCTGCGCCGCGCATCTCCGCCACCTACTCCGTGCAGTAAGCCGCGCCGCGGTGCCTCGCAAGCCCTCCGGCCCTTGACAAGCCGGGTGGCCTCCATTATCCTATCCATAGAAGCCCTGTCAGAGGTGCTCTTATGAAAAAACTAACCCTGATTCCCATGATCCTGGCGCTGGCCGCCGGCGCTTCGGCGCAGGGCGACCCGCAGACCGACCTGCGCGGCGACTGCGGCCTGTACCGCCAGGTTTCCATCTACGGCGCCGACAACCGCGAGGAATATTGCGCCAAGGATCTGGTGCTGCGCAGCCTGGCCGACTCGGTGGCCGGCCTCTTCAGCGATAACCGCGGCGTGACGGAGCGGAACGGCCGCTTCTACTTCAGCCAGCGCACCCTGGGTGAAAAACAGTCTCTTTCCGCCGGCCAGCGGTTCTCCGGCCAGCCGGCCCCGGCCTTCTGCACCGGCTTCCTGGTGAGCGAGGATCTTATTGTCACGGCGGGGCACTGCGTGAAGGACCATCACAAAGACGAGGCCCGCGCCCCACGCGACCACCGCCGCGCCTGTCAGGAAAATCCTCACCATCCTGAAAATCCGCGCCTCGACCAGGGCGACTACTGCGAGAACATCCGCTTCGTCTTCGGCTTCAGGAAGGACCTGGGCGGCACCATCCCGCGGTCGGTCCCAGCCGGGAACGTTTTCCGCTGCAAAGAGGTGGTCAAGCACAGCCTGGCCGGGGGGCCTGACTACACGGTGGTGAGGCTGGACCGCAAAGTATCCGACCGCCTGCCGTTGGTCATCAACAGGACCAACAGCGGGCTCGCGGAGAATAACGGCCTTTTCGTCATCGGCCACCCCAGCGGCCTGCCGCTCAAGATCGCCGGCGATGCCCGCGTGACGGCCGCGGGCCGCGATGTAACGGTTAATAACCGCATGGGGCTCCCCATCATCTGGTCCAACGGCGGCTATTCCTTCCTGACCAACCTCGACACCTTCCACGGCAACTCCGGCAGCCCGGTCTTTAACCTCAAGACGCTGCTGGTGGAGGGCATTCTGGTGAAGGGCGACAACGATTACGAGGACGACCCTGCCTCCCCGGGCGAGCAGCGGGTAAGCACCTTCACTCGGCTCGGAGGCGCGCCGAACATGGGCGCGGGCGCGGGGGAGGTCTGCACCAAAGTCTCGCAGGTGGCCGACCGGGTGCCCGCCACGGAGCGCGAGGCGCAGCTGCTGGAGATGAACCGCAGGGCCAAGGGCGACCTTTACAAGCGCCTGCTGGACGGGCTTCTGGAGCGCGCCAACGCCATGCCGCGGCCGATGTTCATCCCGAACTACGTGCCCCCGCAGAAGGATCCGCCCCGGGAGCTTCAGTTCGTCTGACCCCGGCGCCAGGGAAATAAAGCCGCCCTTTTTTGGGGGCGGCTTTTTTTGTCCAGCGGGCGTGTCTCAAGCGGCTTTAAAAAGGGTAAAATTACTTATCTTTTACCACCTTACCACGGAGGCTGACATGAAAGGCTGGACTGGCTTCATACTGCGGGTGAACCTTACCGACAAGACCTGGAAGAAAGAATCCTTTACCGAAGAGTTCGCGCAGAAATGGGTGGGCGGGCGCGGTTTCGCCTCCAAGATCCTTTTCGACGAACTGAAGCCCGGCATAGACGCGCTCGGCCCGGAGAACAAGCTGGTGGTGGCCCTCGGGCCCATAGCCGGCATCCCGGCTCCCAACACCGGCAAGGTGGTGGTGGCCGCAAAATCGCCCCTGACCGGCTTCTACGGAGACGGCAATTTGGGCTCCAACGTGTCCAGCCAGCTGCGCAAGGCCGGCTACGACGTGCTGATAGTGGAAGGCGCGGCCGACAAGCCAGTCTACCTCAACATAGAGGACGACAAGGTTGAGTTCCTCGACGCCGCCGAAATGTGGGGCAAGGGCACCTACTTCTCGAACGAATGGATCTATAAGAAACACGGCAAGAACGCCGGCGTGCTGAACATCGGCCAGGCCGGCGAGAACAAAGTCCTCTTCGCCGTCATCCGCAGCCTCGAGGGCCGCGCCGGCGGGCGCCCCGGCATAGGCGCCGTGATGGGCTCCAAACTGCTTAAGGCCATCGTAGTGAAAGGCACCAGGCAGATACCGCAGGCCGACCCAGACCTGATGCGCAAGCTCGGCGTGGAAGGCCTCAAGAAGGCCCGCGAACTGGACCAGAAGAGCGGCTGGAGCAAGCAGAGTACCAACGCCGTGCTGGCCTGGTGCAACGAGGTCAACGGCCTGCCCGTGCAGAACATGCGCAAGACCTCGCACCCCGAGGCCCACAAGATAGACGGCGAACGCTTGAACGACGCCCGCATCGCCACCTACGGCTGCCCCAGCTGCACCATGCACTGCGGCATCACCATCCACGATGACGAAGGCCGCGAGTCGGAGCTCGACTACGAGAACATCGGCATGCTGGGCCCGAACGTCAACGTCTTCGACCTCAAGAAAGTCGGCTCGCTCAATTACCTGTGCGACGACTACGGCCTGGACACCATCTCCGCCGGCGCGGTGCTGGGCTTTTACGCCGACGCCATAGAGCACGGCGCGGCCCAGGGCGACTTTAAGTTCGGCGACGCCGACAAAGGCAAGACGCTGCTCTGGGACATCGCCACGCGCAAGGGTGAGACCGGCAGCCTGCTGGCCGACGGCGCGCTGAAGGCCGCCAAGGTCTACGGCAAGAATTCCGCCGACTACGCCATGCAGGTGAAGGGCCTGGAGATGGCGGCCTACAACTGCAAGTCCATTCCCGGCCAGGCGCTGGCCTTCGGCGTGGCGGCCATCGGCGGGCACCACCGCGAGGCGTGGATCATCACCTTCGAACTGAAGTTCAGCAAGCGCGAGAGCTACGGGCCCGAGAAGGCGGCCAAGGTCATAGAGCTGCAGCGCATCCGCGGCGGCCTGTTCGAGATGCTGGTGGCCTGCCGCTTCCCCTGGGTGGAGGTGGGCTACGAGCTGGAGAACTATCCCAAGTTCTTCAACGCCGTCACCGGCCTGGACTGGACGCTGGAGAATTTCTGGACCGCGGCCGACCGGGCCTACTCCATGATCAAGCTGCATTACCTGCGCGAGTTCCCCAACGTGACGCGCAAAGACGATTATCCGCCGGCGGTGTGGTTCGACAAGGCCAACGCCGACACCGAGGGCCCGCAGAAGGGCGTGGTGCTGGAGTACGACAAGTACGACTCGCTGCTGCAGCATTATTACGACCAGCGCGGCTACGACCGGCGCGGCATTCCCACGCTGGAGACGCTTAAGAAGCTGGGCCTCGAAAGCGAGGCCGCGGCGGCAGGGAAATACGCGAAGCTTAACTGATGAAAGTTACGGTCAAGCTTATCGGCCCGCTCGTTTACGAGGGCGGGTTCAGCGAGAAGGCGGTGGAGCTCCCCGGGCCCATGACGGCCGGGGAGCTTTCCGCTTTCGTAAAGATAGATAAGAAGCGCCCGACCATCATTACCCGCAACGGGAAAGCGATAGCCAACAGCGAAACAGTGAACGACGGCGACAGGGTGGTCATCTCACACATCTATTCTGGCGGTTGAAAACCGAGCGCGGTCCGGGGGGCATATGGCGCAACTGGATAAACTGGTAGAAAAACTGGTGCCGGGGCAGGAAGTGATCCTGGAGCCGGGCGCGGCGCCGCTCCTTAAGAGCAACGGCGCCTTCGTGCCGCTGCTGAACCAGGAACTGACGGTGCAGCAGGTGGTGGCCCTGATCAGGGAAGTGGCCCCGCCCGACGCCGTAGACAAGATAACGCACAATAAGCCGGCGGTGTTCGAGTACGCCGCGTTCGGCAAGACCATCGTGGTCTCTTTCTCGGTGGAGGGCAAGGGCGTCCTCGCCCGCGTCTTCGTGGGCGCCAGGAAGGCCGACGGCGCCCTGGCCGGTTCCGTGCTGGGAGAGCCGGAGATCAACGCCCTGCTGCGCAAGATGGTGGCGCTCGGGGCTTCCGACCTGCACCTGACCTCGGGGCACAAGCCCATGATCCGCCTGCACGGCGATATGTCCGAACTGGCCGACCTGCCGCCGGTCAAGGCTGACAAGATGGCGCCGCTGGTGGAGGCCATCATGCCGCCCCACAACGCCGAGCAATACGCCAAGACGCATGACACGGACTTCGCCTACGAGATCGCCGGCGTGGCCAGGTTCCGCGCCAATATCTTCCTGGACAGGTTCGGCATGGGAGCCGTGTTCCGCCAGATCCCGGTGGAGATAGTCACGGCCGAGAAGCTGGGGCTCTCGAAAGAGATGCTCGACCTCTGCTATCTTTCGAAGGGCCTGGTGCTGGTGACGGGCCCGACGGGCTCCGGCAAGTCCACCACGCTGTGCGCGCTGGTGGATTTTATCAACCGCCACCGCAAGGACCACATCATCACCATCGAGGACCCGATAGAGTTCGTGCACGCCAAGAAGAACTGCCTGATAAACCAGCGCGAAGTGCACGTGCACACGCAGAGCTTCTCTCAGGCGCTGCGCGCGGCCCTGCGAGAGGACCCGGATATAGTGCTGGTGGGCGAGATGCGCGACCTGGAGACCATCTCCATCGCCATCGAGACGGCCGAGACCGGCCACCTGGTGTTCGGCACACTGCACACCACCACCGCGGCTTCTACGGTGGACCGCATCATAGACCAGTTCCCCGCCGACCGCCAGGCGCAGATCCGCACCATGCTGTCCACCTCGCTCAAGGGCGTGATCTCCCAGACGCTGTGCAAGAAGATCTCCGGCGGGCGCGTGGCCGCCATGGAGACTTTATTCGTCAACAGCGCCATCTCCAACCTGATCCGCGAAGGCAAGATCTACCAGATCCCGTCCACGATGCAGACCAGCAAGAAAGCCGGCATGACCGTGCTCAACGACGCGCTCTTCAAGCTGGTCTGCGACAAGGTCATCTCGCCGGAAGAAGGTTACCTGAAGGCAGTGGACAAACAGGCCTTCGCCGCCGCGCTGAAGTCCAAGAGCATCCTGCTGAAAATGGAAGGGCTTGAGGAGTAAGCCGCGCCGCTAAAAGAAAACCCCGGGCCGCCCCGGGGTTTTTTCTTTGAAAGGCCGGCGCCTTTTAGTCTACGTAGAGGCAGAGGTAGGCGGTGTCTTCCCCGACCTTGAGCTGGAACTTGGAATTGGGGGCCACGGTGAACGTGCTGCCCTTCGTAAAATCCATCCAGTCCGCCTCGCCGGGCAGCTTAACGGTGAGCTTGCCGCTGACGACGGTCATGATCTCCTTCTTGACCGTGCCGAACTCGTAGTCGCCGGGGGCCATCACGCCCACGGTGGCGGCGCCGCCGCCGGCGGTGAAGGCTATGGATTTTACCTTGCCGTCGAAGTACTCGTTAACTTTGAACATGTTTCTTCCCCTTTGTCTTCATCAGTAGTTCTACCGCCAAATTCGCCTGCATGGCGGCCACCAGGGCCACGCGCGGGGCCATGGGGCTCACGCCCGGGGGGCACTGGCTTTCGCCGTCGCCGCAGATATAGAGGTTGCCCATGCGCCGCGTCTTGAGCTTCGAGTTGCCGCCGTAGCCGGCCAGGCCGGAAGCGGCTATGATGGGCCGGTCGGGGTGCAGCTGCAGCCAGGCGTTGATCAGCATGCCTTTTTCACCGGCCCGGTCGAAGGCCTCCACCAGGAGGTCGGCCCCGCAGAAAAGTTCTTCAAGGTTGGCCGCGGTCACTTTTTTGGCGTGTGCCTTCACCTTGGTGAAGGGGGCTATCTGCTTCAGGTTGGCTGCGAGGGCCTTAACCTTGCGCAGCCCCAGCTGCTTTACTGCGTACTGCTGGCGGTTCAGGTTGGAGGGTTCCAGTTTGTCGAAGTCGGCCAGGATCAGGGCGCCGACGCCGGCCCGGGCCAGTGAGATGGCGACGTTGGAGCCGAGCCCGCCGGCGCCCGCCACTCCCACCGTGGCGGCGCGCAGCGTCCGGAGCACGGCCTTGTCGTGCCGGGAGAAAATGGCTTTTTCCAGGCCGGTCATGCGCCCCGGGGGGCTAGTGGCCGCAGCAGCCGTTGCACTTATGGCCGCCGGGGTTCATGGGGCAGGCGTCGGCCGCCGCCGCGCCTTTCTTGAGGCCGGGTATGTCGTCGGAAACTTTCACCACTTTGCCCAGCTTGGCGTCGTAGACGTATTTGCCGGTCTTGTTATCGGTTTTTTTCTCTTCTTTGTTCTCTGGCATGTCGTTCCCCCGAATAAGAAGAAGGCAACCGAAGGTAAGTCTTCTCTTACTTTCTGTTGCCCTCGCTGTCTCGAAATTTGGTGCGCCCGACAGGAATCGAACCTGTATAACCGCCTTCGCAGGGCGGGACTCTATCCGTTGAGATACGGGCGCGTGGTCGCACCCCGCTTCGCGGGGCGGATTAGCCGCCCGGCCTTCGTCGGCCGGGTGCTCTACAAGGAGGGCTCTGCCCTCCCTTTCATCGTCGCTTGCTCCCTGCGCTGCGCTTGGTCGCCGCGCTGAACCTCCCGATGAGGTAGGGGGAAACGATATAAAGAACGACTGAAGAGATATTTTATTATTTATCCGGGGGGGATAACAATAGCGGGGTCACATGCCCAGCAGTTTCTGCCACCAGGCCTTGGCCTCTTCCCGGGTCTCGGGGATGGGCTCGAAGGACTGCTGCTCGGACTGGCCCTTAAAGACCGGCATGGAGACGCGGAAGGTGGACCCGCGGCCCGGCTCGCTGTCCAGCGTGATCTTGCCGCCCTGCATGATGACCATGGCCTTGGTGATGGCCAGGCCGAGGCCGGTGCCGCCCACCTTTTCGCCCGAGGCCGCCTGCACGAACTTCTCGAAGATCTTGGCCTGGTCCTCCTTCTTGATGCCGCTGCCGGTGTCTTTGACCGAGAAGAAGACCGAGCCGGCCAGGGCTTCCTTGCCGGCGTCCACGGCCACCTCTATGGAGCCGCCGCTGGGGGTGAACTTGATGGCGTTGGAAATAAGGTTGATCAGCACCTGCACGGTGCGGCGCTTGTCGGCGTAGATGCGGGGCAGCTCGCTCTCCAGGCGCGGCTCGAGCCTGAGGCCCTTGGAGCTGGCCCAGGCGCGCATGGCGTCAACCGCCTCCCTGGCTATATCGCCCGGGGGCTCGTCCTCCTGGTGCAGCACCAGCTTGCCGGACTGCAGCTTGGAAAAATCCAGGATGTCGGTGATGATGGAGTTCAGGCGCTCGGTGTTGCGGATGGCCGTGTTGAGCACGCCTTTCTCGCCGGCGTCCTTGGAGGCGTCGCGGCTCATCAGTTCCAGCGCGGCCTTAATGGAGGTCAGCGGCGAGCGCAGTTCGTGCGTCATGTTGGCGATGAAGTCCTGCTGCAGCTGCTCGGCCTGTTTGAGCTTGACCGCGTCGGTGGGGATGGACACCGTACCCACGATCTTGCCGTCTTCGTTTTGGATGATGGCGGTGGCTTTTTTTACGGTCTCGGCGAGACCGGTAGAACCGGCGCGCTGGACCTCTTTGGAAACATCGTTCTTGGTATCGGAAGTTATCTCCCTGGCCAGCGAGACCACCTGGTCCTCTATCTGCGAGAGGTCCACGATCTTCTTGCCGGAGAGCTGCGCCAGCGGCCGTCCGGAGATGGCCTCGGCCTGCGGGTTCATCATTAAGATCTTGCCTTCTTTGTCGACCACGACCACGCCGTCGGCCATGCTGGTCATGACGGACTCGGTGCGGACCATGTCGTTCTCCACCTTCTTCTTCTCGCCCCGGATGCCCTCGAGGGCGCGGGTAACGGTGGTCTCCATCTCCTGCTTGAACTTGGCGATCAGCAGCTGCAGGATGCGCCTGCGCTCCTCGGGGTCCTGCGTTACGCGGGCCACTATTTCCGCCAGCGCGGACTCCAGGCCAAGGTTCTCGATCTTGCCCTCGAAGCTGCCGGCCGCAGCGCCCGCGCCCGCGCCCGTGCCTGCGCCCTGTCCGGCTTCCTGGCCTGCGCCGCCACCCGCGCCCTGTCCGGCGCCCTGGCCTGCCCCCGCGCCCTGTCCAGCGCCGGTCCCCTGACCCGCGCCGCCGCCGGCCCCGGGGCCTCCGGGCCCCGCGCCGCCGGTTCCGCCCTGGCCGGGCTGGGTGCCGGGGGCGACCCTGGCGTAGACGGCCTCGTCGAGCTTGATGCGCTCTACGCCGCGGTCCTTGAGGAAAGCTTTAGCCTCGCCCTTGAAGGCCTGCACCTGGCAGAGGGCCAGCAGGTCGGCGGCGTCGGCGCCTTTGGCGAAGGTAATGGTCTGGATGCGGAACTTGGAGTAGAGGTTGCGCAGGGAGTTGGGCAGTTTGTCGGCGGTGAGCAGCGGCTCGCCGTTGATGAGCAGCTTGTCCTGGTCCAGAGTTATGGAAAAATCAGCCCCGTCCAGGGCGGCCGAGATCTGCGCCAGCAGGGCCTGGCCCTCTTCAAGGGCAAGCTTGACCTGCGGGTGGTCCGGCTTGTACAGGTTGATCTGCACCAGCGCGCGGGTGAACACCTTCAGGAAGTTGAACCAGAGGAGCTTTTGATCCTGGCCGGGTGTCATAGGCGGTAGAGGTTCTTTCCTTTGAGGCCTTTGGTGGCGTTGCGCGTGTCGAAGACCAGGCGGGCCCGTTTAACGATGTCGGCGTAATCTATGCAGGAATGCGGCGTGACTATCAGCACGCAGTCGTAATCCTTAAGGCGCTTGAGCGCGTCCTTCCTGGAGCGGCGGGTGCCGCCTTCCAGCTCCGCCTCGGCGACGTACGGGTCGTAGTAGTCGGCCTTGGCGCCGGTCTTCTCCAGCAGCAGCAGCACGTCGTGGGCGGGGCTTTCGCGGGGGTCGGAGATGTCGGGCTTGTAGGCCATGCCGATCATCAGCACCCGGGAGCGGCTGAGAGCTTTGCCCCTGGTGTTGAGCAGTTCGCCAAGGCGGGCCACCACGTGGTTGGGCATGGTGGAGTTGATGGCGCCGGCGAGCTCTATGAAGCGCGGCTCGAAGTTGAGGGTCTTCATCTTCCAGCCGAGGTAATGGGGGTCGAGCGGGATGCAGTGGCCGCCTATGCCGGGCCCGGGGTAGAAGGGCATGAAGCCGAACGGCTTGGAGGCGGCGGCGTTGATGACTTCCCAGACGTCGAGGCCGAGCTTGTTGCACATGAGGGCCATCTCGTTGATCATGCCGATATTGACGGCGCGGAAGGTGTTCTCGAGGAGCTTCACCAGCTCGGCGGCTTCGGTGCTGGAGACGGTGAGCACGCGGTCTATGACGGCGCCGTAGAGGCTGCCGGCGAGCTCGGTGCAGGCGGGAGTGAGGCCGCCGACGACTTTGGGGGTGTTCTTTACGCCGTACTTGGGATTGCCCGGGTCCACGCGCTCCGGGGAGAAGGCGAGGTAGAAGTCTTTGCCGGCTTTGAGGCCGCCGGCCTCGAGCATGGGCTTCACCAGCTCCTTGGTGGTGCCGGGGTAGGTGGTGCTTTCGAGGATTATGAGCTGGCCGCGCCTTAGGTACTTGCGGGCCTCCTGTACCGAGGCGACTATGTAAGAGACGTCGGGGTCCTTGCTCTTGCGCAGGGGGGTGGGGACGCAGATGATGACGGCGTCCATCTTTTTGAGCTGCGAGAAATCGAGAGTGGCGGTGAGCAGGCCTTTCTTCGAAAGCGCGGCCACCTCGGAGGTGGGCACGTCGCCGATGTAGGAGACGCCGGCCTTGAGGTCGCGGACTTTCTGGGCGTCCACTTCGAAGCCGGTGACGGAGAACCCGCCTTTGCCGAATTCCATGGCGAGCGGCAGGCCCACGTAGCCCATGCCCACTATGCCGATAGCGGCCTTTCTTCCATGGATCAACTTGTTCAGGTCTTTCATTTCCACCCCTTATAAACGCGAATAAATTATATCAAATAATACCAGAAACCACGGGGCGGCGAAAAGAGCCCGGCGGAGCCAGCGCGGCCGGCCTAGGCCAGCCTGGCTGCGGCCAGCGCTATCCGGCGCAGGGTTTCCGCCTTGCCGAGCAGCTCCGCTATCTCCACCGCGCCGGTAGGCGTTACGGCCTGGCCGGAGACGGCGATGCGCAGCGGCCACATGACCGGGCCCAGCTTGGCGCCCTTGGCTTCCGCGTAGGCTTTGACGGTGCCCAGGATGGCGCCGTAGTCCCAGTCGCCCAGCCCGTTCAGGGCGGTCCCGAGGTCCTGCAGCACGGCGCGGCTGCCTTCCAGGGTGGTCTTGTTCTTGGCGTGGACGAAGAGGTCCTTTGCGTAATTTTCGTCGAGCGCGGCGAGGAAGGCCGTCATCTGCGGCAGGTCGGCGAGCTTCTCCACCTTGCCCTGGATGTAGCCGGTCAGCTTCTTCGCGTCGAAGCCTTTGGTAATGGCCTCCGGGTAGAACTTCAGGAACAGTTCGTGCGCTTTCTCCGGCGGCAGGGCCTTGATGTGCTGGGCGTTCAGCCAGGTGAGCTTGGTCTCGTCGAACATGGCCGGCGCCTTGCCGATGCGGGCGATGTCGAACTTGGCTATCAGGTCGGCCTTGGTGAAGAACTCCTGCTCTGTGCCCGGGTTCCAGCCCAGCAGCGCTATGTAGTTCAGGATGGCCTCCGGCAGGTAGCCCTTGTTCAGGAGGTCCGACAGGGCGGCGCTGCCCTCGCGCTTGGAGAGCTTCTTGCCGTTGGGCCCCATGATGTGCGGGAGGTGGATGTGCTCCGGGATCTCCCAGCCGAAGGCCTTGTAGAGCAGGATGTACTTGGGCGTGGAGGAGATGTATTCGCAGCCGCGCATCACGTGGGTGATGCCCATCAGGTGGTCGTCCACCACGTTGGCGAAATTGTACGTCGGATAGCCGTCGCGCTTGAGCAGGATCTGGTCGTCGAGCTGCTTGTGGTCAACGGTGATGGGACCGTAAACGAAATCCTTGAAGGTGGTGGAACCTTCCCGGTCTATGCGCTGCCGGATCACGTAAGGCAGGCCCTGCGCCAGCTTGGCCTGCACTTCTCCGGCGGAAAGGCGGCCGCAGCGCCCGTCGTAGCCCAGGATCGGGGCTTCGTGCTCCTCTTCGGGCTCTTCGGTCTTCTCCGTCTTGTCGCAGAAGCAGCGGTAGGCGTGGCCGCCGGCCAGCAGCTTCTCGGCGTACTCCTTGTAAAGGCCGCGGCGCTCGCTCTGCGTGTAGGGTCCCACCGGGCCGCCCTTGTCCGGTCCTTCGTCGTGCTCCAGGCCGGTGACCGCGAGGCTCTCATAGATGACCTTGACGCTGTCCTCCACGAGCCTGGCCTGGTCGGTGTCCTCTATCCGCAGGATGAAGACGCCTTCGTTCTTCCTGGCGTGCAGGTAGGCGTACAGGGCGGTGCGCAAATTGCCTATATGCATGTAACCGGTCGGGCTCGGGGCGAATCTGGTTCTTACTTCCATAGTTGCGGGGTCCTTGTCGGCTGGCTCAGGTCTGGGTGTCGGCGCCTATGATTTTATCAAATCTTGCCCCCTGAAGCAGGCCCGGGGCTCCGCCAGGGCACCGGTATTTTCCTAAGTAGGCCGCTTATTTAATATAATTATTCTTCTATGGAGTGGATTTTACAGCTCCCGGTGCTGTTTTTTTCGATAATTTTCCACGAATTCGCCCACGGCTACGCGGCCTACAGGCGCGGGGACGATACGGCCTATCTTTCGGGCCGGCTGTCCTTCAACCCGCTGCCGCATATAGACCCGGTGGGCACCGTGGTGCTGCCGGCGCTCTGCCTGCTGGCCGGCTTCCCGGCGCTGGGTTGGGCCAAACCGGTGCCGGTCAACCCGTACCGGATGAACAACCCGCGCGGGGACATGGCCTTCGTGGCGCTGAGCGGCCCGCTCTCCAACCTGGCGCTGGTGCTGGCCTCGGTGCTGATGCTCAAGGTGGTCTCGTACGGCTTTTTAGGGGCGGCCCTGACGGAGCCGCTGGCAATCATCTTCGGTTTCGCCATCCAGATCAATTTGCTGCTGGCGGTCTTTAACCTGTTCCCGGTGTATCCCCTGGACGGCAGCCAGGTGGCGCTGGGCCTGCTGAAGGGCCGGGCGCTGGAGCTTTACGAGCGCCACCTCCCCTACGGTTTCTACATCATCCTCGGGCTGGTGGCGACGGGCCTGCTGCAGAAGATCTTGGGGCCCATACTGAACCTCGCCCGTTCGATGGTAGTGCTGGTGTATACCCTGCTTTAAAGATTTATGGAAAACAATAAACCCGTTGTGGTTTCAGGCGCCAGGCCCACCGGCCGGCTGCACCTCGGCAATTACTGGGGTACGATGAAGAACTGGCTGGCACTGCAGGATAAATACCAGTGCTACTACTTCGTGGCCGACTGGCACGCGCTGACCACCGGGGCCGACAAGAGCGAGACCATCTCCGGCAATTCCCGCGATATGGTGCTGGACTGGCTGGCGCTGGGCCTGGACCCGGCCAAATGCGTGCTGTTCCGGCAGTCCGACGTCAAAGCGCACGCCGAGCTGGCGCTGCTGCTGGGCATGGTGACGCCTATCAGCTGGCTGCTGCGCAACCCCACTTTCAAGGAACAGCTGCAGGAGCTGCATAAGGCCAAGTACAAGGGCCAGGAAGACAAGGTAAAGAAGGCCGAGGGCATAACCAGGCAGCTGGCCGAGGCCCACGGCCACGACGCCGAGGAAATGGCTATAAATTCCGACATGGCCGTGCTTGGCTTCCTGGGCTATCCCGTGCTGCAGGCCGCAGACGTGCTGCTTTATGACTCCAAATTCGTGCCGATAGGCAAGGACCAGCTGCCGCACCTGGAGATCTCGCGGGACATCGCCCGCCGCTATAACCACGTATTCGGGACCAGCATCCTCTGTGAGCCGGAGCCGCTGTTCACCAGCGCCCCGCTGGTGCCCGGCATAGACGGCCGCAAGATGAGCAAGTCCTACGGCAATACCATAACCCTTGGCGAGGACGCCAAGAGCCTGGAAGCGAAGATCAAGAAGATGTATACCGACCCGCTCAAGGTCAAGGCGGACGACCCGGGCCACCCCGAGGGCTGCGTGGCCTGCGCCTTCCATAAGCTTTATAATCCCGAATGGAAGGCCCGCGAGACCGAATGCCGCGAAGGCAAGACCGGCTGCGGGGCCTGCAAGAAGCAGTTGATAGAGCTGATGGAGAAGGAAATAGGCGTCTTCCGGGCCCGCCGGGCCGAGATAGCCGCCTCCGGCAAAGTGGAGGAAGTCCTGGCCGAGGGCGCCCGCAGGGCCGCGGCCGTTGCCGATGTCAAAGTAAAGGCCGCCTCAAAAGCGGCGGGGCTTATCTGATGAACGCGATAGACATCCATCTCGAAAATTTCGAGGGGCCGCTCGACTTGCTGATGCACCTCATCAAGAAGAACAACCTCGACATCTACGACATCCCGATCTCGCAGATCACGGCCGAATACCTGCAGTACCTCGAGGTCATGAAGAGCCTGAACCTGGACGTGGCCGGCGAGTTCCTGGTGATGGCCGCCACGCTGATGCAGGTGAAGGCCAAGATGCTGCTGCCCGCACCCGAGGTGATGGAGGGCGAGAACGGCCCCGACCCGCGCGGCGCGCTGGTCAGCATGCTCGAGGAATACCAGCGCTACAAGGAAGCCTCCAAGGAGATGAACGCCCGCTTCTCCAAATACAAGGACGCCTTCTACCGCGGCTCGCCGGTGTTTACCAGCGAAGAAAAATATCTGGACCTGGATTACTACGCCTTGATGGACGCGGTCAAGCGCGCCTTCGAGCGCGCCGAGCCCACGCGCGAGGTGGAGGCCGACCAGTTCCCTATCGAGTCGCGCGTCGCCAAGATCGGGAAAATGCTGGAGGGCCGCGAGTGGATGCTGCTCGACGAGGTGTTCGCCACGGAGACCAAGCGGCTGGGCGTGATCACCTGCTTCATGGCGCTGCTGGAGCTGGTGAAGCAGCGCAAGATCCTGATCTCCCAGGACGAGGCCTACGCCGAGGTGCGCATCTACCCCGCCCCTGCGGTCATAGAGGCGCCGCAGCCGGAGCCCGCCGCCGCCTCGCCCGCCGCGCCGGAAGCGCCGCCGTCCCCCGCGAACTGAGACTTTACGCAGACTGAACGCTAAGAGGTAATATGGAAGACGCCGAACTTAAAAAAGTGCTCGAAACCCTGCTTTTCATCACCGACGCCCCGCTGCCGGTGACCCGCATCTCGCAGCTCTGCGAGATCCGCAACAAGGAGCGCCTGGAGTCCGTCCTGCAGGACCTGCGCAAGAGCTATGACGAGGCCGGCGGCGCCCTGCAGGTGATGCAGGTGGCCGGCGGCTGGCAGCTGGCCACCCGCCCCGAATACGGGCTGTGGGTGCGCAAGCTGTTCCACAATAAAATGACGGTGCGCCTGACGCAGGCCGCGCTGGAGACGCTGTGCATCATCGCCTACAAGCAGCCGCTGACGCGCGCCGAGATAGAGGCCATCCGCGGCGTGGAAGTGATAGGCCCGCTGGAGACGCTGACGCAGCGCAAGCTGATCACCGTAGTCGGCCGCCGCGAGAGCATAGGCCGCCCGATCCTTTACGGCACCACCAGCGAATTCCTGCGCCAGTTCGGCCTGAACTCGCTCGACGACCTGCCCAAGCTGGAGACCTTCAACATCGAGAACGTAGCCGCCGCGGCCCAGTCCACCGCGGTGGAGCTGATAGAGCAGGAATCCATCCCCGAGCCCGAGCCGGTGGCCGAGGGCGCGCCGCCTCAGGATCCCGCGCAGGCGGCCCTGGAGGGCGGCGAGGCGCCGGCTCAGGAGCAGACGGAGCAGCAGCCGGCCGTAGAGGAAATACCCGCCGTGACGGCGCCCGAAACCGACGAGCTCCCGGCCGAAGAACCCGCCGCGGAGCCGCAGGCGGAAGAGGCCCCGGCGGAGGCCGCCGCCGTTGAACAGCCCGCCGACGGGAGCGAGGAAACGCCCCGCTAACTTTTTGCAACGGTCCGCGCTTTACAACAATGCCTGAAATCCGCAAAGATCCCGTCTTCGGCCGTTGGGTCATCATCGCCTCGGAGCGGGGCCTGCGCCCCAACGAGTTCAAGCCCGGCGCCGGTCCCGACGGCAAGAGCTACGTCTGCCCCTTCTGCCCGGGCAACGAAGCGCTGACTCCGCCTGCGATCCATTCCCTGCCCGGCCCCGCCGGGAGCTGGCGCCTGCGCGTGGTGCGCAACAAGTACCCGGCGCTGGTCTCCGAGGGCGCGCTGGGCAGCCGGCGCGACGGGATCTACGACCACATGGACGGCATGGGTTTCCACGAGGTGGTCATAGAGACGCCCGAGCACGGCCGCGTGCTGGAGGACCTCCCCGAAGAGGCTGTCGCCGACGTGCTGAAGACCTTCGTTTTCCGCGTCCGCGAGATCAAGAAGGACCCGCGCATAAAGTACGTGATGATCTTCAAGAACCACGGCCGCAACGCCGGGGCCAGCCTGCTGCACCCGCACTCGCAGATCATCTCCATGCCGATGGCCCCGCTGCGGGCGATGCAGGAGATAGAGGGCGCGGCCGACTACCACGACGAGCGGGGTACCTGCGTGTTCTGCGACATCGTGAAAGAGGAAACGGCCTTCAAGCGCCGCATTGTAAGCGAGAACGCCGATTTCCTGGCCGTCGCGCCTTACGCCTCCCGCTTCTCGTTCGAGACCTGGATCCTGCCCAAGGCGCACGCGAGCCACTTCGAAGAGATGCCGGATTCCCGGGCGCAGTCCCTGGCGGGCATACTCAAGGCCGCCCTCAACAAGCTTTCCGTTTCCCTGCCGGAGCTGTCTTATAACCTGATCGTGCACACGATGCCGGTGCAGGAGCCGGCCGCCGAGCATTATCACTGGCACATAGAGATCATGCCCAAGCTCAGCCACGTGGCGGGCTTCGAGTGGGGCACCGGCTTCTACATCAACACTGTATCGCCCGAGGACGCCGCGGATATCCTGAATTCCGGAAAGAAGTACAAGGTCTGAAGGAGACTTTATGAAGATCCTGATAGCTGCTAGCGAAGCTTTTCCTTTCTGCAAGACCGGCGGCCTGGCCGACGTGACCGGCGCGCTGGCGCAGGTGTTCTCCAGGGCCGACGACGCCGAGGTGGTGCTCTTCCTGCCGCGCTACCGCAACGTGGGCGGCGGCGCCTTCTCGCCCAAGGCCACCGGCGGCAGCTTCCTGATCCCGGTGGGCGGCCGGGTGGAGACGGCCACCATGAGCCGCGTGCAGTGGGGCAAGGTGGCGGTGTACTTCATCGAGAGCCAGAAATACTTCGACCGGCCGGGCCTGTACCGCACGGCGGCCGGGGACTACGAGGACAACGACGAGCGGTTCCTCTTCTTCTCCCGCGCGGTGCTGGAGGGCGCCAAGTTCATCGGCTTCAAGCCCGACATTATCCACTGCCACGACTGGCAGACCGGCCTGGTGCCCGCCTACCTGCGCACCCTGTACCGCATCGACTCTTTCTACGCCAAGACCGCCTCGGTCTTCACCATCCATAACATCGCCTACCAGGGGATGTTCCCCAAGGAGACGCTGCTGAAGGCGGGCTTCACCTGGCTGGATTTCACACCCGAGAAGCTGGAGTTCTACGGCGGGATAAATTACATGAAGTCGGGCCTGGTCTTCGCCGACCTGGTCACTACGGTGAGCCCGACCTACGCCAGCGAGATCCAGTACCGGCCCGAGTTCGGCCACGGTCTGGAGGGCGTGATGAAGCACCGCACCTCCGACCTGTTCGGCATTCTCAACGGCATCGACGAGGAGATCTGGGACCCGGCGACGGACACTTTCCTGGAGCGCGGCTACGAGCTGAAGAGCTTCCAGCGCGGCAAGGCGGCCTGCAAGAAGGCGCTGCAGAAAGAGCTGGGCCTGGAGGAGAACAAGGACCTCATACTCGCGGGCGTGGTGAGCAGGCTGGACCACCAGAAGGGGCTGGACGTGCTGCTGCGCGCGGCGCCCGAGTTCCTGGAGAAGATGCAGTTCGTCATCCTGGGCGCGGGCGACCCGGGGCTGGCGGACGCCTTCGGCGCTATGGCCGCGGCTAACCCCAGGCGGGTGGCTTTCCGCACGGGCATGGACGAGGCGCTGGCGCACCGCATCTACGGCGGCTCCGACATCTTCGTGATGCCGTCGCGCTTCGAGCCGTGCGGGCTGTCGCAGATGATCTCAATGCGCTACGGCGCCCTGCCGGTGGTGACGCGCACGGGCGGGTTGAAGGACACGGTTTTCTACAACGGCGAGCCGAAGGACTCCAACGGCTTCGCCATCGACTACGCGGACGATGGCCAGCTGAAGTCGGTGCTGGGCCATATCGTTTCGCTCTACGGCTG
>JAQTZB010000003.1 GCA_028688015.1 Elusimicrobiales bacterium | reverse complement strand
GAACTTCATTCTTTCGTCCATAACAGAATACTCCTTCCATGGCATAAGGCACCTCCTGGTTCCTAATGCCAGAATTGTAACCTATGTGTCCGGTATATTCTGTTACCTATGTCTCGGGTTGCTCAGAAGGGCGGACAGGCAGCCGCCGGATATGATCCGGCGGCTGATTTTTTTGTGGCCGCGCAAACGCGCGGGGGGCTGGCGAAAACCCCAAACACCACCTATACTATTAATACAACAGTTAAACCGGGGCGCGTATTTATGCAAGGCAGATCGAGCAGGCCCTTTTTCCTCCTGATGTCCGGCGTTTTCGCGCTGGCGGCAGGGTCGTTTTTTACCGTGCTCCACGTAGGCATGAACGAGCTGCGCGGCGGCAGGGGCATTGCCTACGGTTTCGGCTCCCGGCAGGCGGCGCAGGAAAAGCCGACTTACGCCGAGGCCCTGGCGGCGGGCGGCAAGGCCCTGGCCGGCAAGGCGCGGCAGTTCTTTGGCGGCGCTTCGGCCGGCCCCGCCCCGGAGAGCCTGCCCGGCGAAGAACCCCAAACCGCCGAGGAGCGGCCGGAGCAGGAGTCCGACCCGCTGGAAGATTTCTACGACCGCAATTACGGCCGGGGCGGCGAGAAGTTCTACGCCCAGGCCCCGGGCGCCTGGGCAGGCAGCGGCGGCAGCGCCTCGGCGGGCGCGGCGGCGCCGGACCTGCAGGAAGGCGGACAGAAAGCCGCCGGGGCCTGGACCGGCAAGGCCGCAACGGGCGAGCGCGCGGCCGGCGCCCCTGAAAAGCCGGCCTTCGGCAGCCCCGGCGCCAGATCCCCCTCCCGGCAGGCCGAGGGCGGCGCGCCTAAACTTGCCCGCAGCCTGGCCCTGGCGGTCCCGGAGCGCCCTGGCGAGCCCGGAGGCGGCAGCCTTTCTTCCGGGCCGCGGTACGGTGCCGGAGGCGGCCTGGAGGGCATGCGCGGCCAGGCCGGAGCCGCCGACCTGAACGGCGCGGACGAGGGCTCGCGCTCCTCCTCTGCGAATTCCTATAACTCCAAGCTCTCTGGCGGCGCCAAGGCCGCAGCCGCCTCAGGCGGCACTCCCCCGGCTGCCTCGGCCGCAGCCAACGCAGAAGGCGGAGGCGGGACCGGCGCGACCTCCGGTTCGGGCGGTACCGCCGCCGCGGACGCTAAAAGAGAAACGCCCTCGGAGAAGAGCGCCCCGACCGAAGTTTCCAGCAATGAGCCCGCCGCCGAGGAGCTCAAGCCTTTCCTAGAGTGGGTAGCGGTGGAAAAGCGCAACGGGCGCGACACCAGGTTCATCTCGGAGGAGGACGCCGCCGCCAAGGTGGACGCCGGCCAGCTTAAAACAGGAGACGCCTCGGCCGAGGAGCCGAAGCCGAAGAAGGAAAGTTCCGCCGGGGCTTGGCGCGACTGGAAACGCGACGGCCCGCGCGAGCCCCCGCCGCCGGATCCCAAGAATTTCTCGGAGCTATCGAACGAGCGCAAGCTGGAGGTTAAGCAGCGCATCCACGGCTTCATAAAGCGCGTGGAGAACCATTACGGCGCCATGGAGGATATTTTCTACACGCCCTGCTCCGCCGGCCGCGAGCTCTGCAAGGAGCACGGGCTGACCGAGGGCTACCTTACGCTGGAGACCCGCGAGGAGGCCGAACTGCACCTCGGCCTCAAGTACATCAAAGAGCGCTGGCGCCGCTACACCATAGGCTTCACCCTGCCCAGGGGCCACCAGGACTGGAAACAGTTCCGCCCGCAGGGCCAGGAAGAGACGCCGCAGGCCAAGCCCTGACCTTCCCGTCCACACCCGCACCAGTTCAACAACCAGAGACGCCGGCGAGGCGGAACCCCCCGCTAATTGTTATAATTACCTTGTTTTCAAGCGGCCGCGCCGCTACTTCCTCACCGGACTAAGGACTTAAAAATGGAAATCGGCATCGTCGGCCTGCCCAACGTGGGCAAATCCACCCTGTTCAACGCGCTTACCCGCGCCGGGGCGGCCTCCTCCAACTACCCTTTTACCACCATCGACCCCAACGTCGGCGTGGTGCCCGTGCCGGACAAGCGCCTGGACGCGCTGTTCGACCTCTTCAAGCCCCCGAAGAAAGTTGCCTCCTACATAAAGTTCGTCGATATAGCCGGGCTGATGAAGGGCGCCTCCAAGGGCGAGGGCCTGGGCAACAAGTTCCTGGCCAACATCCGCGAGGTGGACGCCATAGTGCAGGTGGTGCGCGTGTTCAAGGACCCCGACGTGGTGCACGTGCTGGGCGAAGTGGACCCCATCCGCGACATAGAGGTCATAGAGACCGAGCTGCTGCTGGCCGACATGGAGACAGTGGACAAGTGCATCGAGAAGAACCAGCGCGACCTCAAAGCCCGCACCAAGGACGCCGAGGAAAAGAAGGAGCGGCTGGAGAAGCTAAAAGCCCTGCTCACCGCCGGCAAGCCCGCCCGCGAGGCCGGCTACGCCCTGGAGGAAGTGCGCGATTTCAATCTGCTGACCGTGAAGCCCGTCTTCTTCGTGGCCAACACCTCCGAGCAGCCCGACAAGGAAGTCATCGCCAAGCTGCGCGAGTTCATCAAGGCCCGCGGCGCCATTCTGGTGGAGATCTCCGCCAAGATAGAGTCCGAGATCATCGAGCTGCCCGAAGAGGAAAAAGCGGTCTTCCTGAAAGACCTGGGCGAGGACTACACCGGCCTGGAGAAGATGGCCATAGCCGGCTACAAACTGCTCGACCAGATCAGCTTCTTCACCGCGGGCTCCGAGGACGAGGTGCGCGCCTGGAACCTCAAGCGCGGCCTCAAGGCCCCGCAGGCGGCCGGCCGCATCCACACCGACTTCGAGAAGGGCTTCATCCGCGCCGAGGTCTACTCCTTCGACGACATCATGAAGTACAAGGAAGAGAAGGTACTGCGCGAGAAGGGCCTGATCCGCTCCGAGGGCAAGGAGTACGTGATGAAGGACGGCGACATCTGCTTCTTCAAGTTCAACGTGTAAAACCGCCGCGAGGCGGCGCGACAGCCGGTCCGAAGGGGCCGGCTGTTTTTTTAAGTATAATTTCAGTCGTAGGGCCGCGGGGCCGCCTTACCAATCATGATATCCGGTATCTGCCGCCTGACTTCGCCTTTAGACAAACCGCTCCTGCGCCGCTTGTCACCCGGCCGCGCGGGCGCTTATGTCTCGGCCGGAGTCGTTTTAAAAACGGAGAGTGCCGACGCCTCGCTCTTCACCGGGCCAGGCGGCGAGCGCCTGCTCTACTGCGGCGAGCTCTACAACTACCGGGAGCTGCGGCGGGAGCTGGAAAGCGCCGGCTGCCGGTTCTCCACGCCCGGCGAGGCCGAGCTGGTCTGCCACGCCTACGCCCGCTGGGGCGCCGCCTGCCAGGAAAAATTCAACGGCGAATGGGCCTTCGCCCTCTGGGACGAGAAGAAAAAGCGGCTGTTCTGCTCGCGCGACCGCTTCGGCCTGCGCCCGTTCCATTATTACTTCGACGGCAAAAATTTTATCTTCGCGTCCGGGCTCAAAGCCCTGTTCTCCTCCCCCCTGGTCCCTAAGGCGCCCAACCCGAGGGCCGTCTATGATTTCCTGGTCCTCAACCACTGCAACCAGCCAGAGGATACTTTTTTCGAAGGGGTCCGGAAACTGGGAGCCGGCTGCTGCCTGCTGCTCACGCGGCCCGGCCGCAGCCTGGCCGTAAAGCGCTATTATAACCCGGCCTGTAATACCGAGCTAGGCCGGCCGGATAAAAAAACCCTCTCGCGCCACGCCTCCGAATTCCGCGGCCTGCTCGAGGATGCCGTGCGGCTGCGGCTGGGAGGCGGCCAGCCCGTGGGCATCCTGTTGTCAGGCGGCCTGGACTCCTCCAGCGTCACCTGCCTTGCGGCCGGCCTGCTCGGCGGGAAAAACCGCCCGCCCACATTCAGCATTCCCTGGCCGCGGGAAGCGCCCTTCATCCGCGCGTCCGCAGCGGCGGCAGGCTTCCCGCGCTGCGAAATACCGCCTGCGGGTTTTAAAGCCATACCCTGGTCCGAGGTGGCAACCCTGGCCGGCGCGGGCGAAAAGCCCCTGATGGAACATTCAGTGCTGGGCGAAATGCAGCTGATCAAGGCGGCCAAACGGCGCGGCGTTAAAGTGCTGCTGGAGGGCAGCGGCGGCGACGAGATGCTGGCCGGCTACCCCGAAAGGAATTTCACCGTCTACCTCAACCAGGTGCTGCGCGAACGCGGCGTGGCCGCGTTCTCGGCCGAGTTCAAGACCTTCTTCGCCGACCGGCTGAATGAGTTCGGCGTGGAGGGAGAGCCCGGCCCGGAGTTCTACAAATGTTTCCTCAGGACCCAGTCCTGCGCCCCCGAGTTGTCCGAATTCTTCGTCGAAGAGACCGTGAACCGGGACCTGCTCGGGGAGTACGCCGGCCGGCGCCACCCACTGCGGCGTCCGCCTGAGTTCAACCTGCAGCAGGTCCTGCGCCGCGACACCCTGGCCCTCGGCAACGAGCTCGAGCATCTCATCCCATTCCGCTTCCGCCTCCCCATGCTGGATCACCGCGTGGCTGAGTACGCCTTCTCCGTGCCCGCCTGCTACAAACTGCACGGCGGCTGGACCAAATACCTGCTGCGCACGGCCATGACGGGCGTGCTGCCGGAGCGGGTGTGCTGGAGAAAGGAAAAGGTGGGCGGCACCGCCCCCGTTTCGGTCTGGAAGGGTTTTATGGCGAGGCACCGGCACGAGCTACGTGCCACCCTGGGCGGGAGAAAATTTTACGCTTCTGATTTTATCAACCGCAACGCCGTGTTCAAGAACTTCGACGCCTTGTTCGCCACGGCCGTAGCTCCCGAGACCA
This sequence comes from Elusimicrobiales bacterium, assembly GCA_028688015.1. GTDB lineage: Bacteria > Elusimicrobiota > Elusimicrobia > Elusimicrobiales > UBA9959 > UBA9959. The sequence continues at coordinate 390,579 of JAQTZB010000003.1, read as the reverse complement.
CCGATATCTCCGGGCTGTGGCGCTTCGTCAGCCTGGAGCTCTGGCTGCGCGCGAACTTAGCCTGAAACCGGCGCGGCCCGCGGGCCCGCCAGCTGGAACACCTGCGCCGGCCCGGCGTAACCCTTGAAGTCCATCCCGCCCAGGCCCTTATACTCGTACTCCCCCTCGGTCTTGGCCCGCACCGCCTCCGACACGAACACCGCGCCGGCCGGGGCCTTGCCCTGCAGCCGCGAGGCGAAATTTACCGTGTCTCCCATCACCGTGTAGTCCATGCGGTACTCGGACCCCACGTTGCCGGCCACTACCGGCCCGCAGTGCACGCCTATGCCCACGCCCAGGGTCTTCTTTCCGGCGGCGGCCTGCTCTTTATTGAAGGCGGCTATCTCGGCCTGCATGGCGGCCGCGCAGGCCACGGCGCGGCGCTCGGCGTCGGGCTGCTCGAACGGGTCGTTGAACACCACGATCAGCGCGTCCCCGACGAACTTGTCCAGCGTGCCGTCGTGGCGGAACACCACGTCCACCATCCGGGTGAAATAGGCGTTGAGCAGCTTCACCAGCGCGGCCGGGTCCATGCCCTCGGAGAGCGGCGTGAAGCCGCGGATGTCGGAGAACAGGATGGCCGCGTGGGTGCGGCGGCCTTCGCCCATGGAAGCCGCGCCGTCCGGGGTGTCCAGGATCTTGCGCGCCACCTGGTGCGACACGTAGCGCGACAGCGCGCCCTCGGCCTGCTCACGGCGCAGCAGGTTCTCGGCGAACTTCAGCACCAGGTCGCGCATCTTCTTCACCGCGTAGGCGGCGAATGCGCCCATCATGCTCATGATGAGCATGTGGATGATAGCCGAATAAGTGGGGATCGGCGTCAGGCGCGGGTTGCCGAAGGAGTAATACCACACCGCGGCGTAGCCCAGCGCGGAGAAACCGGCCGCGGCGAGGATGGCGCGGTAGCTGTAGCGCAGCGCGCAGCCCACGATGAGGATGTAGTAGACAGGGACCAGCGGGCCATTGTTGCCCTCGACGAGGACTATGGTCAGGGTCAGGAACAGCGCGTCGGCGGCGGCCGAGATATACTTGACCGGCCTGTCGTACAGGCGGCGCTTGTTGACCAGGTACCAGGCGCCTCCGGCGTAGGCCAGCCAGGCCAGCATGGTCCAGACGGCGCGCTCATGCAGCCAGCCCGCCACCACCTTGAGCACGTAGTAATTGGAGAACTCGTTGAGCAGGAAGACCGCCAGAAAGGCCAGCCGGAGCACGTTGATCTTGCGCTCGCCCAGCTGTTCTTCGGTGATGAAAAACGCGTTCAGTTTTTCTTTGGTCATAGTAAGTTAACCGGGCACCACCGCGGCTATCTCCTCTTCGGGCCAGCCCTTGGCCCGCAGGGCGGCGGCCACGGCCGCCGGCGGCATGCCGGACTTCAGCGCGTCCTCGACGTAATATACGAGCGCCAGGCGGTCCAGGCGGCCTTCTTTCTTCAGCTTCACGAAGACGGCCTCCCTGTCCGGGCTCGCGAACTCGCTTTGCGGCGCGGCCCCGGCGGGAGCTCCGGTCCCGGCCCCGGCCTGCGAGCGGTCCAGCGCGGCCCGCAGGGCGCCCCCGGCCGCCGGCGCCGGCTTTTTTTCTCCGCTCATCAGCCGCATGATCCATTGCACGACCTTTATCAGGATAAAGACCGGAAGCGCCACGGTAAGCGCCAGGTACAGCAGCCCGAATAAAACACAAACAGCAAGCATTCCCATTTTTATAGCTCCCTAACCCCGTTTACCTGTTATCAAGGATGATCTCCCAGTACTTAACGAAAGAGAGGATCAGCGCGAAATAGAGCGGCACGCCGAAGACCACTTCCAGCGGTACCAGCGTCCAGGGCACATGAAGGCCGGTGAAGGCGGCGACGGTGCTGGGGCCGCAGACCCGGTGGCCGCTGGCGATCAGCCATATCTCGGCCGGCAGCACGCCGACAAACACCACTCCCAGGTAGGCCAGGAACTTGCCGCGCAAGCTGAAGTGGATGAGGAACTTGTCCACCAGGTTTATCGCCAGCCAGGTCAGCACTATCCACGCACCGGTAAGTATCAGCGTGATGTCGTGGAAGATATAAGACCAGGCCGGGAAACCCACGTTCTGCACCATAGGCTCGACGGTGAGCTCGAACAGCAGCACCGAGACCAGCGTGATGACGAAACTGCGCAGCCAAGGCCGGTGCCGCAGCGGTATCACCGGCTTGCGCGTGATATAAAAACTCCAGTATTTGGTAAAGCTCACCACCAGCGCCATGAACACCGGCACGTAGACGAAGGTCTCTACCGGCGTGCCCAGCAGCGTGCGGCCGCTGATGGCCTGCTGCACCTCGGGCGAATAGCCGCTGACTCCGAGCCGGAGCAGGACGGCCTCGTAGGCCAGCGCCGCTGGCGCGAGGACGGCGAGATACAACGGGAAGCGCTTCCAGTCCGGCCACTTTTCGCAGAAACGGTCCACAAGCGTGATCGCCCACATTATCATGGACGCCCAGGCGAAGGTGGAGATCCAGCTGATATCCTGGTAGAGGTACGACCACCAGCCCAGCTTGTAGTTATGCCACATCGGCGAGGTAAAAAACTGGTGGATGAACAGGCCGCCGGCGGCCAGGAAGAAGCGCTGCGCGCCTTTCTTCTCCGTCTTCCACAGCCAGTACAGCGTCACGGCCGAGAAGGCCAGCAGGAAGGCCTCGAAGGCGACTATCGGCCCCGTCGGCGTCCTGTCGAAAGCGTGCGCCTCGTACATCGCCTGTCCGGCGGCCCACAGCTTGCGGTAATACTCAATCATACTTTTTAAACTCCCTTGAGATGGTCTTAGCGTCTGCAAATTTCGGGTCTTTCATGCGGCAGTAGCCCCACTTGGCGCAGGCGAAGTCGGGCAGGGAGGTCATCTTGTCCCAGATCTCGTAGAGCGGCCGCTCCAGGGCGTTGCCGTAGATCATGTGGTTGAAGTCGCATGGGCAGACGTCACCCCAGGGGCTGAGGTAGAAATAGTTCACGCCGGAGGAGCAGCCCACGCTGCGGTGGGAGGTGGTATAGGCGTAAACCAGCACGCCCGGGTAGGCGTAGTCCTCGTTGTATTTTTTCACCGACTCTATCATTTCCTCCAGCCAGGCGCGGCTGCCCAGATCGCAGCGTTCCGCGTAGCGGCCGGTGGGGGCGGCGTCGTAGACTATCACCTCGTGCACGCCCAGGTCTTTGGCCCGCTCTATCACGCGGCCCAGCTCGCCCGCCTTGAAGGACTCGGGCGTGACGCAGCAGGAGAGTCCGACGGAGAAACCGGCCCTGAGCGCTTTCGCTATGCCTCTCTCGGAGCGCGCCGACAGGCCTTCCAGGCCGCGCGCCTTGTCGTGCGCGGCCTGGTCGGAAGAGTCCACGCTGACATAAAGGCTGTCGAGCCCGGCCGCCTTCAGTTCGGCGCAGCGCTCTTCCAGGTGCCAGCCGTTGGTGAACAGCGCCACGGTGGAGAGGCCCTTATCTATGCTCCCGATTATCTCGGGCAGGTCGGGCCGCATCAGCGGCTCGCCGCCGGTGAAGTTGATGACGGACACGCCCAGGTCCTGCGCGCATTTGAGCAGGTGGACGGCCTGATCGCGGGTAACGACGGGGCGGGCCTCCTTCTTGTCCTTGGCGTAGAAGCTGCAGTGGGCGCAGGTGGCGTTGCACTCGTCGGTAATGGCGAAGCTCAGCAGGTTGGGTGTGTTCTTGCCGTGGATGCTCTTGTAGAGCTGCCGCGCGAAGAAGTTGGCCGACGGGCCGGTAAAAAGAGCCGGGCTGGAGAGCGAGTACACGGGGTGCCCCTTGCGGTAATGGATCACCTTGCCGTGGTTCAGGTAGACGCGGTACATCCGGTCGGTGGCTTCGGCCGAATAATCCAGCGTCTTCGTCGCCATCAGCCATTTAAGCCGCAGTTTGTCTCTAAATCTCATTTAGTCTCCCAGGCCCGTTACCGGGCGCGCCTGCAGCAAATAGAGCTTCCCGTCTTTGAGCGCCCATTCTATATCCATGGGCGCGCCGAACAGCAGTTCTGCGCGGATGGCCGCGGCGCCCACCTGCCGCAGCGCCTCGGCGTTCAGTTTGGGCGCGGAGCGCAACGCCTCGGGCACCGGCCGCGTGAGCGTGCCGCCGGCCGGGTCGGCGGCCAGCAGTTCCCGCTGCGGCGCGGGCAGAGTTTCTTTAACTTCAAGCCCTGTCAGCGTGTAATGGTCGGGCGTGACCGCGCCGCTCACCAGCGGCTCGCAGAGGCCGTAGATCGCCTCCACTACCACGCTGTTCCTGTCGCCGGTCACGGGATCGCAGGAGAACGCGACGCCGGAAACGTCGGCGTCTACCAGTTCCTGCACTATCACCGCCATGCGAACCGCGGCGCCTCCGCCGTAGGCCGCGGCGCGGGCGGAAGACGCGGAGGTTAAGCAGGCGTTCACGGCCTGCCGCAGCCCGGCTGCGCCGACGCCCAGGAAACTGTCGAACTGCCCCGCGAAAGAGGTTTTAACCCCATCCTCGGAGGCGGCGGAGCTTCTCACGGCCGCCAGCGGCGAGCCAAGTTGGGTGAACGCCGCGGCCAATTCCCTGTCCAATTTTTCGGGGCGCGTCCCGGCGGGGATTACGAAACCGCGCGGCACCCTGAAGCCCGAGCGGGCCAGCAGCGCCAGGTTGAAGGCCTTGCGGCCGTAAAGCTCCGGGTCGGAGGCTTGCCCTAACTGGCAGAAAAATTCCGTTCCTGTGTTCATTTTAAAAGCAGCAGTACGGCGCCGGCCGCCAGCGGCACGCCCACATTGTCCCAGCCGCGCCCCAGCGCGCTTTCCACCGCGGTCAGGGCCAGCGCCCCGGCGGCCGCGGCGGCCGCCCCAGCCGGGCTGGCTCCCTGCCGCGTGAAGACGAAAGCCGCCAGCAGCGCCAGCGACACGCCGAAGAACAGCAGGCTGCCCTCCACGGTCTTGTGCCCGGTAAAACTGTAATTCTTCCTGCCCCACAGACCGCCGCCGACCCCGGCCGCGGCGTCGGCCAGGCCCATCAGCAGCGCCGACCACTGGAAGATAACCCCGTCGGCCCGCCAGAACAGCAGCACGCTGAGCGCGAGCCCGGCGGGGAACAGCACGGTTCCCGTCCCGCCGCCCGCGGCGTGCACACTGGGCAGCTTGCGGGCGCGCACGGCGGCCAGCAGGAACAGGGAGAAGCCCGCGCCGATGGAGACCGCCGCCGCCTTGGTGACGAAAACCGGCAGCGCGCAGGACACCAGCCCGCCGGCCGCGTGAGCAGACTTGCGCGTCAGCAGCGGAGACCAGCCGCGGCGCAGCAGGTATTCCGCCCCGGCGAAGACCGCGGCGTAGGCGGCCACCATTATGAGCACCCCGCTCAGCATAGCGCCTTCCTGAACGTGAGGTATTCGCGGTACGGGGCCGCGCCGCGCGCCGCCAGCGCTTCTATGCCGGCGTTGCCGGCGCGCATGGTGGACAGCAGGTAGCGCCGCGCGCCCCCCGCTTTGGCGCGCTCGTCCATCAGGGAGAACAAGGCGCGCCCGAGCCCTTTACCCCGGTGCTCCGACAGCACGGCGATGGTCTTGAAGATAAAATTCTTGCCGACCGAGTAGGCGTCCGGCAGCCCCCACAGGAAAGCCGCCGGTTCGCCCTGAGCGTCGGCGGCCAGGATCAGCGTACCGGCGGCGGCGCGGCCCGCCTGGCTCCCGGCCGAATACAGGAATTCGTCCAGCCCCGCGGGCACGAACAGCGGCGAGCCGGAAAAGACGGCGGCGGCCACGGCGTGGACTTCGGCCGCCTTCCCTGCCAGATCCTGCGCTCCGAGTTCGGTAAAGACGAACCCCTTGGCCTCCAGCGCTGCCCGGCTTTCGGAGCCCGCGCCAAACTGCGCCTCGTCGGCGTAGACGGCGGCGGTGGTCCTGCGGTCGGCCGGCTCGAAGCCCGCCTCCCTGAAGTATTCCGCATAGGCGGGAGGAGTGTAGGGCTCGCCGCCGTAAGCCGGGGCGTCGCCCGAGGAACACGCGCCGTAGCGCTGCCAGACTGTGTCGTTCACCGGCCCGTAAACGGTTTTAATTCCGCGCGCGGCGAGCGCCTCACAGGCGGCGCCCAGCACCGCCGCCGCGGCGCAGCCGTCGGCCGCTTCGAAATAGCCCAGCAGCCCGGTCCCGGCCGGCAGCCGGCTGTCCGTGACGGCGCAGGCGTGCGCGATCGCGCGGTTTTTTTCCAGGGCGAGGAAATTCTCCCTGCTCCCGTGCGCCAGAAAAGGATTCCCGGGCCCGAGCTGGTGCACCAGCTCGGCTGAGAGCGCGGCGGCGTAACCCGGCTGGTCGGAGTAAACGCGGCCCGCCAGCCGCTCCAGCGCGCCGTCGGGCAGCTCCCCGGTCTTATAGCTGGTGATTTCCATAGAATTCCATGAAGCCGAATAAAACCGCTATCCCCAGCAGCAGCGCCGCGAAGGCGGTCACCGACACCGGCTTAGGCACCTTCACCGTGGACACCATCAGGGCCGCGGCGGCCAGCAGCGCCCCGCCGGCTATAAAGCTGAAATACGGCACGCCATAGAGTTTCAGCGCCACCAGCGCCAGCAGCAGCAGGTGGGTGTAATAGACCGGCAGGCCGCTGTAGGCCCGCGCGCCGTCGGCGGTGGCGGAGAAGCCCTGCAGCGTGAAACGCACCAGGCGGAAGATCCCGGCGGCGAGGAAGACGGAGATAGCGATAACGGAAAGCGTATCGCGCATGGCGAGCGGCAGGTAGCAGGCCAGCGCCGGGTAGAGCAGGTAGATGAACACGTCGACGTGGCTGTCTAGCTGGCGGCCGAACTCGGACTCTTGGTGCAGCCGCCTGGCCAGCATGCCGTCGAAGGCGTCTAGCACCAGCGCCACCAGCGCGAGCGAAAAGGACAGGTAGAAGAACCCGCGCAGCAGCAGCAGGATGGCGCCCCACGCCGTCAGCAGCGCGGCGAAAGACAGGGCGTTGGGCCAGTTCAGCCAGCCGGGACGGTCAATTGAGTACATGCACCTCCCCGGTTTCCATGCGCATTTCCACGCCGGCGCCCTGCGGCACTCCGGCCACCGCCCGCTCCACGCCCACTATGCACGGAATGCGCAGCTCGCGCGCCACTATGGCCGCGTGCGACAGCATGCCGCCGCGCTCCACCACTATGCCTTTGAGGAGCGGAAAAATTATGGTCCAGCCGGGGTCGGTCTGGCGCGTCACCAGGATCTTGCCCGCGAAATCGGCGTTCGGGTCGAAGTCCGGCAGCACCAGCGCCACGCCAGAGACCTTGGCCGTGCGCGCTCGGGCCGCGGTCACGCCCTTCAGCACGCCCCGGGCGGCGGGCGCCGCGACGCTGCCGCGCAGGCCGGCCTCTATCCCCCACACCGGCAGGTCCGACTCGATGCGGCGCGGCAGGTCCGCGAGTTTCCACAACTCAAAGTCGGTCTTGCGGCGGGCCAGCAGCGCGCCGAGCCCTTCGGCGGAGCCGCCGTCTATCAGGGCGAAAACTTCCTCTATGGTCAGGTAAAAAATATCTTCGCGCGAGCGCAGCAGCCCGCGCGCCGCGAACTTATCGGCGATAGCCAGGAAGAGCCGGCGCGAAAAGCCGAAGATCAGCGAGCGGCGGAAGCGGGTCTCCTCGCGGCGGAACACGCTGTTGACGGCCCAGCCCCCGACGGCGCCCAGGACCAGCCGCCGCCAGAACGGCAGATTGGCGGCCGCGTCGGCGCCTCCGGAGTAAACCTCGCGCGGGCTGGCGGAGGAGAGCGTGGCCTGCAGGAGCGAGATGAAAAATTCGGGCTGCTCGTTGATGCTCTTGGACTCCAGCTTGAGCTCGCTGGGCACCCGGCTGCCGAAGCGGCCGAGGTAGTCGGAGATCCCCGCCGCGGCCGGCGAAGCCTTGAATTTACCGCGCAGCGCGGACAGCACCTCTCCCGGCTGCCCTCCGGCGAACAGCGCCAGCAGCTCCGGCTCTTTCTTTATCAGCGCGGCTATCTCCAGGATGCGGTAGCCCGGGTCAAGCGAGACCAGCGGCCGGCGCGAGCGGGAGAACAACTGCACGTAGCCGTCCTCTTTAAGCCAGGCGCGGTAGAGTTTGTCGGCCGCACCCGCGGCCACCATCACGGCGAAATCGTTGGCTATGGGCACCTGCCAGCGCGCCACGAACTCTTCGTAGACCCGGAAGTAGAGCGCCTTGCATTCCGGCAACTCCAGCGCGGCCAGGTCCAGGGCCGAAAGGCGGGCGTACTCTCTGTCGAAGCGCCGGTTGAAGCGCCGCACCAGCGCGCCCATGAAGACGAAGGACAGCGCCACCTTCACCGTCTGGAAAGCCAGGCGCGGCAGAACGACGAAATACCGCTCGAGCGCGCTCTTGGGCGGCGGCGGGGTATAGTGGTATTCCTTCTGGAGGCCCAGCATCTTCTCGAAGAAGCCGCGGTTGAAGGAATAGCCCGGCAGGAAAGAGACCAGCCGGTACCAGTTGATCAGGTCGTAGTAGATGCGGCCGCCGATAAACTCCACCATCTTGGCGAACATGGGCCGGTTGGCCTCCACCGTGCGGCGCGGCACGCCCATCATGCCGCAGAAATGGACGTAGACTTCCTGGTATACCGCGCGGGCGAAGGAATAGGTCAGCGGCGTGGTGACGCCGGAGTAGCTCTCGGCTATGTTGGAGTTGTCATAGATCTTCATGCGAGGGCCGCCCAAATGGCCACTGCGCTGAGCAGCGTGAAGTAAGCCACCGCGGTATTGAACACCGCTTTCGAAGAGGCGGGCGAGGGTTTCCGGGCGAAAGAAATTATGGAGAACAGGAACCAGGCGAACGGCGCCAGCGCCAGCGCGTAGAGCGCGCTCCGGCCGCAGGCGTACCAGCCCAGGAGCAGCGCGGCCGCCGCCGTAACGCCGAGCAGCAGGGACGCGCCCCGCACTCCGTACTGCGCGGTGTAGGTGTCGCGCGCGGCGTTCTCCAGCTCGGGCGGGCGCATCTTGCGCGCTATCTCCAGGAAGAACAGCTGGCAGCCCAGGAACAGCGCCGTCGCCCAGACCACCGGGTCGGCGTAGAGGGCCGGGCGCGCGCCCTGCAGGGCGGCCGCGTAGAAGAACAGCGGCACAGCCAGCAGCTCGTGCGTGAGGATATAGAGCGTAAAGCGCCCGCGCAGCCACTCGGGCGCGAAGAATTCCTTGAACATCAGGAGGGAATAGGCGAGGCTGGCCGCGAACCAGGCGAAGGGTACCAGCCCGGCCCGGGCGGCCAGGAAGATCTCGGCGGCCAGCGTCAGGACTATCAGGCGCTTGAGGCCGGCCGCCGTGACCAGGCCGCGGTGCAGCGGGCGGTCGGGATAATACTTGCTGTCGTGGGCGTAGTCCTTAAATTCGTCGAAGAGCCGCAGGCGGAACAGGAAAAACAGCAGCGCCAGCGCCGCCGCCAGTACTGACGGCCAGGAGGCGACGCGGCCGTACACCGGCGCCTGCACGCAGGCCCCGACCGCGGCCGCCAGCAGCCCGGCCAGCAGCAGGAACTGCTGCGGCGGGAATCTTTCCTTCAGATACTGCAGGTAATTCACGTTCGGCGGCCTCTCTGACGCTTATTATTAATTAATAATACAAAAAACACGGCCGCCGCGTGGCGCCCACAAACCCTCCGTAAAATTATAAAATTACCCCCTGTGAGCCTCGACCTCAACCTTAACCCCACGCTGCTGCCCCAGCTCGGCCTGAACCCCAAGCAGGACGAGGCCGTGAAGTATTTCGCGGGCCCCCTGCTCATCCTCGCGGGCGCCGGCACCGGCAAGACCAAGACGCTCACCTCCAAGATCGCCCTGCTTATCGCCTCCGGCATCTCGCCGTCGCGCGTGCTGGCCATCACTTTCACCAACAAGGCCGCGCAGGAGATGCTGCACCGCGTGGGCAAGCTGGTGCCCTATTCCGGCGGCATGTGGATCCACACCTTCCACGCCCTGGGCGCTCGCATCCTGCGGCAGCACGGGCGGCTCATCGGCATCAAGCAGGATTTCGTCATCTACGACGACGACGACCAGAAAAAGCTCATCGGCCTGGCCATGGAAGAACTCGGCTTCGAAGCGGAGAAGAACAAGGCCTCGATGTATCTGAGCATCATCTCGCGCGCCAAGGACGACCTGCTGGACGCGCAGAGCTATCTGATCAACGCGCAAGCCACTGACGACCCGGCCCGCCTGAAGGCCGCCCAGATCTACCACCGCTACCAGAAGAAGCTCAACGAGGCCGGCGCCATGGACTTCGGCGACCTGATAGTGCGCACAGTGGAGCTGCTCAACGAGAAAGAGGAGATCCGGAGCTACTTCCAGGAGAATTTCCAGTACATCCTCGTCGACGAGTACCAGGACACCAACCACGCGCAGTACGTGCTGGTGAAGACCTTGTCGGCCAAGCACAAGAACCTCTGCGTGGTGGGCGACCCCGACCAGAGCGTCTACGGCTGGCGCGGCGCGGACATCCGCAACATCATGGAGTTCGAGAAGGACTTCCCCGACGCTTTCACCGTGGTCCTGGAGGAGAACTATCGCTCCACCGCCCGCATCCTGCACGCCGCCAACGAGCTCATCAAGCATAACCGCAACCGCCGCCCCAAGAACCTCTGGACCAAGGCCGACCACGGCGACCCGCCGGAGGTGCTGGAGTACCAGAACGAGAACGACGAGGCCCGCGGCATCGTGGACGAGGTGAAGCACCTCACCGGCCGCGGCAGCTTCACCTACAACGACATCGCCGTCTTCTACCGCACCAACGCGCAGAGCCGCTCCTTCGAAGAGGCCTGCCGCCGCGCGCGCATCCCGTACCGGCTGATAGGCTCGGTGCGCTTCTACGACCGCAAGGAAGTTAAGGACGTGCTGGCCTATTTGAAGCTGCTCGTGAACCCGGGCGATACCATCAGCCTGCTGCGCGTGGTAAACACGCCCGCGCGCGGCGTGGGCAAGACCGCCCTCGACCGCGTGATGGCCTACTCGCGCCAGAAGGAGATGCCGCTCTACGACGCGCTGCTCTCGGCCGAGCAGGTGCCCGACATCACCAACACAGCGCGGCGCGGCATAAAAGAATTTTTAGACCTGCTCGAAGGCGTCAAGTCGGACCTGTTCTCGGCCACGCCCTCGGCGATGCTGGCCAACATACTGGAGAAATCCGGCTACTGGAAGATGACGGAAGATCTGGCCGAGAAGGAGCCGCAGGAATCCCTGGCACGCCTGGGCAACTTGCAGGAGCTCGTGAACGCCGTGAAGGACTTCGAGGAGCACTGCGCGCGCGACGGCGCGGCCCCGACGCTGCACAAGTACCTGGAGGAAGTGATGCTGTCCTCCCAGGTGGACAAGCTCAACACCGACACCCACGCCATCACGCTGATGACGGTGCACCTGGCCAAGGGCCTGGAGTTCCCCGCCGTCTTCGTGACCGGTCTGGAAGAGAATCTATTCCCCATCAACGCCGCCAACGCCTCCGAAGAGGACCTGGAGGAGGAGCGCCGCCTGGCCTACGTGGGAATGACGCGAGCGCGGCAGCGCCTGTTCCTGACCTGGGCCAACACCCGCCGCGTCTACGGCACCACCTATCCCAACCTGGGCTCGCGCTTTATCTTCGAGAGCAAGGTGGCCAAGGAGACAGCCACGCGCAGCGGCGAGGAAGACGTGCAGGTGCTGGCCTCCTACACGCCGCCCCCGTCGATACCGCGCGTAGGCAAGGGCCGCAAGGTGATGCACCCGGTGCACGGCCCGGGCCGCGTGGTAGACCAGATCGGCTCCGGCGAGCTGGCAAAGGTGACCGTGGTCTTCGACAGCGGCGTGCGGCAGACCTTCATGCTCAAGTACGCCCCGCTCCAGCCTATCTAGCCATGTCCGAAATCCAAAAAGAACATTCGGCCGGCGGCGTAGTCTTCGAGGACGGCCGCGTCCTGGCCATAAAAATGCGCAACCTGAAGGGCGAAGAGGTCTGGACCTTCCCGAAGGGCCACCTCGACCCGGGTGAGACAGCCGAGCAGGCCGCCCTGCGAGAGGTGCTGGAGGAGACCGGCTGGGAGACCGAGATCCTCTCCGACCTCTGCACGGCCCGTTATAGTTTCGTGCGCGGCTGCGCCGAAGTGGACAAGGACGTGCGCTGGTTCCTGGTAAAGCGCGTCGGCGGCGACGGGATACCCAAAACCCCCGACGAGGTCCTTGATATGCGCTGGATGACTCCCGAAGAAGCCGAACGCGAAATGCCCTACCCAAGCGACCTGGAAATACTGGACCTCTTAAAAAAAATGTAGGGCCGCTGGCCCGGAGGTGAGAGCGGCTGCCTGACTGCAGCCGCTATTTTTTTACTGCGGGCAGGAAGATGGTGTGGCGTTCGTGTACTTGTTTGAGCAGGGCGGCGAGGGCGCCGATGGTGCCTTTCAGGACTTTGGCTTCGGAGGCGGAGATGGAGGCGCAGTCGGCGAGGTAGACCGGCGCGGATGGCGGGTAGGCGGCCCTGGCGGCGGCAATGAATTTCTTTTTCGCCGCGGCGTTGGGCTTCAGGTTCAGCACATCGGGGACGAAGACCAGTGTGTCCATGTCAGGCGTGAAGTGCGGAGCGTCTATGGCCGCGGCGGCGTCCACTATGCGCAGGCCGCGCGGCGAAAATTTATTCAGGTTAAAAAGATTTACGAGCGCGTCGAACGAGGAGACCGCGGCGAAGACGCGTACGGCGGCTTTCTTAGCGGCGGCGGTTTTCATCACTTCGGCCGCGGTCTGGTTGAGGAACAGCGGGTTGCCGTAGGTGAGGAAGCCGACGGTGTCGAATTTTGCCAGCGCGGCAACAGCCGCCTTTGCCGTGGCCTCGCGGTCCAGCCCGGTATTCAACTTGAGGCCCGGAGCAAGCCCGGCGAAGCGCGCTGCGGTGGCCTCGTCGAGGCAGTGGGTGTAGACCGCGCCGCACTCCTTCATGGCGGCCAGCGCCTCCAGCGTGACCTGGCCGGGGTAGAGCCCGTAAGAGAAAATGTAGAGTTTTTTCATAATTGAGAATTAGAGATCAACGTCCCCTCACTATCTCGGCGATGGTAAAGGCGGGGCGGAAGGCGGGGCGGGTTTTGCCCGGCAGGGCTTTCAGCTCCACGGGGCGGAACAGCAGGCCCCAGCCGAAGAACTGGGCGGCGCGGTAGAAGGAAGAGGAGGAGCGCAACTGCGCCGCGGCGGCCTCCAGGCGGGCCGGGTCGGCGGCGGCCAGGGCGCCCTGCAAGTCTCCGGCGCCGGCTTTGGCCAGCGCGCCGTCGAGGGCGCCGGCGGCGGCGGCCAGCTCGGCGCGCGCCTTGGGGTAGGGCGAGGCCGGGTAAAAGGCCGCTAGGTAGCGGTAAGCCGCATAATCGTAGAGACAGGAGAAAGCCCCGGGCGCGGAGCGCCGCTTGAGGCTCAGCAGGCCGTCATAGGCCGAGTAGGCCAGGTAGAGCCCGGCGAACTTGCCCTCGGCCAGATTCACCAGGCCGGCAACTTCTTTCGCGCCGGCCTGGCCGGACTCGGCCAGCGCCGCCAATTCCTCCAGCTCACCCCGCAGTTTGCCCAGTACCGCCAGCAGCGCGGAGGCCCCGGGCTCGCCACGCGCGGAGGCCAGCGCGGCCTCGGCGGCGGCCAGCTCTGCTATGCGCGCGCGCAGGGCCAGCGCGCCCAGCGCCGCGCGCAGGGCGGAGCGCAGGGTCTCCAGGCGCGCAGATTCCTGCGCCGTCATGGCGGCCCGCCCTTTGAGGCCGGAGGCGGCTACCAGGAATTCCTGGTAAATAGAGAGGGCGGCGCCGTATGAGTCGCCGATATTCAGGCGCACCGCCTCCGGCCGCGCGGCGTCCATCCAGGCCGCGGCCCGGGTCAGCTCCGCGTCCAGGGCACCCTTGTTCAGGCGGTAGTCGGCGAAATCGTCGCGGGTGAGCCCCTTGCCGCCGGCTTTGCCGCCGCCGTCCTTCAGCACGGGGCTGTCCGCCTCTTCGCGCGAGCCGCCGTAGAGCCGCCGGGCGGCTATCTCCATGGCCTCGCGAGACACGGAAGAGCTGCCGGCCGCCGCGTTAAGGGCCTTGATGGCCTCGAGGAAGGCGGGGTTGAACTCCCAGGTCATCTCGCGCGTCTCGATGGCCGTGTGCACCTTGCCCCCGGCGCCCTTCAGGTTCAGGTAGAGCTGGGCCGCTTTTTCAGGATTGCGGCGGATCCAGTTGATCAGCAGGCCGCGCGCCTCGGCGTTGGTTTCCACGCCTTCGAGGTTCACCAGGCGGCCGGCCTCTCCGGAGTCGAGTATCTTATCGGCCACCTCGCCGCGGAAGAACAGGCTGGTCATCAGCTTATTGGCCACGGCGGCGGCCTCCTCGGCGGAGGCGCTCTGCGGCGCGAGCTCCTGCGCCCGGACGGCGGGCGGCAGAACGGCGAGCAATATCAGGAGAAGTGTTTTCATCAGGCCCACGAGCGGAACAGGTAGAGCAGGCGCGAGACGGCCTTGGCCATCAACGGCCGGCCGCGCACGTCATCGAGCGTCACCTGTTTCGAATTCTTAAGGTCGTCCCTGAAGGCGCGCGCCAGCGCCGCGCCGAAGGACCTGTCGTAAACGTTCACGTTGACTTCCAGGTTGTAATGCAGCGAGCGATGATCCAGGTTGTGGCTGCCCACCGAGGCCCAGATCCCGTCTATCACCGCCGTTTTGGAATGCAGGATAGCGCCCTGCCACTCGTAAACCTTCACGCCGCTCCTGATGAGCCGGCCGAAGGCGGACCACGCGGCCCACCGGACGTACGGGTGGTCGGTCTCCTTGGGCCCTATGATGCGCACGTCGACGCCGCGCCGCGCGGCCTCCGCCAGCCGGCGCAACACCAGTTTGTCCGGCAGGAAGTAGGCGTTGGTGATATAGATATGCTCCAGCGCGCGCTCCATGGCGTAGACGTAGCTGCGCCGGATGGAGCGCACGCTGCGGAAGCCGCCCGCCGAGAGCACCAGGGCCCGCTTGCCGCCGGCCTGGCCGGGTTCGGTCACAGGCAGCGCCGGAGAGGGCTTGCCGTCAACCGGCGTGGAGGCCGCCCAGGACTCCCAGAACAGCCGCTCCAGCGCCGAGGCCGCGGGCCCGCAGACGCGGGCGGAGGTATCCTTCCAGCCGCGCCCGCCCAGCGAGCGCGGGGCGTCGCTCTCGGTGATGTTGAAGCCGCCAACGAACGCGCAGCGCCCGTCGACACAGACCGTCTTGCGGTGGTCGCGCTTGATCCAGTTCCAGTAAGGCTTCCAGTAGATGACGGGGCGGAACTCGGCCACTTTGACCCCGGCGGCGGCCAGCTCCAGGAAGAATTTCCTGTCGGTGGAGATGGAGCCGACCGAATCGTAGACCAGGTAGACCGCCACGCCCGCCTTGGCCTTTCGGCGCAGCAGCGCACCCACTGCGCGGCCCGCGGAGTCGTCCGAGAAGGAATAGAATTCCAGCAGCACGGAGCGCCGCGCGCCCTCTATCTCCGAGAGCATCGCGGGCCAGGCCTCTTCCCCGTCTTTCAGCAGCGTTACTTCGTTGCCTTCGAGCGCGGCTTGGGGGAAGCTGCAGTAGCGGCTCCAGGTTTCTTTTTCACGCATTCTTTTTCCAGCTTGCCGGCCGCCTGCCGGTCGAAATCCATCAGGGCCCGGTTGTACGGGCTTCGCGCCTGCGGCGCTTCCAGGTTGAGCGGGCCCCCGGCGAGGACGGCGCAGGCGGAGGCGTAGTCCCCGGCCAGCGCGTAGGTGCCGGCCAGGGCCACCAGGGCCCCGTCGAAGCGCGGCTCCAGCGAGAGCGCGCGGCCGAAGGCGTCGGCCGCCCCTGCCAGGTCGCCCGCGGCGGCCCGGGCGTAGCCTTCTTCGGCTACGGGCAGGGCATTTGTCGGCGCGGCGGCCTGGGCGGACCGGGCCAGCGCCAGCTTTACGACCGGACTGCGCCGGCTTTCAGCCAGCGCCAGTTCCCCGGAGTACGGGCTCCGCGCCAGCCGGCCGGCGTAAGGGGCCAGCAGACAGAGCAGCGCGGCAGCGGCCAGCCAGACTTTAAGTTTTCTCCCTCCGGCGGCCGGCGCGCCTGCGGCGGCGAAGCCGAGCGAGCCCCAGAAGAGCAGCGAGACCGCGCCCGAGTAAAACACCATGTCTACCGCGCCCTGCAGCAGCGCGGCCAGCGCGGCCAGCAGGAACGGCAGGCGCTCGCGCCACCCGGCCCGCGCGGCTTGGTAAACGGCGAGCAGCAGCAGCAGCGCCGCCGGGAAGCCGGCCTCGGCGGCCAGGTTCAGGAATTCGCTGTGCGCGTGCAGCGTGCCGTGCCCGTAATAAGACACGCCGTCGAAGTAGGGAAATTTAAACAGCTCAAAGGCGGCGGCGAAGCGGCCCGGGCCCCAGCCCAGCAGCGGCGAAGCCGCCGCCGCGTCCAGCGCGGAGCCCCAAAGCTGCGGGCGGGCGAAGGCGCGCGGGTCCTCCAATTTAAGCGCGGCTCCCAGGACGGCGGCGGGCAGCAGGGCCGCGGCCAGCGCGGCCAGCAGCAGCAGCCCCCCCAGCCAGCGCCAGCGTCTCGTAAGCCCGAAACCGCAGGCGGCGGCCGCGAAGCCGGCCAGCAGCGCTCCGCGCGACCCGGAGGCGGCCAGGCCGGCGGCCAGCAGCGCGGCCAAACCGCCGTAGAGCAGGCGGTCTTTATTTTCGCCTGCGCCGGCCAGCGCCAGGGCGGCAGGGGCGAAGGCAGCCGCGCAGAAAACGGCGGAGTAGTTAGGGTTTTGCCCTATCAGCCCGTGCACCAGGCCCGAGGAGAACTTTTCATAGAGAAGGACAACGGCGGCCGCGGCGGCCAGGCCGTAAAGGGCCCGCAGCCACCCTGTTTCGCCGCCCTCGCCTCCGGCGGCAGAAAAGAAGACCAGTGCGCAGACGCCATACCCGCCCAGCGTTCCCAGCGAGACGCCAGGCTCGGGGGAGAAGACGGCCGCGGCGCCGAGCCAGCCGAAGAAAAGCAGCGCGGCCTCCTGGCCGGACGCCGCCAGCCCGCCGGGGCGCAGCGCCGTCCAGGCGAGATACAGGGCACCGAACAGCAGCCAGGTCCCGGGGGTGCGCAGCCCGCCGGCCGCCGCAGCGAGGACCAGCAGGAAAGCAGGCGCGTAGGCCGGCGAGCGCTCAAGCCAGGCGGGGCGCGTCATTTAAAAACCTCCAGCCGCCGCCGCTCAAGTCCGACGGCGGCGCGCTCGAGCCCTGGCTGGGAGTAGATCCGCCGCAGTTTGCCCCAGGCGGCCGGACTGTAGGGATTCTCCAGCAGCGCCTGCTCGTAATAGACGGCGGAACGGTAGCCGGGCGGGGCGCTCTTGTCGGCCATGTTTAACAGGCCCAGCAGTTCCAGCGTGCGGCCCCTGAATAGCCCCGGGCGCAATTCGGGCCGCAGTGCCTCTTCGGCGGCGGGCAGGTCGCCGGTGCCCGCCGCGGCCAGCGCCCTGCGGCTTGCCCGCTCGAAGGCCAGCGCGCGCAGGTCCAGCGCCAACAGCGCGGCCAGCAGCAGGCCGGCGAAACCCAGCACGGCCGCGCCGGCGCGGCGCGACGGGAGAGGAGCAACCTCCTCGCCGGCGGGCGAGGCGAGCAGGAAGCAGAACAGCCAGAAATTGGCCGGCACGGAGAGGCCGAAGTCCACCAGAGAATGCGCCAGCGCCGCTATCAGGGAATATTTGGCCAGCCCGGTTTTAGCGCGCACTGCGGCGAAGACCGCAGCGAACCAGGCCAGCGCGGCGGGCAGGCCGTTCTCGGCCAGGAACTCCAGATAATAATTGTGCGCGTAGATGGAGCGCTCCCTGAAGGCGCCGTCCGGCAGGAAGACGGCCTGCGCCCAGGTGTAGGAAGCGTGGCCGAAGCCGAATAGCGGCCGGGCCAGGAACATGTCCCAGGCCCCGCGCCACCAGGTCAGGCGGCCGGCCAGGGAGTCGGCCTGCAGCACCCAGAGGATGCCCACGGCCGCGGCGGCCAGCGCCGCCAGCAGCCAGCCGCTGCCTTTCACCGAGCCGGCGGGGCGCGAGGCGGCGTAAAAGCCCGCGGCGGCCAGGCCGGCCAGGGCCGCGCCGAGAGACTGCGTCCAGATGACCAGGACCAGCATGGCGCCCGCGAGCGGCCACCGGCTCCTGCGCCCCAGAGCCAGGGGGAAGATCATGACCGCGTAGAGCGCCAGCGCGTTAAGGTTGGTGAGCGGCGGCCGGTCGTGGAAGTTTTTTAGCGCGAAGGCCTGCAGCAGGGCAAGCGCGAAGACCAGCCAGGCGCCGGCCAGCACCGCCCCCTCCACCCGGCCGCGCTCCTCTTTATTAAGGAAGGAGGCGAAGATGAAGATCAACAGCCCGGCGGCGAAATTCCCCCATTCGGCGAAGATTTGTCCCCTGAAGGGGCTGACCAGCAGCGCGGCCAGCGAGAGCCCGGCCGCAGCCCAGAGCGGCCACAGGGAGCGCGAGCCGAGAGCCGCCGGCAGGCCCCGCTGAGCGCGCAGCGCCGCCCAGGCCAGGCAGGCCAGCAGCACCGCCCGCTGCAGCGCGAGCTGCAGCGGCAGGTCAAAGACGGCTTGCAGTGCAGGGGCCAGGCCCAGCACGAAGGCGAAGATATAGCTCAGCATTTAAAAAAGAAGGACCAGGTCCGCTCCGGCCCTGGCCCTTCGCCGCCGAAACCCGGCCGGTTCAGTCTTCCATTATCTTCGGAGTCACGAAGATCAGCAGTTCGAGCCGCTTCCTGGCCGTGGATTTCTTCCTGAAAAGCATGCCCAGCAGCGGGATGTCGCCCAGGATCGGGATCTTATAGACGTCCTCGGACTGGCTGTCGCGGATCATGCCGCCGATCACGATGGTCTCCCCGTTCTTCACGATGACGTTAGTGTCGGTGCTGCGGGTGTTGGTCTGCGGCGGCGTGGTGGCGCTGCCGCCCGAAGCCTGGCTGACCGAGGGGATCAGGTGCATGGCGATGCGCCCGTCGGAGTTGATCGTGGGCGTCACGCTGAGCGTGATGCCGGAGGGTACGTAGGTCACCTTGTCCGTGGTGACGGTAGCGCCGCCGGAGCCTATGGAGGACTCCTTGGTGGTGTAGGGCACCTGGTCGACGATGTTGATGGTGGCGGCCTTGTTATTGAGCGTGGCCACCTTGGGGTCGGAGAGGACCTTGAGCTTGCCCTTCTTCACGGCGGCGGCGATAACGGTGTTGTACGAGAGGTCGCTGATCTTGCCGAAGAAGGTCAGCGAGCCGCCGTAGGTGCTGCCGGCGGGCGTCGGGCCGGGCAGGTTGACGGTGCCTACGGCCGAGCCGCCAGCGTTGGTGAAATTCCAGTTGAAACCGAGGTCGAAGGAATGGTCCAGCGCCACCTCTACCAGCTTCACCTCTATCATCACCTGTTTGGGCACGCGGTCGAGGCTGCGGATCAGGCGGGCGGTGGAATCCAGGCCCAGCTGGGTGTCGGTGACGATCACGGCGTTATTAGCCTCGTCGGAGGTATACTTGGCGGTGCGGCCCTCGGCGCTGGAAACAGCCTCGAGCTGCACCTTCACCTCTGCGGCCTTGGCGTAGCTGAGGAAGAAGACGCGGGTCTGCGGCAGCGCCTTCTTCTGCTCGGCCAGCAGCGTGTTGGGCGAGGCGATCCGCAGGATATTGTCTCCGGCCTGCTGCGCGGCGAGGCCCTTAACGCTCAGCAGCGTCTTAAAGGCTTCGTCGAAGGGCACCTTGGTCAGGCTGATGGTCACGTTGCCGCTGACGTCGTCGCCGTAGATGATGTTGATGCCGGCCTTGACCGCCAGCATGTCGATGACCTCGCGCACGTCGGCCTCGCTGTAGTCGAAGCTGATGGGCTCGCGGGGCAGGCTGTCCATGATGCTGCGGGAAGAGGAGGCGGAGGAGGAGCGGCGCGGGGCGATGACCGCGGGGGCGCTCTCGCGGCTGACGTCGGACGGCTTCACCGGCGCGGGCTCGAGCGTCATGACCACGGGCTTCGTGTCGGAGGACTCCGGCGCTATGATCTTTACTTTCTGCGGCGCGGCGGCGGGAGCGTCCTTCACGGCCGGGGCCGCGGCGCGGGCGGGCCTGGCGCCGAACATGACCACGAGCTCGGTGCCTTTGCGGGTGATCTCGTAGGCGGTCTTCTGGGAGAGGTCCATCACGACGCGGGAAATGCTGACGGGGCTGGTCTGGAACTGGCCGGTGCGCACCTTGCGCAGCGTCGTCCCCCCGACGGGGATCTCCTGCAGCGTCTTGAGCTTCGAGTCCAGCAGCTCGAGCACGAGCCGCGGCGGCTCTTCGGTGGTGAAAGCCTTGTATTCCACCGGGCGGTCGGTTGCGATGTAGACGCTGTCGGCGGACACGCGCACCGATTTTACGGTGGCGTTCTCCACGGCGAGGACCAGCGCGGGGTTAGGCCCCAGCAGGGCCGCCGTGAGGGTGGCTGCTATGAATTTTTTCATCATTCGTTCTCCCGCAGGTTAAGATGGAGCACTTTCTTGTCTTCGGTCATCAGGGTTACCTGCTTGCCCTTCACTATCCCGGAAACGCCGGGCACGGTTTTCTTTTTGGAATCTGTGAGCCGGCCGGCCTTCAGAGTGTAGACCGCCCCGGCGGCGTCGCGGAACAGGGCCTCGCGGCCGCGCGAGTCCTCCATGATGCCGGTAAGTTTGAGGCCGTAGACGCTGAAGGTTCCTTTCTCCACCGACTGGCCTTTCGTGTCGGAGGCGGCGGCCTTCTTGTGCTCGCCGGTCCCCTTCTGGTCGCCGTAGACCGTGGAGGCCACCAGCGGGTCGCGGGTATTGGCGGGCTTATAGGCCTGCTCCACGGTGAGCGCGTGAGTGGAAACCTGCACCTGCGCCGCGGCGGGCGCCGCGCAAGAGAGCAGGAGGACGGTTAAGAGCTGTGTCATGATTTACCCGTTATACTGGTAGGCCGCCAGGACGAAGCTGGCGCTGACGGAGCTGTCCCCCCCGGCCGCGCTCATGATGAGGTTCTCGGAGGTCAGGATGCGCTCCTCCAGACCCAGCGCGGTCAGGAAGCGCCCAAGGTCGTGATAGTTGCCGCGGACCGTGATCAGGTAATTCACTTTGGTGAAGTACTCCACCTTGCTCTGGCCCGTGGGATTGATGGCCATGACGTTCACCCGGTACTTCCTGCTGAGGCGGGTCACGGTGCGGATTAGGTCGGGGATCTTCTTCTCGCTGGGCAGCTTCTTCACGGCGGCCTCTTTCTCCAGCTTGAGGCTCACCAGTTTGCCCTCGAGGTCCTTGTACTTGGCTTTCTGCCGCTTGGCGTTCTCGATGTCGCGGTTCATCACCTCGACCTTGGCGGTGTTCTCCTCTATCATCTTGGCGTAGGGGATCCAGAAGTAGAAGACGTAGAGGCCGATGAACAGGCCGCCGAACAGGATGCCGGCGCCGATCTGTCCCATCTGCTCCTTGGTAAGCTGTATGTTGGCCATAGTCTACCTGTAGTTATACTTCATCGTCAGCGGGGCCGTGAACCTCTTGCCCATCTCGGTCTCGCTGACCGCGATATTGCCTATCGTCACGTCCTTATACGGGCCTGAAGTCTCCAGCGAGTTCAGCCAGTAGGCCAGGTCATAGGCGGAGTTGGAGTTTAACGTCAGGCTGACGCTCACCACGCTGCCGGCCAGGGTAGTATTGACGTTGCCGAACCAGATCGTGCCGGGCAGGTCGCTGACCAGGTCCTGCAGGAAGCTGGTGTAAACGAAGCGGTTCTTGTTGATGCTGTTGATGGAGTCCAGGTACTTCTGCACCTCGGCGATCTGCTTCTCGATCTCCTTGACCCGGTCGACGTCCTTCTGCAGGATGACCATCTCGGCTTCCAGGTCGGCGAGGCGCATCTCCAGGCGCTTGGAGCGCCCGAAATGCCAGCTGGACACGAGCATGATGACGGCGGCGGACACGACTACGCCCAGCACCACCTTCGCGATCACCACCTTGCGGTTGATCTTGGCTATGTACTCGGGCGGAATGAGGTTTATCTTTATCATTCTTCCCAGTCCTTCATTTTGCGCAGCGCCAGGCCCGCGGCCACGGCCAGGGAGGGCAGCACGTCCTTGGGCAGGTTCTTGGGCATTTCGGGCAGGAAGGCGAGCGGGTTGATCACCTCGACGGGCACCTTGAATTCCGAGGAGAGGAACTTGCCGACGTTGCCGAGGTTGGACACGCCGCCGGAAAGCAGTATCTTGGAGATGGAATGTTCCACGCCCTGCGAGAGGTAGAAGTCGATGGAGCGGGAAACCTCGGTATAGAGGTCCTTGAGCACACCGGAGACGGCCCTGGAGGCGGCTATGCCCTCGCGGTCGAAGGCCTCGATGGCGGCCTCCTTGTCCTCGTCGGTTACCAGCACGACGCGGCTTTTCTTCAGCGCGTCGGCGGCCCCGACGTCGGTCTTGAGCGCCTTGGCGATGGCCTTGTCCAGCGTGGCGCCGGCGATGAAGATGTCGCGCACGACGCGCGTGACGCCGGCGGTGATGATGGAGAGGTTGGTGACCTTCTGCCCGATGTTGAGCAGCAGCACGGAATTGTTCTCGCCCTTGGGGGCGAGGCGGTCGTAGAGGGTTTCCAGCGCGAAGGAGTCCACGTCGATGATGAGCGGGTCGAGGCCGGCGCCGGAGATGATGTCTATCTTGTCCTGCACGGCCTCCCGCTTGGCGGCCACCAGCACGGTGTCGATCTTGGGCTCGCCTTCCTCGGGCGCGTCGTTGAGGATGCTGTAGGTGAGGTTGACATCCTTGATGTCGAAGGGGATAAAAGGCTCGGCCTCGACGGCTATCGTGAGGTCCAGCTCCTTGCGGGTGAGCTTGGGCAGCTTGACGTAGCGGACGATGACCGCGTTGCCGGAAATGGAGGCGGCGGCGTACTTGGCCTGCAGGTTCTTCTTCTTGATGTAGGTCTTGATCTCCTGCGAGATGATGGCTTTTCTCTCTTCGGGCGGGACGTCGGCCTTGATCGAGAGAGGGATGTAGCCCCAGTCCTTCAGCTTGAGGACCTTCTTCTCTTCTCCGAAGCAGACTATTTTTACGGCGTAGTTCCCGATGTCTATGCCTATGACGTCCTTAGGCGGGAACAGCATTTTTACCAGGTTTGAAAGCATCTAGATTTAAAAACCCTCCGGCCCCCGGGCCGCTCGACCACTTACTCAGCGTTTCTGCGCGGCCTTACACAGTATAGAGCATTTATATTAAATAATTATTACAAGGAAAGCAACAACAAGTCAACAGGATATTTAGGGGGAGGCCGCGGCCCGCTGTTTTTTGCTTAAATGTAGCCATGCTAAAAACAGCTTTCCTGGGAGGCGCGGACGCTTTCGGCCCCGGGCCCGGCGCGCTGGCGGCCGGCGGCCTGGATATCGCGGCCTACTGCCCCGCCCCCGGCCGCGGCGTTCTTTCCCTCCCTGCCGGCGCGGCGCGGGCGAGCGCGGAAGAGCTGTTCTCGGAGCCCGGCCTCCAGGCCGCGGCCATCAGCCTGCCGCCGGGGGAATGCTTCCGGGCCGCGCAGCTCGCGCTGACGCGGGGCCTCCACGTCTTCTGCGAGCCCCCCTTCTGCCGGTCCACCACCGAACTGGAAGAACTGCGCGGGGCCGCCGAGAAAGCCGGCCGCGTCCTTTTCGCCTCCCAGCCGTGGGAGCATTCCCCGTCGTGCCGAGCGCTGGAAAAGGCGATCACGCGCGGCCTGGCCGGTGAGGTGACCTTCGCGCTGGCGCGGCTTGAGCTGGCCTGGCCGGGACCTGCCGACTGGACGGCCTCGCCGGAGGCCTGGCAGGCGGCCTCGCTGCTGCTGGGCGCCGTGCGCCGCCCGCCCGCAGCCGTAGAAGCGCGCCTGACGCCGGGCGACTCCGCCGCTTTCCACGTGCACTTCGGCCGCGGCGACGGCTTTATCTACCTGGCAGGCGGAGCCGCGAAGCCACGCCTGCGCGTCTCGGCGGCCGGCAGCGCTGGCGCGCTGGAGCTCGACGGCGCCGCGCTGCGCCTGGAGCCCCGCGGCCTCCCGGCGGAAGACCTGCAGCTCTCGGACGGCGCCGCGCCCGGAGAGGCCCGGCCCGCCTGGCTCAAGGCGGAGCTGGACCGCTTCAGAAGGGAAATAGACGGGGAGCTGCCGCCTGGCTCGGGGCTGCGCAACGCGCGCTATTGTGTAAAGCTTCTCAAGAACGCGGCCGCTTCGGCCGCGTCGCATTCCGCCGCCATCCCCCTGTAATCTTCGGTAAAAGAAAAAGGGCGGGTCGCCCCGCCCCTCCGGCTACGGCCGCTTTTCAGGCGGTCCCCCCGGCGGCTTGACCGCCGGCACCGGCTGGCGCAGCGCCTCGACGAGGAATTTGCTGATGTTCTCGCTGGCGGCGTAGAGGTGCAGGCCCGCGCGCACCAGGTAAAAGAGCGTGAAGCCCAGGAACAGCGCCTCGTAGGCCCACTCGTAATCCTCCATGAACGGCGCCACGGCCGGCTTGAAGGCGAAATAGGAGAAGAGCAGCGCGAGGATCTTCACCACGCTGCGGGAGAACTTGCCCGCGCCGGGCATGAAATCCATGATGCCGTCGGCGCAGGGCGAAGCCTCCACCCCGAACCGGATGAAGACCACGACCGCCAGCAGCGAAACCACAGCGTTCAGGAACACGCTGACCGGCAGTTTCTGACTTATGAAAGGCAGCGACTGGGCGAAAGGCAGGCGCTCCACGAAATAGCCTATCGCGAACAGCGTAAAAAGGGCCACCAGCGTCTTTACCGCCTTGGTGGCCAGCTCCCAGAACAGTTCTTTTTTCCCCATAATTCGAATCTTACAAAGAATGCCGGCGGCCCGTCAAAAGGCCGCCCCTTGATTTATAAATATGAATAAATTATATTATTATTGAAAAGCCCGTTTTGTTTGTGCTATTATTAGGGCTTAAGCGCGCCCCAAGGGGGGCAAGCGCGTGGAGGAAGATCATGATCGTAGAAAGAACTGAATACAAAGGCCAGCCCGTCCTGATACTCAAGCGCAATGAGAACGACAAATACCCGTTCTCCTTCGGCCTTTCCAAGGCCCGCCTCATCATCGAGGGGATCGAGGACATCAAGAAGTTCGTGGCCGAGAACGACAACAAAGAAGAGAAAAAGTAGTTCCGCGTTTTTTCTTCGGTCCTAAATGCCGTCTAAAACAGAGCTGGCTATCGCCGGGTTTTATGACGGCATTTACCTTTTTTACGGCGCAGCCAACTCCTTCCTGACCTTCGGCCTCGACAGATACTGGCGCCGCCGGGCTGCCGCCCTGGCCCGCGCGGCAGCCCCGGGCGCCCGGGGCGCGCTGGACGCTTGTTGCGGCACCGGCGACTTCTGCCTGGCCCTCCGGAGGACTTTCGGACCCTCCCTGCACCTCACCGGGGCAGACCTCAGCGAAGCCATGCTCTCTTCGGCCGCGAAGCGCGCGCCGGAACTGACCTTCGTGCGCGCAGAGGCCAAAGAACTGCCGTTCCCGGACGCCGCCTTCGACCTCGTCACCATTTCCTTCGCCACCCGCAACCTCAACCTGGACCGCGAAAAACTGCTGGCCGCGCTGCGCGAGTTCCGCCGGGTGCTGAAGCCGGGCGGCGTCTTCCTCAACGTCGAGACCACGCGCCCGGAGAACCCGCTGATCTGGCTGCTGATGCGCGTTTACGTCAAAGCCGCCATCGGCCTGCTGAACCTGCTCTCGCCGAAGAGCAGGCCCTCCTACCTCTTCCTGCTCAACACCATCCTGAACTTCTACCGCGCCGCCGACTTCTCCGCGCTCCTCTCCGAGGCCGGCTTCTCCGGCGTAAAAGCCACCCCCCTCTTTCCCGGCGCCGTCGCCGTCCACACCGCAGTTAAGTAATTTCAATTCTTATTTTTTAATTTTTTTCATGGAACTGCTATGAGGCCAGTTGGGAGGCGCTCGTGGGTGGCGGCCTACCGCAGGGGGTAGGAACGCAAAACGCGCTCGGCCACACCGTGGCCTCGCTCATCATTCGCCCTCCGCGCTTACGCAAGCGTCGGGCTCATGAAGGTTTTGCTAACCCTACCCCCTGCGGTCTCCGCTGGTTGCTCGCTTGTGGTAGTACTGACAAATATACGGAGGGGACGGCAGGGGAGGGGTTCCGTGCGACTTTGGGGAGGGGGGCCCCGCCCTTAAATTCCCAAAGGGCGGGGGGAACCGCGCAACGGTTCCCCTCTGCCCAGGAGCACGGGGCCCCTCCCCTGCTGGCCCCGACTGGGCTTCTCGCGGCCCCCCCTGCGGCAGGCCGCTAGCTATAAAAAGAAACCGCCCGGGTATTGTTACCGGGCGGTCTCTTTTGGCGCTTTGGAGGCGCTTACATCTTGTGCTTGCGGCGGAACTCGGCCACCTTCATGCGTACCGCGGCGCGGCGCAGCGAGGCGGTAGCCTCGTCGAGGTCCATATCCGCCCCGCGCATGGCCAGCGCCTGCTTGGCCTGCTGGTAGGCCTGGCGCGCCCGCTCCTCGCTGACTTCCTTGGCCAGCTCCGCTGCCTCGGCCAGCACCAGCACCCGGTCGCGGAAGATCTCCGCGAAGCCGTTGAGGACGGCGAAGACCTCCTTCTGGTGGCCGTCGCGGTAAAGCATGACGCCTTCCCGCAGCTGCGCCACCTGCGGCGCGTGGCCGGGCAGCACGCCCATCTCGCCGCCGGCGGCGGGGATGGTGACGAAGTCCACCGGCTTGTCCGTGAGGACGGTCTTCTCCGGAGTGACTATCGTGAGCAGCAGGCGCTTCTTTTCCATATTATTTCGCGGCCTGCTTCGAGCGCTCTATGACTTCTTCGATGCCGCCGGCCATCCAGAAGTTCTGCTCGGGGAGGTCGTCCAGCTTGCCGCTGAGGATCTCCTGGAAGCTGCGGATGGTCTCCTTGATCGGCACATATTTGCCGGGGCGGCCGGTGAACTTCTCGGCCACGGAGAACGGCTGCGACATGAACTTCTGGATCTTGCGCGCCCGGTTGACGGTCTTCTTGTCCTCGTCGGACAGCTCATCTATGCCCAGGATGGCGATGATGTCCTGCAGCTCTTTGTAGCGCTGCAGGATCTTCTGCACGCCGCGGGCGGTGTTGTAATGCTCGCCGCCTATCACGCGCGGGTCCAGGATGCGCGACGTGGAGTCCAGCGGGTCCACCGCGGGGTAGATGCCCAGCTCGGCTATCGAGCGGGACAGCGCCACGGTGGTGTCCAGGTGCGTGAACACGTTGGCCACGCCCGGGTCGGTAAAGTCGTCGGCGGGCACGTAGACGGCCTGGATGGAGGTGATGGAGCCCTTCTTCGTCGAGGTGATGCGCTCTTGCAGCCAGCCAATCTCGGTGGTCAGCGTGGGCTGGTAGCCCACGGCCGACGGCATGCGGCCCAGCAGCGCCGACACCTCGGCGTTGGCGAGCACGTAGCGGAACACGTTGTCCAGGAAGAGCAGCACGTCCTGGCCCTTCTGGTCGCGGAAATATTCGGCCTGCGTCAGGGCGGTCAGGCCCACGCGCGCGCGAGCGCCGGGCGGCTCGTTCATCTGGCCGAACACCAGCGCGGTCTTGGAGAGTACCGTGGAGCCGTCGGAGAGCTTGGATTCCTGCATGTCGAGCCACAGGTCGTTACCCTCGCGGGAGCGCTCGCCCACGCCGCCGAACACGGAGCAGCCCTTGTGCTCGCGGGCCACGTTGTTGATGAGCTCCATGATGACCACGGTCTTGCCCACGCCGGCGCCGCCGAACAGGCCCACCTTGCCGCCCTTCATGAACGGGGCGAGCAGGTCGATGACCTTGATGCCGGTCTCGAAAATTTCAGGAGAGGTCTTCTGCTCGGTCAGCGGCGGGGGGTCGCGGTGGATCGGCAGCGATTCCTTGGTGTCGATCGGGCCGCGGTAGTCCTTGGGCTCGCCCAGCACGTCCATCAGGCGGCCCAGGCAGGCGTCGCCCACCGGCACCTTGAGCGGCGCGCCGGTGTCCTTGGCCTCCAGGCCCTTGCCCAGGCCCGTAGTCGGGCCCAGCGTGATGGCGCGCACGGTGTTGTCGCCCAGGTGCTGGGCGACCTCGGCCACCAGCGTCTTCTCGGCCCCGTCCTCTTTGTACTTGATGCGCAGCGCGTTGAAGATGCGCGGCAGCTGGCCCTGCTGGAACTCGATGTCCAACACGGGCCCGATTATCTGCACGATTTTACCGGTGTTCATGCTTTGCTCCTTAAAGTCTTCAGCCGCCCAGCGCCTCGGCGCCGCTCACGATCTCGTTGAGCTCCGTGGTGATCATCGCCTGGCGGGTCTTGTTCATCTTCAAAGTGAGGCCGTCAATCAACTCGGAGGCGTTCTTGGAGGCGGCCTCCATGGCGCTCATGCGCGCGGCCAGCTCGGCCGCCTGCGACTCGAGCAGGGTGCGGTAGAGCTGCGCGCCCAGGTGGCGCGGCAGCAGCGCGCCCAGCAGCTCGGCCTTGCGCGGCTCGAAATCGAAATCCGCCGAAAGGCCCTTGGCGCCGCAGGCCAGGATGTGGCTCTTCAGGGGGAGCAGCTGGTCGGTCACTATCTTCTGCGTTATCATCGACTTGAATTCGTTGTAGATCAGCGTGACCTTCTCCACGGGGCGCTCGCCATAGAGCTTGAGCACCGCGTCGGTCAACAGCTGCGCGTGCACGTAGCCGGCCTTGGGGAAAATCCCCACCATCTCGTGGACGAGCTCCAGGTCCAGGCCCTTGAGGCGCTTCAGGAAATCCCGCCCCTTGCGCCCCACGGCTATGACACAGATCTTGCGGCCGCGGTTCGCTTTCAGCCAGGCCGCGGCGGCCTTCAGCAGGTTGGTGTTGAACGAGCCGCACAACCCCTTGTCGGCCGTGACCAGCACCAGGCACAGAGGCCCGCCGGTCGGACGCTCGCAGAAGAGCTCCCGCGCGGGGGTGCCGGCCAGGTCTTCCTCGCCGAGCTCGCAGTACAGATCGCCTATCAGGCGGTCCATCTCGACCGCGAACGGCCTGGAGGCCAGGATGGAGTTCTGCGCGCGCTTGATGCGCGCCGCCGCCACCATCTTCATGGCATAGGTGATCTGCTTGATGCTCTTTACAGAAGCGATGTGCTTGCGGATGTCGCGCAGTGAAGCCATAGGTTTAGATCTTCGCCTTCTCCAGGATCTTCACGTAATCCGCTATGGCGTCGGCCAGGCCCCACTCGGGCCGGTAGTTCAGCAGGGCCTTGGCCTGCCGCAGGTCGGCGTGGGTCTTGTTCTGGTAGAAGCCGTACGGGTTGTCAAAATAGTCGGGGGCGAGGTCGGTATGCAGGGCCTTGTTCAGCGCCTCTATAACCTCGTTGAAGTTGCCGGGCCGGCCGGAGGCCAGGTTGCAGACGCAGGAGCGCTCGGCGTCGAGGGCGTTCAGGTTGCCGCGCACGATGTCCTTGACGTAGACGAAGTCGCGCACCTGCTCGCCGAACTTGAAGACGCGCGGGCGCTTGCCGGCCTTCATCTGGTTGTAGAGCTGGAAGACCATGCTGGCCATCTTGCCCTTGTAGTACTCGCGCGGGCCGAAGACGTTGAAATAGCGCAGCCCGACGATGGTCATGTCCTTGTGGGCCGCCGCGAAGGCCATGGCGACGTTGTCCATGATGGCCTTGGAAAAGCCGTAGACGTTCTCAGGTTCGGGCACGCTGCCCTCGTGCATGGGGCATTTGCCGTTGCCGTAGGTGGCGGCCGAGGACGCGTAAACCACGCGCTTGACGCCCGCCTTCAGGGCGAAGTCCAGCACGTTGCGGAAGCCGTCCACGTTGACCTCCATCATCGCGCGCTGCTCGCTGACGGTGGTGTCCACTATCGCGGCCTGGTGCAGGATGGCGTCCACGGGGCCGACCTTATCGAACCAGCCCGTTTCGCGGATGTCCCCCGCCACGACGTCGCCGCCGAAGCCGACGAGGGTCTTGTAATGGCCAGAAGAGAAGTTATCGAGCACGGTCACTTTCGCCTTGCGCTCTTTTTCCAGGGCGAAGGCGATGTTGGAACCGATGAACCCGGCGCCGCCGGTGACGAGGTACTTTTTCATAGCCCCTTCTTAAGCGAACTTTTTCTTAAAGTCGGTGACCGCGTCGGCCAGGCGGTCGGTCAGGGCCTGGTCCAGCTGTTTTTTCTCGGCGATATCGGCCAGGAGGTTCGCGTAGGCGTCGCGCAGGTACTTCACCAGCCCCGACTCAAAATGCCTCACCTTCTCCAGCTCTACATCGTCGAGGTAGCCGCGCGTCCCTGCGAACAGCACCGCCACCTGCTCCTGCACCGGCATCGGCGCGTACTGGTCCTGCTTGAGCAGTTCCACCATGCGCTGGCCGCGCTTGAGCAGGTCCATGCTGGCCTTGTCGAGGTCCGAGCCGAACTGCGCAAAGGCCGCGAGCTCGTTGTACTGAGCCAGGTCCAGGCGCAGCTGGCCGGCCACCTGCTTCATGGCCTTGATCTGCGCCGAGCTGCCCACGCGGGACACCGAGATGCCCACGTTGACGGCGGGCTTGATGCCGGAATGGAAGAGGCTCGACTCCAGGTAGATCTGGCCGTCGGTGATGGAGATGACGTTGGTCGGGATGTAGGCCGTCACGTCGCTGGCCTGCGTCTCGATGATGGGCAGCGCGGTCAGCGAGCCGGACCCGTTCTTGTCGCACAGCTTGCAGGCGCGCTCGAGCAGGCGGGAATGGAGGTAGAACACGTCGCCGGGGTAGGCTTCGCGGCCGGGCGGGCGGCGCAGCAGCAGCGACATCTGGCGGTAGCTCTGCGCGTGCTTGGACAGGTCGTCGTAGATGACCAGCGCGTGCTTGCCGTTCCACATGAACTCCTCGCCGATGGCGCAGCCGGTGTAGGGGGCGAGGTACAGCATGGACGCCGGGTCCGAGGCGGAGGCGGAAACGATGATGGAGTACTCCATCGCGCCGTTGTCCTCCAGGATCTTGGCGACGCGGGCCACGGTGGACTGTTTCTGGCCGATAGCCACGTAGATGCAGATGGGGCGCTTGTCGGCAGGCTCGTTCTTCTGGTTAATGATGGCGTCGAGCGCGACGGCGGTCTTGCCGGTCTGGCGGTCGCCGATGATGAGCTCGCGCTGGCCGCGGCCGATGGGGATCATGGCGTCTATGGCCTTCAGGCCGGTCTGCAGCGGCTCCTTCACCGGGGCGCGCTCCACCACGCCCGGCGCGATCACCTCCACGGGGCGCTTTTTTTTGGCGTTCAGCGGGCCCTTGCCGTCTATGGGGTTGCCGAGGGCGTCCACCACGCGGCCCACCAGCTCGGGGCCGACGGGGACTTCCAGCACGCGGCCGGTGCGCTTCACGCGGTCGCCTTCCTTGATGAGGGTGTCGGAGCCCATGATGACCGCGCCGACATTCTCGCGCTCGATATTGAGCACCATGCCGGACACGCCGCCCTCGAACTCCACCAGCTCGCCCACCAGGGCGCCGTTAAGGCCGTAGATGCGGGAGATGCCGTCGCCCACCTGCAGCACCTGCCCGGTCTCGGACAGCTGCGCTTCGGGGATGAACTTCTCTATCCGCCCTTTGATGATTTCAGTGATCTCTTCAGGTCGTATCATAAATCCGGGTTATCCTTTGAGCAGGCCGGCCCTCATGGCGTCGAGCCTGCCCCGCACGGTAGCGTCTATCAGCGTGTCGCCTATCTTGATCTCGAAGCCGCCCACCACGCGCTCGGCCAGCACCTGGCGCAAATTCACCTTCTTGCCGGTCACGCAGCCTATCATCTTCTGAATGCGCTTCACCTCGCCTTCCGACAGCGGGAAACGGCTGTAGACTTCGGCGCGGACCACCCCGCAAAAATTGTCGTTGATGCGCAGGCATTCCTGCATGATGTCGTCCAGCAGGCCGAAGCGCCCCTTGCGCACCAGCAGGTCCGCGAAGGCGGCCGCCGGGCCGGTATTGCCGGCGCCCAGGATCTTGGCCAGCACCAGCTGCCTGACCTCGCTGTTGACGGCCGGGTGCGTAAGCGCCTTCATGTGCGGGCGGGCGGCCTCGAAAAGCCGGCGCAGGCTTTCCAGCTTGCGGCCGGCCTCGGTCTCCAGTTCGGCGCCGTGGGCCTTGGCGTCCAGGGCCATGTAGGCCCTGGCGTAGCGTTTGGCGAGGATCTTGGCGCCGGAATCCATTATTTGCACTCCAGCTTAAGGTCGGGCCGCTCTTTTTCCAGCTCGGCCAGGTAGCGCGACGCCAGGTCGGTGTTGGCCCGGTGGTCCAGCTGCTTGAGCATGATCCGCTCGGCGGTCAGCACGGAGAGTTCGGCGACCTTGTTCTTCAGGTCGCGCGCGGCCTCCTGCCTCTCGGCCTCTATCTCGCGGCGGGCGGAGTCCACTATCACGCCGGCGCTCTTGCGGGCGGCCTCTATCAGGACGTCCTGCTCTTTCTGGGCCATCGCGCGGGCCTCGTCGAGGCGGCGGCCGACCTCGCCCTTCAGCTCGGCCAGTTTGGCCTCGAACTCGGCCTTAAGCTTCTCGGCCTCGGCGCGCGCCGTCTCCGCCGTCTGGCGGTCGTTCTTTATGGCGCGCTCGCGCTCTTCCACGGCCTGCATGAGCGGCTTCCACGCGGTGCGGGAAAGCAGCAGCGTCAGCAGGACAAAGCAGGCTATAGTCCAGAAGGTAAGCCCTAATTCGGGCCTGATCAATGCTTCCATATGTCACCTCCCGGGCCCGCGGCTTGCGCGGCCCGGAGCTGCCTTGGGGCTTTTAGTGCGTGGTCTGGGCCTGGGGCGCGCCGTCGGCGGCGGGCGCCTTGGGCATGGCCAGGTTCATGACCGCGAAGAAGCAGATGACCAGGGCCAGGAAGCCGAGGCCTTCGATCAGGGCGGCCGCGATGATCATCGTGGTGCGCAGGGCGGGGCCGGCTTCGGGCTGGCGGGCGGTGCCCTCCAGCGCGCTGGCGGCCAGCTTGCCGATGCCCAGGCCGGCGCCGATGAGCGTGAGGCCCGCGCCTACGCCCGCGCCGATGTAGCCGAGTCCGAGGAATGTAAGGTCGTTCATTGTACTACCTCCGTTAAGTTTGAAACCAGAAAACTTCCCGCTCAATGCGGGTGCATCGCCGCGCCGGTGAAGATCGCCGTCAGCGTGACGAAAATATAGGCCTGCAGGAAAGCCACCAGCAGTTCCAGCAGCAGCGTGAACAGCACCAGCCCCACCGAGACCGGCGCCACCAGCAGGCCGAAAGCCGTACCGTAGGCGCCGAAAATGAAGATGAAGCAGATGAAAACGAGGATCACGATGTGGCCCGCTATCATGTTGGCGAAGAGACGGATGCAGAGCGCGAAGGTCTTGATGAAGAGGCCCATCAGCTCGATGGGGAACATCAGCGGGTACAGCCACAGCGGCACGCCCTTGGGCACCAGGTGCGCGAAATAGCCGAAGAGCCCCTGTTCCTTGATGCCGGAGAAGTTCACCAGCGCGAAGGTGGTCAGCGCCAGGCCCGCCGTGACGGCCAGGTTGCCGGTGGCCGTGGCGCCGTAGGGCACCAGGCCTATCAGGTTCATCAGCAGGATGAAGAAGAACAGCGTGGCGAAGTAGCCCGTGTAGGCCGCGCCCTTGCGTCCCATATTGGGGATCACTACCTCGTCCCGCAGGAACAGCACGGTCGCCTCTATCATGCCCCGGTAAGGGGCCAGCCGGGCCGAGCGGCTGCGTACTATCAAAGGGAAGACGACCAGGAGGATGAGCGAAGCGATGCCCATCATCAGCAGGTGCTTGGACAGCGGCAGGTCCAGCGGGCCGACGTAAATGCGGGACCAGATCCGGTCCGTCACGTGGTGTTCAAGTATCGCTTTTAGGTCCATGCTTCAGCGGGAAAACCTCGAAAAACATCTGCACCACTATCATAGGCGCGATAAATAAGACAATTATTGTATAACTTTCGCGGCGCAATTGCCAAACCGCCGCTATCAGCAGGAGCAGCCGCGCGAAAATGCCGCCGGCGAAAACCGAGTAAAAGACGGGGTCGGAGGCGCGCAGCACGCGCTTGAGGGCCGCGCGCGACAGCCAGCCGGCCAGCGCGCCCAGCGCGGCGCCCGCGAGGGCGGTCAGCCAGGGCGAGCCCGTCATTTCTTGCCGCCCTCCGCGGGCGGAACCCTGAAAAGCTCCTTCGCCACGCGGTAGAAGCCGGCGGCCAGCCCGGCCACGGCGCCGGCCAGCGTCAGCCACGGCAGGGTGTCCAGCTTCTTGTCCAGCCAGAAACCGCCAAAGAAGCCCAGCAGCACTGCGCCGGCCAGCTCCAGCCCGATCTGGGCGTAATTCCACCAGTTTTCTTTCTCGGCCACGGCTAAATTCTACTATTATTCCGCGTTCTTGTTTCCCCAATTAAACAATGTTAGAATCAAAGAATGGACGCCGCCAACGGCAGGAAAATTCTGATAGTGGACACCGACGCCGCGGCGGCGGCCTCCCTGACGGCTTTCCTCGACGAGCACGGCTATTCTTCCCAGACGGTGGGCAATTACCAGCAGGCCCTCACGGCCGTGCAGAACTGGAAGCCGGACCTGGTGATCCTCAATATCCTCATCCAGGCCTTCAACCCGCTCGACTTCATCAACGAGGTGAAGAAAAACCCCTTCACCGAGCGTCAGAAGATCATAATCTTCTCTCAGACGCCCAAGACCAATATCGTCACCGGCCCCGCGCCCTCGGTGCGCGGCTACCTGACCAAGCCGGTTGACTTCGAGGCGCTCAAGGCCGCGCTGCTCAAGGCCGCGCCGCCGCAGGCCGGCCGCCAGCAGACCGTGATGGTGGCCGACGACGATACAGAGTTCTCCGACCTCGTGAAGATGTTCCTCGAAGCCAACAATTACCGCGCCGTGGTGGTCAACAACGCCCTAGCGGTGCTGGATGTGATGCAGTCGGAGGAACCGGACGCGCTGCTGCTCGACCTCATGATGCCCGGCAAGGACGGCTTCCGGATAATGGAAGAGATGCAGGACTCCGCCTCCACCTCCAACATCCCCATCATAGTGCTCAGCGCCCTGCGCCTGGACAACTACCAGGAGCGCGGCGTGCTGACCGGCCTGCCGGAGATAGTGGCGCGCGAGCTGCCGCGCGACCTGCTGCTCAAGCTGATAGAGGAGCAGACCGGAGCCGCCTCCGCCGCGCCCGCGCCCGGGGCGCCCGAAGCGCCTAAGCCGGTCCGCCCGCGCGTGCTGATGGCCGACGACCAGACCGAGCTGCTCTACCTGATGAAGGAAATGATCGAATACGCCGGCTTCGAGGTTATTACCGCCGTAGACGGCGCGGAAGCCATGAAGGCCGTCTTCGAGACCAGCCCCGACATCATCGTGCTGGACTACAACATGCCGCGCAAGAACGGCCTGGAAGTGGCCCAGGACCTCAAGAACAACCCCCTCTTCGCCCACATTCCCATCATCATCGTGACGGCCTACGGCGAGAAGCATGCCAAGCTCAAGGGCCTGAGCATGGGCATAGACGACTACCTGATCAAGCCGGTGGACGCCGACGAGCTGGTGGCGCGCATCCGCATGATCCTCAAGCGCAACAAGCAGGTGCTGGACACCAACCCGCTTTCCAAGCTCCCCGGCAACCCGTCCATCCAGGCGCGCGTGGAGCGCGAGATCGCCAAGAACTCGCAGTTCGCGGTGCTGTACCTGGACCTGAACAATTTCAAGGCCTACAACGACACCTACGGCTTCGAGGCCGGCGACCGGGTGCTGAAGGCCACGGCGAACCTCCTGGTCAAGCTGACCATCCAGAACGAGGACTCGCAGGACTTCATCGGCCACATCGGCGGCGACGACTTCATAGTGGTCACCGAGTTCGCCCGCTCCGAAGAGCTGGCCCGGCGCATCACGCACGCCTTCGACGAGATAGCCCCCTCTTTCTACAGCAAGACCGACCGCGAGGCCGGCCATATCGTGGCCGCCGACCGGCAGGGCAACATCAAGAAATTCCCCTTCCTCTCCATCGCCATCGGCATCGTGCACAACACGGCCCGCCCGCTGCTCTCGTTCGCCCAGGTCAGCAATATCGGCACCGAGCTCAAGAAGGGCGCCAAGGCCTCAGACAAGAGCCACTACATAGTTGACCGCCGCAAAGACTGACGCGCGGCCGCGCCCAAAAAGAAAACGCCCCGGAAGGGGCGTTTTCTTTTTAAGTCCGAGGCGGCTTTTACGGAAGAGCCCCGAACCCGGAGAGGTCTATCCTCCCGGAAGGTATTTCGGTCACGGGCGGCATATCCACCACGGCGTCCTTGGGCTGGCCGCCGGCCAGCAAGGCCCCCAGGCCGGCTATGGCGGAGAGGGCGTAGCCCTTCTTGCCGTTCCCGTCGTCCTGGCCGAAAACGCTGATCACCTTGCACTTGCCGGCCTTCACGCGCGCGTCGTCCGGCGGCAGGCCGTGGCCGGGCGGCAGCGGCCGCCCTACCAGGTCCGGGTCCCAGCTGGCCGTGTGCACGCCCAGCAGCCGCCCGGTGCGGGCACTGAAGATGCCGCCGCCCGAGTTGCCCCCGGACGTGTCGAGGTTGGTGGTGAAAAAAGTTTTGCCCGCTGAGACCGAGCGGACCTCGGCGTCGTCGGAGACCTTGAGCGGCAGGCCGTAGGGGCCGCCTATCGTGAAGATCGGGGCCCCGGCGGCGGGCGGGGCGGCGGTATACAGCCGCGCGGGGCGCCGGCCGGTCACGGCCCTGTCGAGCCGGACCACGGCGTAGTCGCCGGTATTGTCATGCGTATAAAGCTTTACCTCGGCGCAGGAGTAGACATTCTCCCCGCCCAGGACGCCCGGCTGCCGGCCTTCCGCGGTCACCGCGAAACCAAAGACGAAGCGGGTGCGCGCGCAGCGGCTGGCGGGCTTGTTCTTGTCCCCCATGCAGTGGCCCGCGGTCAGCACCAGGTCGGGCGCTATCAGCGTGCCGGAACAGAAGGCCGCGCTGCGCTGCTCGAAGAAGCGCGTGCCCGGGCACAGGCCGCGGCTCTGGTGGCCAAGCAGCTGCCCGCCGGGAGCGAAATTTTCCCCGGAAGCGGCCAGCGCGCTGTCGCGGAACAAAGACACCGCGGCTGGCAGGGCGGAGCGCTCGGCCGCGTCGGTCACCTGGTAAAAATCGCGCCGGCTGTCGCCGCCGTAGATGGTCTTGGCGCCGTACTCGTCCGCCGCGGCCGGGGCCGCTAGCAGCAGGGGCAGTGCGAATAGCGCCAGGGCTTTCATAAAGGGCTCAGATGGAAATGGGCTGCGGGGCCGAGGGCTCCGGCACCGTGTAGAGGGCGGGCTGCACGCTGTACCCGCCCTGGCCGGGGGTGTAGACGGCCGGCACCGGCCTGGGAGAGGCGCCGCGCTGACCGCGCAGGCTGCCGGCGTTGTCCAGCGCGGCCTCCATCTCGGTGGCCGGGATGAGGGCCTGCACCTCGGAGATCAGCGTCACGTCCTCGCCGCGGCCGCCGTTCTGCTCGTAGACATTGGCGCGGCCGGGCTCGAAGTTGTTGGGGTTGCGGGGGTCGTTGACCGTGGCGGTGGAGCCCTGCGCGGTGTAGACGTAGTCCACGCCGCCGCGCACCAGGATGCCCTCTATCCTGTAGGTCTCCAGGTTGAAAACGGGGCTGCCGGAATTGCCGCCGAAGGTGTCGAGGTCGGCCACGAAATAGCCGCTGCGGGTGACCGTGCGCACGGTGGCGCCGGTCTCCTGGATCTTGACCGGCATGCCGCTGGGATAGCCGATGGCGCCCACGCTGGCGCCAGCGCTTACCGCGGAGCGGCTGATGGCCAGCGGGGTGCGGCCCGAGACCGTCCGGTCCAGGCGGACCAGCGCGTAATCGGCGCCCTTGCCCGCGGGCTCGCCCCGCGTGCAGCTGCCGTTGCGGCAGACCAGGTTGGTGCCGTCGTCCTTGACCTGCTGGGCCACTATCTCTTTACAGCCGTAGACGTCCTCGGCCGGGAAAGAAGAGGGCAGCGAGCCGGCGCGGCCGACCGCGTAGCCGAAGAGGAAGCGCACGGAGCCGCAGGGGCCGCCCCGGGGGTCGGGTTGGAAGCAGTGGCCGGCGGTCAGCACCAGGTCGGGACCCACCAGAACCCCCGAGCAGTAGGCGGCCGCGGGCTGCTCCGCGAAGGCCTCGCCGTCCCGCAGGTTGAAGCGCTGGCGCAGGGTGACCTGCCGCACGGTATAGTTGCCGTCCTCACCGCGCACCAGGCCGCGGGGGGCGAAGAGGGCCACGGTGGACTCGGACAGCTTGCGCATGGCCACGGTGGCCTGGTAGTAGTCGCGCAGGTCATTGTCGCCGTAATAGGAAGCGGGGGTCACGGAGGGGTCGCCCAGCTCCGCGCGCAGGGGAGCGCCGGCCAGGGTGGCCGCGCTCAGAAGAGTAAGTATCAGTAGCCCGCGTTTCATAAGATTCACCTAAACATAGTATGGGGCATGGGTTGACGAATGTCAATCCCTAAAGGACCAAGCCGGCCCTGGGCCTTTGGACCTAGATGGTCCGGCCCGAGGCGGGCGCCATGGACAAAAAAACGCCGCCCGTTTTGAGGCGGGCGGCGTTAGTCAGGAACAACCGGCTTACTTGGCTACGTTCTTGCCGATGATCTTAGACAGGTCGAACATCGTGACCTGCTTCTTGCCGGCGAACAGCTTCAGCAGCTTCTCATCGGCGTTGATGTTGCGCTTGTTCTTCTTGTCCTGCAGGTTGTTCTTCTTTATGTAGACCCACAGTTTCTTCACGATCTCGGTGCGGGGAACCGGCTTGGCGCCGATAACCGCGGCCAGGGTGTCGTTAGGGGTGAGGGGGGCCATGAACTTCGAGTTTGCTTTTGCAGCGGGCATTGTTACGTCCTCCTGATGATTGAACTTCAAATTACAGATACATAAAACTATTTTCCGCCGGGACTGTCAATAGCCTTCTCCTATGAGCAAAAGAAAAGGGCCGGCAGGGCCGGCCCTCTCCGGACTGGCGGGCGCTTACAGCTTGGGCCCGGCGCCGTTGATGGCCTTGCTGGTCACATTGAACTTCTTGAAGTTCGCTGCGAACAGGCCGGCCAGCTCCTTGCACTTGGCGTCGTAGAGGGCCTTGTCCGCCCAGGTCTCGCGCGGGTTGAGCACCTCGGCGGGCACGCCGGGGCATTCCGCCGGGATCTCGAAGCCGAACACCGGGTCCTTGGTGAACTTCACCTTGGAAAGCTTGCCGTCGAGCGCGGAGTTGAGCAGCGCGCGGGTGTGCTTGATGCTCATGCGCTTGCCCGTGCCGTAGGGGCCGCCGCACAGGCCGGTGTTGATCAGCCAGCATTCGGCCTTGGAGGCCTTCATTTTTTTCTCGAGCAGCTCGGCGTAAACGGTGGGGTGGTGGCTCATGAAAGGCGCGCCGAAGCAGGTGCTGAAGGTCGCCTTGGGCTCCTTGATGCCCATCTCGGTGTTGGCCACCTTGGCGGTATAGCCGGAGATGAAGTGGTACATGGCCTGCTCGGGCGAGAGCCGCGCTATGGGAGGCAGCACGCCGAAGGCGTCGTAGGTGAGCATCACTATGTTCTTCGGGTGCGGGAAAGCCGCGCCCTTGATGGCGTTGTCTATGAATTCAAGCGGGTAGGCCGCGCGGGTGTTCTCGGTCAGCGAGCCGTCGTCGAGGTTCAGTTCGCGGGTATTCTTATCGTAGACGACATTCTCGAGGATGGTGCCGAAGCGTCCGGTGGCGGCGTAGATCTGCGGCTCGGCCTCGGCGCTGAGGTTGATCACCTTGGCGTAGCAGCCGCCCTCGAAGTTGAACACGCCGTTGTCGCTCCAGCCGTGCTCGTCGTCGCCGATCAGGCGGCGCAGCGGGTCGGAGGAAAGGGTGGTCTTGCCGGTACCGGACAGGCCGAAGAAGATGGCCGTATCGTCTTTTTTCCCTACGTTGGCCGAGCAGTGCATCGGCATCACGCCCTTGAGCGGCAGCAGGTAGTTCATCACGGAGAAGACGGATTTCTTTATCTCGCCTGCGTAGGCGGTGCCGCCGATCAGGACGATCCTCTTCTTGAAGTTCAGCAGGATGAAGGCGGCGCCGCGGGTGCCGTCCACCTGGGGCAGGGCGTGGAAGCCGGGCACGTCTATCACGGTGAACTGGGGGCTGAAGCCCGGCAGGTCGGCGGCCGGCGGCTCTATGAACATGTGGCCGGCGAACAGGCTGTGCCAGGCCAGCTCGGTGTAAACCCGCACGTTAAGGCGGTTCTTGGGGTCGCTCCCGGCGTAACAGTCGCGCTGGTAGATCTCCTTGTCGGCCAGGTAATTCCGCACCTTGGCGTAAAGCCTGTCGAAGGTGGCGTCGTCGATGGCCACGTTCTGGTCGCCCCACCAGATGTTCTTTTCGCTGGAGGGCTCTTTGACGATGAATTTGTCCTGCGCGGAGCGCGCGGTGTGCTTGCCGGTGCGGGCGCACAGCGCGCCGCCGGCGGTGATCTCGGCTTCTTTTTTAGCGACGGCGTGCTCGTAGAGCGCGGGGCCGGAAAGGTTGCGGTAAATAGTCTTCGAAGTTTTAATTTCCGTCATGGCGGGGTTTTCCTTGGTTTCTATCATAAGCTCCTCCGTTAATCCAAAATCTTGCGTATGCGGCTTACGCCCTCTATTATGTCTTTCTCGGCGCCGCAGTAACTCAGGCGCAGGTGGCCTTCGAGGCCGAACTCTATCCCGGGCACGGCCACCACCATGGCCTTTTCCAGCAGCAGGCCGGAGAGCTTCTTGGAGTCCGGTTCGTAGGCGCTGAAATCAGCGAAGCTGTAGAAGGTGCCCTGCGGCTTGTGCAGCTTCACCTTCTTCAGCTTGGCAAGCTCGGCCACCATCACGTCGCGCTTCTTCTGCAAACCGTCGCGCAGCGCGTCCACGAAGCTCCCGCCCTCGCGCAGCGCGCCGGCGGCGGCCGCCTGGCTGAGCGCCGACGGGCAGGACGAGACCTGCGCCTGCACCTTGATCATGGCCTGCGTCAGGGCCTCGCTGGCCACGCTCCACCCGATGCGGTAGCCGGTCATTGAGAAAGTCTTGGACACGCCGTTGATGGAGACTATCGGCGACTCGTTCAGCGGCTTCTTCGAGAAGGCGAACGCCGACGGCGCCTTGAGCCCGTCGAACACCAGCCGGTTGTAGATGTCGTCCATCAGCAGGTACACGCCGCGGTCCTCGCAGACCTCCACCAGGCGGCGCACGAAGTCCTCGGGGTAGACCTGGCCGGACGGGTTGTTGGGGCTGTTGAGCAGGATGGCCTTGGTGCGGCTGGTGATGTGGGCCTCGATGTCGGAGGCCTTCGCCAGCAGCCCGCCGTCGCGCGGCTTGACTATGACGGGGTTGCCGTAGGCCAGGCGCACCATCTCGGGATAGCTCACCCAGTACGGGGCCGGGAAGATCACCTCGTCGCCGGGATCTATCACCGAAACGAGGAAATTGTAAATGGCCTGCTTGGCGCCGGAGGCCACCACGATGTTCCTGGGGCCCGGCTTTACGCCGTAATACTGTTCGGTGTAGGCGGCGATCTCTTTCTTCAGCGCGGCGGTGCCGGACGTCGGGGTGTAGCGCACGAAGCCGGCGTCGAGCAGCTTGCCGCTCTCTTCCAGCGCGCCGCGCGGTATTTTTTCCTCTGGCTCGCCGCCGCCCAGGTGGATGACGGGCTTGCCCTCGGCTTTGAGGTTATTGGCTACTTCGTTGAGTTTCAGGGTGGCCGACTGGCCGAGGGACAGGGCTAATCTGCTGAGGTTCATGGGCGTGTCAGGGGCCTGGGCCCCTCCTCCAGATTAAATGAGCGAAAAAAGAAGGCAGGCGCGGGCGGGAATCGAACCCGCGAATAGCAGTTTTGCAGACTGCCGCCTTACCACTTGGCCACCGCGCCGTATAAAATATCTTATCAAATTAGGGCGCCTTAAGTTAAGCCCGGCCCCAATTTAGTATCATAAAAAACTGTGAAAAAGAACAAGAAATGCATGAAGTGCGGCTACTGGAACGCCTGGGAAGCCGCTTTCTGCAACCTCTGCTACGAGCCGTTCAACAGGAAGTCCGGGGCTAAAGCCGCGCCCGAATGCGGGCCGGGGCCCGAAGTTGCCGCGCCAGCCGGGCTGGCCTCCCCCACGCCGCCGCCGCGCCCGTGGCCATGGCCGCTGAAGATCGCTTTCCTGCTGCTGGGGCTGGCCCTCGTCGCCTCCCTGTTCCCGGTCCTGCCGCCCATGCACCCCGGCTTGCCCGGCTCCTTCGTAAACCGCTACAGCGACAAGACCGACGCGGCCGACCGGCTATTGACCGACCTGGCCGGAGAAAAAGAAAGGCTGCTGACCGAAGTGGCCGCGGAAAGCGACCCGGAGGGGTTCGGCCTGGACGGGAAGTATACGGCGCGGCTGGTGAAGTTGGAAGAGGATTACGCCGCCGCCATTAACGCCCTGGGGCTGCCCTGCCCGACCTGCGTTGACGAAAAGAAGGACGCGGCCTACCTGGACTGGACGCGGGAGCACACGCGGCGGGAAAGCGAGGCGGCCGCCAGTTTCAGCGGCCGCTACCAACAGCAGATCCAGAAAGCTTTAGG
Organism: Elusimicrobiales bacterium; assembly: GCA_028688015.1. Taxonomy (GTDB): domain Bacteria; phylum Elusimicrobiota; class Elusimicrobia; order Elusimicrobiales; family UBA9959; genus UBA9959. The sequence continues at coordinate 348,211 of JAQTZB010000003.1, read as the reverse complement.
CAGAAAATAGCCGGCGGCGTTCAACCGCCGCAATGCGCCCGCTTCAGGCGCTCCTCGGCCTTCTCGTAACTCATATTCCTGTCCAGCAGGTCCGTGAAGGAGATATTGTCCTCCTTCAGCACCGTCTCCAGCATAAGGCCGTACCTGAAATCCTCCAGGTCCGGGCTGGTGGCCGCCGTGCAGGCGTCAGAGGGAGAGAAATCCGAGGTCAGGCCGGAAACGCGCGAAGAGTAGCCGCGGATCTCCCAGTCGTTCCTGAAGAGGTAAGAGAGCGGCCGGAACCGGCGGCGGGCCTGGTCGCGCGCGGCGGCGCCGGCTATCTCGGAGCTAAGTTTGCGGAAGTCCGGCGCGCCCGGCTCGGCGCGGGCGTCGCCCTTGGCGAAGTCGGCGGCGGCCAGGTAGATGGCGCCGTGGAACGGGTTCACGCGCGAGTAGCGGCCTTTCAGCAGCGGGGTGAAGAAAAGGAATTCCCCCCTGGTTTTGGGCACTATTATCTCGAAGCTGTCGTTCTCCTTGAATAGTTCCGACGCCGCCAGCTTTTCGTAAGCCGCGTCGAGGCTGGCTTCGGTGGAAGCCGGCAGCTCGCCGTGCGCGCGCAGCGTGAAGCATTTGTAGGCCACGCTCTTGCTGAAATAAAACTCCGGCTTGGCCAGCAGCAGCAGGTAGCAGAAGAACAAGCCGGCCAGCAACACAATAAACTTTTTCATAGTCCCCCGGGATCTCGTAAACAGACGCTTCGCCGCCTGGTAGCGGCCCGCCTATATTCTACAGTTAAGGGCCACCGAGGTAAAGCCCCTGCGGCTCCGCGCGCAGACTTAATCCGCGCTCAGGCCCAGTCTTCGCTCTTGACGCCGCCCTGGATGCCGATGACTACGCTCTTAACCGGCACCTTGCGCTTCGACGCGGCCGCGGCCTGCTTGACCAGGGCCAGCAGCCCGCCGCAGCAGGGCACTTCCATAGTGACCACGGTCAGCGTGTTCACTTTGGCGTCCTCTATAAGCCCCTGGAGCTTTTCGAGGTATAGCTCCTGCCCGTCGTCCAGCTTGGGACAGGCGATCACGATGGCCTTGCCCTTGATGAAGTCGTTGTGGAAGTTGCCGTAGGCGAAGGCGGTGCAGTCGGCCGCTACCACCACGTCGGCCTTCTGGAAGTACGGGGCCATCGGGGAGGCCAGGTGCAGCTGCACAGGCCACTGCCGCAGCTGGGACTTGGCGCCGGGATCCTGCCCGTCGTCCGCGCCGCAGTCGCTGCGCAGGTCCATGGTCCGGCCGCCGGGGCAGCCGCAGGGTTCGTGCCCGCCGTGCTTGTGCTCTTTGTGATGCTCTTTGTGCGCCATTTCTTCCTCCAGGGGATTGGGTATATTGTGTTTTTTCAGATAATCGAAACCTTGCTTCAGGAAAGCCTTCTGGCCGTGGTCGCGCAGGTGGCTCAAATGCGCCTTGATGGTATTCGGACCGTGCTTTACCATGCCGGCCATGACCTTTTCCTCGTCGTAGGGCTCGGCCAGGCGCTCCTCTATCTTGATGGCGCCCCGCGGGCACTCGCCTATGCAGGCGCCCAGGCCGTCGCAGAGCAGGTCGCTGATCAGGCGGGCCTTGCCGTCTATCACCTGCAGCGCGCCTTCGTGGCAGCCGGTCACGCAGTTGCCGCAGCCGTCGCACTTGGACTCGTCTATATTCACCATTTGCCGCTTGGTCTTCATAGCAGGTCCCTCACCGTGATAGCGTCTATCTCCGCCAGCAGGCGGGTTTCCACCGCCGCCATCTTGTGCCGCAGCAGGCAGGCGCCGTGGTGCTGGCACAGTTTCCTGTCGAACAGGCAGTCGTTGAGCTTCAGTGGCCCCTGCAGCACCGCCACCAGGTCGCTGAGACGGATATTCTGGGGGGTGCGGGCCAGCGCGAAGCCGCCGCCCTTGCCCTTTACGGCCTGCAGAATGCCCGCTTTATGCAGTTTCTGCAGGGTCTTGCGCAGGAAGGGGCGGCTGACCCCGACCTCCGCTTCCATTTGCGCCACCGAGACGGTGGGTTTATTGGCCCTGGCCATGAAGACCAGCGCCCTCGCCGCGTAATCTACGTCTCTGTTTATCAGTTTCATAATATTTATAAATGATACCCATATAGTATCCTTCTGTCAAGGGTTTTTCAGGACCCGCCTTTTCGCCAGGAGGGAGTTTTCTTTGGTAGAATAAACTATTATGAAACAGTTGATCCCCCTGATTTTCTTGCTCACCCCCGGCCTGTGCCTGGCTGACACTTTCCTACTGAAAGACGGCGGCCGCCTGGAAGGCGAGGTTACCGGCGAGATGGACGGCGTGGTCATGGTCAAGACCAGATACGGCTCGCTCAACATCAACCGGGCCGATATCCAGGAGCAGCAGGCCGCCCTGCCCGCCCCGGCCCCGCAGCCGGCGGCCCCGGTGGAGATATCTACAGGCCAGCCCGCGCAGGTGGCGGTCTCTACCGAGGCCCAGGCGGGCGTGGAGGTCTCAACCACCCAGCCGGCGCAGGTGGCCGCCTCTACGCAGGCCCCCGCAGTGGAGCTCTCTACCGAAGCGCCGGAGGGCCTGGTGGCCCCGGCTCCCAAGCTCACCTTCCAGACCCTCCTGGTCAGCACGGAAGCACGGCTGCTGGTCTATGCCGAAAACGGGGTCATAGTGGCCACCGAGACCTACAATCCCGAGGGCGCGCTGACAGGCACCGAGGGCCTGATGGCGGACGGCACCTACACCGAATATTACCCCGAGGGCGCCCTGAAGACCGTGCGCACCATGATGGGCGGCAAGGCCAACGGCACGCTGAAGTCTTTCTACCCTTCGGGCGGCACGCAGGCCGAAGCCTATTATTTCGTGGGTGGCCGCGAGGGCCTGTTCAAGTATTACACCGAAGAAGGCCGGCCGCTGATGCAGGCCGAGTATAAGAACGACAAGCTCAACGGCTGGAAGAAAGAATACGGCTCCGACGGCGCAGTGGCCTCCGAGGCGTATTACGCCGACGGCCGCCCCGCCTCCCCCCCGGCCGGCAAAGCCGCCACGGCGGCGGCGGCCGAACTGGCCGGCGGCCAGGATTCGCAGGTCACCGTGCGCACCATCCGCCTGACCCGCGGCGAGCGCTTCGACTTCCGGCTCAACGGCAAGCACGTGGGCCGCGCGCGCCTGGACAAGGACTACAACCTGATAGAACTGGAAGGCAAGCTGCCGGACGGCAGCGTGAAGGCCTACTCCAAGGACGGCCGCCTGCAGAAGGAATTCATCTTCGAGGGCAGGGAGCTCAAAGGCCTGCGCGTCTACGAGGACGGCGGCCCGCTGCAGGCGGAATATACCTACGAAAAAGATAAGGCTATAAAGAAGTAAGCCGCGCACCGCAATGAAAAGGCCGCCCGGAGTAGCCGGACGGCCTTTTTTCTGCTTCGCGGTAAAAACTGGGCCCAGTAGGACTTGAACCTACGACCCAGCGATTATGAGTCGCTTGCTCTAACCAACTGAGCTATGGGCCCTTAAATTTGAAAACCGCTCAACCTTCATTCTAGCACTTTAGAAAGCGCTTTACAAAGCCGGGCACCCAGGGCCACGCAGCGCGCTGGGAGCCTTCAGCGGGGGGAAGACAGACTCAGGCCCAGGGCGGCTCTTTGCCGGCGATTTTAAGCCAGGGAAGCTTGGAGAATTTTTCGGCGGCGTGGCCGGTGGCCATGGTGATATCGCTGAAGCCCCGCTCGTGCAGGCCTACGGCGATATCTTCGCCTTTAACGCCGTCGCCGAGTTCGGAATCTATATATAAAGGGATATCGCGGGGCAGTTTTTCCACGGCGGCGGCGAACTCAGCCGGAGTTTTAAAGGACTGGAGTTCCGCGCCTGCGGCTTTCGCCGCCATCCGCCAGTTCATGTGCACCAGCGCGTCGTCGTCGAGCAGCGCGGCGCGCAGGCCGGCCGCCGGCCTGGCCGCGGCGGGCAGGGTTACGCTGACGGCCGTGCCCTTGCCGGGCTCGGAGGCTATCTTCAGCGAGCCGCCCCAGCTTTCCACGGCAGTCCGCGCGTGATACAGGCCCAGGCCGGTGCCGCCGGCCTTGCCGTGCGTCTCGCCTTTTTGACCGAGCTTAGCCAGCACTTCCTGCGGGATGCCCTTGCCGTCGTCCGCGACAACCAGCAGCACTTTGCCGTCTTGCGCCGCCAGGCGCACGCTCACGGTGCCGGGGCCGGCGAAGGCCTCCACGGAATTATTAAGCAGGTTGGAAACCATGCGCTGCAGCTCTTTCGCGTCCACCGCGGCCTTGGCGCCGCGCGCGGCGTCTTCAAAATTAATTTTTACCCCGGCTTTGTCCTTGTGCTGCAGGCGCTTCTCCGCTATCACCTGCTCTATCAGCCCGGCCAGCGCGTGCGTCTCGACTTTGGATTTTACCGCCGCGCCCGGGGCGCGGTAGCGCTGCAGCAGGTCGTCGGCTATGCCCTGCATGCGGCCGATGGCTCCGTCTATCAGCGTGCGCTGCTCTTCGGGCAGGTTCAGGCCCTTGGCCGCCGCCCCCAGCGCAGCCAGCGGTGACCTGACATCGTGCGCCACCTGCGCGGCCATGTCGGCGGTGGCCTTGCTGACGGCTAGTTCGCTCTCCAGCCGGGCGGCCTGGCCCAGCGCGTCGCTCATTCTCTCCGTCATCTGCGCGAATGGCGTGCCGATGATGCCCGCCGGCAGCCGCGCGATGTTCTTTTTAATCGACTCGCGGATGATGTCGCCCTTGCCGGAATCGGTCAGGGAATTTATCTCGTTCACTGAGCGCTCTATGGCCGCCAGGGTCTGGATGGCGCCCATGTTGGAGAGGATAAGCAGGCTCAGGAAGAAGAAGACCACGGTAATGAACAGGATATAGTTTTCGCCGAACACCGCGGCGTTCACGTCCACCAGGTCTATCACGTACTCCAGCCGCCCCAGCTCAGCGCCGTTGGAGATGAAGGGCACGTCATGAGTTATCTGCGCGCGCGGCCGGTCGTAGAGATTACCGACGATGGCCTCCTTGAAGATCCAGCGGCTGCCCTCGAAGTGCACGGGATGGAAAGTGAGGCGTTTGATATTGTCGTTCTTGATGCGCCACATGATGCGCTGCGTCTCGAACACGTCGCCCTCAAGGAAGGCCTTCTCGAAGTAGGCCGCGTTCTGCCGCATCGCCGTCAGCAGCTTGTCGTCGGCCACCCGCACGGCGGAGAAGGCTGAAAAACCCTGCCAGAAGGCCACGAACACCAGCACCGCGGCCGCGTAGTGCCGCCAGTTGTAGGCGAGGATGCGGATGAAAAGTTTCACCATCTGAAGTCCGCCACCGCCGGGGTTTCCACAAATTCCCGCCCGACATAAAGGTTTTTTATGCTTTTAGGATAGTAAAGTTCGCGGACGTTCTGGGACAGGGGCAGCGCCAGATACAGTCGCTGAAGCTCGCTCACGAAGCGCGCCGCCAGCAGGCTCTCTTTTTCGGGGTCCGCCTCTTTCAGGATCTCGGCGTAAAGCCGCTTCAGCCCAGGATCGGGGGAATCGAAATATCCGTCCGGCCGGACAAAATAAGAGAAGAAGAGCCTGTATTCCGGCAGCGAGGTCCCCAGGTTTATCACCACCAGGTTGTAAGGCCGGGGGGTTTTATCCAGCAGCTTTCCCAGCTCCAGAGGGGAGCGGCTGAAGACCTTTAACTTCAGGCCGGTCCTGGCGTTGAACTCTCCGGCTATCTCCTCCAGCTGTTTGAAATTATTGTTGCGGTGGTTAAACAGCACCACTTCCGGGCGGCCGCCTGAATACCGCGCTCCGGAGCCGCAGTTTTGCCGCGGCAGGCCTGCGGCCGCGCCCGCTATGCCGACGGGGAGGATATTTTTTATATTATTAAAAAATCTCTTTTCCACGAAGAAAGAGCTGCGGAATTTAGACGCGTCCAGGCAATTGTAGATCCGTTCCCTGACCGCGATATCCGGGTGGTTTATCATCAGGACGTCGGAATGAAGTTCGATGTTGCTGAAGCCGTAATGACCGCGCATCGCTTCCGGCGGAATGTCCGTGAACGGGACCTTGTTAAAATCGGAAATACCCGCATAGTCGTAACTTTTGGACTTCGCGGGAAAATATTCCCTGAGGACTATCTCGGCAAAGCCGCCGGCGACGCGGCTTTTGCGCTTGAGCGTTATGGTGCCGTCCCCCATGCCGCTCACGTAAAATTCCCCGAGCCCGACTTCGACCGAGCCGGACTGGTTTTCGGTCGGCGCGTTCTCATACAAAGTGAGGAAGTCCAGGTATTTTTTCTGGCTGGAGTCAAAGCTCACCTCCACGCATCCGGAGCCCCGCTTCACCACGAACTGGCGGCCGTACCTCGCGGTAACGGCCTCGATGTACCTGTAGAAATAGTCGGCGCTGAAGGGCCTGGCCTCGCTGAACCGCTTCGAGGTGTCGGGGCAGAAGCGGTAGCGGTCGGATCGGACACTCCTGCTCCATGTCGTAAGGAGCCTGGAGCTATAGTTCTCCCCGTCGTCCCTGCGGAAAAGCGGCTCGTGCGTCTGCTTCAGTATATAGTACATGGGGCCTTCCGACGCCTTGGAGGCGCGGACTTCCGTGGGCAGCCCCATCAGCAGGACCTCCCAGCGCGCGGTCTTTTCCCCACGGCAACCGCAGAGTGCCAGGGCGAAAGCCACCAGGGCCATGGCCCCGTTTTTACAGCGATGAACAGCCATTTTCCTTTAGCATACTAACAAATCTACGGAGCGCTGCCGCAAGCGCGCAGCGCTTTCATTCTCTCGATTCCGGTGAGATAGTCTCCCGACTTGAGCAACTCGGCGTGGTAAATCTCGCCGAAGGACACGCCCGCGGCGACGTCCGTCGGGTAATGAACCCCGCTGATGACGCGGCTCTCCGCTATCTCCCCGGCTTTCGCGAAGAACGCGCCCTTCTTTTCCGGGGCGATGTCGGCCAGCACCAGCGCGAACACGCGGGCGAAGGCGGCGTGGCCGCTGGGGTAGGAAGGGCCGGAGCTCCGGCCGATGCAGGGGTTCACCAGGCCGGGATAGGCCTCATAGGGCCGCGGCCGACGCCAGCGGTCCTTTACCGCGGTAACGGCCTTGCCCAGGTCGGAGGCCACGAGGCCAAAGAATTCCTTTACTTCTCCTTCCTGCGCGGGCCCGAAAGGACTTTCGGCGCCCCAGAAAGAGTCGAAGGACAAGGAAGAGGCGGCGGCCGCCCGCTCGCAGTCAGCCCGGGTGCGCTTTTCCTGCCAGGCCAGTACGGCGGCCAGGTCCGCCGCCTGCCCCTCTGAGGCCGCCTCCGGGGGGGGCTGGAAAGGCAAGGCGGCGAACCGCTCCGGAGGCAGATAGTTGAAACTGCGCGGAGCGGCCGCCTTGGCGGGCTCCGCTTGCTCCGCCCGCGGAAGGGAACAGGCCGCGGCCGCGAAGGACAGCAGGAGCGGAAAGACAAGTTGCAGTATAGCTTTAAGTTTCATGTTCCCGGCAAGCCGTCTTTGTTCCCCGGAAGGGCCGGACTGCCTCCAGCCCGCTATCAGTGAACCCGGCGGGAATATCATACATTATTGGACGACTCCCGGCCCCGCACCGCTGCGCCGGGCCCCAAAACGCGTTCCGGAAAAGGACCTATGCGCTTCTGGGTCCAAGGACCCTACCCAAGACAGGCGCCGTCTGTTATACTAGTAATGTAGCACTTCCTTGTAATTTGGGGGATTGGCCCCAGAGTATCCACGATCCGGCCGTAACCGGATGTACCCAGGGAAAGCAAAACATTTTTTTGCTTTCCCTTTTTTGTTGAAATTGCGCCTTTAGCGAAGATTTGATAAAATGTACAAGACTAGTCATAAGGGGGAACTTACAATGGTTAAAAAGATTATCCTGATAGCGCTGGCCCTGCTGCCGATCTCGTCCGTTGCTTTCGCGGCCCAGTCGGCCTTGACCTCCAACCAGGAGCAGGTCAGCGGCGGCGTCGATACGGCCTCGGACGTGAGCTGGTCTAACGGCAATAACGACAACAAATAAGCTGTACCAGGGGCTGGTATTTTACAGCCGGCCGGCGAGTAATATCCCGGCCGGCTTTCTTTTTCCCCGCCCCCCCGCTCCAGAGGCTCTTCCGTGAACATACCCGCCAAATCCGCTTGGGTGATCGCAGCCGCCGGAGCGGCAGCCGTCGCCGGCTTGCTGGCGGCCAGAATTATGAATAAAACCAGCGATACTTATACCGTAAGCGTTCATGCCTACTGGCACACCCTCATGCCGCCGCTGCAGCACTCCCTTGTGGGCGACGCCGTCATGATAAACCAGTTCGAACCGCTTGTAAAGAGCGGCAAAAAAGGCCTTATCGAGCCCTTGGCCGCCAAGGCCTGGGATATTTCCGCTGACAGGAAAACCATACGTTTCTTCATAGATACTTCCCGCAGGTTTTCCGACGGTGGCAGCCTTTCGGCCGCGGATTTCAAGCGGTCCTGGGAGGACGGCCTCCGGATGCAGCCCGTCTCCAACAACAGCTCGCTAGTGGATGTTTTCGCCAACCTGCACGGGATGGAGGACTTCAAAAAGACCGGGGCGCTCTCCGGAGTCAAGGCCGGCTCGGACGGCGTGCTGGAGCTTGAATTCGAGAAGCCTGTCCGGAGTGCGCTGGAACACTTGTCCGGCCTCCGCTATGCCGCCTACAGAATTTCCGGCGGCAGGCCCATAGGCACCGGAGCGTACGTTATCGAGGAGGCGGATAAAACACTGACGCTCTCCCCCAACAAATATTATTCCGGCGAGGCGGTTGCCTTGCGCCGCGCGAGGATAGTTCCCCTCCCCGCTTCCGAAGCCCTCGCCCGGGTAAAGGCCGGCAAGGTAGACCTCGTGCTCTTCGCGGAGAAAGCCGACGCGGCGCCAGGGCTCGGCGGGGACGCCGGCCCCATCGCGGCCGCTTTCGGCCAGGAAGGAACGCACCTGGTGGTGAATCTTAACGCCAGGCCGGGGCGCTTTTTCTCCGATTCCGCGAGCCGGCGCGCCTTTCAGGCGCTCATGCTCAAGGTATTCGACAAGAACAATGAAGCCTGGACCAGGTCTTTCCAGACGGAAGGTTTCCTGCGCGATCCGCAAAGCTACCTGCCGTTCCAGTCCGGAAGGCTGGACGATGGAGAAGCGGCGGCAATAATCAAGGAAGGGGAGCCAGGCATAAAGAAACTCATCGCCGATACCGCTGCCCGGCCCTTGTTGATCATGTCCGGAACCGGCTGGGACTGGCTGGCCGGCTACCTGAAGGAGGCCGGGCTCTCGGTCTCCGAAAAGTCCCGCGGCGACTTCGAGGAAAAAGACTGGCTTAAAATGATGTACAAGACCTTCGAGCCGGATATCCTCCCGGCCAGGGCTTCGGTTACGGAGGTGGACCCGGACGGACTGTACCACCTGCTGGGACGCAACGGGGCGATATTTTCCCCCATGCTGGAGCGCGCCGCGGTGGCGGACAAGCTCGAGGAAGGCCGTATGCTGCTCGAACAGGGCCGGATTGCGGAACACTATAAGGGGGTCTCGCGGGAAATACTGCGGGAGGTCCCCTACGTCCACCTGGGCTACCTGTACCGGAAGGTCGCTTATAATCCGGCCAGGCTGCGGTTAAAACGCGGGCTATTGAACCGGGACAGCTACAGCCTTCTTTCCTTTGAGCCGAACTGACGCCGTGCGCCGACAAAGATGATTCAGAAAAAGATAACGGGCTGGCTGCTGAACCTCATCGGGGCGCAGACGACGATACTCGTGCAGTTGGATATCACGAACGCGTGCAATCTCAGGTGCAGGCACTGCTACCAGGGCGAGCACTCGGCCGCCGGAGATCTCAGCCTAGATAAATGGCGGGAGATCCTCGGGCAGGTCTCCGCCCTCGCGGAGAAGCTCCGCCTGACGCCGCATTTCTGCCTCAGCGGCGGGGAGCCGACAATCAGCCCGCTATTCCTCCCGCTCCTGCGGGAGCTTCGCGGGAAGTATCCAGACTCCGTGATCGCCGTTTTGAGCAACGGCACGGCGCTTACCCGAGAGGCAGTGCGGGAAATAGCCGCGGCCAGGGCGAAAGTGCAGCTTTCCCTCGAAGGACCCGCGGCGGACTCGCACGATTTTATCCGCGGCCAGGGCAGTTTTGAAAAAACCATGCGCGGCCTGGGGGTGCTGCGTGAATCCGGGGTATACGTCACATTCCAGGCCGTGCTTTCCAAGCGCACGGCGGGCTTTATCGGAGAGTTTTTCGACCTGGCCGCCCGCAGCCGGGTAGAAGGCATGAATTTCGCGAGGTTCGTGCCGCAGGGGCAGGGCCGAAACCTTTATGACTCGGGCGGCGACGCCCCGCTCTACAAGGAAGCGCTCAAGGCCGCCTATCTTTCTATCCTGGAAGCCTCCAAGCGGACCGGAGTGTATACAACTACGAACCGGCCGCTCTTCGTCCTGATCTCCCCTGAGCTGGGCATGAACAACAAAACGGGCTTCAGGAGCTTCGTGATAGATTACCTGGGGAACCTGAAGGTTTCCAGCCGCGTGGATTTCCGGCTCGGCAATGTTTTAGAGTCCGGCCTGGAGCCGCTCTTCATGAAACACCCGGTACTTGTGGCGCTCCGACAGGGCAAAGTGGAAGTTTGCGCCGGCTGCCGGTTCCGCGAGAAATGCGGCGGCGACAGGAACGCCTCTTTCGAGGCCTACGGCACTTTCTTCAAAAAAGACCCCGGCTGCTGGTTGTAAGACGGATTCCAGAATGATCACACTGAAGGATTGGACAAAAAAAAACGTGCAGCGTCCGCTGGCGCGGCTGCTCCTGCTTTCTGTCTGCTGCGGGGCCGCCTATCTCGGGCACATCTCCTACAACCGCTACTCGGAACAGTACGACCGGATAGGCCGGGTTCGAGATAGCATTTCCCTTGGCGTACAGCAGTCGAACAGGCCGCTCATAGAGGCGGCGATGATGAGCGTTCTCGACGGGGAGACCGTAGTCGGAGTGGCCCTGTGCTCGGGCCGGTCCGCGCTTATAGCCTATCCGCCGGAGAGTTCGGCGTACTGCTCCTCCCCGGGGCGCTGGGCGTTCAGTTGGGTCTTCCGGAAACAGCTGGTCGGCCTCCAGAATTACGAGTTCCTCGCGGCTTTTTCCATACTGTCGCTCCTGAAACCCCTGGCGCTCCTGGTATTAGCCGCGGGGCTGCTGATGGCCGTGGCCCTGTACTCATTTGCACGGATGCGCGAAAGGTTCCGCGCGGAAGTCCTCCTGCCGCTCAGCGAAGGGCTGGCTAACACGGAGGCGCTCTCTGTCGCAGAACTGGAGGACCTCAGGCAGAAGAACCTGGACCGCATGCGGCTGGTATCTGAGCAGGCGTCGGCGGCGGCGCTGCTTCAGTTGAGCGCGCAGGTGGCGCACGACATCAGGTCCCCGCTGGCGGCGCTCGGCGCGGCCGCGAGGGGGTTGGCCCTGTCCCCCGACCAGCGCACCCTTATCGACGGAGCGGTCGGCCGCATGCAGGGCATAGCCGACGACCTGCTGCACCGCTACCGCGCGCCCGGCGCCGAGCCGAAGAGCCGCGTGGAAACTTGCGCGCTGGCGCCGCTCGTGGAACAGGTGGTGGCCGAGAAGCGGCTGCTTCACAAAGACAGGACCGGTCTGAAGATAGATTTCCTTAATTCCTCCGCGGCGGCCAAAGCGGCCCTGGACCCGAAGGAGCTGCAGCGCATAGTTTCTAACCTGCTTAATAATTCAGTGGAGGCCCTGGCCGGCGCGGGCAGCGTGGCCGTGCGGCTGGCTGCCGAAGACGGCAGGGTGCTGCTGACGGTAGCGGACGACGGCAAAGGCATACCGCCGGAAGTGCTGGCCAGGCTCGGCCGGAAAGGAGAGACCCACGGCAAGGCCGGGGGCACCGGCCTAGGCCTTTACCACGCTCGCACCAGCGTGGAAAGCTGGGGCGGCGGCCTGCGGATAGAGTCCTCGCCCGGCAAGGGCACTGCGGTAACCATCGACCTGCCGGCCGCGGCGAAACCGGCCCCGGGACTGCGCGCGGTGCTGCTGGACGACGACCAACTGGTGCATATGAACTGGCGGATGGCCGCCAAGGCCGCCGGTGCGGAGTTAACTTCCTGCAGGACCCCGGAGGAATTCGCCTCCGCGGTCGCCGCCCTGCCGCGAGATATTCCGGTCTTCATAGATTCTGAACTGGGCGGTGCCGTTCGCGGCGAAGACCTCGCCGTGAACCTGCATGATAATGGTTATACGGATATCTCCCTGGCCACCGGCCACGCGCCGGAGAAATTTTCCCACCTACCCTGGCTGAAAGTGACCGGGAAAGAACCTCCCTGGGCCTGAGCCTGGTCGGCAATAACGGAGGCGGGCTCTGCCCGCCTCTTTTTTTGCCCCCCCTGCGGCCGGGCCGGCCGTCAAAGGCGGCGGGACTGCGCACGCGATTCGGAGGAGGAATTGTCAGTTAGGGTCAAAAATAGTCAGGTTCTGGTTGTTCCTGCTGCCGAAACTGTCGTTTATTTTTATTCTCTCGGAATTGTAGGCTACGCCCCTGTAGTAATAGCCAAGGTGGACATAGGGGACTTCTTCCAGTATTTTTCGCGCGACTCCGGAGTAATACTCCGGCAGCTTCTCGGTATCAAGCAGTTTCCTTCCCCCTTCCAAGCCTTCGGACACCGCGGGCCTTTCGAGCATAGGCGAGTAGATCGCCCCGTTGCGGCCCAGCAGATGGTAAAGGCAGTCGGGATCTCCGTCATACACCGAGGCCGTCATCGGCATTACGTCGGTCTTGAAAGTTTTATGATATATTTCCAGCCTTTCTTTTTCATCCAGGCTGGCTCTTAAGTTTTTCTCTACTCCGACGCCTTTTTCCTTGAGGAAATTCACCAGCCATTCCCAGTTTTGCGACAGCACGAGAGGGCGGCTTTGAGCAGCTGCCATTAATTCAGGGATATGCTTCTCCCCCTCGGCGACAATGGCCTGCGCCTCGGCATCTGGCAAGCGTCCCGCCTGGAACTTAAGGAAACTTTGAGAATCGCTCAAGAAACCGTTGGCTTTAATCGGCCAGGTTTCTTTTGCCCCTTCAAAGCGCTTCAACACGAGTGCCTGAAAAGCCCGCCTGTAAGCGCGGTTTGAGAAAAATGTACCGCCCAGCCCGTTAAGGGCAATTATCAGGTGGGTGCCCTCCTGGCCATACGCGCACCGCACAGGCGCCAGCCGCCCTTCAGAGCACCCTTCAAGCTTCACGTTTTCCACAAAAAGCAGCGCGTCTATTTCCTTTGAGCGCAGCTTCTCCGCGGCGACGGCCCCGGGCACTACGATTATTTTAACGTTGGCCAGCCCGGGGGCAGCGCCGGCATAATACGGATTGGGAACCAGGCTCAGCTCCCGGTTATTTTCAGTTATCACATACGGCCCGGTTCCGATAGCCATATCCCCGGACATTTTATACACCGCATACCGCACCCCGGACAGATGGTCGAGCGCGCTGCGGACCGGCTTCACAAATTCAAGCTCCAGCAGATCCCGGCCTATAACCCGCAGTCCCTCTATTTCGCCTTTTTCTTTAAGTTCAGAAAAGCCTTTTAAGCCGGCAAGCGCGTCAGCCAGGGAACTATTCGTGGCCTTTGGCTGCATCCGCAGCCCGTCTTCCCAGGCTTTTTTTATATCTCCCGCACAAAGAAAAGACCCGTCCGAAAAGCGGCGGGCAGTATCTATTTTAAAACGAAGCACGCGGCGGTCCGCGCTAAAGTCCCAGGAGGCTGCGGTCAGGGGCTGCAGGATACCGTTCTTCCCGCGCGTAACAAGCGGTTCAAATTGGTTCACCATCACGCCGAATCCGATAAGAGAGTGCTGTATCGGCGGGATCAAGGTCTGCCAGTACGCCGGAACGCCTATCACGTAATTCGATCTTGATTCGGACATGTATTCCCTCGCAAAGAATAGGGCCGCCCCTCCCAGGGAGACCACAATTAATCCCCAGTATTTTTTTCTCACTAATATGCCCCACACAATTATTTAGCGCCATTACACGCGTATGTAATGGCGCCAATATTCAGAACCGGGCGGTTGCTTCTCTTAAGCCAGAGGAAGGAACCCGCCCGGGAACCGGCTCCGTACGGGCTTATTTATCGGTCGGCACGCCGCCGGAGCTCTCCGCGTTAGAGGACCCCAGGTCCGGATCAGTCGCGTTAGCGCTGCGGATCTGCTCTATCGCCAAAGCCGACCTGGCGGCAAACGCCACGGCAAGCATCGGAGACATAGCCAAAAGTATCAGGCAGCACCGCTTAATTTTTGATTTCATAATATTTACCCCTCACCTACTGTCCCAATTATACAATTTTCACAGCCAACAGCCCGGATCTTTTTTAAAAAAACTGCCGTAGGCCGCAAAAGAAGCGTTCCTGTCCCCGCCGCACCGGTCGTATATTTTGCAGGTCCCGCAACCATCTATCTTACCGTTGCGGAGATCTTTCATTACCTGGTGATCTAAAAATAATTTTTCAAGCCCGGCCTCAAAGACGTTGCCAAGTATAAAATCGGCCCTGCTGGTTACCTTAAGGTTCCCGCTATGGTCGATTATTAACCCCTGGAAGCCGAATTTCCCATGCGCGCCCAGTTCCGGCGACAGCAGCGCGAACAGCGGCTGATTTGTGACGGTCGGGACGCCGCTCTTGGCTGAAGCCTCTACGATAGCGGCGTAGGCAACCTTAAGGTCCTTACCAAGCAGCGGCCGGTCCCCGCCGTTCTCCGAAAGCGCTTTCCCCCTGCCTTGCGGCACGAACCGGGTAAAATTCATCGCTGCGGCGTTCTTTTGCCCGGCCAAGGCAAAAAAACTTTCGATCCACGGGGCGGTTCTGTCCGAAAGCACCGCCTGAAAGATTACCCTGAGTCCGGCCCCGCGAAGGAGCTCGAACCCGGCCAGGGCCCTCTCGAAAACCCCGGGGCCGCGCACGGCATCGTGCCTCTCCCTGTCCGGTCCGTCCAAGGAGATCTGCACATCCGCTTTGTGCTTGGCCAGGTCTGAAACCAGTTGCGACGAAAGCCTTGTCCCATTGGTAAGCACGGTAACGTCCGCGCCCGGCCACCTGGAATGCAGCTCGGCAAGGATGGCGCTAAAGATGGGGCTAATGGTGGGCTCCCCGCCGCTGATGCAGAACTTCGGGCGCAAATAAAGCTTTTCAATCAGCAGCCCGTATTGGTCCAATATCGAGCGCCAGTCGCTCAGAGAAAGGTCCTTCTCTGAAGCGTGGTACGGCTGATAGCAGTGAATGCAGTCGAGGTTGCAGGCGGCGGTTATGTCTAATTGCGCACTCAGAAACTTCTGGCTTCCGGTGAACTCCAATATTTTCTTGGCGAGCCAGTTCATTTCTGTCCGCGCCCGCTCAGTGCTTGTGGCTGTGGGGTTCGCAGGCGTCCATGCCGAACAGCGGCTTGCCGTCGGCGAACGGGGAAATGGCGCGCAGCCGCTCTATGATCGGCGGCAGCTCGCGGAGGATGTAGTCCACTTCCTCCTCGGTGTTGTAGACGCTCAGCGAGAAACGCACCGAGCCGTGCGCGTAGGTCTGGGGCACGGCCATGGACATCAGCACATGCGACGGCTCGAGCGAGCCCGACGTGCAGGCTGAGCCGGAAGAGGCGCAGATGCCCTTTTCGCTCAGCATCAGCAGGATGCTCTCGCCCTCGATGTACTCGAAGCTGATGTTGGTGGTGTTGGGCAGACGGACAGTGCCGCCGCCGTTTACGCGGGAATTATTTATCTTCAGCAGGCCGGCTTCCAGCCGGTCGCGCAGGCCCTTCACGTAAGTGTTTTCCTTCTCCAGGTTGTTCTGCGCCAGCTCGGCGGCCTTGCCAAGACCTGCGATATACGGCACGTTCTCGGTGCCGGCGCGGCGGCCGTGCTCCTGGTGGCCGCCCATCAGGAACGGCGCGAAGCGCGCTCCCTTGCGCACATAGAGCACGCCTATGCCCTTCGGCGCGTGCAGCTTGTGGCCCGACAGGCTCAGCATGTCTATCTTGGTCTCTTTGAGGTTAATGGGGAGCTTGCCCACGGCCTGCACGGCGTCGGTGTGGAACAGCGCGTCCTTGGCGTGAACTATGCGGGCGGCTTCCTCCACGGGGTAGACCACGCCGGTCTCGTTATTGGCCCACATGATGGAGACCAGCGCGGTCTCCGGCGTGAGCGCGACCTTCAGGTCCTCTAAATTTATCTGACCGGTGCTGTCCACCGGCAGGTAGGTGACGCGGTAGCCCTGCGTCTCCAGGTATTTGAAGACGTTGAGCACCGCCGGGTGCTCCACCTTCGTCGTGATGAAATGCTTCTTCTCGGGGAAGGAGCGCAGGGCGCTCCAGATGGCGGTGGAATCGGCCTCGGTGCCGCAGCTGGTAAAGACTATCTCAGAGGTTTCGCAGCCCAGCAGCCTGGCCACCCTTTCGCGGCCGAGGTCCAGGTATTTCTGGTTGCCGCCGCCGAAGAAGTGCATGCTCGACGGGTTGCCGTAGAGGTCGTTGAAGAACGGCTCCATCTCCCTGGCCACTTCCGGCGCCACGCGGCTGGTGGCGTTATTGTCGAAATAATAGACCTTGTCCATAGCCCCCCCTACTCCGCTTCTATTTCTATCGCCGGGTCGATGCGCTCGCGCAGCTCTTTCTCCACCACGTTCTTCAGCGTGGCGCCCGAGGACGGGCAGCCGTGGCACATGCCGAGGAAGCGCAGCTTTATCTTCTGGCCCTGTACGTCCACCAGTTCCATCCAGCCGCCGTCGGCCTTCAGCTTGGGGTTGATCTCCTCGGCCAGCACCTTCTCTATCATCTTGATCTTCTCGACCACGGTCATCGCGGCGAACTTCTTATGCTCGGCCTCGGCCCAGTAGTCCTTCAGGATCTTCTCTATCTCGCCTTTGCACTGGCCGCAGCCGCCGCCGGCCTTGGTGAAATTGGTGACCTCTTCCACGGTCTTCAGGTTGTTCACCTTTATGGCCTTCAGGATGGCGTTCTCGGTGACGCTGAAACATTTGCAGACCACCTTTTCCGCCATGCCGACTATAACCTTCTCGGCCTTGCCGCCGCGGTAGTTCTTTATCGCGGCCTCCAGGGCTTCCATCCCCATCACGGAGCAGTGCATCTTCTCCCCGGGCAGGCCGCCCAGGAAATCCGCTATCTGCTGGTTGGTGATCTTGGCCGCGTCTTCCAGCTTCATGCCTTTGACCATCTCGGTCAGGGCGGAAGAAGACGCTATGGCGCTGGCGCAGCCGAAGGTCTTGAACTTGGCGTCGGTTATGGTGTCGCTGGCCTTGTCTATCTTGAGGGTAAGCTTCAGCGCGTCGCCGCAGACTATGCTGCCCACCTCGCCCACGGCGTCCGGCTTCTCTACCTCGCCCACGTTGCGGGGGTTTTTGAAATGATCGAACACTTTTTCAGTATAGTTCCACATAATGATACCTCTTTAGTCCTTTAACGCACCGGGAGAAATCGGGGTTTGGGTACCGCCAGCGGCAGGTAGGGGGTACCCCTATATTTTATTAAATACGGGGCCGGTCTTCAAATAAACTCGCGCTTCAGACCCCCCCGGTCCAGCGCCAGCGCCCCCCACAGGCAGAGCCCGCCCCCCGCAAACGCGCCCAGCCTGAGCAGCCGGGCCGCCAGTTTTACGGACGCGTTGAACTCCGGGGCCAGAGAGACCCCTCCGTACTCCAGCGGCCGGGGCACGGCCAGCCAGGGGAATAGCAGCAGCAGCAGCGCGGCGGCCGCCAGCAGGTACAACATCAGGTAGGCGCCGCGCCGCCCCCACTCCCTGCGCGCCCAAACGCCCAGGGCCAGCGCCAGCCCGGAAGCCCAGAACACCAGCGAAAAGACGAAGAAGAGCCGCATGTGGCGGACCATGAAGCCGGCCAGCGGCGGCATGTCCACCGGCAGCGTGGAACGCGCGAGGGCCAGGTAGAAGGCGGGCGTGGCGAAGACGTCGAGCAGCGTGAGCAGGTCCCGCCCCGCTTTGAGCGACATCACGGCACAGGCGGCGGCGGCGCCCAGGGCCCCGGCCGAGAGCGCCCTGGACTTTCCTTCAGGCAGCAGCTTCATTAAAATTTATTATATAACTTTCCCGCGCCTTGCCCCGCGGGCTTAAAAAGTTATTTAATGGAGAACGGGCTTTCGCCCGATTCCAGGCAGCCGGAGCGACCATGTCGGTAAAACTTATCAGGCAATACACCGTGTTCCTGCCCAACGTCCCGGGCGCGCTCTCCAAGTTCGTGGAGCTGTTCGCCAACGAGGGCGTCAACATCATCGGCATCGCCTCCGAGATCCGCGACGACTCGGGCGTGGTGCGCGTGGCCGTGGACGCCGACCGCAAGGTCAGCCACATCCTGACCGGCGCAGGCTTCACCACCATCGAGACGCAGATGATCTCGGTGGAGCTGCAGGACAAGCCCGGCCAGCTGATGCGCATGACCAAGCTCCTGGGCGAGCACAACATAAATATCACCACGGTCTACGGCACCGCGGACACCGGACACACCGGCCGCCTGCTGATGAACGCCTCCGACGTGGACAAGGCGCTGGAGATCCTCAAGGCCGAGTTGAACGGCAAATAGCCAGCCCTCGTTAAAAATAAAAAACCGCCGGGCTTTCCCGGCGGTTTTTTTGCGCCCGCTTACGGCCGGGTCAGCTTCTTGTACCTGATGCGGTGCGGGGTGTCCGCGGCCGTGCCCAGCCGCTTGTGGCGGTCGGCCTCGTACTCGGAGAAGTTGCCCTCGAACCAGGCGATCTTGCTGTCTCCCTCGAAGGCCATGATATGCGTGGCCACGCGGTCCAGGAACCAGCGGTCGTGGCTGATGATGACGGCGCAGCCGCCGAAGTTCTCCAGCGCCTCTTCCAGGGCGCGCATGGTGTTGACGTCTATGTCGTTGGTCGGCTCGTCGAGCAGCAGCACGTTGCCGCCCTCCTTGAGCATCACGGCCATGTGCACGCGGTTGCGCTCGCCGCCGGAGAGCACGTCCACCTTCTTCTGCTGGTCCTGCCCGCTGAAGTTGAACCGGGCCACGTAGGCGCGGGAATTCACTTCCAGCTTGCCCAGCTTCACCAGGTCCAGCCCGCCCGAGATGACCTCCCAGACGTTCTTGCCCGGGGTCAGCGTACCGCGGTGCTGGTCGGAGTAGCACAGCTTCACCGTATCGCCCACCTTGAACTCGCCGGAGTCCGGCTTCTCCTCGCCGGTGATCATCTTGAACAGCGTGGTCTTGCCGGCGCCGTTGGGGCCGATTATGCCCACGATGCCGCCGGGCGGCAGCGAGAAACTGACGTTATCGAGCAGCACCTTGTCGCCATAGGCCTTGGTGACGTTCTTGGCCTCTATCACCAGATTGCCCAGGCGCGGGCCCGGCGGGATGTAGATCTCCAGCTCGCGGCCCAGCTTCTCGCTGTCCTGGCGCATCAGCTCCTCGTAGGCGTTGATGCGGGCCTTGCCCTTGGCCTGGCGGGCCTTGGCGCCCATGCGGATCCAGTCCAGCTCGCGCTTGAGGGTCTTCTGGCGATCGGTCTCGGCCTTCTCCTCCTGCCGCAGGCGCTCGCCCTTCTGCTCCAGCCACGAGGAGTAATTGCCTTTCCACGGGATGCCCTGCCCGCGGTCCAGTTCCAGGATCCAGCCGGCCACGTTGTCCAGGAAGTAGCGGTCGTGCGTGACGGCGATGATGGTGCCCTTGTAATCCTTCAGGTGGTGCTCCAGCCAGGCCACGGCCTCGGCGTCCAGGTGGTTGGTGGGCTCGTCCAGGAGCAGGATGTCCGGCTCCTGCAGCAGCAACCGGCACAGCGCCACGCGGCGCTTCTCGCCGCCGGAGATGTTCTTGACGACGGTGTCTGGCGGCGGGCAGCCCAGCGCGTCCATCGCCAGCTCCAGCCGGGAGTCTATGTCCCAGGCGTTCAGCGCGTCTATCTTTTCCTGCACCTTGCTCTGGCGTTCGATCAGCTTGTTCATCGCGTCGTCGCTCATCGGCTCGGCCAGCTTGTCGCTGATGTCGTTATATTCCTTCAGCGCGGCCATGGCTTCCGGCAGGCCTTCCTCGGCTATCTGCCGCACGGTCTTTTCTTCGTCGAGCTTGGGCTCCTGCTCCAGCAGGCCCACGGTGTGCCCAGGCGACAGCACGGTCTCGCCCTTGAAATCCGTGTCCAGCCCGGCGAGGATGCGCAGCAGCGAGCTCTTGCCGGAGCCGTTGAGGCCCAGCACGCCGATCTTGGCGCCGTAATAATACGAGAGATAAATATCCTTAAGGACGGCCTTCTTGTCGTAATACTTGCTGACGCCGACCATCGAGTAAATTACTTTCTTATCGTCTTTTTCAGCCATGGGTTTATCCTTGGAACTTCGGTTGTTAACTACATTATCCCAAATCCGGAGGCCCCGGGGGAGGTCAGTCGGCGGCCAGCGGCGCCGGCAGCGGCGGCGTGTTCTTTTTTTTCCCGTCGTCCACGGCCAGCGCGGCCAGGAAGCCGGCCACCGCCAGCAGCGAGGCCGCGAGGAACACCGACCGGTAGCCGTAGGCCGCCCACAGCAGGCCGCCGGCGGCGGGCACGGCCATGGAAACCGCGTGGTCGATGGTCACGCCGAAGGAGACCGTTGGCGCTATGTGCGACTTCTCTTCCGCTATGCGGTTGAGGTAGGTGGTGCGGGCTATCCGCGTTGCGAACATCAGGCTGTCGAGGATGAAGATGGCGTAGAGCAGGGGCCTGACGGTGGCGAACGCGAAGCCGGCGCAGATGAACAGCAGTATCAGGGAATCCGCGAGGAACATCCGGCGCTCCCCTATCCTGTCCGTCAGCGCCCCGAAGGCCTGCCGGAAGACCACGCCCAGACCGGCCGCGGCCATGCCGAGGGCCGCCATCACGGCGGGGCTGGCGCCGTACTGCGTCACCAGCACCCACGGGGCGAAGGTGAGGAAGATCTGCTTGCGCGCGCCGAAGAGGATGTTCAGCAGGTAGTACCACTTGTACTTCCAGCGGAAGACGAAGCGCCGGCCTCCGGGCGCGCCCTCCTCGCCGCCTTTCTTCATGCGGGCGAACAGGAAGGCCGAGGCCAGCGACGCCAGGGCCGCGGCGCCGAAGGACCATTTATACAGCGCGGGGCCGGCCACCTTGGCCATCGCCCAGACGAAGCCGGCGCCCGCGATAGCCGCAAAGTTGGTCATGCCGCTGATCTGCCCCAGGCGCCGGCCGTGCCCGCCCTCTTTTGCGAAGCGCAGCCCCATCACGCTCTCCACCGTCATGAACAGGTGGCCGCCCGTGCTCCACAGCAGCATCCAGACGAGCATGGAGTTATACCCCGGCGACAGGAAGGCCAGCCCCGCCACGCCCACGGCGGTGAGCAGGCTGGTGATCACGGCCCAGTGCCGCACCGGCAGCGCCGCCAGCAGGCCCGTCATGAAGATCAGCAGGAAGCCCGGCAGCTCGCGCGGGAATTCCAGGAAGCCGCGCTGCTTCTCGGTCAGGCTGAGGGTGTCGTTGAGATAATTGTTGAAGGCGTTGGAGATCACGCCGGAGTTGATGCCGAGAAAGAAGACCCCGAGCAGGAAGGCCTTGAAGGCCGGGTCCGCCCGGCGCCAGCGGTCAAGCAGGTCGCTCATCGTGTAATGAATTTTATCAATTTTGGAGTAAGCCCGCCGGGCAAAGCCGCTCCCCGCGGAGGGGGAGTCCGCGGGGCGGGCCTTACAAGGCGGGTTTACTGCGGCCCGGAGACCGGGATCTCGAAATTTACGCGGCCGCCGCCGCCGGGCGCGTTGGAAAGCAGCAGCCGCCCGCCGTGCTTTCTGAGTATTTCCCTGGCGACGAAGAGGCCCAGGCCCGTCCCGCCTTCCCCCTTACGGGTGGTAGAGAACGCCTTCACGCCGCTGCGCAGGATGTTTTCCGGGAAGCCGGGCCCGGAATCCTGCACGCGGCCTGTTATCCGCCCGCCCTCGTACCCGGCCAGCAGCGAGACCGCCCCGCCTTCTGGGGAATAGGAGACGGCGTTGTTGAGAAGGTTAGTGAGCACCCGCTGGATGTGGACCCGGCTTATGACGGCCTGCGGAATGTCCTTGGAGATCTCGGCCAGGATCCGCACCTTCTTTTTCCTGGCCAGGAAATCAGCCAGCAGCATCGCGCCCCGCGCCGCCTCCGGGAAACTGTCCTTCGCGAAGACATACTCCCGCCCCTTTACTATCCCCATGGCGTTGCCGACCATCTCTATGGCGTGCCTGGCGGCGCGCGCCATGCGCTGCACGGAGTCCTTGTCATAGGCCTCCTCTGCGGCCAGGATCTCGGCGCCGATCATTATCACCGACAGCGGGCTCCCGAGGTCGTGCAGTACGCCGGAGATCAGGGTGCCCACTTCGTTCGCCGAAGCCCCGGCGACCATGCATTCTCGCTTCTCTTCCAGCTCGGCCAGCAGCCGCTCGGCCTCGGCCTTTTTAGCGGCGAGCACCTCCTCCGACTGCTGCCGCGAACTGGCGGTGCGGTAGAGCACGGCAGCGGAGAAGACCAGGATGGCGAGCTTCACCGCGACGGAGAACCCTTCCGCCACGTCCCAGCTCTGCAACGGCTTGCTGAAATAGACCACGGCCAGGCAGCAGAACAGCAGCGCGCTCACCACGTCGAACAGCTTGACCGCCAGCGCGGCCGTGAAGACGGGCAGCAGGTACAGCACCCAAAAGTAGGACTCTCCGCCGCCGGACGCCTTAATTATGTCCGTAGCCAGCAGCATGTTCAGCAGCAGCGCCAGCTCCACCACCCAGGCCTCCCCGCCGCGCAGCCTGGGCGCCAGCAGGTTGAACAGCAGGTTGCCGCCGGTCAGCATGAGGAACAGGTAGAGGATGTCGGGGTAGACTATAAGGGGGTTCCCGCGCAGCAGGAAGGCGATGCCCAGCATGAAGACCAGGAAAAGCAGTTCATACCCGCCCCTCGCGAAGTTTCCGGTATACGCCTGTCCGGTATTCATAAATTCCCCTTTTTTCAGACGGCACTCCGCTACAGGCCGACGGCCCCCAGCTTGTCCTGCTGCAGCAGGCGCGCCTCGACCGCCGTCTTAACCAGCTCGATATTGAAGGGCTTGGCGATATAGTCAAGCGCTCCCAGCCGCAGGGCTTCGCGCCCGTTTTTTTCCTCCCCGTAGCCGGTGATCAGCATGAACGCCGCGGCCGGCAGTTCCGGCAGCAGCTCCCGCAGCACCTGCAGGCCGTCCTTCTTCGGCATCACCACGTCCAGCATCACGATGTCCGGCCGCTGCTCCCGGGCCAGCTCGGCGGCCTGCTCGCCGTCGACGGCCTGGATGACGCGGCACCCGATCTCGCCAAGGGCCCGCGCCAGGATGTCGCGCACCATTTTCTCGTCGTCGGCCACCAGGACCAGCGGCAGCGCCTGGGCGGCCGTCTCTGCGCGGGGGCGGCACGTCCCCACTACTGATTCCACCGCCATCAGCACGTTGGAGAGACCGTCCTCCTTTGAAAGGAAGGCCGCCGCGCCGTGGTTAAGGTAAACCGCCACCTCTTCGGGCTCGTCGTAGCCCGACAGCAGGATGATCCTGGCCGCCGGGTCGAAAGCGCGGATATTGGCGAACACGCCGGACCCGCTCAGCACCGGCAGGTTGCGGTCCAGGATCACCAGGTCGGGGCGCTGGTTTTTGAACGCGGCGACCCCGTTGCCGCCGTCGCAGGCCGCCTGCACCTTATGGCCCGCGCGCGTGAGGAGTTCGCGCAGCGCGTCGCGCACTATCCCGTCGTCCTCTATGATCAGTATATTCGCCATAAGTCCCCCTTCAATCCTTCCGCCTGTCCTTCAGGTACAGGCTGCCTGTCCTGCCCGGCAGCCTCTTCAGGTAGTTCTTTATTTCGGCCGCTATGTCGGCGAGCCCGGCGTAATGGGCCAATTCGCGCCTGTCGTTGGCGGCTATGGCGATACTGAGCGTCATCAGCGGGAATTCCCTGATCCCGCCCTGCCTGTCGGTGGACAGTATAAAACCCCGCGCCAGGTCCTGCGGCCCGTAGAAGCCGCGGGCCTCCTGGTCGAAGCGCCGCGCCACGGCGGAAGCTATCTGCTCTTCGCGGCCCAGGGAGGAGATCAGCACGAAATCGTCGCCCCCGATGTGGCCCAGGAACACGTCCTGCGCCTCGAACTCCCGCTGTGCCTGCAGCAGCTGCTTGGCGGTCTCCCTTATCACGGCGTCGCCGCGCAGGTGCCCGTAAGCGTCGTTATAGGCCTTAAAGTTGTCTATATCTATGTGAAAATAGGCCAGCTGCTCACCGTTCTTTATCCTGCGCCAGGCCTCCTCCTCTATGGCCGGCTCTCCGGGCAGCAGCGTCAGCGGGTTAGCGCCCAGCATGCACCGGGCCCCCTTGTCCGCGCTGTCCGCCCGGGCCCGCAGGTCCACGGAGTCGTCAGCCACCAGCGGCGTCCTGTTCATACCGCCCCCCGGCATTCTTCCGCGTTCAGTTCTTCCAGCCGCATCCGCCTGGCCAGCTGGTCCCGCTTCTCCGCGCTGTGGCGAGCCGCAGGGCCTTCGTAATAATATTGTTTGAGGAGCGCGTAGAAACGCATGGCCCCGGAGCAGCCGCCCGGGGCCATCTTCTCAGCGGGGCTGAGGGAGGCCAGCGCCGGGACCGCAAGGAGCCCCTGCAAAACCAGCGCGACCGTAGTGTTTTTTATCCAGATATTCATAACCCTGACCCCTACTATAGTGTAGTGGTCAGGGCTACGGAAAAACTCCGGAGAAGTTCAGGCTTTTCTCAAATACGGCCAGGCCCGGCCGGAAGACAGAGGGAGACTTCGCTGCCGCGGCCCGGCTCGCTGCGGGCCTCGGCCCAGCCGCCGTGCAGCGCGGCTATTCCGTAAACCAGCGCCAGGCCCAGCCCCTTGCCTTCGGGGCGGCCGGAGAAATACGGTTCAAAAAGGTGCTCCAGCACTTCGGGAGTCATGCCCGGGCCCGTGTCGCGGACAAAGAACCGCAGAAAATACTCGTCCGCGCCGGCCGGCCCGCCGGCCCGGATCTGTTCCGCCCCCAGGGTAAGCTGTCCGCCCGCCGGCATGGCGGTCAGGGCATTCTTAACGAGGGCGTCTAAAGCCGTCTCGAAACGACCCCTGTCAGCCAGGAGCCCGGCCAGCCCGCCCGGGATCTCGGTTTTCACAACCACACCGGCAGGGCCCTGGGCGCGGGCCCTGGCCGCGGCCGCCTCCAGCAGCTGCCCCGGCTGGCAGGCCTCCGGCTTAAGCGCGCGCCTGCGGCCGAAAAGCAGCAGCCCGGAGGTCAGCTCCGCAGCGGCTTTCACCGCCTCGCTGATGCTTTCCATGTCCTTGCGCGCCTGGCTGCCGGGCGCCAGGCTGGCGCGCGCCAGCACGGCGTAGCCTTCTATAGCGCCCAGCATGTTGTTTATGTCGTGCGCGAACCCGCTGGCCAGCCTGGCCAGCGAGGCCATCCGCTCCGCGTCGCCGCGGACGGCCGTCATTTCCGCCGTTTCTTTTTCGGTCATATGCTCACTCGAACTTATAGCCGTGCCCGGTTACGCTGACCAGGCGCCCGGCCACCTTGGGCCCTAATTTTTTACGCAGGGACGAGACGTGAGTCTCCACCGTGTGCGGATTGTCATAGGTGGCCATGTCGTAGCCCCAGATGGTCTCCAGCAGATACGGTACACCCAGCACCCGGCCCTTTTTTTCCAGCAGCAGCGTCAGCAGGTCGAACTCCTTGCGGGTCAGCGCCACCGGCTTGCCGCCGATGCGCACAGCCCTGGCCCCCCCGTCGAGCTCCAGCCCGGACTCTTTTATTTTTTTCGCCGCCTGCCCGGTGCCGGCGGAATAGCGCCGCAGCACCGCCCCGATCTTGGCGGCCAGCACGGCGAAAGAAAAGGGTTTAGGCAGGTAGTCGTCCGCGCCCTTCTCGTAGCCGCACACCACGTCCGAATCCTCTTTGCACTCGCCGGAAATAATTATGACCGGCACGCCGGCCGTGTCGGCCGAGACTTTTACGGCCTTGCAAAGTTCCAGGCCGTCCAGCCCCGGCACCTTCACGTCGGTGACCACCAGGTCCGGCCGGGAGTCACGCACCATCATCAGGGCTTCGGAGCCGTTATTGGTGAAGATGACGCCGAAGCCCCTGTTCTCCAGGTAGCGCCGCATCACCTCCAGCATCCTTGGGTCGTCCTCCACCAGCAGTATTTTTTTAGGCATATTTCCCCCGCGGCCTCAGAGCGAGGCGCCAGCAGGTCCCGCCGCGGTTAAAGAAGCCGCTTTACCGGCCGGCTCAGGACCAGACAAGAAGAATACGAATGACGCAGCAGCGCCAGCCGGGTAAAAAATTATTTGCTAATCCCCTGATAACCTAAAGGGATTATACATCCATCCGCCAGTATATACAATAGACTTTCTACGCAATTCCAGTTGCGGATGTTTATATAATAGGCCGTGGGGGGTGGAATATGCCTAAAATTTTTCTGATAGAAGACGAGCCGGTATCGGCCGGGATAACGCGCCGCATGCTGGACGCGGCCGCCCTGGGCGAACCCGTAGGCGAGGCCGGAACTTTAGAAGAAGGTCTGGCGGGCATTTCCGCCTCGGGAGCAGACATTCTGCTGACGGACATGGGCCTGCCCGACAGCCGGGGCATAGAAACCGTTAAACGGGTCTGTGAAAGATTCCCTGAATTGCCGGTCATCGTGATGACCGGCACCGACGACGAAGCCACCGGACTGGAAGCGCTCAAACACGGCGCGCAGGACTACCTGGTCAAAGGCAGCTTCGATCACCGGGAGCTGAAGAGGGTGATAGGCTACGCCATAGAGCGCAAGGCCCTGCTGAACGAGAAAGAAGACCTGATCGCCCGGCTGAAGGATTCCCTGAAGCGGGTAAAGCTGCTCACCGGCCTGCTGCCCACCTGCTGCGAATGCAAGAAGATCAGGACGCCAGAAGGGAAATGGCTGCAGATGGAAACCTATATCAGCGGCCATTCCGAGGCGGTTTTTTCCCACGGCTACTGCGACGACTGCTTCAAGCGGCACATGGACGAGGTAAAGTAGGGCGGGGTTCTCCGCCGTCCAAAAAAGAAAAGGCGCTGGCCAAGCCCGCGCCTTTTCTCTTTAGGAATATTTTTTGTTCTACCGCTTGCCGCCGGGACTGTCAACGTAGCGCAGCGTCAGCAGCGGCAGCTCGGACCGGGTGAACAGCCGCAGCGGCGGCCCCCAGGTGCCCGCGCCGGAGGTCACGTAAATATGGAAGCCCCGCTCGCGGTAGAGGCCGTAAAAGTATTTGAAGAGCCTGAATTCCAGCAGGTTGAACGGAAAGATCTGGCCGTTATGGGTATGCCCGCTTAAAACCAGGCCCGCCCCGGCCGCCGTTATGGCGTCAAAGCCCTCCGGCTGATGAGAAAGCAGGATCAGCGGCTTCGCGCGGTCCAACAGCGGCGCCAGCCTGGCGGCCCCGTCGCGATCGCCGCGGCGCAGGTCGTCCACGCCGGCCACCAGCAGCCCCCGGGCCGGCTCGTAAACTTCGCCCCGCAGCATTTTAACGCCGCAGGCGGTAAAGAACTCCGCGGCCGGGCCGCCGCCGGTGAACAGGTCGTGGTTGCCCAGCACCGCCGCCCTGCCGTAACGGGCTTTTAGGGAGCGCAGCGTCTCGCAAGTACCATCTGGCATGCGCTCGCGCCGCTCGGAGAAGTCGCCGGTGAAAACTATAAGGTCCGGACTTACCCCTTCGGCTACTCCGGCTATGTGCGCGATGCGGCCGTGGCCGCTCATGCGTCCCAGGTGCAGGTCAGACACCTGCAGCACGCTGAAGCCGTCCAGGGCGCGCGGCAGGCCGGCTACCGGGATCTCCAGCCTGACCACCTCCGGCGGCTTATGGCCCTGCCAGGCCGCCAGGCCCACCAGGCCTGCGGCCCCGGCCAGGCAGGCCAGGGCGGCGCCGCGGCCGCGCGCACGCAGGGCCCACAGCAGCAGGTCGCAGAGCGCCAGCCACCAGAAGACTATGAAGGACGCGCCCAGGACGAAGAAGCCCAGCCAGAGGGAGGCGTCGGCCAGGGGGCCCGCGAAGCCGGAAAAAAAGCCGCGGGCGGCGGGATAGAGCGCCGACAGCAGCAGCGCGGCCTCGACAGCGAGAAAGCGGCCCCAGTGCCGCAGGGCGAGCCGGCGGACCACCCACCAGGCGGCATAGAGGTTGAAAGCAAGGCAGAACAGGGACAGCCCCATTCCGAAAACGCTGAAAGGGTTCCTCATAGCCCCAGTTCCTTCGCGGCCTGCTGCCGCCGGTCGGGAGAGAGGAAGGAGCCCTGCACCGCACAGCGCAGCGTATAGCGGAGCTCGTCGGAGGACAGGCCCATCTTTTCCACCGCCAGGCCGTACTCTTTGTTCAGGTCGGTGTCGAGGATCTCCGGGTCGTCGGCGCCTATGGTGCATTTTACGCCGGCCCTGATGAATTTTTTCAGCGGGTGCGCCTCTATGGCGGCCACCGCGCGCGTGAGGTAGTTGCTCCAGGGGTTGGTCTCTATGGTGACGCCGGAATTCTTTACCAGCTCTATGGTCCCGCCGCTGGCGTCCTCGGCCGCCTTCACGCCGTGGCCTATGCGGCGCGGCGCCAGCTGTTTAATGGTCTCTACGACCTGGGAGAAATGGCCTTCCTCGCCCGAGTGCACCGTCAGCGGGATGCCGGCGCGGTGCAGCTTCTGCGCCGCGTCCTTGTAGAGGGAGGACGGGAAAGAGCTCTCGCTATCGGCCAGGTCGAAACCGGCTACGGTCTTTTTGTTCTCTACACAGAACCCTATAGTTTTTTCAGCCGAGGCCAGGCCGTAACTGCGCGAGGCTATCACAATGACGCCGCAGACCAGGTTGGAATTTTTTTCAAATTTTGCGCAGGTGGCCGCTATCAGCTCGTGCGCCTTTTTCCAGTCCAGGCCGGCCCTGCCCAGCATGAAGTCGGGGCTGTAGCGCAGCTCCAGCAGGCGGATATTCTCTTTTTTATAGGCGTCTTCCAGCGCCTCGAAGGTGATGCGCTCCACGGCCTCGTACGAGGCGAAAGAGGCCTGCGCCAGGCCGAACATGCCCAGCACCGCGGCCAGCGACGCGCCCGGGGCGCGGAGTTTATAGGAAAGTTCCAGTTCGGCGGGATCGAAGGAAGGCAGCTTCAGGTTATGGCGGCGGGCCAGGTCGATGACGGTGGCCACGCGCACGCAGCCCTCTATATGGCGGTGCAGCTCGGCCTTGGGCAGGGCGCGGATCTTGTCCGCCGAGGTTTCCATGTCCCCGGGGACCGTTATTTTATGTGGAGCGCGTCCACGTACTTGCCGTAGCGCGCGCAGATCTCTTTCTTGGAGATACCGCCCACGCGCTTGACGCTGAAGTCCTCCACGGAGAAGGAGCTCATCACGGTGCCGTAGCTCATGGCGCGGCGGATCACGTCGAAATTCTTCCAGTCCGGCGCGGCGGCGAGGTAGCCCATAAAGCCGCCGGCAAAGGTGTCGCCCGCGCCGGTGGGGTCCACGACTTTTTCTATGGGGTGAGCGGGCACGGAGAGGACGTTGTCCTTGAAGAACAGCATGGCGCCGGCGTCGCCGCGCTTTACAATGATGCCCTTCGGGCCCATCTTCATGATCAGCCGGGCCGCCTTTATCAGGTTGTACTCGCCGGTCAGCTGGCGGGCCTCCTCCTCGTTGACGAAGAGCATGTCCACTTTTTTGAGGAGCTTGAGCAGCGACTGCTTCTTGAGGCTGATCCAGTAATTCATCGTGTCGCAGGCCACCAGGCGGGGCTTGCCCATCTGCTCCAGCACGCCCCGCTGCAGGTCGGGGTCGATGTTCGCGAGGAACAGCACGCCGCAGCGGGCGTGGTCGCCGTTGAGCTTGGGCTTGAACTGCTGGAAGACGTTGAGCTCGGTGGCTATGGTCTCGGCGTTCTTGTAGTCGCGGTCGTACCGGCCCACCCAGTGAAAGGTCTTGCCCGGCATGACCTCTATGCCCTGCTGGCAGATGTTGCGGCGCTTGAGGAACTTGCGGAACTGGGGCGGGAAGTCCTCGCCGACGCAGCCGACCATCTTGACCGGCGAGAAATGAGATGCGGAAAGGGAAAAATGCACGGCGGAGCCGCCGAGCGCGTGGTTTGTGCTGCCGTGTATGGTTTTGACGGAATCGAGAGCGACTGAACCTACTACCAGTATGGTCTTGTCCATTGCCCTGCCTTTTTGGAACCGCGATTTGCCGCAGTACCTAATGATACAAAAAAACGCGCTGGGGCCGCTTCGGAGCCGCCGGGGTTTTGCCGCGTAACAAGACGGCAATATTTATCCGCCCTCCGCGTTCTATAATATAAGAGAGGCGGGCGCGCTCCCGCCGCTGGAGACCTTATGAAAACCGTTATTTTCCTGCTAGCCTTTATCCTGCCCGTGCAGACCTTCGCCTCGGCCACGCCGGACGGCGGCGCCCAGATGTTCAGCGTCAGCGCCGAGCGGGCCAACGTGCGCAGCGGGCCGGGTTCGGAGCACGAGGTGGTCTGGGAGGCCGGCAGGTATTACCCCCTGGAAGCGCTCGACCGGGAGGGCAGCTGGGTCCGCGTCGGGGATTACGAGAACGAGGAAGGCTGGATCCACAAGTCGCTGCTGGCCAAGGTGCCGGCGGTGGTCATCATTACCCGGAAGGCCAACATCCGAGAGGGCGCGGGCCGGGACTACGCGGTGGCCTGGATCGCGGACAAGGACTGCTCGCTGAAGGTTCTGGAAGCGGAAGCCGGCTGGTATAAAGTTTCCGACGGCGAGGAAGAGTTGGGCTGGCTGCACTCCAGTGTGACCTGGGGCTACTCCGCCGGCGCGGGGCTGGAGGAGCAGGAGGCCGAACTTTAAACCCCCGCCGCACGCGGAAAAGGCCCGGTCTCCCCGGGCCTTTTTCTTTGGCCCGGCGGAACACACGCCGCCGGCATATTTACTGCCGGCGCCGGGGCGGGTATAATACAGGTATGGCTAAAAAAATACTGGTCACCGCTTTCGAGCCTTTCGGCGGCAGGGGCCGCAACCCTTCGCTCGAGGTACTGGCGCGGCTCAAGGCGCCGGCCGGGGCTAAACTTTTCAAGGCCCGCCTGCCGGTCAGCGGCAGGGGGGTAGGCGGGAAAATTTCGGCTCTCGTCGCCCGGCTGCGGCCGGACCTGGTGATCTCGCTCGGCCTGGCCGCGGGCGAGGCCGGCATACGGGTAGAGCGCTTCGGGGTAAACGTGGCGGATTACGGCATCAAGGACAACGCGGGCTGGCAGCCGGAAGGCAGGAAGCTCGACGAGAACGGCCCCGCCGCCTACTTCGTCACGGCGGACCCGCTGAAGCTCGCCGCCGCGGCCCGGCGGGCCGGGGCGCCCGCTTATGTCAGCAACCACGCCGGCGGCTACGTCTGCAACACCTTAATGTACCGCGCGCTGGCCGCCCTGGCCGGCACGCGGGCCAAGTACGCCTTCATCCACCTGCCGCTCACCACCGAAATGGTGCTGGCCGAGAAGCCCGGTAAGAGCCTGTCCCCCTCCCTGCCGCTCGCGCTGCTGGTAAAAGCGGTGCAGGCGGCCCTTAAGGCCGCCTGACAAGGACTCACTTTGTGATCTGAACCGCCCCGCCGCGTCAGCGAAGCAGGTGCTTGAGGGCTTTCATTTCCGCAACAAACTCCGGGGACTTCTTCAATTCCTTGTAGAGGGCGTCTGCCAGCGCCTTGCCGGCGGCCGTGTCGGTGGGATGGTGCACGCCGCCCAGCACGCGGAAAATGGCGCTCTCGTCGGCTTTTGCCAGGAACTCGGCGCGGCGGGCGGGGACGAGGTCGGAGAGGATCAGCGCGAACAGGCGGGACATGGCGGAGTGGCCGCTGGGATAGGACAGGCCGGCCACGCGCGGCAGGCAGGGCTTTATGCCGGCGTCGCGCACGAAGGGCCGCTCCCGCTTGTAGACGTCCTTCAGGAATTTATGGGCGGCCACCGAATCTTCGGCCACGTTCTTGAAGAACGCCGTTACGGGCGCGGGCGTGGGGCTGCCGAAAGGGCTTATTTTGCCGAAGAAGGTCTGGTAGTCGTGGCTCATCTCGCCCTTGGCCGCGGCGCATTGGGCGGCCGTGCGGCGGGCCTGCCAGTCGTAAAGCACCCTGAAATCCTCCTTGTCGGCGTAAGAGCCGTCGGCCGGGGCCGCGGGCACGGCGCGCAGGTCCAGGTCGGCCAGTACCAGGTAGTGGCCGGAGGACGCCGCGCGGGCCGCTACGGCCGCAGGGGCGGACGGCGCGGGCAATACGGCGGCTGAGCCCGAATACAGGTCGCCGTAGGCGCCGGCGGTCCCGAAGACGGGCAGCAGCAGGGCAAGGGAAAGGGAAAGCAGCAGGCGGCGGGAGAGCTTCTTCGTCATTACTTAAATTTTACCCGTAAAAGCGCCGCCCGCACAGGGCTTAAAGACCCAGGCGGGCGGAGGCAAAAGGGCCAGCGGCCCCCGGGTTAAACGGCGGCTTTCTCGGTGGCGGGCGTGACGGGCGCGGCTGCCGGGGCCGGCGCGGGGCGGCCGAGGGCCGTCAGGGTCTCGCCCACTATCAGGTCGGCCCATTCCTTGCGCAGCTCGCTCGTGGGCGGGGGCAGGGTGCGGTGCTCGACCTTCAGCTCGTCGAGCAGGGCGTTGAGGCGATCGTAGATGTCCTGCTGGAACTCCACGCTCTGCGCGTCGCGGATGCCGTCGTCCATCAGCTCGCCCACCATAGGCAGCTTGTAGATAACGTCGTAGGGAAAGGTTTCGGCGTAGGCCTGCAGGAAATCGCGCAGGAACTGCTGCGTGCCGCAGCGGCGCTCCAGGTAGGCCAGGTTGTCGAACACGGAGCGGTCGCAGATCACCACCTGGTAGCCGCGCAGCGTGCCGCGCAGCTCCTCGGTGATGTGCTGCATCATGATATACATCTGGGCCGGCAGCGTCGTGCTCTCGTTGATCGGAATGCCCTGCTCGAAGGCGGCGGCGGCGATCTCCGAGAAGACCTTCACCTTGAGGCCGCGCTTCTTGAGTTCGGCGGCCACCTCGTAGCAAAGGGTGGTCTTGCCGGTGCCGTGCGTGGAGATGAGGGAGATCTTGTAAGGCCGCTTCTTGTGGGACATGATAAACTCCGGAAAAACAAATTTAAAAAATCGGGATAGACAGATACTACACTTTTTCGGGCCGCGCTCAAAATTGCCCGCCGTGGGGTTTACTTTCGCCTCCCGGCCTCCCGCAGTTCCCTCAGGATCTGCGGCAGCGCGCCCTTCAGGACCTGCCTGCCTACCGCCAGGAAGGCCGCGCTCAGAGCCAGAGTATCGTCGACAAAACCGGGGATGTTCACCGGCAGCATCTCGTAGAAGAAAACGGCCGCCGGCAGGGCCAGCAGCCAGGGGCTGGTCTTCCACCGCTTCGCGATGGCCAGGCAGGCGCCCAGCAGCAGCCCGGCCCCGACGAAGGCCGGCGCCGAGAACACGCTGAGCCCCAGGCTGAAGGGCGCCAACGCCAGCGACCACAACGCGGCGAACACGGCCGGCAGGGCCGCGTCGGCGTAGCTGTAAGTTTTTACGAAGAAGAGGTTCACCAC
Source organism: Elusimicrobiales bacterium (assembly GCA_028688015.1). Lineage (GTDB taxonomy): Bacteria > Elusimicrobiota > Elusimicrobia > Elusimicrobiales > UBA9959 > UBA9959. Next base: position 314,722 of record JAQTZB010000003.1, on the reverse strand, counting down.
GGCCGCCGTGAAGAAGACGGTAAAGACCGCCGCGCCGGCCAGCAGTCCCGTCTTAACGTCGGCCGCCGCCCAGCCGATCAGGAAGGACAGCGCCGTGAAGGGGAAGGAGAGGGCGGCTATGGCGAAGCTTTTCCACATGTCACTGGGCCAGCAGCTGCATCAGGCCCAGCTTTTCCCTGAAGATCATGGCCAGGATCAGCAGCAGCAGCAGCGTCAGCGCGGCCGTCACGGCGTCGAAGCCTGTGGAAGCGCCCTTGGGCGGGGGGGGCAGCATCAGGTTCTCCTGCTTCTCCGCCACGTAGTCGGCGTAGATGTCGCAGGCCGAGATCACGTAGATGGGCCGCAGGAACAGCATCACGCAGCCGACCGCCACCATCAGGGGAATGCCGGCCCAGAAATAGAACTTGTAGATCTGGCTTTCCACCGGCGCTTTGAAGTTGACCAGCTCCGGGAAGGCTATGAAGAAATAAATGGTGCCGACGTAGGCGGCGATGCCCACTATCCAGCAGAGGCCGGAATAGCCGGCCCTCAGGATGAGCACGTCCTTGAACTTGGTCCGCACCACGTCGATGGAGCGCTTGCCGGCGTCCACCAGGCCGCGCCCGGTCACCAGGCCCGGCAGGATGCCGATGGTGGCCACCTTCCAGGCGTAGTAGATGGCTTCGCTCATGGCTTTCTGCGCGGCCGAGCGGCGGTCGTTCTTCTTGGGCAGCCGGTCCAAAATGCGCTGAACGGTCCACCAGCCGTCTATCCAGTGAAAGAGCCACAGCGGCCAGGCGCGCGGCAGCACTATTTTCAGGCACTGGAGGATGGTGGATTCTTTGCCCAGGCGGTTCTGGAAGTGCACCGCGCCCATGCACCCGCTCAGCAGCCCCAGCGGGAAGGCCGTGGCGCCGACGATGAAGAAAGACCAGACGAACAGGATCAGGTCGCCGGCGGTGGCGCCGTTGGAATTGGAGGCGCGCCGCCAGGCTTCCTCCGGGATCCAGCCCAGCATCTGCAGCCACAGGTAATAGCCCAGGCCGATGCACGCCCATTGCAGCAGCGCGAAGGTGATGATCTCTTTTTCCAGGAAGGTCAGCCGCACGGCGAACTTGGTGCGCTCCCAGAAGCCGGCCAGGCCTGTGCCCAGCGACGGGCGCACCTCGTCCGAGCCCGTCAGCGCGAACACCTCCGCCCGCACCGTGGTCAATTCATCGTAATAGTTTTTTATTCCCATGATCCCTCGCTGGTTCAATAATACAAAATATTCCCGGCGGCGGCGGAAGGCCTATCTTTGGTAAGATTGTTTTAACTTCATGACGCTACGCCCCGCCCTCCTGGCCCTGCTGCTCGCCGCCTGCCTCGCGCCCGCGCGCGCCGCGGTTTTTGTCATAGGCCTCGACGGGGCCGACCCCGGGGTGACCGGGGCCCTGGTCAAAGCCGGGCGCCTGCCCAACCTGGCCGCGCTGATGAAGGACGGCGTGACCGGCCGGCTGGACACGCTGTCCCCGCTCCCGCTCAGCTCCCCCTCCATCTGGACCAGCGTGGCCACCGGCGCCGGCGAAGCCAAGCACGGCATAACCGGTTTTGTTAAGCCGGGCGGCGCCTGGTTCCGCAGCGGCGACCGCCGGGCGCCGGCGCTATGGAACATGGCCTCCGCCCGCGGCAAGAGCGTGGCCGCGGCCGGCTGGCTGCTGACCTATCCCGCCGAGCCGGTGAACGGCGTGATGGTCTCCAATAATTATTTCATGGCCATCGGCACGCACAGCGCGGTCTACCCGCCGGCGCTCTCCCTGACTACTCCGCGCGCTTTCGCTTTCGAAAGCGGAGCGGGCCCCGCGCTGGCGGCGCGGCTGGCCGGCGTGCCGCTGCCCGCCCTATTCCCCTTCATGCCGCCCCTCGGCACCTACGATTCGCCGGATTTCCGGGAGCATTACCTGCTCGAGAAGCTGGGCGATTACGCGCTGGCGGACGAGGGTTGGGCGCGCGTCGGGGAGGAGCTGCTGGAGCGCGGCGCCTACGACCTCTTCCTGGCCTACCTGCCCGGCACGGACCGCGTCTCCCACCTGGCGTGGGGCGCCTACGAGGCCGGCAAGAGCGGCGGCAAGGTCCCCTTCGCCGGGCTGGTCCCGGCCTATTACGCTTATACCGACGCCCTGCTGGGCCGGCTGCTGGCCCGGGCTGGAAAAGAGGACACCGTCATAGTGCTCTCCGACCACGGCTTCAAACTCAGGGAAGGGGCCGCCCCCCTGACCGTGGTCTCCGGCGACCACCGCCCCGGCGGCCTCTTCGTGGCGAAAGGTCCGGAGCTGAAAAAAGGCGCGCGCCTGGCCGGGCCGCTGCTGGACAGGGACGTGGCCCCCACCGTGCTCTACCTGCTGGGCCTGCCGGCGGCGCGGACGATGGACGGCAAGCTCGCCGCTGATATTTTCCGCGAAGGCGCGCTGAAGGCCAGGCCGCAGGAGTTCACCGACTCTTACCCGGCCGCGGCGCCGCAAGGGAACGGGGAGAACCTGCCCTTCACCCCGCAGGAACTGGAACGCCTGCGGCTTTCCGGTTACCTGCAATAGGCCCGCCATGAGAAAAACCTGTCTCCTCCTCCTGCTGTGCCTGCCTGCCGCCGCCGCCGAGGGGCCCAAGCCGCGCGGCGTGATCTTCCTGGATATCTGCTCCGCGCGGGCGGACCATTTCGGGGCCTACGGCTACAAGCGCGATACCACGCCCAACATAGACGCCCTGGCCGGGAGCGCGGCGCTCTTCGAGAACGCGGTGGCGATGTCCAGCTGGTGCCTGCCCAACTATTCCAGCCTGTTCACCGGCCACGTGCCCGAAGTGCACGGCCAGTACGTCAGTATCCCCTACCGCGGCATGCCGGGCTTCGAGACCACGCTGGCCGAGCGCCTGAAGTCCGCGGGCTACGCCACGGCCGCCTTCAGCGGCGGCATCTACTTCATGCGCCCCTGGGGCCTGGACCGAGGCTTCGACAAATACGTGAACGTCTTCTCCACCTCCACCGCCGCGCCCGGCACCTTCGGCGAAACCCTGCCCGGCGTGACCGAGTGGCTCGACGGCAACAAGGACAAACCGTTCTTCCTCTTCATCGCGGTGGACGACCTGCACGTACCGTTCCAGTCGGAGGACCCGAACATGTTCGACCCCGGTTACGAGGGCCCGGTCAACGACCCTTCGCTGCGAGGCGTGCCTTTCTTCCGCGATTACAATGATTACCTGCGCGGCGCGCTGCCTGAGGACGCCACCAACTACGCGCGCGTGGCGGCTTTCGCGGCCGACAAGGACGGCCTGGCCCACCTGACCGCCAAATACGACGCCGCACTGCACACGGCCGACAAGCGCGTAGGAGACTTTATAAATTATCTCAAGAAGAGCGGCCTCTGGGACGAGTCCGTCTTTATAGTTTCGGCCGATCACGGCGAGCAGCTGGGCGAGCACGGCCTGCTGGGCCACACCGAGGGCCTCTACGAACCGATCACGCACGTGCCGCTGCTGGTGCGCGCGCCGGGCAGCCCTGCGGCCGGCAAGCGGCTCAAACAGCTGGTGCAGCGCGTCGATATGATGCCCACCGTGCTGGACCTGGCCGGCGTGCCCTACGGCGACCTGCAGCTGCAGGGGCGCAGCCTGGTCCCGCTGCTGCAGAACCCGGACCTGGAGTTCCGGCAATACGCCTACTCCAGCAGCAAGCGCAACCTCCCCGGCGTCTCGGACCCGCTGATAGAGGAGCGCACCCTCCGCGACGGGCGCTGGAAGCTGCACTGGTACCTCTACAAGGACGCCTACGAGCTTTACGACCTGGAGCACGACCCGCTGGAGACCGAAAATCTGGCCGACAAGCGCCCGGCGGAGCTGAACCGCCTGGCCTTCGAGCTGCTCAAGCAGGTAGAGAGGGCCCGGCCGCACGCGCCAGGCCTGCCGGTGGACAAGGATTTCAGCCGCACCGGGGTTTCCCGCCAGCGGGACCGTTACTGAGCGGCTGCCGCGAAGTGATAAAAAGCGAGAGCCCCCGTAAGCGGGGGCTCTTCACTCTGGCGCAAGGCCAGGACTGCGACTTCGCAGGGGGCGGACCGGGGGACCGACGGGGCACGAAACGCCGCCGAAGGGCCGGAACACCCGCCCGGGACCGGGGCGCCAAACGCGCCGCAGGAACCGGGGACCCCGGGGGAACCGCATCGCCAACTGCGAGCCAGCGGACCGGGGACAACGCCGGGGCCGGGACACCGCCCGACCGACCGCAACCGCGACCACACCGCAGGGCCCGACCGCAACCGCACCGCAACCACACACACACACACCGCACGCACCAGACCGCACCTCGACCGCGGGGCCCACACTACCGGCGCAACCATTAAAAGAGCAGGACTACATATCGAGTATAACAGACACCTGTTGACTTGTCAAGGCCCAGGACTAAAATATTTTAAAAATCTTTTTTTACGTCGGGAGAGCGCAAAAAATAAACGGCCCGCGTTCCAGCGGGCCGTTTTGGCGTGAATAACGCGCCTTAATATTTGGCCAGCGCGGCCTTGTAATAGCGCCACAGTTCCGCGGTGGGGTGCGTCGGCTGGCCGTAGGGGCTGCCGGGCAGCGAGGCCCAGGTGGTATTGAGCTTGCTCAGGGCCGAGGTGAAATTTTCATACACGCTGGAGCGCAGCACTCTATTATAGGCGCCCTGGCGGCGGATGATCTCCAGCGCCGCCTTCTCCTGGTTGGGCGGGGTGAAGTCCTGCAGGCCCAGGCCGGGAGCCAGGCCGTCCCAGGTCTTGGACAGGAACTGGTAGCGCCCGGCGGCGGTAGAGCAGAGGCCGCCGGAACAGATCTTGCGGCGCGGGTGGTCGGCGTAGCTGTTGAAGGTGACGAAGGTGAAGATATAGTTGTAATTCTCGCGCGTGCCCTCGGCGAAGGCCAGCGTGTCCAGGAAAGCCCGTACGGTGCGGGGCAGCTCCCAGGCGCCGCCGGCCGAACTGGAAGAGACGTGGGTCAGGAAGACGTAGCCGCGGGTAAGCTGGCAGCCGGGCAGGGCCTCGGCGAGCTGCACGGTCAGGTGCTCTCCTTCGAAGCCGGGCTTCGCGGAGGCGCGGTAAAGCGTGTTGGGCGAGAGGGCGCATTTGCCGGAACCTTCGGCCAGGCCGGAGGCCTGCGCGGCCGAGGCTTTAAGGAAAGTGGAATTATTGCCTATATAGAAAAAGTGTTCTTCACCGGCCTTGCTGGGGTCACCCCAGTCGAAGCCGGGCTCGTTATTATCGGGCGGCAGGTACTGTTCCGCCTCGAGGTCTACCCCGGCCGGCTGCGGCAGGAGCGGGACTTCGGCGGCGGGAGCGGCCGTTTCGGCGCCGGCGTAAGCCCGCAGATCTCCGAAGGCCTGGCCCAGGGCGCAGAGGGGCGCTGCTATGAGGAACATGAACGCGGCGGGGATTATCCTGTTCATACCTATAGTATGGCAGGCGGCTTGACGGCGGTTAAGGGCAGATGGGCCCGGCAAGAAATAGGCCCTAAGGCCCAGACAGGGGCGGCGCCTCCTAGCTGGCCAGGAATTTCTTAATGCCGGTCATGATCATCTGCACGGAGATGGTAACCAGGATCATGCCCATCAGCTTCTCCATGGCCAGCAGGCCGCGGGCGCCCAACAGCCTCGACAGCCAGCCGGAGAGGCCGGCTAATATGACGGCGTTGATCAGCCAGGAGACGCCCACCACGCCCAGCCACAGCCCCAGGCGGCCCGGGTCCTGCAGCGAGAAGAGAAGCACGGTGGTCAGCGCGGAAGGGCCCGCTATCAGGGGTATCGCCAGCGGCACGATGAAGGGCTCTCCCTCCGGGCCTTCGGCGAAGGTGGAATGGTGCGTGGGGAAGATCATCTGCATGGCTATCAGGAACAGCACTATGCCGCCGGCAACCGACATCGCGGTGAGGTCCAGCGCCAGCGCGGAGACGAAATACTTGCCGAACAGCAGAAAGAACAGCATGATGCCCAGCGCTATGAACAGCTCGCGGGCGATGACCTTGCGGCGGCGCTCCTCGGGCACGTTCTTAAGCGAAGACATGAACAGCGGGATATTGCCCAGCGGGTCCATGACCAGCGTGAGCGTGAAGACGGTTGAAATAAAAAGCGTCAGGTCCATGTTTTAATTTTAGCAAAAGCCGCGCCCCGGCCGTGGCGCGGGCGTCAGTAGCCGTGTGCGAGAGCCTTGAACTTTGCCTCGTCCGCAGCGGCTTTCTCCGTCTCCCCCAGCAGGAGGTAAGCCTTGGCCCGGCCCATATAAGCCTGCGGTTGGCCGGGGTCCCTGGCAATGGCCTCGGAGAAGTCGGCCGCCGCCTTGGCATACCGCCCGGAGTAGCCATAGCTGGTGCCCCGGTTAACGTAGCCGTCCGGGCTGCCGGGCGCCAGCTTTATGACCCGCGTAAAATCCGTTATGGCTTTATCATACCTGCTTTTCATGGCGTAGGCCAGCCCGCGCGCGTTGTACGCCGCGGCCATTTTAGGGTCCAGGGCGGCGGCGCGGGTGAAATCAACGATGGCCGCGTCGTATTGTCGCTTCCGGGCGCGGCTCAGGCCCCGGTTGTAATGCGCGGAGGCCCGCTTGCCGGCCAGCTTTATGGCCCGCGTGAAATCGGCTATGGCGGCGTCGAAATTTTCCTTCAGGTGCTGCGCCACCCCGCGGTTCTCGTAGGCCTCGGCCAGCGCGGGATCCAGCTTCAGCGCCGCGGTGTAGCCGGCTATCGCGCCGTCGTAGTCCCCGCCGTCGGCGCAGGCGTTCGCGCGGGCCAGGTGGAACCCGGGGTCGGCTGAAGCGGCGGCCGTTGCGGGCTGCAGCGAAACTTCCGGCGGCTCCGGTTCCTCTTCGCCGGCGGCGCAACACACCGGGGCGGCCGCCAGGGCCGCGCCCGCCAGGACGCGCAGCAGAAGGGATCTGGTTATCACACGGTAATTGAACAAAATATCGGGTGCCGGGAGAAAGAAAACGGCCGGGGAGGTCGCCCTCGCCCGGCCGCTTTCTTCGACCGCCGCGGCTACTTCTTCTCTTCGGCGGCGTGCTTGGGCTCTTCGCCGTCGTCCACCACGGGCTCCACGGAGGCTATCTTGTCGCCCTCCTCGAGCCGCACCAGGCGCACGCCCTGGGTGTTGCGGCTGATCACGCGCAGGTCCTTGCAGGCCATGCGGATGATCTTGCCCTTCTCGGTCATCACCATCAGGTGGTCCTTGTTCTCCACCAGGTAGATGCCGACCACGGACCCGTTGCGGTCGGTGGCCTTGATGGTAATGACGCCGGAGCCGCCGCGGCCCTGGTGCCGGTACTCGTCGAGGTCGGTGCGCTTGCCGAAGCCGTTGATGCACACCGTGAGCAGGGTCTTCTTGGTCTTGGGCTCGGCCACTTCCATGCCTATGACCGTGTCGGTCTTGTCCAGGCGGATGCCGCGCACGCCCATGGCCCCGCGGCCCATGCTGCGCACGTCGCTCTCGCTGAACCGGATGCTCATGCCCTCTTTGGTGCCGATTATGATCTCGTACTTGCCGTCGGTGTGGCCGACCGAGGTCAGCACGTCGCCGTCCTCGAGGCCGATGGCGATGATGCCGCCGCGCCGGATATTGGCGAAGTCGGAGATCGGGGTCTTCTTGATGTTGCCCTTGCGGGTGCACATCACAATGAAGCTCTCCTTGCCCTTGGCCTCGTCGAAGGATTCCACGGCGAGCACCGAGGTGACCTTCTCGTCCTTCACCTGCAGCAGGTTCACTATGGCCTTGCCGCGGGACGTGCGGTTGCCCTCGGGGATCTCGTAGCCCTTCAGCGCGTACACCTTGCCGCGCGTGGTGAACATCAGGATGGTGGCGTGGCTGGAGGTCACGAAGAGCTTCTCGATGAAGTCCTCCTCGCGCACTTCGGAGCCGATGATGCCCTTGCCGCCGCGGCCCTGCACCTTGTAGGTGTCGGCGGGGATGCGCTTGATGTAGCCGCCGTGGCTCATGGTGATGACGACCTTCTCCTCGGGGATCAGGTCCTCGATGTCGAGCTCGGCCGCTTCGCCGGTGATCTCGGTCTGGCGCTTGTCGCCGTACTTGTCCTTCATCATCTTCAGCTCGTCCACTATGATCTTCAGGACCTTCTTGGGGTCGGCGAGGATGGCGCGCAGCTCGCCGATGAGCTTCATCAGCGCTTTGTGTTCCTCTTCTATGGCGCCGACTTCCAGGCGGGTCAGCTGGTGCAGGCGCATGTCCAGGATGGCCTGCGACTGGATATCGCTGAGGGCGAACTTGGCCATCAGCTTGCCCTTGGCTTCGAACGCGTCCTTGGATTTCTTGATGATCTCGACCACGGCGTCGATGTTCTGCAGGGCTATCAGGTAGCCTTCCAGGATATGGGCGCGGGCGAGGGCTTTTTTCAGATCGTACTTGGTGCGGTTCACCACCATCAGGCGGCGGTGGCGCACGTACTGCTGCATCACTTCCTTGATGGGCAGCACGCGCGGGCGGCCGTCCACGATGGCCAGCATGATCACGCCGAAGCCGGTCTCCATCTGGGTGTGCTTATAGAGCTGATTGAGCACCACCTGGGCGTTGCCGTCGCGCTTGATCTCGATGACGATGCGCATGCCGCGGCGGTCGCTCTCGTCGCGGATGTCGGAAATGTCCGGGATCTTTTTTTCCTTGACCAGTTCGGCGATGGTCTCGATGAGGGTGGATTTGTTGACCTGGTAGGGGATCTCGGTGACCACAATGCACTCGCGGTTGCCCTTCATCTCCTCTATCTCGGCGCGGGCCTGGATAGTGATGGAGCCGCGGCCGGTCTCGAAGTAATCCCTGATGCCCTTGCGGCCGCGGATGATGCCGCAGGTCGGGAAGTCCGGGCCCTTGATGACCTTCATCAGGTCCTTGACGTCGATCTCGGGGTTCTCGATGACGGCGATGGTGGCGTCGCAGACCTCGGAGAGGTTATGGGTGGGGATATTGGTGGCCATGCCGACGGCGATGCCGGAAGAGCCGTTGACCAGCAGGTTCGGCAGCTTCGCGGGCAGCACCGAGGGTTCGGTCATGGAACCGTCGTAGTTGGGGACGAACTTTACGGTCTCCTTCTCGATGTCGGCCAGCAGCTCGCCGGCGATGCCGGACAGGCGCGCCTCGGTGTAGCGCATCGCGGCGGCAGGGTCGCCGTCCACGGAGCCGAAGTTGCCCTGCCCGTCCACGAGCATGTAGCGCAGGCTGAAGGGCTGCGCCATGCGCACGAGCGTGTCGTAGATGGAGGCGTCGCCGTGCGGGTGGTACTTACCCATCACGTCGCCGACTATGCGGGCGGATTTCTTGAAGGGCTTGTTGTGCTGCAGGCCCATGTCGTCCATGGTGTAGAGCACGCGGCGGTGCACGGGCTTGAGGCCGTCGCGCACGTCGGGCAAGGCCCGGCCCACGATGACGCTCATCGAGTAGTCGATATAGGAGGACTTCATCTCCTCGCTGATGTCGCGGTCGACGATGTTGACGAACATGTTCTCGGTCTGCTTCGGTGTAAGATCTTTAGGTTCTGCCATTTCTTTGCTCCGTTGTTAAATATCCAGGTTGCGGGCGGCCAGCGCGTTCTGTTCGATGAACACGCGGCGCGGCTCCACTTTGTCGCCCATGAGGGTGGTGAACATCTTCTCGGCCTCGGCCGGGTCCTCGAGGGAAACCTTCAGCAGCTTGCGGCGCAGCGGGTCCATCGTGGTCTCCCACAGCTGGCCGGGGTTCATTTCACCCAGACCTTTGTAGCGCTGGATGTGGGCCCCGGCGGCGCCGGCCTTCATCACGTTGTCCATCAGGGTCCTGAGGTCCCTGGCGGAAACGATGTTCTTCTCCGTGATCAGGTCGAACAGCGCGGGCGCCTTCTCGTCCTCGATCTGGAATTCGTTGAGGCTGTGGCCCATCGCCTTAAACTTGGAACAGATATTATTGAGGCGGGTGAACTCGCCGAGGGTCTGGAATTCAGGACCCAGCTCCTCGGTGTCCATCTCTGCCTCCGGCACGCCGGCCTTGGCCAGGGCTTCCTTGTGCTTCTGGATATGCTCGTTCTCGTATTCCAGCCACTCCGCCTCGGTGAAGAAGTAGCGGTAGGTTTCCGGGCCGGTCTCCACGCGGTAGAGCGGCACCTTGCCGTCGGCGAGGAATTTCAGGTAATCCTTCAGCGTGAGGTTCTTGGTCTCGAGCTTGCGGCTGGCGTTCTCCGCCGCTATCGTCAGTTCTATCAGCTCCGCTATTTCCTTAGGTTCCAGCTTCTTGCCCTTGGCTTTCACGGAGATGCCGGTGAGGGCCTCTTTCAGCTGCCACTTCTGCAGCTTCTCCTCGTTGTCGAAGTAAGCCTCGAACTTGCCCTTTTTGACCTTGTAGAGCGGCGGCTGGGCGATATAGACGTGGCCCTGCTCTACGAGCGGGCGCATCTGCCGGTAGAAGAAGGTGAGCAGCAACGTGCGGATGTGCTGCCCGTCCACGTCGGCGTCGGCCATGATGACGATCTTGTGGTAGCGCAGCTTCTCAATATTGAAGCCGTCCTCTCCCTCGCCGATGCCGGTGCCTATGGCGCTGATGAGGTTGCGGATCATCTCGCTGGAAATGATCTTCACGAGCTGGGCCTTCTCGACGTTGAGGATCTTGCCGCGGATGGGCAGGATGGCCTGGAACACGCGGTCGCGGCCCTGCTTGGCCGAGCCGCCTGCCGAGTCGCCCTCGACGATGAAGATCTCGGATTTCTCCGGGTCCTTCTCCTGGCAGTCGGCGAGCTTGCCCGGCAGGCCGGAGTCGGTGAGAGACCCCTTGCGGCGCGCCAGGTCCTTGGCGCGGCGGGCGGCCTCGCGGGCCTCGGCGGCGCCCAGGCCTTTCTGGCAGATGGCCTTGGCGATGGACGGGTGCTCCTCGAAGAACACGGAGAGCGCCTCGCCGGTGAGGGTCTTCACTATGCCCTCCACCTCGCCGTTGCCCAGCTTGGTCTTGGTCTGGCCCTCGAACTGCGGCTGAGGGATCTTCACGCTCACCACGACAGTGAGGCCTTCGCGCACGTCGTCGCCGGTGACGTTGTATTCCTTGTCCTTGAGCAGGTCGTATTTCTTGATGTAATCGTTGATGACGCGGGTCAGCGACGAGCGGAAGCCGGTCACGTGCGTGCCGCCCTCTATCGTCTTGATGTTGTTGACGAATGAGAACATCGTCTCGGAATAGTCCGTGTTATACTGGATGGCCAGGTCCAGCATCACGTCGCCCTCGGACTTGGTCACGAAGATAGGATCCTCGTTGATGACCTGCTTGTTGGTGTTGAGGAACTTCACGAACTGCTTGATGCCGCCCTCGAAGAAAAAGGTGTGCTTCTTGCCCTCCTCGCGCTCGTCAATGATGTTGATGCGGCAGCCGGGGTTCAGGAAGGCCAGCTCGCGCAGGCGGTTGGAGATGGTGTCGTAGGAAAACTCGCAGTCGCCGAAGATCTCCGGGTCGGGGTGGAACAGCACCGTGGTGCCGTGGCCGTCGGTTGTGCCGACCGACTTCACGTCATACTGCGGCTTGCCGCGCTTGTATTCCTGCTTATAGACCTTGCCGTCGCGCGAGTTGACGGTGACCTCGAGCAGGTCGGAGAGCGCGTTCACGCAGGAAACGCCCACGCCGTGGAGGCCGCCGGACACCTTGTAGGCGCCCGCCTCGAACTTGCCGCCGGCGTGCAGCACCGTCATGACAACTTCCAGCGCGCTCTTGCCCTTGAGCTTGGGGTCCTTGACGTCCTTCATAGGGTCCACGGGTATGCCGCGGCCGTTGTCGGAGACGGAGCAGATATTTCCCTCTTTTATCAAGACCTCGATCTTATTGCAGCCGCCGGCAAGAATTTCGTCGATGGCGTTGTCCACCACTTCGTAGACGAGGTGGTGAAGCCCCTGGATGCCGGTGGAGCCTATATACATGGCGGGGCGCTTGCGCACCGCCTCGAGGCCTTCCATTACCTGTATTTTGGAGGAATCGTAACCGCCCTCTTTGGGGCTCGCTGTCTTTGTCATGGCTGTCTAACTCCTGTTTTTATATCTTCGTGGCCGGCCTGATGGCCTTGATCCACGGTCTTTTGAAATACTTATTGAGTCCCTTCACCAACACTGAACTGCGCAGGGAAAGCTCGCTGGCGGCCACGGAGGAGACCGGCTTCACCAGGATCACGTCCCGGTCCACTCCGAGCAGTACGCAGTGGTCTCCCAGGCGGCCCATCTCCTTCTTCCAGACCGCGTCCAGGATGGCCAGCCGGTCCAGGCCGGACACCCCGAGCAGCTTATAGGACGAGCAGATGTCTCCCGCCTTGTTCCAGTTGGAACTCTTGCGCTTAAGGAACATTACTGGGTCCGCAGCGGCATCACTATATAGATCTGGTCCTCGCGGCCTTTGAGCCGCAGCAGCGCCGGTGTGGCCGGAGAGGTGAACTCCGCTATGATCTCGCCCTCGCCCGCGGCCTTCAGGATGTCCATTATGAACTTCGGGTTGAAGCTGATCTGGAAGTCCTTGCCTTTGTAGTCTATCTCCACCTCGTCCTCGAAATCCATGCTCTGGGAGGCGGAATTGACCACCAGCGCGTCCTTCTTGAAGGTGTACTTTACCGCTCCGGAGCGCTCGTTGGAGCAGATGGCGGCGCGCCGGGTGACGGCCATCAGTTTCTCCGCGTTGATCGGGATCTCCATCTCATGGCTCTTGGGGATGATCTGCTCGTACGCGGGGAAGTTCCCCTCCACCAGGCGGGAGATGAACACGGTCTTGCCCAGCCTGAAGCCGATCTGGTTGGAGGACAGGCCAACGGTCACCTCGTCGGCGTCTTTTACGCCGGCGCTTTTGATGAACCGGGCCAGCTCGCCCAGGATCTTGGACGGCACTATGACCTTGAATTCCTTTTTGGCCTTGACCTTCTTGGTGGAGGCGATGGCGAGGCGGCGGCCGTCGGTGGCCACCAGGGAGAAGGCGTCCTTCTCGAATTTCCAGAGCAGGCCGTTGAGGAAATGGCGGTCGTCCTCGGTGGAGGCGGAGAAGATGGTGCTGGCTATCATCTCGGCCAGGAGCTTGGCGGGCACCTTGAAGGAATTGCTCTCGTCCAGGTCCGGGATGACGGGGTAGTCGTTCTTGGGAGCGCCGCCCAGCTTGAAGCGCGACTTACCGCTCAGGATGGAAATGCGGTTGCTCTCGTCCACAGCGATGTTCACCGCGGAATCCTCTCCCAGGTTCTGCACTATCTCCATGAACTTCTTTATAGGGACGGTGATGCTGCCCTCTCCCTTTATCTCCACCGGGATGTGGTGCTTTATCGCCATCTCCAGGTCCGTGAAGACCACCTTCACGCCCTTGTCCTCGGTCTCCATCAGGAAGTTCTGGAGAATCGGTATGGTGCCGGTCTTGGCAGAGACACCGGCCTGTATGGTCTGTATGCCTTTGATCAGGATTTCACGGTTACTGTTTATTTTCATCTCACTCATCCTCTATATAAGACAGCTGTTGATAGTGTCGACGCTGTTCAAATCATTGGGCAAAGTTATCAACAGTCTGTCCCGAATTGCCGACACTGCCTACAAAAAACAGAACTTTCAACACAGGGCCGACTTTTTACGCCTGGTTATTAACAGCCTTTATCTTGGCTATTATCTGGTTCAGGGCCTCGTTAAAATAGGGGTCGGTCTGTACCATGTGGCTGATCTTTCCCTTGGCGTGCAGCACGGTGGCGTGCTCTTTGCCAAAGGCGCTGCCGATGTCCTTGAGGACCATGTCCGTCATCTCGCAGGCCAGGTACATCGCCACTTGGCGCGGGAAGGCTATGTTGTCGGTCCTCTTCTTTGAGTTGAAGTCCCGCATCTCCACGTTGTATTTTTCGGCCACCACGCGCTTTATCAGTTCTATCGGGACCTTCTTTTCCTCATGGTCCAGCGGGTTGGTGTAGTCCTTGATTATATCTTTGACGGTGTCTATGGACGGGGGCATCTTCATGGAGGAGCAGAAATTGCCCACGGTGATCAGGCAACCTTCCAGCTCGCGGATGTTCTTCTTGACGTTCTCGGCTATGAAGGTGATGACATCGTCGGGAATGTCGTAGGCGTGCTGGTCGCGCTTCTGGCGCAGGATGGCCACGCGAGTCTCGAAATCAGGGATCTTGATGTCCGCCACCACGCCCTGCAGGAAGCGGGAGATGATCCGGTCGTCCATGGCCAGTTCGCGGGGCGGCCGGTCTGAAGTCAGCACTATCTGCTTCTTGGACTGGAACAGCGAGTCGAAGGTGTAGAAGAACTCCTCCTGGCTGCGCTCCTTGTCGAGCAGGAACTGGATGTCGTCGAGCAGCAGGCAGTCGAGCTTGCGGTACTTGTTGCGGAAAGCCTCGGCACCGTCGGCCTTGCCGCGTACGGCGTCGATATACTCGTTGACGAAATTCTCGCTGGCGGTGTAGAGGATGCGCGCGGCCGGGTTGGCCTTCAGGATGCCGTGAGCGATGGCGTGCAGCAGGTGCGTCTTGCCCAGGCCGGGCGGGCTGTAGATGAAGAAAGGGTTGGCCTGGCCTGGCGACTTGGCCACGCTTTCGGCCGAAGCGAAAGCGAAGCGGTTGGAGGTGCCCATGATGAAGGAGTCGAAGGTGTAATTGGGGTTGAAAGAATAATAATTCGCGGGCAGGGCCGCGGAGGCCGGCGCCGCTTTGGACTGCGGCAGCGGCTCTACCGGTGAGACGGGCATGGAGTAGCTTATCTTGAGTTCCCGCCCGGTGAACTCGGCAAGCAGGTGTATTATTTTTTCTTCGTAGCGCCGCTTGACGGTGTCGTAATAAATGGCGTCCGGCACTTCCAGTTTGAGAGTGTCGCCCTCTATCAAAATTGCCTTGACAGGGCGTATCCACAGGTCTATATCGTTGCTGCCCACGTCCGTGGCCAGTTTCCTAAGCACTTCCTGCCAAATTTCCTTGATATCGGTTAAGTTATCCACAAGTTATCCACAACTGTTAATAGATTTTGGCCGCACCCCAAAAACGCTTGTTTTATATGTATTTATTGTGTTAATAACTTTTTTCATCAGCGCCCGGAAAGGGCTTTTTAGAGTGAAAAAGGTTTCAAAAAGATGAACAAAACAGGCCGAAAACGCTCAATGCAGCGGCTTTTTTATAGGATATCTATATATTATATATTTTATAAAGCCAAGTCAAATAAAAAAAGCGCCCGATTTGGGCGCTTTTAGGGGACGTAGATTCCTAATTCCTAATTTTTGAGGTAATTCCTACAATTAGAAATTAGAAATCTACGTCCCCGTACACTCTTTTAGCCGTGCACCCCTATCTTTACCTTGCGGAAGCGCGCCGGGCTGGAGCCGTGGCACATCATGGCCCGCTGGCCAGGCTGGCCTTTGCCGCAGTTGGCAACGCCCCACAGGCGCCACTCAGCAGGCCCTGCAATGGCGTCGCAGGAGCCCCAGAACTCGGGGGTAATGCCCTGGTACCTGGGGTTCTTGACCATGCGGCCCTTCTTGCCGTTCTTGAGCAGCCAGCCGATCTCGCAGCCGAACTGGAAGTTCAGGCGCTTCTGGTCTATGCTCCAGGACACATTATTCTCCATCATAACGCCGTCCCTGACGCCGCCTATCAGCTCCTCGGTGGAGGACTGGCCTGGCATCAGGCTGAGGTTGCAGATGCGGGTGATCGGGATATTGGCGTAGCCGTCGGCGCGGCTGCAGCCCCAGGAGCGCTTCATGCCGATGCGGCCGCAGAACTCGCGGTTGGTCATGTAGCCGGAGAGGATGCCTTCTTTCACGATGTGCCAGCGCTGCGCCTTCACGCCGTCGTCGTCGTAGCCGGCCGTAGCCAGGCCGCCGGGCAGCGTGGCGTCGGCCACTATGTTGACGATGGGGGAGCCATAGCGGAACTTGCCCAGTTTTTCGGTGGTGGCGAAGCTCGAGCCCGCGTAGGATTCCTCGTAGCCCAGCACGCGGTCGAGCTCGGAGGCGTGGCCGACCGACTCGTGGATCTGCAGCGCCATCTGGTTGCCGGATATTATCAGGTCCTTCGTGCCGGCCTCGCAGACCGGGGCGGAGAGCAGCGCGGCGGCCTCTTCGCCCACGCGCAGCGCGTGGTCCTCGAGGTTCATCGCTTCGATGATCTCCCAGCCGCCCGAGAGGGTCTGCCCGCCGTGAGAGCACGGGTAGCCGCGCAGCTGCGACTGGCCGTTCTCCACCGCGGTGGCGGTGATGCTGGCTCCGGAGTGCAGCAGCACCTGCTCAATGCGCGAGCCTTCGGTTGTCATGTGCCACTGGTGCTCGCGGAAAAAGTTCATCTCCGAGGAGGTCACGCGGACCTTCTTGCTCTTCTTCATCAGGGCGTCGGCGCGGGACAGGATGGCCAGTTTTTTCTCGACGGGGACCAGGAACGGGTCTTTCAGGAAGGGGGTCTGCCAGATGTCGGTGTAGGCCGGCTCGGGGGCCAGGCGGACCGGGGTCGCCATCAGCAGCCGGCTGGCCTTGGCGATGGCGAGGGCCTTCAGCGCCGTCTCCGCGACCGCGCGCTCTGTCATCACGCTGCCGGAGGCGAAGCCCCAGGCGCCCTTGTAGAGCACGCGCACGCCGTAGCCCAGCGTGGTCTGGTCGTCGAGGCCGCCCAGCTCCCCGTTCTTCATGGCCAGGGTCTGGGTGCGGGCTTCCACTATGCGGATGTCGCCGAAGTCGGCGCCGTGCTTGTCGGCTATCTCTATGGCTTTGGAGGCGAGTTTGAACATGATTTTATCCTTTAGAACTTCGTCGACGAGGAGAAGTTGAACTTGTCGAGCCGCATCGGCGGGCAGGACATCAGGCCCCAGCCCATCACCGGCACGGCTTCGCCGCCCACGGCTGCGAGGTTGCCGAACGCCTCCACCATGTTCTGAGTGAAGCGGAAATTTTTCACCGGGTGCGTCACCCGGCCGTTCTCGATCATGAACGTGCCGTTGCGCGTCATGCCCGTCATCTCCACGGTCTGGGCCTTGAGCAGGTTGGTGTAGTGGAACTGCGTCACCAGCACGCCGCGCTCCGTGCCTTTTATAAGGTCCGCCAGGGTGCCGCGGCCGGGCTTTACGGAGAGGTTGAGGGGTATGGGGCCCATGTAGCTGGGCTGGGGCAGCGCGTGGCCCGTGGAGGCGGCGCCGCACTTCCTGGCGGTCTTGCGGTCGTGCACGGGGCTTTTTAGTACGCCGTTCTCCACCAGGGTCACGCGCGAGCGCGGCTGGCCCTCGAAGTCGAAGGGCAGGCCCGGCGCGCCGCCGTCGAGGGCGTTGTCCTCTATGGTCAGCAGGGGGCTGAGGACCTTCTTGCCCAGCTTGCCGCAGGCGAAGCTGCGCCCGTCCGCGTAGAGCTGGCCGCCGAAGCCGTAGACGCAGAGGTAGGCCAGCAGGTCGGAGGCGGCCTGGGGCTCCAGCACCACGGTGTAGCGGCCAGGCCTGGCCTCCTTGGGTTTGCGGCTGGCGGCCGCCTTCCTGCGCGCGGTCTCGTTGAGCTCGGCGAAAGGAATGTCGTCGGCGTCGAAGGCGCAGCGCTCGGCCCAGCCGAAGCCGTCGCGGTCACGCACGGTCACGCTATAGGCGGCGCTGCTGTCGCGGTGGCGGGCCAGCAGACCCAGGTTGTTGGCCACTATCAGCTCCGTCGAGCCGTTCTCAACGGTGCCGCAGGCTACCTGGCCGGCCTTTTTGCAGGCCCGGGCCAGTTCGCCTGCGCGGGCGGCGCGCCACGCCGGCTCCAGAGCGACCGTTTCCTTGAAATAGAGGTTCTGCCCGGCCGGCAGCGGCCTGGTCTTGGGCAGCGGCAGCAGGGCAGGGTCCTTCTTCTGGCGCCTGAGGATCTCCAGGCCGGAGCATATTGCCCGCTTCAGCGCGTCGTCGGAGTCCTGGTTGAAGCTGACCTTGGCCGAGCGGCCGTTGTCCAGCAGGCGCACCGAGTAGTTCACCGCGTTCGACGCCACGTTCTGAGAGATAACGTTGTCGGCGAAGCGCGTCAGCGCCCAATCCCGGTGGTCCGCCAGGACCTCGCACTGCACCCGCCCGGCCAGCTTGAAGATCTTTTTAAGCACGGTCTCTGTGTTTTTCATAAATATTTCCCCATCGTCCTTGCAGCGGCGGCTTTGTCTGCCGGCCCGCCCGCATGCCATTTTTTGAAAGCGCCGAAAAAGTCCAGCACGCCGCCCTTGAACTCGTCCGGCGCAGCGTCCGCGAAGAGCAGGAAGAGGGCTTCGCTGCCCGGCGGCGGCGCGGTCTGGTCGGCTGAAAACTCCCGCAGCAGCGCCTGCGTATATTTAAGCATTTCTTCGGAAGACATGGTCGCGTGCCGCCACCCCCCGCCCTCGAGGGTGAGGCCGCCCTGCGCCAGCGCGGGAATGCCCGGGCTGCGCACCTGGAACGGGGAGAAATAAACCGTGTCGAGCCCGGCGGTCCGGGCGAAGGCCAGCGTCGCCGCCAGCGTGGCGCGGGTCTCGCCGGGGTAGCCGGTCACGAAGTTGCCGTGCGTGCCAAGGCCGGCGGCGCGCGCGGCCGCTATGCCTTCGCGCAGCGCCGCCGTGGTGCAGCCTTTGTTCATGGCCCGCAGGATCTCGTCGGAGCCGGACTCCGCGCCGATGAACACCCACAGGCAGCCCGCGCGCCGCATCGCCGCGGCCAGCCCCGGCGCCAGCAGGCTGTCGGCCCGCGCGAAGCAGGTCCAGGAGAAGTCCCCGTCCTCGGCCAGGCCGCGGCAGAGCTCCAGCGCCCTGGCCGGGTCGCAGGCGAAATCGGAGTCGGTGAAACGGAAGCGCCGGATGCCCCAGCGGTCCCTGTTTTCCCGCAGCTCGGCGAGCACCGAGGCGGCGCTGCGGGCGGCGTACGGCGCGCTGTAAGAGCAGAAGCCGCAGCTGCGGGGGCAGCCGCGCGAGCCCTGCACCGCTACGCCGGGCGGCGGCGCGGGATACAGGCCCCAGTCGGGCCTTGGCTGCGCTTCTATGGGCGCGGCGGCGCGGGGTACGGCGGGCCCGGCTTCACCGGGGCGGATCACCCCCGGCACCAGCCCCGGGTCCGTGCCCGCCTTCAGCGCAGCTACGAGTTCAGGCAGGACGTCCTCGCCGGGGCCGGCTACGGTCCAGCAGCCCGCCGGGCGAAGCGCCGGGTGCCACGCGGCGCCGGGTCCTCCCGCGATAAGATGAGTCTCCGGCGAGAGCCTGCGTATCAGGTCCGCTATCGCCCGCGCGGTCTCCGGGCGGAAGGTGTGCGTCGTGGAGATACCGGCCGCGAAGGGTTTCTTTTCCAGCGCGCAGATAAGCCGGGCTTTTTCTGTTTCGAGGGAGAAGAAATTGTATAGCGGCACGGCGCGCAGGCCGCGCGCGTTGGCGGCCGTGGCCAGCAGCGTCAGCCCCAGCGGCGGTGCGGCGGAGAACTTGGCCAGCTGCAGCCCCTCGGCGAGCAGCGGCTCGAGGAAATAGGAATTTACAGCGGAATAAAAGGGATGGGTTTCTTCCTGCGAGAGCAGGAGGAGGTCCGTCGTCATGGTCGGGGGCCGCTGTTAAACGGCCGGGGTTTCGGGCGGCTGGGCCTGGTTCTCGTGGTGCCTGTCCCGGCGCCGCGGGTGCTTCTTCTGCTCTCCCGCGGAGGCCGCCTGAGGCGCCTGGAAAAGAGGCGGCAGGGTTTCCTTCGACTCCATCCACTTCAGCAGCGATTCCTCGCCGGTGACCGAATAGGTCTCCGGCGTCGCGGTGACGGCCAGTTTCTGCTTCTTGGCGCGTTCCGCCAGCGCCTCGGCGCTCTTGCCGTGCGAGAAGCCGGGCGTCTCGAAGACGCGCAGGTTCTGCTGCGTCAGGCCTATCAGGTAGAACGAGCCGTCCTGGTTGGCGCCGAGCGCTACGGCCTTGTCGCTGACGGCGTCGAAGGCCTGGCCGATCCACTCGGCCTTCAGCTCGGGTGAGAGGTGGTTTATCAGCACGGCTTTCTTGGCGCCGGTGAAGAAGGCGAGGCGGAAGGCGTCCTGCAGCCGGTCCTCGTAAGAGTGGCTCTTGACCTCCAGGAAGCCCGGGTCCTCAGGGTCCAGCCAGGTCAGGTCGGGATGGCGGGAGGTCTTGGCGTAGGAGAGGATCAGGATGGCCTCGCCGAAATTCTTGGCCAGCTTGTAGGCGGCGGCGAGCAGGTCGCTGTTGACGTGCGCCGCCCGCTCGGGGCCGAAAGCTGTCTTAAGGTCCTGGTTGATCTTGTCCGCCTCCGGCGGGTCCACGAGGAGGATGATGGCGTTGTCTCTTTTTTGTCCCATAGTTGCGGCGCTTTGCTCGGAATAATAGAAGTATATTATACTAAATGTGGCATTTACCTATGGCGCAAGAGAAGAAACCTGTGGTCATTTACGGCGGCAGCTTCGACCCGCCCCACCGCGGGCACGCGGCCCTGGCGGCCGCGGCCCTGCGCCAGCTGCGCCCCGCGGCCCTGTACCTCGTGCCCGGGTTCCGCACCCCCTTCAAGGATTACAGGCCCGTCCCCTTCGCCGACAGGGCGGCCATGCTCAAGGCGGCGCTCTCCGGAGCCGGGTTAGGCGGCAGGAGCGAAGTAAAGATAAGTTCCTTCGAGGCCGGCCTGCGGCGGGTGGTCTATACCTGGGAGACTGTGGCGCATTTCAGCGCGCTGCATCCCCGCGCGCCGCTCTATTTCCTGATGGGCTCCGATTGCCTGGCCGGCTTTCCCGGCTGGCGCCGCCCCTCCTACCTTCTAAAAAATGCCCGGCTCCTGGTGGGGTTGCGCCCCGGGTTCTCCATCGGGCGGGGCGGCGTGCCCTTCACGGCGCTGGCCGGCCGCTTCCCGGAGGCCGACTCCACCGCCCTGCGGGGTGAGCTCTTCCTGGGCAGGCGGCCTTCCCGCCTCCAGCCCGGTGTGCTGGAGGTCATAAGGGCGAGGGAACTTTATCTGGCCCGCGAGAGAAAATTGCTGAAGGCGGCGCTGACGCCGCGCCGCTACGCGCATACGCTTAGCGCGACCGGGCTGGCCCTGCGGCTGGCGGCCGCCGCCGGAGTGCCGCAGCAGAAGGCCGCGGCGGCCGCGCTCCTGCACGACTGCGCGCGCGACCTGCCCGCGGCCGAACAGCTGCGCCTGTGCCCGCCGCGGACGGCGGCCGCGCTGCGCGAAGCGCCGGTGCTGGCGCATGCCTGGGCCGGGGCCGCGCTGGCGAAAAAGAAATACGGCGTGACCGACCCCGAGGTTCTGGAGGCCATCTCGCTGCATGCCACCGGCGCGCCGGGGATGGGCCCGCTGGCCCGCCTGGTCTACCTGGCCGACCTGGCCAACGAGGGCCGGAGCTTCCCGGAGGCGCGCCTGGTCAGGGAGCTGGCTTTCCTGGATTTTCCGGCGGCCTTCAAGGCGGCCAATTATGTTAAACTTGTCTATGCGTTCGCCGGCGGGGGCTGGGTGCACCCGCTGAGCGTCGGATTATGGAACAGCCTACAGGAAAAAAAGCGCAGCTGATCCTCGCCGCCTGCCTGGCGCTCGGCGTGGCCGCGGCCGCCTGGCAGTATCTTTCCCCCGCCTCCAATCGCCTCGTGCGCGGCCGCGACGTCACGGTGGCGCTGCTGGGCGAGCGCTCCTCGGCGCTGCTGGTCTACCATCCCTTTTCAGGCACGGTAAACGCCTTCTCCGCCGGCCATCCCAAGCCGCGCAAGGGCGTCTCGCTCTGGCAGCGCGCCTCGGACCTGGCGCTCGCGGCCGGCGGCGTGCAGCCCGGAGAAAGCGTCTTCTATATCGCCCTTTCTTCCGCTCCCGACCTGGAGCGGCTTTGGGGCCCGCTGGACGGCTGGCGCGCCGATCCGCGCCAGCTCTGGCGCGCGGCGGCCTGGGCCCGCGGCCTGCGCCGCGCCGGCGCCACCAACCTCTCTGGCTTCGAGCTTTTCACGCTGTTCTCCGAACTGGCCGGGCTGGGCAAGAGCGATTTTATCCTGACCGAGGTGGCGCGCCGCGCCCCGGTGCAGGAAGAAGAAGAGGCGGCCCCGCCGGCCCCGCTGGTGGAGGTGTTCAACGCCTCCGGCAGGCCCGGCCTGGCCGCCCAGACGGCCAAGCGCCTGCGCGCGCTGGGCTTCGACGTGATCACCGAGGGGACCCTGCCGCTGCAGCAGCGGACGCGCATCCTGGGTTTCTCCAGGGACACGGCCGCGGCGCTGCGCCTGCGGGAGGCCCTGGGGCTGGAAGAACTGGAGATCAGGGTCAAGTCGGCGCAGAAGAGCGTGGCCGGGGCCGCGGTGGTGCTGGGTCAGGATTTTAACTCCGGGAAACCGGGCAAGTAAACGGACAGGGGAGGCAATATGGATATAGTAAGCATTCTCAAGGCCGCCGTGGCGGCGGGAGCGAGCGACCTGCACGTCTCCGTGGGCAAGCCGCCGCTGATGCGCAAGAGCGGCGAGGTCGTCCCCGTGATAGAGGGCCAGCCCCCGATGACCGCGGAGCAGACCAAGACGCTTATCTACTCCGCCCTTTCCGACGAGCAGCGTGCGAAGTTCGAGAAGGACTGGGAGCTGGACTGCTCCTTCGCCGTGACCGGCGTCTCCCGCTTCCGCCTGAACGTGATGGCGGCCCGCAACGGCGTGGAGGCCGTCATGCGCGTCATCCCGTCCATTATCCCCACGCCCGAGCAACTGGGCCTGCCGCCGACCATAACTCAGTTCGCCGACCTGCCCAAGGGCATGGTGCTGGTCACCGGCCCCACCGGCTCCGGCAAATCCACCACGCTGGCGGCGCTGATCAACCAGATCAACATCAAGAAGAAAAAGCACATCCTCACCGTCGAGGACCCGATAGAGTTCACCTACGAGGCCCAGGCCTGCGTGGTGCGCCAGCGCGAGATAGGCCAGCACACCCGCTCCTTCAACAACGCGCTGCGCGGCGCGCTGCGCCAGGACCCCAACGTCATCCTGGTGGGCGAGATGCGCGACCTGGAGACCATCCAGCTGACCATCACCGCGGCCGAAACCGGCCACTTGACCTTCGCCACCCTGCACACGCAGGACGCGCCGTCCACGGTGGACCGCATCATCGACGTGTTCCCCCCGCACCAGCAGACGCAGGTGCGCGTACAGCTGGCCGCTTCGCTGCAGGGCGTGGTTTCGCAGATCCTGCTGCCGCGCAAGGACGGCCGGGGCCGCGTGGCCGCGCGCGAGATCATGGTGATGACGCCGGCCATCTCCAACCTGATCCGCGAAGGCAAGACGCACATGATCTACAGCGCCATAGAGACCGGGGCCAAGTTCGGCATGATGCCGATGGACCGCGCGATGGCGCTGCTCGTCAAGCAGAACATCGTGGCCATGGAAGTGGCTCTCGCCAAGGCGCACGACCAGGAAGGCTTCAAGAAGCTCGTAGCCGCTTAAGGGGGCGCCATGTCCGATATAGAAAAACTGAAGGAAATACCGCTGTTCAAAGGCCTCTCCGACGCCATGCTGGGGGAGTTTTCCGCCTATTTCAAGCAGACCTCGTACGCGGCGGGCGACGTTATCTTCAAGGAGAAGAGCGATGGCGACTCTCTTTATATCCTGGTCTCCGGAGAGGTCGTCATAGAAAAGGCCATGGACGCCCAGGGCGCCGCTTTCAAGACCCTGGCCATCCTGGGCGGCGGCGAGTTCTTCGGCGAGATGGCCGTGATAGAGGGCCAGCCGCGCTTCGCCCAGGCCCGCGCGGCCAAGGATACCGCGGTCTACGAGGTCGGCCGCGCGCAGTTCTTCTCCTTCATCAAGGAGCACCCGGAGACCGGCATCAGCCTCTTCAGCCAGATCATGCGCGTCACGATGCGCCGCCTGCAGCACACCTCGAGCGAGCTGACCATGCTCTTCGACCTTAGCCGCATGCTGACCCAGCCGCACAAGTCCCCGGCCGAATTCTTCTCAGGAGCGGTCAACGAAGCCCGCATCTACCTCGAGGGGAACTGGAACGTGAAGGCCTACGCCTGGAATATGTTCAACGAGGAGTACGAGGAGATCTACGCCTGGAGCGCCTTCCAGCGGCCTGGCGAGCCGCGCCCGCTGCCCGCCGGGCCCGAGGCCGGTTGGCAGGACGACAGGGAGTACACGATGCTCTGCGCCGCGGACGGCAAGCCGCGGGCCTGTGCCGTCTTCGAGACCGACCGGGCGCTGACTGCGGTAGAGAAAAACAGCATGGCTACCATATTTAATACAATATCCTCCATCGCCGGCTCCGCCATGGTGAACATAGAGCACCAGGCCGAGGCAGCGATGATGGCGAGGATGAGGCAGACCAAGAACACTATATGACGAACTCCAAAAGCAGTTTCAAAGCGATAGCCCTGGCGGCCGCGCGCGCCGGCGACTCCAAGAAGGCGAGCCCCGTGACGGTCTACGACCTGGCCGGCACTTCCCCGCTGGCGGATTACGCCGTACTGATGGTGGTGGAGTCCGCGCCCCAGCTCGACGCCGCGGAGGAAGAGGTGCTGGTGCGCCTCAAGCAGGAAGGGGTCTACTGCCTGCACAAGGACGGCATGCGCTCGCGTAACTGGAAGGTGCTGGACTACGGCGGCACGCTGGTGCACATCTACGACCAGAAGGCCGCCGAATTCTACGCGATAGACAAGATCTACGACAAGTGCAAGCAGGTGCCGTGGGAAGACAAGCCCGCGGCGCCGGCCCCTAAAAAGGCCGCGGTAAAAAAAGAGGCGAAGAAGCCCTCCGCCAAAAAAACACCGAAGAAAGCCGCCTCTAAAAAAGCGAAGCCGGCCAAAAAAGCCGCTCCCGCCAGGAAGCCGGTCAAGAAGACCGCGAAAAAGAAGTAGCCCGTCTCGCGCCGGCCCTGCCTTCAGGCGGGCCGGCGCTTTTATTTCCCCCCTACCAGCAGGCAGGTGCCACGATGAAGATCTCAACGCTAGAAGCAGACCTCAGGAACCGCGCCAAGGCGGCCTTTTCCCTGGACGACGCCGCGGTGTCCGGTTTCGCCCTGTCCGCCCCGCCGCCCCACGTCCAGGCCGACGCCTGCATCGCCTGGCCCATCTCCAGCGCCAAGCTGCTGAGGAAGGCCCCGCTGAAGATAGCAGAGGAGCTGAAGGCCGCGCTGGGCGCGGAGTTCGGCGCGCAGACCGCGCCGCCCGGTTTCGTGAACGTCAATTTCAGTGCCGCCTTTCTTTTCGCCGCGCTCAAAGAGCTGGAGAAGCCCGGCTGCTACGCCCGGCCGGAATACTCCGGCGAGAGGATAAACCTGGAGTTCGTCTCGGCCAACCCCACCGGCCCCATGCACCTGGCCAGCGGCCGCGGCGCCACGCTGGGCGACAGCCTGGCGCGGATCTGGCGGGCCCTCGGCGCCGACGTGGCTACGGAGTTCTACGTCAACAACGTTGGCAAGCAGGTGGAGTTGTTGGGGCTTTCGCTGAAGGCCCGCCTCGAGGGCAAAGAGCCCCCGGAGGGCGGGTACCAGGGCGAGTATCTCAAGGACCTGGCCGCCGCGCTGCCCGCGGAGGCCGCCGGCTGGAGCGATAAACAATTTTCCGAATACGCCGTGGCCGAGATGCTCAAGCTGCACAAGGCCGACATGGCGGCCTTCGGGGTAACTTTCGACCGCTGGTTCCTGGAGTCCGAGCTGCACGCCGTCGGCGCGCCCGCCGCGGCTCTGGCCACCCTCAAGGCCCGCGGCATGGTCTACGAGAAAGAAGGCGCGGTCTGGTTCGGCGCCGCCTCCGAACTGGAATCGGACGACAAGGACCGCGTACTGGTGAAAGCCGACGGCCGCAATACCTATTTCCTCAACGACATCGCCTACCACCTCAACAAGTTCTCGCGCGGCTTCAACCGCCTGATAGACATCCTGGGCGCCGACCACCACGGCTACGTGCCGCGCATGGAGGCCGCCGTGAAGGCGCTCGGCTCGGACCTGGGCTCGTTCAAGGTGATCATCCACCAGCAGGTGTCGCTGCTGCGCGGCAAGGAAGTTGTGAAGATGTCCAAACGCGCCGGCGACTTCATCCCGCTCAAGGAGCTGATAGACGACGTCGGCACCGACGCGTGCCGGTTCTTCTTCGCCTCGCGCGGCCCCAATACGCACCTGAATTTCGACGTGGAGCTGGCCAAGAAGAAGAGCAACGAGAACCCGGTCTACTACGTGCAGTACGTGCACGCGCGCATCTGCTCCATCTTCGACAACGCCGCGGCCAAGGGCGTGGACCCGGCCGCCGGCTTCGACGAGTCAAAGGCGGCGATAAACAAGGAAGAGCGGGCTCTGATGCTGAAGCTGTTGTGGCTGGAGAAGGCGCTGGTCGACTGCGCCCGCGACAATTCCTCTCACCACCTGACCACCTACCTGACCGAGCTGGCGGCCTGCTTCCACTCTTTCTACGACCAGCACAAAGTGCTGGACCCGGAGAACAGGGAAGTCACCGCTTACCGGCTGTTCCTGCTGAAGGCGGTGAAGGGCGTGATCGCCAGGGGCCTGGCGCTGCTGGGCGTCTCCGCGCCCGAGCGCATGTAGCCGCGCCCGCGCAAAAAGAAAAGCCGTCCGCAGAAGCGGACGGCTTTTTTTTGCGCGGGGCCCGGCTCAGGGCTCGTCGTGGAAGGCCTGGTCGCCCACCACTTCGCAGCGGATGGTGTTGGTAGGCAGCCGCTTGCCCAGCGGGCTCGAGGCCATGTACACCAGCCGGTCGCCGTTGGAGACCAGCCCCGAGGCGCGCAGATCGTCCATGGTGGTGCGGGCGACCTCGCTGAACAGCTGCTCGGCCGGGTTGCCGATCAGGAAAGGCACCACGCCCCAGTTGAGCGCCAGCTGGTGGCAGAGCGCCTCGTGGTGCGTGAAGGCGTAGATCGGCACGCCGGGGCGGAACTTGGACAGCGCCTGCGCGCCGATGCCGCTCGCGGTGATGACGGCCACGGCCTTGGCGTTCCAGTCGTGCGCGGTCTCCACCACGCTGTAGGCCATGATGTTGGTGATGTTGTCGCGGTCCACGTAGTCGTGCGTGACGCGCGCCATCGCGTGGTAGTCTATGGAGGACTCGGTCTTGTCTATGATGCGCGCCATCATGTTGACCACGCGCGCGGGGTGCGCGCCGTTGGCCGTCTCGCCGGAGAGCATCACCGCCGAGGTCAGGTCCATCACGGCGTTGGCGGTGTCGGTCACCTCGGCGCGCGTCGGGTAGGGCCTGTCCGTCATGCTTTCCAGCATCTGCGTGGCCACTATCACCGGCTTGCCGGCCAGGTAGCAGCGCTTGATGATGTTCTTCTGAAGCCCTGGCAGCTCCTCGATGGGCACCTCGATGCCCAGGTCGCCGCGGGCCACCATGATGCCGTCAGAGTCGCGGATGATGTCGTAGATGTTGGCCAGGGCCTGCTTGTCCTCGATCTTGGCGATCAGGCGGATGGCCGACTCGGGGCGCACGGACCGCACCAGCTCGCGCACGTCGGCTATGTCCTTGGCGGTGCGCACGAACGACAGCGCGATGTATTCGAAACGGTTCTCCACGGCGAAAGCGATGTCCTTGCGGTCCTTCTCGGAGAGGAACGGGATAGGGTAATCCGCTCCGGGCACGGCCAGGTGGGCCTTGTCCTTCAGGCGGCCGTCGTTGAGCACGCGCACGGTCACGGCGCCCTGGTGCAGCTCGGTCACCTCTGTCTCTATGAAACCGTCCTGCAGGAGCACCCGGGTGCCGATCTGCACCAGCTTGTCGATGCGCGGCAGATTGGTGTAGAAATGCTTCTTCTCCGGGGGGAATTCCGGGGCCGTCTCCGGCGCGCCGGCGAAGCTCTCCACCAGCAGCCGCTCGCCGGCCGTCAGGGTGACGGGCTTGCTGTAGCCGAACATGCGCACCTCGGGGCCCTTGGTGTCCAGCATGATGGCCAGCGGCACGCGCAGCTCGGCGCGGGCCTCGCGCAGCATGGCCACGCGCTTGAGGGCTTCGTCGTATTTGCAGTGGGAGAAGTTGATGCGGGCCACGTTCATGCCCTCGCGGATGAGCTCGCGGATGCAGTCCGGGTTCTCGGAGGCGGGGCCTATGGTGCAGATGATCTTGGTTCGGCGGAAGGCCTGCTGTTTGACGGGTGTAGAGACAAGGTTCATGTAGTTCCTTAAGCGGGGGCCGCCCCGGCAGTTACTGTTATTTCAGGTGGAAGTTAAAATAGAGGGGTCGAATACATCACTTCTTTAGTCCAATTATACCTTTTTAGCCGCCCCGTCAGAAAGCGCGCTGAAACATTTCCGCGCCGGCCGTGTCATATCCCGTGACGGGCGAGCGGAGGAGAAAATCATGAAAAAGATACTGGAGCTGGCGGCGGCCTTCGGACGCGGGGCGCTCCCTAAAGATATAGAATACAAGTATATTTACACGCCGCCGGTAAGCGGCGAGGGCGCGGGCGCGGTCTGCGTGGGCTGAAACTACCGATGGAAAATGAAGAGGGCCTCCTTAAACGGATAGCCGAAGGTGAAAAAGAGATCTTCGGCGAGCTGGTGCTCAGGCACCAGGACTTCATTTTCAACGTCGTGTCCAAATACGTCCGGTTCGAAGAGGAGGCCCGCGACCTCACGCAGGAGGTCTTTCTGAAGGCCTACGAGAACATAGAGAAGTTCCGCGGCGAGTCCAAGGTTTCCTCCTGGCTCTACACCATCGCTTACAACCTCAGCATGAACTGGTCCGAGCGCAAGGCCGGCCGCGAGACGCAGCTGGACGACGAGCTGGCGGAGACGATAGCCGAGCCGCCCAGCCTCGCGGACGAGGTCTATGAGCGGGAAGCGCAGTTGGCGCGGATAGCCGAAGTTCTCGCTGAGCTGCCGGAGAAATACCGGGCCGTTATCAACCTCTATTATTTCGAGGACAGGTCCTACCAGGAGATAGCCGGCGCCCTCGGCCTGCCCATCAATACCGTAAAAGTGCATTTGCTGAGGGCCAAAGAACAGCTTCGGAAAAAATTAGGCGAAACAGAGTGAAACATTTCGCCGGCTTAGGTGTCATATAGAGTGAGGGGACGGCGCGGCCGCCCCGGCTGAGGAGAAAGAGGAGAATAACAATATGCTCAAGTTCCTGCTGAAATTATCGCTGCTGACGGCCATGGTGATAGGGATAGTGCTGCTGATGCAGCATGTGGGCCCCCTGGGGCCCGACACCAAGGCCATGCTCAAGTGGATCGGCCTCGGCGCCCTCGGCCTGGCCGCCCTGTCCATAGTCTCCATAACCCTGCTGGGCCTGGCCGGCATCCTGGTGGCCGTCTTCGCCATCAAGCGCAGCACCGGGGCGGCCGAAGGTCTGGCCGGCGGCCTGCGCGGGCTCAGCGGCCTCAAGGGGCTGAGCGCCCTGAGCGCGCTGGGCGGCCTGAGCGGCCTGGGGAACCTGGGCAAGATGAACTCCCGTACGGTGGAGATCTCCGTGGAGAAGTTCGAGGCCGGCTCCTTCAGGATCAAAACGCTGTCCGGCGACCTCACTCTGGCCGGCCACGCCGAAGCGGGCGCCCGGGCCACCGTGGAGCTGCTGGAGCGGTCGGACGGCGACGCCGAGGCCTTCTTCGAGGGCGGCGAGATAAAGATCAGGACCAAGAGCGGCGCCAAGGCCGTGCTCGGCGACGCCTCGGTGTTCCTGCCGGCCCGCCTCTCCGCGCTCAGCGCCGAGAGCGTCAACGGCGACGTCGTGATCAGCGGCTTCTCCACCGAGGGCCAGGCTTCGTTCAAGGGCGTCAACGGGGACATCACCGTCGCCTCGCTCAAGAGCGCCGGGGAAGCGCTGGTCAAGACGGTCAGCGGCGACGTGGAGATAAGGGACTCGCAGTTCGGCGGCCTGACCGCGCAGAGCATCAGCGGCGACGTGGAGGTAAAGGATTCTTCGGCGGAGAGCGCGGTGCTCAAGACGGTCAGCGGCGACATCGATTACTCCGGCAGCGACCTCAAAAACCCCTCGGTCAAGACGGTCAGCGGCACGGTCACGAAATAAACCCGCCGACCTAAAAGAAAAGCCCCGGCAAAACCGGGGCTTTTTTGTTTTCCGCAGCCGGCTATTTTTTAGCGGCCCGCAGCGCGGCGAGGAAGAGGAAATCGGAGAGGCGGTTAAGGTACGCGGCCGCCGCTTTGGCCTTCAGCTCCCAGGCGAGGATCTCGCAGATGCGGGTCCTGGCGCGGGCCAGGTGGGCCAGGGCTTCGGTTTCGTTGGCGCCGGGCAGTACGAAGCGCTTCCGGGGCTTCAGCGAGGCGGACCGCGCGGCTATTAACGCCTCCAGCGCCGCCGTCTCCGGCTTCAGGTCTCCCTTCATGCCGGCGATGCTGCCGGCGGCTTTTATGAGCCCGGACTGGGCGGCGGAGAGTTCCGTTTTCAGCCCGCGGTCGCGCAAACCGGTCTTGAGCAGGCCGAGCAGCGCCGAAAGCTCGTCGAGCAGGGCGTTCAGCTTCACGCGCCGGTGCGTCTTGGGAACGCGCCTGCCGCCGAACAGATCGGTGAAGCCTCGGTCCCCTGCGCCCATTTTGGGCTTGAAATTCTTCGGCATCAGAGTTTGTAGGCCTTTACTTTTTCCAGCACGAACGCGGCTATGTCCGGCGGCATCTCTTTGGACGCGGCCTCCAGCTTCCTGCCGACGGGGCCGGTGTCGAACAGGCCGTCCTCGACCAGGACCGGGGAGGACTTGGCGCTCCCCCAGCTTTCTCCCGTGTCTATGCCGGTATGTTTATAGCCGTGCGCCCTGGTCCAGGTCAGCGCGCGGGGCTTGCGCTCCCGGTCATAGCAGAGCTGGAAGCCGAAAACCTCTTCCCCCGGCTCGAACCAGACTATCAGGTCGAAATACTCGTCCTCGAACCAGCGGCGGCGCGGCTCTCCGCTGTGCTGCATCACGTGCCCGGCTTCTTTCAGCATGCCTAAATTATATCTTAGATATGTCGAAGGCCGCGAAGTTGCCGGGCCCGACGGAGTATTCGGCGCGCCGCAGGGCCCCGTTCTCCGTGTATTTTTTGACGGCGTACTTCGGGACGGAAGCGTTCGGGTTCATCAGGCCGGCCACCTCGAGCGAGATGCGCTGGCCCTCCGGGAGCACCTGGTTCAGCAGGTTCACCGGGTTATTGGTGCAGCTGTTGGAGAACAGGTTGTAGGTTTCCTTGTTGCGGTTGGTTTCGTCGATCCGCGCCAGCAGCAGCGCGAAGAGCCTGGCGGTTTGCGCCGGGCCTATATTGATGTTGCGGAAGAAGATCTCCTTCTCCTTCAAATTGACGGTATAGTCAGCGTAGCTCTCGAAGGTCGTGGCCAGCCAGATCAGCGGGTACTTGCCGGCCAGCGCGTGGGTGATGTTGTAGCCCTGCGGCTCGCGGCTCCAGCCCTCGGCGCCGAAGGTCAGGGCCGATAGGGAGGTGCCGCGCGAATCCACGGCGCCGCCCGGCTTGAAAGTGAAGACCAGGAAGGTATGGCCGGTGCCGAAAGTTTTATAGGCGTAGATGGCTTTATCGAGCAGCGCGGCCTTCACCGTGACCGTCTCCCACGCGTAGCTCTTGTGGTCGGCCGGGGTGCGGCCCGAGCGCACGGCGCGGAGCACCGCGACGCCGTCCTTGTCAGAGAGGACCTCGGCCGGGCGCTGCGCGTAGGAAAGCGGCGCGTCGGCGTCCCAGCCCAGCGTGTAGTCTACGGCCCCGCCGCGCTCCGGCAGCGGCGCCTGCGGCACGGTAAGGCCGGCCGGCGGCGGAGGCAGCTGTGAGAAAGCGGGCTGTTGGGCGTGCGAAAAGGAGGCGAGGGCGGCCAGGGACAGGAGCGCCAGGAAAGTTTTATTCATTGATGATATTCTAGCGGGAAAAGCCGCGCCGCGGCAGGTGCGCAAGGCCTAAGGGCGGCCGGTTATTGGGCCCCCGGGGAGGTGGGCCCTGCGGGCCCGGCAGAGGTTGTCGCCCGTCAATGACAAAAAATGCTATTTTCATTACACTAGTCTTGCAGGCCCGGGTTCTTAAACCGCCTGCCTGTTCTTTTCAGCCGTTCTTTTTACAGACGAAACTGCGTACCCATTTAAAGGAGACACCATGCCCGCACACAAGATCGTTTGGACTGAAATAGACGAAGCCCCCGCCCTGGCCACCTACTCTTTGCTGCCCATAGTCCGCGCCTTCACCAAAGGCACCGGCGTGGAAATAGAGACCGCCGACATTTCGCTGGCCGGCCGCATCCTGGCCAATTTCCCCGAGAACCTGACTCCAGCGCAGCGCCTCCCCGACCACCTCGCCAGGCTGGGCGAACTGACGCTGAACCCCGAGGCCAACATCATCAAGCTGCCCAACATCAGCGCCTCCGTGCCGCAGCTCAAGGCGGCCATCGCCGAGCTGCAGGCCCAAGGCTATAAGATGCCGGACTACCCCGAGAACCCGCAGACCCCGGCCGAGAAGGAGCTGAAAGAGCGCTTCGCCAAGGTGCTGGGCTCGGCCGTGAACCCGGTGCTGCGCGAGGGCAACTCCGACCGCCGCGCCCCGCTGTCGGTCAAGAATTTCGCGAAGAAGCACCCGCACAAGCTGGCCCCGTGGACGAAGGACTGCCGCGGCCACGTAGCACACATGACCGCCGGCGACTTTTACGGCAACGAGAAGGCGGTCTGCGTGGAGACCCCCGGTGAGCTGAAGATAGAGCTGGTCTCCGGCGGCCAAACCACGCTGCTGAAGGCCGTGAAGGCCGCGAAGGGCGAGATCGTGGACGGGACTTTCATGAGCGTCAAGGCGCTGCGCCGGTTCTACGCCGAACAGATCGAGGCCGCGAAGGCGGAAAACCTGCTGCTGTCCGTGCACCTGAAGGCCACCATGATGAAGGTGTCCGACCCGGTGCTGTTCGGCCACGCCGTGTACACCTTCTTCCAGGACGTTTTCGACAAGCACGCCGCCACCTTCAAGACCCTGGGCGTGAACCCCAACATGGGCCTGGGCGACCTCTATAAAAAGCTCGAGACCCTGCCGGCGGACAAGAAGGCGGAGATCGAGGCCGACATCAAGGCCGAGTACGCCAAGCGCCCCGCGCTGGCCATGGTGGATTCCGCCAAGGGCATTACCAACCTGCACGTCTCCAGCGATATCATCATAGACGCCTCGCTGCCCGTGGTGGTGCGCGACGGCGGCAAGATGTGGAACCCCGAGGGCAAGCTGCAGGAAACCAAAGCCCTGATCCCGGACCGCTGCTACGCGGGCGTCTACAAGGCCATGCTCGACGACTGCCGCGAGCACGGCGCCTTCGACCCGGCCACGATGGGCTCTGTCCCCAACGTCGGCCTGATGGCGCAGAAGGCGGAGGAGTACGGCTCGCATCCGACCACATTCGAGATCCCCGCCGACGGCGTGGTGAAGGTCACCGACGGCGCGGGCTCGGTGCTCATTGAACACAAGGTGGAGAAAGGCGACATCTGGCGCATGAGCCGCGTGAAGGACGTCCCGGTGCGGGACTGGGTCAAGCTGGCCGTGCGCCGCGGCAAGGCCACCGGCGCGCACGTGGTGTTCTGGCTGGACAAGAACCGCGCCCACGACGCGCAGGTGATAGCCAAGGTGGAGAAGTATCTCAAGGACCACGACACGACCGGCCTTACGATAAAGATATTGGCGCCCGTTGAGGCGCTGCGCTATTCCAACGAGCGCATCCGCAAGGGGCTGGAAACCATCTCGGTGACCGGCAATGTCCTGCGCGACTACCTGACCGACCTGTACCCTATCCTGGAGCTGGGTACCAGCGCCAAGATGCTGTCTGTGGTGCCGCTGCTCGCCGGCGGCGGCCTGTTCGAGACCGGCGCGGGCGGTTCGGCCCCCAAGCATGTGCAGCAGTTCCAGAAAGAAGGCTACCTGCGCTGGGATTCTCTCGGCGAGTTCTCCGCCCTGGGCGCTTCGCTGGAGCATTTGGGCAATATGTTCAAGAATGCCAAAGCGCTCGCGCTGGCCGAGGCCCTGGACCAGGCCATCGCCAAGTTCCTGGACAACAACAAGTCCCCCGCCCGCAAGGTGGGAGAGATAGACAATCGCGGCAGCCATTACTACCTGGCGCTGTACTGGGCGCAGGCCCTGGCCGCGCAGGCCAGGGACGCCGCCCTGAAGGCGAGGTTCGCCGAAACCGCCAAGCAGCTGGAGGCGGGCGAGGAGAAGATAAACTCCGAACTGATAGGCGCCCAGGGCAAGCCCGTGGACATGGGCGGCTATTACCACCCCGACCGCGAGAAGACCGGCGCGGCCATGCGCCCGAGCCCCACGTTCAACGGCATAATCGACGCCCTGCTGAAAAAGGCCGAAACCGCGGCCGTTTAACCGGTTAAAGCGGGAGAAGGGCCCCGGCTTCGGCCGGGGCCTTTTTTCATTCCCGAATGGTATAATTTAACCAGAGGTGCCACTTATGAAAGACAAGGTTGCCAAGGTTATAGAGAAGATAAAGCCCATGCTCGCGGCCGACGGCGGCTCCGTGGAGCTGGTCGCCGTGGACGAGAAGAAAGGCGTGGTCACAGTGCGCCTGACCGGCGCCTGCGGCTGCTGCCCGCACGCCACCATGACGCTCAAGAACGTGGTGGAGCGCATGATCAGGGAAGAGGTTCCCGAAGTTAAAGAGATCGCGGTAGGCTGACCCCGCAAGGCTCCCGGGATTACACAGATTAGCGCCGGCCGCGCCGCGTAGTCTGTGTAATTTTTTGTATGGCGCTGATCAACCTCCACACCCATTCCACCTATTCCGACGGCACGCTGGAGCCGGCGCAGCTGGCGCGCGCCGCGGCGAAGGCCGGGATCAGGTATTTTTCCCTGACCGACCACGACGGCACCGGGGGCTGGGGCGAGATGGAGCCCGCGCTGCGGGAAGCCGGCCTGGCCTACTGCTACGGCGTGGAGATCAGCACCGGGCTGCACGAGAACCTGCATATCCTCGGCTACGGGATCGACCCGGCCGAGCCCGCGCTGAATGCCCGGCTGGCGGAATTCCGCGGCCGCCGCGTGCAGAGGATAAAAAAGATCCTGGCGCTGCTGGGGGGGCTGGGCATAGACATCGCTTTCGAGGAACTGCCGGTCCCGGATAACCGCACCGTGGGGCGCCCGCAGGTGGCCGACGTGCTGCGCGCCCGCAAGCTGGTATCCAACCGCAGCCAGGCTTTTAAGCGCTACCTGGGCCCGGGCGCCTCGGCCTATGTTCCCCCCAACGGGCCAGGAATTGAAGAGGCTATCGTGGCCATAAAGGCCGCCGGCGGCAGGGCCGTGCTGGCCCACCCGGGTGCGGTGGGCAAGGTCATGGACCTGGCCGCCTGGAAAGAGATGGGCCTTGCCGGCATAGAGGCCTTTTACCCGGCCCATACCGGGGCCGCCACCAGGGAGTTCGTCTCGCTGGCCGCTCGGTACGGGCTCTTCGTCACCGCCGGCACCGACTTTCACGGCCCCGGCACCGAGCGCGGCGACATGGCCGGCTTTGAGTACCAGGAAGAACATTTCTCGGAGATAAAAAAACTTTTCCTATGAAAATAATTTCCCACCGCGGCGCGTCGGCCTATGCGCCGGAAAACACCCTGAAGGCCTTTAAGCTGGCAGTGGAGATGGGCTCCCGCGACTTCGAGTTCGACGTGCACCAGACCAGGGACGGCGAACTGGTGGTGCACCACGATTATTCCCTGGAGCATACCGCCGGCAGGCCCGTTAAGATAGCGGACTGCACCTACGAGGAATTAAAGAAGTTCAACGTGGCCTGGCATTACCGGGCCGACCGCCGTCCCCAGCATGTCCCGCTGCTGGCCGAAGTCATCGACCTCATCGGCCCGCACGCCGACTGGCTGAACTTCGAGGTGAAGAACGACGGCAACGTCTACCCGGGCATTGAAAAGAAACTTCTGGATTTTATTAAACACCGCGCCGGCCTGCTGGAGAAGTCGGTGATCTCCAGCTTTGACCACGGCACACTGAAGCGCCTGCGGGCGCTGTCGCATACGGTCAAGCTGGCCTACCTGGGCCACGGCCTCAGCACAGTGCTGCTGCTGCCCGCCCTGCGCAAGGCGCGCTCCGTGGGGGCCGTCAACTTTCACCTGGCCCTGCGCATCGCGTTCAAGATCAACATTTCCCGCATCAGGAAAGCCGGTTTCAACGCCTGCGTCTACACGGTCAACACTAAAAAGGATGCTAAGCGCATGCAGGCCATAGGCGTGGACGGCATATTTACCAACCACCCAGACATCCTGGGCAAGTGGACGCTTAAGGGCTGATATGGACGCGGCGCTTGACGAAGAGATAAAGAGATTGACCTCGCTGGGCCTGCACAGGCGCTGCGCGGAGGGCGCCCTGGAACAGGTGGCGGCCCAGACGCTGGAGATCAACCGGCTGAAGCGGGAAAAGAACGCCGTGATCTGCGCCCACGTCTACCAGACGCCGGACATCATCCTCGGCATCGGCGACCTGGTCGGGGATTCCTACAAGCTCGCGGACGACTGCCGCAAGACGGCCGCGGATATTATAATTTTCTGCGGCGTGCATTTCATGGCCGAGACGGCAAAGATCCTCAATCCCGCCAAAAAGGTCTATGTCCCGTCTAAAAACGCCGGGTGCTCGCTCTCGGAGGCCATCACCGGGCAGGACGTGCGGAAACTGAAGGCCGACTACCCGGGCCTCCCGGTAGTCACCTATATAAACACCTCGGCCGAAGTGAAGGCCGAGTCGGACTGCATCGTGACCAGCGCCAACGCCGAGAAGATCCTGCGCAAGATGTACGAGAAGCACGAGAAGGTCATCTTCGTGCCGGACCGCTTCATGGGGGCCAACCTGGCCAAAACTTTGGGCAAGACGCCCGGCAAGGACATCATCCTCTGGAAGGGCACCTGCATCGTGCACGAGCACTTCACCCCGGAGCTGATAAAGGTTTACCGGCAGAAGCATCCCGGCCTGGCCGTGCTGGCGCATGCCGAGTGCCCTTCGGAACTGATAGCGGCGGTGGACTTCATGGGCGGCACCGGCGACATGATGCGCTATGTCGAGAACACCAACGCCGCGGCCTACCTGCTGGTGACCGAGTGCGGTTTCGGCGAGCTGGCACGGCTTAAATTCCCGCAGAAGAACTTCATCGCCATGTGCCGGCTCTGCCCGTACATGAAGTCCATCACCCTCGATAGCGTCCTGGCCCTGTTCAAGGACCCGGCCCCCGAAGAAGTGACCGTGCCCGCGGACATCGCGGCCCGCGCCAAAAGATCCATCGACAAAATGTTCGAGCTCGCGGCTTAGATCCGGGGAGCGGAAGGAAGGCTGGCCGCTCGCTCATAAGCGGCCGCGGCAGAAGAGGGCCTGCGGTCCTCCGCCGGCGGAGAACGAAGACCTGTCGCTGCGCTCCATCCGTCGCGCACACAGTGCGCTCCTCAAACAGTCTCCGCCGCCGCCCTAATGATAGGCGGTCCGCTCCGGACCTTGGCCCTGCGGCCTAAAATCGCTCGCAGCCAGCCTTCCTTCCGCAGTGCAAACAAAAAGCCCCGGGCTGGCCGGGGCTCTTTATTTGTTTATGGGCGGGGCTAGAACTTGGCGCCGCACTCGCCGCAGAACCGCGCGCCCTGCTGGCTGGGCTTGCCGCAGGCGGGGCATTTGGGCAGCTCCAGCGAGGCGCCGCAGTTGTTGCAGAACTTGCCTTCGCCCGAGGGCTTGCCGCACTTGAAGCAGATAGTCTGCTTGCTCTCTATCTTGCCGGTGAAAACCGGCGTTGAAGCCGCAGCCGCCTGTATGTCCTCTACCATCTTCTGGGACTTGGCGGCGGCGATCTCGACGTTCGCCCTCGGGGCGTCCTTGACGCAGAGGCCCTCCTGCTCGTTCCAGCAGTTGCCGCAGGCCCACTTGCTGCACTTCGGGCAGCGCGTGAAATGCCCCTTGGCCTCGTTCTGCGCCAGCTCGAAGGCCGCTTCGTGCTCCTTGTGCCATTCCGGCGACATCCCTGTGAACTTGGCGCTGATGGCGTTGGTGCCGCGCTCCAGCGTAGAGCCCAGGCTGTTCTGCCCGGCGATGCTCGCCACCGCGCTGATCACGTCGCCGAGGCCCTTGAAGAACTTCTTCTTCTTGTAGGTGCTCGATTCCGTGAAGCGGGTCTTGTAGCCCTCCCTGCAGGTGTCGCAAAAGAAAGTGAACTGGAAGCCGGCCTCGGTGCTGTTGTCGGCGAAGTTGCTGGTAAATCCTATCAGGTTCGACATGCTATTTGCCTCCGAGCTTTTTTCCGCATTTGCGGCAGTTGGGCGACACCGGCGGCTGTTCCTCGCCGCAGGCGCAAACCACGGTTAGCTTGGCGCCGCAGCCGCAGTAATCCCCGAAGAAAACGGGTTTGCCGCATTTGGGGCAGATGGTCTCGAGTTTCAGGCCGCAGCCGGCGCAGGCCTTCCAGGTCTCTTTCACGGGCGCGCGGCATTTATGACAGCGCAAGTCGCCGCAGGGGTTGACCTTGCCGCAGGCCGGGCAGGCGGCCGCGTCCGGCGGGGCTAGTTCGCCGCAGTAGCGGCACGGGTGCTGGTATCCTGGCATAGGGCTCCTTAATCTGGCGAAAAAAGTATACAAATTATTTTAGAACGTGTTTCCGCGGCAAAAAAAGAGCCCCGGTCTTGCCCGGGGCTCTCCGTTTTGCCGGAGCCTTACAGGTCCGTCATGTAGGCTATCTCGTCGTACGGGGTGCGGTACAGGGGCTGCTTCAGGCGCTTCTGGTCGAAGATGTGCCCGAAGATGCCGATGGAGCGGCCCACCACGAACAGGGCGTTCAGGCAGCCCATGTTGACGATGTTGTCTATCTCGTCCTTGCTGAACTGGCCGCTGCTCGACAGCATGTCCACGAAGGCGATGCCGATGCAGCCGTCCACGTTGAGTATCAGGTTGCCCTTCTTCTTGGTGGTCAGCTGTTCCACGGCGAGGGCGTAGTCGAGCAGGTCGGTCTTCTTGAAATGCTTCTTGCAGAAGGCCTTGAGCTGCGTCACGCGCATGTCGGGGTTGGTCAGGCTCTTCACTTTGTGGCCGATGCCGGGGATGTTGGCGCCCTTGCCCTTCATGTCCCTTATGAACTGCTCCGGAGTGAGACCGGCGTCGAAGGCGCGCTTGAACTGCTGCGCCGCGCCGTCGATGGCGCCGCCGAAGCGCGGGCCGATGGTCAGCAGGCCCGAGGCCAGCGCCGAGATGATGTCCTTGCCGGCGCGCGCCGCCACGATGGCGTTATGCGCGCCGCTCACGGCGGGGCCGTGGTCCGCGGTCAGCATCAGCGCGGTCTCCAGGAACTTGCTGCCGTAATCGGGCAACTGCCGCTTGAACCAGAGCAGCCCTATCACGCCGCCGATGCCCATGCCGCTGCCCAGCACCCTGGAGATCGGTATGTTCAGGTATTCCAGCTCCTCCTTCTTCTCGTTGGAGATGGTGTTGATGAAGGTGGTGGCCTTGCGGATCTTGCCCTCTTTCAGCGCCTGCGCGAAGTCCAGCGGCAGGGCGGGGGCCGGCACGTCGGCCGCGGGCTTGATGACGCCCTTCTTTACCAGCTTCTCGTAAGTCTCGTTGATCTTCACGCCGTAGTCGTCGAAGGAAGCCGGCACTATGGCGCCGGCGGCCTTAAGGGCGGCGTTCTTGGCGTCGGCTGTCTCCAGGTCGGAGCCGGCCTTGGCGCCCGCGTGGCCGAACTGCACGCCCGCGGGGAACATCTTGGAGCAGGTGCCGGTCACCCAGATGACCAGCGGCTTGGTGATCTTTTTGGCCTTGAGGGCTTCGACGATGCGCAGCTCTTCGGTGCCGCCTATCTCGCCCAGCGCGACGATCAGCTTCACAGCGGGGATGGCCTCGTAGCGCAGGATATGGTCCAGCAGCGTAGAGCCGGGGTAGGCGTCGCCGCCTATGGCGATGCCTTCGTAAAGGCCGTCGGTATTGCGGGCTATGATGTTGTAGCACTCGTTGGACAGGCCGCCCGACTTGGACACGAACCCGACGGAGCCGGGCCGGTGCAGCTTGGATTCCACGATGTTCTCGTAAGTGCCGGCGGTATTGGCTATCTTGAAGCAGCCGGCCTTGATGCCGCCCACGGTGGCGGGCCCGATGACCATCTTGTCGAGCTTGGCGGCGGTCGCGGCCAGGATGCGCGCGCGGCGCTCCGGCACGCCCTCGGCGATCACGCACACGGTGCGGATGTTGGGGTGGTTGAGGGCCTCCATGGAACTATCGAAGGCCGAGCGGTAGGAGGCGAAGTTCACCACCACGTCGGACTTGGGGTGCCTGGCCGCCGCGGACTTCAGGTCGCGGTAGACCGGCAGCAGGATCTCGCCCTTGCCGAAGAAAACTTTGTGCACGCCCTCGCTGCCGGGGTTCACGATGGCCGCCACCGACGGGACCTTGCGGCCCGCCGCGTAGTCGAAGTCCAGCATGCGCTGGATGGCGTTGACATGGTAGCCGTAAACTATGGCGGTAGTATCTTTGGTGAAAAGCTCGGGTTTCATTATTTCTTACCTCCCGCTTTGGCAGGCTTGCAGGCCGGGGCTTTGGCCGGGGCCGGGTTGAGGGCCATGGAAACCACGGCGGTCATGTGGGTCTCGGGGCCGTACACCTCTATCGGCACGCCCAGGGTCTCGCCCAGCTTGCGCATGTTGGCCAGGCCTTCCTTGTAGTTGGGGCCGCCGCGGCGCACGTAGATCTTCACCTTGCCGTCCACGAGCTTCTGCTTATACTCGGTCAGGGCCCTGATGATGCCCTTGAAGGTCTTGGCCACGTCGGTGAAGTTGGCTATGCCGCCGCCGATGATGAGCACCTTGCCGCGCGGGTCCTTCTTGCGCGTCATCAGGTCCAGGATGGTGCGCGCGTACTGGTAGGTGTCCTCGGCCGACGGGTCGCCGGAGTACTCTCCGTAATTGGCGAGGTCCTTGGAGAAGCCCAGGTCGCAGACGGTGTCCGCGTAGATCACGGATGCGCCGCCCCCGGCCACCATGTTCCACACGC
Source organism: Elusimicrobiales bacterium (assembly GCA_028688015.1). Taxonomy (GTDB): domain Bacteria; phylum Elusimicrobiota; class Elusimicrobia; order Elusimicrobiales; family UBA9959; genus UBA9959. Next base: position 273,952 of record JAQTZB010000003.1, on the reverse strand, counting down.
GGCCGTCGGGGTTGAGCATCGTAAGTTTCAGGCTCGCGCCGGTGCCTTCGTCCACCGAGCGGATGAATTCCTCTTCCTTCGTCAGATGCTGGCCGAAAGAGGACGGAAACTCCAGGTCGCCCCAGATCCTGGTGCACTCGAAGGCCGCGGTGTCGTCCACGCGCGCCACCAGGTCCAGCGGCACTATCTCGTCGCCGAGGAAAGTGAACGGGTTTATCTCCAGGTATGTAAAGTGGCCCTCGGCATAGACTTTGTAGAGCGCGCGCACGAATTCCTCTATCTGCGCGCGCCGCTTGCCGAATTCGGGCATATTGAGTTTCACGTCGTCTATGGAGGAGAGGATCGGCACGCGGGTTTCTTTTACCTTGTCCCAGTTCTCCTCGACATAGATGCCGCCCTTGTTGGAGAGGTACACCGTATCGTAGTCGCGGTAGGCGCGGATGGCCACGTAGCACTCTTCAGCGTCCTCTTTATGCGGGGTGAACGGCTCTATCATGAAGACATTCAGCTCGCCGGTGGTCTTGCCCACGGTGACCGTCTTGTTCATCCGCTCGCTGATCCAGTTCCAGGCGGTCTTGAAGTCGGCGTTCAGGCACAGCAGGCCGTGCTTGCCGCGCTTGCCGAACAGCTGGTCGGGCTTGGCCACCAGCTTTTCCTTGAGCAGCCACGGGTGGTCCTTGACGAGTTTCTTGGGATCGGTGTCCGGCCTGACAAGCGCCAGCTTTTCCGACTTGCCCTTAAAGGACGGGAGGGTTTTGGCCAGCCCGTCGAAAAGTATCTTCTTGCCTTCGTATTCCCTGATGCCGCGTTGTGCCATGATGATTTCCTTTATTTGCCGGTAGTGTGGTTCAGCAGGCCGCCGGAGGCGAGTATGCCCCGCTGGCGGTCGGAGAGAGCGCAGACGCATTCTATGTCGGCGCCGGTGCGCTCGTTGCGCAGGACTACCGGCAGCCCCTTCGCGAAGGCGTCATGCCAGACCGGGCAGGTCAGCTTGTCGCCCTTCTGCACCTTTTCGTAGTCCGCCGGGTTCCTGAACGTCAGCGGCGCGATGCCGAAGTTGATGAGGTTGGCCGCGTGGATGCGCTCGAACGACTTGGCGAGCACTGCCTTGACGCCCAGGAACATCGGGCACATGGCCGCGTGCTCGCGGCTCGAGCCCTGGCCGTAGGAGTCTCCGGCCACGATGATGTTGTGAGACTTGCTCCTGAGGCAGCGGTCCGGGAAGGTCTTGTCCACGTTCTCGAACACGAACTGCGCGTACTTGGGCACGTTGGAACGGTACTTCAGCCGCGCGCCGGCCGGCATGATGTGGTCGGTGGTGATCTTGTCGCCGACGTGGATCATCACCTCGCCGTTGAGCGCTTCCGGCATCCGGCCGTTCTTGGGCGGTTCGCCGATGTTGGGGCCGCGGAAGACCTCGGTTTTCCTCAGCGCCGCCGTGGGTTTGATGAACATCGTGTCGTCGGCCAGGAACTCGTGCGGCTCGTGGATCTCCGGGAACTTCACGTGGGACTTGCGCGGGTCGGTGAACTTGCCGGTGAGGGCGGCCAGCGCGGCCACCTCGGGGCTGACCAGGTACACCTGCGCGTCGGCGGTGCCGCTGCGGGCCTCGAAGTTGCGGTTGGACGTGCGCAGGCTGACGCCGCCGCTCTTGGGCGAGAAGTGGTTGCCGATGCAGAAGCCGCAGGCGCTCTCGAGGATGCGGGCGCCCGCGCCTATCATGTCCGCGAGCGCGCCGTTCTTGGCGAGCATCTGCAGCACCTGGCGGGAGCCGGGCGCGATGCCCAGCGTGAGGCCGGGCATCACGGTGTGGCCTTTGAGGATCGCGGCCACGGTCATCATGTCGCGGTAGGAGGAGTTGGTGCAGGAGCCGATGCAGACCTGGTCCACGGCGGCGCCTGCGAGGTCCGCTATCTTCTTGACGTTGCCCGGGCTGTGCGGTGCGGCGGCCAGCGGTTCTACGGCGCCGAGGTCCAGCTCTATCACGCGGTCGTATTCTGCGCCCGCGTCGGCCTTCAGCTCCGTCCAGTCGCCCTCGCGCTGCTGGGCCTTCAGGAACTTATGCGTCACGGAATCGGACGGGAAGACCGAGCAGGTCACGCCCATCTCTGCGCCCATGTTGGCTATGGTGGCGCGCTGCGGCACGGAGAGGGTTTTGACCCCGGGGCCGCCGTATTCAAGCATAACGCCCACGTTGCCCTTGGTGGTCAGGAGCTCGAGCATTTTCAAGACGACGTCTTTCGCTGTGACCCAGGGTTTCAGTTCGCCGGTGAGGTGCACCAGGTAAACCTTAGGGGCCGCAGTATAGAACAGGCCGCCGCCCATCGCCACGGCCACGTCGAGACCGCCCGCGCCGATGGCCACCTGGCCTATGCCGCCGCCGGTGGGAGTGTGGGAGTCGGAGCCCAGCAGCGTGGTGCCGGGTTTGCCGAAGCGCTCCAGGTGCACCTGGTGGCAGATGCCGTTGCCCGGGCGGGAGAACACCACGCCGTAGCGCGCCGCGACGGTGCGCAGGTAGCGGTGGTCGTCGGCGTTCTCGAAGCCGACCTGCACCGTGTTGTGGTCGACATAGGAAACAGACAGGTCCGTCTTGATGTCTTTGAGGCCCATCGCCTCGAACTGCAGGTAAGCCATGGTCCCGGTAGCGTCCTGCGTCAGGGTCTGGTCTATGCGGATGCCGATCTCGCGGCCTTTGACGTACTCGCCTTCTTTGAGGTGGGAAACGAGGATCTTTTCGACGATGTTCTGTTTCATGAAGAGCTCCTTGGAAGAACTTGAACCTGCCCCCGGCGGGGGGCTTAAACGCCGTTAGGGATATTTTCTCATAATAAAAGAAACTTTACCATTGACCAAAGGCAACCCCGGGATTTAATAGAATAGACCTGAATGGAGACCCAAGGCTTACCCGACCTGCGCGGCCTGACCCGCCTGGAGCTGGCTGACGCCCTGGCGGCCCTCGGCGAGAAGCCTGCCCACGCCGAGGCCGTCTTCCTGGCCGTGCACCGGGGCAAAACCGCGGCCGGGGGCGCGCTCTGGAACGTGCCGCCTCGCGTCTGCGCGGCCTTGGACAAGGCTTTCTCCCTCCCCCCGCTGCCGGGGCCGGAGCGCGTCCAGCTTTCGAAGGACGGCACTAAAAAATTACTTTTCCGCTTCCCGGGCGGCGCCCCCGCCGAATGCGTGGTGCTGCCCGCCAAGGACAGGGTTGCGGCCTGCCTCTCATCGCAGTCCGGCTGCTCCTGCGGCTGCACCTTCTGCGCCACCGGCGCCCTCGGGCTGAAGCGCTCGCTCACCCCGGTCGAGATCATAGCCCAGTTCGAGGCCTGCCTCAAAGAGGCCGGCACCCTGAACAGCCTGGTCTTCATGGGCATGGGCGAGCCGTTCCTGAACTGGGAGAACGTGAAGCGGGCGATCTTGATCCTTTCAGACAGCCGGGGCCGCCATTTCCCGCAGGCCAAGATGACGGTCTCCACCGTGGGCATAATACCGGTGATAGAAGAGTTGGCGGCCTCCGACCTGCGGGTGCGGCTGGCCATTTCCGTAGTGGCCGCCGACGAGGAACAACGCGCCCGTATGGCCCCGATGGAGAAAAAATATCCGCTGCGCAGGGTGCTGGAGGCGGTGCGCGCCTACTGCGCCGCGCGCAAGGCCCTGGTGATGTTCGAGTATATCCTGTTCCCCGGCCTCAACGACCGCCCGGCAGATTCCGCGCTGCTGGCCCGGCTGATAGGCGACATCCCCTGCCGGGTGAACCTGATCCCCTACAACCCGCCCGGCGCTCACGGCGGCGAGTCGCCCCGCGTCAAGGAGTTCCAACTGGAGCTCATTCGCGCCGGAGTGCGCACCTACCTGCGCCCGGAGAAGGGCGCCGACATCGCCGCGGCCTGCGGCCAGCTGGCAGCGGGCGCCTAGCCGGCCGCCCCCTGAACAAATAAATTAGCGCCGTCCCTGCCCGGGGGCTCAGCGTCCCTAAGGGCCTAGCCCGGCCTGGGTCATAATACCGCGGCCTGCTGGGTCTCCCGCCTCTATTTGCCTCCCGCGGCTATTGGATAAAATTATCCTCAAGCAACCTTGGTAAGCCTTTTTAACCGGAAGCATTCGGCAAGGAGACAATTAATGAAGAAGGAAATAGCGTTCGTTTTTGCGGCGCTGATGGTAATGTCGGCAGCCGCCCGCGCCGCGGAGGTTAACTTCGACGGCGCCAAGTCAGGCGGCCTTGATACTTTCCTGGACGTGGCCGGCATAGTGGCCGACCTCGCCGGCGACCGCCCCCAGCCGGGCCATCCCGGGAGCCACCCGCCCCCGCCGCAGCACCCCGGCCACCCGGGCGGCCATCAGCCGCCTCCTCCCCCTCCGCCCCAGCCCTGGAATCCCGGGCACACGCAGCCAAACCATCCCGGCGGCCATCCGCCGCCCCCGCCGTACAACCCCGGCTGGGACCATAACCCGCCGCCCCCTCCGCAGTACCACTTCGGCGGTTACCGCGACAGCTGCCGCACGATGGAGTTCAACGCGCAGAGCCCGTTCAGCCAGACCCTGGACCTGCTCCTCGAGGAATACGGTGAGGAGTGCCAGGCGCCTTACTACGGCGGCTACCAGCACTGCCGGCCCTCTTCCAACTACCACAAGCGCAAAGTTACCGTGAACATCGGCCCGCGCCAGCTGGAGGCTTGGGAGACCGAGCGGCTGGAGGTCTGCATGAAGGGCCCCAAGTACGTGACGGTGAATACCGCCGGCATGCTCTACGACTACGCCGTGACCGAGCGCAACGACGACGGGCTGTTCCGCCGCGCCACCATCTTCACGCTGACCCCCGGCGCCAAGAAGCCCGCCCAGCCCGACGCCAAGGAGCTGTCCGTGAGCTTCGCCGGCGTGACCGCGGCCGGCGACGTGCGCCTGGTGCTGAAGGATAACCGCGCCGACTACTTCCGCGGCGAGAAGATCACCATCACCGCCGACGGCATGAATATCCCCGAAATAAACCAGGGTATGCCCGTGGACCAGGTGCTCAACTCCTTCGTGAAGTTCAACGTCACGAAGGCCTTCGACACGGCCGCCGCTTACGAGCTGAAGCTGCTGGACGCGCCGAAGCCCGGCAAGTACGTGGTTACGCTCAAGTTCTTCCGCTCGGGCCCGCTGTCCTCCGGCGCCGAAGCCAGCACGATGGAGACCTTCGAGATCCGCTAAGCCTGCGGAGCAAGACGAACCCCGCGCCCAGCGGCGCGGGGTTTTTCTTTTTGCGCCGCGGGGCGCGCTACTCTTTTATGTAGACCCGGACGGGCAGTCCGCCGCAGGTGAGCGAGCGGCTCTCTTTCCAAGACGGAAATCTGTAGACCAGCGAGACCACCCGGGCGCCCGGCCTCAGCTCTTTTTTTAGCTTGGTTTCCAGGGCAGCCAGGACATCGCCGCTGAGGTAGCAGAAGACGGCGTCGGCTCCGGACAGGTCGTGCCAGCGGAAATCCCCCAGTTTTATCTCGGCGCCGGAGCGCCACAGCAGCCCCCGGGCGCGCGCCAGCAGGTAGACCAGCGGCGACAGTTCTATGCCTACGCCTTTCACGCCGTAATCCCGGACGGCCAGGTAGACTACCCGACCGTCGCCGCAGCCTATGTCGTAGACGGTCTCGCCCGGCTTCAGCCCGGCTGCCTCCGTCATTCCGCGGGCGGCCTCCATGGTGGCAGGCACGAAGGGCGCCCCGAAGATGAAGGCGGCCAGGCTGGGCGCCGCCAGCACGGCCAGGGCCCAGAAAAGCCAGCCGTCGCGGCGGAATTGGTAGGCGAGGACCAGCAGCGCCGCCATCGCGGCGAACACCAGCGCCATCAGCAGGAGATCTTTGAGGCGGAACTTCATCGGGCCTTTTTTGCCAGGCAGATCAGCCGGACGGCGTCCGGGGACAGCGTCTGCCCCCGGTAGCCGCCCCAGAACTTCAGCGGCCGCAGGCCGGCCTTCTTAAGTGCGGCTTCCAGGCGGGCCCTGCCGTACAGGCGGTTAAAAAAACACCGCTCCAGGATCTTTCCTTTCCGTTTCGGGATCTTCGTCCAGGTGTTGTGCAGCCCGTCCCCGTCGTCGGTCCGGCTCTCCAGGAGGTAATGGTCGCCCATGTCATACCAGTCCCTGGGGGCGAAATGGGCCCGGATGTAGTCGCCGTTGATGAGTTCTATCAGGAACAGCCCGCCGGGCTTCAGTGCCTTCGCGACGCCTTTCAGCGTCTTCAGGTCGTCCGAGAATTTCAGGAAATAGCCGAAGCTGGTGAAGAGGTTGACGGCAGCGTCGAACTCGCCGCTGAATTCAAGCCGGCGCATATCGCCGCGCAGCAGCCGCAGCGAAACCCCGCGCTTCTTCGCCCGCCCGGCCGCTTCTTTGAGGTACTCTGCCGAGTAGTCGCAGCCGGTGACCGCCAGGCCGCGCCGCGCGAATTCCACGGCATGGCGGCCCGGCCCGCAGCACAGGTCCAGCAGGGCGGAGCCCTTCTTCAGTTTCAGCTGTTTGAGGATGAAGGCCGCCTCGGCGGGCGCGTGGGCCACGGCCGCCGGGGAGGCGGGGTTGTAGAAGGAGTTCTTGAAAAAATCCTCGTGCCAGTCGCGCCGCGCCCTCATAGGTTGCGCGCGGCTCAGCGGTGGCCGGCTTTCACGAGGTTCTTGCGGTCGCCGCGCAGGGCTTCCGGCGTGCTGACCGGCAGGCCGGCCATGTCAGTTCACGTCCGGGGCCGCGCCGGAGGCGTCGCCGCCCACGCCGACGCTGTCGGGGGCCGGCTTGGGCGCGGCTTTCTTGGGGGCGGCCTTTTTTTTGGTCTGCTTCACTATCGGGTTGGCTTTCCTGTCGAACTTGTAGGTTTCCGTCTTCTCTACGGAGGTGAACTTGTATTCGGAGACGGGCGCCGTCTTCTTCTTCTTTTTTTTGGCTTTCTTCTTGGGCGCCGGCTTCTTCGCGGCCGGTTTGGGCGCGGCTTCGGCCGCGGTTTCGCCCGCGGGCGCGGCGGCGTCCTCGGCGAAGACCGGCAGGCACAGCGCAGCCGGCAGCAGCAGGGCTAACAGCAGGGTGAATTTTTTCTTCATGTGAGTATTATACCGCCTTTCTCTTTTTTGGGGGCCAGCTCGGCGGCCCGCACTGAGGCCTCCAGCAGGCAGGCCAGGGTCACCGGACCGACGCCCCCGGGCACCGGCGTCGCGGCCGCTGCGTGCCCTTCCAGGGCCGCGTAGTCGGCGTCCCCGCACATCTTGCCGTAGTCGTCGAAATTGGTGCCCACGTCTATCACGGTGGCGCCCGCGGGCAGCATGTCCTTCTTGAGCCACTTGGCCTTGCCGGCCGCGGTGATCACCAGGTCGGCGCGGCCGAAGATCCCGGCGATGTCCTTCGTGCGCGTGTGGCAGATGGTGACCGTCGCGTCGAGCGTGACCAGCATCTGCGCCAGCGGCTTGCCCACCACCGAAGAGCGCCCGGCCAGAGCGACGTTCAGGCCGGCGGGGTTTATCCCGTGGTACTTCAGCAGGCGGATGACGGCGAGGGCGGTGCAGGGCGAGAAAAAGCCCCCCTCCTCCACCTCGGAAAACTTTTTGGCGATGAACAGCCGGCCCATGTTCAGCGTGGAGAGGCCGTCCACGTCCTTGGCCGCCGGCACGGCGTCCCAGGTCTCGCGTGTTTCGAAGCCGTCGGGCAGCGGGCGCTCTATCATGATGGCGTCGTAGTCCTGGTCCGCCCCCAGGCGTGCCAGCAGCTCTTTGAAGGCCTCATAGCCCTCTTCAGCCTTCGGGGAGAACAGCTTCACCGCGATGCCCAGCTTCTCGCAGGCCGCGATCTTGCGCTTCACGTAGACCGCCGAGGGCGAATCCGCGAAGTAGTTGATTATGGCCAGCGACGGCGGGCGGCCCAGCCGGGCCTTGACCGCGGCGACGCGGGCGGGCAGAGCGCCGAGTATTTCTGCGGAGAGGGTTTTGCCTTCGAGTATTTTCATGCTGTGAAAAGGGCGGCCTCCTGGCCGCCCTTCGCGCTTAAGCCGGCCGGCCTATTGCTCGTCCTCGACGTAGATGGAGCCGTTGAGGTAGCCGGAGCCGCTGAGGCTGAAGTAGCTGGAGGACGGCCAGCCCGAGACGGAGATGCTGCCGTTCATGCTGGTGGAGCCCACTATCTTGCCGTTGCGGTAGAAGGTGACGTAAAGGTTGGGCCAGACGCTCTGGAAGACGTGCTGGTTGGGGCGCACCCACAGCGAGACCGAGGTGTTGATATAGGTGTTGTTGCTGGTGACCTTGCCGGAAGAATCGCGGAAGGTGGCCCAGCCGGTCAGGTTCACGCTGGTGAAGCCGCCGTCGTTGCCGGGCATCCAGCCGTTGCCGTTGAGGTTCACGTAGCCGGAAACCTGCACGTACTGGCCGCCCTTGACCACGGCGGGCTTGGGCGCGGCCGGCAGCTCCACCTTCGGCGCGGCCACGGCCACCTGGGCCAGGGCGTCGGCGGCGTTAAGCTTGAAGTCCGCAGCGTTCAGGCTGCCCGCAAGGAAAGCGCAGGCGGCGGTTAAAATAATTTTTTTCATCGTACCCTCCATCTAAACCTTGAATGTGATTATAGCAAACTATCTGGCGGCGCCGGCGCGGGCGGCTGCCGCCTGTGCCGCCTGCCCGGCTTGCGGCCCGGGGGCCGCCGCGGCGGCCCGGCCGTAGGCCTGGGCCGCGCGCGAGCTTTCGCCGGCGGCTTCCAGCTCCAGCCCCAGGTTCATAAGCGCCGAAAAACTGATCCCGTCGCGGGCCGCGGCCTCGAAGTCGGCCCGCGCCCCGGCGGCGTCCCCGGAAAGTTTCTTCAGCATACCGCGCGCGTTCAGTAGCTCGGGCGAGCCGGGATGCTCACGCAGGGCGCGGCCGGCGAAACCAAGGCCCGCCGCGTAGTCTCCGGCCAGCTGGGCCGCGAGCAGGACGCGCTGCCAGCCCGCCTCGCCCAGGGCCCCGTTCCTGGCCGCTTCCGCCGCCAGCGCCAGGGCTTCGGTCTTTTTGCCCCGCCCCGCGCAGAGCGCCGCCGCGGCGGCAAGCGGATAAGGCCTGCCGCGCAGGTGCGCCGCGGCCTCCGCCAGCGCCGGAGGGCTGAAAGAGCCGGCTTTCAGGAGTATAAGGGCGTAGGCGAAATTATCGGGGGCCGCGGCGGCCAGGCGGCGGGCCGGGGCGGTGTCTCCGGGCGCGGCCAGGTAGGCTTCGGCCGCTCCCCGCAGCGCCGCGCCGTCCGCGGGGCTGCCGGTGCCGAAAACCTCCAAAGTTTCTTCCGGCGCCAGCCGCAGGTCCAGCAGCTGCCCCAGCGCGCCGTCCGCCCTTCCCGAGCCGCCGCGCCGCAGCAGTTCCAGCGTCAGTTCCCTCAGGTTGCCGGCCCACTCGAACTCGGAGGCCTGCAGTTCCGGCCCGAGCCGCCTCTCCAGGGCCGCCAGCTCCGCCCTTTCCCCGGGCCCGAGGCGCGGCTTGCCGCCCAGCAGGACGGCCCGCAGCTTGGGGGTGAGCGGGGTCAGGCGCTCCAGCTTGGCGATAAGTTCGCTGCGCGCCGCCGGTTCCCAATACAGCAGCGCCGCGTACAGGTCCATGTCCCATAGGGTTTTGTTGGTCTCCAGGATCCTTGCCAGGTGCTCCCGGTCCGACTCGTAGGGCATGGCCTTGATGCCGTTGCGCTCCTCAAGCCAATGGGCGCGCGCCTGCGCGAAGGTCTTTTCCGCCTCCGCATAAGTTCCCAGTTCCAGCTCCCGCAGGGTTTTAACCAGCAGCAGCTCGTAGAGGCTTTCACTGCCGGGGCAGGCCCGCGGGGCCGCGCTCTCCAGGGCCGCCGTCAGGCAGCACAGGTCGGCGCCGGCTCCAGCCGCGCAGGCTTCGCGCAGCGCGGCGCGGCCGGCCCCGGCCAGGTCGAAGGAAAGCAGGAGCTCGCCTTTCTTTTTGTACAGCCAGGGGTCGGCCGGGTGCTCTTTAAGGGCTTCTTCCACCGCTATCAGCGCCGGCTTGGAGGCGCCGGGATAGCGCCACACCACGGCCAGCGCCCAGGCGGCGGGCAGCAGCAGCGCCGCCAGCAGCGGCAGCGTCAGGCGGTCGCGCCAGGCGGTCGCGGCGCCGGGCAGGCGCTTTTTCAGCAGCTCCCACGCGCCGCCGGCGGCCAGCAGGGCCAGCGGGAATTTAAGCGGGTAGAAATAGCGCTCCTCTATCGAGAGCAGGCAGTGCAGCAGGACGAAATAGCCGCAGAAAAACACCAGGAAGCGTGCCTCCGGGCCGCGCCAGAACGCGTATCCCGCGGCGGCCAGCAGGAACAGCGGCCACAGCATCAGGAAGGTCTGCCAGAGCCGCTTGGCTACGGCCGCGGCGTAATTCAGCGGCGACGAGAGGATCTTCCTGAAGGCCCACGGGTAGGGGCTTTCGGTGCGGGACAGCCCGGCGAAGGCCCGCGCGTCGCCCTCTATCGTGTAGATGACGCCGCTGGCCCCGGTGATGATGTTGCAGGTGGAGCGCTCCTCCTCGAACGGGATCACCCGGCCGAAGAGGCTGTGGTTGAGCCGCACCCAGGGCAGCAGCAGCAGCAGCGAGCAGCCCAGGAACAGCGCCGTGGCGGGCAGCCACTTTTTCAGGGCGGGCCTGAGCGAAAAATACTGGAAGCCCGCGGCGAGCAGCGGGAAGGCGAACAGCGGCGAGCGCACCAGCAGCGTCAGCCCGGCGGCCAGGCCCGAGGCCGCGGCGAGGGCCGTACCGCCCCGCGCCTGCCGCAGCAGCTCCACGGAGAGGAACGCCATGACGGAAAGCGAGTAAACCACCTGCTCGGCCTCGATGGAGCCGCCGCCCAGGCCGGCCGTCAGTGCGGCCAGCGCGAACAGGGCGCCGCGGGCCCGGCCGCCGCCCCGCGCGCCGATAGCGAAGGCCGGCAGCGCTATCAGGGCGCCCGCGGCCTTGGCCAGCAGCCCGGGCTCCAGCCCCAGGTGGTAGCGGGCCGTGGAGACCAGCAGGCTCAGCAGAGGCATGCTGTAGCTGACCGCCTTGCTGCGCACGGCGTGGAACAGCGCTTCGCCGCGGTCGGCGTAAAACTCGAAATTCTGCACGGAATAGGCGCGCTGCCCCAGCACCAGCCACGCGGCCGCCCCGGCGGCCAGCGCCGCCAGCGCCCAGAAGAGGAAAGGTTCCCCGCGGGTTTTTTTCATATCGCGCTTTTTATTATAGTATATGGAGGCAAGTCTCAGGCACGAGAGGGTCATATGGAAAGAATCACCGAACACCCCGTCCTTCAGCCGGAAGAGCGGAAGACGATAAAATTCACTTTCGACGGCAAATCCTGCGAGGCGCTCGAGGGCGAGATGATCTCCAGCGCGCTCTACGCCAACGGCGTCAAGATCTTCAGCCGCCACCACAAGGACTCGGCGCCGCAGGGCATCTTCTGCGCCAACGGCCAGTGCGCGCAGTGCTCGGTCATCGCCGACGGCCTGACCGTGAAGTCCTGCGTGACCGCGGCGCGCGAGGGCATGCGCGTTGAGACGCTGCGCGGCGAGGCCCGCCTGCCGCGCGTGGCCTGCGTGCAGGAGTTCGGCCGCGTGGAGGAGCTGGATTTCGACGCGCTCATCATCGGCGCCGGACCTTCGGGCCTGGCGGCCGCGGCCGAGTTGGGCAAGCTCGGCGTGAAAACCCTCATCATAGACGACAAGGACCGCTTCGGCGGCAAGCTGGTGCTGCAGACGCACAAGTTCTTCGGCTCGGTGGAGGACTGCTACGCCGGCACCCGCGGCGTCGACATAGCCTCCAAGCTGGAGGAGCAGCTGAAGGAATACCCATCGGTGCAGGCCTGGAAGAACGCGGTCTGCCTCGCGGTCTTCTCCGACCGGAAGGTCGGCGTGCTGCGCGGAGACAAGTATTACCTGATCCGCCCGAAGGCCGTAGTCAGCGCCACCGGCGCGCGCGAGAAATCGCTGGCGTTCCCGGGCAATACCCTGCCCGGCGTCTACGGCGCCGGCGCCTTCCAGACGCTGGTCAACCGCGATCTGGTGCGCCCCGCAAAGCGGCTGTTCATCGTAGGCGGCGGCAACGTGGGCCTGATAGCCGGCTACCACGCGCTGCAGGCCGGCATCCAGGTAGTGGGCCTGATAGAGGCCCAGGCCCGCTGCGGCGGCTATAAGGTGCACGAGGACAAACTCAAGCGCCTCGGCGTGCCGGTCTATACCCGCCATACCATCCTGCGCGCCGAAGGCAAGGAAGGCCTCGAGACCGTGACCATCGCGGCCGTTGACGAGAAGTTCCGCCCGGTGCCCGGCACCGAGAAAAAATTCGAGGCCGACACGCTGCTCATCGCCGTGGGGCTCTCCTCCGTGGACGAGTTCCACGCCCAGGCGAAAGAGGCCGGCATGGAGGCCTTCGTCTGCGGCGACGCCGAGGAGATCGCCGAGGCCTCGGCCGCGATGTTCAGCGGCAAGATCACGGCGCACAAGGTGCTCAAATCGCTCGGCGTGATGGCCGCGCCGGTGCCGCCGTTCTGGTATGACCGCCTGGAGGTGCTCAAGTCCCGCCCCGGCGTCACCAAGGAGCCCGCGAAGAAGGAACACGACAGGAAAGTCTACCCTGTGCTGCACTGCCGGCAGGAGATACCCTGCAACCCCTGCGTCACCGTCTGTCCCAAAAAATCCATCAAGCTGTCCGGCGAGAGCATCATGAACACGCCGCAGTTCACCGGCGACTGCATCGGCTGCTACAAGTGCCTGGTCATCTGCCCCGGCCTCGCCATCACGATAGTCGATTATCGCAAGGACCCGGCCAACCCGTCGGTGGCGATACCCTTCGAGATAGGGCGCGGCCTGGTGAAGAAGGGCGACAGGGTCCGCCTGACCGGCTGGGAGGGCGCCGACCTCGGCGAGGCCGAGGTGCTGGATGTGAAGGATTTCAAGGCCGAGAACACCATGATAGTCATAGTGAAGGCCCGGCCCGAGATAGTGGACCTCGCCGCTTCGCTCAAGCTCTACTCCGAAGAGGCCGGCGTTAAGGCTCCGGCCGAGCTGGCCGCGGCCGACGACGAGACCGTCATCTGCCGCTGCGAGCGGGTGAGCCTGGGCGAAGTGCGCCGCGCCATCCGGGGCGGCCTGCGCGACCTGAACCAGCTGAAGGCCGTCACGCGCGCCGGCATGGGCGCCTGCGGCTCCAAGACCTGCTCGGCGCTGCTGCTTAACGTCTTCCGCAGCGAGGGCGTGGACCTCAAAGAGGTGACCGGGTTCACCAGGCGGCCGCTGTTCGTGGAGGCGCCGCTCGGCGTCTTCTCCGGCGTGAAATGCCAGACCGAGGCCGACGAGAAGGCCAGCTGGAGCGGCTTTTAACCGAAGTCCGCGCAGGCGGACTTCCCGCGCAGCGGTCGAAGACCGAGCGCTATGCGCGAAGTGTAGAAGAGGTGTATGCCGCCCGCAGGGCACTCGCTATGCGAGGAGGAAGTTTCAGTAGAAACTTCCCGGCGAAAAGGGACCTATGACCGAAAATAATTACGACGTCATAATAATCGGGGCGGGCAGCATCGGCGTGCCGCTGGCGATGGCGCTGGCCAAGGCCGAAATGAAGACGCTGGTGCTGGAGGCCGCGGCCTCTCCGGGCCAGGGCCAGAACAAGTGCGCCATCGGCGGCGTGCGCGCCACGCACTCCGACGGCTCCAAGATCAAGACCTGCCTGCGCAGCCTCGAGATCTTCTCCACCTGGAAAGAGCGTCACGGCGACGACATAGGCTGGATCAAGGGCGGCTACCTGTTCCCGGTCTACACCGAGCGCGACGAGGCCGTACTGCGCGACCTGCTGAAGGTGCAGAAGGGCTACGGCCTCGACATAGACTGGGTCAGCGCCGAGAAGGTGCGCGCGCTGGTGCCCGGCGTGGCCGACAAAGACCTGCGCGGCGGCACCTATTCCCCCGGCGACGGCTCTGCCTCGCCGCTGCTGTCTATAAACGCTTTCTACCGCCGGGCCGTCAAGCTGGGGGCCGAGTTCCGCTTTAACGAGCCGGTGACGGAAATCCTTAAAGAGGGCGGCGAAGCGCGGGGAGTGCGCACGGCCAAGGGCCGCTATGGCGCGAAGTGGGTGGTCAACGCCGCCGGGGCCCAGGCCGCGGCGGTCTCGGACCTGGCCGGCGTCAAAGTGCCGGTGCGGCCCGACTGCCACGAGGCCGGCATCACCGAGCCCGCCGCGCGGTTCTTCGAGCCGATGGTGGTGGACATCCGTCCCGGCGACAAGTCCAAGAACTACTACTTCTACCAGAACTGGGAAGGGCAGATCGTGTTCTGCCTGACGCCGCAGCCCCCCATCTGGGGCGACGACCGGCGCTCCACCTCGGAGTTCCTGCCGGAGATCTCGCGCCGCATGGTCTCGCTGATGCCTAACCTGGCCACCCTGCGGGTGCGCCGCACCTGGCGCGGGCTCTATCCCATGACGCCCGACGGCTTCCCGGTGGTGGATTTCCCCGCTGCGCTCAAGGGCTATGTGTTGGCCGTGGGCATGTGCGGCCAGGGCTTCATGCTGGGGCCCGGCCTGGGCGAGGCGCTGGCGGCCCACCTGGGCGGCAAGCCCTCAGGGACCGACCGCGAGATGCTGGCCGGCTTCAGGCTGGAGCGCAGCTTCGCGGGCCAGGAGAAGCTGAAGTAAGGTTTAAGCCCGCCACGGAAGGCCCGCCCGCAGTAGCGGGGCGGGCCTTTTGCTATACTTTATCTACCGGTCGGTAAAATTAATGCAATAAAACGGCGGCCGCCCGCGTTATCCTTGTAGAGCGGTCTATGAAAACTATGGATATCTATAAAAAACTCCTCTTATTCACGGCGCTGGCCCTGCCTGCCGGCCCGGCCGCGGCCGAGCTGGCGCTCACCTGGGACGAGGCGCGCAAGCTGGCCCTGCAGCATAACCCTTCCGTAAAGGCGGCCCGGGCCTCCATGGAGCAGGCCGGCTCCTCCTATCTGGCCAGCCTTAATTCCTATTTTCCTTCCGTCAGCGTGTCGCACGGCGTCAGCCGCAGCGGCGGCGACGGCCGCGACGCGTCCAGCAGCTGGAGCGCCTCCATCTCCGCCTCAGAGGACCTGCTGAATTTCAGGACCGTCTCCAGCGTGAAGAGCAGCCGCATCTCCAAAGAGAAGGCCGAGGCCGACTACCTGGCCGCCTCCGCCTCCGCGCGGCAGGCCCTGGCCGGGGCTTTCACGGACCTGTTGTTCGCGCAGCGCCGCGTGGACGTGCAGAAGAAGATCCTCAATATCCGCGTCGAGAACGCCAAGCTGATCCAGCTGAAGTACGAGAGCGGCATGGAGTCCAAGGGGAACGCCCTCTACACGCAGGCCCTCGCGGACAACGCCGCGGTCTCCGTTAAAAAGACCGAGCGCCAGCTTAATTCCGCGCAGCGCAGCCTGCTGCAGGCCATCGGCCTGGAGGGCGAGCAGGCGGTCAGGGCCGCCGGCGACATAGGCGTGCCCGCCTTCCTGCTCGACGAGCCCGCAGTGGGCCGCGCGCTGGACAAGTCCCCCCGCATGACCGCCGCCAAAAAGACGCTGGAGGCCGCCAAGGAGCGCACGGCTTCCGCCCGCTACTACTCCTACCCGTCGCTGCGGGCCAGCGGCTCGTACGGCTGGAGCGGCGACCACGAATTCCCGGATTCCAAGAGCTGGTCCATGGGCCTCAGCCTCAGCCTGCCGCTCTTCTCCGGCGGCCCCACCTACTATTTCAATAACCTTTCCGCCTACAAAAAGGCGCAGACCGCCGCCGAGCAGAACTTCAGGGCCGAGCGGATCGCCCTGGCGGCGTCGCTGCGCTCCGGTTACGAGGACTTCCAGAGCGCCGCCGAGACCGCGCAGGCCAACTCCGGGCTGCTGCGCGCCAACGAGGAGCGCTACCGGGAGGCGCAGATCAAGTACATGGCCGGCAAGATCAGCTTCATCGACCTGATGAACGTGGAGCAGAATTTCGTGGATTCGGACCTGAACCAGCTGGACTACGCCCGCACGGCCCACGGCCGCAAAGCGGCGCTGGAGCAGCTGCTGGGCGTGGGCGTTGAACAGTAAAGGACAAAGCTATGAAAAAATTCATCATCGTGCTCGTGATCGCGGCGCTGGCCGGCGGCGGCTGGTACGCTTTTAACCGGAAGGGTTCCAACAACAAGCCGCGCTACCGCCAGGCCCAGGCCGAGCTGCGCGACCTTTCCGAGGTCGTGGACACCACCGGCGTGGTGGAGCCCGAGAACCGCGTGGAGATCCAGCCTTCCTCCTCCGGGCGCATCGAGGAGATCCTGGTGGAGGAGGGAGAGCGGATCAAGGCCGGCGAGGTGCTGGCGCTGATGAGCTCCTCCGACCGCGTGGCCATCCTCGACGCCGCGCGCGCCTCCGGCGAGGACCAGTACGCGCAGTGGAAAGAGACTTACAAGCCCATCAAGGTGATCTCCCCGATAGACGGCACGCTGATCCTGAAGAACGTGGTGCAGGGGCAGACCGTAGGCGCCAGCACGGTGCTGTTCGCCATCTCCGACAAGCTTATAGTTTCAGCCAGCCTCGACGAGTCGGACATCGGCCGCGTGAAGAAGGGCCAGACCGCCACGATAGTGCTGGACTCCTACCCCGATAAGAAGGCGCGCGGCGCCATCTTCAAGATCCTCGACGAGGGCACCACCAAGAACAACGTGGTCACCTATACCGTGAAGATCCGCCCGGACCGCGTGCCGGACTTCTTCCGGTCGCAGATGACCGCCAATATCAAGATCAAGATCTCCGAGCGCAGGGACGTGCTGCTGATCCCCGCCGCGGCGGTGGTGACGGACCCGCAGGGGCAGACCGCGGTCATCAAGGAAGTCAGGGACGGCCAGCCGGTCTACGCCCGCGTGGAGACCGGCCAGAACGAGGGCGACGAGGTGGAGATCACCTCGGGCCTCGAGGCTGGCGAGGCGGTGTTCTACCGGGCGGGCGGCTACGCTCCGCAGGTGGATTCGGCCGGCAAGAACCCGTTGATGCCTACCAGGCCCGGCATGAACCGCCAGCAGCAGCGCGCCGTGCGCGGCCACTAAGCCGGCAGCGCTTTGTCAGGAACTCCTTTATGATCGAACTTAAGGGCATCAAGAAGGTCTACCAGATGGGCGGCGAGCCGCTCGAGGTGCTCAGGGGCGTGGACCTCTCCGTCAAGGAGGGCGAGTTCGTGGCCATCATGGGCCCCTCGGGCTCCGGCAAGTCCACGCTGATGCACATCCTCGGCCTGCTGGACCGGCCGAGCGCCGGCTCCTTCAAGCTGTTCGGCCGCGAGGTCTCCGAGCTCGACGACGTGGAACTCTCCTACCTGCGGGCCCGCATCCTGGGTTTCGTCTTCCAGCAGTTCAATTTGCTGCCGCGCATCACCGCCGCCGCCAACGTGGCGCTGCCGCAGATCTACCTGGGCGAGAAAGCCCGCCCGCACGAGGCCAAGAAATACCTGGACCAGGTCGGCCTGGGCGACCGCACGGGCCACAAGCCCAACCAGCTCTCCGGCGGCCAGCAGCAGCGCGTGGCCATCGCCCGGTCGCTGGTCAACGACCCCAAGATCATCTTCGCCGACGAGCCCACCGGCAACCTGGCCTCGGCGCAGGCCGACGAGATCATGGGTATCTTCCGCAGGCTCAACGACGAGCAGGGCATCACCGTGGTGATGGTCACGCACGAGCCGGACATCGCCGCCTGGGCCGACCGCGTGATCAAGCTCAAGGACGGCCTGATCATTGAGGACGTGGTCCGGAAGGCGCCGCGCGCCGCGGCTAAAGAGCCCAAGCGCCTCCATATCCCCAAGGCCTTTTTCCTGAGCTGGCGCGAGGTGGCCGAGAACCTGGCCTCCTCGGTCAGTTCGATCATCAGCAACAAGACCCGCTCGCTGCTGACCATGCTGGGCATCATCATCGGCGTGGGCGCGCTGATAGCCATGCTCGCCGTGGGCACGGGCGCGCAGCGCGCCATCCAGAAGCAGATGTCGTCGCTGGGCACCAACCTGCTGGCCGTCATGCCGGGCATGTTCCGGCAGGGCGGCATGGGCATGGGCGCCGGCGCCGTGAGCCGCCTCACGGCCGAGGACGCCAAAGCCATTGCGGAGATAGAGAATATCACGCGCACCGACTCCAACGTCTCCGGCAACGCGCAGGTGGTCTACGGCGCCAAGAACCAGCGCACCTCCATCGTGGGCGCCGGCGCCGTCTACGCCTCCATGCGCAATTCCCAGCCGTATTACGGGCGCTTTTTCTCCGACGCCGAGGGGCAGCGCCTGGCCAAGGTGGCCCTGCTCGGCAACAGCGTGGTCAAGGAGCTGTTCGGGACCGAGAACCCCGTCGGCAAGACCATCAAGATCAACCGCAAGAACTTCACCGTCATCGGCGTGCTGCCGCTGAAGGGCGCGCAGGGTCCCCGCGACCAGGACGACGTGGTCATCATCCCGCTGCAGACGGCCATGAAGATAGTGCTGGGCAAGACCTATATCGATTCCGTCTGGCTGGAAGTCTCCGACTTCTCCAAGATGGACCAGGTGCAGACCGAGGTGAAAGCGCTGATGCGCAAGCGCCATAACGTCCCGGCGCACAAGGACGACGACGTGATGCTGATGAACATGGCCGAGCTGCAGACCATGCTGACGGGCACCATAAAGACCTTCAGCACGCTGCTGGGCATGATCGCCGGCATCTCGCTGATCGTGGGCGGCATCGGCATCATGAACATCATGCTGGTCAGCGTGAGCGAGCGCACCAAGGAGATCGGCCTGCGCAAGGCCATCGGCGCCACCAGCCGCGCCGTGCTGCTGCAGTTCCTGATAGAGGCCGTGATCGTTTCCGTGGTCGGCGGCATCCTCGGCATCCTGTCGGGGGCGGCCGCGTCCATCATCCTTTCCAAGCTCTCCGGCTGGGCGGTTTACATTTCGCCGCTGTCGGTGGCGCTGGCCTTCGGTTTCTCGGCCGGGGTCGGCATTATCTTCGGCTTCTGGCCGGCCAAGAAAGCCTCGCTGCTTTCCCCTATAGAGGCCCTCCGCTACGAATAGCGCTTAATTTGATATATTATGTGGACCGCGGGCGAGGGCCCGCGCTCTTATCACAGGTTTGCTGGAGGCACACATGGTCAGCGTTTACGTAAAATGTCCCCATTGCGGAAAGTCCCTGATGAATTCCGCCAAGAAGCTCGAAGGCGTTCCTTCGATAGAGGTCAACCTGACCTACGCGGGCAAGCACGCCCCCCTCTACCTCAGCTCCCTCTACGGCAGCTACAAGGTCGAGACCGAGCTCAATATGCCCGTCGGCAAGGTGGCCGGCTTCCGCTGCCCCCACTGCAAGGCCGACCTGAAGAGCACCCGCAAGTGCGACGCCTGCTCCTCGCAGATGATCGCTTTCGAGCTGAAGGCCGGAGGCCAGGTGCAGATCTGCTCGCGCCGCGGCTGCAAGAAGCACGTGCTGGAGTTCCAGGACCCCGCCGGCGAGCTGCAGGCCTTCTACAAGTCCTATCTGAAAGCGCTTAAGTAAGCGCGGCTGGCTGGCGCGAAACGCGGGGAGGACGGCTCGCCGCGTTTCGCGCTTTAACTTATGCCGGAAATGGAACATAAAAGTTTTTTCAGCACGCACAAGGTGCTGGCTTTCGTGCCGCTGCTGCTGATGGGCGCGGGCGTCTGGTATTACATCCAGGGCCGGATGCCTGGCCGCCAGCAGGAAGCTTCAGTGCCGGCCAACGCGCCCATCTTCGGCGGGGCGCAGCCCAAGCCCGCGGCCCCTTCCGCCTCCGCGCCCGCGGCCGCCCTTAAATCGGACGATATTTCAACCCTGGGCGCGGCCGCGGCCCGCCTGCCGGAGGTCTACGACCCTAAGGCCGGCCTCGACATCCAGGGGCCGCCCGAGTTCAAAAGCCAGGTCACGCACGCGCTGAAGCTGGTCTGGCAGGCCGACCGCCAGACTTTCCTGTTCATCCGCACCAACCTTTCCGTCATCCGCAACGAGATGCAGACCGGCTTCTACCTGGAGAACGGCCGCAGCGTGGCGGCCCTCTCCAAGGACCACGCCTTCCGCTCGCTGACCTGGTGCGCCGGCATCATCGCCCACCAGGCCTGGCACGCCGCCTACACCCAGGCCAAGAAGCGGCGCAAGGCAGCCCAAAACCTCCCCCCGCCCCCGCCCGGGGAAAAGAGCGAGCGGCAGGTGGAAGCCAACCCGATGGTCTTCGATTACAGCGGCATGGCCGCGATACTTTACGTGGAGGACAAGGCCTCCGCCTTCCAGCTCGACGTGCTGAAGAAGATCGGCGCCCCGGCCCGGGAAACCGGGCCGCTGTTCCGCCGCGCCCCGCGCGACTTTCACCTGTCGCACGACGGCAACTACGCCATAAACCCGTGACTCCCCTGCTGCGCCCCCTCTCCGTAGGAGGGGTAGAGCTTAAAAATAACCTGGCGCTGGCCCCGATGGCCGGCATCACCAACGCGGCCTTCCGCGTGCTGGCCGCCGGCGGCGGGGCCGGGCTGGTCGTGACCGAGATGGTCTCGGCCGACAGCCTCAAGTACGGCAACAAGAAATCCTTCCGCATGCTCGACCTGCAGCCCGGCGAAGGGCCGGTGGCCATCCAGCTCTTCGGCGCCGACCCTTCCTCCATGGCGCTCGCGGCGCAGGCCGCGGAAAAGTCCGGGGCGGCCCTCGTAGACATCAACGCCGGCTGCCCGGTGAAAAAGGTGCGCCGCTCCGGCGCGGGCGCCGAGCTGATGAAGGCGCCCATGCTCCTGGCGGACATCATCTCGCGCATGGTTAAGAGCGTGAAGATCCCGGTCACGGTGAAGTTCCGCGTCGGGCTGGAGGCGGGCGAGAACCTGGGGCCGCTGCTGGCCAGGGTGGCGGAGCAGGCCGGCGCCGCGGCCATCACGCTGCACGGCCGGCCGGCCGCTCAGTTCCATACCGGCCCGGTGAATCTGGAGTTCATGGCCGAGACCGCCGCGGCTGTGCGCATACCCGTCTTCGGCAACGGCGGCGTGGAGAACGCCGCCGGCGCCCGCGCGCTGCTGGAGGCCGGCTGCGCCGGTGTGGCCATAGGCCGCGCGGCGGTCTTCAACCCGGCCGTCTTCAGCGAGATCGCCGCCGGGCTGTCCGGCGGGACGGTTCCGCCCCCCTCGGGCGCGGACCGCATGCGCCTGTTCCTGCGCTTCCTCGAGCTGAACGCCGGCCTCTACGGGGAGGAGCACGGCCTGACCCGCGCCCGCAAGCTGGTAGGCTACTGGCTCAAGGGCCTGCCCGGCGCTTCAGGCGCGCGGAGCGCCTTCATGCGGCTCAAGACCCTTAAAGAGGCAGAAGAGCTTTTGATACAATATACGAAGTAAAACCGCCTAAAGGCCCCATTATGACCCAGGTTGAAACCCCCGAAACGCCGCTGATGCAGCAATACCAGGCGCTGAAGAATTCCTACCCCCACGCCCTGCTCTTCTTCCGGCTGGGCGACTTCTACGAGCTGTTCTTCGACGACGCCAAGACCGCCAGCGCCGAGCTGGGGCTGACGCTGACGGCGCGCCAGAGCGTGCCGATGTGCGGCGTGCCGCACCATTCCGCCACCACCTACATCTCCCGCCTGCTCGCCGCCGGGCACAAGGTGGCCATCTGCGAGCAGGTCGCCCCTTCGGGCGACGCGAAAAAGACCAAGCTTTTCAGGCGCGAAGTGGTCCGCCTTATCACCCCTGGCACCGTGGTGGAGGACGAGCTGCTGCAGCCGCGCGCGAGCCGCTACCTGGTGGCGCTCGAGCTCGACATCGTCGGCTGGGGGCTGGCCTCATTCGACGCCTCCACCGGCGACTTCCTGGCCACGCAGAACCTCAACGACCCCGACCTCTACCAGCTGCTGTCCTTCATCTCCAAGACCGGGCCGGCCGAGATCCTGGCCGACTCGCGCACGGTGAAAGAGATCAAGAAGCGCGGCCTCGATTTCACTCCGGTGCAGGTTACTGAATATACCCGCGCCGACGCCCACCAGCCGGCCTGGGCCGCGCAGCCGGTCTGGCAGAACCACCGGCTGGCCATGAAGACCGCGCTGAAGGTCACTTCCTACGTGCGCCAGACCCAGCCGGGCCTGAAGGAAGTCTTCGCCCCCTTTTACTACGAGCCCGGCAACCGCCTGCAGCTCGACGAGTCCGCCATCAAGACGCTGGAGCTGGTCTCCAGCCCCGACGGCGACGACTCCAAGACCCTGTGGGGCGTGCTGGACCAGTGCCGCACCGCCATGGGCTCGCGCCTGCTGCGCCGCTGGCTGCTGGAGCCGCTGACCGACCTGCGCGAGATCCAGTCCCGCCAGGCCTTCACGGCCTTCCTCGCCGAGGGCCGCGAGGCCCGCGAGCAGCTGGGCGATATCCTGGCCCAGGTGCCGGATATCGAGCGCCTGCTGGGCCGCGTGATCAACCTGACCGCCTCTCCCCGCGACGTGGCCGCCGTGCGCAAGGCGCTGACGCAGCTGCCGCGCCTGAAGCTGCTGCTGAGCTCCGCCGGCTTCTTTGAATGCGCGCCCGAACTGGCGAGCCGCCTGGACGCCGGCACGCACGCCCTTAACAGCCTGCGCGCCGAGCTGGAGCGCGCTCTGGCCGATACCCCCCCCGCCCGCCTCTCCGACGGCGGCGTGATCCGCGAGGGCTACAGCCCCGAACTGGACGAGCTGCGCCTGGTGCGCCGCGACAGCCAGAAGCTGCTCAGCGACATCGAGCTGCGCGAGAAGGAGAAGACCGGCATTCCCACGCTGAAGGTGGGGTTCAACAGCGTGTTCGGCTATTTCATCGAGGTCTCCAAGGCGCAGGCCCCTAAGGTGCCCCACTATTTCGTGCGCAAGCAGACGCTGGTGAACGCCGAGCGCTATATCACCGAGGAGCTGAAGGTCCTGGAGAACAAGATCCTCGGCGCCGAGGAGAAGATGGCCAAGCTGGAGGCGCATCTGTTCGGCGAGCTGCGCGAGAAAGTAAAGGCCGCCATCGGCGAGATCAAGGCCTTCGCCACCGGCGCGGCCGAGCTGGACGTGTTCTTCGCGCTGGCCGAGAGCGCCGTGCGCTACGAGTTCTCCCGCCCGCGCGTGAACTCAGGAGACCTGCTGAAGGTTGAGGAGGGGCGCCACCCCGCCGTGGAGCGCTTCCTGCCCGCCGGCGCCTTCGTGCCCAACGACCTGGAGCTCGGCGGCGACGCCGGCCGGGTGATCATCCTCACCGGGCCCAACATGAGCGGCAAGAGCGTCTACCTGCGGCAGTCGGCCGTGGTGGTCATACTCGCCCAGATCGGCTCCTTCGTGCCCGCCCGCGCGGCCGAGGTGGGCGTGGTGGACCGCATCATGACGCGCATCGGCGCGCAGGACCGTATGGCCCGCGGCGAATCCACCTTTATGGTCGAGATGCGCGAAACCTCCGCCATCATGCGCCTGGCCACGCCGAAGAGCCTGATACTTCTGGACGAAGTGGGCCGCGGTACCTCCACCTTCGACGGCATCTCCATCGCCTGGGCCGTGGTGGAGCACCTCTACAAACCCGAGGGCGGGCCGAAAGTGCTGTTCGCCACGCATTATTTCGAGCTGACCGAGCTGGCCGAGAAGTTCGCCGGCATCAAGAACTGCAATATCGCCGTGAAGGAATGGACCAACGCGCTGGGCAAGACCGAGGTGGTGTTCCTGCACAAGATCGCCAGCGGCCCGGCCGACAAGTCCTACGGCATCCACGTGGCCCAGCTGGCCGGCCTGCCGGAGAGCGCGCTGGCCCGCGCCCGCGAGATCCTGCATACGCTCGAGACCAAAGGCGACATCCATGTGGAGTCCGGAGACGAGAACCAGACGCCCATGCTGCCCATCTTCTCCGGCCACCCGGTCATAGACGAGCTGAAGACGTGCGACACGGACAACATGACGCCGCTGCAGGCGCTGTCGGCCATCACCGACTGGAAGAAGCGGCTGAAGGACTAGCCGGCCCCGCCCTGAAGAAGCGGCCGCCCTCCGGGGCGGCCGTTCTCTTTTGGCCCAGTAAATATGGGGCCTTTCGGCCCATACAAGGCAAACCCGCAGTTACTATAATTAAATTAATGACCAAACGCCTGTTGATCGCCGCCTTCACTCTGCTGTCTTTCAGCCTGCCGTCTTTGGCCGCCCCTTTCAACCTGGACTCGATCCGGGCCGGCGAAGTGCCCGCCGCGGAAGCGCCCGTCCCGGCGGCCCCGCCAGCGGCCGCGCAGAAAGAATGGACCGTCATGGTCTACGCCACCACCAAGGACGTCCTCAAGTATTTCATGGCCGACCAGCTCATAGACCTGGTGCAGGTCGGCAGCACCGACAAGGTGAACGTAGTGCTGGAAACCTCCTTCCCCGTGGAGGGCGCGGACGGGACCGTCTCCACTCCCACGGTCAGGATGGCGCTCGGCGCCCCCTGGAGCCAGCAGCAGCTGGACCAGACGCTGGCCTCCGGGTTCAACGAATCCTCCAAACAGCTCAAGGAATCCTTCCTCGGCGCTTTCGAGCCCTACACGGTAAAGCGCGAGGCCTCCGCCGACACCGGCGACTGGCGCCGCGCGGCCGACTTCACCCGCTGGGCCAAGGCCAATTACCCGGCGAAACGCTACCTGTTCCTGGTCTTCGGCCACGGCAACGGCATCTTCGACATGAAGAAGAAGCACGACAAGGGCACGCTGATGGATACCGATACCCAGAACTACGTCACGCTGCCGGAGATGCGCCTGCTGATGGAGCAGACCGGCAAGGTGGACGCCTTCGTCATGCTTTCCTGCATCATGCAGATGGCCGAGGTGACCTGGCAGGTGAAGGATTATACCGACGTGGTGGTGGGCTCCGGCGAACTGATGTGGGCCGTCAGCTACGACCTCAACGCCATGCTGAAATCCATGAACGCCAACCCCGGCGCCTCCGCGGCCGAGATCGGCCGCGAGCTTTCTGAAGGCTACCTGGCCCGCGCCAGGGCCAAGGGCTACAAGGGAGCGCATTCCTCGGTGATACTGACGGGCAAACTGCCGGGCTTCGCCGGCAAGCTCGACCTCTGGGCCGATTCGCAGCTGGCGCTCAGGGACGAGAAAGCCGTGACCGCGGCCCGCAAGCGCGTGGTGCGCTACGACATGTTCGGCATTACCCAGTCCACTATCCCGGCTATCGCCAACTACTTCTCGCAGTCCGGAGACCTCTACGACTTCGTCAGGCTGGTGACGGAAAACACCCCGCAGGACACCCCGGAGCGGCTCCTCGCCCGCCAGCGCGGCCTGGACCTGATGGACTACATCGAGAAAGAGCTTGTCTACAGTCATTCCAATTACGGGACTTCCCATATACAATATGAGTTCGCCAGGGCCCGCGGCCTGGCCGTCTACGTGCCGCCGGGCGGGCATTTCTTCGGCACGGGCACCCTCGATGATTTCGAGAGCAACGTGGAAACGAAGTACGGCGACCTGCCCTTCGCCCGCGAGACGCGCTGGGGCGCGTTCGTGAACTGGATAAACAAGCGCAACTAGGACCTTTACGGAGATGAACATGAAAAAACAGTCATTCCTTGCGGCGGCGTTCCTGCTCCTGCCCGGCTTGCTGCCGGCGGCCGAGCTGGCTGGTGTCGGCGCCGGAGATATCCCGAAAACAGAGGTGGCCGCGCCTTCCAGGCCCGCGCCGGTAACCCCTCCCGGGGTGACGATAGCCAATTACACTACGGACGAAGAATTTACCTTCGAGAGCGAAGTCGCGCCCGCCATGAACGCGCGCATCAACGCGCTGAAAGCCGCCGGCGTTACCACGCTGGGCGGCCGCGTGGTGGAGCTCGGCAACGACTATTCCTTCATCATAGACTACCTGCCCACCGTGAAGGGCAATGCCGCGCTGCCCCCCTCCGTGCTGCTGGAAACCTATAAGAACGGCGCCTCCTACTGGCTGGAGCGCGAGGCCGAGGACGCCATGAAAGCCTGCACCGCCAATTTCCGCGCCGCCAAGCTGCCCGTGCTGGGCTCCTACCTCTATGAGGCAGGCAACGACAATGCCTTCGCCGTGGATTACCTGGTTAAGAACCTGCTGCGCCCCGCGCAGGAATACGATGTGAAGTTCCTGACCTATACCGGCGGCAAGTTCACCTTCGAGAGCGAGGCCGAAAAGGCCGTCCCCTCGTACCTCGCGCTCTTCAGGCAGGCCGGCGTGCCGGCCATACGCGGCAAAGCCGTCCCGAGCGGCCGCGACTACGCGGTACAGGTGGAGTACGTGGTAAAGACCGGCAAGGCAGCGCCGCGCCCCCAGTATTCGGTGGCCCGCTACGACGCCCGCGAGACCTTCACCTTCGACAAGGAGGCGCTGGCCGCTTCTAAAACCGCGCTCCCTAAATTCGCGGCCGCCGGCGTGCCGCCGCTGTCGGCCGTGCTCCGCCCCGAGGGCCGCGACTATTCCTACAGCGTGGATTACCTGGTGGGCAATATCTACCAGCAGGGCGGCGTGATCCCTTCCGCGGCCATAGAGACCTATCAGGCCCCAGAGACCTACACTTTCGACAGCGAGGCCAAGCAGGCCCTGGCCGAAAAGATCGCCGCGTTCAACGCCGGCGGCCTGCCGGTGGTGGGTTCCGCGCTTAGCGGTTCCCTGGGTTCTTACACCTACGCGATAGATTACATAGCCAAGGCCGGCGTCCAGGGCCCGGTTTACCCGCCGCCGCCCCAGTACTGACCGCCGCGCGGCAGCCTGAGCCCGGGAGCAGCGCCCGGGCTCTTTTTATGGAAGAACGCAACCCATTTGAGGGAA
This sequence comes from Elusimicrobiales bacterium, assembly GCA_028688015.1. Taxonomy (GTDB): domain Bacteria; phylum Elusimicrobiota; class Elusimicrobia; order Elusimicrobiales; family UBA9959; genus UBA9959. The sequence continues at coordinate 247,289 of JAQTZB010000003.1, read as the reverse complement.
TAAAAACCTGCGGCAGGCTCGACCTGCTCTGGCTTTACGCCGGGCTGGTCCTGCTGGTCGAGGTGCTGGGTTTTCTGGGGATGGGCTACCTTGGAAAGCTGCTGGGCGTGCAATTCGATTCCTACGAATCCTCTGTCCCGGGTTTCCTGCTGGCCGGCGGCGTTTCCTGGTACCTGCTGTCCGGTCTCGGCGTCGCCTGGCGCCGGGCCTGGGCCGACTGGCAGGCCCGCGCGGCCTCCGACCTGAAAAAAGCCGCGAAATACACGGCCGGTTATGCCGGCATCCTGCTTGCCATGGGGCTGGTGCTGGCTGCCGCCTATTACATTTGGGGCGATTCTTTCGCGGCGCTGATGAAGAACGTCTCGGCCTCTAGCGACGCGCAGGAGCAGAGCGCCAAAGCCATGTCGGCTTCCGGTTTCCGGTTTTTCCTGCTGCTGGTAAGCGCCTGCGCCGTGGCGCCGGTAGTCGAAGAAGTGTTCTTCCGGCGCATCGTCTTCGCCTCGCTGCGCGCCCGCAAGAGCTTCTGGTTCAGCGCGTTCTGGGCCGGCCTGCTTTTCGCCCTGTTCCACGGCGGCGCAGCGCCCGTCACGCTGCCCGTGGGGATCTACATGTGCTGGGTCTACGAGCGGGAGCGCCGCCTGCCGGTCAATATCATGATGCACGCCGCTGTAAATTTCCTGGCCATCCTCTTTAAAACGTTCTACTGAAGTATTGTAAAATCACTTTATGCCGGAAATAAAAGTCCTTCCTGAAGAAGTCGTCTCCAAGATAGCGGCGGGCGAAGTCATCGAGCGCCCGGCCTCCGTGCTCAAAGAGCTCATAGAGAACTCGCTGGACGCAGGCGCCTCCAAGATAGAGATAGAGATAAAGAAGGCCGGCCGCGGGCTGATCCGCGTGCACGACGACGGCCGCGGCATGGCCCGCGAGGACCTGCGGCTGGCGCTGGGGCGGCACGCCACCAGCAAGCTCAATGTTTTTGAGGATATCTATTCGCTCGCCACCTTCGGCTTCCGCGGCGAGGCGCTGTATTCCGTCTTCGCCGTCTCCCGGCTGAAACTGACCTCTTTCAAGGCTGGGGCGGACTCCGGCTACACGCTCGAGGGCGAGGGCGGCCGCGTGATAGCCGAGCTGCCCGCGCCGCCTGTGAAGGGCACCACCATCGAGGCCGCCGACCTGTTCTTCAACACGCCCGCCCGCGCCAAGTTCATGAAGAGCGACAACGCCGAGCGCGCCCACCTGATAAAGACCGTGGAGGAGGCCGCGCTGGCCAACCTCGGCGTCTCGTTCAGGCTGGTCATCGACGGCGCGGAAATATTCAGCCTCCCGGCCCTGCCCGGCGGCCTCTGGGAGAACCTCAAGAACCGCGCGGCCGCTATTTTCGGCAAAAGCGTTTACGGCGGGCTGGCCCGCATAGAAGGCAAGACGCCCGGCATGGCGGTCTACGGCCTCTTCTCTCGGCCCGACGCCCTGGCCGCCACGCGCGCCAACCAGCACTATTTCGTCAACCGCCGCCCCGTCGGTTCGGCGCTGCTGCGGCAGGCGCTGTACCGCGGCTACGGCCACATGCTGACGGGCCGCCACCCGGCCTGCGCGCTGTTCCTGGAGCTGGACCCGGGCGCCTTCGACTGCAATATCCACCCGCAGAAGCGGGACGTGAAGTTCTCCTCCGAGAACGAGATCTTTAAGACCATTTCCAACACCATTTACGAAGAGCTGCTCTCCAAGCAGACCGCCGCCGTGGCCATGACGGCCCCGGAGGCGGGCAAGCAGTTCTCGGCCCCGGACGTGCCGGCCTACCGCGAGGGCGCCGCCCCGCCGGCCCCGGCCGCCGAGACCGGCAGCCTGTTCGGCCCCGGGCTCCAGCCGGAGCCGCTCACCCCGCAGGCCCACCCGGACTGGCGCGGCAAGGACCTCTCGTACATCGGCCAGCTCGCCAAGAGCTATCTGCTCTTCGAGTCAGGCGACGGGCTGCTGGTGGTGGACCAGCACGCCGCGCAGGAGCGGGTGCTGTTCGAGAAATATCTGGACGAGTTCTCCAAAGGCGCGGTGAAGGTGCAGCCGCTGCTGGTGCCGCTCGAGGCGGAGCTGCCGCGCTCGCAGATGGAGACCGTTTTAAAGTGGCGCGACTGGATGAAGTCGGCCGGGTTCGAGATAGACCAGCGCGGCCCGGGGACCGCGCTGCTGCGGGCGGCCCCGGCGCTGTTCTACTTCACGCAGGCCGCTTTTTCCGAGTTCCTGGGCTATTTATCCGAGGTGCTGGGCGAGCCGGAGGCGGCCGCCGAGGATCTTAAGCGCAACATCATAGCCACGATGGCCTGCAAGAAGTCCATCAAGGCGCATGATTTTGTGAAGCCGCAGGAGGCCCTGCGGCTGATGGATGACCTGAAGAGGACCAAGGACAGCTACCACTGCCCGCACGGGCGCCCCACGCTGTTCTTCCTCTCCGGCGGCGACATCGCCCGCCGGTTCCAGCGCTCCGGCGCGCTTTGACCCGCGGCGGGCTCAGCGCTTTTTAAGCTTTTCCTGCTGGCGTTTTTCCAGGTCGGCCACGGCCTTCTGCCGGCGGTTCACGAAATCGTCGATAAAATCCTCGCGCGCCGCCAGCCTGGCGCGCAGGTCTTCCACGCGCTTCTTTATGCGCCGGTAGCGGCGTTCCTCCGCGAGCATCAGTCCGGAGAGCCGGTCTTTGGTTTCCAGTTTGCCTATCCCCGCAGCGGCTTCCTGGCCGGGCAGCAGCGTCTTTTCCCCGGCGTCGCCGGTGAGGGCCACCGCGCCTTCGAAAAGGCCCACCGCGGTCTCGCCCGAAGTTGAGACCAGCAGGGAGAACGCGGTGCCGCGCACTGCGCAGACGGCCGAGGGCGTGCGTACCGAGAAGGCGGAGTTTATTTTATTGCCCAGCTTCATGGCCATCCAGAGGGCCTTGCCCTTCAGGAAGGAGAAGGAGAATTCACGTCTTTCCGCGGCGGCAACCAGCGTTTCGGCCGTCATTTCGGAGTTCTCTTCCAGTTTGATGAAGGAGCCTTCTTTCAGGAGGATCTCGCACCAGGCTCCGCCCGCGGTCCTGATGGCGTCGCCCTGCGCTATGGCCCGGCCCTTCGGGGAGAGCAGCCAGTCGGTCTTGCCCGCCTGGCGGAGCTCCACCTTGCCGGCCGCGGCGTAGATGCAGCCCAGCCGGCCTTTAGTTTCCGGCTTGGCGTCCTGCGCCGTGGCGGGGCCCGCCGCAGCGAAGAGGGCGGCTAACAGAATAAATGGGATCTTCATTTTTTCCTCCAGGGCCGGAACAGCCCGGCCTCGCTTCCTGAATTCGGGAACCCCCCGCTACCATTATAAACAAAAAAAGCGGCCCGGGGAGCGCCGCGTCAGCCCTTCCTTACGAAGTGCGGCAGCTCGGCGGGGAGCTCCAGCGACAGTTCCACCAGGCCGGCAGGCTTGCCGTCCTTGAGCCACGGGGTCTGGTAGATAAGTTTCTTCACGCCGCTCTTCTCTATAGTGTAGGCGTTGGTATAGGGCTCGGCGAGCATTTTCTTTACCTTGGACCTGGAGGGCTCCGGGTGGCAGTCCAGCAGGCTTTTGCCTATCAGCGAGCCGCCGCCGCTTTTAGCGAAGGTGGCGGAAGACTTGGCGTTCATCTCCAATATCTTCCCTTCGGCGTCGCAGACCGTGATGGCGAAATTGACTCCGTCTTTCCAGTTTTCCATAGTTCTCCTAAATCCCGTTCCCTATATTATAAAATATGGCTATGCCCGTTTCGCGCTTCCTGGAGCTGGCGGCCGCCCGCCGCAGCGTCCGCAAATACAAGCCCGGCCCCGTCGAGAGGGAGAAGCTGGACCTCTGCCTCGAGGCCGCCAGGCTGGCGCCCTCGGCCTGCAACGCCCAGCCGTGCCGGTTCATCGTGCTCGACGACCCCGCCGTGAAAGAGAAGTTCTGCGCAGCCGTGTTCACAGGCGTCTACTCGGCCTGCAAATTCGCGGCGGCCGCGCCCGTCATCGCCGCAGTGGTCTCCGACACCGGCAAGCTGACGGCCTGGCTGGGCAACCAGATGCAGGACACCAATTTCCGGCTGGTGGACATCGGCATCGCCGGCGAGCATTTCGTCCTGGCCGCCGCCGAGCAGGGGCTCGGCACCTGCTGGCTGGGCTGGTTCGACGCTAAGGCCGCGGCCCGCGCCCTCGGGCTGGGCCGCGGCAAAAAGGTGGAAGTCCTCATCTCCGTCGGCTACCCTGCGGAAAGTCCGGCCCCGCGCCCGCGCAAAACCAAAGAAGACTATTGTTCCTATAACAAGCCATGAAAAACTTCCTGCTGACCCTGCTCCTCCTGTCGCCGTGCGCGGCCCTGGCCGCCGACGATTGCGCCAGGAGCGCCGACGCCTGCTCGGCCGGCGCCAAACGGCTTTCGCCTTTCGCCGCGGCCTCGCTCTCCGAGCCCAGGCCCGCCGCCGTCGCCGCCGCAAAGAAGGCCGAGCTGAAGCAGGCCCCGGCGCCCAAGGAAGCGCCCGCTGCCGCGGCCCAGGAGGTTTCTACCGCCGCCGCTCCCGCTCCGGCGGTTCCGGCGCGGCAGGACTTGTCCAGCCCGGCCTGGCTGGTCTTCGTGGCCGGCGCGCTGGCCGGGCTGTATTTTTACCTCAGGGGCGGTTCCAAAAGGGGCAGGAGAAAATGACCATAGATTACGCTGACTTCACCAGGGCTTCCAACCTGATCCATTCCATCCAGGGCGGCGCGCTGCTGCTGCTCGGGGCCGCCGAGGCCTACGCGCTGGACAACAAGGGCCGCAAATTCGTGCTGGCGGCCTCGGCCGCGCTGGCGCTGTCGGGCGTGGCCATGTTCGGCGCCGTGCTGGCGCTGCCCGGCGGGTGGAGCCTGGCGCAGCTCTCCGCCGCGCTCAGCTTCCGCCGGGGCTTCTACCTCTTCATCGCGTTCGCGTGCCTGTTCAGCGCCGCCGGCATGAGCCGCCTGACCCAGGCCTCGCTGGACCGCCGGGGAGGCGGCTGGCAGGCCCTGTTCCTGGGGCTGCTGGCTTTCGCCGGCCTGCTTTACTTCATGCTGGCCTCGCGCGTGAACGAGGAAGCCTGGCGCCAGGTGCTGGTCTGGCACTCCGCGATGGGCGCCACGCTGCTGCTGGCCGTGGCCGCCAAGACCGCCGATATTTTCAAACCCCGCCGGGCGCTGCACTTCGCCTGGTCGGCGCTGCTGCTGGTCACCGCCCTGCAGCTGCTGACCTACCGCGAGTCAGCGGGCGCTTTCGCCCCGCTGCTGGTAACCGTGGAGACCCCGGCGGAGGTGCCCCCGGTAAAAGTCCCGGCCAAAAATGCCCCTGCTGATAAAAAACGGCCTGCTCGTTGACCCCGTCTCCGGGGAAAGCCGCCGCGACCTGCTGGTCTCGGGCGGCCGCCTCGCCTTCCCTTCCCCCCGCTCTTCCCCCCCGCCCGGCTGCGAAGTTTTCGACGCCGCCGGGCTGTGGGTCTTTCCGGGCTTCATAGACGCCCATGTGCACGCGCGCGAGCCCGGCGCCGAGGCGGCCGAGACGCTGGCGAGCGCGGCCGCGGCGGCGGCCGCCGGCGGCGTCACTTCCGCGCTGCTGATGCCCAACACTACCCCGGCCATGGCCACGGCCGCCCTGCTGAAGAAATACGCGCGCCGCGCCGCCGGGCTGCCCGCGAACCTGTATTTCTCCGCGGCAGCCACCGCCGGGCGGGCCGGCCTGGAGATCGCCGATCTCGCCGCCCTGAAGCAAGCCGGGGCCCGCGCCTTTACCGACGACGGTTCCTGCCTGCCGCGCGGGCTGCTGGCCGAACTGGCGGAGCGCTCCGCCGCCCTGGGCCTGCCGCTGCTGGACCACCCCGAGGATTTCCGCCGCACCGGCGGCGGCGTGGTGAACGCCGGCCCCGCAGCGCGCCGCCTGGGCCTGCCCGGCATACCCGCCGAGGCGGAATACCTGGCCGTGCTGGGCGATATCCTGGCTGCCGCCTCTTCGGGGCCGGTGCACCTGCAGCATCTTAGCCTGGCCGCCTCCGTGGCCGCCCTGCGCGCGGCCAAAGCGGCCGGCTGGCCGGTAACCGGGGAAACCTGCCCGCATTATTTCGCGCTCACCGACGCCGACATAAAGCGCGACGACGCCAATTTCAAGATGAAGCCGCCGCTGCGCTCGCCCGCCGACCGCGCGGCCGTGCTGGCGGGCCTGGCCGACGGCACCATAGACCTGGTAGCCAGCGACCACGCCCCGCACGAGGCGCGGCTGAAGGCGCGCGGCTTCAGGCGCGCCCCGTTCGGCATCACCGGGCTTGGCACGCTGGCCCCGCTCTGCGTGACGGAGCTGGTGCTTAAAAACCTGATCTCCAGAACCCGCCTCGCGCAGTTGCTGTGCCTGAACCCGGCCCGCCTGCTGGGCCTGAAGAACAAAGGCCGCCTCGCCCGCGGGTTCGACGCCGACGTAGCCGTGCTGGACCCGCGCCGCCCGGCGGTCGTGCCGTCCCGCTCCGTTTCTAGATCGGCCAACACCCCTTTCGCCGGCCGCTCGCTGCGGGGCTGGCCCGTACTGACCATCACCGCCGGCCGCGCGGTCTACCGGGCGCCATCGCGCTGACTGCGGGCGCAAAAAACGGCCGGCGCCCCGAGCGCGCGGGCTTTTGCTAGAATTAACCTACAACATGGGCTTCTTATACCGCAAACTTATCCGCAGGCTGCTCTTCAACCTTAATCCCGAGCTGGTCCACGACGCCGTCATCAAGGGCGCGGGCGCGGCGCAGCGCGTGGAGCTCCTGAACGCGCTGGTGCGCGCGCTGTCCCGGGCCAAGGATTTTCCGGTGACGGTGGCGGGGCTGAAGTTCCGCAACCCGATCGGGCTCGCGGCCGGCTTCGACAAGAACTGCGAGGCGGCCCGCTTCCTGGCGGGCCTCGGCTTCGGGTTCCTGGAGCTGGGCACCGTTACGCTGCGGCCGCAGCCGGGCAACCCCCGGCCGCGCCTGTTCCGCCTGCGCGAGGACAAGGCCATCATCAACCGCATGGGCTTCAACAACGCCGGGGCGTGGCAGGCCGCGCGCTCGCTGGAGAAGCTGCTGCCGCTGCCGGTGCCGGTGGGCATCAGCGTGGGCAAGAACGCCGACTGCTCCCTTGAGGAGGCCCCGAAGAACTACCTCGAGGCGCTGAAGGTCATGTACGATTTCGGCGACTACTTCGCCGTCAACATCAGCTCCCCGAACACGCTCCAGCTGCGCTCGCTGCACGGCGGCGACAAGCTGCGCCGCCTGGTGGAGCCGATGCTCGATTTCGCCGCCGGCCAGAAAAAAGTTAAACCCTTTTTCGTCAAGATAGCGCCGGACCTGGAGGACCGCGACCTGGAGTCCGCGGCCGCGTTGGCCGTGGAGAAGGGCTTCGGCCTCATCGCCACCAACACTACCGTCAGCCGCGACGCCGTGCCCGCCTACTGGCGCAGCTACGAGGGCGGGCTCAGCGGCAAGCCGCTGCGCGAGCTGTCCAACTCCGTGCTCGCCAAGACCGCCGCGCTGGTCCGGGGCCGCGTGCCCCTGATGGGCTCCGGCGGCGTCTTCGACGGCAAGACCGCCATGGAGAAGCTGCGCCTCGGGGCCGACCTGGTGCAGGTCTATTCCGGGCTGGTTTACGAGGGGCCGTTCCTGGTAAAAGAGATCCTGGGCTACCTGGAGCGCAAGCATTGGGCCGCGCCGCGCCGCTGAACCGCGGTCCGGCGCCCGTAAGATCCGTAAGTTAGCCGCGCGGGGGCGACTATGCATAAGACCGAACTCATCGCAGCGCTGGATACCGACACGCTGAAAGCCGCGGAGCACCTGCTGGACAAGCTGGAGGGCCGCGTTAAATTCTTCAAGGTCGGTTCGGTGCTGTTCACCGCCGCCGGCCCCGCCGCGGTGGACCTGGTGCATAAGCGCGGCGGCCGGGTCTTCCTGGACCTCAAGTTCTACGACATCCCCAACACCGTCAAGCACGCCGTCAAGCACGCCGCTGCCATGGGCGTGTACTCGGTCTCGCTGCACCTCTCCGGCGGCGGCGAGATGCTGCGGGCCTGCGCCGAGCTGGACAAGCGCCCCAAGCTCTGGGGCATCACCGTGCTGACCAGCTTCGACGAGTACGGCCTGTTCCGCTCCGGCTACCGCTGCGGCCTGGACAAGACGGTGCGCCACCTGGCCGCGCTGGGCGCCGCCAACTGCGCAGACGGCGTGGTCTGCTCGCCGCTGGAAGCGGCGATGCTGAAGAAAATTCACGACGGGAAACTGAAGCTGGTGACGCCCGGCATCAGGCCTGAGGCGCGCGGCGACGACCAGAAGCGCGCCGTGACCCCCGCCGCCGCGCGGGAGGCGGGCGCTGACTTTATAGTGGTAGGCCGGCCCATCACCGCCGCCGCCGACCCGGCCGCCGCGGCCGCGGCCATACTGGAGGACCTGAAATGATAGACGAAGCCGAGCTCAGGGCTTATCTGGCCTCTTCCGGGGCTTTCCTCGAGGGGCATTTCCTGCTTTCTTCCGGGCTGCACAGCCCTAACTACGTGCAGTGCGCTCAGGCGCTGAAGAGCCCCGCCTGGGCCGGCCGCATGGGCGCGGCGCTGGCCGCCGGCTGGGGCGGGCCCAGGCCGGACCTCATCCTCTCCCCCGCCATGGGCGGTCTGATCATCGGCCACGAGGTGGCCCGCGCCTTCGGGGTGGATTTCGTGTTCACCGAGCGCGAAAATAACGCGATGACGCTGCGGCGCGGCTTCTCGCTGAAGAAAGGCGCCCGGCTGATCATCGTCGAGGACGTCTTCACTACGGGGAAGTCCACGCTGGAGACCGCCGTGGTGGCGGCCGCCGCCGGCGCCGAGACCATCGGCGCGATGTCCGTCATCAACCGCATGGGGGAAAAGACCCTCCCGTTCCCGGCGCTCTCCCTGCTGCGGCTCGGCCTCGACACGCATCAGCCGGAGAACTGCCCGCTCTGCCGCGCCGGCCTCCCCGTAGTCAAGCCGGGCTCCAGGAAATTCTGATGAAAGCCCTGCTGGCCGCGCTGCTGCTGCTGCCGGTCTGCGCCTTCTCGGAAAACTTCAACAAGGAAACCCGCGACTTCTCTTCCGGGAACAAGGTCTTCCGGCTCGCCGTCTCTTATTCCGGGACCGGCGGCGCCGGCCGCGCCCGCGCCGTGCTTACCGGCGCCGGCGGGAAAAAGATCTCCTCTTTCGAAACCGACCGCCCCCCCTTCTCCGTCACCCTTTCCGGCGACGGGCGCCGCCTTTTCTTTTTCTGCGGCTCCTGGGGCCAGGCGGTTTCCATCTTCTCCATAGACGTCTATTCTTCGGCCGGCGAGCGGCTGGCCAGCCACCAGGTGCGGATGGACGGCCCGGCCGGAGAGGATTTTTCCGAAGATTATTCCGTTTACGCGCTGGGGACGGAGCAGGGCGGCTCGCGCGCCGTGCTGCTGTTCGACTCCGGCAGCGGCCGGCTGCTGTGGACCAAAAAAACAAAGGAGCGGCTGGCCGGCCTGAAGCTCTCCGGCGACGGGAACCGCCTGCTGGCGCTGTTCTCCGGAGAAGGCGGGGACTGGCGGCCCGTGATCTACGACAAGGCCGGCAGGGAATTGGGCCGCGCCGAACTGACGGGGACGGGCCACCTGGCGCCGCGGGTGTTCAGCCGGGACGGCGGCGCTTTCGAGCTTTGGGAAGACCGCACGGTCTACGATAAGAAGGACGGCTACTTTCACGCCAGGCTGGTGAAGAAGCGGTACTTCCGCGTGGCCGCCGGCGGCATCGAGCCCGCCGGCGTCAAGGACTTCAACGAGGTTTACAGGTAGGGGTCAGGTCCAGAAGACCAGTTTATCCAGGAAGAGCAGCACGCCCGCCGAGGCCAGCACCACGCCCGCGACGATCTCAACATAACGCATGGCGGTCCTGAAGCGCGCCATCAGCGCGAAGAACTTCGCCGCAGCGGCGGCAGCGATCAGCAGGGGGATGGCCATGCCGGCGGAATAAACCACCAGCAGCAGCACGCCCTTGCCGGCCGTGCCGGACACCGCGGCCAGCCCGAGGATGCCGGCGAGGATCGGCCCTATGCAGGGCGACCAGCCCAGCGCGAACGCGAAGCCCATGAAGAAAGCCCCGAACGGCCCCTGCGCCAGGCCGCGGGTGTTGAGGCGCTTTTCGTAATTGAGGAAGTTCAGATTGATCAGGCCTGTCATGTGCACGCCGAACAGCACCATCATCACGCCGAGCGCCTTCATCAGCTGGTATTTGTAGTCGTTGAGCAGGCCGCCTATGCCGGAGGCCGCCGCGCCCATGGCGGCGAAGGTCAGCGTGAAGCCGGCCACGAAGATCAGCGCGCTGATCACCACCTTGCGCGTCGCCACCTTGGCGTCGCCCTTCATGATCTCGCTGGCGGAGAACCCCGACAGCATGGACAGGTAGGCCGGCAGCAGCGGCAAAATGCACGGCGAAAAAAAAGACAGCAGCCCTGCGGTGAAAGCGGTCAGCAGTTCTCCCATATCAATTCTTCCTTTTGGCCGGCGCCGGCTTGAGTTCCGGCGTGGGCTTTACGCCCGGGGTCTTGAGGTCTATCTTGAAAATATCCAGGCCACCCCACGGCCCGCCCTGCAGCCAGAAGAGAGCCGTGCGCTTTTTGCCGGCCGGGTCCTTGAAGGTTACCGTGACCGCGCGCGCGCCGCTTTCCCCGGCGGAGGCCTTGGGCTCCACGGAGGCCAGCTCGAGCTTCAGGATCTTTTTAGAGGGCTGCTCCTCCAGGAAAAAGGCGCCCTTGAGCTGGATATCCTTGCGGATGTAGTCGGTGACGAAGGCCGCCAGGTCCTCGTCGCTCTCCTGCACCTGCGGCTGCTCTTCCTCGTCCTCGCCGCGGGCCGTGTCGCTGGAGACTACGGCCTCGGGCAGGCCTTCGTCCTCGAAGGCCGCCGCCGCCGGGGCCGTCAGCCCCAGCCCCAGCGCCGCAATGAATATCAGCCTCATTTTTTCCTCCGGCAGTCGGATTCGCGCACTATTTTCATGGGGTCTTTCTTTATGGCGGGCCAGTGGGCGCTTTCGACGTAGCCCATCACGGTGTCCCAATGGCCCTGGCTTTTAAGTAGGAAATCGCAGGCTTCGCGCACGGCACCCATGCCGCCGTCCTTCCTGGTTATCAGGTGCGCGGTCTTCTTGACCTCCGGCAGGGCGTTAGCCGGCGCTATGGCCAGGCCGGCTTTCTTCAGCACCGGGATGTCGGTCCAGTCGTCGCCCATGTAGGCCACGTTCTCCGGCTTGAGGCCGGTGCCGGCGAGGATCTGCCGCAGCGGCTCGAGCTTGGAGAGAAAGCCCTGGTAGGCGTAGCCCATGCCCAGGCCCCTGGCGCGCTCTTCGGTGCCGGGGGATTCCCGGCCGGTGATCACGCCGGTGATCACGCCGAACTGGTTAAGCAGGCGCAGGCCGATGCCGTCCAGCGAGTGGAAGGCCTTGACCTCCACCAGGCCCTTGCCTTTGCCCGGGAGGTAATACATCTTACCGTCGGTGAGCACGCCGTCCACGTCCATCAGGAAAAGTTTTATCCGCTTCGCGCGCGCCGCGTTGGCGCTGGTGTTTTTCATACTTTTAGCGTCCATTTCTTCGCCAGCTCAAACTCCTGTTTGCGCGAGGCGTAATTCTTCGGGGCCGGCCCCGTGTAGGCGTTCAGGTACCAGTTGATGCTTTCTTCCAGCCAGGCGGCCGCAGGCGTGGAGGCCCAGCCGAAATCTTTCTCCGCCCGCGCGATGTCCAGCACGAAGTCGCTGCCCATGGAGAAAGGCGAGGCCTCGAAATTGTAGCCGTGCTCCTTTAGCCAGGCGTGGTCGGGGCAGATCAGCCCGGAGTCGCGGTGCATGATGCGCGCGGAGAGCTTGGCGAAATCTTCGAGGGTCAGGGCCTGCGAATCGGCGAAGTTGTAGGCTTTGCCGTAGGGGCTTTCGGCGTAAACCAGCGTCTCGATGGCGCGGGCGAGGTCCTTGGAGAAAATGAAGCGGTTGCGGAAGGAGGCGCCGGGCAGGAAGAGCGGGCCGCCGTCGGCCAGGCGAAGCCAGTAGGAATAGGCGCGCAGGGTGGGGTCGTTGGGGCCGATGACCACCGGGGGGCGGATGATGGCGGCCGGGAACTTCTTTTCGGCGAAGGCGGCGAGGAATTCTTTCTCGGCGGCGTATTTGCCCAGGCCGTAGGCGTATTTTTCCTTGAGCTGGGTCTTCAGGGGCAGCAAATCGGCCTGGTTTTCCCGGAAAGGCGAGTTGGAGCCTTCCAGGACCGAGTAGACGGAGGCGGAGGAGGTGTAGAGGTACAGGCCGGTGCGGCCGCTGAAGACGCGGATGGCCTTCTGGGCGTCTTCGGCGTTGTAGCAGATATTGTCGATTATGGCGTCCCAGGGCTCTACGGCCATGCGGGAGAGGTCTATTTCCACGGTGCGGTCGCCGCGGGACTGGCGGATATCCAGGGGTAGGCCGTCCACGGGGACGCGGCGCGAGAAGACGGTGACCTCGTTGCCGGCCTTGTGGAGCCGTATGGCGGCTTCTCTGCCGAAAAAGCTGGTTCCGCCGAGGATCAGGATGCGCATAAGGTTTTTATAGTATATAAATTTTATTTAACTGTTTGTTGTGAGTGCGATGGGTCTTTCTCTGCTGTGTGCCGGTGCGGTTGGAACATAAAAATACTCAGTCGAGCGAGTGCGGGTCGGGCCGGAACGCAAAACGCGCTCGGCCAACACCGTGGCCTCGCTCCGCATTCGGCCTCGGCGCTACGCAAGCCTCGGCCTCATGAGGGTTTTGCTAATCCGGCCCAACCCACACCCGCGGTTTTTTTTTTTTTTTATATTTTTTTATATGTCTATCGCGGTTAACACAAGTTAACTAATGGCGGAATTGCTGCTTTTTTTGATTGGGTTAGCGGAGCCGGCCCTTTTCTCTTGTCTAAATAGGTTAACATAAGTTAACATTGGGGGATGGAGCGGGAGTTTTATTCTATTCCGGAGGCGGCGGCGCGGCTGGGGATCAGCCGGATCGCGGTTTTCAAGCGGGTGAAGAAGGGGCGGCTGGAGGCGCTGCGGTTCGGGCGCAACTGGGCTGTGTCCGCTTCGGCGCTGGAATTGGCCGTCCTGGCCGCCGCCGCGCCTGCAAAGGTTACCCCCCCCGCCCGCCCTGTCTTGCCCGCCCGGGCAAAGAAAAAGGCGGGGGCCGTTCCCCCGCCCGTTTCCGGCGAAGATCTGGATTCTTCGCTGCTCTAGAGCCAACCCTTAAAACCAGAGCGGAGAGAACGCCATGAACCGCGCCAGCGGGAATTCGGTGTAGGGCTTGTCGTCGGTGACCGGCGGGTAAGCCGCGGACTTGGCGTCCACTTCGGTGGCGTTCATCACGTGGGTCTTTATGATGTAGTCCGGCGTGACGAAGGGCAGTTCGTAATTGACGTTGCCTCTTTTTATGCGGTTTGCCAGCACCTGCGGGCGCCGCTCGAGCGGCTGGTTGGAGGCCAGCGCCAGGTAGCCCGGCCGCCCCGGGAAACTCCACACGTTGACCTGCGGGAACACGTCTTTCAGCGAGCGCAGGATCATGTAGTAGTCGCTCTCGAAGCAAGGCAGCGGTATCCACAGGCTCAGCACGCCGGTTTCGGTCAGGCGCGAGCGGGCTATCTTGAAAAAATCGCGGCTGTACACATTGACGGCGCCCGAGCTGTAGATGGGCGGCGTGACGTCCACTATTATCGCGTCGTAGGCCGCGCGGGAGCGCAGCAGCTCGTTGCGCCCATCGTTGACGCGGATCTCGAAGCGCCCCGCGGCCTGGGATCTCTCCCAGTTGCCCGCGAACAGCGGGGCCGCCTCGCGCACCGCCGTCAGCAGCTCCGCCACCGTCACTTTGACGCCGTGCAGTACGCCCGAGCGCAGCGTGTTGGCGGCGCCCAGGCCTATGATGAACATGCTCTTGGGATTTTCCTGGAAGATCAGCGGGAAATGCGACATCAGTTTGCCGGCGTCGCCGTTGCCGGAGACCGCCACGCCGTTGATGTAGAGCGACTTGGCCCGCCCGCCGTCGCGGAACAGCACGTCCACCGCCCCGGCCCGGTCCTCGGCGTGAAAGGCGATGAAGCCCGGCGAGTTAAGCTCGAAGCGCCGCGCTATGGTGCTGAAGACGGGGTCCGGGATCATAAAAGCCGCGCCGGCCGCCAGTACCGCGGCGCCCATCCAGGGCGCGAAGCGTTTTTTCTCCTCGGCGCCCGCCAGGGCCGCCAGCGCGGTGCCGGTCAGGGCGGCGAGTATGCCGGTCAGGATAAAGCTGAATTTGGTGCCCAGCTGCGGCACCAGCACGAAGCCGGTGACCAGCGAGCCGGCGATGGTGCCCAGCGTGTTGGCGCTGTAGAGCGGCCCCACCGCGCCCACCCGGCCGGCCGCCCGGACCCCGGCCTGCGCGGCCACCGGGAAGAAAAAACCCATCAGGAAGGTCACCGGGGTTATTATTAAAAGGGACCAGCCGAAGAGGTTGAAGACATCTGAGGCCCGCGTCAGCGGCGAATACATGTACTTGGGGTGCACGGCCGCCAGCCCGGCGAAGTAGAAGGCTGCCAGGCCCGCCAGGGCCAGCACGGCTATGCCCGCCTGCGTGCGCGCCAGGGCCGGCAGCGGGTCGGCAGTAGAGTCGGCCTGTTCCCCGGCGTAGAGGCTGCCCAGGGCTATGCCCAGCAGGTAGGCCGACAGCATGGCCGAGAAAGCGTAGACGGAGCTTCCGATGGTCAGCACCAGCAGGCGGGCCCAGAGGACCTCGAAGGCCAGCGCGGTAAAGCCGGAGGCGGCCATGACAAGCAGCAGGCGGCGGTAGCCGCGTGTGCCCTCCACGGTCTTGTTTACCGGGGGTACAGGTTCCCTGTCCTGCGGGCGGTAGGCCGCTATGCGCAGGGCGATGGCCAGGTTAAGGACCGCGGCCAGCAGTGCGGCGCCCTTCTCCCCGGCGTGGCCTATCAGCAGGTAGCCTGCCGCCAGCACGCCCAGGGCCGCCCCCAGCGTGTTCAGCGCGTAAAGCCTTGAGATCTTGCCGCCGGAATCGCCCGTGCCGGCGGCCAGGCCGCTTGCCAGCAGCGGCAGCGTGGCGCCCATCAGCGCCGTAGGGAGCAGCAGCACAGCGGCCGACACCAGCACGCGGATCAGCGCCGTGAGGGCAGCGGCCCCCGCGGTCCCCCCCTCCGGCAGCAGCGGGGCCAGCAGGCCGGGCAGGCCGGTCATCAGCGCGGTGGCGCCCAGCGCGAAGAGGGCCACCAGGAATTCCAGCCAGGCGTAGAGACGCAGCGGGTTCTTAAGGCCGTCGGCTTTTTTCCCGGCTATTACCGCGCCCAGCGCCAGGCCGCCCATGAAAACGGCCAGCACTGTGCTGGTGGCCTCCAGTGTGCCGCCGAAGACGCGGATCAGCATGCGGAACCAGACCGTTTCGTAAATTAGGCCGCTGACTCCGGAAATGAAGAACAGCAGCGGGATATTGGGTTTGGACTTGAATAAATTTTTCATCGTGGGTTATATTCTATAAATTATAGGCCGTCCGTTTGCCCCCCCGGGGCTTTATAGATATAATCTTGCCATGAACAATTCCTTTTTCGAGGACCTGAAGGGTGTCCTGGACGAGATAGGCAAGCACGGTCAGGGAGGCAAAATGGAAAAAGATTATCTGGGCAAGCTGCTGGTGCCGGTTGTGGCGGTTGTGGCGGCGGTGGTGGCGTTCTCCGCGTTCTTCATAATCACGCCGGGCGAGGTGGCTATCAAGACGCGCCTGGGCGCCATAGTGGATTCCTACAGCGAAGGCCTTCACTTCAAGCTGCCGCTCGTGGAGAACATCACCAAATTCTCCATCCAGATCCAGCGCGCCGACATCAAGACCCAGGCCTTCTCCAAGGACCTGCAGACCATGAACGCGCACCTCGTGGTCAATCACCGCATCCAGAAAGAGACCGCGGTCAGCATTTACCGCAACCTCGGGCCCGGCTACGTCGTTAATATCGTGGACCCGGCGGTGCAGGAGGTCTTCAAGGCTATCGCGGCGCGCTACTCCGCCGAGCGGATCATCTCCGACCGCAACCTGCTCGTCGAGGAGATAAACGCCGAGGTTAAGGAGCGCCTCAGTAAGAAAGAGATAGTCGTCACGGATATCTCCGTGGTGGACCTGGACTTCACCGACCAGTTCCTGAAGGCCGTGGAAGACAAGCAGGTGGCCGAGCAGCAGGCCAAGATGTCGGAGAAGCTCGTCGAGAAAGCCAAGCGCGACGCCGAGTCGCAGATCGCCAAGTCCAGGGGCGAGGCCGAGGCGCTGCGCATGCAGCGCGAGCAGGTTACCCCGTCGCTGATAGAGTTGCGCAAGGTGGACGCCCAGCTCAAGGCGATTGAAAAATGGAACGGCGTGCTGCCCGGCTACGTCGGAGGCGGCGTGCCCTTCGTTTCCATCGACAAGAGCCGCTGACCTGTCCATGGTCAAAGCGCCGCGCCTGGATTTTTTATAAAATTCAGGTGCGGTTTATTTTTGGAGGGATAATGAAAAAACTTTTTACGGCTGTTCTTTTGATGTTCCTGGCCCTGGCCTACGGCGCCATGACCGGCGCGGACCTGCTCTGCTCCAGCGCCTTTGCTGCTTCGTCCAAGCCCAAGCCCGCCCCGGGCCCCGACAGCACCGATGACGGCGGCGGCGGCGGCTCCGGCAATGACGACGGCCCCGACAGCACCGACGACGGCGGCGGTTGCGGCTCCGGCGGTTCCGGCGGCGGCTCGGATCCGGATGGCTCGGGCGGCGGCACTGATTTCTAAGGTCTCCCCCTCCTCACGGAAAAAGGCCCGGTTCGCCGGGCCTTTTCTTTTGCAACTGCTGTGATATTTTTTGGGGGTGGGGTTGACATATTAAATAACTGCTGGTATACTTAGTCTAGATAGATATCAAGATTAATAAAATCAATATAAATATTAACAATATGAATATTCCCAATAAATGTCCTTCATGCTCCGGGAAGGTAATTGTTACTGAACTTTCTTGTACGGACTGTAAAACTTCCGTTAGGGGAAGTTTTGAACTGCCCATCTTTGCGGTGCTTTCCCCGGAAGAAGAAGGCTTTTTGCGTGTTTTTCTGGCGGCCCGCGGCAGCATAAAGGAAGTGGAGCGGCAGCTCAATATTTCCTATCCTACGGTCAGGAATCGCCTGGAGTCTTTGCTGAATAAACTGGGGCTGGGCAGCCTGCAAGCCGAAGCCAGGCGTCGCCGGCTGGAAATAGTGAGTCGCCTGGAGCGGGGGGAGATAAATGCCCAGGAGGCGGTGGCCCTGCTGAAGAGCCTGGAGGCTTAGGAGTCCTTATGAATGAGGAAAAACTGCGCATACTGAAGCTGCTGGAGCAGAAAAAGATCTCCTCCGCCGAGGCTATGGACCTGCTGGAGGCCCTTGGTAGAGGCTCCCGGGCGGCCGGAGAAGACAGGGGGCGGGTGCTCCGTATACGCGTCTATGAGGAGGGGGGCGAGGAACCGAAGGTTAATATTCATATACCGCTCTCCTGGGCTAAATTCATGGCGCCCTTTATAGAAGGAAAGATAAAGGCCAAACTGGCTGACAAGGGGTGCGTTGTGGACATGGGAAAGATTCAGGAAGCCATTGAGGCGCATGAGCCTATGCGTATAGTGGACGTCAGAGATGGGGGGGACAGGGTGGAGATATATATCGAATAGGCGCCCGGGGTTTCACGTGAAAACGGCGCTGCCTGAAAATACCATGAAGCGCTATCTGCCCTCAAAACTTCGGTTTTGGGGGCAGTTTGCTTGGTTTTCACGTGAAACATCCTCCCAATCCTCATTATCATTTGACAACTTTAGCTCAAAACAATAGAATAGATATATACCGCCAGCACCGTGGCGGGGTAGTTTTCACGTGAAACTTGGCGGGATGGTTTCAAAAGGGGAGTTTATATGGCTGAAATAGTGGCGATAGCTAATCAGAAGGGCGGGGTGGGGAAAACCACTACGGCTATTAACCTGGCCGTGGCCCTGGCCGCTTTCGACTATGAGACACTGCTGATAGACTTCGATCCTCAGAGCAACTCTACCTCGGGGTTGGGCGTGGATATTACCAAGAATAACAAGAATATCTACGACGTGCTCTGCGGCCGTGCCCCGGTGGAGTCTGCCATCCACCAGACTTCCGTGGATTGGTTGGACATAATCCCTACCAGCCATAACCTGGCCGGCGCGGAGATAGAACTCGTCAGCGAGTTTTCACGTGAAACAGTGCTCAAGCGCTCCCTGGATAAGATCGGGGGGATGTATAAATTTATCATTATAGACTGCCCGCCCTCGCTGGGTCTGCTTACCGTGAACGCCCTTAACGCCTCCAACTCCGTGCTGACGCCGGTGCAATGCGAATACTACGCCATGGAAGGCCTGGCCTACTTCATGAATACCGTCGAGAAGATCAAGCAGGCCCTTAACCCCGGCCTGAATATAGACGGCGGCGTAGTAACCATGTTCGATTCCCGCATAAACCTCGCCAACCAGGTTAAAGAAGAGATAAGCCGGTACTACGGGGAGCGCCTCTATAAGACCGTTATCCCCCGCAATGTGCGCCTGGCTGAAGCTCCCAGTTACGGGCAGCCCATCTTTGTCTACGACCCCAGTTCCCGCGGGGCCCTGGCTTATAAGGAGCTGGCCCTGGAGTTTCTGTCCCGCAGGGGCGTGGACGTCTCCAGTCACCGCAAATCGGACCTCTATGTGACCGAGGAAGCGGAGCTTGAGTATGACCTTGGCGGCTGATCCGGGCTAACCTCTTTGATACCGCGCTATATATAAGGAAGGAGAATATATGAGAAAGGCAATGGGCAGGGGTATAGACGCCCTCATTACAAAGGTGCAGAACAACGATATTACAGGGGACCTGGTGCAGCGCATCCCTGTGGGCAAGGTAGAGGCGAACCCCTTTCAGCCGCGGCGCAATTTTGACGAGGCCAAACTGGCCGAACTGGCCGACTCCATAAGAGAGGGGGGGCTGCTTCAGCCCATCTCCGTCTGGAAGAACAACGGCGACGGCGGGTACGTGCTGATAGCCGGGGAGCGGCGGCTGCGCGCCAGCAAGCTGGCCGGCTTGGCCGAGATAGACGCCATTGTCCGCAAGGACCTCAGCGACGAGCAGAAGCTGGGGCTGTCCCTGGTGGAGAACGTGCAGCGCGAGGACCTGAACGCGGTGGATACCGCTCTGGCCTACAAGCAGTTGATAGACGCTTTCGGGGCCTCCCAGGCCGACATCGCCAAAAAGGTGGGCAAGTCCCGCGCCGCCGTTTCCAATACGCTGCGCCTGCTCGAGTTGGACGCCGAGATCCGGCAGGGCATCCAGTCGGGGGCCATCAGCGAGGGTCATGCCAGGGCGCTGATCTCCATTCCTGATTCCGCCAAGCGCCGCGAGTTTTACCAGCGCATTGTGGCCGAGAAGCTGTCCGTGCGCGACATCGAGGGTTTCGCCCAGGGCTTTCATGCCGACAAGCCGCGCGCCCCGAAGGCGCCGCGTTCCGGCTCGCGCCGCACTCCCGAGGTGGTAGAGCTCGAAACCTCGCTGCAGCGGTCGCTGGGTACCAAGGTGGAGCTCAGCCCCGGCCCCGGGCCGGAGAATGGTAAAATAGTCATACATTATTTCTCGCTGGACGATCTTGATAGGGTGACACGTATTCTTAAGAAGTAACACGAGGGGCAACATGCGCTATATTCTCGCGGCGGCCCTGCTGGCCGCCACCGCGGCGGCCGGGGCCCAGGAGCCCGACGGCGGCAAGCCGGCCTTCTCGGCCCGCTCGCCGGTGCCGGCTTACTTCGCCCCGGAGCGGAACCTGAACCGCTACTACCTCTACGCCGACGGCGGGTTTCACGCGGACTGGTACGTGGGCTACAATAATTGCTGGGTGATAAAGCTGCCGCCGGTCGCCACGGGCGGTTACGCCAAGGCCTACATCGGCGCCAAACTGGGCCGGGCTAAAATCAAATCGTGGCCCAACTCCTGGGATACGGACCCTATTCCGGGCAAGATCTACATGGCGCTCAACCAGGCGCCCACCTTCAACTCCGACCACACCTATTTCCTCGCCGAGGCGGCCGACCTGCCGCGCGAGCCGCTGCCCAACGATTCCCTCGACGGGGTGGACTCTGCCCGCTGGCTCTGGGCCGAGGTGCCCCTCTCGCGCGTCTCCTCCGAGAAAGACAACTACCTCGCGCTTTGGGCCTCGTCCCGCTACTTCATCAGCGCCTCCAGTTCGCCCATCCTGGCCGCGGCGATGAGCCAGGGCGGGGGAGAGGACGTCTGGCTGAACCGCTCTATCAAGGGCAACGCGCCCTCCGGCGATGGGGTGCTGGAGACGCCCATCTCCGGCATCAAGCCGGCCATGGCCGTAAAACTGGTGCCGCTTAATCAGTACAAAGTGCTCATTAAGGGCTTTTCCGCCGAGCTGACAGAAGACGAGATCGGCGTCTCCTTCACCGCGATAGGGGAGGATATCCGCGCCGCCTGGCTGGAAGTCTCCTACGACAAATTCGACTGGCAGCGTGTGACGCGCTACTTTTTCCGGGCGCCGTATTTCTGGACCTTCGGGCGCGGCGCCATCTCCAAGGACATGTTCTACTTGCGCGCCGCCGCCGTGGACAGCCTGGAGAACATAGGCTACTCCAGCGAGATCACGGTGCCCCCGCAGTCCGTAAAACAAGCCCCGGCGCCCGCTTCAGAACAGAATGAAAATGAAGACGAACAATAAAAAATTCAATATCGCGGTGGTCGGAGCCTCCGGCATGGTCGGCGGCGAGCTGCTGGGCCTGCTGGAAAAGCGGCGGTTCCCCGTCGGGGAATTCTACCCGTTCAATTCGGGCCGGAGCGCGGCGAAGGTTTCTTTCCGGGGCAAGAAATATCCCTGCACCGCCCCGACCCTGGACGCCCTGAAAAAAGCCGACATCGTTTTTTTTGTCTCCAACGAAGAGGTTTCCGATAAGTTCGCGCCGCGCCTGGCCGCCGCCGGAGTCTGGTGCATAGACGACTCGTCTCAATTCCGCCTCGCGCCCGGAGTGCCGCTGGTGATCCCCGAGGTGAACGGCCGTGAGCTGACGCCGGCAAAAAAGCTCATAGCCGGGCCCAACTGCACGCTGACCGGGGCCGCCGTAGCGCTGGCCCTGGTTCATGAAAAATTCCGTGTGACCGAGCTGCGCCTGGCCACCTACCAGGCCGTTTCCGGCGCCGGCAAGGCGGCCATGGGCCAGCTGGTGGACGAGCTGCGCGCCTACCTGAAGACCGGCGCGCCCGCTCTGCGCCCGCTGGGCAAATTCCCGCGCCCCATCGCTTTCAACGTTTTTCCGCAAGTCGGAGGTTTCGACGCGGCCGGCGACTCCGGCGAGGAAAACAAGGTGGAGGCCGAGCTGAAGAAGATCTGGGGCGACAAGCGGATAAAGATCAGTTCCACCGCCGTGCGCGTGCCGGTGCTGCGCGGGCATTCGCTGTGCGCGTGGTTCAAGACGGCACGGCCCTGCACCCCGGCCGCGCTTAAAAAACTTTTCCTGCGCACGCCGGGACTGAAATTCTTCGAGCGGCCCGGGGATTACCCGACGCCGCTCGAGAACGGCGACCGCACCGACATCGTTTATGCCGGGCGGCTGCGCCGCGCCAAAACCGCGAAGAACGAATACCAGCTTTGGATAGTGTCGGACAATCTTTACAAGGGCGCGGCCCTGAACTCGGTGCAGATAGCGGAGCGGATCGCCAAACTTTAAGGGGGGGTAGATGAAACTTAAATTCCTAGCCGTCCTGGCCGTGCCGGCCCTGTTCGCCTGCCAGAAGAAGCAGCCTGAGAACATACCCCAGCCCAAGGCGGAGCAGGCGCAGGCCGCCGTTTCCACGGCGCCCGTGGTAGACCAGAACCCGCTTACCGCGCCCGGCACTTACCTGAAGACTACCGTGGGGCGCGTGCAGCAGGCCAAGGACGCCAAGGCCTTGTACGAGGCCACGGAAAAGAAGAACCTGGACAGCCTCAACCTTAACGACCCCGGCGGCAACTGATGGCCGGCTGCGGCGCTGCCTGCGGGACGCTGCCCGCCCTGCTTCTGCTGCTGGTGCCCGCCTTGCTGGTGGTGGCTGGCGCCTGGTATTTCAACGGCAAGCGGACCCGCGACCTGAAAAGATTTTCCGAAGCCAGCGGCTGCGCTTTCGATCCGGCCGCCGCCGGCGTCCCCGATATTTTCGCGCTTGAACTGCCCGGCCTGCCGCGGCTGGCCGGCGTGGATCTTTTTAACAGCGTGGGCGCCCCTGCCCCGGCCGGCTGCCGGGCCTGGTTCGCTGACGCCCGCGTGCGCTCCGGCCGGGCCGGCGCTCCCGACTGTGCGTTCTTCACTTTCGCCCTCTTCGAGCTGCAGGGCCGGGCCCTGCCGGCTTTCAGCCTGCGCCCCGAAGTTTTCACGGACGACCTGGGCGGGGAGAACGGGGAGGACATAGACCTGCCCGCCTACGAGGAGTTCTCCGGGCAGTACCACCTGCGGGCCGCGGACAGGATGGCCGCTGAGCGGCTTTTTGTGTCGCTGGTGGAGTTTTTGGGCCCCAGGCCAGGCTGGACCATCGCCGGCAAGGGGCCGCATCTGCTGGTCTATAAGCCGGATACCGAGGCCCCGGCCGGCGGTTACGGCGAATTCGTGCGGGCCAGCGGCGAATTGGCCGCGGCGTTTCACGCCCGGGCGCCGCGCCAGCCGGCCTGAGCCGGGCGGGGCGGAATACGGGTCAGGTTCTGGGAGAACGGAGGGGAAATGGAATTCTTTCAAGCGCATCCTATAGCTATCTTCCTGGGCGCGGCCGCTATAATAGTCGCGCTGGCTTTGTATTTTAACTGGCGCCGCCGCAAGGATCTGGAGGAACTGGCGGCCTCCATGGGGCTGGAGTTCCTGCCCGGCGGCCCGGGCCAATACGAACTGGAGGCTACCGGCCTCGAGCTCTTCCGCCTCGGGCGCGGGCGCAAGGCCTCTAACCTGATCAAGGTCCGCGCCGGGGCTGACTACCTCAGCGTTTTCGACTACCGCTACACCACCGGCGGCGGCAAGCATAGCCAAACCCATACTTTCACGCTGGCTCTGATAGGGGGGCTGCGCAGCCAGGTGCCCCAGTTCGAGCTTAAGCCGGAGAATTTCCTCTACAAGATAGGCGAGGCCATCGGCTTCAAGGACATAGACCTGCCGGCCTTTCCGGAATTTTCGGACAAGTACCGCCTGACCGGCCCCGACGAGGCGGCCGTTCACCTGTTCTTCACGCCGCGCCGCGCGGCCTGGTTCGAGGCTAACCAGGGCCTGTGGGTGCAGGGCGCCCCCCGCCACGTGGTTTTCTTCAAGCGGGAGGGGCATTTGCCCGTGAGCGCCTGGCAGCCCTTCATGGAGGAGGCCAAGGCCTTCGCCGCAGAAGTGCTGCGGTAGCCCCGCCGGGTTCCGCCTTCCCGCCGCGCCAGCGCCCCTGGCGCGGCTTCTTTTTGCCGCGGGGCCGGGAGGCCCTTGACAAGTAGTTTAGCATATACTAAACTTCTATACATGAACAAAGCCGTGCTAGCTAAAGCCGAAGGGATCGCGGGCATGCTGTCGTGTATTGCCCATCCTTCGCGCCTCATGATAATATGTATGCTGTTGAAGAGGGAAATGTTCGTGCACGAGGTTATTGAGAAGCTCGGCACGACCAAGGGGAACATCTCGCAGCACCTGCGCGTCCTTGCCGACCGCGGCCTCATCCAGAAGCGCCGCGACGGCAACCGCATCTTCTATAGCATCAAAGACCCCAGCCTGGCCGACCTGATAGCCAGGATAAAGAAGCTGTATTGCCCGAATTTAGACATTTGATCAGCCAGGAGGAGAATACCATGGACCTTAGCCAGATAAAACCCGCGAAGACGGTGGACGCCCGCTCGATGGCCTGCCCGGGCCCCCTGCTCGAGGCGAAGAAAGGCATTGCCGGTGTGCCGGTGGGCGGCGTGCTGGAGATCCAATCCGGCGACAAGGGCAGCCGCGAGGACATTCCCGCCTGGTGCGGCAAGTCCGGCCACGAGTACCTGGGCGTGCTGGAGCGCGACGGCTACGACAGCCTCTTCGTCACCCGCAAAAAGTAGATAGCTCAGCGTGCCCTGGCGGGGGCTATGGGCCCGTCAGGCACGCTATCGGCCACACCGTGGCCGCGCTCCCGCTCGGCCTCCGCGCTTACGCAAGCGTCGGCCTGCGCGAGGGCCTTCCGAACCCATATCCCCCGCCAGGGCAAGGGCTGGCGCAGGAGCACTTTTAGCGTATGACTCATCGGAAAATATTAATTATAACGACCAACCACAGTTCTTATCCGGGGGCGGACGCGGTGGGGCAGGCCCGCATGGCCTACTCGGCCGACACTTATGTGATACGCGTGCCGGACCCGGTGATGTTCCCGGAGGATTTTTACCTCATGGCCTTTGATAAAGGGATAGCGGGCATCATCATCATGTCTTCGGGTTCCGACTGCCCTTACGAGGGCGCCTACGAGCGTCTCTCCAAGCGGGTCGCCCGCGTTTACGAGCAGATGCGGGCCAAGGGCATCGCGGTCAACCGCCTGAAGCTGACGACCATCTGCACAGTGTGCCGCGCGGCCTTCTTGAAAGAGATCTCCGAAATGGAAAAGGCGGTGGCCGCGGTATGAGAGACCTTGAAAAAATAGAAGTGGACGCTCTCGTGGTGGGCTCCGGCATAGCCGGGCTGCAGAGCGCGCTGGACCTGGCCGACCAGGGCTTCTCGGTTGCGATAGTGGAGAAGAACCCGAGCATCGGCGGCAAGATGATCTCGCTCAGCAAAGTGTTCCCGACCCTGGACTGCGCCAGCTGCATCACCACCCCGCGCATGGCCTCGGTCTCGCACCACCCGCGCATCACCACCCTCACCTACAGCACCGTGGACGCCATCCGGCGCGACGGCGGGACCTTCACCGCTTCCGTCACCCGCAAGCCGCGCTATATCGACGAGAAGGAATGCATTTCCTGCAAGCGCTGCGAGGAAGTCTGCCCCGTCTTCGTGCCGGACGAGTACGAGCAGGGCCTGGGCGCCAAGAAGACCATTTCCATACCTTTCACCAACGCCATACCGCAGTACCCGGTGATGCACCCCGAGCATTGCATCCGCTGCGGCGCCTGCGCGCGCGCCTGCCCCAAGGATTGCATAGAGTTCCTGCAGGAGCCGGCGCCCGTGGAAATAAAGGCCAAGGCCGTAATACTCGCCACCGGCTACGAGACCACGCCGATGACGGCCAAGAAGCAGTATGGCCTGGGGAAACTCCCCAACGTCATTTCTCCTATGGCCGCCGAGCGCCTGCTGGCGCCGCACGGCCCTTACGGCCGCGTGCTGCGTCCGTCCGACGGCATGACGCCGGGCTCCATCGCCTACGTGCAGTGCGCGGGTTCGCGCGACAAGAGCATAGGCGTGCCCTACTGCTCCCGCGTCTGCTGCATGTACGCCATCAAGCAGGCCATCCTGCTGTCCGGCTCGCTGCCGATAGCCGACATCACCATCTATTACATGGACATCCGCGCTTTCGGCAAGGGCTACGAGCAGTTCTATAACAACGCCAGGGCCATGGGCATCAACTTCGTAAAGGCCAAGGTGGCCCGCATCACCGAGGACGAGGGACATAACCCCATACTGCGCATAGAGCGCCAGGAAGGGACCTCCGGCCCCGACGAGGTGAAGCACGAGCTCGTGGTGCTGTCGCAGGGGCTGATCCCCGGCCACGACGCCTCCGCTTTCGGCCTCGGCACGCTGAACAACGACTTCGGCTTCGTGAAACTTTCCGACGAGATGGTCTCTTCCGCCGTCACCGCCGGCGCGGGCGTGTTCGCCGCGGGCGTGGTAAAGGGCCCGCGCGACATCCCCGACTCGGTGGTGGACGCCGGCTCGGCCGCCATGGAAGCCGCCAGCTATATGAGGAAACTGTGATGGACGAAAAAACACGGGACGAAGCCTCCAAGGATAATTTCCGGCAGGAGCCGAAGGTCGGGGTGTATGTCTGCCATTGCGGCGGCAACATCTCCGACGTCATAGACGTGAAAGCCGTGGCCGCGGCGCTGGCCAAGTATCCCGGCGTGGCCGTGGCCCGCGAGTACGCCTTCATGTGCTCCTCCAACGGCCAGGACCTGATCACCGAGGATATCAAGAACCTCGGCGTCAACCGCACCGTGGTGGCGGCCTGCTCGCCAAGCCTGCATGAACTCACTTTCCGCGGCGTGCTGCAGCGCGCAGGAGTTAACCCGTACCTGCACGAGCATATCAATATCCGCGAGCAGGCCAGCTGGGTGCACAAGCTCGACAAGGCGGGCGCCACCGCCAAAGCTATCAAGCTGGCGCAGGCCGGCGTGGAAAAAGTGCTGCGCAAGGACGCGCTTAACGCTATCCGCGTGGCGGCCGAGCAGCGCGTGGCCGTGATTGGCGGCGGCGTGGCCGGCATGCGCGCCGCGCTGTCGGCCGCCGGCAAGGGCCTCGAGGCCGTAATTATCGAGAAGGGCCCCCGCCTGGGCGGCAAGCTGCTCGATCTGGGGAAAATGTACCCCTCGGGCGAAGAGGGCCCCGCCGTGGTCAAGAAGCTCGAGGACCTGGTGCTCGCTGAAAAGAGGGTCACCGTGCATACCGGCGCTGACATAGACTTCGTCAGCGGCTTCGTGGGGAATTTCAAGATAAACTTCAAGAACTCCGCCGGCAAGTCGGAGCAGGTGAAGGCCGGCGCCATAGTGATGGCCACCGGCTACGAACATTACAAACCCGCGCAGGGCGAGTTCGGCTACGGCGAGGATGCCAATGTGGTGACCCTGCCCGAGTTCATCGCCCTGGTGAAGAATTCCCCCGCGGGCCGCCTGGAACTGGCCGGCAAGGAAATAAAGAGCCTCGCGCTGATACATTGCGTGGGCTCGCGGCAGGTGGAAGGGGTGCACAAACCCCAGTCCGACGGCAAGATCAACGACTACTGCTCGCGCGTCTGCTGCTCGTCCGCCCTTTACGCCGCCAACCAGGTGAAGGAAAAATATCCCGGCGTGCGCATCTACGACGTTTACCGCGACATCCGCACCTATGGCATGCAGCACGAGGAATATTACGACAAGGCCTCCAGGGACGGCGTGTTGTTCTTCCGCCATAACGACACCGACCAGCCCGTGATCACTTCAGACCGCACCGGCCACACCGTGAAGGTGAAGGACGTGCTGACCTGGGGCGAGGAACTGGAAGTGAAGGCCGACCTGATAGTGCTGGTCACCGGCATGATGCCGGCCGATATCTCGCTGATAAAATCGCAGTTGAAGCTTCCGTCGAGCGCCGACCGCTTCCTGCAGGAAGTGCACTTGAAACTGCGCCCGGTGGAGCTGGCCAACTCCGGCATCTTCGTGGCCGGCACGGCCCAGTACCCGATGGACGTCACCGAGGCCATGGCCTCCGCCGGCACCGCGGCCGCCAAGGCCGCCATTTTGCTGGCCGAGCCGGACATCCCGCTGGAACCTTTCGTGGCCGTTGTCGACGAGCATAAGTGCACCGGCTGCGGCCTGTGCCCGGCCGAGTGCTCCTACGACGGCGCCCTGATGATGGGCGAGCATAACGGCAAAAAAGTGGCGATCGTGAACCCGGCGCTGTGCAAAGGCTGCGGCGCCTGCGTGGCGGTCTGCCCGACCCGCGCCATCAACGTGGCCGGCTGGACGCTGGACCAGTTCGACGCGATGGTAGAAGCCATCGCCAAGGAATAATATGGCCGACGCTAAAAAACTCGCCGAACAGCTGAAGAAACTTAACGAGCTCCGCGGCCCCGTGCCGCAGGAACTGCGCGACCGCGTGGCCGCGCAGAACAAGGCGCAAAAAGCCATCCTCGACGCGCTCAAAGAGGGCCCCAAGACCGCGCCGGAGCTGGCGGCCGCCGCCGGCCTGCCGCACGACCGGGCCATCTGGTACGTGGCCGCGCTGCGCAAATACGGCAAGCTCTCCGACGTGCCGGGCAAAGGGGATTACCCCAAGTACGAGCTGAAGGGAGGGGAAGCGAAATGAAGGTGAACCCCGAGCTCATAGACGAGATAAAGAAATACGGCGCTTTCGATATTTCCGCGTGCTTCAACTGCGGCAACTGCACCGCCGTCTGCCCGCTGTCCAAAGAGGACGCCTCTTTCCCGCGCAAGCTCATCCGCGCCGGCCACGTGGGCATGGAGGAAAAGATCTCCTCCGCCATCGAGCCCTGGCATTGCTACTACTGCGGCGAATGTTCGGCCACCTGCCCGCGCGAGGCCCAGCCCGGCGAGTACATGATGGCCCTGCGCCGCTACCTGATAGCCAAGTACGACATCACCGGCCTGTCCTCGGTCTTTTACAAGAACGGCTGGCTGCAGACCTGGCTGGCCGCGGGCCTGCTCGCGGCTTTCTACTGGCTGTACTCCTCCTACACGGGGGATTTCGGCGCCCTGGCCGGCAAGATAGAATTGGCCTTCCCCGTCTATGTCACCATAGCGCTGGGCGGCTACATCATAAACATGTACCGCCACGCCATAGTAAAACCGCTGGGCGGCATAAAGGCGTCCCTTAAACCGGCGCATATCTACGAGACCTTCGTGCACGGCTTCACGCAGAAGAACTTCAACGGCTGCGAGGAAACCGACCTGGTGCGCTGGGTGGCGCATTTGCTCGTCATGAGCGGCTACGTGCTGACGCTGCTGATCTCCAACCTGCACCTCCTGTCGCCGCTGGACAAGCACTACCCGGCCTTCGGGCCGGTCAGCCTGCTGGTCTGGTACGCCGGGCTGGCCATCATCGTAGGCGGCGGGTCCATGTCGCTGCGCCGGGTGTTCAAGAGCGCGGAGTCGTCGAAGTTCTCCCACCCCAGCGACTGGCTGTTCGTGATCACGATGTTCCTGATAGGCGCGAGCCTGCTGTTCACGCATTACCTGAACGTGGCTTACGGCCCCGGTGACCCGCTGCTGGCCAAAGTGTACCGGCTGAACATCGCCATAGAGACGGTGTGGATCCTGCTGATAGTGCCGTTCACCAAGTGGATACACATCTTCTTCAGGCCGCTCGCGGTCTACTTCCAGCACGTCAAAAAGGAGGCTGAGGCCGGCACGGCTTTCAGTTTATGATGGACAACGCAGATAAGATAGTTTACGTCGTGACCCATTTCAAGGATTCTCCGGAGAAGGCTATCATCCCGTTCGTGCTGGCTAACGCCACCTACGCCATGGACGCGCAGCCCGTCATTATTGTGCAGGGCGAGGGCGTCAACCTGGCCGTTAAGGGCAAGGCCGCCGATATCAACCACGCCCCGTTCGACCCGCTGGAGAAGCTTTTTGCCCTTTACGCGGAGCAGGGCGGCCAGCTGCTGGTCTGCTCGCCGTGCCTGAAGGCCCGCAACTACGACGAGAAAGACCTGGTGGCCAACGCTAAAATAGTCGGCGCGGCCAAGGTGATAGAGGAAGTCACCTCCGCGAAGACGGTGCTCTCCTATTGATATGAAAAAAGCCGGCATAATACGCTGTCAGCAGACCGAGGATATCTGCCCGGGCACTACGGACTTCAAGTTCGCTCAACTGGGCAAAGGCGCTTTCGCGGAGACCGGGCCGGTGGAGATAGCCGCCTTCGTGTCCTGCGGCGGCTGCCCCGGCAAGCGGGCCGTCATCCGCGCGGAGGAGATGGTGTCGCGCGGCGTAGAGGTTATCGCCCTCGCGTCCTGCATAAAGAACGGCAACCCGCTTTGTTTCCCCTGTCCCCACGCCGACGCCATGAAGGCGGCGATAGTAAAGAAGGTCGGGGACAAAGTAAAAATTCTGGATTACACGCACTAAGGAGAAACTATGGCTGATATAAAAGAACTGGAAGCGCAGGTAGCGGCCCTCAAGGCCGACGTCGAGACCCTCAAGGCCAACGCCCCTGAGGACAAGCTCTCCATGGTGGTGATGAGCGGCGACATGGACAAACTGCTGGCCTCTTTCATCATCGCCACCGGCGCGGCGGCCATGTTCGACAAGGTGGTGATGTTCTTCACCTTCTGGTCCATCCCGGCGCTGAAGGACCCGAACAAGACCGTCTCCAAGGACGCGGTCTCCAAGATGTTCGAAATAATGCTGCCCAACGGCGCCGACGGCACCAAGCTCAGCAAGATGAACATGGGCGGCATGGGCAAGGCCATGATAAAGTCCATCATGAAGAAGCATAACGTGATGACGCTCGGTCAGCTGATGAAGACCGCGGCCGACTCGGGCGTGCAGATCTATGTCTGTCAGATGAGCATGGACCTGATGGGCTACAAGATGGAAGAGATGATAGCTTACCCGAACCTCAAGAGCGCCGGCGTGGCCAAGTTCCTGGCCGAGGCCGGCACCAGCAAGTCCTCGCTGTTCATATAATTTCGGAAATTAAACGGAGGAAAAATGAAAAAATCGGTTAACTTGTTTGCTGCGGCGTTCGTAATAACCGGGCTTTCGCTGAACGTGTTCGCCACCAACGGCGACAACATGATCGGCGTAGGTCCCACTTCCCGGGCCATGGGCGGCACCGGCATGGCCGCCCCTCAGGACGCCATCAGCGCCATCTTCAACAACCCGGCCGGGCTCTCGCAGATAGAGGGCTCGCAGTTCAACTTCGCCGGCACCTTCTTCTCGCCCGAAGTGAAGGCGACCGTGGTTTCTCCCGCCCCGGCGGCAGGCGTCGGCAACTGGAGCGCCAAGAGCCAGGACGAGGGGTACGCCATTCCCGCTATCGGCATCGCCACCCCGGCCGGCGAGAACCTGACCTTCGGCATAGCCGCCTACGGCGTGTCCGGCATGGGCGTGGACTACCGCAATAAGGACGTCAACGGCAAGATGAACACCAAGGTGTCCGTCATGAAGTTCGTGCCGGCCCTGGCCTATAAACGCGGCGCGTTCTCCTACGGCGCCGGCCTCGATATAGATTACCAGGCCGCTGACTTCGGCAAGGGCCTCGCCCATAATTACGCCTTCGGCCTGCGCGCGGGCGCCGGGTACGAATACGGTAAGTGGGCTTTCGGCGTCACCTATGTAACCCCGCAGAACGTCAAGCACGAGCGCGTCTACGACTTCGACGGCGAGGGCGCGGGCGCGGCCTACAACGGCTACGACGCGCTGAAGCTCGAGAACCCGGCGCAGTACGGCGCTGGCGTCGCCTACAAGGGCCTGGACAAGTGGCTGCTCTCCGCGGACGTGAAGTACGTGGACTGGGCCAACGCCGACGGCTACAGCGACTTCGACTGGGAGAGCCAGACCGTGATAGGCCTGGGCGTCCAGAACAAGACCACCGACAAGCTGACGCTGCGCGCCGGCTGGAATTACGGCAAGAACCCGCTGAAGAAGCACGCGGCCTTCAACGCCATGGGCACCACCGACGTGCAGGGCATGGCGATGAATACTTTCAACTACGAGTATTTCCGCATCATCGGCTTCCCCGGCGTGGTGGAGCACCACATTACCCTGGGCGCGGGCTACGAGTTCTCGCCCAAGTTCACGCTGAACCTGGGCTACAAGAAAGCCCTGGCCAAGAGCATCAGCGAGACCGACAGTTCCGGCGCGATCAGCATCAAGTCCGAGCTGTCCGAGACCGCCTATGACATGGGCCTGACCTTCAAGTTCTAAAGGTCTCGGCGAATAAAAAGGGGCGTCCTTGCGGGCGCCCTTTTTTTGCGGCGGCGAGCTAGCCAAGCACTTCCCTGACCTTGCCCAGCAGGGCGTCCATGCTGAACGGTTTGGCAAAAAAGCCTTCCAGCTTGTATTTCTCCACGAAGAGCGGCATCTCCCAGGGCTCTACCGCGCCGCTTATCATGATTGATTTGGTCGCGCCGTGCCTGCCGCTGGTGAAGTCGATAAGTTCGGTACCCGCACCGTCCGGCAGGATGAGGTCGGTTATCAGCAGGTCGTAGATATTGGCGCTCATGAGCGCCCGGGCTTCCTCGGCGCAGCAGGCCAGGGTGACATGGTAGTCGGAAGCGGTTAAGGCCCGTTTCAGCAATTCCCGCAGCGACGCTTCATCGTCTACGGCAAGTATCTTTTTAGGCATATGCTCCGCCTCCCTCCGCACAGATACAGACGCGCGGAGGGGGGAAAAGGTTTAGGCGCGCTGTCCCGCCCTGCCGCCGAATTATATAATTGGCTGTGGGGGGCTAAACCCTTCCCGCGCGCCGCGCGTCTGTATAAATGTGGAAACGATGACTGACACCGAAAAACCCGGCCTTGACGGCCCGCCCCCTGCCGACCCCGAGGGCGCTTTCGCCTTGGTCGTGGAGGAGAACCAGCGGCTGGTTTACGGGGCCGCGCTCCGGCTGACCGGGAACGCCGCCGCCGCGGAGGATATAACCCAGGAAACCTTCATCGCCGCCTGGCGGCACCTGAAGGCTTTTCGCGGCGAGAGCTCTTTGAAGACCTGGCTGCTGCGCATAGCGGCCAACAAGGCGCGGTCGTACTGGCGCTGGAAAAAGCTCCGTTCCTGGGTGGGCCTTGGCGAAAGGCAGGGGGCCGACGGGGAAGGGCCTGCGCTGGAAGACCTGCTGCCAGACGATCCGCGCCAGCGCCCCGAGCAGGCGGCGCAGGCCGCCGAGCTGGAGCGGCGGGTACAGGCAGCCATAGCTTCCCTGCCGCCGCGCCAGCGAGAAGTGGCGGCGCTGCGGGCGCAGGAGCTGAGCGTGGCGGAGACCGCCGCCGTGCTGGGGATGGCGGAAGGGACGGTAAAAGCCCACTGGTTCGAGGCCAGGAAGAAACTCGAGTCCCTGCTGGGGGAATATTTATGAACGACGAAGAGAGAGAAAAAAAGCTGCTGTCGCTGCTGGCGCCGCGCCGGAGCGAGGCTTTCTGGGCCGCGCAGCGGTCCCGGGCGCTGGCCGGAACCGCCGGAAAACGCGCCTCCAGGCGCGCGTGGCTGCTGGCCCCGGCGGCCGCTTTGGCCGCGCTGCTGGTGATCCTTTCCGCGCGGGCGCCGCACCGGCAGCCGCCGGCGGATAGCCCGGCGGTAAGCACCGCTTTTATCGAGCACTTGGACCTGCTCGACGACATGGACGTGCTGGAAGCCATTGGAGAGGAAGACTTATGAAAAAACGGGTGCTGTTTTTCTGGCTGAGCGGCCTGCTTACCGCCGCGGCCCTGGCCGCCGCGGTCAGCGCGCCGGCCGAGGTCCTGGAAAACCTCGGCTTCTTCAGCGATTTTGAACTGGTAGCCAACCTGGAAATAGTAGAGGAGGAGCCGGCCGGAGAGGCGGCGGTAAAAATATCCACCGCTCCCGCGGTGTCCACCGCGGCCGTGACCGGCTCGAGCGTGACCGTGAAGGCGGCCGCCGCACGGAGGTCTTATGAAAAGAATTAACCTTATGGTCCTTGTCTTGGCGCTGGCCGCGCCAGGCCTGCCCGCGGCCGGGCAGGGCGCCGCCGCCGACAAGCAGGCGGCGTGGGAAAAACTGCCCGAGGCGGAGCAGAAACGGGTGCTGGCTAACTACAAGAAATGGCAGTCCCTTGACCCGGCTAAGAAGGCCGAGGTCAGGGAAAAATACGCCCGTTTCAGCGCCATGCCGAAGGAGCGGCAGGCCGAGCTGCGCGCCCGCTGGAGCCGCTTCCAGGCCATGCCGGAGCCGGAACGCGCGAAACTGCTGAAGAAATTCGGTAAGTGGCAGAAGCTTTCCAAGGAGCGCCGCGAAGAACTGCGCCGCGAATACCGGCAGGAGCACGGCGGCGAGCGCCGCGGGGGCGGCGCCGGGCGGCGCCGTTAGGACTAAACCTTAGTGCCGGCTGCCGCGTCAGTATAGAGAGCGGCAGAGGCCGACCTACTAAGGAGGAGTTATGAAGAACAAACTTATGATGACGGCAACCCTCAGCCTGATTTCCGCCTTTTTGATCCCGGCGGCGGTGCTGGCCGAGGATGCTGTTAAGGCTCAGGACAAGCTGCAGACCCAGGACAAGCTGCAGACCCAGGACAAACTGCAGACCCAGGACAAGCTGCAGGTTAAGGAACAGTTGAAGGACGGCTCCGGCGAAGGCAAGGAGCTCAAAACGCAGGAACGCTCGCGCGAAGGCGCGGAAAACGCCAAGGGAGAGGCCGTGGGCGAGCGGGCCGAGAACGCCGGGGAAGAGAAGGCGCTGAAGAACGCCGAAAAGAACGGCGCGAAAGGCGAAAAGGCGCTGAAGAAGCAGCAGCGCAAGCAGGAGAAGAAAGAGGCGCGTGAAGAGCGCCGCGAGCGCAAGCAGGAGCGCAAAGCCCTGCATGACGGGAAGCGCCAGGGCGCCGGGAAGGGCAGGTAGAAACCGCGGAAGGCCGCCGCCCCGGTTTCGGGGCGGCGGATAAAAAGGGGATGCTATGAAAACAAGGCTCTTATCCGCCTTTATTTTTTTGTTTTGCGCCGCGGGGGCCCGCGCCTACACCGATGCCGGGCTGCGCTACACTTCAGGTCCTGACGGCTACGGCGGCTTGAACGCTTTCGCCGAGTGGGGCGGCGACGATTATTACCTGCGCCCCGCCCTCAACACCTATAAGAGTGATCTCTCCGACAGGCGGTCTTCCTATTCGTTCGGAGCGGGCCTGGACCGCGAGTCCTGGAGCGTCGGCGCGGAAGTTTCCGCAACCCCGGAAACCGGCGGCTATAAAAATACCGGCCTCTACGCTGATTTCACCTATAACCTGCTGTCTTCCGGTGAGGAAGGGGCCGCCCTGCAATACGCGGGCCTGGGGGTCTTCGCCGGGCTTACCGCGCACGAGGACCTGTATTCCCTGTCCACCACCACGGTGGCGGGCGGCCGCCGCGGCGGAAGTTCCTCCGTGTCGGCGCTGACGGAGGCCTTCAAGCTTAACCAGACCGACTACGGCGTTTCCGCTTCGCTGAAGGCGTACGGGCTGAGGGCCAGCGGGCGCTTCACCAAGACCGCCTACGATAAGGACGTCACCGCGGAGGCCCGCCAGCTGCCCGTGGACATAGGCGGCATAGGAACCAGCGGCTTTCCCGATACGGCCGTTTCAGCCAGGCTGCGCGCTCCCGGCCTGCCGCTCTCGCCTGAGGCGGGCTATTCAAAGACCTCCTATCTGCTGGACCAGCCTGATTCCGAAACTTTCAGCTTCGGGCTGTCCCTGAGGGCGGGGCCGGCTGAAATTTCCGCCGGCTGGGAAAATTTCAATCCCGGCGGCGGCCTGCCCCGCAGCGACTATTATTCAGCGGGGCTGACCTTATCCTTTTAAGGCGCGCTCCGGAGCGGCGGACGGTCCGCGATCCGGGAATATTGTAAACTTGTCTGCAGTATGAAAAGCACCCCCTTGACCGGTGAGGACTACGGCCGCGTCGCGGCCTGGTTCAAGTCCTATGTGGACGGGTTCCGCGACGGCGGCGGCACTTTGCCCGGCCCGCTGGAGTTCAAGCGCGTGCACAGCGCGCGCGTGGCCGAAAACGCCGCGCAGATCGCGGCCGGGCTGGAACTGGGAGAGGGGGAATGCGCGCTGGCCCGGGCCGCGGGGCTGCTGCACGACGTGGGCCGGTTCAGGCAGTACTCCTGGCACGCTTCGTTCATAGACGCGCGCAGCCTGGACCACGGGCTTGAGGGGCGGCGCGTGCTTGAGGAGAAGGCCGCCGGGCTGTTTCCCGACGCCGCGCTTTTCCGCCGGCTGCTTTGCGCCACCGAATTCCATAACCGCAGGCCCGACGCCCTGCCCAAAGACCTGCCGCCGGCCGACAATAGCCTGCTGCTGCTGGTGCGCGACGCGGACAAGGTGGATATAATGGAAACCCTGCTGGGCAGCGCCGAGTCCGGAAACTTCGGCGGCCTGCAGGATACTATCCCGGACATCAAGCTGGAGGGCGGGCTCACGCCGGGCGTGGCGGAGGCCGCCGCGCGCGGGGAAACGCTGTCGCTGAAGAACCTTCACACTCTGGCCGACATCCTGGTGATGGTGGCCGGCTGGTTCCACGACCTGAACTACGCCCCGGCCCGCCGGGTTGCGGCCGAGCGCGGCTTCCTGCCCCGCCTGCGCCGCCGGCTGCCGGCCAACCCGGTCCTCGATACCTTATTCGCAGATCTCGCCCGCACCGCCGCCAGTCCCGGCGCCAGATACATCGAAATATAAAAAAACGGCAAGGTTGAGGCGCTGCTTTATTTTTTGAAGTCCGTGGGGCAGCTCAGGCCTTTGGCTCCTAACTTAGTGGCGAGCCAGACCAGCGGGCAGGCGCTGCCGGTAGCCAGGCGGAAGAAGACGAAGCCGGCCACCAGCGCGGCGGGGTAGAAGTCCGGGCTGCGGTAATGGCCGGCCCAGGCCAGGCCCGCGGCGGCCGCGGCCGCCAGGAAGAGTCCGAGAGTTTTCATATCACTCCTGAAGCCCCAGCTTCCTGAAGAGCCAGATAGCCGGGCACCATTTGGTGAAGGCCGACTGCAGCAGATTTGCCCCGACGAAGGCCGTGAGCCAGATGAAGCGGCCGTCGACGTAGGCGGTGAGGCCGAGGCTCAGCAGCACCATGAAGCCCGCCAGCAGATGTAAGGCGTCGTTAAGTTTCATTTTATTCTCCGGTAGCGCCCAGCAGGTCTTCCCGCACTTCCGGGGCCGGCGAGCCGGGCTTCAGTTTATATTCCTTGTCCTTGAAGGCCAGGTAGTACAGCACCGGCACCGCCACGCGGCTGAGCAGCGTTGCCGCTATCTGCCCGGCGATGAGCGAAATGGCCAGGCCCTGGAAGATGGGGTCGAACAGGATGACCCCTGCCCCGACGATAACGGCCAGCGCGGTCAGCAGCATAGGCCTGAACCTGACCACGCCGGCCTCTATCACGGCCTCTTTCAGTTCCATGCCCTCGCGCACCTTGAGGTTGATGAAGTCCACGAGGATGATGGAGTTGCGCACCACTATGCCCGCCGAGGCGATAAAGCCTATCATCGACGTGGCCGTGAAGAACGCGCCCATCCCCCAGTGCGCGGGGATGATGCCGATAAGCGCCATCGGGATGGCCGCCATGATGATGAACGGCGTCAGGAAATCCTCGAACCAGGCCACCACGAGGATGTAGATGAGCACCAGCACCATCGCGAAGGCGAGGCCCAGGTCGCGGAACACCTCGTAGGTAATGTGCCACTCGCCGTCCCACTTGATGGCCGTCTCGGAGGCGCTGACCGGCTGGCGCGTGAAGTACTGCTCGATCGTAGCGCCGCGGGCTTTGGACAGTTCGTCTATCTTCTTGCGCAGGTCCAGCACGGCGTAGACCGGGCTCTCGGTGCCGCCGGCGATGTCGGCCGTGACGTAGGCCACCCGCTGCAGGTTCTTGCGGTAGACGGGCCGGTTCTCCAGGCCGTTCTCCGCCTTCACGAAGCTGGCCATCGGGATGGCCGTGCCGTTGGGCGAGAAGAACTTTATTTCCTTAAGCGTGGAGAGCGCGCGGCGCTTCTCCGGAGAGAGGCGCAGGCGGATGTCCACCGCCTCGTTCTCTTCCGCCACGTGCGCGGAGTCGATGTCCGCGCCGTTGAGCGACAGGGCCGCGGTCTGCACGATGTCGGCGGCCGCCACCCCGTTGAGCGTGGCCTTCTGCCTGTCGACGAGCAGGCGCGTTATGGGCTGGTCTTCGGGGATATAAGAGTCCACGTCCACTATCCCCTCGGTTTTCCGGAGGATGGTCTTTATCTCTTCGGCCAGCGCGCGCTGGTTGGCGGGGTTGGGATCGAAGACCTCTATGAGCAGGGTGGCCATGACCGGCGGGCCGGGGGGGACTTCCGCCACCTGCAGCCGCGCGCCGTACTTGTCGGCTATTTCCTTCAGCCCGGGGCGCACGGCCACGGCGATGTCGTGGCTCTGGCGCTTGCGGTCGTGCTTGTCGGACAGGTTCACCTGGATGTCGGCCTGGTAGGGCTCGCGGCGCAGGAAATAATGGCGCACGAGGCCGTTGAAGTTATACGGCGCGGAGGCGCCGGCGTAGATCTGCAGGTCGCGCACCTCCGGAACGGCGGCGAGGCGGGCGGCCATTTCGCCGGCGGCCTTCTCCGTATGCGCCAGGGACGAACTCTCGGGCATGTTGATGATGACCTGGAACTCGTTCTTGTTGTCGAAAGGCAGCGTCTTGAAGATGACCAGCCGGAAGGCCACCATGGCCAGCACCAGGGCCAGCAGGCCGGAGGTGAACCACAGGAACTTCTTGCCGGCGGCCGGGTTGTAGATGAGCTTCTTCATCAGGCCGCGGTAGAGCCGGTCCAGCAGGCCCTCGCGCTCGTTATGGCAGTGCTTCAGCGGCCAGCGTTCCACCACCTTGGTGTAGAGCCACGGCGTGAACGCGAACGCCACGCCGAGCGAGAACAGCATGGCCACCGACGCGCCTATGGGGATGGGGCGCATGTAGGGGCCCATCATGCCGCTGACAAAGGCCATCGGCAGGATGGAGGCGATGACGGTCCAAGTGGCGAGGATGGTCGGGTTGCCCACCTCGTCCACGGCGTTGAGGATGTTGCGGTACAGCGAGTTCTTGCGGTTGAGCATGCAGTGGCGGTTGATGTTCTCCACCACCACGATGGCGTCGTCGACCAGGATGCCGATGGAGAAAATAAGCGCGAACAGCGTGATGCGGTTGAGGGTGTAGCCGTAGAGGTAATACACCAGCAGCGTAAGCGCCAGCGTGACGGGGATGGCCACCAGCACCACGGCCGCCTCGCGCAGGCCCAGCGTCAGGGCTATCAGGACGGTCACCGACAGGGTGGCCAGCAGCATGTGGTAGATGAGCTCGTCGCTCTTGGCCTTGGCGGTCTCGCCGTAATTGCGCGTGACGGTGAGGTTGATCCCGTCGGGCAGCTCGCGGCCCTTCATGGCCTCCACCTTGGCGAGGATGGCGCGGGAGACCTCGGTGGCGTTGGCGCCGCGGCGCTTGGCCACGGAGAGCGTTACGGCGGGGGTGCCGGCCGCGGCCTTAACGGCGGACGCCGGGCCCTGCAGCATGGTGACGGAGAGCTCTTCCTCGTCGGGGCCGTCCTTGATAGCGGCCACCTCGGACAGCTTGACGGGGCGCCCGTCGGAGACGCCGACTATGATGCTGCGCAGGTCGTCGGCGCTGCGGATGAAGGCGTCGGTCTCGGCCAGCAGCACGGTGTCGCCCTGGTTGTAATGGCCGGCGGGCAGGCTGGCGTTGGACATCTTGATGATGCCGGCGAGCATGGGCGGGGTAAGGCGGTGCCGGGCTATGGCCGCGGGATCGAAATGCACTATGAACTGCCGCTTGTGGCCGCCGATGATGCGGGTTTCGGAGACGTTGGCCACGGCATTGAGTTCGGTCTGGATGCGGGCCGCGGCGCGGCGCAGGTCGTAGCCGTTCCTGCCTTCACCCCACAGGGTCAGCGCCAGCACAGGCACGTCGTCGATGGCGCGGAACTTGATGAGCGGCTCGCCCGAGCCGCGGGGGAAGATGTCCTTGTTGTCGAGGGTCTTGGTATAGATCAGGTTGGCGGCGGTCTCGGGTGCGGTACCCACCTTGAACCGCACGGTGAACATGGCGAAGTTGGGCTGGGCGATGGAATAGATGTATTCCACGCCGGGGATCTCCCACAGCTTGCGCTCGCCCACTTCCACAAGGTGCTTCTCTATCTCGTTCGGGGCCGCGCCGTAGAACGGCACCATGATGTCGAACATGGGCACGTTGATCTGCGGCTCTTCCTCGCGCGGCAGCTTGAAGGTGGAGAAGACGCCGAGCAGGATGAAGGTTATTATGAGTATGGGCGTCAGCCGCGAGCCGATGAAAGCCTCGGCCATGCGGCCGGCCATGCCGTACTTGTGTTCAGGATTCTGCATTAGTTTACCCCCAGCTTGTCCGAAATGTCTTTGACCGCGGCGGCGTCCAGCGACTCGGCGGCCAGCAGGGCCTGCGCGCGGTAAAGGTTGAGCTTATAAAGCGTCTCGTAGTAGGCCCCTTCGGCCTGCAGCACGGCTGCCTGGGCGCGCAGCACTTCCAGCACGCTCTGGCGCCCCTGCCGGTAGAGCGGGCGGAACAGCTCCAGCGACTGGCTGGCCTTTTCCACGGTCTCTTTGGCCACGGGCAGGCTCTCGGCCGCGGCCCTGTAGTTGCCGAGGGCCTCGGCTACCTCGGTATCGGCCGCGCGGCGCGCCTCGTCCAGCCTGGCGCGGGCCATGGCGGTGTCGGCCGCGGCGGCGTCTCGCTTGGCATAGTAGGAGGGGTCTCCGATGGGCACGGTCAGCCGCAGGCCCAGCAGGCGGTTGCTTTTGAAATCCGAGAGGCTTTCGGAATTGGTCTCCCAGGTGCCGAAAGCTTCCAGCACCGGGAGGACGGAGTTTTTCTGCGAAGCGGCGGCTGTTTCGCTTATTTCGGCCAGCTTCTCCAGCGCTTTAAGGTCGCGGCGGCCCGCTACGGAAAGTCCGCTCCTCTCCAGCGGGGCGTAGGCGGGGGCGGACAGCGTGCCCGCTGCGCCGGCGCCGCCAGGCAGGCCGATGGCTATGCCCAGCTTCTCCTGCTCAAGCTCCAGGGCCCGCTGCCAGTTGAGCTTATAGCCTTTCAGGGTGGAGAGTATGGCTTCGGCGCCGTAATAATCGGAGCCCAGCACCATGCCTTTATCCTTGAGCATCTGCGCCGTCTTCAGCTCGGTTTCTGCCGCGGCCACGCTCTCGGCGGCCAGCGCGGCCAGGCGGGCGCGCAGCAGGACGGTCAGCCACTGGTAGGTAATTTTAAAGGTGATGCCGGACCGGGCCCTTTCGTAGCCGTGGCCGGCCGCCTGCACTCCCAGTTTTCCCATCTTGGCGGCGTTGGAAAGGGCGTAGCCGGTGAAGAGCGGCACGCCGGCCTCTACGCCAGCCATGTAGTTGCGGGCCGGGTCCGGGTCGTTTATGGTGGCCATGGAGGCCATGCTGAAGGTGCCCTGCTTCATGGCGGTAGCGAAGGCGTAGACAGGGTCGGTGCCGTCAGTATACATGCCTTTGAGTTTCAGGCCGCCGTAGCGGCTCATTTCGGCCTGCCTCAGGCCGGCCCGCGCCCCGCTAACGCGGGCGGCTTCGGCCTTTATAATATTGTCGGTCTTAAGGCCCCGCTCCACGGCCTCGGCCAGGGTGAACCCGGTCTGGGCCTGCGCCGCCAGGGGCATTAGGGTGAGTAAAAAAATCGCCTGCTTCATGTGTTCTCCTTGGTCTTGCCCTAATGAGATGCGCCCAAGGCTTAAAAGTTTCAGGGGTCCTGCCGTGCTTTCGGTTGAAAAGCTCTCGATCCGCCTGAATCGGGCAAAATAGCCGGTTCCCCGCGTCTCCCCTTGACAAGTCAAGATATGCGCTTATACTATATAACGGGAGCCGTCGATAACCCCTATTGCGGAAAGTCTTGTGTGGGACTTAAGTCCTACTTGTGTCTGGGGCTTAAGACCTTTGATAAAAGTCAACCAACCAGCGAAAATATAAGTATGAAACGCAACTGGCTGATAACTCTCGCGGCAATAGCCGCCTTCGCCACGGGCCTCTCCGCCCAGGACGACGCTTTCAGCCGCCTGGGCTCCGACCTGCCGCGCCCGGCCCCAGTTTCCGCCCCCGTGGTTTCCGCTCCCGCCCCGGTCAATGCCGCGCCCGCTACCGCCGCCCAGCGCGAGTGGCTGGTAATGGTCTTCATCAACGGCGTCAACGACCTGGGCATCCTGGGCTTCGCCAACAGCGACCTCAACGAGATGGAGGCCGTGGGTTCCACCGACCAGGTGGCCGTGCTGGTGGAGTTCGGCATCCTGGGCATGGACAATAACGCGGACCGCAACCTGCAGTTCCAGCGCGGTTCCAAGACCGTCTACATCACCCGCGACGCCGACGCCAACCGGGTCACTTCTCCCGTCATCTACAATTCCAATACCGCCGACATGGGCAGCGAGGCCCATTTCCTGCGCTTCATCAAGCGCGGCCTGCGCCAGTATCCCGCCCGCAAGGTGGCCGTGGTGCTGTGGAACCACGGTTCCGGCCGCCTCGGCATAGCTTCCGACGACGTCACCCGCAACCAGATGAGCATCCCCAAACTGGGCTACGCGCTGAACCTGGCCGCGCGGGAGTTCGGCCGCAAGATAGACGTGTTCGCCACCGACGCCTGCCTGATGCAGATGGCCAGCGTGGCCTACGAGATGAAGGACGCGGCCGAAGTGGTGGTGGGCTCCGAGGAGATCATCTCCGGCCCCGGCTACCCGTACACGGCCATCCTGCAGGGCCTGACCCGCAATCCCGGCCAGAACGCCGAGGGGCTGGGGCGCCTGATGGTGGAGTCCTTCGGCAACAGCTATCCCACCGACGCCACGCTGTCCGCGGTGCGCACCTCCTCGCTGCCCGGCTTCCGCGCCGCGCTGGACGCCTGGGTGGCGGCGCTGCGCGCCGAGCCCCGGGCCTTCGCCGCCGCCGCCGACCCCGCGCTTATAAGCTCGGTGTCCAACTTCACTCTAAGGGATTCCAAGGACCTTATAGACTATATAGACAAGGTCGGCGCCCGCCTGCCGGACGGCAGCGGGGCCAAGGCCGCCGGCGTCCGCCTGAAGGCGCAGGTGCAGCGTTCGCTGCTGGTGCACTCCGTCGGCAAGCCCAAACAGTACGATCCCTACACTGTGGCCAACGGCCTGGCTATCTATGTGCCGGACCTGCGCTACGACTCCGGCAATTACGAGGGCATGGCCTTCGCGGCCGACTCCCAGTGGGACGATTTCCTGCTGCAGGTGATGAGCGAGAGGCTGAGATAATATGAACAAGGGAGCCGCCAAACTGCTGCGCCTGGCCGCCATAGCGGCCGCGCTGGCCTGCGCCGCGGCCCCCGCCGGCGCCGCCGGGCGCGCACAG
The DNA here is from genome assembly GCA_028688015.1 of Elusimicrobiales bacterium. Lineage (GTDB taxonomy): Bacteria > Elusimicrobiota > Elusimicrobia > Elusimicrobiales > UBA9959 > UBA9959. Next base: position 204,561 of record JAQTZB010000003.1, on the reverse strand, counting down.
GGCGAGCCCGAAGAGCGCCTGGCCGCCTACGTGGTGGGCATCTCAAGCGCGGACCCTTCGGCCGCCGCCGCCCTGCTGCGCGACGGCGAGGCCCGCGAGCTGCTGGACGCGCGCTCCGACGCCGCGGCCGTGCTGGGCAGGGCCGAAGCCCTGAAGGACCTTAAAGACCTGCTCGCCATGCCCTGGGACGCCGCACGCGTCAACCAGCTGAACCAAGCCCTCACTATCCGGATAGACGCGGACAAGCCGCTGGCGCGGCTGGGCGTGGGACCGGAGCCGGAGAAGCTGCTGACCTGGCTGGGCCGCTTCGCCCCGACCTATCCCGCCACCAAGAAAGCCGTGGTCCGCAAGGCCATCCGCGAGTGGGAGATAGTGTTCGGCACCATGACCGACACCCGCTACATGACCTGGGGCCAGGCCCGCGCCGACCGGGGCCGCGGGGTCAATATCACCAAAGAGGCCTGGGAGCGCATGGTGCTGCGCGAGCGCAACGCGGTGCTGGAGCGCCTGATCTCGGCCGATCCGAATTTCCTGGTCTACAACGACGAGCGCCTGGCCGCCGCCAGGCAGAACGCGGCGCTGGGCGTGGACGTGCGCGCGCTGATAGCCTCGCTGCCCCCGGACCAGCAGTCGCAGCTGGCGGGCAAGCCCTTCGGCGACCAGCTCTACCTGCTGGGCAACATGTTCGACAACAGCACCATAACCGCCAATCCCGATCTGAAGGCGCGCATCAACTCGGCGCGCTCTTCGCTGCCGCAGGAAGTGCTGCAGAGCCAGCACCGGCAGGTGCTGGGCACCATGCTCAATACCGCCGTAGCCGCGGAGCTGCGCGGCACCCAGGCCGGCGACCGCGCGCTGGCGGCTTTCCCAGGCGGGCTGCGCATCACCGTGGCGCCCGTGGAAGGCGGCTACTCGCGCTATGACGCGGCCACCGGCACCGTGGTGCTGGATTCCGAGACCATACAGCAGTACATGCGCATGAAGGGCTACAACTCAACTACTGTGATGAGCAACCCGGCGCAGCTGGCCGAGATGGCCAAGTACATGTCGCCCGCCGTGGTCTACGAGGCCGCGCACAAGTCCCAGGCCGACTGGGCCCGGACGCAGGGGATCTACCTGCCGCGCACCCAGGAGAACGAGATAGAGGCGATGTCGCTGGAAGGGCTTTATACTACGGAGAAGATGCGCCGCGACCCCGAGTATGCCCGCATCCTTACCTCCAGCCGCGATTCCTCCACTTATGCCACCAAGAGGATGGACGTGGGCACTGAGTTCGGTTCCAGCGGTTCAAAACGCTTCGCCACCACCGTCCGCCAGCGCTATTTCTCCGGCCTGCCCTCGCTGGACGCCGCCGCCTCGCAGGTGCTAGGCTCGGTCAGCGAAGAGCTGGAGCGCCGCGCGGCCCTGCCCGCGCCCGAGCAGGCCGCGCTTCGCGACGGCGGGCTTAACCTGCAGGACACGCTGGAGATGTCGCCCGAAGAACTCTCCGGTTCGGTGGGCGAGATCCAGACCCCCGTTCTTGCTAAAATACAGGGAGACCTGGCCCGGCTGGGCGTCTACCGCAGCCATTACAACGCCTCGGACAGGCAGAACAGCGCTGGTCTGAAATCTTTGACCGCAACACGCTAAACCTTATGAAAAATTTAGTTGTAACCCTTTCCATCCTTTCCATGCTGGCCGCGGCGGCCTGCGCCGGCGCGCCAGCCAAAAGCCGGGCCGCGCAGTATAAGAATTTCACGATGGATAATAACTATTTCTCCTGCCTGGTCCCCGCGGCCTGGAGCCTGGAGCGCGACAAGGACAAGGACGAAGAATACAAGATCTATGAGATACAGCTGCTGGCGCCCAAGACCGGCAAGGCGCCTACCTCTATCTTTGTTTCTTATTATGCAAAAGACAACGGGGATTTTAACGACTATCAAGATTTTGTGCGCCGCAATTCCAGCAATGTGGCCGGTGAAACTAAAACAACGCGCGAATTATACGACCCAGTGAAAAGCGTCTCTCTCTCCGGGCGCAAAGCGCAGTTGCTGGCCCGTGAGCGCATGGTGTTCCTGCATCCCGAGAGCAAGTCGGACGAGAGCGTGCAGCTGAAAGAGAAGCTCTATGTCCTGCCAGCCAAGGAGGGCTTTTACGTGCTGCACTTCAGCGCGCCCAAAGATTCTTTCCTCGCCAACCAGGCCGTGTTCGAGAAAGTGGCCAAGAGCTTCAAGGGCCTGCCTTAGGGGTAAGAGCGACAAATAAAAACCGCGCCGGGTGGCGCGGTTTTTTTTGTTGCCGCGGCAACGCTTACTGCGGCTTGGCGGCCTTGCGGGCGTCGAGGTATTCGATGAGGGCGGCGGGGTAGTCGGTGATAATGGCGTCCACGCCGGCCTGGATGGCCAGCTCCCATTCCTTTTTTGTGTTGATGGTCCACGGCGCCACTTTCATCCCGGCGGCCTGCACTTCTTTCACCGCCTCGGGGGTGGTCCACTTGAAGTCGGGGCTCCAGAAGTCGGCCTTGACGGACTTCAGCGCGGGGACGATGTCCACCAGGTTGGCCTCGGTCAGCTGCGAGGTGCGTATGGCCGGCTCGAGCTTTTTAACTTCCCTGAGCGTGCGGTAGTCGAAGGACTGCACGATCGTGCGCGCCTCCATGCCGTGCTTCTTTACGACGTCCACCACCAGCCTGGCGAACTCGGCCGGCGACGGCGTGGCTGCGGGGTCGTAAGGGAAGATCTTGGTCTCGATGTTGAACTCCACCCTCCTGGCGGCCTCGTAGCCGGATTTCTCCACCATCGCGAACATCTCGTCGAGGGTGGGCATCCGCTCGCCGGGCACCGGTATCTGCTGGGGGAACTTGGGGTGGGGCAGCGTGCCGCAGTCGTATTTCTTCAGCTCGGCCAGCGTCAGCGAGCGGAGCGGCACGGGCTTCTCCAGCTTCTTGCCCTCGGGGTCGAGACAGCGCTCCGGAGTGACATTAGGCTCGTGCGAGATCACCACGACGTTGTCCTTGGTGACGCCCAGGTCCAGCTCCAGCACATCCACGCCGGCCATCAGCCCGGCCTCGAAGGCGGGGATGGTGTTCTCGGGCACGGTGCCGCGGCTGCCGCGGTGGCCGTGCACCGCCACTACGCGGGCTTCCTGCGCGCAGAGCTGCGCGGCGCAGGCGGAAATAAGTATAAAGATAAGTTTTTTCATGGTCCCTCCGGCTTCAATGATAGGATATTGACCGCCGCGCGGGCAAAGAGCGCTTTGCCTGGGCGCGGCCTTATGGTGTAAACTTTCCTGGTGAAGTATTTCGACGCGCACGACCACCTGCAGGATTTCCCGTCCGAAGACGGGCTGGGCGCCGCCCTGCGCGCCGCCGCGGAGGCGGGCGTGGAAGGCATGCTCTGCTGCGGCACCTGCCCCGAAGACTGGGGCCGCGTGCTGGAGTTGGCCGGGCGCGACGCACGGGTAAAGCCCTGCTTTGGCCTGCATCCCTGGCTGACGGCCGAAGAAGGCTGGCTGCAGAAGCTGGAAGAGTTCGTCCGCAGGGTCCCCTGCTGCGTCGGGGAGATAGGGCTCGACGGCGTGAAGGGCTTGCCGGGGCATGAGGAAAATTTCGCGGCGCAATTGGAACTGGCGGCGCGCTTCGGCCGGCCGGCCGTGCTGCATTGCGTGAAAAGTTGGGGCCGCCTGCTCGAGCTGCTTAAGGCGGCGCGGCCGGACCGCTTCATGCTGCACGCCTACGGCGGCTCCCCGGAGCTGGTCAAAGATCTTGCGGCGCTGGGCGGCTATTTTTCTTTCGGCGCTGAAATACAGGATCCGGCCCGGGCGCGCCTGCGCGCCGCGCTGGCGGCCGTGCCGCAGGACAGGCTGCTGTTAGAGACCGAAGCCCCGGAGCGCGGCGCCGGGCCGGCGGCCGTAATCGAAGTGGCGGCGGCCGCTGCCGGGCTGCTGGACCGCCCGGCGGAAGAACTGGCCGCCCTCACTTACGCCAACGGGCTGAGATTCATAGGGGAGCTTAAATGACCGAAGACAGACTGGCGCGCATCAGGCTGATGCTCGGCGAGGAAAGGCTGGAGCGTCTCAAGAAATCTTTCGTGACCGTGGTGGGGCTGGGCGCCGTGGGCAGCTACGCCGTGGAGGGCCTCGCCCGCTCCGGCGTGGGCCGGCTGCGGCTGGTGGACTTCGACGTGGTGCGCGCCAGCAACATCAACCGCCAGCTCTACGCGCTGGGTTCCACCCTGGGCCGCCACAAGGCCGACCTCGCGGCCGAGCGCGTGCTCGACATCAACCCGCACTGCCGCGTGGAAAAGCTGAACCTCTTCGCCGACGAGGCCACCTTCCCGGCTATCCTCGAGGGCAAACCGGACCTGGTGATAGACGCCATAGATTCCCTCGGCCCTAAGGCCGGGTTGATAGCCGCTACGGTGAAGAGCGGCCTGCCGCTGCTGGCATCCATGGGCGCCGCGCTGCGCACCGACCCGGCGGCCGTGCGCGTGGGCCCGATCAGGGAAGTGATAGGCTGCCCGCTGGCCGCCAAGGTGCGCAATTTGCTGCGCAAAAGCGGCACTCACCTGGATTTCACCTGCGTCTATTCCCTGGAGCCGGTGGGCGAGCTGCGCAAGCGCCGGCAGGTGGACCCGGAAACAGAATTCCACGAGCAGGGCCGCCGCCGCGCCGCGCTGGGCAGCCTGCCCACGCTGACCGGCATCTTCGGCCTCACCCTGGCCAACGCCGCCATCAAACTGCTCGCAGGGGAAGAAGCCCGGTGAAGCGCGCCGCCATGGGGCTCGCCTTCGCCGCCCTGTTCGCCGCCTCTGCGGCCGCCGCCGGCCTGGGCGACTATACTGGTTTCTGGAGTGGGCACCTGCGGGGCTTCAGGGGCAACTACAAGGTCACCCTGACCGTCTCCGGCCTCAATAAGTCCTATTATGGCTCCTACAGCGTAGTGCCGCCGGAGGGCAAGGCCTCGCGCGGTACTTTTTCCTTCGAGCCGGGCAAAGCCGGCTGCTGGTCCGTGCGGCTCAACGCCTCCGGCGCGCCGCTGCGCGTGCCGGAGTTCTGCCCCCGCCCCGGCGGCGGCGTAGTATTTTACGTGGACGGCGCCGACCTCAGCGTGATAGCCGAGACGCGCCCAGGCACGGCCGCGCTGGAACTCATAGTCTCTCACAAGCATGACGAACTGCGCGGCACTATAGGCAGGAAAACCCCGCGCGGCCAGGCGGCCGAACCAGCGAAGGCAGAGCCCCCGCCGTCCGCCGTTCCCCTGCTCAACGCCGGCGAAAAGCCCCTGCGCGCCAAACGCCCGCCGAAACCCTAGCCGCCGTGCGCTACTGAAAACCTTACCGCAGCAGGTCCGAAGAGGCGGGGAAAGCGACGACTACTGCCCATTAGTCCCCGCAGTTTTTTTCAGCGGCGCCAGGCTTATCTCCTCCCCTTTTTTTAACCGCCGCTCCTGAAACTTCCTGTTCCGTCGCGCATCTAAATTTTAGCACCTGGTAATCCGGGAAAATTGGTATATTACTTTTGGCGCACCAAGCGCCAAAAAGGGGAGAATAAAATGAAAAAACTGATAGTACTGCCGCTGCTCGCGGCAATGTTCGCTGCTCAGCCGCTGTTCGCGGAGGGCGTGCCGCTTATCGGCGACGACGCCCCGGCCTTTACGGCCGAGACCACCCAGGGGACCATCAACTTCCCTGCGGACTACAAAGGCAAATGGGCCATCCTGTTCAGCCATCCGGCTGACTTCACGCCCGTATGCACCACGGAGTTCATGACCTTCGCCAAGATGATGCCCGAATTCAAGGCGCTCAACACCGAGGTGGTAGGGCTGTCCATAGACAGCATCTACAGCCATGTGGCCTGGCTGCGCACCATTAAGGAGAAGATACAGTACAAGGATATGAAGAACATGGAGGTCACGTTCCCGCTGATAGCGGACATAAAAATGGACGTGGCCAAGAAGTACGGCATGGTGCAGGCCAACGCCTCCGACACTAAGGCCGTGCGCGCGGTGTTCTTCATAGACCCCGTGGGCAAGATCCGCGCCCTCATCTATTACCCGCTGTCCAACGGGCGTAATTTCGACGAGATAAAGCGCCTGCTGGTAGCCATGCAGACCGCCGACAAATACAAAGTGGCAACGCCCGCCGACTGGCGCCCCGGCGATGAGGTGATAGTGCCTCCACCCGGTTCCTGCGGCGGGGCCAAAGAGCGCGTGGAGAGCCAAACCGCTGGCGGCTATCACTGCAACGACTGGTTCATGTGCTTCAAGCAGTTGCCCAAGGACGAGCCCAGGAGCGACAAGAAGAATTAAAAAGCAGGCCGTAAAAAAAAGGCCCCGCGCAGGCGGGGCCTTTTTTTGTTTTGCGCGGGAACCTTTATGCGGTTCAGGGTAGGCGGCCGGCCCAGTCCAGCACTTTGTCCGCGGTGGCGGGAGATTTGAACATGTTGACGCCGTGGCCGCTGCCGCCGTCGACGGCCGAGGCGGAGAGCCCGCTCCGGGCGGCGAGCCGGCTCAGGGCCGCAGCGCTCTGCCAGGCGTAAGGATCGTCCTCCGCCGCGGCGAACAGCAGCCGCTTAGGCGCTTTAGCCAGATAGAACTCCGGCTTTACCCCGGCGTAATCCAGGCCCGGCGAAAGCAGCACTACCGCCGCCGGTTTCACGGTTCCCTCGGCCGCGGCCTTGAGCGCCAGGTTGGCCCCGACGCTGGCGCCGCAAAAGACCATCTTCGATATTTTCTTTTTCTTCAGCCAGCCTGCCGCCGCCTCGATGTCGCGCGAGGCGGCCGCCCAGTCCGCTTTAGTGAAGGTTCTGTAATCCGCTTTCTTCCCGCCGCAGCTCCGGCTGCCCCCGTGCCCGCGCAGATCGATGGAAAGCCAGCCGTATCCGCGCGCCGCCAGGTCCTTCTGAAAACCGCCCCACTCGTTCTTGTCCGACCCCAACCCGTGCACATTAACAAACACCAAAGCCCCCGACGCCGGCTTCATATAGAAAGCCTCTATCTTACACCCGTCCTTAGTAGTGAAAGTTACAGTTTCCTGCCCGGCTTGTGCCGAAGGGGTAAATAGAAGGCTGGCGAATAAAAAAATAAAGCGCATATGAAGGTTTCCTATGGCTGTGTGAATTTCAGGGCTTGACGGGAGGGCCGGATTAGCAAAACCGTCATGAGGGCGAGGCTTGCATAGCGCCGAGCCCGAATGATGAGCGAGGCCACGGTGTGGCCGAGCGCGTTTTGCGTTCCGGCCCTTCCGGCAGGCCCTGCGCTGTGCGAAGACCTTGTCTAATCCTTCTCGTGGTGCTTTTTCCAGGTCAGCGCCAGCAGCGCGATGGCCAGCACGCAGGAGACCAGCAGCATCTTGAAGCCGCCGTCCCAGCCCCAGCGGTCCACCACCCGCCCCATCCCAACCTCCGCTATCACCGCCCCGAACATATAGCCGAAAAAGCCCGTGAAGCCCGCCGCCGTGCCCGCCGCCTTCTTGGGCACCATGTCCACCGCGCTCACGCCTATCAGCATCACCGGCCCGTAGATCAAAAAGCCTATCACGCCCAGCGACAGCGAGTCCACCCAGAAGCGCCCCGCCGGGTTCTGCCAGTAGACGTAGACCGCCACCGTCACGAACAGCATGTAGATCACCGACACCGGCCCGCGCCGCCCGTGGAAGTACTTGTCCGACGCCCAGCCGGCCAGCAGCGTGCCCGGGATGCCCGCCCACTCGTACAGGAAGAACTGCCAGCGCGCAGTGTCGGCCGGGCAGGCCTTCACCTGCGTGAGGTAAGTAGGCGCCCAGTCCAGCACGCCGTAGCGGATCACGTAGACGAAGATATTGGCGAAGGCGATGATCCACAGCGGCTTGTTATTCAGCACGTGCTCGAAGAAGATCTCCTTCGCCGTCATCTCCCGCTCCGGGTCCGCCACGCCGGTGTCCGGGTTGTCGCCGGTGTGTTCCTCTATGGAAGGCAGGCCGCAGCTCTGCGGCGTGTCGCGCAGAAAGATGATAATAAGCACTCCCATCGCGATGGCCATCAGCGCCGGCACGTAGAAGATCAGGTAGAACGGCAGCTTGCCGTCGCCGGCTATGGCCAGCAGGCCCAGGATGGCCGCCAGGGCCAGGACCCCGTTGATGATGGGGGCCACTATGCCGCCGCCTATGTTGTGCGCCAGGTTCCAGACGGCGAACTTGGTGCCGCGCTCGTCGTCGGAGAACCAGTGCGTCAGCGTGCGCGCGCAAGGCGCCCAGCCCATGCCTTGAGCCCAGCCGTTGGCGAACCAAAGCGCGAACATGGCCCAGAGCGAGCCCACCAGCGTCGGAAAAAGCAGGTTGATGGCGCCCGACAGGATCAGGCCGGTGGCCATGAAGTAGCGCGGGTTGGAGCGGTCCGAGACATTGCCCATCACGAACTTGCTCAGCCCGTAGGCCACGGCCAGGCCGGTGGCTATCAGGCCCACGTCGCCCTTGGAGAAGCCGTAGAGGTTTATCAGGTAGGGTTTGGCGAGCGAGAAGTTCTTGCGCACCAGGTAGAACCCGGCGTAGCCGAAGAAGATGGACAGCATCATCTGCCACCGCAGGGCCTTGTAGCGCGCGGCGTGCTGTTCTTTGGGCAGGCGCTCTATGTGCGGAGCCGGCTTGTAGATGGAAAGCAGTTCGTTTAGCATTTGATCCTTTATTTCTTGATCGGCACACAGGCGCAGGCCGCGTCGTCCTGGGGGTCTTCGGCGCCGCCGAACGAAAGCGCCAGGTTAAGCGCCACGGCCAGCACCGTGCCGAAAGCGATCCCGGCGATATTAATACCGCCGACGGTAAAGCCCTTTACTCCCAGCCCTGTGGCCACGATGATCGAAGAGCCCGCGATGATCAGGTTCTTGTGCGAGCAAAAATCCACTTTGGCGTCTAGCCAGATCTTGATGCCCATCACGGCGATCAGGCCGTAGAGGATCACCGTTACGCCGCCCAGCACCGGGTTGGGGATGCTCTGGATGACCGCGCCGAACTTGGGGCACAGGCCCAGCAGCAGCGCGATGCAGGCCGCCGCGATGAAATTATAGACGCTGAAGACGCGCGTGATGGCCATCACGCCCATGTTCTCGGCGTAGGTGGTCTGCGGCGTGCCGCCGCCCAGGGCCGAAACGAAAGAGGCGATGGCGTCGCCCAGGTAGGCGCGGCCCAAATGCGGGTTCATGTCGCGCTTCATGTAGCCGCCTATGGCCTCCAGGTGGCCTTTGTTCTCGGCCACCAGCACCACGAAGACCGGGGCGATGACCAGCACCGCCTGCCAGTTCAACACCGGCGCTGTGAACGGCGGCAGGCCCACCCAGGCCGCGGCCCGGATGGCCGCCAGCTGCTCCAGCCCTACCAGTCCGAAGCTCAGCGACAGCGCGTAGCCCACCACAACTCCTGTGAGGATGGGCAGCAGCCGGAGAAAGCCCTTCAGGTAAATGGAGACGGCGGCCGCCGTCACGAAGGTGGCGCCCGCCACCAGCAGGCGCACGGCGTCTTCGCCGGTGGCCAGGCGGAAGTCGGCGTTGAGGAAGTTGGAGACGGCCGAGGAGGAGAGGTTCAGGCCGATGATGGCGACTACCGCGCCGGTCACTATGGGCGGCATCAGGCGGTCGATCCACCCGGAGCCGTATTTCATGGTCGCGGCGGCCGCCAGCGCGTAGAGCAGCGCGGCCCCGGCTATGCCGCACAGCGCGTGCGGGATATTTTCGGCCAGGCCGCCGGTGACGGCCAGCACCGGGCCGATGAAGGCGAAGGAGGAGCCCAGGTAGCTGGGGACCTTGGCGCGGGTGACGGCTATGAAGATGAGCGTGCCGACGCCGGAGAAGAAGATGGCCGTCTGCGGGTTGAAGCCCATCAGGATCGGCGCCAGCACGGTGGCGCCGAACATGGCCACAACGTGCTGCAGGCCCATCGGGACGAGCCTGGAGAGAGGCAGTTTGTCTTCAGGGTAATACATTTTCTGCATATCAAGATAATATTATTAATAGCCGCGAAGGGTAAAGAGAGGAAAAAAGAACCGCGGCCACTGCGGGGCCGCGGCTTCTTCCGGCGCCCGGGACGGGCTAGTCCAGGCCGGCGGCTACGGCCTCCGGCAGCAGGGCGAAAAGGTGGAGCTCAGAGGCGGGGCCGCCGCAGGTGAGTTCTACGCGGGCCTCGACGAGCCGGCAGGGGCCCGCGGGGGCGCGGATGGCCTCGGCCAGCGCGGCGGCGTCGCCGGCCGCGAACAGCGGCAGCGCCGGCAGCATGGACCGCTTAAGGGCGTTGATGACCACGTTCACCAGCACGTTGATCAGGATGTTGCCGAGCTCGGTTAGCATGACCTCCTCGGCCGGGGTTATGCGGGCGCCCCTGGGGAAGGAGTGGCCGGTGAAAGCTTTGGAGATGTCGGCGATGTCGGCCGGGTTGGCCGCCATCACGCCGGTGAGGGGCAGCTCGTCCATGACCATGTAGACGGCGGCCGTCTGCACTCCGTCGTAGGGGGCCAGGGCGTCGGCCAGCGTGCCGCGGGTCACCTCCACCCCGGCCAGGCGCCAGTTGCCCGCCGAGCTGCGGCCGAGCCGCTGCAGACATTTGTCCATGCCGGCCAGCGTCAGCGCGTGAAGGTTGGTCTGCTGCGCCATATCAGAACTTTTTAAGCACCGCTTCCAGCTCGGCGTACATGAAGGGCTTGTGCAGCACGGCGGCGGCGCCGGCCTCCAGCAGCTGCTGCGTCATGCTGTCCTGCTGTACCGCCGTCACCATGACCACCCTGGCCGCCGGGTCGAACGCCTTTATCTCCACCAGCGTCTCCAGGCCGGTCTTGCCGGGCATGATCATGTCCAGCAGGGTCAGCTCGGGCTTCTGCTCTTTGTAAAATTGAACAGCCTCGTTGCCGTTCTCGGCCTCGTTAATGACCTCATGCCCCATCTCGGTCAGCAGGTCCTTGATCATGCTGCGGGTCAGCGTATTGTCGTCCACTATCATTATCTTCATAAAGTTCTCCTGCGCCCCCGGCTTGCTAAGGTGTATCTTACTAAAAATCTTTTAGATAATGCTTCAGCGCCAGCAGCGGGTGGCGCAGCGGCAGGCGGGGCCCGGCGTAGCGCATGAGCTCCCGCAGGCGCTCGCGGAGGGCGGGCGGCCAGCAGGGCGCCGGGCACTTTCTGCAGGCCGGCTTGGGGTCGCGCGGGCAGCGCCGCAGCACTTCCGCGGCGGCGGCCAGCAGTTCGCGGCAGTCAGGACAGAGCGGTGCGCCGCCGTGCCGGGCGCGGCAATGCAGGCCGGCCATTTTTTTCAGGGTTTCCAATTCGGTCTTAAGATCGCGCGCCATAGACTCTCCCGCTTCCCGATATTATAAAATACAGGCAGGGGTTGAGGACAATAATGATAAGAACCAACGACAAGCGCCGCGCGCAGCGCGACAAGCACGATTCGGTGGTGGAGATCTTCGGCGCCGCCGGCAAACTGCGGGCTACCGGCCGGCTGGCCGACTATTCCGCCAGCGGCATTTCTTTTTCTTCCGACGAACCCTTCGCCAAGGGCGAAAAGTTCAGCGCCAGGCTGCGCCTGCTGGACAAGGGCGTGCTCGATGTTACGGGGGAAGTGGTCTGGGCGCGTAAAGAAGGGGCGCGGGCCCTCTACGGCGTCAGGTTTGAATCCGTGAACCGGGTGCACCCCACCGGCGAACTCAAGGGGGAAAGATAATGCGCAACCTCGTCTGCGCTCTGGCCCTGCTGGCGGCGGCGCCGGCCGCCGCGGAGGACTGGAAATTCAGTTCCTCCGTCAACTATGATACCGGCAAGTACGGCGGCACCACGCGCGTGGATACCGTCTATATACCGTTCACGCTGAAGCGGTATTTCCTTAACACGGACCTGTCCGCCACGCTCCCGTACCTGAGGCAGAGTTCCACCGGCCAGATCACGCGCGTGGGCGGCAAGCCGGCCCGCGCCGCGGCGGGCGCCGCGTCCTCCGGAGGGAGCGCTGAGGGCGGGCTGGGCGATATCCTGCTGCGAGGCACCTACCTCGTGAAACGCGACGGGCCCGGCTCTTTCGACTTCTCCCTGGGCGGCAGGATCAAGCTGCCAACGGCCGACGAAAAGAAGGGGCTGGGCACCGGGGAAATGGACCAGGGCGCGGGCTTCGAATTCGGCAAGGCGCTGAACGAGCGCTGGACGCTGCTGGCCGAAGGCTATTACACCATCATCGGGGACCCGGCCGGCGCGGACTATAACAACCAGCTGGCCTTGTCCCTGGGCTTCTATAAACCTCTGCGGCGGGACCTGGGCCTGACCGTGTTGTACGAGACTTCCAGCGCGCTGCTGGATGGCGGCGCCGACCCGCGCACTCTCTCGGCCGCGCTCGTCAAGGGCGGCAGCGGCGGCCTGGAATACACCGTCAGCCTGGCCCTGGGCCTGTCTGAAGGCAGCCCGCAATACGGCCTGGGCGCCGGCTTCGGAAGGAAATTTTAACCAGCGCCTATATGGACAGATCAGTAGCCGCCAGGGAGATACTGCTGCTCGGGGCTTTCGAGGAAGCCCGGGCCGCCGCGGCGCGCGCCGGCATAGAAGTGATCCCGCTGAAGGGCATAGCCCTGCTGGAACTGGGCGTCTACAGGCTGGGCGAGCGGGACCTGAGCGACGCGGACCTGCTGCTGCGCCCCCGCGACTTACCCGCTTTCGAAGGCCTGCTGAAGGAGCTGGGCTACGAGCCCATGCCGAACAGCGCCGACGCCTGGTACAAGCCCTCCCCGGGGGAGGCGCCGCCGGTGATCCTGGACGTGCATACCGGGCTATGGCACATTAAGGACACGGAAGAATTGTTTAACTGGGGCCTGGAACCCGGCCGCCGCGGCCTGGCCCTGAACCTGGCCGACCTTTTTATCCACGCGGCGGCCCACCCGCTGCTGAACCACGGCGCCCTGACGGCCCGCGCCGTGGAGGACTGCGCCCGCATAGCGGGAAGCGCCCCCGGCGACGGGGAAGGTTTCTGGGCGCTGGTGGCGCGCAAGGCGGAGGTTTACGGCGTGCGGGCGGTGCTGTGGCCGCTGGTGCGGCGGCTGGCCGCAGGGCCTTTCACCGTGCCCGAGTCGGCGCTGGCCGCGCTGGCGCCGCGCGGGGCGGAAAAGATAAAGGCGGCCTTCTTCGAGAAAGCCGCCCGCAAACATTCGGCGCCGCTGGAATACCTGCTGCCTGTGCTGCACCGCCCCGGCCTGCTGCTGCGCTACGCCGTGCCAGACCGGCGCTTCATGGCCCGGCGCTACGGCTCGGCCTCGGCCGCCGCCTACGCGCTGCGGCCGCTAAGGCTGCTGCGCGCCTTCTTCGGGCGCTAGCCCTTTCACTACTGTAACCAGCTTCAGGATGCTGCCCAGGCGCTCCAGCCCGGGCGGTTTCACCACGAAATCGAAAGCCCCTTCCTTGACCGCCTTCGCGGCCAGGTCGGCGTTGTCCAGGCCGGCGATGATGACCACACAGGCGTCCTTGTTCTTCTCGCGGGCCTTGAAAGAGAACTCCAGGCCGCTGGCCCCGCGCAGGTAGATGTCGGTCAGGACCACGTCGAAGGGGCGCGCGTCCAGCAGGGCCCTCGCCTTCTCGGCGTCGGTTTCCCTGGTGACCTCGAAATGGGGAAAGCCCGCCAGGATCTCGTCCACGCGGGCCAGCACGTAGCCTTCGTCCTCCAGGAGCAGAAGCTGTTTTTTCACCATCACCACTCCACCCACCAGCGGGCCAGTTCCAGTTTGGCGGCGTACTTGGGGTTGTGCAAGGCCACTTCATCAAGGCCGGTAGTGCGCTCTATCGTTAGCAGCGGGTGCGCCAGCAGGTCCAGACGGACGGGAGCGGCGGGCTCGTAATGAGGGTCCAACAGCTTCTCTACCAGGGGGCGGGTCAGCGATCCGCGGTTTACTGCCAGCACCCTGGCGGTCTCGCCGGTAGAGAGCCTGACCAGGGAACCCGGGGGGAAAATGGAGAGCACGGAGATGAGGAGCTTCACGGCGCCGGCGTTGAAGCCGCGCCCTTCCTTCTCGATGAGTTCTTTCACCGCGTCGGGCGGGGCTATGGGGCCGCGCCAGGCGCGCGGGTGCGTCATGGCCTCGTAAGTGTCGGCTATGGCTATCAGCTGGGCCAGCGGGTCGATGTCCTCGTCGGAAGCGTGATCCGGGTAGCCTGAGCCGTCGGCGCGCTCGTGCGTCTGCAGCACGATGCGGCGCGCCCGCTCCTTGATCTTGTAGTCCAGGTCGACTATGCGGTCCAGCTTGGCCGCTCCGGCCTCGGCGTGCAGGGCCATCTCGGCGAACTCGTCGTCGCCCAGGCGCGTCTCGCTGTTGTAGAGGGAGGAATACTCGGTCATGCCGATGTCGTGGGCCATCGCGCAGAAGCCCAGCAGGCGCAGCTCGGCCGGCTCCAGCCCGGCCTGCACACCCATCGCCAAAGCCAGCACCACGGTGTTGGCCGTGTGGCCGCGCAGGTAATCGTCGGCGGTGGAATAGGCGGTGAAGCCGAGCAGCGCGGGGTTGGTCTTCAGGGTTTCAGAGACCAGGCCGCAGGCGGCGGCCACGGCCTCGTACTTCTCGCAGTAGGGCTGGTCGGCCGCTTTCAGGAAAGCGCCGGCCTGGTCGAGCAGGCGGGAATAGACTTCGCGGGCGCGGGGCTCATGCTCGCTGAAGGTCACGGCGGAGGCCGGGCTGGCCGTCAGGGGCTCCTGGCTGTTCATAAGCCTGGGGCCCGGCTGGCGCCTGCGGAGGTCCGGCTTGGAGGGGGCGGGTTCGGCCTGGCCGCTCACTTCGGCCGCCGGCGCTTGAACGGACGCCAGCGCCGGGGCCGCAGCGGGGGGCGGCTCTACTTGGACCGGCGAGGGCGCCGGGGTCATGGCCTTTTTTTCGGGCGCGGGGCGGCGAGGCTCCTCTTTAAGCTTCCTCAGGTCGGAAAAGCGCATATGGAAATTATACCTGCGGCTGGTTAAATAAAGGTTACAGAATGATTAAACCGGGGGTCAGAACTTCTTTTCGAAAACGCGGTATTTGCGGTAAACCTTGCCGCCTATGGCCTCGATGACCCCGTTTATCTGCGCGTTGTCTTCCAGCGTCCAGGACATCTCGCCGTAGACCCACTTCATCTTCTGCCCGGCCTCGAAGCCCTTCTTGATCAGCAGCATCTCCAGCCCGCGGCCGCGGAATTCCTTTTTGACGCCCAGCGTCAGCATGCGGCCGGCGCGCATCTTGAAATACATGTTGTAGAGGAACGGCAGCAGGGTGAGCGGGTTCAGGCTGCCGCGCGCGGCCTTCAGCGGCACGTTCAAATCCGGCAGCAGCAGCACGAAAGCCGCCGGCTTGCCGTCCACGTCGGCGAAATAAAGGTATTCCGGCTTGAGCACCGGCTTCATGGCGGCGGCCATGTCGTTGAACTCTGCGTCCGACATGGGCACGAACCCCCAGTTCTTTTCCCAGGCGGAGTTGTAGATCTCTTTTACTTCCGCGATGGCCTTGTCCAGGCCGGCGGCGGCCACGTGGCGGACCTTGATGTCCTTGCCGCGGGTCAGGCGCTGCACGATCTTCTCGAAACGCTCGCCGAAGCCGTGCGCCACGTCCACCCGCCAGGCCAGCAGGTCCTTGGCCTTGGTAAAGCCGGCGGCGGCCGCCAGGTCCAGGTAGTAGGGCGGGGTATAGGGCATCATCACCATCGGCGGGCCGTCGAAACCTTCAGCCAGCATGCCGCAGGTCTCGTTGGTGGAAGGGTTGACCGGGCCCAGGGCGGAATCCATGCCGCGGGCCTTCAACCAGGCGCACGCGGCTCTGAGCAGCCCCGCCGCGGCCTCCCTGTCGTCCTCGCAGTCGAAGAAGCCGAAGAAGCCCGCCTTGTCGTTGTGAAAATTGTTGTGGGCGCTGTTGACTATGGCGGCCACGCGCCCGGCAGGTCGGCCGTCGCGGAAGGCCATGAAGAGGGCGCGTTCGCCGTGGCGCCAGAAGGGGTGGCCGGTGTCGAGCAGGTGGCGCACGTCCTTCTTCAGTTCGCCCACCCAGTAAGGGTGGCGCCGGAACAGGGCGTAGGGATAGTCTATGAAAGCGCCGAGGTCCGCCTCGGACAGTTCGCGGATATCTAAGGACATAAAAGAGGCTTTACTTCGCGAGGACCGGCTTTTTTTTCAGGACCTTCCTGACGCAGGTCTCGAAGATGTCCAGCGCTCGGTCGAGCTGCTCCCGGGTGTGGGTGGCGGTGGCGACCACGCGCAGCATGGCGCGCTTGGGAGGCACGGCCGGGCTGACCACAGGGTTGGTGAACAGGCCATGGTCGTAGAGCATGCGCCAGAGCATGAAAGTCTTTTCGTTGTCGCCGATGACAACGGGGATGATGGGGGTCTGCGTCTCTCCGGTGTTCAGGCCCATGGCCTTGAAACGCTTCATGAGGTAGGCGGCGTTGTCCCACAGCTTCTTGATGCGCTGCGGCTCGGCTTCTATGATATCGAGCGCCTTGGAGATGGCGGCTACCGAGGAAGGCGGCAGGGAGGCCGAGAAGATCATGGAGCGGGAGATGTGTTGGACATAGTGGAGTATGTCGGCGTCGCCCACCACGAAGCCGCCCACGGAGGCGAAGCTCTTGGAGCAGGTGCCCACCACCAGGTCCACGTCCTTGTGGGAGAGGTTGAAATGCTCGCAGGTGCCGCGGCCGTGCTTGCCCAGCACGCCGGTGGCGTGCGCGTCGTCCACCATCAGGCGGGCGCCGTGCTTGCGGCAGACCTTGGAGATCTCCGGGATGGGGGCGATGTCGCCTTCCATGGAGAACACGCCGTCCACTATGACCAGTTTGCCGTGGCGGGGGCCTATTTCCTTGAGGACCTTGTCCAGGTTTTCGGGATCGTTGTGGCGGAAGCGGCGCAGTTCGCCGTGGGAGAGGCGGCAGCCGTCGAGGATGCTGGCGTGGTTGAGCTTGTCCACGATGGCGAAATCGCCCTTGCCGACCAGGGCCGAGACCACGCCCAGGTTCATCTGGTAACCGGTGGCGTAAATGAGGGCGGCTTCGCGGCCCTTGAAGGCGGCGAGCTTGCGCTCCAGTTCGGTGTGCAGTACGGTGTTGCCGTTGAGGAAGCGCGAGCCGGCCACGCCGGTGCCGAACTTTTCAACCGCGTCTATTGCGGCTTTCTTCATCCGGGGGTCGTTGGCGAGGCCCAGGTAGTTGTTGGACCCGAACATGATGAACTTCTTGCCCTTGATGGTGATCTCGGGGGCCTGTTCGGACTCCAGTTCCTTGAAATAGGGGTAGATGCCGGAGGCTATGAGCTGTTTAACAATGTGGAAATTGCGGCACTTGTCGAAAATGTCGGTCATATTATTGGGATATTCTATTAAATTGGAGGGCTGTTTAGGCTAAAATAATGCTCAACACTTCAGCTTGCGGGCGAGGGCGGTGGTGGAGCGGCCCTTCAGCAGGGGGACCAGGGCCACCCGGCCGGCGAATTCGGCCCCGGCTACCGCGGCGTTGCGGTAGTCCGCGCCCTTGACCAGGATGTCGGGGCGCAGGGCTTTTATGAGGTTCTGCGGGGTGTCTTCCTTGAAAACCACTACCGCATCCACGGCGGCCAGGGCGGCCAGCACTATGGCGCGGTCTGCGGCCCCGTTGAGGGGCCTGGAGGGACCTTTAAGGCGTTTTACGGAGGCGTCGGAGTTGAGCCCCAGGAACAGGAAGTCGCCCAGCGAGCGGGCCTTCTCGAGCGAATAGACGTGCCCCGCGTGCAGCAGGTCGAAGCAGCCGTTGGTGAAAACGACCCGCTTGCCGGCCTTTTTCAGCGCGGAGCGCAGGGCCACGGCCTTCCTCAGTGATACTATCTTGCCGGCCGTCTTCATTTAGCTGCGGCGGGTTCGGCCGGGGCCAGCAGGCGCTCCATGAAGCCGGTATCGGTCTTGCCGGCCTTGAAGTCCTGGCTGTCGACTATCAGCTGGTGGGCGTCTATGGTGGTCTTCACACCTTTCACCTTGAACTCGGCCAGCGCGCGGCGCGAGCGCTCCACCGCCATCTCGCGGGTCGGGGCCCAGACTATGAGCTTGGCCAGCATGCTGTCGTAATAGACGGGCAGGTTGTAGCCGGCGTAGACGTGGGTGTCCACGCGGATGCCGGGGCCGCCGGGCAGCAGCCACTCCTCTATGCGGCCCACGGAGGGCGCGAAGTTGCGGCTGAAATCTTCGGCGTTGATGCGGTGTTCTATGGAATGGCCCTGCAGCGGCACGGTATTGCCGCCGGTATAGGTCAGCTTCTCCCCCGAGGCGGCCAGCAGCTGCTCGCGCACCAGGTCGAAGCCTGTGACGCATTCGGTGACCGGGTGCTCCACCTGCAGGCGGGTGTTCACTTCCATGAAATAGAACTCGCCGGTCTGGGTAAGCAGGAACTCCACCGTGCCCACGCCCACATAGTTGGCCGCCTCGGCCAGGTCCACGGCCGCTTTCTCCAGCTTGGCGCGCAGTTTCTTGTCCACTGCGGGGGAGGGGGTTTCCTCCACCAGCTTCTGGTGGCGGCGCTGGATGGAGCAATCGCGCTCGGGGAAAGCTATCACGTTGCCGTGCGTGTCGCGGGCGAACTGTACCTCTATGTGCCGGGGCAGTTCGATGTACTTCTCGAAATAGACCTCGCCGTTGCCGAAGGCGGCCTTGGCCTCGCTGGAGGCCATGTTCATCTCGTTGGCCAGCTGGGCGGCCTCGCGCACGATGCGAATGCCCTTGCCGCCGCCGCCCGCCGCGGCCTTGATCATTATGGGAAACCCGATCTTGGCCGCCTGAGCGGCCGCTTCCTTCACGGAGACGCAGTCCTTGGTGCCGGGAGTCACGGGCACGCCGGCTTTGACGGCCATCTTGCGGGCCTCGGCTTTGTGGCCGAGCTGCTGTATGGACTTGGGGGAGGGTCCGATGAAGGCTATGCCGTTGTCGCGGCAGGCCGCGGAGAAGTCGGCGTTCTCGGAGAGAAAGCCGTAGCCGGGGTGGATGGCGTCGGCGCCGGTGACTTTGGCGGCGGCGATGATGGCCTGGATGACCAGGTAACTTTCCTTGGCCATCGCGGGCCCTATGCAGACGGCCTCGTCGGCCAGCCGCACGTGCAGCGAGGACCGGTCGGCCTCGGAATAGACGGCCACGGACGGCACGCCCAGCTCGCGCAGGGTCCGGATGACGCGCACGGCTATTTCGCCGCGGTTGGCGATAAGAACTTTTTTAAACATTAATCCTCCACTTTACTTTCTGGGCGGCGCGCCCGGGGGCGGCGGCGCCGGCGGGGCTTTCTCTACCTTGGCTTTGCTGGTCCAGAGGTTGATCAGAAAAATGAAGACGTCGCGGGTCTCGGCCTTCCGGGTGGCGGGGCTGTAGACCTCCTCGCGCAGGAAGACGCGGTATTCCGGCCCGCCCACGTGCACGGCCAGCCACTGGTCTTTAGGCAGGAATTTGGCGTTCTTGGGGCCCACCCTGGCCTTCAGCGCCTCCAACTGCTGGCGGCGGGCCTCGCCAATGGGCGGCATGCCCTGCTGGAAGCGGGATTTCTGCGCGAAGGCTATGGCCTCGGGGCCGGCGGAGCCGCTCATGTAATTCAGGCGCTTCCTGGCGTCGTCGCGCTCCGGGTTCTGCAGGCAGAGGCCGGAGGCGGTCATGACCTCGTTGAGGGCCTTCTCGTATTCCTTGAGGTAAATATAAGAGTCCGCGCGGTTCATGTGCAGCGGGCAGAGCTGGTCCGCGGTCAGGCCGGGCCATCTCAAAAGCTTGTCGTACTCCTGCAGGGCCACGCGGTCGCGCTGCAGGTAGCGCAAACAGTCGGCGTAGTGAGAGTGATATTGGAAGAGGTTCTCGCTGACATAGCCTACGGGATAGATGGAGGCCGTGTCGATGGTGCGCTTGCAGGACTCCGCGGCCTTCTCGTGCAGGCCCATCAGGAACTCGGTCTCGCAGAGGTAGGCCGACGAGCGCGGGTCTACCGGGTCCGTCAGGTAAAGCTTCTGCGCCAGGAACAGCGCCTGGGGAATGTCCTGCCGCCGCAGCGCGTCGTCGATGGGGGCGAAAAGGATCCAGATGTAAGGGCGGGTCCAGCGGTTGTGCTCCCGCACGAAGGAGATGTAGTCCGGCTTCCACTCGCCGCCCGCCTCGCGCAGCTGGTAGCGGATCATCGCGGCGTCGGCGGTCATGGTGAACACCTGCACGTCCTTGAACTCCCAGGCCGGGGCCTTGGCGTAGTAGTCCTTGCTGTTCTTGAGGTATTCTTCCAGGGAGCAGGCAGCCTTGGAGTTGGACGACAGCAGGTCGTAGGCCTTCTCGAATTTGCCTTCTGAGATGGCCGTCAGGTAGGACTTGGCGGTCATGGTCAGGCGCAGCTTGGGCAGCGAAGGCGCGACTATCATGTAAAGTATCGTCAGCAGCACTCCGGCCAGCAGCACGGTCAGCACTGGGCCGGCCAGCCGCTTTACCAGGCTTGGGCGGACCGCGTGCGGGAGCGCGGTCTGGCGGGGCAGGCGCGCCGAATCCGGGCTCATGGCGCTGGTGACCTTTTCGGGCGGGAGCGGCGCCGGCTTGCCCTGCGGGAGCGCGGCGGCCCCCGGTTTGGGGGGCTCAGCGGCGGGCTGGGCCGGGGGCGGCACGGACTTGCTGCGGAACGAAGTGGCCCGCTCCGAGACCGTATCCTGGATGGACTCCATCTCTATCTTGAAGGGATGCTTCTGCTCCGGCATGGGCTGTTCGGCCGGGCGGCCGGGCGGCGGGGGCGGGGGCGCCTCCTGCCGGGGCGGCGGCTGCAGCGTCAGCACCGCGCCGCACTGGTCGCAATAGTTCTTCTCCACCTTGTTGGCAAAGCCGCATTCCCCGCAGACCTTGTCCAGCGGGGTATTGCATTTGAGGCAAGTGTCGCCCAGCATGTTCGGCAGGTAGCCGCACTTGGGGCACTTGATCACCGAAGGCTTTGCCGTCATCGTTTACTTGGGCTCGAAGAAGAAGAGGGGCTGGCCGTATTCCACCGGCTTGCCGTCCTCTATGGAAATTATCTTGAGCAGGCCGTTGGAGGGGGCCGTGACGCTCTTGAAATCCTTGCCCACCTCCACCACGCCGAGTTCCTGGCCGCTCTTCACGGAGGAGCCCTCCTTCAGGTGGTTGGTCTTGCCCGGGCGGGCGAAGCGGAAGATGCCGATGGACGGCGCGAGCACCGGCTCCATCGAGGAGGTGATAGCGGCGCTGTGCTCGGGGCTGTTGTTGAGCTTCAGGCTGATCTTGTCGTCGCCGCTCCTCCAGGTTATTTCCTCGAGGTCGGTGCTTTCCATCCACTTGGTGAGTTTTGTCAGCGTCTTGACGTCCATGTTACCTCCGTCTAGGTCGTACCCCGCGCATTGCGCGGGGCCGATTATCGGCCCGGCCTTCGTCGGCCGGGTACTCTGCAAGGGGAACCTAAGGTTCCCCGTTTCGTCGCCGCTTCGCCTTCGCCTCGCGGCTCCGGCTCCGCTGAACCCCTCCTAAGAGGAGTTCCTGAATCTTAAAGGCCGGCTTCCGAGGGGTCGAAGGCCAGCGGCAGCATCTTGCCGGCCGTGGTTATGGTGACTTTTTCCTTCCGCTCCAGCGGCTGCCAGTCCAGGTAGATCATCTCCGCGTCTTTGGCCGCGAATTCAATGATGACCTGCCGGCAGGCGCCGCAGGGCCTGGCCGACTTGGCGGCCACGCAGAGGGCCTTTACCCGCTTCTCGCCGTGGCTGACGGCCTTGAAGATGGCCACCCGTTCAGCGCAGATGGCCAGGCCGAACGAGGCGTTCTCAACGTTGCAGCCGGAATAGATGCGGCCCGATTCGGTGAGCACCGCCGCCCCTACCGGGTAGCGGGAGTACGGGCAATAGGCCTTCTTCTGGGCCGCCTTGGCGGCCTCTATCAGTTTCCTGCGCATAGCGTTCCTGCCGCTGTTGTTGACCGGGCGCTTCTTTGCGGGCTTCGTTGCCATGTTAACCCTCCAGGATCAGCTTCAGTTTCTTGTAAGTCGCGGGCGGGAAATTTTCCTTGTGGGTGAGCAGGCAGCTCTTTATGAAACCGTCGCAGCCGTTGCGGCAGCCGGCCTTTGCCACCAGCGGGATGATCTTCACCAGCAGGCGGCGGATATTGTGGATGTTCTTGGTCATGGTCTCGGAGACCTTGTGCTGGTCCACTTCCTCGCCTTCCTTCCAGCAGTCGTAGTCGGTGACGAGGGAGACCGGCGCGTAATGGAAGCCGGCTTCGCGGGCGAGCTTGGCTTCGGTGGCCATGGTCATGCCAATAATGGAGTAGCCCATCTTGCGGTGGAAGTTGGATTCCGCCTTGGTGGAGAAGCCGGGGCCCTCCATGCAGCAGTAGGTGCCGCCCTTATGGGCCTTGATGCCCAGCTTCACGGCTTCTTTATACATCATGTCCGAGACGGCCATGCAGAACGGCTCGGCCATCGGGACGTGCCCGACTATGCCGTTGCCGAAGAAGGTGGAGGGGCGGCCCTTGGTCTGGTCCACGAACTGGTCGGGGAAGACGAAATGGGTGGGGGGCAGTTCCTCGCGCAGCGAGCCGACGGCGCTGGCCGAGATGATGGTCTTCACGCCTATGGACTTGAGGGCCCACATGTTGGCGCGCTGGTTGATCTCGCCGGGGAGCATGGCGTGCTTGCGGCCGTGGCGGGGGAGGAAGGCGACTTTTATGCCGGCCAGGGTGCCGAGGATGATCTTGTCAGAGGGGTCGCCGAAGGGGGTTTTAACCTTTATTTCCTTCAAGATCTTGAGTTCTTCCATGGCGTAGAGGCCGGTGCCGCCTATCACGCCTATTTCCGCCAGTACCTTCTTAGCCATTATACGCTCCTTGCCTTATAAAGATGAAAGCGTCCTATGACCGGATCCCTAAAATGGGGCATCCCGCCATTAATAAGTATTTTATAATAATTGAACCGGGAAAAGCGCGAAATTTTGCCCGGGAGCCCGCAGGTTCCTCCCTAATTTATACAATCTTCTATATGGACAGGCTGATACTGGTTTCCTGCCTCTGGGCCTTCTCCTTCGGCATCAATAAACAATGGGTGGCCGGCGCGGACCCGGTGCTGGTGAGTTTTATCCGCCTGGCGCTGGCGCTGCTCATCCTGCTGCCCTGGCTGCGGGTCCCGCGCGCGGGCCGCGCCGCCGTGCCGGCGCTGCTGGGCATAGGCGCGGTGCAGTTCGGGCTGATGTGCGTGGCGCTGAACTACTGCTTCATCGTGCTGCAGGCCTACCAGGTGGCGCTGTTTACCGTGTTTACCCCGCTCTACGTGGCGGCGCTGCACGCCGCGCGCCGGGGCCGCTTCCCGGCTGGGCTGTTCGGCGCGGCGCTGGCCGCGCTGGCCGGTGCCGCCCTCGTGGAGCGCTGGCAGGCCGACCGCCGCACCTTCTGGGCCGCCTTCGCCGTGATGCAGGTCTCCAACCTGGCCTTCGCCTGGGGCCAGGTGGCTTACCGGGACTGGCGCCGGCGCAACCCGGAAGAGAGCGACCTGGCGGTCTTCGGCTGGCTCTACCTGGGCGCGGTGCTGGTGACGCTGGCCTGGGCGGCCTTCGGCTCTGACTGGGGGGAACTGCTGTCTTACGAGCCGCGGCGCTGGGGCGCGCTGCTCTACCTCGGGCTGGCCGCGTCCGGCGCCGGATTCTATCTGTGGAACACCGGCGCCGCCCGCGCCAAACCCGCGGCGCTGGCCGCGATGAATAACCTCAAAAGCCCTCTGGCCGTGCTGGTCTCGGCGTTGTTCTGGGGCGCCTCCGCCGGCATGGCCCCGCGCGACTGGGTCTTCCTCGCCGCCGGCGCCGCGCTGATAATAGGCGCGGTTTTTTCCTCCAGGCGGGCCGCGGAGGAATAACCGCTGCCGCAAAATAAAGAAGGCCGCGCCCAAAGCGCGGCCTTCTTTATTTGTGCGGCCCTAGTTGAGCCAGTCTTTGGCCACCTGGCCGGAAACCGCGCTGATGGCCTCGCCGCTCTCGACGCTGGCCAGCCGCAGGTTGACTTCCAGCCTGCTCCCGGGCAGTTCCGTTACGGTGCCTACTACCAGCAGGTCCGCGCCCAGCATTTTGCCCAGCTTGCGCGTGGAGTCCGCGTCTATGCCGGAGAGCTGCAGCTTCAGCTCGGAGAGGACCTTCTCTATCGCTTTTCGTTCCACCACCGTCAGCCGCTTCTGCCTGATCAATTCTGTGGTCACGCGCTCGGCCACCACGGTTCCGTCGGCCGTTGCGCGCCCGTCGGGCCGCGTGAACCCCGTCACCGCGATGGTGCGCCCCCCGCCCTTATAGTCCTTGAGCAGCGCGCCCACCAGGGGACCATACGCGTCGGCGTTCCTGGCGGTGCCGGTGGTCAGCCCCAGCCGGGAGGAGATAGCCGACTTGAGCAGCTGGGCCACGACCGAGTGCCCGCGCTTCTCCGCGACCTGCAGCGGCGTGCCCTCGTCGCCGTCCGGCTGGCTGTAGCGGCCTCTCACGCAGATGCCCGGTTTCGGGTCCGGGTCGGCCCCGTGTTCCAGCAGCAGCTGCACCAGGGCGGTCTGCCCCTTGCAGGACGCGTACATCAGCGGCGTGCCGATGTTCTGGAAATGGCCGAGAATGTTGGTGGAAGCCTCCGCGTTGGGGTCGGCGCCGTGTTCGAGCAGGTACCTGGCGACTTCCGGGTGGGAGTAGATTACGGCCTCGTGCAGGGCTGTTTCGTTGGCGTAGTATTTTGAGTGTTCGTTGGGGTCCGTGCCCGAAGCCAGCAGCGCCTGCACACGCGTAAGGTCGCCCTGGCCGGCCGCATTGTAGATCGCCGGCGCAGCGCAGCCGCAGCCCAGCGCCGCCAGCAGAAGTATTGAATATTTTTTCATCTTGTCTCCATCAATGCCGCTCTCAGCATCTTTCCCGCTGTTAAAAAGAGAGAGCCGCGCCCGCCGCGCGGCCCTCTCTTGTCCGGGCTTTCAGGCTAGTTCTCGAAGCCGGGGTACATGGGGAAGCCGGCGCAGAGCTGCTTGACCTGCTCCTTGATCCCCTTCAGGGCCTTATCGTCGGAGGCGTGGGTTATGGCCTCGTCTATCAGGCCGGCCACGATGGTTATCTGCTTCTCCTTCATGCCGCGGGTGGTGATGGCGGGGGTGCCCAGGCGCACGCCGCTGGTGATCATCGGCTTCTGCGGGTCGTACGGGATGGTGTTCTTGTTCACCGTTATCCCGGCCTTGTCCAGCGCCTTCTCGGCGTCGAGGCCGGTGATGTTCTTGGCGCGCAGGTCCACGCTCATCAGGTGGCAGTCGGTGCCGCCGGAGACTATGCGGTAGCCGCGGCCCTGCAGCTCGCGGGCCAGCTTGCGGGCGTTCTTGAGCACCTGCGTCTGGTATTCCTTGAACTTGGGGGAGAGCGCTTCCTTGAAGCAGACGGCCTTGGCCGCCACGGCGTGCATCAGCGGGCCGCCCTGGTTGCCGGGGAAGTTGGTGCGGTCAACGGCCTTGGCGTAGGGCGACTTGCACAGGATCAGGCCGCCGCGCGGGCCGCGCAGGGTCTTGTGGGTGGTGGTGGTCATGATGTCGGCGTACTCAGCCGGAGACGGGTAGATGCCCGCGGCGATCAGGCCGGCGTAGTGGGCGATGTCGGTGACGAGGAAGCACTTCCAGGCGTCGGCGGCGCGCTTGATGCGGGCCCAGTCCCACTTGCGGGAGTAGTTGGAAGCGCCCGCCATGATCAGCTTGGGGCGGAACTTCTCTATGTCCTTCTCCATCTTCTCGTAATCGATCAGCTCGGTCTCCTGGCTGACGTCGATGGTGACGATCTTGAAATACAGGCCGGAGAAATTGAGCGGGTGGCCGTGGGAGAGGTGGCCGCCGTGGGAAAGGTTGAGTCCCATCACGGTGTCGCCGGGCTTGATCAGGGAGAGGTAGGCGGCGATGTTGGCCTGGGTGCCTGAATGGGGCTGCACGTTGGCGTGGTCGGCGTGGAAGAGTTTTTTGGCGCGGTCGATGGCCAGCTTCTCGGCCACGTCCACGTGCTCGCAGCCGCCGTAGTAGCGCTTGCCGGGGTAGCCTTCGGCGTACTTGTTGGTCAATACCGAACCGAGGGCCTCCAGCACGGGGCGGGAGGTGTAGTTCTCCGAGGCGATCAGCTCGAGGTTGTTCTGCTGGCGCAGCACCTCGCCCCTGACGGCCTGGTAAAGCTGGGGATCGTACTTCTTGAGTTCGTCGTACATGGTGGTCTCCTTTTTTGCCGCAAAAAATCTAAATCTATTTTACTTCTTTTTCAGCTTTTCAAGCGCCGCTTTAACCGCCGACTTTATCAGCTTGAAAATTTCAAAGTAAAAGAGGTCGTCGCGGCCGTAGGGGTCGGCGATATCGCCGTTGCCGAAGCCGGCGTAGTCTACGAGGGTTTGCGTCTTTTTGGCGGCGCGGGGATAGCGGGCGATTATGCCGGCCTTGTGGGCGGCGGTCATGGCGAGCACCAGGTCGTGGCTCTTGATCAACTTGCCGGTGAGCGGGACCGGGATGTGCCTGAAGTCTTTTACGCCCTCTTTGGCCAGGAGGTCCGCTACTATTTTGGGCTGCGGGATGGAACTTTCGGCGGCCAGACCGGCGGAGAAGAATTTGAACGGGAGCTTGTTGTCGGCGGCCAGCTTGGCAGCGTAGTAGTGGGCCAGCACGCTGCGGCAGGTGTTGCCGGTGCACACGAAAAGGACCTTCTTCACGGCAGGTCCGGCGCCTCGTCGGGCCCGCCGGGCTCCTCTTCTTCCGCGGCCTCGGGCGGACGCAACAGCACGACCACCTCGCCCTTGACGTCTCCGGCGGCTTCTGTTTTGGCGATAGTCTCGTCTATCGCCCCGCCGGTCCATTCCTCGTAGATCTTGCTGATCTCGCGGGCGACGATGGCGGTCAGGCCGGGGCCGAACTCTTCCCTGGCCAGGGCCAGGAATTTTTTCAGCCGGTAGGGGGATTCAAAAAGGATGACGGTCTTCTTCAGCTCGAAAGCGGCTTTGAGGGCTTTCACTATCTTGCCGCGCGAGCGGGGCAGGAAGCCGAGGAAAACGAAAGAGTCGCAGGGCAGGCCGGAGCCGGCGGCGGCGGCTATCACGGCCGACGGGCCGGGGAGCGCCGTGACCTTGACGCCGGTGGAGCGGGCCAGCGCCACCAGCTTGCGGCCCGGGTCGGAGATGCACGGCGAACCGCCGTCGGTGACCAGCGCGGCGCTTTTGCCCGAGCGCAGCCAGGCCATGGCGCCGGCCACGGATTTTTCGTCGTGCTCGTTATAGCGGAAAAGTTTTTTCTGCAGGCCGAAGTGGTTCAGCAGGTTGACCGTGCGGCGGGTGTCCTCGCAGAACACGGCGTCGGCTTCCTTGAGCGCCTCCAGCGCGCGCAAAGTGATGTCCTTGAGGTTGCCTATCGGGGTGGGGACGATGAACAGCACGGCCTATTTCCCGAACTCGGGCCAGCCGTCTTTCTCGAGCTTCAGGAAGGCGGTTACCACCTGCGGGTCGAACTGTTTCCCGGAGCCTTTGACCAGCTGGTCTTCGGCTATCTCTACGGAGAGCGCCTTGCGGTACGGGCGGTCGCTGCGCATGGCGTCCCACGCGTCTATGGTGGCCACTATGCGCGCGCCCAGCGGTATCTCTTCGCCCTTGAGGCCCTCGGGATAGCCCATGCCGTTGAACCACTCCTGGTGGTACAGCACCATCTGCGAGACCGGGCCGAGGAAATGGATCGGTGACAGGATCTGGTAGCCGATGGCCGGGTGCTTCTTTATCTCTTCGTATTCCTCGCTGGTGAGCTTGCCCGGTTTGGAGAGGATGGCGCCGTCTATGCCTATCTTGCCGATGTCGTGCAGCAGCGCGGCGTATTCGACGTAGCGCAGCATCTGCGCCGGCATGTGCAGCTCCTCGGCCAGGCGCCTGGCCTTCTGCCGCGCGCGGCCGGCGTGGTCGCCGGTGTAGGAGTCCTTGGCGTCTATCACGCGCGCCAGCGTCTGCACCATCTCGAGGTAGAAGTTCTCGAGGCTCTCGTAGAGCTTGATATTCTCGAGCGTGATGGCGGTCTCGCCGGCCAGCAGCGTGAGGAACTTGAGGTCGTAGTCGGTGAAGGATTCCTTCTCGCGGGAGAGGTGCAGGTTCAGCACGCCGAAGGGCTTTTCCTTGAGCTTGAGCGGGATGGCGATGAAAGGGTCCTTCTGTTCTTCCTTGCCGATGAAATCTTTGTACTGGTTGTTCTGCGCCGGGTCGGTGACGAAGATGGTCTCGCCGGTCTGGAAGGCGCGGCCGGCTATGCCGAGGCCGGGCTTTATGCGGGTGCTCTCTATTACCTCTTTGGAGATGTTCTTTGAGGCGCAGATGCGCAGTTCGTCGGCCTGGGGGTCGTGGATCATCAGCGAGCCGCGCGGGGAGCTGATCAGGTCGCAGGCGGATTCCACCACGGTCTGGTAGAACTCCTCTTTCTTTATCTGGCCGGCGTTGACTATGCCTATCTCGTGGATGGTGAGCAGGCTGGTGAGCAGTTCGTCGAACTTGCTCCAGGTGGTTTTAAGGGAAGTCTCGCTGCCGCCGGCGTCCGAAGAGGGCTTATCCAGCTTAAGGTTGTAGATCTTGCTCAGCAGGGCGCCGATGAGGAACAGGAGAATGACTATCACCAGCGAAAGCAGGTATATCATTATAAAGAGAATAGCAAAGCGGGGCGGGGGAAGGCAACGGAAGGCGGGCGGGCGTTGTTGTGTGATGAATATATAAAGTTTATAATAAGTTTAATGAAAAGAGCCCTTAAGGTGCTTGTTTGCGGGGCGGCCGGCCGCATGGGCCGCGCCGTGCGGGCCGAAATAGAGGCCTCTCCGGCTTTCTGCTACGCCGGCGGTGTGGACCACTCGGCCGGGCGGGACGCCGAGGGGCCCGAAGCCTTCGCCCGCCTGCTGGCCTCCGCTGACGCGGTGGTGGATTTCTCCTCGCCAGCCGCCGCCTGCGGCTACGCCGCCGCCTGCGCGCGGGTGCGGGTGCCTTTCGTGACCGGCACTACCGGTTTTTCCAAGCCCCAGTTGGCCGCACTGCGGGCCGCGGGCCGGAAAACGCCGGTCTTCTTCTCGCCCAATATGAGCCCGGCTGTCAACCTGACCTTCGCGCTGGCGGCGCTGGCGGCGGCGCGGCTGAAGAATTTCGACATCCACATCACCGAGGCCCACCATACTGCCAAGAAGGACGCGCCGTCAGGCACCGCGCTGCGCTACGCGGAGCGCATAGCCGCCGCCCGCGGCGGGGCACTGCCGCCCATCAGCAGCATCCGGGCGGGCGACATCGTGGGCGACCACGCGGTGCTTTACGCCGGGCCGCACGAGCGGGTGGAACTGCGCCATATGGCCCATTCCCGCGCGGTGTTCGCGGCGGGCGCCCTGAAAGCCGCCGCCTGGCTGGCCGGCAAAAAGCCCGGCTTCTACGATTATTCTGACCTGCTGGACCTTAAGGGCTTTTAGGCCCGCAACGGAGACTTCATGAGCAAAGTTGAACTTTTGAACTGGTTTTTATTCGCGCTGGCGGTGCTGGCCGGCGTGCTTGTTTACCTGGCCTACAACAAGAGCGCCGCGATCCTTCAGCCGGCCCGCAAGGGGGCGCTGGCCTTCACGCCGGATAATTACAAACTGGCGCACGAGGCGGTGGAGTTCGCGACCGCCGACGGCGTGCGGCTGAAGGGCTGGTTCATCCCGGCGCCCGGCGGCGAGAGCGGCCGCACGATAATTTTCTGCCACGGCTGGGGCTCCAACCGCGGGGAGACGCTGCGCGACACCTGGTTCCTGGCCGAGCAGGGCTTCAACCTGCTCTATTTCGACTTCAGGGCTTCGGGCGAGAGCAAGGGCGCGGTTTCCAGCGTGGGTTATCTGGAGACCCGCGACTTCGATGCGGCCTACGAGTTCCTGAAGGCGAACCGGCCGCAGGCCGCCGAGGCGGTGGGCGTGTACGGCGTCTCCATGGGCGGCGCGGTGGCGGTCTACTCCGCCGCTAAATACCCGGAGCTGGCCTGCCTGCTGGCGGAGAACACTTTCCTGTCCTACAACCAGGTGGTGGCCAACTGGAGCTGGCGCCGCCTGAAGACGCCCTATTTCCCGCTGGTCTGGCTCACGCTGTTCTTCGTGCGGCGCAAGCTGAAAGCGGACCCGGAGCCCTACAGCCCGCTTTACAACGCCCCCAGGGTGAAGGTTCCCGCTCTTTTCATCTTCGGCGATAACGACGACCTGGTGCCGTCGGCCGACGCCGACAGGCTCTTCGGGCTCTGCGGCTCGGAGAAGAAGCAGACCTGGACGGTGGCCGGCGCCTCGCACGCGAAGTGCGCGGAGGTGGGCGGCGAGGTGTACAAAGCCAAGGTTTCGGCCTTCTTCGGCGAGTTCCTGACGGAGCCGGAGCCGGAAAAAATGGACCCCCCGCCGGCGGCGGCGCAGGCCTGAAAACGGCTTTTTTTAAATTGCTGAAAAATAGCTATTGCATTCTCCGTCGGCATAATGTAGTATTTTCCTATCGCCCCCGACGGGTGCGAAAATACGCCCCGACGAGAACAGTGGGGGGAAGTTAACGGAGGAAAGTGAAATGGCTGAAATGATACAGAAAGTTGGTCTGAAGCGTGAGAAGGGTTACCTTTACTTCATCGACAAGAAAGGCGACATCTCCTGCGCGCTGATGGCTCGCGGTAAAAAGAAGGGCGGCAAAGCCAAGGTCGCCGTGAAGGTCGGCCTGAAGAAAGAAAAGGGCTACCTGTACTTCATCGATAAGAAGGGCAACATCTCCCGCGCCATCATGAAGAATTCCGGCAAGAAAAAGAAGTAATCCTTCTTTCTCTTGACGAACCGCCCGGCCTCAAAACCGGGCGGTTTTTCTTTATCCCGAAGGGCCGCGAGATGCGAAGTCGGGGCCGGCAGGGAAGGGGCCCCGTGCTCCTGGGCAGAGGGGAACCGTTGCGCGGTTCCCCCCGCCCTTGGGAAATTATGGGCGGGGCCCCCCTCCCCAAAGTCGCACGGAACCCCTCCCCTGCCGTCCCCTCCGCCTCCTCTGTCAGTACGATACCAAGCGAGCAACCAGCGGAGACCGTGAGGGCAGGGTTAGCAAAAACCCTCATGAGCCCGACGCTTGCGTAAGCGCGGAGGGCGAATGCGGAGCGAGCGCACGGTGTGCGCGAGCGCGTTTTTGCGTTCCTGCCCTCACGGTAGGCCGCTAACCCACGAGCGTCCCCGCGGTAGGCCGCCAACCAACGAGCGACCCCAGTGAAGACATACCCTCGCCGGCCCATCACACTTGGCCGCCGGGGATTTGATAAAATGTGGATATGAAAATTTTCATAATGCTGATGCTGGCGGTGCTGCCGGCATCCGCGGACTGGGGACGGAGTGAAAGCGCCGCCGCGGCCGAGCTGGCTGGCGCCAGGGCTGAGATCTCTATCATCGGCGGGGCGCCGCTGCTGGAGCTGCTGGCAGCCCGCGACCAGGCCTCGCTGCCGCTCACCATAGGCGGGGTGAACTTCCTGGCCACCGTTGTTTTCGACGCGGACTGGGAGGCCTGGTTTACCCTGAAGCCGGCGGCCGCGCCTCTGGCCGCCGGGGCGTGGAAAGAGACCGCGCTGGCCGCCGGGGCGGTTTACAAGTATAGGGGCCTCGCGCTGAACCTGAAAGAGACCGACGGCGTGGTTTCGATAGAGAGCTCTTCCGGCGAGAAACTGGAGGTCGCCGTAAATTCCCTGTTCGGGCTGCTGTATGAGAAGTCGCAGAAGATCACCTTCGGCGGCGTCGTCACCTACGCCGTGTTCCGCAACCTGGAGCCGCTGGCGGAGAGGGAGGGTACCGTTGCGCTGCGCGTCGGCTCCGACGGTCTTTATTACTATTCCCTTACCCCGGACGCGCAGATAGAGTCGGCGCCCCGCTGGCTGCTGGCGGTTAACGGCGTGCTTTACGGCCTGCGCGTGGACGCGGCCTCGCTGCTCTTTGTTTCCAAACCGATAGAAATGGCCAAGCTGACCTTCATGCCGGAGCGCGTGCGCCTGCGCTGAGGGCCCGCGCAAAAGTGAGGGCGGCCCCCGCGAGGAGGGCCGCCCTTTTTTTACTGCGGAAGAACGGCGCTCTTAAACCTTCTTACCCTTCTCTTCCAGCCGGACCTTCACCTTCTCGGTGCGGGTCTTGCACCCCTCCGAGAGCTTGTCCACGTTCTTTATCAGGCAGTCGCGTACGCGGCCTTCGCCCGGCTTCACTTCGCCGCACAGTTTCTGCACGTCGGCGGCGCAGACCTTGGCGCCCTTGTTCCTCTTAGCCTTGGCGTTTTTGCCGCCCAGGCCGGCGCGCATCTTGAAGCCGTTCCTGAAGCCCGCCCCGAAGCCCTGGCCGTACTCGCGCATGCAGCTGCCGCCGCCGCGGTTGCCGCGGCGCGCGAACTTCCCGCCGCGCTTGCCCTTCTTCTCGGCCGCCAGCGCCCGGCGGTCCGTGCAGGCCTGGGAAAGTTCTTTCTCGTGCTCCTTGAGGCAGGCCGCCACGCGCCCTTCGCCCGGCTTCACGTCCTTGCAGAACTTGGCCGCGTCCGCCGCGCAGGGACCTTTGCCCTTCTCCGCCGCCGCGGGCAGGCTGAGCGCCAGACCGAGGCCTCCGAGTGTCAAAGCAACCAGTATGTAGTTTTTCATAACCATGCTCCTTTCTTCCGCTCACTGGTACAACGCGCGGCACCCCGGTTTTATTGCAGCCCGGGTTGGGGAGCGTGGGGGCTTGTCTCAGGGAAGGTCTACGCAGACCCAGCCGTCCTCTAGCTTGACCGGCCAGGTTTTCAGGGAGCGGGTCTTGTGGGCCGGGTCGGCGGGATCGGCGTGCTTGCTGTCGGGGGCTTTGGGGGCGGGACCGCTGAGAGCCTCTCCGGTGCGGATGTCGAACTGGGCGTAGTGCAGCGGGCAGGTCAGGATCCAGCCGGTCAGCGCGCCGCGCTCCAGCCGCGCTTTGGCGTGGCCGCAGGCGCGCTCCACGGCGTAGTAAGCCCCGCCGTGGTTGCAGACCACCACCTCGTGGCCGGCCAGCGCGGCGGCTTTCATGCCGCCAGGAGCTATTTCTGTTTCTTCGAAGGCTTTAATGAGCATCGGTAAGGTTCAGCTTGCTCTCGGGGATCTGCTTGAGCTTGTCCGGGTCGGTCACGTCCTTGTGGACGAAGAGCCCGCACCAGCAGCGCCGCATCGCGTCGTAGTGGGCGCGGTGGAAAGGGATGCACGGGCAGACTATGCGCATGTTCTCCGCCCGGTCCTTCGTTCGCGCCTGGCAGGGGCAATAGGGGACGCCGGTCTCGGCCTCCAGGACCGCCTCCTGCTCCAGCAGGAAGTCCGCGTCCTCCTCCACCGGGGTGAACTTGTAGCCCAGTTTGTCGACGAGCGGGGCGAACAGGAAGCGCAGGGCCGCTTTGCGGGCCTCGAGGCTCACTTCTTCTCCAGCAGTTTCTCGAACTCGTCGGGATCGTAACCCTGCACGCAATGCGCGCCGATGCGCGTGAAGGGGAAGGACCCCGTGCAGCCGTCTTTCTTGATCTCGGCCATGATCTGCTCCTGCCGGGCGTCGTCCTGCTTGTCGTAGTCTATCGTCTCGTAAGGAAGCTTCAGGTCGTCGAAGTATTTTTTGGTCTTCTTGCACCACAGGCAGGTGCTCAGCGCGTAGATGGTTATTTTTTTCATGGCAGCCTCACCAGTACTTTTCCGTTCTCTATCCGCACCGCGTAAGTCTTCAGGCCCAGCTCTGGCGCGTCGAGGAAACTGCCGTCCCTGACGTCGAAGCGCCAGTCGTGGCAGGGGCACTCCAGCGTCCAGCCGTCGAGCCGCCCGGCGGCGAGCGGGCAGCCCATGTGCGCGCAGCGGTTCTCCAGCGCGAAGACCTCGCCGCCGCGCCGCACCAGCAGCACCGGCAGCCCCGACGGGAAAACAGCGAAGGGCCTGTCCTCGGGCAGCTTCTCCAACTCGGCTACGGCGGTTTCCTGCGGCATTTTTTCATTATATAAAAACTTGCCCGAAAGGCCGGAAAAAATATTTTCCCAAAAATGGAAAAAAAGTGTTGCATTACCTATGGACAATATATAGAATCAATTCACAGCGCAAGTTGGCGCAAGGAGAAAAAAGACAATGCCTAAAGCTAAAAAGAAAGTTGCCAAGAAAGTCGCCAAGAAGAAAGTGGCGAAAAAGGCCGTAAAGAAAGCGAAGAAAAAGTAGTTCGCTTCCTGGCGTAAAAAGGCGGCGCCCGAGCATTCGCTCAGGCGCCGCCTCTGTTTTAGAGAAGTGTTACAATATAGCCGCGACCATGGCAGGAAACTATTTTATCGTGAACCCCGCGGCCGGTCACGGCAGGGCGGGTAAATTCTGGGAAGGGATAAAGGACCGGGCTCTGCGCCTGGCCCCCGGTTCCGGCTGCGCCATAACTGAAAAGCCGGGGCAGGCTTCTGAGCTGGCGGAAAAAGCCGCGCTCGGCGGGGCGGAAAAGATCATCGCCGTGGGCGGTGACGGGACTTTCTGCGAGGCGCTCGAGGGCGTGCTGGCCGTGCCGGCGGAGCGGCGCCGCGCCGCGCTGGGCGCGTTCCCGGCCGGTTCCGGCTGCGATCTCGCCCGGCACCTCGGCTGCCCGCGCGACGGAGAGGGCCTGCTGGCCATGCTGGCCCGCGGCACGGTGCGCCCCATAGACGCCGGCCGCGTTCACTATACGAAAGAAGACGGCTCGCCGGGCGTGCGGCATTTTATCAACATCGCCGCCTTCGGCCTGGCAGGAGACGTGGCGCACCATATCAAAGAAATGGGCAAGCCGCTCGGCGGCACGGTGTCTTACGCCGTCTCGTCGCTGCTGTCGATAGCGGGAGCGCGCGCCAGGGAGCTGCGGCTGCTGGCCGACGGGCGCGAGATCTCCGGCCGCTACCACCTCGGCGTGCTGGCCAATACCTCGTCGATGGGCGGCGGCATGCTGGTGGCCCCCGGCGCCAAAGACGACGACGGGCGGATGGACCTGGTGCTGGTGGCTGACATGAGCCGCCTGGCGCTGGCGCGCAAGTTCCCGCTGCTGTACAGGGGAACGCACCTGGATTCTCCCGGCGTGTCGCTGGTGAGCCTGCGCCGGCTGGAGGCGGACTCGGACGAGACCGTCTATCTTAATATAGACGGCGAGGCCGGCGGGCGGCTGCCGGCCTCGTTCGAGGTGCTGCCCCGCGCGGTGAGCATACTCGCACCATGAAGAACGACGAACTCCTCAACAGCGTGACCCATATAGTCGGCGCGGCACTGGCCCTGGCGGGCCTGATAGTGCTGGTGGTGTCTGCCGCCCAGCGCGGCGACGCCTGGCGCGTGACCAGTTTCTCCATTTACGGCGCTACGCTGTTCCTGCTCTATCTGGCCTCGTCCCTTTACCACAGTTCCTCCGGGCGCGCCAAGCAGCTCTTCCGGGTCTTCGACCACCAGAGCATCTACCTGCTGATAGCCGGCACCTACACGCCTTTTACGCTGGTGCCGCTGCGCGGCGCGTGGGGCTGGTCCATCTTCGGCGTGGTCTGGGGCCTGGCTGTTTTCGGGATAATCCTGGAAGTCGTGCACGGCAAAGGCCGGCGCATCCCGCAGCTGGTCATCTATGTCCTGATGGGCTGGCTGATAATGATAGCGCTGCGGCCGCTGCTGCACGCGCTGCCTGCCTGGGGTTTCGCCTGGCTGATGATAGGCGGCGTGTTCTATACTTCCGGGATCGCCTTCTACGTCCTGGGCCGGCGCTTCCCGTATTTTCACGGCATCTGGCACCTTTTCGTGCTGGCCGGCAGCGTCTGCCACTACTTCTCCGTGCTGTTCTACGTGTGAGGTCCGTGGTTTTCTTGAAAGGGCCCAAATGTGGTAAAATTAACGGGTAGTCACGGGTGGTTAGCTCAGCGGTAGAGCGCTGTCCTCACACGACAGATGTCACAGGTTCAAATCCTGTACCACCCACCAGATTTTAATCTTGCCGCTTAACAGCGGCAATTTTATTTAAGGCGGGGTTAATGGAAATATTCGACAAACTGTTCGCGTTCCTGCTGCACGCCTTCGACGTGCTGCTGCACCTGGACAAGTACCTGGGCGGCGTCATACAGGACTACGGCGCCTGGACCTACCTGATCCTTTTCCTTATAATCTTCTGTGAAACCGGCCTGGTGGTCACGCCCATCCTGCCCGGCGACTCCCTGCTGTTCGCCATCGGCGTTTTCTGCGGGCTGGGCGACCTGGATATCTACAAGACGCTGGCCCTGCTGTCCCTGGCGGCCGTGCTGGGCGACACCGTCAACTACGCCGTCGGCAATTATATCGGCCCGAAAGTCTTTCACTACGAGAATTCCCGCATCTTCAGGAAGGAATACCTGCAGAAGACGCACGCCTTCTACGAGAAATACGGCGGCAAGACCATCATCATCGCCCGCTTCGTGCCCATAGTGCGCACCTTCGCGCCCTTCGTGGCCGGCGTGGGCGCGATGACCTACGGCAAGTTCCTCTCCTATAACGTCATCGGCGGCCTGCTGTGGGTATGCTCCATCACGCTGGCCGGCTACTTCTTCGGCGGCATCACGGTGGTAAAGAACAACTTCACCACGGTCATCCTCGCCATCATCTTTATCTCCGTGCTGCCAGGCGTGATAGAGTTCGTCAGGCACAAAAGGGCCGCCCGGCCCGGCCAGGCCGTGTAAGAAAACCGCGCCTCCCGCGTAATAACGTTGGGAAGCGCCGGCAAACATATGGGCTTCGAAGCGCTGTACGACAAATACTTCCAGCGGGTCTACAACTATATCCGCTACCGCGTCCTCGCGCGCGACGCGGCGGACGACCTGGTCTCGGCCGTGTTCGAGAAGGTGCTGGACAAGTTCGACGCCTTCGACCAGGGCAAACCCGTTGAGCCGTGGCTGTTCGCCATAGCGCGCAACACGCTCAACGACTATTACCGGCGGCGGGCGGTGCGCGGCGGGCTCTCCATAGACGGCTTCGAGGAACGCCTCGCTTCGGCTGAGTCCGTGGAGGGCGCGGTTGAGCGGAGCGAGGAGAACGCGCAGCTGCTGGCCGCGATGAGCGCCCTTTCGGAGACGGAGCGTGAGCTGGTGGCCCTTAAATACGCGCTGGAACTGAGCGCTCGCGAGATAGCCGCGCAGACCGGGCTGACCGAAAGCAACGTGGGCGTTACGCTGTTCAGGGCCCTGAAGAAACTGCGGGACCGGCTGGGGCCGGAGGTCATATGAAAGCGGAAAATCTAGACGAGAGGGAATTCGCGGGGCTGGAGCACCGGCTGCGGAGCGCCGACCTGGGCTCAGACAGCCGCGTGAAGGACGCGCTGAAGGCGCGCCTGCTGGCCCGCGCCCGACGGCCGGCGCGGCGCGTGCCGGTCTTCGCCTGGCTGGTCCCGGCCTTCGCCGCGGCGGCGCTGTTCGTGACCTTCGGCCCGCGGCCGGAACCTCCGCCGGCGGCGCTGACGGCCGCGGTCTCGCCCTATAGCCTGCCGGACGACGGCTACGGCCCCTGCGGCCGGCGCGGCTTGGGTGATTTTATGGCTTCGGAGCGCTTTTAAGGAGACACTATGAAGAACGTATTTGTTCTCGCCGTCCTGCTGGCGGCCTGCCCGTCATCGGCGCTTGAGATAAAGAGCTCGGTCAACGCGAAGGGCGAGCTCGAGGACGACATTAACCTGCCTTTCGTAAGCGACCCCGCCGCCATCGGCAGGTGGGAGTCGGTGGACTTCGTGGCTGAGCCCGGGGATTTCGATCCGGCTTCCAGGGCCGCGAAGGGGGAATTATTCTTTAAAGAGCTGGTGCTGCTGCCGGACGGCAAAAGCCCCAATGGCTGGTGGACCTGGACCAAAGGGGCGGTGCTGCATGCCAACGACCGCACAGCCAGCCGCTACGAAATCAAAAAGCTCGGCGGGGCCGAATACATGTTCTTCGAATGGAAAAGCGGCGACTATACCATCCGCCACATGAAGCCGCAGTACTACGTGCTGAAGAAGACCGCCGCCGTACGCCGCGACAACATAGACCTGCCCTTCCGCGACGACCCCGCGGTTGTCGGGGAGTGGGCCAGCGTGGACTTCGTGGGGAGCCCCGGGAAATTCGACCCCGCGGCCCGGGCCTGGAAAAGCGACCTGTACCTGAAAGAACTGGTCTTCCTGCCAAAAGGCAAGGGCGGCAAGCCCTGGTGGACCTGGACCAAAGGCGTGGTCCTGCACCAGGGCGACAAGACGGCCAGCCATTACGAAATCAGGAAGATCGGCGGCGCGGACTATCTGTTCTTCGAGTGGAAAAGCGGCGACTACGTCTTTCGCGGCGCCAAACCTTTTTATTATGTGCTGAAGCGCAAATAGCCGGTTGCCCGGCTGGTTTTTGATATCATAAGCAGGCGGCTGTCTCCGGATATTATGGACATAATAAACATTAAAGAACTTAAGAAGGACTACCCGCTGGGCGATACCATAGTGCCGGCGCTGCGCGGCGTGGACTTAACCGTGCAGCAGGGCGACTTCATGAGCATCATCGGCCCTTCGGGCTCCGGCAAGACCACGCTGCTCAACATCATAGGCTGCATAGACCCGGCCACCTCGGGCAGCGTGCGGGTGGGCGGCCGCGAGATCACCGACCTAAGCGACCGGCAGATTACCGAGATCCGCCTCAACAAGATAGGCTTCATCTTCCAGACCTTCAACCTCATCCCGGTGCTTGATGTCATAGAGAACATAGAGTTCCCGCTGCTGCTGATGAAGCGCTCGCCGGGAGAGGCCCGCAAGCGCGCCGAGCAGCTGGTGGAGGAAGTGGGGCTGAAGGACTACGCCGTGCACCGCCCGTCGGAGCTCTCAGGCGGCCAGCGCCAGCGCGTGGCCATCGCCCGCGCGCTGGTGACCAAGCCGGACATCGTGCTGGCCGACGAGCCCACCGCCAACCTGGACTCGGTGACCGGCGCCTCGATACTCGAGCTGATGAAGAAGATGAACGAGATCGAGAACACCACCTTCATCTTCTCCACGCACGACGCCAACGTGCTGAAATACGCCTGCCGCATAGTAAAGATCAAGGACGGCCTGATCGAGAAGGAGCCGGTCGCGGCGTGAAACTGATACTTACCATCGCCTGGCGCAATATCCTGCGCCACAAGGGCAAGAGCCTCGTGATCGGGATCATCCTGTTCACTGGCGCTTTCCTTATGACGCTGGGCAACGGCGTTATCTCGGGGATGGCCAGGGGCATAGAGAAGAACATCATCGACGGCTTCATGGGCGACCTTGTGCTGATCAGCGAGGCGCAGAAGTCGGACAATATTCTGCTGAACCTGATGGGCGCGAGCATAGAGCCCATCAATACCTATAACAAGATCAAGCCTGTGCTGGCGGCACAGCCCTTTGTAAAGAATTTTCTGCCGGTGGGCAAGAACCTGGCCATGGTGCTCGACGAGCGCTCCGACACGCCGGGCTTCGCGTACCTGATAGGGGTAGATTTCGCGGAATACCGGAAGATGTTCCCGGAGAATTTCACGGTTATAGAGGGCAGCTACCCGGTTTCCGGCCAGCGGGCGCTGCTGTTCCCTGACTTCGC
This sequence comes from Elusimicrobiales bacterium, assembly GCA_028688015.1. GTDB lineage: Bacteria > Elusimicrobiota > Elusimicrobia > Elusimicrobiales > UBA9959 > UBA9959. The sequence goes on along the minus strand of JAQTZB010000003.1, from coordinate 165,117 downwards.
CCGCGGCGAGTTCTACCGGTACTACAATGTGTGGTTCGTGCCCGAAGGCGGAGGCGCGGTGAAGGCCAACCTCAGCAAGGAGGCCCTGGCCGACGCGGACCACCTGCAGCTCAGCAGCAGCGCCGTCATGCTGGGAATGTCGAGCGGCATCAATACTACCAACGACATCCGCTTCCCGGTCAAGGGCGTGATCAAATACCGCGCGCTCAACCAGATCTTCGGCCATTTCTGCCTGGTGGACATAGAGGCCTACCGCGACTGCCTGGGCTACTTCACCGCCGCCGACATGGCCGCGCAGGTGCCCAAAGAAGAGAAGGCGCTGCTGGGGATGGAGGGCGGGGACATAGATTCGATGTTCGGCGACGAGGCCCTGATAGTGGCCGATTACAAGAAGGCGCCGAAGAAAATAGCCGTGGAGAAAATCGCCGCCCGCAACACCGAGGACGGGACGTATAACGCGGTCTTTATCAAACTTGTCCCCGGCACCGGCTACGACGGCGCGCTGGCAAAGCTGAACAAGGACCTCTCGGCCGCCGGCGCCGGCGTGAAAGCCGTGCCGTGGAACAAGGCCTCCGGCCCCATCGGCGGCATGGCCGTGATAATAAAGGGCGCGCTGTTCGTTTTCGTCATGCTGCTGTTCTGCGTGGCCATCATCATCATCGTAAACACGCTCTCCATGGCCGCCATGGAGCGGGCCTCGGAGATAGGGATGATGCGGGCCATCGGCGCGCACAAGACCTTCATCGCGGGCATGTTCCTCGGCGAGACCGCCATCCTTTCCTCCGTGTTCGGCGGCGGGGGGATACTGGCCGGCATCGTCGCCGTGCGGGTGATCCCGCTGCTGCGCATCACCACCGCCAACGACATGCTGCAGATACTTTACGGCGGAAATTACTTCAACCCGCTGCTGAGCGTGTCAGGCATCCTGCTGACCGTGCTGCAGCTGGGGCTGGTGACCGTGCTGGCGGCGCTGTATCCTATGCGCGTGGCCACCGGCATCACGCCGCTGGACGCCATTTCGAGAGATTGACTATGCTGCTGATAAGACTTAGCCTCCGGAACCTCCTGCGCCAGAAGCGCCGGAATATCCTGCTCGGCTCGGCCATGGCCATCGGCGTGGCCATCCTGGTGGTGGCCAACTCTTTCTCGCACGGCATCTCGGACATCATGTTCAACAAGATCATGCGCTACGTCACCGGGCACGTGGCGGTGCGCTTCAACGAGCGCGGCGGCGTGATGCGCGAGATCTTCCGCGACAGGGAGCGCGCCTTCGCGGCCCTCAAGGACGAGCCGCTTATAGAGCAGGCGGACGAATCCATCGCCATGTTCGCCCGCGCCATCGGCAACGGCAAGTCCGACAATATCATCCTGATAGGCGCGGACACCAAAAAGGGCGCCAGCAAAGAGCAGTTGGCCGAGCTGGAGCAGTCCTTCCGCCTCGTGGCCGGCAGCTGGAAAGACATCGAAAACCCCGCCATCGAAAACCCGGCCATCATTTCCGAGGAGAAGGCCCGCTACCTCAACGTGAAGATGCACGACACGGTGCGCGTGCGCTTCCGCAATATGTTCGGCCAGGACCAGGCGGTCAGGGTCACCGTGGCGGGCATCATGAAGATAGACAATATCTTCATGCAGGGCGTGACTTTCCTGGAACTCAACCGCGCCAAGCAGCTGCTGGGCTACCGCCCCTGGGAGACCGGCAGCTTCAGCCTGACGATCAAAAACCCCCAGAAGAACGCCGCCGCCGTCGCCGACCGCCTGCATAAAAAGTTCCAGCCCGGCACCGCTGTCATCTACGCTTCCGTTTCCGGCCGCACGGGGCGCAGGCAGGCTGAAGTCCTGGGCTTCAAGACCGACGACGAGTCGAAGAATAAGATCTCCGGCATGATGAAGCTGGGGAGCGGCACCTTCACCAAGCTGTTCCAGAAGGACGGGGTGGTGCTGTCCGCCGGCTTCGCCCGGGCCATAGGCGCCGGGGCCGGGGGAAAGATCACCCTGAAGTACGACCGCGCCTTCGAGAAGGGGCCGAAAGAAGCCTCATACACGGTGAGCGCGGTCTGCGCTTCCGGCGACTGCCCGCGGGATAACGCGGTGATGATGAACGGCACGGCCTTCTACGAGCTCTATTACGGCGACCTGCCCGCGGGGCCCGGGCCCGGCGTTAAGCCCCACGCGCCGCCGGCCGGGGCCTGGGCCGCGCTGGCCGCGCCGGAATGGGTGCTGCTCAAGCGCACCTACACGTCGGACGACTATAAAGCGAAGTACCAGGAGATCTCCCGCAACAAGTGGAAGGGCACCACTATCGACGTTTCCACCATGTACGAGACGGCCAGCGACATACTGAAACTGGAGTCGGTGCTGAACATCATCACCATCTCCGCCGTGGTGATCCTGTTCTTCATCATCCTGCTGGGCGTGGTGAACACGCTGCGCATGACCATCCGCGAGCGCACCCGCGAGATCGGCACCGTGCGCGCCATCGGCATGCAGCGCGGCGACGTGCGGGACATGTTCATCCTGGAAACCTTCTTCCTGACGCTGTTCGCCTCCGCCGCCGGCCTGCTGCTCGGCTTCGGCGCCATGCGCCTGCTGTCGCTGATCACCTTCAATATCACGGACAACCCGCTGGGCATGCTGCTGATAAACGGGCACCTGTACTTCCTGCCTACCTTCGCCGGGGTGGCGGGCAGCGTGCTGACCATAATACTGATAGCCGTGTGCACGGCCTTCTTCCCCGCGCGCCGCGCGGCCAATATGCCGCCGGCCAAGGCTTTAGGCCATTTCACCTGAGGAACAACATGAAAAAAATCTTATTAATAGCGCTCTTGCTGGCACCCTGGCCGGTCCTGGCCGCCGACAGCCGGGTGGCGCCGATACTCAAGGCTATAGACGCCAATTACAAGATGAAGAAGGACCTGCGGGCCGACGTGACCCTGACGCAGCAGCGCGCCGGGCAGGGCACCAAGATCATAGACATGGCCTACTTCCGCCGCGACTCGGACGACGCCTTCCTTATAGTCATGAACGCCCCGGAGAACGAGAAGGGCAACGGTTACCTGCGCGTGGGCGACAATTTCTGGATGTACCGCAAGAACACGCGAACCTTCCAGCACGTCAACCGCGACGAGAGCATAGGCGGCACCGACGCGCACAGCGACGACTTCGAGACGCGCAAACTGGAGGAGCTCTACGGCCCCGCGCTGGACGCGGCCGGCAAAGAGCTCTTCTCCGAGGAAATGCTGGGCAAGGTGCCGGTGCATAAATTCGAGCTGAAGGCCAAGGTCAACGACGTGGACTACCCCAGGCATATCTACTGGACCCGCCGCGACAATGACCTGCTGCTCAAGCAGGAATCCTACGCCGCCTCCGGCACGCTGATGCAGACCGCCTATTTCCTGAAATTCACCGAGATAGAAGGCCGCTTTGTGCCGGTGAAGCAGCTGTTCATCGACGAGTTCGAGAAAGGCAACAAGACCATAGTGGAGATAGCTAATATCGTCCCCGGCAAGCTCGAGGACAAGATCTTCACCAAGGCCTACCTGGAGAACCTGAGCAAATAATATGCGCCAACTGCTGCTCGCCCTCGCCCTGTTCCCGCTGCCCGCGTTCGCGGAGGACGCCGCCTCCGAGCTGGAGATGTTCGGCACCCCGGAGCTGGTCACGCAGGCCGCCTCCACGGAGACGGCGCGCGCCGAAAAGAAGACCCTCGGCTTTTCCGGCTCGGTGACCAGCGTTATGGAGGACGCGGTCTACGGCTCTTCCGACTCTCTTAACACCTATATACTGGGGAACCTGCTGCTGGACGCGCGGCTGAAGAACGGCGTGAAGGCCTTCGCCAACCTTGAGACCAGTTATTATCCTAAAACCCGCCAGACCACCTCCACGCTGCGGGAGCTGTTCGTGGATTTCAACCTCGGCGACCGCGTCTACTTTCGCACCGGTAAGCAGGTGCTGCAGTGGGGGCGCTGCTATCTGTGGAACCCCACCGACCTGGTCAATATAGAGAAGATCCCCTTCGTGCCCAAGGTGGGTTCGCGCGAGGGCGCCTACGGCCTGAAGCTGCATGTCCCGTTCGGCACCGCGTATAACATCTACGGGTTCCTCGATACCGGCAGCGCCGCCGCCGGCCGGGAGCTGGCCGGCGCGCTGAAGTTCGAGCTGCTGGCGGGCCGCACCGAGATGGCCTTCTCCGGCTGGACCAAGCGCAACCGCAACCCGGTGTTCGGTTACGACGTTTCCAGCCGGCTGGGGGACGTCGATATCGCCGGAGAGGTCAGCGCGGCCGGCCGCGACAATGGCCGCTACATCCGCGACAACAACGGCACGCTGGAAACTTTCAAGAAGGGAACGGATTGGCCGCTCAAGGCCGCGGTGAATTTCAGCAAGGGCTTCAGGCTGGGCAACTTCAACGACCGGCTGACCGTGACCAGTGAGTTCTTCTACAACCAGAGCGGCTATGTGAAGACGCCGTTCAGGGACAAGAAACTATACGCCTTCTCGGGGCCGCTTTCTTCAGTGCTGCCCGCGGGGACGAAAGGCCTGTATCTCCTCGGCAACGGCCTGTACGATTCCAATTACCTCGGCCGCCATTACGGCGCGCTGTTCACCAGCGTCAGCCGCTTTATAATCACCGACCTGACGCTCAACACGAATTACATCCACAACTTCAACGACTCCACCGGCGCGCTCTCGGCCGGCGTGACCTACAAAAACCTCAACGACTTCAACGCCGGCTGCCTGCTGCTGGCCCCGCTGGGCCCGGCGGACGGAGAGTACACCTTCTCCGGCGCCAAGCTCTTTGCCCAGCTCACCGCGGGGCTCTCCTTCTAAGCAAGGCGGCCGTGATAAAAAGCCCGGGCAGCCGGGCTTTTTTGTAATGAAAACGGGGGGCAGTGCGTATTAACGGGTAGGAAGACGGGACAAGGAGGTTTTATGAAACTCTGGCATATAGCGGTAACGGCGGTGCTGCTCGGTTTCGGTACCCTGGCGCTGGCGGCGGAGCTCAGGATAACTACCACCGAGATCGACGGCCGGCTGGTGGACGACATTAACCTGCCCTTCGCGAACGACCACGCCGTGCTGGGCGAGTGGCGCAGCGTGGACTTTGTGGCCGATCCGGGAGACTTCACGCCCGGGGCGAAGCGCTTCCAGGGCGACCTGTACCTGGGCGGCTTCAGGTTCCTGGAAGGGGGGAAGATGGGCGTGCTGCCCTTCGCGCCCAAGTCGGCGCCCTGGTTCAACTGGACCAAAGGCGTGGTGACGCACAGCGGGGACAAGACGGCTTCCCGCTACCTTATAAAGGAGCTGAAGGGCGCGACCTATATGTTCTTTGAATGGAAGAGCGGCGACTACACCATCCGGCACGCGAAGCCGGAGTACTATGTTCTGAAGAAGGTGCGGTGAGCGGCCTTCGCCCCGGAGAAGCCCCCCCGAGCGGGGGCTTCTTTTTTTGTGTTGACGCGCGCGCCGCGGTTGTGTTAGAATATTTGTGAACGAACGCTCGTTCATAATATGGCTAAAGCGGCGCTGAAGACTAAAAAGAACGGGGCGGCCCCCAACCTGGACCGCATCCTGGCGGCGGCCTCGCTGCTGTTCACCCGCAAGGGCTACAACGGCACCTCCACCCGCGACATCGCGGCCGAGGCCGGAGTGTCGCTGGGCAATATCTATAACTATTTCGGCACCAAGGAAGAGATCTTCGTCTCGCTGCTGGAGAAATACGAGAAGGAATATTTCAGCCCCGACCAGCCGCTCATCAAGGCGCTGACCTCCACCGCCTTCCCGGACAACATAGAGGGCCTGGGTTTCGCCTCCAGGGAAGTGGTGGAGAAATTCTCCGCCTATATCCTCCTTATCTATGTGGATGTGGTGGAGTTCGAGGCGAAGCACGTGAATAAAATGTTCGCCCGCATGCGGACCGGGTACGCCGCGGCGCTGAAGCACGGCTCCGCCAAAGCGAAGGGCCGCATAGCCGCGGACATAGACCCCGTGGGCGCGCTGATGATGGTGACCTGGAACTATTTCAACTACTTCATCATGGAGAAGCTCTTTAAGGTGAAGGGGCATTACGGCCTGGCGGACGAGCAGGCCGTGAAGCTGTTCGCGAGGGTGTTCAAGCGGGGGATACTGGCATGACCATGACCTTAGAGAAGCCGGCGGTCACGAGGAAGAGCGCTTACGCCGACAAGCTCATAACCGCCGAGGCGGCGGCAGCTAAGATAAAGACCGGCGACGACGTGGTGGTGGCGCAGTGCGCCTCCGAGCCGCAGGGCTGCATGGCGAAGTTCCATACGGCCGCGCCGCGCGTGAAAGACGCGCGCGTGTTCTCGGTGCTGACGCTCAAGCCCTACGACTTTTACCTGAAGCCGGAGATGAAGGGCCACTTCGAACTGGCCAGCTGGTTCCACGCGCCGGGCTCGCGCCAGGCGCTTGCGGCCGGGGCCGGCACCGTCACCTACGTGCCCAACATGCTGCACCGCGCCGCGCTGGACCGCCTGCACGCCCGCAAGCCGGACATCTTCTTCGGCACCTGCACGCCGCCCGACGCCAGGGGCTATGTCTCCCTGTCCCTCGGCATCACTTACGAGAAGGATATCCTGGAGGCCGCGGATACCGTGATCCTGGAAGTGAACCGCAATTTGCCGCGCACCTTCGGCGACACGCACCTGCATGTGAGCGACGTGGACTGGTTCGTGGAGCATGACCAGGTAGTGCCGGCCCTGCCCCCGCCCAGCCCGGACGCTACGGACCTGGCGATAGGCGGCTATATCGCCGAACTGGTGGACGACGGTTCCACCATACAGCTGGGCATAGGCGGCATCCCCAACGCCGCGGCGCTGGCGCTGAAGGGCAAGAAAGACCTGGGCGTGCACACCGAGATGCTGGTGGACTCGGTGATGGAGCTCTACGAGGCCGGCGCCGTCACCAACAAGCGCAAGGCCCTGCTCAAGGACAAGTTCGTCTGTACTTTCGCCATGGGCTCGCGCAAACTTTACGACTGGCTGGACAACAACCCCGCCGTGGAGTTCCGGCGCGGCTCCTGGGTCACCGATCCCGCCGTGATCCGGCAGAACTCCCGCATGGTGTCCATCAACACCTGCATTACCGTGGACCTGACCGGCCAGGTGGCCAGCGAATCTATAGGCCCGGTGCAGTATTCCGGCACCGGCGGCCAGACCGATACCGCCGTGGGCGCGAAAGAAGCGTACGACGGCCTGGGTAAGTCCGTGATCGCCTGCCGTTCTACGGCTAAAAAAGGTGCTGTCTCGGCGATAGTGCCAATGCTGCCGGAAGGCACGGCCGTGACCCTGCACCGCGCCAACACCGACCATGTCGTGACCGAGTTCGGCATAGCGAGGCTGCGCGGCCGCACCGTGCGCGAGCGGGCCAACGCCCTGATAGGCGTGGCCCACCCCGATTTCCGCGGAGAGCTGAGAGAGCGGGCGAAAAAGCTGGGGTATGTATAATTTTGGGTATCTTTTAATTAACCTAAACGGAGGAAGAGCAAAATGAAAGAAGTCTTTATAGTGGACGGCGTACGGACGGCGATAGGCAGCTTCGGGGGCAGCCTGGCCGATTTCAGCGCGGTGGAACTCGGGAAAGTGGTGACCAAAGCCCTGCTGGAGCGCACCAAGGTCCCCGCGGGCGAGATAGACGAAGTGCTGATGGGCTGCATTTACCAGGCCGGTCAGGGCCAGGGCGTGGCGCGCCAGGTGGCCGTGGGCTCCGGCATCCCGGTGGAGAAGACCGCAGTGACCCTGAATATGCTGTGCGGCTCGGGCATGCGCACCGTGGCCAACGCCGCGCAGAGCATCATGTGCGGTGACGCCGAGCTGATCATCGCCGGCGGCGCCGAGAGCATGACTAACGCTCCCTACCTGCTCAAGAAAGCCCGCGCGGGCTACAAGATGGGCCACGGCGAGATCATCGATTCCATGATAGGCGACGGCCTGTGGGATGTTTTCAACAACTACCACATGGGCATGACCGCCGAGAACCTGGTGACCAAGTACGGCCTGACCCGCGAGGAGCAGGACAAGTTCGCGGCCGAATCGCAGAACAAGGCCGAGAAGGCCCTGAAGGAAAACCGCTTCGCCGACGAGATCGCCCCGGTGGCCATCCCGCAGCGCAAGGGGGATCCTGTAATGTTCGCGAAGGACGAGTATCCCAAAGCCGGCGTGACCGCCGAGGGCCTGGCCAAACTGCGCGCCGCTTTCAAGAAGGACGGCTCCGTGACGGCCGCCAACGCCTCGGGCATCAACGACGGGGCGGCCGCCCTGCTGGTGGCCTCCGCCGACGCGGTGAAGAAGCATAACCTGAAGCCCATGGCGAAGATAGTCTCCTACGCCTGGGCCGGCGTGGACCCGTCCATCATGGGCATCGGCCCCGCCGAGGCCGTGCGCAAGGCCCTCAAGAAAGCCAACTGGGAATTGAAAGACGTCGAACTGATCGAGGCTAACGAGGCCTTCGCGGCCCAGAGCCTCTCGGTGGCCAAGGAGCTCGGCTTCAACAAGGACATCGTCAACGTGAACGGCGGCGCGATAGCGCTGGGCCATCCCGTGGGCGCGTCCGGCGCGCGCATCCTCGTCACGCTGCTGCACGAGATGAAGAAGCGCAACCTCAAGAAGGGCCTCGCCACCCTCTGCATCGGCGGCGGCATGGGCATCGCCATCTGCGTAGAGCGCTAAGCCCGAACGCGGCAGTTAAATAGCCGGCCCCGGAACCCTCCGGGGCCGGCTTTTTCCCCGACACTCCCTTGACGGGTCAGCCTGCTATACTATTTTCCACGGCAGTATGTTCACGGGGGGGCGAACATGTGCGCTGTGGGATCCGCAATTATCGTTGGCGGCTGTAAACCCGCAACACATAATTTACCCGCGCCTCGCGAGTACCGCGCCCGCAACCCGCTCAAAAACCCCCTCAGCCGGCTGGTTCTGGATAATCTGCTCGAGTTCGAAGCCTGGCTGAAAGAGGCTCCGGCCGGCAAGCCTCGCCCGCATCCCTCCGTAATAAACTCCCTTGAAAAATTCACCGAATGCGGCGTGCTGCGTTACGGCGCCGTGCGCTACCGCTGCCCCGAATGCGGGCACAACGTTTTTGTGGCTTTCTCCTGCAAGCGCAGGGGCCTGTGTCCCAGTTGCGACGCCAAGCGCTCGGCGGTGGTGGTGGCGGCCGCGCTGGATCGCCTGTTGCCGCCTGCGCGCTACCGGCAGTGGGTGCTGGTTATCCCCAAGCGGCTGCGCTATTTCGTAAATGCGCGACCAGACCTGGCCGGCTATCTGTCTAAACTGCTTGCGCATGAAATAAACCGCTACCTGAAACAAAAGGCCGCGGGCGCCCCCGCCCAACTGCACTTTGTACAGCGCTTCGGCGGTGCGCTCAACCTGCATGTACATATACACGCTGTAGTTTCAGACGGGACTTTTATCCTTGAGACTAACGCGCTGGGGCTGCATAGGCTGCTGTTCCGCCCTGTTGACGGTCCGGACGACAAGGAACTGGATAAAATAGTGCAAGCCATACGCCGCAAACTTCTGCGCCGTCTCTGCCGCCTGGGCTGCCTGCCGCCGGAAGCCGCGGAGGAGATGCTTAACTGGGAGAACTCCGGTTTCTCACTGCATAAGGAAGTTGTGATCTATCCGCGCAACCGCCAGGGCCTGGAGCGGCTGCTCGGCTACTGCTCGCGGCCAGCCCTGTCGCTGAAGCGGCTGATCTACGCTTCGAAATCTAAAATTGTCCTCTACCGCTCCGAGCAGCACGACGGCCGCCCTGAGATGATGACGATGAGCCCGGTGGAATTCCTGCGGCGCTGGGGCCTGCTGAGGCCGCCGCCGCATAAGAACCTGGTGCACTATTACGGCGCGCTGGCGCCGCGCTCGCCGCTGAGGGCGGCGCTGACGGAACAGGCAGGCAAGGAAGTTGAAAGGATTAAAGCTGCAGAGAGGACTGAAAAACTGAAAAATAAGGCCCGCTCCTGGGCCGCCTGCCTGGCGCGGGTGTTCGAAGTGTTTCCGCTTATCTGCCCCAAATGCCGGATAGCTCTTAAGCCGGTTGCTGTTATCCTTAACGACAAGGAACTTGTGCGACTCTTAACACACTTTGATCTGCCTACGGAATTTCCGGTTTTCAGGCCGGCGCCTGCCCAATACGCCGCAAAACGTGGCCCGCCCGAAGAAGATTGCCAGCTTAACCCGCTAGCGGACCAATACGACGCAATAGATCCGCCGGCTCCTGAAGATTAATCTGCCGCTCACCGGCCGGTAGAAAAACCCTGACAAAATCCGCGAAAAATCAGCCGTGTTTTTGATATTATAAACAAACGCGCGCCGCGCCGCCGAAAATTCAGAAAACCGCGCCGGCGGCAGGGGATAAAAGCGGGGGGAACTGACGATAACTGCGCTTATGTTTCCTGTATTTTTTGCCTGCCTGGCCCGGGCCGGCGGCCGGCCGGCTATATGATAAAATAAAACTCCGATGCCGAAAACCGCCGGAGGCAAAAAGTGGGTGAGCGAGCAGGCCTGCGTCTACATGGCCCATACCTGCAACCTCGCCTGCGTTTACTGCCAACATCCGCCAGACGGCCGCCGGCAGGACCCGGCGGCCTGGGCGGCCCGCCTCAAGAAGCGCGGCGTGAAGGCCGTAAGCCTGGAAGGCGGCGGCGAGCCCACCGCCAACCCCGATTTCTTCGCCTGGATCCGCGCTTTGAAAAAAAGCGGCGTGCGCCAGATTATGCTGTCCACCAACGCGGTGGTGCTGGCCGACGAGGCTTTCTGCGCCAGGGCCTGCAAGGCGGTAGACTTCTTCACAGTGAATTTCCCTTCTCACCGGCCCGAGGTGTACGCCCGGATCACCCGCAGCGTGAAGTTCCCGCTGGCGCTGCAAGGCCTGCTTAACCTCGCCCGCCTCGGCGCCGGGGACCGGCTGCGGCTCTTCCACATAGTTTCCGCTTTCAATTACAAACACCTGCCCGCTTTCGCCCTCTGGGCCGCCAAAAATTTCCCGGCCGCCTCAGTCAGCCTGGTCTTCGTACAGAACAAGGGCCGCGCGCTTTCGGCCGGGGGCGCTGTCCCGCGCTATTCGCAGGCCGCGCCGTATATCAAGGCCGCGCTGGCCCGCCTGAAGCTGGGCGGCTGCCGCGCAGCGGTACAGAACGTGCCGCTCTGCGCGCTGAATAATTTCGAGGGCTTCGCTTTCGAGTTCCAGCGCTGGCGCCGGGGCGACGCCGCGCTGGAGGCCAGCCTCGAGCCCAAGGCGCCCGCGCGGCAATGCTCGCTCTGTACCCTGGAGCCGGCCTGCTGCGGGGCCCGGCAGGATTATCTCGACGCGCACGGCAAGCGGGAGTTGAAGGCTTCGCGCAAGGACCCCGCCTCCATAATCCCGGAGAGATTTTAGCGCGCCATGAAAATAGTCGCCTCCTTCTCCAGGCTGGAAGAAATAAAGCCGCTCGCGGCCGCCGGCGCAGATGAGCTGTACTGCTCCGTGGACCCTCTTTTTTCTTTCGGCGACCCGGTGGGCCTGCCAAGCTTCAGGGAGCTCGGCCGCGCGGCTGCCGCCGCCCACGCCCTGGGCCTCAAGCTTTCGCTCGCGGTCAACCACGTCAACCCCGTCTTCAAAGTGAGCGAAGAGGCGGGCCTGGTCCGGAAATTTTCAGCGGCCAGGGCGGCCGGCGTGGATGCCTTCATTTTCGCCAACCCCGGCGTGCTCGCTCTGCTGGGCCGCGCTGACCTGCGCGGCGCGCAGCTGCACCTCAGCTCCGTGCAGCCCTGTTTCAACAGCCTGACCGCAGGGCTCTTCATCGGGCTGGGGGTGTCCCGCGTCATACTGCCCAACCAGTTGGCCCCGCTGGAGGCGGCGGCGCTGCTGAAACTCTGCGCCGCGCGCGGCGTGGACACGGAGCTCTTCGACTACCGCTTCTTCGGCTGCGCCTACGTCAACGGTCGCTGCGGCCTGCACCGCCCCGACAATTACACTCTGAAGGTCCGGGTCCCGCCCGGCTCGATGTGCAGGCCCGAATTAGGCGGCGCCGCACTGCCGCGGGCGGTCAACCCGCGCCCGGCTTGGCTGGACAGGGTGCCTGCGCTTTCGGCCCGTGTGGCCGACAGGTTCGGCTGCGGCGGCGGGCCGAGGCTGGCCAACGCCGCCTCGTTCTTCGACTATTTCGTTTCCGGGGTGCAGTATCTTAAATACGGCACCCGTCCCGACCGCGCCGCCGTGAAGGCGCGCAAGGTGGCCGCGCTGCGCGCCATGCTGGACCTCGCCGAGGAATTGGCCGCCGCGCTGCCGCGCGCCGAGGCCCGCGAGCGGTTCATCCTGAAGATGGAAAAATGGGACGGGGGGAGCGTGCGCCATGCGTCCTGAGCACGGCGTCAGGTTGATCTCCCGCCCGGGCGCGCCCGGGCCGGACACGGCGGCGGCCAAAAAGCTGCTGCCGCACCTGGACTGGGTCTACCTCGGCGCCGAGTTCTGCGAAAATCTGCTGGAAGACGGCTTCTGCGGCGAAGCGGGGCGCTGGCAGGCCGAAGGCAAGAAGGTCTGCCTGCTCACGCCGTTGCTGACCGAGAGAGGCGTGAAGGCCTTCGGTTCCCTCGTCCGCCGCCTCCTGGCCGCCTGCTCCGCCGGCCGGCTGGACCCGGCCAGGCTGGAGCTGACCGTAAACGATCTTGGCGCCGCGGCCCTGGCCGCCAAAGAGCGGTGGCCGTTCAAGCTGGCCGCCGGGCGGCAGATCTCGCATAACCTGCTGCAGCTGGAAAAAAAATCGCTGAAGGCCGTGAACCGGCCCACGCTGGCTTTTTTTTCGGGCCTGGGGATAGAGCGCTTCGAGATCTCCCCCGCCGGCCGTATGCCGCCGGCGAATTTCCGCTCCCGGGCTTTCGGGCTGGGGCCAGGCGCTTTCAGGGTGACGCTGCATTACCCCTACCTGGACCTGACTACCACGCGCACCTGCCCGGTGGGCATGCCCTACGTGGCGCCCAGGGATTCTGTGAGCGGCATCAACTGCGGGCGCGAATGCGAGGCCTGCTCGTTCGAGGTGGACCATCCCTGGATCAAGGAGAAGCTGCACCTGCGCGGCAATACCGTGTTCGCCGCTTTCCCGAAAAAAGGACAGTACTCGCCGGCGGAAGCCGGGCGCCTGAACGCCGACCGGCTGGTCTACAGCCCCTTTCCCTGAACGATTTATTTTTGCGGCCGCGGTTTTAATAAGCAGGAGGACGCATGGAAAATTCCGGAGAAGAGCGGGCGCGGGAAGCTTCGCGCCTGAAAGCCATAGAGGACCGCCTGGCGCGGCTGGAGCGCTTGCTGGACCTGAAGCCGCAGGCTGCGGCACCCGCTCCGGCCCCCACGGTCGCCGTCGCGCCAGTGGCTGCCCCGCCGGTTTTCCCCGCGACACGCGCGCCGGCTATGCCGCCGCCTCCGCTCCCGCCGGCCCCGTTGCCGCCGGCTCTGCACGCCCCGCAGCAGCGGACAGGCAGTTGGCTGGGGGCGGTAGCCGTGATCTGCTTCGTGCTGGCGGCCGGCTTCATTATCAAGCTCTCGCTGGAATCCGGCTGGCTGACGCCGCCGCGGCAGATAGGGCTGGCGCTGATGTTCGGCCTGGGCCTGGTGGCGGCCGGCCTGGCGCTGCTGGACGCCGACCGCGAGTACGCCTCCTTCCTGCCCGCCGCCGGCGTGATAGTGCTGTACGCCTCGGTCTTCGCGGCCCACCGCCTCTACGCGCTGCTGCCTTTCGAGAGCGCGCTCTCCATGTCCGCCATGATCTCCGGGCTGTGCGTGTGGCTGTACACGCGCATCCGGTCGGATATCTACCCGGTGGCGGCCGCGGCCGGGTCCTACTGCGCGCCGCTGGTGCTGCACCTGGGCGCCGCCTCCGAGTTCAGCGTCTATTATTACCTGCTGTGCTCGGTGGGTTTCGCGGTGATCTCGGTCTGGGTGCGGTCGCGCACGCTGACCATGGTGTCCGCGTACCTGGCCATGCTGATGACGGCCTTCACCGGCCTGGCGCTTAAGCACGACTCGCTCACGGCCGCCATGCTGGCGCTTAACTTCGTGGTGCTGTCGGCCGGAGTTTATTTCTACAGCGCGCACAACGACGCCCCGCTGACCGAAGAGGAAGCCATGGGCTTCATGCCGGTGCTGCTCTTCTTCTACGCGATGGAATATTACTTCATTGACCGGCTGGCGCCGGGCCTGGCCCCGTGGCTGTCGCTGGGCTTCGCCGCGCTGCTGCTGGGATTGTACCTGGCCGCCAGGCGGCGCTTTCCCGGGGAGAACATCGGCAGCGGGCAGCTGGTGCTGGCCTTCGTTACCGTGGTGTGCTTCCACTCGTTCTACCTGGAGCTGCTGCCGAAGGACGCCAAGCCCTGGCTGTTCGGCGCCATCATGCTGGTGCTCTGCGCCCCTGCGCTGAAGCTGGCTGGCGCGGGCCGGTCCGGGCCGCTGCGCATCCCGGCCGTGGGCGTGCTGGCCGTGCTGGCTCTGGAATACCTCTCCATGGCCTCCCACCTGTTCTCCGGCGGCGGGGATCAGTGGCTGGCCGCGGCCTTCTTCTCCGTGCTGGCCATGTGGGCGCTGATAAGCTTCAAGGGCGAAGAACTGGCCGGTACCAGCGGCTACGGCCCGCTGCTGGGCGCCGCTCACCTGCTGGCTGTGCTGGGTTTGTACCGCCTCACCAAGGATTCCGGATCGCTCTATGTTTCCGCCTCGTGGCTGGTCTACGCCGGAGCGGTGATGGGCTACGCTTTCGCCAGACGCGACGCGGCCCTGGCGCGTTCGGCGGTGTTCGTGCTGGGCTTCGCCGCCGGCAAGGCGCTGCTCTATGACGCGGCCTCGGCCCCGACCGTGGTGCGCATAGTCTGCCTGCTGCTCACCGGCGCGGCGTTGTACGGCTCCGGCTTTTTCCTGCGCAAGATCTCCGGCTGGAAAGACGGCGCGGGCGCCTGACTGCCGCGGGAAAAACAGCGGTTGTTTCGCGAAAATAGCGGGTTGACATTCGTCAACCCATGCTGTAGGCTATATATTACGGGTATATATGGCCAAAGTCCTCATCTTCGCGTTTATCTGCGCCCTGCCGGGCCTGCCGGCCGCGGCGCAGCCGGACTTCGCCTCAGCGCTGGAGTCTATCCGGCAGGAAGCCGTGATGCCCGCCGACAACACCCGCGTGCAGCGTCCGCTGCCGCAGCCGGTGGCCGAGCGGGTGAACCAGCCCGGGTCCTCCGAGTATCTCTTCAAGATCTACGGGCAGGATTTCAATAAGCACGCCGGCTGGCACATGGACCTGCTGTCCCTCTACCGCCGCGGCGCGGGCGGCAGGCGGCCGCCGCTGGAAGACGCGCTGGCCTCCATAAAGGCGCTCAGCATATTGGGCGGCGGCGCCGAACCGCTGGCCTCGGGCGACGCCCTCTACTGGCTGCAGAAGGAGCTGATAGCGGTGCTGAAGTACGCCCCGGACAAAGAGGCGCGCGGGGCCGCCGCGCTGGCGCTGGGCGTAGCGGCTTCGGGCAAGCAGGCGCAGGAGGCGCTGGACGCGCTGGGGTCCACGGTGCTCTACGACAGCGAGGCTTTCGAGGTGCGGCGCTTCGCCGTGATGGCGCTGGGCGGCACCGGCCAGGCGGCGGCGGTCGCCAAGCTCAAGGGGTGCGGCCGCGCGCTGGCCGCCTCGCACGACTTCATAGGCCGCGGCAAGTTCCGCTGCGAGGAGGACGAGAGCTCCTGGTCGCTGGAGGCCGCCATAGTGAACGCGCTGGAGTCCATGCTGCGCAGCGAGGCCGGCAACGAGGCGCTGGCGGCGCTGAAATACTTCGGCCACCTCTACAATTCCACCTGCGGCAATTTCACCGTGATCAAGCTGCCCGACGACGAAGGCATAGACGAGACGCTGCTGGTGAACGCGCGGCTGGCCCTGGCGCGCGGCGCGGGCTCCGGCAGCTACCTGTTCAGCAACAGGGACAACCCTGAGACCGGCTCGGCCAAGTGCCTGCTGCCCGTAGTCAACGGCGGCGACCTCTGCGAGCTGCGCACCACGGCAGCGCGCCTGTTCCGGGACCTGCACGGCGCGGTGCTCTCCCCGACTGGCAGCTACGTGGAAGGCCGGGCCGAATGCAACGAGCTCATCACCAACAAGATCATGCTGGAGTTCGCGAAGATCTACCTGGAGGGCCTGGGCACCGGCGCGCTGGTGAAGGGCGCGATAAGCGCCTCGGTGAAAGGGCTGCGGGTGGTGGCCGGCATCAAGCGCGCCGCCAAAGTAGAGCGGTACCGCAAGTTCATGGACATGGCCTATGGCCACTACGAGCGGGTCGACCGGATAAAGGATTACACGGAGTACATGAAGGCCCTTGGCAAGGCGTCGCGCTGACGGCGGAGGACCGACAAAAAAGCCCCGGGCAGGCCCCGGGGCTTTTTTGTTTCAGGCGGCCGCGGCTAGGGTCTGCGGGCGCAGGCGAAACTGTCGTTGGGCAGGTTCTCCAGCTTGAAGCCGGCCTTGTCCTTCACCAGCACGAAGCTGTCCACGGCGGAGCCCTTCTCGTAAGCGGCGTCGAAGCGGAAGTAGTAGCGCTTCTTCCTGATGTCCAGCAGCTTGAAGCTCTTCCTGACGCCGCCGGTATGCCTGCCCAGTTTCTCGTAGGCGGCGCGGAGCGTCTCGTCCGAGGACGCGGCCCGGGCCTCGGGCGTGAGCAGGGCCGAGCGGATATAGGCGAAGTCGCGGGCGTTGTAGCGGGTGTAGTAATCGGCCACCACTTCCACGGTGGCGGAGCGGCCCCGCTGCGTAAGCGGGACCAGATAGGCCAGGAAGGCGAAAAAGAGAATGGAGAGCGCCAGTATTATTTTTTGGAAGGCGGCCATGGGGCGCTCCCTTCTTTATTTTCCGGCGAGCTGGCCGCAGGCGCCGGCTATGTCGTCGCCGAGGCTCTTGCGCACGGTCACCTCGAAGCCGTAGGTCTCCATCAGGCCGGCGAAGACCTTCACGCGGTCCCGCGCCGGTGCCCGGTAAGGGCCGCCCGTGCGGTTGTAGGGGATCAGGTTGACGGTGAAATACTTGGGCGCCCCCACCGAGCGCAGCCAGGAATTCAGCTTGGCCGCCTGCGAGCGGCTGTTGTTGAGGCCGTCCATCAGCACGTATTCCACGAACACGCGGCGCTTGGTCATTACTATGTAGTCGTTGAGGGCCTTGGCGAGCTGCGAGAGCGGGTACTGGCGGTTGAGCGGCACCAGGTCGTTGCGCAGGTCGTCCTCGGAGGCGTGCAGCGAAATGGCCAGGTTGCACTGCGGGAAATCCTTGGCGAAGCGGCGGATGCCGGGCACGTGGCCGGCGGTGGAGACGGAGACGTGGCGCTGGCCCAGGCCGATGCGCTCCGGGTCCGTCATGGTGTGGATGGCGTCGCTCACCGCCTCGTAATTGTAGAAGGGCTCGCCCATGCCCATGAAGATCACGCTGGCGATCTTCTGGTTCCGGTTCTTTTTCAGGTAGGAGGCGGCCGCGAGGAACTGGTCGGTTATCTCGTCGGGGGAGAGGTTGCGCTTGAGGCCCTTGCGGCCGGTGGCGCAGAACGGGCAGCGCACGGGGCAGCCGGCCTGCGTGGAGACGCAGAGGCTCCAGCGCTCGCTGGTCAGGTTCAGCAGCACGCTCTCTATCTTCAGCCCGTCTTTCATTTCGAAGCAGAATTTTACGGCGTCGCCCTTCTTGGAGACCAGCGTGTCGGCGATGTCGAGGGTATTGACGCGGAACTCGCCCTTCAGTTTGTCGCGCAGCGGGGCGGGCAGCGCGGAGATCTCGTCCCAGGAGGCGGCGAAGTTCTTGTAGATGGCGTCGTGCACCTGCTTGAGCCGGAAGGCCGGTAGGCCGTTGTCTTTGAGGAAGACGGAAAGTTTTTTGAAGTCCATGGCTATATTATCCCAAATAAAAAGCCCGCCGGGGGGCGGGCTCGGCGCGGGCAGGGCCGCTCAGGGGCGGCACATGTTGGCCTGCGGGTTCTTGGCGCAGTCCACCACCTGCGGCGCCAGCGCCGGGCGGAAAACTTCCACCGCGATCTCTTTCTCGAGGGTTTTCAGCGAGGCCTTGAAGTCGAAGAAGTAGGCGCCGTGCCAGGCCTTGATGTCGCGGATCTTGAAGAGGTCCTTGCGGGCCTCTTTGCGCAGCGGCTTATAGTGCAGGATGAAGTCTATCAGCTTGGGCTCCACGTTCTCCACTTCGGCGTCGGCCTGGAAATTATAGTCGGCGGCGGGGATGGCGTTGGAGTAGGCGTCGCGCATGGCCCAGAAGTTGCGCCAGGTGCCTACGATGGCCGGCTTCCTGACGACCTTCTCCAGCTTCTCCTTCCTGACTTCCAGCTTCATGAACAGCTTTACCACGTAGTTAGCCGGCACCAGCGGGGAGCCGGCGGTGATGAGCTTGTCTATGCGCACGTCGGGCCTGGCCGCGGCCACGCGGTGCAGGGCCGTATGCGTCAGTACCGAGCCCCAGCTGTGGGCCAGGATGTAGACGGGGCGGCCGGAGCCCTTGAAGGCGTCGTAGACCTCGGTGATCTTGGCCTGCAGCTGCGGTATGGTGGCCTTCGAGTCGCCGGGGTCGCGGGACCAGGTGAAAGGGATGACTATGACGTTATGGTTCTCGTAGCCCGGGATCTCCTTGAGCTTCAGCTCCAGATAGTTGTCTGGCAGGCGGACTTCCCGCACCAGTTCCCGCGCGTCCTCGTCGTGCTCGGGGAAGAAATAGCGCGGGCTGAAACCCACTATCCCGTTGGCGATATCGCTGTCGGTGATGTCCTTGTTGCGGGTGAAGAACTGTATCATGCGCAGGAAATTGCGCAGCTCCAGCGAGCCCCAGCCTATCTCACCGAATTTCAGGCCGGAAACGGTTATGACCACCGGGTCCAGGCCGTCCTTCTTGGCCAGGGCCTCCGCGAAGGCAGGGCGCGGGAGTGGGGCTTTCTGATCTTCGGCCGGCCGGCTGGTTTCCGGGGGTAAGGCCTGACTGGTCAGGGAAGACTCAACGAAAGCCGGCTGGGCCGCGGGAAGGGCTATATCGGAGTAAATCTCTCTTACATCTGCGGGGGAGATGTTGCTCAGCTCTGAGGCTGCTGCGGGGAGGGTGAAAACTGCGGCTAAAACAGCTGTTTTTATAAGGCGCATAACAATAGTAGAATAAGAAGTAGCCTAAGTATAAATCTAGCACTTCCTGTTGACGGCTGTCAATGATATCGGTCAACGTTAATAATCAACGATGCTTCCCAACCCCGACTTTAAACGCTTCGCCGCCTTCCTGGGGCTGAACTTCTGCCTCTCGCTGGTCATCTGCTCCTTTTTCCTGTTGTTCGCCGGCTCCCACCCGCTGGGACTGGCCTATGCCGGCGCGGCGCTGGTTTCCAATACGGCCCTGCTGGCCCTGGCCGTGGCCCTGCCGGCGCTGCTGCTGTACGCGACCGGGCTGCCGGTCCTCCCCGGCGCCCTGCTGGCGGTCTTCCAGCTCTGGCTGGTGACGGACCTGGCGGTCTACAAGATATTTAAATTCCATATGAACTCCATGGTGCTGAACCTGGTGCTGACCCCGGGGGGGCTGGAATCTCTGGACCAGGGCTGGGGTACCAAGGCCCTCTTCGTTCTGGTCGCAGCGGGCGCCGGGGCGGCCCAGTGGTGGTTCTGGCGGCTCGCCGCCGGGGCGCGTGCCTGGCGGGCCCTCTCCGGGCGGCGCCCGCTGGCGCTGGCCGGCCTGCTGCTGCTGGCCGTAGCCGCGGACAAGGGGCTTTACGCCTGGGCCAACCTCTATGACGCGGTGCTGATAACCCGCAACTCCCAGCTGTTCCCGCTCTACCAGCCCCTGCGGGTGCGCAGCTTCGCCTCTAAATACCTGGGCGTCAAGCTGGACCAGGAGGTGCGCGGCGGCATAGACAGCCGGTACTCCGGCCTGGATTATCCAAAGGCGCCCCTGCTGGCCGAACCGCCGGCCCGGCCGCTGAACTTCCTCTTCATAGTTGTGGACTCGCTCCGGGCCGACATGCTGGACCCGGAGATCATGCCTGAGACCTGGGCCCTCGGCAAAAAAGCGACGGTGTTCAGGAACCATTACAGCGGCGGCAACTGTACCCGCTTCGGCGTCTTCTCCATGCTCTACGGGCTGTATGGCAACTACTGGTTCCCCATGCTGGGCGAGCGCCGCGGCCCCGTCCTCCTGGACGAGCTGAAGCGGCAGGGTTACGACCTGCGCGTCTATGCCAGCGCCAAGCTCAGCTTCCCCGAGTTCAATAAGACCTGCTTCGTGAGCGTGCCGCGCGAGGGCATCTACGACGAGCCGGCCGGCGCCAATGGCGCGGAGAAGGACCGGGACATCTCGGAGCGGTTCATCTCCTACCTGCGCTCCAGGGACGCGAAAAAACCCTATTTCTCCTTCATCTTCTACGACGCTTCGCACGGCAACTACGACCCCCAGCCGGGGTTGGAGAAGTTTTCGCCCGCCTTCGGGGTCAGCCAGCTGGCGCTGAACAAAGACAATGTCGGCGGGCTCTTCAACCGCTATAAGAATTCCATCCTGGGCGACGACCTGCTGGTGGGCAGGATCCTGAAGGAGCTGGCGGCGCGCGGCGGCCTGAAAGACACCGTCGTGCTGGTGCTGGGCGACCACGGCGAGGCCTTCCTGGAGCGGGGCCGCTACGGCCACAACCAGGGCTACAGCCCGGAAGAGGTGCGCGTGCCGCTGGTGCTCTACCTGCCCGGCCGCGCCCCGGCCGTGCTGAAGCATCCCACCAGCCACCTGGACATCGTCCCCACGCTGCTGCCGCTGGCGGGTGTGAAGAACCCTGCCACCGACTATGCCAGCGGACGGTCTCTGTTTGAAAGCGGCGGGCGGCCTTACCTCGCCTCCGCGTCCTGGGACTCGGCCGGGCTTATAACGCCCGAAGGGATACTGGAGATGCCGCTGGAGGCCTACAAGGGCGGGCTGAAGGTGTTCGACCCGGAGTACCGGGCGCTGCCGGGCAAGGAGGCGGAAAAGTTCTCGCCGCTCATAATGCAGTTCCAGCGCGAGGCGCGCCGGTTCAGCAGGTAGGAGGCTCGAGTTTGCTTTTGGCCCGCGCGTGCGCGCGGGCCTTTTTTTTGCGCTGGCGGGCCGCTTCGGCGGCGCGCTCCGAGGTTTCGGGGGATATCTTCACCTCTATCTCGTCCACCAGCTCCCTCAGGGCGAGGAAGCGGTTGACCGAGCGCTTGCGCTCGCGCTGGCAGCGCACCACCAGGCCCAGGGGCGCGTAGCGCAGCAGCACGGCGTTGGAGGTCTTGTTGATCTTCTGGCCGCCGTTGCCGCTGCCCCTGACGAACTGCTCGTCCACCAGGCGCAGGTCTATCTTCAGCCGGGCGATGCGCTCTTTTAGCGCCTGCGCCTTGGCCGGGGTGATGTCCGACATTTCGGGAAAATTCACGTTTGCTACTCCAGCGGCTGGCCGTGCTCGCGCAGGTACTTGCGGATGTGGGAGCGAGCGCCCGCGGTCTTCACCGTGCCCAGCCAGTCCTTCTTGGGGGCGGAATTCTTGCGCGTGACGATCTCGCAGATGTCGCCGCTCTTCATCGGGTGGTCGAGGCGCACCATCTTGTTGTTGACCTTGGCGCCTATGCAGGTGTTGCCGATGTCCGTGTGGATGGAATAGGCGAAATCTATCGGGGTGGCGTCCACCGGCAGCGGCTTCACGTCGCCCTTGGGGGTGAAGATGAAGATCTGGTCCAGCTCGAGGTCGGTCTTGAAGCTCTCTATAAACTCCCTGGGGCTGGAGAGGTCCTGCAGCCACTCCATCCACTGCCGCAGCCAGTTCAGTTTTTCGTCCAGATGTTTGTCTGCGCCCTTGTCGCCCAGCTTGTAGCGCCAATGCGCGGCGATGCCGTACTCCGAGGTGCGGTGCATGTCCTCTGTGCGGATCTGGATCTCTATAACCTCGCCGGTGCCCGCCATCACGCTGGTGTGCAGGCTCTGGTAGAGGTTCATCTTGGGCACGGCGATGTAGTCGGTGAAGGAGCCGGCCACCGGCTTGAAGACGGAGTGCACGGTGCCCAGCAGCGCGTAGCAGTTGATGACGGTGTCGGTGATGACGCGCACGGCGAGGGCGTCCTGGATCTCCTCGAACGGTTTCTGCTGGCGCAGCATCTTGCGGTAGATGGAGTAGAGGTTCTTCACGCGGGCCAGCACGCGGTGCGGCACGTTGGCGCCGGCCAGGTGTTTTTCCAGCTCGGTCTTGAAATCAGCCAGCAGCTTCTCGCGCATGGCGTAGCGCAGCTGCACCTTGGTGAGCAGGCTCTGGTACTCGTCGGGGTGCAGGTACTTGAAGGACAGGTCCTCGAGCTCCGACTTCAGGTGGAAGATGCCGAGGCGCTGTGCGAGGGGGGCGTAGAGGGAAATGGTCTCGTGGCTGATCTCCAGCTGCTTCTCGCGCGGCAGGAAGTTCAGGGTGCGCATGTTGTGCAGGCGGTCGGCCAGCTTGATCACTATGACGCGGATGTCCTTGGCGGTGGCCAGGATCATCTTGCGCCAGTTCTCGGCCTGCGCCTCGTCGCGCGATGAAAATTTCAGCGTCTCTATCTTGGTGACGCCGGCCACCAGCGTGTAGATCTCGTCGCCGAACTCCTTCATGAAGGTCTCGTGCGGGATCTTGGTGTCCTCCAGGACGTCGTGCAGCAGGCCGGCCGCCACGGTTTCCAGGTCCATCTTGAAATCCACCAGGATCTCGGCCACGGCGGCGCAGTGCACGAAGTATTTCTCGCCCGAGGCGCGCTTCTGCTCCTGGTGCGCCTCGCAGGAGTAGTTCCACGCGTACTCCAGCACGGTGGTGTCCTGGGAGGAGTACTCGCGGAATTTTTTAAGCAGTTCGTCGAGTTCCATGGGCGTCAGTCTCCGAAGTGGCGTATCAGCATTACCGTGGCGAAGCCGAGCGGGAAGATGGCCGGCGTCAGGCGGTCGTAGGCCTTGTGCAGGCGCGGCAGGATGTCGGCCATGGCGATATAGAGGAAGGAGCCGCCGCTGAGGCCCAGGGCGAAGGCCTCGGCGCCCGGAGGGATATTCTTGAGCAGGGGCGCCGCGATGAAAGCCCCGGCGGGGGTGGCCGCGGCCAGGGCCAGGCTGTAGAGCAGCGTGTCCCGCCTCGACCTGCCGGCGTGCAGCAGCAGCGAGGCCAGCGTGATGCCGTCGGCGAACTTGTGCAGGATGACGCCGAGGGCCACGTTGAGGCCGGCGACGGCGCCGGGCGCGAACCCCACCGCGATATTGAACCCGTCGAGCAGGGAGTGCAGCGTCATGGCCGCCATGGCGAAGGCGCCCATGTGGTGCACGTGGCAGTCTTCCATGAACTCGCTGCAGGCGCTGTGCGCGGCGAAGGTCTCGAGCATGAACAGGGCGCCCAGGGCGGTAAGCATCCCGTAAGAGAGCGCCGCGCTGCTAAGCCCGAAGCCGGCCGGGATGATGTCCAAGACGGCGGCCGCGACCAGGACCCCGGCCGCGTAAGCCAGCGCCCGCGCCAGGAAGGTCTTGCTGAACCCGCCGAAATGCAGCACCGCGCCCGACCCGGCAAGCGTGAACAGGACCGCGATAATGCTGAAAATAATTACCATAAAATTAACTCAAAATTTAAAAGCGGGTTCCGGTGGGCCGCACCCCGCTCGCTCATAAGCGGGCGCGGGAGAAGAGGGCCTGCGGGCCTCCGCCGGCGGAGAACTCGTCGCGCAAACAGTGCGCTCCTCGAACAGTCTCCGCCGCCGCCCAAATGATAGGCGGTCCGCTGCGGCCCTTGGCCCTGCGCCCTAAAATCGCTCGCGGGGTGCGGCTCACCGGAGGCGCTACGACTGCGCGTCGTAGAGGCCCTTGTAGATGCCCCCGAGCTTCAGCAGTTCCTCGTGCGTGCCGGTCTCGGCCAGTTCGCCGCGCTTGAGCACAAAGATCTTATCCGCGTTCTTCACCGTAGAAAGCCTGTGCGCCACCATTACCACCGTGCGGCCGCCCAGGATGCGCTCTATGGCGCCCTGCACCGCCTGCTCGCTCGCGGTGTCCAGGTTGGAAGTGGCCTCGTCGAGCAGCAGGATCTTGGGCTTCTTGATGATCGCGCGGGCTATGGCCAGCCGCTGGCGCTGGCCGCCGGACAGCTTGACGCCGCGCTCGCCCAGCACCGTGTCGTAGCCCTGCGGCATGGCCGCAATGAAGGCGTGCGCGTCGGCCGCCTTGGCGGCCTCCGTCACCTCTTCCATCGTGGCGTTCGGCATGCCGATCTTGATATTGCCCAGCACGGTGTCGTCGAAAAGTATCGTGTCCTGCGTCACCAGGCCCATGTGCGCGCGCAGGTCGGTGGTGTCAAGGTCCAGCATGTCGTGGCCGTCTATCTCAACCTTGCCCGTCACCGGGTCGAAGAAGCGCAGCAGCAGGTGGATGATGGTGGTCTTGCCCGAGCCGGAGGGCCCCACGAAGGCCGCGACCTCGCCGGGGTTGATCTTGAAGGAGAGGTTCTGCAGCACCTGCGTGTCGCGCGACGGGTACTTGTAGCTGACGTCCAGGAATTCGATCTTGCCGTCGAGCTGGTCGATATTCCCGGTGTCCTGCTTGATCACCACGGCCGGCTTCTCCTCGAGGATCTGATAGATGCGCTCCCACGAGGCCATGCCCTGCTGCAGCTTGGAATTGAGGTTGCCGATATTCTTGAGCGGCACGTAGGCGGTGACGTAGGCCGCGAGGAAAGAGAAGAAGTTCTCCACGGTCATCGTGCCGCTGAAGATGGCCTTGCCGCTCAGGTAGATGATGGCCAGCAGCACCATGCCGCTGATGAATTCCATGACCGGCCCGCTCATGGCGGTGGCGCGCAGGTAGCGCATCATCTTGGAGAAGTAGGCGTCGTTTGAAATTTTAAACCGGGCTATCGCCTGCTCCTCGTAGTTGAAGGCCTTTACCACGGTGATGCCCTGCAGGCTCTCCTGGAACTTGTGGGAGATCTCGCCCACTATCACGTTGCTCTCGGCCGAGGCCTTGCGCATTTTCTTGCCCAGCACGCCCAGCAGCGCGGCTATCAGCGGCAGCACTATGACCGCTATCAGCGCCAGGCCCCAATTGAGGTAGAACAGCAGCGCGACGCAGGCCACCACGGTCAGCACGTCCCGGATGCCGTAGAGCGGGATGAACTGCACCGTGCTCTGCACGTTGTTGAGGTCGTTGATGACGCGGCTCATCACGTCGGAAGAGCGCTTGCGCCAGTAGAACTCGAGCGACAGCCGGTGGATATGGTCGAAGAGGTCTTCGCGGACCTTCTGCACCACGCGCTGGCCTATCCAGCTCATCAGGTAGGCGTTGATGTATTCCACCATCATCCGCAGGACGAACAGGACCGGCAGGCCGATGACGATCAGGCGCAGCAGGTCCATGTTCTTGTCCATGAACACGCCCTTGATGACCGGGCCGGAGATGTAGATGACCGCGTTCTTGATCGCGGCGAGGACGATCATGGAGGCTGCCGCCTGGATGAGGCGGGTCTTGTGGGGCTTCAGATACCGCAGCAGGGCCCGGACCAGGACCTTGAACCTGGCCTTGTCCTGCGCGGAGCGGGCTGGGTCTGTCATGTCAGCTCAGGTGGGCTATGATCTTCTTGGCGGCGCGCTCGGCTGCACCGCGCTCGCCCAGCATGGTGCGCAGCCCGGTCAGCTCCCTGCGGGCGGCCTGCATGCGCGGCGGGTTGTTGATGAACGAGAAGGCTTCCTGCGCCAGGCCGTCCACGGTGGCCTTCTCCTGCACCAGTTCCTTGACGGCCGCCTTTTTCAGCAGGATGTTGACCAGGGAGATGTAGGGGGTCTTGATGATGCGCTTGGCCACCTCGTAGGTGAGCTTGTTCATCTTGTAGGCCACGGCCATCGGCACGCCCAGGAGGCCGTTCTCCAGGGTGGCGGTGCCGGAGCAGGTGAACGCGAAGTCCAGCTTGGAGCGCTCGGCATAGTCCTTCTCGCGCACGATCTCGATGTCCTTGGACCAGTACTTCTCGGCGTGTTCCAGCGCGGTCACTATGTGTTCGTCGGGGAATTCCGGCACGGCGAACAGGTAGCCGCGCGCCTTGGGGTGCTTTTCCTTGATGCGGTAGAACGCCTTGACGAACAGCGGCAGGTGGCGGTAGATCTCGGTCTTGCGCGAGCCGGGCAGGATGCCTATGCGCCAGGCGCCGTCGGCGGGCGGGAAGTCCTTTTTCACCGGCTCCGGCATCAGGTCCAGCAGCGGGTGGCCGACGAAGGTGGCGTTGCCCTTGACCTTCTTGTAGATGTCGGCCTCGAACGGGAAGATCACGAAGAGCTCCTTGGCGAGCTTGGCCAGCTTGGCGGCGCGGCCCGGGCGGGAAGCCCAGACCTGCGGGCTGATGTAGTAGAAGGCAGGGATCTTGCGGTGCGCGGCCAGGCCCAGCACCTGGTGGTTGAAGCCGTAGAAGTCCACGGCTATCACGCAGGCCGGGCGCTTCTCCTCGAGGTAGCGGCGCACCAGCTTGATGAGCTTGAACCACAGCAGGAAATGCTTGAAGGGAGCCTCGAAGCCCACGGCGCCCACGGACACCAGGTTGTAGAGGAAGCGGGTGGAGACCTCGTGCATGCGCACGCCGCCCATCGCGGTGACGGTTATCTCCGGGTCCTGCGCGCGCAGCGCCTTGATCAGGTTGGCGGCGTGCAGGTCGCCGGACGGGTCGCCGGCCACTACCAGGATATTCTTGTTGACGGGTGCTATTTTAGCCATAAAATCTCCGCGGGCGGGGAAGCCCCGCGCCGCCGCGTTCTCCGGGGGCGCTTACTGCTTGTCTATGCCGGCGTTCTTGAGGCCCTCTTCCACCAGCATCTTGGTAGCCTTGCCGATATCGGAGAGCTGCCCGGCCAGGGATTCGGGGGCTTCGTCGGTCTTGGAGCCGGAGACCTCGAAGCGGCGCATGCGCTCGGTGATGCTGAGCGCCAGGCGCAGCGCCTTCAGGCCCTTTTCGCCGCTGGGCGTGGGGGTCTTGGCGGTGCGGATGCAGTCTATGAAATGAGCGATCTCTTCGCGGATCGGCTGCTTGGGCGCGAACTTCGGGTAGGTGATCTCGATGTCCTTGAGGGAGTTCACCACGGGCGTCTTCTTGGTGTAGATCTTCAGCTTGGAGCTGACATAATCCACCGAGATGTAGGCGTCCTGCTGGTAGATGCGCATGCGGCGGCTGGCTTCCATGGTGGCGCGGCTGGCGGTGATGTCGGCCACGCAGCCGTTCTTGAACTTGATGCGGACGTTGGAGATGTCCTCGTGCTGGGAGAGCATGCTGGCGCCTATCGCCTCGAAGGTGTCGATTTCGGAATCTATCATCAGCAGGATGATGTCCAGGTCGTGGATCATCAGGTCCAGCGTGACGCCGGTGGCGGCCACGCGCGGGTCGTACGGCCCGAGGCGCTCTATGGTGACGTAGCGCGGGTTCTTGACGTGCTTGAGGGTTTCCACCACGGCGGCGTTGAAGCGCTCCGAGTGGCCCACCTGCAGCACCACCTTGTTCTTCTCGCTGAGCTCCAGCAGCTTGCGGGCGCCTTCCTCGGAATTGGTGATCGGCTTCTCCATCAGCACGTGCACGCCGGCGGAGAGGGCCTTCACGCCCAGTTCGGCGTGGTATTCGGTGGGGGCGGCTATCACCAGCGCGTCCACCTGGCTGAGCAGCTCTTCCACGGTCTTGTAGGCCACGCAGTTGTGACGCCAGGCCAGCACCTGCGCCCGCAGCAGGTTGGGGTCGGAGACGCCCACCAGTTCAACCTCGGGCATCGTGGAAAGGGTTTTCGTGTGGAAGCCGCCCAGCTTGCCGGCACCCACCACGCCAAAACGGAGTTTTTTGTTTTCAGCCATATGTTGTCCTCAAAAATAGACGGAAACCGGCGGGTTTAGCCCGCCTTTAATCTTATTATTCTACTAAAAATGGGGGGTTACGGTCCTTGCGGGGGCCGCTCCTCACCATTTCAGCGCTTTGAGGAGGTTGCGGTAGTCGTCGGTCCACGCCCGCCAGCCGGGGCGGGGGGCCGGCGGCGCCCAGCCACGGGCCAGGAGTTTTTTGAGGTGGTCCGGGTTGTCGGTCGCTGCCAGCCATTCCGAGCCCAGGCGGGCGGGGTCGTTCGGGTCGTAGGAAACGCTCTTGTAGAGGGTTTTCATGCCGGCGGCCGCGGCGGAGAGGTCCAGTACCGGCACGATATCCACGAAGTTGGCCGAGACGTGGAAGACCATCAGCCCGCCGGGCGCCAGGCGCGAGCGATACAGCCGCAGGGCTTCCGTGGTCACCAGGTGCAGCGGAACCGAGCCCCCGGTGAAGGCGTCGAGGTAGAGCAGGTCGAAGCGGCCCGCCGGCTCCTTCTGCAGATTGACGCGCGCGTCGCCGGTTATCACCGAGACCTTGGCTTTGCAGCGCGCGAGGAAGGAAAAATATTCCCGGGCTATCATCTCCACGTCCGGGTCCAGCTCGTAGAAGGTCCATTCCGTGCCGGGTCTGGCGTCGGCGCAGCTCACGCCCACGCCCAGCCCCACCGCCCCCACGCGCGAGGCGGGGAAGGCGTTCAGCACCTCGCTGATCGGGGAGCCGGCGGCGTAATAGGTGGTGCCCTGGCCCTCCGTTCCGGCCGCGGTGCGCTGAATGCCGTGTACAGTGGCGCCGTGCACGAAGCGGCGCAGGCCGTTGGCCTTGTCCTCTTCCACCCGGTACATGCCGTAGAAATTGCGCAGGGCGAAGACG
Source organism: Elusimicrobiales bacterium (assembly GCA_028688015.1). GTDB lineage: Bacteria > Elusimicrobiota > Elusimicrobia > Elusimicrobiales > UBA9959 > UBA9959. The sequence goes on along the minus strand of JAQTZB010000003.1, from coordinate 136,414 downwards.
GTGGTCTCTCCGGAAATTTTCGACCCGCCCCAGATGATGCCGCCCAGCAGCGCCAGCGAAGCCAGCGCCGCGCGGCCGCCGAAGCCCCGCGCCCGCCCGGCGGAATAGGACATGGCCGCGACCAGCGCGGCCGCGGCGATATAGAGATCCGCGAAGCCGTAGCCGAAGCGCAGCGCGCCAGCCGGCGTCACCAGCGCCGTGCCCAGCACCCCGCCCAAGCCCATGGCCAGGTAGTAGCGCGGCGCCAGCCGGTTATGGACCGGCCTGGCCAGGTAAAGCTCGCGGTGTACCGCCACGCAGACGAAGAACAGCGCCCAGTTCAGCAGGGCCACCAGCACGGTGCTGACCGGGCTCTGCAGTTTCCAAAGCGCGAACAGCATCGCGCCGAGCAGGCCGAAGAGCAGCGTTCGCAGCGCGGCCAGGCTGAATTCCCGGCCGGAGAACAGCAGCGCGTACGAAAGCAGGTAGGCGGCCAGCGGAACCATCCAGGTCAGCGGCATGGAGGCGGTCGCCGAGCCCTGGTAGCTGGTCACCGCGGCGAGCAGCGCGGAGGTGGCGGCCGGCAGGGCCAGCCACAGCCCCCAGCGCGGCTTCTCGTCGGTCATTTCCGGAGGGCGCGGGGCCTGGCCGCCAAACGGCAGCAGGCGCAGCGCGGCAAGGTAGAGGAAGAAATACAGCAGGTAGAGCCCGGCCCAGAGCTCCGCCGCCTGGCCCAGCGCCAGCCGCGGCTCTACGAGCAGCGAGTAGCTGAGCATGCCGGCCAGCGAGCCGGCGTTGGACCAGCCGAACACGCCGAAGGCGCTGCCGCCTTCCGTGTCGGCGAGCAGGCGGTGGCACAGCGTGGTGCCGGCGGAGAGCGCTATGAAGGGGAGGCCGATGAAGAGCGCCAGGCGCCAGAGCAGGTCCGGCACCGGCGCCGCCAGGGCCTGGCGCGGGAAGTCGCCGCCGGCGAGGAGCCCGGCCGCGAGCAGGAAGGCCATGTGTATTATTATCAGCGGGCGCGCCGGCAGGCGCTCGGAAAGCTGCTGCGCGTAGGCGTAACCGGCCACCAGCGCGGCCTGGTAGAAGAGCAGGCAGACCGTCCAGACATAGTAGCTGCCGCCGAACAGCGGCAGCACCTTGGAGCCGGCCATCAGTTCCAACTGGAAAAGCAGGAAGGAGCCGAGGAAGGCGGCGGAATGGAAAAGCAGCCTCGGGCCGCTGAATTTTGCGGTCAGGTCCATCAGGCCCCGGCGGCCAGCAGCCGCTCGGCCTCTTCGGTGAGAGCGTTCAGGGCGCGCTCCACTTCCAGGGTCTTGGCGGCGATGTCGTCGGTTTCCGCCACGCGGATCGGCTCGCCGTAGACCGCCTCGATGCGGCCGAACGGCAGCGGGAACTGGTATTTGTCCCAACTGCGCAGGATCTTTTTCCTGGAGAGCGCGCAGGCGGCCGGGATGATGGGGATGCCCGCCTTCTGCGCTATCAGGACTATGCCCGGCTGCGCCTTGAAGATGGGGCCTTTGGGACCGTCGGGGGTGATGGCGATGGAGTACCCTTCCCGGGCCGCCTTGATGAGGCCGCGCAGGGCCATGATGCCGCCGGAGCTCGAAGAGCCGCGCAGGAAATTGAAGCCCAGGCCCAGCAGGATGCGGGCCATGTACTCGCCGTCCTTGCTCTTGCTGACCATGCCGCACAGGCCGCGGTGGCGGTGCAGCCAGATCATCAGCACTTCCTGCCGGTGCCACAGGGCATAGACCGCCGGGCCGGGATGATCCTTCCGGCCTTTTATCGTGACGCTGGAGGTCAGCCCCAGGAACCGGAGGTAGAGGCGGGCCAGCAGCGACAGCAGCCAGTGGGCCGGGGAGTTCTTGTAGAGCAGTTCGTTCATTTAATGCCTGGCAGCGGCGGAGTAATTATATACAGAATGAAGCGCCGAGGTAAACAACCGCCGAGTTGTAAAATTGATATCATTGGGGCATGGCGGGCTTCCTGCAGGACCTCAAGAACAGGCATCATAAACGCGTCTTCGGCGCGCTGGAACTGGTCAAGTACATCGGCCCCGGGCTGCTGGTCACCGTTGGCTTCATAGACCCTGGCAACTGGGCTTCCAACCTGGCCGCCGGTTCCACTTACGGCTATACCCTGCTGTGGATGGTGACTTTATCCACGCTGATGCTCATCATCCTGCAGCATAACGTGGCGCACCTGGGCATCGCCACCGGCCTGTGCCTGAGCGAGGCCGCGCGCAAGCATTTGCCCAGGGCCGTTTCAGGCCCGCTGCTCTGGTCGGCCATGGCGGCGTCGGTCTCCACGTCGCTCGCCGAGATCCTGGGCGGGGCCATAGCCCTGCAGATGCTGTTCAAAGTGCCGCTGAAGCTGGGCGCGGCGCTGGTGACCGGGTTGGTGGTCTTCCTGCTGCTGTCCAACACCTATCGCCGGCTGGAGAAGTGGATAATCGGCTTCGTGTCGCTCATAGGCCTTTCTTTCATCTACGAACTGAAACTGGCCCCGGTGAACTGGGGCGCTGCCGCCGCCGGCTGGGTGACGCCGGCCCTGCCCGACGGCTCCATGCTGATAGTGATGAGCGTGCTGGGCGCGGTGGTGATGCCGCACAATATCTTCCTGCATTCCGAGGTGATCCAGAGCCGCCAGTGGAACCTGGAAGACGAGCAGGTGATCCGCAAGCAGCTGAAATACGAGTTCGTGGATACGCTTTTTTCCATGCTGGTGGGCTGGGCCATAAACAGCGCCATGATCATAATGGCGGCGGCCACTTTCTATGCCGCGGGCGCCGTGGTGACCGAGCTGCCGCAGGCGCGGGAGATGCTGGTCCCGCTGCTGGGCGGGAGCGCGGGCCTGGTGTTCGCCCTGGCCCTGCTGTTCGCCGGGGTGGCGTCCTCCGTCACTTCGGGCATGGCCGGCGCCTCCATCTTCGCGGGCCTCTACAACGAGCCCATGAACCTGGCCGACAATCACAGCCGCCTCGGCGTCTACATCTCCATGTTCGCTGCGCTGATCGTGATCTTCTTCGTCACGGATCCGTTCAAGGGGCTCATCTACTCGCAGATGGCCCTGAGCGTGCAACTGCCGTTCACCATTTTCCTGCAGGTCTACCTCACCTCCTCCAAAAAAGTCATGGGCCGGCACGCCAACAGCCCGCTGGAAACGGCGCAGCTGCTGGTAATAGGCCTGGCCGTGGCTTTCCTCAACGTCAAGCTCCTGCTGAGCCTGCTCGGCGCTTGAGCCGGGCGCGGCAAGCGCGGGAAGAAAAGCGAAAACACTAAAAAAAGATCCCGCCCCGGGCGCCTTGTGGGACTAAGGCCGCTGGCGGATCTTGCCGGGCAGTCGGTTTATTTTTGCGGGAAAGTGGAGTCGTCCGCGCCGATGACGGTGACGCCGGTCTCTTTGGCCGCGGCGAGGAACTCTTCCATGCCGAGGATCAGCGTCTTGCCCGCCTCCAGCACCAGCGTCGTGGCGCCGGCTTCGGCCATGACCTTCAAAGTCAGGGCGCCGGCCACGGGCAGGTCGAAGCGCATGTCCTGCCCCGGGCGGGCGACTTTCACCACGGTGAGGGCGCCGCCCTTGGCGCGGGTCAGGGCGCCGCCGCGCTTGATGCACTCGTCGGTGCCCTCTATGCCCTCGGCGGCCACGACTACCTGGTCGCGCAGGACCACGGTAAGGCCGATGTCCAGCGCGGCGAGGGCCTTGGCGGCCCGCCAGCCGTACGCGGCGGTCTTGATGGTGTCGCTGTCCAGATGTTTGCCCGCCAGTACGCCGGGCTTCACAAGCAGGTGCTCCAGCAGGGTGGCGGAGCTCGCGATCTCGATGCCGTCCGAGGCCAGCTCTTCGGCTACGGCCGCGAAGATGGCGTTGGCCTTCTTGTCGCGCAGCTTGAAGAGCAGCTTGGCGCAGCGCAGGTCGGGCAGGATGCCGCCGAAGATGTTGACGTGGGGGATGTTGCCCACCATCAGCGCCTGCCGCACGCCGTTGTTCCTGAGGAAATCTATGGGGCCGCCTACGTTGCCGAGGCGGAACCACTCCGTCTTCGCGGCGTACTGCTCTATCTCTTTGGGCGTGATGTCGTTGAGCCCGACGACAAAGACCTCGCGGCCGGCTTTTTTCGCCTCGGCCGCGAACAGCAGCGGAAAGCTGCCGCCGCCGGCTATTAATCCTATTTTTTCGCCCATTTAGTCGTTCGAGGCCGTCTCCAGCTCGCCCTTGCGGCGGGGGCGGGCGATGCCGCGCTTGGATGACTCCACGAAGTCCAGGATGAGGGCCGCTTCCGGAGGCAGATTGTCGGCGCGCAGCTTTGCCACGGCGTCCTTCAGCAGCAGGCCGCGGAAGAAGAGGGTCTTGAAGACGTGCTTGACGGCCTTGATCTGCTCGCGGGTGTAGCCGTTGCGCTTCATGCCGACCAGGTTGAGGGCCACGGGCCGGGCGCGGTCGCCCTGCGCGGTGACGTAGGGGATGATGTCCTGGTTGGCCATGCCGCCGCCGGAGATCATGGAGAACTTGCCGATGCGGGTGAACTGGTGGATGCCGGCGAGGCCGCTGATGATGGCGCGGTCGCCTATCTCCACATGGCCGGCCGCGGCGGAGCAGTTGACCATGACGACGTTGTCGCCGACGCGGCAGTCGTGGCCGATATGGGAGTTGGCCATCAGCATGCAGCCCGAGCCCATGGTGGTGATGTCCGTGTGCGCGCCGCGGTGCAGGGTGACGTTCTCGCGGATGACGTTCTTGTCGCCCATGATGAAGCGCTTGTGCTCGCCCTTGTAGGACCAGTCCTGCGGCGGCATTCCCACGTAGGCCGCGCCGGTGAACCAGTTGTCCTTGCCTACGGTGCAGAACTCGAAGATGCAGTGCGGGCCGATCTTGGTGCCGGCGCCGATCTGCACGTCCTCGCCGATGACGGTGTAAGGGCCTATCTCCACGCCCTCGTCTATCTGGGCCTTGGGGTCTATTATGGCGGTGGGGTGTATCTTAGTGGGCATTGTCTCCTCCAAAAAGTCTGAAAATCTTAACCGATGGCGAAAGTGAGCTCGGCCTCGGCGGCCGATTCGTCGCCTACCCAGGCCTCGGCGCGGACCTTGCCCAGGTGGCTCTTCATGCGCAGGATCTCCACGTGCATCTGCAGCACGTCGCCGGGCACCACCTGGCGGCGGAACTTTGCGCGGCTGATGCCGGCGAAGAAGCCGAGGCGGCCCTTGGTCTCGGGCAGGTCCATCATCATGGCCGCGGCGGTCTGGGCCATACCTTCCAGGATCAGGACTCCGGGCATGATGGGTTTTTCAGGGAAGTGGCCGTGGAAATAGAGTTCGTTGGCGCTGACGCATTTAACGCCGACGCAGTATTTGCCTTCTTCCACCACTTCCACGCGGTCCACCATCATGAAAGGGTAGCGGTGGGGAATGATCTTGAGTATTTCCTCGCAGGGGATGACGCGGACGGGCTTGTAAGTGCGCGGTTTGGTGTCGCTCATGGGATTTGTGCCTTTTCCAGTAATAGTTTAGCAAAATTGACATTGGCGGCGTGGCCGGGGCGCTCGGCCTCGATATAGACGTCCCTGAGCGGCAGGCCGGCCAGCGCGAGGTCGCCGATAAGGTCCAGCAGTTTGTGGCGGGCGAATTCGTCCCGGTAGCGCAGGCCGCCCTTGGCTAGGACCCGGTCCTCTTCTATGACGACGGCGTTGTCGAGCGAGCCGCCCCTCGCGAGGCCGGCTTTCTTCAGGGCCTCCAGCTCGTGCGAGAAGCCGAAGGTGCGGGCCGGGGCCACGCGCACCAGGTATTCCTCGGGGGTCAGGGTGAATTCCACTACCTGCCTGCCCACGAGCTTGTGGGGATAGTCGTAGGTGAGCTTGAAGTAGACACCGTGCTTCATGGGTCTGGCCAGGAACTTTATGTCGCCTTTGGCCATCTCCAACTGCCCATCCAGGCCCAGCGTGCGGCGCTCCTGGCCGGCCTTCTCCCTGACCCCGGCCTTCAGGAGGGCCTGGGCGAAGGGAAGGGCGGAGCCGTCGGCGGCGGGCGGCTCTTCGCCGGTGATCTCTATGTCGAGGTCGTCGATGCGCAGGCCGGCGGCGGCTGAGAGCAGGTGCTCCACGGTGTGGATCTTATGTTCGCCGTCGGTGATATTGGTGCCGCGCGCCGTGCCGGCCACCCGGTCCAGCGTAGCCGGCAGCGGCTCCTTGAAGAGGGGGGAGATAAACCTGTAGCCGGTGGCGCCCTCCGCGGGCCTGAAAGTCACCCGCGAGTCGCACCCCGTGTGCAACCCGATCCCCTCTATCGTCGCCGCTTCCTTAATTGTTGTTCTCATTAGTTATGGTTCCGCGAGATGCTAAGTCGGGGCCAGCAGGGGAGGGGCCCCGTGCTCCTGGGCAGAGGGGAACCGTTGCGCGGTTCCCCCCGCCCTTGGGAAATTAAGGGCGGGGCCCCCTTCCCCAAAGTCGCACGGAACCCCTCCCCTGCCGTCCCCTCCGTATATTTGTCAGTACTACCCCAAGCGAGCAAACAGCGGAGACCGCAGGGGGTAGGGTTAGCAAAACCCTCATGAGGAGGAGGCTTGCGTAGCGCCGACGACGAATGCGGAGGGGAGGCCACGGTGTGGCCGACCCGCGTTTTGCGTTCCTACCCCCTGCGGTAGGCCGCCAACCCACGAGCGCCCCTGCATTCTGAAACGAATTTAAAAGAACTTACTCTATACCGAGCTGCTTCTTGATCTTGTGCAGCGTGCGGCTCATCTCGGGAAGCCGGGAGAGCAGGGCTTCTATCTTCATGGCCTGGAGGCGCGGGCGGGCGGTGTGGCCGAAGACTATCTGGTTGGGGCCCAGGCTCGCCATGACGCCGGTCTTGCCCATCACCACGGTATTGTCGCCGATGGTCAGGTGGTCGGAGATGCCCGCCTGCCCGGCGATCACGGCGTTGTTGCCGATCACCGTCGAGCCCGCGATGCCCGCCTGGGCGATGATGAGGCAGTGCTTGCCTATCCTGACGTTGTGGGCGATATGCACCAGGTTGTCTATCTTGGTGCCCCCGCCGATGAGGGTGGCTTCCAGCGCGGCGCGGTCGATGACCGTATTGGCGCCTATCTCCACCTCGTCCTCTATGACGACCTTGCCGATCTGGGGGATCTTCTCGTGCCTGCCGCGCGGCGAGATATAGCCGTAGCCGTCTGAGCCGATCACGGCCCCGGAGTGGATGATGCACTTCACGCCTATCTCGCAGCCGTCCATCACCTTCACCCCGGGGTAAAGGCGGGTGTTGGCGCCGATCCTGGCGTTATGGCCTATGTAGCACTGCGCGCCGATCACGGCGCCGCCGGAGACCGTGACGCCGTCGCCGATCACGGCGAAAGGGCCGATGTGCGTGTCGCTGCCGATCCTGGCCGAGGGAGAGACCACCGCCGACGGGTGGATGCCAGGCGGGGGGAGGGGGCGCACCTCGGCCTCAACGAGCCGCAGCGCCAGCATGAAAGCGTATTTGGGGTTCTTGGTAAAAACGGCCGTGCCTTTGAAATCCTTGAGCGCCTCTTCGGAGCCGCGGGGGGCCAGCAGACAGCCGGCGCGCGACGCGAGCGCGGCCGAGGCCTGGGCGGGGTCGGCCAGGAAGGCCAGGTCGGCCTCGCAGGCTTTGTCCAGCGGCGCGGCGCCGAAGATAGGCAGGGCTCCGTCGCCCCGCAGGTCGCCTTCGGCCAGCTTCGCGACGTCTGCGGCGGTCAGCTTCATAGGCCGTTGTCCTCCAGCTTGTCGAGCAGCTTGGCGGTCAGGTCCACGGCGTTCTGGCCGTAGAGAATGTTGCGCTTGTCCACGATGACGCTGACCTCTTCCTTGATGGCCAGCTCCTTGAGCGCGACGTAGATGCGGCCCAGCAGCATCTCGCTCTTGCGGCCCTCGTACTCCAGCAGTTCCCGTTCGGACTGGCGCTGCGCCTGGCGCAGCTCCTCTTCCCTGGAAGCCAGGTCGGACTCTTTCTTCGCTATGGCCGCGTCTATCTCGGGCACGGCGGTGGAGACGGAGAACTTGAAATGGCTGACCGGGACCTTGGCAATGCCGGGCATATCTATGCCGGACATCCCGGGCAGGCCCGCGGGGAGGGCGGCGGGCGGCTCGGCCTGGGGCGCCTGCGTGGAGGCCTGCACGGCCGCGGTGGAAGCCTGCACGGCCGCGGTAGAGGCCTGCAGGGCTGCGGCCTGCGCCTGGACCGCGGCGGCGGTGGCGGCGGCGGCTTCTGCCACGCTGCGCTGCGTTTCCAGCAGCGACGGCAGCGTCAGCGCGAACTCGCGCTCCTGCCGCAGCTTGGCGAGCTCGGCTTTGAGGGTGAAGATCGCGGTCTTCCTGGCGTTCAGCGCGTCTTCGCGCTTCTTGATCTCGGTTATGAACTCCTCGCGCGCGCCGGTGGTGCCTGAATATTCCTTGAAGACGCGGTCTATGTCGACGTAGCCGATAGTGCCGGATTCGCCGCGGTTCTCCTCGAGCAGCAGCTCCAGGGCCGCGCCGTCGGCCGGCAGCAGCGCCAGCGATAACAGGAAGATGAGCTTTTTCATTTTATGCCTTCCGTTGCCTTCTTCTTAGAACAGGTTGCCCAGCGTGAAGTAAATATCCGAGCGCTGCTCGCCGTCCTTGTGGTTGAAGCCGTAGCCCCAGTCCAGCCGGATCGGGAATGCCGGCGTGGTGAAGCGGATGCCGAAGCCGGCCCCGGCCTTCAGGTTCGTGGTGCCGGTGCCGAAGCGCGTGCTGATGTTGTCGAACCCTTCCCACGAATTGCCGATGTCGAAGAAGAAGGCCCACTGCACGATGGTCCGCCGGCGCTCGCGGGCCAGCGGGAACTTGAATTCGATGTTCATCACGTCATAGACGCGGCCGCCGTTCAAGGGGCCGATCTGGCCGTTGTTGGAGTAGCCGCGCACGGTTTCCGCGCCGCCCAGGAAATAGCGCTCGTAGACCGGCACGCTCTTGGTGGAACCGAAGCGGTCCACGAAACCGAAGCGGTTGCCCACCGCCAGCACGAACGGGTAGTCGTCGATGGAGAAGAGCTTGAGGTTGTAGCTGCCCGACAGCGTGGGCTTGTAGTAGTTCACGTCGCCCTGCAGCGGGCCGCCGGCGTATTCCACCCCGAGCGAGAGGCGGGTGCCGCGGGTCGGGTCCCAGACGTTGTCGCGGGTGTCGCGGGCGAACTCCACGTAGATGGAGGAGGTGACGCTGGTGCCTTCCTGCAGCTCCCCGCGGTAGAGCTCGTCCACGTCGGTGATGCGCACCTTCTCGTAGGTGTAGGAGGTGGTCAGCTTGTACTTGTCTTCCTCGAAGCGCGGGCCCAGCGTGACCTTGCCGCCGGTGCGGCGCTCGGTGTAGGCCGAGATCGTATCGCGGTAGGGCTTGTAGTGGCGCGTGTTGAAGACGTCGAGGCCCAGCGATGTCGGGTGCTCGCCCAGCCAGGGCGTGGACCAGCTCAGATAGTAGTCCTGCACCCGCTTGCCGAAGTTCCACGACAGCGAGGTGCGGTAGGCGCGCCCGAAAAGGTTCATGTGCGACAGCGCCAGCGTGCCGACCAGGCCGTCGGTGGAGGAGATGCCCATGCCGGCCGTCAGCATGCCGGGCTTGCCTTCGGCCACGTCGAACACCAGGTCCACCTTGTCGGGGTCCTCGGTCGGGTTGATGACCGGGCTCACGTCGTCGATGAACCCGAGGTTGAAGATCTTCTCCTGGCTGCGGCGGATCTTGCCGGAGCTGAAGACCGTGCCTTCTTTCTGCGTGATCTCGCGCTTGAGCACGTAGGTCTTGGTGGCGCGGTTGCCCTCCACGTCCACGTGGTCCACGAAGATCTGGGTGTTCTCGGTGATGAGGAAGGTTACGTCCGTCTCGCCGGTGAGCTCGTTATAGGTGCGCTCGGGCGCGACCACGGCCTTCAGATAGCCCTTGTCGGCGTACTTGTCCTGGATGCCGCGGATCGTGTCTTCGAAGCGCTCCTGGCTGAACAGCTTGCCGCGCCGGTACTCTATGGCGGGGCTCAGCTCGCTGGGCAGGTAGACGGTATTGCCCGCGAAGTAGGTGCCGCCGAACTTCTGCTTGGTCCCCTCGGCGACGGCCAGCGTGATGGTCACGCTGGAGCGCTGCGCGTTGAAGGTGACGGAGGAATCTACCAGTTTAAAATCGCCGTAGCCGTTGTTTTTGTAGAAGGCCTCCAGCGCCTTGAAGTCGGCGTCGAGGTCCTGCGGGGAGTAGATCTTCTTGGGGCGGTTCTTCAGCTGCTTGAGCAGCTTCTTGGCGGGAAAGCCGGCCGCGCCCTCCAGGACGACGGCGGCGACGCGGGCCTTGGGGCCCTCGGCGATCTTTATCTCCAGGAAGCACAGCGAGGCGGCCGTGTCGAACTTCACTTCGTAGTCGGCCTTCGCGTCGATGTAGCCCTTCTCGCGGTACTTGTCGGTGATCTTGATGAGGTCCTCTCGTACCTTGAGCTCCTCGAAATAATCCCGCTCCTTGAGGTTCATCTCGTCCTTGACGGCGGACTTGCCTATGCCCTTGGCGCCGGTCACGGTGATCTTCTTGATCATCGGTTTCTCGGAGACGATGTAGGTGATGCGTACGGGGGTGGTGGAGCCGGCGGCCTCGGCCAGTTTCTTCGATACGGCGCGGCCCGGCAGTTCCTCGATGTCCACGGAAACCCGGTCCACGCTGCCCAGCGCCAGGATGGCCTCTATGTCCTGGGCGACGAAATCCTTGTGATAGAGGCGGCCCTTCTTGGCCTTGCCGGCCTTGAGGACGGCTTTGGGCTTCAGGTTTACGGTGCCTTTGGCGGCCGTTTCCGCCACTTCCCAGGGGCCCGCGGCCGGCGCCGGCGCGGCCGCCGGGGCGGGTTCGGCCTGGGCCGAGGGGCCTGCGGTCATGCCGGGCAGGTCCTGCGGCTGGGCGGGGGCCTGGGCGTAAATAGTCTGGAGCGAAGCGGTCAGCAGGAGGAGCAGGGTCAGGGTTTGTTTCATCATATCCTTAAAAAAAGACGAGGGCCGGCGGCGCGGCACCTCCGCGTGGAGCCGTCCACAATGGGTAAGTCTTTATTTTACTAATTATTAGTCATCCGCAATAAGCCCGCATTTACTTTTTTATGCTAGAATTAGCGAGGTTTAATTTTGCCGTCCATAAAACCTACGGGCGCGGGCCCAAAACGGTTGCGCGGGGCGGCAGCGAGGTACCATGAAAAAAGTATACATACTCGACACCAACGTGCTCATCCATGACCCGCTTTCTTTCACCAAATTCGAGGACAACACCGTGGTCGTCCCGATCGTGGTCATCGAAGAACTGGATAATTTCAAGCATACCGCCGACGAGCGCGGCAAGAGCGCCCGCATTGTCTCGCGCAAACTGGACGAATACCGCACCAAGGGCAAGCTGAACGCCGGCGTCAAGACCGAGTCCGGCGGCACGCTGATCGTGGACCTGGACCACGAACAGGTCCTGCCCAAGGAATTCAAGCTGCTGGAGATGGATAACCGCATCCTCAACACGGCCTACTGGTACGAGCAGAAGAAGCACAGCGCCATCCTGGTGACCAAGGACATCAACCTCCGCCTGAAGGCCGAAGCCGTGGGCCTGAAGTCCGAAGACTACGAGGCCGGAAAGGTCAACGTGGATGAGCTGTACCCGGGCCTGGTCACGCTGGAGGTGCCCGGCGCCTCGGTGGACAAGTTCTACAAGGAGCACACGATAGTGAGCCCCGACAAGGACCTCTCTCCCAACGAGTTCGTGGTGCTGCACGCCAAGGAGGACCCCAAGAAGTCCGCCCTGGCCCGCGTGGACCCGGCCGACGCTACGAAGCTGCGCGCGCTGAACCCCGAGCCCTCGCCGTGGGGCATCCGCCCGCTCAATAAGGAGCAGCGCTGCGCCATGGAGCTGCTGCTCGACGATTCCGTCAAGCTGGTCACGCTGCTCGGCGCCGCCGGCACCGGCAAGACGCTGATGACGCTGGTCTGCGGCCTGCAGAAGTCCGTCGAGGAAAGTGTCTACCGCAAGCTCATTATCTGCCGCCCGATAGTGCCCGTGGGCAAGGATATCGGTTTCATCCCCGGCACCAAGGAGGAGAAGCTCTCCACCTGGATGGGCGCCATCTACGATAACCTCGAGTACGTGATGGACAAGAAGCACCCCGAGGGCGCCATCGAGAAGTTCGAGTACCTGCTGCAGAACGAGAAGATAGAGATCGCCTCGGTGACGCATATCCGCGGCCGCTCGCTGCCCAAGCAGTATATGATCGTCGACGACGCGCAGAACCTGACGCCGCACGAGATCAAGACTATCCTGTCGCGCGCCGGCGAGGGTACCAAGGTAGTCGTGACCGGCGACCCGTACCAGATCGACAACCCGTACCTGGATATCGCGTCCAACGGCCTGACCTACATCGTCGACCGCATGCGCGGCCAGAAGCTGTACGGCCACCTGACGTTCACCAAGACCGAGCGCAGCCAGCTGGCCGCGCTGGTAGCCGAACTCCTGTAGCCCGGAGCGACATGCAGGGCCCGTGGAACCAGCGCGCAGCCGCCCCGGGCGGCACGCGCCGGGCCGCGGGCCCCGCTCTTTATAACCATCCGGACTTCGGGGGGCGCGCGTGATCCCGGCCCCCGTAATGTGGCTCTTCTACTCCGCCCTGCTGGCGTCAGCCGCGGGCTTGGCCTGGTTGCTGGCCGCCGACGCGCTGGAATGGCTGCGCGCCTCGGGCCGCGGCCGGGCCGCCGCCGCGCTGCTGCTGCTGGCCGCCGCCTTTGCCGCGGCGCAGTTCGCCTTCTCCGGCCTGCCGCCCCGCGGCGGCTACGACAACGACCACGACTTCCAGTACGCCGGCGCGCGCTTCTTCAGTCCGCCGGCGGTGCCGCTGGCGTTCGCCGGTAAGGAAGTTTCGCCGCTGCTGCTGGGCGGTCTCGGCGACCTGCTCAGCGGCTCCTCGCTCGCTGCCGTGCCGGTCTGGAACCGCCTGCTGCTCTTCGCTGCCGCCGTGCTGTTCTTCGCCTTCCTGCGGCGCTGCGGCCTGGGCGCGCCGGCCGCCGCTTTCGGCTTCGCCGCTTTCTATTTTAATTTCCTCTCCGGGCTCAACGGCGCCGCCTTCACCACCACGGCGGCCAACCTGGTCTTCGCCTGCGCCGCGCTGTACGCGGCCGCCTGCGCCGACGGGGGGCGCCGGGGCGCGGCCGGCCTGGCGGCGGCGCTGTGCGCCCTGTTCCTGGTCTGGGCCGGCCGGTACGAGCTCGCGGCTCCGCCAGCCCTTCTGCTCGCGGCCTCCGCCGTGCGGCCCGGCGGCGGGGTGCGGGCGCTGCTAGCCGGCCGCCGCGCCGCGGCGCTGGCGCAGGCCGCAGCCGCTGCGGCGCTGTGCGCCGCCTGGTATTGGCTGGTGGTGGCCCGCACCGCCTATAACGGCCCCGCTGCGGCGCGCCTGCTGGACGCCGGCGGTAATTTCCTTTACCAGTTCTGGGACAGGAACCTGGGTCTGCTGCTGCCGCTGCCGCGCGCCGCCGCATGGGCGCTGGCCGGGGGCGCCGCTCTGCTGGCGCTCGTCCGCCCGCTGCTGGCCCGCGACGAGGCCGCCGCCTGGCGCGCCGGGGCCCTGCTCTGCGCCTGCGGGATTTTCTCGGCTGTTTACATGCCCATAGACCTCTACCCGCTGCATTTCATGCGCCACCAGCTCTATTTCTTCCTGCCCTTCGCCTGCCTGGGCGCTTTAGCCTGGCGGTCCGCGTGGGGAGACCGGGCGCGCCGGCTGCAGTGGGCGGCCCTGGCTGTTTTCTGCGCTCTCTACCTGCGGGCGAACTCCGCCGCTGCGGCCTCTTTCAACGGGGAGACGCGCACCAACGACAGGGAGTGGGCCGTCCTGCTGAAGGCCGCCGGCGCCTGGCCTGAAGGCTGCGCGCTGGCCTACGGGCAATACGACCACCGCCGCGAGGTCTTAAAAAAATACTTCCCGCTTCTGTCAGGCGACGACGGCCGGCCCGCCCCGGCCTGCGTCTATAAGTATATTTCCCCGCATTGCCAGGTCTTCTCCGGGCCGGAGGCCGGGCGGCCGCGCGACTGCGTGCCCCCCTGGCTGCCGGCGCGTGGCGGTAAGGTCCTCGCCGAGGCTTCCTTCCCGCACGCCTTTTATACCATCTTCGACGGGCTCGAGCGCCGCGATCCCGCTCCTGTGACGCTCGGCTTTTACCGTGCCGACGGGCCAGCCGACCGCGCGCTGCTGCTTCGCTCGGAGGGTCTGCGGGCGCTCCGGGGCGGCGACTACGCCGGCGCCGAACGGAACTTTTCGGCGGCGCTGGCGCTGGCTCCCGCCTGCGGCCTCTGCTCCGCCGACCTCGCGGCCTCGCTGGCGCTGCGCCGGGCCGCCGGGACCGCGGCCTCGCTGCGCGCCGCGCGCGCCGCGCCGGACCCGGCCGGAGAGCCGCTGCTGTCAGCGCTTGAGGACGCGGCCGCCGGGTCGGACGCCGCCGCTCTGGCTAAGCTGCGTGAAGTCTCTTTCTCTGCGGAAGCCGGCCGCCGCCGCGAGTCCGCCAACGCCTGGCGCATCGCCCTGGAAGGCCGCTCGCGCTGAGCCTCGCGGTCTCCTTCTGGGTCTAAGGGCCTACCCTGTGCTGGGCCCTTGGGCCCTAGTCTAAATGAGCCCATTTGATAAACTATAACTGTAAAGTTGCGAAAAAATTACGGTAAAGGATGACAGCAATGTTTAAAAACAACAAGCTTCTTTTGAATGCCGCAGCCGTGCTCGCCCTGTCCGTCTGGGCCTCTCCCGTTTTCGCCGCTACCCCCGAAGTCAAGGCCCAGCCCGCCGCCCTGCAGTCGCTGACCGACGGCGTGCTGACCGGCTTCGACGCCATCCCCGTACCCGCCGAGATCGCCATCCCGCTGGCGGCCCCCGAGAAGGTGGCCGAGGAAACCCGCGCCGGCGCCCCGGCGCCCGGTAAAACTTTCTCCCCTGTGGTCGAGGACCAGGCCCGCATTAAGGCCATCATGAAGTTGCTCGCCGACATCTATAACGGCAAGCCGCTGCCCTACTCGCAGGACGGCTCCACGTTCAAGAACAAGGAAGGCAAACTGCCCGCGCAGCCCTCCGGCTTCTACAAAGAATACACCCTGCTCACCGGCGACGCGCCCCACAAGGTTACCATCGACGGGGTTTCCTATACCGTGGCCCCGGACCTCAGCGCCCGCGGCTCCGAGCGCGTCATCATCGGCGGCGGCCAGAAGATCTACTACACGCCCGATCACTACGCTCACTTCATTGAGCTGACGGTAGTGTACTAAAGGCGATGGGCCTGCCCGGGGAAGAAGGACTTTTCCTGGACCTGCGGCCCGCCGGCACGGCGGAGGGAGTCAAGAAACGATTCCCTCCGCCGTATTTTCTGGCCTTCCTGGACGGCGCCAAGGCCAGCGACAAGGCCGGCCTGATGGACGAGATCGCCCCTGCCCTTAAGTTCCCCGCCTATTTCGGCAAGAACTGGGACGCGCTGCTGGATTGCCTGCGTTCCCTGCCAAACGACCTGCCGGCCGGCGGCTACGCGCTGGCTATCCTCAATTCCGGGGCCTTCCTTTCGGCCTCGGCCCAGGACCTGGAAGATTTCGCGGATGTGGCCGGGGAAGCCAGGTCCTTCCTGCGCGAGAAATTCAAGGCCGATTTCGTTATAATTCTTCTCTAAATCCTCACAGCGGGTCCCATTGAAAACCGGGGGGTTTTCTGCTATGCTATATTTATATTATTAGGGTATAACCTGTATTGCGCCCAGCGGGCAGTCTTTCGCCCGCTCCGCGCGGAGGGTATATGGAAACTAAAGAACTGAATGTCAGGATTTCTATCACCCGCAGGGGCGCCCTGGGGCTGCTCTCGCTCTTTTTCCTCTGCTGGCACCCCGGGTTCATCGGTTCCGAGTCGCTGCAGCTGACCACTTATTACCCGGCCCCCTACGGCGGTTATGTCAGCCTGCTGGCCTCCGGCGGCACCAATGCCGCGCCCGCCAATACCCTGCTGGTGCGCGACGCCGGCCGCCTGGGCATAGGTACCGCCGGCAACGCCCCCACCAGCAAGGTCGACATCCGCATCCCGGTCGGGCTCGGCGTCGACGGCGTGCAGATCGCCGACGATAATACAGGCCCCGACACCCGCAGCTACGCCACCTTCGGCGTCACCCGCGCGGCCGGCGGCTCCAACCTGGCCTATATCGGCCTCACCAAGTCCGGCACCTACCCGTGGGCCCTCGGCGTGGCCGCCACCAACGACCTGATCATGGGCGCCTCCAGCGCCGGCAACCGGACCATCAATACCCCGATGTTCAGGCTGAGCACCGGCGGCAATGTGGCCATCGGCGGCAACGTTGAGGGCAATAAGCGGCTGCGCGTCGAGGGCGACATGCGCGTCACCGGCGACCTGTACGTGGACGGGATGATAATGAACCTCTGCTCCCGCCAGGTCTACAGCGACGGCGGCACTACCTCCTGCCCCCTGGCCGGCCAGCGCGTCATCGGCTTCCTCGGGGACGGCACCCCCCGCATTTCCGGCTTCCTGCCCGCCAACTCCACCACCAGCGGCGTGGGCCGCTACATAGTGCTCGGTGAGGACTGGGGCGGCACAATGATCTGCTGCAAGCTGTAAGCGGCAACCAAGGAGCTTAGTTTGTCCAAGAATATCGCCATTCAGGTCAGTCTTAAAAAATACACGCTGGAGACCATACGCTACGCCGCCCACTCGCTGGGCGGCGCGGCTTATGCGCTGCTCAAGCCGCTGCCCGGAGAGAAGGTGCTGGTGGAGCTCGCCCCTAAAAAGGGGAGCGGCGCCGGCCTGCCCGGGCTTTTCAGCGCCGCGCTCGAGGACGAGCGCCTGCGCGAGCGCGTCGCCGCGGAGAACCGCGAGCTGCGCGAGTTCATGCTGCTCAAGGCCCTGACCTGGCGGCCCCGCGCGCCGGAGAAGGACGATTCCGGCCTGACCCCGCAGCAGGAAAAAGAACTCAACGACCTCATCGCCCAGATAGAGGGCGAAATAAAGGGGGAAGCCGGCGCCGCCGCCTCGGCCGACCCGCTCGGCATCACCAGCACCTGGGAAGAAAAGCATGACAACAAGAACGCCGGCAAAAAAAAGCGCTGAGCGGGCCTCCGGCCTGCCGTATTTCTCCTTCCGCCGCCTGCCAGGCGGCGCCGTGCTGCTGTCCAACGACGCTGGCTTCACTGCTTCGCTGCGCGCGGCCGACTTCGCCCTCTTCTCCGCGGGCCGGCTCGCCAAGGGCACGCCGCTGCACAAGGAGCTGGCGGCCAAGGGCTTCGTGCGGGACCTGACCGATTTCGAGGGGTGCGCCGCGGCCTGCTCCAAGCGCAACGCCTTCCTGGGCGCCGGCCCCGGCCTGCACATCCTGGTGATGACGCTGCGCTGCAACCATAAGTGCCTCTACTGCCAGTCCGGCGCGCTGGGCGCCGCCGGCAAGCGCAGCGACATGAGCCGCGCCGTAGCCCGCAAGAGCGTGGACTTCGCCCTTAAAAGCACCAATCCCGGCATCACCATAGAATTCCAGGGCGGCGAGCCGCTGCTGAACTGGGACGTGCTGCGCGACACCGTCCTCTACGCGCGCCGCCGCGGCCGCGACCTCGGCCGCGAGGTGCGCCTGGCGCTGGTCTCCAACTTCAGCCTGATGACCGAGGAGAAGGCCCGCTTCCTGCTGCAGAACGAGGTTTCCATCTGCACCTCGCTCGACGGCCCGGCGGACCTGCACAACAAGAACCGCACCTACGCCGGCGGCAACTCGCACGCCGCCACCGTGCGCTGGCTCAAGTATTTCAACGAGAGCGCTGCCAAACAGGTGCCGGAATACCGCGCCTTTAATCCGAGCGCGCTGCTGACCGTCACCAAGTACTCGCTGGGCCGCGAGAAAGAGATAATAAACGAATACCTGAAGCAGGGCCTCGCCGACATCTTCGTGCGGCCGCTCGCGCCTATCGGGTACGCCAAAAAATTGTGGCCGCAGATCGGCTATACCGCGGCCGAGTTCGCCGCCTTCTACCGCAGCAGCCTCGACTACATGATCAAGCTCAACGCCTCCGGCAGGAAGATCCGGGAGCGCAACGCGGTGATCATGCTCGAGAAGATAATCAACGGCTCCGACCCGGGCTACCTGGACATGCGCTGCCCCTGCGGCGCGGCCATCGGCCAGCTGGCCTACAACTACAACGGCGACCTCTACACCTGCGACGAGGGCCGCATGGTGGGCTGGGAGGGCGACGACCTGTTCAAGGTAGGCAACGTGCTCAAGGATTCCTACCGCAAGGTCATGCTGGCGCCGGCCACCCGCGCCTGCGCGTCCGCCTCCAACCTGGAGCTGCAGCCCCAGTGCTCGCGCTGCGCTTACAAGCCGTTCTGCGGGGTGTGCCCCGTCTATAATTACGAGACGCAGGGCTCGCTGTGGGGCGACATGCCCTCAAACGAGCGCTGCGCCCTGTCGATGGGCGTGTTCGACGCGCTCTTCGGCCTGCTCGCCAAGCCGGCCAGCGCTAAAATACTGAAAGGGTGGGTGACGCCATGAAGCCCGCGAAAACCGAGACCGTAGTTTTCAGCTCAGCCTTGTACAGCGCCGAGGCCGTGCGCCTGGCCGCCGCCGTCTTCGAGGGCCGCGCCGCGATCGCCCTCTCCAAGGCCCCCGGCGGCCTCCGGGCCGACGTGACCGGCCCCGAAAATTCCGCCGGCGATTTTGCCAACGAGGCGCTCAACCAGCAGTGCCGCCTGGACCTGGGCCTGAAGAATTCCCGCTACGCTTCGCTGCTCTCCACCAAGGCGCTGCTTTCAGCGGCCGGCGACAAGCCGGGCCGCCGGTGAAAAAATGAAAAAGTGGCAGGTCCTGCTGGCGGCCCTGCTGCTGGCGTCCGGCGTGAGCTTCAGGGTACTGCAGCAGCGCAGGGCGTCCGGCCAGGCCGAGCTGCCGCCGGTGCACGTGCTGCCCGGCGGCCAGGTGCTGCCCGAGGACACCACCCAGTACTACATCCCCGAGGAATTCCTCTCGGTGCCGCCCCGCTCCGGCGCCCCGACCGCCTACGGCGCGCTGCCTACCATCAAGAACGAGGTCTACGACCGGGGCCTCTGCCCCGGCGGTTCGCTTAACGAGATCCTCTCCGCGCACGGCCGCCTCTGGGGCTACGGCGCCAGGTACGCCACGTTCCGCCCGGCCGAGACGGAGAAGATGTACGGCCTGCTGGGCCGCTATCTCTCCTGCGTGGGTCTCGCCCGCCGGTCTCCCTCCTATTGCGACTACCTGCCGGGGCCCTACAGCGGCGCCTCGGTGAAGCTGGACCGCTTCGGTACCCCGAACGCCCGCTGCCGCGAACTTTACACGGACGTCTCCTTCCCGGGTTTCGCCGCCGGCCGCGAGAAATCCGACGAGCCCTGCCGGCTGGTGCTGGGCGGCAGCAATCTGGGGGAGGGCCGCCGCGTGCCGGGGCGCGAATTCTGCGGGGCCGCGGCCGCCGGCCTGGAAGGCCTGTGCGACAAGTTCGCGCCCTCCATCAGCCGGGAGGAGCTGGCGCAGTGCCGCCGCTTCCTGCCCGCCCGCCAGGAAGACTGCGGTTCCGACAACGAGTGCCGTTCGCGCCTGTCGGTCTACGGGGCCATGAAGGCCGGCGACGCCGCTTCCTGCCCCGAAGAATACCGCGGCCTGTGCGGGGCGTTCCTGTCCGGCTCCGAGGCTTCCTGCTCGGTCCTGCTGGTCAAGCTGGGCGCGGACTACTGCGAATACCTGGCCGGCGCCCAGAAGCGGGCGCGCGGCTACGCCGGGCTCTCCCCGGAGGAGCTCAAAGAAGCGCTCGCGCGCGACGCCGAGGCCAAGCTCCTCGCCGTGCGGGAGGAAGCCGAGAGCAAAAAAGTTACCGAAGAGCTGAACAAGCGGGTCCGCAGGATGATGGGCCGGGAGTAGCCCGCCCCCCGAGGAAGCCGGTGAAAAGAATCGACATCAAGATAGGCTTCAACTGCAATAACATGTGCGATTTCTGCGCGCAGGGCGGCAAGCGCTCGCGCGTGGGGCTCAAGAGCCTCGCCGAAATAAAGCGCACGCTCGTCCGCGCCAGGAAGGAGGGCGTGACCGGCGCCGTCTTTACCGGAGGCGAACCAACGCTGCACCCGGACCTGGTGAAGGCCGTGCGCGCCGCGCGCGCCCTGGGCTACGAAAGCGTGCAGGTGCAGACCAACGGCCGCCGCTTCGCCTATTTGGACTACTGCGCCGAGCTGAAGGCGGCCGGCGTCACCGAGATGGGCCCGTCGCTGCACGGCTCCACGCCGGAGATCCACGAGGCGCTGACGCGCGCGCCGGGCAGCTTCCGGGAAGTGGTGCAGGGCATGGTCAACTGCCGCAAGCTGGGGCTGTACGTGCTGACCAACTCGGTCATCACCTCTGTCAACTACAAGGACCTGCCGGCGCTGGCCCGGCTTTTGGTTCACCTGAAGGTCAACCAGTTCCAGTTCGCTTACGTGCACCTGGTCGGCTCGGCCTGGGAGAACCGCAAGACCCTGGCGCCCAGGAAGACCGCGGTGCTGCCGTACCTGCGCCGCGCGCTCGACGTAGGGCTCGCCGCCGGCACCGCCTGCTACACCGAGGCCGTGCCGTTCTGCCTGATGAAGGGCTACGAGGCCTGCGTGGCCGAGCGCGTGATCCCGGAGGGCCCGGTGGCCGACGCGGATTTTTACATAGAAAGCTACGGCGACTACCGCCGCAACGAGGGCAAGGCCAAGCGCCCCGAATGCCGGGCCTGCCGCTGGTTCGCCGCCTGCGAGGGGCCCTGGCGCGAGTATCCCGAGCTGTACGGCTGGGACGAATTTAAACCGGTAAAAGGAAAGAAGGTGCCGGGACCGGCGCGTTGACCGCGCCCCCGCTATGCCCGACATCCCCGTCTGGAACAAGTGCGACAATAAGTGCGTGATGTGCACTAACGAGCCCGCGTTCGCGCTGCAGGCCGCTTCGCATTACACCCTGAAGAACCAGGTCGAAAAGCTCGAGCGCTGGCTCCGGGGGATCGGCTCCGTCTACCTCAAGAACGCGGGCCGCGCGGAGTTCGTCAGCCTGACCGGCGGCGAGCCCACGCTGCACCCGGATCTTTTCAAGCTGCTCGCCTATTTCCGCCTGCGCCTGCCCGGCGTGCCCATCACACTGCTGTCCAACGGCCGCCGCTTCGGGAACCGGGCCTTCGCGGAGAAGTTCTGCGCGGCCGCGCGGCCGCCCTTTTCCGTGGCGATAGCGCTGCATGGCCCCTCGGCCGCGGTGCACGACGCGATAAGCGGGGTCCGCGGCAGCTTCGCGCAGACGGTGCGCGGCTTCAAAAACCTGCTCTCGCTGCCCGGCGCGCCGTTCCTGGAGATCCGGCTGGTGCTGCATAAGAAAAATATCTCGGCGCTGGACCGCACGCTGCGCTTCCTGCTGAAGACCTTCCCGGCCACCGCCGCCTACCGCGTCACCGCCATCCATTACGAGATAGAGGGCATGTCCCTGGCGAACCACCGCAAGGTGGCGCTGCCGCTGTCCGCGTCCGCGGCCAAACTGGGCGGGTGCCTGCCGCTGATAAAGCAGTTCTCCGATTTCCGCCTCTACCACTTCCCGCTCTGCGTTCTGCGCAAAGAGCTGCGGCCGCTGTGCTGGATCACGCTGCCTCCGGAGGACAGGCTTTACCCGGCGCGCGTCTGCGGCCGCTGCACGGCGCGCAAAAAGTGCCTTGGCCTGATGGCCGAATACGCGAAGTTCTTCGGTGACGGTGAGCTGAAGGCCCTGAAATGAAGAACCTGTCGCTGCTGTTCCTCGCCGCTTTCACCGTCTGGGCCCTGCCCGTGGTCAGCCGCGACCTGGCTACCCGCAAGATCCCGAACGCCAGCCTGCTGGCTGGGGCGAAGCTGCTGGCGCTGACGCTGGCGGTCTACGCCGGCTATACCGCGTTCGGTTACGCCGGGCGCGTAGACAGCTTCCTTAACGCCTCTTTCTACTGGCTGTTCTGCCTGCACCTGTTCTGGGCGGCCCTCTCCGGGATCATACTCTGGTACGCGGAGATCTGGCCCGCCGGCGACGCCAAGTTCTTCATGCTGGTGGCCGCCGCGCTGCCGCTGGCTAACCCGTACCTGAAGAACTTCCCCAGCTTCCTCTTTCTCAGCCTGCTGATCAACATCTTCGTCGCCGCCGCGTTCTGGGCGGTGGGCAGCCACATCGCCTCCGGCTTCGCCTCCGCCTCGCCCTCCGATTTCTTCGCCGAGATGGGGCGCGACATGAAGAAGCGCTTCGCGGATCTCTCCGCCGGCAAGAACGGCTTCGTGCTGGTCGTCTACGCGCTGAACCTGGGTTTCCTGTTCCTCGTGCAGCAGGTGATCTCCATAGAGGCGCGCGGCTTCGTCGGGCGCTTCTTCACCCGCGCGGATTTGCTGTTCTTCTTCCTGTTCATCCTCTGGGACAAGGTCGGGGAGGTTTTCAGCAGCCGGCGCTGGATCCTGATCAGCGGGGCCTGCTACGTGCTCTACTTCTTCGCCGGGTATTTCCTGTTCCGGGAGCGGCTGTGGCTGCTGCTCATCGTCGCGGGGACCAATGTGCTGAAGTTCGGCCTGATCCTCTTCATAGGCCGCTTCATGCTGGAATTCCTGATGGAGCGCAAGGACACGGTCTACCTGACTCCGGCCGAGTTGGAGCCCGGCACGGTGCTGTCCTCCAAGTCGGCCCGCGAATTCAAGGCCAACCCCGCTTTCGAGGGGCTGTTCGAAGATTGTTTCAAGGACGGGCTGACCGAGGAGCAGATCGGTGTCCTCAGGGAGTGGCTCAAGAAGCTGCCGGTGCACGACCCGCGGGTCGAGGCCGTGCGCGGGCGCCCGTTCGCGCTGTGGATCTTCGCCGGGGCGGCGCTGCTGCTGGCGCTGGACCGCAACATAGCGGGGCTGCTCAAATGAACGGGGACAAGAAGCTCAAGGTCGTGCTGTTCACGGGCTACGCCTGCAACAACAATTGCGCCTTCTGCATAGACGCCGACAAGCGCGCCCTGCCGCAAAAAACCACCGCCGAACTGCTCCGCGAGGCGGCCCGCGCAAAAGGGAAGGGCGCTTATATTCTGGAGATCATCGGGGGGGAAGCCACCATCCGACCCGATTTCAGCCGCGTCGTGGCGGCGGCCAAGAAGCTCGGCATCCCGCAGGTGGCCTGCGCCACCAACGGCCGCCTGTTCGCCGACCCGGCCGCGGCGCGCCGCATCGTGCGCTCTGGCATAGACGCCCTGGTCTTCTCGGTGCACGGGCCCGACGCCAAAACGCACGACGCGCTCACGCGTGCCCCGGGCAGTTTTGCCCAGCTTAAGAAAGGGCTGGCCAACCTGCGCGCCCTCGGCTTTAAAAAGATCAGCGGCAACACCACGGTAGTGAAAGGGAACCTGGCCGCGCTGCCGGCGATAGCGAGGTTCTATATAAAGAACCGCATCCCCAACGTGGAATACATCTTCGTGGACCCCAACTACGGCGGGGCGAAGAACGATTTTAAAAGGCTGGTGCCGCGCATTTCCAAGGCCGCGCCGCTGATGCGCCGCGCGCTGGCGCTGGGCCGGGCCGCGGGCTACGGCGGCTGGAAGGCGCGCTACGTGCCGCTGTGCCATTTCAAGGACTGCCTCGGGCAGATCAGCGAGATCAACGAGCGCGAGCTGTTCCTGACGGAGCACTGGGCCCCCGATTTCGTTAACCGCGACGCCATCGGCTCGCGCGCCGCCGTCGGCCGCCGCCGCACGGCCCGCTGCCGCGGCTGCCTGCTCTACGGCGCCTGCGAGGGCCTCTGGACCGAGTACCTCAAGCGCTACGGCGACGCCGAGCTGAAGCCGGTGAGGAAACTATGAAGAAGAGCGCCCTGGGCAAATGCTACGAGCTGATCCTCAACTATAACTGCAACGCCCGGTGCCGCTTCTGCTCGCAGGGGGATTTTGACAAATCGCTCAACGCGCCGTTCGACGCGGTCGCCCGCAACATCTATTCGGCCTACCGCGACGGCTACCGCCGCCTCGGCCTGACCGGCGGCGAGCCGCTGGTGCGGCCGGACATCCTCAAGGTGATAGCGCTCGGCAAATCCGTGGGCTTCCGCTTCATCCGGGTGCAGACCAACGGCATCAAGCTGGCGGACCCGGCCTTCTGCCGCGCGCTCGCCCGCGCCGGCCTTACTTTCTGCAAATTCTCCTTCACCACCGACCGGGCCAAGGACCACGACGCGCTGGTGGGCGTGCCGGGCGCGCTGAAGGCGGCGCTGGCGGGGCTCGCGCACCTGCGCAAACTCAAGGTCCGCCTCGGCACCAACATCCTGGTCAACCGGCTCAATTACAAGCGGCTCCCCGAGATCATCAGGTTTTACCTGGACCGCGGCATCACCAACTTCGTCATCATCTATCCGGTCTACAACGGCGCCATGGCCGCGAACGCGAAAAAACTTGGCGTCAGCCTGGCTGAGTGTGAGCCGTATTTCGACGCCGCCGTGCGGACCATGGAAGCCGCCGGCCTGCCGGGTGAGATCCTGTTCCTGAACACGCCGCCCTGCTTCCTGAAGGGCCGCGAGAAGCTGGCTATCGGCCTGGACCTGTTCAACACGCTGGTCACCGACCCCTCCGGCGGCCGCACCGACCTGGACGCCAACGCCGCCGCCGCCAAGGTGAAGGGGCCGCCGTGCCGGGCCTGCGCGCTGAGCGGCCGCTGCCGAGGCGCCGACGCGCAGTACATAAAGAACTTCGGCTGGGCCGGCTTCGTGCCGGTGAAGAAGCCGGGGGCGGCCCCGGCCGCCGCCGCCGCGGGCCGCGTCTATTTTTCCGACAACGAGAAATGCCTGCTCGAGATCCTGCGCCGCCGGCCTGGCGCCTCCACGCGGGAGGTGCTGGCCTTGTCGAAGGACATCGTGCTCTGCCGCGACTGCTCAGACGGCAACTCCGTGCTGGCGGCGGCCTCCGGCCTGGCCGCGAAGGGGTTGGTGAAAAGCGTTTTCGCCCGCGGCGTTTACCGCTGGTCGCTGGCGAAGCCTTACGCACAGGTAAAAAAGCTGCTCTAGCGCCATGCCCCTGCTCAAGTTAAAAAAACCTTTCGGCCGGCTCACAGCCCTGCGGGATTGCGACCCCGGGCTCTCCGACCTGGCCGCCCTGCTGATCGGCGCCAAGCCCGTGCTCTATACCGACTTCGAGCCCGCCGGCTGGGACTATGTCCGCGTGCTTTGTGCAGAGCTGAAGCTGCACTATGTTTTCCCGGAAGAACTTTACGGCGCGAAAGGCTTCAAGGCCGTGCCGGCCTCCGGCAAGCGGATGCTGCTGATAGGCCGGAGGCTGAAGGACCTTAAACTGGCGGCCGAGAGCTGGCATCGCTCCCCGACGGACCCGGCCTGGGGCGTGCTGCTGGGCTACCCGGAGTGCTGTGTGAAGGCGTATATAGCCTGGCGCGCCGTGGCGGAGACCACGGACCTGGTGGACTTTATCCTTGCCAACACCGCCGACAGGGGGCGGCTGGACTTCACGCTCAACAACGTCTTCAACTATTTTTCCCGCCTGACCGGAACGCCAGCGGACAGGGCCGCCTTCGACCGCCTGCGCGCCCGCAATAAGGCGCTGGATATAGCGGCCCTGCAGATCATCAGCTGGCACCCCTGCTCCTACAACTGCGCCCGGAGCGCGCAATTGGGCCGGGAGATCTTCCGCTTCTTCGAGGAGTACCTGCCGGCGCGGGCCCTGCAGCTGAAAGAAACCCTCGCGCGGCCGCTGCTGTTCGGCGGAAAATACAGCTATGCGGTACTGAACGGAACCGGCTCCGGAGATGAGGTGCGCTACAGCGGCCTGCTGCCGCCGCGCTCCCTGCTGCCGGCGCCCGCCGCCAGGGTGCTGGAGCGCTGCGGCTCGCTGGCCGCCGCCGGCGGCGCAGCCCTGGCGTGGCGCACTGACAGCGGGCCCCGGGAAAAGGTGCCGGGGCGTTTCGAATTGCTGAATTTTACGGCGAAAAAGAGAGGCTGAAGGCTGGATGTTTCCTACAATGACCCTATGGCGCTGATCCACCTGTTCCGCCGCTGCAACCAGCGCTGCGCGTTCTGCTCCTATCCGGCAGAGGGCGGGCGGGACCCCGCCCCTTCGCTGAAGGCCTGGCTGAAGGAGATCGCCGCCATGCCGCCCGGGCTTGTGCAGCTCTCCGGGGGGGAGCCGCTGCTGGCCGGGGCGGAGAACCTCTGTATGCTGCTGGCGGCCGTTAAAAAGCTGGGGCGCCGGGCCGAGCTGCAGACCAACGCGCTGGCCGCCGCGGACCTGCCGGCCTCCGAGCTGGCCGCTATCGCCAAAACCCTGCGGGCCGCCCGCGGCTATTTCAACGTGAATTTCCCGGCCGCCACAGCCGCGCTGGACCTGAAGATCACCCGCGCGCCCGGAGGGTTCAGGAAGCGGACGGCCGGCGTGCGCCGGCTGATAGCGTCGGGCGCGCCGGTGCGCCTGACGCACGTGATCACCGCTCTGAATTACAAACAGCTGCCGGCCTTCGCCGCTTTCGTCGCCCGGGAACTGCCGGGCGCGGCGTGGGTGCAGTTCAGCTACATCAAGGGCCTGGGCCGTGCGGCGGGAAAAAAGTACCTGCCGCGCTACGCCGCCGTGCGGCCCTACCTGCTGAAAGCCCTCGCGGCCTGCGAGGCCGCCAAACTTCGCTGCGAGGTGGACCATATCCCGCCCTGCTTCCTCGGCGATTTTTACAGGCTCAACGTCGATATTGTTAAAATGAGGGAGGGGCGCGACGGCCCGCATTTGCAGGAAAAGGCCCGCGTGCCGGCCTGCCGCGGCTGCCGCTTCGTAAAGCTGTGCCCCGGCCCGCGCAAGGACTACATAGCCGTGCATAAGACCTTATGAACAAGAACCTCGCCGCTCTTAAAAAAGAATTCCCGACGCTGAACGAGCGCTTCGGCGGCCGCCGCCTGGTCTACCTCGACAGCGCCTGCACGGTGCTGAAGCTGCGCT
This sequence comes from Elusimicrobiales bacterium, assembly GCA_028688015.1. Taxonomy (GTDB): domain Bacteria; phylum Elusimicrobiota; class Elusimicrobia; order Elusimicrobiales; family UBA9959; genus UBA9959. Next base: position 109,494 of record JAQTZB010000003.1, on the reverse strand, counting down.
GCGCGGCCGACGCGCAGCGCCGGCACATGCTGCTGCTGGGCGGCTGCGGCGGCAAGCGCTCCCTGCATTCGCTGGCCTCCGCGATGGAGGAGAATTTCCATGCGGCCCGCTCCGTAGCCGCCTCGTTCATGGGCGGCTCTCCGGAAGAGGTGATCTTCACCGCGGGCGTCACCGACGCCGCCAACCTGCTGGCTAACTCTTTCCCTTTCACCCCGCAGCGCAGCGAGGTGGTGCTGTCGCCGCTCGAGCACAACGCCGTCTTCCTGCCGTTCGAGCGGCTGGCCGCGGCCGGCCGCATAAAGCTGCGCGTCGCGCCGCTGAAGGATTTCGGCGTCGACCTGGACGGCCTGGCCCGTCTGGTTACGCGCAGGACGGCGCTGGTCTGCGTGACGCACGCGCCCAATATCTTCGGCGGCACCGCCGACGTGCGCCGCGCCGCCGAGATAGCGCACGCCGCCGGGGCTTACCTTTTCTGCGACGACGCGCAGTACGCGCCGACGCACGGCCGCTGCGGCGCAGCCGACGGCGCCGACGCCTGCGCCTTCTCCGGCCATAAGCTCGGCGCGCCTTACTTTACCGGCGCCCTCTGCGTGAAGCGGCCGCTGTTGGAGCGGCTGCGCCCCTCCCGTGTGGGCGGCGGCACCGTGGCTGAAGTAGCCGCCGCGGCCGGCCGCTACAGCGTGCGCTACCTGGGCGGCTACCAGGGCTTCGAGGCCGGAGTGCAGAATTATTCCGGCGCGGCCGGCCTCGCCGCCGCGCTGGAGCGCCTGACCAGGGCCGGCTTCCCGGCCATCAGGGCGCACGTCTCCTCGCTGGTCTCCGCCTCGCTGAAGGAGCTGGGCGGCGTGAAAGGCGTGCGCGTGCTTGGCCGTCCGGAGGACATCCCCGGCGGCTCGCTGGTTTCGCTGGCGCCGGCGGTGAAAGGCTTTTCGGTGCCGGATTTCAGCCTTTTCCTGAACGAGGGCGTGAAGGGCTCCCTGATAGCGGTCCGCACCGGCCGCCACTGCGCCGACCTCGCGTGCCTGAACTCCGGCTACGCCGAAACCATAAGGCTCTCCTTCTTCGCCTACAATACCCCCGGCGACGTCAGCTGTTTTGCCGGGGCCCTCGAAAAATATCTCTCCCTGCTCGGCCGGGGGAAATGAAGACCGCCGGCCGTCCGGCTCTTTTAAGCGGCGCGGCACTGCCGCTGCTGCTGGCCGCCGGCCTGGCGGCGCTGGTCTTCCTTCCGGGCGGACCGGGCCTGCCGCGCGCCTATCTTGAAAAGCCGGAGCCGGCCAGCTTCCTGCTGGCCGGGCTTTTCCACAACGGCGCGGGCTGGGGGATGCCGCTGTTCGGCGCGCTGCTGGCCGCCGCAAAAAATTTCGGCGCGGAGGCCGCGCTGCTGCTTGCGGTGCGCTTCGGGGGCTACCTGCTGACCTTCGCCGCCGGCGCGCTGTTCCGGGGCCGGCGGGCGGGTCTGCTGGCGCTGGCCGCCGCCGGGGTTTTCGAGGCGGCCGCCGGCTTCTCGTATGACGCGGAGCAGTCCTTCTATACTTTTTTTCTGCTGCTCACCCTCTGCCTGCTGCTGCGGCGCGGCCGCTCCGATAGCCCGCGCGCCGCGGCGCTGGCCGGGCTGGGCGTGGGCGCCGGCCTGCTCGTCAGGACGCCGCTCTTCCTGTTCCCGCCGGTCTTCGAGCTCAGCCGCCTGGCCTGCTGCGGCGCGCGCGGGCGCGCCTTCTGGCCGCGGGCGGCCCTGTTCACCCTCTCCGCTTACGCGCTGCTGCTGCCCTGGGGCCTGCTGAACAAGTCCGTCTCCGGCAGGTTCGCGCTGCTGGACTCCGGACGCGCGGCCTGCAACCTGGTGACGGCCGCCCGCGGCGCCGTCTATACCATGAACGGGGATACGGCCGCGCTGGCGGCGCCAGGCGGCGAGTCCCCCCTGAAGTTCTATTTCAGCGAGGCAGCGGCCAAACCGCTGGATTTCGCCCTGACCGTGCTGCGGCGGCTGTGGGCCATCTTCCTGTTTTACCCGGCGCCGCTGCTGCTGTTCCTGGCCGCAGCCGTCTTCAGCCGGGGCGGGGACAGGCTGCCGCTGCTGCTGCTGCCCGCCTATTTCATCGGCATTCACGCGCTGCTGCCGGTGGAAGAGCGGTATTTCTATCCGCTGCTCTTTCTGCTGCCGCCGCTGCTGGGCGCGCCCTTCTTTAAAGCAGGTGGGGAAGACAGAACCGCGGAGCTGGCGGTCTCGGTCTCTTCGGCCGCCGGCCTGGGCGCCGCGCTGGCCGTACTGGCGCTGGTCCTGGCTTACCCGGGCCGCGCCGCGCGCAGCGGCGCCGCCGGCGTCACCTTCCGCGAAGCCGCAGCCGTGCTCAACGGCGACAGGACACTGCGCGAGCTGGCCTGCGCGGAGCTCTGGCTCAAAGGCGCTTACTCCGGCCAGCGGGCCTGCCTGGCGGAATTCAGCTCTGATTTCCGCGACGCGGAACTGGCGTATACTTTGGGCGTATTCTCTTCGGAAGAGCCGGCCGCCTTGAAACTGCCGCCGGGTTGCGCCACCCGCTGCGCCGCCGCGCTGGCGCTGCGGGAGTTCGAGTTGGGCCGCGGGGCGGCGGGTGCGGTTACTCTGGGCCGGGCGCGAGCCCTTTACGCCGCGGAGCACGCCGGTCTGCGGAGCGCGCCCTATGCCAGGGACAGGGAACTGGACGCGCTGCTGCAGGGCGCCGAGGGTCCGTTCTGGTCGGTTTTCGTTTATAGAGAGTTGCTGCGGCTGCCGCCGGAGCGCATGGCCAAGATCCTGGCCGCTCTGGAAAAAAATGCGGCGTTCGACGGGAGCCTGCGGCTGCTGGCCGACGCGCTGGGCGAAATGCGCGCTGGCAGCTTCGGGCCGCGCGAGGTGCGCCGGTGGCTGGCCCCCGGCGTTTTCGGCCTGTCCCAGGCAGGGTTGGAGAGGCTGTGGTCCGCCGGCGCGGCCAAAGCCGTGGCGCTGAAGGGCGAAGCCGAGAAACGAACAAAAGCCGGAGATAAGGCCGGAGCGCGCGCGGAATTGCTGCGCGCGCTGGAGGTCGATTTCAATCCCGCTACGGCCGGCGTCCTGCTGGAACTCTGCCAGGCGGAAGGCCAGGCTGCGGAAGCTCTCAAATACTGCCGGGCCGCCTCCTACGCCGCTTATTTCGCCGCCGACGGCCGGCCGCCGCTGGCTGCCGCCGAGGCGGGCTGGCGCGCCTACGGGCTGTTGCGGGCGTTGGGCCGCCCGGCGCAGGCCCGCGCCGAACTGCTGCGCGCCGCGCAGAACGCGCCCGCTGACTGGCCCCGCCGGGCCGAGGCCGAAGCGGCGCTGGCCGCCCGGAGCTGAAAGTTTTACAGGGACGCCGGCCATTGACTAGAATATGGCGGGCCTTAAGATGAAAAAACCCGTAGTACTGCTGGTAAAAAGCCGCAGCCGCGGCCTCAAGGTGCCCAACGCGGTGCCGCCGCTGGGCGTCCTCTACCTGGCGGCCGCCCTGCGCGCGCGCCTGGGCGCGGACGTGCGGCTGCTCGACGCCTATTTCGAGCCTGACGCCGAGGGCGCAGTGCGCGCCGCGGTGCGCGAGCTCAAACCGGACGCCGTCGGCTTCAGCTGCCTGACGGCCGAATACCCGCTGGCCCTCAGAATGGCGGCCGCGGCGAAAGGCGAGAGCCCGGGGGTGCCCGTGCTGCTGGGCGGGCCGCACCCCACCTCCGACCCGGAAGCCGTGCTGCGCGACGGGGCCGACGCCGCCGTGCTAGGAGAGGGGGAAGAGACGCTCGTAGAACTGGTGCGGCTGATAGTTTCGGAAGGGCCGCGCTGGAAGGAACCGGAACTGCTGCGCGGCGTGCCGGGCCTGGCTTTCCGCGCCGAGGGCAAAACGGAATTCTCCGCCCAGCGCCCGCCGATACTGGACCTCGACGCGCTGCCTTTGCCGGCCTGGGACCTGCTGGACTACCGGCGCTACTGGCAGGTCAGCGGCATGTCCACCATGGGCAAGCGCGCCTACCTGCCGCTCACCACCTCGCGCGGGTGCCCGTACCAGTGCGTGTTCTGCCACCGCATCTTCGGCAAAGCCTTCCGGCCCCGCTCCCCTGAAAGCGTGGCGGAGGAGGCCGCGCTGATAAAGCGCCTGGGTGCGGACCACGTTGAATTTTACGACGATATAGCCAACCTGGACGCGCCGCGCTTCGCCCGCATCCTGGAACTGCTGGCCGCGCGCGGCCCGGACCTGGCGCTGAGCTTCCCCAACGGCCTGCGCGCCGACCTGCTCGACGAGCCGCAGATAGACCTGCTGAAGCGGGCCGGCGCGCGGGAAGTGTCGGTGGCCGTAGAGACGGCCTCGCCCCGCCTGCAGAAGATGCTGGATAAGAACCTGTCGCTTGAGAAGACCACGCGCGCCATAAACCTGCTGGCTGACAGGCGCATCTTCACCCGCGGCTTCTTCATGCTGGGCCTGCCGACGGAGACGGCCGCGGAAATGATGGAGACTATCAGCTACGCGCACCGGTCGCGCCTGCACATGGCCTTCTTCTTCACGCCCAACCCCTATCCCAATACGGAGCTCTACGAGATGTTCGCCAGGGCCGGGCGCCTGCCCGCCGGAGCCAGGGCCGCCGACTATGAGTACCACGCCGCCCCGTTCAACGCCAGCGAGATGAGCGACTTTCACTACCGGCTGCTCTACAAGTGGGCCTTCCTCGGCTTTTTCCTGAACCCCGCGCGCATGTACCGCGCGGCGCGCGACGGCGGCTTCGGCTGGGACATGCCCGTGCGCGGCTGGCAGCTGCTGCGCAACTCCATCTCCTTCGGCCCCCGGCACTGAACCCGCCGGGCCGGCAAAAGTAATACTCGGGAGTAGGACCAAAGACCCTTGGCGGAAGCCCCGCCGCGGGCTACACTCTGTTCGCGGCATTAACTTAACGGAGGTTTATAAAAAACGCGGCAAAGATGACCAATAACGAACGCCCCTTCTTCCTCTCCAAAGACTCGCTCGACACGACCAACTCGGTAGCCTGGTTCTTCATGGACGCCTTCTGGATGCTCGGCCTCGACACGGCCGGGTTCTTTTTTATCCTGCCCACCGTCCTGACCGGCCTGTGCCTGCTCTATATCGAGAAGCGCCCGGCGGTGTTCCGGATAAACCTGGCCATCAACTGCTGGATCTGGATGAACACGCTGTGGATGCTCTCCGACGCGCTGAAGGCCCCCGGGCTGCTGGTCTGGGCGCGCGCCATGTTCGCCGCCGGCGTGCTGTTCATTCTGGCCGCGGCCGCGCAGGCCGGCAATCTCCGCGAGACCTTCTCCCACTTCCGCCGCTTCCGCACCCCGCGCTGGCTGGAGAATTGAGACGGCGTGACGAAGAAAACCCCGGGCCGCCCCGGGGTTCTTTCGCTCCCGCCGTATCTGCTAAACTTTAGACATGAAAAAGATCTCCGCCCCGTCACGGGCCGCCTGGCTGGCGGCGCTTCTGTTCTGCGCGGCCGCCGGAGCCGGGCCGGCGCCCTGTGCGTTCGGTGGCGTCTGCGAAGAGGCCTTGCCGGACCTGCGCTTGCGCAGCGCGGAGGCCTATCGCGAGGCTTTGGAGTACGAGCTGCGCAAGGAACCGGCCGGCAGGGCGGTACTGACGGTCGCCGGGCCATTTCTGGCCGCCGCGGCCCGTGAAGGGGCGGCCGCAGGAGACCCGACGCAGGCGGAGCTGTTCGAGGCCATGGCCGGCGCGCTTACGAAAGCCGCGTCCGGGGCCCAGCCCGCGGCGCGGGCCGCCGCCGCCGCCAGGGAATATCTTTCACCCGCGGCGCTCAGGGCGGTAGAGGCCGCCGAAGTCCCGCCGCCGCTGCCGGCGCCACCGGACCTGGTGGTCCTGCCCGGCGGCTCCGCGGAGGCGGCCGCGCGCCCGGAGGCCGCGGCGTGGGCCGGAGCGGACGCATATGCCGCGTCTAGGATCGGTCCGCTGACGGCCCTGCTGGACCGCCTCGACGGCGGCGACAGCATCGTACTTTCCAACCTCCCTATCGCGGCCCAGTCCGTTCCCTCCGGCGCCAAGCTCAAGGCGCTGCACCTGCCGATAAGCGGCTATGCCAAGAAGGTCTGGCTGGCCGAAGGGGCCGGAGGCGCTGACACTCTGTATCTCACCGATTTCGAGGGCCGCGTCTACCTAAGGCATTTCGAGCTGCTGCTGCGCCGCTATTGCTCCGGCAGGTCCTGCCCCGCACCGCGGCTGGCCGAGTCCGCGGGGGCTTACGCGCCCCGCTACCGGTCGCTGGCGGCGCTGTGCGAAAAAGACCGGCCCGCCTGCTCCGGGCTGGAGACCGTGATAGCCGGGTATGGGGAGGCTTTCCGGATACACTGGTCTTCCTGGTCGGTCCTCAGCCTGACGGACGGCGACTGGCGCCTGGACCTCTACGGTCCCGACGGCCGCGGCCGCTGGGGAGTGGTCACGGCGCGCTCTTCATTTTACGGCGAAACCCTGGGCGAGAGCCTGGCCGCGCTCGTGGCGGTCTCCAGCGGCGTGAAGACGGCGGTGCTGGCGGGTTCCGGCGGTTCGCTGGAAGCCAGACCGTTCTACTCCGTGGTCTACCCTTCGCACGTGCTGCCTCCCGGCGCGGCCCCGGTGGTCAACGCCCTCGGCTCCGAGGCCGATTTCCGCGCCCATGTCAGCGTGGTGTCGCCGCTGGAGGAGACGCCGGGCTGGCTGGGCGCGGCGCTGGCTAAAGGAGTATCCACCGTGGACGTGGAAATGGGGCCGGCGGCGGCCAGGCTCTCCGCGCTGGGTCTGCGGCTGGGCTTCGCCGTGCTGGTCACCGATTTCCCGAAGAGCCGGCCCGTCATGGAAAGGGCCGCCTCCGGCGCGAACCTCGCCAGCCAGGACCCCGGGGCCAAGTACCGCAATATCGGGGAATACGCGCTTTCCCTCGGGGCCTGGCTGGCCGGAGGTGTCCCGCCCGGCTGGCAGCCCGTAGAAAAAAAGATGGGGATGCCGCTGGCCCGGCGTTCGGCGGCGAACCTGGCCGCCGAGGAGAGAAGGCTCTCGCCTTTCTCCGGGGCGGAGAAGAGGCTGATCCGGAAACTCTCCGGGTTTTTCCGCGCTTCTCCGCCGGCCTTCTCCGTGAGGATGAGCCGGGCCCGCGCCGAGCGGGTGCTGGAGGACGGCGCCTTCCTTTCCACGGCGCTGGTGGAAGGGCTGAAAGGTTCCGCTGTAAAACCCTTCACGCCGGACTACGAGCAGCGTTCCTACGGGGCCCTAAGCTACATTTTTGGCACTCTTTCCTATTGGGACGGCCCTGAAAAGTACGGCGATACCGTGCTGCGCATAAGGGAGAAAACCTGGCGGCGCCGCGCCTGGGCCACCCGCCGTTCCGGCATGCGCGCGCTTGCCCTGACGGCGGAAAAGCGGGGGCTGACCCTCGAAGCGGCCGAAAAAGACCCCTCGGCCGTAGCCGAGGCCGAAGAGCTTTTCTTTTCCTGGATCGTGACCCCGGAAGATCTGCCGGGGGCGCTGGCCCTGCAGGTGGTCGGGGAGCTGCGCGCTCTGCCGCGGGCGGCCCTCGCCGAGTTCCTGCGCTGCTCTCCGGCGGAGATCCCCGGGCTGATAAAAAAACACGACGTGGGCTGGCTGGAGGGACGGCTCTGGGAAGCCGCTTTCCCGGAGGACATAGACCTGCTTAAGGCTACCGCCCCCGTTCCGGAAGCGCTGGAGCGCGCCGCTAAAGCGCTGGGCGCCCGGGTGGCCGCGTTCGAGGCCGACGGCCAGGAGGCTGGCTCGGTGCGCTGACGCGGCTCTTCGGCCCGGAGGCGGGCGCGCAGCGGTGCGCTTTTTTTTGCTCTCAAATAAAAACCCCCGGCTTTTCCGAGCCGGGGGTTTTTATACGGCCGGGCGCTTTTACAGCACGCGCTTCTGGCTGGCCTTCAGCAGTTCAGCGAGGAGCTTCGCCGGCTGCTTCTTGGAGCAGGCGGCGATCATCGCGGCGATGACGAAAGGCTTGTAGCCGGCTTCCTTGTAGGTGCCGATGCGGGCCTTCTCGAAGACGCTGGCGCTCACCTCGCCGGCCTTGCAGCTGACGTCGGTGATGTCGGCGGGCAGGCAGTGCATGTACACGGCCTTGCCGCCCTTGGTGAGCTTCATCTTCGCCTCGTCGCATTCCCAGCTCTTGAACTTGGCGTTGTTCTCGAGGCACTCCTTCTCGAGCGTCTTGAGGCCGGCCTGGTCGCCCTTTTCGAGCAGCGCGGTGCGGCGCTCCATCACCTTGAACGGCGCCCAGCTCTTGGGATAGACGATATCGGCGTTCTTGAAGGCGCTCTCCATGCTGTTGGAGACCTTGAACGAGCCGCCGGAGGCCTTGGCGTGCTTTTTGGCCACTTCCAGCGTCTCGGGCAGCAGGTCGTAGCCCTCGGGGTAGGCGAGCTCCACTTCCATGCCGAAGCGGCTCATCAGGGTAATGACGCCCTGCGGCACGGACAGCGGCTTGCCGTAGCTGGGGGAGTACGCCCAGGTCATGGCGATCTTCTTGCCCTTGAGCTTGTCGAAGCCGCCGAAGTGGTTCTTCACGAACAGCAGGTCGGACATGCTCTGGGTGGGGTGGTCCAGGTCGCACTGCAGGTTCACTACGGGCGGGCGCTGGTTGAGCACGCCCTGCTTGAAGCCGTCGTCCAGGGCTTCGGCCACTTCCTTCATGTAGGTGTGGCCCTTGCCGATGAACATGTCGTCGCGGATGCCGATGGCCTCGGTGAGGAAGGAGATCATGTTGGCGGTCTCGCGCACGGTCTCGCCGTGGGCGATCTGCGATTTGCCCTCGTCGAGGTCCTGCACCGCGAGCCCGAGCAGGTTGCAGGCGCTGGAGAACGAGAAGCGCGTGCGGGTGGAGTTGTCGCGGAAGTTCGACACGGCGAGGCCGGTCTTGAACATGGTCGCGTCTATGTTCTGCGCGTGCATCTCCTTGAGGATCTCGGCGATCTTCAGGACCGCGTGGATCTCGGCGTCGTTCTTCTGCCAGGTGAGCAGGAAGTCCTTGTGATAGAGGTCCGCGTTGAGCTTTTCCAGTTCCGCGATAGCAGTCTTAATGTCCATGGTTTTCTCCTGTGTTAAAGTAGTCATTTAATTTTTCCTGTAGACCTGCGTGAACAGCGCGTAGAAGGCCGCGGCCTTCACGAGGTGGTCCACCGGCACCTGGTCGTTGACCGAGTGCGCGAATTTCTCGTTGGCGGGCCCGAAGCCGATGGTCGGGATGCCGAACATGCCCATCGTGGCGATGCCGTTGGTGGAGAAGGTCCACTTGTCCACGAGCGGCGCCTTGCCGAAGGCGTTCTCGAAGGTCTTCACGCCGGCCTTGCAGACGGGGTGGTTCTCCTCGAGCACCCAGGTGGGGTAGTATTTCTCGGTCGGGTACTTGAGGCCGGTGTAGCTGGGCGTGTCGTAGCGCAGCACCTCCACCTTGAACTCGGAGGGCTTCAGGCCGGTGCGCTTGACGGCGTCGGTGACCTGCTTGACGGCCAGCGCCTTGGTCTCGCCCTTGGTGAGGCGGCGGTCCAGGTGGATGTAGCTCTGGTTGGGCACCGCGCACAGCGACGGGGTCTTGCAGTCGATGTAGCTGATGGTGACGGTGCCCTTGCCGAGGAACTTGTCTCCCTTCAGGCGGGTGTTGAGCTTCTCGATCTCGTTGGCCACCTTGGCCATCATGTAGACGGCGTTCTTGCCGCGCTCGGGGGCCGAGCCGTGGCAGGACACGCCGTAGGTGGTGACGGCGATCTCCATGCGGCCGCGGTGGCCGCGGTAGATGTTGAGGTTGGTGGGCTCGGTGATGATGACGCAGTCCGGGCGCAGCTTGTCCTCTTTGTAGATGTACTGCCAGCACAGGCCGTCGCAGTCCTCTTCCTGCACGCTGCCCACGACGTAGAGCGTGAAGTCCTTGTCGAGCCCCAAATCCTTTAGGATCTTGCCCGCGTAGACCATGCTCACCATGCCGCCTTCCTGGTCGGTGGCGCCGCGGCCGTAGATGATCCCCTTGTCGACTTTGCCCTTGTAAGGGTTCCATTTCCATTCTTTCAGGCTGCCGATGCCGACGGTGTCGATGTGGGCGTCCATGGCGATGACGGTCTTGCCCTTGCCGATGCGGCCGATGATGTTGCCCATCGGGTCGATGGTGATCTTGTCGAAGCCGGTCTTCTGCATCTCTTTCTTGATGCGGAGGACCACTTCCTTCTCCTGGCAGCTCTCGCTGGGGATGGCGATCATGTCGCGCATGAACTTGATCATGTCTTTTTCGTACTTCTTCGCCCCGGCGTTGATCTTGCGGGAAAGTTCCTTGATGTCGACAGCAGCAGTTTTTGCCATTTTGGGTTTTACCTCTTTTAAAGTATGCGCGGACGGCCGCGGGTAGCGCCTTCCGGCGGGTTGGCCGTCCGAAGGTCCATTAATTAAATGTATTTCATAGTTCTATTGTCAAGGACAGGCCGACCGGCCCTGCGATTAGATATAATCGAATAGCTATGAGGAAACCGCGGAACAAGCCCGCCTATTTTAACTTCCGCCGCCTGCCGGGCGGCGTGCTGGCCGTCGGCGACCTGGGCGGCTGGGCGCTGCTCAAGCCCGCCGACTTCAAGGCTTTCGCCGCGGGGCGGCTTAAGCAAGGGGCCGCGCTGGAGGCGCTGGAAAAGGCCGGCCTGGTAAGTTCCCGGCTGGATTTCGACACGCTCTCGGCCGACTGGCGGGATTCCAACGAGTACCTGGAGCGGGGCCCGGGCCTGCACATCCTTGTGCTGACCCAGGACTGCAACCATGGCTGCCTTTACTGCCAGGCCGGCTCCGGCCGCGGCGCCCGCATGAGCGCGTCCACGGCCCGCCGTGCCGTAGACCTGGCCTTTTCCGCGCCGGTGACCGGGCTGACCCTGGAGTTCCAGGGCGGCGAGCCGCTGCTCAATTGGCCGGTGCTCAAAGAGGCCGCCCTCTACGCGCGGAGCAAGTCGGAGAAGACAGGCAAGGAGCTCGCGCTCGCCCTGGTTTCCAACTTCAGTTTGCTGGACGAGGCGAAGGCTGAGTTCATCATCAAGAACGACATCTCCGTCTGCACTTCCCTCGACGGGCCGGCGGACCTGCACAACGCCAACCGGCCCTTTCGCGGCGGAAACTCCCACGCCCTGGCCGTGAAGTGGATAAAATTTTTCCAGCAGCGCCGCGGCACGCAGCCGCCCGGCGGGCCCAGCGCGCTGCTGACCGTCACGCGCGCGTCGCTGCCCCGCGCCAGGGAGATAGTGGACGAGTACGCCCGCCTTAAGTTGCCCTACGTCTTTCTGCGGCCTCTCACGCCGATGGGCCAGGCCCCTAAGCTCTGGGGCGAGATCGGCTACACCCCGGAAGAGTTCCTGGCTTTCTACCGCGCCGGCCTCGACCGGGTGCTGGAGCTGAACCGCCGCGGCACGCCCATCAAAGAGAAGACGGCGTTCCTGCTGGTCAAAAAGATCCTGGGCACCCAGGACAATAAATACGTGGACCTGCGCTGCCCCTGCGGCGCCGGGCTGGGCCAGCTGGCCTACGACGTGGACGGTGGCGTCTACACCTGCGACGAGGGCCGCATGCTGGCCCGGGACGGGGACCGCTCCTTCCGGCTGGGGAGCGTGAGGGATTCCTATGGAAAACTTATAAGTTCGGCCCCGGTCCGGGCCTGCGCCCTGGCTTCCAGCCTGGACCTGCAGCCGGCCTGCGCCCGCTGCGCCTACAAGGCCTGGTGCGGGGTTTGCCCGGCCTATAACGCCGCGGCCCAGGGCGGTTTCTGGGGCGACATGCCTTCCAACGCGCGCTGCCGCGTCCTTATGGGTGTCTTCGACCATATCTTCGCGCGGCTAACCGATAAAGATAATTTAAAGGTGTTTAGGGGATGGCTTGAAAATTAGCGATTTATGTGGTAAAACATATGGGTAGGTTTCCCGGCCCGCGCCGGAAAGCCGGGGGGTCTATTGGTTACGTTATGAAAAAACTCATTATTGGAGTAGTCGTGGTGCTGGCGGCCGCCTTGATCGGCCTGAAATTTTTCGCTTCTAAAGAACAGGCCGCGGTCCAGCGCCCCGCCGCCCCGGCCGGCCAGCAGGAACAGCAGGGCGTGGCCCTGCCCACCGCGGCCAAGGATTATTCCGCTATCAACTCGGAATCCGTCTATGTGCCCACCCAGGCCATGGGCAGCTACGAGATGTTCACGCTGCCCGCTCCCGTCATGGCCCTTAAAGGCGCCTGCGAGGGCGGCTCCCCGAAAGAGATCATGGAGGCCCACGGCAAGACCTGGGGCCACTTCACGGGCCGCCGCGCCGCTTTCGACACGAATCAGAAGCAGGAGATGTACACCTACATCGCCAGCTACTACGCCTGCCTCTCCGTGGCCCGCCAGGACATAACGACCTGCAACGAGTTGCCCGGGGAGACCGACGCCAACGGCTTCAAGATCACCCTCGACGACAGCCCGCTCGGCCTCTGCCGCGGCATAGCCGCCGACCTGCTCTTCAGGGCCTACGTGGCCGGCAAGGCCAAGGACCAGCAGAACTGCCTGGCCTACCTGGCACAGTGGGAACCGACCGACCAGGGCAGGGTTTCGGCGCCCGAGTTCTGCGAGGCCGCGGCCAAGGGGCCGGAAAAATTCACCGAATACGGCCGGGCCAAGATGCCGCAGTATTTCGGCATCGGCGAGAAGATGATGGCTTTCACCAAGAAGGTTTGCGGCTCGGACCCGGTCTGCCTCGCGAACAACGCCCTCTGGGAAGGCATCCGGACCGGCTCGCCGGATAAGTGCCCGCCCTCCAGGGCGCCGCACTGCGCGGCGCTGGCCGAGAAGAGCCAGTCGCCCTGCGTCGATATCATCATGGAGATGTCCAGGAAGTACTGCGTCTATTACAAGGCCCTCGTGAAGGGCTCCGGCGGCTACGCGGGCCTGACGCCCGACGAAGTGAAGGAAGACCTGCGCCTCAAGGCCCAGAAGAAGGCCGAAGACGAGAAGGCGCGCAAAGAGCTGGACGTCATCACCAAGCAGACCAACGAGCGCGTGCGCAAGCTGATAGGGAAACAGGGCGGAGAATAAAAGGCGGCTATATGAAAAACAAAACTTCGAAACTCAAAAAGAACATCCGCATGTTCCTCAGCAGCGAGGAAGGCAAGATGCTCGACGCCGATATCGTGAAGACCGGCCTGGCCCTGGGCATCCTGGGCACTGCGCTGGTGGAGCAGGCTTCGGCGCAGGTCCACTCCAACTACTTCAACACGACCCAGCACGTCAGCCACCAGAGCCACGGCTCGCACGGCAGTCACGGCAGCCACGGCTCACACGCCTCGCACGGCTCGCACGGCTCGCACGGCAGCCACGGCTCGCACGGGTCTCACGGCTCGCACGGCTCGTATTGACGGAAACCGCCGCAGGTGCCCGGGCGACGCGTTTTTTACCTTCATAATCCCTCGGGGGATATCGGGCACGCCGTACACTTGTTGCGGCTGCTTGCGGCTCAACCCCGCGGCGGCCGCAACTTAATTTTCCTCCGGGCCCCTTCTTCCTACCCCCACAAACTCTTTGAAAACTACGGCGAAGTCCGGCCGCTGCCGGCCGCGCCTTCGGCCGCCGCCGGCCGCGCGCTGGCTGCCGCGCTGCGGCGCTTCCGCCCGGAGCTGCTGGTGACGGAATTCTTCCCGTTCGGCCGGCGGGAGTGCCGGCCGGAGCTCCTCCCTGCGCTGGCCGCGGCCCGGAGGCTAGGCGCTAAAATTGCGGCCAGCGTACCTATGCCGTATTTCACCGCGCCGGAAAAGGCCTTGCCGGACCTGCTCGCCGATTGCGCGCTTTACGACAAGCTCCTGGTGCACAGCCCTGCCGGCGCGGACCTGCCCTGCATGGCTGCGGCCGTGGCCCTGGAGCGCCGCGTCTCCCGCGCCGCTTTCCTCTCCGTCTTCGGCGCGCTGCGCCGCAAGCTGGTCTTTACCGGCTGGCTGCTGCCGCAGGCCGCCCGGCCCGCGAAAAAAGAGAAATTCATCCTGGTCACCCGCGGCGGCGGGTCCACCTCGGACCGGCTGGTAGAGGCGGCCATAGGCGCGGCGCCCCTCGTCGGCCGCCCTTTCCTGATAGTCGCCGGTACTTCCACGCCGCCCGCCAAGCTGGAGCGCTTCCGCCGGCTGGCCGCGGCCTGCGGCGGCGACGCCGCCGTGCTGTTCGGCTATACCGATCTGCCGGCCCTGATGGCGAAGGCCGCCGCCTGCGTCTCTACCGCCGGCGGGTCCGTCTACGAGCTGCTCGCTCAGCGCGCTAAAATGGTGCTGGCGCCCTATTGCGGGGCCAGGGGCCGGGAGCACGCCGACCAGCTGGCCCGCGCCTGGCTGGCCCGCGACCTGGCGGGCGCCGGCCTGCTGCTGCCGGCCGATCTCACTCCCGGCAAGGTGGCGGCTGCCGTGCGGCGCGCCCTCTCCCGCCCGGCGTGGCGCTCGGCCCGGGTAAAGCCCGCCTGGTTTTGCGGGGCCGCCAGGTCGGCCCGCGAGCTGGAGGCCCTGTGCCGCTGAACGTGATGATGGAGCTGACCTGGCGCTGCGGCGCCGGTTGTTCGTTCTGCTACCTCGGGCGCACCGGCCGCCTGAACTCCCGCGGCCCCGAACTGAGCGCGGCCGACCTGAAAGCCTTCCTGCGCCGCTTTCCCGCCGGGACGCGCTTTTATTTCAGCGGCGGCGAGCCCTTCGTGCGGAAAGATATCTTCGAGATCCTTGCCTATGCCTCGTCGCACGGCCTCAGTTGGGGCGTGAACACCAACGGCCTGCGCCTGCCGCTGTCTAAAATTAAAAAGCTGATGTCGCTGCGCCCGGCCTACGTTATTTTTTCGCTGCACGGGCCCGCTGCCCTGCACGACCGCTTGCTGGGAGTGACGGGCGCGCACAAAAAAGTGCTGGCGGCCGTAAAGGCCGCCGCGGCGCAGAAAAAGCCAGGCACGGAAATAATCACCAACTGCGTGATAAGCCCCGCCAACGCCGCGCTGCTGCCGGCCGTCTACCTGGAGGCCGCCCGCGCCGGCGCCGACCGGGCTGTTTTCGAGCACCTGCAGTTCCTCAAAAAGGGGGAGGCGCCGGGGCTTTCTGCCGCTGACCTCCTGGCCCCGCGGCTGTCGCCCCGCCGCCTGGCTGTAAGAACGCTCGAACGCTCTATAAACAGGATAAAGGCCCTGCGCGGGGCGTTTAAAACTCATTTCGAGCTGCGGCCAGACTTCAGCCGGGCGGAGCTGGAGCGCTATTACAACGGCACCCCGCGCGTCTCCGGAGGCTGCCCGCTGCTCTCCACTTTAAACGTAGAGCCCGACGGCCGCTTCAGGACCTGCGTGCTCTACGCAGCGCCGGCGGGCGGCACGGTGCGCGCTTTCGACCGGGCGGGCCTGCTGAAGGCCAAGCGGAGGCTGGTAAAAGGGGGGCTGCCGCGCGGCTGCGCGCGCTGCTGCCACCGGTTCCCTATCGAGCGGATCTTTTGAGCAGTTCGGAGCAGAGGGCGAAGCGGGCGAGGCCGCGGTCGGAGAGGTCCTTCAGGAAAACGGCGTAGGCTGAAAAAACTTTATAATCCCTGGCGTTGAGGTCGGCGTGGTGGAAATAGATCCCCGCCGGCCCTTTTTCTTTCAGCGCAGCGAGCGTGCGCGTTTTTAGCAGCCGCAGGTCCAGCGGGCGCGGCTCCAGCCGCAGGTCGTATTCATTCACCGTCACCCGCGTGGGCAGGAAGGCCAGGCCGCGCGGCAGGCGTTCGGGCCGGCGGCTCGCGGAGAGCCCCCGGAAGCCCAAAGCGCGCAGCGCCCGGAGGGTATCCGAATTGTAGGCGTGGAAGGGCGGAACGAAGATCGGCGGCGTGCTGCCCAGCAGCCGGGCCAGCAGTTTTTTGCCTTCGGCCAGGTCGGCCAATTGCTCCTCGTAACTCCGCGCGGGGCCGAACTCGTGCTTTAAATACCTGTTGCCGGCGTGCTCGGCGTGGGAAAGGCCGTGCTGCAGCGCCTCGGTCCTGGCGCCCAGCTCCCGCTGCCGCCGGAAGAAGGCCGCTAGCGCCTTGCCCGCCCCGGCCGGGATGACGGCGCAGGAGAGCGGCAGGCCCAGGCCGCCGAGCAGGTTGAAGACCCTCAGGAAAGCCCGGTCGGGCCGGACCACGTCGTCGCAGCGGAGGAAAAAAGCCTTCATCGAACAGCCTTCAGGGAACCATCTTTACGGTTATTCTCTGCGGCCATCCACGGGTCCGGGCCGAAGACGTCCCCGGCCTCACCGGCCTGGAAGCGGCTGCCGCCCAGGCAGACCTGGAGCATGGGGCAAGTGCGGCAGCGCACCGGCAGCCAGGCGGCCCCGCGCAGTTTTTTCAGGAAGGGATGGGCCCAGGCCCGCGCCAGCGAGGCGCCCAGGAATTTGCACGACGGGTAGCTGGGCTTCCAGGCGCCGGCCGCGTCCAGCACCAGCCGTGTCCAGCCGTCGTCGAACCGCGCGCCCAGCGCGCAGGACAGGGCGGCGGCCGGCAGCGCGCAGAAGGGTACGGGGTTGGCCAGTACCGCCCTGGCCCCGTCCCGCGGCTGCGCCGCGACCTTCTTTGCCAGCGCGGCGAAGTCCCGCCTGGAGAGCTTGAACTCCGGCGCCGCTTCCAGCGCGTCGGGCTGCAGCATCGGGCGGTAAAGCTCCCAAAGGTCGAAGCCGAGCGCGCTTACGGCAGCCCGCCAGCGAGTAAAATTATTTATAGCCTGCCTGGAGACCACCGTGCCGGCCCGCACCACTTTGACGCCGGCGGCGCGCAGCCGCTTCACGGCCGCGGTTTTGGCCGCCAGGGTGCCGGCCCGGCCCGAGCCGGCGGCGTGGGAGGCTTCGTCCGGGCCCGGCAGCGAGATCAGGGCGTTGTCCACCAGGCCGGCCAGGGCCCGTGCCCGGGCCGGGGAGAGGAGCACGGAGTTGGTGTTGAGCAGCGTGTAGAAGCCCAGCTTTTTTGCCAGGCGAAGCAGGCGCTCCAGCCCGTGGTAAAGCAGGGGCTCCCCGCCGGTGAAACGGGCGCTCTTTACGCCCAGGGCGGCGGCTTCGCGCAGCGCGCGCTCCGCTGTATTTCGCGGCAGCTCCTCGCCGCTCCGGCCGAAGCAGGCGCGGCAGGCCAGGTTGCACTTTTTATTCAGCTCCAGCACTATTTCAGCCGGGACAGGCAGGACCGGTTTTAAAAGGGAGCACCCCGCCCAGGCCGCGTCGAGCCCGGGGCAGCGCCCGCTGAGGACGCAGCGCCCGCAGGCTTTGATCCGCCGGAACCGGCCGCGCGCGCCCAGAGGCCAGGTAAAATGTTCGAAGGCGTCCGGCATCAGGCAGGCCGGCGCGCCGGTCACCGAGACCAGGAAGTTCTCTTCCAGCGCGGCCAGCAGCGGGTAAAGGACCGCCCGGGCCTTTTCCGCGTCAAAGCCCGGAGCGAATGCGGCGGAGAACTTCCGCTCCCGGCGGCGGAGGTCCAGGGCCAGGCCGCAGTCTCCGGCGGCGCGCAGCAGCTGCTCAAGCATCCGTGCGCCTCCAGTAATAGACGCCGTTCCTGAAAGAACGGGCGGCGCGGCCCTTCCTGACCAGGGCCTGGCCGGTCGCCAGCACGCTGTTGCCGTCGGAGCAGTCGTAGCAGAGCGGGACCTTCTTCGCGGCCGCCAGGATCCGGGCGGTGGAGAGTTCCTTTTTGCCGCGCAGCGTCTCGAGAAAACATTTTTCGTTATCCGTCAGCAGCGGGCCCGTCGCGGCGGGCGCCGGGACCGGCTTGCCGGTTACGGGCCGGAATCCTACCCAGCCGAAGAGGCGCAGGTAATTGCGGTCCACTCCGCGGCAGGTCTTCCTGAAGAAGCACCGCGCGCAAGGCGGGCCCTGTTCGCGGTCGGCCGCCGTGCAGGCGTCGAGGTCGCGCGCCTCGCCGGAGGCGGAGACCACGACGGTGTTGAATTTGTAGAGCCCCGCCGCGCGGTCCTCGAAGCCGGGCAGCAGGCAGGGCGGGACGTTGAGCGCCTTGACCTCGCGGCCAAGCCCCGCTTTATCGGCGGCGCGCAGCGCCTCGGCTATGAAGGGCGCGGCTTGGGGGAGGCTGACGCGCAGCCGGCCGGCGCGGGCCATCGCCCCGGTGTGGATAGGATAGATCAGCACGAAATTCGCGACGCCCCTGCCCATGAAGAATTCGAGCGTCTTTGGCAGGGCGCGGTAATTGGCGCGCGTGATAAGCAGGTTCACGCCCACCGCGGTCTTCAGGCGCAGCATGTTGCCCAGCCCGGCGAGACTTTTGTTAAAAGCCCCCGCCCGGCCCACCAGCCTGTCGTGCAGCAGGGGCGTGTGGCCCGCGAAAGTGAACTTGCAGACGGTCAGCCCCGCGCGCACCAGCCGGGCCGCCAGCGCGGCGTCCGCCAGCCGCACGCCGTTGGTCTGCAGCCGCACGGCCCTGAACCCGACGCGCCGCGCGGCCCTTACCAGCGGCGCCAGGTCCCGGCGCAGCAGCGCCTCCCCGCCGGAGAACCCCAGCCGCGTGAAGCCGGCCGTCTTCGCCTCGTAGATGCGGCGCACGGCGTCGGCCGGGCGCAGCACCGCTCCCGGGTCGAAGTCCGCCTGCGAGCAGAAGCCGCAGCGCAGGTCGCAGGCGTGGTTTAAGATTATTTCGCAGCAGTCGCGCTTCATAGGTTCAGCAGCTCCCGCATCGGGGCCCAGGCGAACTCTTCCAGCAGGGCCTCCGCCTTAACCGGGACGCTACTGACATTGTAGTATTGAACGGCCCGCTTGTAAAAAGGCAGGCCGGGCGGCACGCTCCCGAATTCCCAGGAGTGGAAATAGAGCACGGCCGGCAGGCCGGCGGCGTTTAGCCCGGCGACGCGGCGCCGCAGGAAGCCGGCGCCCGCCCAGCGCAGGAAGGTGCCGCCCAGGAACGGCAAGCCGAGGCCGCAGCAGCGGGCGACGGACGGGGGGAACTCCGTAAGTCCGTCGATGACCTGGTAAGGCGAGCGCGGTGCCCCCGGGCCGAGGCCGTAGAGGCTGGAGTCGTAAGCGAAACCGGCCGCCTTGATCAGCGGCAGGAATTCGGCGGCCCGCCCTTTTAGCGACCAGGTGGGGGCGCGGTAGCCGAGGGGCGCTGTGCCGGCGGCCGCGGCGAGGGCGGCGCGGGAGCGCGCCAGGTCGGCGGAGAACTCCTCCGGGGTCAGGCGCCAGAGCGAGCGGTGCTCGTGGCCGTGGCTGGCCAGCTCGTGGCCCGCGCCGGCTATGGCGCGCGCGACTTGCGGATAGGCCTGGGCCAGCCGGCCCAGCATGAAAAATGTAGCTTTGGCTTTGCGCCGCTCCAGCAGCGCCAGGATGACGTCGACGCAGCGCTCGAACTCGCCCGAGCCGGCCGGAGCGCCGTCGAACAGCACCGTGTCGTGCCATTCTTCCAGGTCCACCGTGAGCGCGTTCTTCACCGGGCGCCCGCCGAGGAATAGGGCTCGCGGCCGCAGCGCCGGCAGGCCGGCAGGAAGCCGCCGCTCTTGAGCAGCAACCTGCGGAAAGAGGCGTAGGACGGACCGTTGTAGGCGCCCGGCGCTCCCAGGGTCACGGCCAAAGGCTGGCAGCTCAGCAGTTCGCCCGAGGGCGACAGCCAGGCGGCGCTGAACTGGCCGCGGCAGAAGCCAGGCTTTTTGAAATTTGACCGGGTCGAGTACCACGCCCGCAGCGCCTGCCCGGAGAGGTCAGGGTAGAAAGAAACTGACGGGCCGGCGGAGGCCCTGATCCTGGCTATCTGCGCCGAAAGCTTTTTGGGGTCTATGCCTGCGGTCGGCGCGGCAGAGGCCTTCATGGGCGTCTCAAAGCCTGAGCCGGCCAGCAGGGCCCGCGTGGCCGCCAGGTCCCGTTCCGTGGTGAATTCGAGGTGGTTGAAGGCTATGCCGTCGGGGCCGAGGGCTTTCAAGGCCCGGTAGGCGCGGTACAGGCCGGCGTGGTTGGAGCTGTTGACAGTGCACCAAAGGGTCAGGCGGGTGCCTGGCTGCCGGCGGGCTTTGATGAGTTCCAAGTTGCGCAGGGCGGTGCGCCACGCGCCGCGCGCGCCGGCGGAGCTTTCGTGCAGGGCGGGCCAGCCATGCACCGAAACCACTATCTCGGAGGGGCCGGCCGCCGCCAGCGCCGCGGCCCGCGCCGCCGGGGCGAACAGCGCGGTGGTTACCAGCGAGGAGTGCCCCATCTCTTTGAGCTTCATTATCAGTTTCGGCAGGAACGGCACAAGCAGCGGCTCGCCGCCGGTCAGGTAAAATTTCTTCGCGCCAGGCCCGAGCTTCTTTATAGCCCGCAGCCAGCCGGCCAGGTCCAGCTCCCGCCCGCCGCCGAGTCCGTGGCGCTTGACGAAGCAGAAAGAGCAGTCCAGCCCGCAGCGGTAGGTGAGGTCCAGCGCTATATAGGAAGGCGGCGGCAGCTTTTTTGCCGGGGCGGGAAGCTTTTGCGCGCCGGCCAGATGCCGGTTTACCAAAGCCGCGGCCCGGCGGCATTCCGCCGCAGTCATCTCGGGCCAGGCCGGCAGGTGAACGGCCCCGCGCCAATACTCGTCGGCGGTCGGAAGGACGCCCGGCAGCCCTTTCTCCAGCCGCAGCGGGCGGTAGGGGCGCTCGAGGGGTACTCCGGCCGCCTTGAAAAGTTCTTCCGCGCCGGCGCGGTCGGGCAGCAGCAGCGGGAATTCCTGCGCGTCCTGGCTGAGGCCGCCCGGCACGACGCCTGGATGCCCTTTGAGCGCGGCGCGGTAAAAGGCGTTAGCGGTGCGCGAGGACTTCAGCGTGGCTGGCAGCCGCTCGAGCTTCAGCTTCAGGAAGGGCAGCGCCTGCGGCTTGGGCGGCGGCGGATTCAGCGCCAGCACTTTTCTGAACAGTTCCGGCGAGTCGCACAGCAGCGCGCCGGCCCGCGCGAAAGGCGAAGATACCGGCTTGTAGGGCGACAGCGACAGCACGCTTATGTCGCCGAAGGAGCCGAATTTTTTGCCGCGCAGCGCGCCGCCCAGGATCTGCGAGGCGTCCTCTATGACGGCGAAGCCGTGCCGGCGCGCCAGGCGCAGGGCGTCAGCCACCGGCGCCGGCGTGGCGAACATGTGCGGCAGCAGCAGCAGGTCCAGCCCTGGCGCGGCCGCTTCCAGCGCGTCAGCCGAAAGGTTGAGGGTGCGGCGGTCTATGTCCAGCGGCAGCAGCCGGAAACCTTCGGCGGCCTCGGCCAGCGACGGGTGGGTGATGTCGGGAAAGGCCGCGGTGCCCCCGCCGGGCCGCAGCGCCAGTGCGGCCAGGCGCAGCGCGGTGCGGCCGCTGTCGGTCAGCAGGCAGAAGCGCCGCCCGACGAAGGCGGCGAAGTCCTTTTCCAGCGCGGCGCGGTATGGCGCAAAGCCCGCCGCTTGCAGCGCGCGGGTCTCTTTGGCGGCGGCGCGCATCAGCCGGCGGTCCAGGCGGTAGGGGTCGAAGGGCTTCACGCGCCGCCCCCTGATTTTTTCCTGGAGGCCACGCAGACCGTGTTGCCCAGGCGCACCAGGGTGTCGGCCCCGGTCAGGCGGGCCGCCAGCGACAGGGCCCGCGCCCAGCCGGGCGGCCGGCGCTTGAGCGTGAGGAACAAGCGGTCCTCATCGGCCACGATGCTGGTCTGGCGCAGGGTCTCGGCTCGCAGCCCCGCCTCCTTCAGCAGGAAGCGCAGCGAGCGCGGCGTAAAAAAGTTGATGTGGCCGTGGTGCAGCGGGCTGCCGCCGTAAAGCCCCAGGGCTTTGCGGGCCGCGGCGCGCAGGGGCATCAGCGACTCGTCGGGGATCTCGATGTAGACCCGCCCTGTTTTCTTCAGGGCGAGCAGGGCCTCGCGCAGGAATTCCAGGGGTTTGGGGGCGAACTGCAGCACGTCCACCAGCACCAGCAGGTCGAAGCGGCCCCTGTGCTCGGGGCCGGGCAGCAGGGCGTTCTCTACCTTGCCGGCGAGGTCCGGGAAGGCCTGGCGCAGGCAGCCGTAGAAGACCGGCGAGGACTCAAGGCCGACATACTGGCCGGCCGCCGCCTGCAGGTGGGAGGCGAGGCATCCTAGTCCGGCGCCCAGCTCAAGCACCGCCAGCCCCGACAGGTCGCCGCCGGCCAGTCGCGCCACGCGGGCGGCCCGCCGCCCGTCGGCGCGCAGCCGCGCTTCAAGGAAGCCGGGGGTGGCCAGGCGGTCTATGCACCGGTCGGCGCAGGCCGCGCACTTGGCGGCCGCACAGCCGCGGTACGGGTCGCGCCAGATAAAGCCGCAGGCCGGGCAGCGCAGGATGGCGCTGTCCTGGGACCGCAGGATTTCGCGCCGCAGGGCGCCGCCGCAGAGCTTGCAGTTCATGCTTTGTTCTTCCAGCGCGGCGCGCGGCGCATGAAGGGCTTCAGCAGGACATAGTGCCAGCGCGTCATTTTCTCGTGGAGGAAATCCGGCAGGTTGCGGTAGACCGCGGCCAGCAGCCGCCAGTAGCCGGGCAGGTACGCGGTGCGGCGTCCCGCCAGCACCGCGGCCAGCAGGGCCGGGCCGCAGCCTGCCCCTTCCCCGACGTAAGCCGGGATAAGGTTGGTGACGGAGATCGGGAGCCCGGCGGCGGCGGCGTTCTGCCGCAAGCCCTCCAGATAATTAAAAAGGAACGCCTTGGAGGCGTTGTAGGCCGGGCAGCGCGCGTTGCCGCGCACTCCGCCGATGGAGGAGACGCAGGCCAGGCGACCGGAGCCCTTCTTCCTGAAATGCCGGTAGGCCGCGTTCAGGGCGGCTGCGCAGCCGGCTGCGTTGACGGCTATGACCTTTTCCTCCGCCGCCCAATCTGCCTCGGGGTCGTCGGCGTAGAGGCCCGCACAGACGGCCGCGGCGTCCACGCCGCCCAGCGAGGCGAGCAGCGTCTCCACGCGCGCGTGGGCTCCGGCTACGGAGAGGTCCAGGCGCGACACCTTAGCGGCCGGGTAGGCCGCGGAGAAATCCGAGATGGCCTCTTCACGGACGCCAGTGACGGCGGTGTCCCAGCCGGCGGCCAGGAATTCCGCCGCTAGGGCGCGGCCGAGCCCCGAGGTGCCGCCTATGACGAGCGCTTTCATATGTTTGATTCTATAATAATTATGCGCCCGGGTATACTTCGCGAAAATACTATAATTTGGAGATTCACCGGAGGAACGGCATGGGAATTACGCTAGTGACCGGCGCTGCCGGCTTTATTGGATCTCACCTCACCGAGGCGCTCGTGAAGTCGGGGCGCACCGTGCGGGCTTTCGTGCAGCCGGACAGCTGGCACCTGGAATTCGTGAAAGGCCTCGGCGTCGAAGTGGTTTACGGAGACCTCTTCGATAAAGAGAGTCTGGCCCGCGCGCTGGAAGGCGTTGACGAGGTCTACCACCTGGCGGCCTCGGTGCGCCCTGCGGGCTGGTTCTACTCCAGGTCCGGGCTGCTGGCCGAGATGAACCGGGTTAACTGCGAAGGCACCCGCAACCTGGCAGAAGCCGCGCGCGGCCGCGTGAAGCTTTTTGTTTATTACAGCAGCATCGCCGCGGCCGGCGTGCGTCCGAGCATGGACGAGACCTGCGACGCCCTGCCCGAGACCGAGTACGGCTGGAGCAAGTACAACGGGGAGAAGTACCTGCTGGAGCTGCACAAGGCGGAAGGGTTCCCGGTGAAGGTCGTGCGGCCCGGGTCGGTATTCGGACCGCGCCACCTTAACATGGCGCTGATCTTCAAGTTCCTGCGCTTCTCTTTCTTCCCGTTCTTCGGCCCCGGCAACAACACCGTGCCGTTCACCTACGTCGAAAACCTCATCGACGCTACTCTGCTGGTGGCGGACAAGGCGCCGTTCGGAGAGGTCTATTTCGTTACCGAGGAGCCGGTCAGCATGCGGGCTTTCTTCGGCGGGATAGCGGCCGCGGCCGGCCGCCGGCTCAGCGGTTTCTATGTGCCGCTCTGGCTGCTCTACCCGGGCTTCCTGCTGAAGGAGGCCGTGGAAGGGCTCTTCCGCTTCAGGTTCTTCCCGCTGCGCATGGACCTGCGGCTGGATTCCGTGCGCGTCGCCTCCGGCGACTGGGTCTGCAGCAGCGGGAAGGTCAGGAAACTCGGCTGGCGGCCGCGCTTCACACTGGCGGAGGCCTTCGAGAAGACGGGCCGCTGGTACAAGGAGCAGGGGCTGGCCTGATGTATTTCGAAGCGACCCTCGGAGAGAAAGCGCGCAAGTTCTTCAGGCTGGTCCTGGGGCGCGTCGCTTACCCGCCGCGGGACATCACCATAGAGGTAACGACCCGCTGCGGCCGCGGCTGCGCGGTCTGCTTCCGCGGGCCGCTGGGCGTGAAGCCCCAGGACATGCCCCGCGAAACTTTCCTGAAGGTGCTGGACTCCATCCGTGAAGGCTACGGCGGCGGCGGGCCTCGCTACCTGAATTTCGTCGGGCTGGGCGAGCCCTTCTGCCACCCGCAGCTGGCTGAGTTCCTGCGGCTGGCCGCGGAGCGCTTCCCTGGCACCGAACTGAACCTTTCCACCGGGCTGGTCCCCTTCGACCGCGAGGGCTTCGCCGCGCTGGTGCGCGGCCGCGCGCTGAACCGCCTTAGCGTTTCGCTGGACGGGCCGGAGTCGGGCGGCAACTTTCATTCCTTTTCCGGCGAGGCCCGCGCCAACCTGGAGTTCCTGGCCGGGCTGAAAAAAAGCGAGCCGGGCTTTAAGATCCGCGTCCAGACCCTGATAACCTCGCGGAGCGCCGTACTGGCCGCGGCGCGCCTGGCGGCCGGCGCCGGGGCCGACGAGCTGCAGCTGATGCGCGTGGACCTGCACGCTTTCGCCGGGGCGGCCCCGGTCTCCCGCCCGGGCTTCGCCGAAGAGCGCTCCATAGTCGCGGAAGCCTCGGCGCTGGCGGCTTCGCTGGGTCTGCGCTGCCGCAATAATAACACCTATAACCTTTTCATGGACCTGGCTTCCGGCTTCGGCCGCCGCTGCCTCATCTCCGACGACCATATCTTCGTGAGCGCCGAAGGTGACGCGCTGCCCTGCTTCTTCCTGCGGGAAGTGAAGTCGGGCAACCTGGCCGCCCGGCCCCTTACGGCCCTTACCGACGGGCGGCAAAGATTCTACGGCCGTCAGGCCGAACTGTGCCGCGCCTGCGACATCTACAAGCGCCGCCACGCCGGAGGCGGAGCGTGAAGATACTCCTGGTGCACCCGCCGCAGCGGCTGGGCCGCGCCCAGCGCGGGCTGGAAAACATCATGCCTCCGCTGAGCCTGCTCTACCTGGCCTCGTCACTGAAGAAGGCCGGGCACGAGGTGAAGCTGCTCGACCTCTATGCTTCACCGCTCCCGCCGGAAGAGGAACTGGCGGCCATGACCGGCTTCAAGCCGGAGCTGGCCGGCTTCGCCACCTACCCGGGCAGCATCGACGAGACTTATCGGCTGGCCAAGGCGCTGCGCGCGGCTTCGCCCGGGACTTTCCAGGTACTGGGCGGGCTCTACGCCAGCTACCTCCCCGAGATAGCGCTCTCGCAGTGCCAGGCGGACGCCGCCGTGCTGGGCGAGGGCGAGGCGACTCTCTGCGAACTGGCCGCCGCGGTGGCCGAGGGCGTCCCGCTGGCCAAGGTGGCCGGGCTCTGCTACCGCAAACACAACGCCACATTCCGCAGCGCGCCGCGGTCGCCGCTGCTGAACATCGACGCGCTGCCGTGGCCGGCCTACGACCTGCTGGACTTCGACGCCTACCGCCTGCCGCCGACGCGGGCCGTGTCGCGCGGCCGCGTCTCGTCGGTACTGTCGGCGCGCGGCTGCAATTTTAACTGCAGCTTCTGCAGCCACCACTACGGCTATTTCTGCCACATCCGCCGGCGCAACCCGGAGGACGTGGTGGAGGAAATGCGGCACGTGGCCCGCATGTACGCGGTAAAAGAGTTCCGCTTCGAGGACTGCGCCTTCACGGCCGATCCCGCCCGCGCCAAGCAGATCTGCGCGCTGCTGAAAGAGCGGCTGCCCGGCACGGCCTGGAACTGCGACGTCAGGGCCGACACTGCCTCGGACGGCCTGTTCGCGGCGATGCGGGCGGCGGGCTGCTCGCGCGTCTTCTTGGGCGTTGAGACCGGCTCGCAGAAGATGCTGGGCGAGCTGGGCGCCAATAAGGCCATCCGCCTCGACCAGGTGCGCAACACCGTGAAGCTGGCCAAGAAGCACGGCATGCGCATCAACTGCTCTTTCGTGCTGGGCCTGCCCGGAGAAACCCTGGAAACCGCCATGGAGAGCCTGAAATTCGCGCTGGAACTGGACCCGGACTACGCCATGTTCGCCGCGCTGATGCCGGTGGTCGGCTCGCGTATTTTCGACCAGGCGGTGAAGGAAGGCAAGATAGACCCGGTTACCTACCGCGGCGGGCATTACCTGGCCTCCTACTCTAACCCGAAGGACCTGGTGACCATGTCCACGCTCAGCGCCCAGGAACTTGTGCGCCTGATGCGGGGCTTCAATAAGGAATTTTACGGCCGGCCGGGCTACCTGCTCCGTCGCCTGCTCTCCGTGCGCTCGCTCGGAGAGCTTAAAAGCCTGGCCGACGGCGCCGCGCACATCTTCCCGCTATGAAAGCGCTGCTGGTCAACCCGCCGCATTCCTTCTCCCCGGAGAACCCCCTGAGGGGCGCCGGCCTGGCGCTGCCGCCGCTGGGGCTGCTCTCAGTGGCGGCTTACCTGCGCCGGGAGATGCCGGGCGCCAAGGTAAAAGTGCTGGACTGCCCGGGGGCCGGACTCGGCCTCGCGGCCTTCGAGCGGGAGGTCGCCGCTTTCGCCCCGGACCTGGCCGGCGTCAGCGTCCATGCCGGGACCTTCAGCGCTTCCCTGGCCGCCGCCGCCGCCGTTAAAAAACTTCGCCCTTCCTGTTTTACCGTGGCCGGAGGGCACCACGCCTCGGCCCGGCCCTCGCAGTGCCTGCATGGCTTCGACGGCGCCGTGGTCGGCGAGGGCGAAGAGACTTTCAGTAAGCTGGCCAAGCGCCTGGCGGCGGGGCGGGAGCTGGCCGGCCTGGCCGGCCTGGCGCTCAAGCCCGGCGACGAGCCGGCCCGGCCCGCGCCGCTGGACCCAGACTCTTTGCCGTTCCCGGCGCGCGACCTGGTGGACCTCTCGCTTTACAGGCCGTCGCTGTTCGCGTACCGCCGGCGGCCGGTGACCAGCATGGTCACCTCGCGCGGCTGTCCCTACGCCTGCGGCTTCTGCTCAAAGAGCGTCTTCGGCGCAGCTTACCGCGCGCAGAGCCCGGAGCGGGTGCACGCGGAGATGACGGAGCTGGCCGGGCGCTACGGCGTCAAGGAGGTCAGCTTTCAGGACGACACTTTCACCGCCGACCGCGCCAGGACCCTTCGCCTCTGCGCCCTGCTGAAGAAAAGCCCGCTGGACCTGACCTGGTCCTGCATGACGCGCGTGGACCTGGTGGACCCGGAGCTGCTGCGCGCCATGAAAGGCGCCGGCTGCTTCTCGATCGCTTTCGGCGTAGACGGCGCCGGCGACGCCTCCTGCGGGCTGATGGGCAAGGGTTTCGACTCGGCCAGGGCGAAAGCCGCGGTGGCGGCGGCGCGGGCGGCCGGCCTGGAGACGCGCGCCTATTACATCTTCGGCTATCCCGGCGAGACGCGGGCCACGCTTGCGGCCGCGCCGGCCAAAATGGCGGAGGTGGACGCGGACCATGTCTTCATCGCCTTCGCGCACCCCTTCTTCGATACGCCGCTCTACGCCGAGGCCAGGGCGCGCGGCCTGCTGGCTGTCTCCGACGAGGAGCTGCTGGACTCGCACGATAACACCGCTCCGCTGGTCAACGTGCCGGGCCTGACGCTGCGGCAGCAGGCCAAGTTCGCCAAGCGCGCCTATTTGAGCTACTACCTGCGGCCGGCCAGCCTGGCGCGCCGCCTGGCCTCGCCCCGCGCGCTGGCGGACTCTGCCCGTGCGCTGTTGTATTTCCTGAGGTGGTACTGATAATGAAGGTCCTCCTCGTCTCGCCGGCGCTCAAGAACATGGACGTCTACCAGGTGCGCGCGCGCGGCTGCATGCCGCCGCTGAACCTGCTCTACATCGCCGGCGTTCTGACGCGCGGCGGCCACGAGGTGCTGGTGGTGGACCTCTACGCCGAGGCCCTCTCGGACGCGGAGTTCCTCGCCCGGGCGCGGGCCTTCGGGCCGGATATGGCCGCCTTCGCGACGTACACCGCCAGCTTCGACATGGCCGCGGCCGGCGCGCAGTTGCTGAAGAAGAACTTTCCCGGCCTCAGGACGGCGGCCGGCGGCATCCACGCCAGCTACCTGCCCGCGCAGTGCCTGCGCAGCGGCGCCTTTGATTTTGTGGTGGTGGGGGAAGGAGAGCAGACCACGCTGGAGCTGGCGAACGCGCTCGCGGCAGGCGGCGATCTTTTCGCCGTGCCAGGCCTCGTGCTGCCGAGGGACGGCAAGCCTTTCGCCACGCCGCCGCGCCCGCTGATAGAGGACCTGGACTCGCTGCCGCTCCCGGACTACGGACTGATAGACCTTTCCAAATATTACCTCGGCATCACGCGCGCCGTCAGCACCGCGCCGGCCGCCTCGGTACTGACCATGCGCGGCTGCCCGTACAAATGCACCTTCTGCAGCCACCATTACGGCTACGGCGGCCGCCTGCGCAAGCGCGCGCCTGCCAAAGTGGTCGCCGAGATGCGCTCCCTCTACGATAATTACGCCGTGCGGGAGTTCCAGTTCGAGGACCCTTCTTTCACCTGCGACCCCGCCCACGTGCGCGAGATCTGCCGGCTGATAGTAGAGAGCGGCATGAAGATCTCGTGGAACTGCAACGTCCGAGCCAACACCGCCTCCGACGAGCTGTTCGCGGACATGGCGGCCGCCGGCTGCCGGCGCGCGCTGCTGGGTGTGGAGTCCGGCTCGCAGGCGCTGCTGGACCGCATGAAGAAGGGCATCACCCTCGACGCGGTGCGCCGCACCATGGCGCTGACCAGGAAACACGGCATGCGCGTCAACGCGGCCTTCATCCTGGGCACGCCGGGCGAGACGCGCGGGACAGCGCGGCAGACCTACGAGTTCGCGCGCGAGCTGGACCCGGACTACGTCATGTTCTCGGTCTACATCCCCAGCCCCGGCGGCGAGCTGTTCGACCAGCTGGCGGGCGAGGGGCGGCTGGACCTGGATAAAGTTTACGGCGCCGACTATATCACCGTCTACTCGGAGCGCGAGCCCATGGTGGAGCTCAGCGAGGTGCCGGCGGGCGAGCTGCTGGCGCTGATGGAAGATTACACGCGCGGTTTTTACCTGCGGCCCTCTTACGTCCTCAAGCGGCTGCGCACGCTGCTGCTGCCTGGCGAGCTTGGCCGGGTGCTGTGGGGCGTGGCCCTGATCTTCAGCCACCAGTTGCGGATCCTGAAGGATAAGTTGGCCGGAAAGAAAATAGATGAGAACGGCTGGACATACTAAGCGCCTGTTGCTGCTTTACAGGATCTTCGCCCGGCGCGCCGGGCTGCGGCTGCTGCCGCGCCTGGCCCGCTTCGCCTTCCTGCGTTGGGCGCTGCGCCGCCGCGTGCCGGTGACGGTGATGATAGCCGTCACCTGCCGCTGCCAGTGCGACTGCGCCCACTGCTCGGCCAGCGGCCTGACCGACGGCGGCGCCGAGCTCTCCTCGGCCGAGGTGAAGGCGGTCATCGCCGACGCCGCGGCGCTGGGTGCGCCCAAGATAGGCTTCACCGGAGGCGAGCCCTTGCTGCGCGCCGACCTGGCTGATCTGACCGCCTGCGCCGCAGCGCTCGGCCTGAGCGTCTCGCTGGATACCAACGGCCTGCTGCTAGACGAAAAGAAGGCGCTGGAGCTGAAGGCCGCCGGCGTTTCAAACATCAACGTCAGCCTGGACTCGCCCGATGCCAGGCGCCATGACCGCCTGCGCAACGTGCCCGGCTGTTTCGACTCGGCGCTGGCGGCGGTGAAGGTCTGCGCCGCGCTGGACATTCCCTGCGTGGTCTCCACCTACCTGACCGACAGGGCCGTGGCCGAGGGCCGGCTGGAGGCGCTGATAGCGCTGGCCCGCTCCGCGGGCGCCTCCGCCGTGCGCGCGCTGTTCCCCATCTACTCGGGCAAGCTGCACGGCCGCAGCCGGCCGCTGCTGTCGGCGGCGCACAAGCGCCTTTTCTTTGAGCGCTACGCCGACCCGTCCTTCGTCTATTCCGAAAGCCCGCTCTTCGACTACCTCGACGGCTCAGTGCAGTGCACCGCGGCCAGGAAGATGAGCGTCTACGTGGGAGCCGACGGCTCCGTGCGCAGCTGCTACGTCTCTCCCAGGCCGCTCGGTAACGTCAGGGACGGGGGCCTGGCCGCCGTGCTGGAGCGGGCCGGCTATCTTTCCGGCGGCGAGGGCCCCGGTCTGGACTGCGGCGCATGCTGAAGAGGGCCACCACCCGCGTCGCCCTGGTCTGGCCCGGCGGGCTGGACCCCCGGCGCGTCCTGCCGCTGGCCTACGCCTGCCTGGCCGCGAACACCCCCAAAGAGCTCTGCGAGTTCCGCCTGTTCGACCTGGCGCTGGGCGCGCCGGCGCCGGAGCGCCTGGAGGCCGAGCTCGCCGCCTTCGCGCCCGAGGTGGTGGGGCTCTCCTGCTTCGCCATGAATTTCCCGCAGGCGCTGGCCGCGGCGCGAGCGGCTAAAAAAGCGGCGCCCGGCGCGGTCGTCATAGCCGGCGGGCAGCATCCCAGCTCCTGGCCGGAGGGCGTGCTGGCCCATAACGAGATAGATTTCGTGCTGAAGGGCGAGGGAGAGCGGGCCTTCGCCGCCTTCCTGGAGCAGTTCCGCTCGGCCGCTCCGGACTGGGGCAAGGTGCCGGGCCTCGCGCGCCGCGGGCCGCACGGCCTGCTCGAAGCTCCGCCGGCCATGGTGGAGGACCTGGACTCGCTGGCCCTGCCGGACTATCGTTTTATTAATTTCGCGGAATACCTGCGCCGCGGCTACCGCGTCTACGCCGATTCCCGCCCGAGCGCGCCCATCCAGACCACGCGCGGCTGCCCCTACGCCTGCGCCTTCTGCTGCGGGCCGGCCATCAGCGGTTCCCGGCTGCGGCGCTTCAGCGCCGACTACGCGATGCGCTGGATCGAGGCGCTGAACAGGGATTTCGGCGTGCTCTGGTTCAATATCATCGACGACAATTTCACCTTCCACCCCGAGGCGGCCAAGGAGTTCTGCCGCGAGGCCCTGAAGCTGCGCCTGCCGGGGCTGCGCTTCGGCACCCCAAACGGCATCAGGGCGCAGCACGGCGACGCGCAGCTGTGGCGGCTGATGGCGGCGGCCGGCTGGGACCATTTTACCGTGGCGCCTGAAAGCGGCTCGGAGCGGGTGCTGGAGCTGATGAGAAAGGACCTGAAGCCCGCCCAGATAGAGGCCGCCGTGGCCGGGATGCGGGCGACGGGATTGCCGGTCTGCGGCTTCTTCATCCTGGGTTATCCCGGCGAGACGCGCGAGGACCTGGCGCTGACGCTGAATATGGTGAAGCTCTTCGACCTGGCGGAGCTGTTCGTGTTCCAGCCGCTGCCGGGGTCGCCCGTTTTCCGGGAGCTGCGCGCGGCCGGCAGGATCCCGGCGGATTTTATCCCGGCGGTCGGGGATTTCTCTTCGGGAGAACGCAGTTACGTTTCCGAAGAATTGCGGGGCGTGAATTTTTACAGGCTGATCTTCCTGGCGCGGCTGGGCGTGGCGCTGCGCCACCCGCTTACGGCCCTGGCGCACCTGCGCCACCTCGACCTGCCGGTGGCGGCGGCAAAAGTGTTCAGGCAGGCCGCTGCCTTCCTGGCGGGCCGCGAATAATTAAATTTTTTCGAAGAGATCCGTCCAGCGCGCCCGGAAAGCCGGGTCGTTGAGCGGGCAGTCGGAGCAGCCCTTGTGTTCCAGATAGAGGGGGGAAGACCACATCCGCTCGACTATCGCGGCCAGGGGTTCCGCGCGCACGCTGCCGTAGGGCACGGGGAAGTAATTGCAGGCCACCACCTCGCCCGAGGCGGTGATGTCCACCTTCCAGCGGTCCAGCGAGGAACAAACGAACTCCGCCGCCGGGTAATCCACCGGCGCTATCACCCAGTGCGACTTGCCGGGCGAGAGCAGCGAGCGCAGGACCTCTATATCACCCGGCTCGAGGGCCTCTTCCGGCTTGTCGTTCCAGCGCCCCGCCCGCATGGGGGACAGGATGCGCAGCCGCGCGCCCAGCGAGGCCGCGAGCGCAGGCATTTGGGCGGCCCGCCCGTCGCGCAGCCGCGCGCGGTCCGCGCAGAAAGAGATATCCACCCGCACGCCGAGCGCCGCCAGGGCGCGCGCGCCGTCGGCGGCCTTGCGCCAGAGGCCCGGCACGCCGCGGCCCGCGTCGTGAATTTCCGGCGAGGGATCGTCCAGGCTGACGCCGGCGGCGCCCAGGCCCGCGGCGGCCAGCGTCTTCGCCATGGCTTCGTCGAGCAGCAGACCATTGGTGGTGAGCGCTGCGCGCAGTCCCAGCGCCCTGGCGCCCGCTATTAAGGCGGGCAGGTCCGGGCGCAGCAGCGGTTCCCCGCCGAAGAAACTGACCTCGCGCGCGCCCAGCGCGGCGGCCTCACCCAGCACCTTTAAAATCTCCTCCCGCGTCAGCTCCGGCCCGCCGTCTGCGCCGCCGTTCACCGCGCAGCGGGAGCATTTGCACTGGCAGCGCCGCGTTACGGAAAGCATCACGGCCGCGCCGAACAGCGGCTTGAAGAGCCGCGCGGCCTTCACGGCGAGGCGCCGGGCCGTCATGCCGGGGTTCACAGCCCGCCCCCGCGCTCGTACTCTTCCCGCCGGGCCAGGAAGGTCTCCGCGTTCAGCGGACAGCCGTCGTAACCCGCTTCTTCGCTGAAAGTGTCGAAGGCCCACATGCGGGCGGCGGCCTCGGCCAGCCGGACTCCCCGGATATTGCCGAAGGACCGCGCCAGGTACGGGCAGGCGGTGACGTCGCCGTAGGCCGAGACGTCGAAGGTGCTGCGCACGAACGAGTGGCAGAGGAACGGTACGCCGGGCCGGTCTATGAACTCGTAACCCCAGCAGACCTTGCCCGGCTTCAGGCGGGCGCGCAGGCCGTCCAGCTCACGCGGCCCCAGAGCTATGTCGTCGCGCTCTTTCCAGCGGCCGGCCCGTACCGGCGGCAGCAGGCGCAGCATCGCGCCGGCCTTATCCGCCAGCGCTACCATGCCGTCGAGGCCCCCGTTCTCCAGGCTCTCGTGGCTGGCGTAATAGTTGATGTAGACCGGGATGCCCTCGGCCCGGCAATGGCCCAGCGCGTCCACGGACTTCTGCCAGCCGCCCGGCACGCCGCGGAAGGAGTCGTGCAGCGCCGGATCCTGGCTGTCGAGGCTGATGTCCACGTTCTTCACGCCGGCCGCGGCCAGGCGCTTGGCCATGGCGGCGTCGATCAGCAGGCCGTTGGTACCCAAGGCGGCGCGCAGCCCCAGGCGCGTCGCCTCGGCGATATACTCCACCAGGTCCCTGGCCAGCATCGGTTCCCCGCCGAAGAAATGCACACCGGCGCCGCCGCCCTCGCGCAGGTCGCGCAGCAGCTTGAAAATTTCATCTTTGGAGAGTTCCTCCCGGCCGCGCGCGGCGAAAGTTCCCGCGCCGCAGTGGCGGCAGGAGCATTGGCAGCGGTAGGTCAGCGCCACCAGCGCGGTGGCCCCGAACAGTGGCTTTATTTTTCTTACCAGCGGCAGGCCGCGGCGCAGCGCGAAATACATCAGGCGCACCACGAGCGGGTGGCCGGCCCAGGAGCGCAGCGCCCGGCGGAAGGCCGGCACGTTGAAGTAGCTTCCCGGGGGCGGCAGGGACATAGATTAGTGGTCAGGCCTGGCAGTCGGACTTGGCGGCAGCGCCGCCGGTCAGTTTGTCGCCGTGCTTCTCGATGAACTTGGCGTCGTTCATGGGGCAGTCGAAGTGTTTGGAACCTTCCTTGAACATCTCCGAGGCCCACATGCGCTTGACGATGGTTTCCAGCGGCTCCTTGCGGATATTGCCGAAGCCGGCCGGCAGGTACGCGCAGGCCAGCACCTCGCCGTAGGCGGACACGTCGAATTTGTTGCCCAGCATGGAATTGCACCAGAAGGGCACGTCCTTGTGCTGCATGAATTCGGTTTCCCAGCAGACGTCGGGGGCCAGCAGGCTCCGCAGTTTCTGGATCTCGGGCGGGGAGAGGTGCACCTCTTCCTGCCCCCAGCGGCCGCTCTGGATAGCCGACAGAAAGCGCACGCCCACGCCGATTTCCCGCGCGAGGGCTATCATCCCTTCGAAGTCGCCGTTGGCCAGGTTCTCCTTGGTGGCGTAGAGGGACATGAAGCAGGGCACGCCGTGTTTGAGGCACAGGCGCATGCCGTCTATGGCCCGCTGCCAGCAGCCCTTCACTCCCCGGTGGGCGTCGTGCTCTTCGGCGCGCGGGCTGTCCAGGCTGACGCGCACCAGGTGGATGCCGGCGGCCTTGAGCTTGAACACCATGGCCTCGTCGAGCAGCAGGCCGTTGGTGTCCACGGTGGCCAGCAGGCCGCGCTCGCGGGTGCGGCGCACGTACTCTTCCAGCGCCGGGGCCATCAGCGGCTCGCCGCCGAAGAAATGGATGCAGGCGCCGCCAAGGCGGGCCAGGTCGTCGATAAATTTGAAGACTTCCTCGCGGCTCAGCTCGCCCTCTTTCTGCTTGGGGTACTTGCCGGCGCCGCAGTGCGGGCAGGAGCACTGGCAGCGGTAGGACATGGAGAGGATGGCCGTAACGCCGTAGAGCGGCACGAAGCGGCGGATGAACGGCAGGATGCTGCGGAAATAGAAGGCCGTGAAAGAGATGAACCAGGACGAGCCGTAGAAGCGCCGCAGCGCGGGGCGCAGCCGGAAGGTCAGGCTAGTGGAAAGCTTGTCGGCCATAAGTGGGAATTTTACCTTTTTGGGGGGCCGTACCGCAGGATGTCGCCGGAGATTATCTCGCCGAGGAATTTTTCGTGCACGCCCAGCAGCTCGGCGCAATGCGCGGGGTCTATCCGCACCGCCTTGCGCGCCGCCTCGGCGCAGTAGCCGCATTCGGCGCAGGACATGGAGCGGCAGTCGTTCTTCTTGAAGAACTCGATGAAGCCCTCCAGGGCTTGGTTGTCCAGGTAAACCTCTATGTCCTTGGCCACGCCGCGCTTGCCGTAGAGCTTGAAGATGTTGAGCTTGAGCGGGTGCACGTAGTAGCGCAGCTTGTGCAGAAAGCCGGAGACCTTGGACCAGTTCAGCCGCGAGGTGTTCGTGAACAGGTCGAAAAGGTTGCCTTTATAGGAGCGCGCGGCGTAGGCGTTCACGGCGCGGACCAGCGCCTCGGTGGTCATGGTGCGGTCCACCAGTTTGAAGTGGTCTATGCCGGCCTCCTCGTAATGCTTCAGGTCCTCGGGTCGGATCCAGGTGGCCTTGATGAAATTGGCCGGGTCGGCCAGCATCATGCGGCGGCAGGAGAGGCGGCAGTAGTCGAAGGTGTAGCTGCCGCGGCTCTCGGCCGACTGCGAGGCGTGCGCGATGACGTTGTGGTGGTAGGAGAAGAGCGGGCAGCCCTGCAGGCAGTTGTCGTTGACGAGCAGCTGCAGGCCGCACTTCACGGCCTTGCGGATCTTGCCCAGCAGCCGGAAGTCGCGGTTGAGCTCGGTATGGTTGAGGGTGATCACCGAGGCGCCGAGGCCTTCCCAGTAGCGGGCCTTCTCTACGGAATTGACATTGGAGAGCACCGAGGCGGCCAGCTTGAAATGAGGGTAGTTCTTCCTGATGTATTCCGCCAGGTAGGGCACGGCCACGGTCACGCCGGCGACTTTTATCTCCGTCAGCCAGTCCAGCAGGCGGTTTATCTCGCGGTTGCCGGCGCGGGTCCACTCCCGGTTGCCCAGGCAGCCGGCGTTAAGCAGGTAGTAGAAGGGCTTGCCGGTGTCCGCGAACTTTTTAACGTGGCGCGCGGCCGCTCGGCGCGACAGTGCGCCGAACATGCTCGAAGGGCGCCCGCCGCCTATGAAATCCCGGTCCAGTTTGCCGTAGACCGAGGCGACTTCCGGCCTTTTGACCTGGTCCGGCAGGGCGTCGTCCCAGTTGGTGGGTATGACCAGCTTCATAAATATATATCAATGATAGCATAGTGGCCGCCGCCCGACGCGCGGGCTTATGCTAAAATTATCCAATGAAGACGGTCTTCGCGCGTGCGGCCACGGAAAGCCTGGGGCTGGAATGCCTCTCGGCGGCCCTAAAGGCGCGCGGGCAGGAGACCGCGCTGGTTTACGAACCCCTGCTGTTCGATTCTTTCCGCCTCCGCCTCCCTTTTTTCGAGCCCGAGAGCGCCGCCCGCACGGCGCGGCGGCTGGCCGCGCTCCGGCCGGGCCTCGTCGGCTTTTCCGCGGAGTCGGACCATTTTCAGTGGGCGCTGGCCGTGGCGCGCGAGTTCAAGCGCCTGAGCGCGGCCCCGGTGCTGTTCGGCGGCGTGCACCCGAGCACGGCCCCGGAGGCCGCGCTGGCCCGGCCCGAGATCGACCTGCTCTGCGTCGGCGACGGGGAAACAGCGGTCTGCGAACTGGCCGACCGCCTGGAAAAAGGCCGGCCCCTCGACGGCCTGCGCAATATCTGGTTTAAAAGAAACGGCGCGATAGTGAAGAACCCGGTGCGGCTGGAGACGAACCTGGACGCGCTGCCGTTCCCGGACAAGGACCTCTTCTTCCGCGAGTACCCGGGCTTCGTCCTCGACACCTATTCCGTGGTCACCGGCCGCGGCTGCCCGAACGCGTGCACCTACTGCCACAACAGTTCGATGCGCCGCACGCTTTCGCGTCTCGGCTGTCACGATAAGTTCCTGCGCCGCCGCAGCGTGGGCCATGTGCTGGCCGAGCTTGGCGCGGCCAAGGCCAAGTACGGCTTCCGCCGCGTCTCCTTCTGCGACGATCTTTTTATCTCCGACCCGGCCTGGCTGGAGGAGTTCGCCGCCGCCTACCCGCGCGCGGTGGGGCTGCCCTTCTTCTGCAATATCCACCCGGCCGACGCCGGCGAGCGGGCCGTGGGGCTGCTGAAGGCGGCCGGCTGCACGGCGGCCAACATGGGCGTGCAGACGGTCAGCGAAACCATACGCCGCAACTGCCTGGGCCGTTCCGAGAGCACGGAGGCCTCCGTGAAGGCGCTGCGCCTGCTGCGCCGCGCCGGCATCCACACCTACACCAATTTCATCTTCGGCCTGCCCGGGCAGGACGGCGCGGAGCTCGAGCGGGTGGCCGCTTTCGCGGCCGCCAACCCGGCCGGCTTTCACGACGTGAACTGGCTGCGCTATTATCCCGGCACGGCCATGCTGGAGCAGGCGCGCGGCAGCGGCCTGCTGACCGCGGCCGAGGCCGCGGCGGTTGAGGAGGGAGCTTACCGGGTGCCCTACGGCCACGGCGGGCACAGCTGGACTCCGGAGCGCGCCAAGCTGCGCAACCTCGTTTTCCTGGCCTCGCTGTTCCCCGTCGCCGCCCGCGCCGCGCTCAGACGGGGCCTGTGGCGCCTGCTGCCCTCGGCCAGCCTGCGCCTGCCCGCCATAGCCGCCGCCGCGCTGAAGGCCCGGTACCGCGGCAATCGCAATCCCTATCCCAATTTTTCTCTGGCCGGCAGCCTGAAATATTTCCTGACCTACCTGCTGCGCGTCTACGCCCGCCGCGCCGCCGCCCCGGCGCTGAACGCGGCCCGCCGCCTCTACGTCGGAGCGCGCGGCGCGCTGTTCCTTGCTGGCCTGCTGGACGCCCGGCGCGCGGCCCGCTACGCCGCCTATTTCCTCAAGCGCAACCTGCTAAGGCGCAGGATCCCGGGGATGGCGGCCTTCGCGGCCACCTTCGCCTGCCAGTGCCGCTGCGGCGCCTGCTCTTCTGACACCTTCCGCGAGGTCTTCCGCGACAAGGTCATGGATAAGGAGCTGGCGCTGGCCCGCATCCGGGAACTGGCCGCGCTTGGCGTGCCGCGCCTGCACTTCACCGGCGGCGAGAATACGCTGGTGCCGCACCTGCCGGACCTCGTGCGCGAGGCGGCCGCCGCGGGGATGACGGTTTTTGTGGAGACCAACGCCCTCAGCGTAACGGAGCCCCTGGCGCGCGAGCTGAAGGCGGCGGGCCTGGCCTGCCTCAACGTCAGCCTGGATTCGGCCGAGCCGTGCGCCCACGACGGAGGCCGCCTGGCGCCCGGCTGCCATTCGGCCGCCGTGAACGCGCTCGAACTGGCGCGGCGCATAGGCCTGCCGGCCATGGCCTCCTGCTACGCCACCCGAGAGACGGCCGCCGACGGCGCGCTGGCCGGGCTGCTGGCCGCGGCCGCCGCGGCCGGGGCGGGCGCGGTGCGCGTGCTGCCTCCGGTGCCTTCCGGGGCCTGGGCCGGGCGCTTCGAGGAGCTGGTCCTCACCGCTGGCGACCGCGAGGGAGTGCTGCGGGCCGCGGCCGGCGCCCCGCTGCCCGTGCTGGACCGCACCGGGCTCGTGGACTGCGAGCTGCCCTCCGCCTACAAGATCATGGTGCTCCCCGACGGCAGCCTGGCGCCCTGCGAGCACCTGCCTTATATTTTCAAGGATTCCGAAAAGCTGGCCGTGAGTGACCTGATAGCGGCGGCCTACGGGGAAAGCCGCTTCGGGCCGGTGTTAAAATGCTGGCCGCGCAACCCTGACTGGCGCGCCGCGCACCCCGAGGCCGCCGCGCGCCGGGCCGTCTATCTGCCGGCCGGGGGGCGCGAGTGAATTTCCGCCGCGCGTTGGTCGCCGCAGCCGGGGAGCTGGTCCTGCCAGGCTTCAAAAACAGGGCGGCTGCCTTCGGTGCGCCGGCCGGGGACAGGCTGGCCCGCTTTAATTTCCTGCTCGCCCGGGCGCGGGCTGCGCTGCCTGCTTACGACGCCGCCTGCGCCGCCGCGCTTGGCGGCCGCGCCGGGCTGAGCTCGTTTGAGGAACTGCCGCGCCTGCCAGCCATGTCGCGCGAAGACGCCGCCGGCTACACCGGCGGGGCGCTGGCGCGGCTCGAGAGCGGCGGCACCGGCTGCGCCGGCCGCGTGGAAACCCGCCTGGACCTGGAGGCCGTGGTAGCGCGTTACGCCGGACTGCTCGCGGTGCTGAAGTCCGCCGGCTGGGACATGGGCGACAAGGTTGCCGCGCTGCATCCCGTGGAATACGGTTATTTCAACAACCTGCAGGGCATGTTGTCCGCAGGGCAGTTCGGGAAGGCAGTCTTCGAATTTTTCCAGCAGTACGCCCTTTACCGCCTGGTGCACAACAGGAAGAACGTCTATTATGACCACAGGATCTTCTCTGAGCCGGGAGCGGCGCGCCGCCTGGCCTCGGCGGCCGCGGCCGAGCGGCCGCGCCTGCTGATCAGCCGCCCCGATGCGCTGATGGCGCTGCTCAGGAGCCTGCGGAGCCCTGGCGGGCCGGTTTTCAGGGGGCTTAAGGCGGTCCTGACCGTAGGCACGGCCCTCGGCGAGACCGTGCGGCGCGAGGCGCGCGAGCGGCTGGGCGCCGAGGTTTTCAATATGTACGCTTCTACGGAACTGGGCTACGCTGCGCTGTCCTGCCCCGCCTCCGGAGAGTGGCTGCACTCCGACGAGGAACGGCACCTGCTGGAGGAGGGCCCCGGCGGCTCGCTGCTGGCCACCGATCTGGACAACAAACTGGCGCCCCTGCTGCGCTACCAGACCGGCGACGCTGGGGAACTGGCGCGCCGCAGCTGCGCCTGCGGCCGTGCGGGCCTGCAGGTGAGGCTCAAAGGCCGGGTGAAGAATTTTATCGAGACCGCTTCGGGGCGGCTCTATGAGTCAGAACTGATAGACAAGGCGTTCCCGTCGGACCTGCCTTTCTTCCAGCTCGACACTGCCGCCGGCGGCCTGCTGCTGCCGCCGGGCGCGGGCGAAAGGGAGGCCGCGCGCGTAAGGGAAGCCCTGGCCCTGCCAGTTGGCGGCTATGGCCTGCGCGCCGGGGAAAGTTTTAAAATCTCTTCTTCGGGCAAGTTCTGCCATATATTATGAAGACGCTGAAAGACCTCCTCGAGCGCTGCCTGGCGCCCGGCCCCGGCGGGATCTCCGCCTGCGCCGCCGCCTTGTTCGCGGCCGCGCTGGCCGCCTACGCCGTGACGGTCTGCACGCCGCCGGCCTTTGAGCCGGTATATTCGCTCTACCTCGACAGCGTCAGTTTTTACTGGATACAGGCGCTCTGGGACCGCGGCCTCTTCGCCGGGGACCGGCTGGCCGCCTTCTACCTTTCGCACCTGAAACCTTATCACCCGGAAGCGCTCTGGATCTGGTTCACGGCGTTATTCATGAAGGTCAGGCCGTATACCCTGGGCCTTAAGGCGCTGGCCGTCCTTGGCTGCGCTGCGGCCGCGCTGCTGGTGCGGCGCCTGGCGCTGGCTTCCCCAGGGCCCCGGGCCGCCGGGGCGGCCGCGCTGCTGTTCACCCTGCTGTTCCTGTCCATGGACACCTTCTTCGGAGTGCCGCGCCTCTATGGGGCGCTGGCCCTGCTGGGTTTCGCCGCGGCGCTGGAGGAGCGGCGCTTTCTCCTGTTGCCGTGGCTTACGGCGCTGTGCTTCGTGGTCTATCCTTCCGCCGCCGTCGGGGTGGGCTTCACTTCGGCGCTGGTGCCGGTCTTTTTCCGCGCCGACTTTTCCGCACGGCGCCTGCTGGGCCGCTACCTGGCCCACCTGGCCGGAGCCGCCGCGCTGTGCCTGCTGCTGCTGAACCTGAGCGGCCTGGCGAACAACGCAGGGGCCCGCGCCGCGCAGGGCCCGGAGTTCCAGGCCGCCAAGCTCTACCAGCGGCTGGCGGCCCAGATAAACCCGGCCAACCCCGCAGAGGCCGCGCCCAACCTGGTGCTCAACCTCAACGAGCACGCCCCGCTCTACGCCATCTTCCTCGCCCTGCTGGCGCTGCTGTACGGCCTCGGCCTGTTGGCGGCACCGGGCAGGCCGGCCATGCTGCCGCGCGCCGTGCCGGCGCTGCTGGCCGGCTGCGGGGCGGCTTTTATCGTCCTCTACCCGCTGCACCCGGTTTCCGCTTCCAGACAGCTCGCGGTGATACTGCCGCTCGCGCTGGTCTTCCTGGGCGCCGAGGCCCTGCTCCTCCTCGGCTCCGGCCGCTTCCGCGCGGGCCCGGCCGCGGCCGTCTGCGCCGCGCTGTTCGCCGTGCTGCACCCGCTGTACAACGAAACCACTTCTGTGCGGGAGTTCGCGGGCGCCTATGAGTTCCTTGCCGCCGCGCCGGGCGGCCTGGCCGCGGCTTATCCGGAGGGGGAATTGAACCTGGCTCTTCCCGTCTTCACCGGGAAGGCGGTGCTGGTCTCTTCGGACCTGAAGGACCAGGAGCTGCTCTTCCTCGGCGGCGGCGATTACGAGGGCAGGCGGTCCGCGCTGCTGGCGGCGCTCTATTGCGCCGCGCCCGGGGCCGGAGAGGCGCTGGCCGCCTACGGCGTGCGCTGGCTGGTCTTCGAAAAAAAATATTACGGCGGCTGGTTCGTGGACGAAGCCCTGCAGTCCAGGTCGCCGCTCTACGAAGGCCTGCCGGAGCTGCTGGCCGGCCGGGACCCCGCCGCCTGCTACGAGGCCGGCCGCGCAAGCGCCGCGTACTCCTGGCCCGGAGGCTTCGTGCTGGACCTGGCCCCCAAACCTTTATGACCACAGAGAACCCCAGGCCTCCCTCGGTCAACCGCTTCGTGAAGAAGGGGCTGGGCGGTTTCTTTCGCCCTTTTCTCTCCGCGCCGGGGTTGGGCGCTTTGGCGCGCTTTTACCACCTTAAGGTACAGCCGGCGGCGCGCGTCGTAAAGCCGCTGTTCGGCGTGACCGTGATGGCCGGCCTTACCTACAAGTGCCAGTGCCGCTGCACGCATTGCGGCACCACTCCCTACGGCGCGGCCGGCAGGCGGGAGCTGGGCGAGGATGAGACGCTGGCGCTTATCCGCCAGGCGGCCGCGTTGGGCGCCGGCGGTTTCTACTTCTTCGGCGGCGAGCCGCTGCTGGTGCCCTGGCTGCCTGGCCTGGTGCGCGAGGCGCGCCGCCTGGGCCTGGTGACCTCGCT
Source organism: Elusimicrobiales bacterium (assembly GCA_028688015.1). GTDB lineage: Bacteria > Elusimicrobiota > Elusimicrobia > Elusimicrobiales > UBA9959 > UBA9959. The sequence continues at coordinate 67,549 of JAQTZB010000003.1, read as the reverse complement.
CGATACCAACGGCCTGCTGCTCGACCGGCGCCTGGCCGCCGTGCTCAGGGACGCCGGGCTGGACCGCATCGGCGTCAGCCTGGACAGCGCCGACGAGGCGGAGCACGACCGCCTGCGCGGCCGCCCGGGCACCTACCGCGCGGCGCTCGACGCCATGCGCTTCTGCGCCGAGGCCGGCCTGGACGTCTGCCTGTCCACCTACGCCACCAAAGAGAGCCTGCGCGACGGCGGGCTTGACCGCGTCATAGCGCTGGCGCGCGGGCTGGGCGTGAAGACGCGCGTTCTGTCTTCGCTGCGCGCCGGCAAGTGGCTGGAGCGCGCCGACGTGCCGTTTAGCCCGGAGGATATAGAACTGTTGCGCTCGCGGCTCTCACCCGACGTATACTGGGAATCCCTGCTGCTCGCCTCGCCGAAGGCCAAATTCGTCTGCGGCTGCTCCGCGCGCACCCACTTTTACGTCTCGCCCTACGGCGAGGTGCAGCCGTGCTGTTATGTGCCGCTCTCCTTCGGCGACATCCGCACCGAGCCGCTGGAGAAGATCGCCCGCCGCATGTGGGGCTCGGCCATGTTCGGGGCGCTCGACTCCGCCGCCGACTGCCCGATGAATTCAGAGCGGTTCCGCGAAACCTTCGGCGGGGTGCTGTCGCGGCCGGGCCCCGGCCCGCACCCGGCCGAGCTTACCTCCTCGCCCAACGATCCCGCCGAGTGGGACGCCTGGGCCCCTGACTACGGCCGCGACGTGGATTGGGTGGAGGAGATCCATAACCCGGATATAAAGGAACTCGCCGCGCCCGAAGGCCGGCGGGTGCTGGACCTGGGCTGCGGCACCGGCCGCCGCGCCCGGGCGGTCTTCTCAGGCGCCGCCCGGCTGGCCGCCGTGGATTCATCGGCCGGAATGGCCGCGGTGGCGCGCGAAGTGCTCAAAGACCTGCCGCGGGCCGAGGTGCTTGAACTGGATATTGAGAAGGACGAGCTGCCCGCCGGGCCCTTCGACGCGGCGGTGGCCGTCTCCACGATGCACCACATCGGAGACGCCGAGGCCGCTCTGGCCAAGGTCAAAGAGCGGCTCGCCCCGGGCGGCGTGATAATCATAGTGGACGCGCTGAAGGGCAACCCGCCGCTCACCGCGCTGGGTTACTACCGCGAGATGCTGGCGCTGCACAGCCCGCTGCGGCTGGCGCTGGGTTTCTTCCGCGCTTTCTTCCTCGATACGCGCGTCGCGCGGCACAAGGCGCGCGAGGTGCACCTTACCTACGAGGAGTTCCGCCGTCGCTACGCCGCGGCGCTGCCCGGCGCGCGGACGGAAGTCCGCCACGGCATCTTCGGCTACCTGGTCTGGAAGAAGCCGGCGTAGGCCCTGATATATGGCGACAACCGCTACCGTCAGAAGCAGGATTTTACGGCCCCCCGGCGGTGCTTCCGAATATTTTATTTCCGTTACGCCGGCTCCCGCCGGAAGCTTCGCCGCCCAGGCCCGGGCCGCGGCCGCGGCTTACTCGGCCGCGGCCCGGGAGTTAGGATTGGCCCCTGCCAGCGCTGTGTTCCGCCGGGTCCTTTTAAAAGGTCCGGCCGCGCGCCTCCGGGCCGGGCGGGATCCGTTCTCGCTGGGCCGGGGCGAGGGCCCGGTGGCCCTTTCCGTAGTGCGCCAGCCGCCGCTGCCCGGCGGCGAGCTCACTCTGCTGGCCTACCACGTGCAGGGTGCGCGGCCGCCGCGCAAGCGCAGGCTGGCGCCAGGGCACCTGGCCGTCAGCGCCGGCGGTTTGCGGCACCTCTGGAGCACCGGGCTGAACGGGAGACCAGGCCTTGCCGCCGCGGAGCAGACGGAGGAAATATTCAAAAGCCTCTCCGGGACCCTGCGGCGCGTCGGTGGCACCCTGGCCGGCGGCTGCGTGCGCACCTGGCTGTTCATGGGCGACATAGCTGAAGCCTATGCCGGCATGGTGGCCGCGCGGCGCGAACTGTTCAGGCGGCAAGGGCTGACGCGGGCCACGCATTATATCTCGAGCACCGGCATAGAGGGCGCGACCGGGGGCAAGGGCTGCCTGGTGGGGCTCGACGCCTATTCGGTGCCGGGGCTCAGGCCCGGCCAGGTTTCTTACCTTAACGATTTTTCCCGGCTGTGCCGGGCGGCGGATTACGACGTCACCTTCGAGCGCGGCACCCGCGTGCGCTATGCCGACCGCTCCCATTACTTTATCTCCGGCACGGCCAGCATCGACAAGACCGGCGGCATCCTGTACCCGGGCGACGCGCTGCGGCAGCTCAAGCGGACCATGGGCAATATCGGGGCGCTGCTGCGCTCCGGCGGAGCCGGCCTGAGGGACCTGATGTATTTGATTGTCTACCTGCGGAACCCTTCGGACTACCGGCGGGTGGCGGGGTATCTCGGCAGGAACTTCGGGGCCCTGCCGCTGGCGGTGGTGCGCGGGGCCGTCTGCCGGCCCGGTTGGCTGGTGGAAGTGGAGGGCATGGCGGCCACTGCCGCCGGCGCGGCGGGCCTGCCCCGCTTCTGAACTCTTCGCCCGCTACTCCGCTCCCACCGTAGGCGGGGGCAGGCGCGGCAGCATCTCCTGCAGCACGCCCTGCTTGATGTTGAAGAATTCCGGCAGGTTCAGCGACAGCCCCTGTTTATCCCTCAACTGCGTTAGCACCACCGGCGGAGAATTCTCGCCGGTCGCGCTGATATGCGTCAGTACGATGTCCGTGGCGGTATCGCTGTGCGACTTGGAGGCGTAGGCCAGCCAGCGCCCGTTCGGCGACCAGCTGTGCCACGAATCGGCCCGCGGGCCGTTGCAGGTGAGCTTGCGCGCCGAACCGCCGCCGGCCGGCATGATATAGAGGTCGCTGTCCTCGCGCACCAGCATGGAGCCGTTGGCGCTGCGGTTGAAGACCACCCATTTTCCGTCCGGCGAAACCCGGGGGAAAAAATTGCTGTAGCCGTTGTCGTGCGCGCCGCTCAGCGGCTCCAGGCGGCCGCCCTTGCCGCCGTTGAACGGGATGCGGTAGAGGCTGTAGCGGAAGGGGTAGACCTTGTCCAGCTCTCGCCAGCCCAGCTTCCGCCAGTCTTCCTTGTAGGTTCCGGCCAGCTTCTGCCGGCCCATCTCCAGCAGCTGCTCCGGGATGGGGCCGCCGAACAGGTAAACGTACTTGCCGTCCGGGCTCCACGAGGCCGGGGTGTAGAGGAACTTTTCATCGTCCGCGCCGGGCAGCACCCGGAGCGTCGGGTCGGAGACGGTGCGGTACATCACCACGCCGAGGATGGGGAAGGTGTACTGCCGCATGTCGGTGCAGCGCATGTGCAGCAGCGTGAGGCCCTTGCCGCTGGTGACGATGGTTTTGCCGTCGGGGGAGATGGCGGAGCCGTTGGCCTGCAGCAGCGAGCGCTGCGCGCCGGGCTTATAGCCGTTCCAGTTGAAGGTCATCTCCGGGGTGATCGCCACGCTGCGGCCCGGGTGCCTGAAAAAGAAATAGCTGGATTTGTCCACTTCGTCGGTGTTGTAGTCGAAGCCGATGGTGCTGCCGTCGGGCGAGGCGACGTGGCAGTTGAAACAGGTGTCCTGGTCGCTCATCACCGTGGCGGGCGGCTCATAAGAGGACAGCCAGGCCAGCCGCCACTTGATGCGCCGGTATTCGCTCTCGGCGGGAAAGGCCATGCCGGAAGGCACGGCGCGGTAGAACAGGGGCGCTCCGGCGGGGTCCGCGGACACGCTGAAGGAGACGCGGGCGGTGTTTGCGGCCTCGCCGCCCTTCGGGGCAACTTCGAAGACGGCGGGCTTGCCTGCGGCCAGGCGGCGGATCTCCGCCCACTCCGCTTCGGTCGGGGCCCAGGCGGTGTCGCGGCAGACCGCCGAGAAGGTGCGCGTGGAAGCGCTGAAAGATATCTTAAGGTTCCATTCTCCGTTCTCGGGCTGGGTTCCCCTCCAGCGGAATTCCGGGGAGCGCATGTCAGCCGGGAACAGGGAACCTTCGTAAGGGTAAACCATGCTGACGGGGCCGGCGCCCTGCACGGACGAGAGGGACAGCCAGCCGGGTTTGGAATTGAACAGGAATAAAGCGCCCGCGACCAGCAAGGCTCCCGCAACGAGTAAAACTTTCTCTTTCATAGATTAAATCTTAACAAAAATTAGCGGACGCCCGCGCCCGGGCCGGCTATTTGCCGGCGTGCCGGCGGAGAAGAGGGCCTACGGCTTTCAGCAGCGCCAGCGGCGCGCGCCGCAGCAGCAGGCGGGGCAGGGCGAAGCGCGCCTGCTCCGGGTCCAGCCGCAGTTCCTTGCCCTTTTTATACACCCGGTAGTAATACTTTATGGGCAGCTCTGATCCGCCCCATTTTTTCTTATGCTCGTGGACGCCGGAGCCGGCCCGGGTGCGCATGAAGTCGTAGGCGCGCAGGCCCTCGCGGCAGGCCAGGCGGATCGTCTCGTCGAAAAGCCGGATCTTGGGAAACCAGGTCTCGTATTCAGGAAGGCCGGCGTTCACGTCGGCGTAGAAGGTCTTGTCCCAGACCAGCGCGAACAGGAAGGCCGCCGGCCTGCCCCCTACGGAGGCGGTATAGAGCCGGCCCATGCCGGCGCGCAGCAGGGCTTCGAAATGCGCCGCCGGCAGCGGCGGCGAGCCGAAGCGGCGCAGCTGGCGCAGGTAAATGGGATAGACGGCCGCGAAGGCCGCCGGGTCCCGGCTTTCCTGCACCGCCACGCTCTTGCCGGCCTTGCGCAGGTTCTTGATAAGGTTGCTGTGAAAATTTTTACGCAGGTCTTCGTAGGGGCGGGAGGTATCGAGGACCAGGCGCAGGTAGGGGGCGGCGCTGACGAAGCCGGGCTCCTCCTGGGGGAACAGCGCGTCCGCGCCGCGCAGCTCGGCGTAGTCGGCGGCGGTTTCGGCCGCCAGCCCGTCCAGCACTCCGGCGACGGCGCCCCGGAGGGCGGCGAGCTCCTGGGCGGACACAGCAGCGCCGGGGCGCAGCCACAGGCCAGGTTCATCGGAGAAAGGCAGGGAGATCAGGCGGGTGCCGAACAGGGAGGAACGGACCACAGCGCAACTGAAGCCGCCCAGGATTTCGGCTCCGCGGACCAGCCGGTACTCGCGCAGGTCGTAGCTGTACAGCCCGCGGCAGAGGTTTGCCCAGGCCGGGGAGCAGGAATAGGCGCCGCCGGGCGGAGGGGTTTCCGTGGGTGCCAGCGGCTCCAGGCGGATCACAGTTTCTCCCCGATGGAAGCGGCCAGGCCGTCGGCTGTGGAGACGGCCGGCTTCCAGCCCAGCGCCCTCAGGCCCTCGCATCTGTGTGACCAGGAAGAGCAGGCCTCCCTGAAGCGGGCCGGGTCGGCGCCCATCACCCCGGGCAGGTAGAGCCCGGCCAGGCCGAGCGCGGCGTCGAGCGCGGCGGAAACGGTCTGCAGCGCCGGGATGGGCAGGCTGATCAGGCGCGGCCGGCGACCCAGGGCCGCGGCCAGGGTGAGCAGCAGGTCGCGCATGGAGATGGAGCCTTCGCTCACGTTCAGGGCGGCGCCGGAAGGGGCCTCGGCCGCAGCCAGCAGCGCGGCGTGAAGGAAATTTTCCACGTAACAGATGGAGAAGGTGTTGGCCGCGGCGCCGGGCACCAGCACCTTGCGCCTGGCCGCGGCGTCGAACAGCGGCTCCCAGGACTTCGCCCCCGGGCCGTAGACCATGCAGGGGCGGAGCACCAGGTGGCTCAGGCCCGCGCGCGCGGCCGCCGCCCTGAAAAGGCGCTCTCCTGCCAGCTTGGACTTGCCATAGTAAGTCAGCGGCGCCGGCGGCGCGTCGTCGCGCAGGTCCTCGCCCGGCCCCAGCGCGGCGATGCTGCTGAAATGTATGAAGCGCTTCACCCCGGCGCGCGCGGCCGCGGCCGCCAGGCGCGGGGGCAGGTCCTCGTTGACGGCCTTGAAGCGGGCCAGCAGGGCCCGGCGGCCGACAACCAACCCCGTAGGGCGCACCAGCGCGGCCAGGTGCCAGACGCGGTCAGTGCCGGAGAGCGCCGCCTCGGAGGCGGGGTCCAGCAGGTCGCCGCGGAAGAGCTCCACGCCGGGCAGCGCCAGCCGCGAGGCGTCGGCGCCGGGCCTGATCACGCAGCGCACGGGCAGGCCGGCGGCGGTCAGGCGCTTAACCAGCGCCCGGCCCAGGAAGCCCGCCGCCCCGGTCACGAGTTGAAGTTCAGCCATGGCCTTTCAGTTTAGCAAAGATGAAATGCGCGTACAGCCGCAGGAAACGCCCGGTGTGGAAGTCCCGGCGCGGCCGGCTGAGCAGGCGGGCCAGCGCCCGCAGGCCGAGGCCGCCGGCTAAGCCGAACAGCCCGGGGCGAGCGGCTGCCCAGAGGCGCAGCGGCGCGGGCAGGCGCGGCAGCAGGGTCAGCAGCGAGAACCAGGCGCGCTGCCTGCCGGGCGCCAGCGGCGAGTGCCCGGAGGGGCGCATCAGGCCGCCGGGCGCGTCGGTCAGGCCGGCGCAGCGCTCGGCCAGCGGTGTGCCGGGGTAGAGCCGCAGGAAAAAGACCTCGTTGTGATCCGGGGTGTGCTCCGCGTAGAACGCGGCCAGCCCGGCCAGCTCGGCCTCGCTCTCGTCGGGCAGGTCCAGGATATTGTCGCAAGTGACGTAGACGCCGGCCGCCCTCAGGGCTTTGATCGCCGCCGCTATGTCGGCGTTAAGCGCGCGGCGCCCCAGCAGTTCGGCCCTCTTTCGCTCGTCGAAGCGCTGCACGCCGAGCTGTACCTTGAAGCAGCCGGCCGCGGCCAGCGCCGGCGCGAGCCCGGCCAGGCGGGCGTCGGGAAAAACGAAGCAGGAGAAGGGGAGGCCCACCCGCTCCCTGTACGCCGGCAGGAAGCGCTCCAGCCAGGCGTAGTCGGAGTTGAAGACCTCGTCGGTGAAGTGCACGAAGCCGGGCGCGGCTTTCAGGCCCTCCAGCTCTTTTAACACGCTTTCGGCGCCGCGGCGGCGCAGGCAGGGTACGCCAGAGGCGCGGTAGAGCTCGCGGTAGACGCTGTTGCAGCAGTAGGCGCAGCTGTGCGGGCAGCCGCGGGACGAGGAGACCAGGTAGCCGCCGGAGAAGACCGGCGCGGCGGCGGGAAAGAGTGCTTTATCCGGGAGGGGAAGCATGTCGAGGTCCGCCGGCGGGGCGGGCGGCGGGCCTTTGATCACAGCCCCGTCTTTCTTGACCCAGATCCCGGCCGGCAGCGGCGCGTCCCCTACCAGGTGCGCGGCCAGCGCCGGCAGCGCCAGGTCGCCCTCGCCGAGGCAGACGAAGTCCGCGGCCTCTTCGGCGAGCACCGCGTCGGGGACGCTGGAAGGATGGATGCCGCCGAAGACGGTTTTGGCGCCGGTGCGCGCTTTGAGTTCGCGGGCCAGGGCCAGCGCCCAGGGCCAGGTATCGGTGAAGACCGAGAACGCCAGCAGGTCAGGCTTGAAGGCCTCCGCTTTGCGCAGCACGCCGCCGCGGAAGCTGAACAGTGAGGCCAGGGCTGGCGAGCGCCAGAAGCCGGCCTCGTCGAAGAGGCAGGGGTCTATTACAAGCGCCGTTTCATGCCCGGCCCGCTTAAGCGCGGCCGAGAGGTATTCGATGCCCAGGCTCTCGTAGCCGTTATGGACGAATAAGATCCTCACAAAGCTTTTTTAATTTTGTCGGCGGCGGCCCAGGCGTCCAGCAGGCATTCCTCGGTGTCCAGGTAGGCGTGCGCGCCGGTGCGGCCGCAGGCCAGGAGGTTGGGCAGCGCCGCCAGTTCTTTCTTTACCGCCGCCAGCGGTCCTTCGGACCCGGCGTAGAGCAGCGGGTAGGCGTGGGCCAGGCGCTCCACGGCGGCCGGGCCCGCCTCTAAGTCCCCGGCCAGCCGGCGGAAGGCCGGCGAGCCCAGCGCGCGGGCGAGCAGTTCGCGCTCCGTCAGCCGCCAGCAGGCGTCCCCCTCGTCGCAAAAAAATTCGAAGGTGACCGGCAGCCAGCCGCCGGGGGCCATCAGGGGGCTCCAGTTGGCCAGCTCGCAGAGGCGGGAAAATTCTGCGTCCCAATCTGGAAAATAGACCCAGTGGTGAGGGAGCGCCTTCTTGCGGCGCAGCGCGGCGAACAGCACCACCAGCGAGCGGTATTTGATCCCTGCGGCGAGTCCCGGCGGGAAACCGGGGATAAGCCCGGCCAGCGCCGTCAGGGGGATGGTGGAGATTATGAATTTAAAGTGAACTGTCTTCTTCCCGCCGCCCTGGCCGAAAACCAGCGCCGCGGGCCTGCCGTCTTTGAACTTGAGCTCCAGCGGCTCGGCACCGGTCAGCAGTTCCGTGCGCGGCCCCGCGCTTTCCAGCAGCGCGGCCGGCAGTTCGCCGATGCCGCGCTCCGGGTAGAGGAAGCGCGCGGCGTTCTCCTTGGAGGATAGTTTGCCGCCGAACAGTTCCAGCAGCAGGGTTTTGACGCTGAAGCCGCCGCCGATGCGGCGCTCGGCCCAGAGGGGGGAGAGTTCGTCCGTGCCGCGCCCCCAGACCTTCCTGGTGTAGTCGCGGAAATAGCGGTCGTGGATGCGCGGCCCCAGCCGGCCGTCCAGCCAGTCCTTCAGGGTGGCGGGCGGCCTGGCGCCCGAAGCCTTGCGGCCCTTGGAAAAAAGCACGGGCGCGGCGTAAAGGATGCCGTTGAGGAAAGTGGGAGGATAATTAAGCAGCCGCCCGCCGGTGTAGATGGCGCTGGAGCGCCTGGGGCGCAGCAGCGTCCGGCCTTTCAGCAGCCGCTCGGTGTAGGCGCGGACTTCGGGCTTGGAAAAGTACAGGCGGTGGCCGCCCAGGTCGAACAGGAACTCCCCGGCGCGGGCCGTGCGCGACAGACCGCCGGGCTCCGCCGCTTTTTCCAGGACGAGCGTGCGCAGGCCGGAGTCTTTCAGGGCTTCGGCCGCGGCCAGCCCGGTGAGCCCGCCGCCGAGCACCAGCACGTCGGTTTTCATTTCCATCGCGGGTATATTCTACAACTTTGGGGCGGGACGGGGGCGGGGCAGCAGCCCCCGCAGTGTATCCCAGGCCCGGGCGCCGCCCAGTACGGCCAGGAGCAGCGCCAGCGGCGCGAAAGGAGTGAAGAAGCGGCCGGCCCAGAAGACGTGGGAGGTGAAGGCGTAGGGCAGGGTCAGCAGCAGCAGCCAGAGCGGCAGCAGCCGAAGGGCGGGCGTCAGCAGGGCCAGCGCGGCGCCCAGCAGATAGAGGCCCAGCAGCCCGACGGCGGCCCGCCCCGGCAGGCCCAGCGAGAAATAGACTTTCCAGTAGAAATCCCAGAGGCCGCTCAGCAGCCCTTTGGCGGAATCGCGCGCGAGCTCGTAGGGAGTGTGGTTCTCGAAGAGCCACTGCCTCGCGGTCAGGCGTTGCGCGTAAGGATCCTTCTGCCATTCCTCCACGGTGGCGGGAAAGCCTGGCCGGCCGAGATTCTCCATGTTGGAGATATAGCGCGTGTGCAGGCTGACCGAATACAGCGGGTCTCCGTGCCGGGCCCGGTTATTCTGCAGGTGGGGGGCCAGCAGCAGCAGCGCTGGCAGCAGGGCCAGCAGCGGGCGCAGGTTGCGGGCGCGCCAGGCGGCGGCGGCCAGCAGCAGGAAACCGGACAGGACATAGTTTACCCGGGTCAGCGCCAGCAGCGCCAGCGCGGCGGCACTCATCCGCCAGGCTTTAGGTCCCCCCGGGGCGTGCAAGGCGTTGAGCAGCAGCAGCAGGGCGAAGGTCTCCTGCAGATTCCGCAGGCCCAGGGAGTCGGACTGCACCTGAGCCGGCAGGAAGGCGTACAGGACTGCCGCGGCCCAGGCGCGCCCGGTGCCCAGGAAGCGGGAGGCCAGGGCGAAGAAAAGGAAGAACGAGGGGAGGAACCAGAGGCTGCCGGCCAGCCGGATGCCTGCCGCGGAGCCGGCACCCAGCTTGCCCGCCAGCCACAGCCACCAGACGAAGAGCGGCTCTCGCGGCGAGGTGTCGAAAGGGTGAGTGAAGGGCAGGGACGAGGGCAGGAAAGAGCCGAGGTCCGGGTGCGGGGCCGCGTCCCGGGTCCAGTAGATATAGCCGGCCCGCGCGGCCAGCCCCAGCAGCGCCAATACCAGCAGTGCCGCCCGGCCGCCGCTTCCTGGCCCGGAAAAATATTTTTTAAAGGGTTCGACAATGAGCATTGAGTCTGGCCGCCGCCCGTCGTCTAATTATAGCGATTTTGCACCGTCAGGGGACGTTCTTAACTATTGGACTATTCCAAACTGATCTCCGGCCGGCCCTGCGCCGGGTTGCCGGACTGAAATAATCTGATAGTTAAGAACGTCCCCTTCTCTTTGCTAGAATTAACGCGTGCCCGATATACCCGTTTGGAACAAGTGCGACAACAAGTGCGTGATGTGCGCCAACACGGCCGCCTTCTGCCTGAACACCACTAAAGATTACGCCCTCCTGAAGCAGGCCGCGCGGCTGGAGCGCCACCTGCGCGGCGCCGCGGCTTATAGGAAGAACGCGCGCACCGCGGGGGCCTGGAACCTGACCGGCGGCGAGCCCACGCTGAACCCCGAGTTCCTGAAAGCCGTCGCCTATTTCCGCAGGCGGCTGAAAGGGGAGGAACTGCTCCTGCTTTCCAATGGGCGCCGTTTCTCCGACCCAGCTTTCGCGGCCGCCTTCGCCGCCGCCGCCCGCCCGCCCTTCACGCTGGGGGTTTCCATCCACGGCCCTGACGCCGCTTCCCACGACCAGGTGGCCGGAGTGAAAGGCGCTTTCCGACAGACCATGCGCGGCCTGAAAAACCTGAGCGCCTTGCCCGGGGCTCCAGCGCTGGAAATCCGGGTTATCCTTCACAAACTCAACTACCGCCGCCTCGGCGCCACGCTCGGCCTGCTGAGGCGGGAGCTGCCCGGCTGCCGCCTGGTGGTCATGCATTACGAGGCGGAGGGCCGGGGCGCGCGCAATGAGGCGAAGCTGGCCGTGAAGCTGTCGGCCACCGCCGCCGCCGTCAATCGCTGCGCGGCTTACCTGGCCGGCTTTCGCGCGGCCGCGCTCTACCATTTCCCGCTGTGCCTGCTGCGGCCGGAGCTGCGCCGGCTTGCCCGCGTGAGCCTGCCGCCAGAGGACCGGGCTTACCCGGCGCCCTGCCGCGGCTGCGCCGGCCGGGAGGGCTGCGTGGGGCTGATGCGCCCCTACCTGCGCCGCTTCGGGGCGGGAGAGCTCCGGCCCCTGCCTTAGCTGCCCGCATTTTTTATATTATATTTAACCCGGCCTTCCGGGACCCGATGAACCGCCTCCTGCTATTGTTCCCCCTTCTGCTGCTCTCGGCCTGCGCCGGAGAAGCGGCCTACCGCCGCGGCGGCGACGCCTATCCCGGCCTGGCCGCCCTGCGGGCCGCGCACACCGAGGGACTGGACTATTCGCGCGAGGTTTACGACCGCGGCTCGGCCGTGGCGGTGTTCGCCATCCACGGCGGCGACATAGAGCGCGCCACTTCGCGGCTGGCCCGCCGCACGGCCTCCGGCGACCTGAACCTCTACATCTTCAACGGCTGGCTGGGCCGGGAGAGCGGCAAGCTGCACGTCACGGCTACCCGCTTCGACGACCCGGACGCAGTGCGGCTGGCCACCTCCGCGGTGCTGGGGATCTCTTTTCACGCGCAGGCCGACCGCGGCGCGTGGGTCTGCGTCGGCGGCTCGAACAAGAAGGCCGCCGCGCTGGTTACCCGCCGGCTGGAAGAAGCCGGCTTCGCCGCCGAAACCCCCTGCGCGCGCCTGCCCGGCACTTCGCCCAGGAATATCGTCAACAGGCCGGCGGCAGGCGGGGTGCAGCTGGAGTTGACCCTGCGCCTGCTCGCCAGCCTCGATGAGGACGGCGGGGAGCTGGCGAAATTTACCGGCGCCGTGAGGCGGGCGGCCTTCGAATTTGTCAGTTCGGTTCCCAAGACACAGCTTAAACAGGAGACGCTACAATGAAAAAGATCAGGATCTTCGCTTTCGGCGGCAACGAGGTCGCCCCGGTGGGCCTCAAGGACAAGGACGGCAAGACCATCAACCCCGACATCGCCATGCAGTGGCAGCGCACGGCCGACACCGCGCAGCTGGTGGCCGACATCTTCAAGGCGCACCCCGAGGACAAGTACGTGATCACGCACGGCAACGGCCCGCAGGTGGGCAACATCATCCAGCGCGCCGAGATGTGCCGCCCCACCATGTTCCCGCTGCCGCTCGACGTCTGCGTGGCCGACACGCAGGGCGCCATGTCCTACATGATGGCCCAGCTCAACAACGTGCTCAATATCCGCGGCATCGACAATATCGTGGCCGGCGTCATCACGCAGGTCGTGGTCAACAAGGACGACCCGGATTTCAAGAACCCCTCCAAGTACATAGGCCAGTCCTACACCGCCGACGAGGCGAAGCAGCGCATGGCCGAGGGCTGGCAGATGAAGATGTACAAGAAGGACGCTTCCGGCAACGAGATCTGGCGCCGCGTGGTGCCTTCCCCGGCCCCTATCGACATCGTGGAGATAGACGCCATCGAGGCCATGCTGGAGAAGGGCATAGTGCCGATCACCGTGGGCGGCGGCGGCATACCGGTGCGCGAAGTGCCGGCCGAGGTGAAGGACGGCGTGGAGACCTATACCACCAATTTCGGCGTGAAGTTCAGCAAGCCGCACAAGGGCGAGAAGCCGCTGAAGATGTACACCGGCGTGGAGGCCGTCATCGACAAGGACCTCGCGAGCGCGCTGCTGGGCTGCATGCTGATGAAGCGCGCCAAGGCTCGCGGCGAAGAGGTGGAGGTCAGCCTGACCATCTTCACCGGCGAGGACGGCGCCAAGCTGAACTACCAGAAGCCAGACGAGAAGGCCCTTCGCGTTATCAAGGTCTCGGAACTCGAGGCCATATATAACCAGAAGCCGGCCCCGTTCCCGCCCGGCTCCATGGGTCCCAAGATCAAGGCCGTCATAGAGTTCATCAAGAACGGCGGCTCCGTGGCCTATATCGCCAAGACCGAGTTGTTTGAAGAAACCCTGGCGGGCAAGGCCGGTACCACGGTTATCCCCGGCTAAAATGAGCGGCGAAAACGGGAAAACCGGCCGGGACCGGCTGGTGGATTTCAGGCGGCTGAGGCTGTTCGTGCTTTATCCGCTGGGCGCGCTTTGCGGGGCCTATCTGCTGTCGTTTTGGCTTGGCCCGGCCTTGGACGGGTTCCGCATAGCCAGGGACAAAGGTGTACAATTGCGTCCTCTGCTGGAACAGGCGCGGGCGGACCGGATAAACTACGCGCAGGCGGCCGCCGAGGGCGCACCGGCCGGAAAATACGTGGAATGGTGCGTGCAGAACCGGTCCCTGACAGAGGTGACCGTGGAAGGGGACGCCGCAAGGCGGCTTATTGTCTCCAACTATCCCTCCATGCCCGTCTACACCGGCAACAAGCACCAGGCCTGCATACCAATGCTGCTCCAGCTGGAGAAACCGGATTTCGGGACGGTGCGCGTTCGTTTTGAAGAGGCTTTGAAAAACTAATGAAAAAAATAAAAACCTTACAGTGCATTCGCTGCGGCAAGGACCACAAGCTGGCGGACAGCAAGTATAACTGCACGGCGTGCGGCGGAAACCTGCAGGTGCTTTACGACTACAACCTGATAAAGAAGCGCCTGAACTACGACGTGCTCAAGGATAACCCCGAGCGCAGCATCTGGCGCTACCTCGATATCCTGCCGGTGGCCAGCATAAAGAACGTGCCGCCGGTGCAGGTGGGCTGGACGCCGCTCTACAAGGCCGAGAAACTCGGCGACGAAGCGGGGGTTAACAACCTTTACATAAAGGACGATGGCCGCAACCCGAGCGCCTCTTTCAAGGACAGGGCCAGCGCCGTGGTGACCGCCCGCGCGCTGGAGCTGGAGGAAAAGGTCATAACTACGGCCTCCACCGGCAACGCCGCCTCCTCCCTGGCCTGCCTGACCGGCAGCCTGGACATGAAGACCATGATCTTCGTGCCCGAGACGGCGCCCGCGGCCAAGGTGGCGCAGCTGCTGGTCTACGGCTCCACGGTCATCATGGTGAAGGGTACCTACGACGACGCTTTCGAGCTGTGCCTGAAGGCCTCGGCCGAGTATGGCTGGTATAATCGCAGTACCGGCATTAACCCCTTTACCCGCGAGGGCAAGAAGACCTGCGCTTTCGAGATCTGCGAGCAGATGAACTGGGAGACACCCGACAAGGTCTTCGTGCCGGTCGGCGACGGCAATATCATCAGCGGCATCTGGAAGGGCTTCGTGGAATTCCACCGCCTGGGCATCATCGAGCGCCTGCCGCAGCTGGTGGCCGTACAGGCCGAGCATTCCGATTCCATCAAGCGCGCCTTCGAGTCCGGCACGGAAGTACAGCCGGTCAGCGGCAAGACCGTGGCCGACAGCATCTCGGTCAGCCTGCCGCGCGACGGCATGGCGGCGGTGATGGCGATAAAGGATTCCGAGGGCTTCGCCGTCTCCGTGACGGACGCCGAGATCCTGGCCGCCATCCCCCGCATAGCCCGCGGCTCCAACGTGTTCGCCGAGCCCGCCGCGGCCGCCACCTACGCCGGCTTGCTGAAGGCCGTCAAAGAGGGGAAGGTCAAAAAGAACGAATCCGTGGTGCTGCTGATCACCGGCAACGGCCTCAAGGACATCCAGAGCGCTATGAAATCGGTGGGCAAGCCTTATATCATCAGCCCCGACCTGGGTGAACTAAAAAAACTGGTCGCCGACAATAAGCTGGTGTAGGCCGCACGGCAGGACGCAAAGAGCCCCGGGCTAACCCCCGGGGCTCTTTTTTTGCGGGCTTAAGTGCCTAAAATAGCGTAGGTCCAATAGCCGCGGAGAAGTGGTGCTTTGGCCTCTTATTATAGGTATATCTTTATAATAGACTTTAAGTGTCAGGGATGTTTATCCAGTAACGGAGGTTGTGACTGAATGAATAACAAGCTCATAGTGGCACTTGCCTGCCTTGGCTTTACCGCCAACGCCGGCGCCGAAGTAGACTTTAACCAGGGCATTGACGTGAAGAGCGTCATCGAACAGGCCAAGAACACCGATATTAAGGGCCCATATCCTTATTATGGTCCCAACCGCGTGCGCTACAGCAGGGAGTGCAAGGGTTTCTCTTTCGCTTCCAGCGGTTTCGCGCAGGCCTCCGGCCGGGAATTCCTGAGCAGCACCGAATATATCGAGGAATGCCGGTTCATCCCGAACCCGCCGCCTCCTCCGCCCCCGCCCCCGGTTCAGCCGCCGAACGGCCCCAAGCCGCCCAAGCCGGAGCAGCCTGGCCAGCCGAATCATCCGCCCAAGCCGGATCATCCCGGCCAGCCCGGCCACCCCAAGGATTATAATCCCGGCCAGCCCGGTTTCAATGACAACAGCTACGGCCCGCACGGGAATTATTCCTACCCCGGCACACAGCACGGCCAGCAGGGCGTTTACCACTGCCATGAGCGCATAGGCCAGACCTTCCGTGCCACCGCGCAGCTGAACATCGCCGCCCGCCAGCTGTTCCCCTGGGAGAGCGAGCGCTTCGAGGTCTGCATGGAAGCCAACCGCGTCGACTTCGAGACCCGGACCTCGCCCTACAGCTACAGCGTGGACCGTCAGGGCCTCTACGACCTGACCTTCAACCTGACCCCGAACTACCGCGTGCCCACGGCGCCCGACGCTTCCGGCCTCTCGGCCGCCGGCTGGGCCTTCCGCGACGGCAAGTTCGTGCTGAACGTCTCCGACCGCTGGGCCAGCTACTATACCGGCGAGAAGGTCGTCATCAAGGTGGAACTGGTCAAGGACGGCTTCCTGTTCTTCAACAGCAGCCAGGGCGAGAAGGAATTCACCTTCGACGTCAATAACGGCTACGAGCTGGCCTTCGTGGAGGGCGACCTGCAGAAGACCGCCGACTTCGTGGACACCAGCAGCGATATGCGCGGCCCGAAGAAGTTCTTCGTGAAGTGGGGCTTCAAGCGCGTGGGCTCCATCTCCACGCAGGATTACATCAACAAGGGCAGCACCGACAAGATAACGAAGTAATCAGTCCAACTGTCACCCGGCCCCCCGCTCCCACAAGAGCGGGGGGCTTTGTTTTACAGTGAAGGGAGGGGCCGCGAGAAGCCCAGTCGGGGCCAGCAGGGGAGGGGCCCCGTGCTCCTGGGCAGAGGGGAACCGTTGCGCGGTTCCCCCCGCCCTTGGGAAATTAAGGGCGGGGCCCCCTTCCCCAAAGTCGCACGGAACCCCTCCCCTGCCGTCCCCTCCGTATACTTGTCAGTATACTATCCCAAGCGAGCAACCAGCGGAGACCGCAGGGGGTAGGGTTAGCAAAACCCTCATGAGGAGGAGGCTTGCGTAGCGCCGAGGGCGAATGCGGAGCGAGCGCACGGTGTGCGCGAGCGCGTTTTGCGTTCCTACCCCTCGCGGTAGGCCGCCAAACCACGAGCGACCCTCCCAGCTCTGTTATGCAGATCACCCTCGGCCTCAGGGGGGATAAAAAAATACCCGCCGGGTGGCGGGTATTTTTGAGGAGGGGGGAGCGTCAGCTCGGGAGGGCGATGGTGAAGGCGGAGCCCTTCTGCAGCTGCGAGCGGGCGAAGACCTTGCCGTTGTGGGCTTCGGCTATCTTCTTGACCAGCGCCAGGCCGAGGCCCCAGCCCTCTACCTGGCCAGTGAAAGAGGATTCCACCTGGTAGAACTTGTGGAAGATGTTCTCCAGCTCTTCGCCGGGAATGCCGGGGCCGTTGTCGCCCACGGAGATAAGCGCGTAGCCGTCGCGGGCCTGCGCCGAAAGGATGACCAGCTTGTCTTTGGCCTGGTTGAACTTAACAGCGTTGTCCACCATGGCTTTGATGGCGGTGGCCAGCAGCTTGCGGTCGGCCTTTACCATGACCGGCTCGGTCGCCACGACCTTGATGGTGACCTGCTGCGGTTCCTTCTGCCAGAGCTTGGCGGCTTCGGCCACCTCTGAAAGGAACTCGGCCGCGTCGAACTCTATCTTTTCCAGTTCGGCCGCCCCGAGGTCGTCTATCGTTACGAAATTCAGCAGGCTTTCCACCAGGCCGTTGAGTTTCTGGCCCTGGGCGTGGATGGTCTCCGAGGAGCGCTTGACGATGTCGGGCAGCTGCGTCTTGCCCGCTTCGTCCTTGAGGATCTGCGCGAAGCCGTTGATGGAAGCCAGCGGGGTCTTGAACTTGTGCGAGATCAGCGACAGGAAGCTGCGCGCCATGAGTTCTTCCAGCCGCTGCGCGGTCACGTCGGTGAGGATCCACAGCTTGCCCTCGGGGACCTGGTTGCCGTCGCGGTCTTCCTTGAAAAGCTTTATCGCCGAGCCGTCCATGTAGAACTTCTTGGGTTTGGCCCGGAACAGTTCGAAGCGGCAGGCGGCGTCGTCGCAGGCGGAGACCTGGGTGATGCCGGGCTTCACCTCGAAATCCGTGAAGGCGCCGCTGATATTGGTGAACCTGTATTTGTCGTGCTCGAGGTAGGTCTTCGCGGCGCTGTTGATGAGGATGATCTCACCGTTAAGGTCGGTGAGGATCGCGCCTTCCTTCACGCGCTTGAAGACTATCTCCATCTTGCGCTTCTCTTCCTTCACGGAGGAGAACAGGCGCGAGTTTTCTATGGCTATCGCGGCCTGGCTGGCGAACGCCTCAAAATTGTTCTTATCCACTTCCTCGAAGGTGCCCTCGATGCGGTTGACGGCCTGCACCACGCCGATGACCTTGCCCTTGATGATCATGGGGCAGGTCAGCAGCGAGCGCGTGACGAAGCCGCTCTTGGAATCAGCTTTCTTGGAATGGCGCGGGTCGTTGGCCGCGTCGGAAATTATGATGGAGCGCCCTTCCTTGGCGCAGGTGCCGGCTATGCCCTCGCCCAACTTGAAGCGCATCTTCTGCACTTCCTCGGGCAGACCGAGGGCCACATCGAAATAAAGTTCCTGCGCCTTCTCGTCGAGCAGGTACAGCGAGGCGCGCTCCGCCCCCACCACGCGCGAAGCCAGCCGCATGATGGTGGTCAGCAGTTCGGAGATATCTAGTTTGGAGGAAAGCAGCCGGCTCACCATCACCAGCATTTCCAGGCTTTCCTGCGATTGTAATATCATCCTAGGTCCCTAAAAAAACAGCTGCAGCAAGAGTCTGTAGTAGCTCTTCCAGGCGGCGCCCTCCGCCTTGAAGGCGTTGTAGGCCAGGTCCAGGGTGCTTTTTTCGTTGAGGTTCAGCTTGAGGCCCGTTATGAACGAACCTGCCTTCTGCGCCCGCCTGAAGGATATTTTACTATATCCCGCGTAAATATGGCTGTCGTAATCCGGCTGCATGTTGCGCGCTATCTGGGCGCTCAGGGCCCACTCGGGCAGAGCGGTCAGGGGGCGGAAGGTACCCAGGTAGGCCAGGTCGGCCTGGTCTAAAACCGGCTTTACGAGGGTGGCGTTGGAGACGGCTCCACCCGGGTTGCTGAAGCCGGCGGCCGAGGCCAGGAAGAAGAACTGGTTGTAGAAGGACTTCTCCACCTGCGCTTCGGCGGCCGCCTGCGAGAAAGTTTTGCGCTCGGCCGCGCCGGCCCCGCTGAGAAAAGCCTTCTGCTGCGCCCAGGCGCCGGAAAGGATCAGGTGCGTGTAGGTCTCGTCCTGCTCTTCCCCGACCGAGGTCAGGAAATACAGCTTGCCGCCGTAGGCGCCGGAGCGGGTGTAGGCGGAAACGGGGTAGAGGAAGGGCTTGAAAGAGACGAAGTAGCCGCCCCGGGAGTACATCAGCGGCAGGCGCAGCGAATAAACGCTTTCGCCGTAGGCGCCGGTGTCCTTGTAAAAAGAGAGGTTCAGGCCGGTGGTGAAGGCGGACGAGGGCTTGCGGTACAGGGTGAATGAATCCTTCCGCAGCCCGTTGGAGCCGAAAGAATAATCGTTTTCCATCCACCAGGCCGCGCGGGACTGGGCGGCCGCCAGGGCAGGGGCGGCGGTAAGGACGGCAAGGGCGGCGGTGAGAAGGAAGCGCTTCATTCGGTTATATTATATATTAAAACGCCCGCCTTAAAACGCGAAAAACAGGGAACCTGGCTCTCAAGCGGTTGAAAGCAAAGAACCCTCCCGGACAGGGGAGGGTTCTTCGTTTTCGAGTCCGCTTTACAGCGCGGGGTTCTTCATGAAGAGGAAGAAATACTGCAGGAAGTCGTAGAGGTCGCAGTTGACCAGGTTCACGTCCACCACGCTGTGGTTCATGTAGCCGCCGATGTGGCCGTTGACTTTGTTGTAGATCAGGCCCACCGGCGCGTGGCCGGCGTAACCGGTCACGTTCACGATGGTCTGGTCGACGTAGCCCTCGCCCATGCTGAACTCCAGCCTGACGGGGGAGTTGGAAGCGTAACCTTCGAGAAGGCCCTTCTTCCAGTTGACAGTGTATTTCACGGGGCTGTGGTTGGCTCCGCCGTAGACGGTCACTTCCTCGGTGCTCCAGTCGAACTTCAGGTCCACCGGGCTCAGGTTCGCGCCGCCGGTGATGGCCTTTTCGTCGTGGTTGATCTTCACGTCCACCGGGGAGTGGTTCAGGCCGCCGGTGATGGTCCAGGCCAGTTTGTCCAACTTTACGTCCACGGGGCTGTTGTTCATGCCGCCCTTGATGGTGCCCTGCTTTACCGCGTAGGTGGACTTGTTATTAAGGCCGAAGAGCTGGTTGTGCACCCGCTGGCCTACCTTCACCTCGGTGATGTAGTAGTAGCGGGCGAGGCCGACGGCGTAGTCGGCGGCGTCGAGGCCTTTGACGTCCACGAATACCATGTAGCCGCCCTGGTTGTCCTGGAGGGCGCTGGCCTTGAAGCCATTGGCGTTGAGTTCCTCGACCACCTTGTCTATATTCTGGCCGCGCTCCACCAGGCCGACGAGGGTGTCGTTCATGTCGGGCTGCGCGGTGTTAACGGTGATCTTGCGCAGCGTCATCCACTGATTGGCTTTGGGGGCCTGCGGCGCGGGCACTTCTATCGCCGGGAGGCTGAGGCCGGCCTGGCTGAGGACCTGGCTTTCCCCGGCGAAGGCCGGGAGGGAGGAAACGGAGAGAAGGATGGTTATCAAGGCTTTGTTCATTAGAACCTCCTGCTTTGGATATCTACATTCTGCCAGAAAAAGCGCGGGGGCGCATCGGGCGCAGGGCCCAGAGGGGCGGCGTTTTTGGGCCCAGGCCCGGTCTGGGCCTTGCCCGCCCCCCTGACCCTTGACAGGTCAAAGCCTTCTGCTATACTATTGGCGTAAGTACTTCACGGAGGATTTATGAAAAAATCGTTAGCGATACTCGCGGTCTTCGGGCTGCTGACCCCGGTCTTCGCGGCGGACACCGCGCTGAACCTGGACAGCCGCACCGCCCGCACCGCCCCGGCCGCTTCCGCGCCGGCGCAGGTAGCCGCGGCCAGAGGCGGCGACGCCCCGGCGGCCGTCAAGGAATGGACCGTCATGGTCTTTATCAACGGCAAGAACGACCTGGAACTGGCCGGCCTTTACAACGTCAACATGATGGAGAAGGTCGGGTCCACCAAGGATCTCAACATCGTCGTGGAGCAGGGCCGCATGAAGGGCCAGGCCGGCGGCGACACCGACCTGGACGGCGACTGGACCGGCGCGCGCCGCATGCTGATCAAGAAGGACAAGAACGAGAACAAGATCACCTCGACCGTCCTGCAGGAGGACAAGGTCGTGGACATGGGCGACTACAAGCGCGCGGTGGACTTCGTGAAGTGGTCCAAACAGCGCTTCCCGGCCAAGCGCTACATGCTCATCATCTGGAACCACGGCACGGGCTGGATGGACCCGCGCATGGAGAGCAAGGGCATCTCCTTCGATGACGAGACCGGCAACTACATCCGCACGGCGCAGATCGGCAAGATCCTGCAGGAGGCCGGCAAGGTGGACATCCTGGCCTTCGACGCCTGCCTGATGAACATGGCCGAGGTGGCCTACGAAGTTAAGGACCAGGCGCAGGTTATCGTGGGCTCGGAAGAGACGGTGCCCGGCCTGGGCTACCCGTACGACCTGTTCCTCGGCGCCATCGCCAAGAAGCCGGCGATGAGCACCGAAGAGACCGGCGCGCTGATGGTGGAAGCCTTCAAACTGTTCTATGAGAAGGGCAACAAGAACGTGCAGCTCTCGGCGATGCGCGCTAACAAAGTTGCGGGTCTCGGGACCAAGATGGCCGAGTTCGCCGCGCTGGCCAAAGAGGTCAATGACGTGGACGCGCTGAAGGCGGCGCGCAACGGCGTGATCCGCTACGACGCGGTGGGCGCGGGGTCGGACCCGGCGATGACCATCTCGTTCTACGGCGACGTTTGGCAGTACTCCAAGCTGGTCGCCGACGGCCTGAAGCCGCACGCCAAGGCCGCCGACCTGAAGGCCAAGGCGGCCGCGCTGCAGGAGTACATCGACAAGGAACTGGTGATCTATAACAAGGCCACCGGCAAGAACCGCGCCAACCACGAGATGGCCGAGAGCCACGGCGTTTCGGTGTACCTGCCGCCCGCGGAGACGCGCATACCGCAGGAGAAGCTGGAGGGCATCTTCGAGGCGCCCTATACCAACTTCGCCTTCGACAAGGCGACCAAGTGGCACGACTTCGTGACCTTCCTCTACGGCGCGAAGTAAGCAGCTACAGTAATGAAAAAATACCCCGGCCCCCGCCGGGGTATTTTTTTATCTCTGTCATCCCGGCGAAAGCCGGGATCCAGAGAGCTTCCGGTAGCTCATGAGGAGTCGGCCCGGGAGGGCACGCCGCTCGCTCATAAGCGGCCGCGGCCGAAGAGGGCCTGCTGTCCTCCGCCGGCGAAGAACTCGCTCGGCACACAGTGCCTCGCTCAAACATTCTTCGCCGCCGCCTTAATGATAGGCGGTCCGCTACGGACCTTGGCCCTGCGGCCTAAAATCGCTCACGGCGCACCCTCCCGGGCCTTCCTGCCGCTGTGATTATTAACTAGAATCTAAACTGTGAAGAAGATACTGCTGGCGAATTTCGCGGAGTGCCCGGAGAACCTGCATTTTGAGCGGGCTTTTATCCGCGCGCTGGCGGGGAGGAAGGTGTCGCTCGACATCGTCCACGACTTCGATTTTGATTATAAATTTATCGGGGCGCAGACGCCTCCCGGCGGCCGGCGGCTCAAATACTCCGGGCTGGCGGCGCTGAAACGTGAAACGGCGGGCAAGTACGACCTGCTGGTGCTGCTGGATTTCCCCAAACGGGCGCGCTGCGCGCCGGCTTTCCTGTGGCTGGCGCGCGAGGCACATGCCGCTAAAAAGATTTACATAGCCAATCATCTGATACCGATGCCGGGGCATAACTTTACGGCGGACCTGGCTCGGCGCTATAAGGCGCTGGCCGGGCTGACGGCGGGCTATATGCTGGAGTTCGACGATTGGGAACTCTGGGGGGCGATGGGGCTGGAGGGGGAGCGGTTGCTGCGCCGCGGCTACGCCACCGATTGCGGATATTATAAGCCGTTGCCGGGCCCGGCGGGGGCTTATGTTTTCTCGGCCGGTTCGGCCGGGAGGGAGTTCGACGCGCTGGCCGCAGGGGTTAAGAATACCGGCCTGGGGCTGAAGATCTTCAGCGACGCCAAGCCCGCTAAATTGCCGCGCGGCGCGCAGTTTTTGCCGCTGGCGAAGAATTTGCACAACCTGAAGGCCGCGGCCGCCGGGGCGCGCGCGGTGGTGATACCGGTGAAGGACGGCCACATCAACGAGGCGGCCGGCAATTCCATAGCTTTCCTGGCCATGGCCCTCGGCCGGCCGGTGCTGACCAAGAAAACCCCGTATATGGAGCGCGTTATAAAGGACGGTGTTAACGGCTTCTTCTACAATTCCCTCACCCCGCTCAATTTAGCCCGTGGCCTCAACCGCATTCTTGCGCTCACCCCGGCGAAACAGAAAAAACTGGCCGCCGCCGCCCGCAAGACCATCCTCCAAAAAGCCAGCCTCGACCGCTTCTGCAAAGAATTCGTCCGAAAGTTCGCCCGGGGATAACAAAACAGAGTGATGCCCGGTTCCGTCGGAAAAGGCGCTGGGGCTCTTAATTTGTTAGAATTTCAAGGTAGTCCTACATTTCTTCTGGCGGGTCTTGAGGTGAATAACTGATGGATCAGATCCTTATCCTGGACTTCGGCAGCCAGTACACCCAGCTTATCGCCCGCAGGCTTCGCAGCCTGCGGGTTTATTGCGAAATACTGCCCTTCAGCGCGCCCATAGAGGACATCCTCGCGCGGTCGCCGCGGGGCATCATCCTCTCCGGCGGGCCGTCGAGCGTCTACGACAAGGCCGCCCCCAAGCCCGACCCTGCCGTCTTCAATCTGGGCGTGCCCGTGCTGGGCGTCTGCTACGGCATGCAGCTCCTGGCCCGCGAATACGGCGGCGGCGTCTCCAAGGCGACCAAGCGCGAATACGGCTTCAGCAAGCTGAAGATCCTCAAAGGCTCGCGCCTCTTTAAAGGCATCAGCGGCACGGTCAATGTCTGGATGAGCCATGGCGACGAGGTAAAGAAAGTTCCGCCCGGCTTCCATGTTACCGCCCGCGCCGACGGCTCCGACATCTCCGCCATGGAGAACCCGGCGCTGAACCTCTACGCGCTGCAGTTCCACCCCGAGGTGCACCACACCGAACACGGCGCGAAGATGATAGAGAATTTCGCCCGCGGAGTCTGCGGCTATAAAGAGCGCTGGACTCCCGCCTCCTTCCTGAAGGACAGCATCGCGGAGATCAAGAAGCAGGCGGCCGGCAAGGCCGTCATTTGCGGCCTCTCCGGCGGCGTGGATTCCTCGGTGGCCGCCGTGCTGGCGCACAAAGCCATCGGCAATAAACTCAACTGCATCTTCGTCGACACCGGCGTGCTGCGCCACGGCGACCGCGAGCGCATGACGGAAGTTTTCAAGAAGAAGTTCGGCTACAGCCTCAAGATCGTGGACGCGTCCGCGCTGTTCCTCGGCCGCCTCAAGGGCGTGACCTCTCCCGAGAAGAAGCGCAAGATCATAGGCCATACCTTCATAGAGGTGTTCGACCGGGAAGCTAAAAAAGTGAAAGGCGCGGCCCACCTGCTGCAGGGTACGCTGTACCCCGACGTGATAGAGTCCGTTTCCGTGAAGGGGCCTTCCGCCGTGATCAAGAGCCACCACAATGTGGGCGGCCTGCCGGCCAAGATGAAGTTGGGCCTGATAGAGCCCCTGCGCTATTTCTTCAAGGACGAGGTGCGCGAACTGGGCCGCTCGCTGAAGATCCCGGAGAGCGTGCTGATGCTTCACCCCTTCCCGGGCCCCGGCCTGGCCATCCGCGTGCTGGGCGATGTCACTCCCGACAGGCTCAAGATCCTGCGCGAGGCCGACCGCGTGATGCGCGAGGAGATCCAGAAAGCCGGCTGGTATTCCAAGATCTGGCAGGCCTTCTGCGTGCTGCTGCCGGTGCGCTCCGTGGGCGTGATGGGCGACGAGCGCTCCTACGAATACACCATCGCCGTGCGCTGCGTCAGCTCCGTGGATGGCATGACGGCAGACTGGAGCCGCCTGCCGCACGACCTGCTGCAGAAAATTTCGTCCCGCATAGTCAGCGAGGTGCGCGGCGTGAACCGCGTGGTCTACGACGTCACCTCCAAGCCGCCGGCCACCATAGAGTGGGAGTGAGGACGAGGACCGGGGGGGGGGATTCGGAGAGGGATTAAGGAGAGAAGATGCTTCAGGACAAAATAGAGTTAGGGCTGACGTTCGACGATGTGCTGCTGCTGCCGGCCAAGTCCTCGGTGATGCCCAAACAGACCGACCTCGGGACCGACCTCACTAAAACTATAAAGCTGCGCGTTCCGCTCATCTCCGCGGCGATGGACACCGTGACCGAAGCCGGCCTGGCCATAGCCATGGCCCGCGAGGGCGGCCTCGGCATCATCCACCGGGCCATGCCGGCGCATCAGCAGGCGCTGGAAGTGGCTAAGGTAAAGAAGCATGAGAGCGGCGTCATCTCCGCGCCGCTGACCGTGGGCCCCGACGAGAAACTGCGCGACGCGCTGGCCCTGATGGCCAAGCACGGCGTCTCCAGCGTGGCGGTGATCGCCCGCGGTAAATTAGTGGGCCTGCTGACCAACCGCGACGTGCGCTTCCTCAAGGACCTCGACAGGAAAGTTTCCTCCGCGATGACCACCAAGCTCATCACGGCCCGCCCCGGCACCACTCCGGCGCAGGCCGAGAAGATCCTGCAGGAGCACCGCATCGAGAAGCTGCCGCTCGTTGGCCGCAACGGCGAACTGAAGGGCCTGATCACGGTGCGCGACATCCTCAATACCAAGCAGTATCCCGACGCCTGCAAGGACCTGAGCGGCCGGCTGCGCGTGGGCGCGGCCATAGGCGCGGGCCCCGACGCCGTGGAACGCGCGGGCGAGCTGGTGAAGGCCGGCGCCGACATCATTTCACTGGATTCGGCTCACGGCCATTCCGCCAATGTCCTGCGGACCCTGAAGGAAGTGAAGCGCCGCTACGGCTGCGAGGTGATAGCCGGCAACGTGGCCACCTACCAGGGCGCGCTGGACCTGATCAAGGCCGGCGCCGACGCTATAAAAGTGGGCATAGGCCCCGGGTCCATCTGCACCACGCGCGTTATCTCCGGCGTGGGCGTGCCGCAGCTCACCGCGGTGAGCGCCGCCGTGAAGGCCGCGGCGCGCAGCAAGACCCCCGTCATAGCCGACGGCGGCATCAAGTTCTCTGGCGACATCACTAAGGCCATGGCCGCGGGTGCCAGTGCCGTGATGCTGGGCACGCTGCTCGCAGGCACCGAGGAAGCCCCCGGAGACATCATCCTTTACCAGGGCCGCTCCTACAAGGCCTATCGCGGCATGGGCTCCGTCGGCGCCATGGAGGCCGGCTCCAAGGACCGCTACGGCCAGGCCGGCGTGGAAAAAGACAAGCTGGTGCCCGAGGGCATAGAGGGCCAGGTGCCGTACAAAGGCACGGTGTCGGCTATTATCCACCAGCTCACCGGCGGCCTGCGCGCGGGGCTGGGCTACTGCGGTTGCAAGAACCTCGCAGAGCTCAGGCGGCGCGCGCGCTTCGTGCGGATCTCCAATGCCGGGCTGAAAGAAAGCCACGTGCACGACGTGAAGGTCACCAAGGAAACCCCCAACTACAAGAGCAACGACTAGCGCAAAGCGGGAAATAAAAAAGCCGCCGGCTCAAAACCGGCGGCTTTTTTATTCGCGGCCGCGCTTACCTGCCCTTGAACTCCGGCTTGCGCTTCTCCATGAAGGCCTTGATGCCCTCCTCGTAGTCGCCGCTGTTGTAGACCTTGCGGCGCAGCGCCTGGATGCGCTCGAACGACTCCGGGCTGATGGGGTGGGCCTCGGAGAGGATGCGGAACTGCTCTTTGACCACCGAGACGGCCAGCGGCGAGTTGCCGGCAATGGTGCGGGCGAGTTCGAAGGTGAACTCCTCCACCTCCCGCGAACTGACCAGGTGGTTGAGGATGCCGAAGTGGTAGGCGCGGTCGGCCTTGACCGGCTCGGCGGTGAAGAACATCTCCTTGGCGATGTTGCTGCCCACGCGGTTGATGAAGTGCATGATGCCCGAGGCGTTGTAGGGCAGGCCCATCTTGACCGGCGTGATGGCGAATGTGGCTGTCTCATCGCCGATGGCCAGGTCGCAGGTGACGGCCAGGTCGGTGGCTCCGCCCCAGACGCTGCCCTGGATAAGCGCTATGACGGGACCGGGATAGCACTGGATGGCGCGGAAGGCCACTTCCATCGGACTGTCGTAGGCCAGCGGGTCGTTGTGGACCTTGGGCAGCTGGGTGATGTCGTGGCCGGCCGACCAGACGCGGGCGTTCTTCTCGGCGCGCAGCACTATGACCGGCACCTTCTTCTTCTTCATCTCGTCGAGTGCCAGGACCAGCTGCTTGCAGAGCTCCAGGCTCAGCGCGTTGCGGCGCGCGGGGTTGTTGAGCGTCAGCACGCCTATGCCGTCTTTGATCTCCCTGAGTATGAGCTGGTCCATGTTGTTTCCTCCGCGCGGAATTGCCGCAGGACTAATTGTATAATTTTAAAATGAAAATTTTACCCGGGCTCGTTCTGCCCGTCCTGCTCTTCTCAGTGCCGGCAACGGCGGGCGTAGCGGACCGGGCCGCGGAGAGTGCGGCCCGGCAGGTGGCCGCGGAGCCCGGCGGCCTGGAGAAACTGTTCGACGGGAGCTTTTTCCGGCAGGTTTCCCTGTCTAAGCTGTCCGGGATCTTCTCGGGGCTGTATAAAGAGCACGGGGCCGTGGAAAGAACGGTGCTTGTCAGCTCGTCCGCCTATTCCGGCCACTATTATTTCGACACGACAGGCGGCTGGCGGGTGCCGCTGGCGGTCTCCGCGGATCCGGAGACCGGGAAGATAATCCGCCTGTTCTTCCGGCACGCGTATAGGAGGGACGTTACGCTGCGCGGCTTGCGCGACACCTTTGCGGCGCTGCCCGGCCGCAAGGGCCTGCTGGTGCGGCGGCTGGGGGAAACCCCCGAGAACCTGGAGGAGCTGGCCGCCGCCGACTACTTCGCGGTCGGTTCTGCCTTCAAACTTTACGTGCTGGCGGCCATGGCGCGTTTGAAAACTCCCTGGGACAAGGTTTTTTATCTCCGCGACGGGGACCGCTCCATGCCGTCCGGCCGCCTGCAGGACTGGCCGGAGGATTCTCCCCTGACCGCCCATACGCTGGCAGCGCTGATGATCTCGGAGAGCGACAACACGGCCGCGGACCTGCTGATAGACCGCCTCGGGCGGCGGAAGATAGAGGGGGCCCTGGCCGCGCTCGGCCATTCCGATCCCTCAAGGCTT
Source organism: Elusimicrobiales bacterium (assembly GCA_028688015.1). GTDB lineage: Bacteria > Elusimicrobiota > Elusimicrobia > Elusimicrobiales > UBA9959 > UBA9959. Next base: position 39,817 of record JAQTZB010000003.1, on the reverse strand, counting down.
AAACCCTTCCTGAAAACCACGGAAATGGTCAAGCTCAAGTCCGGCACCGGGACCGCGCTCAAGTACCTGAACCTGCCCGCCGCGGAGAAATACTCCTTCCTCGACAGCCTGGCCAGGCAGCCGCTGGAAATTGAAAAGTTCACCCGCAGTCCCTTCGGTTTGGACAAGGTGGAGTGGTTCGCCTCCCCGGCCGACCTCTGCGGTCTCATGCAGTATTTGGAAAGAGAGGGCGGCGCGACGGCCCTGGAACTGATGGCGCTGAATACCGGCGGCGTCCAGGAGGGGGCCTTTCTCTACGCCGGATTCAAGGGCGGTTCGGAGCCGGGTGTGATCTCGGCGACCTGGCTGCTGAAGAACAGGAAGTCCGAATGGTACTGCCTGTCCGCCTCCTGGAACGACGAGGCGGACACCCTCGACGAGAAGAAGTTCTTCGACCTGATGGGCGCCGCCATCAATACCCTGGGGCCCGCGGACTAACCGCGGCCCTGGCCAGGACTCAAGGGCATTCGGGGCAGTCTCCCCGGCCCTCCGGGCCCTTGACAATAATCAACCGTCTTATTACACTTTTAGTAGCGCTCGTATTAATTGAGAGGGTATCTATATGACAAAACTTTTACTAGCCTTAATAGTCTCGCTGCCGGCGTACCCGGCCCTGGCGGCGCTCAGCGCGCCCGAACAGGCGCTTGTTACCGAATGCGCCGCCAACATAGATCCCGCCAAGAAACTGCTCTCGCCTGAAACCGCCGACAAGTGCGTGAAGGGCCTTAACTCGGGCGCGCCCAGCCTGCTCCAGAAATACTCGCAGGACAATCCGGCCGGCGCCGCCGACATGATCGGCTACAACAACGCGCTGCTGGACCTCAAGGAGATAGTGGTGCGCCAGGAGAGCGCCGACGGCGCCCTGGCCCTTACCCGCGTGCTGGAAAAATCCGACTGCGCCCTCTGCGACCTGCAGCTGGGGCCCAGGCCCGAACTGGCCTTCGAGTGGGTGGGTAAGTACGCCTCCGCCCGGGACGGGGTGTTCAAGAAGACGGTGCGCACCTGGGATGCGCTCGGGGAAATCCGCACCGCTTCCCTCTCCGCGGCGCCCTACAGCAAGAACAAAGGCGGCTGGAATTCCCAGAATATCCTGGACCGCTACCGCGAGCTGGCCAAGTGGGCCAAGGCCGAGACGGTCCGCCTCGAGGCCGCCTCCAAAGTGCCCGGCGCCGCCGCCAAGCTCAACATCGGCGCGCTGGCCGGCATCCTGCGCGAGGACCTGGAGATCGTGGGTGACAGCGCCTCGCTGGGCAAGCTGCAGGCCATCACAACCGCCGCCGGCGTCAAAGAGGAAGCTCCCAAGCCCAGCACGGCCGATAAAAAAGGCAAGGACCTGGCCGCCGCCAGCGGCAAACTGTCCGCTATAAATCCAGACGGGCGCGGCGAGTACCTGAACCAGACTTTCGACGGCACCGGCGCTTTCGGCGCGGGCGCTATGGCCGCGGTCAAGCCCGCCGCCACGGGTTCCGGCACCAAGACCGGGACGGCCACGGGGACGGCGGTCAAGCCCGTAGCGCCGGTCAAGATGACGGCCGACGAGGAAAAAGCGCTGGGCGAATCCATGATGCGCATGGAGAAGGGCAAGCCGGCCGGCTACCTGGCCGACGTGATGGGCGAGACCGAGGCCGGGAAGCGCTCCCTCGCCTTCTATCAGGACCCCAAATACGCAAAGGCGGGCACTAACAAGCTTAATTTCGCCTTCAACCGGCAGGACGGCTCTTTTGGTTACTGGGACGCCTCGTCCAAGGAACTGCGGATCGGCAGCGAGGTCGCCGAGGAGTTCGCGGCCAAGCGCGGTATGACGGTGCCGCAGATGATGAAGGACAAGGCCGCGATGAAGGACTTCGCGCTCTACGTTTCGCCCGTCATGGTGCACGAGTCCGAGCACCAGAACCAGACGGCCCGCGCTATAGCCTCCGGCATAGACATGACCAAGTTCCCCAGCGGCAACAGCACGGACCCTTACACCCGCGCCAAGGAGAACCTCTCCAATACGCAGTCTTCGCAGCACATGATCGAGTACTGCTCCAAGCACGGCGGCCCGACCTGCTGGAAGAGTTTTAACCCGATGCACGCCGACAACGCCGAGAAGTACATGGCGGGCGGCGTCGAGGCCCTGGACGCGCTGAAGGCCCCGCTGTACCCGCGCATCGACAGCTTCGAGGGCGGCGCGGCGCGCGAGTTCAAGTCGGCCCAGACCTACGCCGCCCAGCTGCAGGCGCTGGAGACCAAGGCGCGCACGAACCCCAAGGGCATGACCCGCGCCGAGCAGCAGAACCTGCGCGACTACCGCGCGCTGATGGATACGCGTTTCAAGTGGTACACGCAGATCTACCAGGAGAACGCCGCCAACGACGCAGAGGCGCTGGCTTTCAGGAAGAAGTACGGCACCGCCGCTTCGGGGCTGGCCGTGCCCAGCCTGTAAAGGGAGAAGTATGAGCCACTTATTGTTGGCCGCCGCGCTGTGCCTAACCGCGGCCCCCGCCGCCGGCGTGGCGCCGGCCGGGCAGTTCTACGCCGAGGGCGAATATTTCACCCTGACCGTGCCCGACGGGTGGACCAAGAAGGAGCCCGGCCTGGGCCTCTCCGACGCGGAGAAGAAAGTGTTCGGGGCCGAGTTCTTCGGCCCGGCGGCTGACGGCCTGGCGGTCCTGGTGGGGGCGCATTACTACGCCCCCGGCAACCTGCTGCACGCGACGCCGGAAAAGTTCATAAAACTGCACGCGGCGCCGGCCATAGGCGTCAACCTGGACGGGAAGGTTTACGGCCCTGTGAAGGCCGGCAAGGCCGGCAACTATTACGCCAAGGTGTTCGAGCGCAAGACTTTCGAGTATCAGCCCAAGGACGCGCTGCACCCGAAGAAGATACACATCTACGAGAAGTTCCACGTGGTGCCGGTGAAGAACGGCTTCTATGTGCTGCATTACTACGCGCCGATGGACCTGGCCAAGGCCAACCTGAAGAAGTATGAGGCAGTGGTGGCGTCTTTCAAGCCGCTCAAGCGGTAGTTCCCCGGAGAATATTATGAAACCCAAACTTAAGCTACTGCTGTCGGCGCTGCTGGCGTTCTACGCCGCCGCGCCCTTCACCGCCGGCGCGAGGGAACTCACCGAGGCCGACGCGCAGATGGTGCTGGACTGTATCAACAACGTCGACCCGGCCAAGAACCTCCTCTCGCCCGCCAAGGCCGACGAGTGTAACGACCAGTTTACCGAGGGCGGCGGCGAACTTATGGAAAAGGCTTCCCAGGACTTCCCGACCCTGGCCGTGCAGGCGGTGGCGCGCAATAACGCGCTGGCCGACCTGCGCGACATCATAGTCAAATACGAAGGTATGCCGATGGCCAGCGGCCTGACGCGCGTGCTGACGGAGCGCAGCGTGCTGCGGCAGATGAACCTGGGTCCCAAGCCGGAGTCCGTCACCCCGTGGGTCGCCAAGTATCTCCAGGGCCGCGAGGCCGCCTTTAAGAAAGGCATCCGCAGCTGGGACGCCCTGGGGCAGATCCGGACCACGGGCCTCAAGACCCAGAGCGAAGCTTCCTGGGACGCCCTGATCCCCGCCGACCGCGATAACAGCAAGCCGGACCGCTACAAGACCCTTTATTTCTGGGCGCGCGACGCGGCCGACGACCTGCTGAAAACCGCGGCCGTGGCCGCCAAGGCCAAGGACGCGGCCAAGGAATACGGGCCGCTGGTGCAGGTCCTGAAAGAGGACCTCGAACCTTTCGGCGACAAGGCGCGCATCGCCAAGCTGGACAAGTTCCTGGAAGGGCTCGGCGTGGCGGCCAAGGCCCCGCCGGCCGGCCCCAGCGCGGCCGACAAGAAAGGCAAGGACGTGCTGGACGCCGCCAACCGCCTCAATGGCGCCGCGGCCGGCGGCAGGGCCGACACTTTCCTGGCCCGCACCTTCGACAACGCCAAGGAAGCCGGCGGCGCCGACGGCGTGGGCCTGGGCGGCAAGGCGGGCGCGTTCACGCCCGTCCCTATCACCGACGCGCAGGCGGCGCAGCTGGGGCCCCGGATGGGCGAGGTCAAGGACGGTAAATTCACCGGCGCCCTCGCCAACGAAATGCGCGGCACCAAGGCCGGCGACGAGCTGGTGACTTTTTTCGAGGACCCGAAGCTGACCAAGGCCGGCGGCAACGCGCTGAACCTTAAGTTCGAGAAGGGCACCGGCGACACCGAGAACGCCCTGGGCTGGTACAGCAGCGACGACAAGGTCACCCGCATCAACACTTCGATGGTGGACAAGTTCTGCGCTGACCGAAAGATCACCCCGGAGGACCTGCTCAAGGACGAGAAAGCGATGGGCGACCTGGCGGCCTACGTGGCGCCCACTTTCGTGCATGAGACCACTCACCAGCGCCAGGACGTCTGGAACACTCAGCGCGGCTTCAACTTCCTGCGCTGGACTGATCCCGCCACCGGCAAGGTGGATAAGTTCTCGCCCTACCAGATGGAGATGGAGGCGGAGGCCTTCGGTATGAATGGCGCCTTCGTGGCCGAGAAGACCCAGAAGCTGGGCCCCGGCTACCTGCAGAAGCTTGACAAGATAGACCGGGCCGATGCCGAGCGCTACCTGGAAGACGGCGTGGACGGGTTGCGCAAACAGTACCACGGCAACAGCTATACCGGCATAGACTCCATGCGCGGCGAGGCCGCCAGGCAGATCAACGCCGCCGCTTACACGGCGCAGCGCGTCAACACGCTCGCCCAGAAGGCCCAGCAGAAAGACGCCGTCATGACGCCCGCGGAGCTGCAGGAACTGCGGGAGGGCCGGGAGGCCCTCAAGACGCGGTTCGGCTGGTACAAGGACACCCTGGCCAAATCCAAAACGGACGAGTTGAAACTGCTGGACTGGCGCGGCGATATAGACCCGGAGGGCAAGGTCCTGGGCACGCTCAAGACCTCGCTGCTGCCGGAACCGGGAGGCGAGTGATGACGCGCAGGAATATCCTTATTTATGCTATGTTCTGTCTCATGACGGTTTCAGCGGCCTGCGCAGGAAATACGCCCGCCCCCGGCGACCGCAAGGTGCACCGGGAGGGTAAGTATTTCGAGGCCGCCCTGCCCGAAGGCTGGACCGTGGTGCCGGCCGGCGGCTATGGCCTGAGTCCCGCCGAGAAGAAGGTCTACGGCGTGGAACTGGCCGGACCGGACGCCGGCGCGCGCATCTCGGCCCATTATTACGCGCCCGACAACCTGGTGGACAAGACCCCCGAGAAATACATGAGGGTGCATTCCCTCCCCGAAGGCGCGGCGCCCGCGGCCGTGCCGGCGCCCCCAAAGGCGAAGGACGATAAAGTGGGCGGTCGCAAGGCCAGGATCTTCGTGAATATCACGCACGAGCGCGGGGCCGACCGCAGCTTGGGCGGCGGGACCGAGGTCTGGGAAGGGTTCGCCGTGATCCCGCTGAAGAAGGGCTATTACGCGCTGCGCTATTCCGCCCCCGCCGGCAAGTACGCCGACCACCTGCCGGTCTTCGAGGCCTTTCTCGCCTCTTTCAGGCCGCTGCTGAAGTGAGCCGGCCCGCAGCCGGAGGTTTTGCCCGATGCTGAAAAAAATATCACTGCTCCTGCTCCTGGCGGCCCCGTGCCCCTGCGCCGCCGCCGGGCCTCAGGTTTACGCCGTGAGGGACTGCTTCACCGTGAACATGCCGGCGGGTTGGCGGCGGGAGGGCGAGCCTTACGGCCTGTCCGACCAGGAGAAGAAGGTTTACGGCGCCGACTTCATAGCGCCGCAGGGCGGGGAGTTCCCGGTGCGCATCTCGGTCAGCTACTACGCCCCAGGCAACCTGCAGCACCCCACGTACGAAAAATATATAAGGCAGCATTCCAAGCCGCCGCTGGGGGCCAACCTCGACGGCAAGGTCTACGGCAAGGTGGCCGATGGCCGCGCCGGCAACTATTACGCCAAGGTTTTCGAGCGCAAGACCTTTGAGTATTTCCCGCCCAGGACGCTGAAGGCCAAGAAGGTCTTCATCTATGAAAAGTTCTACGTGGTCCCGGTCAAGAAGGGCTTCTTCGTGCTCCGCTATTCCGCCCCCGCCGACGTGGCCAGGGCCAACCGCACCGCTTACGAGGCCGCCGTGGCCTCCTTCAGGCCCCTGCTGCGCTGAGGCCCCGCAGCCCTCTAAAGAACCCCGGCCCGCCGGGGTTCTTTATTTATATTGCGCGCGCGGGCGGTAATTTCTAGAATAAAACCGATGACGAACCTCCAGGAAATGAGAGCCGGCGACTGGGTGCGCTGGGGCTCTGTCGATTGGGAAATAACCGAGCGCACCCTGTATCGGGAATCCGCCGATTACCAGGAAGTGCAGTGGGAACTGGAGGGGGGCGGCGACACGCGCTACCTGGTGATGTCCACCGAGAAAAAGGGCGGCACTACCGAAGTGGCCTGGGTCTGCACCCGGCAGACCGGCATCGGCCGCGTCCAGCGCCAGGAGGGCGGCGGCTGGAAAAATTTCCGCGAAAAAGACTCCATGCAGGCGGCGCCGGCCAAGGTAAAGTTCGACGGCGTGGATTTCTCGCTCGAGGGCGAGACCGAGGGCAGCGCCGAATCCGACGAGGGAGAGACCGTCAACAAGCTGACCTGGGACTACTACGACGCCACCCGCAAGCGCAACCTGGCCATAGAGGTCTGGCAGTGTTCCGACGCCGATTATTACGAGGCCTACGACGGGCAGGTGGTGCGCCCCGCCGATTTCGTCCGCATCCCGCCCAAGGCCCGCAGGGGGCTGCCCAAGGGCGAGGCGCTCGGGTCGCTCGTCATCGCCGGTTTCTCCTGCCTGTTCTTCCTGCCCATAGTGGGCGGTATGATGGGCGCCTTCGACACCGGCGCAGAGTACCTGGTGGCGCTGATGCTGCCGGCCCTGCTGGCGTTCCTGGCCTACGCCGCCGGGACTTACCCGGGCATGCTGGCGGCCGGGCTCGCAGTCGGGATCGGGGCCGGGATCGCGCTGCTTAAGACACTCGGGCTGGGCCTCTCCTACTGGCAGTACGCCGGCTACGGCCTTGCCGTGGGCGCCGCCGCCGCCGAACTGGGCTCACGGCTGATGGGCGGTACTCGCCGCTCGGACAAGCCCTGGACCGCCGGGCTGGCCGCGCTGCTGGCGCTGTTCATAATCAGCTTCGCCCACTACATACAGTTCGCGCCCCGGCCGCACAACCCCGGAGGGCTGCTGGCCGCCTGCGCGCTGCCGCTGCTGCCGGCCGTCGTCCTCTTCGCGGGCTATTTCTTCCTGGGGGGCTCCGATGAACAGGCATAAGCTGGAATTGCGCGAAGTGCCCGGCGGGCACGCTTTCTACATAGACGGCAGCCTGCAGTTCGACAGCCGCGACGAGGCCCTGTACCACGAGGCGCTGGCCCTGCCTGCCCTGGCCCTGGCCGCGGCCCGTTTCAAGCGGCCGCTGCACGCGCTGGTGCTGGGCGGCGGCGACGGCCTGGCTCTCAAGCGCCTGCTGGCCGGCAGCCGCGTGAAAAGCGCCGACCTGGTGGACTACGACCCCGGCGTGCTGGAGCTGGGGCGTACGGAATTCGCGCCCTATAACGGCGGCTCCCTGGCTGATCCGCGCGCTAAGGTTTATACGCGCGACGCCCGGCGCCACCTGGCCTACAAGGGCCCCGCCTACGACTTCGCGCTGGCCGATTTCACTTTCCCCGAGGACCTGGCCGGCTGCTCGCTGTTCACGCGCTCGTTCTTCTCCGCCGTGCGCTCGCGGCTGGCCGCCGGCGGCGTATTCGCGCTGAACGCGGTCTCGCCGGACCGCCACCCGGCAGCTTTCTGGTCCGTCTACCGCACGCTGGCCGCTGCGCGGCTCTACCCGCGCCCGCTGCGCGTGTCCATCCCTTCCTTCAGCGCCCACGGCTACGGCGACTGGGGCATGTTCCTGGCCTCCGGCCGGCCCGTCCGCGACGAGGAGCTCTCCGCGCTGCGCTTCGGCCGCGGGGCCTCCTGGCTGAACGCCGAGACTTTCCGCGAGACGCTGCGCCTGCGCGCCGCCGGCCTGGAGCGCGGCCTGCCGCTCAGCGGCGTTATTAAGAAGCCCGGAGACCTGCTCTGCCTCCTCAACCTGCAGGAGCCGCCGCTGCACCAGGGCGGCGCTCTGGCCGATTTCGGCGATTCCGCAGCCGTCCGGCGGCTGATGGCCGGCCTGCCCGGAGTTTGCGCGCTGGGCTGGCCGCAGCTCTCACCCGAGTGGGAGTGGCGGCTGCTGGAGACCCTGCGGCGGCTGGACTGGGAAAGTTTCCTGACCGAGCTGGAAGGCTGCGCGCAGGACCTGCCGGCGCACCTGCTGGCCGACCTGAGGCTGCTGCGCGAAAAACTGCCCGAGCTGCTGAAGGGCGCCGTGCCGGACAGCGGCCGCGCCTGGCAGATTTTCGCCGTGCTGATGACGTTGCTGGTCTTCGCCAACATGGCTTACCCGGACAACGCCTACGCCAAGGGCTATTCTTCGCACGGCTCCGGCAGCGGCGCCGACCTGGATATCACTTTCTTCATGCAGGACAGGCGCTCGCCCTTCCACCACCCGGCCTACCAGGCCGCCGATATTTTTCTGGTGGTGCCGCCGTCCGGCCAGCCCCGGCCGGCGGAGCTGCTGCGCTACCGGGCGCCCGACGCCCCCGCCGGGGTCAAAGAGGACCGCCTCTGGTTCGCCCTCGCCGACGACGCCTACGTGTCCCGCGAGGGAGAGCTCTTTTACGGCCTGGGTCCGACCAAATACCTGCTGCATGCCCGCCCGGACAGCTTCGCCCTGCTGGACAAGCAGCTGCCGGAGCCGCTGTTCGAGTTTTGGCCTGAGCCGGGCTCGGTGCAGAACTCCCTGGGAGCTGTAGAGCAGCATGTGCAGGCCGCCGACAAGGCGCTGGCCGCCTACGACAAGTGGCTGGCCTGGGCTTCCCCCGCGGCCGCCGTCTCCGGCGAGATCCGCGCCAACGCCAGGGAAGCCGGGAACATAGGCCGGATACGCGGCTCGCTGCTGAAGGCCGCCGAGCGCCTGCGCGCCGCTCCGGGTTCCGCGGCCCCTGTCCCGGCCCCCGCCGTGCAGCCTGGCTGGCAGCGCCTGGCTCCCGGCCTCTACCTCGCCGACGAGGCCGAGATCACGCTGCTCCGCAAAGACGGAGCTATACTTTCCTACCCCTTCCTGGGCGAACGCCGCATGACCTATCCGCTGCAGACGGCCACACCGGAACTGGACGCCTACGTGGCGGCCGTGCTGGCCTGGCGCAGCTCGCAGCTTGGCCCGGTAGATCCCCGCAAGGCCGCGCTGGAAGTCCTGCTGGAGGCCAGGTCCAAGAGATGAAACTCGAAAACCTTGGCCGCGAACACTCCGGCGACTGGAACGCCCTGGTCAGGGCTTCGGCCGCCTCCGGCTTCATGCAGAGCCGGGAATGGAGCGATTTCAAAGAAGCGGAGGGCGTGGCCGTCGAGCGCCTCGGCGTCTTCGAGCGCGGCCGGCTTATCGCGGGCGCCATGGTCTACCGCGTAGAGACCTCGCTCGGCGTGTCGCCGCTGGCGCTGCCCCAGGGCCCCGTGCTGCCCTGGGAGGACCCGGCCAAGGCGGAGGCCTGCTTCGCCTTGCTGAAAGGCCGGCTGGCGGCCCTGGCCAAAAAAGCCAATTCCCCGATGGCGCGCTTCGAGCCTTTCCTCGGCGAGCTCCCGCCCTGGCTGGGCGCCCCGGTGCGGGCGCCGCTGGACCTGGTGCCAACGCCCACGCTGCTGGTGCCACTGGCCGGGCCCGACGATACCCTGCTGGCCGGCATGACTCAGAAGGGCCGCTACAATGTCCGCCTCTCCGGGCGCAAGGGCGTGGAGGTGGTCTCCGCGGCCGACAACTCCCTGACCGGCGAGTTCCACGAACTTTTCAGCCTTACCTGCGCGCGGCACAGTTTCACGGGCGAGCCGGTGGGGTTCTTCACGCGGCTGATGGACGCGCTGGGCCCGTCGGGCATGGCGCGGGTTTATCTGGCCACCTACAAGGGGATGCCGGCCGCCGCGCTGGTGGCGGTGTTCTTCGGCAACAAGGCCACCTACCTCTACGGCGGCACCTCGCCGTTCCTGAAACACACCATGGCCAGCTACGCCATGCACTGGCGGGTCATGCGCGACGCGCGGGACCTGGGCTGCGGGCTCTACGACATGTACGGCGTGGCCCCGGCGGACCAGCCCCACCACCCCTACGCCAGGTTCTCGGCTTTCAAGGCCCGCTTCGGCGGGTTCCTGGCGCGCAGCGCCGGGGCGCACGATCTTTATTTTTACCCGCAGCTCGCGCGGACGCTGGTCTCGCGGCTGGAAGGAGCGGTCAGATGATGGAAACTGCATACGACATACTCAAATCGCTGGGCTACGGCCTGCTGGCGCTGCTGCTGTGCTGGCTGGCGCGCCTGTTGTACACGGTGAACCCGGCCCGCGGCCGGCTGGACTGGAAGCTGCTGGAGGCCCGCAACACGGCGGCGGCGTTGGACGCCGCGGGTTACTTCATCGCGGTCATCCTCACGCTCGGCGGCACTATCTCCTGGGCCGTGGAATCGCCGCTCGAGGGCGCGTTCCAGACCGTGGCCTTCGGCCTCTACGCGCTGCTGCTGCTCAACGCCTCAATGTGGGCCGCCGACCAGACCTATCTGAAGGACCTGAAGCTGTCGCAGCGCATCAAGGACGGCTCCGCCGGGGCCGGCTTGCTGCGCGCCGCGCACGAGGCGGCGCTGGGCCTGACGATCCTGGGCGCGTCGTGGGGCGAAGCCGACGGGATGACCATCTCGGTGTTCTGGCTGCTGGGCCAGCTGCTGCTGGGCGCGGCGGTCAAGCTCTGGTTCAAGGCGGCCAAAGTAAACCTCGCCGCCGAGCTGGAGAAGCGCAACGAGGCCGCCGCCGTCAGCGCGGCCGGAGTGGCCCTGGGGCTGGGCTTCATAGCCTGGAGCTCGCTCTCCGGCGAGTTCCTCGGCTGGGGGCGCAGCCTGCTCGATTCCGTGGTCTATTACGCCGTCGGGGTTGCCGGCATCGCGGGCTTCCGCTGGGCCGCCGACCTGGCGCTGCTGCCGGGCGCCACCTTCAGGGAAGAGGTGCTCAAGGGCAACGCTTCCGTCGGGCTGCTGGACGCCGGGCTGACGCTCGGCGTCTCGGTGCTGCTGACCTGGTGCCTCATCTAAGCCATGCCTTTAAAGAACAAAGCGCAGGAAGCGCCGGAGCTCAAGCAGCAGCCGGAGGCGCCGCTGCGCGCCCTTTATAAAAAAACTTTCGGCGCCGAGCCGGAAAGCTTCGAGCCGCTCAAGGCCGACGGCTCCGCCCGCCGCCTGTTCAGGCTGAACGGCGGGGGGCGCAGCGTCATCGGCGCCTTCGGTCCCGACAAGCTCGAGAACCGCGCCTTCCTGGAATTCTCCCGGCATTTCCGCGCGCAGAAGCTGCCGGTCCCCGAGATCTACGGCGAGGACCAGACCCAGGGCGTCTACCTGGAGGAGGACCTCGGCAACACCACGCTGTTCGAGTTCCTCTCCGCCGAGCGCGGCGCCGAGATCCCGCCGCCGGTGCTGGCCGCTTACAAGAAAGTCCTGGACTGGCTGCCAAAGTTCCAGGCCCAGGTAAAGGCCGGGCTGGACCTGAAGTTCTGCTACCCGCGCGCCGCCTTCGACAGGCAGTCCATAATGTGGGACTTGAACTATTTCAAGTACTACTTCCTCAAGCTGGCCAAGATCCCGTTCAACGAAGCCAAGCTGGAAGACGACTTCGCCAGGTTCGCCGATTTCCTGCTGGAAGCCCCCTCCGACTATTTCCTCTACCGCGACTTCCAGAGCCGCAACATCATGCTGCGCAACGGCGAGCCCTGGTTCATAGACTACCAGGGCGGCCGGCGCGGCGCCGCTCAGTACGACGTGGCCTCGCTGCTCTACGACGGCAAGGCGGACCTGCCGCCGGAGACGCGCGTGGAACTGTGCAAGTATTACCTGGAAGCCTCCGGCCAGAAGGCAGCGGAGTTCATGAGGCATTACCCAGCCTTCGTCTATGTCCGCATCATGCAGGCCATGGGCGCCTACGGCCTGCGCGGCTTCTACGAGCGCAAGACCCACTTCCTCGCGAGCGTGCCCTACGCGGTGCGCAACCTCGAGTGGCTGCTGCGCAACTCCGAGCTGGAGGTCAGGACGCCGGAGCTGACGGGCTGTTTCAAGCGCATCGCGGCCTCCTCCTATCTGCGGCAGTTCGGCCAGACCCGGCTGGGGCTGACCGTGCGCATCATGAGCTTCTCCTACAAGAACGGCGTGCCGCTCGATGACCGCGGCCACGGCGGCGGCTTCATCTTCGACTGCCGGGCGTTGCCCAACCCCGGCCGCTACGCCGAGTACGCGCAGCTCACCGGGCGGGACAAGCCGGTCATCGACTACCTGAAAAAAGAGCCAGAGGTTGATAAGTTCCTCGCCGGCGTGTTCTCGATCACCGGCCAAAGCGTGGAGAATTATCAGACCCGCAACTTTACTTCGTTGTCTGTGGCCTTCGGCTGCACCGGCGGCCGGCACCGCTCGGTCTACTGCGCCGAGGCGCTGGCGGCGCATTTGAAGCAGAAATACGGGGCCCGCGTAGAATTGACGCACCGCGAGAACTGGGGCGCGGCCAAGTGAAGGCGCTGGTCTTCGCGGCGGGGTTGGGCACCCGCCTGCGCCCGCTCACCAATGAGCTGCCCAAGGCTCTCGTCGACATCAACGGCGTCCCGCTGCTGGAACTGGTGCTCAAGCGCCTGGCCGCCGCCGGGGCCGACGGCTTCGTGGTCAACACTCACCACTTCCACGACAAGATAGCGGAGTTCCTGCGCTCTAACGGCGACTTCGGCCTCCGGATAACGCTCTCCCGCGAGGAAGCCTTCCCGCTGGAGACCGGCGGCGGCCTCAAGAAGGCGGCCGCGCTGCTCAGCGACGGGCGGCCCTTCTTCGCCTGCAACTCCGACGTGTATTCCGAGATGGACCTGGCCGCGCTGTACGCCGCGCACCGGGCCTCGGGCGCGCTGGCCACGCTGGCCGTCCGGGAGCGGCCTTCCAAGCGCCATTTGATGTTCGACGCCGAACTGAACCTGCGCGGCCGCGAGGGGGAAACCTCGGTCCCCGGCCTGCGCCCGAGAGCCTTCAGCGGCATCCAGGTGATCTCGCCCGCGATCTTCCCCAAGCTGACCGAAAACGGCGTCTTCTCCATAACCGCCGCCTACCTGCGCCTCGCCGCCGCCGGCGAAAAGATAAAAGGCTTCGAGGATAAGTCCCCTTTCTGGAGCGACATCGGCGACCTGGAGCGCCTTGAACACGTCCGCGCCCGCGCCCGCGGTTGATCAGGTAATCCGATAGTTCAGAACGTCCCCTCATTGGTATAATAGCGGTATGACGCGTTTTATAGCCTCACTGCTTTTCACTGTTTCATTCGCCGGGTCGGTTGCCGCTTCCTGCTTCGAGTCCGGGGCGCCCTGCGCCGCGGCCGCGGCCGTGCCGGCGCCGGAAGTTTCGGCTCCCGAGGCCACCGCGCTGGGCGGCAAGAGACCGGTGGTTATCTCCATCGTCGGCGTGGATTTTACCCAGGTGGGCATAGGCAAGCTGGAGCTCGCTTACTTCAAGCAGCTCCTGGAGTTCTTCAAGCCCGGCTCGCGGCTGGACCAGCAGCTCTTCGAGGAGCGGCTCGCCAGCGTGGACTCGGACCTGGCCGCGGCCGAATATTACAAATCCGACGGGGTACAGGCCAAGCAACCGGACGATTACCTGGACGCCCGCCTGGCCCAGGTGCTGCCCGGCGGGCGCTATGAAATAGTGCCGGTGCGCTGGTCGCGCGATCCCGACGAGAGCGAAGCCGCCGTGCCGCTGGTGGAGGCGGAAATAAAGAAGATCTTTACCAAGGCCCGGGCCGAGGGCCGCCCGGTCTACCTGGTGGCGCACAGTTGGGGCACGGTGCTCGCGCATACCGCGCTGCACCGCCTGGCCGTCTCCGCGCCCGAAGTGCGCATCGACAAGTTCGTCACGCTGGGCTCGCCGCTGGTGCCCGGCAGCTGGTGGCTGGACATCTTCGTGCAGCACCAGGTCAATTCCGGCCAGCTGCAGCAGTACGTCTCCAAGCCGGCCAACGCCGCCTACTGGGTGAACCTCTGGGCCAAGAACGATTACTTCTCCAACGAGATCAAGGCAGCCGACAGGAACCTGCGCCAGGACGGCCTGGTGGACGCGCTCGAGCGGCGCGTTAAGCAGGCCGCCGAGACGGACCACTCGCTGCGCCCCGAGGCCCTGCGCGACCTCTTCTTCCTGAAGAGCCTCAAGACCTGGCATTTCGCCTACATCTTCGATTTCAAGGTTTACCTGAAAACCCTGCGCGAGAACCACAACCAGACCATCTTCGCGCCCGTGATCTCCGCCGAGTTGGCCTACTAGGTCCTTATGATCGTAACGCGGCTTGAAAACGCTGACCGGCAGTCGCCGGGCTCCGAGGGCTTTGCTAAGGCTTTCGCCTTCCTGCGCCGCCCGGACCTGGCGGCCCTGCCCGACGGCAGGTACGACATCGAAGGGGACCGCGTCTTCGCGCTGGTGCAGCGCTACGAGACCGCGCTCGCGGCAAAGCCGCGCTTTGAGGCCCACCGGGACTATATCGACGTGCAGTACCTGGCCGCGGGCTCGGAAGTGATAGGCTGGGCGCCGCTGGGCGCCGTGCGGGTCAGCGAACCCTATGACCAGGCCAAGGACGTCTGCTTCGGCAGCGCGGCCGCCTGGACGCCGCTGCGCCTGGGCCCCGGCGAGCTGGCCGTGCTCTACCCCGAGGACGCGCACGCGCCGCGGCTGGCCGACGGCGGTCCGGGCCCCGTGCTGAAAGTGGTAATAAAGGTTTCCCTGGGAGCCGGATTATGACGCTTAAAGAACTGATACGCGCCGCCATCAGCGGCGAAATGGAAGATATTTCCTCCTGCAAGGTGGACGCCGCCGCCTTCGGCTCCGCGCCAGGCGGGCAGAAACCCGCCGAATTATACGAGAAGCTGATCGAAGAGAAGCGCACGCGCCTGCTGGAACTGGGCCGTATCTTCAAGGAAGGCACCGGCTTCCGCCAGCGCCACATACCGCATGCCCGGTCGCTGGAGGCTTCACTGCGCGCCCGGGCGGCGCGGGCCGGCGCGGCCGCCGTGGTCTACGCCGACCTGATGAAGGTGATGAACAAGCCGGAATTCAAGGCCGTCATGAAAGCGCTCTCGGAGCGGGAGCGCGCGGTGTACGCTGAGGTAAAGGCTATGCAGGCGGAACTTAAAAAAGATTAAGGAACGCGGAGGCGGCTGCCGGAGGCCGGTCCCTAGCGGGGCCGGCCTTCCGCTTTTACGGCTTCCAGGTGCAGCAGGTTCCGCGCGGCGCTGCCGCCGGGGGCCAGCCGCAAAGCGCGGCGGAACAGCTCTTCGGCGCCGGCGTAATCGCCGCGCTTGGCCAGCAGGACGCCCAGGTCGTTGAGCGTCTCGAGGTTTGCCGGGCCGGCGGCCAGCGCGCGGCGGTAGGCGGCTTCTGCTTCCCGTTCGCGGCCGGCTGCCAGCAGCGCGCGGGCCTCGGCCAGCAGCGCCGGGGGAAAAGCGGGGTGCGCCCGCAGCAGCGCGGCCAGGGTCTCCGCGCCTTCCTTCTTTTTGCCGGCGTCCATCCAGACGCCGTAGCGGTTGAAGAGCAGTTCCGGGTCGCCCGGCTTCAGGGCCAGCGCGCGGTCGGACGCGGCCAGCGCGCCCGTCAGGTCGCCGTCCTTCGACCTGGCCAGCGCCAGCCCGTCGAGGTAGAGCGGGTTGTCCGGGGCGTCGGCGGAAACGCGCTCCAGCAGCAGGCGGCTTTTCTGGTAGCGCCCGCCCAGGTAATATTCGCGCGCCAGGTTATAGAGCAGCGGCTTGGAGGTGGACTTCTGCGCGGCGTGCTCGTAGAGGCCCAGGTCGGTGTCGCGCTTGCCGATGTTGATCACGCTGGCGAGGATCAGGACCGCCGCGGCCAGCGCCAGCAGCGGCTTGTGTTCCTTGTCCGCCGCCAGCTTGTCGGCCGCCAGCAGGAACAGCCCGGCGTTGGCCAGGTAAACCCAGTGGTCCAGCATCAGGTCGTTGGCCGCCAGCAGCGGGAGCTTGGGCGCCAGGTTGAGCAGGTACCAGCCCGCGCAGAACAGGGCCAGCCTGCTGCCTTTGCGATAGAGATAAAAGCCCGCCGCGCCCAATGCCGCCGGCGCGGCCCAGCGCAGCAGCTCCAGATCCGGCTGCAGGCGGTGCGAGTGCATGTCGAATGGGAAAGCCGCTTCCTTAAGGTAAGCCAGCACGCTGGCCGGCACTTTGAGCAGCAGGCCGGAAAGCACCGGGGCCAGCCCGTGCGACAGCGTGCCCATGCCCAGCGCCAGGTGCCGGGCCGCGAGGTAGAACGGGATGAAGGCGAAGAACGGGACCAGCGCCTGGTAATCTTTTTTTTCACGCTTCAGGTACCACAGGCAGAGCGCGGCCAGCGCCGGGGTGACCACGCCGTTCTCCTTGAAACCGCAGGCGGCCGCGAAAAAGACGAAGGAGGCCAAAGGCCTTCTTTTAAGGAAGAGCAGCAGCGAGGCCGCCACGCAGGCCGACGAGGCCAGCTCGGCCCGGCCGGCTATCACCAGCAGCTGCTCTACCGCGGCCGGGTGCGCGGCCAGCAGCGCCGCGGCCCAGAAGGCGGCGGGCCTCGCCAGGCCAAGCGCCAGCGCGAGGTAGAAGAACAGCACCGCCGCCGCCGCGTGAAAGAACAGGTTGGTCAGGTGGTAGCCGAAGGGCCGCAGGCCCCAGGCGGAGAAGTCCGCCATGTTGCTGACCGTCTGCAGCGGGCGGTAATAGTTCAGTCCCTGCGCGAACGGGTCGCCCTTGAAGGCGGCGGCCAGGTTGCCCGCGCTCAGTTCCAGGCGCGGGTTCTGCTCTATCATCCGGTGGTCGTCCCAGAGAAAGCCCACCCGCAGTGTGATGCCGAAGGCCAGCAGCGCGGCCAGCAGCAGGCCGGCGGGCGCGCCTGCCGCCCGCAGACGGTCTTTTAACATAGGAGAATTATAGCAAGTCGCAAAAAAGTAAAATATGGAGATGCCGAAACTAAGAATCTTCGACGGCTCCGAAATATACGGCGACGCCCTGCAGTACGACGCTTTTAACGATCCCGAAAGCGGCGACCTGGAATTTTATCTTTCCGAGGCCCGGCGCGCGCGGGGGGCGGTGCTGGAACTGGCCTGCGGCACCGGCCGCCTGGCCATTCCTTTCAGCAAGGCCGGCGTAGACATTACCGGCCTGGACTTGGCCGCCCCCATGCTGGCGCTGGCCAGGAAGAAGGCCGCGGCCGCCGGGCAGAAAATAAATTTCATCAGGGGCGACGCCCGCAACTTCCGACTCGCCCGAAAATTCAAACTGATCTTCATCGCCTTCAATTCCATGCAGCATTTGGGCCGTCGGCAGGACCTGGAAGGCCTGTTCGCCTCGGTCCGGCGCCACCTGGCCCCCGGCGGGCGCTTCCTGCTGGACGTTTTCAACCCGGACCCGCGCTATCTGACGCGGGACCAGGAGGAGCTGCTGCCGGTGGCCTATTATAACGACCCCTCCGGCCCCGGTAAAGTGCTGGTGAACGAGCAATACTCCTACGACAAAGCGGCTCAGACCTCCCGGATAGTCTGGCATTTCAGGCGCGAGCGGGACGGCCGGACCGTAAAAAAACGCGTAAATTTACGATGTTTTTTTCCGGAAGAGCTGCTGGCGCTGCTGCATTACAACGGGTTCCGGGTCGCCGCCAGGTACGGGGGATTCAAGCGCGAGCCCTTCGACGCCGGTTCGACGCGGCAGGTGCTGGTCTGCCGGCCTGTCTTGTAAACCCGCCCCGGATTTGGTATTATTAACCTACTATGAATACCTATGAGTTAATGCTGATTATCAATCCCCAGCTTACCGACGCCGAAGTCGCGGAAGCCGTGGAAAAAGCCAAAAAGATCCTTACCGACGAGAAGGGCGAGGTCCTTGCCGAGGACAGGCTGGGCCGCAAGAAGTTCTCCCACGCCGTCAACAAGAACCGCGACGGCTACTACGTCTATATGAAGGTCAAGGCGTCCCCTGAAAGCGTGAAGGTCATCAACCACAGCCTGAAGCTGCAGGAAACCGTGCTGCGCGCCCTGATGATGAAGGCCACCGTAGAGCCCGTGGCCGTGAAGAAGCCTTAAGCCGAAGGTTCTTACTTCTATGGAATTAAGGATGCCGGAGATCAACTCGGTGATGCTGGCGGGCCGTCTGACCCGCGATCCCGAGGTGCGCTATACCCAGTCGCAGATGGCCGTGGCCAGCCTCGGGCTTGCCGTGAACCGCCGCTTCCAGGACAAGGCCTCCGGCGAATGGAAGGACGACACCATCTTCGTGTCCGTCACCGTGTGGGGCCAGGCCGCCGAGCGCTGCAAAGAAAAAATGCGCAAGGGCACCCCGCTGATGGTGGACGGCCGGATCACCATGTCGGAATACACCGACAAGGCCGGTCAGAAGCGCAAAGAGCTGAAGATCACCGCCAACCGCGTGCAGATCATGTCTTTCGACGGCCCCGCCGGCGAAGGCGCCCCCAAAGCCGCGCCCGCAGACGAGGCGGCCGAAGCCGAGGCCAAGCCCGGCGCCGAGGGCGGCATAGAAGAAGTGCCGTTCTAGCAGGATTTTAGAAATCAGGTAGGAGCTAATACTATGGAGAATAACGAAAATACCACCCCCAAGCCGGCGGAGACCGCCGCGCCCAGGCCCCAGGGAGCGCCCGCGCACCGCGAGGGTCCCGGCGGCTTCCGCCGCCCCGGCGGCCGCAGGTTCGCGCCGCGCCGCAAGGTGTGCCGCCTCTGCGCCGAGAAGATCGCTCTGGTGGACTACAAGCAGGCCCAGATCGTCAAATCGTTCTGCACCGACACCGGCAAGATCCTGTCCCGCCGCATCACCGGCGCGTGCGCCAGGCACCAGCGCCAGATCATGCGCGCGGTGAAGATCAACCGGAACCTGTCCCTCATGCCCTACAGCGGCTAATACGGAGCAAATCATGAAAGTAATACTCAAAAAAGACGTTTCCAACCTGGGCCGCTCCGGCGAGATCAAGACCGTGAAAGACGGTTACGCCCGCAACTTCCTGATGCCCCGCGGCCTGGCCGAACTGGCCACCGAGGGCTCGCTGAGCGCCTGGAAGAATTCCGCCGACAAGCGCGCCAAGCGCGTCGCTTCCGAAGACGCCGGCCTGCAGGAGCTGGCCAAGCGCCTCTCCGCGATCACCCTTTCCTTCTCGCGCCCTGTCTCCGAAGAGGGCGTGATGTTCGGGTCCGTGGCCAAGAGCGACATCATCAAGAACCTGGCCGCCGCCGACATCGAAGTGCACAAGGACATGATCCGCCTGCCGGCCTCCCTCAAGGCCGTCGGCACCTTCGAAGTCGAGATCGCTCTGAAGCCGCACATCGCCGCCACTATCAAGGTGGCCGTTTCCGCGCAGAGCAAGTAAGTTACAGCAGCCATTCCTTGACAAGCCCGGAGCCGAGGCCGCCAATGGCCGGAGCCCGGGTTTGTTATCAAAAAACAAACAGGGCAGGGGACAGCATATGAGTTATAACAAGGTTCCTCCGCATTCCACCGAGGCGGAAATGGCCGTGCTCGGCGCCATGCTCATCGAGAAGGAAGCCATAGACGGGATCCTGGAGATCCTGGAACCCAAACATTTTTACAGCGACATCCACGCCAGGATCTACGAGGCTATCCTGGACCTGCGCCAGCGCAGCCTGCCCGTGGACGTGGTCACCCTTTCCGAAGAGCTCAAGAAGACCAACCGCCTGGAGGAGCTGGGCGGCCAGAAGTACATGGCCGAGCTGATGGAGAAGGTCTCCACCGCCGCGCACACGCAGGCCTACGCCAACATCGTGCGCGAGAAGGCCCTGCTGCGCGAACTCATCCGCATCTCCACCAACATCGTGGAAAAGTCCTTCGAAGGCGCCGAGAGCGTGGACAAGATCATGGACTTCGCCGAGGAGAAGGTGCTCTCCGTAGCTCAGAAGAACACCGACCACGGCTTCGCCTCCTCCGCCACGCTGGCCGGCGAGACGCTGGCCCGCATAGAGAAGACCTACAACCAGCATTCCGCCGTCACCGGCGTGCCCACCGGCTTCGCCAAGCTCGACGAGATGACCGGCGGCTTCCAGAAGTCGGACCTGATCATCCTGGCGGCCCGCCCGTCCATGGGCAAGACCGCGCTGGCGCTGAACATGGCCTACCACGCCTGCGTAGAGAAGAAGGTGCCCACGGCGTTCTTCTCGCTGGAAATGAACCGCTACTCCATCATGCAGCGCCTCATCTGCTCGGCCGCGCGGGCCAACCTCAGCGGCGTGCGCAAGGGCCAGCTGTCGCGCGAGATCTGGCCGCAGCTGACCCGCTTTACCGGCCTGGTCTCCGAGGCCCCGCTCTTTATCGACGACTCGCCGGGGCTCAACATCCTCGACATCCGCAACCGCACGCGCAAGCTGATGACGCAGCTTAAGAACGAAAATAAGCAGCTGGGCCTCGTGGTGATAGACTACCTGCAGCTCATCCGCGGCGCCGGCCGGTCCGAGAGCCGCCAGCAGGAAGTGGCCGAGATCTCCCGTCTGCTGAAGGACCTGGCGCGCAGCCTGGAGCTGCCGGTGGTGGCGCTCTCGCAGCTCAACCGCCGCAGCGAGGACAAAGGCCGCGAAGGCAACCGCCCGCAGCTCTCCGACCTGCGCGACTCCGGCTCCATCGAGCAGGACGCCGACCTGGTGGGCCTGATCCACCGCGAGGAATATTACAAGCGCGAGGACCCGACCCACAAGGGCAAGGCCACGCTGATCATAGCCAAGCAGCGCAACGGCCCCGTCGGGGACGTGGAGATGGCCTTCATTCACGAATATACCAAGTTCGAGAACCTGGCCACCCAGGCGCCCGAGCCCATGGGGGCCGAGACCGCGGCGGTCTACTAGGAGCGCTCACAGCCTTTCATGGCCACCATCCTGCGCCCGACAGTCGCTGAAATACGGCTCTCCGCCGTAAGGAAGAACCTTCAGAAACTGAAGAAAGCAGCCGCCCCGGCGCGGCTGCTTTTTGTCGTCAAGGCCAACGCCTACGGCCACGGCGCCGTTGAGCTGGCGCGCCTGGCCGAGCGCGAGGGCCTGGTGTACGGCTTCGGGGTATCGTGCGTGGAGGAAGGCCTGGCGCTGCGCGCGGCCGGGCTGAAGAGCCCCGTGCTGGTGCTGGGCAGCCTGTACCCTTTCGAGAGCTTCGTGGAGGCCATCAACGCGGACCTGATGGTGACCATCGCCAGCCTGGACGCGGCGCGGCAGGTGGCCGACGCGGCGCGCGCGGCCGGCCGCAAGGCCGTCTGTCATATCAAGCTGGAGACCGGCATGGGGCGCATAGGCGCGCGCAAGCCCTCCGTGCTGAAGATCTACGACGAGCTCCGCGCCCACGGCGAGGTGGAGATAGGCGGCGTTTACACGCACCTCTCCAGCGCCGACAGCGACCCGGATTACACGGGCGCGCAGCTGGCCATCTTCAGCGAGACCGCCGCCGAGCTGGAGCTGCGCGGCGCGCGCGGGCTGACGCTGCATGCGGCCAACTCCGCCGCCGCCATGAATTTTCCCGTCAGCCGCCTCGACATGGTGCGCTGCGGCATAGCGGCCTACGGCGGGCTGCCCGGCTTCGAGCCGGCGATGACGCTGAAGACCCGCATCGTCTTCCTCAAGAACATCCGGGAGGGCGCCTTCATCAGCTACAACAAATCTTTCCGGGCCGACCGCGCCCTGAAGATCGCGACGATTCCCGCCGGCTACGGCGACGGCTACATCCGCCGCTTCTCCAACAGGGCCGCCGTGCTGATAGGCGGCCGCCGCTGCCGCGTGCTGGGCAACGTCACCATGGACATGACCATGGTGGACGTGACCGCCGTTAAGGAGGCCTCCGTCGGATCGGAGGCCGTGCTGCTGGGCCGCCAGGGCGCCGAAGAGGTGACCGCCGAGGAGCTGGCGGAGATAGCTGGCACGATAAATTACGAGATCTTCACGCAGATCTCCGCCCGCGTGCCGAGGGTGTTCGTCGAATGAAATACTGCCTCACCGAGAAGATCGGCGGCGAATTCATCGCCCTGACCCAGGCGCTGGGCGCGGCGGCGCTGATGCTGCGCTCCGTGTTCTTCTGGTTCTTCCGCTCCAGGCTGGAGGTCCATGAGACGGTCAAGCAGTGCGTTAGCATCGGCGTGGATTCGGTCACCGTGACCGCGCTGACCAGCTTCTTCACCGGCATGGTGCTGTCGCTGCAGACCGGCAATTCCTCCAAGAACCTTTTCAACGAGCCGCTCTATATCGGCACGATGGTGGCCTTCACGATGCTCAAGGAACTGGGCCCGGTGCTGACCTCCATCGTGGTGGCCGGCCGCGCGGGCGCCGTGGTGACCGCCGAGATCGGCACCATGGCCGTGACCGAGCAGATCGACGCGCTCTACACGCTTGGCACCAACCCGACGCGCTACCTGCTGGTGCCGCGCTACATAGCTTTCATGGTCATGCTGCCGCTGCTGACGGTGCTGGCGGATTTCCTGGGCATCCTGGGCGGCGCCCTGGTGGGCGTTGTGCGGCTGGGGATCCCGACGTCGGTGTTCATGAACGACATCTACACCTACGTCGAGATCGGGGACTTCATGCACGGCTTTTTGAAGACCTTCGCCTTCGCCTTCATGATCGCCACCGTGTCCTGCTACAAGGGCATGAATACCAGGGGCGGCGCCGAGGGCGTGGGTAAGGCCACCACCGAGGCCGTGGTGGCCAGCATGGTGCTGGTGATGGTCATAGACTATTTCATCAGCGCCATCCTCGTGGCGGTGGGCATATGATAGAGATAAAAGGCCTCAATAAAGCTTTCGGCGAGAAGAGGGTCCTCAAGGACATTTCCGTCACGATAAAGGAGGGGGAGCTGTTCAGCGTCATTGGCCCCTCCGGCATCGGCAAGAGCACCTTCATCAAGTGCCTCATCCGGCTGCTGCGCCCCGACAGCGGGCAGATCGTAGTGGACGGCCAGGACATCGCCTCCACCCGCAGCGAGTTCACCCTGGCCAAGGTGCGCCGCAGCTTCGGCTACCTGTTCCAGGAGGGCGCGCTGTTCGACTCGCTGACCGTGCTGGAAAACGTGGCTTTCGGCCTGAAATACCTGACCGATATCCCCAAGAGCGAGTTCCCTAAGATCGTGAAGGCCAAGCTGGCGCTGGTGGGTTTGAAGGACGTGGAGAACCTGAAGCCGTCCGAGCTGTCCGTCGGCATGAAGAAGCGCGTGTCGCTGGCGCGTTCCATAGCGGCCGAGCCGAAATACATCCTTTACGACGAGCCCACCACCGGCCTGGACCCGGTGACCACCGGCATGGTAAAGGACCTCATCACCGACATGCGCGCCAAGCTGGGCATCACCTCCGTGGTGGTCACGCACGACATGAAGCTCGCGCTCGACATCTCCAGCCGGGTGGCCATGCTGTCCAAGGGCGAATTCGTGGAGGTTTCGGAGCCGGACAAGTTCCGCCTCTCCGCGAACGCCGAAGTGCGCGAGTTCATGCGCATCTCCCACCTCTCCCGCGTCCGCCAGAACCAGAACGACTGAAGAACTTCCCTCTTGCGGCGGCGGACGCCGCCTCCCTTCGCTTTTTTTATATAATGGATATCGTATATAGATATCATTAGGGGCTAACGCTTCAGCTAAGGATCACATGAACAGCGAGATGAAGGTCGGGATTTTCGTACTGATAGGCGGGATCCTGTTCGCCACCGCCGTTTTCCTGCTTGGAGACTATTCCTTCCAGAAGTTCTATCCCATCTACGTGGAATTCAGCGATGTCGCCGGCCTGCCCGACCGCGCCACCGCCAAGCTCTCCGGAGTGGAGGTCGGCAAGATCAAGCAGATCTACCTCAAGGGCGACAAGGTCATCGTGGAGCTGGCCATCAAGGACGGCGTCAAGATCTACCGCGACGCCCGCTTCCTGGTGGGCGCCACCAGCATGATCGGCTCCAAGTACATGCAGATCGACCAGGGCCGCGCCGCCTCCGGGCGCATCCCCGCCGGCACCACCGTGCCGGGCGACGATTCGCTGCCGCTGGACCGCGCCCTCTCCAAGGCCGTGACCAGCCTGCAGAAGATGGTTGAAGACATAAACGGCGAGGGCCGCCTGGCCCGCGACCTCAACGAAGTCATGGGCAACCTGCGCGAGATCACCGCCAACGTCAACGACCTGGTGGCCAACAGCCAGCCGCACGCCGAGAAGGTGGTGGAGCGGCTGGATTCCATCACCGCCAAGCTCGATGCGATGCTGGACAAGACCGATTCCATCGTGGACAAGGTCAACCGCGGCGAGGGTGTGGCCGGCGCGCTGGTGACCGACCAGAAGATGAAGGCCGACGTCAGCGAGGCTGTCAGCAACATCCGCGACGCCTCCGTGTCCGTGAAAGAGGCCCTGGGCCGCGTGGGCGGGTTCCGCACTTACCTGCGCTGGGACTACAAGTACGAGCCCTCCGCGCATTCCTCCAAGAACGATTTCGGCATTAAGATCTACCCCCGCGAGAAGCGCTACTACTACCTGGGCGGGGCCAACATGATCAACACCAAGGACACGGCCCGCGGCGTAGACTACGAGGTGATGAACACCGTGGACGCGCAGCTGGGCTGGGAGGTCGGCAAGTTCGACCTGTACGCGGGTGTGCTGCGCGGCTCGGGCGGCTTCGGGGCGCGCTGGTCGCCGTTCCTCAATTCCAAGTGGGACCGCATCAGCTTCCTGGTGGAGGGGTCCGAGTTTACCCGCAACCGCGACATCAAGGGCCGGCTGTTCAATAAGCCCCGCTACGACGTGGGCGCGGACGCCAAGCTGAATAAATATATCTCCGCCGGCGCGCGCGTGAGCGACCTGGCCGAGGCCAGCCGCGTCAACTTCACCACGCGGCTCATCTTCGAGGACAAGGACATAGCGTACCTGTTCGGCTTCGCCTCGCTGGGGGCCATGAAGAAATAGCATGAAGCTCAAGTCCATCTACCGGTGCCAGCAGTGCGGCCAGGCCTTCCCCAAGTGGGCGGGCCAATGCGCCGGCTGCGGCGGCTGGAACACCCTGGTGGAAGAGGCCGAACAGGTCCTCTCTAAGGCCGCCGCCGCCGCGCGCGGCCTGACCGATTTTTCCGAAGCGCCCGTTAAGCTCTCCGAGGCGCGCGCGCTGAAGGCCGAGCACGCCCGCACTGGCATCTCCGAACTGGACCGCGCGCTGGGCGGCGGCCTGGTGAAGGGCCAGGTGGTGCTGCTGGCCGGCCCGCCCGGCATAGGCAAGAGCACGTTGACGCTGGAAAGCTGCGCGGCCCTGGCCAACGGCGCTTACAAGGCGGGCAAGATCCTGTACGTCTCCGGAGAGGAGTCGCTGGCCCAGGTGGGCTCGCGCGCCGAGCGTCTGGGCGCCAGGCCCGACAATGTCTACCTGATGAGCGAGACTAACCTCGCCCGCATCATAGAGGAAGTCCGCAATCTGAAGCCGGCTTTCCTCGTCATAGATTCCATCCAGACCATGTACCACCCGGAGTTCGTGGGCAGCCCCGGCTCCGTCGGCCAGATCCGGGAGTGCGCGGCCGAGCTGCTCAAGATCGCCAAGTCCGCCGGCGCGCCGCTGTTCCTGCTCGGCCACGTCACCAAGGAGGGCTCGCTCGCGGGCCCCAAGGTGCTTGAGCATATCGTGGACACCGTCCTCTATTTCGACGCGGAGAAGAGCAACGTCTTTCGCGTGCTGCGCCCGCACAAGAACCGCTTCGGCCCGGTGGACGAGACCGGCATCTTCGAGATGACCTCCAGGGGGCTGCGGCCGGTGGACGACGCCGGCCTGCTGATGAGCGAGACCGACCGCGACAAGGCCCTGATAGGCCGGGCCTTCGCCGTGGCCTTCGAGGGCGCGCGGCCCATGCTGGCCGAACTGCAGGCGCTGGCCACCAAGTCCTACCTGCCGTACCCGCGCCGCACCGTGACCGGCCTGGACCTGAACCGCGCGCAGATGCTGATAGCCGCGCTCGAGAAGAGCGTGGGGCTGCGCTTCGACGAGATGGATGTGTTCGCTTCGCTGCAGGGCGGCATCAAGGTGAAGGATACCGCGCTGGACATGGCTTTCTGCGCGGCGCTGATCAGCTCTTGCAAGGATATCCCGGTGCCGCCGGACTGCGTGTTCATCGGCGAGGTAGGCATCCTCGCGCAGGCGGCCAGCCCCGGCTTCCTGGACCGGCGCCTGGCCGAGGCCGAGCGCCTCGGCTTCAAGACGGCTTTCGTGCCGCGCCTGCCTAAGAAGGACGAGGGGCGCTTCAAGTCCCTCAAACTCGAGGTAGCGCGCGACCTGGGCGGGCTGTACGCCGCCCTGCTGAAATTAATCCCCGCGAAGGCGGGCAAGTAACAAGGAGCTACACATGATAGTTTGGATCTTCAGGGCCGCTGCCCTCATTGTAACGCCGGTGCTGACCTGGCTGACCGTCTCCAAGGACCTCAAGGGCCTGGCGTTCGGCGTGCTGATAGGCCTGGTGATAATCGGCATAGAGTACGTCTTCGAGAGCGTGAGCCTCTTCTCGCTGATAATCGGCATTATCGGCGCGGTGGCCGGCATCATCATCTCGAAGCTGCTGGACTACACTGTCTTCCAGATCGGCAACGAGTCCTTCAGCGACCTGTGGCTGCGCTATAACATCATAGTGCGCTACGCGCTGGCGCTGCTGGGCATGATGATCAGCATCAAGAAGATCCCCGAGCTGGACGACCTGGACAAGAACATCCTCTCGGTCGGCAAGAAGGGCGGCAAGAACATGAAGGTGCTGGACCTCAGCGCCATCGTGGACGGCCGCGTGCTGGACATCTGCGACACGCACTTCATCACCGGCGGCATCATCACGCCGCGCTTCGTGGTGACCGAGCTGCACTCGCTGGCCGAGTCCTCCGACCATATCGCCCGCGCCAAGGGCCGCCGCGGCCTGGACATCCTGGCCCGCCTGCAGGAATCGCGCGATATCCCGTTCCGCGTGATAGACCGCGACATCAAGGAGACCGCCGACAACCAGATGAAGCTGGTCGTCATAGCCAAAGAGCTGGGCGCCTCCATCATCACGATAGACTTCAACATCAATAAACTGGCCGCGCTCGAGAACGTCACCGTGCTCAACGTCAACGACCTGACCATAGCCCTCAAACCGGTAGTGCTGCCCGGCGAGGACATGAGCGTCTTCGTCATGAAGGACGGCAAAGAGAAGGAGCAGGGCGTGGGCTACCTCGACGACGGCACTATGATCGTCATCGAGGACGGCCGCGAGTTCATAGGCAAGAAGGTGGACGCGGTGGTGCAGTCCATCCTGCAGACCTCGCAGGGGCGCATCATCTTCACCCGCGTGAAGGGCAAAGCCGCCGCCCAGGGGCCCAAGCAGCCCTAAGACCGGAGTACCCGAGTGTCCAACAAGAAGAAGATCCCCGGAGCTGAGGCCATCATCCTGGCCGGCGGCTCCGGCTCGCGCATGGGGCGGGAGAAACAGTACCTCCTGCTGGGCGGCCGGCCGCTGATAGAGCGCACGGTGGAGGTCTTCGCCGCGAGCGGGCTGTTCTCTAAAATCATCCTCGCGCTGTCCCCCGAAAACCTGGCGGCGCACGGCGCCGAGTGGGCCAGGGCCGGCGTGCAGACCGCGCCCGCCGGGGCCACGCGGACCGCCTCGCTGCGCAACGCTTTCAAGCTGGTCAGCCCCGGCGCGGAACTGGTGGCCGTGCACGACGGGGCCAGGCCCTTCGCCGACGCGGGCCTGATCCGGGCCTGCCTGGACGGTGCCGCCGGCGCGGGCGCCGCGGTGCCGGCCGTGCCGCTGAAAGACACGGTGAAGACCTTGGCGCCGGGCGGCCAGCGGTTCGAAAGCACCCCGGACCGCGCCACGCTGCTGGCGGTGCAGACGCCGCAGTGCTACCGGCGCGACGTGCTGGCGCGGTTGCTGGCCGCGGCCGCCGAGAAAGATTACAGCGACGAGTCGCAGATCCTGGAGACTCTGGGCGTGAAGGCGGCGGTGGTGCCCTCGACCTACCGCAACATCAAGATAACCACGCCGGAAGATTTGCTGATAGCGGAGGCTTTTATGAAAGACGAAAAAGAAGCGGCCAAGGTGAGCACCCGGATAAAGATCCCCGTGGCCCGCGCAGGTTTCGGCTACGACATCCACCGCCTGGTGGAGGGCCGCCCGCTGATCATAGGCGGCGTGAAGATAGAACACACCAAGGGCCTGCTGGGCCACTCCGACGGCGACGTGGTGCTGCACTCCATCTGCGACGCGCTGCTGGGGGCCGTGGCCGCCGGCGAGATAGGCGTCTATTTCCCTCCCACCGATCTGACCATCATGGGCATTTCCAGCGAGGCCATTGCCGAGAAGACGCTGGAGATCCTGTCAGCCAAAAAGGCCCGCATCATCAACGTGGACGTTACCATAGTGGCCGAGGAGCCCAAGCTCAAGCCGCATTACGAACCCATCCGCGAGTCGCTGGCGAAGATCCTGAAACTGGACAAGTCCGACCTCAGCGTTAAGGCCAAGAGCCGCGAGGGCCTGGGCGAAGTGGGCCACGGCGACGCTATGGTCTGCTACGCGATAGTGAGCGTGCTGAAATGAGGCGCCCGGCCCTGCTGGCGCTGCCGCTGCTGGCCGCGCTGCTGGCCGCCTGCGCTGGCGGCCGCCCCGCCGTAGAAAGCGGCCAGGCGCACCCCGCCGGCCCCGGCGCGGCCACCGTGTTCGAAAAGCGCACCTTCAAGCTGGTGAAGACGCCGGACCCGGACCTGGAGGCGGCGCTGGAGCCGCTGCTGACCGCCGCCTACGACGCGGCCGTCAGGCGGCACGCCGAGGCCTCGTTCAGCGAGATCGGCTTCACCTATTCGCTGGCCCCCAAGGGCGCGGTCTATCCCTTTTCCGAGATAGAAGTCTCCTGCATTATGCAGGACAAGTACGCCGTCCGCCGCGGGCCGGAGCTCTGCGGCGCTTTCTTCGGCGACCTGGAAGCCAGGCTTAAGAAGGCTCTGGCCGACAAACAGTAGGAGCTGTCATGAACTTCAGGATCTACAACACGATGACGCGGCAGAAGGAGCTCTTTAAGCCGCTCAAAGAGGGCGAGGTGGGCATCTACACCTGCGGGCCTACCGTTTACCACTACGCGCATATCGGCAACCTGCGCACCTACATCACCGAGGACGCCTTCGTGCGGATGCTGAAGTTCTTCGGCTGGAAGGTCAAGCGCGTGATGAATATTACCGACGTGGGGCACCTGACCTCCGACGCCGACACCGGCGAGGATAAGATGGAAGTGGGCGCCAAACGCGAGGGCAAGACCGCCTGGGAAGTGGCCAAGTTCTACACGGAAGCCTTTTTCAAGGACTATAAGTCCCTGAACTGCCTGCCGCCCGACGTGCTTTGCCCCGCCACCGACTATGTGCAGGAGATGATAGACATGGCCGCGGTCCTGGAGAAAAAGGGCTATACCTACAACATCCCCGGCGACGGCGTCTATTTCGACATCTCCAAGCTTTCGGATTACGGCAAGCTGGCGGGCAAGGCTCACATGGAGGGCCTGAAGGCCGGCGCGCGCATAGAGGCCAACGCCGCCAAGCGCCACCCGGCCGACTTCGCCGTGTGGAAGTTCGCCGCGCCCGGCGAGCAGCGCCAGATGGAATGGGATTCGCCGTGGGGCAAGGGCTTTCCCGGCTGGCACATGGAGTGCTCGGCCATGGCCGTCAAACACCTGGGCGAGACTATCGACGTACATTGGGGCGGCGAGGACCACGTGGCTATCCATCACACCAACGAAATAGCCCAGAGCGAGGGCGCCAGCGGCAAGACTTTCTGCAATTACTGGATGCACGCCCGTTTCCTGGTGACCGGCGACGAGGGCAAGATGTCCAAGAGCGCCGGCGATTTCCTTACCACCTCGTCGCTGCCGCAGCGCGGCTACGACCCGCTGGCCTACCGCTACTACTGCCTGCTGACGCATTACCGCAAACAGCTCGAGTTCACCTGGGAAGGCGTGGAAGCCGCCGCCCGCGGCCTTGACGGCCTGCGCGCGCTGGCGCAGAAAGTTAAGGCCGAAGCCGGCACCGCGCCGCACTCGCTGGACCGCGAGGCCAAGTACTTCAGGGATTTCTGCGAGGCGCTCGCCGACGACGTGAATATGCCGGCTGCGATGGCCGTGCTGTGGGAGACGCTGAAAGACGCCTCCCTGCCCGCGCCGCAGCGGCTGGCTTTCGCGCTGGCCGCCGAGGAAGTGACCGCACTGGACCTTTTCAAGTCGGCCGAGGCCGGCGAGCTGGCCCCCGAGCTGGCCGCGCTGATAAAAGAGCGCGAAGCCGCCCGCAAGGCCAAGGACTGGAAAAAGTCCGACGAGCTGCGCCGCGCGCTGGCCGACAAAGGCGTGCTGATAGAGGACGCTGCCGGCGGCACCAAGTGGAAACTGGCCAGGGGCTGATGCGCAACGCCGTACTCTCCGCCTGCCTGCTCTCCCTGCTGACCGCGCCCGCTGCGGCGCAGACTAAAACCTACACGCTCAAAGACGGTTCGACGCTGGAATATGCCAAGCCCGGCCTGTGGCGCACCATCGGCGCGGGCCCCGCGGACTGGGGCCTGTTCGTAAAAGAGAGTTTCAAAAAAG
This sequence comes from Elusimicrobiales bacterium, assembly GCA_028688015.1. Classification (GTDB taxonomy): domain Bacteria; phylum Elusimicrobiota; class Elusimicrobia; order Elusimicrobiales; family UBA9959; genus UBA9959. The sequence continues at coordinate 9,128 of JAQTZB010000003.1, read as the reverse complement.
ACAACCTGCCGTGGCTCGCGGCCATCGGCGCGTCCACCGTCCTGCTTATAAAATACGACCAGGAGATCTACGAGGAGACTCGGCGCGTTGGAAGGCGCCTCAATATCTCCAGCGTGGACAAGACCAAGACCTATCTGAAGGCCGGCGGCGTCTCAATCTTCCGCGGCCCGAGCGACCTGGGTTCCGCTTTCTACTTTATAGGCGACGGCTGGGTGAACCTCGGGCTGTTCGGCTATTTCGAGGCGGCCGGCTGGCTTAAAGACGACTGGCGCGCCGCGCAGACCGGCCACCAGCTGGCCGAGGGCCTGCTGGTCACCGGCTTCACCACGCAGGTGATGAAGCGCGTCACCGGCCGCGAGACGCCCCGCGCCGCTACCGCCGACCGCGGCGTCTGGCGCATGTTCCCTTCCTTCAAGGACTTCCAGGCGCACCGCACGCGCTACGACGCCTTCCCTTCCGGCCACCTGGCCACCTGCGTGATGACCATGACGGTCATCGCCGAGAATTACCCGGAGAAAAAATTCGTGAAGCCGGTGGGCTACGCCCTGCTGGGCGCGCTGAGCTTCCAGATGGTCAACAACGGCGTGCACTGGGCCAGCGACTACCCGCTGGGCTGGGCCGTTGGCTACGGCATAGGCAAGGCCATCGCCCGCGGCGGCAGAACCGCCGTCAGGCGCGGCGCGCCGGTGACGCCCTCCGCAGTGCGCTTCGCGCCGTACCTGTCGGCCGACGGCGCAGTCGGCGGCGCGCTGGCCTACAAATTTTAGTCGTCAGTTGCCGTCATCCCGGAGAAAACCGGAATCCAGTGTAAGTAAAATCAGATTAGGGGAGATAACATGGCAGACACAAACAATAAGCCTTTCAAATACGAGTGGTTCACCATGGGCGACGTCAACGGCTTCTTCGGCCTGATGTTCGATAACATGACCGTGCTCTCCTTCATGGCCGGCATCCTCATCTTCGCTTTCGGCTTCCCGGCCGAGATCGTCTACAAGCGGATGTTCCCCGGCACCGCCTTTGGCGTGCTGTTCGGAGACCTGATCTACACCTGGATGGCCTTCCGCCTGGCCAAGAAGACCGGCAACGCCAGGGTTACCGCCATGCCTCTCGGTCTCGACACGCCGTCCTCCATCGGCATAGCGCTGGCCGTGCTCGGCCCGGCCTTTCTCGGCTTCAAGGCCAACGGCATGAGCGAGTACGACGCCGGCATGATGACCTGGTACCTGGGCATGGCGACCATGGTGCTCATCGGCGTCTTCAAGTTCGCCTTCTCCTTCATCGGCGGCTGGCTGCAGAAGCAGATCCCTCAGGCGGGCCTGCTGGGCTCCCTCGCCGGCATAGGCCTCGCGCTCATCGGCTTCATCCCGATGCTAGAGGTCTTCAAGATGCCCATCATCGGCCTGATCGCCCTCGGCCTGATCATGTATACGCTGGTGGCCGGCATAAAACTGCCCAGGAATTTCCCCGGCGTGTTCGGCGCGGTGGTCATCGGAACGGTGCTCTATTATATCCTCGCCCCGCACGGCCTGGCCGGCGGCATCCCGAAGCCGCTGCCCGGGCTTGAACTCTATTTCAGCCTGCCCATCCCCACGCTGGAATTCATGAAGGGCATGGGCGCCGCGCTTAAATACCTGCCGATAGCCATACCGTTCGCCATCCTCACCGTGGTAGGCGGGGTGAACGTCACCGAAAGCGCCAGGGTGGCCGGCGACGACTTCAATACCCGCGATATCCTGCTGACCGAGGCCGTGGCCACGCTGGTGGCCGGCGTCTGCGGCGGCGTGGCGCAGAGCACGCCCTACATAGGCCAGCCCGCCTACAAAGCCATGGGCGCCCGCGCCGGGTATACGCTGCTGACCGGCCTGTTCATCGGTCTGGGCGGCTTCCTGGGCTACCTCGGTTTCATGGTGGAGCTGATCCCCGCGGCCGTGATCGCGCCAATACTCATCTTCGTCGCGCTCGACATCATGTGCCAGGCCTTCCACGCCTGCCCGGTCAAGCACGCGCCTGCGGTGGCGATGGCCTACTTCCCCACGGTGGCGCGCATGCTGCAGATAAAACTGTCCAACCCGGGCATGGTGCCCACCGAGCTCTTCAATAAGAACATGGCGGCCGCGGACAAGGGTCTGCCCGAGCTGCTGGTGATAGTGGCGCTGGGCAACGGCTTCATCCTCACCGGCATGCTGTGGGGCGCCTTCATGGCCAAGTTGATAGACCGGCAGGTGCGCGCGGCCGCGTTCTACGTGGCGGTGTGTGCGGTATTCACTTTCTTCGGCATGATCCACTCGGCGATACCAGACGGCAATATGTACCTGCCGTGGCAGCTGGGAGACCTGGTGCGGCAGGTGCCTTACCAGTTCACCATCGGCTACCTGGCGCTGGCCGCGCTGCTGCTGGGCCTGTCCTTCAGCAAGGAAGTAAAAGAAGGCCACGCGCCGGAGCATTACTGATTAAAAAAGGGCGGTATTCCAAAAATGCCGCCCTTTTTGCTAAAATATCCAAGTAGTAGTTGGCATTAAGCGGGCGTGGTTCAATGGTAGAACGCGACCTTGCCAAGGTTGAGACGTGGGTTCGATTCCCATCGCCCGCTCCAAAACTTTAAAGAAGTTTCTACGACGGCAGACTATAGAAGTCTGCCGTTTCTATTTTGCTATGGTCTGTGGAAATTACATGCGTTGGTGTCCGTATAGGTGTCCAAGGGCATGTCAAAGTAGTATTCTTTGTGAATCTAGAGTTGCCATAGACTAGGACGAATAAACATGGAACCGACTGTAATTCCCCTGCATTTGTCGAAAGTATATCTGCTAACTGCCAAGGCAAATGCATTTGAAATGCGAACTTTTTATAAAACAGTAGATAAGGGAAGGTTTGAGGTTTTGTTCGGTCGTAATGCAGAGATTCTATTGTTTAGCTATATGGCTGTTGAAGCTTATGTGAAAATGAATCTGTTTCGATTTAAAAACAGCAAAAATGATGCGACTTCGCTTGCAAAACTGCTTTATAGCCGATTTTTGGAAAAATTTAAGTTTGAAGGGAAGGAATTAAAACGCACAGGCAGCAAAGGTGAAGGATTGTTATACGATATAGATTCGCTTTGTTATATAAACGGATATGACAATATTTCGTATCTAAATGAGCCGCTATGGGCAAAGTTTAAAATATTTCTTCGGGATTATCGGCACTTTATTGTTCACCCAAAGCCAAAGGATTTTTCAGAGAAAGCAGCAGAAATATTGAGGACAGATGCGGATGAGTATCCTCAAATTGCTGGACAGATTCTTGCCCACTTTTATCTCCAAAGCAGAAAACCAATCCCCAAATGGGTGTGCTCAAATAATGTGATTGTTCAAAATGGTCGGTTCGTGTTTTTGGATTAATTTCGTAGCGTCATTCTCTGTCCATATATCTGTCCACCCCGAATCAAAGATTTGCATTTCCACTTGTAAGTGTCCCTTGGATAGGTGGGCGTAACGCTGAGTCATGCGGGGGGATTTGTGCCCCAAAAGCTTTTGGGTAGCGGGAAGGTCATTTGTTCGCATGATGAAGTGAGAGGCGAAGGTGTGCCTCAGGTCATGAAAACGGAAATCTTGTATCCCTGCTAACAATAGGGCCTTAGTGAAGTGGCGGTTAAGCGCCCTGGTTGAAATATTGAACACCCTGCCGCCGTCTCCCTTCCGTATAGACTCGATTAAGACCCGTAGCTTAGCCGCTATTGGGATTTCGCGTGGTTCCCCTGATTTGGTCTTAAGGACATGGATAACCCCATTGGCGAGGTCTATATGCTCCCAACGGAGCCCGACTATTTCGCCCCGTCTCATTCCGGTAAGCAACGCAAAAATCACTATTGGCTGAACTTCAGCATCACAGACAGCTAAAAGCCTTGTTATATCCTCATTTTCAAGGAACTTGGTTCGAGAATTCTCTACCCTGAACTGCTTAACTTTTGCGGCAGGATTCCTGCCGTCGTGCTTTTCCCACTCAATAGCGCGATTAAAGATTGCCCTTAAAACATTGTGATGTCGGTTTGCGGTTGCTGCCGAACACTTTTCCTTAATGCCGTTGAGGTATTGGAGAACATCGGGAACAGAAATCTGTTCAAGGGGTTTGGAGGCGAAAAAGGCTTTCAGTTGCTTTAAATGGTAAAAGATGCCGACCGCGCTTGGAACTTGCTTCCCATGCAGTTCCCAATAAAGGTCTGCCATTTCAGAAAAGGAAATAGTCTTCTTCTGCCGCTCTGGAAAGAATTTGCCTTCCGCAATCTCCACCTTGCGCTTGGCTAAGACTTCCTGGGCGAGTTTGTGGCTTGTTCCAATCTTTTCTCGCTTACGCGTGCCATTGGCGTAGTAATCTATCCACCAGGTGTCCTGCTTCTTAAATATTGCCATAGTTTGAATGGTTTCAAAGTGACACCATTATTATACCATCACTCTGATTCCATTTCAATACCACATTGGTAGCTGTTTGATTGTCTTTGATATAATTGAGGTATGGCTAAGGAAAAAAGCAAAGAACTTGTCACAGTTACCCTGAGGTATCCCAAAACCCTTAGAGAGGAACTGAAGGCCATATCTGAAAAAGAGCGCCGCTCCCTTAATGAGCAGATTGTTTATGCCCTAGAGCGGTGGGTTGAGCAGCAGAAATCCCGTTAATCCAGACATTCACCTGCCCCACATCGAACCTTAGCGCCCGCCCGATTCGCTTTATACAGGAATCGGGTATCTTCTTGGTATGCACATAGGTGTATATCGTTGCCACAGGCATTGATAGATAAGCGGACAATTGCTTTACATTAATTAATCGCGGGGGCATATTTTCTGCTGCTTGGTGTTGGTCGGGGGTGTTTGGCATAGGATTGATTGGTGACATGTCTAAAACCTCATTCCTGCGAGCGTTTTTTTTCGCCAAAGAGCTTTAAAATAGCCTTAGTAGCCTCAGAACAGGAGCGCTTTACTATGGCCCCAAAATGCGGGAGTATCTCGTCCGCCTTTGCAGCGGGCACAAATAGCTCGCATTCTCCATCGAGGTTTCGAATTATCAGGCTATGAATACGTGAGTAGCGGTTCGCTTTTGTTGTTTGGGGTGTCCAGGCTCGAAATGTCCTATCGTCGTATACATCGATTTGCGAGCCAGTGAGTTGTCCATCTATGATTTGAGCGGGTTTTCGAACCTCAAGAAGAATACTGTGCGATTCGGTATCCCAATAGGGCTTAAAATTAAGCTGGCAGCCCATTAATTGAATGCGTAATATCAGTTGTTCTTTGCTTTTCATAAATCCTCTCCGTTTGAAATATGTTAAACAAGATTATCAAGTAGGGCGCGCTGCGCCCCGGCCTCGCGGGGCATTGAGCCCGCGCGGGCACGGAGCGGGGCGCGCCCGGATGTTGCCTTGAATCCTCTCTCATGTGTCTCCATGAGGAAAGTATATTAAGGTGCAGCCGTTGGGATATGTGTGGGCGCACTAGTGGAACATAAGTTCTTATGACCCTATGTTACTAGTGCGCTAGGGGCTTACTTGGATTTGAAGATATCTATAATCTTCTTCTTTGTGCGGGTGTAGGCTGTCTTTACAGAGTCTCGGTTGATGGTGGCATCAACATCATCTTCGCCGTATTTATCTGAGAGAACTTCTGCAATCTTAGAGAAAGTAAATTTCTTTTGGTCTCTAAGGTCTACAATCTCAAAATCCCTGGGGCTAATCTGAGAAAAGTCAGCGGTTGGCTTTTGCTCTAAGCGTCTCATTGATGACGAAATATCTTTCCAGTTCCTATCTATGAACTTATGCAGGGCATGCTTGGTAACTGGCGCGAAGATGCTAAGTTCGATGCACTCCACGGGGGAGGATATGGAAGGATTCCAAGCAATTGACGATTGCACCGCTGAGAAGGGAGAGACAATGCCGTAAAAGACTATGTCGTATAGGCACTTGTCCAGTTCGGGGGGGTATGCAAAGGAATTGCGAAGCTTGTTTTTCCCCAAGAACCGCTGAATGATGGGAATATTGCTTTTAATGTTCTTGCTAACAAAATCATTGAACGAAAGATACTTGTTGAAGGGTAGGCCAGAGGTGGGTAATTTTAGTTCCTTCCTGATGCCGAGGATTTCCTTGGTAAAAGCAGGATTCCTGCTGAGTGCCTGAATGAAATTGAAGAAAGACCTGGTGTGCCCGACTAATCCGGTCTGCTCGGCTTTCCGTATGTCGTCATAGGTGCGGACAATAGAAACGAGAGTAAAGTTGGGGTTGAACTCGCCCCCAGAGGTCTTCCCGATAGCAAATCCTATTTCCATCTCAAAATTCTACTACATTGCTGCAAGGGGAGAGGAGGCAGAGCCATCTATGTGGGGAAGGTGTTGTGTCAGCTCGCGCTCTCAATACGCCGCCCTCCCGCTCCGCTATCCAGGTGCGGCTTAAGGGCCGCCCCCGGATAACAGCCCGGGCGGCTAATTGGCCAAGGAAGCGACTAATGAATTTGATAAAATGTAGTGGGTTAGGAAAAAACATAAATGGCAATAGATAAATTCTTTGTTAAGCACTTTATCCTTGAGTTAAGGTATAAACCCTTACGGACGGATAAAAGCACGGATAATCTTTCCAATACGGCTGTGGTGGAAAAGTTTTATTCCAAATTTGAAAAATTTACCTTAAATCCTGCGAGATTGATAGATGAGGAGACTTGTAGGGAATATGTGTTTGAGCCATTGCGGCATTGGTATGGCAAAGAGAACGCGTATAATTTTATGGGGGGGATTCCAGAGTTAAAGGAAATATTGGATTTTGCTTACAGCCAAAGTAATTTTAAGGAAATTGGTCGGGTAGGTCTAAGGTATTATGTTATAGCGCAAGAAAGTGAACCTAAAAAAGCTGAGTTCTATAAAAATCTTCTATATAAATATCTGCCAATTGCTCCTGATTTTTCTAAAAAAGAACCCCCTGTTTCTGAAGCTGGACTATATTCGCATGTTTCGGTCCCGGATAACAAGTGGTTCTTGCGTTTTGGAAGCTTTGTTTCGACGAAGGATGTTGCGGCACGCTATCATAAATTTAAATCCGCTGAGCAACAGATTCCGGGCCTTATGTATGACTTGGATTTTTACCGGGTGGACTTGCCCGCGAAAGATTTTAAAATAGAAGAGCATATTACTGAGACATACGATATGGCGGTGAATTTTATAAAGAGGCACGTAAATTATTTGGAGACCGGCAAATGGCAATAGCAATAGATACACCTCCGGAATATGTGAAGGTGGAAGACTCCACTATGTATGCAGGGCAGTTTAATCTAAAAACTGCGAATCAAACTAGAAAGCCGGACGTGAATCTTACGGGTGGCGGCGGGAGTTCTGACTCAGGGAGCCTTCTATGGGGGGAGAAAGAAGTTGCGTTTGGTGAGGGGGAAATCGTAGGTTTTGAATCTGACATTGTGAAGCTTTTGATAGTTGAGTCCAATGGGCGACAGGAGATTTATAATGTCCCGAAGTCGCTCATGTCGGAGTGGGGGGACCCATCCACAATTGCCGAAGGTGCCAGATATCGCGCAAGCCTCATTGAAAAAGATGGCAAGCAAAAAATGCGGCTTGTCGGATTCCCTGCTCCTTTTGTCTCAAGCAAAGAAAATATTATTCCTCGGGTGAAGATTGATGAGGATATAAAAAAACTGAGGGATATTCTTGGCAAGTAAAAGGGACATTGCAAAGGTTCTCATCCATTTTTTTAATGTTGGACAGGGGAATTCAATTTGTCTGGAATGTTTTTCTGATGCCGCAGTTCCGAAGTATATACTTATAGATTGCCATAGTGTTTCAAAAGTCAATCCCGCGCCACCTGTTCTTGATTTCCTAATAGAAAAGAAGGTAACAACACTTAGTGCTGTGATAATCACGCACTTAGATGCGGACCATTATTTCGGCTTGAGTAAGGTGTTGGAACATTTCTCAGGTAATGGCCGGACAATAGAGAAACTAGTCCAGCTTGTCCCGTTCGGATTCGGTAAGTATAAATTTACAGACTCATCTTCTAATGCTACTTTTGTCCGCAAAGAGTTAGCGAAAATTGAATCTTTAATTCAAAAACTTGGGATACCGAAGCTAAAACAAGCCCCGCTTGCGTGGAATAGTGAAGTGATTTTTGGGGACTTGAATATTCAGTTCTTATTCCCAGAAAATAAGGGATGCCAGGAATTTTTCCAATGGCTTCTTCGTGTGCTAGAGAAGTTGGCTTCATCCCCATCAGAACGAGGGGATAATATAAATTGGAACCATACTACTCTAGTGTTTCAGCTTCGCTTCGGGAATGCTTGTTTCTTTGTCGGAGGAGACTTGGTGGGAGGCTCATCGATATATAAGGGTGGGAAGCCATTATGTGCCGATGTCGTTAGTGTGCCGCACCATGGCAGCAATGAGATTAGTAGAAAATTGTGGCCAAAGCTATCAAAGCCAGCATCAAGTCCAACATATCCTACATATGCAATTATCTCTGCTGGACCGAGAAACACTTATAATCATCCCCATAAAAATGTGATTAAGGGAATAATTAATAGTGGGATGGACTTGTATTGCATTAATAAAGCTCCTTCATGTGAAAAAGCAGGTCTGTCTGGCAAAAGTTTGCATAAATTTATTAAGACGCAGTTGAATTCAGGGAAGAGTGGGGATATTTCGGGTTTTATTGATTCTTTGGGCGTGCAAAAAGATGACATTTGTTCTGGAAATATCTCGGTGGAGTTGTTGAGTTCTGGGCAAGCTAGGATTTTTAAAAGAGATAGTAGCCCGGTTTGTGCCGTAAAGCAGAAGTGGAAATAATAAGGTCGGGAAGTGTTCTGTCGTGGTGTCCATTTTGGTGCCCATCGGGTGTCCAAAATGGTCAAAAGCGGTAAAACAGAATTGGCGGAGGAATGCGGTTTCTCCAATGAGAAACTAAAACCATCAAAGACCTTCTAAGTTGTTCGGGGGCCTTGCCAAGGTTGAGACGTGGGTTCGATTCCCATCGCCCGCTCCAAAATCTGATGGTGTATACCGGACACACCGGTAACACATTATACCGGATACATAGGTAACACTTTGAGCCCAAAGGGATTCCCGATGGGCTCAAATCTTTTTCCCTCAAAGTCAAAGTACCCGAGATCGTAATCCAT
>JAQTZB010000002.1 GCA_028688015.1 Elusimicrobiales bacterium | reverse complement strand
CTACCGGAGTAGTGAATATAAACCGGAAACGGCGGCGGAGAAATGAAACTCAAGATTTTCACCCTGCGCTTAAATCCGGCGACCGGGCTCTTTGACGAGGGAGAGCTTGTGAGTTTTCAGTTGGGCAAAGATGTGATTGAGATTTCAGAACATTTTCTTGTCCATGAAAAAACACCGACGCTTTTGTTGGTCCTGCGATATAGAGATATTCCAGACAACGGCGGCGGAGCGCACCAGTCGCAGGAGGCCGTTCCGGATCCGGGCTGCGGACCTAAGCAGCAAGATAAAGCCACTGTTGGGAGATTAATGCCTGGTAAAGGAACGGTAAAGTTCCGTGGGCCCTGCTGCTGGACCGTTTAACAAAGCGCACCAGGTCTATGGACACTGCTGAACAAGCGGTTGATAGCGTAAACTATATCCAGCGGCAGAGAAACAGACCGAGTGGACAACCTTATACATGCTTAAACGACATTTTATGTACGCGGCGCTTTGGTTCTTTACCACCCCGCTCCTGTGCGCCCAGGAATCACCATTCTCACAGTTAAGCGCGGGCCGACAGGCGCAGGAGGCGGCGGTCGTACCCCTTCCTGTTCCCGAGGGCGGCGGTACGCTTACCGTTTACGCCTATCCTCCCCGCAGGATCCTGGACTGGTCCAAGCCCCGGACCGTGCTGAAAGATTTCGCGCGCATCGCCATGAGCCAGGTTATAGTAAGCGGCCCCACGGTGGACTTCACTTCGGATTTCGGCGAAGAAGGCAGCATCCCCCGCTCGTACAAATCCACCATGGGCCATACCATCGCTCACGTGCGGTGCACGCTGCCCGGCGGGGAGGCCTACGATTCCTGGAGCAGTTTTTCCGGCCAGGACTTCCCCGAAGTGGACAAAGAACTGATCATGAAGAAGAAGGTGGGGCTTGGCGCCCTGTTCGAGGACTACGTGGATGGCCACATCATCAGCGGCGTCGAGAACAGGATGCGGCTTATCTATTACAAAGGCGGCGGCGGCAATTCTCCCCGCTACTGGCAGCAGGCCATCGACGCCCAGGCCTGCGGCAGGGTGCGCGACATGGTGGAGTTTTTCAGGAGCTTCCATTTCCCGAAGACCGCCACTCTGCACGACCTTGAGGCCCGGCCGTCGGCGCAGATTCTTTACTTCACCAGCAATATGGACCCTTACGTCTCCTACATGGCCCGGAAGCAGGACCCTGCGGCTAAAGTAGGCGGCGGCTGCGCGCCCTACGGCCTGGGGTTGCTGAAAGCCGCCGGGAAATACGACTATTCGCTGGACGACGTCTTCAAACTGCGCCTGGCCGTGTCCGAGCGGCTCATCGGCGGCATCCCCGACGGGAACGGGCGCATCCGCGAGGTGACGCTGGCCGAACTTACCGGTAGCCTGGGCGATAGCTGGACCTACCCGGGCTACAGTAACCGCGGATTCCAGAACTACGACCCGTACAAGATCTGGAATTTCATAGGCGGCGTGAGCGCCTGCCTGTCCGGCGACTCCGGGAACTGCGCCCCGGAAGCCTCCGCTTGGCTTTCCGCCAACGGCGGCCGCGTCTCGGCCGGACCGGTGCAGAAGCTGAGCGACACCCGCACGGTGGATGCCGGCTCTTACGGCGACTTCGGCCCGCAGACCGAAGAGGTCACGCGGACGGTTAAAATGAATGGCATCATCGTAAACTGAAGGCAGCGGACATTGATAACTGTTTTAACTGCCGGGAAGGACCCAACGGTCCTTTTTGTCCGAGTTTTCCGACCCTCGCGCAATCATGCTGCGTCTCTTTTCGGCTGACCCAATTTCCCCAAATCCTGCCTCTCTATTCGATCGTATATCTGCCTTTTTGATCGAACAGCGTCAGATCCTTGTAGCTTTTTTGTGTCTTGGCGCTATGCGGAACGTCTTTAGGTATAAAGTAAGAGTCCCCTTTTGCGTAAACACGTTTCTTGCCGGCCATTGTCAGCTCAATCTTCCCATCAAAACCACGCCCCACTGCGTCGCAACTCCTGGCGCGGGAAATAAACCGGGACCTCCGACGAAAGGCCGCCGGCGTTCCCGCTCAACTGCACTTCTGCGATCCGGGACTAAGGGGAACCCGTGGTCCACACACGTGAAGATTGCGCCGGAGTGCCTGCGCCTTTTAAAGTTAAGGAATGGTAAAATCCCCGCGCGGAACTCTCGGGCCCTATGCCTCCGCTTATGTGCCCATCTGGCTCTTGGTGAGGCCGGGGGGCTCCGCTAGACTATACACAGAAGGCGGGGGCCGGACATCGGAAGGCCCACAAACTAACTAAAGGGGCTTAAGGAGAAAAACTATGAGCATGAAGGTGATGATAGCGGCGGTGCTGCTGGGCGTGAGCGGTGTTGCGGGCGCGCAGGAGTTTGATACTCTCAGCGAGAGCAAGGCGGCGGATCCGGGCAAGGCCGGGATAGCTGTTGCCGCGCCGGCCCAAAGCGCCAGCCAGGAGGTTACGGCGCGTGCGGCCGCCCTCAAGAAAGTCAAAGCACTGGCGGAAGAGTATTTCATGTCCAAGGACGCGGATATCCGCCTGGACGACAACGACGGCACCGGGACCGACGGCGTTCTGCTGGTGCGGCGCCCCGCGGGGCCGGCGAGCTCGTTCTGGGAACCTGTCAAGAAATACCCCATTGACGAGGTAGTGGACTCCCCGCAGGCTATCAAGAGCGCGAAGGAATATGTGACCAAACAGGTCCGCGCGGACTTGGGCATCAAGGTCAGGACCACTACCGAGCCGGTCTGCGGGTCTGACGGGCTCAGCTACGTAGTCGATATCAAAATCAAGGGGGTAAAAGACACCCTGAAGACCTACGCCCTCACCGAGGAAGACTTCAACGGTGGCTACTTTGCCTTCATGGAGGGGTGCGCCGAGTAACCGGGTCGGCTGAAAGCGCCCGGCGGAGCGGGACGCGCCTGATCTTCAGGATCGAAGGCCGTTCCCGCCCGCCGGGCGCGTGTCGTATCCGCGGAACATCTAAAACACCCCTATAGCGGCTTCGGGGTCCGCCCGTTTTCGGGCGGGCTGACCCTTTTTCCCGTCACGTCCCGCGTAGCCCATTCATTGCCGGTTGTAAAATGAAGCGACACGCTTGACTATATAACGCCCGGTAGGACCGAGTGTGGCAGGGATGAGCCGGACCCCCATCATCACCCGGAGGTCCGCGTTGCCCGTGCTGCGCATTGAGCGAAAGGTCTTGCGGCGTAAACTTAAAAATAAATTTAGTAGCGGGGGGGGGGTACGTACTGTAGGCTATAGTCGAGGCAGTACGCACGTCGCGGTACGGTGTACAGGAACTGACGGGCTAAAAAGCCTGGTGAAATATGCAGGAGGCATTATGAACACTAAGTTGAAATGGTCTGCGGCGGTGACGGTAGTGGCGGCGGGAGGTTTTTACGCCTATAACCTGCGTTCGACGTCCGGGCACGTGCCTGCGGCCCTGCGCGACGCGGTGGCGGATAATAGCGCCTTGGAGCAGCTTAAAGGCGGTGCGGATAATCCTAAAACTAAGGATTCTGCCCCGGAAGTAACGCCAGACATTGTTACAGTCGTCGGCGACTTTACCAACAGAATTGTTTTATTCCTAGCGATATATTATGCGCGCGGGTCAGAAGCTGCGCAATTTGGTGATTTTCCCTTCTATTGCGTATAGCGCAGACTTATTGGTTTTTTCGGTGATAGCGTAGGTGTGGGCGGCAGATAGATTTAGGGACATAAGAGGGAAGAACCCGCAAAGAGTATCCGCATCTGCGCGGATTATCCCTCTGCGCATCCAGGCGTTGCTTCCTGTTGCGATCAAGTCCTCCTGGTATTTTAGAAGTCTTCCGATCATGATATTGACTGCGGCTGTCCTGTGGGGATATTCTACAAGGTTTGCCGCCAAGGGACATTTGTATGAACTGCGTCCGGAACGCTTCAATATTTTCGCCTCTGTCAAAGCATTAAGTGCTTTAACGCAGTATTTTTCTTCAAGTTCAACCAGCGGAGCCAACTCGCGCGCTGTCCAGGTCCCAGTATCGTTAGATAGGGCCAGGAAACAAATATAATTTGCCTGCGTTTTTGATATGGCGTCCAGTTGTTCCGGATTAATGAAGAACTTCTTGCCGGCCAAGGCCCGCTTCATGGCTTTATGTACGGGAGAAAGTACGGCTCCGCTATGGCTGTCTTTCAACATGGGGCCCAATATTTCCCGAAAATGGTCTTCCCCCGCCATGGTTCGGAGCCAGGCTGTTACCAGTTCATTGCCTGGCAAGCTATGGGGGACGATCCTAAGTGCGAAGATCAGCCCTCCAAGCCTTGAAAAGATCGGCAGTATCTTTCCTTGTTCCGCTGCGGTGTACTTCCTGTATGAGATCTTAAGAACCGGCGCCCCGCCATTCGCGTGATAAAAGCGATAGGCGGTAGGAAAGCCTGCTTCTTTTCTTAGTCGGGTCAATGTTTCAGAAAATACTGTAGGTATTGCTCCCCCTTTATTTACACCCGGCTAGGAATGCGCATGAGCGTAAAAACCCTAAAGAAATTATACAAAACCAGTGGCCTCAAATCCCTGTGCCTAATATCGGCGGGTTCTCGTTATTTACTCATGATTAAAGCCTTGCAAGTGCGTAAACTATATATACCGAATTATGAGGCATTCAGAGGGCTATCCCTTTATTTCCCATATGCTGGCGTTTATCGTCGGAACTTTTTTTGCGCTTTGTTCTCCTGCTGCCGCAAGTAATGCCGGAGATGCTTCTGCGTCCTTTTTGAGATTTTCGCCCAGTCCCAGGGGAACTGGCATGGGGGAAGCGTATACGTCTGTTTCTGAAGACGCATATTCTGCGTGGTGGAACCCGGCGGGGCTTGCCAGCGTTGATGGGGCAGGGCTTGCTGCCACATATAACGATTCTATGGGGGATGTCGTTCATCAATATCTCTCGGCAGTCTATCCTATTCATTACGGTTCCACTCTCGGGTTCACTCTGACAAGGCTGGGCGTGGCGCCTTTTCAGGGCTATGACTCTCAGGGGGCCAAGACCGGCCAGGTCGGCTCTTCGGATTATTCCGTCGGCGGCGCATATGGCAGGGCGCTGCTAAAGGATGAGATAGAACGCCCTGTGCTGAATGTGGGTGTGGGCGTGAAAATGATAGGGGAGAAGTTGGGAAATGCTTCGGCTAATACCGCGGCTGTCGATCTGGGGGTGCTTTATTATATCAGGCCTGCCAACTACTGGATGCGCAGTGTCCCGGCGCAGGAATTGCGCGTTGCGCTTAGCGTAAGGAATTTGGGGCCAGGTCTGAAGTTCGACCGCCGTTCTTCGCCGCTGCCGGTTTCTGTTACCCTGGGGGGGTCCTGGCATTCCCACCCGGGGGGAAATGCCGGCCTTATTCTAAGTCTGGACCAAACTGTAGCGAATGATGAAAAGTATCATCCCGACTTCGGAGCGGAGTATGTCGCCTATCAGCTACTGTCTTTCAGGGCCGGGTATTGTGGCGGCCAGTCTGTCGGGACTGGGCTGCGTGTCGGAGTGGGGTTTCATCTTTCCCTCCTTGACATAGACTACTCAATGTCGCCATATGGGGAATTGGGGGCTATGCACAAGCTGGGCGTTTCAATGCGGTTCGGCGCGCCGGTGGCAAGGCAGCCATTGGCCGGGAAGACGGCTCGCGCAGAGAAAGCCAAGTTGATAGCTCCGAAAGAAAAGATAGAGAAATTGGAAATGTTCGCAAAGGATTTCCTTGAATTGGCCCAAAAAGCCCTGGCAGAGAGAAAGTATGTCGCGGCGTATGCCGACATCCAGAAGGCTTTTAATCTTGATCCGGGTTTAGTGAATGGGGAATGGGGGCGTGTAAATAAACGGCTTGATTCTATAATTGTCGGCCTGAAATTGGTGGCTATCCCTCAGAGAGAACAGGTGCTTGCGCGGGATTCGGAACAAACTAACCTCGCGGCGGAGGCCATTTCTGCTTATATCGAAGGGAAGGAATTGAAAGGTTTCCTGTTTGCCCACGCTGCATCAGGAACGGATCTCCATGGGGATGTCATGTATGAAGAACTACTGAATATGATGAGCGATTATGTGAATATGCCGGTGCGCCGTGATGAGGTGCTCCCGCTAGAGGCGCTGGTAAAGGAAAAGTTGAGGAAAGCCGCCGGGTGGTTCTATGATCAGCATTTTGATGCGGCGGTAAGGGAATGCGAGGAGGTTTCCATTATTGACGAGAAGAACCCGGTGGCCTGGACCAGACTTGGTTCCGCTTACTTTATGATGGGGGACAAGGATAAGGCCAAAAGGGCCTATCGGAAAGCCGTGCAACTTAACCCGGAAGACAGGATGACTAAACAGTTAATGGATGAGCAAGGTTGGACGCAGGGCACGGAGAGTAAATGATTTTCTGATTGAAAGCGATGCGGGCGCAGTATTGCTGTGGGCCCGGAATAGCATATGGAAATAATTCTTATAGCGCTTATCCCAATGATGCTCTTTCTTCTTGGAGCGGGTTTTTTGGTGGTGGCCCAAGTGTCGGGATTTATGCAGTCCACTTTTTTTAATCAAAGACAAAATTTCTCCAACATGGTTATACAGCAATATATGGAACGGATAACCCTGGCGCAGGGGCAGTTGTTCCAGCGCAAGCGTGAGCTGGAGGAAATGTCTGAAAAACTTTCCCTTTCGAATCAGGAACTGAGCAGGTTGAACGACATGAAGTCCAAATTCCTTTCTATGGTGGTCCATGATGTGAGGACCCCCCTTGCATCTATCAGGGGATTTAGCGAACTGATGACGAAGCGGGTGGGGGCGAAGGAGGCCGCTTATTTAAAGAATATTGTCAGTTCCACGGACCAACTCGGGAGACTTATTTCTGACCTTACGGACCTGGCTATGATCGAGGCGGGAAAATTGAAAATGGAGAAGAGTGTTTTCAATTTCCCGGAGTTGGCCATGGATGTTCTTCCTGGGCTCTTGATTAACGCTCAGAAAAAGGGAGTGGAACTGCTCTTGCACGAACTGCCTGATGGCGTAATGGTGGAGGGTGATAAATTCAGGCTTTCCCAGGTGTTTATGAACCTGGTCAACAACGCCATTAAATTTACTCCTGCCGGGAAGCGCGTGGAAATATCTTTTAAGCGGGAGGGAAGGAATATCGATGTGCTCGTAAAGGATTCCGGCATCGGGATACATCCTAGCGAGACAAAAAAGATCTTTGAAAAATTTTACCAAGCCAAATACCAGAAAGATGAAAAACTGCGCAAGCAGGGATGGGGGCTCGGGTTATCAATAGCCCAGGAGATTGTACATTCCCATAAAGGGGAAATCGGCGCAAATAGTCCTGGCTTGGGGAAAGGATCTACTTTCTGGTTCAAGATCCCCGTGGGAGTATAAGAGGCGCATGGTCGGAGGAGGATACTTATGGATGTTGCAACATTGGCCGGTATCGCAGTCGCGGCGGGACTAATTGTGGCAGGGTTTGTCGGGAACCAGGTGTCAGTATCTCTAATAAACATGCATGGAGTTGTCGTCGTTATTGGCGGGACGCTGGCCGCAACCCTGATAAATACCCCTTTAAAACATATTGCTATGGCGGTATCCGGGTTCTTCTGGATATTTCGAGAGGATGATGCTGGATCACCTGAGAAACTTATCCCGGTAATCGTCGCGTTGGCTGACCAGTCACGTCTGCGCGGCATTGGCGCGTTTAAAGAAGCCGATACTAATGTCGCCAATGGATTTCTTGCCAGAGCCGCGACAGCAGCCCTTGAATACAATGACAGCAATTTTGTGCGCCAGGTTCTGGAACAGGAGATCAACCATAGGGTGGATGATATGAATGAAGTGGCCAATTTTTACCGAACAGTGGGCGTAATGGCTCCGATGTTCGGTCTGTTGGGGACGCTTATCGGGATAATAGGGGTGCTTAAGGATTTATCCAATCCTGAGAGCGTGGGCCCGGCGATGGCTGTCGCGATAACCTCGGCATTTTACGGGATATTCCTGTCGAATATGGTTTGTGGCCCTATTGCGGGAAAGATCCGGGCGAAAGTCTGGATGGAGGTCCGGGTGAAGTCCATGGTTCTTGAGGGTATTCTGGAGATAATGAAGGGGAGCGGACCTTTGGTGGTCGAAAGACGACTGCAAGCGTATTTGTAACGATAAATTAAGGACTATGACCAAATCTTTCTTGAGTTTTGTGTGGGTTCTCGTCTCTCTGCTTTCTTCTTGGCAATACGCTTTTTCTCAGGCACTCCCGTTTGAGGAGAAAGCAAAATATGAACGCGCTCTTGAGCAGAAAGTTGACGAAGTCCTCATACGGCTACTTGGCCCTAATCAAGCCAAGGTGGTGGTGGAAGCGACGATGGATTTTAGCCGCACAGAGAAACTGGAGGTTAGTTCGGCGGGCAATCCGGCTAAAGGAAGCGGCTTCAAATGGCAAAGCGCCGGCGGAGACGCTCAATCAGGTGACTATCTTATGCCCGGTTTCCCTGCATATGGGGCCGGAGGGGGGGAAAATAAGGCATATAACAGGCAGATGCTGTCCCCATCCGCTTTTGTCAAAAAGATGGCGGTAAGCATTATTCTGAATCGCAACTTGCCCGATACCGCTGTTGACAGTGTCCGGCAGGTCGTTTCGGAAATGCTACTCCTCGACATGAAAAGAGGGGACAGGCTTATGGTCATTAAAGCCCCCTTCGCTCCGATGTGGCGTACAGTTTGGTATACCCCGGAAGCTTTGAGCATGGTCGCTAAATACGTCCTGATATCGTTGATGGGATTTATCGCCATGGTAGTCGTGGCTGTGGGGTTCCTGAAACTTGCCGGAGCAATGAGCGCCATGGCGAAAGTACAGCAAAGCCACCAGATAACTATGGAAATGGGTAAAGGGGCAGAGCCGGGAGGAGGTATGTCCGGCCAACCGGCATCGTTGAGTTCTGCGTCGAGGTCGAGTACTTCGGGACCTTCGGCTGCTCAAGAAGAAAAAGAGGGGCGAACCCTGATCGGGGTAAGCCTTGAACAGGTGCCGTTTCTTGTGAGTATGATGTCGAACGAGGATGCGGCGAACGTGGCGCTAGTTGTGGCGCATTTATCCCCCGAGGTGAAAAACGACTTCCTGAAAAAATTGTCACCGGCTTTTGCCTCTGATGTGATAATCCACTTGTCCAGGATACGGTTCGTCGAACCTGAAGTGATCGCGACGCTTAAAGAGGAGTTGGAGCGACGGCTAAGTGGCGCTGTGGGCGGGATTTCCGGGGCTTTGGAGGCGATAGATGGGGTGGATTTGCGGGGAAGGCGTGACTTGCTGGCCGAATTAAGCAGAAAAAATCCGGAATTGGCCGCAGAAGTCCGTAAGCATATGTTATTGCCTGAAGATTTGGTCAAGTTGTCGGAAAGGGAATTTTCGTTGCTAGCAGGGGTGTTAAAGCCGGAAGAGTGGGCTGCCGCACTCTTTGATCTGCCGGACGGGGTAAAGACTCAATTGAAGGGGCAGATGGCTGACAGGACTTGGCAGATGATTGAGCAGAGCATGAACTACGGGGCCCCTCCCCGCGAGAAAATAGAGGGGACGCTTGCTCGCTTGATGGCTGCTGCTGGTGATTTTGTAAAAGAAGGCAAAATTATGAACCCTTCCTCTGTGAACCTGCCGATGATCGAGAACGAGAAAGAAGCCGCGTGAGGCACATATGGATTCACCCAAGAATAAAAAAGACTCGCTTTTTTCAGTGGTATTCCCTCAACAGGAGCCTTCTCCCGCTGCTCCTCCGCAACGGCCGGCTATTTTAGCGGAACACGTAACTGCGCTGGAAAAAAAGATCGAGGTGATGTCCCGCGATATTCTTGTGGAAATAGAAAAAAGAATGGCGAACAATCCGCAGGCACAACTGCCGGCCATCGCTGAGCTGTCTGCGAAGCTGGCTGAAATAGAAAAACGTATCCGTGAGTTACAGGAGAAGCCCCCGGACAAGGTGTCGCTGAGTAATGAGGTGGAGGCCCGGCAAAACAAACTATACCATGGGATAGAGGAATTCCTGAAGTATACCGAAGAGCAGCGCCAAAATCCAGAACGTGACAGGCAGGTGGCGGCTAAGCTTGATGAGGTTTGTGCGCGTATAGATGGCCTGGAGCGGCGCATGATGAAGACCCCGCCATTTGTGTCCGGAAAACGAATAATCCCGGAGAGTCAGCAACTGAATACTGACGAGGTCAGTGCCGCGATTTCCAAGTCTGTGGAGAACAAGCTGGACGCGAAAATAGCGAAATTTGAAGCTTTATTGAAAATTCCCCAATCAAATCTGTCAGGCGGTTCGGACGGGGAACAGAGACTCTTTGCCCGTATTGATGGCTTGTTCGAGTTGATGGACTCTCTGTCTTCTGAAGTTGTGAAGCAGGGGCGAAATCCCGGGATAAGCAAGGAGACAATTGATGTCATCAATGCGAAGATATTAGCGGCGGTTTCGGAGGCCGTTGCTGCAGCGGGCTCAAATCTTAAAGGTAACAGCGCAGCGGTTAACGCTATGTCGGGTAAGGTGTTGGCCCACATTGATTCTCTGAGTTCCGCGCAAGCAGTCTTGACGGGAAAGATAGCAGAACTGGTAGTTGCTATCAGTGTTGTAGGCGAACCGCAGCGGAGGGAGATAATGGCATTGAGGGATGGGATTGCCCAGACCGTGCGCGAAAGTGTCGTTGTCGCCGCCGCGCAGTTGCGGGAAGAGAATTTTAGTCACTTTAAAAAGGTCAGGGAAACGCTTGCCCTTTCGGCCACAGGATTGGCGGCGGTTTCTTCTGCGGCTAATGAGCTTTCAAGACTGGAGGGCAGCGTTTTGGCCCTAAAGAACGGAGTCAGAAAGGTGCTTTCAGAGTTGCTATCAATGGATTTCGGTGGCGTGTTAGGGGTCTCACGGCCTATTATTCAAAAGAACTTGGATACGCTCCCATTGTTATGCGCCGAACTTGAGAAGACTGGTGAAATAATCGCCGCGAAGCGGGCAGAAATGGAGTCTGTGGTGGATAGGCTTCATACTGAAAACTGGAACGCTGGAGCGAATGGGGGAGACGAAGGATTTAAGAAATAAGGAATTATGGCAATATACAGGCAAAGACGTGATGAGATCGAGAATAACCTCAATAAGGGGGCCCTGTGGGCGGTGACATACGGGGATTTAATGAGTTATCTAATGATATTCTTCCTTGTGTTATTCTCCTTTTCTATCACCCGCAGTGATAGGACCAAGAGCCGCAAGTACGAGGAATCGTTGGCTAACATACAGCGTGCCTTTGGTGGGAAAAAGACCACCGTGCAACTGGAGCGCGCGAAAGCTAAAGAACAAGAAGAGGCGACAGAGGCGAAAATTAAGAAGTCAGTGGAATCCAATTTGATCCAGATAGAGTCCGGAGAAAAGAAATTGAAGTTGGTGCTTACTGAAGGGGTTCTTTTTGATTCCGGAAAAACTGACCTTAGGGAGCGGGCAAAACAAGTGCTGAAACCGATAGTGGACGAACTTATAAAACTGCCCAATGATGTGGTTGTTGAAGGGCATACGGACAATGTCCCTATAAAGAACGGTAAATACAAAAGTAATTGGGAACTCTCAATGGCAAGGACTTATAGCGTTATAACCTATCTGGAAGCTTTGGGGATGGATAAAAAGAGGCTGGCTGGCATTGGCTATGGAGAAAATCGTCCTGTAGCGGACAATTCCGCTGCGGAAGGGCGGGCAAAGAACCGCCGGATAGAGATATCGCTTATGAAGACTGATTAGTCGGTTTTGACTTGCAAGTGTTTTCCATCTATACATCATTCCCCCCAGGTCTTAGGATGGTCTAAGGTAATCCGCAGTTTTGTATACTACAAAGGCAAAGCGGATAGCGCTGGGCATGTATGAATTATTATGATTGCTTTAACGAATTATGTGAGGCGCTGGAGGGCCCCGGCGCCTTCCTCGTGGTCGAGGACGGCAAGGGGCGCGTGAACGCCATGACCATCGGCTGGGCGCAGCTGGGAGTGGTC
Organism: Elusimicrobiales bacterium; assembly: GCA_028688015.1. Lineage (GTDB taxonomy): Bacteria > Elusimicrobiota > Elusimicrobia > Elusimicrobiales > UBA9959 > UBA9959. The sequence continues at coordinate 383,991 of JAQTZB010000002.1, read as the reverse complement.
TGGAGCGAGCCGGCGCTGACCGTGCTGGTGCGGCCGTCGCGCCACACCCACGAGCTGCTGGAGACGGCAAAGGGCTTTACCGTCTGCGTGCCGAGGCGGGGCGAAATGAAGAAGGAACTGGCCTTCTGCGGCTCCAAGTCGGGCCGCGAGTACGACAAGGTCCGCGCCTGCGGGCTGGCGCTGAAGGACGGCGCCGCGCCGGGCCTCAAATATATAGACGGCTGCGAACTGGTGTATCATTGCGCGCTGGGCGGCGCGGCCGGGCTGAAGCGGGAACAGGTCGCACCGGCTGCGCTGGCTAAATATTATCCCGGCTCCGAAACCCCTCACACCGTTTACTTCGGGAAAATACTCAAGGCGGAGCATCTTAAATGAAACCTTCACGGCTTGCGGCCCTGGCCCTGTGCGCGCTGCTGCTGTCCGGCTGCGGCTTCTTCAAGGAGAAGGCCGCGGATTTCTACCTGGGCAAGGCGCGCAAGACCGCCGAGCTGCAGGCCCCTGCCGAGGCCGAAGTGAAGGCCGCCTTCGCCAATATCGAAAAAGCGCTGGACTACTCGCCGGGCTCGCCGCAGGCGGTGGACCTGCTGGCCCGCCTCTCCGACGCCGCCTCCAAGGGCGGCTTTCCGGGCGCTCAGGAGCTGGAAGCCGCCGCGCTGAAGAAGGCGCTGGCCGGCAACCCGCAGAACTGGGCCGCCCGCGAGGCGCTGACAGGTTTCTTCGCCGCGCGCGGCGACACCGGCGGCCTGGCGGCCATGGCGGCGCAGGCGGCAGAGCTGGCGGCGTCCTCCGGGCACGGAGTGAAATACTGCGCGCTGCTGGCAGGCCTCTACGCGCGGGCCTCCGCCCTGCCGTGGCTGGAGTCCGAAGCTTACCTGGCGATGAACAAGTCCCCGGAGATCCTTTTCGAGAAGGCCTCCGCTTACGGCGCAGCCGCGGCTAAAGCTCTGGAGCTCAAAGGAGGGCTTGAAAGGCTGGCCCTCGGCGACCTGGACGCAAAAAAAGCCGCGCCGGCCGGGCTCGCGTCCGCAGCCGAGGTGGCGATGTCCGACGCTATGGGCGATATCCGCGTCTACGCGGCCATAAACACCTTCAACCAGAGGGCCGCCGCCAACCCGGCTTTCCGCAAGGCCGTGGAACTGACGGTGCAGGGCAACGTCGCGCTGGTGAAGAAAGAGTACGCGCAGGCCCGCGCCTTCTACCAGGGCGCGCTGAACCATTACCCGGTGCTGCTGGACGCGCGCCGCCAGCTGGCCGAGACCGATTTCCAGGAGGGCGCCGCGCTGGCCGCCGTGGGGGGCAATACCAGGGCGGCCTCCCAGCTGCTCTACAAATCCCTCGCCGGAGTCACTGCCGTCCTGCAGCAGCCCGAGGAGGGGTATGGCAATCAGATCCCTTTCATTAAGCCGCAGCGCTTCCTCGGCGAGGCCTGGGCGCTGAAGGCCGCGGGGCTGGCCGCGCTGCGCGCCACCGAAGGCGCCCGGCTCAAGAACGCCGCCAAACTGGAGGCCGACTTCAAGGGCGCTCTCGACGAGGCTTTGAAGCTCAATCCTGAAGGCCGCCTGGCCCGGGAACTGCTGGAGCGCTATACCAAGGAAGGCTTTTAGCACCGCCGCCATGTCCCCCAAGCCGCTGCCGACCTGTCTGGCGCTGTGCCTGGCGCTCCTGCCCCCGCTGGGGGCGCAGGAACCAGAGGCGTCCACCGCCGCTCCGGCGCGGGTGCAGAGCCCGCTGATGCTGACCATCTCCAAGGACTCCTACCGTTCCAGGGTGGGCCTCGATTACGCCATCCGCTGGGACTTCTCCGACCTGGCTTCCGTCAGGCCCAGCCTCGGTTTCCTGTATTCCGGCATCAAAGCCGTTTCGAACTGGGATATAACCGAGAACACGCGCGTGGAATATTACGGCTTCAAGACCAATCCCTGGCGGTTGATAATCGCCAAAGAGAAAAAGAACGGCTCCGCGGCGGCGGCCGCCGGCCCCGGCGCCGGCGCGGACAGCGCGGTAGTGACGCGCGCCACGCCCGAGTACCGCAAGCGGCTGCGCCTCTCGGTCTCGCCGCTGGTAGACGACCTGAAGCGTAATTTCGACGACGGGCTGCGGGATTTCCTGCTTCGCAGCTCGCTGAAGGACGCTTCGCCGGAATGGGAGAAGATGGGCGACGCCAACCGCAAGATCTTCGTGAAGGATGTGCTGTCCCTGGGTATCTGGAACTCCGGTCTGCCCGTGCTGAAGCAGGCTGGCGAAGGCCTGGAATACATCAGCGGCGAGAAGAACGGGGCAGCGCCTAAAAAATAGCGCGCGCCGCCTGCAAAAAAAGAGCCGCCCTCGTGGGCGGCTCTTTGTTTTTCGCGGCAGGCCTAGATCGCCACGGCGGCGCGGCCCTCGGAGCCGTCTATGCGGATGTCCAGCGGCCCGGGGAAGCGCAGGTGCCGGATGTATTTCAGCTCCGCCAGCGGCTTCTCGGCCAGCAGCTTGTCCCAGTTGATGAAGGCGTCCGGGGTGGTGGCGTGGATCGTGAAGTAGCCGATGCCCAGCGAGGTCACGTTGTGGAAGAAGTGCGTGCCGTAGGACGGGTCCACGACGAAATCGCCGTAGGCGGCCTCGATGATGATGCGCGAGCCGTTGATGTGGTGCCACTTCACCGGGATGCCCAGCGCCGGGTCGCTCGAGCCCCAGCGGCCCGGCCCCAGCACTATGTAGGAGCGGCCCTCGGCTCGCAGCCGGGCGTTCAGCTCTCCGATCTCCTCGGCGATTTCGCGCGTCTTGAGCGGGTCGAACTTCTCCGGGATGACGTAGACCAGGTCCGAGATCTCCCTGACCGCGCCGTTGCCGAGCGCCTGCGCGCTCAGGCAGAGCAGGCTCTCGGGCTTCAGGTCCTTCAGCGAGACCTTCTTGACCGGGCTGCGCGACACCATGGGCCGCATCTGCACGATGTTGAAGAGGGCGGCGCCGGTGGCCGGGTCGTAGTCGCAGGCGAATTCCATCTCGATGTTGCAGCCCATCGCGTCCTTGCCCATCTCGGAGAGCTCGCGCAGGATCTCGGCCAGCGGGAGCACGTCGTTCTTGAGCAGTGGGGCGAAGGTGATCAGCCGGCGGCCGGGCTCGGAGATGCCGTCGTAGATGCGGTCGTTCTCCGCCGAGTAGGTCGAGCCCACCAGCTGCAGCGAGCCGTCGGCCTCGGCCTCTTCAACCCCGGCGGTGAAGAGCGCGGGCTCCTCCTCGTAGCGCAGCGGCGCTTCCTCGCGGCCGGTCTTCAGCGCGACGAACTGCTTCTGCGAGTTGGCCAGGAAGTCCTGCAGCGTAGAGAACTGGTGCAGGTTCTGCGGATGCGCCGGCGAGAAGCGCAGCGCGGTGTAGCCCTCCACGATGGTCTTGCCCAGGCCCAGCGCTATGTGCGCTATCGGGTCCTCGGCGCCCAGCGGCGGCACGGGGTAATAGTTGTAGGACTGCATCACGCCGGCGAAGGCCGGGTAGTGGCGGCCGCCGCCGTAGTCGTGCCCCACCACCCGCTGGATCATCACGGCCATCTTCTCCTCGTCGATGACGAGCGGGTTCAGGCGCCGGTAGGCGCGGGCCTCGCGCGAGAACACCGAGGCGTAGATGAACTTGACCGCCCGCGCCAGCTCGTCCAGGCGGCGGGCCGGGTCGGGGTGGTTGTTGGCGAGCATGTAGGTCTTGTAGACGCCGGCGAAAGGCTGGGTCTTGGAGTCCTCCAGCAGCGAGCTCGAGCGCACGGCCAGCGGGCCGTCCAGCTTGTCGACGATGGCGGCCAGGTCGCGCATCACGTAGTCGGGCAGGCGGGCCCGCTCGAACAGCGCGGCGTTCTCGTCGTTGGTGCGGTTCTCGTTCATCATGGCGTCCAGGCCGTTCTGCTCCATGAAGAAATCGAACACGTCGGAGGCTATCACCACGGTGTTGGGGACGGTCACCGTCACGTCCGGCCAGCGGTGCTCCAGGTCGGTCTTGCTGAGCAGGAAGTCCACGAAGGCCAGGCCCCGCGCCTTGCCGCCGATGGAGCCCGCGCCGATCTTGCTGAAAGGGGCGGAGTCGTCGAACAGCCGGCGGTCGAACTTGAGCACGGTGCCCAGCTGCGTCTTGTAGATGAACTGGTGCATCGTCTCGATGAGGTATTTGCGCAGCTCTTCCGGGTTGCCGAACTCGGAGATCTTCTTTGGCCGGATATGGTAGGCCATCTCGAACTCGGTGCGGGCGAGCAGCCACTTGGAGAAGTGGTTGCGGCTCGCATGGTAGATAATGGAGTCGATCGGCACCACCTTCAGCAGCTTCAGCATGGTGTGCAGGTCCGCGGCGCGGGCCATCTCCATGCCGTGAGTGTCGGAGAAGACGAAGTCGCCGAAGCCGAAGTAGCGCTGGATGAAGGCCCGCAGCTGCTTGGCCAGGTCAGGCGCGGCCTTGTGCATGAAGGAGGCCTCTAGCTGCCCGGCGTTCTGGGCGTACTTGGCGTTGGAGGACTGCAGGAGCACCGGCATGTCGGGGCTGTCGGCCTTGATGCGGCGCGCCAGCTCCAGGCCGGCTTCTGAATGGCAGGCGCCGCCCATCGGGTATTCTATGTCGGTTATCACGCCCAGCAGGTTGCTCTTGTACTTCTCGTAGAGGGCCCAGGCCTCCTCGTAGGTGCTGCAGAACAGGATCTTCGGCCGCGCGCGCAGGCGCAGGCTCTTCTTCACCGGGTTCAGTTCCTCGGCCATCACCACCTGCGTCTGCTTGAGGAGCTCGGTGTAGATGATGGGCAGGTAGGAGGAGTAGAACTTGATGTTGTCCTCCACCAGCAGCACGGCCTGCACGCCCACCTTGGAGTCCTGGTCGAAGTTGCGGGCGTCCTCTATGATGTTGATGATGGCCGAGAAGATCTTGGTGTCGCCGCTCCACAGGCAGACGCCGTCCGCCAGGGCCATGGTGGAGTCGGGGATGTTCTTGATGTCCTGCACGTTGAAGGAGAGCAGCACCACCGGCAGGTCCGGCCGTCCTGCCTTCAGGCCGCGAAAAAAATCCGCCATGTCGGTCTCGCCCACCTGGATCATCGCGATCACCAGGTCGTAGTTGCCGCGCTTCACTTTCTCCAGGGCCAGCGCCGTGGTGGGCACCCTGGTTATTTTCGGGGTGCCGCGGCCGGCCTCGGGCAGCTCGCCGAACAGCGCCTCGTTGAGGCGGTCGTCGTCCGCGAGCAGGAAGGAGTCATAAAGGGAGGCTACCAGCAGGACGTTCTTTATCCTGTGCGGCATCAGCTTTTCGAAGCCGCCGAACTCTATCTCATAGTCGCCTGGTTTCTTGGAAGTGGGCATGGGGATATTTTACTAATTACGGCGGGCCCGGGGCGGGGTTGTCAAAGGGTTTTTATTATGTTTATATATGAATATCGTTAGCGGAAATTCAAACAGGAGACCCCGTAAAATGGAAAAACCCACGCTTAAACCCAAGTGTCCCAACTTCTCTTCCGGCCCCTGTGCCAAGCGCCCCGGCTGGACCGTGGACGCCTTGAAGAACGCTTTGGTGGGCCGCTCACACCGCTCCAAGGAGGGCAAGGCCCGCCTGCAGGAAGTCTCCGACCGCATGAAGGCCGTGCTGAAACTGCCCGCCGACTACCGCATAGGCGTCGTGGCCGGCTCCGACACCGGCGCCGTCGAGCTGGCGATGTGGACCCTGCTCGGGCCCCGGTCCGTGGACATCTTCGGCTGGGAAGCCTTCAGCAAGGGCTGGATCACCGACGCCGTGAAGTACCTCAAGCTCAAGAACGTAAACGAGTACAAGGCCGACTTCGGCAAGTTGCCGGACCTCTCCAAGGCCAACCCGCAGAACGACATCATCTTCACCTGGAACGGCACCACCTCCGGCGTGAAGGTCCCGGACCTCAACTGGATCCCCAAGAACCACGAAGGCCTCATGATCTGCGACGCCACCAGCGGCGTGTTCGCGATGGACATAGACTTCACCAGGCTCGACGTGGTCACCTTCTCCTGGCAGAAGGTGCTGGGCGGCGAGGCCGCGCACGGCGTCATTATCCTCTCTCCCAAGGCCGTCAAGCGCATGGAAGAACAGAACGCCAAGATCACCTGGCCCGTGCCCAAGATCTTCCGCCTCGTCGACGAGAAGAAGCTGCTGCCCGGCGAGCTGGAATACAGCACCATCAACACCCCGTCCATGCTCTGCGTCGAGGACGCCATAGACGCCCTGAAGTGGGCCGACACCGTGGGCGGCCTGGCCGGCCTGGTGAAGCGCTCCACTGCCAACCTGGCCGCCTTCGAGCGCTGGGTCGAGAAGTCCTCCTGGATCTCCTTCCTCGCCGAGACGAAGGAAACCCGTTCCAACACCTCGGTCTGCTTCAAGATCAAGGCCGACTGGTTCCAGAAACTGTCCGACGAAGACAAAGTGAAGGCGGCCAAGAAGCTCACCTCCATGCTGGACAAGGAAGGCGTGGCGAAGGACATAAATTCCTACGGCAAGGCCCCGGCGGGCATCCGCGTGTGGTGCGGCGCCACCGTGGAGACTTCCGACATAGAGGCGCTGATCCCGTGGCTCGACTGGGCTTACGAGCAGACCGCTAAAGAATATTCCAAGGAGGCAGTGAAATGAGCAAAGTTCTTATAGCCGACAAGGCCGACGCCCTCTGCGAGAAGACCCTGAAGGACAGGGGCCTGGAAGCCGTAGTGAAGACCGGCATGAAGCCGGAAGAGCTGAAGGCCTGCGCGCACGAGTACGACGCCATCATAGTGCGCTCCGCCAGCAAGCTCACCCGCGAGATCATAGAGGCCGCCACCAAGCTCAAGGCCGTGGCCCGCGCCGGCGCCGGCGTGGACAATATCGACGTGGCCGCCGCCAGCGAGAAGAAGGTGCTGGTGATGAACACGCCGTTCGGCAATACCGTGAGCACAGGCGAGCACGCCATCGCCATGATGTTCGCCATGGCGCGCATGATCCCGCAGGCCAACGCGTCCACGCACGCCGGCAAGTGGGAGAAGAGCAAGTTCGAGGGCGTCGAGATCACCGGCAAGACCCTCGGCGTCGTAGGCTGCGGCAACATCGGCGCCGTGGTGGCCGACCGCGCCCGCGGCCTGAAGATGAACGTCCTGGTGTTCGACCCGGTAATGACCACCGAGCGCGCCCGCGAGCTGGGCGTGAAGATGGTGACGCTGGACGAGCTGTACGCCAAGGCCGACTTCATAACCTACCACGTGACCATTAACCCCAACACCAAGGGCATGATCAACAAGGACACTATCGCCAAGATGAAGAAAGGCGTGCGCCTGATCAACTGCGCCCGCGGCGGCATCATGGTGGAGGCCGACATCAAGGCCGCCGTCGAGAGCGGCCATATAGCCGGCTTCGCCGTGGACGTCTACGCCGAAGAGCCCGCCACCGCGCACATGTTCTTCGGTATGGACAAGGTGATCTGCACCCCGCATATCGCCGCCTCCACCAAGGACGCGCAGGTTACGGTGGCGCGCCAGGCGGCCGAGCAGATAGCCGACTTCCTGCTCTGCGGCAAGCGCACCCACGCGGTAAACGGCGACAAGATATAAACTTGCCGCCCCGCGCCCGGGTCCCTGCGAGGGGGCCCGGGCTCATTTTCAAACAAGGAACGCTGACATGGCAAAACTCCCTCTCTTCTCCCCTATTTTCGGCATACGCCCCGCGCCCGGCAAGGCGCAGGAAATCATAGCCCCGCCCTACGACGTGATGGACTCTGAAGAGGCCCGCGAGATGGCCAAGGGCAAGCCCAACAGCTTCCTGCACGTGTCCAAGGCCGAGATAGACCTGCCGCCCGGCACCGACGTGCACGATGAAAAGGTTTACCTGAAAGCCGCGGAGAACTTCGAGAAAATGCTGAAGGGCGGTCTGCTTATCCGCGAGGGTAAGCCCTGCTTCTACGCCTACCGCCTGCAGATGGGCGCGCATATCCAGACAGGCCTCATGGTGGGCGCCTGCGTGGACGACTACGACGCCAACCGCATCCGCAAGCACGAGTTCACCCGCCCCGTCAAAGAGGACGACCGCGTGAACCAGATCAAGTATGTTAAAGCGCAGACCGGCCCCGGCATCATCGCCTACAAGCAGGTGCCCGAGATAGACGCCGTCATCAAGAAGAACGTGCAGAAGGAACCGCTGTTCTCCGCCACCGGCAGCGGCGGCGTGATCCACACGCTCTGGCTGATAGACGACGCGGCCGATATCAAGGCCATCTCCGAAGCGTCAGAGAAGCAGAAGACCGTCTATATAGCCGACGGGCATCACCGCTCCGCGGCCGCCAGCCGCGTTAAGAAGTTCATGGTGGAGACCCGCGGCGAAAAACACACCGGTACCGAACCTTATAACGTCTACCTGGCCGCCGCCTTCCCGGTCAACGAGATGAAGATCTGGGACTACAACCGCGTGGTGAAGGACCTGAACGGCCTCACTCCGGAGCAGTTCCTCTCCAAGGTGAAGGAGAGTTTCGAGGTAAAGGAAGTGAGCGGCCAGGCCAAGCCTGCGGCCCGCCGCGAGTTCGGCCTGTATCTGGGCGGCAAATGGTATTTGATGAGGCCGACCGTAAAAACGCCGTCCAGGGAAGAGGACCCGGTGAAGGCGCTGGACGTCAGCGTGCTGTCCGACCTGGTCCTTGACCGTATCCTCGGCATCAAGGATCTGCGCAAGTCCGACAGGGTTGATTTCGTAGGCGGCATCCGCGGGCTCGGTGAGCTCGAGAAGCGCGTGAACTCAGGGGAGATGGCCGCGGCCTTCGCGCTTCACGCCACCTCGCTCGACGAGCTGATCTCGGTGGCCGACGACAACCAGGTCATGCCGCCCAAGTCCACCTGGTTCGAGCCCAAGCTGGCCGACGGGGTGGTCTCCAACCCGCTGCTTTAAAAAAGTCGCGGCCGAAGGGTGTCATTATAGGCGGTTTAAGCGCGAACAAGGGGGATATGCCTGAAAGGATCGAGAGTTTTCTTTTCGGCACGCGCAGCCGCGCCATAGTTTGCGCCGCAATCTGTTTCGCCCTAATTTCGGGCGCGGATTACCTGCTGCGCAACGAGATCACCATCGACGTCTTCTACTTCGTCCCTATACTGATAGTTACCTGGCACGGCGGCCGCGGCTGGGGCGGGGTTTTTTCCCTGGCCGCGGTCCTCACGTGGCTTACCGACGAGCACCTTTTTGTCCCGGGGTTTTTGGCCCAGCTCCACATAATCGCGTGGAACGCCGCCGTCCGCCTGGCTTTTTTTATGACCGTGGTCCTGCTGCTGGCGGAAATAAGGAAACTCCTCGGCAGGGAGCGGGCCGTCTCCAAGCTGAAATCGGCGATGATGCACACCGTAAGCCACGAGTTTAATAACGCCTTGACCGGTCTTTCCACCGGCCTTTTCCTGTTGAGGGAGACGGACGCCGCCGCGCAGGAGAGCACGCGGGCGCAGCTGTATACGGCCATGGAGGCCTCGCAGCACAAGCTTTCGATGTATGTGAAGAACATCCTGAATGAGGCGCGCATGGAAGAAGGCCGCTTCAGGATAGACAAGAAGCCGGTGGCGCTGCGTGAAATACTGAGCGGGGCGGCGGAGTCGCTTTCTGAAGTCCTGAAGCAGAAGGGCGTGATCCTGCTCCTGGACCTTCCCGAAAGGCCGCTGGTCGTCAACGCTGACAGGGAGGCGCTGGCCCTGGTTATAAGCAACCTGCTGGGCAACGCCGCCAAATACACCCGGTCCGGCGGAACGATAACCGTGCGCATCGAGCCGGGCGGCACCCCGCCCGCCAGCGCGGTCTTCTCCGTGGAGGACACCGGCATAGGCATTTCCCTGGCCGACCTTAATAAGATCACCTCCGGCTTTTACCGCACAGAGGAAGGGCGGGAGCAGGCCGATGGTTTTGGGCTGGGCCTGAAGATCTCCAATGAGCTGCTGGCTCTGCACGGCAGCCGGCTCGAGATCTCCAGCGAGAAGGGGCAGGGCTCCAGATTTTTCTTCGAGCTGCCGCTTTTCCAGGAAGGGCCCGGGGACTTTTCCCGGCAGTGCCCGTTGTTATACAATAAGTGAGAGGCTGCGGGACCTGTCCTATGATAAACAAAATACTTATAGTCGACGACGAAGAGAGTGTGCTGCTCCTGCTCTCGCAGGCTTTCGCGGGGCATTGCGAGGTGCTGACCGCCTCCAGCGGCGAACTGGCGCTGGAAGTCATAAAGAAGGACAAGCCCGCGCTGGTCTTCCTTGACATCGCCATGCCCGGCATGACCGGCCTGCGGGTCCTGGAGCTCATCCAGGAGATGGGCCTGCCGCCCGTGGTCTGGATGCTGACCGGCGACGAGGACCTGGAGATGGCCGAGCGCACGCTGAAAGGCGGCGCGAAGGGCTACATTACCAAGCCTTTTGACGTGGACCGGCTGCGGAAAGTGGTTTTCAACGCTCTGGCCGACCTGGAGAAGGACAAGAAGCATCCAGGCGCCGACGAAAAGCCCTGGCGCGTCAAGAAAGATAAAAAGTGAAACAGCCGCCGGCCTTCGCGCGGTTCTCCCCGGGCCGACTGGCCGTCCTGCGGCGGCTGGATTCGCCGCGCAAAGTGCAGGACTTCCTCGACTACTCCCTCGCCTACAACGACGCCAAACCAGACACCTGTCTGTCGCCCCTGGAAGTGCTGAAGCAGCGCAAGGCCCACTGCATTGAGGGCGCGATGCTGGCCGCCGCCGCCTTCCTGCTGCACGGCCGGCGCCCGCTGCTGCTGGACCTGCGGGCCAACCCGCGCGACGACGACCACGTGATAGCGCCTTTCGTCGAGAACGGGCGCTGGGGCGCCGTGGCGCAGTCTCATTTTTGCGGCCTGCGTTACCGCGAGCCGGTCCATGAGTCTTTCGGTGAACTGGCGCGCAGCTACTTCGAGTTCTATTACAATCACCGGGGGGAGAAGACGCTGCGGGAGTACTCGGAGCCGCTGGACGCCGCCAGCCTGAAGCCGGACTGGCTCTGGTCCGAGAAGAATGTCTTCTTCGTCAGCCGCCGGCTGGACGCCCAGCGGCATCACCGGATAATAGGCCACGCCGGGGAAAAAAACCTGAGGAAGGCCGATTCCCTGCTGCTGGCGGGGGAGCTGCTTGGCGGCTCGAGGGTGCCCCTGGCCCGCCGCCGCCCTTTGCCTTACGCCCGGCTTAAGCTGCCCCGGGTGCGTCCCTGAAAGCATGATACGGCTGGGCCTCTGCTGCAAATTTGAAAAGGAACCTATAAAGTTCCTGACCGCCACCGCGCTGCACGCCGGCAAGCTCACGCCGGCCGAGCGCGCGCGCAAGCTGGCCGCCCTCTGCGCCGCCAACGCCGCTGCGCTGCGGGCTTCGCTGGAGTATTGCGCGGCGCACGGCATCGGCTGCTTCCGGGTCAACAGCCAGGTGCTGCCGCTGGCGACGCACCCGGAACTGGGCTACGATCTGAAAGACCTGCCCGGCGGCGAGGCCATCGTAAAAGCTTTTAAAGACTGCGGCGCGCAGGCCCGGCGGCTGGGCCTGCGCCTCACTTTCCACCCCGACCAGTTCATCCTGCTCAGCTCTCCGAATCCCGCCGTTACGGCGGCTTCCGTAAAGGAGCTGGAATACCAGGCCCAGGTAGCCGGCTGGATAGGGGCCGACGTGATAAACATCCACGCCGGCGGCGCCTACGGGGACAAGCCGGCCGCCCTCGGGCGGGCGGCGGCGGCGCTAAAAAAACTCAGCGGCGCCGTGCGCTCCCGCCTGGCGTTCGAGAACGACGACCGGTCCTATACGCCGTCCGACCTGCTGCCCTTCTGCGCCGGGCAGAAACTTCCTTTTGTATACGATGTCCACCACCACCGCTGCCTGCCGGACGGGCGCAGCGCGGAGGAGACCACCGCCCTGGCGCTTAAGACCTGGGACCGCGAGCCGCTGTTCCACCTCTCCAGCCCCAAGTTCGGCTGGCGGGGACCAGATCCGCGGCCGCACCACGACTATATAGACCTTAAGGATTTCCCGTCCTGCTGGCGCGGCCTGGCTATAACCATAGAGGTAGAAGCCAAGGCCAAGGAGCTGGCCATAAAGCGCCTGCGCCGCCAGCTCTTGGCGCGCCGGGCGGGGAGAAAATAATGCTGGAAGCGACACTTATACTGGTCTCGTACGCGGCTTGCGCGGGCTTCGGCGCGGTCTATATCCGCAGGTTCGTAAAGACGCGCTCCAGGGGGCAGCTCTGGACCGGGCTCGCGCTCGTGGCCGGGCCTCCGTGGCTGGTGTTTCTGTACGCCCTGGCCTCCGAGGCGTTCCTGGTAGAAGGCAACGCGCTGGTGGCGATAGTCTGCGCTTATTTGCTTTGCGCCCTTGTTTCCGTAGTCTTTTTCCGCCGCTTCCTTAAAACGCAGAGCAGGCGGTCGCTCTGGACGGGTCTTTCGCTGCTCTTCGGCCCGCCCGGGCTGGCGATCTTTTTTGTGGCCGTTACGACAGCTCTCAACGATGATCCGCCCCCGGAGCCCGGCTTCCTATGCTATATGCCTTCGGGTTTGGGCGGACAGTCGCAAATAGTCCAGCCGCAGACCGACGAGGACCGGGAGCGCTGGGGCGGGCTGGCGGGGAAGTATTCCGGCCGGGTGTCCACCGAGACTTTCCACAAGCTCTCCGGCGGCATTTTCGAAGAGGCGCCCTCCAACGTGGACAACGCGCTGAAGGCGCCCGGGAAATAGCATGTTCTTCAGCCGCCGCGCCGATCTCTCCAGCTTCGTGCTGGAACTCACTCCGGACTGCAACCACCGCTGCGCCTGGTGTTACAACGCCTGGCGCCACCGGGATTTCCCGCCGCCCTCGCTCGGGCTGGAAGACTGGAAGAGGATAGTCCTTAAACTGGAGCGGCAGGCCCGGCCGCGGCGGATAGCCTTATCGGGCGGAGAGCCGCTGCTGCACCCGCAGGCCTTCGAACTTATCGAATTCATCCGCGCGCGCTCCATAGGCGTGAACCTGCTGACCAACGGCTCGCTGCTCGACGAGGCGAAGGCCGGGCGCCTCGTCAAGGCGGGGGTCTCCGTGATAGAGATCCCGCTTCCCGCCGCCGACAGGGAGCGGCACGCCGTGGCCGCCGGTGCGGACGATTTCGAAGCGGTCACCGCGGCCTTCGCCAACGTAAAAGTAAAAGGCGGGAGCTCCGTGGCGGTCTTCGTGGCCACGAAGGAGAACATAGACCGCTGCGGAGAAGTGTTTGAATTCGCCGTCTTCCTCGGCGCGCGCGGCTTCATGTTCAACCGCGTCAATCCGGCCAGCCGGGAGCACCTGGACCTGCTGCCCTCGCCGGCGCAACTGGAGCGGGCGCTGGGTGAACTGGACGCGCTGGCCGCGAAGCACCGCCTCCCGGTCTCGGTCTCGGTGCCGGTGCCGCCCTGCGTTCTGGACCTGGGCCGCTTCAAGAATATTTCCTACGGCTACTGCCCGCGCGGCGGGAAGGGCTCCTACTATACCGTTGATTTCTGCGGGAACCTGCGGACCTGCAACCACAGCCCGGTGGCCCTGGGCAACCTGCTGGAGCGGGACCTGGGCGGGCTGCTGAAGCACCCGTACGTCTCACGCTTTAAAGAAGAACTGCCGGCCTTCTGCCGCGGCTGCGCAAAGGCGGCCGTCTGCGGTGGCTGCTGCCCGGCCTCGGCTGAGGCGGTCTGCGGCGACCTGGCCGCGACCGACCCTTTCGTTAAGGCGTGCGCGCGTCCCGGCTGGGGGGTAAAATGAGCGAACCGGATAGGAAGCCGGGCGTGAAGCTGGCGCTGCTGCTGGCGATATTTTGCGCGCCCGCTTCGGCGGGTGAGCTGAAAACCTATAAACTGCGCCACGGCGGCTATGACCGGGTCTACCGCGTCTACGCGCCGGCGAACCTGGACAAGGCGAAGAAATACCCGCTGCTGTTCGTGCTGCACGGCGGCGGCGGCTCCGGCCGCAACATGCCGCGCCTGACCCGCTCCGGCTTCGAGCGGCTGGCGGACGGAGAGGGGGCGCTGCTGGCCTACCCCGACGGGGTGGACGGCCACTGGAACGATTACCGCGGCGACGAGGGCCGCAAGGCCGTGCGGGAGAATATCGACGACGTGGCCTTCCTGGCGGCCGCCGCGGATGAGATAGCGAAAAAGTATCCTGCCGACCCGGCCCGCGTCTACGCCGCCGGCATCTCCAACGGGGCGATGATGAGCTATGCCCTGGCCTGCCTCGCCGCTGACAAGTTCGCGGCCATAGCGCCTGTGGCGGGCGCGCTGCCGGAGCGGCTGGCGCCGGCCTGCCGGCCCGCCAGGCCGGTGCCGGTCCTGATGGTCAACGGCACTGACGACAAGCTGGTGCACTGGGAGGGCGGCTACGTGACCGGCCCGCTCGGCAAAAAAAAGATGGGCCGCCTGCTCCCGGTCGAGAAGACCCGGGACTTCTGGCTGGCCGCTGACTCCTGCGACGCCGCAAAAAAAGGAGTAGTGGAACTGGACGCCGACCCGAAGGACGGCACCAGCGTTACGCGCGAGAACTACCCCGCGTGCGCGGGCGGCGCTGCCGTGGAGTTCTTAAAGATTGACGGCGGCGGCCATACCTGGCCCGGCGGCCTGCAGTACCGCTCGCGGGCCGTTATCGGCAGGACTTCGCGCGAATTCGACGCGGCGGCCGAGATCTGGAAATTCCTGATTAAGTATTCGCTGCCGGCGGGTGGAGGAAAATGACATGGCAAAGAACCTGGAACAAGGCATAGCGCGGCAGGCCTCCGTCTGCTGGGCCTGCGGGCAGGCCGTGGCTGAAAGCGACAATTACTGCCGCCACTGCGGCAAGGGACAAGGCGACCGTATCCCGTGGCAGTACCGCCACTGGGGCATAATAGTGCTGACCCTGGCCGGGCTGGGCCCGTTCAGCCTTGTCTTCGTGTGGAGGTCCCCGTTCCTTTCTAAAGAATCCAAGCTGTTCTATACGGCGGCCATAATCGCGGGTACGGCCTTCGTGGCTCATTCTTTTTACAAGGTCTGGCAGTATTACGAGACCCTGCTGGGCGGCGGACTGCAGTATTGACCTTGGGCATGGGCCCAAAAACCGGCCCTGACTGGGCCCTTTGGGCCTATTATCCGGCGCCGCAGTTTATTAGGATATAGTAGCGGGTTTGGAGAGAGAGGACAGCATGGCTATTACTTGCAACTTCGAGAGAGACGACAGCGGGACGAAGAAAGGCGACAAGGTCATAGTGCGCATCGCCCCGGGCCAGGTGATCGGCAGCGATACCCCCAGCCTTAAGCCCGTGAAGAACGGCGCGTATCTCTGGGTCATGGACCACCGCCGCCGTTCCTCCAAAAGCTGGCGCGAGTTGTCCGCCGTAAACTAACCCCCTGCCAGCAGGATAAACCCCATAACGACTGAAAGCGATGAAAGCGCGGCTCAGCCTCCGCGCGCGGTTTTTCGCGCCCGGGGGGCTGGGCCTTTGGGCCCAGGCGCGTCTAGTCCATAGTTCTCTTTGAGCTGGCGGGGGAAAAGGGTAGACTATCGGCAGGAGACTATTATGAAGAAGATCCTTATTGCAGCCCTGATCGCCGTGCTCGCTTCTCCCGGTCTGCTCAGCGCCTCCAGCCTTGAGAGCCTGCGGCGTTCCTCCGAAAATATTGAGGTCAATACCGCTGGCCTCAAGAAAAAATCCTCCGCCGCTGAAAGGACCGCTGGTGCGGCCTCCGGCCTTAAAAGCAAATCCGCCACCGCGCAGTATGAGATAACCCCTACCCCGGTCAACGGCATCGCCGAACTGATCCGCGCCATTTTCAAGCTGCTGTTCAGCCCTAACGGCGACATCGAGATACAGAATCCTTCGACCGAGGTTCCCGAGGTTGAAGGCGTCATGGAGGACGACCGGGAGGAGGAAACCTACTCCGAGGGGCAGACCTACGACCCCGTGGACCTCTCTACGCTGCCGGAAGATCCCTTCCAGCCCCAGGGGCAGGCGGCGGGACAGCCGCCCCAGGCGCAGCAGCCCCAGCAGCAGGGCCAGCCCCGCGTCGATGTCGGCGGCAACCAGGGCGACCGCATCCCCGAGGACCTGCGCCGCAAGGCGATGGAAGCTTTCAGCGCCAACCAGGGCCGCATAGAGAACAAGCGCTACCTCGGCATAGTCGATTTCGCGCAGCATTCCAGCCGCCAGCGCTTCTGGATCATAGACCTGCAGACCGGGGCTGAGCGGGCCATGCGCGTGGCCCATGGCGCCGGCTCCGATCCCGACGGGGACGGTTTCGCCACCCGCTTCAGCAACGTGCCCAATTCCAAGGCCTCGTCGCTGGGGTCCTACCTGACCGGCGCGCTCTATACCGGCAAGCACGGCAAGTCGATGCGCCTGCACGGCCTGTCACCAACCAACTCAAACGCGCTCTCCCGCGCGGTGGTGGTGCACGATTCCGACTACGTCCGCGAGGCCAACGTGCGGCAGGGCCGCTCTTTCGGCTGCCTGGCGGTAGCCAACAGCGAAATCGCGGCGGTGCTGGCCTCGCTTCGCGGCGGTGCGCTGATCTACGCCGGCCTCAGCAACAGCGAGTTCTGACCGGACCCAAGGCATGAAAAAGCCGCGCCCCCGGGCGCGGCTTTTTAATTTGCGCGGGTCGCGCGCCTTTGCTACCGCGGGAATTTAGGGGGCGGCGGGGGGATCGGGTTCATGGGGCGCTCGGCCGGCGGCGGCGGGGCGGCCGGCGCCGCGGCCGGCCTGGCCGCCAGCTGCTTCTGCACCTCGGCCATCAGCACGTCCGGGTTGGTGGGCTTGCGCAGCGCGGAAACGTTGACCATCTTGGTCAGGTCTCCCAGGGTTTCCGGCTTGCCGGTGGAGAAAATTATCGGCGACAGATCGTTCTCGGCGCGCAGCGTCTCGTAGACGTGCAGGCCGCCGCCGCCGGGGATGTTCAGGTCCTGCAGGATCACGTCGGCCCTGAACTCGTGCTGCGCCGCGATGGCGCCGGGGGCGGTATCCGCCGTGCGCACCTCGAAGCCAGCGTCCTCGAAAAATTCCTTTGAAAAATCCACTATCGCGGGGATGTCGTCAACTACAAGTATCTTTGGCATAACCTCTCCTGTCTCTCCCCTAAATTATAGACGATACGGAGGAAAAAACAAAGAGGGCGCCCGCCACAGGCGGACGCCCTCTTTTCAGGCTCGTCTAAAGACTTCTTAGACCAGGCCCTGGGCCATCATGGCGTCGGCCACTTTCTTGAAGCCGGCGCAGTTGGCGCCCAGGACGTAGTTGCCGGGCTGCCCGGCCTCTTTGGCGGCGGTCACGCAGGCGTTGTGGATGCTGACCATGATGTTGTGCAGGTGCTTGTCCACCTCTTCGGAGGACCAGCTCATGCGCATGCTGTTCTGGCTCATTTCGAGACCGGAAGTGGCCACGCCGCCGGCGTTGGAAGCCTTGCCGGGGGCGAACAGGATGCCCGCCTTCTGGAAGGCCTCGACGGCCTCCGGGGTGCAGGGCATGTTGGCGCCTTCGGTCACGCAGATGACGCCGTTCTTTATGAGGTTCTTGGCGTCGCCCTCGTTCAGTTCGTTCTGGGTGGCGCAGGGCAGGGCCACGTCCACTTTCACTTCCCACGGCCGCTTGCCTGCTTTGAACTCCGCGCCGAATTTCTTGGCGTAGGGTTCTACGATGTCCTGGCCGGAAGCGCGCAGGTTCAGCATGTATTCCCACTTCTCGCCGCTGATGCCGGCCTTGTCGTAGATGTAGCCGTCGGGGCCGGAGATGGTGACCACCTTGCCGCCCAGGTCGTTGACCTTCTTCACCGCGCCCCAGGCCACGTTGCCGAAGCCGGAAACGGCCACGGTCTTGCCCTTGAAGCTGGTGCCCTTGGTCTTGAGCTGCTCTTCCGCGAAGTACACCACGCCGAAGCCGGTGGCCTCGGGGCGGATCAGCGAGCCGCCCCAGGTGATGCCCTTGCCGGTCAGCACGCCGGTGAACTCGTTGCGGATGCGCTTGTACTGGCCGAACATGTAGCCGATCTCGCGGCCGCCCACGCCGATGTCGCCGGCCGGCACGTCGGTGTCGGGGCCGATGTGCTTGCAGAGTTCGGTCATGAAGCTCTGGCAGAAGCGCATGACTTCGGCGTCGCTCTTGCCCTTGGGGTCGAAGTCGGAGCCGCCCTTGCCGCCGCCCATCGGCAGCGTGGTGAGGGCGTTCTTGAAGATCTGCTCGAAGCCCAGGAACTTGAGGATGCTGGCGTTCACCGAGGGGTGGAAGCGCAGACCGCCCTTATACGGGCCGATGGCGCTGTTGAACTCGAAGCGGAAGCCGCGGTTCACCTGCACCTCGCCCTTGTCGTCGGTCCACGGCACGCGGAAAGTGATAGAACGTTCGGGCTCGACGATCCTGTCGAGGATCTTGGCCTTCACGTATTCGGGGTGCTTCTCGAGCACAGGGGTGAGGGTCTCGAGGACTTCCTTGACCGCCTGGTGGAATTCCTTCTCGCCGGGGTTCTTGGCGATGACGTTCGCCAGGACGCCGTTTACGTAATCATGAACGGACTTCTTGCCTTTCTCCGCTACAGCTGAGGGTTTAGACATGATTTATTTCCTTATCCTTTTTGGTAATTTCTGCGGTGTGAAGCTGAAAACTGCGCTGAAATTTCGCTAGAATTATCTTACAAACCTAAATATGGGTTGTCAACAACGGCCCTCCCTGCCAAAAATGCGCGACCGGCGCGGGGGCGTATTTGAGCGAATCTTGATGTGACTTCGGATACATAATTTCCTATACTAAACTGGTTAAGCGCGTATTATCTTAATCACGCGCGGCTATATGTATATACAGGTTTTACTACGAGCTCTGCTGCTGGCGCTGCCTCTTTGCGCCGCCGCCGGGGAATTCAAAGACAAGGGCGACACCATCGCCGTGGATTTTCCGTCCGGCTGGAACGCCGGCAAGAGCGACGACCCGCTGGTCACGCTGAGGCTGGAGAGGGGTAAGTCCTCCTTCGAGTTCTCCAAGCAGGATTCCGAGCTGGGCGACTATTACCTGAAGGCGCGCGTGAAGGAACAGGTCGATTCCCTGCGCTCTAAAGGCACCACGCTCGCCGGCGACGTCAGGCAGGTCAGCCTCCACGGCGTCTCCACCGCCTACTATACTTCCTACGAATCCATGGGTGCAGAGGCTTACATCGCCTTCTTCACCTATAACGCCGCCTCCTACGCCATCTCCGCGCGCGGCCTTGGCGACGGCGATTTTCGCGCCGTGCTCTCCAGCGTCCGCAAGCCCGGCGAAAAGATAGAGGTCCCCAAGCCCAAGAAGATAAAGGTGCTGCGCCGGAAGAAGGAGCCCGAAGAGGACTTCACGACGCAGATCTTCAAGGACGGCGGCGACGACGCCGTTTCCACGGCGGCCGTGGCCGGCTCCACCGACATTCTAAACGCTTTCACCTCTGGCGCGTCCACCGAGGCCGCCTCGGCCGTGGAGCCCAGCACCGCGCCTTCAGCCGCCGCGGCCGCGGGCGCCGCCGCCCAGGGCTTCCTGACGGAGCTGGCCAAGAAGCAGGAGGGCGACGCCGGCTTGCCGCCCTATCTGCCCCGCAAGCCGCTGTCCGCCGTGCTCTGGGGCGCGCTGCTGGCTTTCTGGATAGCGGGCTCCTTCGCCGCCCGGGGCGTAGCCGCGTCCTACCAGAACCCCAAGCTGCCGCCGCCTCCCGCGGAGGTGCCGCCCGATTTCTTCTTCCCGTTCGTGATCTCAAAGTCGTCGTCGTTCAAGGAGGTCGTCTACCAGGTGGTCACGCGCCAGAAACAGCGCCTGATGGCGGAGTACCCCTTCGAGCATGAAATTTTTATCGCTGGTTCCGTCTATGGCCTCCTGTTGCTGCACGCGGGGTGGAGCCTCCTGGCGCTGACCGGCAACGGCGAAGCCGTGGTCAACATCCTGCTGCGGGTGCCGCTGGCCGGCCGCGCGCTGGCCTCCGTGCCGGAAGCCCTCTTCGTGCCGCCGCTCTTCTACGGCCTCTTCCTGTATTTCACCCGGAAGCCGGTGCTGCAGCTCTTCGACGCCCAGAACTCCCTGGTGCTGGAGGTCCGGCCGGAGATAGTTTACGGCCTCATCAAGGACGGCAACGGCAAAGAAGTGGCCAGGCTGGTCAGGAAAGGCTCTTTCCTGTACCGCTACTGGGAGTTCGTCGATACCGACAACCTGGTGGTCTTCTCCATCCGCGACGACTTCCCGAAGGGCTTCCTGCTGCGCAAGCTGTTCGGCAGCCTGGGCGGGGCGCTGCGCTCCCGCTACGGCATCTTCGCGCAGGACAGGCGCGCCGGGTTTGTGTTCCTGGACCCGTCTTCGCAGGATCGCTTCCAGATCCACATGGATTTCGCTTTCGCCCGCCTCGGCCACCCGGCGCAGGTGTTGGCCGCCGTGCTGTATGTGATCTCCCGCGAGAAAGACCCGGTCTACCCGTCCCCGTTCTGATAAAAGCCTATGGCCACTGAAATCCTGTTCGGCATCAATACCGCCGAAGAAATACTTAACGCCGGGCGCCGGCGAGTGGTGCGGCTACTGATCTCGCGCGACGAAAAGGGGCAGCGCGTGAGCGCGCTGTCGGGGCTGGCCCGCAGCAAGGGCGTGGCGGTCGAGTTCTGCGCTTCGAGCGTGCTTGAAAAGCTGGCGAAGGGCGGCCACCACCAGGGCGTTATCATAGAGGCCGAGCCCCCGAAGAAGCTGACCCTCGACGACGCGCTGCACCTTATCCGGGACCCGAAGAAAACTATCTGGACCGCCCTGGACGGCATCACCGACCCGATGAACCTCGGGGCTATCATCAGGTCCGCGGCCTGCTTCGGGGTGTCCACCGTGGTCCTGCCGGAGCGGCGTTCCGCCGGGCTTACGCCGACCGCGCAGAAAGCGGCTTCGGGCGCGCTGGAGCGGGTGAACGTGGTGGAGGTGGTGAACCTCAACCAGACTATCCTCAAGCTGAAGGAAAAGGGTTTCTGGGTCTATGGCCTGGACATGGGCGGCAAGCCGATGCCGCAGGTGGACTTCACCCTTCCGGCTTTCATAATAATAGGCTCCGAGGGCGAGGGCCTGCACCAGAAGACGCGCGAGCATTGCGACGAGATCGTCTCCATCCCCCAGAAGGGCGGCGTCGAAAGCCTCAACGCCAGCAACGCTGCCGCCGTCACCTTCTACGAACTTTCCAAAAAAATAAATTAGTCTCTTTCTGTGGGGCGTCCTGCCGTGAGGTGGGCCGGTGAGGGTGTACCTTCTCCGGGTACGCTCGTTGGTTGGCGGCCTACCGCAGGGGGTAGGAACGCAAAACGCGCTCGGCCACACCGTGGCCTCGCTCCGCATTCGCCCTCGGCGCTACGCAAGCCTCGGGCTCATGAGGGTTTTGCTAATCCTACCCCCTGCGGTCTCCGCTGATGGCTCGCTTGGTATAGACTGACAAATATACGGAGGGGACGGGCGGGGAGGGGTTCCTGGCGACTTTGGGGAAAGGGGGCCCCGCCCATAATTTCCCAAGGGCGGGGGGAAACCGCGCAACGGTTTCCCTCTGCCCAGGAGCCAGGGGCCCCTCCCCGCCCGGCACCCGACTTTACATCTCGCGGCTCTGGGGAGTAATTGGGGGATAAAAAACTGGCGGCGCGGGCCTGCGCCCGCGCCGTCACTGTCTCCCTCAAAGTTAAGGAGCGGAAGGCAACCGTCGATAAGGTGTTCCGCTCCGAAAATAGTATAGCAGATAGTTGGCGAATGTCAAGGGGTGGTGCTTGACAGGTCAAGACCTACTTTAGAATGAAGAGGAAAAGTTCGCCCGGGGCCTTCATGGAGGAGGCCTCGGTCTCGGCGGCGGCGCCGGTGCCCCAGAACAGGTCCACGCGGCCGGGCCCGCGGATGGCCGAGCCGGTATCGTGCGTGGAGACGAAGCGGTTGAAATCCTTGAAGGCCAGCGACCCGCCGGAGGCGTCCGGGCGGCGCGACTTCAGCAGACCGAACAGGCCGAGGGGGACGTACTTGGGGTCTATCGCTATCGAGCGGCCCGGAGTCAGGGCGCGGCCGATGGCGCCGTAGGGGCGGCTGTCCTTGGCGCGCTCGCGGAAATAAACGTAGCGCGGGTTCAGGTCCGCCAGGCGCTCCTCGCGCGGCCCCTGCGCCGACAGGTAGGCGATAAAATCCTTGAACGACATGGAGGGGATCTCGCCGCAGTCGATCAGGATCTTCTGAACGCTGCGGAACGGGTGGCCGTTGGCGCCGTCGAAGCCGGCGCGGGCGTAATCCCCGTCCGGGAAACGCAGCACGCCCGAGCCCTGGATCTGCAGCAGCATGATCTGCGAGGGGTGGGCCGACCAGACCAGTTCCAGTCCCTGTCCTTCCAGCGCCCCGGCGTGGATCTCCTGCCGCGAGTAGTGGCGCACCAGCCGGCCGCCTCCGTCGTAGCGGCCATAGTCGAAATCCACTCCCATCGCCGGCGTGGTCTTCACCAGGTCCGCGGGCTTGAGGTGGATCGGGTATTTGTGTTCCGCGTCCGGGGTTTTCGTGACCGGGAGCTCGGCCTCGTAGTAGCCGGTAATCACGGTCTTGCCGGTGCCGTCGTCTGCGGAGGCGCGGTAGATCCTGAAACGGTCCTGCAGCGCCTTGCGGAGGCCGGCGGGCGGCAGGCCGGAGGAGAATAGTTCCTGCAGGGCCTTGATCGTGGCGCGCAGGCGCGGCGCCTCGTAGGCGTCCGGCCCCACCTGGATCCTGGCAGAGTCGGGACGGGAGTTCCAGTAATCCAGGTTCGTGTTTAAAATTTCAAGCAGGCCGGCGCGCTCCAGGTCGTCGGCGGGCAGGGGCAGCGCCTCGGCGCCCACCTGGGCCACTTCCTTCACGGCCGGTTCGTCCGCGTAGCCTTCCGAGCTTTTGAGCTTGCTTAGTTTCGGGCAGGCGTCCAGGGCGTCGGCCGGCTGCCCGGGGGAGGGGCTAGTCAGCTCCGCGCGCTGCGGGGCGTACCACGGCTGGGAAAAGGAGGCGGCCGGCAGGCCTAGCAGGATAACGAGGGCGGACGCCTTCATACGGAGAATACTACATAAAGAGGTTGAGCAAAATCAACACTCTAGGCGTCAGGGGGGGGCGAAGCCGCAGGAGGAGCAGTGTGCGGGCATGGGCAGCCTGCCGGCCAGGCGCTCTTTCAACTCCCCCGCCGCCGCCCCGCCCAAGATTTCCGCCAAGGGTTTCTCGTTCACGTTGCCCAGCGCCATGGCCCCGTCGAAATCCGCGCAGCAGGGCACCACGCGCCCGTCGCTAAGTATGCCGAAATGGTGGCGCAGGCCGAGGCAGGCCTTCTTGCCCGCGCCTCCGGGTCCGCCGGGCCAGGCGAAGAGGCTCCCGAAGTTAAGGAAAACATTTTCGGCCAGCTTCAGGTGGCCCGAGGCCCCGGGGGCTTTCTTGCCGAAGGCCTCCGCCAGTTCTGTCGCCATGGCGCGGGCGCCGGCGTCGCCGGGGGCCGCGCGCAGGCGGAAGCCGACTATGAGCCCGGCAGGCTTGGCGCGGGCGAAAGCGGCCGCGGACCTCAGCGCCGCTTCCCGCCTGGGCCGCGGCAGGCAGGCCAGGGCGTGCAGCGAGACGGAAATCTGGCGCAGGCAGGGGGCGCCGAAGAGCAGGGCCTGCCGCCGGTCCAGCAGCACGCCGTTGGTGACGAGGTTGAGCTTGAGCCCGAGCCGCGAGGAGGCGTCCAGGATCTCCGGGAAGCGCTCGTGCGTCAGTGGTTCGCCCAGCAGGTGCAGCGAGATCACCTCCGCCAGGCTGGCGGCTTGCCCGGCGGCGTTCCTGAACTCTTCCACGGTCATGTCCCGCCGCGGTCTGGCCGAAGCGGCGCAGAAGCCGCAGGCCAGGTTGCAGCCGTTGGTTATCTCTATGAAGGCGCGCCGGAAAGGTTTTTTCATTTGACGGGCAGCGAGAAATAGAAAGTGGCGCCCTTGCCGGGCGCGCTCTCCGCCCAGACCCGGCCGCCGTGGCGCGAGATGATGCGTTTAACCGTGGACAGCCCGATACCGGTGCCCTCGAAGGCGTCGCTCTTGTGCAGACGCTGGAACACGCCGAAGATCTTGTCCGCGTATTCCATGCTGAAGCCGATGCCGTTGTCGCGCACCGCTATCACCCGCTCGCGCGGGCCGGCGGTGCAGCTCACCTCTATTACGGCGGGGTCGCTGCCGCGCGAATACTTGGCCGCGTTGCCGAGCAGGTTTACGAAGACCTGCCGCAGCATCGCGCGGTCGCAGTTCAGCTGCGGCAGCTTTCCCAGCCGCCACTCGATGTTCCTGCCGGCGTTCTCGGCCTTCACGTCCGCGACGGCTTCCTCCAACAGGGGCGACAGGGCCACCGGCTCAAGGTCCAGCGGGCGCCGGCCCGTGGTCGAGAGGGACAGCAACCCGTCCACAAGGCGCGTCATCAGCGTGACGGATTTATGGATGTTGAGCAGATAGTCGTGGGTATCGTGCCGCAGCGTCCCGCCGGCTTCCTTCTCCAGCATGTCTGAAAAAATATTGATGCGGCGCAGCGGGGCCTTAAGGTCGTGCGCCGCCGAGTAGGAGAACGCCTCCAGCTCCTTGTTGAGTTCCTCCAGCTGGGAGGTGCGTTCCTCCACGCGCTCCTCAAGGCGCGCATTTGCCTCCATGAGCTGCATCTGGGCCCTGGTTACGGCTTCCTGGGAGCGGCGGCGGGCGCTGATGTCATGCACCAAGGCCATCAGGCAGTTCTCCCCGCGGTAGGTTATGGGTACCGAGTTTATCTCCACGTCGACCACGGTCCCGTCCAGGGCCAGCAGCTTTTCTTCCGCCGGCGGGAGCGTGGTCCCTTCGCGCGCGGCCAGGCCGATGCGCTCCCTGACCATGTCCCTGTAGTCCGGGTGGATGAAATCCATCACGCTGCGGCCGAGCAGGGCGCCCTGGGTGGAGCGCACCATCTCCGCCATCCTGCCGTTGGCGAAGCGGATCTGGCCCAGGGCGTGTACCACTATCCCCATGGGGACATGGCTGACCAGGCTGCGGTAGCGTGTCTCGCTCTCGCGCAGTTCGTCCTGGGCGCGCTTGCGCGCAGTGACGTCCTGGATGATGGACATGACGCAGGCCTCGCCCTGGAAAGTAATGGGGATGGAGGTCATTTCCATGTCCAGGACACGGCCGTCGGGGGCGACCAGTTTGTGGTCTGCCGGCCCCAGCGGCACGCCCGATTCGTTCAGGGCTTGCAGGCGTTCGGCCGCGGCCTTGCGCGAACCGGGATGGAGGAAATCCATGATGTTCCTGCCTAACAGCACCTCCGGGTCGGAGAGTTTCCCCAGTTCGGCTAGCCGCCTGTTCACGAACTTCATGACCCCGTTTCTGTGGACCACGATCCCTATCGGCGCGTGGCTGACCAGCGTGCGGTAGCGCTCTTCGCTCTCCAGCAGGGCTTCCTGGGCCCGCTTGCGCTCCGTCACGTCCTGGATGCTGCCGATGATAGCCGGCCGCCCGAGGTAGTCGATGCGGGTGCCGAAAACTTCAACGTAAAAAATCTCCCCACCCTTCTTGACGCCGCGGAAGCCGTAGTTGAGGGACTTGACCTTGCCCTCCATGCGGCGGCGCAGGTTTTCCTCCACCAGGGGCCAGTCTTCCGGCAGCACCAGGTCTTTCGGCCCTTTTTTGTCTATCAGCTCCTCGGCTTTGCAGCCGAAAATATCGGCCAGGACGGGGTTGACGTAGCGGAAGAGGCCGTCCTGAATAAGGTAGATGCCCATCATGGACTTTTCGGTCAGCGTCTTGAACTTGGTCTCGGATTCCTTCAGCGCCCGCTCGGCGGCTTTGCGGTCCGAGACGTCGCGGAAGAAGCCCTGAAGCACCTTGCGGCCCTTGATCTTTATGATCTTTGAGGTTATCTCTATCGGCACTTCGGTGCCGTCGGCGCGCAGGGCGTAGAGTTCTATAGGGCGGTTGTAGCGCGCTTCGTCCCTGGCGGAGGAATGATCTTTAAAGATCTTTGTCGATGCGGCTTCCTTTCGGGGGGGGTGCAGCGCGGTCTGGTGCAGCCCGATGATCTCCTCTATCGGGCGGCCCAGCAGTTCCGCCGCGGCGGGGTTGGCGTCCAGCACCAAGCCTGTCTTAGGGTCGGCGAGGAAGATGGCGTCCGGGGAACCGTCGAAAAGGGCGCGGCAGACGTCCTTGCCCTGCGACTCCGCAAGCGATTCCTCCAGAAAACCTTTTTGTTTGTCCATAGGCCCCGGCGCGCGCCGTGGAACCCCCTAGCCGGAATTCTACAATATTACGGCCGCGGCGGCGGTTAGAATTTAAGGGCCTCGGCTATCTCCAGCAGGTCGGTCTCGTTGAGCGGGCGGTCCGTCTCGGCCAGCCATTCGGCCCTGACCTGCGGCCGCCAGGAGGCCTCCGAAGAGATCCGCCCCACCAGCAGGCCCCGGCTGCGCAGTTCAAAAAAGGTTTTCAGGCCGGACAGCCCGGTGCCCCACGACGGGCGCCTGTAGATGAAGACCAGTTCCCCGTCCTCGCGCTCAGCCCTGAACCCGCCGGCCATCCAATCGCTTAGTTTCCAGCTCATAAAGCCTCCCCTGCAGCCCCAGCGGGGCTCCTACCTGGCCGCATAGGCCGGGGAGGAGAGGCGCTGCTGCCGCTGCGCCGCCGCGAACCAGAGCTTTAGCGAGAAGTAGACGTCCGCGTCCGGGCCTCCGCCCAGCGTGTAGACGCGCAGGCTGCCGTTGAACCTGCCGCCGAGCGCCGCGCCCCTGGCGCTGAGTATGGAACGATGAGTTTTGTTGGTCATGCCAATAGCATAGCAGGCGAACCCGACAAGGGCCTGTCGGGTTCGCCTGCGCTCTTTTTTGTTTTAAGAGGGGGTTACTGCATGATCTCTATCTGGCCGATAGAGGGTTGCGGCACCAGCGCCTTGGAGATGGAACTGACGCCTTCCCCTACGTACATGGCCGCCACCAGCACTACGGCGGCCAGCACTATGCCCACGGCCAGGTTGCCCTTCTGCAGCTCTTCGCCGGGCTTCATGTGGTTGCGCACCAGCTTGCCGAAAAGCCGCAGCGTGACCGAGATGGTGATGACCGCCAGCAGCATGGCGATGCCCAGGTGGGCGGTGGAGATCAGCGCGAGCTTGCCGAACCCTATGGTGCTCTCGCCCGGGGCGGAGATGTGCATGCGGAACATGCTGACCACCGTCTCCAGGCCCTTCTGCAGGATCATCGAGGCCGCGAAGAGGATGGCGCCCACCAGCGTGCCCACGGCGGTGTTGCCCTTCTTTATTGATTCTTCCATGTTGAAGTCCGGGTTGGCCTTGATGAAGACCCGGTAGGTCAGGTAGATGATGAGCCCCGACATCACTACCGAGAGCAGGAACTCGAAGATGCTTACCAGCAGCCTTGTATTGAACATTTTCCCTCCAGCTTGACTTAAATCCGTAACCCCGAAATCTGCGGCTTAAAAGAACGGCTCCAGCCTGTAGCCCTGCTTGCCCGCGAGCAGGGCCTTGGTGCCCGTGCCTACCATGCCCGGCTCCAGCCAGGCGGGGCCGGCGGCTTCCACCAGCACGTATTCCAGCCCCTCGTGCCGCACGAACATGTCGCCCTTGCCCGGCAGGCGGCGGATGGCCATCAGGTAATGCCCGGGCACGGCAACGCCTACCATCTTGATGCCGCTCCAACTGCCCAGGATAGACCCGAGCAGCGCGGTCTTGGTGTCGCAGTCGCCCCAGCCCGACAGCAGCGACCGGGCCGGCGGCAGCAGGCCGCAGGTGTGAAGGTCGCCCTCCAGGTTGGGGGGTATCTTGTAGCGGATGGCGGTCTGCACCATGGAGACCACCGCCCCCACCAGGTTCTCTTCCGAGTATTTCCGCTCTGTAGCTATCTTCTGGAAGGCGTTCGCCAGCGGGTTGAGCAGCTTGATGTTCTTCTTCACTATCACCGGGATGTCGTTCTCCACCACGTTGCCGGCCCGCATTGCCATTCCGCGCGAGCGCAGCAGGGCGCGCAGCTTGGTATCGTAGTCCAGGTCTATCTCGGCGATGGCTTTCTCGGCGGCCGCCTTTCCGGCCGTTTTATAGGTCTCGTTCCAGACTTCGGTCCTGGTGGCGTCTCGCCAGATGCGCAGCTTGGCCAGGTCGGTGTCGGTGTAGCCGTAGCCGCGCGTGTAGGCCTTGAAATCAGCGTCGGCCATGCCGAAATTGACCGTGACGCGGTCCTTGTTGAAATTGATGAAGCCGTACTGCGCCTTCAGCGAGGCGCCTTCGCGGAAGATCTTCTGCGAGGTGCCCTTCTCGGTGCGCTTTTCGCGGGAGGTGTACTCCTGTACCTCCTCGCTTTCCTCTTCTTCTTCGCCGGAAGACTGCGCGCGCACGAGGTCCCGGCCGTACAGCGGCACGGCCAGCTTGCGCTCCCATTCGGCGCCCAGCCGCGCTGCGGCCGCCAGGCAGGCTGCCAGCAGCGCGAAATAAGCGGGCTTGAGGACGGTACCTTTCATCTATTTCCCGAGGTAGGCGTCTATGCGGCTCTTCACTTCGGCGCGCAGGGCCGGGGGTTCTGTTATCGTTATCTCGGGCAGCCAGTGCAGCACCAGCGGCACCACTTCCATGGGGTGGTGGATCACCGCCTTGACGGTGACCGAGCCGTCGGGGAAGGGCTTGGAGACCTTCTGCCGGGGGAGGAGCTCCTTGTTCTGCAGGAAATCGGCGGCGGCCCCGGAGGCCCGCAGCGTCACCGGGGTTTTTTTGCCCTCGTTCACGCCCCAGATGGTGGTGGCGGGGCCGATGATCTTCTTTATAAGGTCCGGGGCCGGCGCGGGGAACTCTTCCGGCAGGATCTCCAGCCGCTTGATGCGGTCTACCCTGTATTTCTGGAACTGGCCGTCTTTGGCGCCGTCGGCGGAGGCCAGCATGTAGAAAAAGGCCTCGCTGGCTAGCAGTTTGACCGGGCAGAGCACGCGCTCTTTGACGCCGCTCACCGAGGCGTAGCGGACCTTCAGCTTCTTGCGGCGCTCTATGGCGTAAACGATGTCCTCGTAGAACTTGCGGGTCAGCGGGTTCAGCGTGCGCGGCCCCACGGCGTAGAAGGGGGAATCTTCGGCCGAGGCGGCGGTGGCCCGGGCGAAAACCTTGTCGAAGGCCTCCTGGATGGCCCCGCCCAAGCCGGCGGCCATCTCGCGCATCAGCACCAGCACCGAGAGCTGCTCGCTGGTGAGGTTGAAATTCTTCAGCGAGACGCCGCCAGAGAAGGTGTAGAGCCCGCGTTCGGGCATATCGAGGTGGAAGCCGGTCAGGTTGACGCGCTCGAGGTCGCGCTGGATGGAGCGTTCGGTGACGCCGAACTCCTCGGCGAGGGCGGAGACGCGCACCGGGCCCTCGTTGAGCTTGTTCAGGATGTTGAGGACGCGGAAATATTTTTTATCGCCGGAATCTTTCTGGTACATGCGGCCCCCTTACCCGGCTATTATATAAATTAAAAGGAAGGCTGGCGCAATTCCGGAATTTCTTGACTGTTATGGGATAAATAAATATAATTTATGTTCCGCGGGGTAAACCTGCGGATGATTTTCGGATCTTTTAAGTGCGCGGGCGTAGTTCAATGGTAGAACGTCAGCCTTCCAAGCTGATCACGTGGGTTCGATTCCCATCGCCCGCTTATCGCTGTTACATAAGCGTCCAACGCGCTAGTCATGGGAACTAACAGATTTTCACAGTCCGCGATAAGCGGGCGATGGGAATGTTCCTGATGAAGAAGCTCGCTGACGCTCGCATGCCGCCCGCTTTCGCTGCGGCCGCAGGTTGCGAGGTATAGTAAGGCAAGTTCGTTTTGCTGGGGTAGCTCAGCTAGTAGAGCACTCCCTTGGTAAGGGAAAGGTCGTGGGTGCAATTCCCATCCCCAGCTTATAATTTACGATAGCGCTTGGTGTTTCTCGTGGTTGGCTGGTCTTTCATACGCGGTCGGCGTCGCCGGGATGGGAATTGTCCTTAGGCAGAGAGCTCGCTGCCGCTCGCATGTCCCCAGCTTATAATTTGCGATAGCGCTTGGTGTTTCTCGCGGTTGGCTGGTCTTTCATACGCGGTCGGCATTGCCGGGATGGGAATTATCCTTATGGGGAGGCTCGCTGCCGCTCGCATGTCCCCAGCTTATAATTTGCGATAGCGCTTGGTGTTTCTCGTGGTTGGCTGGTTTTTTATACGCGGTCGGCGTCGCCGGGATGGGAATTGTCCTTAGGCAGAGAGCTCGCTGCCGCTCGCATGTCCCCAGCTTTCAGGTACTAATAAACTTCAGGAGAATTAAAATGGCAAAAGCAAAGTTCGACCGCAGCAAGCCCCACGTCAACGTCGGCACCATCGGCCACGTCGACCACGGTAAATCCACTCTGACCACCGCGCTGGTCAAGGTCCAGTCCGAGAAGGGCCTGGCCAACCTGAAGTCTTACGCCGAGATCACGAAGGGCGGCACGGTGCGCGACGACTCCAAGACCGTTACCATCGCCGTCTCCCACGTGGAATACTCCACGGCGAACCGCCACTACGCGCACATCGACTGCCCCGGCCACGCCGACTACGTCAAGAACATGATCACCGGCGCCGCGCAGATGGACGGCGCGATCCTGGTGGTGTCGGCCGCCGACGGCCCCATGCCCCAGACGCGCGAGCACGTGCTGCTCGCCCGCCAGGTCAATGTGCCTCACCTCGTCGTGTTCCTCAACAAGTGCGACCTGGTGGACGACAAGGAACTGCTGGACCTCGTTGAAGTCGAAGTCCGCGACCTGCTGAAGAAGTACGACTTCCCCGGCGACACCATCCCCGTGATCCGCGGTTCCTCCATGAAAGCCATGGAAGGCGACCAGGGTCCGCTGGGCGTGCCCGCCATCGCGCAGCTGCTCGAGGCGCTCGACACCGCGATCCCCGAGCCCAAGCGCGAGACCGACAAGCCGTTCCTGATGGCCGTCGAAGACGTGTTCTCGATCACCGGCCGCGGCACCGTGGCCACCGGCCGCATCGAGCGCGGCGTGGTGAAGGTGGGCGACCCGCTGGAGATCGTGGGCCTGAAAGACACCCAGACCTCCGTCGCCACCGGCATCGAGATGTTCCGCAAGCTGCTGGACCAGGGCCAGGCCGGCGACAACGTCGGTATCCTGCTGCGCGGCATAGACAAAGAGCAGATCGAGCGCGGCCAGGTGCTGGCGGCCCCGAAGAGCTGCACGCCCCACAAGAAGTTCAAGGGCGAGGTCTACATCCTGACCAAGGAAGAGGGCGGTCGTCACACGCCTTTCTTCAAGGGTTACAAGCCCCAGTTCTACTTCCGCACGACGGACGTGACGGGCGGCGTCGAGCTGAAGCCCGGCGTCGAGATGATCATGCCCGGCGACCACGCCGAGATGACCGTGGAGCTGATATCCGCGATCGCCATGGAGAAGGGTCTGCGCTTCGCTATCCGCGAAGGCGGCCACACCGTGGGATCCGGCGTAGTGAGCGAGATCATAGAATAAGCTGGCTGGCGGCGGCGTCCGTCTTAAGCGGATGCCGCCTGCCGATTTTTAGGGAGCAATAATTATGGCTGATAGAATACACGTTACCCTGGGCTGCTCGGTCTGTAAGAACAAGAACTACCACTACGCCCGCGGCAAGAAGAAGGAATTCAAGATAGAGCTCAAGAAGTTCTGCCGCGCCTGCGGCAAGCAGACCGCTCATAAGGAAGTAAAGTCCTGATCTCTGGCCTAGGGCCGCGCCGCTTCAGGGGCCAGGCCCTTAAGGCGGCCTTCAGTGGGAGCGTCGGTTAACGGTAAACCACCGGTCTCCAAAACCGGAACTGAAGGTTCGATTCCTTCCGCTCCCGCCAGATTTTAGCGCCGTTACGTCGAACTATGAAAAAAATCCAAGGTTTTTTTGATTTCCTCAAACAAGTCTACGAAGAGCTGACCAAGGTGACCTGGCTGGGCAAGAAAGACGTTGTCCGCTCCACCGTCGCGGTCAGTTTCGTCGTGATCCTGGTGTCCATCTATATCAGCCTGGTGGACTTCGGCCTCAATACCGCGCTGAAGGCTATCCTGGGAGGCCGCTAAATGGCAGATAAAGCCTGGTACGTAATCCACACCCGCACCGGCTTCGAGGAGCGCGTTTTCAAGCTCCTGAAGTCCAAGATCGACGGCAACGAATTCGCCGGCCGCATCGCGCAGGTCCTCATCCCCACCGAGGACGTGATGCAGGTCAAGAACAACCAGAAGAAGGTCTCCAAGCGCAAATTTTTCCCGGGCTACGTCCTGGTCGAAATGGACCTCGATAACAACACTTACTGGGCCATCCGCGGCGTGCAGGGCGTCAGCGGCTTCCTGGGCGACCCCAAGCCCGTGCCGATGGGCGAAGAGGAAGTGCGCCAGATCCTGGAGCTGATGAATTCCACCAGCGCCGAGAAGCCCAAGCCGGCCGTGCAGTTCGAGAAGGGCGAGAACGTGCGCATCATAGAAGGGCCGTTCAAGCACTTCATGGGCCTGGTGGAGGACGTCAACGAGGCCAAGGCCAAGCTGCGCGTCACCGTCACCGTGTTCGACCGCCCCACCCCGGTGGAGCTTGATTTTCTGCAGGTAGAGAAAGTATAAGTCCAGGGCCGCAGCTTCAGCGGCTTAAGGGCGCCCGTGTTACGCGGCCCGTCCGGGACTGAGCGGAATTAGAAAGGAGAATTAAGGAATAACATTCCTTAAATAATTACTATGGCTAAAGCTAAAGCGATAAAAACGTTCATCAAATTACAGATCCCGGCCGGCGCCGCCAATCCCGCGCCCCCCGTGGGTCCCGCCCTCGGCCAGCACGGCGTCAACATCATGGACTTCTGCAAGCAGTTCAATGAGAAGACCCGCAAGCTCGAGCAGGGCGTCCCGATCCCGGTGGTCATCACCGTGTTCGAAGACAGGACTTTCACCTTTATCACCAAGATGCCCCCGATGTCGGCCCTCATCAAGAAGGCCGCCGGCCTCGCCAAGGGCTCCGGCACCCCCAACAAGGACAAGGTCGGCAAAATGACCCTGAAGCAGGTTGAGGAAGTGGCCAAGATAAAGCTCCCCGACCTGAACACGAAAGACGTGAAGCAGGCCATGGAGATGGTGAAGGGCACCGCCCGCAGCATGGGCGTGGACATAGTCTAAAAGATCTGCCGCGGATAGCGGCATAATTGAGGGAGCGGGGACCGTAAGGCCCCCGCGCTCGCACCTCGAGGAGAAAAAATGGGTAAAAGAATAGAGAACCTGAAGAAAGGCCTGGACCTCGCGAAGAAGTACTCCGTGAAGGAAGCCGTGGCCCTGATCAAGAAGACCTCGAACGCCAAGTTCGACGAGACCGTGGAAGTCCACCTGAAGCTGGGCATCGACGTGAAGCAGAGCGACCAGCAGGTGCGCAGCACCGTGGCCCTGCCCCACGGCACCGGCAAGACCAAGAAGATCGCCGTCATCGCCAAGGGCGAGAAAGAGAAAGAGGCGCAGGCGGCCGGCGCGGACGTCTACGGCGGCGCCGAGCTGATAGAGAAAATATTCGGCGGGTTCATGGACTTCGACATCCTCGTGGTCACCCCCGACATGATGAAGGACGCCGCCCGCCTGGGCAAGACGCTGGGCCCCAAAGGCCTGATGCCCAACCCCAAGAGCGGCACCGTTACCTTCGACATCGCCAAGACCGTCAAGGAACTGAAGGCCGGCCGCATCGAGTTCAAGGCCGACCCGCAGGGCATCGTGCACGCCGTCGCCGGCAAGGTCTCCTTCCCGGAGGAGAAGATAGCCGAGAACGTGCAGGCCGTCATCGAGGCCGTGCTGAAGGTCAAGCCTTCCGCTTCCAAGGGCGTCTACATGCAGTCGGTATTCGTCTCGTCCAGCATGGGGGCGGGTTTCCCCGTCGTCGTGGTGGAGCAGAAAGCTTAAACCAACAAAAAGACCCGCCGGCAAAACCGGCGGGTTTTTTAAATACAGCGAACGTATAGCGTTAGAGGGGATAAAAATGCGCAAACTGAAAACACTGGCCGCCTCGGCGGCAATGCTGATGTCTGCGGTGCCGGCTTTCGCCAGCGAAGCTGACCTGGTCATACCCGACCTGGCCTCCGTGACTTTCCTGGGCATGAACGGCCATAACCTGCTGCTGGCGGGTCTCGTGATCTGCGTGCTGGGCGTGGTGTTCGGCCTGGTGCAGAGCATGCAGATCTCCAAGCTGCCGGTGCACAAGTCCATGCGGGACATCTCGGAGCTGATCTACGAGACCTGCAAGACCTACCTGATAACGCAGGGCAAATTCATCGCCATCCTCTGGGCTTTCATCGCCGCCATCATGGTGTGGTACTTCAGCCGCGAGATGGAAGCCATGAAGGTGGTAATAATAGTCTTCTTCTCCATAGTCGGCATCCTCGGCTCCTACTCGGTGGCCTGGTTCGGCATCCGCATCAACACCTACGCTAACTCCCGCACGGCCTTCGCCGGGCTTAAGGGCCTGCCCTTCCCGACCATGGCCATCCCGCTCAAGGCCGGCATGTCCATCGGCATGCTGCTCATCTCGGTCGAGCTCGTGATGATGCTCTTCATCCTGCTCTTCGTGCCCGGCTCCTACGCCGGCCCCTGCTTCATCGGCTTCGCAATCGGCGAGTCGCTGGGCGCGGCCGCGCTGCGTATCGCCGGCGGCATCTTCACCAAGATCGCCGACATCGGCTCCGACCTGATGAAGATCGTGTTCAAGATCAAGGAAGACGACGTCCGCAACCCCGGCGTCATCGCGGACTGCACTGGCGACAACGCCGGCGACTCCGTGGGCCCCACGGCCGACGGTTTCGAGACTTACGGCGTGACCGGCGTGGCCCTGATCACCTTCATCCTGCTCGCCGTCGCCAACCCCGAGGACCAGATAAAGCTGCTGGTCTGGATCTTCGTCATGCGCATCGGCATGATCGTGACGAGCGCCTTCTCCTATTGGCTCAACGGCCTGATCGCCCACGGCATGTACGGCGAGGCCAAGCGGTTCAACTTCGAGCACCCGCTGACCATGCTGGTCTGGCTGACCTCGGTGGTCTCCATCGGCATGACCTACCTGCTCTCCTACCTGCTCATCCCCGAGCTGGGTGACGGCACCATGTGGTGGAAGCTTTCCACCATCATCACCTGCGGCACCATCGCCGGCGCGCTGATCCCCGAGCTGGTGAAGGTCTTCACCTCCACCAACTCCGGCCATGTGCGCGAGGTGGTGACCGCCTCCAAGGAAGGCGGCCCTTCGCTGAACATCCTGTCGGGCCTCGTGGCCGGCAACTTCAGCGCCTACTGGATGGGCATGGCCATCATCTTCCTGATGGGCATGGCCTACATAGTGTCCAGCCAGGGCTTGGGCATGCTGATGATCTCGCCCGCTATCTTCGCCTTCGGCCTGGTGGCCTTCGGCTTCCTGGGCATGGGCCCGGTGACCATCGCCGTGGACTCCTACGGCCCGGTGACGGACAACGCGCAGAGCGTGTTCGAACTGTCCACCATCGAGACGCTCCCCGGCATCAAGGAAGAGATCAAGAAGGACTTCGGCTTCGACGTGGACTTCGAGAACGGCAAGAAGTTCCTCGAAGAGAACGACGGCGCGGGCAATACCTTCAAGGCCACCGCGAAGCCCGTGCTCATCGGCACGGCCGTCGTGGGCGCCACCACGCTGATCTTCGCAATCATCCAGCTGCTGTCGGCGAAGTTCGGCGCGGCCGCGGTTACCGAGGGGCTTTCTATCCAGAACCCCAAGTTCCTGCTCGGCCTCATCACCGGCGGCGCCATCATCTACTGGTTCTCCGGCGCTTCCATGCAGGCCGTCACCACGGGCGCCTACCAGGCGGTGGACTTCATCAAGAAGAACATCAAGCTGGACGCCACCGTGAAGAAGGCCAACGTGGAGGACTCCAAGAAAGTGGTGGAGATCTGCACGCAGTACGCGCAGAAAGGTATGTTCAATATCTTCCTGGTGGTGTTCTTCTCGACGCTGGCCTTCGCGTGCCTGAACCACTACTTCTTCATCGGCTACCTGATCTCGATAGCCATCTTCGGCTTGTACCAGGCCATCTTCATGGCCGACGCGGGCGGCGCGTGGGACAACGCCAAGAAGCTGGTGGAGACCGAGCTCAACGCCAAGGGCACCCCGCTGCACGACGCCACCGTGGTGGGCGACACCGTGGGCGACCCGTTCAAGGACACCTCGTCGGTGGCCATGAACCCGATCATCAAGTTCACCACGCTCTTCGGCCTGCTGGCCGTGGAGCTGGCGATAACGCTGGACCCGAAAGTGAGCCACACCCTGGCGGCGGTCTTCTTCGCCATCAGCGTGATCTTCGTGTGGCGCTCCTTCTACGCCATGCGCATCCCCGTGGTGAAGTAAATAGGGACAGCCCCCTGTTCCCGGAACTCCCCGCCCCAAGCGGGGAGTTCTGCTTTCCAGGGGACGTTCTTAACTATTGGACTATTTGGATATGCCGCGTAGGCCGGGCGGGGTATTGGCCCTCGAACCCGGACTGCAGGGAACCGTTGCGCGGTTCCCCTCAACCGCAGGAAGCGGTTGAGCCTCCCCTCCCCAACGGGTTCTCGGACCAACACCCCGCCCGGCCCTGCGCACCGAATAGGCTTTAGAGGGGACGTTCATTCCTAATTCCTAATTGAGCCGCCGGGGGTATGCCTTCTCCGGGTACGCTCGGGCAGTCACGGATAAACCGCATAGCGGTTTCCCGCGACCCCGGCTCGGCAATTTTCGCTGAAAAAGTGCCTCCGCCCTTGCGGATCGGACGCGAGGCATAATTATGACTCGCTCTTCGCCGGTCCTCACCGTGCCCTCGCTCTGTCAGCACTGCGGTGTCGCTTCGCTCCACCCGGCCCTAGCACTACGCAAGCTCGGGACGGGGACCTGTCGCTTCGCTCCATCTGTGAGGCCCCTGCGAAGGCATACCCTCGTCAGCCCTCAGAACACACACTAATACCCATTATATTTTTTAAGTAATGTCACGGTTAATTTCAGCAGAGCTTTGATAAAATGTATTCACGGTTCTTAAAGGGGGATATCCAGTGACTCGCATTTTCCATTTTACTGCTGAAGTTGTTGTTCTGTTATTGGTGTTTTCGCTTCGAGGGTATTGTGTATCTAATGAGGATAACTTGCTGGCGGTATTCCCAGGGGCTGGGGTTTGGAATGTATCATTAAACGATTTCGAGTCTAAATATGAAAAAAAATAGCTGATGTCAAAGATCTTGTTGTAGAAGAAGGCCGTCCTCAAATACAAATAGTCTCTTATCTTCTTGCTGCCAAGAAAAAAGATGTAAAAAGCCTGTTGTTGCCGATTATCTTAAATGGTAAAAAGTCGGTCAAAATTTATGGCCCACTGGCATACGAGGATTCCTCTACTTTGAATGAGGAATACTTTGAGAGTTCTTCGCCTGTGCTTGCTGCTAATCTGCGGTTCTCAAATCGCAAGGATATTATTCTGAAAGTATCTCGCGATACGGAAGGCGAAGTCGGCCATCATTATGTGGAATGGAAAGTGTTCGATTTTGACTTAACTGCGAATTCGCTAACGTATCTTCAAAGCTTTAAAAGTAGTTTAGCCGGAGATGGCGGTAAGATGTGGATTACTGAAATTAAAATCGATGATATTGATAATGAGGGGATAGGAGAGGTGCTATCTATAAAGAAAAATAGAAGGATAGATGGTTCAGAGTGGCTTCAAGTGGAGAGTGAGGATCGGACTACTTCCATATATAAGTATGATGGTGAGAAGTTTGAGGTGATTAGTTCATCTGAAACTTCTGGGTACGTAGATTATAATGGGGAATTTGTATATGACGAGTATGTATATATGGACACAAACTCTGTAGTAGTAAATAATCTTGTTACGTCCCAAAGAGTTCGTTTGATTGCATTTGAGCACGAAGACTATCCGAAAATGATGCGGGTTGAGTTCACGGATCATCGGCAAGAGGTTGTGGCTATTGGTAGACTTAGGGAAACTTACAAAGCTTATGATATATTTCGCCTGAATAAGCTATTCGATACTATTATTGAACGGTCTGAGAGTAACCCGGTCTTTCGGATGATTCGTAAAGATAGAGTTCCGGATGCTTTACATATGCTTGATGCGTTCAAATATTACGGGATTCAATATATGTATGTGAATGTACTGTCGTGCTTAATGAATACTAATTTGCAAAGAAGCCAGCTTGAAAATGTTTGGAAACATTCGACTCTAATGTTTGATTTGTACGAGGCGGCAGATAATATCCCAATACAAAAATCTGATATTCATGATGATGTTGTTGGAGAAATACAAACTGGCGAACAATTCTATGTTTTGGGCCAAGGACAAAAAGCGCAAATAGGAACCAAGCGTTTGGCGGGAAATATTGGAGGGGCAATAGATATTGGTCTGCTCAGCAAGGCGAAACTGATAAGCAAAGGGGCGAGGGACTGATCCCTTTTATCCGTACTTAAGTGGATGAGGCCGCCGGGGGGACCCGGCGGTTCTGTTTTGTGCCGACAGGCGGTTGTCGGGGTGGTCTGCTAGGCTATACAGGCAAGGAAGGGCGGACGCGGGTGGATGCAATACATATAAAAGTATTGACAAATAGCCATATGCGGGGTAGACTATATGAAAGAAGGGACGGCCGGTTTTGCCTGGGATGCGGATAAAGAGCGGGAAAACATAGGCAAGCACGGGGTGGATTTCGCCGCGGCTGCCAGGGCCTTCGCGGATCCGGCCCGGTGCATATATACTGATCAGAAGCATAGCGCCCGAGAAGAACGATATTTCTGCATGGGCAGGGTGAACGGCAGGGTGCTGACGGTGAGGTTTACTTACCGAGCGGGTACAATAAGGATTATAGGCGCCGGGTATTGGCGGAAAGGGGCGAGGTATTATGAAAAAGACAGCAAGCGGTGAGAAGCCTGTGGGGAAACTGACAAGGGTAGAGGACTTCCTTCCGCCCCCTGGGGCGCTTGCCATGCCGGAGGACACCGTTAAGGTGACCCTGTCGCTCAGCCGCGCCAGCGTGAACTTCTTCAAAGAGCAGGCGCGCCGCAACCACACCAAGTACCAGCGGATGATCCGCAGCCTGGTGGATACCTACACTGCGCATTATCGGCATCACTAAATCGGTATTGGGGGGGCGGTTCTTTTTGTATCATTAAATCGATGTTCCTGCTGAAGAAGATCATAGAGGCCTTTGTGCTGCCGCCGGGAATCATTGTGGTGTTCCTGGCGGGGGGGACTTTTTATTTCCGGCGGCGCGCCCGGGCGGCGGCCGTGGTGATGGCGGTGCTGGCCTGCGGCGGCTGGATAGGCAGCACCGGGGCTTTCAGCGACCTGCTGCTGCGGCCGCTGGAGAACACCCACCGTGCGCCGGCCAAACCCGAGGGGGACGTGATAGTGCTGCTCTGCGGCGGGTTCCGCGGCGGCTGGAAGCCGTTCTCCGCTTCGGAGCGCCTGGCGCCGGGGACGCTCGAGCGCGCGGCCGCGGCCCACAAACTGCACAAACTTACCGGCCTGCCGGTGCTTGTGTCGGGCGGGGCGCCTTTCTCGGCCGAGCCCGAGTCCGAGGCCGCCGCGGCCTACCTGGAAGAGCTGGGCGTGCCCCGCGCCAAGCTGCTCACCGAGGTCAGGTCCCGCGACACGCAGGAGAACGCCGCCTATTCCGTGGCGCTCTGCCGCGAGAAAAATTTTAAAAAGATCATCCTGCTCACCTCGGCCTACCATATGCCGCGCGCGGCCCTGCTGTTCAGGGGCGAGGGCGCGGCCGACCTGGTCCCTTTCCCGGTGGCCCGGCGCACCGGCGGCGCGCGCTACCTCAACGATTACCTGCCGGGCGGCGGCGGCGGCGAGGCCCGCCAGGCGCTAAACGAGTATTTCGGCCTTATCTTTTACAACCTTTACTACTTCAGCCGGCAATAGGTAAAATCAATCCATGGACAGCCTGGTTTTTTTCGGCAAGGGCGGCATAGGCAAGAGCACTATCGCCTCCAATGTCTCCGTGCTCCTCGCCGCTAAAGGCGCCAAGGTCCTGCATGTCGGCTGCGACCCCAAAGGCGACTCCACGCTCTCCTTGGCCGGCCGACGCATCCCTCATTTCGCCGAAGGCGGCGTCTTCTCGGGCGAGCAGGCCCTGCGCGCCAGCATCCACCCGTCGCTTTTCCCCGGCATCAGCTGCGTGGAGGCCGGCGGCCCGCAGGCCGGGGTGGGCTGCGCCGGCGCCGGCATAGGCGCCATGCTCGACATCATGAAGGAATTTTCCGTATTGGAGAAGGACGGCTACGGCGCCGCGGTCTTCGACGTGCTGGGCGACGTGGTGTGCGGCGGCTTCGCCGCGCCGCTGCGCCGCGGCCTGGCCGGCAAGGCCGTGATAGTGGTCTCCGAGGAACTCCTCTCCATTTACGCGGCCAACAAGCTTGTCGGCATGATCAACAATTACTCCCGCAACGGCGTCTGGCTGGCCGGCGTGGCGGTGAACGCCAAGGACCCGCGCGGGGTGCGCCTGGCGGAGGCTTTCGCGGCCGCGGCCCGCACTAAAGTGCTGGGCGTGATCCCGCGGGACCCGGCCGTGGCCCGCGCCGAGCGCGTCCGCAAGCCCGTGGCTTCCTGCGAACCTGACAGCCCCGCTTCAGCCGCGCTCGCCAAACTGGTGGCCGCCATCCGCGCCGCCAGGCGGCCCGCCCGACAGCCCGAGATGCTTGGCGACGAGGAACTGCAGCAGTTGTTCTCTTCCGGCCGCGCCGCCAAGCGCCGGGCCGGGCCCGCCGCGGCCGAAGCGCTGCCCCCGGCCGAAGCGCTGCGCCGAGCCGGCTTTTCGCTTAAAGGACTTTCCGGGGACCAGGTGGTCTGTTCGTGGACGGGGCTCCGCGGCGCCGGAGACGTCTATATCGCGCCGCTCGATTCCGCAAGGGAGGGCATGGCCAGGTTCTCCGACTGGGCCGTCTGCTTCGGCCCCGGCGGCGACGGCTCGGCCGCCAGGGAAGAGCTGGAAGCGTCCGCCGCCGCCGTTTCCTTCTTAAAGTTCGAAGAGATCATCAGGGCTTTTGGCGGCCGGGCCGACGCGGCCGGTCAAAATTCAGACGGCGGCGCCGGCTGGACCCGCTTTGTCCGCGCCGGAGCCGAGGCCGGCGGGCGGGTGGCTGACGCCGAGCTGGAACTCGGGCAGTGGAGCAGTTTCATCCTGCCCGGGGCCGACGAGGCTTTTGTGCCGCCCGGTACCGTGCTGCTGGAGCACGGCGACGAGGAATGCCGCTTCAGCAGCTGCGAGCAGACGCCGCTGAGCGCCTACCAAAAGGCCAGGGGCGGCCTGACCGGCGGGGTGGCCGGCCCGTCGGGCCCCGCCCTGCCCAAGGAAACCGAACTTCTTTTCAGTACCGGCTTTACCTACGCCGAAGCGGTGCGGGGCGACGCCGTCAAAGTGGAGCGTTCGCTCGCCGCCGCGGCAAAGGTGGCCGGCCGCGGCGGGCTGGTGGAATTTTATAATACCTGCTCCCCGATGCTGCTGGCTACGGACCTGGCCCCCTGCGTGGAAAAAGCGGCCGCCGCGGGCGCGGTAGAGATAGTGCGGGAAAATTTCAATACCTTCAACTCCGCAGGCCCGGAAAAAGCGCGCGCGCGCGCCTCCTACATGGCGCGCCGCCTGCGCGCACTGGGCAAGCCTGCGCGCCGCTACGACGTGAACCTGGCCTGGCAGGGGCCTTCGCGGAGCGCCCTGGAGGAACTGCTGTCGGGTGCCGGCCTCACTTTCGCACCCGCCGGGGGGAACCCTTACTCCGCGATGGCGGTTTCCAAACTGCAGGTGCTGCCGGCGCCGGACCCCGTGTTCTCGCAGGCCTTCGACGCCGCCGGCTTGAAGTGGGCCTGCCCGCGTGCTCCCTACGGCCTGGCCGCCTCGAAGTTTTGGCTGGAAGCTATCTTTAAAGCGCTGGGCCGCAAACCGGGCCGGCGGTCCGCCCCGCCCGCGGAACTCTCCCGGGACTATGCCCGCCTGGCCGCCGGCGCCGCAGGCTGCTCTGCGGTTTTTGTGTGCGAAGGGGAGCAGTTGGCCCGACTCGACGGGGGCGCCCTGGTCTGCGGCGTGCCGGTGTTGTCTTTCCTGGCCGAGGCCGGCTTCTCACTGGCTTTCCTGGTCCCGGAGAAAGACGCTCCCGCCGCCCGCGCGGCCTTGCGCGCCCTGCCGGCCGCCCAGCGCGGAGCGAAACTGAGCTTCTTCCGCGATCCTCCCGGCCTGCGCCGCCTGCTGGCCTCCGGTCCGCGTTCTAGCCTGGTCTACTCCGATATCCCGCTGGACCCGCGCGCGGCCGAGGCGGGCCGCACCTCTTTCTCCTCGGCTCAGTTCTCTCCGGGCTTCGCCGGCGCCGTCGCCACGCTGGACCTGCTGCTGCGGCTCTGCCGCTGGGATTTCAATGCAAAATACCTCGCCGGAAAAAACCTTTAAGAAAGCTTATACCATGCCCTACCTGATGGGCTATTTCCTGGCCGCCAACGCGGTCAGCGACCTCTGCGCCGTGGTGGACGGGCTGTACTGCGTGATGAGCAAGGCCTACATGATAGCCAACCACGACCTCTTCTCCACGCTGCTCTCCGGCGACGGCGAGCACCGCGCCGTCTGCACCACCTTCAGCCCGCACAGCCCGCACAAGAACCCGGACAAGCGGCTGGCCGCCGCGCTGGCCGGCATGGCCGGGAGCGGCAGGTTCGGGGCCATAGCGGTGACTGGCCTGCCTTTCTGCCGCCTGGCCGGCATGGACTACCAGGGCCTGGCCGCCTCCGTGAGCGCCAGCGTGCCCGTGGCGGGCGTGCCTGCCCTGTCCATGGAGGCGGACTGGCTCGACGGCTACGACGGCACCCTGGCCGCGCTGGCCGGGGTGTTGCCCCTGACCGGCAAAAAGAGCCGCAAGAAAGTGGCCGTCTGCGGCTATTTCCCGGACCGCAATGAATTCGATCACGCCGCCAATCTCAAGGAAATGAAGCGGCTGCTGGGCCTGGCCGGGCTGGAACTGGTTTCCGTCTGGCCGTCCGGGGGGGATTGCGCGGGGCTCTCCCGCGCGGGCGAAGCCGGGCTGGTGGTCTCCCTTCCTTATGGCAGGAAGGCCGCCCGGGTGCTGGCGCGCCGCACAGGCGCCAAACTGCTGGAGACCGGCCTGCCCATGGGCCTCGCCGGCACCAGTGCCTGGCTGGCCGCGGTACGCAAGGCCGCGGGTTTAAGCGGCCCGCTGCCTGAAAAAGTTCTTTTAGAGGAGAAGGCCGCCGCGGCGGCAATTTATCCGGCCCTGCGGGAGCTGGCCGGCAAGAACGCGCTTTTCGCCGGGGACCCGCATCTCTATTGCGCCTTCTCCTCTTTCGCGGCCGAGCTGTGCGTGCGGGTTTCGGCCGCCTTCCTGGACTGCGATCAGCGCCCCCTGGGCGCCCCGCGCCCGTCGGAGCTGCTGTTCGCCCCTTCCGCCGGCGAGGCGGCGGCGGCCCTGGCGCGCCTGCCCCGCCACGAGCTGCCCCACCTGGCCGTGGCCAATTCCTTCGCGGCCACCGAGGGCCTCTGCGGCGGCGCGCCGCTGGTGGAGCTGGGCTTCCCGTCTTTCGGGCATCATTGCCTCTCGGACGAGCCCTTCTTTTTTTACGCCGGGGCCAGGGTCCTGGCGGCCCGCCTGCTCAACCGGCTGAGAGGTATATAGTTTAATACCCCGGAAAAAAGGTAAAATATAAGGTACCGGGAAGAGAAACCCGGAGGGCGGCTTTTTCCGCCTTATCACAGGAGGCAGTGTTTTGTATCATCACAACGACAAACGGATCAGGGTAAACAGGAACGTTACGGCCCCGCAGGTGCGCCTGATAGACATGCACGGGACCATGCTGGGCATAAAGCCGCTCATAGAGGCCGTCACCATGGCCAAGGGCGCCGGGCTCGACCTCGTCGAGATCTCGCCGGACGCCAACCCGCCGGTCTGCAAGGTGATGGACTTCTCCAAGTTCCTCTACGAGAAAGAGAAGCAGGACCGCGAGAACCGCAAGAAGCAGAAGGCCGGCGTGCTCAAGGAGATCCGCCTCAATCCCCGCATCGCCACGCACGATCTGCAGACCAAGGTCAAGCACATCGAGACTTTCCTCAAGGAGCACAACAAGGTGCGCGTCACCGTGGTGTTCCGCGGCCGCGAGAACCAGCACCGCAACCTCGGCGAGGAGATCCTCATGTCCATCAAGGACAACCTCGCCAACGTCGGCATAGTGGAAGGCAAGCCGCAGCTGATGGGCAACCGCATGAGCATCATGCTGGCCCCGGCGCACATCACCAAGCAGAACCCCGGGCCCGCGCCCAAGCCCCTGCTCGGCGCGCAGCAGCCGGCCGCCGCCCCCGCTCCCAAGCCGGAGCAGGAACCCGGCTGACCTTTCCAAGCCGCCCCGAAAATTATATAATTACAGGATAAGTTGAAGAAATCACCGATAAAGAGAAAATTATGCCTAAAATGAAATCCCACAGCGGCGCGAAAAAAAGATTTAAGAAAACCGTCTCGGGTAAATGGCTGCACCGGAAAGCCGGCCTGCGCCACCTGCTCACCGGGATGTCGGCCAAGCGCGGCCGCAACCTGCGCACCGCCAAGGTGGAGGAGAAGAACTCCGCCGAGGGCCGCGTGCTGAAGCAGT
Source organism: Elusimicrobiales bacterium (assembly GCA_028688015.1). GTDB lineage: Bacteria > Elusimicrobiota > Elusimicrobia > Elusimicrobiales > UBA9959 > UBA9959. The sequence continues at coordinate 339,468 of JAQTZB010000002.1, read as the reverse complement.
CCCTGCCGTACGCTTAATAACAACAAAGGAGCCGCCCCCTTTAACCGGGTCGGAGCAGCAATATGAGAATAAAATACAGTGTAGCGCGCAACAAACGTAAGAAGAGGATTTTAAAGCTCTCCAAGGGCTATTACGGCAATAAGGGCAACCGCCTCCGCCAGGCCACGCAGCAGGTCAAGAAATCCCTGACCACGGCCTATATCCACCGCCGCGACAAGAAGGGCGACATCCGCCAGCTCTGGATAGTCCGCCTTAACGCCGCCGCCCGCGAAGAGGGGCTGTCTTACAGCCGGTTCATGGACGGCCTGCACAAGGCCAACATCCAGCTGAACCGCAAGATGCTTTCCGAGATCGCCATCCGCGACCCGCAGTCTTTCAAGCAGCTGGCCGAGATCGCGAAGAAAGCCATCCCTACCGTCAAGAAACTCGTCGGTACCGAGCGCTAAGGTCACGCCGTGAACGCCACGGAGTGGAAGGAAAAACTGTCCGCAGTACGGGACAGTTTTTCCGCATCTATAGCCAACGTGCCCGCGGACGCCGCGGCGCTGGAGCTGCGCTTCCTCGGCCGCAAGGGCGAGCTGGCGCTGCTGCTGCGGGACCTGAAAGACATCCCGCTCGAGGAGCGCAAGCCGCTGGGAGCGCTGGGCAATAACGCCAAGACGGAGATGGAAGCGAAGCTCGCCGAGCTTAAGGGCGCGGCCCCGGCCGCCGCTTCCGCCGCCGCGTCCATAGACCTGACGCTGCCCGGGCAGCCCTTTCCCAAGGGCAGCCTGCACCCGCTCACCGCGACTATGAACCGCCTGGCCGAGGGCTTCCTGAAGCTCGGCTTCACCATGGCGGACTCGCCTCTCGTGGAAGACGATTATCATAATTTCGAGGCGCTGAACTTCCCTCAGTACCATCCCGCGCGCGACATGCAGGACACTTTTTACGTAGACGCCAAGGATGCCGCCGGCAAGTTCCTGCTCCTGCGAACCCATACCTCCAACGCGCAGATCCGCGCCATGGAAAAGCAGGAGCCGCCGATCCGCGTGTTCCACACGGGCCGCGTGTTCCGCTCCGAGGCCGTGGACGCCAGCCACTCGTTCGCTTTTCACCAGATAGAGGGCCTCTACGTCGACCGCGGCGTCAGCATGGCCGACCTGAAGTGGACCGTTGACGCCTTCATGAAGGACCTGTTCGGCTCCGGCGTGAAGACCCGCTTCAACCCGTCCTACTTCCCGTTCGTCGAGCCGGGCGCCGAGGTGGACATGAGCTGCGTCTTCTGCAAGTCCGGCGCGGGGCGCTGCCCCGTGTGCAAGGGCTCCGGCTGGCTGGAGGTCATGGGCGCGGGCCTGGTGCACCCCAACGTGCTGAAGGCCTGCAAGTACGACCCCGAGAAGTGGAGCGGCTTCGCCTTCGGCGCGGGCATAGAGCGCTTCGCCATGCTGCTCTACGGCATCAGCGACATGCGCATGCTCTACGAGAACGACCTCCGCATCCTCAAACAGGTACAGTAAATGAACATCCTTTATTCCTGGCTGGCAGACTTCATAGAGAATCCGCCTCCGCCCCAGGACCTGGCGGCCAAACTGGCCCGCGTGGGCCTGAAGGTGGAGGAAGTGCGCAAGACCGGCGCGGCCTTCTCCGGCGTCTGCGTGGGCCAGATCCTGAAGATCGACAAGCACCCGAACGCCGACAAGCTGGCGCTGGTCGACGTGCACGACGGGCGCGCCACCATGCGCGTGGTCTGCGGCGCTAAGAACATCGCCGTGGGCCAGAAGATACCTTTCGCCAAGGTGGGCGCGCAGCTCGCCGAGGGCGAGCTGAAGAAAGCCAAGATCCGCGGCGTGGAGTCCGAGGGCATGATCTGCTCCGCCGGGGAGCTGGGCCTGGAAGGTTACGACAATTCCGGCATCCTGGTGCTCTCCGACGCCGCCGAAGTCGGCGTGGACGCCTCCGCCCTTTTCCCGAAGGCCGACTACCTGCTAGAGATAGAGATCACGGCCAACCAGGGCTACGCGCTGTCTCATTACGCCATCGCCCGCGACCTCTGCCTGTTCTACGGCCTCAGGCTGAAAGCGCCCGCCGTGCCCGCGCTGGACGCGGCCGGCGCTGCGGTACCCGTAGAGGTCAAGGTGCCCGACCTCTGCCCGCGCTACGGCGCCATCGTTATGAAGGGCGTGAAAGGCGCCAGGACGCCCGAGTGGATGGCCGCGCGCCTGCGCGCGATGGGCTCCAACCCCAAGGGCAGCCTCCTGATAGACGTTTCCAACTATGTCATGTACGAGCTCGGCCAGCCGACACACTGCTTCGACGTCGCCAAACTCGGCGGCCCGGCCATTATAGTCCGCAAGGCCCTGCCCGGAGAGATGCTCAAGACGCTGGACGGCCAGGATCTTAAATTGGACCCGGGCATGATGGTGATCGCCGACGCCTCCAGGCCCGTGGCGCTGGCCGGCGTGATGGGCGGCCTGGACTCCTCGGTCTCCGAAGAGACCGACTTGATCCTTATTGAATCCGCGCGCTTCAAGCCTTCCACCGTGCGCCTGGCCTCCAAGGCCTCCGGCATAAAGAGCGAGTCCTCCTACCGCTTCGAGCGCGGCACGGACCCCGAGCTGCCGCTGAAGGCGGCCCGCCGCCTGGCCGGCCTCATCCTCGAGGCCGTGCCCGGAGCGAAGGTGGAGCAGGTCAGCGACAATTACCCCGTGAAATACCAGCCCCCGGTGATAGGCGTGGACCCTGCCCGCGTGAACGCCCTCCTGGGCACCGGCATAGTGGACGGCGAGATCTTCGCGTGCCTGAAGGCGTTCCAGCCGGACCTGAAGGAAAGCAAGCCGTGGCAGTTCACGGTGCCCTCCTACCGGCAGGACATCGAGATCATCAACGATGTGGCCGAGGAAGTGGCCCGCTACGTCGGCTACGACGTTATCCCTTCCGCCTCGAACATGCCGATGCGCCCTTCCACCGTCACGCCGCTGTGGGCCGTGACCACCGAGCTTCGCAATACGCTGGCCGGGCTCGGCTTCAGCGAGGCCTACAACTACGATTTCGTCTCGGCCAAAGAGCTGAAGGTCTGCGGCCTGGCCCCGGAGGAGGCGCTGGAGCTTAAGAACCCGCTCTCCTCCGACTACCAGTACCTGCGCCCGTCGCTGCTGCCGGGCCTGCTGAAAGCTTTGCGCTACAACCTCAACCGCGGCCGCGACGGGGCGCTGCTGTTCGAGCTGGGCACCGCCTACGCGCGCAAGGACGCGGGCAAGGCCGAGGAAGTGTACTGCGCCGGCCTGGTCTGCGGGCCTTTCCCCGAAGAGGGCTTCTGGCAGCGCGCAGCCGGCGCGGCCGACTTCTACGCGCTCAAGGGCGTGCTGAACAGGCTGTTCGCCGGCCGCAGCGGTTTCCGCTACGAGAAGCCGAAGAAAGCCCCCGCCTATTTCCAGCCGGGCCTGTGCCTGGAGATGAAGCTGGGCGGCGGCTCCGCCGGCTTCCTGGGCAGGCTCTCCCAGGCCGCCTGCGCCGCCTCCGACCTGAAGGACACCGGGCTCTTCTGGTTCGAGATCCCGCTGTCCGGCCTGGCCGCCGCCGGCAAGACCGAGTTCTGGCAGAAGATAGCCAAGGTCAAGCCGGTCTCGGCGTTCCCGCAGAACTGGCGCGACCTGTCCATAGTGCTGGAAGAACGGCACGAGTGGTACGACCTCGAGCGCTCCTTCTCAGGCGTGCAGGACCTCGCGTCCGCGCGGCTGGTGGACGTCTACAAGGGCAAGAACATTCCCGCCGGACAGCGCAGCCTGACTATCCGGTTCACCTTCTCCTCGATGGAGAAGACGCTTAACGACGCCGAGGTGGGCCTGCGCATGACCGCCATCCTCGACAAGCTCGCCAAGAACTTCGGCGCCAAGCTGCGCGCCTGAAATGAAACACAAACTCGAAGGCGTCTGTTCCAAGGAAGTCTCTTTTAAGGTCGTGGGCGGCAGGCTGAAAGACGTGAAGTTCTACAGGGGCTGCCCCGGCAACCTGAAGGCACTGGCCCTGCTGCTTGAGGGGATGAAGGTGAAAGAGGCCGCCGCCAAGCTAAAAGGCATTACCTGCGGCGACAAGCCCACCTCCTGCTCCGACCAGCTGGCTAAAGTACTGGAAAAGATAGTCAAGACCGCGAAGTAAGCGGCTTCCCCCATAAAACAGACCGCCGGGCGCCCCGGCGGTTTCCATTTGGTCCCTGGCGGACTATCCTTAAGCCCGGGCCGCTTAGGTCCTAATGCCCATGTGCTATTCCGGCCGGAGTGTTACACTATATATTGTATATGCGCCTTTTCGCCGGTATCTTAACCCTGCTGCTCGCTTTCTCCCGGGCGGGCCTCGCCATGGACCCGCCTCCGGACGGCCCCGCGTCCCGCTATAGTTTCGGCATAGACCCCGCCCTCGGCATCGGCAACCAGTCTTTTTCTCCCGAACTCGTGAGCCGTCTCGGCGGGAACAGGGGCACCAACCTGCTGGGCTTCCGGGACAGTGGTCTGCCTTCCACCGGCAGCCCCAAAATGCTGGTGCTGCTGGTGGAGTTCGACGAATACCCCGCGAGGCCGGCGGATACCCCCGAGGCCCTGCGGGAGAAGATCTTCGGTTCCGGAGGGGAGTTCCCTTACGAGAGCCTCAGCGCCTATTACAGGCGCTCTTCCTACGGCAGGCTGAACCTGGGTGGCAATGTGCTGGGCTGGTACAAGGCCGGCCGCCGCGCCGACGTGCCGGAGACGCGGGAGGGGCGCGAGGCGCTCATCAAGAAAGCCCTGCTCAGCTTCAAAGGCCACGATTTCTCCCAGTACGACAGCGACGGCGACGGGGCGGTAGATTATTTCGCCGTAATCTGGACCGGGCCCGTAGGCGACTGGGCCACTTTCTGGTGGGCGGTGGCGCCGTATTTCTCCGACCGGGACTTCAGCGCGGGCGGCAAGAGGCTTTACGCCTATTCCTGGCAGGGCATCGTTTCCAAGTGGGACGACCCGGCTTCGGCCTTCAAGATAAAGACGCTGGTGCACGAGACCGGCCACGCGCTGGGCCTGCCCGACTATTACGACTACAAGCCTGAAATCGGCCCGAAGGGCGGGCTGGGCTACTTCGACATGATGGATTCGACCCGCTACGACCATAACTGCTTCAGCAAGATGATGCTGGGCTGGCTGGAGCCCCGGGTGATCACCGCCGGCGGCGACTTCCGCCTGAACCCCGCCACGGAGGCGGGGGAGTGCCTGCTGCTAATGCCGCGCGGCCAGGCGAAGGAGCCTCTCGGCGAGTATTTCCTGGTGGAGAACCGCCGGAAAACCGGGAACGACACCGAAAATTCCATGATCGGCGGCGGGCTGGTGATCTGGCACGTTAACGCGAAGCTGAACCCGACCGGTACCAATTTCCTCTATAACAACTCCACTACCGAGCGCAAGCTGCTGAAGATCCTGGAGGCCGACGGTCTGGAAGAGCTGGAGAGGGGCAAGAGCAGTTCCTTCGGTTTCCTGGATTTCTACCTGAAGGACCGGGCGCTCGGTCCGGACACGGTCCCCTCCAGCCGCCTCTACGATGGTACGGACACGGGCCTCAGCCTGGTCTCCAAAGGCGGGGACCATGAAGTGAGTTTCACCGTCGGGCTTAAATAAGCCGCGGCGGGAAAAGAAGAAGGCCGGGCGGGAGCCCGGCCTTCTTCTTTTTTGCGGCCGGCTCAGCGCGGCTGCTGCGGCTGATTTATCTGCTGGTAGGCCATTACCAGCGCGGTGACGGCCCCGATAACTTCTTTCGGGTAGACCGCGGTGTCCACGTCGCCGCTGATGCCGTTGCGGTCCAGGTTGAGGCGGATGCCGTCTTCCCAGATTGAGAAAGAGCCGTCGCCGAAGCGGTCGCGCATTTCCAGCTTCACGGCTTTCTCGTTATTCTCCGCGCCCTGCACCTCGACGCGGCCGGTGATCTCCCAGCGGCCGGCCCACTCTTCCAGGCGCAGGTCGGTGCGCCCTGCGCGCAGCTCGTAGCGGCGGGAGAAGAAGCCGCTGACGCGGCCCCACTGGCGGTTATTGTCCACGCTGATCTCGGCGTCGTATTCCCGGTCGAAGACCTTGCGCAGGCCCACCTCGATGCGGGCGAAAGGGTCGCTGGCTTCCACCACGTTCCAGCCGCCCCAGCCGGGCTGGATGGACATCCAGATGCGTTCGGTGTTCTTTACGGCCTTCTCTTCGGGCTTGGCTTGGCCTTTCTCCACCTGCACCGCGAGCAACAGCGAGGTAACGGCGGCCACGGCCTTCTTGGAGAAGCGCTCCGGGTCGTAATTGCCGTTGACGGAGTTCCTGTCGGTGTAGAGGTTCAGGCCCGAGCCGAACACGTTGAAGGAGGTGTCGTCGAAGCGCCTGCTCACGTTCACGCTGACGGAGGTCATCTTGCCGTTCTCGGTGACGGTGCCGTTGACGAAGTAGGAGCCGTTGGAGCCGCTCATGTTCAGGAAGACCCCGCCGCCGGAGAGGTTATAGTAGCTGCCGGTCTTGCGGATATTGCCCCAGGAGGTATCCATGTCGGCGCGGAGGTTGACGCTGTAGCTGTCTTTGAAGGTTTCGCGGACGCGGGCCTCTATGCGGGCGCCCCAGTCGTTGGCCTCGGCTTCCTTACCTGCGGGGTTATCGCGCACTGTCATCCAGACGAACTGGCTGGCGGTCCTGGCTTCCGGAGCCGCGGGGATCTCGACGGCGGAAGGAATAACTTCCTTAAGGCCGGAGACGGTTACGGACTGCAGGTCGAAGGAGAATGCCGGAGAGGCGGAGAACGCTAACAGCACCATCGAGAGGAACTTGGTCATTTTACCCCCTGTCTTGAACGCCTTAATAGTATAAATACCTAAAGGGCGGGACGGTAAGAGCCGTATGGCCCAGGCCCGCCGTGGGCCTTTGGGGTAAGCCGGAAGTTGTAAAGCAGGCCCGCTGACCGCTATAATGAAGACCGGGGCCGAGGCCCGGCCCCGGTCATGAACGCGCTGAAAACCACCCTGTCAGTCCTTCTTCTCCTGGCGGCCGCCGCCCCGGCGACCGCCGCCGACCTGGCGGAAAAGACCTATTATATTTCAGAAGGCCCGGCCTGCGAGGCCAAAGGCGCGCCCCGCGCCGAGGCCGGCGATTTGGCCGCGCTCAAAAAACTGCTGGTCGGCAAGACGGGCATCTATTGCGTGAGCTGGCGGCTGGAGAAGAAGGATTGGGAGGACCTCAAAGACCCGGCTATCTACCTGGGCCGCGTCGGCGACGTAAGCGAGCTCTACCTCGGCGGCCGCAAGATAGGGCTGACCAGCCAGATCCCGGCCCTGGGCTGGCACCTGCACGCGCTGCACAGCTCGTATTACCTGCCCGTGTCGCTGCTGGCCGCCGGCGGCGACCTGACGCTGAAGGTGGACAAGTTCTTCCGCGCCGGCTCCGGGCCGCTCGACGACATCGAGCTGGGCTCCTGGGACGACATCCGGCGCAAGACGCGCTGGCGCAACTACCTGCAGACCGACCTGCTGCTGCTGCTCTCCATCCTGTTCCTCTTCGTCGGCGCGCTGATCCTGGGGATTTTCAGGCGCCACCCGCAGTTCTCCAGCTACCGCACTTTCTCCTTCGCCTGCGTCACCGGGGCCCTGTTCTCGCTGTCGCTGAGCCGCGTGCTCTACTTCTTCATCAGCGATTACGCCGCCATCTACAAGTACAACTGCACCGTCGGCGCGCTGTTCTTCTATTTCTTCCTGACCTACTTTTACGGCACGTTGAGGTCGGCGCACTATTTCCGGGCGGTGAACGGCTGGGGCACCGGCGTTTTTCTGGCGGGCATACTTTTCAGCCCGACGCTCAAAGGCACGGCCGACTTCTACGCGGCCTGGCTGTTCTTCGCCTATTTAAACCTGCTGCTGGTGCTGGGCCACACCTTTTACTCCCGCCGGGACCTGCCGGGCTATCTCAGCCGCGCCGCCGGCACGGCCGTGCTGCTGGCCGCCTTCACGCACGATATCCTGGTCTACATAGACCTGGCCTCCGGGGCCAACATGATCCCGTATGCCATCTTCCTGGTGCTGTTCGCCTTTGTCTTCATAGTGCTGACCGACATGGAGCAGATCTACCTGGCCGCCTCCAAGACGGACTTCGCGGTCAGGGAGCGTAATAAAATGGAAGAGGACCTGACGCGCGTGGCGGGCATCGCCGCCGTCGGGCAGATGGCGGCGCAGGTGGCGCACGACATCCGCTCGCCGCTGGCGGCGCTGGACGCTTCGCTCAAAAGCGCCTCGCAGCTGCCGGAGGATCAGCGCGTGATGGTGCGGCACGCCGTCAACCGCATCCGCGACATCGCCAATAACCTGCTGGAGAAGACGCGGCGGCGGCCGTCCGCCGGGCCCGGGGCCTCCGGGGAGCCGCTGCAGCTGGCGCTGCTCTCGAGCCTGGTAGACCCGGTGGTCACGGAAAAGCGCCTGCAGTTCGGCGCCAGGGCCGGCATCAACATAGATTTCGAACTGACGCGCGAATCCTACGGCTTGTTCGCCCGGGTGCAACCCGTAGAACTGGGCCGCGTGATCTCCAACCTGGTCAACAACGCGGTGGAGGTGCTGGGCGAGAAGGGTTCGGTCCGCCTGGGCCTGGCGCCCGGGGCCGGCGGCGTCCAGCTGACGGTGACCGACGACGGCCCGGGCATTCCCCATGAGATCCTGCAAAAGTTAGGGCAGCGGGGCGAGACCTACGGGAAGGCCGGCGGTTACGGGCTGGGGCTTTATCACGCGCGGACCACGCTGGAGGCCTGGGGCGGCGGCCTCTCCCTGACCTCGGCGCCGGGCCGCGGCACAACGGTGACGGTGACGCTGCCAAGGGCCGAAGCGCCGGCCGACTTCGTCCGGGGGCTGGCGCTGGCGCCCGGCAGGGCGGTAGTGGTGCTCGACGACGATTCCACGATCCACCACGTCTGGCAGAGCCGCTTTAAGCAGGCGGGCGCGCCGGAGCGCGACATCGACATCATTCATTTCATCGAGCCGGTGCGCCTGCGCAAGTGGGTGAAAAGCAACCCGGAAAAAGCCGCGGAGGCCCTCTACCTTTTCGACTACGAGCTGATCGGCTATGCCGAGACGGGCCTGAGCCTCGCAGCCGAGCTCGGCCTTGGCTCCAAGGTCATCCTGGTGACTAGCCGTCACGAGGAGAAAACGGTGGCCGACGAGGCCAGGCGGCTTAAGGTCCGCGTGATCCCCAAGCCGCTGGCCGGGCTGGTGCCGGTCACCATCAAGGGGTCCGGCCCGAAGCGCGCCGTGCTGCTCGACGACGATATGCTGGTGCAGATGAACTGGAAGCTGGCCGCCCGCGCCGCCGGGGCGGAGTTCAGCGCCTATGAAACCCCGGAGGAGCTCGCCTCCGGCCTGGATGGGGCGGCCAAAGACACCCCGCTCTATATCGACTCGGAGCTGGGCCGGGGCGTAAGAGGCGAGGAAGTAGCGCGCGAACTGCTGGAGAAGGGCTTTACGGACCTGACGCTCGCCACCGGGCACCCGCCCGAGAGATTCGCGGCCCTGACCTGGCTGAAGATAGCCGGTAAAGAGCCGCCCTGGGGCTGAGCCCGGGCCGCGGGAGGATTTATGAGCTACACATTATTGTCAGCGCTGCTGTGCCTTGCTGCCGCCCTGCCCGCAGCCGCGGGAGATTTCAGGGACGAGACCATCTACCTGGCCATTACCGACCGTTTCGTGGACGGTGACGCGGCGAACAACAATATCTACGGCGACGAGTATGTGCCCGGCAACCTCCGCTATTACCAGGGCGGTGATTTCCGCGGGCTCATCGACAACCTGGACCACATAAAGGGCCTGGGCTTCACCGCGGTGTGGATCACTCCGCCAGTCATGCAGCCGCCCGGCCGGTACGTGAACAGCTCGCAGACTTACGACGCGGCCGGCTACCACGGCTATTGGGCCTGGGACTTCTCTAAGATAGACCCGCACCTGGAGTCCAAAGGCGCGGCCTACCCCGACCTGATAAAGGCCGCGCACGCCAAAGGGCTCAAGATAATCCAGGATATAGTGCTGAACCACGCCCACGGCGGCGATACCCACCCCTCGGTGCGGTGGCACGCCGGGCGCGGTACGGTGCGCGGGGCAGGGAAGACCTTCGACTATTACGCCGACGACAAGGGCTGGTTCAACCGCAAGGGCCCGGTTATGGCCGACCTGCTGGATTTTAACGATGAGAATCCGGAGGTGCTGAAGTGGTTCGTCTCCATTTACGGGAAATACCGGGACCTGGGCGTAGACGCCTTCCGCATAGACACGCTGGTCTGGATGCGCAACAGCTTCTGGCGAGACTTCGCCGCCGAGATGCATAAAGGGAAGAAGGATTTCTTCCTGTTCGGCGAGGCCTGGACCAACGACGACTATAAAATGCTGGGCGCTTATACCAAGCTGTCGCCCGGCGAGCCGATGAACAGCTCTATCGCGGCGCTGGATATGCCGCTGTCGGCGATGGGGACCTGGGGCCCGCTGGAGCGGGTCTTCAAGGGCGGGGATTACGCCGTGGCTGACGGTATACTGAAGCACGACGGCGAATACCGCGACGCCACCTATAACGTCACCTTCCTCGACAACCACGACAAGCCGCGTTTCAACGGGGGGGAGGGTGAGGGAACGCCCGCTTCGGCCGAGCAGTATTTCGACGCGCTGAACTTTTACTTTACCGCGCGCGGCATTCCCTGCGTGTTCTACGGCACGGAGGTCATGATGCCGGGCGGCAACGACCCGTACAACCGCGGCTATCTCGGCGTGACCGGCATAGAGCGCGCCAAAGACGGGCCGGTCTACCGCCACCTGAAGAAGCTTAACGCCGTCCGCGCGGCCGCGGCGCCGCTGCGCAAGGGGCGGCAGGCCCCGCTGCTCGTCGCCGCCGACCAGTACGCTTTCCGCCGCGACTACGCCGGCGAGACGGCCGTGGTGCTGCTCAACAAGGCGGGAGCGCCGGCGGCGCTGAAGGCCTCGGGCCTGCCCGACGGGAGCTACCGCGAGCTTTACACCGGGGCCTCGGCCGCCGTAAAAGGCGGGACGCTCGCGGCCGAAGTGCCCGCGCACGGCCTGCGCGTTTTTGTAAAGGGTATAATAAAGGGGTTGCCGTGGGAGCTTCCCGGCGGCCCGGAGGCCAAATGAAGAACCGCAAGATCAAAGAGCTGCTCGAAGGGCAGTGGGTGCTGGAGGGCGCCGGCGTCAAGCTCAAGCGCCTGTTCGGTTTCGGCAATACGGAGCTGACCGACCCGTTCCTGCTGCTGGACCATTTCGGTTCGGCCGATCCGGAGGACTACATGGCGGGTTTCCCGTGGCACCCGCACCGCGGCATCGAGACCATTACTTACATGCTCGAGGGCGCGGTGGAGCACGGCGACTCGCTGGGCAACAAGGGGGTCATCAGCGACGGCCAGGTGCAGTGGATGACGGCCGGCTCCGGCATCGTGCACCAGGAGATGCCCAAGCGCCACGACTCGCCGACCCGCGGCATGCAGTTGTGGGCCAACCTGCCCAGGAAGCACAAGATGACCCGCCCGCGCTACCGCGACATCAAGGCGGAGGATATGAAGCTTTACCAGGGCGAGGGCTTCACTGTACGCATAATCTGCGGCGAGTACGGCGGGGTGCAGGGCCCGGCCGAGGACGTGGTGATAAACCCGTGGTACTTCGACGTGCAGGCCCGGCCCGGCGCCGAGTTCACCCTGAATTTGCGCCCCGAGGACAATGTGCTGGCCTACGTCTTCGAGGGGGCCGGCTCCTTCGAGGGGAAAGAGGGGCAGCCTGTGCCCGCCGGCCGGGTGGCGGTCCTCGAGGACGGGGATGCGCTGGCCTGCGCGGCGTCAAAGGATGGTTTCCGCTTCCTACTGATGGCTGGCAAGCCGCTGAAAGAGCCGGTGGCCTGGCGCGGCCCGATAGTCATGAACACCGAGAGCGAACTCAAGCGCGCTTTCGACGAATACCGCAAGGGCACTTTCATAAAAGGTTAGGGCACTAAAGGAACCGCGATGGCGATAGACATACAATATCCCGCTTTTCAGGGGCGGCGGCTTTCGGTGGAGCCCGGGGGTCTGCTCAGCGGGCCGAAGCTGCTGCTGAACGGCGCGCCGGTGGAGAAGAGGGGCGGGGTTTACAGGGTCGATTCCGATTCGGGTGCGGCGGCCGAGATCCGTTTGAAATACAATTACTTCGACCCCGTGCCGCGGGTGCAGATAAACAACGACACGTTGGAACTGGCCAGGCCGCTTACCTGGTACGAATATGCGTGGATGGGCCTGCCGGTCATCCTGATCCTGCAGGGCGGCTTGCTCGGGGGCCTGCTGGGCGGCCTGGCCGCCGCCGCCAGCGGGCGCATCTTCCGCGGCGAACGCGGCGCGGTGGCGAAATACGCGCTGTCCGCGCTGGTCTCATTCGGAGCTTTCGCGCTTTACCTGGCGATAGCCCTTTTTCTGCAGTCGCTGCTGTCGCCGGGCCAGTAGGCAAACCGCAGTTCATGTGTGGTCATTGTCTGCGCAGCAACAGGTAGAGGATGCCCCTGTATGCGCAGTAAAAAAGGAACAGTGTTGCGCCCAGGAGCAGGAACGGCTTGAACTTAAGGCTCAGGTTTCCGACCGCGATGGTGACCGCCGCGCCCGGGAGCACTATGAAGTCGAAAAAGGATTTCACGTAAGGGATGGGTTTGTATTCGAAGCCCTGTTTGAGCACCTCGCTGCCCACCACCGACATGGCTGCGGCGCGCTTGAGCTGTGCGGCGTTGAAATCCTTGTCGGGGCCGGACTTGGCTTTCTTTGAGTATTCGCGGGTCAGCGAGGCGATGCTGCCGGTCTTCAGCGCCAGCAGTTGCAGCAACTCATGCAGGCTTTCGTCCAGAGGGTCCGCCGCCAGGGCCCGGCGCAGGGGCTCCACCGCGAGGAGGTAGAAGACCGCGCCTTCTCTCTCCGCCTTGAGCCGGTAGGCCTGCGCCAGTCTGCGGTTAGCTGCGGGATGGGCAAGGTTTTTTTTTAGCGCCAGGTTGTAGCAGCGTACGGCCAGGTCCAGTTCCCCGCGCCCGAGGTGCAGGTCCCCCAACTCCACGCGCCTTTCCGGAGTTACATCGTCTTCCATACACCCTACCGTAAGTGCCAGTTGACCAGCAACGGCCGTTCCGGCAACCCTGGGGGCGGGTAGCTGTTGAGCCACGCGTCATAGGTGTAGCCCGCGCCGCCGAAACTGGTGGAGACAGGCTTGTTCCTTGTGCCGTAGAGGTACATCCGTTTGGAGGAGCTGCCGTTGGCCGTCATGTTGGCGGAGCCCATGTTGAAGAAGACGCCGCAGATGTTAAGGTTGGCCGTCGGGTTGGTGGTCTTGCCCTGGAAAGTGATGCCATTGGAGGCAAGTGCGGCCAGTGAATTGCCTGAAACGGCAGAAGTCGTTGTGCCGCCGGTAAGCGGGTCGTAGTACAACAGGTCCGCGACCTGGTTGGAAAGCCCGACGGTGATGCCGCCCTTGGAACTGCTGGTGTTGCTGGTCGCCACGGTGACGCGGCCGCGCACGGTGCCATAGAGCGTAAGGTTGACGTTCTCACCGTAGACGATCAGGCCGGAGTCCGGTACCGGCACCGTGACGGTGGTCCCGATGATGGTGAATGTGCCCGAGGAGGGGTGGGCGTTGAAGCGCAGCGTCCTGTCCGAGCCTGATATCTTGTAGTTGAAATTGGCCCGGTAATAGGTGTCCCGGAGCGAAGGGTAGACCATGTCCGACGGGTAGAAATTATAGCGGGTCCCTGTGATCGCAGGCGAGCCGGTCAGAGTGCCGTTATAGTAGAGGTCGCCGTTGATCCTTACGTTGGCCCCTGTGACGCTGAGGTTGCCGCCCACGATGAGCGGCCCGCCCATGAACGTGACATTCGAGCCGGTGATGCTGAGGTTGCCGCTCACCCACCATTTGCCGTGATAGACCACATCGGAGCCGCTGATGGTGAACGGACCGTTCACCAGCGTGCCGTAGTCGGTCAGGTCGGAGATGAACTGCACGGCGCCGTAGAGATGCCTATCGGAGAGGGGGGCGGCCGCGTCGCGTCCGTACTGACCGGAGGCGTGGATGAACAGTCGGTGAGCCTGCGGGTCCGCCTCGGTGGCCACGGAAGAGAAACCGGCTGAATAAAATACGGGATTACGGGCCAGGGCGGTGCCGTCGTAGTGCCCCTCGTAATAGCTCTGCGAGAACTGGCGCATGAAATCCACCAGCACGTTAGAAGCCAGGCTGCCCGCCATCTTCTGCTGCTTCTCTTTGAAGGAACTTTTCAGCAAATTGTTGGAGGTCACCATCAGGTAGAGCACGAACGGCAGCAGGAACACCGCCAGCAAGGCGGCTACCACCAGGGCCATCCCGCGTCTCTTCTTCATGGTCAGCGCCTCCTTTTCAGCGGCAGCAGCGGCGGCAGTATCTCGGTGCCGAGCGAGGCGTCCGTGGTCCGGTCATGGTTCTGATCAGTCTCCATCTGGAGCGCCACGGCTGTAATATAGCGGCGCTCCTCCTCGGTGTCGAGGCTGCCGGACCTGTTGCCGTGCCCTGTCGGCGGCAGCACCCAGTCTATCTCGCGCGCGCTGATTATGCCGTCGCCCTCCCCTGCGTCCCCGGTCGAGGCGGTACCGTCGGCGCCCAAATCTATGTTCTTGCCGAGGTCCTCTCTCTTGGAACCGTAAAAGGTGAACGTGAAGGAGCTGACACCCACGGCCAGCCGGGAGTCCTGCCAGGCGCCGCCGTTGACGGCAATGCCGTGCCACAGTTCGCGGGCCGTGGCCGCGTAATAGATGCGTGCCTGTACATCGATGTTACCGTCGTTGTCATCGTCGTCGTCCTCCAGGTTATAGCCGGCCTGCCATTGCTGGTCGCCAGGAAGCGAAAACTTTAATTGGGCGTCGTTGTCGGAGTCGGTGTCCTTGATATTGGGTACGCCGTCCCCGTCGGCGTCCGCGTCCCGGTCCCACGCGGGGTTCCTGAGCATGTCGCAGATGAACGTGGCCGAAGAGGTAGAGACGGCCGTGAACTCGTTGGCCTCGTAGAGGTCGGCCTCGGCCTTGATGATTGCCCCGCGCAGTTCGGCCGAACCCAGCATCTTGCTTTCCGAGGTCTTGGCCGTCTTCATGAAGCCGGTCATGAACTTGACGAACATCGCCACGGCCACGCAGAGGATGGCGACGTAGACGATCAGCTCGGTCAGGGTAAAGGCGGCGCGGCGGCGCGGTGAATAGTTCATCAGTAACTCACATTGAAGTTCCAGCTGTCCACGGAGGTCTTCTTGTCGGCGGGGTCGTCCGCCCAGTGGCTGGCCCGGACTTCCACGGTGTGGGCCGAATAATTATCGAAAGCGGCCGCGGGGCGGAAGAACACCCGCTGCCCTTCGGCGTCCCAGTGGCCTGCGATGTTGGCCGAGGAGACCACGACGGTCCCGTCGAGCTTCAGCGTGATGCTGTCGAGGTCGATGCCGGACTGGTTGTCGAAAAGCTTGCAGCTGATCTCCGGCAGTGGGTCGTCGGTGGAACCGCTGGGGACCTTGTTGGCCACTGAGGGCGCGGAGTGGTCGGTGTCGCCCACCGCGACCGTAAAGTTCCACGTGAGGGCGGCCTTGTAGCCGGCCCGGTCCCCGCCTTCGGCACGGACCGCGTACGAATTGCCGTTGACCAGCTTTACCGGCAAACCCGTGTCCGGATCCTGCCAGTTGAGTTTGCCGGTGGCCGCGTCATATGCGAACGGTACGGTAGAGCCGTTCACCTTCAGGATGGTGACTTCCTCGCAGATGCCGCTCGGCACGCCGGTGGAAAGCACCGCATCCGTAAGCACGACCCCCACGTAGGGTACCAGGTCGGCCACGGTTCCGGAGGGGGCTTCGCCGGTCAGGGACGGCGGGTTGAGGTCCAGGATAACGCTGCGCTGCGCATAGGGGGAGAAGAAGGAGTCCTTGGTGGCCTGCGCGAAGATGTCGTTCTCACCCTCGGTGAGGGCCATTGTCAGGGATATGGCCATTGTGGTGAATCCGCCCATCCCGTCAGTGGAGCCGTTATCCAGCGCCAGGCCGGGGCTGCCGTGGTAGAACTTGACGGCCGCCAGCGGGGACGTCTCCCCTACCAGTTGCAACGGCGAAAGACTGTCCGCGCGGTAGGCGTTGACGTCGTCGGGATACGGCTTGCTTATGGCCAGGGCGAAGGCGCTCTCCCTGGCCGGGGTGGACAGGTCGTAGAGGTAGGAGGCATTCTCCGGCTGCGAGATCAGCAGTTTCAGTTCTGCGCCGCTGGCCCGGCTTTCTACGCCGGTCAGCATCTCCAGCGAGAGTAGTTCCTTCTGCGTATGGATGACCTTGCCGTTGCGGTAGAGCGTCAGGGTCACTTCCTTGATGTTCGTATCCGGCGCCTCGCTGGCCGTCTTGGAGAGGGCTGTGGAGACGTAGGTGTCGTAGTAGTCGGAGTCGGAATTGGCCCTGTAGTACTTTACCGAGGAATCGTAGTCGTCTGTCCTGTTGCCGTCGCTGTCCGTGAAATCCCGCAGGTCGCTGGTCAGGCCGTTACCGTTCACGTCCGAAACGTCGCGCAGTTTGTAGACCACCGAGATGGTCCAGCGGTCCACCTTGTATTTCTTCATCGCCGCGTCTATCTCGGTCAGCACGCCGAGGTAGGGGTAGACGGACCGCTGCTGTGTTATCGGGCCGAAGGTGCCGTTTAGTCCGTAGCCGGGCAGCGCGGAATCCGCGTCGAAAACCAAGTAATAATCCGCGGTCTTGAGCTTGGAGAAGGCCGTTTCCGCCAGGCGCGTAGTGTAGGTGTTCTGCTGGGTCTTGATCGTAACGAGGAACATGTACTGGTACATGTAGGCCAGCGAGAGACTGAGCAGGGAAAGCACGAAGACGGCCATCATGGCCTCTACGAGCCCGAACCCTTTTCTCAGTCTTGTCGGCATATTCCGGATCTTCCCCTTAGTGCTGCAGTTCCCGCAGTCGCCTTATCTGCCCGCGCGCGAAGACCCAGTACAGGGAGAAGATAAAAATGGAATAAACGGCGGCCGCCAGGGCCATGTTGTGGAACAGGGCGCGGTGCACCAGTTGTATCGTTTCCAGGCCCAGTTCGGGGTAACATTTGTCCGCGATTACGAAGGCCGCGCCGTAGAAGCCGAGGAAGGCGGAAAGCAGGGAGACTACGACTCCGACCCCGACATATTCAGCCGTGAGTCTTCCCATGGCGCGCCCGTGGGATTTATGGTGATTTTTCATATAGCCTCTGGCGGCAAGGAACATCTGGGCGTAAGGCCGCCCTGACATAATTATAGTATAGCAGAGCCCTGTCTTTTTTCAATGGCCGGACGGATACTGAGTGGGGTGGCGCCGGGCAATAAAAAACCCCGCCGGAGCGGGGTTTTTTATTTGTGCGGAGCGGTTTAGAAGCGCACGGTGCGGGCCAGCGCCTCGTTCTCCAGCGAGATCGGGGCCACCTGCATGTCGCGTGTCTCGAGCTGGGCCGGGCGGCCGAGCTGGGGGATGTACTTCTGCAGCATCGACATCTTGGTCACGGCCTCGCCTTTGCCCTCGTTCTGGCCGCTCTTGAGCTGCACCTTGCAGCCGGCAGGGCTGTCCACGAAGTCCGTGCCGCCGCGCACCAGGATGCCCTCTATCATGTTCGTGCGGGCGTTGAACACGGCCGAGCCGGAGTTGCCGCCGAAGGTGTCGAGGTCGGTCAGGAAGAAGGCCTTGGGGTCGGTGTTGCGCACCGAGGCGTCGCCGGCCACCTTGACCGGCAGGCCCACGGGGTGGCCGATCACGAAGATGCGGTCGCCGACCTTGATGTCATTGCCGCGGTTGACGGGCAGCGGCTTGCGGCCTTCCGCCTTGCGGTCCAGCTGGATCAGCGCGTAATCCGGGCCGGGCTGCTTGCCCAGCAGGGCGCCGGCGATGAAGATGCCGGTGCCGATGATGCCGCTGGGCTGCTTGTCCAGGTCGCGCTTGATGATGCGCTTGCAGGAGTAAACGTCCTTGGCGGGCACGGCGGTATTGGCCTTGCCGCCTTCCTTATCCACGTTATAGCCGAAGACGAAGCGGGCGTCGGCGCAGGACTTGTCGTCCGTGATGCAGTGGCCGGCGGTCATGACGATGTCCTCGCCGACCAGCGTGCCGGAGCAGAAGGCGCCTATGGGCTGCTCCGCGAACTTCTCTCCGGGACAGAGCTTGAGGGCTTCGCCGAAGCCGATGGTAGCCAGGCGGGCCTCGCCGTTCTCCAGCTTGACCTGCTTGGAGGGCCACAGGGAGACCACAGAGTCGGCCAGCGCGCGCATGGCGGGGGCGGCCTCGAAATAGTCCAGGCGGTTGTCGTCGCCGTAGATGCTTTTGGCCCCGGCGCTGGCGAACTGCGGCAGTATTACAGCGGCCGCGGCCAGCAGAGAAAGGGATTTAAACAGTTTGTTCATATGACCTCCTGGATTTGCTGATTATAGTATCGCTTCTTTTTAAGTCCCCAACAAAGGTCCTAGGTCCTTTAATCTTACAGTCAAAAGGTACCTTCTTATCTAGGCCCTGCGCGTAGGCCCTGCCGCCCGCCGCCCGCTGCCCGGCGCGCGAGCCGGGGAAAAATAATAAAAAAAGACATTATTCACGTCGGAGAATAGGTCCAAGTGCCCAGGCGGGGCCGGGCCTTAGGTCGTTTGACATCCGTCAACCCGCGTGATACAACATCTCAACAGTTCGTACACTAGCAGAGAGGAGGTCTTATGAAAACCGTCTTAACAGCAGTAATCGGGCTCTTCATT
This sequence comes from Elusimicrobiales bacterium, assembly GCA_028688015.1. GTDB lineage: Bacteria > Elusimicrobiota > Elusimicrobia > Elusimicrobiales > UBA9959 > UBA9959. The sequence goes on along the minus strand of JAQTZB010000002.1, from coordinate 320,720 downwards.
CTCAACGGTGTCGCCGGGTACGCGCAGGATTTCGCCGGGGCGGATTTCTACGAGGGCCTCCAGAGCGCCCGCGAACAGCTTAAGCCCGCCGGCGCCGCCGCCATCCAGCCCGCGATAGTGGACTTCCAGGCCGATGAGGCGCCTGCGGCCGGCGTAAAAGACTGGACCGTGATGGTCTTCATCAACGGCAAGAACAACCTGGAAGGCGACGGCCTGGCCGACCTCAACGAGATGGAGCGCATCGGCTCCAGCCGCGGGGTGAACGTAGTCGTCGAGATGGGGCAGATGAGCACCAACCGCCTGGCCCGCTACTACGTGACCCGCGACACCGACACGGCGCGCATCTCTTCCCGCGTGCTGGGCACGGCCGCCGCGGTGGATATGGGCGACCCCGCCTCCGTAAAGGACTTCGTCCTGTGGGCCGAGCGCCGCTACCCCGCCCGCAAGTTCCTGCTGATTCTCTGGGACCACGGCTCCGGCTGGCTGAAGGGCAACCCCGTGCAGCCCGCCTCCGACGCCAAGGGCATCTCCGACGACTGGACCACCGGCCATAACATAGACACTCCCCAGCTGGGCCGTCTGGTGCGCGACATCGAGGCCGCCGGCGGCAGGGTGGACCTGCTGGCCATGGACGCCTGCCTGATGCAGGTGGCCGAGGTCGCCTACGAGATGAAAGACACCCGGATCTCCCATATAGCCGCCTCCGAGGAGATAGAGCCCGGCTCCGGCTATCCTTACGACCGGTGGCTGCGCCCGCTGGTCCGCAATCCCGGCATGGGCGCGGCCGAGCTCGGCACCACCATCGCCCGCCAGTACCTGGCCGCCAACCCCGACGGTTTCCAGGGCACCGGCCTGACCTACTCCGTGGTGGAAGTGGCCAAAATGCGCGACCTCGCCGTAAAGATGGACGCCCTGGCGAGGGCCGCCATGGCCGCCGACGACAAGGCCGCCGTGCTGCGCGCCCGGGCCGAGGCCACCCGCTACTCCCTGGCCGACAACAAGGACCTGCGCCGCTTCTCGCAGCTGCTGATGCAGTACAGCGAGAAGGCGGAGGTGAAGGCCGCCGCCGCCGAGGTGGAGCGCAGCCTGGCGCCCGGGCGGGGCCCGGTGGTGTTCAGCGGGGTCAGCGCCCGCCGCACCACCCTGTCGCACGGCCTGGCCGCCTATATCCCCGAGACCGCCGACGACATCCGCGGCTACAACGAGCTGAAGCTTTCGGCCGACACGCAGTGGGATGAGTTCGTGGCCTGGCTGCTCAGGCCCTGAACCGGTCTAACGGATCACAAGGGCCCCGGCGGACACCGGGGCCTTTGCGCGCCCCGCTCCCCGCGGGGCGTTCTTTTTGTAACTTTAGATAACTGCGCTTATGTTTCCTACAGTTTCCGTGGGAAGGCAAAAAAACTGACGCGCGCGAATTTGACAACCTTCTCCCGGTCACATAAAATATCGGTTGGGGAAAATGGGGCTTTTGAGGCCCCGGAATAGACGGGGGGATAAGAACATGGACTCGGGAACAGAACGGCTCTTAACGGCAGTGCAGGACCTTTCCAGGGCCAGGACCCTGGACGCTGTAATGGAGATAGTCCGCCACGCGGCGCGCGACATAAGCGGCGCTGACGGCGCCACCTTCGTGCTGAGGGACGGGGACAAGTGTTTCTACGCCGAAGAAGACGCCATAGCCCCGCTGTGGAAGGGCAAGCGTTTCCCCATGAGCGCCTGCATAAGCGGCTGGGTCATGCTGAACCGGAAAGCCGCGGTCATAGAGGACATCTATGCCGATCCGCGCATTCCCGCCGACGCCTACCGCCCCACTTTCGTTAAAAGCCTCGCCATGGTGCCCATCCGGACGCAGGACCCTATAGGCGCCATAGGCAACTATTGGGCAACGAAGCGTATGCCGCCGCCGGAGACGGTGCGGCTGCTGGAGGCCCTGGCCAATTTTACGTCCATAGCCATAGAGAACGCGGACCTCTACGCCTCGCTGGAGCGGCGCGTACAGGAGCGCACGCGCGACCTGGCCGAGGCCAACCACGAACTTGAGGCTTTCAGTTACTCCGTTTCGCACGACCTGCGCACCCCGTTGCGGCACATGGACGGTTTCCTGGGATTGCTCAAGAAGGCGCTGGGGCCCGGTCCCGGCGCCGAGGCCGCGAGGCTGCTGGGGAAAGTAGAGGACTCCGTTAAGCGCATGGACCTGCTGATAGCGGACCTGCTGGCCTTTTCGCGGATGGGCCGCGCCGAAATGCGGAGTTGCCGTGTGGACCTGGCCGGGCTGCTGTCGCAGGTAAAAGAGGAACTTTCCGAAGACATACGCGGCCGTTCTGTGGCCTGGAATATGGGCGAGCTGCCGGAAGTAGAAGGCGACCCGGACCTGCTGCGGCAGGTGTTGGCCAACCTGGTGGGCAACGCCGTGAAGTTCACCCGGAAACAGCCGCAGGCGGCCATAGAGGTGGGTGCCGCGCCGGTCAAGGACGGGCGCGCTGTGATCTATGTACGCGACAACGGCGCGGGTTTCGACATGGCCTACGCCGAAAGGCTCTTCGGCCTGTTCCAGCGCCTGCACCTGCAGGAGGATTACGAAGGGACCGGCATAGGCCTGGCCAATGTTCGCCGGATAATCAAGCGGCACGGCGGCGAGGTTTGGGCGGATAGCGCGCCCGGCAAAGGCGCCACTTTCTATTTTACGCTGGCTCTGCCGGCCAAGGCGCGCTGAAGTCCGCATTGGCGGGGAGATTTCGCGGAGGGGAATATGGGCGAGATGCTGAAGATACTTCACCTTGAAGATGACCGCAACGACGCGGAACTGGTGGCCGCCATGCTCAAGGCCGGCGGCATAGGGTGCGATATCAGCGTGGTCAGGCGCCGGGAGGATTTTGCCGCCTCGCTGGAGGCGGGAGGGTTCGACCTTATTTTTTCCGACTATTCCATCCCGGGCTTCAGCGGCCGGGACGCGTTGCTGTTGGCTCGGGCTAAGCGCCCGGAAACGCCGTTCCTTTACATTTCCGGGACCATAGGCGAAGAGCGAGCCGTGGAGGCCCTGCAGAACGGGGCTACGGACTATATCCTCAAGGCGAACATAAAACGGCTGGTGCCGGCTGTTCGCCGAGTGCTGGAGGAAGTGGCGCAGAAGCGCGCGCGCCGCGAGGCCGAGGCGGCGCTGCGCCGGTCCGAGGAGCAGCTGCTGCAGTCGCAGAAGCTGGAGGCCATAGGCCGGCTGGCTGGCGGAGTAGCGCACGATTTTAATAACCTTATCACCGCCATAATGAGCTACGGGACGTTCCTGCAGCGTGCCATCCCTGAGGGGGACCCGCGCCGCGCCGACGTGGACGAGGTGCTGAAGGCGGCGGAGCGCGCCGCCGCGCTGACCAGGCAGCTGCTGGCCTTCAGCCGCAAGCAGGTGCTGGAACCTCGTGTGACGGGGTTGAACTCCGTTGTCACCGAGATGGGCAAGATGCTGCGGCGGCTTATAGGTGAGAACATCGCGTTGGAGACTCGGCTGGCTCCGGATCTGGCGCGGGTACTGGTGGACCCGGGGCAGATGGAACAGGTGGCCATGAACCTGGCCGTGAACGCCAGGGACGCCATGCCGGAGGGCGGGACGCTTACCCTGGAGACCAGGAATTTCACCGCGGACGCGGAATTCGCACGGCTGCACCCGCAGGTGGCCCCGGGGCGTTACGCGCTGCTGCGCGTGCAGGATACTGGTGTGGGGATGGACGCGCGCACGCAGGAGAAAATATTCGAGCCCTTCTTCACCACGAAGGGCCCTGGTAAAGGTACCGGGCTCGGGTTGTCCACGGTTTACGGGATAGTGAAGCAGAGCGGCGGGGCTGTTCTTGTCAGCAGCGCGCCGGGGCGGGGGGCGAGCTTCGACATTTACCTGCCGGCGGTGGAGAAGGTCGTGGAGGCCGCGCCTGTAAAAGCGGCGCCGGCCGGCCGGACTACGGGTACCGAAACGGTATTGCTGGTGGAGGACGACGAAAGCCTGCGCAGGATGGCGCGCAGGGCCTTGGGAGAGGTCGGCTACAAAGTGCTGGAGGCGGGCGGGGCCGAGGAGGCGCTGAAGCTGGCGGCCGCCGGCCCGGCTCCGGACGCGCTGCTGACGGACATGGTGCTGCCCGGCAAGAACGGCGTGGAATTGGCCAAGGCTCTTTCCGCTGGACGTAAGGACCTCCGGGTGTTGTTCATGTCCGGCTATTCCGAGATCCCCGCGACCGAAGAGGAGTTGAACGGGTTGACCCATGCGTTCCTCCAGAAGCCGTTCTCACCTGACGCTTTGGCCCTCAAACTGCGCGAACTTTTAGATAGAGCTTAGCGCGCGATCGCGGATTTTGATCTTTAGGACCGCCGGGAAAGCCCGGCAGTTTTGTTTTGAGGGGTCAGTAGTAGGCCACGGTGGTGAGGCCGAAGATGACGAGGGAGTGCATCTGGGAGTAGTCTATGCGGAAGAAGCCGGCTTCTCCCCAGTCGGTGCCCCAGCTGTTCTTTACTATGAAGTACTCTTCCTCGTCGTTGTAACCTACCAGCAGCACGGCATGGCCGCCCAGGTGCTTGCCGCCCACGCGGGTGTAGACGCCGGATTTGTAATGCATCAGGTCCTCGTAGACCTGCATGGAGGTGGGCAGCGGGCCGTAATGGGCCAGCGCGGCCTTTATCTTGGCCAGCGACGGCCAGACCATGCCCCAGCCGGAGATCTTGTGGGCGTTCTTTTCCCAGCCGGGCGCCGCGGCGCCGCAGGAGCCGTTGCTGGCGGTGTAAGGGTAAGCGGATTCCAAGGGGAGGCCTTCGTCCTTCAGGAAGAAGGGCAGCAGCGCGCCGCCTTTGCAAACGCGGCGCACCGGACGAGGACTGCCAACTTAACCCGCTGGCGGACCAGTACGACGCAATAGACCCGCCCTCACTGGAAGACTGATGCTCACCCGCTGATAGCCGGGCGCCAGCCCGGCGGAAGAACCGCGCGCAAAAACGGAGAAAAGCGGCGGTTTTTTGATATTATAAACAAAACACGCCCCGCGCCGCCGAAAAATCAGAAAAACGCGCCGCCGGCAGGGGAAAAAAGCGGGGGGAACTGACGATAACTGCGCTTATGTTTCCTACAGTTTCTTTATATAATTAAGGCATGCACAACCGCATAAAGCGCCTGGAGGAACTCGTAAAAGAGGCTTCCGCGCTTATAGCCCGGCTCAAAGAGGAGAACGGCGTACTGAAGCAGCAGGTGGAGCTGCTGGGCGCCGCGCGCAGCAAGGCCGCGTCCAACACCTCCGCCGCGCGCGACCTGGCCGATTTCAAGGCCAAGGTGCGCCGCCGCCTGGAGAAGCTCTGCGCGAAGATAGCGAAAGTGAACGACGCCCAGCCGGGCCTGTTCGAGGACGAAGATGAATAACCACGAATACGAGGCCAAGGTACGCGGCCGCGTTATAAAATTTCCCGCCGTCGACGGCCTGACCGAGCTGGAGCTGGGTTCTATCGTAGCGCAGGTGGAGGAGAAGATCAATAAGATAGAGGCCAAGCTCAACATCGTGGACACCTCCAAGCTGGCGATACTCGCCGCCTACGATTTCGCCGTGGAGCTGCACAACCTCAAGCAGCGCGCCGAAACCAACCGCGAGGCGGACTCGCGCAAGGTGGACGAGATGGTGGCCAGCCTGGAGGGCGTCCTGGGCGAAGAGGCCCCCGCGCAGAAGTAGCCCCGCCGTATGTCAGAACTTTTCGACGAAAAACCTGCAGCCGCCGAGCCCGAAGGCGGGCCCGCTTTCCAGCCGCTGGCCGCCCGCCTGGCGCCTAAAGAACTGGAGGAGTTCGCCGGCCAGGAAGATATCCTGGGGCCCGGCAAGCTGCTGCGCCGCGCCATAGAGGCCGGCACGCTGCAGTCCGCGGTGTTCTTCGGCCCGCCCGGCTGCGGCAAGACCGCGCTGGCCCGCTACATAGCCGGCCGGACCAACGCCAAGACCTTCGAGCTCAACGCCGTGATGGCCGGCGTGGCCGACCTCAAGAAGATCATAGAGTTTTCCCGCGGCCTGGGGAGCGGCCTGGCGGCGCGCCAGCGCGTGCTGCTGGTGCTCGACGAGATCCATCACTTCAACCGCACCCAGCAGGACGTGCTGCTGCCTTCCGTGGAGCGCGGCGACATCATCCTGATCGGGATGACCACCGAGAACCCCTTCTTCTACATCAACCAGGCGCTGCTCTCGCGCTTTATCGTGGTGGAGTTCAAGCCGCTCAAGTCCGGGCACCTGGCCGATATCTTCGACAGGGCGCTGACGCACGCGGAGGGCCTGGCCAGCCTGAAGGCCGAGGTCACCCCCGGAGCGAAAAAATACCTGGTGGAGAACTCTTCCGGCGACGCCCGGCGCCTGCTCAACGCGCTGGAGCTGGCCGCCGTCACCACCAAGCCCGGCAGGGGCGGGGTGCGCAAGATAGACGAGGCCGTGGCCCGCGAATCCATCCAGCGCCGCAGCCTCCGCTACGACCGCAGCTCCGATGAGCATTACGACCATATCTCCGCTTTCATCAAGAGCATGCGCGGCTCCGACCCGGACGCCGCCGTTTACTGGCTAGCGAAGATGCTGGAGGCCGGCGAGGACCCGCGCTTTGTGGCGCGGCGCATCCTGATCTGCGCCTCCGAGGACGTGGGCAACGCCAACCCGATGGCCCTCGTCATGGCGCAGAGCGCCTTCCGCTCCGCCGAGGTGCTGGGCATGCCCGAGGCCCGCATAGTGCTGGCCCAGGCGGCCATCTACGTGGCCTGCTCGCCCAAGTCCAACGCCTCCTACCTGGCCGTCAACGAGGCGCAGGCCGAGGTGAACGGCGGCGTGGAGCGCCCGGTGCCGCTGCACCTGCGCGACGGCTCCAAGGACGGCGCGGCGCTGGGGCACGGCAAGGGCTACAAGTACCCGCACGATTTCGAGGGCCATTACGTGAAGCAGGAGTACATGCCGGACCCGAAGACCTTCTACCGCCCGACGGAGCAGGGCTTCGAGGCCGAGATCGCCAAGCGCCTGAAGCGGCTGCGGGGTGAAAAATGACGGAGCCCAGGATCTACAGCGTAGCCGAACTGAGCCGCGGGATCAAAAACCTGCTGGAAACTTCTTACCGGGAGATCTGGGTGGAAGGGGAGATCTCCGGCTACAAGGTCTACCCGTCCGGCCACGCCTATTTCGACCTGAAGGACGAGACCTCCAGCATCGCTTCGGTCCTGTTCAAGGGTTTCGGCGCCGCGCTCAAGTTCGAGCCGCAGAGCGGCCTGCTGGTGCGGGCCAGGGGCAATGTCACCGCCTACGACAAGACCAGCAAGTACCAGCTGATGGTGAAGGAACTCCAGCCGGCCGGCATCGGCCCTCTGCAGCTGGCCTTCGAACAGCTTAAGAAGAAGCTGGCCGGCGAAGGCCTGTTCGACCAGGGCCGCAAGCGGCCCATCCCGGCGCTGCCGCAGAAGATAGGCGTGGTCACCTCGCCCGCCGGCGCCGCCATCCGCGACATCCTTTCCATTCTCAAACGGCGCTACGCCAACCTGCACATCATCATCGCGCCGGTCAAGGTGCAGGGCGAGGGCTCCAAAGAGGAGATCGCGCAGGCCATTAAGGACCTCAACGCCGGTTTCCCCGACATCGACGTGTTGCTGGTGGGGCGCGGCGGCGGCTCCATAGAGGACCTGTGGGCCTTCAACGAGGAGATCGTGGCCCGCGCTATCGCCGGCTCGAAGATCCCCGTTATCTCCTGCGTCGGGCATGAAACCGATTTTACGATAGCCGACTTCGTGGCGGACCTGCGCGCCCCGACCCCGTCGGCGGCGGCCGAGCTGGTGGTAAAGAGCAAGGAAGAGCTGGCGGCCAATATCGCCGGGCTCGAGCGGCGCCTGCTGCAGAGCCTGCGCATCTACTACGAGAACCTGCAGGGCAAGTTCCACCGCCTGGTCTCCAGCCGGCCCATGGTGAACCCCCTGGTGCTGCTGGAGCGGCCGCTGCAGCTCCTGGACCAGGCGGCCGAGGGGCTTTTCGACGCTTCCGCCGAGCGGCTGCGCCGGGCGTCGGAAAAACTGAATCTGCAGACCGCTAAACTTAACGCCCTGAGCCCGCTGTTCCCGCTGCGCAAGGGCTACGCCATCGTTAAAGATATGAAAGGCAAGGCCGTTAAAAGCGCAGCCGGCCTGGCGCCTGGCGACCGCCTGGCGCTGCAGTTCGCCGAGGGCCGGGCCGAGGCCGAAGTGGTAGCCGGAAGCGGCGCGGCGGATAAGCCCGCGGCGCCTAAAAAAGCGGGGGACAAACCCGGCGGGGGAACGCAACAGGAGACTTTATGGTAAAAAAAGCTAACGGCGGTTTTGAAGAGAAGCTCGCGAAGCTCGAAGAGATAGTCGGCAAGCTCGAGGACGAGAGCACGCCTATCGAGGAATCCCTGACGCTGTTCGAGGAGGGCGTGGCCATCTCCAAGGAGCTTTCTGTCAAGCTCGAGGAAGTAAAGCGCAAGATCGAGGTCCTCAAGAAGGACGCCGAGGGCAAGCTGAAACTGGAGCAGTTCGAGGACGAAGACCGGGAGAAATAACGGCTTCACCGCGGTCCCCACAGTTCTTAATGGCATATAATCTTACCCGGAAACTCCCAGTGCCGGCATTGAATACATGACCAGGATAGGCGTCCTGTATCTATTCTTTGGTGCGGCCCTGCCTGCCGCGGCAGCGGACTGCGCTTCCGGCAACTGCGGCTGGACCCAAGCCAGGTCTTATTGCGCCGGCCGCGGCGGCAGCCTTCCCACCGAAAAGCAGTTGCTGCAAGCCTGGCAGGATAAGTGCCTGGGCGGCAAGACCTCCGCGCTGTGCTCCGGCTGGTACTGGGCCGACAGGGAGGAAAGCGCGGGCCGGGCTTGGGGAGTCTCGTTCCGCACCGGCTACGTTAACGCCTACAGGAAAACCCGGAAGACACAAGTCTATTGCGGGCCCGGCACCAGGGCGGAAGCAAAGGGTGAGGCACCGGGAAGCGGGAGCGGTGAAGCTGCTCCGGCCGCCGGCGGCGGTACGGGCCCCTGTTCCGCCGGCCGCTGCACTTGGTACGAAGCCGTAAGTTTTTGCCGCAGCCAGGGCACGCGCCTGATGAATTCTGACGAGTTCGAACTATATTGTCTGGGCGCCTGCCCTTCACTGGGTGTTAACTACCCCGACAAGGCCGGGGAGGGCTGCAACCGCTGGTTCTGGATGGACAAATCGCAGAACGACGAGCATGCTTTCACGGGTCAGTGCAACCCAATGCCGGAGTTCGTTACCAATATTATCAGCGCAGCTAAAAAATCCCGGTCCCACGCGCGCTGCGCCAAGTGAGGCGGCGCATTGACGTCTATTGCCCTCCCCGCCATATTTTGTAAGATGGCCTTGGGGGGATAGCAATATCCCGAAACTAACGTAAGGCAACCGGCACCGCGCCCAGGGCGCGGCGGCTCCGTTGCCATCATGGGGGTAAAATGAACAAAAATAACAGGACTACGGTGGTAGCCAGGCACGCCTATACCGAGGCTTACGCCAACTACCTCAAGAGCGGCAACCTGGAGGAGGCTACGCGGCAGGTGGCGCACTCTATCTGGGAGCACCGCTCGGGCAAGCCCGGCACGGCGCAGTGCGACTGGCAGGAGGCCGAAAGGATAACGGCCGCCTGGCCAGACACCGTCACCGAGGCCTCTAACGCGCACTTGTTCGACAAGGCGCTGTCCAAGACCCGCGCCTGGCTGCAGGACGTGCAGGCCGAGATGGACTACACCAACCTCAACGAGGCCTACCGGGCGCTGCGCGCCGTGCTGCACGCCATGCGCGACCGGCTGCCGGTGGAAGAGTGCGCCGAGTTCGCCGCGCAGATGCCGGTGCTGATCATGGGCATGTACTATTCCGGCTGGACGCCGGCGCATAAGCCGGAGAGGATAAAGAACGCGGACGAGTTCCTGGACCGGGTAGCGGCGCAGCTGCCGGCCGGAGAGGACCCGCTGCGCGTCACCAACGGCGTGCTGCGCGTGCTGGAGCGGCATATCTCGCGCGGGGAGATGAACGACGTGCGCCGCAACTTCCCCGAGCGCCTTCGGGAGCTCTGGGGCACGGCCGCCCCGCGCCAGCGCTAGGCCGCTGCGCGGCGGAAAAAGGGCCCTTTATGGGGGGGCCCTTTTTTATTTTGTAACATATCAGCATGAAGATGCGCCTCGACGTAGCGTGCGTGGAGCGCGGGCTGTTCGAAAGCCGCGAGAAGGCCCTGCGCGCCATCATGGCCGGGCTGGTGACGGTCAACGGCCGGCCGGCCGACAAGGCCGGGCAGGCCGTGCGCGAGGACGACCTGGTCGAACTGGTTAAGAGCGACTGCCCTTATGTCTCGCGCGGCGGGCTGAAACTGAAAGGGGCGCTGGACGCGTTCAAGCTGGATCCCGCCGGGCTGGCTTGCCTGGACGTCGGCGTGGCCACCGGCGGCTTCACCGACTGCTTCCTGCAGGCCGGGGCTAAGCTGGTCTATGCCGTGGACGTGGGGGAGGGGCAGATCCACGAGCGGATCAAGAGCGATCCCCGCGTGGTCTTCCTGCCGCAGACCAACGCGCGCTTCCTGAAGCCGGAGCTGTTCCCCGAGAAGCCGCGGCTCTGCGCCATCGACGTTTCCTTTATTTCCCTGAAACTGATCCTCGGCCCGGTCTTCGGCGCCATGGCGCCGGGCGGGCGGGTGATAGCGCTGGTCAAGCCGCAGTTCGAACTGCAGGCCGCCGATCTGCGCAAGGGCATAGTGAAGGACGAGGCGACGCGCCTGGGAGTGATGGACGGCATGCGCGCCTTCCTGAAGGATAATTTGCCCGGGGTAAAAGAAGAAGGGCTGATAGACTCGCCGATAAAGGGCGCCAAAGGCAACCTGGAGTTCCTCTGGCTGCTGAAGTCCCGCTAGTTCCCGCCGTTGCTGTCGAACCAAACTTTTAATTTCTCAATGCCTTGCTCTATGGTGACGGAGGGGGCGTAGCCCAGGTCGCGCCGCGCGGCGGAGATGTCGAACCAGTGCGCGGTGGTGAGCTGCTTGAGGACGAAGCGGTTGATAGGCGGCTCGTCGCTGAAGCGGGCCAGCCGCCACGAGGTCTCCAGCGCCAGCGCCGCCGCATAGGCGGCAGGGTAGGACAGGACCTTGGTCACCGGCGCCAGGCCTGCGGCCGACAGGATCAGGTTGATTATATCCCAGTTGGGGCGCGGGTCGCCCTGCGAGACGAAATACGCTTTGCCGGCGCAGGGCGCGCCCGGGGCCAGCCGCTGCGCCGCCAGCCAATGGGCCCGCGCGGCGTCGGCTATGTAGGTGGTGTCGACGAGCTTGTTGTGCTCGCCTATGCGGAAAAGCTTTTTGGCGCGGCCGCTGTCGACGATGTTGGAGACTATGTGGTTGGCGCCGGGACCCCAGACCAGATGGGGACGCAGCGAGACAGTGGAGAAGGCGGGGCCGTTGGCGTTAAGGACCAGCTGCTCGGCCAGGGCCTTGGTCTCTGAGTAGGGCGAGTCGAAGCGCTTGGGGTACGGGGCGCGCTCGTCCCAGCCTTCCACGTCGGCACCGTTGAAGACCACGCTGGGCGAGCCGGTGAAGACGAAGCGCGCCACCCCGGCTGCGCGGGCGCCTTTGAGCAGCGCCTGGGTCCCCGCCACGTTGGTCCGGTGGAAATCTTCGCGGCTGCCCAGCATGTCTACCTTGGCGGCGGCGTGGAAGACCGTGTCGCAGCCGCGGCAGGCCGCGGAGGCCGCGTCAGCGTCGGCCAGGTCGCCGCGCAGGCATTCCACCCCGAGGGCGCGCAGCTCCGGGTACTCTCCCCTGGAAAAGTTCCGCACGGAAACGCCGTTGGCAAGCAGCAGTTTCACTATGGCCCCGCCGAGGAAGCCGCCGCCGCCGGTGACGAGCGCCTTCACGCGGGCACCCCCGCGCCGAGCTTCTCCGCCGCCAGCTCCGCCAGTTTTTCGCGCGAGATCTTGGCGTTGTGCCGGATATCCACCGGGAAGGCCGGGTGGTAGAAGATGGTCTTTATGCTTTTGGTATGCGCGTGGGCCGCACCCAGCCGCAGCAGCTCTTCCGTCAGCTCGGCGCCGCCGCGGGCGCCTTTCTCCAATTCGACAAAGAGCACCGGCAGCTGGCGGCCTGCGGGGCCGGCGCCGACCAAGGCCGTGCGGCGCACCTGCGGGTGGGCGTTGAAGACTGCCTCGCAGGGGATGGTGAAAAGAGTGTCTTCTGCAGCCGTAACGCGGTGGCTCTTGCGGCCGCAGAACCAGATGCGGCCCTCGGCGTCCTTCCAGCCGCAGTCGCCCATACGGTGATAGATCTCCCCGTCGGCGCAGCGGATCTTGGCCAGCGCCGTGCTGCCCCCGCGGCCGTAATATTCCGCGGAGACGGTGGGGCCTTTGACCGCGAACTCCCCGATCTCGCCGTCGGGCAGGAGCAGCGAGTCCGACCAGGCGGCTATGGGTTCGTCGGAGATCTTTATTACCCGGGCCTCTACGCCGGGCCAGGGCCGGCCCACGCAGACGCCGAGGCCGCGCGGCAGGGCGGCGCGCTCACCGCCGGTGATGCAGGCCACCGGCAGTGCCTCGGTGGCGCCGTAAGGGGTATAGACCTGAGTGCCGGCGGGGATCATTTTTCCGATGCGCGCTATCACGGCGTCGGAAACCGGGGCGCCGCAGGAGAGGACGCGCCGTAGCGTGTCCAGGCGCGCTCCGGTGCGCTCGCCGTAGCGGCCCAGCGTGTCCAGCAGGGCCGGCGAGCCGAAGAGCTGCACGGCCCCGTACTTGTCGAGGAGGCCCGCGAGCATGGCCGGGTCTACGGCGGCCGGGCGGGTGAAATCCATTTCGGGGAGGACTATGGTGAGGCCGAGGGCCAGGTCGAACAGGGCGAAGAGGGGGAAGGTGGGGACGGAATAGAAGCCGGGTTCGATATGGAAATAATCCCTCAGCATCTCCGCCTGGGCGGCGAACATGGCGTGGGTGTAGACCGCGCCCTTCGGGACGCCGGTGCTGCCCGAGGTAAAGAGTATCGCGGCGGTCTCGCCGGCAACCGGCGGCGGAGTTCCGGCTCTGGCCATGCTCCGCACTTCATCCAGCGTCAGGCCGCCCCAGAACAGGCGCGGGCCGACGGTGATGACAGTTTTTACCGAGTCTTTCGCCCAGCGCAGCAGCACGCGGGCCGCCTGGGCTTTGGGCACGCCGATGAAAACCTCCGGGCGGGCCTCGGCGAGGCAGGTCTTCATGGCCGGTATGCCTATGCCGGGGTCTATCAGCACCACCACCGCGCCGGCGCGGAACAGGGAGAAGGTCAGCGCGGCGAATTCCACAGACGGCGGCACCATCAGCGCCACCCGCATGCCGGGCTTTATCCCGGCGGCTGAAAGTCCAGAGGCCAGTTGCGTGATTTCGGCTTCCAGTTCCCCAAAGGTTGCGGTTCTCCCTCCGGCAATGACGGCGGGGCGGTCAGGCAGGGCCGCCGCGAGCTGCGTCAGAAGCGCGGAGATGTTCTCAGGCATTGTCGATAAACTTTTTTACCAGCGGTATGACGTCCTCGGCCGCGTCTTCCAGGATGTAATGGCCGGCGTCGGAGAAGGTATGGACCTCGGCCTTCGGCAGGTAGCGCTTCCAGGTGTCGAGGAAGTGTTGGTCGAAGATAAAATCCTTCAGGCCCCAGCAGAGCAGCGCGGGCTTCTCCGCGAACAGGCCCAGCTTGCGCTGGGTGATGTCCACCTGCTCGAAGGCCTTGTCTCCGGGGCGCGTCGGCACGTCCTGCACGAAGCGCAGCGTGGCTATGCGGTTGGCCCAGTTGTTGTAGGGGGCGGTGTAGGCGCGGCGCAGTTCGGGGGTGAGCGCCCGGCGGGTGACGCAGACATGGGCGGAGATGGCGGCGAAGGCGTTGAAGCCGCGCACCAGCAGGGTACCGAGGGCGGTGCGGGCGAGCCACATGGCGGGCGGGAAGCCTTTCGCGGGGGGCAGGAAGAAGGCCCCGGTGTTGAGCAGCACCAGGCGCTTGACTCGCTCCGGGTGGCGGGCGGCCCAGGTCATGCCTATCATGCCGCCCCAGTCGTGCAGCACCAGCGTGACATCTTCTTTGATACCGAGGCTCTCGAGCAGGCCTTCTATGTCGTCGGCGCGGCTCTTGAGCGTGTAATCGTACTTGTCGTCGCCGGGCTTCTCGGAGAGACCGCAGCCGATATGGTCGGGCACTATCACGCGGTTAGTGCCGCGCAGGGCGGTCACCAGGTTGCGGAAGTAGAAGGACCAAGTGGGGTTGCCGTGCAGCATCACGATGGGGCGGCCGGAGCCTTCGTCGAGGTAATGCAGTTTGGCGCCGCTGGCAGTAGTGTGGTACTTGCCGGTAAAGGGATAGAGCTCTTTGGTCACGCCTTCGGGGAGATAGTCGTTCATCGTTGTCCTTGTCACCACTTGAGGGCCAGCATTATCGTGTTGAGGCCGCTGCCGATGCCCAGGAAACCGACGGTGTCGCCGGGGGCGAGGAAATCGCGCTCCGAGGCGATGGCGGCGGCCGTCGGCAGGGCGGCGGTGCCCATGTTGCCCAGGTATTCGTAAGTGGAAAAATCTTTTTCCTCGGGGAGCCCCAGGGCTTCGAGCACGGTCTTCTTGTGAGCGCCGCCCACCTGGTGGCAGATTACTTTATCCACCTGCGCTGGGGTCAGGGCTAGGGCGGCCATGAGGTCGGCCCAGGTCTCCTTCCCCAGGGCCACGCCGTGCTTGAGGACGGCGGTGGCGTCGGTGGACATGTGGTCGCGGTGCCAGATGCAGAGCTTGTGGTGGGCCGGGGCGGCACGGTAGACGCCGCCGAGCAGACGGTGGCCGGCGCCGAAAGAGCCATCGGTTAGCAGCACGGCCACGGCGCCGGAGCCGCCGGTGAGGGTGGCGAGCGACAGGCGGAAGGTCTCGAAATTCCTGTTGGCGAGCATGTGGGCTATCATGGCGTCGTTTATCTCGCGGGAGGATTCGCAGGAGACTACGAGGCCGGCTTTGATCTGGCCGAGCTCTATGCGGTTGGCTATGTCGAGCATGCCGTTGAGGACGCCGAGGCAGGCGTTGGAGATGTCGTAGACGGCGGCGGAGGGGGAGACGCCTATTTTATCGGCGATGGCGGTGGCGGTGGCGGGCTCGCTGTGTTCGCGGCAGACGCCGGCGTAGATGAGGACGCCGAGGTCGGCGGGTTTGAGGCCGGCCTGGTCGAGGGCTTTGCGGGCGGCGCGGGCGGCGCCTTCGGAGAGTTCGAAGCCGGGGTCCCACCAGCGCCGCTCGCGGATGCCGGTGAGGGCCTCAAGCTGGCCGAGGGGGACGTGGAGGGCGGTGAGCATGGGCTCTACGCGTTTTTCGAGCTCTGACGAGGTGACGACATTGGGGCCGAGCTCGTAGCCGATGGCGTTGACGAAGACTTTGGTGTATTTCATTAAATAGTCCGCTCAATTGCCGTGTTCGCCGGTCGGCCGGAACGCAAAACGCGGTCGGCCACACCGTGGCCTCCCTCATCATTCGCCCTCCGCGCTATGCAAGCGTCGGGCTCATGAAGGTTTTGCTAACCCGGCCGCCCGTCAAACCCGGGGCCGGCTAAAACGAAACGGCGCTAAACTACTCTTACCGCGAAATCTTTCATTTGGTAGATGACCAAGTTGTCTACTATCAGGAAGCCGTCGGCCTTTAGAGTCTTGGTCGCATCGTCGACCGAGGTTATATACGCCTCTACGGTTATTGATCTGTTTTTGGGGGCGATCTGGCCGCGGTAGATCCAGGTATGTTTGGCGTTTAGGGCCAGGGCTTCGAAGCGGGCGGTCGCGGGGAGGGCGGGCCAGCGCTTGCGGGCTGCGGCTTTCATCAAGTTGATGAAGGACTCGAGGCCCAGCGAGCCGGGGCAGACTGGGTCCTGGTAGAAATGGGCTTTGAAGAACCACTCTGTGGTGTCTACCGCCTTGAGGCCGCGGAGGAAGCCGAGCTGCTTGGGGCCGCCGGCGGGCAGATAGGTTTCCACGGAGTCGAGCATGATGAGCTTTTCGTCCGGCAGGCCGGGCGCGGCTGAAAGTTCCAGGGGCTCGGCCTGGGCGAGCTCGGCGGCGGAAGGGGAGTAGCGGGCGGCACTCCGCACGCCCAGCTGTTCGGACAGGGACTTCTTGGAGAAGAAGCCGAACTGGGTGACGCCTTTGTAGACGGTGCGCCCTTTGCACAGGACTTCCATGTCGTAGTCCTGGATTATCATGCCGCCGGACTGGGACACTTTGGTGATCTTTACTTTTGTCACTAGGATGCCGGCGTCGGGCATGACCTCGGCGTACTGGACGGCTGTGCCGCCGAGGTTGCGGAAGGAGAGGTCTGTTTCGCTGGTGAGGGCGCTGCCCAAATAGGCGGCCAGCCAGCCGCAGGGCTGCAGGGCCACTTCCAGCAGCACGGCGAAGGGCATGGACTTCTGGGCGCCGGACTTGAAGTACCACTCGCAGGGCGGCACGTCGTATTCAGCCTCTATGTAGCCGCCGGCTTTCAGTTCCCACTGGCGGCAATTCTCTATTTTAACTACGCGGTCCAAAAATTTGTAGGGGTCGCCGGGCAGGCGGGCAATGACGCGCCCTTCGTCGAAGATCCTGTACTTGTCGCCGAAGGCTTCGGAGGGCTTGCCCACGGCGAAGGCCGTGATGCTGGCATTGTCAAAGAGGGCCGCGCGCGGGCCGAAGTCAGCCGGGGCGGCGGATGCGCTCCAGAGGGCCTCTATCGCGTCTTTCTTGACCCCGCCCATGCGGATGGACATGTTGTGGATATGGATGATGCGCTTGCCGTCGGCGTACATGAAGGCATCGGCTATGGCGTAGGGGGTGCCGTCGGGCTGGTAGCCTATTTCCTTGACTATGATCTCGTACATGGCCTTCCTGGTCGAAGGCAGCACCTGGCCGCGGCACTCGAGGCGGCTGGTCACTCCGGGCACCGGCTCGTACCAGCAGGCGCTTTCCTCCGCGGTCCAGCCGAGGCGCAGCAGCAGGACGCGGAAGGTGTGCAGGCAGCACTCGTACATCAGCGTGCCGGGCATCACATGGTCGTCGGAGAAATGGCAGACCAGGTGCCAGTCGTCGGGGTGGATGTCCATCTCGCCCTGCACCAGGCCCAGTCCGTAGCGGCCGCCGCGCGGGGAGAGCTCCAGTATGCGGTCTACCAGGCGCATCTTGCCGGAAGGCAGGCCTACCGGCTTGGAGAGGGGGAGGTTGGCGAAAGCGGGCCCGAAGCAGCCGGGATAGTCGCCGCGGCGCAGCGCTTCAAGCTGCGCGTCTGAGTAGGTTTCTTTTTCTGCCGTGAAAGGCGCGGGCGGCTTCCAGCCGGCGGGAGCTTTGCCGGGGGCGGGGGCCTGCTCTTCGGCGGTCAGCACCACGCCCTTGCCCTTGGAGAGCTCCTCCTGGGTGAAGAACCCTGCGCAGCCTTTTTTCATGCTGAGCAGGGGCTGCCCGTCGACGGTGCTTTCGTAATTGAAGAAGAATAGCCAGATGTCGCCGTTCCGGGCGAAGCGCTCGATATTGATGTCGTAGTGAATGACCTGGCCCGGTCCCGGCAGGCCGCGGTGGAAGGTGACCTCGGCGTCGAGCAGGCGGTACATGGCCTTGCCCTTAGTGCGGTCGTCGATGCCGAGGTAGCCGCACAGGAAGAGGTCGGCCTGGCCGGCTTCTACGGCGATGCAGGTGGGGATGCGGCCGCAGTCCAAATACCAGGCGCCCGGATGAATATCGTGTTCCGTCACCACATTACCCGAGGTCATGGAGCCCGGTTCGCCCTTCACGCTGAGTATGCGATCCACCAGCATCAGCGGTGTGTCGGGCAGGCGCACGCGGGTGGGATAGGTGTCGGCGGCGGCGAATTTGGCGCCCAGCACCTTGGCAATGGAGCCAACGGCGAACTCCATGCACTGTTCGCGGTTCATGAAGACTTTTTGCGGAGTAGTGCTGCCGGAGAGTTTAAGCTGCGGCGCCGCCGGCGGCGGGTTTACCGCCGGAGGCTGGGGCTGAGCGGCCGGCGCCGGCAGAACGGCGCCCCCGCCCAGGGCCTGCACCAGGGCTCCCTGGAAAGCGATGTTCCTGGACTGCAGCGCGTTGAAATTGGAGGAAAGCCGCAGGAAAACTTCATGCGCCCTGGCCTTGGCGTCGTTGGCTGCGGCGAAATTCCGCAGGTAGGCCGGCCCCTGGCCGGTCGGAGCGGCGGCCGGCGGCAGAGCTGCCGGTGCAAAGGGCGCGGCGGGCAAGGCCGCGGGCTGCGGCGCCCTGGCGGCGGGAGGAGCGGTAATAACAGGCGCCGGGGCCACCGGCGTCAGCGGCGCGCCGGGGCGCCAGTCGAGAAGCGTAGGCGCGGGGGCGGAGAGAGCGGCGTAAACCTTGTTCTTTTCCGCCGGCAGGTCCTGGTGGCCGGCCGCGCGGGAGTCCTGGCCGTACAGGGCGGCCAGATCTACTGGGGCGCGCTCCGCCAGCAGGCGGGCCAGCAGGCGCAGTACGGTGCCGGCCTCGTCCTGGTTCTTAACACAGGCCGGCCGCGCGACGTGAGGCTGCGCGCCGAGGATCTTGTCTATCATGCGCGTGCACGAGGACTGCGGCCCGAGTTCGACGAACACGCGCGCGCCGTCCTCGTAGGCGCGGCGCACCAGCGAGGGGAAGTCCAGGCTGTGGATGGCCTGCGACACTATGGAGTCGGCCGCGTTCTCGCGGGTGACCTCGTAGGCCCGCTTCCAGGCCCCGCTGTAAAATTTCACGCCCTGCGGCGCCTTGGTGGGGAAGAGGTGCAGGTCGCGGTACTGCTTCTCCACGAGCTTCGCGGCCGCGAAATGCACGGTGGACACGCCCTGCAGCGGCAGGAACACGCAGCCCATGCCTTCCACCAGCGAAGCCACCGCCTTGCGGTAGCCGCCCACCACGCATTCCAGCGGCGCGTTCACTATCAGCAGCGCGGCGCGCTCGGCGCCTTTGAGAGCCAGCCGCACCGTCTCGGCGGGGCGGTCTATCACGCCCAGCACCCAGTCGGCCTTCTCGTCCTTGGGCAGATTCCAGAAGCGGCGCGCGGCGTCGCAGGGGCCGGCCAGATCGCTGACGAAAAGGCTGGACTCGTTGATGCGGCGCAGCATCTCGTCGCGGGCGGTCCAGGCGCGCAGGGCGAAGAGCCCGGCGGTCTCGCCCAGGCTGTAGCCGATCACGAAGGCCGGCTGCACGCCCAGCGCGCGCACCAGGTCGCTGACGGCGGTGCCGTGCGCCACCGAGCCGAAGATCATGGATTTGTAGTCGTCGACGATGCGCAGCTCGGTCTGCTCTCGCCAGCCGTCCTCCCAAGTGAGGCGCCACGGGGCGAAGAGCTCCGGCACCATCTGGCCGCGCAGGTAGCCGTTCTCGGCGTCGAGCCGGCGGACGATCTCGGGCCACTGGGTCCAGAGGCCGCGGCCCATGCCGATGTACTGGTTGCCCGAGCCGGGGAAAACGAAAGCGAGGTTCTCCGGGCGGGCCTGGCCGGCGGGGGAATAATAGAGCCGGTCGCGGAACAGCGGCTTTTCGGGGGCTGTCTTCAGCGCGGCGGCGGCCTCGGAGCACAGCGCGTCCAGCTCGGCGGCTCCGCGCGCCAGCAGTACGCAGGCGCGCTTCTTCTCCGGGCGGGCGCCCGAGCGGGCGAACCAGGCGCGGGCGAGCTTCTCTATATTCTCGTCCTGGTCTTTGCCGCCCAGCCAGGCCTGCAGGTCCTGCAGGCCCGAGATCAGGCCGCGGGCGTCGTCGTCTTCGACGCAGAAAAGGGCTTCGTTCCTGGCGCCCAGCGGCTGGCGGCGCTCCGCCAGCTGGCGGTCGCCGGCCTGGGCCTCCAGGCCTTCCAGCACCACGTGGCCGCAGTTGCCGTCCGGGCCCAGCGCAGACACGCCGGCGCGGCGCGGGCCTTCGGCCCGGTTGCGCAGCCAGTACTGCGGCTCCGGCGGGATATGGAATCTTTTTTTTGCCCCGGCCAGCGCGGCCAGTGGGTTTACCTTAGCCAGGGGCGGCAGGATCTCCTGGTAGAGGGCCAGCGCGGTCTTGACCACTCCGGCCAGGCCGCAGGCGGGCCCGGTATGGCCTATCACCGGCTTAACCGAGCCCAGCGCGCAGGGCAGCGGGGCGGCGGAGACGCCGTAGAAATCAGTGAGGGCCTGCGCTTCGGTCTCGTCCTCGGCGGGAATGCCGCTGCCGTGGGTCTCGAGGTAGCTGACAGTGGACGGGTCCACCTGCGCCTCGGCGTATGCCTCGCGCAGCGCGGCGGTGTAAGCCTGCGGCGAGGGGGCCGGCGCGTCTACGCCGCCGCCGGCGGCGAAGCCCAAGCCTTTGATCACCGCGTAGACGCGGTCGCCGTCGCGCACGGCGTCGTCGAGCCGCTTGAGCACCAGCGCCGCGGCGCCTTCGCCCTGCGCGGTGCCGGCGGCAGAGACATCGAAAGGTTTCGCCTGATCGGCGTAGGGCCGCAGCTCGCCGGCCGCGCTCAGGGCCCGCGGGTCGCCGTCGAGGCAGACCGCGCCCACGAGGGCGGTGTCCAGTTCGCCCGCGCGCAGGGCGCGCACGGCGGTCTCCAAAGCACGCAGGCCGGAGGTCTCGCCGCTGGAAATGGTGTAGCTGGGGCCGCCGACATGGAACTCGCGCGCGATGCGGCTGGCCACTATGCCGCCGAGCGCGCCCATGGTGCGGTTGGCCGACAGGGCCGGGCCCGCTTTCTCGCGCAGCGCGCCGAGCAGCGCCTTTTCTTCGGCTCCGGAGAGCTTCCAGCCTTTCTCGGCGGCGTACTTTTTAGCGGTGGCTGCGAGGGCCCAGCGGAAATGGAAATTGGTGGTATTCTGGTCCAGCTCCAGGCCTATGAAGACGCCGGCGTTCTGCAGCGCTCCGCCCGAGTCGGCTATCGCTTTGGCCGCCGTGTCGAGCATCAGCAGCTGCTGCGGCAGCATCTCCTCGAGCTCCCTGGGCGGGATGCGGTAGGCGTCGGAGGGCACGCCGACCTCTTTGAGGTAGAAACCTTTCTTGGGGGGCGGCAGGCCGCGCAGGCGCTCGCCAGGCAGATCGGCGGCTGAGCCCGCGGCGGTGCCGAGCGCCGCTTCCTGGAACTGCCGCAGGCCGGCAAGGGCGCCGAAGCGCGCCTCCAGGCCGACTATGGCCACCGGGGCCGGCGGCGCGGGCGGGGCTATTTTGACGGCCGGCGCGTAGGAAGAAGTGTATTCCTCGACGAGGACGTGGGCGTTGATGCCGCCGAAGCCGAAAGCGCTGAGGGCCGCGCGGCGCGGCGTCTTGCCGTCGCGCTGGGCCCAGTCGGCGGCGGCGGCCGGCACGCGGAAAGGGGAACCGGCCAGCCTGACCTTGGGGCCGGGCTTGGTGAAATTGGCGGTAGGCGGCAGCGTCTTGTGCTGGAAGGCCAGCAGCATCTTCATCAGGCCGGCCGAGCCCGCGGCGGTCAGCAAATGGCCGATATTGGACTTCACCGAGCCGAGGGCGCACTGGCCTTCGCTCCAGCCGCGCTCGCCCCAGAGGGTGCGCAGGCTTTCTACCTCTATGGGGTCGCCAGTCGGGGTGCCGGTGGCGTGGCATTCGATATAGTCCACCTGGGACGGGGAGAGGCCGGACTGCTTGTAGGCGGCGCGCATGGCGTAGAGCTGGCCGGCGGTATTGGGGGCCAGCAGGCTGCCGCCGATGTCGTTGGAAAGGCCGATGCCGGTGATGACGCCGTAGATCCTGTCGCCGGCGCGTACCGCGTCGGAGAGGCGCTTGAGTACGAACATGCCGGCGCCTTCGCCCACCACCAGGCCGTCGGCCGCCGCGTCGAAAGGAGAGGGGCGGCCCGAGGGGGAAAGGGCGCGCAGCTGCGAGAAGCCCATCTGCGTGTAGAGGCTGGCCGGGCGCGAGACGCCCCCGGTCAGCATGGCGTCGGCGCGGCCGGAGCGCAGCGCGTCCACGGCGAGCTTGACGGCGTAAAGGGAGGAGGCGCAGGCCGCGTCCAGCGTAAAGCCGCCGCCGCCGAGGCCCAGGGCCTTGGCCAGCACGCCGGCGGGCAGGCCGGCCGGGCAGCGGTTGAGCGGGTCGGTCTTGGTCTTGAACTGAGTGAGCTGCTTGCCCAGCGCGGCCTTCTCAAAAGCGGGCAGCAGGGTCTCGAAAGCCAGCGCCGACACGGAGTCCGTAGGCAGTACTATATTGCCTATCACCAGCCCGGTGCGGGCGCGGTCTATCTTTTGGGGGCCGGCGTCATGGAAGGCCTGCCGCGCGGCGTGCAGCGCCAGGTGGAAGACCGGGTCCAGCCGCTCCAGGAAGTTCTGGCGCAGGTCCAGCCCGGCCGGGTCCAGCTTGAAATTCTCTACGAAGCAGGCCTTGAGCGAGTAGACCTTGTCGGGCGCGCCTTTCTGCGGGTCGAAAGCCTCGGCCCCGGGCAGGGCCCACCTGCCGGGCGGCACTTCTTTGGACGAGCAGATGCCGCCGGAGATATTGCTCCAGAAGGCAGGCAGGTCGGGCGCGCCGGGGAAGATGCCGCCGGCGCCGACTATGGCTATGGGCTCGTCTTTCATCAAACGGCGCTGAGCTCCTTTTTGCGGAAAGCGGCGTTGAGGGCCTTGTCCACGGTGGAATCATAGCCTTCAAGGCGGGCCACCAGATTGCCCTTGTCGTCGGTAAAATCTATGTCGGCCGCGCAGGCGTGCTCTGCCGAGCGGGTCACGCGGGCCGAGATCCTGACGCCGTTCTTCGGGAAGGCGGTGAACTGCCTGTAGGAAGCGGCCGAGTTAGGCAGCGAACACGCGCCCGAGTTCTCGAAGGTCCAGAGTATCAGCCCTTGGAAGGCGGCGTCGAGGGCGGCCGGGTCGGCCAGCCAGCGGTCGCGCGGCGCGTTGCGCATCCACGAACCCGGCGGCAGCGAGGCGGCGGCGTCGAGCACTATGCCCTGCTCCGAGACGCCGGCCACGGAGCGGATGAAGCGCATGTCCTCGCCGTGGAAAAGCACCTCGGTATAAGCCTTCTCCGCGGTGCGCGGATAGGGCTTCAGCGCGAAATCGGGCGCGGGCGCGCCGGCCTTGGGCAGCGCCGCGGCCAGCACTATCTCGGCGCCGGCGTGCAGCTCGCCGCCGGGACCGCGCAGTTCCGCAGCCACGCGGAAGAGGCCGTCCTTCTTGGCCGCCTTGCCGGCCAGCGCGGAGACTTTGTAGGTCCCGCCGGAGAGCAGGATGCCTTTGTAGATCTTGAGATTGTCGAAGCCGTGGAACAGCAGGCCGGGGTTGCCGTGCAGCGCGGCGTGGGCCAGCCATTCGGTCATCACGGCCGTCGGCACCACGGCCTTGCCGTTGATGACGTGCGAGCGCAGGAAGGGGCAGTCGGCCACGGAGACCGGCAAGTCGAAGGCGCGGGAGAGCGCGCCGCCGGAGGCCGGCGCCACCGCCGCGGCCTTCGGGCGGGCCACCACCACCACTTCGGCGGGGCCGTTCTCGAGGGAGAGCTCGTTCACCAGGAATTTGCCGCCTTCCTCCAGGCCTATCACGCCGACGCCTTCCTTGGCGAACAGGGCCTTGAGCCCGTCGTTGACCATGCCGCCGTCCCACGGGCCCCAGTTGAGCGAGGACACGCGGCAGTCGGGCAGGCGGCGGGCCAGCAGACGAGCCGTCTTGTTCAGTACTTCGTTGGCCATGGCGTAGTCGCACTGGCCGGCGCGGCCGAAGCGCGCGGTGGAAGAGGAGTAGAGCGCCACGGCCTTCAGTTTGGAGGCGTCGAGCGCCTCCAGCAGGTTGCGCAGGCCGCCCACCTTGGTGTCGAAGACCGAGTCGAACTGCGCGTCGGTCTTGTCGAGGATGAACTTGTCGGCCAGCACGCCGGCGCCGTGCACCAGGCCGCGCACCGGGCCCAGGTCCCTTACGATCCTGCCCAGCGCGGTCTTTACGGCCGCGGCGTCGCGGATGTCGGCGGAATAATAGGCTGCGCGCGAGCCGGCCGCCTCGAAGCGGTTGAGCTGGGCGCGGATCTCGCGGGCGGCCAGGATATTGCGGCACTGCTCGCCGGCGGCTTTGGGCGCCAGGCCGGGAGTGCGGACGATTAGTGTTTTCTTTATGTCTGCCTCAGTGCGGCAAGGAGCGAGCCAGGCCTCTTCGGCGGCCGGCAGCGGGCTGCGGCCCAGCACGGCCAGCGTGGCCCCGCAGGAGGCGGCCAGCGCGGCCGCGGCTTCGGCGGTGACGCCGCGCGCCCCGCCGGTGATCAGCACTACGTCGCCCTTGGCCAGCGGGAACTTTTCGCCCTTGGCCTGTTCGGAGCGGCTCAACAGCACTACCTTGCCGCCGGTCTCGGAGAGGCCGAGTTCGGCGGGGCCGCTGAAGAACAGTTCGTCGGTCAGGGCCTGCGCTACTGAGACGGTGTGGCTCCAGTCGGCGGCCGCGTCCACGGCGCGGCAGGAAACCTCGGGCCATTCGTGGCCCGCGGTCTTGGCCAGGCCGGCCAGGCCGCCGAAAACGGGGTCCTGCTCCGACTTCAGGCCGGACATGCCGAAAGCCCCGTCGAGGCGCGAGACCGTCATCAGGGAGGCGCCGGAAATTTTGCCGGCGGCTTTCAGCGCGGGGCCGGCGGCCCGGACCAGGCGGAAGGCCTGCTTCAGGAAGAGCTCCGACGAGGCGCTCCAATAGTCTTTCTTGCCCAGTTTCGCCGCCGGGGCGAGGAGGACCAGGGCGGCCAGGCCGTCAGCGGCGGGCGCGGAGCCGTCCAGGGAGACTTTGCGCGCCTTGTAGCCGCGCTCTTCCAGGTTCTTGACCACGGCCGCGGCCAGCGCCGAGCCGTCGTCGGTTACCCAGATGGGGAATTTCTTGTCGAGCGCCACATGTTTCCTGGCGGCGGCCGGGTCCAGCTCGGCCGTCTTGAGCACTTCGCGGACGATCTCGGTCTCGACGGCCCTTGCCGCGGGCGCTGAAGCGGGGGCGGGGGTGGCGGGGGCCGGGGAAGCGCCGGCGTTAAGGTAAGCCGTCACCTGGCGCAGCGTGCGGATGGAGCCCAGCTGCTCCGGCGTGATGCGCGGGGCGCCGGGGAGCTTTTCCTGCAGTTCGGAGAGTATGGCCACGCGCTTGATGGAATCTATGCCGAGGTCGGACTCCATGTCCATGTCGGGGTTGAGCGACTCGGCGGGGTAGCCGGTCTGTACGGAAACAATGGCGAGCAGGACTTCGGAAACATCCTGTCCGACGGCGGCCGCGGCCGGAGCGGCAGTTGCCGGCATGCCGGCGGAGAGATAGGCCGTGACCTGGCGCAGCGTGCGGATGGAGCCGAGTTGCTCCGGAGTGATGCGCGGCGCTGACGGGAGCTTCTCCTGCAGTTCGGAGAGTATGGCCACGCGCTTGATGGAATCGATACCGAGGTCCGATTCCATGTCCATGTCGGGATTCAGGGATTCGGCGGGATAGCCGGTCTGGGCGGAGACAATGGAGAGCAGGACTTTAGAAACATCCTGGCCTGCGGCCGGCGCGGGGGCCAGAGCGGGCGTTGCAGGCATACCGGCGGACAGGTAGGCAGTCACCTGGCGCAGCGTGCGGATGGAGCCCAGCTGCTCCGGCGTGATGCGCGGCGCGCCGGGAAGCTTTTCCTGCAGCTCTGAGAGAATGGCCACGCGCTTGATGGAATCGATGCCGAGGTCCGATTCCATGTCCATGTCGGGGTTCAGCGATTCGGCCGGGTAACCGGTCTGAGAGGAGACTATGGAAAGCAGGACTTTCTCAACGCCGTCTCCGGCGGTCTGCTGAACCGGTGCGGCGGCCACCGCTGGCATACCGGCGGAGAGATAGGCCGAGACCTGGCGCAGCGTGCGGATAGAGCCCAACTGTTCAGGGGTGATGCGCGGCGCGCCGGGGAGCTTTTCCTGCAGTTCGGAGAGAATGGCCACGCGCTTGATGGAATCTATGCCGAGGTCGGACTCCATGTCCATGTCAGGGTTCAGCGACTCGGCGGGATAGCCGGTCTGCGACGAGACAATGGCGAGCAGGACTTTCTCGACGCCGGCGCCGGCCGGCTGCAGAGCGGGGGCCGGGGCAGGCTGCGGGGCCGCTGCTGGGCGGGGCGCCGGGGCGGCGAAAGCCGGGGCCTGGAAAACAGGGGCCGCGGCCGGCGCTCCGGTGAAGAGCTGCTGCTGCTGGTCTACCAGGGCCTGGAAGGACCGCTGGGCGGCCTCCTGTCCTTCGAGAAAGCGGGCGTGCAGCAGGGCGGTCTGCTCCTGCAGCTTCTGCAGGGCGGCCATGCTCTCCTGCGTAATGCGCAGGGCCTCAGAGGCGTAACCCTGCGGCGCAGGCGCGGCGGGCGCGTACTGCGCCTGCTGCGCGGCGGGGGCCAGCGTGAGTTGGCGCTTCGGGGCCGGGGCGGCCGGCCGCGGGGAGCGATAATTAGCGCCGGTCAGTTTAACGGCCAGTTTGGAGATCTTCCTGTCGGCGTCTTTGGCGCCGTCAGCTCCGCCTTCCCAGCCGGCCAGGTCGAGGCCGCAGCCGAGGGCGGCGAGGCGCGCCAGGGCGCGGGCCAGGTCGGCCACGCCGTTCTTCTTGCCGGCAGAGGCGTCGAGGGCGAAGGCCGTGTGCTCTTTGCCGGCCAGGATGGCCGACGCCATGCCGGTGAGGCGGGCGCCGGGGCCCACTTCGAGGAATATTCTTATGCCGTCTGCGTGCATCTTCTCTATCATCGCGGTGAATTCCACGGGCGAAGCCAGCTGGGAGGCCAGCAGGTCACGGGCCTTGTCGGCGGAGTCCGGGTACGCGGCCGCGGTCTTGTTGGCGTAGACGGTCGTCTGCGGCTTGGCGAACTTCACCTTGCCCAGGGCGGCGGAGAATTCTTTCTGCGCGCCCGCGACCAGCGGGCTGTGGAAGGCCGCCGAAACCTGCAGGGGCGTGTTCTTGAGGCCGCGCGCGGTCAGGCGCTCGGCGGCGCGCTTTATCTCGGGCGTGGCTCCGGACAGCACGAACTGCGACGGCGTGTTCTTGTTGGCGATGATCAGGTCCAACTTTTCTTCTTTCACGGCTTTTTCTACTTCGGCCAGCGGGGCCTGCACGGCCAGCATGCCGCCGCGGTCGCCGGAGCCTGCGGCCATCAGGGCGCCGCGCAGCTTGGAGAGGGAGAATAAATCAGCGTCGCCGTAAGCCCCGGCGGCGCAGAGAGCTGTCAGTTCGCCGTAGCTGTGGCCGGCGAAGGCCGCGGGCTTCAGGCCGAAGGCGGCCAGCGCGCGCCACGCGCCCAGTTCGGCGGCGCCGAGGGCGGGCTGGGCCACGGAGGTGTCTTTCAGGTCATCGGCCTGGCGCTGCTTCGCCTCGGGGGTGAAGGCGGCGCGGGGGTAGAGATAGTCTGACAGCGCTTTCACGCCGCCGAAGGCCTTGTCGGCCTCGGTCAGCACGGCGAGGGTCTCGGGAAAGCGGCAGGCGAGGTCGCGCTGCATGCCAGGGTACTGCGCGCCCTGGCCGGGGAACAGTACGGCCAGCTTTTCGGGAGCGGCCGAGGAGAAATAAACGCCGTCGGGCGTGGCCCAAGAGGCGGCTTTCTGAGAGTCCAGGTTCGCCAGGGCGGATTCCAGGACTTTCTTCCAATCCTGGCCGTGCTCGAGGACGAAGCCGAGGCGGGCGGGGGCGCCGGGCTGGAAGGCCGCGCGGGCGCGCATGGCGGCCAGGCGCAGGCCGTCCCAGTTCAGCGCTTTCCAGGGGGCGAGAGCCTGCCTGATCTCTCCGGCGTCCTTGCCGGAGAGCACGGCCAACTGCGCGTCGCCGTCCCAGTCGGGTTGCGGCTTTTCGGGGGAATGCTCCTCCAGGACGGCGTGGAAGTTGGAGCCGCCGAAACCCAGGGCGGAGACGCCGGCGCGGCGCGGGTGCTCCTTTTTTATCCAGGGCCGCAGCTCCGTGTTCAGGTAGAAGGGGGTAGTCCCTTCGGCCAGCTTCTTGAGCGGCGTGGTGACCTTGATGGTCGGGGGAAGCGTCTTGTTGTACAGCGCCAGCGCGGCTTTTATCATGCCGGCCGACCCGGCCGCGGCTTTGGTGTGACCGATCATCGACTTCACCGAACCGAGGGCGCACCAGGCGCCTTCGGCGCGGTTCTCGCGGTAAACCTCGGTCAGGGCGTCCAGCTCCACGCCGTCACCGACGGTGGTGCCGGTGCCGTGCGCCTCGGCCAGCTCTACGGTGCCGGGCTCCACTCCGGCGGCGGCGTAGGCGTTGCGCAGCGCGCGGGCCTGGCCTTCGGAGCTCGGGGCGTAGATGGCCTTGCCCTTGCCGTCGGAGGAAGAGCCCACGCCCTTGATCACGGCGTAGATCCTGTCGCCGTCCTTCACGGCGTCCTCGAGGCGCTTCATCACCATCATGCCCAGGCCCTCGCCCAGGGCGGTGCCGTCGGCGGAGGCGTCAAAAGACTTCGCGTCGCCGGAGGGGGACAGCGCGGGCGTCTTGCTGAAGCACATGTACATGAAAATATCGTTGAAGCAGTCCACGCCGCCGGTGACCACCATCGAGGAGCGCCCGGCCGCCAGCTCCAGCGTGGCCATGTGTACGGCGCCCAGCGAACTGCCGCAGGCCGCGTCCACCACGCAGTTGGTGCCGCCGAGGTTGAAGCGGTTGGCTATGCGGCCGCTGACCACGTTGCCCAGCAGGCCGGGGAAGGAACTCTCCTGCCACGGGACATAGTCTTCCTGCATGCGGGAAATTATGGCTTCGGCGTCGGCGCCGCTGATGCCGAACTCGGAGAGGGCCTTGCGCCACTTCGGGTGGCCCAAACGGGCGCCGAGCGGGATGACCAGCTCCAGCGCCCCGGTGACGCCGAGGATCACGCTGACGCGGCCGCGGTCGAAATCGCGGCCGGGGCCGTAGCCCGCGTCCTCGAGGGCCATCTTGGCCGTCAGCAGGCCCAGCAGCTGGGCGCTGTCGGTGGCCTCCAGCGCGTTGGGCGCCAGGCCGAACTCCGACGGGTCGAAATCCACGGGCAGGATGAAGCCGCCGCGGCGGGCGTAGGTCATGTCCGGCCGCTTGGGGTTCTTGTCGAAATGTTCCTCGGGCAGCCAGTGGGAGGCCGGCACGTCGCCTATGGCGTCTACTCCGCCCTTGATGTTGGCCCAGAAGCGGCGGGCGTTTTCGGCCTTGGGAAAAAGGCAGCCTATGCCCACTATGGCGATGGGGGATTGTGCGGTTTCTTTCTTGGCGCTCATTATGTCCTCTTCGGGCGCGCCCTTCGGCGGCCCCGGGCTTTGCCCGTTACGGAGTTTATGCTGCCGGACCTTGCGGCCGGTTAAAAAAAGCGGGCCAGTTCTTCTCTGGGCCTGGGCTCCTGCCTGGCCAGCCGCGGGTCGGCGGCCACGCCCTGGCAGCGCAGCGCGTGCAGGCGGGTCAGCGCGGCGGCGCCGGCGAGCAGGTTGCAGGCTACCGTGACGGCGTCGCGGTTTTCAGGGACCTCGAGGAACGAGCCCTTGGCCCATTCGTTGAAGGCGCCCATCGCCGGGCCGCACCAGACCTGGTAGTCCAGCTTGCGGCTCTCGTCTCCGGCCAGCGGCCAGCGCGAGCTCTGGCTGAGGTACCAGCGGAACACCAGGGCCAGCTTGTGCTTGGGGTCGCGCTCGGCGCGCTCGGCCTGGGCCGGGTCCCGGCGCAGGAAAAATTCGCGGGTGCCGGCCCAGACCTCGGAGAAAGTTTTGCGGAAGTAGTCGCGCTCCAGCGCGGCGCGGATATCGGCGGGGATCTCTTCGAAGCTGTTATAGGCCCGATAGTAATCGTAAAGCTTGTTGGCGCGCATGGCGAACATGGTGCCGCGCTTGAGGATCTGCACCTTCACGCCCATCTCGAACATGTCGGCCGCCGCGGCCATGGCCACATCGGCCTGGCCGGCGCCGGCGAGCAGGTTGCGCACCAGGTCAGTGGTGCCGGATTCTCTGCAGGCCTGGTTGACGGTGCCGGTGACCACGTAAGCCGCACCCATCATGAAGGCCGCCGCTGCGGCCTCCGGCGTAGCTATGCCGCCGCCGGCGCCCACGCGCGGGGCCGCGGCGTAGCCGCGCTGCGCCTGGATCCTGTCTCTCAGGGCTATGATCGTGGGCAGCAGGTTCACGAGCGGGCGGTTGTCGGTGTGGCCGCCGGAATCGCCTTCTGCGGTGACATCCTCCGCCACGGGGACCTGCGCGGCCAGTTCGGCCTGCTCTGTTGTGAGCTCGCCGCGGGCCACCAGCTCTTTCAGGAATTTCTCTTCGGGCGGGGAGAAGAAGCGCTCGGCCACTTCCACGCGGGAGATCTTGCCGATCACGCGGTTGGGGGTTTCTATCTTACCGCTCGCGCCGCGCCGGATGCCGGCGGTGCGGAAGCGGATCAGCGGCAGCGTGAGGCCGATGAAGGCGGAGGCCTCCAGCAGGCGAACGCCGCGGCGCAGATAGAGGTCCACGAGGGCAGCCTCGAGGGCCGGATCCGAAGGGCTGTGTATCAGGTTGAAGCCGCGGGGGAACTCTCCGGCGGCCTGGAGGCGGTCTATCGCCTTTTCTACTTCCTCGAGGGGCTGGCCGGCGGCGCCGTAGAAACCGAGCATCCCGGCCTTGCCGAAGGCCTCGGCCAGCAGCGTCGAGCTGATGCCGTTGGCCATGGAGCCGCCCACATAGGCGTATTTAAGGCCGTGCGCGGTGAGGAAGGCTGGGTCGCCGAGGCTGCCGGGGAGGCAGGGGGGTACGGCGGGCGCTCCGGCCGAGAAGCCGGGGGTAAAAACGGAAGCGCCGCCGCGCTCAATGAGCGAGAGCGGCTGCCCGAGGTCCCTGAGGCGGGAGACCGCCTCGGGGGAATAAGACAGAAAAAGGATCTTGTCCGTGCGCTGCGCGGTCGAAGTCAAGCTATTCTCCGTTACAGATAGTATAATTAAGGGCGTCTTCGGATAAGAGGCCCGTATCAATTATACTGATTTCCTTATAGCGCGGTCTAGGAAGTTCTTGCCGGGGGCGTCTTTCGGGGCGGGGTTTGCTAGAATATCACCTATGCCATACCTGCGGGACATACTCGCCGGGCCTCTGCCCGAGGGAGCCGGGGCCAAGGCGGCCGGGGCGGCGGCCCTCGCCGCCGCCGGGTTCCGCGTGCCGCGCTCCTGGGTGCTGCTGCCCGGGGACGCCTTTAAGTTCTTCAGGCGGGACGCCGCGCCCCGGGCCTGCGAGCCCTTCCTCGCGGAAGCGGTCAGGACGCTGCGCGGCAGTTTCCCCGTTATGGTGAGGAGTTCTTCCCTGCTGGAAGACCGCCCCGGCGCGGCGGCGCCCGGAGTTTACCGCTCGGAACTGGCGCGGGACCTGCTCGGGCTGGCGGCGGCGGCGGCCAGGTGCGCCGCCTCGGCGGCCGGCCCGGCAGCCAGGGAGTACGCCAGGGCGCGCGGCGGCCGGCCCGCGGCGGGTCGCGCCGGCATGGCACTGCTGGTGCAGCCTTTCGTGGCGGCGCCGCTCGGCGCGGTCTGCACGCTTTATCACCGGCAGGAACTCGTGGTCGAGCTGGCGCGCGGCGGCGCGGCCCCGATCACCTCCGGCGCCGGGGCGCGCTGGCGGGCCGTCTTCTCTCCCGACGGGAAACTGCGCGAGAAGGCCGGACCCGGCTTCCCGCTGCGCGCCGCGCGGGCCGCGGCCGCCGAGGCCCTGCGCATACAGCGGGCGCTATATCCTTCCTCCAATATTTCAGTAGAAATGGCCCTGCCGGCGGGGCGGCCTGTCATCCTGCAGGCCAGGGTCTTCGGCGCCGCCGAAGGCGCCGCCCTCCTCGACTTTACCGCAATTTACATCGAGATAGAAGCGTTGATGCGCGGGCTCGGCTTCGCTACCGCAGAGTGGGCGCTCAGCGAGACGCCGGCCCTGCTGGCCCAGAACTACCTGGGCCTGAGCCGCCCGGTCAGCGAGACGCTGGAACATTTCGTGGTGACCCTGCGGCCGGCCGGGTTGGCCAGGGCGCGCCGCCTGCGGTGGCTCATCGTGCGCCACCAGGGGGAGCCCACGCTGTTCCCGCCCAGGAGCGACAGGGGCGCGCATCGCAAACTTTCTGCCCTCGCGGCGCGCGGTCTGCTGTTTATTTTCCGGGAGGCCCCGGCGGGCAGCCGCGTCAAGCGTCTGCGCCTGCCTGGCGGCGGCAGCCTGCCTTTCACCTTCGTGCTTTCCAGCCTGTCAGCCAACGAGGCGGCCTTCATCCGCCGCCGCCTCACCGCGGCCGGCGCCTCGGCCATGCGCGAGCGCCTGCAGCGCGAGCTCGACCTGCTGGGCGCGGTGCTCAAGAAGCTGCGCGCCGGGGACAAGTCGGCCTACGGCCGCTGGCTGCGCGCGGCGCTGCCGGCGCAGTTGGCCCAGCTGGGCAGGCAGCGGGCGGCGGCCGCGGTCCCGGAGCGGGGTGCCGGGAAGGCGGAAATAAAGGGCGTGCCCGCCAGGCGCGAAGACAGAGTTGTGGAGGCCCCGGCCGTGGTCGGGCGCGATATCCTGCGGGCCGGGCGCGGGCGTTTCATCTACGCCGCCCACGACTTCGAGCCCAGCTTCCTCAGCCGCATAGGGCGCGTCGCCGCAGTGGCCATCAGCCGCGGCGCCGTCGGCTCGCACGCCGCCGCCATCTGCGCCGAGTTCGGTGTGCCGCTGCTGGTGGAGACGGAAAATCTGAACAGGCTGCGCACCGGCGACAGCCTGCGGCTGGACCTGGCCACGGGCAGGATAACCGTCCTGACGCGCTGAGCGGGCCGGGGAAATATCGGGATCGGCAACTGGGAGAATTTTATGACAAAAATAATGAGGTTACTGGCTTACGGACGGAATCTGGCGCTTGCGGCGCTGCTGCTGCCCGCCGGGGCGGGCGCTTTCGAATGCCCGCAGAAGGGCTCGCAGGAGAGGCCGGAGGATTGCCCGTGGGCCGGCGCCGCGCGCCTGCTGTCCGGTAAATCCCCGGCGGAGACCGAGCGCGTCCTGGCCGCTTACGCGCCGGGCCTGCTGCCTCAGCTGGACGCCGACCGCGCCAACCCGGCCCTGCTCAAACTGTGGGGCGAGAGCATAAATTACGACGAACTAGCCAACGGCGAGATCGTGGACCCCGGCCTGCTCGCCTTCCTCTCCGGACGGCTGGGCGCAGCCGCGCCCCGCGGGCGCCTGATGCACGCCGGGGCCGAGCACACCTACGGCTACCTGTTCAGCCTGCTGCCCACCAAGTTCGGCTTCAAGCGCGCCCGCTGGGTGCGCCCCGACATCGAGGACGGCCTCGGCCTGCCGCGCGGTTCGGCCGGGCCTAACCCGGCGGAGGGCACGCTGCTTGCCAACGTTACCTGCCTCGCTGGCGGGATAGCGTTGAAGGACGACGCGGCCGCCTGGGCCCTGCTCGGCCGCGCCGCCGGCGGCTGCTCTCCGGCGATCAAGAAATTCTCTTTCTCCGGCGTCAAGCGCACGCGGCTTACAGAGGAAGTGGCGCTGGCCGGGGGGAGAAAAGTGACGCTGCGCACCGACTTCGTGCCCTTCTCGCGCAGCGCCGGAGGCAACACTCACCTGCTGGTCTACTCCGTCTACGATTCCGCGCTCCGCCAGGCCTACCTGGTGACCGCCTTCCCGGTGGCGCAGGCCTTCGTGGAGAACGCCACGGCGGCCGGCGGGCTGGGCAAGGACAAGCCGGTGCAGACCCGCTATAACGCCCATGTCGAAGGCTTGACCGGGGCCGGCAAGTTCAAAGGAACGCGCGCGGCCGCCTGGCTGGAAAAATGAAAAAACTCCTCCTGCTGCTGCCGCTGGCCGCGCTGGCAGGCTGCGCCGGCTACCTCTCCGTAAAAGTCAAGCACCGGCTGCCGGCAGCGCCGGCCGCTTCGAGGCCGGCGCTGGGGGCGCTGTACTTGGTGATCAAGCCGCCGCCCCCGGAGGAGGGGGAACTCTCGTCGTTGGCAGGCGCCCTGCTGGGCAAAAGCGGGCCGGACATGAACTTTCAGTCGCTGGCGCGCCGCGCCGCCAAAATGCTCAGGCAGCCAGGCTCCAGGCTCTGCGCGTGGCGCGTGGAAAAGGGCGGGGGCAAGCCCTCGGATTTCGCGGACAGGCTCAACCCTTCCGGCCTGCTGGTGCTTACCCTGGGCGCTCCCTCCGTCTCGTATAAAAAGGAGGAGCGCTCGGCTGTGCAGTACGACAGGAAGAGGAAGAAGCAGACCGTAAAGAGCAAGGTCTGGGCGTACAGCGCGACCCTGCCGGCCGAAGTCCACCTGCTGGCGTGGCCCGGCGAGGCGGTGCTGGACTCCTGGGCCGAAGTCTTCACCGTTTCGGAGGACCGCTTCGACAAAGCCAAAGAGGAGTCCGACTGGTACACGGATAACGAGGAAAAACTTTTTGCGCAGGTGGCCGGGCGGATCGCAGACCGCTACGCGGGGCGAGTAATTGAGCGGTTCCGGCCCGTTTTCGCGGTTAAAAAGGACGAAGAGTCCGAGAAGGCCGCGGAGCTGGCCGGCGACGGGCGCTGGGAGGAGGCCTCCGCCGTGTGGCGGGCCCGCCTGCCGCAGGGCGGCTGGCGGGACCAGCTGGGTCTTGCGGTGGCAGCCGAGGTAGGAAAGGATTACGCCGCCGCCGAGGAGGCCTACCGGCGCGCGCAGGCGCTGGCCGAGGGCGATAAGGCGGCCAAGCCCGTGCGCTGGGGGGAAATTTACAGAGACCTGGAAAGGGCGCGCGCGGTGCAGGAGGCGCGCAAATGCGACCAGAGCTGGTTCGAGGTGAAGACGGCCCTGCTGCCTTTCTCGGACGAAACTACCAGCATCGACGGCCCGGTCCTCGCCAGGCAGCTGCTTTTCGCACAGCTGAAGGAGGCGGGCTACTCGCTGCTGCCGCTCGAGGAGACCGACGAGCGCCTGCGGCGGCGCGGGTTCAGCGACGGCGGGCAGCTCACCGCGGCCAAGCCCGGGGACCTGTCCGCGTGGCTGGAAGCCGGGCGGCTGGTTTTCGGGGACATCACCGATTACGGCGAGATCATGGCCGGCGTGTATAACCGGCGCATGATAAAGGGCGGTTTCCGGGTCTGGGCTCCCGGCGAACAGGAACTCTCTTTCGGGGAAAGCGTTGTTCGGGTCAAAGCGCCTAAGAGTTTGCTGGGCGGGCTGGCCGGACAATTGGCCAAGGGGCTGGTGGAGCGCGTAAGGAACAAGCCGCTGGCCTACGAGGCCGGGATCTTCTCCAGACAGGCGGCCGAGAATCTGCCCGCAGCCGTGAAATGACGCGGATAAGTTTGTAAGTGTATCCGATTTAACATACCCGTTTATCTTTGCGCATAATATAATACAATGGTGGCAGGCCGGGTTCGCGCCCGCCCAGCTATGCCTTTTATTATTATGAAAAGCCTGAAGAAAGCCCTGCTATTCGCGGCCGCGGCCGCGGTCCTGCCGCCGCCCGCCAGCGGCGCCTGGGAAAAGATCAGGGATTCCGGCGCTCCGCTGGCCGTGGTGCGCGCCTCCACCGGCGCCTACGAGGTTTCCTATACCGTCGGAGACGACTGCGCCAGCCCGGCCGAGCTCGCCAACGCGCCTTCCGGAGTCTGGTCCGGCTACCTCTCGCTCGTGCCGGCCGAGGTGGTGAACCCGGGCCTCGCCGCCTTCACCTCCACGGCAGCCGCTTCCATGGAGGGCACGCTGGTGGGCATGACCCCCGGGGAGAACGTGAACCTGGTTTTCGGCGAGGAACTTTCGCAGGCGCTTTCCAATCCTTCTGTCGGCGTGACGCAGCTCTATGACAATACCGGGACGCCCGTCAACTCCACTTGGGCCGTGACCGTAAGCTATTCCGGTCAGAAACTAGTGGTGATCCCCGACTCCTCCTGGCCCAAAGGCAGCGTGTTCTCCGTCACGTTCTCCTCTTCCCTGGTAGACATAAACGGCTCCCCGGTCTCCCCGGCGGCCACGGTCTATTTCTCCGTGATCATGGATTACGCGGCGGACAATATGGCCATGGCCGTCTCCGACCGGCGCGTGCGCGTGTCCATCCCGGCCAACGCCTATTCGCAGGACTTTTACGTCAAGCTTTCCACCGACTCGGCTCTGCCGGCCGTGGCGGCCGCGAACTCCCGGCTGCGGGGGCAGCCCGGCGCGCCGGAATTCATAAACACGGTCAGCGTGAAGCCCTACGACTCGGCCGGGAACCTGGTGCAGCCCAACTCGGCCTGCGTGGTGACGCTGCCCTATCCTGACGCGGACGGGGACGGCCTCGTCGACGGCTCGCTCTCCAGGCAGAAGGTCTCGGGCCTCTCGGTCTGGCACCTCGACGAGGCGCGCGGCCTCTGGGCTAAGCAGGCGGGCTCGCAGATCAACGCCGCGGCCCAGACCGTTTCGCAGACGGTGACGCATTTTTCCAACTACGCGCTGCTGGCCGTCAGCGACGCGGACCTCACTCCGGTCTACGCCTACCCGGTGCCGTTCAGGCCCGGCGGCGGGGACCCGGCCCGCTACGGTACCTGGGCGCAGGGCATTACCTTTACGAACCTGCCGGCCTACGGGCGTATCCGCATCTACACCGTGTCCGGGGACCTGGTGCGGGAGCTGGCGGTCACTCCGCCGGAAATTAAATGGGACCTGAAGAATTCCAACGGCCAGACAGTGGCCAGCGGCGTTTACCTGTGGGAGATCGCCGCCGACAAGGCCCGCAAGACCGGCAAGCTGGTGGTGATAAAATGACGAAGACCCCCGGCCTGCTACTGCTCCTCCTGGCCCTGCAGCCGCTGCCGGCCGCCGCGGCCTCCGGCGCCGGTAAGGCCGGCGGGGAATTCCTCCGCATCCTGCAGAGCCCGAGGGCGGTCGCCATGGGCGAAACCGGCGCGGGCGCCTACGGCGACCTGCTCGGCGCGCTCTCGCTCAACCCGGCCGCGCTGGCCCGCACCCCTTACAGGGAGGCGGCCTTCACTTACAATTCCTGGCTCGAGGGGATAGCCTCCCAGCAGGCCGCCTACGCGCATCCGCTGAAGCGCGGCGTAGTGGCCGCCTCGGTGCTGGTGTTGAGCGTGCCCTCCATAGACGGCTACAATAATTCAGGCGTCGCCGCGGGACAGGTGGACGCCGGGGACCTGGCGGCGGGCGTCAGCTACGCGGCCCGCGTGACCGGGCCATGGCAGGACGCGCGCTCGGGCCTCTTCGCCGGAGGCACGCTTAAATACGCCCGGGAAAAGCTCGACGGGGTAACCGCCGGGGCCGCGCTCGCCGACGCGGGCGCCATGTGGATACAGCGCAACACTCTCGGCACACTGGCGTTCGGCCTGTCCGCGCAGTCGGTGGGCGGCGGCTTTAAGTTCGATTCCGAGACGGACCCGGCTCCTTCGGTCTACCGCGCGGGCGCCTCCTTCATCTTCGTAGTGGCCGGAGACCCGATAACGCTTACGGCGGACCTGAAGAAACCGGAATATTCGGCCTCCGCTTGGGGCGCCGGCGCCGAGTACCAGGTCTGGCGCACGCTGTCGCTGCGGGCCGGCTACCTCTCGGGGCAGGACCTGGGCGGCGGCTTCCGGCTGGGCGGCGGCGTGGCGCTGAAGCTGCTGCAGTTCGACTACTCGCTTTCTTCCTACGGCAAGTTCGGCCCGGCGCACCGGTTCAGCCTCTCCTACAAGTTCGACAAGCCGGTGGCGGTGACGCAGCACTTGTCCTTGGAGCAGGAGCAGGCGCGCCAGAAGACGGAATTCGCCCGCACGCTGATGAAGGAAAGCCGCTATTACGAGGCCGTGCTCGAACTTAACGGCGCCCTGCTGCTGGACCCCGGCAGCAGGGAAGCGCTGGACCTGCTGCGCAAGGCCAGGGCCCTCGTGGGGGATTCCAGGTAATGCGCCCGGCGCTTCCAGCCGCTGCGCTGGCGGCGCTGCTGCTTGCGCCGGCCGCGCACGCCGCGGAGGCCGGAACAAGGGCGGCCGTCGAGCGGGCCGAGCTGGTGCGGCAGATAGACCGGGTCCTGGCCAATCCCGGCAGCGACGCGGCCAAGGTGGCTTTGGAGTCTTCCGTCGGCCGCGCGGCGGCGGCGGAGAAGTCCGAAGCCGAGGCCGAGCGGGCGGAGCTGCTGGCGGGGGCCGAAAAGGACTACGGCAAACTGGCGGCCCTGCGGGCGGCGAAGGCCGAACGCTTACGGGAGTGGGAAGATAATTTTTCCAGGGCCTGCGCCCTGGCCTCCGGGGCCGCCACCGTGCGGCGCGCGGTGGACGAATATGAGCGGCTGCTGGCCGCTTTCCCGGTATACTCCGATACCGGAGAGCTGCTGCGCAAATCCGGGGATAAGATACGGGGCATCTTTTACGCAACGATCAAGAAGACCTACCCCTACCTGGCCGAAGGGCGCACCACGGCTGATTCCAGGATGCTGGCCTCGCTGCAGTTCGCCAGGTCGGCGGCCCAGCAGTCGGAAATCGGCGGTGGCACAATGAGCCGCGTGGCCGAGCGGGAACTGAGGCGGGCGGACAAGCTTAAGCGGCTCGAGGAAGAGGTGGCCAGGCAGCAGGAGAACTCGGCGGCGGGCCTGGCGCTCTTCCGGAGGCGCCGCTGGGCGGAAGCCGGCAAGAATTTCGAAGCGGTCCTCGCCTTCGACAAGGCGAACGAAGAAGCGCTTTATTACAAAGGCCTGGCCCGCAGCAGGGCGGCCGCGGAGAGCGAGAAGAGGTGACCCTGTGAACAGAAGATACGGCCGCGCGGCGTTAGCCGCGCTTACATTCCTGCTGGCGGCGGCGCACTGCGCCCTCGCGGCTTCTCCGGGGCGGGTCAGCTATCAGGGCACGCTCCGCAAGGACGGCCGGCTCTTCAGCGGCACGGCCTCCATGGAGTTCCGCCTGATCAACGCCGATGCTTCCGTGGAATACTGGAACTCCGGCTCTACCGAGGTGGTGGTTTCCACCGGCCTCTTCCGCTATCCGCTGGGCACGCCCAACGACGGCCAGTTCGCCGCCCTCAACTGGAAGGACCTCTCCCCCTTCGTGCAGATGCGCGTGGACGGCCTGTGGCTGCCGCCCGAGCCCCTCTTTTCCTCCGTCTATTCGCTGCACGCGGTCACGGCCGAAAGTTCCACCGGCACCTTCACCGTCAACGGCGGCGACCTGCACCTGACAGGCGCTCCCGGCAGCGACGGCCTGATCTTTCCCGACGGTACGGCGCAGTATTACGCGCCCGGCTGGGCCGTGTCGCCTACCCTCGCCTACACGGCCTTCGCCGGCAGCGCCGGCCTGGGCATCCTTTCTCCCGAGACGCGGCTGGACGTGCAGGCGGCCGACGCCACCTATTCCCAGTTCTGGCGCAACTCGGCCGGTACGGTGGTCGCCTCGATGACGGCCTCCGGCGTGCTCTACGCAGACGCGGCCGGCATCCGCAACATCCCTCCCGGGGCCGACCACCTGGGCAACCACGTGGCCACCACCACCCTGCAGATGGCGGGCTTCCCGATAGCTAACGCCGGGGCCATAACGGCCAACGGGGCGCTTACCACCTATTCCAGCGCCACCGTGGGCGGCGCCCTCGGCCTGGGCGCCGGGCGCCTGCAACTGCGGCCCGGCGTGGAGATCTCCTCCACGGGCCCGTCCTCTTACGGCGGCGTTTATATTTCTTCCAACGTCTTCCTGCCCGCAGGGGCCAGGTATTACGGAGACGGCTCCGCCCTCAGCGGGGTGACGAGCAACGTGGTGGACACGCTCGCCGCCACGCTGGGCGCGGGCAGCAACGCGGGGACCGCGGGGATGGTTAACCTGGGCAACGTGGCCATAGGCCTGGGCGCGGCCGGTACCCGGCTGGACGTGCAGGCGGGCGCGGGGAACTATGCGCAGTTCTGGCGCAATTCCGGAGGCACCCTCGTCGCCTCCATGAGCGTCACGGGCGTGCTTTACGCCGACGCGGCCGGCCTGCGCGGCCTGCCCGCTTCGGACAACCTGGGCAACCATACGGCAGGGCAGAACGTGCGCCTCGGGACCTACTATTTATCCGGCGACGGGGACGGCGAAGGTGTTTCCGTGAACGCCGCCGGCGGCGTGGGCATCGGGGTTTATCCCGCCACCGCCCGGTTCGAAGTTAACGATGCGGACGCCGACACCGCCACCAGCGGTGTGAAGTTCACTGATTTCGCCTGCGGAGGTTTCGACAAACTCACGGTTGACGTCAGCGGCAACCTGGTCTGCTCGGCGGACCAGACCGGCAGCGGCACCGGCAACCTGATCGATACCCTGTCCGAAACGCTCGGCGCCGGCAGCAACGCCGGCGGCGCGGGAATGGCGAACCTTGGTAATGTGGCCATAGGTCTTGGGCTGGCCGAAACGCGGTTGGACGTGCAGGCCAACGCCGGCGGCTACTCCCAGTTCTGGCGCGACTCGGGCGGCACGGTGGTGGCCTCCATGAGCGCGACAGGCGTGCTTTACGCCGACGCGGCCGGCATCCGCGGCCTGCCCGCCTCCGACAATATGGGCGACCATGTGATGACGCAGAACCTGGCCGCGGGCAATAATTGGATTTCCGGAGACGGCGGCCCTTCCGGGCTGTCGGTGAACTCCGCGGGCCAGGTCGGTATAGGCGTCAATCCGCCCGGCGCGCGCCTGGAGGTCAACGACAGCGACGCCGACGTCAACACCAGCGGCATCAAGTTCACTAACTTCGCCTGCAGCGGCACGCAGAAACTGACCGCAGACCTCAGCGGCAACCTGGTCTGCTCGGCGGACCAGACCGGCAGCGGTTCCGGCAATATCATAGACAGCCTGTCCGAAACCCTCTCCGTGGGCAACAACGCCGGGGCGGTCGGCATGGTGAACCTGGGCAACGTGGCCATCGGCCTGGGCGCGGCCGGCACGCGGCTCGACGTGCAGGCGGGCGCGGGCAGCTACACCCAGTTTTGGCGCAGTTCGGGCGGCACGGTGGTGGCGTCCATGAGCGCGACCGGCGTGCTTTACGCCGACGCGGGCGGCCTGCGCGGCCTGCCCACGGCGGATAATTTCGGCAACCACACCGCCTCTGAGAACCTGCGGCTCGGAACTTACTACCTGTCGGGGGACGGCGGCAGCGAAGGCGTTTCCGTTAATTCCAACGGAGACGTGGGCGTGGGGGTCTACCCGGCCACGGCGCGGCTGGAAGTCAACGACGGCGACGCCAATACCGTCACCAGCGGCATGAAATTCACTAATTTTGCCTGCACCGGCACGCAGAAACTTACCGTCGACGTCAGCGGCAACATCCTCTGCTCGGCGGACCAGACGGGCAGCGGCACCGGAAATATCATAGACGATCTTTCCGAGACGCTCGGCGCCGGCAATAACGCCGGGGCCGTAGGCATGGTGAACCTGGGCGACCTGGCCCTGGGCCTGGGTACGGCCGGGACGCGGCTGGACGTGCAGGCCGGCGCCGGGAATTACGCTCAGTTCTGGCGCAACTCAGGGGGTACTATCGTGGCTTCGATGAGCGTCACCGGCGTTCTTTACGGCGACGCGGCCGGCCTGCGCGGCCTCCCGACGGCGGACAACCTGGGCAGCCACGCGCTGGAGCAGAACCTTTCCGTAGGCCCATACTGGCTGTCCGGCGACGGCGGGAACGCCGGCGTTTCCATCAGCGCGGCCGGCGACGTCGGGATCGGCGTCAACCCGCCCACGGCGCGGCTGGAGGTGGACGACAGCGACGCGGACGTCAACACCAGCGGCATAAAATTCACCAATTTCGCGTGTTCCGGGACCGAAAAACTGACGGCCGACCTGAGCGGCAACCTGGTCTGCTCGTCCGACCAGACGGGCAGCGGCACTGGCAACATTATAGACAGTCTGTCCGAGACCCTCGGGGCCGGCAATAATGCCGGGGCCGCGGGCATGGTGAACCTCGGCAACGTGGCCATAGGCCTGGGGCTGGCCGAAACGCGGCTGGATGTGCAGACCGGCGCGGGCGGTTACTCTCAGTTCTGGCGCGACGCGGGCGGCACGGTGGTGGCGTCCATGAGCGCGACCGGCGTACTTTATGCCAGCGCGGCGGGCATGCGGGGCCTGCCCGCGGCGGACAACCTGGGCAACCACACCGCCTCGCAGCAGCTGCGCCTCGGGTCGTTCTATTTGTCGGGCGACGGGGACGCCGAGGGTGTCTCGGTCAACTCCGGCGGCGGAGTTGGCGTCGGGGTGAATCCGGCCACCGCCCGGTTCGAAGTCAACGATGGAGACGCAAATACCGGCACCAGCGGCATGAAATTCAGCAACTTCGCCTGTACGGGCTTTGAGAAACTTACGGTGGACGTTAGCGGCAACCTGCTGTGCTCCGCCGACCAGACCGGCAGCGGCACCGGCAACCTTATAGACAACCTTTCGGACACCCTCAGCGCCGGCAGCAACGCCGGGGCGGCGGGCATGGTAAATCTGGGCGACGTGGCTATAGGCCTCGGCGCCGCCGCCGCCAGGCTGGACGTGCAGGCCGGCGCCGGCAGCTACGCCCAGATCTGGCGCAACTCGGGCGGCGCCATAGTGGCCTCCATGAGCGTGACAGGCGAGCTCTACGCCGACGCGGCCGGCATCCGCGGCCTGCCCGCCTCTGATAACCTGGGCAACCATACCGCCTCGCAGAACCTGCGCCTCGGCAACTACTATCTCTCCAGTGACGGCAACAACGAGGGCGTCTCCGTCAACGCCTCCGGCGGCGTGGGCATCGGGGTCAACCCAGCCACGGCGCGCCTGGAGGTCAACGACAGCGACGCCGACGTCAACACCAGCGGCATGAGGTTCACTAATTTCACCTGCACCGGCACGCAGAAACTCACCGTGGACGTGAGCGGCAACCTGGTCTGTTCTGCCGACCAGTTGGGCAGCGGTACCGGCAACCTCATCGACAGCCTTTCCGAGACACTGGGCGCCGGCACTAACGCCGGAGCGCTAGGGATGGTGAACCTGGGCGACGTAGCCGTGAGGCGGGCTTCCGCGGGCACCAGCCTCGACGTGCAGGCTGGCGTCGGGAGCTACTCGCAGTTCTGGCGCAATTCCGGGGGGACGATCGTGGCCTCGATGAGCGCTACCGGAGTGCTTTACGGCGACGCTTCCGGGTTGCGCAACCTCCCGCCCTCCGGCGCCGACAGTCTCGGCACCCACATCATGGAACATAACCTGACGGTCGGCTCTTACTGGCTGTCCAACGACGGCGGCAATTCCGGCATTTCCCTTAACGCCACAGGCGGGGTAGGCATCGGGGTCAACCCGGCCACGGCCAGGCTGGAGATAAACGACAGCGACGCCAGCACTTTGACCAGCGGCATGAAGTTCACCAACTTCGCCTGCTCGGGCTTCGAAAAACTTACGGTGGACGTAAGCGGCAACCTGCTGTGCTCCGCCGATCAGACCGGCAGCGGCACCGGCAACCTCGTGGACACCCTTTCCGAGACCCTCGGCGCCGGAAACAACGCCGGGACCGCCGGCATAGTCAACCTGGGCGACGTGGCCATAGGCCTCGGCACCGCCGGAACGCGGCTGGACGTGCAGGCCGGCGCCGGGAATTACTCCCAGTTCTGGCGCAATTCCGGGGGCACTATCGTGGCGTCGATGAGCGTGACCGGCGAGCTCTACGCCGACGCTTCCCAGCTGCGCAACCTGCCTGCCGGCAACGTGGTGGACACGCTGGCGGCCACGCTGGCGGCCGGGCGCGACGCCGGCAATAACTATATCGCCAACCTCAGCAGCGCGGCCATAGGCCATTCGGCTGGCGAGGCCGTCCTGGACGCCAAGGCCCCGTTCGGCGACCCGGTGGTGCAGATCTGGCGCGACGCTTTCGGGGTGGTGCAGGCTTCCATGACCTCGGCGGGTGAACTCTACGCCGACGCCTCGCAGCTGCGCAACCTGCCTTCCAGCAACGTTATAGATACGCTGGCCGATACCCTGGCCGCGGGGCACGACGCCGGCGGAACCTACGTGAACAACCTCAGCAGCGCTGCTTTCGGCCACGCTGACGCCGAAGCCGCCCTGGACGCACGCGGCGTGACCGGCGACACCTACGTGCAGATCTGGCGCAACTCCGGAGGGGTGATCCAGGCCTCCATGACCGCGGCCGGCGTGCTCTACGCCGAGTCCTCCGGCCTGCGCGGGGGAGGCGGCGGCAACGTGGTGGATACGCTGGCGGCCACGCTGGCGGCCGGCCCCGACGCGGGTGGGCGCTACATACGCAACCTCAGCAGCGCGGCCATCGGGCTGGCAGCCGGCGAGGCGGCGCTGGACGTGCAGGCTTCGCTGGGAGACGCCGCCGCTCAGATCTGGCGCGACGAGATCGGAGTGATCCAGGCTTCCATGACCACGGCCGGTATACTCTACGCCGACGGCTCCCAGCTCAGGAGCTTCCCGCATACGGCCACGCAGGACTTCAACCTGTCCGACTTCAAGCTGATCAACGCCTCCACTATAACCGCGGCGCCCGGCGAGCCGGG
This sequence comes from Elusimicrobiales bacterium, assembly GCA_028688015.1. Classification (GTDB taxonomy): domain Bacteria; phylum Elusimicrobiota; class Elusimicrobia; order Elusimicrobiales; family UBA9959; genus UBA9959. Next base: position 276,448 of record JAQTZB010000002.1, on the reverse strand, counting down.
CATAGCCTTCTCCACCACGCTCTACGTGGGCGGCAGCGTGCTGGCGGCGGGCGGGGGACTGTTCAGGCAAGGCCCGCTGCTAGTGGGCACGGAGCTGCCGCTGGCCGTCCTGCACGTCTCGTCCGGGCCCGGCTACGCCGGTAACATGGTGGTCGTCTCCACGGGCTTCGCAAACCTGATAACCATGAACAGCGGCGGCGAGATCCACGCCAACAAGTTCTTCGGCGACGGCTCCGAACTGACCGGCATCTCGGCGGCCCTGGGCACCGTGACCAGCCCGGCGACGGCGGATTTCGACCTGGGCAACTTCGGGATCACCAACGTCAACACCGTGTCCGTCAGCTCGCGCATCGCGGCAGGCAGCATGGCCGGACCTTCGCCGCAGGTGGTCTCGATGATTATGCACCAGGTAGAGAACCAGGACATAGCCACAGACTTCCCCAACGAGGGCGTCGGGGTATTTGTCATAGTGGATCCCACCTCCAATAAGACCGGGGCCGAAATGGTCATAGGCGGCGATTTTATAGCCGGCACTACTTTTTCCGGTTCTGATTTCCCGAAGGTGCTGGGCGTGAGGGCGACCGCTCTTAAACAAGGCGCCGGCAACTTAAATTCGGCCTACGGGGTGTTCGTACAGAACAACCAGAGCGACGGCGTGATCAGGAATAATTACGGGGTGTACGTTGATACGCCAGTCTTTACAGGCGGCACCATGCAGACGAACACCGGCCTGTATATAGCGGACCAGAGCGTTTCCGGGGCCGGGACTTCCCGCAATATCCTTTCCAAGGGCGCCAACTCCATAAACGAGTTCGAAGGGACGGTGCTGGCCGGAAAGCTGCGCCTGCCTTCGAAGACCCTGGCCCAGCTCCAGGCGCTGGTGCCGGTGGTAGAGGGAGAGGCATATTACTGCTCCAACTGCTCGCCCAAGAAGATAGTGGTATCCACCGGCACGGCGGCGGGTAATTTCGCCGACGCAGCGGGCGGAACCTTCAAGTAGCGCGTCCGGGCATGAAAAAGGCCGCGGGCAGCCGCGGCCTTTTTTATGCCCGCCCGGCTTAAGGCCGCTCGAAGACCAGCAGGGTCTCGGCGTGGGGGGTGTTGGGGTAGAAGTCGAAGCCCGCCGAGCGGACTATCTTGTACTTCTCCAGGAAGAAGGCCGCGTCGCGGCCCTGCGTGATGGGGTTGCAGGACAGGTAGATCACGCGCTTGGGCAGGATCTCCATAATCCGCTTTATGACCTTGTTGTGCAGGCCCGCGCGGGGCGGGTCCACAACCAGGATATCCGTGCCGTCGAACAGGTCCCCGGCGGTCTTCTCCGACAGCGAGCAGGCTATTTGGAAATTCCTGGCGCCGTTGGCCTCGGCGTTCAGCGCGGCGTATTTCACCGAGCTCTCCGAAGATTCCACAGCGTAGACTTTATCCGCCAGGTCGCGCAGCGACAACCCTATCACGCCAACGCCGGAATAGAGGTCCACCAGTTTGCCGCACTTAAAGGCGGCCCCACGGATCTCTTTGAGCGCCTCCGAGAAGAGTTCTATGTTGTTCTGGAAGAAGCAGTCGAAGCCGTAGGAGAACTTGCCGCCCAGGATCTCCTCGGTGACGAAGTCGTCGCCCCAGGAGCTCAGGATCCCGTCCACCTGGCTGACCGAGCTGACGGGGTTGGAATAGATCGCCAGGAAGCCGTTGAGGCCCGGCACCTTCATGTCTGGCAGCTCGATGTCCTGGCGCTTCAGGAACAGCGCGGCCACGCGCGAGCCGGGGGTCTTGGCCTCGCGGATGATCAGCGTCTTGAGGTCGGCCGTGGACAGCTTCAGTTCATTGAGCTTGGCCAGCACCGCCAGCGCGGCGGCGTTGGTCGCCGGGCTGATCAGGGCGCAACCCTGCGGCAGCAGGTACTTCTCGCGGTAGTTGCCGCGCTTGTGGAAGGCGAAGCTCAGCGCGCCCGGCTCGCCGGTGAAGCTGTACTCTATCTTCGTGCGGTAGCCGAAGATCTCCTTCGCGCCGTAAAATTTATCCAGGCGGATGGTTTCCTTGGTGGTCTGGTAGAGCAGGTCCTCTATCAGCTCCTTCTTGGTCTCACACTGGAAGGCGTAGTCCATGACCTGCCACGGCGAGCAGCTGAGGTAGTGGTCCTCCCTGGGGGCCACGCGCTTCGGGGAGGGGGTGATTATTTCCAGCAGCTCCGCCTCCGCGAAATTCTTTTTCTCGAAAGTGATCCTGACCCGGGCCGTCTCTTCGGGCAGGACGCCGTAGCAGAACACCACCTTGCCCTCGCTGCGCCCCAGCGCCTTGCCTTCGCCGACTATTTTCTTGAACTCCAGCGTTATCTCTCTCATAATTTATAACCTTATCCCGCGTAGTATTTTTTAATATACTACAATCTTGAGGGGACGGCTCACAATGACAGACTTTCAAAACTTCCTGCGGACGGCCGACCTGGAGAAATATCTCCGGGCGGCGGTTTTCGCTTTCGCGGGGCTGGCGCTAGCCATGAACATAGCCGCCTGCTGGAAGGTCTACAAGGCGGAGCCGCTGCGCGACGCGGCTTCCCGCTCCCTGATGGCCGCCGGGTCTTCCTGGTTCTACGCCTCCGGCCTGGCGGAGCCGCTCCCCGTGGCGGCGCTGAAACTGGCCATGGCCGCCGGGGCCGACCCCGACAAGGCGGTGCGCGTCCAGGGCGTGGCGCTTTACGTGCTGGTGGTTGCGGCGACGCTGCTGCTGCTGAACGGGCTGGGCAGACTGGCCGCCCCCATGGCCGCGCTGTTCCTGGCGGCCAACCCTTACATGGGCTATTACGCCATGCAGGGTTCCTCCAACCTCTTCTCGCTGCTTTTCCTGCTGCTGTTCTGGCATTATTTCGACGGGGGCGGCGGCAGGCGCGCCGCGCTGCTGGCGGGCCTGGCCGGCGGCCTGGCCTGCCTGAGCCGCCTCGACGCTGCCTGGGCGCTGCTGGTGATGACGGGGTTTTCGTGGGCGCTGCGCCGAGGTGGATTCCGGCTGAAGGAAGCCGGCCTGGCGCTGGGCCTTGCCGCGCTGTTGGCGCTGCCTTACCTGGCCTGGCAGCGGGCGCATTACGGCGGCGCTTTTTACGCGCAGGAGCTCAGCCTGCGCCGGTGGGCCAATATAGACCGCTACGGCTACCGGCCGCAGGAGGCGGTGCCGCAGGGGCCGCTCGGGCCCGCGGCCTTCCTGCTGCGCGACGGCCCCGGTGGCGCGCTGGCCGGCGCGTTCTCCGGGCTGGGCCGCGCCCTGGCTTACGAGCTGCCGCGAGTCCTCTATCACAAGTTCCTGATGGTCTTTGTCTTCCTGGGCGCCTATGCGGCATTTGTCTTCAGGAAGGAGCGGCTGCTGGTCTTCCTGGCGGCGGCGCTGCTGCCTCTGCTGCCGCTGGCGGCCGTGAAGCAGGTGCCGGCCACAGGCGGCATAGAACTGCGGTACTACCTGCCTGCGCTCTGGGCGCTCTGCGCGCTGGCGGGTTACGGCCTGCAGGAAGTGATAGGCTGGTTCGAGAAAAGCGTGGTCGGGTGGGCGCTGCAGAAAGCCCTGCAGGCCGGCGCCCGCTCCGGAAAAAAATAAACAGGATGGTCCGCTTATGAACGGTCTCAGTAAATACAAATTCACAGCCGCGGTGGCCGGTCTGTTCCTCTTGCCCTTCCTGCTGCTGAGCCGGCACTTCATCTACGGCGAAGGCGAACTGCAGAAGAACGACACGCTGCGCTACCTGGGCCTGCGCACCTCGACCGGCGCCGGCATCATCTCCGACGTGCTGAACCTGAATTACAACCTGGCCCGCGTGGCCGGGGCCCGGCTCTCCGGCGGGCAGGCCGCGCTGAAGAAGGACCTTGCCGCCCGCGCCCAGGAGAATCCCTTCATCTACTCCGAGCTGGCCCTGCTCGGGCCCTCCGGCGCGGAGCTCGCGCGCTACCCGGCCGGCGGGTCCAAACCGCGCCTGGAATACGCCAAAAGCCCGGTATTTTCCGAGGCTAAAGCTACGCTGGCCCCCGCCGGCGCGGTGGAGTACGGGGAGTATACTCCGCCAGCTCTGGTGCTGGCCGAGCCGCTGCTGAAGGGCGGCTCTCCGGCGTATTACCTGGCCGGCCGGCTCAGCCTCGCCTACCTGGGCGAGGTGGTGCGCATGATGGGCCGCAACTCTTACGGCAGCTTCGGCCTGGTGGACATGGGCGGCCAGGTCATCGCGGATTCGATGAGCATGTCCATAGTGAAGCCCGGCCTCAAGGCCCCGGCCGAGGTGCTGAAGCTGCTGGCCCTGGCTTCCGAGCGCGAAACCGCCGACCTCTCCAGCCCCGTTTATTTCCGCGGCCGCACCCTGCTGGTCTCCGTCTCCAACGTGGCGGGCACCAAGTGGTGGGTCTACGAGGTCATGGACGCCGGCGACGCTCCGGCGCGCAGGGCGTCCTCCTGGGCCTGGCGGGTGGTGACCTCCGGCGTGCTGCTGATCCTGCTCTTTTCGATCGTGGCCTATAAACTGGCCGCCTACTGGCTGAAGCCGTCGCAAGGCGAGTCCGGAACGCCGTAGCGCCAGGCGCCTTGCGCCCCCTGGCGGACGGGGGGCGCTTTCGTTGCTCCGGCTCATAAGGCCGGTCAGCGCGGCGGTTGCGCCGTAGCCGGGGCCGTATTTGCTATAATAGTAGCCAGTTCCGGGGGATCTTCACTAAAATCGTTTTTAGGAAAAGCAGGGAGGGAAAGTGCTTCGTTCGAATCCGCATTTGATTGAAATCAATACCAGGCTGTGGCTAAAGCAGCTGCGGGCGAAGTATTCCCTGCCCGAGATGACCCTTTCCTCCGTGCCAGACGACGAATGGCAGGAGCTGCGCCACCTCGGCTTCGACATAGTCTGGCTGGTGGGCGTCTGGGAGCCCAGCCCCGAGTCGGAGCGCATAGCGCGCGAGGACAAGGCGCTGGCGGAGGAACTTAAGACCATCCCGCCCGGCTTCGGCCCCGAGGCCGTCGGCTCTTCGCCCTACTCGGTGCACTGGTACCGCCTGAACGCCGAGCTGGGTTTCGAGTGGGAGCTGAAGGCCCTGAAAGAAAAGCTCAATTCGATGGGGATGAAGCTGATGGTCGACCTGGTCTCCAACCATACGGCCAAGGACAACCCCTACATCAAGGAGTGCCCCGACTGCTTCATCAACGGCTCCGAGGAAGATTTCCGCGCCCATCCCGACTGGTTCTTCGAGCTGCCCGACGGCGAGGGTAAGCGCTACATAGCCTACGGCCGCGACCCCAATTTCCCCGCGTGGTCTGACAGCGCGCAGCTGAACTATTTCAACCCCGCCACGCGCGACCGGATGCTGTCCGTGCTGCTGCGCATCGCGGACATGGCCGACGGCGTGCGCTGCGATATGGTGATGCTGACGCTCAATGAGATCCACGAGGGGACCTGGGGCTGGCTGCTCAACCGCGGCGGCTACAAGCGCCCCCAGGAGGAATTCTGGGAGAGCGCGATAAAGGCGGTCAAGGAAAAGCACCCGCAGTTCACCTTCCTGGCCGAGGTTTACTGGGGCCTTGAGTGGCGCGTGCAGCAGATCGGCTTCGATTATACCTACGACAAGGGCACCTACGACCGCCTGCGCTTCCAGGGGGCGCAGGAGGTGCGCGGCCACCTGCGCGCCGAAAAGCTCTACCAGAAGCGCTCTGCCCGCTTCATAGACAATCACGACGAGCAGCCCTCGCTGGCCGCCTTCGGGCGCCAAAAGGCGCTGGCCGCCGGGGTGGTGGTTTCCACCATCAAGGGCCTGCGCTTCTACAACGACAACCAGGTGGACGGCGTTAAGGTGCGCCCGCCGCTGCAGCTCAAGGAGCTCTACGAGCGCGTGCCGGACCTGGAGGTCAAGAAGTTCTACGCCAAGCTGCTGAAGATCACCGACCACCCCGCGTTCCACGGCGGCGAGTGGGCGCTGCTGGACGTGCGCCAGTGCGACAAGGAGAACCGGACCAACAACAATATCCTGGCCTGGTCCTGGGCGCAGCGGCGTACGCTGAAGATAGTGGTGGTGAACTACTCGGGCGAGCCCTCGTGCGGGATCGTGAACGCCTCCATAAAGAGCGAAGGCGAGACGACGGCCATCTTCGAGGAGCTGTCCGACCGCTTCTTCTCGTTCAAGTCCGAGGACCTGGCCGGCGGCCTGCGCCTGCAGCAGATGGCCCCGTACTCCGCCTACATCTTCGACGTGCAGTTTTAGACCCCAAGGCAACACAAAAGGCCGGCGCTCACCCGCCGGCCTTTTTTATTTATTCAAGAAACGCCTCTCGGCCCACCGCGGGGTGAGAACAGCATCCGGTGGGGCCTGAGAGGGTATGCCTTCTCCGGGTACGCAGTGTCGCTCGTGGTTGGCGGCCTACCGCGAGGGGCAGGAACGCAAAACGCGTTCGCGCACACCGTGCGCTCACTCACCACTCGCCCTCCGCGCTACGCAAGCGTCGGGCTCGTGAAGGTTTTGCTAACCCTGCCCCTCACGGTCTCCGCTGGTGGCTCGCTTGGGGTAGTACTGACAAGTATACGGAGGGGACGGCAGGGGAGGGGTTCCGTGCGACTTTGGGGAAGGGGGCCCCGCCCATAATTTCCCAAGGGCGGGGGGAACCGCGCAACGGTTCCCTTCTGCCCAGGAGCACGGGGCCCCTCCCCTGCTGGCCCCGACTGAGCATCTCGCGGCCCCCGGAGCGGAGGCTAAGGTTCTCGGGCGAGGGTGTAGGCGGCGACGGAGGCGGCGCCGGCGCGCTTGAGCTCGGCGGCGAGCTCGTCGAGGGTGGCGAGGGTGGTGGCGACGTCGTCGACGAGGAGGATGTTGCGGCCCTTCAAAAGCTCGGGCCTGCAGGCGCGGAAGGCACCGGCTATATTGGCCTTGCGGTCGGCCTTCGAGAGCGCGGTCTGGCTGGGGGTGTTGCGCACCCGCTCGCAGACGCCCGACAGGTGGAACAGGTTGCGCCGCGCGGCGAGCGCCGCCGCCAGCAGTTCGGCCTGGTTGAAGCCGCGCTCGCGGCGCTTGGCCGGGTGCAGCGGCACCGCGGCTGCGAAAGAGTAGCCCGAGAGCTCCGGGAAGCGGTCCAGCGCGGCGGCCATCTGCGCCCCCAGCTGGGCAGCCAGGTCGTCGCGCCCCTTGTATTTGAACGCGTGCACCACGGAGCGCAGCTCCGGGTTGAAGACTAAGGCCGAGCGGGCCAGTGCCAGCGTGCTGGGAACGCCACCGCGGCAGTCGCGGCACGCAGCGCCTCCGTCTGGCAGCGGCAGCCCGCAGGCCCGGCAGTGCAGCTCCGGCAGCGGCTCCAGCCGGGCGCGGCAGCCGGGGCAGAGCGGGTCAGCGTCCAGATAATGCAGGTCCAGGCCGCAATGCGCGCAGGTGCGCGGCAGCAGCGCGTTGAGCAGCCATTTCCCGGCTTTTAGCAATCCCGGCTTCATCTCCCCCCCGAAAGAACTAGAACTGGAACGTCAGCGTACTGCCCGCCTGGTAGGACAGGTACTCCTCCTGCTTGAGGTACTTGTGCCAGTAGCGCTGCAGCCCGGCGTTGAAGGTCAGGCGCAGGTTCTTGGCGGCCTCGTAGTCCGCGCTGGAGTTCAGCGAGAACAGGCGGCTGTTGTCGGCGATAGTGATAGGCGAGGACTTGAGCGCGTAGCTGAGCGTAGTGGTCCAGACGATGCGGTTCGTGAAGACTATGGCCTGCTTCATGAACGGCAGCTTGAGTCCCTTGGGCAGCTGGAAGTCTGACTTGATCAGCAGGCTGGGGGTAATGGTTCGGGTATTGGCGGTCACTACGCCCAGCGCGCCGCGCGTTTTGTCTGCCGAATAGTCGGCCTTAGGCGTGAGCCGGAACTTGCGGACGTCGAATGTGCCCTGCAGCGTGGCGTCGTCATGCCGCGTGCGCTGCGTGACCTGGTTGACGCGCAGGTCCTTCTTGTCCGTCAGGCGCAGGTTATAGCTGAGGGCCGTGTCCACGAGGTTCAGCAGCTTGAAGCGCAGGTCCATGCCGTAGGTGCCGGACGTGTCGAGGGAAACGGTCTTGGCCTCGTTTGTATTGCGAGAGTATTTGAGGTTGATGGTGGCCGCCTGCGCCCAGCGGCGCGCGCGCAGCAGCCCCTCCAACTGCGACATCGACAGGATCATGTCGGGGAAGGTGCGGTTGACGCTCTTGGAGATCGTGCCGGTCACCTCGGAGCGCTGTACCGAGTTGGAGAAATTGTTGGTCAGCGAGAGCGTGCCCAGAGGCGCGGCGTTCCCCTTGAAGCCGAAGCCCTCGAAAGGCTGCCAGCGCTGCGAGGAGCTGAAGGTGTCGCGCAGCGTCACGGAGTTGCGCTGCGCGAAGGGGCTGGAGGGGGCCATGGAGTCCCGGAGCCAGAGCTTGTTGCGCGTGTTGTAGTCCTTCTCCACGTTGGCCCAGGCGTCGCCGTCCTGGATCTGGTAATTGGAGGACAGCACCATGGAGCGCAGCAGTTTGTTGCGCGGCGCCAGGTCGTTTACGTTGATGGTCAGCGAGACGCCGCCCTGCGCGGTGCGGTTCACCGTCTTGATCTGGCCGGCCGTGAACACCTGAGAGGACTGCGCCACCGTGACGGTGGTGGTGTTGAGGTTGTTGCTCTCCAGCGTGGTGACCGAGTAGCTGAACGACGGGTTGAACCAGCGGGCGAAGAGCAGATTGGAATTGAAATCCACCGTCTGCTGCAGCGACTTGTTATAGCGCTCCGAGCGCAGCGGGTCCGCCACCGGCGCGCGCTCTTCGCGGGCGGTCTGCAGAGAGTAGCCGGGGTTGAACGAGGCGCCGTTCCACGGGATGAAGGTCAGCTTGGCCCCGTAGGCGTCGGTGCGCTCCTTCGTATCGAAGAGACCGATCTGCCCGGCGGGGGTCAGCCGTGAAGGATCGTAGGCCACCTTGCTGCTCCCGAGCGAGTAGTTCAGGTTCAGGGAGCGCGGCAGCACGGGCAGGGTGCCCGGCAGCGAGTAGGTCATGTTGGCCGCGTAGAGGTCCCGGTCGTCCTTGCGGCTGAGCAGGCTGTAGTCCGTCAGGCCCTTGGTGTAGTTCAGCCCCACGCGCGGCAGCGCGCCGATGCCGAGGGTGCCGGAGGCCGTGCCGTCGAACTTCTTAACGCGGCCCTGCTGGAGAGAATTCACCAGGTTATTGGCGCCGGTGGTAAGCGTGTTGGGCGTGACCGTGATCTGGCGCGCGGCCGTGACGTTGACCGGGAAGAACGCCAGGCGCGTGATATTGAGGTAGCCGGACTGCGACTCGTTGTCCTGGTTGGCGATGGCCGTCACCGGCGTCTGGAAACTGCGGTCCACGAAGCGGTGTTTGCCGCCGAAGCTCAGCCAGCCGGGGATCTCGAAGGCGCCCTCCACCTTGCGGGCGTTGCCGACGCGCATCAGCGGATCGGAGAGGTGCAGCTCGTTGAAGTAGACCGTGCCGCCGTGGCCGCTGCCGTCGGTAGCCTCGACGCCAGCGAGGAACTGCGGCACCTGCTGCAGGCTGGGCGTGCCGCGGGAGGAGACCTCTACTCCGGAAGTCTCGGGGACCCAGATGTCGGGTATCTTGTCTCCGGTCACATCTTCCTGCCGCACCGTGATCAGGCGCCAGCCGGTGAAGTTGAGGGGGATAGAGGCCTTGAAGTAATTATTCGCGTCGCCCGCCTTCAGGTAGAAAGAAGCGCCGGGGTCTGCGCCGCTCTCGCTCTTGACGAGGAAGCGCACCTTCTCGTGCTGCGAGATGTCTATCGCCGTAGAAAATTTACGGTAGACGTAGACCGTGGAGCCCGTAGAGGCGTTGCCGGCGTAGATGTTGTTATAGTCCAGCGCCAGGGTCTGCTCTGTGACCGAGGCGGAATTGTTCTTCTGCTTCTGCTCTGACACGGAGCCATAGAGGTTGTTGAACACGGCGGAAGGGTCTCCTCCTTCGTCGTAGATCGGGGTATAACCGGGGTTGTCGTGGTTGTTCACGCCGATGGCCTGCATGGAGCCGGCGGTAGAGGACTGCACGGTCCAGGTGTTGCCTACGGCCGAGATGCGCGCGAACTTAATGGTGCCCGAAAGGGCGCCGCCGGCGGCCTGCTTCAGCGAGATGCGCACCTGCTTTATGGCGTTCCACTTGTAGGTATCTGTGGAGGTGATGCCCAGCGGCAGGTAGAGCGTGCGCCAGCCTGTGAAATCCACGGTGTTCTTGGACGTGTTGTCGGAGGTGTCGGTGAACAGCGCGCCGTTGACGTAGCCCAGGCTGCCGCCGGTGAAGTCCTGCACGTCGAGGCGCCCGTTCTTGTTAAGGTCCTCGCTGTCCAGGCGGCCGTTGCCCGCGCCGTAGCGCCGGGTGTTGGCGGTGCCGGGGTCGTAGAGCCAGCCGATGTCCTCGGCCGCCGCCACCTGCTCGTCGCAGTTGAGGTCCTCGCTCTTGGGCGCGTTGGGGATCACCAGGCCCGAGGCGCAGGAGAAGGTCTGCCCGCCGGAATTGTCCGCATCCTCGGTTATCTGGCCCAGGTGGATATTGAAGCGCGGGCCGGGCGCGCCCGTGGAATTCTCGCCGTAAACCACCAGCTCCAGCACGTTCTTCTGCGAGAAATCGAGGCCGGTGGGGGAGAGGGGGTAAACGATCGAGACCTCGGGGGAGACGCTGAAATCGTAATGGAAAGACAGCACCTGCTGGGTGCCTTCAGAACTCGCGGCCGGGTTGATGTCGCGGGCCTTGATGTTCTCGTTGTACCAGTCCAGCGCCAGCGGGTCGGCGGGGGCCTGAACGGGGTTGGCCGCGATGAACCAGTAGTTCTTATCCATCGACGGGGAATCTTCCTGCTTGACGCCCTCCATGTTGTCTATCAGCGCGTAGTCGTTGAGGTTGGGATTCAGGCGGCTCTGGGCCGCCTCGGCCCCCAGGCTGGTCTTCAGGCCGAAGAGGTTGAGTCCTTTCAACTGGGCGTCGCCCTCGTAGACCAGCATGCTGTTGGTCAGGTCGGTGACGTTGGGCACGGTGTTGCTCTTGATGCCGCCCTGGTAGAGCATCGTCGAGCCCAGCGAGAAGTGGGAGCCGAAGTCGTAGGAGATGCGGCCGCCGACCAGCGACTGGTTACCCACTCCGCCGAAAGGCGAAACCTCGTAGACGATCTCTATCTTGGAATCCTGCCCGACGCGCTCGGGGTAATAGAACGTGATGAAGCCCGAGTCGTAGTCTATGAAATACTCTTCGTTGCGGCCCAGCTTCTTGCCGTCCACGCGCACCACTTCCGACTGCAGCACGATGTTGGGCTCCAGCAGGAAGGTCTTGAAGCGGAACGAGTACTCTACGCGGAGGATGCGCTTCGACGCCGGCGCGGCCGAATAGACCTGGTCGTCGGGCCGGGGGGCGGAGGTGTCCGGGTCCAGGAAGGGGTTCTTGAGGTGGAAGATGCCCTGCTCGAAATCCACCTCGATGGTGTCGGGATATTTTACCGTCGGGTTGGAGTTCGCGGGGTTGTAGCCGGCTACCGCGACCTCGGTGCGGTTGAGGTCCTGCACTTTAAGTATGAAGTTGCCGTTGCCGTTGTCCCGGACCAGGTTGGTCTGGCCGATGGAATAATAGGTCTTAAGCTCGTGCCTGTGAGAGTCCAGCGCCGCTATGGTGGCGGCGACGGAAGAAAGGGCTATGTCGCTGGGCGTCTTGATGATAGCGGGGGCGACCAGGGCCGCGAGGGTGTTCAGCCCCGTCAGCGTGTCTGTGGAACTGTTCTGGGAAAGGCTGGTGCCGCCGAAGTTCTGGAAGTCGATGACCACCACGTCCTGCGGGTTCAGCGTGCGGTTGAAGGTCACGAGGCCCTTGGAGTAATCCATCACGTAGTCTATGCCGGGGCTCAGCAGCTGGAAACGGCCCGTGTAGGTGGAGGTCTGCACCGCCATGTCCTTGCCGACCAGCTCGAAGACGGTGACGTTGTCCACCTGCGCCAGGGTCTGCTGGTCTATGTAGATGCGCTCGGTGCCGGACTTGATGGGCAGGCGCGCCGGGTTGCCGAAGGTGACGTCGTAGTATTTGCGGCGCAGGTAGTTTATGTCGAGGATGTCCGCGCCCTGGAACTGGGTGTTGCCGGTGAACTGGCGCGTCTTGGTCTGGCCCTTGGTGCGCGAGCCGACGAACGTGAATTTGAGGCGCTGCGTCTTCAGGTCCGCCCTGATGCCGAACAACTGCTTGTTGTAGGAGACGAACTCGGTGGCCGGCAGGCTCAGGTCGATGTCGCCGAACGAGACGTTCTGCACCACCTCGTTGGGGTCGCCGGTGTAGACCACCGAGATGTCCTGCTTGTCCTGCTTGGTGTCGTCGTAGTCGACGTTGACGGTGATCTTCTGCCCTACCTTGCCCTGCATGCGCACCTGCATCTGCTGCGTGATCTCGAAGAGGCTCAGGGAGCGGGCGCGCGTGACGGAGGTCTGCTCGTTAATGTACTTCTTGCCGCTGTAGTTGAGGGCGATGACCTTGCGGCCGGTGACGGAGAGGGTGGTGCCGGACTCGCGGAACTCCACCTGCGGCTCGGGGGCGGCGGGGGCTTCGGTGGAGACGTCCACCCGGGGCAGCGGGGCCAGCTCCTCCCGTTTGAAGCGGCCTGTCTCCACCGCCTCGCGCGCCTCGTTCCAGGCGTCGCCGCTGTACTGAAAGGGCATGTCGCCGGAGAGCCCCTCGGGGCCGCCGGGCGCGGCCGCCGTGGAGACTTCCGCGGCGGACAGCACTTTGGAGGGGTCTTGCCGGTCCAGCAGCAGGAAACGTCCGCCTGCGGGCGCGGGCGCGGCAAAATCCGCCGCAAAGGCGCCCCTGGCGCAGGCCAGGAGCAGCAGGAGTTTAAGCGGGGTCGCCTTTAGGGTCATCAATAGTAAAAAGCCTCGCCGGGGCGAGCAAAAACTGCCCGACTTCGCCTGAAACTACCGGCGATTCGGGCTCCGCCCCGTCCTTGTTCCGCGGGGCCGCAATATATAATAGAATAAATAAATGGCCGTGCCTATAGCCCGTCTTTATATCCTGAAGATCTTCGCGAAGTTCTTAGGCCTTTCCCTTTTCGTCTTCTGCTCGCTGCTGGTCATGCTGAACTTCGTCGGCATCATCAACCAGGGCGTGCTGGCCGGTTTCTCCTTCTACTTCCTGGCCAAGAGCCTGCTGTATCTGCTGCCCAACATCGTGGGGATGGCGCTGCCGCTGGCGTTCCTGCTGGCCATCCTGCTCTCGCTGGGGCAGCTGTCGCAGGACGGGGAGATCCTGGCCCTGCGCGCCGGCGGTTTCTCCTTCTTCGAGATCTTCTCCTTCGTGTTCTACTCGTCTCTGCTGGCGTCGCTGCTGCTGGTGTGGGTTAACAACTGGCTGGGGCCCGAGGCCTTCAAGCGCTCTACGGATTACACCATTTCGATGCTGAACCGCGTGACGAAGATAGAACTGAAACCGCGCACTTTTCAGCAGATTTCCGAGTGGACGCTTTACGCCGACAAGGTCAACGCCCTTTCCGGAGAGATGCGCGGCGTGAAGCTGCTGCGCCGGGTAGACAAGGGCGGAGACACGGCCTTCGTCAACAAGATCAACGCCGCTACTGGCCGGTACGGCAAGGTGGGGGAGAGCGGCCTGGAGATCGCGCTTTCCGACGGGCAGTTGAGCCAGACCGACTGCAAGGACCCGGAGAAGATCCTTTACGGGCGGTTCGCCTCCTACAAGACGCTGCTGCCGTTCTTCAGCGCGAGCGCGGCGGCGCGCAAGCTGAACCAGCGTGAGATCTCCACTCCGGGCCTGCTGGCGCGGCTGAGGGCCGGTATCCCGGACCCGCAGGTGGAGGCGAAATACCGCATAGAGGCCGCCTCCAGGTTCGCGCTGGCGCTGGCCCCCCTGATCTTTTTCCTGGTCGGCGCCCCGCTGGGCGTAGCGCTCGATAAGCGCGGGCGCTCGGCCGGCTTCGGCCTGAGCCTGCTGATCATATTTTTCTATTACGGCCTTACTATTAGCGGCATGGTGCTGTCCCGGAAATACCCAGGGCTCTTCCCTTGGGTCATCTTCGCGCCAGCGCTGCTCACCGGCGCCGCCGGGCTGGCGCTGTGGCGGCGCAAGCTCTACGCCAAATAAGGAACGATGAAGAAAACTTTTTACAGGTATATAGCGCGCGGCTTCTGGGCCCCTTTCGGGTTCGGGCTCGGCGTCTTCTGCCTGCTGCTGCTCTTCGGCAGCCTGTTCGACAAACTGAATTTCTTCATGAAGAGCGGCGCCGGGGCCGGGCTGTTCCTGAAATATATCCTTTACCAGGCACCTTACTTCATCGTCAAGATGACGCCGATGGCCACGCTGCTGGCGGTGCTGTTCACGCTGGGCGGCATGATGGACAAGGGCGAGTGGAAGGCCGGCCTGGCCGGCGGCTGGCGGCCCTTAGACATGCTCAAGCCCCTGCTGGCCTGCGCCGTAGTCGCGGGGGCGGGGCAGTTCGCGCTGCAGGAGACGGCTGCCCCTGGGCTATATATGCGGGCCGAGTACCTGTTCGAGGGCAAGATGCGCGGGCGCGACGACTGGCAGCGCCTGGTGCGCAAGGACGTAGCCTTCTCCGCGGGCGGGGAGGCCTTTGTCACGGCCAAGGTCTTCGACGGGCGCTCCAGGAGCATGCAGGGCGTTATAGCCAGTGTCTACAAAAACGGGCGGCTGGCGCTGGAGATAAATGCCGCCTCTGCGGTCTGGCGCCAGGCCGACAGCCGCTGGGATTTCCAAGACGGGGTGACGATAAAATACAACGGCGACGCCAGGCCGGAACTGGCGAAGTTCTCTGAGTACCGCTCGGCTATTTCCGTGCGCCCGGAGGACCTGGTGCTGGAGAAGCTGGTGCCCGACGGGATCTCGCTCTCCGAGGTGCTGCGCAGGGTGCGGCGCCTGGAAGCCGTCGGGGCGCCGTCAGCCGCGGAGCGCACGCTGCTGTGGGTAAAGCTGGCCGCGCCGCTGGCCAACCCAGCCATGGCGCTGATAGGCGCCGCGATGGTGCTGCTGGCTAAAAAGAACAACAGGTATTTCAGTTTCGGGCTGGCTACGGGCTTCGGCTTCTTCTTCTGGGCGGTGATAATCATGTCTCAGGAGGCGGGCAACGCCGAGCTGCTGCATCCTGCGGCGGCGGGCCTGGCCCCCGCCCTGCTCTTCGCCGCCGTCTCCCTCTGGGGCCTGCGCCGCGCGCGTGCGGTCTGAACCTTCCCCGCTAAAACAAAAAACCCCGCGGCCGGCGGGGTTTTTTGTTTTAGCTCCGTTGCGTCACTTGATCATCTTCTTAGCCGTCTCGGCGATCCTGGCGGCGGTGATGCCGAGCGCGGTGTAGACCTGGCCGGCGGGCGCCGACTTGCCGAAGGTGTCCACCGCGATCACCTCCACGTCGCCGCCTACGAATTCCTTCCAGCCGGTGCCGCGGCCGGCTTCCACGGCCACCTTGGGCAGCTCGGGGATGAAGACCGAGTCGCGGTAGGCCTTGTCCTGCTCTCGGAACAGTTCGAAGCAGGGCGCCGAGATGATGCGCGCGCCGATGCTTTCCTTCTCTAGCAGGGCAGCGGCCTCGAAGAGCAGGGAGACCTCGGAGCCCGAGGCGACCAGCTCCACCGACGGGACGATGGACGGGCCGCGCAGCAGGTAGGCGCCGCGTTTGAGGCCGGCGGCTATCTTTTCGCGGTAGGCTGTCATCAGCGGCAGCTTCTGTCGCGACAGCGCCAGGCAGGCGGGCCGCTTGGACCGCACGGCAACTTCCCAGGCGTAGAGGGTTTCCCAGGCGTCGGCGGGGCGCAGCGTCAGCAGGCCGGGGATCAGGCGCAGGCTCATCAGGTGCTCTACCGGCTGGTGGGTGGGGCCGTCCTCGCCCACGCCGATGCTGTCGTGCGTGAAGACGAAGATGGACGGTAGGTTCATCAGCGCGGCCAGGCGGATGGCCGGGCGCATGTAGTCGGAGAATACCAGGAAGGTAGCGCCGAAGGGGATCAGCCCGCCGTGCAGCGCCAGGCCGTTGACGATGGCGCCCATCACGTGCTCGCGGATGCCGAAGTGCAGTGTGCGCGCCGGCTCTTTGGTGAAATCAGTTTTTGTAGACGGCCCGAGGTCGGCCGAGCCGCCGGTGAGGCCGGGCAGCCTTTCCGCCATCAGGTTGATGACTTTGCCGGAGGCCTCGCGGGTGGCGAGCGGCTTGTCGAAGAAAGCGGCGTCGGGGTTAAATAGCCCGTCGGGAATCTCGCGGCCCAGCATCGCCTTGGCGAGCTCTGCTTTTTCTGGCAGGGCCTCGGAATAGTTCTTCCAGAGCTTCAGCCAGCGCTTGCGGTCGCGCTCGCCGGCCGCGGCCTGCTCGGTGAAGCGGGCTTTGGCTTCCTCGGGCACGCAGAACGGTACCGCGGGGTCGCAGCCAAGGGTCTTCTTGGTGGCGGCTATCTCCTCGGGCTTGAGCGGCTCGCCGTGCACGGAGTTCTTGTCCTGCTTGGGGCTGCCGAAGCCGATGTGGGTCTTGGCGATGATGAGGGAAGGCTTCTCCGTTTCGCGCTTGGCCTTCTTGAGCGCCGAGTCGAGCTCGGAGAGGTCGTTGCCGTCGGCTACTTCTATGACCTGCCAGTCCTGGGCAAGGAAGCGCTTCTTGACGTCCTCTGTGAAGGCCAGGCTGGTGGAACCCTCGATGGTGATGCCGTTGGAATCGTAGATACAGATCAGCTTGCCCAATTTCCAGGTGCCGGCGAGGGAGGCGGCTTCGTAAGACACGCCTTCCATCAGGTCTCCGTCGCCGCAGAGCACGTAGGTATGGTGGTCCACCAGCCCGTACTCCGGAGTGTTGAGCTTCTCCGCCATCAGCTTCTCCGCCAGCGCCAGGCCGACGGCCGAGGCGAAGCCCTGGCCCAGCGGGCCGGTGGTCATCTCAACGCCTTTCGTGTGGCCGTATTCCGGGTGGCCCGGCGTGAGGCTGTCGAGCTGGCGGAAGGCTTTCAGGTCGTCCAGCTGGAGGCCGAAGCCGTACATGTGCAGTATCGAATAGAGCAGCGAGGAGCCGTGGCCGGCCGACAGCACGAACCGGTCGCGGTCGAACCACGCCGGGTCGGCGGGGGAGAATTTGAGGTGCCCGGCCCAGACGGCGTAGGCCAGGGGCGCCGCGCCCAGCGGCAGGCCGGGGTGGCCGCTGTCGGCTTTGCCCACCATGTCTATCGAAAGACCCCTGAGGGTGTCCACGCACAGCTTGTCGGTGTTGTCGAATTTCATTTTTTCTCCAGCAGTTTGATTTTCCAGGCCTGCAGGGCTATGACCGTCTTGGAATCCCTGATCTCTCCGGTCTCCACCATGCGCCAGGCTTTTTTAAAAGGGATGAACTCGAGCGTGAGGAACTCGTCCTCGTCGGGCTCGGGGCTGCCGCCGCGCAGGCCGGTAGCCGTGTAGATGTGCAGAACTTCCGTGGAGAAGGCCGGGGTGGGCCAGTAGGAAAGCACCGGGGCCAGCTTTTTCGCCGTGTAGCCGGTCTCTTCCTTCAGCTCCGCCCGTGCGCGCTTCAGCGGGCTGTCCGCGGCGGAATGCAGCTTGCCGGCCGGGATCTCCAGCGTGGCCCGGCCGACGGGATAGCGGAATTGCCGCACGAAAACTATCTTCCCGTCCGGCAACACCGGCAGGATAGCCACAGCCCCGGGATGATCCACGAATTCCCTGACGGCCCGCTTGCCGTTGGGCAGGGTTATGGTATCCGCGCGGAACTTGACCGTCCCGGAAAAGACGAGCCGACGCTTGTGCTGTTTCTCCGTGTACGGATGCGCGCCGCGTTTGACCATAAGTAAATTATATAATTTAGTCGGCGTGCGTGGCTTGGCGCCTTTACGGGGGAAACTGTATGATCGCTATTCTTTGCGGACGTTCCATGGTGCGCGGGGCCTCGCTGGCGGGCCTGGCGGCGGGGCTGCTGCTTTCCGCGGGGGCGCCCGCCCGGGCGCAGGAAAAGGTGAAGGTGAGCTTCCGGGCGGCCGCGCCGGCGGATACCCCGCAGTACGACGTGCTTTTCATTTCCGGCAACTGCCCGGAGCTGGGGAGCTGGAACCCGGGCCAGGTGAGCCTGGTTAAGAAAGATGGCGCCTATGCGCTGGATGTAGAGGTTAAGGCCGGGGTGCCGCTGGAGTACAAGTACACCCGCGGGAGCTGGGATACGGTTGAGAAAGGCGCGGATTTTTCAGAGCTGGAAAACAGGCGCTTCACGCCCCTGGCGCCGGCAGAGGTGGCCGATACGATACAGAAGTGGGCGGACAAAAAACCTTACCTGCCGGGCAAAGCCACTGTGACCGGCGCGGTGAAATATCACCGCGACTTCCGCTCCCGCGCCCTTGGGAACAAAAGGACCCTGGCGGTCTGGCTGCCCCCGTCCTACGAGCGGGACGCGGCCAGGCGCTACCCCGTGATCTACCTGCACGACGGGCAGAATCTCTTCGACAAGGCTACGGCGTTCATCGGAGAGGAGTGGGGGGCCGACGAAGCCGCGGCGGCCCTCGCGGCTGAAGATCCGGCTTTGGAGGCCATCCTCGTGGGCGTCTATAACACGGGCGAGCGGCTGGCCGAATATACGCCCCACCGCGACGCCGCGCGCGGCGGCGGGAAGGGGCGGGACTATGCCAGGTTCCTGGTGAAAGAGGTCAAGCCCTTCATAGACGCCTCTTACCGCACCCTCCCGGACAGGCGGCACACCTCCGTGGCCGGGTCCTCGCTGGGTGGAGTTATCTCCCTCTACCTTCTCCTTGAGTATCCAGGGGTGTTCTCAGCTGCGGGGGTCCTTTCCCCTTCGCTCTACTGGGCTGACCGCGCCCTGCCCAGGCTGGCAGAAAAAAAAGCCCACGCCGGTAAAATGAAGATCTGGCTCAGCATGGGCACAGAAGAGGGCGATGGCAGCGAAAGGGCCGTGGCGCTGGAGGACGCGCGCAAGCTGCGCGGGCTCCTGCTTGGCAAAGGCTTCGTGGAAAAAAAGGACCTGATCTATGTGGAGGACCAGGGCGCCCGCCACAGCGAAAAATATTGGGCCGGTCAGGTGCCCGCGCTGCTCAGGTTCCTGCTGGGGGGCGGGTCCTGAGCCCAGGGTCCCGGTGTGCCTTAACGCCCTTCCCCGCCGCGGAATTCCTTAAGGTGCTATTTAAATTATATAATTAAGGCTGCGGCCAGTCTGCCGCGCAGCCTTTGTATTTAAATGTCGCCTGAATTCATACATCTGCATAACCATTCCGAGTACTCGCTGCTCGACGGCATGCTGCGCCTTTCAGACGGGCACGGGCACCCCTCCGAATTCTTGAAAGAGCTGGGCGCGCAGAAGGGAAATGCGCTGGCCATAACCGATCACGGCAACATGTACGGCGCCATGGAGTTCTACTTCATGGCCAAAGCTGTGGGCCTCAAGCCCATCATCGGCTGCGAGTGTTACGTGGCTAAGGCCTCACGCCTGGACAAGGAAAAGGGCGGCAGCCGGCGTGACAACGGCCACATGACCGTCCTTGCGAAGAACGATGCCGGCTACCGCAATTTAATGAAGCTCGTCTCCAATTCCTTCCTGGAGGGCTTCTACCACGACCCCCGCATAGACTCCGAGACACTGGCCCGGCACTCCGAGGGCCTGATCTGCCTGTCCGGCTGCCTCAAGTCCCACATCGCCCGCAACTGCGCCGAGGGCAAGATAGACGACGCCGTCAAGATCGCGATGGAGTACAGCGACATCCTCGGCAAAGGCAATTTTTACCTGGAGCTGATGGACCATAATATCCCCGAGGAGTCCGCCGCGATGGCGGGGCTCCTGGAGGTGGCCAAGCGCACCGGCCTGCCGCTAGTGGCCACCAACGATTGCCATTACCAGAAGAAAGAGGACTGGGAAGCGCACGACGCCCATATCTGCATCTCCACCGGCTCGCTGATGGACGACCCCTCGCGCATGCGCATGACCACGCACGAGCTTTATTACAAGAGCCCGGCCGAGATGATCAAGCTCTTTTCCCACACGCCCGAGTCCGTGAAGAACACCCTCGTCATCGCCGACATGTGCAACGTCTCGGTGGATACCAGCAAGCTGCACCTGCCGGCCTTCGACATTCCGCAGCGCTACAAGGACGAGCATAAAGAGGGCGACGGAGACTTCTACTACCTAAGGGACCTCTGCGAGGAGGGCCTGAAAAAGAAAGTCCCCAACGCCGGGGACGACTACCATAAACGCCTGGAGTTCGAGCTGGATACCATCAAGAAGATGGGCTTTTCCAGCTACTTCCTGATCGTGATGGATTTTATAAAGCACGGGCGCAGCATAGGGGTGCCGGTGGGGCCGGGCCGCGGCTCCGGCGCCGGCGCGCTGGTGGCCTACACGCTCGATATTACCCGGGTGGACCCGCTGCCCTTCAGCCTGCTGTTCGAGCGCTTCTTGAACCCCGGCCGCAAGAGCATGCCGGACCTGGACATAGACTTTTCCGACGACGGGCGCGAGCAGGTGATCCAGTACGTGCGCGAAAAGTACGGCGCCTCCCGCGTGGCCAACATCATCACCTACGGCACCATCAAGGCCAAGAGCGCCGTGCGCGACGTCGGCCGCGTGATGGGCATCCCGCTGGCCGACGTGAACGCGATGGCCAAGCTGGTACCGGCCGACCCCAAGGCCACCCTCTTTAAGGCCCTCAACGAGGTCAGCGAGCTCAAGGAATTCGCCCGCGATCCGAAGATCAAGAAGATGTTCGACATCGCGCTGAAGGTGGAGGGACTGCGGCGCCAGGTGGGCGTGCACGCCGCCGGCGTGGTCATCTCCAAGGACGACGTTACCGACTACGTGCCGCTGGCCAACCGCAACAACAAGGAAGTCGTCACCACCCAGTATGACGGCAACATGCTGGGCAGCCTCGGCATGCTCAAGGTGGACTTCCTCGGCTTGCGCACGCTGACCATCATAGAGACCGCCTCCGAGTTCATCCGCAGGCTGCCCGACAGGAAGGACTTCGACATCTACTCCGTACCGATGGACGATAAGAAGACCTTTGACCTGCTGTGCGAGGGCCAGACCACCGGAGTGTTCCAGCTGGAAAGCGAGGGCATGAAGAAGCTGGTGAAGGGCCTCAAGCCCACCGTCTTCAGCGACATCGCGGCCCTCGTCGCGCTGTACCGCCCGGGCCCCATCAACAGCGGCATGCTGGAGACCTTCGTGGAGCGCAAGCACGGCCGCAAGCGCATCACCTACGACCACCCGCTGCTGGAGCCCATCCTGAAGGACACCTATGGCACGATGGTGTACCAGGAACAGGTCATGGAGATAGCCAAGAGCCTGGCCAAGTTCACTCCGAGCGAGGCCGACGATTTCCGCAAGGCCATGGGCAAAAAGAAGCTCGACGTGATGGAGAAGATGCGCGACAAGTTCGTAGAGCAGGGCAAGAAGTTCAACGACGTCTCCAACAAGCTGTCCAATAAGATCTTCGACGATATGGCGAAGTTCGCCGAGTACGGCTTCAACAAGTCCCATTCCGTCGCCTACGCCCTGGTGGCCTACCACACGGCGTGGCTGAAGGCCAACTACCCCGTGGAGTTCATGGCCGCCCTGCTCACGAGCGAGATCGGCAAGAGCGCGGTCAACTCCGAGGATAAGGAGAACAAGCTGGCTACCTATATCGGCGAGGCCCAGGACATGGAGATCCCGATAGCCGGGCCCAGCGTGAACGGCTCGCAGAAAAAATTTTCCATCGAGGACTCTAACGGCAAGCTGGCCATCCGCTTCGCGCTGACCGCGGTGAAGAACGTGGGCGAGGGTGTCGTGGACGCCATCGTGGCCGAGCGGGTCAAGAACGGGCCGTTCCGCTCCTTCGAGGAGTTCACGCTGCGCGTGGATTCCAAGCAGCTCAACAAGCGCGTGGTGGAGTCGATGGCCAAGGGCGGCTGCTTCGACGTCTTCTACCCGGCGGCCAAGCCGGAGATCTCCCGCACCAAGGCGACCGAGGCGGTGGAGATGTTCTGCGGCGGCAAGCAGCAGGACTGCAACCAGACGATGCTGTTCGCCGAGGAGAAAAAAGAGGCGGCCGTGATGAGCGAGCACGTGCTGCTTAAGAACGAGCGGGAGGTGCTGGGCTTCTACTTCTCCGGCCACCCGCTCAACAGCTTCCGGCGCCACCTGAACATGGTCTCCACGGCTTCTGCGGACAAGGTGCTCGCCGGCGGCTTCGCCGAGGGCGCGATGGTGCGCGTCGCCGGTATCGTGTCCCAGTTCAAGAACATCACCACCAAGAAGACGGGCGAGCCGATGGCCAAGTTCGAGGTGGAAGACCTGAGCGGCAACATAGGCGTCTGCCTGTTCCCCAAGAACTACAAGCGTTACGGTTCCAACCTGGGCCCCAACCGCGTTGTGGTGGTGGCCGGCAAGGTGAAGAAATCCGATTTTGACGACCAGTACGAGCTGATCGCCGAGGAAGCCTACGGGCTTTTCGACGGGCTGAACAAATGGGCCAGGGCGCTGCTGGTGAACCTGCCGGAAGGCATACTTTTCGACGAAAAGCAGCTGCACGAGCTGAAGACGGCGCTCGGGAAAAGCCACGGGATGTGCCCGGTCTTTTTCCAGGTGGACGCCAAGGGGCGCGGCACCTACATGATAGAGACCACCGAGCGCGTCGGCCTGACCGACCAGCTCCTGCGCGATATTGAAAAGCTGCTGGGGGACAAGACATGGAAAGTGGAAAGCGTATCCTTATAGCCGACGACGACCCGGACCTGATAGACCTGCTGGAATCCTTTTTCCGGGGGCAGGGTTTCGACGTGACGGCCAAGGTCAACGGCAAGGACGCGCTGCAGGCTGCGGAGTCCGAGAAATTCGACCTGGTGCTGCTGGACGTCATGATGCCCTATATCGACGGTTACCACGTCGCGAGCGAGATCTCCTCGCGCCTCGGCTCGGAGGCCCCCAAGATCATCATCATGACCTCGCGCGACACCGCCAGCGAGAAGGGGATCGCCCTGCTCAGCGGCGCCAACGAGGTGGTGCAGAAGCCGTTCTCCCTGGAGGACATCGAGGCCAAGGTGAAGGCCGTCCTGGGAAACTGAACTTTGCGGTCAACGAACATTAAGGAAGGAAAGATGAAAAAACTTAACGCTGTGCTCGCGCTGCTGCTGCTGGCCCCGGCCCTGGCCGCCGCCAAGGACAAGGCCGACGGGGAAGCCGTGGTCGTCCCCGACGTGGAGATGATAGACGTGCCGACCGCGGGCATCCTGGACTACTACGGCTTCACGGTCAAGACCCGCGCCTATTCCGGCGGCGGCGTGATCGGCGCGCTGAACTTCGGTGTGCAGGAGCGCCTCAACCTGGGCGCCTCCATGGCCGTGGACAAGTTCATAGGCTCGGACCCCGGCGTCAAGATGCGCCGCCCCGAGATCCACGTCAAGTTCCGCTTTTACGACGGCGGCTATTATATCCCGGCCATGGCGTTGGGCTACGACGGCCAGGGCTACTACTATAATCCCGACGCCAAGAAGTACCTGGAGAAGGGCCGCGGCCTCTACCTGGTGGGCTCCAAGGAGATAGGAGTGCCGGGGCTCGCGCTGCACGGCGGCCTCAGCGTGTCCGACTTCGACAAGAACTACCTCTTCTCTTTCCTCGGGCTCAACTACACCCTGGAAGACAAGGTCGCCTTCATGGTGGAATACGACAACATGTTCCACGAGGACGACCCTAAGCGCCTCAACGCCGGCATCCGCTTCTACGTGACGCCGTACTTCCAGCTGGACGTGGCGGCGCGCGAGATAGGCGCGGACAAGGACTTCAGCAACGGCTGGCCGCGCAAGACCGAGCGCGTCGTGCAGATGCGCTACACCACCAGCTTTTAAGCTTAACTTGGCACTGAATACAAAAGGAGACAACTCATGAAAAAGAAAATAGGAATTTTAACCGGCGGCGGCGACTGCCCCGGCCTCAACCCGGCCATCCGCGGCTGCGTCTACGCCGCAGAGAAGTTCGGCTACCAGTGCGTTGGCCTGCAGGACGGCTGGAAGGGCCTGGTGAACGGCGTCACGATGCCGCTGGACCGGGAGGTCGTGGAATACGCCATCATGAAGGGCGGCACGATGCTCGGCACCTCCCGCACCAACCCTTTTAAAGACGAGGCCAACGTGAAAAAATGCCTCGCTAATTTCAAGAAACTCGGCCTCCACGCGCTGGTGGCGATGGGCGGCGAGGACACGCTGGGCGTGGCCACGCGCCTGTACGGCGAGCACAAGCTCAACGTGGTCGGCGTGCCCAAGACGATGGACAACGACCTGAACGCCACCGACTACACCTTCGGTTTCGACACCTCCGTCACGAAGGCCATGGAGGCCGCCGAGGCGCTGATGGACACCGGCCGCAGCCACCGCCGCGTGATGGTGATGGAAGTAATGGGCCGCCACGCCGGCTGGGTGGCGCTGTTCACCGGCATCGCCTCCGCCGCCGACTACGTCTGCCTGCCCGAGCGCAAGATCAACACGATAGAGATGATAGAGAAGCTCAAGGCCTCGTACGCCCGCAAGCGCTTCGCGCTGGTGGTCACCAGCGAGGCGGCGGTGCTGCCGGCCGAGAAGGCGGACGCGACCAAGCACGAACTGGACCAGTTCGGCCACCACATCCTGAAGGACCGCGGCATCGGCGAGCGCATAGCCGACTTCATAGAGAAGAACACCGGCTTCGAGACCCGCTCGGCCGTGATCGGCCACATGCAGCGCGGCGGGGCGCCTACCCTGTTCGACCGCATCCTCGGCACCCGCGTGGGCATCAAGGCCGCGGAACTGGTGCGCGACGGCCAGTGGGGCCAGATGTCGGCCCTGGTCGGCAACAACGTGATCGGCGTGCCGCTCGAGAAAGCCACCGGAGAGCTGAAGACCGTCTCCAAGGACTGGTTCAGCCTGATGGAAGTGCTGTTCTAAAGGGGAACTATGACTGAAAAAACGCAAGCCGCCGCCCCGGCGCAGTTCCAGCGCAAGACCCTGCTGATCAAGAAGCACCTGCAGTACCGCTACATGTCGCTGATCTTCATCAGCGTGCTGGTGGGCTTCATCATCGGCGGGCTCGACATCCTCTGGACGGTCTCCAAGGTGGTCAACGAACACCCGATGATGCAGCCGATGCTGGACGAGATCTTCGCGATGCTGCCCTTCTACGGCCTCAAGGTCACGATCTATATGATCCTGGTGCTGCTGGTCTCGGTGGTCATCTCCCACCGCATGGCCGGCCCCATCTTCAAGTTCGAGAAGAGCTGCTCCACGGTGGCCGACGGGGACCTGACACACCGCGTCTACCTGCGCCAGGGCGACCAGCTGACCGACCTGCAGGACCACTTCAACAACATGACCGGGGCGGTCAACGAGGTGGTCAAGGAATACGAGAAGTTCCGCCTGGAGGCGGAAAGCGGGCCGTCGGCCGACAAGGCCGCCGCGCTCAAGGCGAAGATAGCGGAGATAATGCCTAAGTTCAAGATATGAAGCTGACCGCCGCCGCGCTGGCCCTGGCCTTCCTGGCCGGGCCGGCCGCGGCACAAAAGAACGGGGAAACCGTAACGCTGGCCGAAGCCGTAGCTGCGGCCGTTAAGAACAGCCCGGCCGCCCTCGCCGCCGAGCAGGATATCATCATCGCCCGGCAGCGCGTGCACGAGGCCCGCTTCATGGCCCTGCCGCAGCTCAGCCTCTCCGGCACGCTCAGCCGCCTCAGCCTGGAATACCCCGCCGTCCTGGGCGCCGACCTGGGCGACCGCTACGTGGACCCCGCCGCCGGCGACGCCTTCTACAGCCTGCGCGCGCAGGCGCTGCAGCCGCTCTACACCGGGGGTAAGAACACCAACACGCTCAAGCTGGCCAAGACCGCGCACAATCAGGCCAAGGTGAACTTCGAGGCCGCCCGAGCCGACGCCGCGCTGGCCGCCAAAAAATCCTTTTACACCCTGCTCTACCGGGGCCGCGCGCGCGAGGCGGCCGCCTACTGGCAGGCGCGGGCCCGCGGGCTGTCAGCGGCCCTGCCCGGGGACGCGTTCGAGCAGCTCGAGGCTTCCGTGCTCCTCTCCGCCCTGGCGGACAGGACGCGGCACGCGGAGGGGGAACTGGAAGCCGCTCGCACCGGGCTGCTGAAAGCCATGAACCGGGAGCCCGGCTACGCCGCCGAGGCGGAGGGCAGCTTCGAAGTCCTGCCGGTGGACTCTGACGTCAGCCGCAGCCTTGTTACGGCGATGGAGTCCCGGCCCGAGCTCAAGAGCGAGCTCTACAAGGCGCAGATGGACGACATCGCGGTCAACATGGCCATGGTCAAGCGTTACCCCACCATCTACCTGGGGGCCAGCTACGACTTGAACGCCTACAAATTTTCCTCGCTGACCGATTCCTCCGAGCGCACCGGCAGCTGGCTGGCTTCGATCGCCATCCATTTCCCTCTCTCCTACGACATCTGGACGCAGGTGCAGCAGCGCCGGGCACAGCAGCGCCAGGGCGAGCTGAAGCGCTCCGAGCGGCAGGACGGCATCCGCTTCGAGATAGTCGCCGCCCACAAAGAGGCGGACACCCGCAAGCGCGAAGCCGCCCAGCTGGGCGCCGAGCTGACCGCCATGAAGGCGGCCTACGACGAGGCCGCGCGGAAGGCGCGCCCTTCCATGTCGGCCCTGCGGGCGCTGTGCGCCCTGGCCGACCTGGAACAGCGGCAGCTGGCAGCGGTGTACTCGCAGCTGCTGGCCCGCGTGAAACTGGAGTGGGCCCAGGGGCGCGATTTCGACCGGTGAGCCCCGCCAAGATTTTAATATGCGGTTGATCCTTACCCTTGCCCTGCTGGCGGCCTTCCTCCAGCCCGCCGCGCTCTCCGCCCAGGAGAGCGACGACGACGTGCTGCGCGACGCGCTGTGGACGCGGCTGGCCTCTTCGAAGCCGCCGGCGCGCCCCTCCGTGGGCCTGGCCCTGTCCGGCGGCGGCGCGCGCGGCTTCGCCCACACCGGAGTGCTGGAGGCCCTGGAATACGCCGGCTTCCCCGTGGACTACGTGTCCGGCACCTCTATGGGTTCCGTGATAGGCTCGCTCTACGCCGCCGGCATCCCGGTCTCCGATATCTGGAAGTTCGGCCGGGAGGCTAAGGAGCTCAAGATCGGCAGTGACTTCAGGAGCATCAAGCTCATTAGCCTGCTGATCACCGACCGCCTGATAACACCCACGCATATAAACGAGTTCATCGAAGGGAGGCTGGGCGGCCTTACCTTCGATAAACTCAAGATCCCTTTCGCCTGTTCCGCGATGGACCTGCGCACCGGAGAAAAAATAATTTTCACGGAGGGCCCGCTGCCGATAGCCGTGCGGGCGAGCGTGAATCTGCCGGGTATCTTCGCCCCGGTGCAGTACCGGCACCGCTACCTGGTGGACGGCGGCGTTGTGGACTTCATCCCCATAGCCGCGGCCGAGCGCCTGGGCGCGGACTGGGTGCTGGCCAGCGTCACCAGCGGGGCCTCCACGCGGCTGCCAGAGAACGCGCTGATGTCGCTGCTGCAGGTCATAGACATCCGGGGCTCGCTGCTGGCCGGCGCGGCCGAAAAAGAGGCCGGCTTCGTCATCAAACCCGAAGTGGGCGATATCTCCGTGGCGGATTTCGAACGGTGCGAGGAGGCCGGCGAGACCGGCCTGGTGGAAGCCACGCGCAGGATGGACGCCGCCCGCGAGGCGCTGCTCATTTACGCCGCGCCCGGGATGGCGGAGAAACTATGAGGACCGCGCTCTGCCTTCTTCTGCTGCTGGCGGCCGCGCCCGCCCGTGCCTTTCTCTTTGGCCGCTCCGCCGACGCCGACGCCGATGCCGCCGCCCGCCTTGGCGAGATGCGAGCCACCTTTGAAAAGGGAGACTGCGCTGCGGTCCTGGCCGCCTCCGACACTTTCCTCGGGACGAAGCCGCCCGCCGAGATGCGGGAGGAGGCCTTCGGCTACATGGGCCGCTGCTACGAGGCCTCCGGCTCCACCGACAAGGCCATCAGCCTCTACCAACTGGCCCAAGGCCTGTACCCTGAGAACACGCTGTTCGCCTCCAGGCTGGCGCTGATCTATAACGGCGCCGGGTTTCCCGAGAACGCCGCGCCGCTCTTTCTGAAGGTGCTCGCGCTGAAAGCGGACGATCTGGAGGCCAACCTGGGCCTCGCCAGGTCTTACTCTGCCCTCGGTTTCCTCGCGCGTTCCGCGGAATTTTACGCCAAGGCCGCGGAACTGCAGGGCTACAGGGACCCGGCCCTGCTGGAGGAATACGCGCGCTGCCTGCTGCGCAAGCGCGACTGGGCAGGCGCCGAGGCGGCGGCCGTCCGGGGCCGGGCCGTAACGCCCCGCTCCGCCGCCTGGCCGGCCGCCGAAGCGCGCGCCAGCGCCGGCAGAGGCGAGTATTTCAAGGCGGTAGAAGCCATGGATGCCGCGATCCGCTACGAATCCAACCGCCGGTTCCGCCTGGAGCGCGCCCTTTACCTGCTGCTGGGCGGGCTGCCGCGCCGGGCCGTAGACGCCGCGGAGGAAGAGCTTAAACTCGACCCGGAGGACGCGCTGGCCTCGCAGGTGAAGGGCATGGCCCTCTACGCGCTGGGGCGCAGGGCCGAGGCCGGCCCTTATTTTACCGCGGCGCTGAAGGGCGGGCCGTTCACGGCCGCGGTGGCCGGGGCCTTCCTCGGCGGCGGTGCGACGGGTGCGGAGGCAACGTGCAAAAAATAAAATTCTGGAAGATGTCCGGCGCCGGCAACGATTTCGTGCTGCTGCAGGGCGGGAACCCCTCCGCCGCCCGGCTGGAAGAACTGGCCGTGCGCCTCTGCGACAGGCGCCTCGGCATAGGCGCCGACGGCCTGCTGCACATAGCCCGGGCGGGCCGGGGCGCGCTGCGCGTACGGTACCATAACTCGGACGGCTCAGAGGCTTTCTGCGGCAATGGTTCGCGCTGCGCCGCGTGGCGGGCGTGGTCCTCCGGGCTTCTGCGCGAAAAAGATTTCATCCTGCGCACCGGCGCCGGGGACCTGCGGGCCGAAATTATCTCAGCCGAAACGGTGCGGATGCGCATGCCCGACGTGAAGAACGCCCGGCTGAACTTTTCGGGGAACTACCCTGCCGGGCTGAAGCGCGTGCATTTTCTTAATACCGGCGTTCCCCACGCGGTGGTCCCGGTCAGGGACCTCGAGGGCACCGACGTTGGGGCCCTGGGTCGCGCGCTGCGCTTCAACAAGGCCTTCGGACCGGCAGGCACCAACGTTGATTTCGTGCGGGTGGCCGGCAGGACGGTGCAGGTCCGCACCTATGAGCGCGGCGTGGAGGGGGAGACCCTGGCCTGCGGTACCGGCCTCACGGCCGCGGCCGTGGCGCTGGCGCTGGCCGGAGTGGTGAAATCCCCGGTGACCCTGGCCGCGCGCAGCGGAGACAAGTTCAAGGCCTGGCTTCAGCCGGAGGGGACAGGAGCTGCGCAGATCTGGCTGCAGGGTCCGGCGAAGACGGTTTTCGAAGGAGAAATATAATGCTGAAACTCAAAGGCTGTTATACCGCTATCGTGACCCCGTTCAGGAACGGGAAACTGGACCTCGAGGCGCTCAAGCGAGTGGTGCGCTTTCAGGTGGAAGGCGGGGTCAGCGGCCTCGTGCCCTGCGGCTCCACCGGGGAGGCCGCCACGCTGTCGCCGGAGGAATACCTGCTGGTCATCAGGACCGTGGTAGCCGCCGCCAAAGGCCGGGTGCCGGTGATCCCCGGCGTGGGCACCAACTCCACGGAAAAGTCGGTCGCGATGGTGAAAAAGGTCTCGGCGCTCGGCGCCGACGGGCTGCTCGCCATAGTGCCTTACTATAATAAACCCACGCAGGAAGGCATGACTCTGCACTTCTCCGCGATGGCCGGGGCCACGCGGCTGCCCATCATCCTTTATAACATTCCCGGCCGCACGGGTGTGAACATGCTGCCGGCCACGGCGCTCGGCCTGCGCAAGAAGTTCTCTCATATCATCGGCATCAAGGAGGCCTCCGGCAGCCTGGACCAGGTGAGCGAGATCCTTAACGGCGCCGACAAGGACTTCGCGGTGCTCAGCGGCGACGACTCGCTGACGCTGCCGATGATGTCGGTAGGCGCGCGCGGCGTCATCTCGGTGGCGTCCAATATCGCGCCCGCCGAGGTGGCGAAGCTGTGCGCGCTCTTCCTGGAGGGCGACGTGGCCGCCGCGGCCGCCCTGCATCACAGGCTGTTCCCGCTGGTGAAAACCCTGTTCACCGAGACCAATCCTATCCCGGTCAAGTACGCGGCCTCCCTGCTTGGCCTATGCCGGCCGGAGCCGCGCCTGCCGTTGACCTTGCTGACCGAAAAGAACCGGGAGGTCCTGAAGAAGGCTCTCGCCGCCGCCGGCGTGGGCCGCGGGCGCTAGCCCGTGCGCCGCGCCGGAGCCCTGGCCGCGGCGGCCCTGCTGGCCGCCTGCTTCGCCTGGCTTTCCTGGTCGGCCGCTCGGCGCGAGTCCGCCGCCTTCGACGAGAGTTTCAACATAGTCTCCGGTTGGACGCTGGCCCGCACGGGCCTGCGCCCGCCGGGCCAGCCCAATCCGCCGCTGCTGCTGCGCTGGCTGGCGCTGCCGCTGCCCTCCGCCGCCGGGTTGAAGCCGCACGACGACGCCGCTTACCGCGCCGCCCCTCGCCGCTACGGCCTGGACTTCGTCTATTCCAATTCAGTGCCGCCGGAAGTCCTGCTGGGGCGCGCGCGGGCCGCTAACCTGCTGCTCGGCGTAGTGCTGCTGCTGCTCACCGGCTGGTGGGCTTTCCGCCTGGGCGGCCCGGAGGCGGGCCTGATGAGCCTCATCGTCTTCGCCTTCATGCCGCCGCTGCTGGCGCATTCGCACCTGGCTACGGCGGATATCGGCAACGCCCTGCTCTGCACGGCGGCGCTGTTCCTGCTGTGGCGCGGCTCGCGCGCGCCCGGGGCTTTCGCCGCCGCGGCCGCCGGCTTCGTCTGCGGCCTGGCGCTCGCCGGTAAGTACACGGCGGGGCTGGTGGCCCTGCTGGCCCCCGCCTACCTGTACGCGTGGGGCGGGAACCGGCTGAAAAATTACGCCGCCTGGGGTGCGGCCGCGGGGCTGGGGCTTGTTCTGGGCTGCCTGCCGCTGTCGCCGCTCGAGTGGCTGCGCACCGCCGTGGCTGTCGCCCGAGAGCTGGAAGCCGGGCATCCGACCTACCTGCTCGGCGAGGTTTCCACCTCGGGCACCTGGTACTATTTTCCGCTGGCGCTGCTGCTGAAGACGCCGCTGCCGGCGCTGCTGCTGGCCGCCGCCGGCTTGCTGAGGACGAAGATCTCCCGCCAGGACCGGCTGCTATGGCTGGCCGCTCCCGCCGCCGCCTGGCTGGCGCTGGGAATGATCTCCAACACGCAGGTGGGGATAAGGCATATCCTGCCGGTCTACCCGCTGCTCTGCGTCTGGGCGGGCCTGGCCGCCGCCGGGCTGTGGGAAAGCAAAGCCGCGCTCCGCCGCGAGGCCGCCCCCTTGCTGCTGGCCTGGCTGGCCGCCGTCGCGCAGCTTAACTCCCCCTGGCACCTGTCCTATTTCAACGAGCTGGCCGGCGGCGCCGCCGGGGGCCACCGCTATCTGCTGGATTCCAATTTGGACTGGGGGCAGGGGCTTAAGGAACTGGGCGCTTACGCGCGGGAGCGCGGCGCGGAGCATATCCATCTCAGCTACTTCGGCTGCGGCGATCCGCACGCCTACGGCCTGAAGTACGCTCCGGTGCTGATGACGACCTGCGCGAAACTGCCGGGGGACGGCCTGCCGCCACCTGGTCAGCGGCGGCAGCTGCTGGCGGTCTCGGTCACCAACCGCCTGGGAGTTTACTACACGCCGAGGGATCTCTTCGGGTGGCTGGACGCCAGGACGCCCGAGAAAATCGCGGGAAATTCTATCTGGGTTTACGACGTGACCGGGGATACCGAGGCGCTGAAGCTGCTCTCGTACCCGGGGCTGGCTCAGTAGGGAGCGGTGCTGTCCACCACCGCCGTTTCGGTCGAGATCTCCACTTCCTCTTCTGGCAGTTCTTCCTCCGGCAGGTAGCCGGAGGCCCTCATGCGCGCCACGATGCGGCTCTTCTGGCGCTCCATGAAGCGGGTGCCTTTGACGGGGCTGTAGCGGCGCGGGCTGGGCAGCACGGCCGCGAGCGCTGCGCCCTCTTCGGGCGTGAGCTCGGCGGCGCTTTTGTCGAAGTAAGCGCGCGCGGCGGCCTCGGCGCCGTAGATCCCGCGGCCCCACTCGGCGACGTTGAGGTAGAGTTCGAGGATGCGGCGCTTGCCCAGTTCCTCCTCCAGGCGGCGCGCTATCAGCATTTCTTTGACCTTGCGCAGGGGGTTCTTGGAGGGGGAGAGGTAGAGGTTGCGGGCGAGCTGCTGGGTAATGGTGCTGCCGCCCCTGGCGAGGCGCTTGTGCTTCCAGTCTTCGGCGAGGGCGCGCTTGGTGCTTTCCCAGTCTATGCCCTTGTGGCGGTAGAAGCCGCCGTCCTCGGCCACCAGGACAGCGTAGCGGAGGTTCTCCGAGATCTCGCCGAGATTCTTCCAGATCATCAGGCGCGGCAGCTTTTTGCCCTGGGCGCGCGCCTGGCGTTCCTTGATGAGCATGAAGGAGGTCTCTTTGGGATTCTTCTTTTTCCACTCCGCCACGTCGGGCAGCCAAACCACGTACAGTCCGCCCAGCAGCAGCAGCAGCCCCGCGAACCAGGCCAGCCAGGCGAGCTCTTTGCCGCCCAGCAGCCGGTAATTTATAACTTTGTGGTCGTGGTTTGTTTTCATCGGTGTAGTGCGCCGGAACCGGAGGGCCCGCTGCGAGCGATTTTAGGCCGTAGGGCCAAGGTCCGGAGCGGACCGCCTATTATTCGGGCGGCGGCGGAGATTGTTTGAGCGAGGCACTGTGTGCCGAGCGAGTTCTCCGCCGGCGGAGGACCGCAGGCCCTCTTCGGCCACGGCCGCTTATGAGCGAGCAGCGGGCCCTCCGGTTCCTGCCGGTTAACTCGGCCGAGTTACCAGCGCTTCAGGAGCTTTTCCGCGGCTTCCAGGCCTTCCTTCACGCTCTCTTCCATGAAGGAGTATTTCCACGCGCCGTAGCGGCCGATGGACTGAGCTTTCCGGGTCTTGAGCCAGTCGAAAATTACAGGCAGGGCCCCGGCGCGCTCGCGGTTGTAGATCACGTAGGCGCAAGGGATCTTGAGCCAGAGTTTTTCCACCACCTGAGAAGAACTTTTGAGCAGGCCGCAGGCCTTGAGGCCCTTGAGGATGGCCGTCTCCGCGGAGGCCAGGTCCAGCGGGGTCCCGGCGGTAGCGATTTCTATGTAGAAGGAGGCGCAGCCGCGCGGGGCCAGCGCGCGGGAGAAGTTGGTGGCGATGCCGGCCCGGTAGAACGGGAACTCCGCGCCCGGGAAATAGCCCCAGTGCATGTCGGATTTCACGCCGCGCACTCCGAGGTTCAGCACGTAGACCGTATTGTGGCGCAGGCGGGCCGCGGCGCGGCGCACCTCCGCCGGCGCGTCTTCAGCCCGCTCTATGAATTCGTCGAGCGGGGAGGTGTTGATGAGCCGGCGGAAATAGACGGGGCCGAAATGGCGGATGTTCGCCACGCCCTTTTTCAGGTTCACGCTCTCGACTTCAAGGCCGAGGCGCAGCCCGCCCAGACCGCGCGCCAGCGCGTTGGGCAGGGCCCCGATGCCGCCGCGCTTGGGGTAATGAAAAACAGTGTTGTAGCCGAGTCCTTCGGACCGCCTGCCGTAGGCGCCCTCTATAACCTCTTCCGGTTTGGGCACGGGCACGAAGGGGGCGCACCATTCCGTGGTCAGCCGCTCCAGCGGGTACTGCCACAGCTTGGCGTTGTAGGGCAGCATGAAATGCCTGGAGATGCCGCCGCCGAGGACGCGCCTGGTCCAGCGGCTGAAGGTCTCTGTGCCGTCCCCGGTGCGAACGCCGGCTTTATAGGCCTTCAGGAACCCGCTGACGCATTCGGCCTTAACCTTGTCGGGCATGCCTGAGAGGTTGGCTTGGAAGGGATACGGGGTCCAGCTCTTGTGAACGTAGACGCGCGCGTCGCGCCGGAGGCGGGCGCAGTTGCCGCGCAGCGCGGCCAGGATCAATTTGGAGGTTTTGGGCCAGCGCAGGTGCAGCAGGTGCCCCGAATAGTCGAAACGGAACCTACCTTTCGTGAGAGTGGCCGCCAGGCCGCCGGGGCGGTGCTCGCGCTCGGCCGCGAGGTAATCTTTTTTGCCTTCCAGCGCCGAACCGGCCGCCAGGCCGGCCAGGCCCCCGCCGATGATCAGCACGTCAGTTTTAAGCATCTTGTATCTGGTAAAAGTTTACGGCTTTTTTACGATCTCGATGGCGGGCAAGGGGAAGATCAGGCCGATGCCCTGCTCCAGCGTTTTCGCTTCCCGCTCTATGAATTCTTCCTTGAAATGCCACGGCAGCACCAGGTAGTAGTCCGGCTTCATGGCCCGTGAGTCGGCCTCGCTGATGATCGGGATATCCGTGCCGAGGGTGTGCGCGCCGTACTTCTCAGGGTTGCGCTCGGCGGCGTAGTCCACGATGCGGTTGTCTATCCCGCACCATTGCAGGATGGTGTTGCCCTTTGTTGAGGCCCCGTAGATGTGGATCTTTTTGCCTTCTTTCTTGAGCTTGCGCAGCAGCGTCTGGAGCTCCTCGCGGTGCAGGGCGATGCGGTCCTGGAAGTTCTTGTACGGCTTGTCGGTGTCCAGCTCCAGGTCGAACTCTTCCTGGTGCATGCGCTGGAGGTTTTGCGAGAAGACCTCGCTCTTGAACTTGAAGTTGCGCTCGTGGGTCGCGCTGCAGCGCAGGCTGCCGCCGTTGATGTTGTTGAGCGTAACATTGAAGATCTTCAGCCCGGCCTGTTTGAGTATAGTCTCGATCACGGCGAGGCTGTAATACTCCAGGTGCTCGTGGCAGATGGTATCGTAGGAGTTCATGCTGAGCATCGTGGGCATGTAAGACATCTCGAAGATCCAGACCCCGTCGTGAGCCAGGACGGAGCTTATGCCCTTGGCGAACGCGATGGGGTCCTCCAGGTCGTAGAACATGGCGATGGAGGTCACGATGTCGAACTTGTCCCCGCCGATGCGGGCCGACAGCTCGGCGGACGGGAAGATGTCCCGGATGACGGTGGCGGCGGCCTTGTCTATGCCCTGGGCCACGTCCGAGGGGTCGACGCCGAATTTCCTGTAGCCCGCGGGATAATAGTTGAACAGGGTCCCGTCGTTGCAGCCGATATCGAGGACCGCGGCGCCGGGCTTGTTCACCAGGGCCGCCGCTTCCTCGGCGATGCCCTTTAAGTGGTTCTTCATCGTGCTGTTGGTGCCGGAGCGGTACCAGTAGGTCGAATAGAGGATCTCCGGCGGCACGGAGTGCTCCATCTGCAGCAGGCCGCAGGCCTTCTCGTCGCGCTTCGGGTCGCAGCGCACCAGGGACATGGGGATCCTGCGCTGTGGGGGCAGGTCGCGGCCCGGCTTGACGAACAAGCCCTGCAGGTGCTGGTCGCCGAGGTCGATGACGGGAGTCAGGGCGGCGGAACCGCAGACCCTGCAGGTTTTCCTGTGAATTAAGTGCATGACTGGTCTCCTCTGCTGCTCGCCTTGGCGGCCTCGAAGTATCCGCCCTGCGCTGATAATATGATAGATATTTATCGGCCGAAAGAAAACTGCTTCCTGGCCCGAGGTGTCAGCGCCCGGCGGGTCCCTGCCCCAGGCGGCCGCCGACGGCCTGCTTGAGCTTCGCGATGTCGATGAGCCCCATGCAGGCCGGGGCCTTGCATTTTATCTTCGGGGAGGTGCTTTCGTAGGGATACATGTAGCAGGGCGCGCAGTCCAGGCCCAGCGTCAGCGCGGTATGGCCCGCTCCGTAGGGGGCCGTCACCGCGGGGCTGGTAGGCCCGAGCACGGTCACGCAGGGCGTGCCGACCGAGGCCGCCAGCGGCCCCAGCCCGCCGTCGGTGTTGATGAAGAGCCGGCAGCTTTTGAGCAGCGCGGCCAGTTTATTGGTTTCCGCTCTCGCGACCTGCACCGGCTTGTGCTTTGTGAGCGAGATGATACTGTCGGCCGCCTCCTGCTCGTCGGGCCCGGCAAAGACCAGGACCTTCGCGCCGCGGTCAGAGGCGAGCCAGTCTATCAATTCCGCGAAAACCGCTATGTTGCCCTGGTCCCAGTTCTTATATACCTGGGCCCGGCTGATGCTGGGGTGCACTCCGATCAGCAGGTCTTTGCCCGCGGAAATCCCGCTCTCCCGCAGGAAAGCCGCCGCGTAGGCCTCGTCGCCCGGGGCCAGCCAGGCCGCCATGTCCGGAGTTTTGGCGGCCGGGTCAAGGCCCAGGCCGGCCAGCAGGTCCAGGTTCTTCTCCACCTGGTGTTTTTTCCTGTCGGAGTCTATCCTTATGTCCTGCAGGAAGGGCAGGGTGCGCCACGCCGCGAATTCATAATAGTGGGTTATCCGCTGCCTGGCGCCGGCGGCGAAAGCGAAAAGGTTATAGGCCAGCCGGTTGGAGGGAAAAGCAGTAACGCTGACGTCGAACCTCTCCCGGCGGAGCGCCAGCACTGTCTTCAGGTGGCCCAGCAGGCTCGCGGGATCGGTCTTGGAGTAATTTAGCAGCACCGGTTTAACGTACGGACAGTTGGCGAACAGCTCCACGCATTTCCTGTCGCGCACCACCAGCGTCATCGGGGCGCCGGGGTATTCATCGCGGAGGCGCCGGATTAGCGGGATCATGTAGACCGTGTCGCCCAGCCCTTTCAGCGAGATCAGGAGTATCTTCATGCCGTGCGGCCCGGCTTCTTTTTCCCGGCCAGGCAGATCTCCGTGTAGGCGCTCTTGAACGGCGTGCTCTTTACCGGAGGGTCGAAAGAGACGTTGAAAATTTTCATGACCGCGCCCTGCACGCTGAAAGGGTCCAGCCCGTAGAAGCCCTCTTCCTCGAAGCCGCCGGCAGCCGAGAGCGCGGCCAGGCCGCCGTAGGTGTAGGATTTCTCGTAGTCGTTGCCGGCGAACCAGTGCAACAGCAGCTGGTAGACCCGCCACAGGGAATACCTGGCCGGCACGAAGGTGACCAGCAGCCCGCCGTCTTTCAGGATGCGCCGCATCTCGGCGAAGAAAACGGCCTCGTCGCCCAGGTGCTCCAGCACCCCGGCGCTGTAGACCAGGTCGAACTGGCCGTCGGCGAAGGGTGTCTTGAGGCAGTCACCGGCCACGGCCAGAGGGAAATCTTTCTTAAGCCGCTCGACGGCAACCGGGCTGTTGTCGAGTGCCCAGCATTCCGCGTCGGCTCTGGCCGCCTTGAGTCTTTTGAGGTTGATGCCGGAGCCGCAGCCCACCTCCAGCACTTTCTTGGTCCCGGGCAGCTTGTCC
Organism: Elusimicrobiales bacterium; assembly: GCA_028688015.1. GTDB lineage: Bacteria > Elusimicrobiota > Elusimicrobia > Elusimicrobiales > UBA9959 > UBA9959. Next base: position 239,159 of record JAQTZB010000002.1, on the reverse strand, counting down.
AGGCAGGCGTCCAGGATCCCGTCGCGCCGCGACGCTATCCAGGCCTCGGCCTTGGAGGTCTTATGGACCTCCCACTTGCGGTCCCAGTCGGAGTTGGTCTCCTGCGCGGTGGGCCTCAGCCGTTCCCAGACGGCGGTGACGGCGTAGGCGGCCAGGAGCATCAGGAAAGGATCTATGGGGACGCGGTAGCGCAGCACCACCACGAAGAACAGGTGGACCAGCGTGTAGGAGCCGAACAGCGCGACCAGCAGCGAAGTCTTCTTGAACTGCCGCCAGGAAAGCAGCAGGCCGAAGAAGGCCAGCGGAAGGTAGAGGCCCGAGGTGGCCATGGCCGCGTACTTCTGCCAGGGGTAGGCCATCATCGGGTAGAGCCGCCAGAAATGCTTGAAGCGCAGCCAGCAGAGGGCCAGCAGCTTATCAGGGTTTTCGCTTATCCAGGCTTTAGCCTTTTGCTTGCAGATCTTGTCCCGCTCCGGCAGCGGCAGCGTCATCAGGTAGCGCCAGTCCTCGGGGATGGCCGGCTCGGTCTGTTCTATGCTCTGCGGGGTGGAGAGCTCGCCCATGGTCTCGGACCAGAACGCGGTGTCGCACGAAGAGCCATAGAGGTGGCACCAGGGCGTGTTGACCGGCATGACGTAGCTTTTGTCGAAGTGGAAATAGTTCCGCAGGCTCCAGGGCAGAATGGCGCCCAGCGTGCACAGCCCCACCAGCAAGCCGACCCTGAAGCTCCTGGTGTTCCACCAGAGCCAGGCGCAGGCCAGCACGAAGAACGGCAGCGTGGTGGACTTGGTCAGGCCCGTCAGCCCGTACAGAACGCCCGTGGCCAAGATGTTCTTCCAGCCCGGCTCCTGGCTGGTCTTGACCGTGAAGAAAACGGAGACGACGATCATGAACATGAGGAAGGTTTCGCTGAGCGCGTCTCCGGAGTAGGCTATGGCATAAGGATAAAAGCTCAGCATGACCGCCGCCAGCCTGCCGGCGTTCTCCGAGAACAGCCGCTTCCCCGTTTTGTACAGCAGCACGCAGGTGAACGCGCCGAGCAGGGCCTGGGCCGCCCTGATGGCCAGGACGGACTTGCCGAAGATGACGAACAGGAAGGCGAGGAAATATGAATAGCCTGGCGGACGCCAGCTGTTGCCTACCCCCAGCCCGCGCGCTATATCCCAACCTATATCCATCCAGCCGAAAGCGTCCTGTGACAGCTTGTCCGGAGGCAGCGGGAGCGAGTAGGCGAGGCGAAGTACGAGCGCGAAGAGGAAAACGGCGGCCGCGAAACCGGTTTCTCCTCCGAAGAAAGCGCGGAGCTTCGCCGCCGCGCCCCGCGGGCCGCCGGCCGTGCCGGCCTGAAGCACCTGGCCGCCGCTCTTGGACTCTCCGTTTTTCATGGTTTCCGGGCCAGTCACTCCCCGTCTTTGGAGTGCAGGATAACGAGCCGCTCCAGCAGCTTGCGGTTGGTGTGGATGAGGTTCGAGGTGATCCCCATCAGCAGCGTGAAGAATGAGATGATCAACAGGCCCACGCCGACGGTGAGCGACTGCTCGAAGCCGGTGGGGAGATCGCGCAGCACGGTCAGCGTCACGTAGTAATACAGGAAGCGCCCCGTCAAGACCAGCCCGGGGATGCCGAAGAGAACCGCCAGCCAGATGAAGACGCGCAGCGGGGAGTAAATGTAGATCAGCGTCAGGATGTCCCTGGTGGAGCGCAGCACGTATTCCAGCGTGGTGCCCATCAGGCGGGAGCTGCGGGCCGGCGGGTTGACCGTTATGGGCACGTGCGCCATGCGCACGCGGTGGCTGGACAGGCGCACCAGGGTCTCGAGCGTGTAGGTGTAGTTGCTGGCTATCACGTCTATCCACAGCGCGGCGCCGCGGCTGAAGGCGCGGAAGCCCGAGGTGGCGTCCGGGATCTCGCTGCCGCAGATGAAGGAGATCACTGCGCTGCCGGCCTTCTGGAACACCTTCTTCCAGTAGGAAAAATGTTTTATCTCGTCCATCTGCCTGGCGCCTACCACGAAGTCTGCCCGGTTGTCGAGGATGGGCCTTATCAGCGACGGGATGAAGCGGCCCGGGTACTGGTTGTCAGCGTCGGTGTTCACTATGATGTCGGCCTTCAGCGAGAGGGCGGCGTCCACGCCGGCACGGAAAGCCGCGGCCAGCCCCTGGTGGTAGGGCAGGCGTACTACTTTCGCCACCCGGGGGTGAGCCTTGGCCACTTCGGCCGTTCTGTCGGCGCTGCCGTCGTCTATCACGATGACGGCTATTTCGTCCACGCCCTCTATGCGCTCGGGCAGGTCGTTAAGCGCGGAGGGGAGGAACTCTTCCTCGTTATAGCAGGGGATCTGTACCACTAGTTTCATGGGTTTTTCCAGGCCGCGGCGGCCGCCCGCCGTAAATAAACGCGTTTATATACGCCTATTATACTACAAACTCCTGATCTCCGGGGGCTCAGGAGCCGTACTCGGCCTGCCAGAGGAACAGGGAGACCAGGCAGGCCAATTTGCGCGCGTTGTCGGCGCGGCCGGCGCAGTGGTCCTCCAGCAGTTTTTCGGCGAAAGCGTAGTTGTAGGCCCCCGGGAACTTCGCCCGGGCGGCGCCGATAGCGTCCAGGGCGAAGGGGCGCAGGCCGCCCTTCAGCCAGGCGGCCGTGGGCATGACGAAGCCCCTCTTGGGCATCTTGACTATCTCTTCAGGCAGGTATTTGCGCAGCGCCAGGCGCATCACGTGCTTGGTGCTGAAGCCGCTGAGCTTCAGCGCCAAGGGCACCTCGGCCGAAAGGTCCAGCATCTCGTTGTCGAGCAGGGGCACGCGGGCCTCCTGCGAGTTCATCATCGTGACCAGGTCCGTGGCGTGCAGCGAGCAGTAGGGAAGGAAGACGTTGAGGTCCAGGTAGAGCAGCCGGTCCAGCAGCGGGCGGCCGGCCACCTGCGGCAGGTGCTGCGCGAAGACGCCGAAGGTGTCACCTGCCGGGCCGCCCGGCAGGAAGGCGTTTATCTCCTCCGGCGTGAGGATCTCCTTGTATTTCAGATGCGCGAGCTCCGGCTGGAAAGCGGCGCCGCGCGCGAAGGATTTTATCTTGAAATCCAAACTGAGCCGTTCAGTGGAGACCGGCAGGCGGTCGGCGGCCGCGCGCAGGGCGGTCTTTACGGGGCCCGGCAGAAAACGGTAGTACCTGCCGAACTTGGCCGCGATCAGCGTGGGGTAGCCGCCGAAGAGTTCGTCGCCGCCCGCGCCGGTCAGCGCCACGGTGATGTCCGGCCGGGACTGAGCCGACAGGCGGCCCATGGCCAGGTAGGTCCAGTCTCCGTGCGGCTCCGCGAAGCGCGACACCGCGGCGGGGAGGTCCTTTATAACGTCGTCGGGGCCGAACAGGCAGTCGTGGTGCTCGGTGCGGTATTTCTGCGCCACCAGGCGTGCGCCGGCCAGTTCGTTGAAGGTGCCGCCGCCGTCGTAGCCGATGGTGTAGGTTTTGGCCCGCACGCCCAGCTTGGCCATCATGGCCACGATGGCCGTGGAATCGAGCCCGCTGGAGAGGAATACGCCCAGCGGCACGTCGCTGACCAGCTGGCGGCGCACCGAGTTCAGCAGCGCGGCTTCCACGCGGGCGGCCGCGTCGGCGGCGCTCATCTTGGCGGGCTTGAAGGCGTAGTTCCAGTAGGGCCGCACCTCGGCCCTGCCCGCGCCCGCCTTCAGGCAATGCCCTTGCGGCAGGCGGCGGATGTGCTTGAAGATGGAGCGCGGCGAGGAGATGTAGTAGAAGGACAGGTAATCGGTCAGGGCCTCGCGGTCCAGTTCGCGGGGCATGCCCGGAAAGGCCAGCAGCGAGCGCAGCTCCGAGGCGAAATAGAGTGAGCCGTTGAGGTCGGCGTAGAAGAGCGGCTTTATCCCGGCGCGGTCGCGGGCCAGGAACAGTTCCTCCCGGCGCGCGTCCCAGACGGCCAGCGCGAACATGCCGTTGAGTTTCTGCAGGCAGGCCTCGCCCAGCTCCTCGTAGAGGTGCACTATCACCTCGGTGTCTGAGTTGGTCTTGAACTTGTGGCGCGGCTCCAGCTCGCGGCGCAGCTCTCGGTAATTGTAGATCTCGCCGTTGAGGAAGACCGCGAGCGCCCCGTCCTCGCTGTAGACGGGCTGCCGGCCGCCCTCCAGGTCTATTATCTTCAGGCGGCGCATGCCCAGGCCGCAATGGCGGTCCACCAGGAGGCCTTCGTCGTCCGGACCGCGATGGAACATCTCGAACAGCGGCCGCTTCAGTTCGGCTTCCGCGACCGGCTTTTTAGAGGCGTAATTTATCTTGCCCAGGATGCCGCACATAGCAGCTAGTTCCGCCCCGCGGTTTTCAGAAGGAGCAGCTTGTTGCCGCCGTAGTCGAAGAGCTTTTCCTCGGAAAAGCCGCCGGAGGCTTTAAGTGCGTCCGCCGCGGCCGTGAAATCCACGCTCAGTCCGGAGAAGGGGCTGTAAGGCAGCAGCAGCAGGTCGTAGCCGCCCTCCCGGAAGTTTCCGGAAACCGTCTCGGCGGAAAAGTTCGGGGGCAGGGTCCTGTCCCAGACAAGCTTGCCGGCCAGGCCGTACTTGGCCAGGTAAAAATGACTGGGCTCCACTTCCATGGGGGCGTAGACTTTGAGGCCGGGAATCCCGAGGCCGCGTAGGTACCGGACCGCTTCGCGGTAGGGAAAGACGTTCTCTCTAAAATTGAAGGCGGTCTTGCGCTGGTACGGCGCGCGGGCCAGGAAGGATTGGAAAAAGAGCAGGCCCAGCAGCGCGCTCCAGAAAGGGACTTTTAAGCGCGGGTAGGCGCGTGTCAGTTCGGCGGCGAACAGGGCCAGCATGAGGACCGGGGCCAGGTAGAAGGGTTGGGCGTGCCTGATGTAGCCGCAGGTCTCGGTGGCGGAGATCATGAGGTAGTAGACGGCGGTCAGGTAAAGCAGCAGCCACAGCTCCCGTTCCCGGCGGCGCCAGAGGGCGTGGGCGGAGGCCGCGGCCAGCAGCGCTGTCAGGGGCGCGCCGCAGGTCAGGTACAGGACCTTCAGGTTCAGCGTCATGAACTCGAAACTCTTGAAGTAATGCGGACGCAGGCCCGAATGGCGGATGCCGAAGTACCAGCCGAGGAAGATGAACGGCAGGCCTATGGCCGCCGGGATCAGCAGCGTTTTCAGGCCGTAAAGCCAGGCGGGGCGCCGTTCGGGGCGGAAGAGCCAGAACGCCGCGAACACCGGGATAAAGGAGAGCATCAGCCCCAGCGGGAGCTGCTTGTAAAAAAAGCCGGCCGCCGTCCAGAAAGCGCATTTCAGGAACTGCTCCCGCTCTCCGGACCCGGCCGCCCTGATGAAATGGAACATGGCGGCGATAAAGAAGAAGACGGTACCGGCCTCCAGTTCCGCGCTGATGCCGAGGTTGAAGAAGGTGGGGAAGAAGAGGATCAGCAGGAAGGTGAGCAGCGGCGGCGGCGAGGCGGACAGCAGTTTGAGCAGGCGGAACAGGTACAGGGCCGCCAGCGCCATGAACGAGAACTGCACCAGCCTGGGGGCGGCCTCGTTGACTCCGAGCAGCAGGTAGGCGCCGAGGTAGAGGAACTTGCTGAGCGGCGGGTAGCGCAGCACCGTCTCGTAGCGGCCCAGCGCGCCGGCCGCGCCGAAGAAGCGCTCGGCGAGAAACCACAGGTTGCCGGCGGCGGCCAGCGCCAGTACGGCCGCGCCGCGGCCCGGCAGGGACGCCCTGCGTTTATAAAGCGCGAGGCCGGCCAGGGCCAGCAGGCCGGCGAGCGGCAGACCCAGCAGCGGCAGCAGGCGGATGTCCAGGCCGGCGGCGGTCGCCGCCCGGCCCAGCACCCAGGCGGCAGGTCCCGCGTGCGACTGGTCGTCGGAGCCGGTGGGGATGGGGGTGAGCCAGAAGGGCAGGCAGACGGCGGCGGCCAGCAGCAGGGCCGGCCACACTTCCTTCAGCTCCGGCACGGAAAGGTCCTGCGACACTTCCCCGAGCGGGCTGTAGAGGGCGGCGGCGGCCAGCAGCACGAAAAGGTTGAGTAGGCCCCATTGGGCGGCCGGGTGCAGGGGCAGGTTCCAGACCGGGTAAAAAACGTAGGAGGCCGCGGTAAGCAGGAAAAGCGCCCAGTTCAGCGGGAGTTTCATTTGGTGGCCGTTATCTGCAGGGAACCCGCGATCTCCTGCAGCAGGGGGATTCTTTCCAGGACTGGCACTACCTTGGCCGCGATAGACCCCCAGGGAGTCCAGGGGTGCAGGAAATCGAAAGGCCTGACTTCTACTTTCGCGAAGCCGGTGCGGAGCAGGGTCTTCTTGATGCCCCAGCGAAAAAAAGCCGTCTCGTTGGGCGAGTCGCCCATCAGCGACTTCAGCAGCGGGATGTTCTTCTGAAGCATGATCTGCGGGTTGAGCATGTTCGGCTCTGTGAAAACGAAGGCCCCGCCGGGCTTGAGGACGCGCAACATCTCTGGCAGCGCCTTTCGGAGGTCCAGGTGATGCAGCACCGAGCTGCCGCAGAGGCAGTCGAAAGAGTCGTCCGGGAACGCCAGCTTCTCTACGTTCATTTCCACGAAGTTGACGTTGGGGGCGGAGTGCCGTTCGCGGGCCAGCCCGATCAGCTCAGGGGACAGGTCTACGGCCGTGACGGACGCCCCGGAGCGCGACAAGAGGGAGGTGAAAATACCGGTGCCGCAGCCTATTTCCAGCGCGGTCCTGCCGGGCGACAGGCGGCCGGCCGAGATGTAGATGGCCGCCCTGCGCTCGGCGCGCAGGCGCCCCGCCACGCCGGACCAGCCCCAATAGAATTCCGGATTGCCGGAGATCTTTCTGCCGTGGGCCAATTCGTTCTCTATCCTGTCCATAGTGGTCCCGGCGGCTTAACGCAGCTTGAGTTTAAGGAAAGCGATGAAAGCCATGCGGAAAAGCAGCAGGCCGTGGCGGAAGCGGCTGATCTTGGTCTCGCCGTAAGTCCGCTCTTTGTAGCTGACGGGCATTTCTACTATTTTCAGGTTCAGCTTGCTGGCGCCGAACAGCAGGTCGAAGTCGCCGAACGGGTCGAAGTCCCCGAAATAGGCGCGCCCTGCCTTGATCCGCTCGTAGTCGGACTTCCGGAGCACCTTGGTTCCGCACAGGGTGTCCTTGATGCGCTGGCCCAGCGTCCAGGTGAAGATCAGGGAGAAAGTCTTGTTGCCCAGCATGTTGAGGAAGCGCATCGCGTCCTTCTCCATGGGGTAGACCAGGCGGGAGCCGTTTATGAACTCGCCCTTGCCCTCGGCGATGGCGGCGTAAAATTTCTTCAGGTCCTCGGGCACCACGGTCAGGTCGGCGTCGAGGATCATCAGCACTTCGCCGGTGCAGGCGTCGAAGCCCTTGCGCACCGCGTCGGCTTTGCCGAAGGCGCCGCCCTGCAGCAGCACTTTGACCGGGAGGCCCGGATACTTCTTCGCTTCCTCGTTGATCTTTTCGACGGTCCCGTCGGAGGAGTTTCCGTCCACCAGGACCAGCTCCGTGCCGCGGCCGAGCTGCGGGAGCTCGCGGAACAGGCGTTCGATGTTGCCCGCCTCGTTGCGGCAAGGGACCAGCACCGAAACGGTGAACTCCCGCGCGGCGGTCCGGGAGGGGGTTTCCCGGGCGATGATGAACTGCACCATCCCCAGCTCCTTGAACAGCGGCATCTTGGCCAGGAAGCGGTTCAAAAAGGCGGAAAGCAGGGGCACGTAGAACGGCATGATGAAGCGGTGGCCCTTCTTGACGACCTCGTAGCCGTTGAGGTAGAGCAGGTTTTCTATGTCGGCCAGCGCCAGCCAGTTCTGCCTGGGGTCCTTGCCTTTGAACCCTAAGGCCTGAGCCAGGGTTATCAGGGGCTCCCAAAGGGGGTTGTAGGCGGTGATCACCAGGCGGCTTTCGGGCCCGGTGACCTTATGGAGGTTGCGGAAAGCGAGCCAGATGTCGTCGAGGTAGCCCAGCAGGTCCTGCATGACGATGTAGTCGAACTTCTCGTCGGTGCGCAGGTCCTCCACGTCGCCCGTGCGGAAGTCCAGGGCGGGGTGGGCTTTCTTGGCGGCCTCCACCATGCTGGGGCTGAAGTCCAGGCCAAGAGCACGCGCCGGCTCCAGCTCTGCTAGCAGGGAGCCGGTGCCGGAGCCGAGCTCCAGCACTGAGGCGTTCTTGGGGATGACGAAGCGGAAGAAAGAGGCCAGCTCGGAGTAATAATACCGGCTCCGCGCCCGCCGCGCGTCGCGGGCGGGGGCTTCGTTGTCGAAGAATTTAATTTTTTCTGCCTTCGTCATGCGGCTCCGTGCGCCCGGTACCACTCGATGGTTTTCTTGAGACCTTCCTCAAAATGGGTGGTAGCCTTGAACCCGAACTCGGCCGCCGCGCGGGAGGTGTCCAGCATGCGGCGCGGCTGCCCGTCCGGCTTGGAGACGTCCCAGACAGTCTTGCCTTTAAAGCCGGTCAGCCGGGCTATGACGCCGGCGAGGTCCTTTATGGAGATCTCGAAGCCGGCGCCGAGGTTGACGGGCTCGGGCTTTTCGTAGCGCGCGGCGGCCAGGCAGATCCCGTGGGCGCAGTCGTCGACGTAAAGGAACTCGCGCGTGGCCTTGCCGGTGCCCCAGACCACCACTTCCGGCGCGCCGGCCTTCACGGCGGCGTCGAACTTCTTGATCAGCGCCGGGATGACGTGCGAGGAATCGGGGTTGAAATTGTCGCCGGGGCCGTAGAGGTTGACCGGCAGCACGAAGATGGCGTTGAAGCCGTACTGGGCGCGGTAGGCCTGCGCCTGCACCAGCAGCATTTTCTTGGCCAGGCCGTAGGGGGCGTTGGTCTCCTCGGGGTAGCCGTTCCAGAGGTCGTCCTCCTTGAACGGGACCGGGGCGAACTTGGGATAGGCGCAGATGGTGCCGGCCGCCAGGAACTTTTCCAGGCCGGCCTTGCGCCCCTCTTCCATCAGCTGGGCGCCCATCATCAGGTTGTCGTAGAAGAACTTGCCGGGGTTGAGGCGGTTGGCGCCTATGCCGCCCACCACGGCCGCCAGGTGGATGACCACCTGGGGCCGCGCGTCGGCGTAGAGGCGGCGCACGGCCGCCATGTCGGTGAGGTCGTAGTCGCGGCTGCGGGGCACGAAGATCTCCTTCGCCCCCGCCGCCTTCAGGCGCGCGGCCACGTGCGAACCCAGGAACCCCGCGCCCCCCGTGACGGTGATGCGCTTTTCCGTCAGCCCCTGCATCGGCTACTTCGCCGCCCCCACGGACAGTGAGGCCTTGACCGCGTCGGTCACGGCCTTGATCTGCTCGTCGGAAAGCTCCGGGTACATCGGCAGCGAGAACACGGTGTCCATCACCGCGTCGCAGACGGGCAGGTCGCCCTTCTTGCCGCCCAGGTGCGCGTAGGCTTCCTGCAGGTGCAGCGCTATCGGGTAGTAGATCTGGTTGGCGATCTGCTGCTCGGTCAGGTACTTCTGCGCATTGTCGCGCTTGGCCTTGGTGTCGAAGCGCAGCGTGTAGTAGTTGAACGAGTGGCGCGCGTTGGCGGGCACCACGGGGGTGACGCAGGGGCCCTTGAGGGCGTCGGCGTACTTCTGGGCCACCTGGTTGCGCAGCTCGGTCCACTTCTCCACATGCCGCAGGCGGATGGAGAGGATGGCGGCCTGCACCGTGTCGAGGCGGCTGTTGAAGCCCTCCATCTCGTGGTGGTAGCGCACCTTGCTGCCGTGGTTGCGCAGCTGCTTGAGCGTCTCGTAGATCTTGTCGTCGTTGGTGGTGACCGCGCCGCCGTCGCCGAAGGCGCCGAGGTTCTTGGCGGGGAAGAAGCTGAACGTGCCGCAGTGGCCTATGGACCCGAGGTATTTCCAGTCCTTGCCGCCCAGTTTGTACTTGCCGGTGAAGGCCTGCGCTGTGTCCTCTATGACGAGCAGGTTATGCTTCTGCGCGATGGCCATGATGGCGTCCATGTCGCAGGGCATGCCGTATAGGTGCACCGGCACGATGGCACGGGTCTTGGGGGTTATCTTTTTCTCCACCGACTTCGGGTCGAGGTTGAAGGTGACCGGGTCGATGTCGGCGAACACCGGGATAGCGCCCACTTGGGAGATGGTCTCGGAGGTGGCGATGAAGGTGAACGGGGAGGTGATGACCTCGTCGCCTTTCTTGACGCCGCTGGCTATGAGCGCCATGCGGATGGCGTCGGTGCCGTTGGCCACGCCGACGGCGTACTTAGTGCCGTTATGGGCGGCGAATTCTTTTTCGAACTTCGTCACTTCCTCGCCCAGTATGAAATTAGCCTTGTTGAATACGTTCTTAACCGCGGCCTCGATCTCGTCCTTTATAGGGGCGTAGCCGGCCAGCATGTCTACCATGGGTACTTTCATGAGTTCCTCCGTTAACCGATATCGCAATGATATCTATTATATTAAAACAAAAGAGGCGGAGGAAGGGCGGCCGCGCCCTTTGCCCGCCAGCCCATCTTTGTTATAATTTAACCGTCAAAAGATGAAGACCACCATAGTAATACCGTCCTATAACGAAATGCGCACACTGCCTGCCGTGCTGAAGGCGGTAGCCGCCATTCCCATGGACAAAGAAGTCATAGTGGTGGACGACGGCTCCCGGGACGGCACGCGCGAGTGGCTTGAGGCGGCCATCGCGGCGCGCGAGTTCCCCTGCGACCTGAAACTGATCAAGCACGAGGTCAACAAGGGCAAGGGCGGCGCGCTGATCACCGGCTTCACCGCCGCCTCCGGGGACATCGCGATAGTGCAGGACGCTGACCTGGAGTACGACCCCGCGCAGATCCCCGAAATCGTACGCCCCATAGAGGAGGACCGCGCCGACGCGGTCTTCGGCTCGCGGATGCTGACCGCGAGGACCTACACCTACAGCCGCATCTACCTGGCCGGCAACAAGCTGCTCACCTTCCTGGTGCACCTGCTTTTCGGGTTGAAGGTAACCGATTCCTATACCTGCTACAAGGCCTTCCGCACGCCGGTGCTGCGCAGGATGAAGCTGGTTTCCACCGGCTTCGAAATAGAGGCCGAGCTCTCCTGCAAAACGGCCTTCCTGGGCCTGCGCTTCCTGGAGCTGCCGATAAAGTACACGTCCCGCTCCCGTCAGGAGGGGAAGAAGATAAATTACAGGGACGCCGTGAAGGGCGTGCTGAAGATCCTCAAGCTGCGCCTCACGCTGCGCGCCGCGGATTTCAACTGATGAGAGCTTTGATAATCGGAGCCTCCGGGCAGGTGGGCGGCACGCTGGCCGCCCTCTGCGTCCGGCGCAAGATAGAGGTCTATGGCACCTCCCGAAAGGGGCAGGGCTTCCTGTATCTGGACCTGGCCGAGCCGGAGAGCGTCACGGCCGCCTTTGAAAAATCCCGTCCCGACCTGGTGCTGCTCTGTTCCGCGCTGACGCACGTGGATAATTGCGAGCGCGACCCGCAGCTGGCCGCGAAGATAAACGCGGAGGGCCCGGCGCTGGTGGCCGCTGAATGCGCCAGGGCCGGCGCGCAGTTGGTCTATTTCTCCACGGAGTACGTCTTCGACGGCGCGGCGGGGCCCTACGGCGAGGCCGACGAGCCGAACCCGGCGAGCGTCTACGGGCGCACCAAACTGGAAGGCGAGCGGGCCTGCCTGGCGGTGAAGGGCGCGCTCGCGGCGCGCACCACCGTGGTTTACAGCCACAACCCGGCTTCAAAAAACTTTATCATGCAGCTTATCGGCAACCACAAGGCCGGCGCCAAAATGCGCGTGCCGTCGGACCAGTATTCCAATCCCACCTACGCGCCCGACCTGGCCGCGGCCGTGCTGGACCTGGCAGCCGCGGGCGCCTCGGGGATCTACAACGTGGTGGGGCCGGACTGGCTGAGCCGTTACGAATTCGCGCTGAAGGCCTGCGAGGCCTTCGGCTTCGCCCCGGACTTCCTGGAGCCCAAGCCCACCTCGGATCTGGGGCAGGCGGCGGCCCGCCCGCTGCGCGCCGGGCTGAAGACGGAGAAGCTGTCCAAAAAGCTGGGGCGCTCGCTGCCGCCGGCCGCCGAGAGCCTGCGCAAGATAGCGGGGATCCTGAAGCAATATGAATGACCTTACGGCGAATTTTAAGCTCTACCTGCTGGCCTTCCTGCTGCCGCTGGGCCTGTCGCTGGCGCTGACGCCGCTGCTGCGCGCGCTGGCCGTGAAGTTCGGCCACCTCGACAAACCCACGCATATCAAGACGCATAAGAACCCGACGCCGCTGCTGGGCGGGGCCGCGGTGTTCGCGGCGTTCGCGGCCTCGCTGGTGGTCATGCGCCTGGTCACTTCTTTTCCAACCGGTACGCTGCGCGACCTGCGCGTGCTGCTGGCCGGCGGCGCGGTGATGTTCGCGCTGGGGCTGATAGACGATTTCCGCAAGCCCAACGGGCTGGGCGTGCGGGTCAAGTTCATCGTGCAGTTCGCGGTGGCGATCTTCACGGTCTATTACGGCATCAGGCTCCACTTCATCCACCCGGATTACCTGAACTTCATGCTCAGTGTGTTCTGGATAGTAGGGGTGTCTAACGCTTTCAATATCGTGGACATCATGGACGGGCTCTCGGCGGGGCAGGCGGCGCTGGCGGCCTTCGGCTTCCTGCTGATAGCGCTGCCGTCCGAGTCCATTTACGTGAACTTCGCGGCGGCGGCGCTGGCGGGCGCGGCGGCGGGCTTCCTGCCCTACAATTTCTCTAAAAAGTATAAGATCTTCATGGGCGATTCGGGCAGCCTGGTCTGCGGCTACCTGCTGTCGGTGCTGGCGCTGGGCACGCGTTACACCGACGTGAACCCGCTGGGCGTCTACGCGCCGCTGTTCATCCTGGCGGTGCCCATCTACGACACCCTCTTCGTCTCTATCATGCGGCTGCGCCGCGGGCTGTCGCCCTTCGTGGGCAGCAAGGACCACTTCGCGCTGCGGCTGGAGAAGCTCGGCCTCTCGCGCCGCCGCATAGTGGGCCTGGCCTCCATCACCACGCTGGGCCTCGTCGTCTTCGCCTGGCTCATCACCCAGGTCACGCTCCCCTGGGGCGTGGTCATCATCCTCTTCCTCCTGACGGAATTCCTCCTCTTCAGCCTCGCCATCGCCAAAATTAAAATATAGTTTTCTGACATCGGGCGGCCTACCGCGGGGAGGACGCTCGTGGTTTGGCGGCCTACCGCAGGGGCAGGACCGCAAAACGCGTTCGCGCACACCGTGCGCTCACTCGGCACTCGCCCTCCGCGCTACGCAAGCGTCGGGCTCGCGACGGTTTTGCTTGTCCTACCCCTGCGGTCTCCGCTGGTGGCTCGCTTGGGTAGGACTGATAAATATAGGGGGAAGGCATACCCTCGCCGTACCTTCGGCGCAGCACAAATTAAGTATACTGTCCCCATAATTATAGGTGGGTAGGGAGTTGTATATGGAAGAGAACGCCTACAAATTCATATTAGCGTTCGGGCTATTTATAATGATTGGATCCTTTCTTTCGGCAAGGGGGGCACGGAGCAAAGATGCGCCCCCCTCGACAAAGCCATTTAACGGACTGGCCTCTGGGATTGATAGTTTCCTTGGTAATCCTGCAGGTATGATTATTGGCGCGGTAATTTCTCTGGTTGTATTGCTGGTAGTAATATTCTTTGGGCTCATTCACCCATAGGTGACGCTGATTTCTGTATTAGGGTAAGAGGGGACGTTCTTAACTATTGGACTATTTGTTAACCGCCGGGGGACCGGCGGTTTTGTTTTGGTGGTGTGTGTGGCCCTCCGGCCCTGTCAGTACTATTACAAGCGAGCAACCAGCGGAGACCGCAGGGGGTAGGGTTAGCAAAACCCTCATGAGCCCGAGGCTTGCGTAGCGCCGAGGGCGAATGCGGAGCGAGCGCACGGTGTGCGCGAGCGCGTTTTGCGTTCCTACCCCCTGCGGTAGGCCGCCAACCCACGAGCGACCTTCCCCTGCTGGGCCCCGACTGGGCTTCTCGCGGAATCCTAACCGGCGGTGATTTCGAACTTGGGCGGGTTGTCCATTGTGCGCTTGACCAGGCACTGCTCGGCGGATTTGACCAGGGCTGGCAGGTACTTGGCGGGGAAATCCTTGGGCGGGGTGATCTTCATGACGGCCTTGGAGAGCAGGTGCGTCTCCGGGCTGACCTCGAAAGAGACGTCGATGCCCAGGCCCTCGGGGCTGAGGCCGCGGCTCTGCACGAAGCCCAGCGCGAAGATGCCTGCGCAGGTACCCAGCGACGCCAGGAACAGGTCGAAGGGGGTCGGGGCCGAGCCTTCTCCGGAAGGTGCGGGCTGGTCGGTGGCTATCTCGAAGCCGTGCCACTGCGCGCTCACCTTCTTGTTGCCGGGGAAAGTTATTTTCATCTCGCTCATGGTAGTGTCCTCCTGCTCGTTTAGCCCTTCAATGGTTAGATGTAAAAAAAGCCTGAAAAGTTTCAGGCCTTACGGTGCGTGACGGGAAACTCAGAAATTGTGGCGGTTCATCTCCCGGTGGATGCCGGGGATGATGGTGCTCTTGCCGTCGCCCAGGGCGTGCATCTTCAGAATGTCGCCGAACACGCGGTCGAAGGCCTGCACCACGTTCGGGTCGAAGGCCTTGCCGTTCTCTTCCATGATGTACTCGCGCGCCTTCTGCGGGTCCCACTTGGGCTTGTAGACGCGCTGCGCGCACAGCGCGTCGAACACGTCCGCCACCGAAACGATGCGCGCGTAGATCGGGATCTGCTCCGCCTTCAGGCGGGCCGGGTAGCCTGTGCCGTCGAAGCGCTCATGGTGCGAGCCGGCCACCTTGCAGGCCACCTGCAGCAGCGTGCTCTCGGCGTTGCAGAGGATCTTGGCGCCGTAGACCGTGTGTTTTTTCATCTCTTCGAATTCTTCTGGCGTCAGCTTGCCGGGCTTGAGCAGGATGGCGTCGGCGATGCCCACCTTGCCGATGTCGTGCAGGGGGCTCGCGTAGCGGATGTTCTCCACCTCGCGCTCGGGCAGGCCCAGGCCCTGCGCTATCAGCGCCGAGTACTCGCTGATGTGGCGCAGGTGGATGGCCGTGTCCTGCTGGTCGCGGTATTCGGCCGTGACGGCCAGGCGGTAGATGGTCTCGAGCTGGGACTTGGAGAGGCTCTCGTAGAGCTGCGCGTTCTCGATGCCCGAAGCCGCCAGCGAGCTGATGAGCTGCAGGATGCCCTCGTCGTCCACGTTGAAGGGGCCGCCCACTTTGTTCATGGCCTCGAACACGCCGATGATGTGGCCGCTGACGTTCTTGAGCGGCACGGCGAGGATGCTGCGCGTGCGGTAGCCTGTCAGGCGGTCTATGTCGTGGGTAAAGCGGTCGTCCTGGTAGGCGTCCTGGATATTGAGCGTCAGGCCCGAGGAGGCCACGTGGCCGACTATGCCCTTGCCGAAGGGGACGCGGATCTCGGTGTGCTGCAGGCCCAGCGTCACCTTGCTCCAGAGCTCGTTGGTCTGCCGGTCCATGATGAAGACGCTGCAGCGGTCGCAGACCAGGATGGTCTTGACCTGCTCGGCTATGAGTTCGAGCAGCCTGTTGAGGTTGGTCTCCTTGGAGACGGAACCGCCGAAATTGACCAGCAATTTTAAGCGGTTTTCCAGTTCTTCCGCGCGCGTCATAGCGATAATTGTAGCATTAAGCGTTCAAGAATCGGTCAGTTTTTTTGGCCTGTTTCGTCAATGAAGACGCTGTAATGCACGGCCCTCGCGGAGGGGTAGGCGTCCCTGAGGCCGGCGCCTATCTGCGCCAGGCAGGAAGTGCCCCCGACCACCACCGTGCCGGCCTGCACCGAGGCGATGTTGCGCAGCTTGCGGTCCAAAACTTTCTTTGAAAGTTCCACCTCGGTGAAGGCGTAGGCGCCCGCGCCGCCGCAGCACCAGTCGCTCTCCGGCAGCTCCCTGTACTGCTTGCCGGCCAGCTTCTGCAGGACTACCCGGGGCTCGTGCCGGATGCCCTGGCCGTGGCAGGCCCGGCAGGAATCGTGGTAGGTGACGGTGCCGGCCTTCTCCAGGGCGGCCTTGTCGCCGTGCTCCGCCTTGTCGGCCGGGTAAAACTCAAGGATGTCCTTCACCGCCGCGGCGAAGGCTTTCGCTCTGGGCCGCCACTCGGCGTCGCCGGTGAAAAGCTGCTCGTAAGACTTCATGAAAGCCGTGCAGGAGGCGCAGTCCGCCACCACCGGGAACTCGCCGTGCGCCGCCTTCAGTTCCTCGTAGCGCAGGATGTTGCGCCGGGCGAACTCGCGCGCGTCGTCAAGGCGGCCGTAGTTGTGGGCCATCAGGCCGCAGCACTGGTTGTCCACGAAGATCCCGGGGCCGGAGGTCTTCTTCAGGATGCGCACCGTGGCCTGCGCCACCTCGGTGAAGAGGAAGTTGGGACCGCACGGGGCGAAGTACGCCCAACCCAGCTGGTTCTTCCCGGCCGTGCCCAGCTCCGGGTCGCTGCGCAGGATCTCGGCGGCGAAGCGCAGGGGCACGCTGTCCACGCCGCCCTCGGCCTCGGCCAGGCCCGGCAGGCCGATGAAATCGTAGAGCCCCATTTTAGCGGCCAGGCGCGGCAGGCCGGTGCGCTTGGCCAGGTAGGCCAGTTTAAGCCAGAAGGCGAAGAGCCGCGGGGCGTTGAGCAGCGTGTTGACCGCCGCCCTGGCGAAGAAGTTGTCGCCGTAGCCGGTAAGCGCGCGGCGGCCCTCCAGCACGATGTCCGGAGTGGGAACCTTGGCGTAGCAGGCGCTGGAGCAGGCGCCGCAGAGCAGGCAGGTGGAGAGCGCCTCGGCCGCGTCGGCCGGTGTTTTTGCGCGGCCCTCCACCAGCATGCGCACGAACTGGTTGCGCCCGCGGGCGGACAGCGTCTCGCGGCCGGTCAGCATGTAGGTGGGGCAGGAGGTTTCGCAGTAGCCGCAGCGGTTGCACTGGGCGGCCGCGTCGTAGAGGGTGCGCTCGCCCAGGTCGGTCAGCAGCGCGCCCAGGTGGCGGTTCGCCTGCTCGTGGCCGTAGAGCTCGTTGAGTTCGCTGCGGAAATGGGCGCCGCCGCCGGCGTGCTCCTGCTCCGGCTCCCAGGCGAATCCGGGGCGCTCTTCTGCTTCGGTGTTGTGCTCGCTCATGTGATCTAAACTCCCCTGTAAATCCACGGGTTCAGCAGGTTCTGCGGGTCGAATTCTTTCTTGAGCCGGCGGTGGATCTCCCCGGGTTCGAAAGCGTCCCAGGCGGGGGGCTCCGCGAAAGGGGGGCGCTGGCGCTCTTTGCCGGCCGAGAGGGCGAAGGTGGCCGAGAGGATGACGGCGTAGGCGCCGTGCGAGCCGCAGAGCAGCCGCACCGCGTCGTAGCCGGCCACGTTCTTTACCGTCTTGCCGCCCAGCTCCAGCAGCTCGCCGGCGGCGGTAGCCACTTCCAGGCCGAGCAGGAGGCCGCGGATCTCAGGACACACCTTGGAGGCGATCAGGCCGCCTACGCTGCCCTTGAGCTCCGGCAGGTCCAGATGGAAACCCTCTGCCTTGAGCCGCCGGCGGAAGTCCTCGAAAGAGAGCCCCGCCTCGGCGCGGGCGGTCAAATTCTCGCGGTCTATCTCCAGCAGGCCGGAAAGGGCTTTCAGGTCCAGCGGGCGGGCGCCTTCCGCGACGGGCCCGGCCTTGAGGCGCGTGCCCAGGCCGGTGACGGCCGTGCGCGTGCCGGCGGCAGCGCGCAGGCGCAGCTCGTCGATGACGCTGCGGGCCTCGGGGCTGAGTCCCGACTTGCCGGGGAAGACGAAGGCGCCGGCCAGGTCCGGCTTGGCGGCCGGCTTCTCTCCGGCCACGGGCAGGATCTTGTCCGGGTTGGCCAGGCCCGCGGGGTCGAAGGCGCGCTTTATAGAGTGAAAGAAGGCCAGTTCGCCCCTGCCGTAAAGCCAGTTCATCGCCACGCGCTTCTCCACCCCGATGCCGTGTTCTCCGGAGATGGTGCCGCCCAGCCTGATGCAGGACTTGAGCATCTCGTAGCCGGCCTTCTTGACGCGCTTGACTTCCTCGATGTCGCGCCGGTCGAAGATAACGTTGGGGTGCAGGTTGCCGTCTCCGGCGTGGAACAGCAGGCCGGCGGTCAGCTTGTACTTGGAAATTATCTCGCGCGTCTCTCTGAGCGCCTCGGGCAGTCTGGGGCGCGGCACCACGCCGTCCTCCACCAGCAGGTCGGGGGCCAGGCGGGCCATGGCCGGGTAGGCGCCCTTGCGGGCCTGCCACAGCAGCGCGCGCTCAGCCTCGTCGCCGGCCACCTTGAAGGCCTCGCAGCCGTTGTCGGAGCAGATCTTGTGCGCGGTCTCCAGCTCGGTCTTTATCCGCACCGGGTCGTCGCCGTCGAGCTCGATGATCAGCACGGCCTCGGTGCCGGCGGGGAAAGGGTTGGCCTTACCGGTCAGCGCGGCGTCCAGCGAGACCTTGTCCATCGCCTCCAGGGCGCGCGGCAGGATGCCTGCGCTGATGACGCGCGTCACCGCGCGGATGGCCGAATCCAGCGAGGGGAAGGCCGCGGAAGCGGTCTTGATATGGGCCGGCAGCGGCAGGATCTTAAGCCACGCGTGGGTCACTATGCCGAGCGTCCCTTCGGAGCCTATCAGCACGCTCATCAGGTCGGGGCCGGCGTCGCTGTAGGAAAAAATCTTTACCTCGCCCTCGGGGGTGACCACTTCCAGCTTTTCCACGTTGTCGGCGGTCACGCCGTACTTCAGGCAGAGCGGCCCGCCGGCGTTCTCGCCGATATTGCCGCCTATCGTGGAGACTTTCTGGCTGGCCGGGTCCGGGGCGTAGAAAAAGCCGAACGGCTCCAGCGCCCGCTGCAGCTCCAGGTTAACCACACCGGGCTCCACGAGGGCCAGGCCGGCGGCGGTGTCGATCTGGCGGATCTTCTTCAGCCGGGCCAGGTTCAGGATCGCGCCGCCCTTCAGCGGGATGGTGCCACCGGAAAGATTGGTGCCTGCGAGGCGCGGCAGGAAGGGCACGCCGGCGCCGTAGAGCGTCTTTACGGCCGGAGCCACCTGCGCCGCCGAGGTGAAATTGATCACCACTTCCGGCCGGGCGCGGGCCATGCCGGCGTCGTAGGAATACATCAGCAGCTCGGCTTCGTCGGTGCGGACGTTCTCCGGGCCTGCTATGGCCTCCAGCTCCGAACGGATGGCGCTGATCCTGTCTTTTCTCTTGAACATAAGTCGGTGCCGCTTGGCCCGCGGCGCAGTTTTCAGGCCTTACTTCGCCAGCTTCAGCTTGGCGGTAAAATGCGGCAGTATCGCGGGGGCCTCCACTATCTCCAGGCCCTTTATGGACTTCTTGCGCTTGGCCAGCCAGGCGAAGACCTCTATCACGTAATCGATGTGGCTCTGCGTGTAGACCCGGCGCGGGATGGCCAGCCGCACCAGTTCCATGGGCGCCGCCTGGAAAGCGCCGTCCTTGCCGCGCTTGCCGAACATCAGCGTGCCTATCTCCACGCCGCGGATGCCGCCCTCCAGGTACAGCGAGCAGGCCAGCGCCTGCGCGGGGAACTGCTGCGGCTTGATGTGCGGCAGGAACTTCTTGGCGTTCACGTAAACGCCGTGGCCGCCGGGCGGGTTGATGATCGGCACGCCGTGCTTGAGCAGGCCTTCGCCCAGGTAGGCGGAGGAGCGGATGCGGTACTGCAGGTAATTCTCGTCGAGCACCTCGCGCAGGCCGATGGCGATGGCCTCCAGGTCGCGGCCGGCCAGGCCGCCGTAGGTGTTGAAGCCCTCGGTCAGGATCAGCATCTGGCGGGCTTTAGCCGACCACTCCTTGTTGTTCAGGGCCAGGAAGCCGCCGATGTTGACCAGCGCGTCCTTCTTGGAGCTCATCCAGGCCCCGTCGGCCAGCTCGAACATCTGCTCCGCGATCTCGCGCACCGGGCAGCCGGCCCAGCCCTTCTCGCGCAGTTTGATGAAATAGGCGTTCTCTGCGAAGCGGGCGCAATCGAGGAACATCGGGATGCCGTGCTTGTTGCAGAGTTCGCGCACGGCCTTCAGGTTCTCCATCGAGACCGGCTGGCCGCCGAGGGAGTTGTTGGTGACGGTCATCACGCACAGCGGGATGTTCTTGGCGCCCTTTTCCTTTATGAACTTCTCCATCGCGGCCACGTCGGCGTTGCCCTTGAAAGGCGCCGGCTTGTCGAAGTCCAGCGCCTCTTTCACCGGGAAGTCCATCGCCTCGGCGCCGGTGAACTCCACGTTGGCGCGCGTCGTGTCGAAGTGGGAGTTGGAGATGATGTATTTGCCCCTGCCGGCTATCGCGCCGAACAGGATCTTCTCGGCGGCGCGGCCCTGGTGCACCGGGATGACCTCGTCGAAACCGGTCAGGTCCTTTATCTCCGCCTCGAAATTATAGTAGCTGCGGGCGCCGGCGTAGGACTCGTCGCCCACCATGATGCCGCCCCACTGCGCGGCGCTCATGGCGCCGGTGCCGGAATCTGTCAGCAGGTCTATCAGGACCTTCTCCGCCCTGATGTTGAAAAGGTTGTAGTGCGCCTGCTCCAGCGCGGTCTCGCGCTCCGCACGGGTGGTGATCCCCAGCGGCTCTACGCTCTTGATCTTGAAGGGTTCGATTATGGTCTTCCAGTTCCATTCCATGGCGGTTCTCCTTTATTTCACCAGCAGGGTCATCAGT
This sequence comes from Elusimicrobiales bacterium, assembly GCA_028688015.1. GTDB lineage: Bacteria > Elusimicrobiota > Elusimicrobia > Elusimicrobiales > UBA9959 > UBA9959. The sequence goes on along the minus strand of JAQTZB010000002.1, from coordinate 218,571 downwards.
ACGAAATAGGCGAGCATCAGCGCGCCCCCGAAGGGCAGGGCCGCTTTGGCCCATTCGCGCGACTTGATGCCGAGCTTGGCCGAGCTCACGATATTCGGGATGTTGCCCGGGATCAGCATGCCCCCGGCGATCAGCAGGCCCATCAGGATGAAGGTTATCTGCCGGTCCGTCATCACCGGCGCGATCTCGGCCGCGGCCAGTGTGGCGTTGTCCAGGATGGCGGACACCGAGTTGGCCCAGTAGAGGGCCCAGGTGGGCATCTGCGCCACGAAGCGCTCCGCCAGCGGCGTCAGGCCGGAGCCCAGGAAGATCAGCGCCATCACGAAGATGTAGACTTTTGCGGCGCGGACCAGGATCACCTTGTTGGAATCGTGGGCGTCCTCGTGCAGGCCGCCCTTCTTGTCGGCCGCGCCGCGCGCCCCGCGCGCCGCCAGGGCGGCGCAGAGCAGGACGCCGGGGACTACCCAGGCGCCTATCTGCTTGAACAGGTAGAAGAAATCGGCGTAGTGCGGCGGCCCCTTGAGCTTGGAAACCACTATGGTGGAGAGCGGCTCGCCCAGCGGCGTCAGGGCGGCGCCCAGGCCTATGGCGTAGCAGGCGTAGACGGTGAGCTTGATCTCGAACTCGCGGTTGAGCTTCAGCAGGGTCACTACCTCGGCCAGCATGATGGCCGAGACTATGGCCGTGAAAACGCTGGAGCCCAGGCCGAGCAGGACGACGATGATGAAGATGGTCCAGGGCAGGCCCACCCGCGCCGTGAGGGCGTCCATCCAGCCTTTCAGGTGCCGGCGGACCTCGCGGAACAGCAGGCCGACGATGCCTACCGCGGCGGTGATGGCGAGCGGCTCCCGCAGCGCCTCTTTGATGAGGTGCAGGCTCCACAGGCCGGAGATGCTGACGGCGGCCAGGCCCATCACGAACAGGAACGCTTCGAGGTCGTCCTCGACCCGCTTCACCGAGAAGGGCAGGACGAGCGTGAGGCCCATAATGACCGCTAAGCCGGCGAGTATCAGGTAGTCTGACATTAGGTCTCCTCTTGGCAAGGCGCGGCGCGCCATTTGCTACAATAATATTCTATTATTTTATAAAGGAGCGATAAAGGGAATGTTCAAGTTCCGGCGGCCGGTGGGCCTTTTCCTCTGCGGCGGCGGCGCGCTGGGCGCGTGGCAGTCCGGCGTGCTGGCCGAGCTGGTGCGGCAGGGCCTGCACTTCGACGCGGTGGCAGGCTTCAGCATCGGCTCTCTCAACGGCGCGGCCTACTGCTACAACAAGACCGGCGAGCTCGGCCAGATCTGGCGCAACATGAAGCCCTCCGACATCCTGGCGCTGAAGCCGCGCTTCTATAATATACCCTTGGAACTCTACCAGCAGGACGGCGGCAGTTTTTCCAACAAGCTCAATTTCTTTTTTCAGAACCGCCTGTCGCGGCTGACGCTGTTCAGCAACCGCCGGGTCAAGGAATTCCTTAACGGCTGGCTGGCGCGCAGCGGGCCGCAGTTCCCGCGCAACATCAAGTTCTACGTCATCAGCCACGCCGTGGAGATGAAGCTCCCCTACATCGTGCGCTTCGACGGCTCGACGCAGAGCCACAACCTCTCTTTCACCGACGCGCTGATGGCCAGCTGCTCCATCCCGATGATCTTCCCGCCGGTGGAGGTTGAGGAACACGGCCGCAAGTACCACCTGGTGGACGGCGGCGTGATAGGCATAGCCACGATCAACCTGAGCCTGTTCGAGGGCTGCCGCACCGTGATCATGATAGGCAACTCCCGCGACGAGGACCTGAACTACCCTTCGAGCGGCCCGTTCAGCTATTTCGAACACAAAGCCCGCCGGATGCTGTCCATCCACACGCAGAAGATCTACGAGTCGCGCGTGTTCATGAAATCGGAGCCGGACGTCTACTTTATAAAGCCGCCGATGGACCTGGGCCTGAACCTGCTGGAGTTCGACGGGGCCAAGTGCGGCAGGGCCTACGATATAGGCGAGGCCGAGGCGGATATTTTCCTGCGCGGGCTGGAGCAGGCCGGAGGCTGATATGTTCGAACTGACCGCCCTCAATTTCTCGGCGCTGCTGGCCTTCGGCGTTTTCATCGGCCTGCTCGGCTCCTCGCTGGGAGTGGGCGGCGGCATCTTCATGGTGCCGTTCCTCGTGCTGGCGCTGAATATCCCCATCCACCAGGCCGTGGCCGCTTCGCTCGCGGCCATAGTGGCCACCTCCAGCGCCGTGGCGGCGGTCAACGTGGAACGCGGCCTGGCCAACATCCGCCTGGGCATCACGCTGGAGGTCACTACCGCGGTGGGGTCCATAGTGGGCGCGCTCGTGGCCAATAAACTGCCCGGGGACCTGATGCAGCTGCTCTTCGCGCTGATGCTCTTCCCCGTTTCCGCGCTGATGTTCCTGAAAGGGCGCAAGGGGGCCGCGCCCGCGGCGCTCCCGGCGGCCGGGCAAAAGACGGCCTTCGACTCGGCGTTCTTCGACCCCGCAGCCGGCGCCCATACCCCTTACGCCGTGAAGAACATGGCGCCCGCCTCGGCGGTCTCCTTCTTCGCCGGTTCGCTGTCGGGCCTGCTGGGCATAGGCGGGGGCATAGTGCAGGTGCCGCTTATGAACCTGCTCTGCGGCGTGCCGATGAAGGCCGCGGCCGCCACCAGCAACTTCATAATCGGGGTTTCGGCCGCGGCCAGCGCCTACGTCTATTTCCGCAAGGGCCTGGTGCCGCTGGAACTGACCGCGGTGATAGTGGCCGGCGTACTGGGGGGGTCCTTTTTCGGCATTTACGTCCTCTACAAGGTGAAGTCCGAGAAATTGCAGCTGGTATTCTCCGTGTTGACGCTGCTGGTGGCGGTGAAGATGCTGGCGAGGTCGTTCTGATATGTTCCAGGAAAAAGATTTCGCCAAACTGATCCAGCGCACGCTGCTCTCCGGCGTGTTCCTCAGTTTGTTCCTGCTGCTTGCGGGGCTGGGGCTGTCCCTGTCCGGTTCCGCGGCCGGCGCCGGGCTGCTGCGGGCCGGGCTGCTGGCGCTGCTGCTTACGCCCGCCGCGCGCGTGGGCATGCTGATCTACGGCTACTGGCGGGGCGGGGAATATTATTTCGCGCTGGCCTCGTTCCTGGTGCTGGCCCTGCTGGGCCTGTCGCTGTTAGTTTAAGGAAACCATGAAAAACATCCTGCTTCTCCTGCTGCTTTGCTTCACCCCGGCCGCCCGGGCGCTGCCTGCCGCCGAAGACGAACTGGGGCCCGCGCTGGTGGACCTGCAGGCGTCGACGCGGCCTTTCACGCTGAGCCGCGGCGCCGACGAGCGCTACGACCGCGGCATAGCCCAGATGTACCGCCTGGAGTTCGACAAGGCCGAGGGGGAGTTCAGGGAGATCATAAAACTCTCCCCGGAGGACCCTGCCGGCTACTTCGCGCTGGCGGCGCTGGCGTGGTGGCGCTATTCCCAGAATTTCGACAACCAGGCGGGGCTGGACGCGGTGGAGCGTGAGTTCATGGTCAACGCCGACAAGGCCATAGAGCTGTCGAAGCGCCTGATCAAGGAGGGGCGCGACCTGGACCAGGCCTACTTCTTCATGGGCGGCGCCTACGGCCTGGAGGGGCGCTGGTACGCGGTCAAGCGCAGCTGGTGGAGCGCCTATACGCACGGCCGCAAGGGCCGCAAGTACCTGAAGAAGTGCGTGGAACTCAACCCCGCCGTCTACGACGCCTACCTGGGCCTGGGCATCTTCGATTATTACGCGGCCACGCTGCCCGGCGCGCTGGGGCTGGGCGCCAAACTGTTCGTGGGCGGAGACAAGCAGCGCGGCATCGAGTACGTCAAGGTGGCGCGGGAGAAGGGGCGCTTCTTCAAGATGGAGGCCCGCTTCTTCCTGATAGAGATCTATTCCATGCACGAGGGCGATTTTAAGGCGGCCTACGCCGAGACGGCCGAACTGAAGGCCGTGGACCCGTCCAACATGCTGTTCCGCGTGGGCGAGATCATGACCCATATCCAGGCCGAGGACTGGCAGGGCGTGCTGGCGGAGTGCGAGGCCTTCCTGGGCGCCTGGCAGATGCGGCAGCAGAAAGGCCTGGAGCAGCAGCTCGCGATGATCTACCTGTCCGCCGGGGACGCCCTGATAGCGCTGAAGCGCTACGAGGAGGCCGCCGCCTGGCTCACCACGGGCATAGAGAAGACCGGCTTCCCGGAGAAGGGCTGGGTGACCTATTGCTACCTGCGCCGCGCGCAGGCCATGGACCTGCTGGGCCGCCGGCTGGACGCGCTGGCGGACTACCGCCGCGCCGAGGCCCGCCCCAACTTCTGGGATTCTAAAAAATACGCGAAGGCCGGCTTGAAGGCTCCGCCGGACTACAAAGAAGTCTACCGCCAGATGACGGTGGACTAAATCCTATAATCCTTAAAGAGGTGCTCTATGGCTAAAACTGAATTTACAGCGGTGGTGCCGGTGGCGGGGACGGGGACGCGGCTGCGGCCGCACACGCACACCTATCCCAAAGTGCTGCTGACCGTGGGCGACAAGCCCATCATAGGCCATATCCTCGACGACCTCTCCGGGGCCGGCATCAGGAAGGTCTGCCTGGTGGTGGGCTATCTCGGCGAGAAGATCCGGGAATACGTGGCGAAAAACTATAAGGGCCTCGAGGTTTCCTACGTGGAGCAGGCCGAGCAGAAGGGCCTGGGCCACGCCATCTGGCTCACGCGCCGCGCCGCAACGGGCCCTGTGGTGGTCATGCTGGGCGATACCGTGCTGGACGCCGACCTCTCCAAGTTCCTGAACTCCAAAGAGGACTGCATCGCCGTGAAGGAAGTGGCCGACCCGCGCCGCTTCGGCGTGGTGGAGACCAAGGGCGGCTATATATCCGCGATGGTGGAGAAACCCGAGCATCCAAAAACCAATCTCGCTATCGTCGGTATTTATTCTTTCCGCAACTCGGCCCTGCTCTACAACAGCCTGGAGCGCCTGGTGAAGTCCGGTCGGACCACCAAGGGCGAGATCCAGTTCACCGACGCGCTGGCGCTGCTGGTGAAGGGGGGCCACAAGCTGAAGCCGGTGCCGATAGAGGGCTGGTACGACTGCGGCAAGCCCGAGACGCTGCTGGAGACCAACCGCCACATCCTGGATAAGAAGAAGTTCTCGCCAAAGGCCAAGAACTCGCTGATCATCCCGCCGGTCTACATTTCCCCGACTGCGCGCGTGGAAAATTCCATAGTCGGGCCCTACGCCTCCATCGGCGACGGCGCCAGGATAGATTCCGCCATCATCTCCGACTCGATAGTCAACGAGAACGCCCAGATCAGGAACATCAACCTGGGCGGCTCGCTGGTAGGTCCCAGCGCCACGGTCATAGGGCGCAAGGACCAGCTTAACGTCGGGGAGAACTCCGAGATCCGCTTCGACAAGACCGCCTGCGAGCCTTAGGCCGGGCAGGACGCCTCGGCCGGCAGCAGCGTGAAGTAGAAGGTGGCGCCCTTGCCCTCTTCGCTCTCCACCCACACCCGGCCGCCGTGCAGCTTCACGAAATCGCTGACTATAGCCAGCCCCAGGCCCACGCCCTCCTGCGTGTCGTAGGAGGAGAGCTGCACGAACTTGTGGAAGAGCTTGTCCAGGTCCTCCTTGGGGATGCCGTGCCCGGTGTCCCGCACTCCGAACAGCACCCCGCCCTCCTCGCCGGGGTTGCACGCCGCGGCCACCGTCACGGTACCGCCTTCCGGCGTGGCCTTGATGGCGTTGGAAATCAGGTTGGTCAGTACCTGCACTATGCGCGGCGCGTCGGCCAGCGCGGAGAGGTCCTCGGGCACGGGCCGCACGCTGAGCGTGATGTTCTTGGTCCTGGCCCACGGCATCAGGCCCTCCGTCGCCTCGGCCACTATCGGGGCCATCAAAGTCGGCTGCGGGTGCATGTCCAGCTTCCCCGACTGCAGCTTTGAGAAGTCCAGGATGCCCTTGATCATCTGGCTCAGGCGGTGGCTGTTGCGGATGCTGATGTCGAGGAACTTGTTCTCCGTGGTGTCGAGCTTGTTGCCGGCGGCGTCGGTGAGCATCTCCAGCGCCGAGGTGATGGAGGACAGCGGCGACTGCAGGTCGTGCGTGATGCGCGACAGGAATTCCTCCTGCAGCTTCTGCGCTTCCCGGTACTTGCTGATCTCGGGCAGCGTGGTATAGGTGCCCAGCACGCGGCCCTCGTCGTCCTCCAGCAAAGCCATCGAACGCCGCAGCGCGCGCCCCATGTGCTCGTCGCCCTGTTGCTGGACCTCTCCTGAAAGCTGGTTGGCACCGGTTAGGTCCATATCCTTCGATAAGGTAAGGAAGTGCTCTCCGGGGCGCATGTGCTCGGAGATGTGCCTGCCCACCGCGTCGGCCAGTTTGGTGCCGGCTATCTCCTCGGCGGCGGGGTTCATCATCAGGATCTTGCCCTGCTTGTCCACTATGACCTTGCCTTCCGCCACGTGGGACAGCACCTGCTCGGTGCGGCTGCGGGTCCTGATGGCCTGCTCTTTTTCCGCCGCTATCGCCTTGGTGGAGTCGGCTATCTGCTGCTCCATCGTCTCCTTGATCATCTTCATCGCTTCTTCGTAGGCCTGCACGCGGTCCTTGGGGTCTTTTACCGCCGATTCCACGAGGCCCTTCAGGATACCGCCGAAGCTCATGGCGGCCAGCGCGCTGGCGGGCTGCTGCGGGACGGGTTCAGGTGCGGCCGCAGGCTGCGCCGCCGGGGCGGGCGAGCCGAAGAGGGCCGCACCGGCCCCTCCAGGGCCGGGACCCTTGCCCGGGCCTTTGCCGGGGCCCGCGCCGAAGAGCGCGGCGGCCGGAGTGGGGGCGGGTTTGGCCGCGGCGGGCTGGGGTGCCGGCCGCTGGGGTGCCGCGGGCGGCCTGGCAGCCTGCGCGGGCGCGGCGTGGGCCGGCAGTGCCGCCGGCTTTTTTAATTCTTCGAAGCGCTCCGGGCGCTGCTGCACGGGCTGCGCCGGCTGCTGCGGCCTCGGCTGTACGGCCGGGGCCGGCCGGGGCTGCTGCGCCGGGCGCGGCTGAAGAGCGGGCGCGGGCCGCAGCGGCTGCTGCGCCGGGCGCGGCGCCTGCGCTTTTACCGGTTCCGGGGCCGGCTCCTGCCGCCGCGGCTGCTCGGGTTCCGCCTGGGCTGGCCTGTAGGGATCCTGCCGGGTGAAGCCGCTTTCCTTGATGTAGCGCACGGCCTCGGCTTTGATATTGGTGACGCCTTTCCCGGAGAAGAATTCCTCCATGAAGTTATCGGGGCGGTTCTTGGCCGGGGCGGCCAGGAATTCGCAGAGGGCGGCCAGTTCGAAGGACTGGATGCCGGCCAGGAAGGTGAGCCCGGTGATGCGGCGGGCTTTGAAGAAAGCGTTCATGTTCTGCGATTCCTGCGTTACGGCGGGGACGGCGGTCTCGTTGAAGAGCCAGGCGTCGTTCATGAACGAGACGGTCAGCGACTCCTCCTTCTTGGCCCTGAAGATCAGGCCCAGCAGGGAGGCGTTCTTGCGGACGGCCTCTATAACCAGCGGGTGGGCCAGTCCGTAGAGGGCCGCGTTCTTGACGGACTTGGCCAGCGCGGTCAGGAATTCGGAGCAGAGCTCCGGGTAGGACAGCTCGTACTTCCCGTACTCCGGGGCGTAGGGGTCCCTGTCCTCGTAAATAGTGTCCTGGTCGGGCGTTTCCATATAGATCACCCCATCATGATCTTGAACGCTTCCTGCAGGGAGGTTTCGCCCCGCCGGACCGCGTCAAGGGCCGACTGGCGCAGCGAGGTCATCCCCTCGCTGACGGCCAGCGCGGTCAGCTTATCCACGTCATTGCTGGTGGTGATGAGCTGCCTCATGGCCGAAGTCTCCACCGGCATGATCTCGAAAACCGCCCTGCGCCCGGAGTAACCGCCGTTGCAGTGCTTGCAGCCCACGGGATGGTACACGGTCTTCAGCGAGGCTATCTCCTTCTCGTTCAGGAATTGCTTGTCGTCCGCCGTGACGGCGCCGGCGCCCCGGCAGTGCGGGCACAGCGTGCGCACCAGGCGCTGGGCCACCACCAGCCGCACGCTGGCCGCCACCAGGTAGGGCGCCACGCCCATGTGCGTGAGGCGCACCACGGTGGCCGGCGCGCTGTTCGTATGCAGCGTGGAGAAGACCAGGTGACCGGTGATGGAGGCCTTGATGGCGATCTCGGCGGTCTCCATGTCGCGGATCTCGCCCACCAGCATGATATCCGGGTCCTGGCGCAGGAAGGCGCGCAGCGTGGACTCGAAGGTCAGGCCGATGCTGGAGAGGATCTTGACCTGGTTGACGTTGGGGACCTCGTACTCTACGGGGTCCTCGGCGGTCATGATGTTCACGTCGGGGCGGTTCAGCACGTTGATCATGGTATAGAGGGTGGTGGTCTTGCCGCTGCCCGTGGGCCCGGTCACCAGCACCAGCCCGTTGGAGCTCTTCAGCGCGCCCTGCACGGCGGTCAGCTCCCGGGGCGTCAGGGTCAGCTGGGAGAGGCTGCTGTTGAGCTTGCTCTGGCCCAGCACGCGCATGACGATCTTTTCGCCCTTGATGCACGGTACCGTGCTGACGCGGAACTCTATGCGGTTGCCGCGGATCTGCACGCGGAACTGGCCGTCCTGCGGCAGGCGGCGCTCCGTTATCACCAGGCTGCTCATGATCTTGATGCGGGCGGTCAGCCGCTGGTGGATGGCGATGGGCAGCGTGGTCAGCAGGCGCAGCACGCCGTCCACCCTGACGCGCACCATCACCTTGTTCTCGAACGGCTCTATGTGGATGTCCGAGGCCCGCATCTCCACCGCGGCCATCAGTATCTTGTTGACGCGTTGTATCAGGGGGGAGTCGTGCGTCAGGTTCTCCAGGCCCACCGCCTCCTGCTTGTCTTCTTTGCGGGGCGCCCCGCTTTCCAGGATCTCCAGCTCCGCGTTGTCCTCGCCCAGCATCAGGTCCATGTCCGGGGCTTCTTCTTCGGGCACAGGGACGGCCTCGGCCTCGGGCGCGGGCTCCGGTGCGGCCTGGACTTCCGGTTCAGGCTCGGGGAGCGAGATGGGCTGCTGCTCAGGCACCGGTTCCTGCTCCGGCTCCTGCTGCAGGGCCTCCGGGGGCAGTTCCACCTGCGGCGCAGGCTGAGCCTCCCGCCGGGCGGACGGCTGGCTCTGCTCGAAGCGCTCGATGGCCAGCATGGGCGGCTCCGGTTCAAGGACCTCTGCCGCGGGCTCCGGCCCCTGGACGGGTTCCGGTTTGGGCTGGGGTTTGGGCTGGGGTCTGGGCGCCGCGGCCGGGGCGGCGGTGCCGAAAGCTTTGGCGATGCTTTCCAGCAGCTTGGAGTTGGAAACCGGCTTCTCCAGGAAATCGGTGATATCCATGTTCAGCGAGCGCAGGTGCTGCCTGTTGGTGGCGCCGGTGAACATTATGATCTTCAGCTTGCGGGTCTCGTAATTGCTGCGGACTTCCTGGATCATCTCATACCCGTTCATCTTGGGCATGTTGAAATCCACCAGCACCAGGTCCGGGACCTGCCTGCTTATGACGGAGATGGCCTCCTGGCCGTTGGAGGCTTCGAGGACGTTGTAATGGTGGACGCTCAGCAGATGCTTTACGAGGTCCCTGTAGTCTTTATTGTCGTCCACCACCAGCACCGTCCTCACGGACGGCGGCTGGCGGAGAGGAGCCGGCGCGGGCCTAGCGGCGGGGGGAGGCTGGACCCGTGCCGGAAACGTGGGGCGCGGCTCGGCGTATGTCGAGTCGATAGCAGCGCCCGGATTTGTTGCAGCATGCTTTTCCATAACCCCGCCTCAACTGCCTGCCGGGTTACGCGCTTGCCGTCCCCCGGCTTCCTGCATCCATAGTATAGCCCCGGGCGCCGTCCTTTACAATTGGCGGCTTCCCTCTTTTATTGACTTTTTTCCACTATCGCTTTTTAGGGCGCCGCTGGGCGCGGCGGTAGGCGGACGGGGTGGCCCCCGTTATCTTTTCGAACTGGCGGATGAAGGATTCGGCGTTGGCGTAGCCGAGCTTGGCGGAGACCTGTTTGACGGTGACGCCGGTGGCCTTCAGCAGTTTCTTGGCCTGCGCCATCTTGACCTTCAGGCGGTACTCGTTGAAGCCCAGGCCGGTCCGCTCCCTGAACACGCGGCTCAGGTACTTGGGGGTCAGGTAGACCGTGCGGGCCGCGTCCTCCAGCGAGATCTTCTTGAAGCAGTTGCCCTCGAGGAACCAGCGGACGTGCTCCACCTTGCCCTGCAGGTCCATCTCTTCCGGGCTGGCCTCGCCGCGGCTGCGCGACAGCTCCCGCTCGATGGCGGCGCGCATGGTCTTGAGGTCGAACGGCTTCTCGATGAAGTTGTCTGCCCTGGCCTTCAGCGCGCGGATAGCGGCGTCCTTGGAACTGTAGCCGGTCATGATGATGACGCTGCGGCCCGGGGCTGCGGCCTTGATGCGCTCCAGCGCGGTCAGGCCGTCCATGCCGGGCATCTGCACGTCCATGATGACGAGGTCGAATTCGTTGGGTTTGGCGAGCAGGGCCAGGCCTTCCGCGGCGCTGCCGACGGGCGTGATGTCGTACTCCTCGTACCAGAGCGTGAAATCGGTACGCAGCGTCTTGTCGTCGTCCACCAGCAGTATTTTTCCGCGCATAGGGCCCCCGCCAGCCTGGGGGCCGGCCGGGTTATTCTACCTAATTATCTCCCGGGCTTTAACTTCTTCCAGTCCAGCGCGCGCACCCGGCGCGCGGCCTCGGCCAGCCGGGCGTCGGGCTCGGTCAGGGAGAAGCGCACGAAGCCTTCTCCGCAGCGGCCGAAGCCGGAGCCCGGCGCGGTCAGGAGATGCGCGTTCTCGAGCATGAAGTAGACAGCCTCCAGTGAAGAGCAGTTCACCGGCGGCCGCGCCCAGACGAAGCAGCTGCCCTGCGGGTCGGGGAACTTCCAGCCGGTTTCGTGGAGCGTCCTGCAGAAAAGTCCGGCCCGCGCCTTAAAGCGCGCCCTGACCGCCGGCACTATCTTCTCGTGGTGCTTCAGCGCATAGGCCACCGCGTTCTGGATGGCGTTGAAGGGGCCCGAATCTATGTTCTCTTTCACCTGGTTGAGCGCGCAGACTACCTTGGAGTTGCCCACCACCCAGCCTATGCGCCAGCCGGCCATGCAGTAGGTCTTGGAGGAGGAGTAAAATTCCACCGCCACATCGCGCGCGCCGGGAACCTGCAGGATACTGGGCGCCGGCTTGTCGAAATAGATATCGCAGTAAGCCGCGTCCTGCGCTATCACCACGCCGTTCTTCCTCGCCCATTTCACCAGGTCTTTAAAGAAATCCAGGGTAGCGCCCGCGCCGGTGGGGTTGTTGGGATAATTGAGGAAGAACAACTTGGTCCTGCTCACCACCTTCTGCGGTATTTTTCCGAGGTCAGGCAGGAAGGCGTTCTTCTCCAGCAGAGGTACGTCGTGGATGCGCCCGCCCGCCAGGATCACGCCCGTGCGGTAGGTGGGGTAGGTCGGGTCCGGGATCAGGCAGTAGTCGCCCGCGTTCATCACCACGAAGGGCAGGTGCGCTATGCCCTCCTTGGAGCCGATCAGGATGGAAACCTCGTTCGAGGGGTGGAAGTCCAGCCTGAACCGGCGCTTGTGCCAGGCGGAGATCTCCCTGCGCAGGTTCTCGTTGCCCTTGGTGTTGGGGTAGCGGTGGTTGGGCGCTTTCTTTATTTCCCGCACGGCGTCGGCAACTATGCGCCTGTCGGTGGGGATATCTGGATCGCCCACCGCGAGGCTGATGATGTCCCTGCCCTTGGCGCGCTCGGCGCGCTCTTTGCGGTAAAGCTCCTCGAAGAGGAAGGGCGGGAAGGCTTTGAGTTTGTCGCTGAGTTCTATTTTCATGGTTTCCTGTCTGGGCCCGGCGGCGGCCTAGGTCTTGGCTTTTCTCCAGAAGGCGCCCGCCCAGTCTATGGCGCGCACCTCTTCGGTGACGGCGTGCCGCGCCCTGAAATCGTCCACGGCTTTGCGGCAGCCGGGCAGGGCGTAATCGTCTATTATGCAGAAGCCGCCGGGAGAGAGCTTGGGGTAGAGCGCGGTCAGCGCCTCCAGCGTGGAGCCGTACATATCCCCGTCGAGGCGCATCACGGCCAGCCTGTTTATGGCGGGGTCGGCTAAAGTGTCTTTGAACCAGCCCGGGAGGAAGACGACGTTATCGTCGAGCAGGCCGTATTTGCGGAAGTTTTCCTTCACTTCCTCCAGGGGCACCGCCAGGGCGGGAAAAGTGTGAAAGTTGGAGTCCCGGTCGGCCGGGTACTTCTGGTCCGGCTCGGGCAGGCCCCTGAACGAGTCCGCGACGAAGACCTTCCTGTCCGCCGCGCCGTGCGCCGCCAGCACGCCCTTCATGAAGATGCAGGCGCCGCCGCGCCAGACGCCGGTCTCTATCAAATCGCCTTGCACGCCCTCCAGCAGCGCCGTCTCGACGCAGAACTGCAAATTGTCCAGCCGGCGCAAGCCTATCATGGTGTGCGCGCAGGCGGGCCAGGTCTTGCCCTCGCGGCGGTCTTCCTCGACCGGCCGGCGGGTGGAGAAAAGGCCTATCTCGGCGCGTGCCAGCGCCCCCGATACATGGCCCAGGGCCGCCCTCTCCAGGAACGAGAGCCGCGCCCCGGGGTCTTCCGCGGGGGCCGGCGGCTCCGGCCAAAGGGTGAACGTCAGGGTTTTTTTCAGCAGGTCCAGGTACAGGTTTGCGGGTGAACTTGTCACAGTACTCCTCACCGCGGACGAACAGGGGCTTGCGCCCCGGCGTCAGGGGTTAGCGCCCAGCAGGCTCAGCGAGGGCAGATAGGTCACGAGGGCCAGCATGGCCAGCAGGATCAGCAGGAAGGGGCCGGTGGCCCGGTAGAGGGTGGGGAGTTTCTTGTGGAAGCGCGAGCTGGCGAGGAACAGGTTCAGCCCCAGCGGCGGCAGCATGTAGCCGATCTCCAGGTTAAGCAGGAAGATCACGCCCAGGTGCACCGGGTCTATGCCGTACTGCGAGGCCACCGGCACGATGATGGGCACGACGATGATGATGGCCGAGAAGATCTCGATCATGTTTATGACGAGCAGGAAGGCGTTGAGCAGGATGAGGAAGACCACCTTGCTGGAGACGTAGGTGTGCAGCCAGGCGAAGATCTGGTCCGGGATCTGCGCGTCTATAAGGTAATTGGTGAAGCCCAGCGCCGTGCCGAGCACCATGAAGATGGCGCCCACCAGCAGCATGCTCTTTACCGCCACGCGCGGGATGTCGCGGAAAAAGTGCAGGTCGCGGTAGATGAAAACCTCGGTGATGATGACGTAGAAGGCCATCACGGAGGCGGCCTCGCTCGCGGTGAACAGGCCGCGGTAGATGCCGCCTATTATAAGGAAGGGCAGCGGCAGCTCCCAGGCGATCTCCCGCACCGCTTTCTTGAGCGCCGCCTTGGAGAAAGGGATATTCTTGACCCCGGCCTTGCGCGCGGTGACGAAAGCGTAGACCGACAGCGCGCCCAGCAGCAGCAGGCCCGGCAGCAGGCCGGCGCGGAACAGGCGGTCTATGTCTATCTTGGCCACTATGCCGTAGAGGATGATGGGCAGGCTGGGCGGGAACAGCAGGCCGAGGCTGCCGGTGGTGGTCAGCAGGCCCAGCGTGAACTTCTCCGGGTAGCCCTGCTTCTCGAGCATCGGGTACAGCAGGCCGCCCAGCGCTATGATGGTGACGCCGGAGGCGCCGGTGAAGGCCGTGAACAGCGCGGTGGTGAACAGCGCCACGATGGCGAGGCCCCCGGGCATGGTGCCGAACATGGCCTCGGCCAGGTTCAGCATGCGGTGCGGCGCCTTGCTCTCGGCCAGGATGTAGCCCGAGAAGGTGAACAGCGGTATGGCGATGAGCGCCGGCAGGGAGGCCAGGCGCAGCATCTCCACGATGACGGCGGAGGAATCGATGCCGGCCGCGGCGAAGAGGAAGATGGCCCCGCCGCCGATGAGCGTGAACACCGGCGAGCCCAGGAAGGCGAGCAGGACGATCAGCAGGCCTATCACGAAGCCCATCAGAACGGCCCCTCTTCATGGTCCTTGGGCCGGAAGATGCCTATCAGGGTATGGAGCCCGATCAGCGCGAAAGAGACCGGGATGATCAGCTCCGCCCAGCCGGACTTCACGGTGAACCTTTCTATATAGAAGGCCACCGCTCCTGCCGCGAACTCGTCGCGGATGAACTTGTAGGAGGCGTAGAACAGCAGCGCCGAGGCCGCCGCGGTGAACAGGGCCGCGAAGACGTCCAGCGGGCGGTGCATGTATTTAGGGGCGAATTTGACGAAGGCTTCCAGCGCGAAGTGATGCGCGTAGCGAGCCGAAAGGGCGGCGCCTATGAGCCCGGCCCACAGCACCATGTGCCGCAGCAGCGGGTCCAGCCAGACTATGCCGGAGTGGAAGAGCAGGCGCAGCAGCACCTGCATGAAGGACAGCGCCACCATCGCGAAGATCAGCGAAACGACGGCCGCCTTCTCGGTCTTGACGAGGTACTCCTCGGCTTTGAACACTCTGCGCATATTTTCATTATCCTAAATGCCCGCCCCGCCGCGCAAGGGCGCGGGGGTTGCGCGGCCCCGCGGCGTGGGCTATAATACGGATAGTATGACGGCCGCGCTCGACCTGCTGCTTATCGACGACGAGGAGGAGATCTTCCGCCCGTCGCCGCCCCCGCATGGCTCGTCCGGCGTGTACAACCCTAACAGCGCCCTCTTCAACCTGGGCATGGCCCTGCTGCGCTGGGCGGTGGTACCGCCCAAGCTGGCGGTGCCGCTGCTCTCGGCGCAGGCCAAGGCGGCGGGGCTGTCGGTGGAGACCGTCTGCAGGCCGCTGCTGCCCTGGCAGGGGCCGCGCTTCCGCCGGCTGCTGGCGCGCCGCCCGCTGGCCGCCGCCATCACTACCGTGGCCATCTTCGACTCGGCCTTCCTGGCGCGCATCACCTCGGAGATACGGCGCCTGAGCCCGGGCACCCTCATAATACTGGGCGGCCACGGCGCGGCCGCCTCCCCGGAGATCCGGGCGCTGGGCGACCTGTGGATAACCGGCCACGGCGAGCGCCGCCTGGCCGAGGTGGTCCTGGAACTCAGGCAGGGCGTGCCTCTGCCGCGGGTTTCCGGGGTCGTGTCCGCGCCCGGGGGCGGGCTCAGCGCGGCCGGCAGCCTGCGCTACGAAGGGATCCCCCGCGTGCTGCCGCCCGACTGGTCCGCCGCGTCCACTCTGGCGCGCAGCTACCCGGTGGAGGCCTCGCGCGGCTGCCGGTTCAACTGCGCCTTCTGTGATTTCCCCGGCCGCGGTGGCCAGGTGTTCCGTCCCGCCGCCGAGGTCGCGGCCGAACTGGCCGCGGCGCGCCGGGAGCGCGGCGTAAAAAAATTCGAGTTCGTGGATTCCTCGCTCACCTCGGACCCCGCCTTCGTCCGGCAGCTCTGCGCCGAACTTAAGGCCGCCGGCCTGCGCGTGAAGTGGAAGTGCTTCGCCCGGCCCGACGCCTTCGCCAGGGACGCCGGGCTGGCCCGCGAGATGGCGGCCGCCGGCTGCACCGAGATCTTCATGGGCATAGAGTCCATCCACGACGGCATCCTGGCGCCCATGCGCCGGGGTATGGACAGGGCGGCGGTGGAATTGGGCCTTTCGCGGGCTTTCGAGGCGGGGATCAACGTGCACGGGAACTTCATCATCGGCTTTCCCGGGGAGACGGAGGCTACGGCCCTGGAGACCGCGGCCTTCGTGCGCGCGCGGCCTTTCCACAGCGCCTATTTCTGCACCTTCGGGGCCTCCCGCGACATGCTGGACCTGGCCGCCAGGGAGCCGGCGCGCTACCTGAACCTGGCCGGGACGCCGGTGAAGGGCTGGCGCTGCGACGGGCTGGATTACCGCGGGGCCTACGAACTGACGCTCAAGGCCGTGGCCGCGGTGAACGCCGGGCGGCGCAAGCCGCTGGCGGTCTCGCCGCGCACCAACGACCCGGCCTGCCCGCCGTTCTGAATTTTCCTAGAAACCTTTTTTAGCCGCGCCTTCCGCGTCCTGCGGAATGCCGACTACTTCTTTGCCGTATTTCTTTTTCAGGTAGGACAAGCCCTTCATGATGCGGAAGAAAGTCTTTACCGGCGCGGCGCGGCCGGTCTGCGAGCCGGCGTTGGCGCCGGCGAACTGCAGGCCCTTGCGCAGCCCGCCGTGGAATACGAAAGCGTCCGGGACCACGGCCAGCTTCCAGCCGGCGCGGCGGGCCCTGATGGCGTAGTCCAGCTCTTCCAGGTAGCCGAAGCCGAAGCCCTCGTCGAACAGGCCCACGTCGCCCAGCACCTCGCGCTTCATCAGCGTGCAGAAGCCCAGCAGCCAGCCGGCCTCTGCGCGGGGCAGGCGGCGGGCGGCCAGCGCCGCGCCGTAAGCGTCGAAGCGGGCCAGTTCTTCGGGGGCGAAGGATTTGAGCGGCTCCGGCAGGCCGGCCGCGGCCTGCATTACTGAATTATAGGCCCCGTTGGACACCGGTCCGGCTATGCCCAGCCGCGGCTCTGAGTCCAGGGCGGCTTCCAGCCTGTCCAGCGCGCCGGGCGCCAGGCGCGTGTCGCTGTTGCAGAGCAGCAGGCGCCGGCCTGTGGCGAGGTTCAGCCCCGCGTTGATAGAGCGCAGGTAGCCCAGGTTCTCGGTGTTGCGCAAAAATTTGACGTCCGCCCACTCACCCGCGGCCGCTGCCAGCGCGGCCGTTTCCGCTTTCAGCGGCGAGCAGTCGTCCACGATGACCAGCTCGGTCCCGGGCGGGCAGTTGGCCCGGATGCCCGGCAGGAACAGCTTTTCCAGCATTTCCGAGAGATAGGCGTCGCGGCTGTACACCGGCACTATCACGCTTAGCGTCCCGGCCTCTTTGGCGGCTTTTTGCATAGGATTATGATACCAAAATGGCCCCGCCGTCGCTTGTGAAAGCGCGCGGCTATTTTTGTATCATAAAGACGGCGGGCGCTGCCCGCCGCGCTTTAGCGAGTCAGGAGGAACCCCCATGAAAATTAACAAGAAAGTGGAAGAAGCCATCAACAAGCAGGTCAACGCCGAACTTTACTCGGCCTACCTTTACCTGGGCATGTCGGCCAAGTGCACCGAACTGAACCTGAAGGGCCTGGCTAACTGGCTTTACGTGCAGGCGCAGGAGGAGATGACCCACGCCATGAAGTTCTACAAGTTCGTGCTGGAGCGCGGCGGCCATTCCGTGATGCCGTCCATAGAGGGCGTGACCACCGACTGGAAAAGCCCGCTCGCCATGTTCGAGGCCGCCTACGAGCACGAGCAGAAAGTCAGCGCCATGATCAACAATATCATGGATATAGCTTTGGCCGAGCGCGACCACGCCACCGCCAGCATGCTGAACTGGTTCGTGGACGAGCAGGTGGAAGAGGAAGCCAATTCCTCGGAGATAGCCGACAAGCTTAAGCTCATCGGCGAGTCCAAGGAAGGCCTGTTCATGCTGGATAAGGAACTTTCCACCCGCGTCTTCGTTGACAGCACCCAGCCCGCCGGCGGCGCGCAGGCCTGACGCGGCGGCAAGTGGCGGTAAAGTTCCTGGTACGGGGGATACAGGCGGCGCTGGCCCTGCTGCTGGCGGCGCTGGCCGCGGCGCTGGCGGGGCTGTGGGCCGCGGCCGCCTTTTTCGCGGCCCTGCTGGCCCTGGTGCCCGCCGGGTACTACCTCTACTGCCTGCTGCGCCTCCGGACGCTGGCGGCGCGGGACCCCGGGGCGGCGGCGGACTTCGTCTTCGGCGCGGGCGCGTGGCTGGCCGGCGCGCTGCAGCACCGGGAGGAGATCCTGCCCTTCCTGAAAAGTTTCCCGGAGCCCCCGCGCGCGGTGGGGGAGATAGGCCGGGCGCAGGGCGGCACGCTGGCCCTGCTCTGCGCCGCCTCGGCCCAGGACGCGCTGGTGATAAGCCTGGACCTGCCGGGCGCCGCGTTCAGCGGCGAGCTGTCCGCCCTTAACAGGGCCTTCTGGCGGCGCCCCCTGCTGCGGGCCATGAAGGGCCCAGGCCGGGAGTTGGTACTGCTGGACGGGGATTCCCGCTCTTCCGAATCGCTGCGGCGCTTCGGGGAGGCCCTGGGCGGCAGGCGGCTGGACCTGCTCTTTATCGACGGGGATCACAGTTACGAGGGGGTCAAGGCTGACTACGAACGCTACTCCGGGTTCGTGCGGCCGGGCGGCGTGATAGCTTTCCACGATATACAGCCCTGCGCTGCGCGGCCGGGCGTGGAGGTCAGCCGCTTCTGGCGCGACTATCCGCTGCCCGGGACGCGCACCGAATACGTAAAAGACCGGGCGCAGGACGGCATGGGCATAGGCGCGGTACGCCTGCCCGGCTGAGCCGGTACGCCGGCGGAAGTTTCAGCAAGGAGGGGAAGATGCCTACCGACATAGAGATAGCAAGGACGATCAAGCTCAAGCATATCAACGGGATAGCGGAGCGCCTCGGCGTGCCGGCCGACGACCTGCACCATTTCGGCAAGTACAAGGCCAAGCTGCCGCTGAAACTGATAGATCCGGAAAAGGCCCGCCGCGGCAAACTGGTGCTGGTCTCCGCCATTTCCCCGACGCCGGCCGGCGAGGGCAAGACCACCGTTTCCATCGGCCTCACGCTGGGCCTCAACAGGCTGGGCAAAAAGACCACCGTCGTGCTGCGCGAGCCGTCGCTCGGCCCGGTGTTCGGCATCAAGGGCGGCGCCACCGGCGGCGGCCGCTCGCAGGTGCTGCCCATGGAGGACATCAACCTGCATTTCACCGGCGACTTCGCCGCCATCGAGAAGGCGCACAACCTGCTGGCCGCCATCATCGACAACAATATCCAGAACAAGAAGAACAACCTGGGCCTGGACCCGCGCACCGTCACCTGGAAGCGCGTGATGGACATGAACGACCGCTCGCTGCGCAAGATCATCGTGGGCCTGGGCGGCACCATGAGCGGCGTGCCGCGCGAGACCGGCTTCGACATCGTGGCCGCCTCCGAGGTGATGGCCATCTTCTGCCTCTCCGACGACCTGCGGCACCTCAAAGAGAAGCTCGGCAATATCTTCGTGGGCTACACCTACGACAGGAAGCCGGTTTACGCCCGCGACCTGAAGGCCAACGGCGCCATGGCCGCCCTGCTCAAGGACGCCCTGATGCCCAACCTGGTGCAGACCAGCGAAGGCACGCCGGCCATCATCCACGGGGGGCCGTTCGCCAATATCGCGCACGGCTGCAACTCCATCATCGCCACGCGCATGGGCCTCTCCCTGTCCGACTACGTCGTTACCGAGGCGGGTTTCGCCTTCGAGCTGGGCGCGGAAAAATTCCTGGACATCAAGTGCCGCTACGCCGGGCTGTGCCCCAGCGCGGCCGTGCTGGTTGCTACCGTGCGCGCCCTCAAATACCACGGCGGCGTGGGGCTGAAGGAACTGAACAGGCCGGACCCGGCCGCGGTGAAGAAGGGGCTCGAGAACCTCGAGAAGCACGTGGAGAATATGAAGCAGTTCGAGCTGTCGCCCGTGATAGCCCTCAATAAGTTCATTTCGGATACCGACGAGGAGATCGCGGTGGTGAAGGCCAAGTGCGCCGAACTGGGCGTCCCGGTGGCCGTGGCCGATGTCTGGGGGCAGGGCGGGGCCGGCGCCGTGGAGCTGGCGGAGCTGGTGGCGAAGGCCGTGGAGTCCAGGGCTTCCTGCGGCTTCAAGCCGGTCTACGAATGGGAATGGCCGGTGGAGAGGAAGATAGAGGCCATCGCCTCCAAGATGTACGGCGCGGCCCACATCGACTACACTGCCAGGGCTAAGAAGGACCTGGAGAAGATAACCAGCCTCGGCCTCGACAAGCTGCCGGTCTGCATCGCCAAGACGCAGAAGTCGCTGTCGGACAACCCGGACCTGATCGGCCGCCCCAAGGACTTCGTCGTGACGGTGCGCGAGATAGAGATAGCCTCGGGCGCGGGGTTCATCATCCCCATTACCGGCGACATCATGCGCATGCCGGGCCTGCCCGAGCATCCCGCGTCGGAAAATATTGACATCGACGAGCAGGGCAACATAACCGGCCTGTTCTGAGTCGGCGCTCAGCGCCAGCTGATCGGGGTGTTCGCGCAGACGCCGCAGACGGGCGGCGTCAGGGCGGGGATGTCCAGGATCTTCACGTCGAAGATAGACCCCATGAGGTTGCGCTCCTCGTAGACGCCGCAGCAGGGGTACAGGCGGCCGTCGAAATCTATGGTCACCATGCTGCGCTTCATGATGCAGTCGCGCGGTCCGGGCAGCGTCCTGACCATGGCCGCTTCCCGCTCCATATCTATAAACCCGGCGTAAAATTCGGAAAATTTCTCTTTTTCCCGCTGGAAGGCCGCGTTGCCTTCCACGCTGGAGATATAGCAGCGGACCGGCTTGAAAACAAAGCCGCGCGCGCGGCAGAGCGCCTCGGCCTGCGCGGAGTCGGCGGCGTTGTAGACGTACTGGTGGAACTTCAGCGCTATCTCCGTGGCGCTGCCCAGACGCTTGCGCGCCGCGTCCAGCGCGTCGAGGTTGGCCAGCACCCTGCCCAGGTCTCCGCCGACGTGGTTGCGCCCGTAGACTTCCTGCGTCATCCCTGACAGCGAGACCTCTATGATGTCCAGGCCCGCGCCGGCCACGGCCTCCGGGTCGGGCAGGCAGGTCAGGTTGGTGAAGAGCGTCAGCCTGGCGCCGGGGAGCAGGGTCCTGGCGCAGCGGGCCATTTCTGGAAAGGCGGGATTCAGCAGCGGCTCGCCCCAGTCGGCGAACCAAAGCTCGGCCACCTCCACCTTCTCCGCCAGGAACTTGTCTATGATCCGCCGGAAAAGCTCCGGGGGCATCTGGCCGCGCCGCTCGTTCTTCAGGCCGTGCAGGCCGCCCCGGGGGCACATGACGCATTTCAGGTTGCACTGGGAGATCTCCACGCAGACGGTGGCGCCCATCGGGAAGTAGCAGTCCCGGCGCAGCAGCAGGCCGCGCCGCAGCGGGAAGGGCAGCCTCCGGATGAACCGGTAAAATCTTTCGCGCAGCGAGGCGGTGAGCTTCATAAAGGGACCGGGTAATTATACCCCGGCCGGCGCCCTCAGGCCAAGTCCTCGTCTTCCTTGGGCGCAAACCAGCGCTGGGCGGCGAAGGCCGGCAGCACGGCGCTGGCTATCAGCACACCGGTCAGCACCGAGTAGCGGGTCTGGTCCAGGATCCCCGCGTTCAGCCCGAACAGGGCCGCCATCAGCCCGAAGGTAAGCCCCGTGGACATCAGCAGCGTGGAATAGCCCCGGTTCGAACGGAACAGCGTCCTCGCCGGGAAGTAGACGGCCGCCCACTTCGCCAGCTGCCGCAGCAGGAACAGCGCCGCGAATACCCACGCCGCCCCCCGCAGCGCCGGCAGGGAGACCTTCATGCCGGCCACTATGAAGAAGAAAGGGGTTATGAAGGCGTAGGCCACGGTGCGCAGCCTGCTTTTTACGGCGTCGCCGCCGGCGTTCCCGGAGAAGTGGCCGCTCATCGCCAGCCCGAACAGGAAGGCCGGGAGCATGGACTGGCCGGCGCCCAGGCCGGCCAGGTACACGAAGGCCAGCAAGACGAAGAAGATGTATTTAATCTCCGGCTCTATCACCTTGCCGGAGAGGGCGGGGTGGGAGAGCAGGGCTGCCGAAAAGTGCCACGCGAAGAACAGGAAGGTGCCCGAAACCGCCGTGAAGAACAGCGTGTGGAGGCCGGGTTTGAGGAAGGCCAGACTCAGCGCCAGGGCGGTGAGCGTGTTGGTCAGGAAGGTGCAGGCCATCAGCAGCTTGCCGGTGCGGGAGCGGTTCAGCCCGGTTTCGGTGAGCACCGAATAGACTACGGCGAGGGAAGTCTCCGACAGGGCTATCCCGGCCAGCAGCGCCGCGCCATGGTCCCAGCCCGCGGCGTAGCGGCAGAACAGGTAGCCCGCCGCCAGCGGGGCGAGGAAGGAGAGCGCGCTCAACAGGGCCGCCTGCCTGAAGTTTTCTTTTAACAGCCTGACGTCCACCTCGGACCCGGCGAGGAAGGTCAGCACGATGCCGCCGAACCCGGCGATATAAACCATCCAGTTCCCGGCCTCCAGGCCGAAGGCGCCGGCAGCGAGGCCGAAGAGTATCTCGAAGATGGCCACCGAGACTCCCAGCTTAAGGCTTAGCACGCTGGCCGCGAAGATGATAAAGCCCGCGACTAAAGGTAGCTTGTCAGGTTCCATAGTTCTCCTAAAATTAAAGACCTCTACCTTCGGGGGTAGAGGTCATCAGCGCTCGCGCGCGGTTTCCCCGGCGGCCGGGGCGGCGGACATCATCGCCGGAACTTATTGCACAAACTACTTCTTCTTGGGCTCGCGGAAAGCCTTGAGGGCGTTCTCCACCTTCTCCAGCAGCTCCTTGGAATAGAGCTTGCCCACCAGGGCCTGGCGGGCGGTTTCGCCGGCCTTCTCCAGCTCCGCGGTCACGGCGGGGCTGGCCGGTTCGGTGAAGATCAGGCCCTTCTTCTTCAGGATGCCGACGGACTGGTCGTTCTCCTTGCGGCTCTGCAGCGTCAGGGCGCGGAAATGCTTGTCGCCCAGCTCCAGCATGGCTTTCTGGTCTTCCGGCGTCAGCGTGCCGAACATCTTTCGGGAGATCACCACCGCGCCCGAGGCGTTGGTGAGCGGCAGGGAGAAAACGTACTTCATTCGGGCGAACCACTGCAGCGCTATGACGGAGAGGGGGGAGCCGTAGACGCCGTTGATCATACCGGTCTGCAGCGAGGTCATCACGTCGGTGATGGACAGCGGGATCGGCTTTATGTGCAGCGCCTCGAAGGTGGCCTCGGCTATCGGGTCTCCCTCCCAGAGCCACATCTTCACGTTCTTGAGGTCTTCGGGCCGGGTGACCGGGGTGTTTGAGAAGATGTTGACGTTGCCGACCTCGGCCCAGCCCAGCAGCACGTAGCCGTGGCTTTCGAAGATCCTGCGGAAATCGGCGTCCATCGTTTTGTAGACGTGGTCTATCTCGCCGGCGCTCTTGAAGAGGAATGGGGTGTCCAGCAGGCGGGCTTCCGGCGCCATCTCGCCAATGCCCACGCCGGTGAAGCCGCCGGCGTGCAGCTGGCCCAGGCGGATCTTGCGCACCACGTCCTTGTCCTCGCCGGAGACGCCGCCGGCGTAGACCTTGAACTTCACCCGGCCGGCGGTCTTCAGCGTGACCTCGTCGGTGAATTTCTTCATGGCCTTCATCCAGGTGGAGCCGTCCGGCGCCAGCGTGGCGAACTTGATGGTGATGGGCGCGGGGGTCTGGGCCCGCAGCGGCAGGGCCAGGGTCAGCAGGGCGGCGGATATAGCGAGTCTTTTAGAAAAGTTCATCTTTTTTCTCCAGCAGTCTTTGCGCTTTCTGTTTGGCCACTTCGTTGGCCAGGCGGGTGTCCCCGTCCTTGAGCTCGGCGGAAATTATCTCGTTGAGCAGCCGTTCGAAAAGGTCCGCGTCCTGCGCGGCCACGGCGGCCATCTTGGCGTAGAGGTACTTGGACAGCAGGAAGTCCGCGCCGGGGCCCTTGAGAGCTTTCTCGAAATGTTCGGCGGCCTTCTCCGGGCTGCCGCCCAGCATGCGCGGGCGGATGGCGTGGTAGGCGCCCAGGATATCCTCGGCGGCGTTGTAATAGTAGCCGGGGTCCAGCTCCAGCAGCTTCAGCGCGGCCGGCTCCAGCGTCGGGATCTCCGCGACGGCCTCGGGCTTGTCGCGGTTGATGTTCATGTAGAGCGCCTTGCAGAAGGTGTGCCAGAACAGCGGGTGCGCGTCCTTCTTTTTTGCCGTCTCAGCGGTGGCTCCCTTCAGCGCGCGCTCGGCGTAGCCCTGGCCCTTCAGGTAGAAGACGGAGGCGCGCTCGGGCGACTCCTCTTCGAGGAACATGAAGGCGTAGCCGCAGAAGCCCTGCGCGGCGTTGACCAGCATGGCCTTGTTCTGCGGGTCGCTCGCCAGCAGGATCTCCATCAGCTGCAGGTTGGCGGGCAGCGCCTCTTTGACGTACTGCGGGTCGGACTGGGAGAAGACGGCCGGCAGGCCGGCGTCCACCACGCCCGAGGTGACGCGGGCCGCGGTCTTGTTGAGCGTGCAGGCCGCCAGCGGCAGCGCGAGGATCAGCGGGAGGAGTTTTTTCATTTGCGGTGTTCTTTGACTATCGCGGAGAAGCTCTCGGCGGTTTCGGCGTGCTTTTTCAGGAAATCCTCCGCCGGGGTGGGGAAGCGCCAGGTCCAGTTGTGGTCGCCCAGCGTGCCGGGCGTGTTCACGCGGTCCTTGGAACCGAAGATGTCCTGGATGGGCAGGATGACGATGCGCGAGCCCGCGCCCAGCAGCGTGCCCAGCGCCTTCTCGCGGGCCTTGGTGTAGGGGGGCGGCTTGCCCTCCTCGCCGGATACCAGTTTCCAGAAAAGCTTCTTCTCTATGCCGTCCACGGTGTCCCACCAGTCGGCCAGCGGCTCGTTGTCGTGCGTGGAGGACGTGGCCAGCGACACCGGGTGGTAGGTCTGCGGGTCGGTGTAGCTGCCGTCCTTGGCTTTTTCCCAGCGCATGACCTTGTAGCCGGGGATGTTCAGTTCGGCCAGCACCTCGCCGACGTACGGCGGGATCAGGCCCAGGTCCTCGGCGACGGGCAGCATGTGGCTGGCCGAAGCGACGGCCTGGAGAAAACGCCGGCCGCGCTCGCGCTGGCCGGCCTCGTCCTTGATGTCGAAATCCGGCTTCAGCCCGGCGTCGCGCGGGATGACCCACGTGCGGAAGAAGCCGACCATGTGGTCGATGCGGAACAGGTCGTAGAACTCCGCGGCCTTCTTCACCTTGGAGCGCCACCAGTCGAAATTGTTCCTCTCGATGACGTCCCAGTTGTAGGCCGGCAGGCCCCAGCGCTGGCCGGTCTCGCTGAAGGCGTCGGGCGGCGCGCCGATCTCGCGGTTGATGTCGAACTCGGCCTGGCGGCTCCAGACGTCGGAGCTCTCCTGGTTGACCATGAACGGCAGGTCGCCCAGCAGCTTGATGCCGGACTCCCCGGCGCGCGCGCGGGCCGCGGTCCACTGGCGGTGGATGCACCACTGCAGGTACTTGAAGAAGACCACCTGGTTCTCCTCGCGCTGGTGCAGTTCCTTCAGCGCGGCGGCGTCGCGGCGGCGCAGGGGCTCCTCCCAGTGCGTCCACGAGGTCCAGTTATGGGTGTCCTTCAGGCGGCGGAAGACGGCGTAGTCCTCGAGCCAGCCGGCGTTGTCGCGGCAGAAAGCGCGGAACTCGCCGGCGAGCGCGGTGTCCTTGAGGATATGGTTCTGGTGAAAATAGGTGTAGACTTTCCACAGCGTGCTGAACTTCAGGTGGCGCACCTCGTTGTAGAGCACGGTCTTGGCGGCGCGCAGCTGCCGGAGGCCGGCCTGGAAGCGGCGCGAGTTGACCTCCTCCTTCAGCGCGGCGGATTCCTGCAGCTCGGGCAGCTCTTCTACGGCGATGTAGATGGGGTCCAGCGCGAAGGCCGACAGCGCGGTGTACGGGCAGGAGACGCCGGGCGGCATCTCGTTGATGGGCAGCACCTGCAGCAGGTCCAGGTTCAGCGCCTTCATCGCGTCGAACCAGAGCGTCATCGAGCGCGTGTCGCCGATGCCCCAATCCTTCTTGTGGCGCATCGAGAACAGGGGAAACAGGGTGCCAGTGTGTTTTTTTTGCAGTAGGGGGTGCATAGGTCCTTGCGCCTTCGCCGGCCTCAGCGCGCCGCGACCGCCTCTATCTCCACCAGGGCGGCCTTGGGGAGGGCTTTCACCTCCACCGTGGCGCGCGCCGGCGGGTTGGCGGAAAAGAATTTGCCGTAGACCTCGTTCATCGCGGCGAACTGACCCAGGTCGGCCATGTAGACGGTGGTTTTCAGAACGTTCTCAAGCGTCAGGCCCTCGGACTTGAGCACGCCTTCGAGGTTCTTTATCACGGCCTCGGTCTGGGCCTTTATCTCGGCGGGAGCCATGGTCCCCGCGGCCGGGTCTATGGGCAGCTGACCGGAGATGAAGAGCAGGCCGCCGGCCTCTACGGCCTGGGAGTAGGGGCCGATGGCAGCCGGGGCGTTTTTGGTGGAGATGATCTTTTTCATGGTCGATCCTTTTTTTGCGTGCGGATGAAATTTTCCACGGAGCGGTCGTAGGTGCGCTCTGCGGCCGGGGTAAAGAAGCAGCCCGGCAGTTCCCCGCTGTTCCGGTGGTAGGCCACGCAGTCGCAGCAGGCGCCCTTGCGCGGGCAGGGCTCGTAGGTGCAGGCGCAGGCCTTCAGGTTCGAGTTCTTCTTACAATCCATGGGCGCGGGTTCTCCGAATATATTATCAAATTACCCGGGCCCGCCGCCCGCGTCCCGGCCGGATCTTTGAGGGGGGGACTGGCGGAAACCGCAAAAAGCGTCTATACTATCCTTGCGGAGGGCTTGCCCTGCGCTCACATGAGGAATTTATGAAGAACACTATACAGCCTTCGCACATGATCGCCCTGGGCTTGTGCGCCATGCTGGGCGCCAGTTTTTTTGCCGTGGTCCACGTGGGCACGGCCAAGCGCCAGGTCCGCGGCATGGAATACGGCTTCGGCTCGCGCAAGGCGCCGGAGCCGCCGCCCGAGACGGGCCTGGCCGCCAACTTCAAGCGCGGGGCCCAGACCATAGCCGACAAGGCCGGCGGCCTGGTGGACGATTTCTTTTCCTGGGGCGGCGACGCGCCAGCCGCCGGGCCGCTGACCGCCTCCGCCGGGCAGGACGCTGCCGGCGAAGGAGCGGACGAGAAGGACCCCTTCGAGGATTTCTATAACCGCAACTACGGCAAGGGCGACGGCGGCTCCGCTGCCGCCGGCGGCGGCTTCAGCGGCGCTTCAGGAGGCTCCTGGGGCAGCTCCGGGAGTTCCTGGGGCAGTTCCGGCGGCGGGGGCGGCGATGACGGCCTGCCCTCCGGCGGGGGGGCTCCGGCCGCTAAAGTTTCGGCCAAGGGCGGGGCCGGGGAAGAGGCGGACGCGGGGCGCGCTCCCAGGGCCGGCCGTCCCTCGGTGGAGGACGCTTCCGGCGACTGGGTAAAGTATCCCGGCCGCAAGGGCGGCAAGCCGGACGGGGCGGGCCCGCAGCTGGCTTCCCTGCCTTCCGGCGGTTCTCCCGACGGCCCGTTTTCCAACCCGCTGAACCAGGGCGCGAAGCCCGGGAAAGGCGGCAGCCTGTCGGAGATGCCCGGCCAGAAGGGCGCGGCCGACCTGAACGGCGCTTCGGAGCAGGCCCGGACCGGCGCCGAGGGCAGCTATAATTCGAAGATGTCCGGCGGCGCCTCCGCGGCGGCCGCGGCGGGGGCCTCTGCCGCCGGCGGCGGCGGCGTGCCCGCGGCGTCCGCCCCCAAGGAAGTCGGGGCCGACGGCAAGGGCGCCGCCTCCGGAGACGGTGCGAAGGAAGAAAAGAAATCCTCCGAGTCCTCCGGCTCCTCTTCCGACACTTCGTCCAAGAGTTCAGGCTACTCCGCTCCCCGCCCGGCCGTAACTACTGCCGCCGCCAAGCCTCCGGCCGAGGAAGAGCCGGACTTCCTGAAGACGCTGATGAACGAGAGGCAGAAGGGCGCGGAAACCGACTACATCAGGGAAGAGGACGCCGCGGCCCAGCCGCCGGCGACCCAACTGCGCTCCGGCGCGCTGATAGTGCCGCCCCAGCAAAAGCGCGCGCTGGCCGCTGGTGAAGAGGACCCCCCGGTCGAGCCGGACCCGGAAAAGTTCTCCAAGCTCTCCGCGGACCGCAAGAAGGAGATCAAGACCGAGGTGCACACCTTCCTGCGGCAGGTAGAGAACCAGTACGGCGGGATGACCGACATCCTGTTCACCCCCTGCAGCAAGGACAAAGTGGTCTGCGCCGACCACGGCCTCAAGATGGGCTTCATCACCATGCATACGGCCGAGGGGGCCAGGGTACAGCTGTCGCTGAAGTACGTCGATAAAAAGTGGGTGCCCTACACGGTCTCTTTCGGTACTACCATCAAAATGCCCAAGCCGCCCGCCCCGCCGGAGACTCCCGCCGAAAACCCGGACGGCGGCGATCAGGACGGCGGCGACCAGGATTCCGAAGACGGTATCATGTGGGTTTGAGGCCCGTTTCCGCCGCGGCCGCCCGGCCGCGGCGCGGCAGCCTGCCGGCGTCTTGCCTGCCGGCGCATAATTATCAATAATTACCTTGTGACAACAGGGACCATACATTTTTCCGGCATAGGCGGGGTCGGCATGAGCGCGCTGGCGCAGGCCGCGGCCATGGAGGGCCGCGCCGTCAGCGGCTCCGATCGCGATTTCGACCGCGGCCGCAACCTCGGCGTGAAGGAAGCCCTGCTGAAGCTCGGCGTCGGGATCTTCCCCCAGGACGGCTCGGGCGTCGGGCCCGGCACCGCCGAACTCGCGCTCTCTACCGCTATAGAGGACACCAACCCGGAGGTGCTCAAAGCCAAAGAGCTGGGCGTGAAGATCAGCCACCGCTCCGAGCTGCTGGCCGCGCGTGTCAACGAGTCCGACACCATAGCAGTGGCCGGCACCAGCGGCAAGTCCACCGTCGCGGCGATGCTGTTCGCGGTGCTGGAGGCCGGCGGCCTGGAGCCCTCCATCATCACCGGCGGGGCGCTGGTGGCGCTGCAGGAACGGGGCCTTATAGGCAACGCCTTCCGCGGCAAGGGCCGGGTGCTCGTGGTGGAGGCGGACGAGTCCGACGGCACCATAGTGCGCTACCGCCCCAAGACCGGCGTGCTGCTGAATATCAGCAAGGACCACAAGGACGTGGAGGTCCTCAACAAGATCTTCGCGGAGTTCGCGGCCAACTGCGGCCGCGTCCTGGTCAACGCCGACGACGCACCAGCGCTGGCCGTGCTGCCAGCGGCCGAAAAGTTCGGCTTCCGCGCAGGAGGCTGGCAGGTTTCGGACATGGAATTGTCGCCCTTCTCCTCTTCCTTCAGCGTCAACGGCGTGCCCTTCGAACTGCCGGCGCCCGGCCGCTACAATATCGAGAACGCCCTGGCCGCCTGCGCGGCGGCCGCCGCCTACGGCGTGCCGCTGGCCGCCTGCGCCGCGGGGCTTAAAAATTTCCGCGGAGTAGAGCGGCGCTTCGTGCTGGTGGGGGAGAAGAACGGCGTGACCGTCATAGACGATTACGCCCACAACCCCGCCAAGATAGCCGCGCTGCTGACGGCGCTGCACCAGGCCCCGGGCCGGCGCGTGCTGGCCGTCTACCAGCCGCACGGCTTCACGCCGACGCGCCACCTGAAGGCCGAACTGATAGAGAGCTTCGCCTCCGGCCTGAACCCCGGCGACCAGTTGATCATGCCGGAGATCTATTACGCCGGCGGCACCGTGACGAAGAACATCTCTTCGAAGGATATTTCGGACGCGGTGGCGGCCCGGGGCCGCAGCGCGGCTTTTTACGAGAGCCGCGCGGAAATACCCGCCGTGATCGCAAAGACCGCGCGCCCCGGAGATATAGTGGCCGTGATCGGCGCGCGGGACGCCACGCTGGCGGCCTTCGCCGGCCAGCTGCTGGCGGCCCTGCCCTGAAGCGAAAGACGGAGACGCAACATGAAACCCGAAAAAATAACCAACGACGTTTACTCGCTGCGCGTGAACCATTTCAACCGGCGGCTCTTCGACTCGCTGATCCCGCTGCCCGAGGGCACCAGCTATAACGCCTACCTCGTGAAGGGCTCGGAGAAGACGGCGCTGCTGGATTCGGCCGACCCGGAGAAGGCGGCGGCGCTGTTCGACTACCTGAAGGACGAAAAAAAGATCGATTACGTGATAGCCCACCACGCCGAGCAGGACCACTCCGGCTCGATCCCGCTGGTGCTGGAGAAGTACCCGGCCGCGAAGGTGGTCACCAACCCCAAGTGCAAAGAGTTCCTGATGACTCACCTGCATATCCAGGCCGACAAGTTCATAGAGGTGAAGGACGGGGAGACGCTTTCGCTCGGCGGCAAGACGCTGGAATTCGTCTACCTGCCCTGGGTGCACTGGCCCGAGACGATGGGCACTTACCTGCGCGAAGAAAAAGTGCTTTTCTCCTGCGACTTCTTCGGTTCGCACCTCGCCACCAGCGCGCTGTTCTCCGAGGAGCACGTGGTCTACGAGCCCATGAAGCGCTATTTCGCCGAGATCATGATGCCTTTCCGCTCCAACATAAAGAGCCACCTGGAGAAGCTGGCGAAGTACGACATTAAATTCATAGCGCCCAGCCACGGCCCGGTGCACGGCACCCCGAAATTCGTGATGGAGATCTACCGCGAATGGGCCGTCAGCGAGCCGCACAACAAGGCGGTAGTGGCCTACATCTCCATGCACGGCAGCACCTACATGCTGGTGAACCGCCTCGTCAGCCGCCTGCAGGAGCGAGGCGTCTGCGTAGAGAAGCTCAACCTCGACCAGTTCGACGAGGGCCGCGTGGCGATGTCCCTGGTGGACGCGGCGACCATCGTGATAGGCACGCCGACCGTGCTGACCGGCCCGCACCCCAAGGCCGTCTACGCGGCGCACCTGGCCAACCTGCTGCGCCCCAAGGCCAAATACGTGTCGGTCATCGGCTCTTACGGCTGGGGCGGCAGGGCCGTGGAGACCATAGCCGGCCTGATCCCCAACCTCAAGGCCGAAGTGCTCAAGCCGGTCATGGTGAAAGGCATGCCGACCGAGGCTGACCTGAAACTGGTGGACGAGCTGGCTGATACCATAGCGGAGAAGCATAAGACCACGGTGCCCTGCGGCGCCGGAGCCTAGGAGCATAGCGGAATTGAAAGGGAGAACGATATGAAAAAACTGATGATCGCGGCTGTACTTGTCTGGGCGGCCTCCGGCCCGTCCTTCGCCGCCAAGCCCGATAACAAGGGCAACCCGGCCACTCCGGCAACCCCCGCCACCCCGGCCACAGCCGATACCCCGGCGACCCCGGCCACCCCCGCTACGCCCGCCACCCCTTCGGCCGGGAGTTCAGAACGGCAGGACGGCGGCCCCGGCATCCACCACCGCCAGAAGCGCGAGCACCGCGGCGAACGCCTGGAGAAGCGCGGCGAGAAGCGCGAGGAGCGCGGCGAACGGCTCGAGAACAAAGGCGAACGCCAGCAGGACCAGGCCGACAAGATGCGCGAGCAGGCGGCCAAGCAGGAGGAGAAGGGCAACCTGAACGCGGCCCAGAAGCTGGAGCGCAACGCGGAACGCAAAGAGAGCAAGGGCGAGCGCATGGAAAAGAAGGGCGAGCGCATGCAGAACCAGGGCGAACATATGCAGGAGCGCGGAGAGCGCAAGCAGCACGGCGGCAAGAGGAAGGGCAAGGGCAATTGAGCCCGTCCCTTAAGCGCTAAAAAGCCCCGGGAAGCCGGGGCTTTTTTTGCCCCTTGAAAATAATCGTTTTGTCTGCTAGACTCTAATTGTAAGAAACCTGCTTTTTCAGTTTCCCGGCCAGTCTTATGGGGAAGGGTGAAAAACGGGAATCTATTTTTTGTTCATACGCAGATAGGGGGCCGTTATGCAGGACAATTCCAGCAACCGGAGGAAGACGCTGATAGTTTCAGTGCTGGCCTTCCTGTTCGCCGGCGGCGGCATCTTCCTCTTCTTCATCGTGCAGGGTTCCAACGACCTGACCAGGGCCGGCAAGAACCAGAACTTCTCCTACGGCACCGCCGCCAGGGAAGGCGTGACTTCCTTCTTCAAATCCATGGGCGTAATTCCCGAAGAAGAGCCTAAACTCTCCGACGCGGCCGTGGCCCGCAACGCCAGCCGCGGCCTGCCGCTGGACGAGTTGGGGATAGCGGCCTCCAACCCCGACATGTCCGACTGGATGGAGAAGGCCCCGGCGTCCTCGGCCTCCGGCGGGTCTTCCCGGTCCGCCTCGCCTGCCTCGGTGCCCAAGATGCAGGCCGGCGGCGGTTCGGGCCTGGGCGGCGGGGGGGGCGGCTCCAAATCCGCCGGCTCGGCTACCAGGTTCGGCGAAGGTTCGGCGGCCGGGGCCACTTCCGTTTCCAATAGATCCCAATCGGGCGCAACCGGAGGCGAAGGCAAAGGCACGCTGGCCACCCTTAAGAACACCCGGGCGCTGCTGGGCGAAGGGCTTCGTTCCGGCTCCGCCATGACCGCGAGCGCCAAATGGAACCAGAGCTTCGGCCTGGGCAGCGGCAGCAACCGCGGCGGCGATATGTCCTATACCAAGACCGGCCTGGTAGGCCTGGACAAGATCAAGAGCGGCGACATAGCCGACCTGAAGATGGACAAGAAAGGCGCCCTGAAGCCCTCCGAGGTGGGCAATCCCCTGAAGGACGAGGAGGGCACCAAGAAAGCGCTGGGCGAGGACGCCAAAGTGCAGCAGGCCGCCAAGGATAAAGCCGAAGCGGACATGAAGAAAGAAGCCGCTGCGGCCGCCGTCAAGGCGGCGGAGGGCGCCATGGGCGGCAAGTCAGGCACCACTACCGGGGCGGGAGCCGGGGCGGGTACCGGCACCGGTACCGGGGCCGGCGGAGCCACCGGCATGGCCCAGCTGCCGGAGGGCGTTCAGAATTCCATAAACGATGTGACCTGCGGGCAGGGCTGCACCACCGAGGATGGAGACAAGTACAAGGACTCGAGCCGCGCTATTACCGTTAACCAGGGGCCGCCGCCCACTTTCACCTGCGAATTCAAGGGCGAGCAGGTTAACGCCGATGGCACCGTTATCACTTACAATGACAAGGTCACCTATGACGACAAGGGTAACGTCTTGGGCCTGATGGTGACTGAGAACCCTAAGTAAAGGCCGGCTGCCCGGGTGTGCCCTTGACAAGTCAACTTTTGTCTGCTATAACATCACTGTAAATCAACTTTGACCTGAACGCCCCGGGGGCTGTGTCAGGAAAAGTTTAAAGTTATTTTTGGGTGCGGCAACGGGACAATAAGAGGCGGGGTTATGATGAAATTCCAAAACAAAAAGAGCAAGTCGACGCAGTATGCTATCGGCGGCACTGTGGCGGTCATCATGCTCGCCCTCTGGATAGGCCTCCCCCTGATGAGCGGCTCTTCGCTGGATTCCTCGGTTTCCGCCGGCAACCCGTTCCGCTCCAAGGTGGCCGACATCGGCATGTTGGGCAGCGACATTGCCTCCGAGGCCGGCGCCCCCGGCTCCCCGCTCAGCGGCGAGATGATAAACAACCCCGCCACCTCGGGCGAGAACATAGCTTCCTCCCTTTTCCAGTCCGGTCCCCTCGAGGAGGAGACCGCTGACGCCTCCGCCACCGCGGACGCTTCCGCCTCCGCCCCCGTGGCGCCGCCTCCTTCCGGTTCCGCCGGCGCCCCGGCGCCCATGGGGCCCAAGGGCGGCAAGCTGGCCGCCGCGGCCTCCATCACCGGCGGCAACTCCAATTCCATGACGGCCGGCGGCATGCATAACAAGTTCTTCGGCTCAGGCGCCCAGAAGGCCGAGTTCGCCCCCACCACCAAGGCCGACCTGAAGGCGCCCGTGGTCGACAAGAAGAATTCCCTGGTGGCGATGCTGGGCAACAGCGCCCAGAAGAGCGAGTCCGCCGTGAAGACCGGCAATATGGACCAGGCCAAGGGCGGCGCGGCCTCCGCCTTCGGCAGTTCCGCCAAAGGGCCCACCGGCGAAAACCTTAACGGCCAGATGGAGCAGAGCTCCGCGCTGTCGGGCCTGCAGATGGGCCAGACCGCCCAGGACCTCAAGAAGAACGATCCCAGCCTGAGCAAGACCAAGATCACCCCGCCCTCCAAGCCGGAGGACGCCACCGATGAAAGCGAAGAGATGAAGAAGCAGATAAAGATGATGATAATACAGATGGTGCTGAAGATGGCCCTGGGTGCCGTCTTCGGGCCCCTGGGCGCCGCTGTCTGACCCCGTATTTAAATTGGGAGGAGTTATGAACGATTATAACGAGAAAAAAGAAAAGAAAGCCGGCATCGGCGGGCTCTTCGGCAG
Organism: Elusimicrobiales bacterium; assembly: GCA_028688015.1. Lineage (GTDB taxonomy): Bacteria > Elusimicrobiota > Elusimicrobia > Elusimicrobiales > UBA9959 > UBA9959. Next base: position 184,654 of record JAQTZB010000002.1, on the reverse strand, counting down.
CGGAGGCTCGTCCGCCGTGGGCGGCGGCGCCTCCTCCGGGCTGGGCTCTGGCGGCGGCCTCGCTGGGCTTTTCGCCAGCAAGGCCGGCATACTCGGCATGGTGCTCGGCGGCGCTACCCTGGCCGCGGGCGTGGGCGTGGTCTACAACTTCATAGGCCCCTCCTCCAAGCCGGTTTATAATCCCGACCTCTTTCAGAATACCTACATAGAAGAAGAAGCCTCCAGGGCCAGCGTCGAGCGGGCGCAGTCGCGCGACGCTTCGGCCGCGGCTTCCTCCACGCTTGACATGTTCAAGGAGCAGGCCAAGAAGGACGGCCTCGGGCTCGGCGGCGAGGGCGAGGGCGGCGGTTCCGCGGAGGCCGGCGATCCCGCCAATTCCTCCGCCGACGCTTCGGCCGAGGCTCCCTCGGCTCCCGGCGGCGACGCCGCGATGGGCGCCGGCGCGGCCGCGGGCGGCCCCAAACTGCAGGCCAATGCGGGTTTCGGCAGCAAGGGGGGCGGCTCGGGCGCCGGGTCCTCCATCCCCAGGATGCAGGGCGGCTCCGGCCTGGCCGGCGGCATAGGCGCCCAGTTCCAGCCCGTTTACAGGCCCCCGGCCCAGGCCAATGCCGGCAAGACCTCGGCCATGACCGCCTCTGCGGCCCGGGTCAAGAGCTCGCCTAAATACGCTATTCCTAACGTCAACAAGAAGGGCGCTTACGGCCAGGCCAAGTTCGCCGGCAAGATGGGCGCCAAGGCCGCCTACTCCGCCGACGGCGCGGGGGCGCGCACCAGCGCCACCGAAGCTTTCACCGGCGAGACCAGCGGCGGCGACTCCGGGTCTCCCGCCGCGGGCGCTGGCCTGGGCGGCGCGGGCGTTTCCAACGGCGCGGGCCTCAAGGGCAACGACCCCAGCCTGAGCTCCAACGAGTACACGCCCCCCAAGGTGCCTAAGCCCGAGGACGTTGACCCCTGGCAGGCCGAGGAAGACAAGGCCATGAACGGCATGATGTGGGCCCTGGGCGCCATCCTGCTCGCCAAGCTCTTCACCAAGATCGGCAATATGTGCGGTCCTTGGGGGAAGGTCATCTTCTCCGCCCTGGCGGCCGCCGCGGCCATCTTCGCCATCATTAAGGCCATCACGGTCATCATGGCCGGCTTCACGATGATGAACAAGTTCGACCAGAAGATGATGGGCGGCATCTACATCCTTACCGGTGTGATGCTGATGCTCGAGGCCATAAAGGCCCTGGGCCAGGCCTGCTCCGACGCCGGCTCCGCGGGCGCCAAGCCCGCCACCGCCGGTACCCCGGGCACCCCCGCCTCCACCACCACGACCACGAGCACGGTCAACGGCGTGCAGACTTCGGTCACCACCACTACCCCCGCCGTCGCCGCGGTTCCCGGCACTGCCGCCACTCCTGGCGTGCTGGGCGGGGCCGGCGGCACGCTGTCGTCCATCGGCAGCGGCCTGTCGTCTGTCGGCGGTATAATGAGCGGTATATAGTTCGAGGGATATTTGGGAGGCGTTATGAACGACAATCTACCAGAAATTAACTTCAAGGAAAAGAAGGAAAAGAAGGGCGGCGCGCTTGGCTGGCTTCGCGGCAAGTTCGGCGGCGCCTCCCGCGGGGCCATGGGCGAGGCGGGGATAAACCCCTCGGCCATGAACCTCGGCCGCGGCGCCCTCGGCGCCGGCAAGTTCGGCGCCTCCGCCTCGGGCGGCCTGGCGGGCCTGCTGGCCGGCAAGGCCGGCATCGTAGCCACCGTAGCCATGGTAGCCGTGGCAGGCGGTGTCTACCTGGCTAATAACGCCCCGGCTCCCGCTACCAGCACCGCGGCCTTCAGCTCCGGCAAGACGCCCGACAACTATGTGCCGGCCATCCTGCGCAGCCAGGCCGCCAACAGCGGGTCCTCCCTGGACATGTTCAAGGAGACCAACAAGGGCGCCGTGGCCATGGAAGGCGACGCCTCAAAGGCCAAGGCGGCCCCCGACGCCGGCAAGCCGACAGACGCGGCTGCCGAAGGCCAGGCGGCGGATCCCAACGCGCAGCCCGGCGCGGACCAGGCCGGCGGCATGGCCCAGGAGATGATGGGCAAACTGCAGGGCGGCAGCATGGGCTCGCTCACCAGCCAGCTCGGCGGCGGCTCCAGCAAGTTCTCCAACATGGGCGGCTTCAGCAACAAGTTCGGTTCGGGCGCCACCGGCGGCAAGCCCGGCTTCTCTTCGGGCATCGGCGCGGGCTTCTCGTCCATGCCCAAGTTCGACTCGCGCAAGGGCAAGATGCTCTCCATGAAAGGCTCGGCCCGCCCCGTGTTCGGCGGCGCCAAGGCCGGCAAGAAGGGCGCCCTGGCTCCCGGAGCCTTCGGGCAGGCCAAGGGCATGAAGGCCATGCAGCAGTCCTATAGCGGCTCCAGCATAGACTCGGCGCGCTCCACGCAGGATAAAGCCTGGGAAGGCAGCACCGGCGAGGGCGATGCCTCGGCTGGCGGCGCCGGCATCAGCGAAGGCGGCGCGGGCCTGGTGACCTCTCCCTCGCTGGATAACTCCGGCACAGGCGGCGGCGGCGGCGGCACCGGCACTCCCGCGGAGCCCGTCATCCCCGAACCTCCTCCTGCCGCCAACGTAAGCCCGTGGGGCAGCCTGACCACCATCGCGATGATGCTGATCCTGATGGCGGCCCTGCTCGCCGGTATAGGCGCCAAGCTTATTAAGATGGGCGACGCCATGATCCAGGAAGGCACCGCGCTCGCGGCCGTGCCTTACACCGCGGCTGCCGGCGCCGCCATGATAGCGGCCGGTACGTCCCTGAGGGGCATCGGCATGGCCCTGGCCGGCGTCGCGCTGGCGCTGGGCATAGCTGCCACCATCATGGGTATCATGATCATGCAGCAGCACGGGCAGTCGACCCTCGGTACCCTCTATACCATCGGCGGCGGCTGCGCCACCGCGGCGGCCGGCATGGCCCTGGCCGGCGTCGATCTCGGCCCGATAACCCCCGCCTGGATGGCGGCCGGCGCCGGCGCCATAGCGCTCATCGGGAGCATGCTGGGCGGCAAGTAAGCGGTCTTTTGGAGGGTAGAGCGGCTGCCGCCGGGTTTTAAGCCCGGCGGCACCGGACGTAACGGGAAGCGATTTTTCTGGCGTTAAATAGGTGTATGGAGTTTTTCCAGCGGCGCAGTTCGCCAATGGAGGTTATATGGGCAGCAAGTTCGTAGAAAAACATAAACGTAAATCGGTCCTGGCGGCCCTGCTCTTTATTTTTCAGGGCAGGACCAAGTACGTGGGCATCCTGCTCATCCTCACCATCCTTTCCGTGCCCTTCGTGATCTCCGGGGAGACCTTAGGCAGGATACTCGAACTCGGCCCCGTGGCCTCGTTCCTCAGGACGGTGGGCCTTGGCAGCATCGTGTCCACCATCAACCCCAAGTATTCCAACGACCTGCTGCGGGCGGCCATGGACAAGGCCGCCGAGGACAGCGCGCAGAATTCCTATTGGGCCAAGTTCCTCAAGAGCATCAACGCCACGATGCCGCCCGGCGGCGGGCCGTCCTCCATCGCGCTGCTGCGCGGCGGGGCCGACGACATCTTCGGGCCCCCGGTGCTGAAGGACGGCAAGGACGCCAAGCGCGGCGCGGGCCAGGTCAAGGGCGCCGTTAACGATGAAGAACAGGCCAACGGCCAGGGCGCCGACGGCGTGGACCTGCAGGGCCTGCTGGCTAACGCCGGCCAGGGCGGCGGCGGCCTCTACGGCGACCTGATGGGCCAGAACCTCGCGGGCAATTTCGCGGACGGCTCCGCTTCCGGCAGCGGCCCCTACGCCAACCGCACCCTGCTGCGCGGCCCCGGCGGCACCGGCGGCGGCGGCGCGGCCGGCATGTACAGCAAGGTCATGGGGCAGTCGGCCTCCAAAGTACCCGTGCCGGGCTCCCCGCAGAAGGTTAAAACCAAGATCATGGGCCGCGTCTCCGGCTTCTCCTGGAAGAACGTCGGCTACAAGACCAACAGCGCCAAGATGAACATCAAGCTGAATTCCAAGAAGCCCATGTTCCAGCTGGCCGAGACCTTCGCCATGACCGGAGCGGCCTTCAAATCCAAAGAGTCGGCGCTGGAATACCAGGCTTCTTATACCGGCACCACTTACGACGGCAACGACGCCAACCTCGACGTGATACAGACCGACGCCGGGTCGCCGCCGAGCGTTCCCGACACCTCGTTCACCGGGGACCTCATCTCCGGGGCCGGCGACCTGCAGAACCAGGCCAAGGCCTGTTCCGAAGCCTCCGGCACGCACGGCGCGGCCATGTCCGACGACGGCAAGAAGATGGAAGACGTCGGCAAGACGCTGGGCAAGCCGCCCAAGTGCTGCAGCAGCGGCGTGGGCGCCTGGAACGGCAAGATAGACCGGATCATCGGCTACTGCAACGATTATAACGGCCACGAGGTGCAGCTGGCGGCCGCCTGCCAGAACAAGAGCAGCCCCATGAACTGCGCCGGCTACAACAAGATGAAGATCAAGCCCTGCTCCAAGTGGAAGTGCTGGCTGGCCGTCATCCTGATGATCCTGCTGGGCGGCCTGTTCGGCATACTGGGCGCCGTCATAGTAGGCGTGCTGGCTGTCGGCTCGATCCTGGGCAACGGCAGCATGTTCGGCCCCATAGGCGACATGGTCAGCGGCTTTATCAGCAAGGTAGCCGGAGGGGAATAAAGCCACCCGCCGGCGCGGTCGCGGTTTGCGGCGTTTTCTTAAGCCCGAGGTTAAAGCCTGTTCGGAGGATAGTTCCGGTGTTGAAAAAACTTGTGCAACAGAGCGTGCGTTCATTTAATGCGTTTTTTTCGGAACTTTCCTCCGGGGCCGCCCGGTAGGCGGTCTGGTTTTACCGGCGGGTTTTTTTGCGGCCCGGGCCAAAGGGCCCAGCGGTTTAGGGGCCCAAGGGCACTTGGAAGCGGGCGCGGTATCGGGTAGATTATAATCGGAGAACTATATACGCGGTTTTGCGCGGTATTATCGTTCAGCGGATTTTAAATTAGCGATCGGAGGCGGTTATGAACTTCTATAATGACGACGACAAAAAGGGCGGGGCGCCGGTGATACCGGGGGCGGCATCGCCGTTCAAAAAGACCTCGGCTTTCGGCAAATCCCCTATGTTCTCCCGCGCCGCGGGGAGCGTCTTCGACAGGCTCAAGAACCTGTCGCGCAAGGACATGGCTTTCGTGGGCATAGGCCTCAGCGTCCTGGTGATGGCTCCCGTCGCCGAGTACATGATGAGCCAGCCGGCCGAGACCAACCTCCTCCGGGCCAACGACTTCAACGGCCCGCGCGGCCAGGGCCCCAACGACTCCGGCCTGGGCAACCTCAGCCCCGGCTCCTCCGACGGCTCCGGCGAGGTCATCACCCCGCTGAGTTCGCGCGACCCCGCTTCGCTGATCCTGGGCTCCCAGCCCGCGCAGCCCGTCATGCCTCCGGCCTCGGCGCCCCCGCCGCAGAGCAGCTGGCGCGACGCTGTGAAGGACGCGGGCCGCGAGGCCTTCTCCGCGGCCACCAAATCGGCCGGCGCCCCTACCCCCATTCCTAAGATGCAGTCCGGCATGCGCGGCCTGTTCGGCGGCGGCGAGAGCACCCGCTCCTCGGGTTCGCTGGGCGGCGGCAAGATCATCCAGGACGCGCAGTCCGCGTCCTCCAAGGCGGCCAAGCGCTCCATGGTGGGCCCTGTCGCTATGGCCGGCTACAAGGGCGTGGCCAGCAATACCCCTAACAGCGCCTCCAAGGGCGCGTTCGAGAAGCTGCGCTCGCAAGCCGACAAGTCGGCCGGCTACTTCACCGGCGGCTCGGCCATGAACTCCCTGGACAAGGCCGCGGCCGAAGCCGTTAACGTGGGCGCGGGCGCCGGCGGCGCCGGCGGCCTGGGCGACGGCGACAAGACCACGAAGCCATCCAACTCCAACAACAAGTACGAGCATAACCGCTCGGGCGAGACGCTGGCCGAAATGGCCGCCAAGCAGCGCATGAACAAGGCGCTGGAGTGGGAGTTCTTCAAGAAATACGAGATCCCCAAGCAGATCATCAACGCCGTGGTAGGCAAGGTGGCCGAGTGGTTCGGCAAGCAGGTAGAGCGCGGCCTGAACGGCCCCGGCGGCGCCCCTACTACCTATATCTGCGCGCTGACCCCGCCCACGGGCGACTGCAATAACCCGGTACGCGGCCCCAGGTCCGCCGACCCGGAAACGATCAAGAAGTGGGACAGCAAGACCTGCCCCTGCGGCGTCTACTCGACTGACGAGTGGCCCGGCGGCGCCGGCACTACCACCGGCACCCCCACCGGCACTAACACCGGCGGCGGCACCGGCAACGAGACCGGCACCACGACCGGCGGCGGCACCGGCACCGAGACCGGCCAGGGCAGCGGCAACGCTCCCGCCATAGCCCAGGTCTTCAAGGATTACGACGAGACCCTCAAGCAGATGCTGTTGGACATCCAGGCGGGCGCCGCCACCAGCGATCCCAAGGTGCTGCTCGACAAGAGCATCGCCGTGGCAGGAGGTTTCGCCAACCTCAAGGCCGACCGGGTGGTCATAGAAATCAATAACCGCACCGACGCCACCAAGAGCAGCGAGGTGAACGCCTACGAGCGCGCCATAGTTACGGCTAAGCGCGACCTAGAGGCCGAGAAGTCCCAGTACAGGCTGTTCAAGACGCAGTTGGCCAACATCCTGGCCGCCGCGAACAACAATACGCTGGTAAGCGGCTCGGCCAACGGCATTTCCGCCGATACCACCCAGGCCGTGAAGCCTTACGTCCAGAGCGCCATGGACCAGATGGTCACCTTCGACCGTGACTTCGTGGCCAAGGCCGACGCCAAGATAGCCTTCCACGAGCGCGCGCTGCCGGTCTATAACAGCCAGCTCGGGCAGGTGAAAACCCTGGCCGGCGGCGTTAGCGAGGATTATACGGGCAGCGTGCTCGGCTCCGCCAATGGCATACTGGGCGAACTGAATACCCTTAAAACCGAGCTGGGCAGCGGCCAGCCCAACGCCGAGCAGGTTACGAAAATAAAGGAGAAGTTCCTGGCCCTTTCCGGCGCGGACTCCGCTGTAGCTACGCCTCCGGCGCAGCCGGTGGTGCCGTCCAACCTGCCGTCCGGGCTGCAGTATGTTAGCGCGCCCCCGGCTGACCTGCGGACGGCCGTGGCCGACTTCGTAGGCCGCTCCGTTAACAGCGCTCTCAATGGCGAGGCCCTGATAGCGAAGCCCGTCACCTGGCGCGGCCTTAATAAGGAAACGCCCTTCGAGGCCAAAGGCCCCAACGACGCGGAGGGCCGCAGCGCCGAGGCCGCCGCCTGGGCCGAGACCTCTCCCGCCACTAAGAAAGGCGTGGCCTCAGCCGTAGTCGACCTTAATAACCTTGCGCCGGCCAGTCTGCTGGGCGCCTCCATACGCGGCGCCGATGAGGTTAAGAAAGACGCCGGTAACGCCGCCGTAGACCCCGGCACGGCCGTCAGCCTGATGAACCCCATCAAGGAAGAGATGGAGAAGATCCGCAAAACCCTGACGGAGACCTGGAAGATAGACATGGCCAACCCCACCGGCGGCGGCGCTAACACCGGCACCGGCACGGGTTCCGCCACCGGCACGGGTACCGGCACCGGTTCAGGCGCCTCCACCGGCACTGGTACCGGCTCAGGTTCCGGTACCGGCGCAGGCACGGGAGCCGGCGTGATGTCCGCCTCCAACGCTGGCGTAGAAGCGCTGCGCGCCATGGATGCGACCATCGCCGTGGACCAGCCGCTCTATAACGAGATCTGGGCCGGCCGCCGCAACTGCACCTCCACTACCTGCACCTCCAACCTGCGGGTAGCCGGCGAGCAGATGCAGCGGATGAACACCCTGCGCTCCGAAGTAGGCGCGCTGCGCGAGGCCGCCGCCAAGCCCGGCGCCGACGTGCCCGCCATACAGCGGCAGATAGACGAAAAGCAGGCCGCCTTCAACAACGCCCACGCGCAGTTCGCCCCGGCGGCGGCTACCGTGAAGCGCCTCGAAGGCATCCCCAGCCATCCTGCCGCCGGCCACAACACCGGCCACAATACCGGGCACAGCACCGGTAGCGGTACCGGCACCAGCACGGGTTCCGGCACCAGCGGCATAGACCCGCAGCGCGCGGCGGCTTACCGCGCCACGCTGCAGGTCAAGAACCAGGCCATCCAGGACGCCCGCAGGGAGATGGACGTGGCCGTGGCCGCTTCCAACAGGGCCAAGGCCACCTTCGACGCGGCCTTCAAGAAGTGCGACGACCGCTGCGACGGCGTGATAGGCGAGAACGCCTGCTGGGCCGTCTGCAAGGTGGAAACCCGGTTCGAAGCCAAGAACCAGGCCTTCACCCAGGCTAACCAGTCAGCCAACAGCCGCATCCAGTACGTGGGCCAGAAGAAGCGCGACTGCGCCGCCTTCATGAGCACCGTACCGGCCAACTACCGCACCGCGGTCGGCACCTGCGAGAACTAAAGAAGTTTCTGATCCGTTAAAAACGCCCCCGGCCCCCGGGGGCGTTTTTTATTTATGGCGCGGAGGCAAAAATCGTATAATATAGGTGGATTTAACGGCTTTCGGTTAGAGAAAAACGGTTGCAAAAAAGGGGAAAAAGATGAAAAAACTTATTGTTTCTATGGCGCTCGTGGCCGGGCTCGGCCTCAACGCCTCCGCCTGGTACTTCGACGGCGGCCTGACCGGCACCACCGGTCCTGACGGCTACAGCGGCTACAAACTGAACCTCCGCATCGGGCAGGACCAGCTGGCCTTCGAGCCTTCGCTGACCCGCTACACCTCCGACGCGCTGGACAAGACCTTCAACACCTACGGCCTGCGCGGCGCGTGGGAAGCCGAGAAGTACACCGTCGGCGGCGAGGTCGCGACCACGCCCGAAGTGAACGGCTACAAGAACATGTCCGTTTCCGGCGACATTACCTTCTCGCTGACCCCGACCTCCGGCGGCAAGACCCGCCTGGCCGGCCCCGGCGCGCGCGCCTCCTACGGCGGCGGCGAAGGCGTGGCCCGCGTTGACGTGGGCGCCTCGCTGAAGCAGACGCAGCACACCCAGGCCGTCACCGGCGCCTCCGACCGGAAGACCGCGGAGACCGCCGCCATGCTGTTCGCCGGCGCCAAGGTGCTGATGCTCAACCTGTCCGCCTCGTTCACCGGCTACAGCTACGGCGACGAGGACGCGACCCCGCAGGACTTCGTCAGCGGCCTCAACTTCGTGCAGGCCGCCAAGCCCAAGTCCAGCGTGAACGCCCGCGTCGACATCCCGTCCACCATCCCGATGGTGACGCCCTTCGCCGGCTACACCATGACCAAGTACAAGGGCGGCAGCGCCTCCGCCAAGACCGACGAGAGCTCCACCATCACGCTGGGCGGCTACGTCGACCTGAACATGGTGGTCGCCAACCTGACCTACCAGATCTTCAACTACGCCGACAAGAACAAGAGCTTCGTCTCCATCGGCGCCGGCCTGAAGTTCTAAAACCCGCGCGTTCCTCGGCCCGCCCGGGTTCCCCGGGCGCGGCCGTGGGACTTCAGAAAGTTCTCTAACCACCGCTTTATGTCATACGAAAACCTCGGCACCAAGTACCGGCCCGGCGACCTCACGGAGGTGCTGGGGCAGGAAACCGTCAAGACCACGCTGCTCAACGCCGTGAAGCTGGGCCGCGTGGCCCACTCCTACGTGTTCTACGGCCAGCGCGGCTGCGGCAAGACCACCATCGCCCGCATCCTGGCCAAGACCCTGAACTGCCACAAGCCCAAGGACGGCGGCCCCTGCGGCAAGTGCCCGTCCTGCACCGAGATAGCCGAGAGCAAGTCCATAGACGTCATAGAGATCGACGCGGCCTCCAACACCGGCGTGGACGACGTGCGCGGCGTCATCATCGACCACGTGGACTTCGCGCCCTCGCGCGACAAGTACAAGATCTACATCCTCGACGAAGTTCACATGCTCTCCAAGGGCGCCTTCAACGCGCTGCTCAAGACCGTGGAAGAGCCGCCGGCGCACGTGGTGTTCATCATGGCCACCACCGAGCAGAACAAGGTGCCGCCCACCATCCTGTCGCGCTCCCAGTGCTTCCGCTTCCGCCCCATCTCCGAGGCGGACATCGTGGCCCGCCTGACCGAGGTGACGGCGGCCGAAAAGCTCAAGGCCGAGCCCGAGGCCCTGCGCCTGATAGCCCGCTCCGCCGGCGGCGCCATGCGCGACGCGCTGACCATGCTGGACCGCGCGGCCTCCTTCGCCCACGGCGAGATCAAGGCTTCCGTCATAAGCGAGCTGCTGGGCCAGCCCGGAGGCGAGCTGATAAATTCCATGGCGCTGGCCCTGCTGGGCCGCGACGCCGCCGCGCTGCACAAGGCTTTCGACTCGCTCTCGGCCGACGGCTACGACCCGCTGGCCGCGCTGCGCGAGCTGCGCAACCTGTTCGCCGGGGCCTACCTGGCCGGCCAGGGCTTTCCCGGCGGCACGGAAATAAAGGGGCTGCCCAAGGACATTCAGGCCGGCGCGCTGGCGCGCCTGGCGCGCAAGCTCAACGTGATCATAGAGGAAGTTAAATTCTCCGATTCCCCGGCGCTGGCCTCCGAGGTGGCGCTGTTCACCCTGCTGGAAGCGCCGCAGGACCTGGACGCGCTGGTGCGCAAGCTCGAACTGCTCGAGGCCCGGCTTGGCCAGGGGGGAGAGTATAGCCCGCCCGCGCCGCAGCCCGGCGCTCAAAAAAAAAATGAGGTAGCCGCCCCGGCTCCGGCCGCAGCGCGGCCCGCGCCCGGACCTGCTCCTGTTCCCGTCCCGGCCCCCGCGGCGGCCCCCGCCGACGCATGGAAGCGCCTGCTGGGCCAGGTCTCCTCCAGCAGACCCTCCCTTTATAATGTGCTCCTTTCGGTACGCATAGTGCCGGAGGGCGCCGACAAGCTGCGCCTGCTCACCTCCAACAAGTTCGAAGTCAGCATGATGGAGACGGCCCGGGGCGAGTTGGAAGAGATGCTGGCGAAGCTGGCCGGCCGCAAACTGGCCCTGCAGCCCGAACACGCGCCGCAGGCCGCCGTCGAGGCCCCGGCCGAGCTGCCAGCGGACATGATGGACTCCGGTGACGCCGAGACGCTGGTGGAACCGCCCGACGCCGCGCCGGCCCCGGCCCGCCACCCGGCCCCGCACGCCCCCAGGCAGGTGGGCGCCGAGACCGAGCCCGAGCTCAAGCACCTGGCCAAGGTGTTCCACGGCCGCATCACAAAAATTAACAAGGTAAAATGAAGGCGCTGGAAAAGATCATAGGCGTATTCCGCAAATTCCCCGGCGTCGGCCCCAAGCAGGCCGAGCGCTTCGCCATGTACGTGGTGCGCGCCTCTGCGCCCGAGGTGGAGAGCCTGGTGGCGGCCCTGCGCGAGGTGAAGGCCTCGGTGAAATACTGCTCCGAGTGCTATAACTACGCCGAGGGCGACCTCTGCCCTGTCTGCGCGGACCAGGGGCGAGACCGCTCAGTGATCTGCGCTGTGGAGCGTCCGCAGGACCTGGCGGCCATAGAGAAGGCCAAGAGTTTTTCAGGGGTTTACCACGTGCTGCACGGCGCGGTCTCGCCGGCGGCCGGGGTGATGCCGGACCAGATCAAGCTCAAAGAGCTGCTGGAGCGCGTGCGCGCGGCCGGCGGCGGCGTCAAAGAGCTCATCATCGCCACTAACCCCGACGCCGACGGCGAGGCCACGGCGATGTACCTGACGCGGCTGGTCAAGCCCTATGTGGGCAAGATCACCCGCATCGCCTACGGCGTGCCGCTGGGCGGAGATATAGACTACATGGACGAAGTGACGCTGGGTTACGCGCTGAAGGGCCGGATCAAGATATAGTCTGTCCTGGGGGGGACGGGTGCTGTTCTCTTATTACCGCAGGCCGCTGTTCTTGCTGCTCCTGGTTTACGCCGGGGGCCTTTTTATTTTCCGGGAGCGCCTGCTCAGGCCGCCGACGCTGCCCTTCGCCCTGCCCCGCGCCGGGGCCGTGGCGGCGGGGCGGGTAGCCGAGTACCCGGTCCCGGTGCCCGGCGGGGTGCGCTTCGCGCTGGAGGCGTCTTCCTTTTACGGGCGCCCGGCCCGCGCCGGGCTGATGGTTTACGCCGCGCCGGGCGCCTATTCCTACGGCGATACCGTGGAGCTCTTCGGCGACCTGGAGCTGCCGCCTGGGGCCTCGGTGCCGGGCAGCCTGGACTGGGCCGACTTCCTGGCCCGGCGGGGCATAGCCGCGCAGCTGCGCGCCCGCGAGGTGGAGGTGAAGCGCCGGGCCGGCCCGGCGCTGCTCCTGGCCCGCCGGGCGCGCGAGTCGGCGCTGGCCTCTTTCCGCGCGGCCCTGCCGCCGGAAGGCGCGGCGGTGCTGGGCGGCGTGGTTCTGGGCGAGAAGAAAAGCGTGCCGCCCGACCTTAAGGCGGCCTTCCAGGATTCGGGCGCGATGCACCTGCTGGTGGCCTCAGGCTCCAACGTCGGCTTCGTGGTGGCGGTGGTCTATTTCCTTTGCTCGCGGCTGGGGCTGGGGCGGAGGTATTCCGGCGGGGCCGCGCTGGCGCTGGCCGGTTTCTACGTGCTGGCGGCGGGGCTGGACGCGCCGCTGGTGCGCGCCTACCTGATGTTCACGGCCGGGCTCGCCGCCTGGCTGCTGCGCCGCGAGAGCGGGGCCTTCCAGGCGTTGGCCGCCGCAGCCCTGTTGATCCTGCTGTTGTCGCCGCGCTCGCTGTTCGACGCCGGGTTTCAGATGTCCTTTCTGGCCGCCTACGGGCTGACGGTAGGGCTGGCGCTGTGGGGGAAATATCTGCGGCCCGGCGGGCCGGCCGGCGCCCTGCTGGGGGTGCTGGCGGTCAGCTTCTTCGCGCAGCTCTGCCTCTACCCGGTCCTGGCGGTCTACTTCCACAAGATCTCGCTGATCTCGCTGCTGTCCAACATGGCTCTGGTGCCCGCCTCGGGAATAGCCATGGGCCTCGGCTTCGGGCTGGCGCTGTCGGGCGGGTTCCTGTTCTCCGCGCTGGCCCGGGCCGCCGGGCTCTTCATGGACGCCTTCCTCTGGGCGGTGCGCTTCTTCGCCGGGCTGCCCTTCGCCTCGGTCAGCGTGGCGCAGCCCTCGGCGTGGTTCGTGGCCGGGTTCTTTATCCTGGCCCTGGCCCTGCTGCATGCGCCGCTGCTGGGTTTCCGCCGGCGGCGCCTGTACCTGGCGGCGGGCCTCGGGCTCGGCGTGGCCTCGGCCGGCTCTTTCGGCGGCGCCGGGCCCGACGCGCCGGCGCGCTACCGGGCGCAGCTGTTCGGCGATTCCGACACCGCGGCCGCGCTGGTAAGCGCGCCCGGCGGGCTGTACCTGGTGAACCCGGGCGTGAACGGGCGCAAAGCGGCCGACTCGGTGCTGACGGCCGGCCGCGCCTCGCTGGAGGCCGCGCTGCTGACCTCGCTGGAGGAAAAGAATTTCAGCGGACTGGAGGAACTGGGGCGCCTGGTGAAGATCCGGCTGGTCCTGTTGCCCTGGGGGCCGCAGCCGCCGGCGCTGGCCCGCGCGCTGGCCGCGCTGCGAGAGGGGGGCACCGAGGTGCGGAGGCTGTGGCCCGGGGAAACGGCGGAGGCCGGGGAGAAGATCTCCGCCGGTTGGGGCGGCCCGGGCCCCGGCTATACCGGCGCGGGGGATATGCTGGATTGGGAGATAGGGGCGGTAAAGGTGAGGACGGGTGGGGCCGCGGCCGAAAAGACCGCGCCCTGCGGCTCTCCGGCCGGGCCGGCGGAGGCGCAGGGCCATCAGACAGTGACTCTTGAGTTTGAAATTCCGTCGGGCGGCTGCCTGTAGGCTACTTCAGATCGGGATAGGCGGCGCGGAGCCTGGCCTCGTGGGCGCGCTCTTCCTGCACCAGGCGGTCCAGGCGCGAGCGCTTCCAGGCCTCGGGGAAGGCCTGCTCGAAGAGCCGGTAAAATTCCGCGGACTTTATTTCCTGCTTAATAGCGAAGGCGGCCATCTCCGCTTCCGGGGCGCCGTCCGCCGGCGGATCGGCGAAGAAGCCTTCCTTCTTGACTTTTTCCAGCAGGCGCGGCCATTCGGTCAGGTGCGTGCCCAGTGGGCGCCACTTGTTCAGGTGATCCTGCGCGAACTGCCGGTGCTGCTCTTCCTCTTCGGCCAGCCACGCGCAGAGCTTTTGGGTAGCGGGATCGGCGGCCCGGGCCGCAAGTTTCAGGTAAAAGTCCTTGCCCTTCTCCTCTATCAGCACCGCCAGGCGGAACAGGTCCCGCAGGCGCACGTTCACCCCCAGGTTGCGGATGGCGCTGCCTTCGGCGGGCACGGCGGCCCCGGCGTTGCCGCGGCGCAGGTAAGAGAACAGCAGTATTCCGCCGGCCAGCGCGGCGGCGAGGGTGGTCAGGAGATAGGGGGTTTCCATAAAAGTATTTTACTCAAAATCGGGGCGCCTGTCGCGCTTGATATCCGAATGGCGCTTCTTGCCTTCCAGGCGGCGCAGCTTGGAGCCGTAGGAGGGTTTTGTCGCCCGCCGGCGCTTGGGCGGGCGCAGCGCGCGGGCCAGCAGTTCCTCCAGGCGCGTCCGGGCGGCCTGCCGGTTCTGCTCCTGCGTACGGTGTTCGCTGGCGACTATCACTATGTCGCCCTCGGCCGTCAGCCGGGACCCGGCCAGCGCCTTGAGCCGCTCCAGTACGGGCCAGGGCAGGCCGGAGAGGGCGGGGAAAAAGCGCAGCTGCACCGCGGTGGCCACCTTGTTGACGTTCTGGCCGCCGTGGCCGCCGCTCCTGACGAATTTTTCTTCGTAGGAGCCGGGCCGCAGGTAAATTCGCTTACTTTCCATGCCCCTATATTATCAAAAATATTGCGCCGGCCCGCTTAATTTCCTACAAAAGAGGTATGGCTAAAACTGTCTTGATCACGGGGGCTTCGGCCGGCATCGGCTACGCGACCGCGGAACTGCTGCTGAGGAGCGGGTACAAGGTCTACGCCGGTGCCCGGCGCGTGGAAAAGATGCGCGGGCTGGAATACCTGGGCGCCAAGGTGTTCGCGCTGGACGTGACGGACGAGGGCTCCGTGGGCGGCGCGGTGGACTTCGTGCTGAAGGACGGAGGCGCGCTCGACGTGCTGGTGAACAACGCGGGCTACGGCGCGCACGGGGCTGTGGAGGACGTGCCGCTGGCCGAGGCGCGGCGGCAGTTCGAGGTGAACCTGTTCGGCCTGGCCCGGCTGACGCAACTGACGCTGCCGCACATGCGGGCGGCCGGCGGGGGGGCCATAGTCAATATCTCCTCCATCGCCGGCAAGATCACCACGCCGACCGGCGGCTGGTACCACGCCAGCAAGCACGCGCTGGAGGCCTACTCCGACGCGCTGCGCCTGGAGACGGCGCAGTTCGGCATAAAGGTGATCCTGATAGAGCCCGGGCCCATCAGGACCGAGTGGGACAATACGGCGCTGGTGAACCTGGAAAAGTATTCCGGCGCCGGCCCCTACGGGCCGCTGGTGAAGCGGGTCACCGAGAAGTTCCGCGCCGGCTACCGCAGCGGCGCACCGGGCCCCGAGGCCGTGGCCGCCGTGATCCTGAAGGCGCTGCGCTCCTCCTCGCCCGCGGCCCGCTACCCCGTGCCTTTCACTGCTTCGGTTATAATCTTCCTGAAGTGGCTGCTCCCCGACCGCGTCCTCGACTGGGCCCTCCGCACCGCTCTTAAAATTTAAAAAAAGAACTGGATCCTGCGGACGCTTACAGCACGTGCTTTGGCGGCCTACCGCGAGGGGGGAGGGAACCGCGAGATGCACAGTCGGGGGCCAGGCGGGGAGGGGCCCCTGGCTCCTGGGCAGAGGGAAACCGTTGCGCGGTTTCCCCCCGCCCTTGGGAAACTATGGGCGGGGCCCCCCTTCCCCAAAGTCGCCAGGAACCCCTCCCCGCCCGTCCCCCTCCGGATATTTGTCAGTCTATTCCAAGCGAGCCACCAGCGGAGACCGCAGGGGGTAGGGTTAGCAAAACCCTCATGAGGAGGAGGCTTGCGTAGCGCCGACGACGAATGCGGAGGGGAGGCCACGGTGTGGCCGACCCGCGTTTTGCGTTCCTACCCCCTGCGGTAGGCCGCCAACCACGAGCGCCCTGCGGTAGGCCCCTACCTCGGCTCCGGGGTGAAAATAAATAATTGAAAAACCCCGGCAGCGGCCGGGGTTTTGTATTACGGGAAGAACGGTCAGTTCATGCCGTAGACGTAGGCGGCTTTCTCGCCGGAGCGGTCCACCACGGCCCAGTAGGACTTGCCGGAAAGGCGCAGGAAGAAGATCCAGTTCTTTTCCACCAACTCGCCGTTGAGGGGCTGGTGCTGCTTGTAGGGGTGCACCATGGAGAGAAAGGACTCGCGCTTGTTCAGGGAGTCCAGCAGGCGCTGGCGGGCCCGCTTCAGGTCCGACTTGGAGGGCTTCTCCGGCGCGCCGAGGGCCGCCAGCTCCCGGGCCAGCGGGCTGGTCGGGGTTTCGTAATTCTCCAGCAGCGCGGTCAGCGCCAGGCGCAGCGCGTGCTCGAAGCAGAAGGCGTTGGCGTAGAAAGAGTTCTGGCGCATCACCTCGGACTCGGGGATGTCCAGGCCGATCTCGGTGACGGCGAATTCCTTGATCAGGAGTTCCTCGGCGCCGGAATAGTTCTGGCCGTCGCGGGGGCCGGCTATTTCGGCCGGGGCGGGCGCGGGAACTTCCGTCGTCTTTATGTTTTCCAGGCTTACTTCAGGGGCCCAGGCCGCCGTGAAGGCGGGGGCAGGCAACAACGCTGCTGCTAAGATTGCGGCTGAAATTTTCACTTGTCTCCTCCAAAACTTGTCCCTAACCACCTCTATTTTAGCAAACACCCCGCCGGGAGCGCTTTGACGGCGGTCAGCAGGGGCGCAAGCTTATTTTTAGCAGTCGCGGGATGGTATTGACAATTATGAGTCCAAGGTGTATAATATTTTTGGCAGACATGATGTTTGATTGCTAATTAAAACCGGCGGTAAAAATTTATGAGGGTACTGAAACCGGAAGTCGCGCAGGACAGGAAAGAGAAGATCCTTAACTGGGTGATCTACAACTATGTCAGCACGGGCCGCCCGGTCAGTTCCGACCTGATCGCCGAGGAAGGTCGCTTCAACGTCTCCAGCGCCACTATAAGGAATATTTTAAAAGAGCTCGAGACCGAGGGCTACCTGGTGCAGCCGCACACCTCCGGCGGGCGCGTGCCGAGCGACAAGGGCTACCGCGCCTACGTGGACAATATCATGCGCATGCAGCGCCTGGCCGCCGGCGAGAAGGAGCGCCTCGAGCGCGAGTACGACAGCCGCATAGAGCAGCTCGACGGCTTTTTAAAGCACACCTCCCGCATGCTGTCGGACATGTCGCAGTGGGCCGGCTTCGTGATGAGCGCCGACCTGGACCTCGACAGCATCAAGCGCCTGGACCTGCTCGCCATGGGCCCGCACAGCGTGCTGTCCATGCTGTTCGCCCACTCGGGTCTGATCAAGCACGCCGCCTTCCAGCTGGAGCGCCCGGCCGACAAGGCCGCCGTGAAAGCTCTTTCGGCCCGCCTCAACAAGCGCGTCAAGGACATGCCCATCTCCGACCTGCCGCAGGTGCTGTTCAAGGAGTTCCTCGCGAAGGAAAAGGACAAGGGCCTCGAGGAGCTGCTGAAGAAGCTCATCGAGTATTTCAAGGGCCTCGCCCGCAGCGAGGACGCGCTGTACCTCGAGGGCCTCAGCCGCATCTTCTCCAACCTGGAGGGCGGCAGCGTGGAGGACATGCGCAACATCGCCCGCCTGCTGGAGGAGAAGGAGCGCTTCTCCGGCCTGCTGCGCGAGCGCCTGCGCGACTGCTCGCTGAAGGCCAAGGCCCTGCCCGAGCCCGGCAAGCGCCACATCGTGGACGTGACGATAGGCTCCGAGAACAGCATCAAGGAATTCAAGAATTTCAGCCTGGTGTCGAGCTCCTACTGCATGAACGACAAGGCCGTGGGCCTGGTGGGCATACTCGGCTACAAGCGGATGGAATACCCGCGCATGATCTCCCTGGTGGATACCGTCAGCTCGATGATGGAGGACATGCTGGGGGAATGGGAGAAGATCGATTTTGAAGAGTGATCTATGAAAAACCATAAGGCCGAAGACAAGAAAGCTAAACCCGCCCAGGAGGCCCCCGAATGCGCCTGCGGCGCCGCGGCGCCCGCGGCGGAGGCCGGCGACCTGGAGAAGCAGAAGAAGCAGGCCGAAGACTACTACAACCAGCTGCTGCGCCTGCAGGCCGACTTCGAAAATTACCGCAAGCGCGTGGACAAGGAGAAGCCGGAGTGGGTGAAGTGGGGCAAGGGCGAGATCCTGCTCAGGCTGCTGCCACTATTCGACCTGCTGCAGGCGGCCCATTCGCACGTGAACGGCAGCAAAGAGGGAGGCAACTCCGACGAGGTGCTCAAGGGCCTGGACATGATCTTCAAGGAGTTCTCCAAGGTGTTCGAGGCCGAGGGCATCCGCCCCATGGACCCGCTGGGCAAGCCTTACGATCCCATGGCCTCGGAGATCCTGGGGGTGACGGAGGGCACCGAAGAGAACGACGGGCTGGTGACGGAGGAGCTGCAGAAGGGCTTCTGGTACGGCGACAAGATCCTGCGCCCCGCCCGGGTTAAGATAGCGAAAAAGAAGCCGGCGCCGGCGGCGGAGCCGCAGCAGGAGCGGCCGGCGGAAGCGGAAGAAGGGAAGTGAATTTAGCAGTTATATATTTTTGGAGGACACTAATATGGCAAAGATAATCGGAATAGACCTCGGTACTTCTAATACCGCCGCGGCGGTGATGGAGGGCGGCAAAGTCACCATCATCCCCTCGGCCGAAGGCACCAGCCTGGGCGGGAAGGCTTTCCCGTCTTACGTGGCTTTCGCCAAGGACGGGCAGATGCTGGTGGGCGAGCCCGCCCGCAGGCAGGCCGTCGCCAACCCGGAGGGCACCGTCGCCGCGTTCAAGCGCAAGATGGGCACCGAGCATAAATACAAGATAGCCGGCAAGGAGTTCACGCCCCAGCAGCTGGCGGCGTTCCTGCTGCAGAAGGTCAAGCGCGACGCCGAGGCGTTCCTCGGCGAGAAGGTGGAGAAGGCCGTCATCACCGTGCCCGCCTACTTCAACGACAACCAGCGCCAGGCCACCAAGGACGCCGGCACCATCGCCGGCCTCGAGGTCGTGCGCCTCGTCAACGAGCCCACCGCCGCGGCCCTGGCCTACGGCATAGATAAAGAAGGCAAGGACCAGAAGATCATGGTCTTCGACCTCGGCGGCGGCACGCTGGACGTCACCATCATGGAGCTCGGCAAGGAGGGCACGTTCGACGTGATCTCCACTTCCGGAGACACGCAGCTCGGCGGCACGGACATGGACCGCGCGCTGGTGGAGTTCATCGCCGGCGAGTTCCGCAAGGACACCGGCATCGACCTGATGGGCGACGCCACCGCGACGCAGCGCATCAAGGAAGCCGCCGAGAAGGCCAAGATCGAGCTCTCCACCACCATGGAGACCGAGATCAACCTGCCGTTCATCTCGGCCGACGCCTCGGGCCCCAAGCACATGGCGCTGAAGCTCTCCCGCGCGCGCCTGGAATCGCTGGTGGACTCCATCGTCAAGCGCTGCCAGAAGTCCATCGACACCGCGCTCGCGGACGCCAAGCTCAAGACCTCCGACATCAGCCGCATCATCCTCGTGGGCGGCCCCACCCGCATGCCCATCGTGCAGAAGTTCATGGAGGAATACGTCGGCAAGAAGATAGAGCACGGCGTGGACCCGATGGAATGCGTCGCCTCCGGCGCGGCCGTGCAGGCCGCCGTGCTGACCGGCGACGTCAAGGACGTGCTGCTGCTCGACGTCACCCCGCTGACGCTGGGCATCGAGACGCTGGGCGGCGTGCGCACCCCGCTGATAGACAAGAACACGACCATCCCGGTCAAGAAGACCCAGGTCTTCTCCACCGCCTCCGACAACCAGCCCGCGGTCACCATCCACGTGATCCAGGGCGAGCGCGCCATGGCCATGGGCGAGGGCAACGTGTCGCTTGGCAAGTTCGACCTCGACGGGATACCCCCGGCGCCGCGCGGCATGCCGCAGATCGAGGTCACCTTCGACATCGACGCCAACGGCATCCTGCAGGTGCACGCCAAGGACCTGGGCACCGGCAAGGCGCAGCACATCACCATCAGCGCCTCCACCAAGCTGTCCAAGGAGGACATCGCCAAGTTCGTGAAGCAGGCCGAGCAGTTCTCGGACGCCGACAAGAAGTACAAGGAGAAGGTGGAGGCCAAGAACGAGGCCGACACCGTGCTCTACGCCACCGAGAAGGCGCTTAAGGAGCATGGCGACAAGATCAGCCAGGACGAGCGCCTGGCCGTGGACCGCTCCATCAACGAGCTGAAGGACGCGCTGAAGGGCGAAGACCTGGAGAAGGTCAAGAAGGCCAAGGACGCCCTGCTGCAGGTCTCGCAGAAGCTCGGCGAAGCCGTCTACAAAGCCGCGCAGGCCAAGGCAGGCCCCGCCGGCGCGGGCCCCGCCCCCGAGGGCCAGAAGGCGGGCCCCGGCGGCAAGGACGACGTGGTTGACGCCGAAGTGGTGGACGAGAACAAGAAGTAAGGCCGCAACTGCGGATGGGCGGATAGCGGCAGGGGAGACCCGCCGCTATCCGCCCCCGCATATATGACCGGCCCCGGCTTTTGCTAGAATTTCACTGGACTTATATGGCATCTAACGATTATTACCGCACCCTCGGCGTGGCCCGCAACGCCAGCCCCGACGAGATCAAGTCGGCTTACCGCAAGCTGGCTATGAAGCACCACCCCGACCGCAACCAGGGCAATAGCGAATCTGAATCCGTCTTCAAAGAGATCAACGAGGCGTACGAAGTGCTCTCCACCCCGGAGAAGCGCCAGGTCTACGACCAGTACGGCGCCGAGGGCCTGAAGGCCGGCGCCGGCGGCAGGGGCGGCTTCGGCGGTTTCCAGGGCGGCGCGGACATGGGCGACATGTTCGGGGATCTGTTCGAGAACCTGTTCGCGCAGGGACAGGGCGGCGGCCGCGGCCGGCCCCGTTCCCGGCGCGGCGCGGACCTGAAATACGAGGCCTCCATCACGCTGGAGGAGGCCTTCACCGGCGTAAAGGTGCCGGTCAATTTCGAGCGCACGGAGCTCTGCGGCGAGTGCGACGGCACCGGCGCGCGCGGCAAGGCCGGCATAAAGAAATGCCCCTCCTGCCGCGGCACCGGCCGTGTGCAGTATTCCCAGGGCTTCTTCGCCTTCAGCCAGGCCTGCCCGGACTGCGGCGGGCAGGGCGAGGTCATCACCGCGCCCTGCAAGGCCTGCAACGGGGCCGGCCGGCAGAAGAAGAGCGCCTCGATGAACATCAAGATCCCCGCCGGCGTGGAGGAAGGCGCGGTGCTGCGCGTTTCCGGCGGCGGCGACGCCGGCCTGAAAGGCGGCGACTCCGGCGACCTCTACATCCAGGTGAGCCTGAAGCACCATCCCCATTTCGAGCGGCAGGGCGGAGACCTGGTCTACGAGTGCCCCGTGGCCGTGTGGCAGGCGGCCCTGGGCGGCGAGGCGGAGGTGCCCGTGATAGAGGGCGGCCGCATGAAGATCAAGATCCCGCAGGGCACGCAGCACGGCAAGGTGTTCCGTGTCCACGGGCGGGGCATGCCCTCGGCGGCCGGCCGCGACCGCGGGGACCTGCTGGTGAAGGTGCGAGTGGACGTGCCGCACGACCTGACGCCGCGCCAGCGCGAGCTCTTCGAGGAGCTGGCCAAGCTCGCCGGCCACGCCGCGCCCGTCGAAGACAAGGACAAGGGTTTCTTCAAGAAGATCCTCGGCAACTGATGCCCCAATACCTGATCCCGGCGGAAAATATCCGCGGCGGCGAATTCTTCGCCGGCCCGGACGAGTCAGCGCACATAGCGCGGGCCTCCCGCGCGCGCCCGGGCGACGAGATAGAGATCTTCGACGGGCGCGGCAACCGCTACAGCGCCGTGCTGAAGGCCGTTTCCGGGGACAGGGTTTCCGGGACCGTAAAAGGACCGCTGCCCAGCCCGGAGTATGCGACGCGGCTCACCCTCTGTTTCTCCGTGGTGGCGCGGCCCGCACTGGAGAGCATCCTGGAGCACTGCACCGAGGCCGGCGCGTACGCCTTCCAGCCGGTGATGGCCTCGAGGGTGCAGTTCGACCTGTTCAGCGACTGGGAGCGGCGCTCCGGGCGGTTGGCCCAGATAGTGGCCGCCGGCGCCAAGCAATGCGGCCGGGGCCGCCTGCCCGAGGTCCGCAAGCCGGAAAAATTCGACGACCTGGTCCTGGCGGGAGGGGCCTGCGTCTTCGCCGCCGCCGGCGGGCAGACGCCCGACGAGACGGCCAAGGCGCTCGCGGGTAATACCGAGGTGAAGCTTTTTGTGGGCCCCGAAGGGGGCTTTACCAGGGGGGAACTGGACTTCGCGCGCGACAGGGGCGCGGCCTTCATGACGCTGGGGCTCTATACGCTCAGGGCGGAAACGGCCTGCCTGGCGGCGGCGTCCGCCCTGCTCACCCGGCTGGGCTGATCAGTAGCCCAGCTTTTCCTTGATAGAATTCCGCAGCAGCAGCTTCTTCTTCTCCGACTTCTCGAACACCATCGACACGGCCTTTTTCAGGTCCTCGATGCTTATTGGCTTGTTCAGAAAAAGCTCCACGCTGGCGTCGAGGTTGCCCTCTATGCGGGCCTCGTTGCTGGTGTTGCCGGTCAGGATGATGACCGGCATCGAACTGGTCCGGGGCTCTTCCTTGATGGCGCGGCAGACTTCCATGCCGTTCATGTCCGGCAGCCCCAGGTCAACGATGGCCAGGTCGACGCGGACTTCCTTCACCCAGTTCAGGGCGGTACGCCCCTTGTCGGCCGTAATGACCAAATAGCCCTCGTGCTCGAGGAAGCGCTTGAGCATTTCCTGCACGGCTTCTTCGTCTTCGACAATGAGTATCTTATGCATAACCCAATCTCCCAATTCCCCTAAAAGTCAAATATATCATAATTTAAACGTGTTTCAAATTGATTTCGGACTTAAAGTATCCAATGTTACTCCGGCTGAGGCGGCGGCCGGCCGGAATTTGTAGAATGTAGTTGTGAAGATCTATTTCAAGACCGTCGGCTGCCGGGTCAACCAGGTGGAAACGGAAAGCCTGCGCGAGAAGTTCGCCGCCCTGGGGCACGGGGCCGCGGAGACTCCGGAAGAGGCTGACCTGGTGGTGCTCAACACCTGCTCCGTCACCGCCAAAGCCGACCGCGACTGCCTCGCCTTCCTGCGGCGCACGGCGGCCGCCAACCCCCGCGCCTCCATAGCCGTGACCGGCTGCCTGGCCACGCTCGAGCCGGCCAGGATCCTTGCCGCCGCCCCCGGCGCGGCGGTCTTCTCGAACAAGGAAAAAGAGAAAATACCGGCGCAGCTCTGCGGCACGCCGGCCGCTTCGGATTTTTTTTCCGTAGGGAAATTTCACGGCAAGGCGCGCGCCTTCGTTAAGGTGCAGGACGGCTGCAACCTGAAATGCGCCTATTGCCTGGTTAACCTCGCGCGCAGCGAACTGCGCTCCAAGCCGCTGGCCGCGGCCGCGGAGGAGGTCAGGCGGCTCGTCGCCGGGGGCTTCGCCGAGATCGTGCTTTGCGGCACGCGCCTGGGCATTTACAAGTGCGCGGACACCGGGGCCGGGCTGGCCGCGCTGATGAAGGCGCTGTTCGCCCTGGAGGGGAACTTCCGCCTGCGCTTTTCCTCGGTGGAATCGGAGGAGCTGACGCCGGAGCTGCTGGGCGTCCTGAAGGCCGCCGGCCCTAAATTCTGCGACTATTTCCACCTGCCGCTGCAGGCCGGCGCCGACCCCGTACTGAAAGCCATGGGCCGCCTGTACGATACCGCGCGCTACCGCGCCAAGGTGGCCGAACTGCGCTCGCTCTTCCCCGGCGCCGGGATCTACGCCGACATCATAGCCGGCTACCCGACGGAAACGGAGGGGGATTTCTCCGCCGCGCTGGAATACGTGAGCGGCCTGGAGCTGTCGGGGCTGCACGTGTTCAGCTTCTCTCCGCGGCCCAACACCCGCGCCGCCGCGCTCAAGCCTCTTCCGCCCGCCGTGGTTTCCGCCCGGTCCGCGGAGCTGCGCGCGCTTGACGCCCGGCTGCGGGCCGCTTACGCCGCCTCGCTGCTGGGGCGCGAACTCACGGCCCTGGTGCTGCGCAATAAGGGGGCCGCCGCGCTCGCGCTGGCCTCTAATTTCGTGAACCTGGAGCTGCCCGGCCCGCTCAAGGCAGGCCGGCTGCTGCGCTGCCGCGTCACCGCCGCCCGGGACGGGGCCTGCCTGGGGGAGCCGGCGTGAAGAAGTGCCCCGCCTGCGCCTACGGCAACCCCGGGGCGGCCGTCAAGTGCGCCGTCTGCGGGCGGGATCTTTCAGCCGTGCCTGAGCGCCCGGAGCCGCGGCCGCAAAAGAACTCTCCGCAGCTGCCGCTGGCGGCAGCGGCCCTGCTGGCCTGCGCCGGGTTGTTCTGGCTGCTGCAGACCTACGCCTGGAAGCCCGGAGAGCCGGCCCCCGCCGCCGACGATGAAAATTTTGCCTACGAGGGCGTGGTCTATTCGCTCTCCAGGATGGCAGACCTGCGCTACCTGCCCGCGGGTGATAAGCGCCGGGCGCTGGCTCACCTGGCCAGCCCCGACGAGCGTGCGGCCATGGCGGCCGCCCGCGCGGCCGGGGCGTGGCTGCGCGGCGAAACCGATCCGGTCCTTTCCCGTGAGCTTTTTGAAGCGCTGCTCGCGGCAGCCGCCGGGGACAGGCCCGCCGTCCGCAGCCAGGCCGCGCTGGAGGCCGGCATGGCGGCCGCCCTGGGCTTCCCTGCCGGGCCCTACGCCGAAAAAATCCGCCTCGCGGCCGGCGGCCTGGCGCGCGACAGCGCGCCGGAGCAGCGCGCCGCAGGGTATTTCCTCTTCTCTATGGCCGGCCTGGAAGACTATGTGCCCCAGATGCGCCAGACTCTGCTTTACGATCCTTCCTCCGAGGCCAAACTGCATGCTGCCTGCGCCCTTTCCCGCCTCGGTTACGCGGAAGGCCACGAGCGCCTGGCCGCGGACGCCGCCTCCCCGGACGCGGCGTTGCGCGTTGAAGCCTTTTCCTGCCTCTCCTATTCCGCTTCCCCTGACGCCGAACGCCTGCTGCGGTCGGCCGCGGCTGACGACCTGGACACGGAGGCGGCGCAAAGCGCAAAAAGCGCCTTAATATTGCGCAAACAACTTGCTATAATTAAAAAGTAACGCGCGTATATAATTAACTGGGGTGGGGGCGGGTGCTTATGGAAGGGAAAGACAAGAAAAAAGAATCTATCGACGAGATCCTTTCGGATCTGAACGGACTGCTCAACAAGATGCCGTCCATCCTCGACGGCATAAAGATGCCGGAGCTGCAGCCCGAGGAATCCCCCAAGCCCCGGCCCGAACCCTTGCCGGAGCCCGCGCCCGCGCAGGAACCGCCGGCCGCGGACGCCGACAAAACCGTGGTGCTGCCTCCCTTCCCCGGCCTCTCCGAGGGAGAGCCCGAACCCGCGGCGGCCGAGCCGGCGCAGGACGGGGACAAGACCATTATCCTTCAGCCTTTCGCCGGACTGGGCGAGGGCGCTCCTCAACCCGAGCCCGAACCCGAGGCCGCGGCGGAGCCCGCCGCGCCCGAGGCCCTCGCCCCGCAGAGCCTTGGCGATTTCATGTTCGGCCAGGACGCCGAGCCCGAGCCGTCCGCCGGACCGGCCAAGCTTTCAGGCTCGCCCCTCGAGCCTCCGCAGGAAAAGCCCGCCGCCGCGTCCGCGTCCGGCCCTTCGCTTTCCATTTCCGAATTCACGCCCCCCGCTGAAACAGCCCCGGCGGAGGCCCCGCAGGCGGCCCTGCCCGCCTTTGAGAACACCAGGGATTTCGGTATCCCCGACATAGACGCGCTGATACAGATGTCCGAGGGCGGCAAAGCCGCCCCGGAGCTCCAGCCCGCCGACGCCGCACCGCAGGGCGGCGACCAGCCGGCGGAGCAGTCGGACGGCCCTGCGCCGGAGGCCCTGCCCGAAGTTGAGCCGGCGACGGACGAGGTGAATATAGTGGAGAATAAAGAAATCCCCAGCGAGGAAACCCCCGGGCTTCCTCAAAATGAAACTGGCCCCGAACCGCAGCCGCAGGTGGGGAGCGCTTTTGACGCTTTCGTGATAGACTCCTCCCAGCCGGAAGAGGAGCAGCCTCCGGTAAACGCGGACGCCGGCGGCGAGGCCCCTCAGGCCCTGCCCGCCGCCGAGGCCGGCGCCGAAGCCCTCAGCCCGGAGAATTCTTCGCCCATGCCTTCGGCCGACGCCGGCGCGGAAACCCTCAGTCTTGAACCCTCTTCTTCCATGCCCACGGCCGACGCCAGCGGCGAGACGCTCAATCTGGAGCCGACCTCGCCCATGCCTTCGGCCGCCGCCGGCGCGGAGACCCTCAGCTTTGAGCCCTCTTCTCCCACGCCCCCGGCCGACGCCGGCGGCGAGACGCTGCGCCTGGAACTGCCGGGCGAACAGCCGCCAGCTCCGGAAGGCGGCATCAGCCTGAACCAGGAGCCTGCCGCGGAGGCGGGCCCGCAGTTCGGCGCTTTCCAGGGCTTCCCCGATCCTTCAGCCGGGGAAACTCCCGCCGCTGAGCCGCAGCCGGCGGCCGCGCCGGAGGCCGGCGGTATAGAACTCTCTTCCTCCCTTGGCCTGGGCTCGCCCCAGCCGGCGGAGGCCGGGCCGTCCGGCGCGGACGAAACCCTGCCAGGCGGCTCCGGTGTCGAGCTCGGCGGCGGATCAACGCCCTCGGGCGACGAGACTTTAGTGGTAGCGCCGCGGGGCGGCTCCGGAGACGAGGAGAAGACGGTCATTTTCCAGGCCGCGCCCTCCTCTACTTCCAGGGCCCAGGCCGGCGACCTGGAAAGTCTGGCCGCCAGGCCGGTCCCGGAGGGGATCCCGGCCGAGCGCGTGCGCTCGCTGATGTTCGTCTATTCAATGGAGGACAAGGCCCTCTGCGCCACGGTGCTGGCCGAACTGGACGCCATCTGCCTGAAGTCGGCCACCAAGCCGATGTACATCAAACGCGCCGCGGTCAGGGAGTGCGACCCCGACGTGAACCCTAACTTCCTGCAGCAGTCCGCGGCGGAATGCGGGGCGCAGGGCCTGGTCTGCCTCGGGAACGTGCCGGCGGACAAAGTCTCCGAGATCGAGAACGTCGTTTCCGCCGCCAACGGCTTCTTCAGGTATTATGATTCTTCTTCGTTCAGCCATTCCGCGGCGCTGGACCTGGTGACGGACCTGATAGTGCGGTAAACTATGCTGAAAAAATGGGACGTGGCCCCGGCGCCGACGGATAAAAATCCAAGCCGGCACAAGCTCTTGATCAAAGGGGAGATGAAAGACATCTTCATGATCGTCAAGAAGCTCGGCTCCGTCTGTTCGCGTCCCGAAAAGACCTCCGGCGAGTTCGATTTCCTCATCTACCTGTCCAAGCTGGAAATGGATACGATGAAGAAGCTGAAAGCCGTCACCTCCGAGCTCAGCGGGCCGGCCGCCGCCGAGGACGACTCGTTCGGGGACGAGCCGGCGCCTTTCGATACCCCGAAGCCGAAACTGAAACTGGAACCAGCGCCCGCGCCGGCGCCCAGGGCGGAGCCGCAGAAACCGGCCCCCGCGCCCGCCCCGCAGCCCGATCTCCCGCCCTTTGCCAGGCCGCCGGCCCAGTCCCCCGCGCCGGCACCCAAGGCGGAGCCGCAGAAACCGGCCCCCGCGCCCGCCCCGCAGCCCAATATCCCGCCCTTTGCCAGGCCGCCCGCCCAGGCCCCCGCGCCGCAGCCGGCGCCGCGCGCCGAGCCGCCCAAGCCCGCGCCCGCCCCGGCGCCGCAGCCCGCCCCCAGGCCGGCGGAACCGCCCAAACCCGCGCCCGCGCTGCCGGAGATCCCGGCCATAGCCGCAAAAGCCGACAACCCCGCCGCTACCGGGCGGCGGACCGGGATGAATTTCGTGCCTTCGGCCACCACGCGCATGAAGCGCGAAGAGCCCGTCGCGGAGGCCGCGGCCCCGGCCGCGGCGCCGGCCCCTACCGCTTCCGCCCGCATCAAGGCCAGGTGGTCCATGGAGCTGCCGCTGATCCCGACCTACAGCTTCCAGACGCTGATCGCCGGCTCGCATAACCGCTTCGCCCACGCGGCCGCGATGGCCGTGGTGGAGAACCCCGGCGTGATCTATAACCCGCTGCTGGTCTTCGGCACCCCCGGCACCGGCAAGACCCATTTCGTTAATTCCATCTCCTACGGCCTCTCGGCCTCCATCGGCCAGAGCAACATCTTCGTTACCGACGGTATCAAGCTCTCCAAGGGCGTGGAACTGGCCATCAAGGAAGGCGGCATCGCCCGGCTGGAGGAGATGTTCGCCAAGGTCAAGGTGCTCATTATCGACGACGTGCACCTGCTGATGGTCTCCGAGGCAAATAAGAAATATATTTCCAAGTGGCTCAATGACTTCGTAGCGCAGAACAAGCAGGTGGTGGTCACCTCGGTCTTCCCGCCCAAGTCGCTGTCGGGGCTGGAGGACGCGGTGGGCTTCCAGTTCACGCAGGGCTGGATGGTGGACCTGAAACTGCCCGCCACCCAGGCCTACAAGGCCATCCTCGCCCAGCTGATGCAGGGGCTGGAGGTCAAACTTTCCGAAGAGGAGATGACCGCCATCTTCGCGTCGGGTCCCATGCCGTTCAACGAAGTGGCCAAGACCCTCGACGACATGAAGAAGCTGGAGAAGTTCATAGTCAACGCCATGAACAGCGCCTCGCACGCGCAGCTACTGGACACGCTGCTGGGCTACGGCGAGACCGCCGTGGACGCCGCGCTCACCGAGGAGGACACTCACCACGTCTCCGTCTGGCAGCCGGCCCAGTCCGAAAGCGCCTGGTTCAAGTGGGGCATCTTCTACCCGAAGGGGATGAGGCGCGAGGCGGATTTCGCGCTGTTCATGCTGCACGAGCGCGCCAAAGAGCTGGGCCTGAACACCGAGTGGAGCCAGGTCTTCATAGAGGAGTACAACTCCGACGAACTTTACGGCATCCCGTTCAAGATAGGCAACTACGCCAGCGAGCGCAACGTGAACGGCGCCATCATCCTGGGGCCCCAGCCCACCTCCGCGCTGGGCTCGCAGGAGGCGGAGTTCCGCCACATCACTTTCAAGATACTCGACAGCTTCCTGGTCCGGGGCACCTGGCTGCCCTGCGACAAGCTGAAATCCAAGGCGGCGTACGCCAAGATGCTGATGGACCTGATCTGAGATGCTGCAAGAACTCGTAGGCGCGGGAGTCCTGGGAGCGGCGGGCGCGTTCGGCGCCTACTGGTATCTCAGGTTCCGCGACGTGCTGCCGAAGGAGGCCGCGCTGCGCGCCTCGCAGAAGGCGCTGGCCGAGTTCACCACCTTCGCGCGCGAGACCATGGAGCGCGCCTACGCCCCCGAGCAGCCCGAGCATTACGGCGACATCACCAACTACTACCTCATCAAGCTGCACAAGGCCTTTCCCGACAGCTCCATCCTGCTGTTCGAGAAGGGCGCCGGGCAGTGGCGCCTGGTGAACTACCTCAAGCATTTCAAGGCCGAACCCAAGCTGCTGACCTCCTACAAGTGGAGCGCGCTCGACCGCAGCTCCGCCGAGGGCGAGCTGCTGCGCTTCGACGATGTGCGCGCGGGCGACTATGCAGGGATGGAGGAACTGTTCTCCATCTTCGGGATCAAGGCCGCGCTGATGTGCCCGTTCCGCCCCGCCGCCGGGGCGCCCGAGCGGCTCATCCTGTTCGGGGCGCCGGCCCCGGCGCCTTTCGACACGGCGCAGCCCTACCTGCGCTTCGTGGCTTCCCAGCTCTCGTCCATCTCCAGGGTCTCCGACAAGCTTTTTTCGCTGAAGAAGGAGGCGGACCAGCTCAAGAGCGAGGTCAACGCCGTGGTGAAAGAGCTCGACGTGGCCGGCTCGCGGCTGATCCAGCGCGCAAAGGAGCGCAAGGCGCTCTACGAGGTGGTCACCAAGGCGGCCGGCCCCGACAAGGACGCGCAGAGCGGCTGCTCTTCCATCCTCAACATCGTGGCCAAGATGATGGAGGCCGACGTGGTCGCCACGCTGCTCTTCGACGAGGCCAGGAACGAGCTGGTGGTCAGCCCCGGAGCCTACGGAATTTCCGACGAGGACCGCATGCACTACAGCATCCCCGTCAGCAACCAGGCCAGCGCCTCGGTGCGCACCTTCCTCTCCCGCAAGCCGTTCATCACCGACGACGCGCAGGACGACCCCGACGTGCTGACCCGCTACGCCAAGCTCTGGGAGATCCACTCGCTGATGATAGTGCCGATCTCTCTGCACGACCGCATTATCGGCGTGATGCGCGTGGGCAGCCGCCGCAAGGATTTCTTCACGCCGGACCAGCTGGAGTTCCTCTCGATCATCGCCGACGAGCTGGCGATCATCATAGAGATGTTCACGCTCTACGAGAACCTCTCCAAGACCGCGCAGGAGCTGGGCCAGCTCAACAAGATGAAGGACGAGTTCCTGGCCACCGTCAGCCACGAGCTGAAGACGCCGCTGACCACCATCAAGGGCTTCGTCTCGGTGATCCTCAGCGGCGAAGTGGGGCCGCTCAACGAGCAGCAGACCAATTTTCTCAACGTCACCGACCAGTCGGTCAACCGCCTGACCAGCCTGATCACCAACCTGCTCGACCTGTCGCGCCTGGGCGGCAAGGTGGAGATGGAGCTGGGCCGGGTGGACCTGGCCGAGCTGGTGCGCGTTTCCGTTTCCACGATGCTCCTGAAGGCGAAGGAAACCGGCGTGGACCTGCGCAACGAGGCGCCCAAGGGGCTGCCGCAGGTGAACGCCGATACGCGCTGGATCGGCCAGGTGATAGACAACCTGGTCATCAACGCCATCAAGTATTCAGGCAAGGGCTCGCTCGTGAAGGTGACCGGCGTGGAGAAGGGCGAGGTCGTGGTGGTCTGCGTCGAGGACAACGGCCCCGGCATCCCGGCAGAGGAGCAGAAGCTGGTGTTCGACAAATTTTACCGAGGCAGGACCAGCGTTAACCAGGTGCCGGGCACCGGCCTGGGCCTGGCCATCTCCAAGTCCGTGGTGGAGAAGCACGGCGGCAAGATCTGGCTGGAGTCCAAGCCGGGCAAAGGCTGCAAGTTCTGCTTCGCGCTGCCGGTGGCCAAGACGATTAAGGATGCCTAGTTCCAGCAAGGGGGAGCCATGAAAAATTCAGCCCTGATCCTAGTTCCGCTGCTGCTCGCGGCGGCGTGCGCCACCGCGCCGGCCCCGGGAGCCTACAAAGCCGAGCCCGAGCCGCTGACGGCCGAGGGCGCCGGCGCCTTCGACGAGCGGGACCTGGGCGCCTCGCGTGAACGCGCGGCGCTGGACGCCGAGAAGAACGCCGTGCGCCGAGCGGCCGAGCTCTTCCTGGACGAAGACACGCGGGCCGAAAGCTCCGGCGTGCTGGAGATAGGCCTGCTGAAGGCGCCGCAGCTCTACGTGGCCAAGCGCAAGATCCTTTCCGAGGGCCGCGACGGGGCCAATTACCGCGTCGAGGTCCGCGCGTGGGTGCAGCACGACAAGGTGGCCTCCGCGCTGCGCGGGCTGAACCTGGCCGGCCCCGGGGCCTCCGGGCTCTCCGCCGCCTTCGCGCTGCGGGGCGCGCCCGACAAGGCCTTCGACAAGGCCTTCCGCGAGACCTTCGCCCGCCGCTCCGCGATCACCATAAAGGACTACCCTTTCGCTTCCGACCCCGCGCTGCTCGCCGGGCCGGATTCCGGCCTGCTGGCCGCCGCGGCCGCGACCGGCGCGGACCTGCTGTTCTGCGTCTCCGCCTCGGCCGCGCCTTCGGGCGCTGGGTTCAGCACCGGTTTTTATCCTTCCAGGTCGGAGGCCGCGCTCAGGGCTTACGATGTTAAGAGCGGCCGCGAAGTGCTGGCGCTTTCCAGCCAGGCCAACGGCATAGACGCCTCCGAGGCCGCCTCCTTCGCCAAGGCGCTGATCTCGGCGGGCGAGCTGCTGGCCCAGGACGCCGCCGTCAAGGCCGAGCGCCTGCTGAAGGCCGACGCGCCCATTAAACTGAAAATCTTCGGCGTCGCCGGCCTGGAGGCCGCAGAGAAGATCAAGGCCCAGCTGCAGCGCGTGGACCTGCGCGCCCTGCGGCTGGAAAGTTTTGCCGAGGGTGCGGCCGTCTTTT
The DNA here is from genome assembly GCA_028688015.1 of Elusimicrobiales bacterium. GTDB lineage: Bacteria > Elusimicrobiota > Elusimicrobia > Elusimicrobiales > UBA9959 > UBA9959. The sequence goes on along the minus strand of JAQTZB010000002.1, from coordinate 152,400 downwards.
CGGCCGTGCCGCGTCGCCCGGACCCGCAGGAATTCGCCAGCATGGTGCTGCGGGGCGACTCGCTGGGCCTGGAGTTGGAGGCAGCGGGGCCGCACGAAGTGGTCTTCTCGCTGCCGAGGTAAGAGTGGCCTCCCGCCAGGCCGCCCTGGCGCTCCTGCTGGCCGCGGCTTGCGGCTGCGCCGGGGGGAGCGCCTACCTGGTGTCCCCGTCGCTGAGGACGGCCCCAGACGCGCGCGTGGCGGTGCTGCCGTTCGACAACCAGAGCACGGCGGTGGACGCGTCCGACATCCTGCGGAAGCTGGCCGCGGAAAATTTCAGCCGGCGCGGCTACCCGCCGCTGCCGGAGGGCGAGACGGACGAGAAGCTGCGGGCGCTGGGTGTGGTGGACGGCGGGCAGCTGCCGGCGTTCAAGCCGGAAGAGATAGGCAAGGCGCTGGGGGCGGACCTGCTCTGCTACGGGGACGTGGAAGATTTCACCTTCCAGAACCTGGGCTTCGTGGTGCGCAAGTCAGTGGTCCTCAAAGTTAAACTGGTCTCCGCCGCCACGGGCGAGACCCTTTACGAGGGCACGGGGTCGGGCAAGGACTATAAAATATTTACCAACGCTGACGAGGCCAAGGCGGCTTTCGTCGAGCAGCTCGCGGTGAAGCTGGTGCAGAATATTCTGAAGACCCCGCTGAAGCGGGAGGCGGAGACGGCGGCCGGCAAGGCGCTGGACCGCCTGCCGCGCAGGTAGGGAACAACGGAGGCTAAGATGAATAAATTCAAATTGCTGGCGGCGGCCCTGGTGTTTACGGCGGCCTGCGCGCCTTCCAAGTCGGTCAAGAGCCGGCAGACGCTGAGCGTGGACGAAACCGAGAAGGTGACTTCCAAGTATACCGGGCCCAAGCGCCGCGTGGGCGTGGTGGAGTTCGAGAACAAGTCCGCCTACGGCCAGGGCCGTTTGGGCGGCGCCGCCTCCGACATCCTGGTGACCGAGCTGGTCAAATCCGGCAAGTTTATCGTGGTGGAGCGCGACCGCATGGAGAAGATCCTCGCCGAGCAGAAACTGCAGGGCGGCGGCCTGGTGGACTCCGCCACGGCCGTGAAGGTCGGCCAGGTGCTGGGTCTCGAGGCCATAGTGCTCGGCTCCGTCTCCCAGTTCGGCGTCAAGAAAGAGGGCTCCGATTACCTGATAACGCAGTCGAAGAGCCAGGTGGCCGAGGTGGCCGTGGACCTGCGCCTGGTGGATGTGCAGAGCGGCCAGGTGATACTCGCCGACTCGGGCAAGGGCCGCGCCAAGTCCACCAAGGGCTCTTTCCTGGGCATGGGCACCAAGGGCGGCTACGACGAGACGCTCGAGGGCGAGGCGCTGCGCGCCGCGCTGGTGCAGTTCGTCACCAACGCCGCCAGCCAGCTCAACAAGAAACCCTGGTCCTGCATGATAGCGGACGCTTCCGGGGATGAACTCTACCTCAACGCGGGGCTGGATTCCGGAGTTAAGGAAGGCCTGGACCTGGACTGCTACCGCCAGGGCGCCGAGATCCGCGACCCGCGCAGCAACCTGGTGATCGGCCACCGCGAGGAGTACCTGGGCCGCGCCGAGGTGGAGCGCTACTGCGGCGAGGGCGGGGACTGCTCCATCGCCAGGCTCTCTAAGGCGGCCGGCGGCGGCGCCAGGGCCGGAGACATCTGCCGGCTGGCGAAATAGGGGCGCAGGGGGCTTTACGCTTCCCGACAGACCCTTGTCGGGATGGGGTGCTATACTAGATTCATGCTATCGAAGCTTAGAACACTGTGCCTCAAGGGCATAGACGGCAGGGAGGTCAGCGCCGAGGTCTATATCGCCTCGGGGCTGCCTGCCTATTCCGTGGTGGGCCTGCCCGACGCCGCGGTAAAGGAAGCCAAGGACCGCGTGGTCGCCGCCGTGCGGAATTCCGGTTTCGACTTCCCGTCCAAGCGCATAACGGTTAACCTGGCGCCGGCGGAAATAAAGAAGGCCGGCACGCATTTCGACCTGCCCATCGCGCTGGGCGTGATAGCCGCCGCCGGCGGCCTGGGCAAAAAGCCTCCGGCCCGGCTCGGGGAAACTTTTTTTATCGGCGAGCTGGCGCTGGATGGCGGGCTGCGGCCCGTGGCCGGCGTGCTGCCGATGCTGCAGGCGATAAAAGGCCAGGGCCGGAGGGCCATAGTTCCCGGCGGCAACGCGGCCGAGGCCGCCGTTTCCGGAGTAGACTGCCTGACCGCCTCCAATCTTAAGGAAGTAGCCTCCTGGCTGGCCGGCAAGGCCGACCTGGGTCCCTGCGCGGCCGGGGCCCGGCCCGCGGCTGCGGCGCAGGCTCCGGATCTTTCGGAGGTGAAGGGCCAGGCTTTCGCCAAGCGCGCGCTGGAGATAGCCGCGGCCGGCTTCCATAATATTATCCTGGTCGGGCCGCCCGGCTCCGGCAAGAGCATGCTGGCGCGCCGCTTCGGGGCGCTGCTGCCCCCGATGAGCTTCGACGAGGCGCTCGAGACCACCAAGCTCTACTCCGTCAGCGGCCTCTGCGCGGCGGGCCGCCTGGTCAACGAACGCCCCTTCCGGGAGCCGCACCACACCATCTCCGACGCGGCGCTGATAGGCGGCGGCTCCAACCCAAGGCCGGGCGAGGTTTCGCTGGCCCATAACGGTGTGCTGTTCCTCGACGAGTTCCCGGAGTTCTCCCGGCCGGCCATAGAAGCCCTGCGCGAGCCGCTGGAGGCGTGGAAGGTGACGGTCTCCAGAGTGAAGGAGAGCGTGGCGTACCCGGCGCGCTTCCTGCTGGTGGCGGCCATGAACCCCTGCCCCTGCGGCTACCTGGGCCACCCGGTGCGCGAGTGCTCCTGCACGCCGGTACAGGTGCACAAGTACCGCGCCAAGGTCTCGGGGCCGATACTGGACCGCATAGACCTGCAGGTGCAGCTCTCCGCAGTTAAATACGCGGACTGGGAGGCCCTGCCGCGGGGGGAAAGTTCGGCGGCCGTGGCGGAGCGCGTGCTGCGGGCCAAGGAGCTGCAGCGGCGCCGCTTCGGCGGGCCCAAGGCCAACGCGTTCATGGCCGGCGCCGAGCTGCGCAGGCACTGCGCCTTGCCGGCCGGCGCCTCCGCCATTCTCGAGACCGCTATGAACCGGCTGGGCTTTTCCGCGCGCTCGCTGGATAAGATCCTTAAGATTTCCCGAACGATAGCCGACCTCGAGGGCGTTCAAGACATCAGGAAAGAACACCTCGTAGAGGCGATGCAGTACAGGATGCTCGACAAGGCGGCCGTGCCGGCCGCATAGTACATGGAGGCAGAATGAAGATATCAGCTACTTTTTTACTGGCCCTGGCCCTTCCCGCCGCGCTCTGCGCGCAGCAGGGAGCGCTGACCGGCGCTAAGCTCCAGGATGAAAAGGCCAAGGCCGCTTCGTCCGAGGCCAAGCCGGCGCAGGCTGCCGAGATAACGGTCATACAGCCGGGGCCTGCCAAGGTGAAAGCCAAGCCCGCGGCCGTGAAAGCTAAGTCCAAGTGGGCGTCCGCGCTCGGCGGCGAGGCTAAACCCGCCGCGCAAAGTTCCGGAGCGGCCGCTCCCGGCCTGGTGGTCCGCAAGGGCGCGCCGGTGGTGCTGCCCAAGGAAGCCAGGAACGGCGGCTTTGCCGTGGGTAAAAAGCATACGGTTGTTAAGGGAGATACCCTGTGGGACCTCTCCGGGAAATATTATAAGAACCCTTTCATGTGGGGCCGGATCTATAACGCCAACTTCAAGACCGTCGCGGACCCCGACCTCATCAATCCCAGGGAGGAACTGTATATCCCGGACCTCGAGGATGTTGTCCTGCCTTACCGCCGCGCCCCGGCTGCGGCCGCCGCTCCCGCAGCGGCGGATGAAGACGGGGACGGGGCCGCCAGCCGCGCCGCGGCCAAGCCGGCCCGCGCCTCGGTCGCCCTCTCCGGTCTGGCGGCGCCAGGAGAACTGCTGCGCGACTTTGACCGGGATTTCATCTCTGAAGAAATGCCCGAGGACCAGCGCGAATGGGGCTCCGGCGTACGCATCGTGCCCGACAGCTGGGAAGAGGACGGCGTGGTGACATCCAGCCTCTACAGCGACGACCCTTTCGCCGGCGACGGCCTGTCCGTGACCGGCCAGACGCTGGAGATCTCCATGGACGACTCCGACGCGGTGCGGCCGGGCGACTATCTGGCTATTTTCCTCAAAGGCGGCGACGCCTACGACAGGCAGGGCAATTACCTGGGGCGGGAAGTGCAGCCGGCGGGGCTCGCGGAAGTGATCAGCGTGGACGGCTCCGACGTGAAGGCCCGCGTGATAGACGCCGTGACCGCGATTGCCAAGGGCTACATAGTAAAGAAAAAATAGCGGGGCGGAGGGGGGGCGATGGGGGCCGGGGCGGAAGAAGAGAGGCTGGCGCGGCTGCGCCTGAATTTTTTCGCCTGTCACAGGAGCGACTGGCTGCTGGGGCTGATGGCGCTTTACGGCGGCGCCGCGGAACTGCTGAAGCGGCCGAAGGCCGAACTCTGCGCCTGCGGCGGCGTGATGCCGGAGACCATAGAGCGCCTGGCGGCGCAGACCGCCGCCGCGGACCCCGAAGCCGAACTGCGCAGCGCCGAGCGGGCAGGCGTCTCGGTTCTCACCGCCCTCGACGAGGGCTACCCGGAACTTCTTAAAACCATCTACGACCCGCCGCTCGTGCTTTACGTGCGGGGCGGGCTTAAGCCCCTGCCTGCGGCCGCCATAGTGGGCACCCGCAAGGCCACGGCCTACGGGCTGCGCACCGCCGCCCGGCTGGCCAGGGAGTTGGCCGGCGCCGGGGCCGCGGTGGCCAGCGGCCTGGCCCGCGGTATAGACACGGCGGCCCACCAGGCGGCCGTGGACGCCGGCGGCGTCACCTGGGCCGCGCTCGGCACCGGCCTGGGCAGGATTTACCCGGCCGAGAACAAGCGCCTCGCCGACCGCATTGTGGAAAAGGGCGGCGCGCTGCTCTCGGAGTTCCCTCTGGACAAGGGGCCCGCCCAGGCCAATTTTCCCAGGCGCAACCGCGTCATCTCCGGGATCTCCCTGGCCACCGTGGTGGTGGAGGGGGGCTTCGAGTCGGGCGCTCTGATCACCGCGCGCTTCGCGCTGGACCAGGGCCGCGAGGTGCTGGCCGTGCCAGGCCCGGTGGATTCCCCGGTCAGCCGGGGGCCCAACTTTTATATCAAGAACGGCGCCTATCCGGCGGAGAGCGGCGAAGATATAATCGCCTGTTTCCCGCCCGAGCGGCTGTTCGGCCTGCGGGCGGAGAGGGCGCGTGGCGGGCGCGCTCCTTCCGGCGCCGCGCTGGAAGGGCTTTCCCCGGACGCCCGGGATGCGTATGCCGCCCTAGCGGCCCAAGCCGACGGCCTGAACGCCGACGAACTCACCCTGAAGCTGGGCTGGCCGGTGCAGCGCGCCGCGGCCGCGCTCTTCGAACTGGAGCTCACCCCCCTGCTGCTCTCGCGCAACGGCCGCTACTGCCGCGCCGTCTGAACCCGCCTTTGCCCCGGGCAAAAGGGCCCTCTCAGACGGCGGGTTTTGCCTTATAGGGAAAAATATAATATTATAGATATCTAAATTATGGCTGAAAAAATCGTTAAACCCTCAAAAACCGGCAAGCGGCACCTCGTGATAGTCGAGTCTCCTACCAAGGAAAAGACCATCAGCCGCTTCCTGGACGCTAATTATGTCGTGCGCAGCTCCTTCGGGCACGTGCGCGACCTGCCCAAGGACGAACTGGGCGTGGACACGGCGGGGCAGTTCACCCCCAAGTACGTGCTGGTGGAGCGCGCGAAAAAGATAATCGCCGAGCTCAACACCATCGCCAAGAACGCGGACGTGATCTACCTGGCCACCGACCCTGACCGCGAAGGGGAGGCCATCAGCTGGCATCTCCGCGAAGCCATCAAGTCCGAAGTGCCTTTCAAGCGCATCAGCTTTCACGAGATCACCAAGACCGCCATCGAGGAATCCCTCAAGAGCCCGCGCGACCTGGACATGGCGCTGGTGAACGCCCAGCAGAGCCGCCGCATCATAGACCGCATCGTGGGCTACAAACTGTCCCCGCTGCTGTGGAACAAGATCAAGAGCGGCCTGTCCGCCGGGCGAGTGCAGAGCGTCACCGTGCGCCTCATCGCCGAGCGCGCCAAGGAGATAGCCGCCTTCAAGGAAGAGGATTATTACACCCTCTACACCAGGCTGGCCAAGGTCATGCCCGAGGGCGACAAGAGCGGCTACAAGGACTTCGATTCCAAGCTGGTGCGCTGGGGCGGGGCCGCCGTGGAGCAGACCATCCTGCTGAAGCTTTTCGCCGAAGACTACCGCTACAAGACCTCCGTCTTCAAGAAGATAGAGGACACCGTGGAAGCCGGCACCCACCTGCGCAATTCCAAACTGACCGTGTCCAAGGTGGACGCCAAGGCCGTGCGGCAGAAGCCCAAGCCGCCGTTCATCACCAGCACGCTGCAGCAGGACGCCTACAACAAGTTGGGCTTCTCGTCGGACCGCACCATGAAGGTGGCCCAGAGCCTCTACGAAGGCGTGGACATGGGCGGCGAGCGCTCCGGCCTCATCACCTACATGCGTACCGACTCGTTCAACGTCTCCGTCGACATGCAGAAAGAGGCCGCCAAGTTCATCACCGAGATCTACGGCAAGGATTTCTGCCCGGCCAAGCCGCCCACCTACCTCAAGAAGGTGAAGGGCGCGCAGGAAGCGCATGAGGCCATCCACCCGACCTCGGCCTACAAGCGCCCCGAGGAGATGGCCCCGTTCCTCAACGCGGACCAGAACAAGCTCTACGACCTGATCTGGCGCCGCTTCATGGCCAGCCAGATGGAAGAGGCCATCTTCGACTCGCTGTCGGTGGAGTTCTCCGACGACAAGGGCCGCGCCGTGCTGCGCACCAGCGGCCGCACGGTCAAGTTCGAAGGCTACCTGAAGATCTACATGGAAGAGAAGGAAGAGGAGGTCGCCGGAGAGGACGAGGAAGGCTCCGCCGCGCTGCCGCCGCTGAAGGAGGGCGACGTCGTAGTGCTGAAGGACGTCTCCACCAAGTCGCACAAAACCTCCCCGCCGCCCAACTACAACGAGGCCAGCATCATCAAGACGCTGGAAAAGCACGGCATCGGCCGGCCCTCCACCTATGCCGTCATCATCAAGAACGTCATCGAGCGCGGCTACATCAACCGCGAGAAGGACCGCAAGCTGCTCATCACGGAGCTGGGCGCCCTGGTGACAGAGAAGCTCAAGGACTACTTCAAGGAGATCATGGAGATATCCTACACGGCCTCCATCGAGGACAAGCTCGACGATATCGCCGACGGCAACATGGACTGGGTGAAGTTCATGAAGGACTTCTACGGGCCGTTCTCGGAGGAGCTGGCCACGGCGGAGAAGGAGATGACCAAGTCCCGCCCGAACGTGGTGAAGACCAACGAGAAGTGCCCGCTCTGCCTCTCCCCCATGGTGCAGCGCGAGAGCCGCTTCGGCAAGTACCTCTCCTGCTCGCGCTTCCCGAAGTGCAAGGGCAAGGTGCCGCTGGACAAGGAAGGCAACAAGCAGGAATACTTCGCGCCCATCAAGAGCGAGAAGATCTGCGTGAAGTGCAACAAGAACGCGATGCTGCTGCGCAAGAGCGCGCGCGGCTACTTCCTGGCCTGCTCCGGCTTCCCGAAATGCCGCAATATAGAGCAGCCCACGCCCGAAGAGGTGGAGAAGCTGATCGCCACCAGGGCCAAGCCGTCCTGAGGCCGGCTCGCTGAAAGGGACGGCGGGGCAGCCCGCCGTTCTTTTTTTAAAGTGCTAGAATCTCACTATGAAGCTGCTGGTAGACCAATTCCTGCTGCACCTCCGGGCGCAGCGCAATTTCTCCAAAAATACGGTCAAGGCCTACCAGTTCGACCTGGGGGAATTCCTCGCCCACGCCGCCGCCAACCGGGCCGAAACCCCGGCCGCGCTGGACCGCCTGCTGATGCGCGGCTATATAGCCTCGGTCAGCGCCCGCGAAGTCTCCCGCAACACGCTGCTGCGCAAGATCTCCGCCGTGCGCTCCTTCCTTCGCTGGCTGCTGGAGAACGGCAAACTGGAGACCGACCCCTTCGACCTGATCACCATCCCTAAAAAGGAAAAGCGGCTGCCGCGCTTCATGACCGAAGGGGAGGTGGGCAAACTGCAGGACAGCAACCGCCCCGAGGAAGTGAACGCGCGGGAGAAGACCTATTATTTCGCCCTGCGCGACTTCGCGCTGTTCGAGCTGGTCTACTCCAGCGGCCTTCGCCGCTCGGAGGCGTCGGGGCTGAACATCGGGGACCTGGACCTCTATTCCGGCTTCGCCCGGGTGATGGGCAAGGGCTCGGCCGAGCGGCTGGTGCCCGTCGGGGATAGGGCGCTCTCTGCGATCCGGGATTACCTGGAGACGCGTCCCAAGCCGCTGGCGCACGCCCAGCCGCTGTTCCTCAACGCCCGCAATACGCGCCTGACCGGGGCGGGCATAGCGCTGATCTTCCGCAGGCTGGCCAAGCGCGCGCGCTTCGCGCGGCACGTGAACCCGCATTCTGTGCGCCACTCCTTCGCCACGCACCTGCTGGACCGCGGCTGCGACCTGAAGTCCGTGCAGGAGATGCTGGGCCACAAGAATCTGCAGACCACCGAGATCTACACGCACGTGTCGCTGGAGCGCCTGAAGGAAGTTTACGAGAAGGCGCACCCGAGGGCCAAGAAGCCATGAGCTTCGACCCGTCGCTCGACAAGGCGCCCGAACTGCTGGCCCGGGCGGCCCGCGCCGCGGGCTGCCGGCCGGACCTGACGCAGGGCGGCGGCGGCAACGTTTCTGTGAAAACCGGGACCGAGCGCATGCTGGTGAAGGCCTCCGGCTCGCAGCTCAAGGACCTGACGCCGCGCTCCGGCTGGGCGCTGGTGAATTACGGCAACATCAGGCGCCGCATCGCCGCCGGTCCCGGCGGGGATAATGAGTTTTCGGAGTATATCTGCGCGCAGGCCCTGCCGGTGCTGGGCGTGCCGCCGGCCGCGCCGTCCATCGAGACCGGCTTCCACGCGCTGCTCAATACCGTGGTGATCCACACCCACTCGGTTTACGCCAACCTCCTCAACATGAGCGCCGAGGGACACGCGCTGGGGCGCCGCCTCTTCCCGGACGCGGAGTTCATTCCTTACAAGGCCCCGGGCCCGCAGCTCTGCACGGCCATCAACGACCGCGCGCGCGCGTCCGGGCCGCAGGTCTTCTTCCTGGCGAACCACGGACTGCTGGCGGCCCATGCCGGGGTGGAGGGGGCGCTGGAGCTTAACGAGCGGGTGAACGAGACTATCCGCAAAGGGCTGAAGCTGCCGCCTTACCCGGCGGTGCTGCCTTCGGCCGGGCTGTCGGCGCATAACGCGGCGCGGCTGGCGCATTACGGCAAGTCTTTCATGCTGGAGAACGTCCTTTCCCCGGACCAGGCGCTCTACGTGGGCGCGCCCGAGCTGGACGGCAAAGCTTCTCCCGCGGTCAACGAAGTGCTGACCGCCCTCTTCTACATCCTTGACTGCATGGCCGGGCTCAAACTGACCCCGCGCTTTCTCACCAAATCCGAAGTGGCCTACTTCGACACCATGAAGTCCGGCCGCTACTCTAGAAAATAAATTCCTGCGGGGCCGGCGAGGGTATACCTACGGAGGCGGCGCTCGTGGGTTGGCGGCCTACCGCGAGGGGCAGGAACGCAAAACGCGGGTCGGCCACACCGTGGCCTCCCCTCCGCATTCGTCGTCGGCGCTACGCAAGCCTCCTCCTCATGAGGGTTTTGCTAACCCTGCCCCTCGCGGTTTCCGCTGGTGGCTCGCTTGGAGTAGACTGACAAATATACGGAGGGGACGGCAGGGGAGGGGTTCCGTGCGACTTTGGGGAAGGGGGCCCCGCCCATAATTTCCCAAGGGCGGGGGGAAACCGCGCTGGGCTATGCCCGTGCCGTATCAAGCGCTATGCGCATCAGACGGCCAACGGTTCCCTTCTGCCAGGAGCACGGGGCCCCTCCCCTGCTGGCCCCGACTGGGCATCTCGCGGATCTATGGTTAGAACTCGAGGTTGGGGCGGAGGATGAACTGGAAGCTGTTGGGGGTTCTGGTGCCGGCGGCGCTGCTGGACAGGGGGCCGGAGTATTTCTTGTCGGCGGTCCAGACGAAGCCGAGGCCCAGGGTGAAGGCGGCGCGCGAGCGCTTGAGGGGGAACTTCTTGTCCACCACCAGCAGGTGGCGGATCGGCTCAAACTTCTTCTGCGAAAAATCCGAGGTGTATTCGAAGCCGCTGTTGAGCAGCCAGAAGCTGCCCTTCTCCTTGAAATCGGTGCGGCTGCGCCGGAAGCCGACGAAGAAAGAGTCCGCGATGTGGCCGTCGCCGTGGAACTTGGCGCCGCCGCGGAAGCTCCAGCGCAGGCTGCGGTCGGCCAGGATCTGCTCGCCTTTCAGTTTCCCTTCCATCTGCAGCCAGTTGTCGCGGATAAGCACATTATCCTTGATGTGGTGCGTGCCCAGGTCTATCAGCAGGCCCGAGTAGCCGTTGCGCTTGCCCTGGAAGGATTTCTTTATCGTGTCGAACGAGACCACGTTGCCCAGGAAGAGCGAGAGCGCCCACGGCTCCTCGAAGCCGGCGGTGGCGGCCTGCACGGCGTTGAAGTTGCTGGCCCACTGCATGTCCTCGTAGAAGCCGGGCTGGTGGCGCTTTATCAGCGTGCCGGCGTAGGGCAGCGGGTTCAGGCTGGCCTCTATGATCAGCGTGCGCGGGCGGTAGAAGTTGGCGATGAGCTCCCGGTAGATCTCGACCTCGGAAGCCACTTTCAGGTGGGGGATGGGTTTGCCGGTCAGGCTGTTGTAGACGCCGACGGCGGAATAGTACGGGTCAAGCTCAACTTCGATAGTTGTCTTCTTCTCCGGGGCCTCTTGGCCGGCGGCGAAGGCCGGTAAGAGGAGGAGGGCGGCGAGAAGCAGTTTCATGTGTGATAATCTACCATTTTTTGATTTGGTATACTTTCCCTATGAAAACCATCGTTTTAGCGGCTTTGCTGCTGCTGCCCGGCGCGCTGGAAGCCGCCGATATCAAGAGCAAGATCGGCGAGATAGCCGCCCTGCCGGGGGTGAAGAACGCCTCCTGGGGGCTCAGCGTGAAGGACGCCGCCACCGGCAAGGTGGTGGCGGAGCGCAATCCCCGGCTGAACCTGGTGCCGGCCAGCTCGCTGAAGGTGGTTGTGACGGCCGCGGCGCTGGAGAAGCTGGGGCCGGAAAAGGTCTTTTACACCCGGCTTTACTACGACGGCAGCATCGTCAACGGCTTCCTGAACGGCAACCTCTATATCAAGGGCGGCGGGGACGCTTCGCTGGGTTCCCAGTTCATCGGCGGCGCGCCCCCGCCGGAGGAAGTTTTCAAGGCCTGGGCCGCTGCCCTCAGGGCCGCCGGGATCAACGTGATAAACGGCGCGGTGGTGGGCGACGACTCCGCCTTCGAGAGCTGGCAACCCGGTTCCTGGGCGTGGGAAGACATCGGCAACTACTACGCGGCGCAGCCCTCCGCCCTCACGGTTGGGGACAACCTGTACAAACTCTACTTCAAGCCCGCCGAGGCCGTGGGCGGCGAGGCGGCGGTGCTGCGCACCGAGCCCTACCAGGACGGGCTGAAATTCGAGAACCGGATGAAGACCGGCCCGAAGGGCTCCGGCGACAACGGCTACGTCTACGCCTTCCCGGGGCAGGACTCGGCCGTCCTGCTGGGCTCTATACCGCAGGGGCAGCCGGAGTTCGCCATAAAGGCCGCCCTGCCTGACCCCGCGCTTTACGCCGCCAGGGCTTTTAACGCCTACCTGACGAAGTCCGGGATAAATTCAAACAAGAAGCCCTACCGGGGCGTCCCCGCGCCCGGCGCCAAGCTGACGCAGGTGGCCGAGACGCCTTCCGTCCCGCTGAAGGCCGTGGCGCGCGTTACCAACAAGCGCAGCTTCAACCTTTACGCCGAGCTGCTGCTGCGGCACCTGGGCGACGGCTCCCCTTCGAAGGGTCAGGAGGCGCTGCGCTCTTTCCTGGCCGCGGCAGGGGCCGACGTCTCCGAACTGGACCTCGAGGACGCCTGCGGCCTGTCGTCGCGCAACCTGGTGAAACCTGAAACCTTTACGGACCTGCTGCGGCACGTCTATAAGGCCAAATATTTTCCGGACTTCTACGATTCCCTCGTGTTCCCCGGCGACCCTGACGCCACCGGGCACCTGCGGGGGCTGGGCAAGGGCACGCCGCTGGAGCGGAACCTGCGCCTGAAATCCGGCTCGCTCAACGGTGTTCGGTCCTATACGGGCTATTTGAAGACGAAGAAGGGCCGGACGCTCGCCTTCACGTCCATCATGAACAACTATTCCATGAACGGCGGCGCGGCCGACAAGATGCACGAGGACCTGCTGCTCGCGCTGTACAATAATTATTGAAGGCTATTCGTAGCGCAGCGCTTCTATGGGGTCCAGCATGGCCGCGCGCATGGCGGGCCAGAAGCCGAATCCCACGCCGATGAAGGTGGAGAAGCCGAAAGCGAAAGCTATGGTGCCGGCCCCGAGCGCCGGTGTCACTTTTATCAGGAAGTAAGCGCCCCAGGCCAGGCCGAAGCCCAGGCCTATCCCCAGCCCGCCTCCTATCAGGCAGAGGACCACCGCCTCCACCAGGAACTGTATCAGGATGTCCGCGTTGCGCGCGCCCAGCGCTTTGCGCAAGCCTATCTCGCGCGTGCGCTCGGTCACGCTGACCAGCATGATGTTCATGATGCCGATGCCGCCCACCAGCAGCGAGATCCCCGCGATGCTGTAGACTACCAGGGAGAGCTTGGCCATCACGTCCTTGAATATTTTTATCCCCGCCTCCGAGGTTCTGACGTCGAAATCGTCCGGGGCGTCCTCCCGCAGGCGGTGGGCGGCGCGCAGCGCGTTGATAGCCTGCACGCGGGCTTCCGGCGCGTCGCCCGGTGTAGCGGCGAGAATGGAGATCTGGTCCAGCTTGGCGCTGCCGAGGACGCGCTTGGCGGCCGTATTGAAAGGGATATAGGCGACCGGCCAGCCGACCATCCCCTCTCCTTTCTTGTTCTCTGCCACGCCGATCACGGTGAAGGCGACGTCGTTGATGCGGATCTCGCTGTTCAGGCCGTCTCCGGCGGAGAAAAGCTTCTTTTCCATGCTCTCGTTTATCACCGCGACGCGGGCGCGGGCCAGGTTCTCGCCGTCGGTGAAGAAACGGCCGTTGATCTTCAGGTTGCCCAGCGGGTTCCTCCCGGCGGCCGCGTCGGCCGGGGTAAGGCCCTCTTCGGTTGTCACGCTGCCGCGGGTGTTCCTTTCGGCCGCCGAAACCTTCAGCACGCGGTTGATGACCGGGGTGGCCTTTTCGGCCAGCGGCACGCCGGCCTTGACGGTCTCCAGGTCCGCCATCGTCACCGGGCGGGGGCTTTTGCCGGAGCCGTAGCGCGTGCTGACCACGATGGTCCGGGCGTCCTCCTCGCTGGTGTTGCTGAGCATGTCCTTCATGAAGCCTTCGCTGATGGTCATCAGGGAGATGATGGCGCCGACGCCTATCAGGATGCCCAGCACGGTCAGCGCGCTGCGCATCTTGTGGCTCCAGATGGCCTTGAAGGCGACCCGCAGCTGCTCTGCGAATTCCGAAGGCGAGAAGCCGAGGCGGGCCGGCGGCAGCTCGGCGGTCCCCGCGCCGGCCCTGGCGGGGGGGCGGCGGGTCTCGTCTGAAACTATCTCCCCGTCCTTCAGCCGCACTACCCGGCCGGCGGCGGCGGCGACCTCGTCGTCGTGGGTGACGATGATGACGGTCTGGCCGGCGGCGTTGAGGCCCGTGATGGCCTGCATGACCTCCTTGCGGCTGACGGCGTCGAGGTTGCCGGTGGGCTCGTCGGCCATGATGACCAGCGGGTCGTTCACCAGCGCGCGGGCTATGGCCACGCGCTGGCACTGGCCGCCGGAAAGCTCGTTGGATTTGTGCTTCTCGCGGTCCGACAGGCCCACCAGGCGCAGGCAGTCCAGGGCCTTGCCCGCGCTGGTGCCGAGGCCGGTGTAGACCATCGGCAGCAGCACGTTGTCCCGGGCCGAGGTTCGTTTTAAAAGGTGGAAGGACTGGAAGATGAAGCCGACCAGCCGGCTGCGTATGGCCGCGAGCCTGCCCTCCGGCAGCCGGGCCGTGGGATGCCCGGCAAAATAATATTCACCGGCGTCCGGGCGGTCGAGGAAGCCCATGATGTGCAGCAGGGTGCTCTTGCCGGAGCCGGAGGGCCCCACCAGGGCCACCAGCTCGCCGGCGGTGATGGACAGCGAGACGTTCTTCAGCGCTTCCACGCGGAAGGCGCCCGTCTCGTAGGTCTTGGAGACCCCGCGGATATCTATGAGCGGCGGCATTTTAATCCATCGAGACCGAGATGCTGGTGGCTTCCTTGGCTATCCCGGTAGAGTAATAAATGGTGTCCTTCTCGTCGACTCCTGAGAGCACCTCGATGTTCTTCTCGTCGGCGGCGCCGGTCTTTACTTCTTTTTCCGAAAGGTTGCCGCCCGGCGCCTTCTTCAGGGAGACGAAGGCCCCGCCGTTGCGGTATTTGATGGCGCGCTTGGGCACCGTCAGCGCGTCCTTCTTGGTCCCGGTAATGACCAGCACGTCGGCGGTCATGCCGGAGCGCAGCACCGGAATGCGGCCGGAGGGCAGGACTTTAACCTCGTAGCCGGTCACGCCTTCCTTCTTGGAAGACTCGTGCGCGATGGCCAGCACGCTGCCGGAATATTTTTCCTTGGGGAAGGCGTCCAGGTAGAATTCGGCGCGCTGGCCCTCCCGGACGGCGCCGATATCGGTCTCGTCAACGAAAGTTTTCACTATCAGCCGGTCGGAGATGACGGCCAGCTCTTTGGCGGTGCTGACCGACTGGCCGGGTTCCACCGAGCGCTTGACCACCAGGCCGGCTATAGGCGCCACCACCGGCGTCAGGTTGTAGGCCTCTTCCACCAGCTTGCGCTCCTCCGGCGTAGAGTCCTTCATCCTCAGCGAGTCCAGCAGGGCCGTGCGCTCGCTGGAACTGACCCAGGCCAGCGTCTGGCCCCTGGAGACCGTCTGCCCTTCCGCGAACAGCACCTCTTCGGCGCGCCCGCCCACGGAAGGGGTGACCAGCACCCGGTTCTCGGGCTCCACGCTGCCGGTCGCCTGTGTTTTGGTCACCAGCTTCCCGCGAGCCGGCTTTACCGGGGTGAGCTCGGCGATGCGCTTCGCCTCGGCCTTGGCCTTCAGGCGCTTGAGGCCGGCGCAGCCTCCGCCCGCGAGCAGCAGCAGGGCCGCCCCGAAGATGAATTTCTTTGACCTGAAAAAAGACGTTTTCATTTATTCTCCGATAGCCTGGACGAAGGCGGCGTGCGAGACCGCCAGGCCGCGCCCGGCGGAAAGATACTGGTTCTGTTCGCTGATGATCTGCTCCTCCACGTTGCGCCATTCGAAGTAGGAGGCCTGGCCGGCCAGGTACTGCTTGCGCACCAGCCACGCGCGCGCCTGAGCGGCTTCCAGGGAACTTTTTGCCACGTCCAGGTAGGCGCGCGCCTCGCGCCAGGCCAGGAAGGCGTCCTCGGCGGCGAGGTAGACCTCGTCGGAGGCGTTCTTCAGGTCCGCCTCGGCCGAACTCAGCGAGGAGCGGGCGGCGCCCCGGTTGGCCGCCAGGCGGCCGCCGGCGAAGAGGGGCACGGTGACGCCTGCGCCCAGGGACCAGGAATTGCGCTTCTCCGGCCAGTCGCTGCCGCTCCAGCGGTAGCTGCCGTTCGCGGAGGCTTCGGGCAGCGCGGCGCTGTCGGCGCTGTCCAGGGCGGCGCGGGCCGAATCCTGCGCGGCGCGGGCCGCGCGCAGCGAGGGATGGTTCTGCAGCCGTGCTTCGAAAGCGGAAAAGTCCGCGGGCGGCTCCGGCGGCGCGGCCAGGCTGAGCTCCGGCGCGGCGGCCCTGGCGGGACGGCCCAGCAGGCGGTTCAGCTTGCGCCCGAGGAGCAGGAGATTCTTGCGGTAGCGCTCGTCCTGCCACCGGGCGGTCTTCAGCGCGGCCTCGGTTTCCAGCAGCGCGGCCTTGTTCTCGCGGCCGGCCTCGTACTTCAGGCGTATCAACTCCAGGTTCTCGGCGCGGCGCTTCAGTGTTTCCCCGGAGAGCGTTACCGTCTCCGCGGCGCTCAGCGAGTCGGCGAAGGCCGATTTCAGTTCGAAGGAGAGGCGCGAGGCGGCCCTGTCGTAGGCGGCCTGGGCCGCCCTGCGGGCGGCGGCGGCGGAGCGCACCGAGGCGGGCACGGCCGGGGAGAACAGCGGCTGCGTGCCGTTGAAACCGTAGGAATAGGAGTCGCCCGGCTCCAGGCCCTGGGTGCCGGAGCGGGCGTAGGAGGCGGAGGCGTTGAGAGAGGGGTAGAGCCCGGCGCGCGCGGCCCTGACCCTGAGCTCGGCCGTCTCCAGGCTGCGCGCGGCTGCCTGGACCTGCGGGTTCGCGGCCAGCATGGCCCGGCGGGCCTCCTCGTAGGTCAGCGTTTCGGCAAGGCAGGGAAGCGGTAAGGCGGCCAGCAGGGCCAGAGCGAGCGGCGTCTTCATAAGATAATTCTACAATTTACGGTCCTCTCTATGTTACGCGCCGGGTGCCGCCGCGGTTGCGCGGGAAAGAAAAACCCGCGCGGGGCGCGGGTTTTTACCATGGCCGGCGGCGGCCTAGAACTTTTCCTGGTTCTTGAAAGGGTCCTTGATCTCGACCGTGCTGTCGAAGTTCAGGCCTTTCTTGCCGCGGTTGCTGAGGTACTTGCCCAGCTCCAGGTCCACCCGGGCGGGGGCGGGGGCGCCGGCCTGCGCCAGCAGCTGCCGCAGCAGCGCCTCGGACTTGGCGGCGTAATGGGCGGCGTCGCCCAGCACGCGCAGCGTCTCGGGCGGGTTGTGAAAGCCCATCGAGTTCTCCGCGCCTATGAACGTGACGCGGTAGAAGGCCTCCTCGTAATATTCCTTCGCCTTGGCGTAGAGCGCGGCGTCCAGGCTACGCCCGGCCTTCTGCGCCGCGTTGGCGCGCTCGAAGAGCTTGGCGGCCGTCGCCGTGGCGTAGCCCGCGCGCAGCTGCAGCGAGGCCGTGCGGTCCTGGATGGACTTCACGCGCTGCATCAGCCACTCTTTGCCCTCGGTATGGCACTGGATGCAGGCCTTCATATCCTTCTTCAGCGGGCTCATCACGCGGTGGTCGGAGATCTTCTTGGAGCCGGAGCGGGTATAGGGCATGTGGCAGTCGGCGCAGGCGAGGCCCGCTTTCCAGTGCGTGCTGTCGTTGGAGAAAAGCTCGAACTCCGGGTGGCGCAGGAAGCCCAGCTTGAAGCCGGTCACGGCCTGCGTCCACTCCTGGTGGGCGGGGTCGCTCTTTATCCTCTTTATTATGTCCTCTACGGAGATGGCGCCGTACTTGGAATTCTGCCAGGGAAAGAAGACGTAGTCCGACTTCATGTCGCGGTCTTTCCTGACGACGTAGGTGACGTGGCACTGCGCGCAGACCAGGGAGCGCAGGTCCTGGTTGGACAGTTTCGACGTGTCCACGCCCATGTCCCTGAGGGCTTTGCCCAGCGTGAAGTCGTTCTTTAGCCTCAGCGACGCGTCGGCCTCGTCGTGGCAGCTGATGCAGGCCACGCCCAGCTTCTGGTGGTTCTTGGGGATCAGCGCGTGGACCTCGTCGAAGGGTTTGGAAAAATAGTCCTTGCCGTGCTTCGCCTGCAGCTCCTGGGCGTAGGGGGTCTTGCAGGTCAGGCAGGCGCCGCCGGCCTTGCGGCGGGACGGGTCCACGTCCAGCACGTCGGTCAGCATGTGCATGTGGCCGCGCGGCTCGTTGTACTCTATGCCGAAGCCCCAGCCCGCGAACAGCAGCGGCATGTAGGGGAACTCGGAGAGCTTGTCGTAGACCTTGCCATCGGCGTCCCAGCCCTTCTTGTAATAGCTCTTGCCGGCGGGGGTGGGGTTGGCGGTGGCCTCCCAGCCCTCGTACTCCAGCGGATAATTCTTGGCCCATTCCTTCGGCTCGTACTCGCCGGGCTTGAGCTCGGTAACCTTTATAGGGTCGGCGTTCTTGGTGCACGCCGCCAGGCAAAGGCACAGCGCCGGGGCCAATAGTATGAGTTTTTTCATGGTTATCACCTTGTTTCGGTCATTCCCTGTCTCTTGTGTCCCACGGTGCGGTGGCAGTCTATGCAGGCGCGCTTCTGGTCTATGTGAACGACCATGTCCTCGTGGCAGCGGATGCAGTTGGCCTGCAGCACCTTGCGGCCGTGGGGGGAAAGCGCTATCTCGTCGTGTTCCCGCAGGCCCGAGAATTCGTAGAAGACGTCCTTGTTGCCGTCGATGGTCTTCCAGACATAGTGGTTCACCGCATTGTCGTTGGGCAGGTGGCAGTCTATGCAGCGGGCCGAGCGGTGGGCGGAATGTTCCCACGCGGCGTGCTGCGGATACATGGAATGGCACAGCCCGCAGAACTTCGGAGTTTCGGTGCGCTCGATGAGTTTAGGCGGGCCGAAGAAAAGCGTCAGCGCCGCGAAGCCGGCCGCCCCTGCGTAGATGGCGGCCTTAACAAAAAGCTCCTGCCGCCTGGCGGCAAGTTCCTTCAGGGCTCTCCAGATATTTTTTATCGGCTCAGGCATAGCTGTGCATGCCGCTCAACAGGAAGTTAACCCCGAAGTAAGTGAAGACCACCAGCGCGAAGCAGGCGATAAGGATCATCGCAAATTTATGGGCGTGCCAGCCCCTCTTCCTGACGTGGAAAGCGGCGGCGTAGGCCAGCCAGGTCAGCAGCGACCAGGTTTCCTTGGGGTCCCAGCTCCACCAGGCACCCCAGGCCGTGTTGGCCCAGACCGAACCCGTGACTATGCCCACGGTGAGGAAGGCGAAGCCGAGTTTGGCCAGGCGCAGCAGCAGGTCTTCGTCTTCGGCCCCTCGCCTGCGGGCCAGCGCGGCGGCCGCGGCCACGGCGGCCAGCGCGAACGCGGCGTAAGCGGCCATCGAAGCCAGCACGTGGAAGACCAGCCAGTCCGAGCGCAGGGCCGGCATCAGCGGGCGCGCCGTCCTGTCGAGCAGGCCCGCCACTCCCATCAGGGCCGGGGCCGCGAAGGCCGCGGGCCAGAGGGCCTCCGGCACGGGGAAGCGCCGGTAGAACCAGGCCGTGAGCGGGAAGATGAACCAGAGCATGGCCAGCAGCGACTCGTACTGGTTGGAGAGCGGGGGGCGGCCGAGGCGGGCCCAGAGCAGGGCCAGGCCGGCGGTAAGGGCTAGCCAGCAGAGGCCCAGCAGGGCCGGGGTCAGCCGCCGGGTCGCGGTCCTGCGGAACAGGTAGTCGGCCGCGGCAGCGGCCAGCGAGGCCAGGGCCAGCGCGAAGGCGAGGTTGAAGAGGAGCGTTACTTTTTCAGCCATAAGAAGATGCCGGCCAGCAGCGCGGCGAAGCCGGCGTAGACCGCCCACAGGCCGCGGTCCCGGGTAACGGTGAGCAGCGTGTAGCTGGCGTCGGCCGGGTCGTAACTGGTCTGGTACAGAGTGTAGCCCCGCGTCCGGAGCGGGCGGTTGACGGCGATCTCGGCGCTGAAGGCCGCGCCGCCGGCCGGGCGTACCAGCACGGCGCTGGTGAAATTCTTGATATCGGCGTTCTCGAGCTTGTAGAAGACGTGGAAGGGCAGCTCGGCGCGGTGCATGCCGGGAAAATTGGCGAAGAACCACAGCGTCTTCTTTACGCCCCTCGCCTTCACTTCCACCTGGGCGGCCGGGTTGTGCCAGTAGGGTGATTTGTCCGCGGCTTTGCCGCCGGCGCCGAGGCCGAAGTCCCGCAGCAGCCGCAGCACCTTCAGCTCCGCGCCGAGCTCAGGCAGGCGTAGCAGGGCGCCCTCTTTAACCGGGAAGTCCCGGCGCCCGCCCTCGTCCATAACCGTCAGGCGGCCCGCCGGCTCGCCGTAGTAGTCCAGGCGGAAGCTTTCCAGCTTCACTGAGAACGGCAGCTGGTAGACGTCGTTCCCGGAGTAGACCCTGTCGGTTTCCGCGCCGGCGCGCAGCGGCAGCTCGGCCTCGAAGCGCAGGAACCGGCTGCCGAAGCCGCCGAGGATGACCAGGACCAGCCCGGCGTGGATCAGCAGGAAGGAGGGGGCGGCGGTCTTCAGGCGCCCGGCGGCGCAAGCCGCTATGTTCAGGGCCAGCAGCGCGCCCAGCGCCAGGAACCAGGCCGAGCCGTAGACCGCGGCCCCGGTGTTGAAGACCGTCTGGTAGAAAAAGACGCCGCCCAGCGCCAGGCAGAGCGCGAAGAAGAGCTTGAGGGAGGCCAGGAATTTTATCAAGTTCAGCCCAGTATGTTCTTCAGAAAGCCGCGCGCCTTCTTGATGCGCGCCTCCGCTTTTTCTTTGGGCAGGCCGAGGCGGGCCATCACGATGGCTGTCTTGACGTCGTTGCCGGTGAGGTCCAGCAGGCGCCGGGCTTCGGCCTGGTCCACGCCGCCCACGGTGGCGGTGATGCGCTCGGCGCGCAGCACCAGCTTCTTCGAGGTGGTCTTCACGTCCACCATCCAGTTGCGGTAGACCTTGCCGGAGACGATCATCGACGAGGTGGAAAGCATGTTCAGCGCCAGCTTGGTGGCCGTGCCGGACTTCATGCGGGTGGAGCCGGAGACCGGCTCGGGGCCGACGTCGATGGCGACGCGGATGAGCGCCTCCTTCGTTCTTTCGCGCGGGTTGCAGGTGACCAGCACGGTCACCGCGCCGGCCTTCCGGCCCGCGGCCAGGCCGCCCTGCACGTAGGGCGTGATGCCGCTGGCGGCGATGCCGATCACGGTGTCGCCACGGCGGGCCAGCGCCGCGATCTCCTTGCGGCCGTTCTCAAAAACGTCCTCGGCCCCTTCCTTGGAATGGAAGACCGCCAGCTGGCCGCCGGCCATCAGCGCGGTGAAAACGTCGGGCGCGACGCCGTAGGTGGGCGGGATCTCCGCGGCCTCGAGCACGCCGAGGCGGCCGCTGGTGCCGGCGCCTATGAAATAGATCTTCCCGCCGCCGAGGTAGGACCTGGAAACGGCCCGCGCGGCGCGCTCTATCTGCGGGATGGCCCTGGCCACCGCTTTCGGGACCAGCGCGTCCTCGTAATTCAGTTTTTCCAGCACGCGCCGCAGCGGCACGCGGTCCAGGTCGCGGGTGCGCGGGTTGTTCTGCTCGGTCGGCAGTTTGGAATACCTGGCGAAGGCGTCGGTCTTTTTCATCTCATTCTCCGGAGTAAGTTTGTTCCAGGTCCTGGCTCTCGGCCTGTTCTGTTGCGCCGGGGGCCAGGCCGGCTATGGCGGCGGTGGAATACGCCACCACCTCGGGCAGGCGCGGGTTCTTTATCCAGTCCAGCCCGCGGCGGACGTTATACTTGTTGACCAGCCCGGGCCCGAAGCCCCTGGCCTCCACGATAACGGCCACGTTCTCGGCGCCGCAGGCGCGCTTGGCTATGTCGTTGAGCAACTGGAATTCCTTGTACTGCTTGGCGCGGTCTACGCCGGCCACCAGCAGCAGCGGCCTGCGGCCGTAGGCGCGCAGGGGGTTCACGGAGAGCACGTCGTTGACGTTGAGCACCGGCGAGACGGCCACCACCGCCGCTATCTCCGGGTGGACGGCCGCGGTCTTGATGGCCAGGTTGGCGCCCAGCACCGAGCCGGCCAGCACGGTGGCTTCGC
The DNA here is from genome assembly GCA_028688015.1 of Elusimicrobiales bacterium. GTDB lineage: Bacteria > Elusimicrobiota > Elusimicrobia > Elusimicrobiales > UBA9959 > UBA9959. The sequence continues at coordinate 130,685 of JAQTZB010000002.1, read as the reverse complement.
CGGAGACCGAGTTCGTGGAGAGGAAGGCCAGCGCGGCCTCCACGTCTCTGGCCATCTTGTTATATTCGTTGTCCGAGCCGCTCACGCTGAAGGCGCGCCAGGTGGTGGTGGAACCGTCCGGCGTCACGAAACTGTTGCCGTGGCCGCGCAGGTCGAAGGCCAGGTAGCCGAAGCCGTAGCGCTTCAGCGGCTTGAGCCAGGGGTCCCATTCCCGCTGGTCGCTCTTCTGCGTGTGGATGAGCACCACCGTCGGCGCGCCCTCCGCGGCCGGCAGCCAGCGCGCGCTCAGGTTCCAGCCGTCCGGGGAGGTCAGCGTGACGCGCTCCTCCTCCCGCCCCTGCGCCGCGGCGCGGGGGGAGAGGGCGAAGGCGCAGAGCGCCAGCAGGGCGAGGGAGGCTCGGCGGCTCATGGTCGGCTAGTTGAGGAGCTCTTCCGGCCTGAACCAGATCTTGATCTCGCGTTCCGCCTCTTCCAGGTTGCCGGAGGCGTGCACGACGTTCTCGAAGTAGCCGTGCTTGCGGCAGATGCGGCCGAAGGCGCCGCGGATGGTGTCCGGGGAGGCGTCCTCGGGGTTGGTCACGCCTACGGCGGCGCGGATGCCCTGCACGGCGTTCTCGCCCTGGTAGACCAGGGCCAGCACCCGGCGCTTGGGGTCGCCGTGGTATTCGCCCTTTATGAAATTGATGAGGTGCTCGAACAGCTTCTTGTCCGTGAAGGGCCCTTTGCCCTCGAGCAGGGCGTAATGCTCCCTGGCCAGCTTGTCCGTTACGGTGGCTATCCTGGCGCCTATCAGTTCCAGGTGGGTGTTCTCAAGGCGGTCTATGGCCAGGCCTGCGAGGTGGCGCTGCATGCCGTCGGGCTTTACCAGTACCAGGGTTCTTTCAATAGCCATGGGTTCCTCCGGTGACAAAAAAATCCGCAACGTGGTTATTCTACATATTTGCGGCCCGCGCTGAAAGAAAGGGGCCGACCCGCCTTGTTTTAAGGCGCGCCTTTCTAGTAAAATAATATATCTATAAGAGGCCGGGCCGCAAAACGCGGGCGAGCCCGTCAGGCAGACAGGAGATCTATGTCCAAGGTGATGGTAGTTGACGACGAGAAAGACGTGGTGTACCTGATAAAGGTCCTGCTCGAGCGGGAGAAGCTGGAGGTGCTTGAGGCCTATAACGGCCTGGAGGCCTACAACAAGCTGACCTCGAAAGACCCCGGCAAGGTCCTGCCCGACGCGATGATCCTCGACATCATGATGCCGGAGATGGACGGCTACACGCTGCAGTCCAAACTGCAGGAGATGGACGACCTGAACCACATCCCGATCATCATCCTGACCGCCAAAGGCCAGATGAAGGACCTGTTCGAGCTGGCCTCCAACATCTTCGCCTTCGTCGAGAAACCCTTCGAACCCAAGAACCTCGTGAAAATAGTAAAGGACGCGATAGCTTCAAAAAAATGAACGACCTACCTACCCCCAATTCAGGCATCAGCGACATCGTCGCCAATAACTACGCCAAGATCAAGGCCATCCGCGAGAAAGGCATAGACCCGTTCCCGCACCGCTTCAAGCCCACGCACACCATGGCCGAGGCGGCCAAGCTCGCGCCGGAAGCCCAGGCGACCATAGCCGGCCGCATGGTGCTGATGCGCGTGATGGGCAAGGCCACCTTCGCCCACCTCAAGGACGGCACCGGCAAACTGCAGATCTACGTCAAGCGGGACTCCGTGGGCGAGGACTCGTACGAGGTTTTCAAAAAGCAGATGCACGTGGGCGACTTCCTCGGCGTTGAGGGGAAGATGTTCGTCACCAAGACCGGCGAGCTCACGCTCGACGCCACCAAGCTGACCGTGCTCTCCAAGAGCGTGCGGCCGCTGCCGGAGAAGTTCCACGGCCTGACCGACGCCGAGAGCCGCTACCGCGACCGCTACCTGGACCTGATCTCCAACGACGACGTGCGCGCGCTCTTCGTGCGCCGGGCGCAGATCGTGGCCACGCTGCGCGAGGTGCTCAACGGCGAGGGCATGCTGGAGGTGGAGACCCCGGTGCTGTGCTCGCAGGCCGGCGGCGCCTCCGCCCGCCCTTTCATCACCTTCCATAACGCCTACAAGAACGAGCTGTACATGCGCATCGCGCTGGAGCTGCCGCTCAAGAAGCTGCTCATCGGCGGCTTCCAGGGCGCCTACGAGATAGGCCGCGTGTTCCGCAACGAGGGCGTGGACACCCGCCACAACCCCGAGTTCACCATGGTCGAGGCCTACAAGGCCTACTCTGACTACCACGGCATGGCGGAGCTGGTGGAGAAGCTCTTCGAGCGCTTCATCAAGGTCATCGGCTCCGAGACCGTGGACTACAACGGGGTTAAGATCAACCTGAAGCCCCCGTTCCGCCGCCTGAGCCTGCCCGACGAGTGGAAGGCCAAGACCGGCGAGGATATCCACAACATCCTGGAGGGCAAGCGCTTCAACCGGCCCAACCTGGTGGCGCTCGCCAAGAAGCTGCACATCGAGTGCGGCCCCGACACCACCTCGGCCAAGATCTTCGACCGCATCATGGACGAGAAGATACTTAACGAGCTGCAGCAGCCCACCTTTGTCTTCGACCACCCGACGGCCATCACGCCGCTGGCCAAGTGCAAGCCCGGCGACGAGTGCCTGGTGGAGCGCTTCGAGTTCTTCGCGGGCACCGAGGAGATAGCCAACGCCTACTCCGAGCTGAACGACCCCGAGGATCAGAAGAGCCGCCTGGTGGAGCAGCTCCGCCAGCAGCAGGAGGAGAACAACGGCGAGGCCGACATCCTCGACAAGGATTTTATAGAGGCGATGGAGTACGGCATGCCCCCTATGGGCGGCATCGGCATAGGCATAGACCGCGTTACCATGCTGCTGACCGGCAAGCCGTCCATCCGCGAGGTGGTGCTGTTCCCGCTGCTCCGCCCCGCCGAGACCGAACCGGCCAAGCAGTAGGCCCCGGCTCCCGGGCGGCTGGGCCGCCCGGAGCGCCGGTTTTTCATGTCCACAGAATTCTTTATCGCCCGACGTTACCTGCTGGCGAAGAGGAAAGGCCTCTTCGCCGTCCTGACCACTTTCCTCGGGGTCGGGGGGGTAGCGCTGGGCGTGGCCGCGCTGATAGTGACGCAGGCCATCATGAACGGCTTCCAGTCCGACATCAAGGGCAAGATCGTCGACGCGCAGGCGCATATCACCATCTACGGCCGCATGCAGCCGCGGGACCTGGAGGCGGTGAGGGCGGTTTTCGGCCGCGACGCCCGCCTCGCGGCCGAGTCGCCCTTCGTGCTGGGCCAGGCCATCCTCACCTTCGATAACCGCTCCACCGGGGTCGTGGTGAAGGGCTTCGACACGGCGGCCGAGTTCTCCGTGAACAGCCTGAAAAAATTCCTCGTGCGCGGCTCGTGGGACGCGCTCGAGATGCCAGTCAAGGACGCGCCGCCGGCGATAGTCCTGGGCGAGGAGCTGGCCAAGAACCTGGGCCTCTGGCTCGGAGACGACGCTGTCATAGTTTCGCCGCAGGGCGCGGCCACCGCCGGACTCGGCCTGCTGCCCAAGATGAAGAAATTCCGCGTGGCCGGCATCGTGCGCACCGGGTATTTCGAATACGACAACACGATGGCCTACTGCTCGCGGCGCGACGCCGGGAGCTTCTTCGGCCTGCCCGGCGGCGCCAACGGCGTCGGCGTGCGCCTGAAGGACATCCAGGCCGCGCCCGAAGCGGCCGCCGCGCTGCGCAAGGCACTGGGGTTTTCCTACAACGTCAAGACCTACGCCGAGATGAACCAGACCCTCTTCGCCGCGCTCAAGCTGGAGAACTTCGTGATGACGCTGGTGCTGGCGCTGATCATCCTCGTGGCCACTTTCAACATCGCCTCGAACCTGCTGATGATGAGCATGGAGAAGCTGCGCGACATCGGCGTGCTGCGGGCCATGGGCGCGAGCCCCGGCTTCATCCGCCGGGTCTTCTTCTGGGAGGGCAACCTGATAGCGCTGGCCGGTATAGCGCTGGGCCTGCTGCTGGGCGTGGGCATCTCGGTCTTTATCTCCGTCTACCCCGTGATCGAGCTGCCGGCCGACATCTATTACGTCACCAAGGTGCCGGTGGAACTCAAGATCCTCAATATTTTCCTGACCGCCGCCGGCAGCTACCTGCTGTGCATGGCCAGCGCGCTGTTCCCGGCGCTGCAGGCCGCCAAAATGAGCCCCGTGGACGCGATCCGCTATGGATAAGATCCTCGAAATTTCCGGCCTGAGCAAGGCCTATACCCAGGGCCACGAGCAGATCCTGGTGCTGGAGGGGCTCGACTTCCATATCTCGAAGGGTGAGTTCGTCTCCATCGTCGGCCCTTCGGGTTCCGGTAAGTCCACTTTCCTGAATATCGTCGGACTCCTCGACGACGTCTACAGCGGCGAGATCCGGCTTTTCGGCAGGAAGCTGGAGGACCTCGACGAGGCGCAGAAGGCCGTGCTGCGACTGAAGAACATCGGTTTCGTCTTCCAGTTCGACTCGCTGCTGCCCGAGTTCACCGTGCTGGAGAACATAGAGATGCCGGCGCGCATCCTGGGCCGGGGGGAGCCGGCCCGGGGCCGCGGGCTCCTGGAGAGGTTCGGCCTGGAAGAGATCGCCGACAAGCTCCCCATGTCCATTTCCGGAGGCGAGAAGCAGCGGGCCGCGATGCTGCGCGCCCTGCGCAACGGCCCCGCCCTGCTGATCGCCGACGAGCCGACCGGCAACCTGGACCGCCATAACTCCGGCGTGATCCTCGACGACCTGCGCCGCGCGGCCGGGCTGGGGACGGCCGTGCTGATGGTGACGCACAACGAAGAGGCCGCGCGCCGCGCCGACCGGGCGCTGCACATGGCGGGGGGGAAGCTGAATGCTGTGTGAGGACTGCCGCAAGCAGAACGCCTCCGTCTTCCTGAAGCTGGCGGTGAACAACAAGGTGCAGGAGCTGCACCTGTGCCAGGCCTGCGCCGCCAAAAAAGGCATGGGTTTCGGTCTCGAGACCGGGGCCTTCAACATCTCCGACATCGTCGGCAATATGAGCGGCTACTTCAAGGATTTCCTGCCGCCCGAAAAAAAGACGCTGCGCTGCGGCGGCTGCGGCCTCAAGTACGCCGAGTTCAAGGAGAGCGGCCGCCTAGGCTGTCCGCAGTGCTACGCCTCTTTCGAGCCGCAGCTGGCCGAGTTGATGGCGCGCATCCACGGCGCCGCGCACCACGCCGGCCGGGCCTACCGCGGCGGAGCGGAGCTGAAACTCTCCAAGGCCGAAACCGCGCGCCGCCTGGAAGAGCTGCGCGCCGCGCTCAAGGACGCGGTGGTGAAAGAGGACTTTGAGGCGGCCGCCCGCCTGCGCGACGACCTGAAGCGGCTGGAAGGGCGCCATGGCTGAAGCCATAAAGACCTTCCGCCCTTACGTCACCTGGGCCAACGCCCGCGGGGCCTGGCCCGACATGATCTTCTCCACCCGGGTGCGCTTCGCGCGCAACCTCGAGGGCTTTCCTTTCCCCAACCGCGCCGAGCCGCGGCAGCTGGCCGAGATCCGCCGGCTGGCGCTGGCCGCCGCCCGGGAGACGGGGCTGTTCTCGCGCGGCCATTTCCTGAAGATGGAGGCGCTGACCCCGCAGGAGAAGCGCTTCCTGGTGGAGCGCCACCACGTCTCGCACGCGCTGGCCGCTGCCGTGCTTCCCGCCGGGGCCGCCGTCTCCAACGACGAGGACCTGTCGGCGATGGTCAACGAGGAGGACCACCTGCGCCTGCAGTGCCTCAGCGCCGGCTTCTCGATAGAGGAAACTTTCAGCGCCGCGCTTAAGCTTGACGAGGCGCTGGGCCGCGCGCTGCCTTTCGCCTACGCCTCCCGCTTCGGCTTCCTGACCGCCTGTCCTACCAACACGGGCACCGGCATGCGCGTCTCCTGCCTGGCGCACCTGCCGGCGCTGTCGCGGCTGGGCCGCATGCCGCAGGTGCTGGAGAACCTCTCGCACCTGGGCGTAACCGCGCGCGGCATCTACGGCGAGGGCACCATGGTGCTGGGCGACTTCTACCAGATCTCCAACGCCACCTGCCTCGGCCGCAGCGAAGGTGAGTTCCGCGCCAATATCGACCGCGTGATCCGCAACCTGATCAGGCAGGAGATCGCCGCCCGGGAGGCCCTGCTAAAGGGGCCCCTCAAGCTCAAGACCGAGGACGCGGTGTTCCGCGCGCTCGGCCTGCTCAGGCACGCCCGCTCGCTCTCCTACGAGGAGTTCATGCAGAACGTCTCGCTGGCCCGCATGGGCGCCGCCATGGGCTGGAACATGGGGCTGGATTTCAGCACCTTCAACCAGATTACGCTGCTGATGCAGCCCGCGCATATCCAGGCCGCAGCGGGGCACGACCTCTCCCCCGCGGAGCGCGACGCGTTCCGGGCCGACTGCCTCCGCAAAAAACTCTCCTGACCCTCCGTTCCCGGGCCCGCCGCCGTTCCCGTTGGGCCCTTGACATCCGCCGTTAATCTGCTAAAAATTAAGTAGATGCGGAAAAACTGTTTTGCCGCGCTGCTTCTTTTTGCCGCCCTGCCTTTCTGGCAGGAGGGCTCTCTTTTTGCCGCCCCCAAGGGCGACACCACCGTGATGATGCAGGGCTTTCACTGGACCTCCTGGAAGACTTCGCCCTGGTGGGGCGAGGTCCGGCGCCGGGCCGGCGAACTTTCCGCCGCCGGCGTGGACCTGGTCTGGCTGCCGCCGCCCTCGGATTCCCTTTCCCCGGAAGGCTACATGCCCAGGAAACTGGAAGTCCTGGATTCCTCCTACGGCACGGCGGCCCAGCTCTCCGGGACGGTCAAGGCCCTGCACGGCGCGGGGATCAGGGTTATAGCCGACATCGTGGTGAACCACCGCGTCGGCGTGAAGGACTGGGCGGACTTCAGCGCCCCGGCCTGGGGGCCGGACTCGGTCTGCTCCGACGACGAATGGGGCAAGGGTCAGGGCGCCCGCGACACGGGCAAGGGCTTCCACGCTGCCCGCGACATCGACCACACTAAAAAATACGTGCGCGACTCGGTCAAGGCGTGGCTGAACTCGCTGCGCGACGCCGGCTTCGACGGCTGGCGCTACGACTACGCGCGCGGCTTCTCTCCCGCCTACATGCTGGACTACAACCGCGCCAGCGGCGCCTCGTTCTCCGTGGCCGAGATCTGGGACGACTTCGACCCCGGCAACCCCGACGCCCACCGCCAGGCCTCCTGCGACTGGCTCGACTCCGTGAACGGCGAGATCAAGGTCTTCGATTTTACCACCAAGGGCGTGCTGCAGCAGGCCATGCTGAGCGGGGAATACTGGCGCCTGGCCGACGCCGAAGGCCGCCCGGCCGGTCTTATCGGCTGGTGGCCCGCCAACGCGGTCACCTTCCTGGACAACCACGACACCGGCCCCAGCCCGTCGGGCAGCGTACAGGGGCGCGCCTGGCCTTTCCCGGCGGACAAGGTCGCGGCCGGCTACGCCTACCTGCTCACGCACCCCGGCATCCCCTGCGTCTACTGGCCGCACTTCTTCGACTGGGGCCTCAAGGACAAGATCTCCGCGCTGGTAAAGATACGGCGCGCTGCCGGGCTCACTTCCGGCAGCGCCGTGAATATAGTCAAGGCCGAGTCGGGCCTCTACGCGGCCTTCGTGGACGGCAAGGTGGCGGTGAAACTGGGCGACAAGCCCTGGAGCCCTGGCGCCGGCTGGACTCCGGCCGCCGACGGCCCCTCCTACGCCGTCTGGACCCGCTGACCCCGATCCCGCTCTCTTTCCTCCCGCTCCGCCCCCGGCGGGGCTTGCCTTGCCTCCCTACTATATAATTAAATATATTTCATGTATCAGAAGCATTGGAACCTGAAGAAACTTCCTTTCGAGAACACGCCCGACACCGAGTTCTTCTTCGAATCCGAAAAGCACGAGGAGGCCTTTTCCCGGCTTGCCTACGTGGTGGAAGAGAAGAAGGCCTGCGCGGTGATAACCGGCGCCTACGGCACCGGCAAGACTCTGATCCTGAAGGCGCTGGAACGCCAGTTCAAGAAAAAGGGTTACGTTTTTTCCTCCGTGCAGAACCCTCGCCTCGACGACCTGGGCCTGCTCAAGATCATCCTGCACAATTTCACCGGCTACAACGTGCCCAAGGCGAAGGAAGACGTGCTGATGGGGATAGAGCGCTTCCTGCGCGACACGATGCAGGACGGCAAGCACGTGGTGGTGGCCATCGACGAGGCGCAGCTGATCAACGACGAGCACGTCTTCGAGGAACTGCGCCTGCTGCTGAATTTCCAGACCGAGACCCGCTTCCTGCTGACGCTGCTCCTGAGCGGCCAGCCTGAGCTGAAGGAGAAGCTGGACTCCAACAAGCAGTTCAGCCAGCGCATCACGCTGAGCTACCACCTGAAGCCGCTGGATTTTGAAGAGACCAGGAAATACGTCCTGCACCGGCTGGAAGTAGCGGGCCTCGCGGAAAATATATTCGAGGAGCGGGCGCTGGAACTGCTCTTCGAGCGCTCCGGGGGCATACCGCGCTGGATCAACAACATCGCCAACATGAGCATGCTGGCCGCCTACTCCAAAGGCGCCAAAATGATCACCGAGGAGCTGGTGGCCGAGGGCGTGGAGAGCGGCAAATAAAACCTATGAAAATACTCGGCATCGGCCCCCATCCCGACGATCTGGAATTCGGCTGCGGCGGCACCTTTTACAAGCTGGCCTCGCAGGGCCATAAGATCAGCCTGCTGGTGATGACCCGCGGCTCGGTGGGCGGCGACCCCAAGGTGCGCTTCGCCGAGCAGGAGCGGGCGGCCGCCCTGCTGAAAGCGAAGCTCTACTGGGGCGGCTTCGAGGATACCGGGGTAACCGTCACCCGCGAACTGATCCGCGCGGTAGAGGAGCGCATAGAGGCCGTGAAGCCCGACATGGTCTTCGTTAACTACGCGCACGACACGCACCAGGACCACCGCAACGTGGCCAAGGCCGTGGAGACCGCGGCCCGCTATACCAAAAACCTGCTTTTTTACGAAGTGCCCACGACGCTGGAATTCAGCCCCGGCGTCTTCGTCGATATCGGGCCGGTCATCACCCGCAAAGTGGCGCTGCTGAAATGCCACCGCTCGCAGGTCTACAAGACCCGCGTGAAGAACCTTTCCATCGTCGAGAGCGCCAAGGCGGCCGCGATGTTCCGCGGCTACCAAGACCGGGTGAAATACGCGGAGGGCTTCGTGCCGCGCCGCCTGCTCCTGGACCAGGTCCTGAGCTGCAAGTAAATGATCAACCGTAAGGGCGGTTTCTTCTCTTTCGCCGTGCTGGCGGTGCTCCTGGGGCTGCTGCCGCCCGGCGGCTTTTCCGCCTGGACCTGGACCGAGGGCCTGCGCTGGCTCTACCTCTTCCTGATCGCCATGTCCGCCGTGTTCCTGCTGGCGCCCGCCAGCGCCTGGCTGGCCGTGCGCATAGGCGCCATGGACCTGCCTTCGGAGCGCAAAGTTCACCAGGCCCCGGTGCCTCGCATCGGCGGGCTGGCCGTCTACCTGGCCTTCATGGCCGCCCTGCTGCGCAACCAGCAGTTCACCCGCGAGGTCTGGGGCATCCTGCTGGGCGGCACCATAATCTTCTTCCTTGGCTTTTGGGACGACTGGAAGGGGCTCTCGGCCAGGACGCGCCTTTTCTGGCAGGCGGTCGCGGCGCTGGTCGTGGTCACCTTCGGCCTGCAGCTGAGCTTTACTCTTAAATTTCCGTTCGGCGGGGCCGTCTCCGTGCTCCTTTCCGTGCTCTGGCTCGTCGGCATCGTCAACGCCTTCAACTTCATGGACGGCATCGACGGCCTGGCTTCCATGATGGGCGCCGTCTGCGCGCTGCTGTTCCTCGGCATCGGCTGGAACACCAGCCAGTTCCCGCTGTCGTTCATCTCCGCGGCGCTGGCAGGCGCCTGCGTCGGCTTCCTGCGCATGAACTGGCGCCCGGCGCAGGTCTTCCTCGGGGATTCCGGCTCCACCTTCATCGGTTTCATCCTCGGCTGCCTGGCGCTCTACGGCAGCTGGGCCAACGACAACCCGCTTGTGGCCTTTTCCACGCCGCTGCTGGTGCTGGGCATCCCCATCTTCGATATCATCTACACCACGGTCTCGCGGATCAGGAACGGCCGCGTGCGCAGCCTGAAGGAATGGCTGGAGTATACCGGCAAGGACCACTTTCACCACAGGCTGATGAAGCTGGGGTTCAGCGTGGAGCACGCGGTGGGCTTCGTGGCGCTGCTGAATATCTGCCTGGGGCTCGGGGCCTGGGCGATGCGCCACACCAGCGGAACTACCGGCACGCTGTTCCTGCTGGCGCAGAGCGTGCTGATCTTCCTGATGGTGGTGGCGCTGATGCTGCTGGGCCGGGAGAGGACCGAGTAAGACCAAGGAAACGCTATGAAAAGCACCGCGATAAAGAAATTTTCCGTAACGGACCTGGACGCCGAGCTGTTCACGCCTTTCACCATCTCCACCGGCAGCCACAAGAGCCTGGAGAACGCCGTCTTCACGCTGGAGGCGGCGGGCGGGGAGAAGGGGTACGGCGAGGCGGCCATAGCGACGCATATCACGGGCGAGACGCGCGCAGGCACGGTCAAGAGCCTGCGCAGGGCCGGCGAACTGCTGGCGGGCCGGGACGCGGCCGATTACCTGGGCGCGATGTGCCTGCTTGAAAAAACGCTGGACGGCAACCGCGCGGCGCTGGCCGCCGCCGAGATGGCCGTGCTCGACCTGGCGACCCGGCTGCAGGGCGTGTCGCTGTGGAAATTCTTCGGCGGGCGCTCGCCGCGCCTGAAGACCGACGTCACCGTGGTCATCGGCGGGGCGGACGCGGCCTACGACTTTACCCTGAAGATGCGCCGCCGGGGCTTCAAGATCTTCAAGATCAAGACCGGCGTTGACATGGACGAGGATTTCAGGCGCCTTGAGGCCGTCAGGCGCGCCGCGCCGGGCTGCGCCGTCTACCTGGACGCCAACTGCGCCTACACCGCGAAAGAGGCGGAAAAGTTCCTGAAGGAACTCATGCGCCGCGGCATCCGCCCCGAGGTTGTGGAGCAGCCGGTGAAGAAGGACGACATCGACGGGCTGGCCTATCTCTCGCGCCGCCTGCCCATGCCGGTCTGCGCCGACGAATCGGCCTACTCCCTGGACGACGTTTTTAACCTTATCCGCCGCAACGCTGTGACCGCCGTGAACATCAAGCTGACCAAGCTGGGCTTCCTGCGGGCCCGCGAGGTGTGGGCGCTGGCGCGCGCCAAGGGGATAAAGCTGATGATGGGGGAAATGCTCGAGAGCGAGCTGGCCTCCTGCGCGGCGGCGCATTTCGCCGGCGGCCTGGGCGGCTTCGACTTCATAGACCTCGACACGCCGTTCTTTATCAAGGACAGCGGCATGAAGGGGGCCTCTTTCCTCTCCTCCGACGGCGTCTACTCGCTGGATAAGGTCAGGGCGGGCATAGGCATCAGGCCCGCCCGATGAGGCGCGCCCTCGCCCTCGCCTGCTGGCTGCTGGCCGCCCCGGCCGCCGCGCAGAACCTGCCGGACCTGCCGGACCTGGGCGACCTGCCGCCACCGGCGCGCTACCTGGCCGGCTACGTCTCGGCGGGGCTGGGCTGGAGCCGGCCGGTAGGCGGGCACTGGGGCGACGGCGACACCGGCTTCAAGACTTCCCCGGCGCTCACGCTGGCGGTTTCCAAACGTGTGGATGAACTGCTCAGTTACGGAGCGGAAACCTGCTACGGCAGCCGCTACCTGAACCGCGGCGTGGACGGGCTTCAGGTCAAGCTGCTTTCCCTGACCCCTTTCATCAGGGCCTCGTTCCCGTACGGCGATTCCGCCTATTACGGCGTGCTGGGCGCCGGCCTCTACCACTGGCAGCAGCAGACCTATACGGCCGGCGGGTCGCGGCGCGGCTCGGATTCCGGCTCCAGCGGCGGCTTCAACCTGGGGGGCGGCGCGTCTTATCCCTTCATGTTCGGCACGCGGCTGGCGCTGGACCTGCGCTGGCACCACGTGTTCAACGTGAGCGGCGCCAACCTGGACCTCGGGTCCGCCGACAGCCTGAACGCCATGTTCATCGTCACCTACGGCGTCTGGAAGGCCCGCACCCCTTGACAAGTCAACAGGTTCTGCTATAATATAGGTGGACGCCGTATATCGGCCTCCAACTGTGAACTCCCCGAAACAAGGGAGAGCGATAACCCCCCAAAAGGGGGTTATCGCTTTTTACGGCCTTTTCCGCTTTCTCATAATTTTGTTTAATTATGTATATATTATAGCCGGCACCCGCCGCCACGGAGGACTTATGGGTAAATTCGTAGAATGCGTTCCCAATTTCAGCGAAGGCCGCGACCTCTCCAAGATCAACGCGATAGTGGACGCCGCCCGGGCCGTGCCCGGCGTGCTCATCCTGGACGTGGAGAAGGACGCGGACCATAACCGCACCGTGCTGACTTTCATGGCCCCCGTGGAAACCGCCGCCGACGCGATGTTCGCCGTCACCAAAAAAGCCGCCCAGCTCATAGATCTCAACCATCACAAGGGGGAGCATCCGCGCATGGGCGCCACCGACGTGGCCCCGTTCATCCCGATCATGGATTCCACAATAGAGGACTGCATAGCCCTGGCCGAAAAGGCCGGCGAGCGCATCGGCCGCGAACTGAACATCCCGGTCTATCTCTACGACCGCGCCGCCAAATTCGAGCATCGCCGCGACCTTGCCAAGGTGCGCAAGGGCCAGTTCGAGGGCCTGAAAGAGGTCATCGGCAAGGACCCCGAGCGCGTGCCGGACTTCGGACCTAACCACATCCACCCCACCGCCGGCGCCATGGCCGTGGGCGCCCGCAACCAGATCGTCAATTTCAACGTCAACCTGGGCACCAAAGACATGGAGTTCGCCAAGGGCCTGGCCAAGAAGATCCGCACCTCGGGCGGCGGCCTGCCGGCCCTGCGCGCCAAGGAGATCTTCCTGGAGAGCAAAGGCCAGGTGCAGATGTCGACCGTGCTGACCGATTACAGAACCACCTCCATCAAGCGCGTGATGGACGAAATGCAGAAGGACCTGGGCCCCAAGGGCATCGCCGTCACCGGCACCGAGCTCATCGGCCTGACCACGCAGGAGGCCCTGACCGACTACGCCGTGGAGAACCTGCAGGTGCAGGGCTTCAACAAGGCCGACCAGGTGCTGGAGACCAAGCTGCTGAAACTCCTCTCTTCGTGGGAGGCCGGCGCGAACCTGCTGGTGGACGCGCTCGCCAACACCGACCCCACCCCCGGCGGCGGCGCGGCGGCCGGCGTGGCGGGGGCCATGGGCTGCGCCCTCGGCCAGATGGCCCTCGGCATTACCCTGCGCGGCAAGAAGCTCGACGAGGCCAAGCGGCCCGCCCTGAAGGACCTGCACGAGCGCCTGGGCGGGCACAAGGCCGCCCTGCAGGCCTGCGTCGGCGAGGACGTGGCCTCTTTTAATAAATTCATGGAAGCCATGAAGATCCCCAAGGAGAACCCGGAGCGCAAGGCGCAGATGCAGGCCGCGCTGAAGTACGCCGCCGAGGTCCCGCTCAAGACAGCGCGCCTGGCCTCCGAGGCCATGGCCGGCCTGACGGTGTGCTCGGCCCACTGCTCGAAGCACGTGATCTCCGACTACCGCAGCGCCCGCTATCTGCTGGAATCCGCGATCCGCTGCGCGGCCGAGAACGTGTTCATCAACGCCGAGGGCCTGGAGGACAAGGCCTTCGGAGAGAAGATCACCGCCGAAGTGAAGGGCTACCTGGCCTCCTGCGAAGCGGTAAAAGCCTGATTTTTTAAAAGCAAGGAGCACCATTAATGGCAAGCATGGACTCGATCTCACGCAACCTGATGCTGGACAGCCTCAAGGAATACGCCAAGCGGCGCATCCCCTACGACCTGATCCGGGAACTCGACGAGAAGAACGAATTCCCGGCGGAGATCCTCAAGGAGATGTACGACCGCGACACGCTGGGCGTGCATTTGCTGATGATCCCGGAGGAATACGGCGGCGTCTCGGGCGGCACCTTCGACATCTACCGGGTCTGCGAGCAGCTGGCCCGCATCGACCTGGGCATCGCCACCGGCGTGTTCGCCACCTTCCTCGGCACCGACCCGCTCAACGTGGGCGGCACCGAAGAGCAGAAGGAGAAGTGGCTTAAGCGCATAGCTTCCGAGAACCTGCTGGTGGCCTACGCCGCCACCGAGCCCGACGCTGGCAGCGACCTGGTGAACCTGCGCACCCGCGCCGAGCACGTGGTGAAGAACGGCAAGATAGCCGGCTACCGCATCACCGGCAACAAGCAGTGGATCTCCAACGGCGGCGTGGCCGACATGCACACGGTGCTGGCCATGGCCCCGGGCGGCCCCTCCTGGTTCATAGTCGAGAAGGACATGGAGGGCTTCAGCCCCAACAAGCACGAGGACAAGCACGGCATCCGCCTCTCAAACACCGCCGGGCTGTCGCTCGACAACGTCTACGTCCCGGCCGAGAACCTCATCGGCATGGAAGAGGGCAAGGGCCTGCTGCAGGCTCAGGCCGTGTTCGGCTATACCCGTGTGATGGTGGCCGCCTTCGGCCTCGGCGCCGGCGAGGAAGCCCTCGAGCAGGCCATCCGCTACAGCCAGCAGCGCATCCAGGGCGGCGGGCCGCTGTCCGACAAGCAGGGCTACACCCACAAGCTGCTGGTGCCCAACTACGTGCGCATGGAAGGCGCGCGCTCCTATATCGAATACACTTCGCAGCGGCTGGACTCCGGTGAGCACGGCCTGCAGACAGAGGGCGCCATCGCCAAATACGGCGCCTCCGAGTGGGGGAACAAAGCCGCCGATGACGCCATCCAGGCGCTGGGCGGCTACGGCTACACCAAGGACTTCCCCGTAGAGAAGATCAAGCGGGACATCAAGATCACCTGTATCTACGAGGGCACCAGCGAAGTGCTGGAGATGACGATCTACCGCGGCCGCTGGCAGGAGCACCTGAAGTCCCGCGGCAGGTATTACCTGGACCAGGCCGACCAGCTCGACGAGCTGCACGCCAAGGTTCCCTGCGCGGGCGCCCACGCCGCCGCGCTGGGGCTGCGCGCGCTGGGCGCCGTCCTGGAAGAATGCCGCGTGCAGAAACTCACGCGCCACCAGCACGTCACCTTCAAGCTGGGCAAGATGATAGCCGCGGCCGAGACCGCCGCCATCTTCTCGCGAGCCGCCGCGGCCGAGAAGTACAGCGAGACCGTGCGCTTCGACCGGCTGGGCTGGCAGGCCATGGCCCGCGTCTTCGCGCGGGAGGCCGCCCTCTCCACCTGCGTGGAGGGCCTGGCCCTGGTGCTGGGTGCGGCCGACGCCGCCGGCAGCCTGGCCGACGCCGTCAACCTCGAGGCCGTGCAGGCCGAGCAGAAGGGGCTCATCGCCGACATGGACCTGGTGGCCGCCAAGCTCAAGCAGACGTTCAAGGCCAAGTAATTTCAGGAGACACCAATGAACATAGCTGTCCTCATCAAGCAGGTTCCGGATTCCACGGAAGTCAAGATCAACCCCGAGACGGGCACCCTGATCCGCGCGGGCGTGCCCAGCATCCTCAACCCCTACGACCACTACGCGCTGGAGGCCGCGCTGGCCCTGAAGAAGAAGCACGGCTTCAAGGTGACCGTGGTCTCGATGGGCCCGCCCCAGGCCAAGGCCGTGGTGCAGCTGGCGCTGGCGCTGGGCGCCGACGAGGGCGTGCTCCTCTCCGACATGGCCTTCGCCGGCTCGGATACCTGGGCCACCTCCTACGCCCTGGCCAAGGGCATAAAGAAGGTCGGCAAGGTCGACCTCATCTTCGCCGGCATGCAGGCCATAGACGGTGACACCGCGCAGACCGGTCCCGGCGTGGCGCAGCAGCTGGGCATCCCGCAGGTCACCTTCTGCGAGCACGTCGACGTGGACGGCCGCCGGGTGCTGGCCCGCAAGCAGATAGACGGCGGCCACGAGCTGCTGGAGGCCCGGCCCCCGGTGCTGCTCACGATGATCATGGGCAAGGACTACGCCCCGCAGCACCCGTCCTTCCTGGCCGTTAACGGCTCGCTGAAAAAGCCGTTCCACGTCTGGAGCGCCGAAGACATAGGCGCCGAGGCCCAGTACCTGGGCCTGAAGGGCTCACCCACGCAGGTCAGCAAGATCTACCCGCCCCCGCAGAGGGAGAAGGCGGCCATGTTCTCCGGCTCCGGCCAGGAGGCCGTGGAGAAGATACTGGAGCTCATGAAGAGCGAGCATTTTATAGGCGAATAAAGTGCGGGTTTAGGAACTCCTCTTAGGAGGGGTTCAGCGAGGCTAAAGCCGAGCGACGATGAAACGGGGAACCTTAGGTTCCCCTTGTAGAGCACCCGGCCGACGAAGGCCGGGCCGATGCGTAAAACGGCCCCGCGCTGCGCGGGGTGCGATAAAGAGGAGCGAACGATGATAGAAGTTTCAAAAAAATGCATAGGCTGCACCAAGTGCGTGCCCGTCTGCCCTTTCGCGGCGATCAACATGATAGACAAGAAGGCGGTGATGAACGAGGCCTGCACGCTGTGCGGTGCCTGCGTGCAGGTCTGCCCGGTGCAGGCCATCACCATAACCCGCGAAGAAGCCTCGGCCAAGGATTTCTCCGGCTACAGGGGCGTCTGGGTCTATGTGCAGCTCGACGAGGCGGGCGAGAAGGGGCACGCGAAGAAGATCAAACCCGTGACCTTCGAACTGCTGTCGGCGGGCCGCCGTCTGGCCGACGAGCTGAAAGAGGACCTCTGCGCCGTAGTCCTGACCGACAAGAACCACGGCTATGAGAAGGACCTGGGCGCCTACGGCGCGGACAAGGTCTACATGGTGGAGCACGACGAGCTGTTCGAGTACAACACCGACATCTTCTCAACGGTCATAGTGGGCCTGGTGAACCGCCACAAGCCGTCCGCCATGCTCTACGGCGCCACCATCCAGGGCCGCGACCTGGCCCCGCGCGTGGCCTCCACCCTATACGTCGGGCTGACCGCCGACTGCACCGCGCTGGCCATCAAGGACGGACTGCTGCTGCAGAGCCGGCCGGCTTTCGGCGGCAACATCATGGCGGACATCCTGGCCCCCAACTCCCGGCCGCAGATGTCCACCGTGCGCCCCAACGTCATGAAGATGGCCGAGCCCGTGCTCGGCCGCACCGCCGTGGTGGTGCGCGAGAGCGCCAAGCTCGATAAGAGCCTGCGGCGCGTGAAAGTGCTGGAGCGCAAACTCGACCACGGGGCCGGCGCGGTGAAGATAGAGAACGCCAACATCATCGTCTCCGGCGGACGCGGCATGAAGACCAGGGAAAAGTTCAAGCAGCTCGAGGAGCTTTCGAAACTCCTGGGCGGCGTGGTCGGCGCTTCGCGCGCGGCCGTGGACCTGGGCTTCAAGGAAAAGACGCACCAGGTGGGCCAGAGCGGCACCACGGTGTCGCCCAAGCTGTATCTTTCGTTCGGCATCTCGGGCGCGGTGCAGCACATCGTGGGCATGAAGGCCTCCGACGTGATCATCTCGGTCAATAAGGACCCGAACGCGCCTATCTTCAACGTCGCCAAATACGGCATCGTGGGCGACGCGCACGAGATAGTGCCCAAGCTGATAGAGGCGCTCAGGAAAAATTAAAGGGCGGGTTTAAAAGGCTGTGCAAGAGTGACGCTGCTTAACAGGCTGCTGCTGATAGTGTTCGGGGCCGGGATGATACCGCTGGCCCCGGCGGGTTTCTTTTTGCTCTACCTGCAGTCCCGCGCCCGCCAGGACATCTCCAGCCTGCAGCAGAACGTGGCCCAGATGGGCTCGCTGATGATGGAGCGCGAGGCACAGGACCTTAGCCGCCGTTTCGAGCGCATGTGGGACCCCGACTCCTCCTACGTCAGCCAGGCCGCGCTGGAGAAGGCGCTGAAGAAGAACCCCGAGTTCCTGTTCCTCGCTTTCACCAAAGCCGACGGCCGCGAGGTGCTCAGCGGCGGCGCGGCGGAGCTGCGGCGCTACTTCGGCTACGTGGACCTCTCCCGCGACCCGCTCTTCCTCAAGGCGGCGCGCGAGGGCAGGACCGCGCTTGGCAGCTTCGAGATGATCTACGACATGCCGGTCTGCCGGCTGGTCTACCCCGTGGGCGGCGGCTATTACGCCTTCGCGGCCGTCAACCTGCGCGACCTCTTCGTCAAACTGCGCTCGCAGCGCCTCGGCGCCACCGGCGGCCTGCTGCTGGCCGACGCTCAGGGCAACGCGCTGCCGCTCTCCGGCGCCTTCGAGCGGTTTAACCCCGAAGAGGTGCGCGACATCCTGCGGCGCGGCGCGGTGTTCGGCATAGAGGGGCGGAGCGGGGCGTATATCGGCGCGGCCTCGCCGGTGCGCGGCTTCGACCTGTTCGTGGTGGCGCTGGAGAACAGGGCCGAGGCCTTCGCCGGTGTGAACCGCATCTCCTGGCTGATGGCCTTCTTCGTCCTGGGCGTGCTCACCGTTTTCTATTTTTCCGCGCTGCTGTTCACGCGCCGTCTGGGGGGGCCGGTGGCCGCGCTGATGGCCGGCGCCTCCCGCGTTTCGGCCGGCCAGTTCAAGGTCCCGGTCAGCGAGGCCACCGAGTTCACCGAGCTCTCCGCCCTGCTGCGCGCCTTCAACTCCATGATGCGCGAGGTGGACCGCTACCACGGCATCCAGGTGGAGAAGGTTTTCGAGGAGAAGCAGAAGCTGGAGCTGCTGGTCAGCCTGATCCACGACGCCATCATACTGTCGGACCTGCGCGGCGAGCTGCTCTACGCCAACGCCTCGGCCCGGGCGCTGCTGGGCGCTGGCGGCCTGGTCTGGGCCGAGAACGAGGCCGTCCGCCGCCGCGTCGCCGGTCTGGTCTACCTGAAGGCCAAGTCCAAGAGCGGTGTGGTGGAGTTGGACCTGGACGGCGTGAAAAAATATTACCGCGTCAGCGTGCAGACGCTGTCGGCGAAGACGCAGAAGCCCGCGGTCTTCATGGTGCTGCGCGACATCACGCTGGAGCGCAAGATCCAGAAGATGAAGGAAGATTTCTTCCACTCGGTGGCGCACGACCTGCGCGCACCGCTGCTGACGATGCAGGGCTACATCAAGCTGCTGGAGCGGGAGTTCGCCCCGGAGGCCAAGCAGGCCGGGTACGTGCGCAGCGTCAAGGACTCCAGCGACCGGCTCTTCAAACTGCTGGAGAACATCCTGGATATCTCGCGCATGGAGGCCGGCCAGCTGAAGGCGGAACTTGCCCCGGTTAACGCCGCGGAATTCCTCGCCTCCTCTACCGAGGGCTTCAGGGCTATTTTCGAGGAGAAAGGCGTGGCGCTGGCCGTTGAGACGGCCGGGGCCGAAAAACTGGAGATCCTGGCCGACGCGCCGCTGCTGCGCCGCGTGCTG
The DNA here is from genome assembly GCA_028688015.1 of Elusimicrobiales bacterium. Lineage (GTDB taxonomy): Bacteria > Elusimicrobiota > Elusimicrobia > Elusimicrobiales > UBA9959 > UBA9959. Next base: position 111,286 of record JAQTZB010000002.1, on the reverse strand, counting down.
GAGAACCTGGTCTCCAACGCCTGGAAATTTACGCCGAAGGGCGGCAGGGTTACCGCCTCCGTAAGGAACGGGGGAGGCGCCGTGGTCTTCTCGGTGGCCGATACCGGCCCTGGGGTGTCGCCGGGCCAGCTGGAGGCGGTGTTCGAGAAGTATAAGCAGCTCAAGCAGGGCGGCGAGGAGGCCGGCTTCGGGCTGGGCCTGGCGATCTCGCGCAAGATAGTGGAACTGCACGGCGGCAAGATCTGGGCCGAGGCCGGCCCCGGCGGGATTTTCAGGGTTGAAATTAAAAGGGCGGTTAAAGACTAGTCAGGGGTGCACTATGAAAAAACTACTCGGGAAACTGAACGTATTCGCGGCCATAGTACTGTTCTCTGTAGTCTGGTTCGGGCTCTCTTTCTTCTCGGGCATAACCAAGCCGATGGACCACGGCTGGGACGAGTTCGTCGCGAACCTCCCGACGAGGCTCTACAAGGTCTATTTCGCCTTCTCCAGCGCCGAGGAGCCGGACCTGGAGGAGCAATACCGGTTCCTCTACGGTAAATACATCACCAAGAAAGCTACCGGCAAGGTGGTGATCACGGCGATCGACGACTATACCGTGGAAAAGTACGGTTATCCGTTCAAGCGCAAGTATTACGGCATCCTGGCCGACAAGCTGAAGGCGCTGGGAGTAAAAGCGATCGGCATGGACGTCATGCTGTTCAACCCCGACAAGGACAACCCCGAGAACGACCGGAAGTTCGCCGAAGCCACGGCGAGGACCGGGATAGTCGTGAACGTGGTCGGGGTGGACATGTTCAACCGGAAGATAACCAGGCCCATCGAGCCGCTTGAAAGGGTCAGCGCCCTGATCGCCCACCCGAACGTGGACGAGACCAAGGACCAGGACGGCCAGGTCAGGCGCTACGCCCCGTTCTACCCCGCCCCGCTCGAAGACCCCTCCGACCTGCTGACCTACGCCAAGGCCGGGCTGACCAAAGTGCGCTGCTGGAAGGACTGCAAGGACGTCACGCTGCCGTCGCTCGGCATAGCGCCGTACGCGCTCTACTCCGGCAAGTCCCTGCTCGAGCTGGAGATGGTATATCCCGAGGTGAAGATCTTGAATTACCGGTACCCCCGGGCGCTTAAGAATCACCCGGGCTGGGACAAGGACCCGAAGAACCGGGACCTGAAGGCGTTCGAACACGTGTCGGCCGCCGACATAATAGAGAACAGGCTGAGCGCCGGGGAAAAAGAAGCCTTAAAAGGGGCGATTACCTTTATCGGCTCTACCGCACTGGGCGCTTACGACCACGTCCCGGGCCTGTTCTTTAACCAGATGCCGGGCGTGGACGTGCACGCCACCTTCCTGGACAACCTGCTCGCGGGAGATTTCCGCGAGGAGCTGGACCTCCTCGTGCAGACGCTGCTCTTCCTGCTGCTGCCCTGGCTGCCGGTAATCCTGCGCCGCTATTCCATCTCCACCATGGTCTACGTTTCCTCGGCCGTGGTCCTGGCGCTGCTGGTCTCCTACCTGCTGCTGCTTTCCAGCAACGTGGTGATGCCGTTCATGTCTATCCTCTTCGCGTTCCTGCTGCCGGCCGCCTGGATCACGGTGGACAAGGGCCTGGCCGAGGGCCGCGAAAAGAAGTGGATAAAGAACACCTTCGGGCAGTACCTGTCGCCCAAGGTCGTGGACCTGATCACCAAGGACCCGTCCAAACTGTCCCTCGGCGGAGAGAAACGCGACATGACGGCCTTCTTCCTGGACCTGGCCGGCTTCACCACGATGTCCGAGAAGCTCTCCCCCGAAGAGCTGACCGCGATGCTGGTGGAGTATCTGTCGGCGTTCACCGAAGTCATCCTGAAGCACGACGGCACCGTCGACAAGTATATCGGCGACTGCGTCGTGGCGTTCTGGAACGCCCCGCTGGACCAGGCCGACCACCGCAAGCGCGGCGTGCTCGCGGCGATCGACTGCCAGAGCGAGATGGCGCGCCTGAACGAATCCCTGACGCAGTTCGCCATCAAGCCCAAATGCCGCGTCGGCGTCAATTCCGGCTTCATGGTAGTGGGCAACATGGGCTCCCGGTCCCGCCTGAGCTACACCGTCATGGGCGACACCGTGAACATGGCCTCCCGCATGGAGGGCGCCAACAAGTACTTCCACTCCAAGATCATGACCAGCGAGTATACCTTCGACGACATCAAGGGGGACTTCGACTACCGCTACCTCGGCAGTATCCGCGTGGTGGGCAAGGTGATCCCGGTCAAGGTCTACGAGCCGTTCGCGCGCAAGGGCGAGGCCCCGGCGCCCGTCGTGGCCATGCTCAAGCACTACAACGCCGGCCAGGAGAAGTTCTTCAAGGCCGACTACGCCGGCGCGGCGCCGCACTTCAAGGCCGCGCTGGAGGCCCTGCCCGGCGACGGGCCGTCAGAGTTCTACCTGCAGAAGTCGGAGCTGTTCGCCAAGGGCGTGCCCAAGGAATACGACGGCTCTTTCAACCTGACCGAGAAGGGCTGAGCCAAAGGAACCGATGGCGATATTCTGGCGACTGGTACTCTCGCACCTGCTGGCGGACTTCACGCTGCAGTTCGACTTCGTGAACAAGCTCAAGCGCCGCAGCATGTGGGGCATGGTCATCCACTGCCTCACGCACTTCGTGGTCTCCGCCGCGCTGACCTGGAACTACCTGGCAGAGCCCTGGTTCAGCGCCGCGGGGGTCCAGGTGGGCGGCTGGGCGGCGCTGGGCGTCATGCTGGTCATCCACTTCGCTGTAGACCAACTGCGGGTCTACAGCATGAAGACGCTGGGCTGGAAGGACGGTACGGCCAGCTTCCTGGCCGACCAGGCGCTGCACTTGTACGTGCTGTTCATGATCGCGCCCGTGATGATCGACGGCCCGGACCTGCTGATGGGGGAGAAATGGGCCGCCATCGCCTCGATGGTCGTGCTTATCACGCACTTCACCACCGTGCTGATCTACTTCGTGGAGAAGGACCTGTTCAATAAGCCGTTCCCGCACTTCGACGAAAAATACTTCCTCATCTTCGAGCGGGTGGTGCTGTGGGCCTTCTTCTTCGCAGAGGGGCGCTGGTGGCTGTTCTTCGCCGCCGCCTGGGCGGGGCAGCTGCTCTACATCAAACGCAAGCGAATCATGGACCTCAGCGGCGTCAACGTCTGGCTCAGCGTCGCCATGGCGGTCCTGGTGGGTATTTGGACGCGGCTTACCTATTACGGCTATCTCTAGCGCGGCACAAGGCGGCACATGCTCGAAGCGGCGGATAAACTGGAACAGATCGGGAAACTGAAGGTGGAGGACGCGGTCTTTACCTTCATCGACGTGGAGACCACCGGGCTTTCCCCGAAGGCGGCGCGCGTCTGCGAAGTGGCGGCCGTCAGCTTCCGCGGGGCTGAGCGCGTCGCCGCTCTGGCCGAGCTGGTCAACCCCGGCGGGCCTATCCCGGCGGAGGTATCCCGGATCCACGGCATCACCGACGCCATGGTGAAGGACAGTCCGCCTTTCGCCAAATTCGTCTGGCCGCTCGCGGACCTGCTGGAGAGTTCCGTGATCGTGGCGCACAACGCCGAGTTCGACCTGGCTTTCCTGCGCGAGGAGTTCGGGCGCGTCGGGCTTAACTTCCCAAAGCGCCACGTGGTGGACACCCTCGACATAGCGCGCAAGAACTGGAAGTTCAAGAGCAACCGCCTGGGCAATATAGCCGCCGAACTTAATTTCTCCAGCGAGGGCTGGCACCGCGCTCTCGCCGACGTGGAGATGACGCGCAAGATCTTCGAACACTTCCTGGCCGCCTTCAGGACGGCGGGCGTGGCGACGGTAAAAGACCTGTGGGAAAAATGCGGGAGGAAAACATCATGAGCGCTAAGAACAAACCTTTCAGCCTGGGCTCGGCCCCGGACATCGTGGACTTCGCCGAGGTGGCCTGCGGCTACCGGAAGACGGAGCTCCCGCCCAAGGCCCTTAAACTTATCGAGTCCCGGCGCAAGGCGCTGGAGGCCCTGCTGGCCGAGGACCGCGTAATGTACGGCATCAACACCGGCTTCGGCGAGCTGGCCAGCCAGCGCGTCTCGCGCGAAAGCCTGAAGAGCCTGCAGGTCAACCTGATCCGCAGCCACGCCTGCGGCGTGGGCGCCCCGCTGGACGACGAGGAGGCCCGCGGCCTGATGTTCGCCCGCGCCAACGAACTGGCCCGTGGCAACTCCGGCGTGCGCCCGGTAGTGGTAAAAACCCTTTCGGCCCTCATCAACAAGGGAGTGATCCCGTTCATCCCGTCAAAGGGCTCGGTCGGCGCCAGCGGCGACCTGGCCCCGTCGGCCCACATGGCGCTGACCCTGATAGGCGAGGGCCGGGCCAAGTTCGCTGGCGAGCGCGACTGGCGCCCCTCCGCCGCGGTCATGAAAGAGGCCGGCATAAAGACGATAGAACTGGCAGAGAAAGAGGGCCTCGCCCTGATCAACGGCACGCAGGCCATGAAGTCCGTAGGCGGCCTGGCGCTCTTCGAGGCCATGAACCTTTTTTATTCCTCGGTGCTCGCCGGCGCGATGAGCGTGGAGGCGCTGAAGGGCACCCCGTCCGCCTTCGACAAGCGCATCCACGAGCTCAAGCCCCACGCCGGGCAGCTCGAGGTGGCTGAAATGCTGGAATCCATGCTGAAAGGCAGCCAGATCCGCGCCTCGCACAAGACCGCCGACAAGCGCGTGCAGGACCCCTACTGCCTGCGCTGCATGCCGCAGGCCATGGGCGCCGCGCGCGACGCCATCGAGTACGCGCTGAACACCTTCGAGACCGAGCTGGGCAGCGTCACCGACAACCCGCTGGTGGTGGAGGGGAAAACGCGCGGTTCCATAGAGGTGATCTCCGGCGGCAACTTCCACGGCCAGGCCGTGGCTTTCGCCGCGGACTTCGCCGCCATCGCCCTGACGGCCCTCGGCAATATCTCCGAGCGGCGCACGGCCCAGCTGGTCAGCGATTTCGAGATCCTGCCGCCCTTCCTGGCCCGCAACCCGGGCCTGGAGTCGGGTTTCATGATAGCGCACGTCACCGCGGCCGCGCTCTGCAACGAGAACAAGGTCCTCAGCCATCCGGCCAGCGCCGATTCCATCCCCACCTCCGCCAATAAGGAGGATTTCGTCAGCATGGGCATGAACGCCGCGCTTAAGCTGAGCACGGTAGTGCGCAACGTGGCGCGTATAACCGCCATCGAGCTGATGGCCGCCGCCGAGGGCGTGGAGTTCCACCGCCCGCTCAAGTCCGGCGCCCGCGTGGAGGCCGCCCTGGCGAAGCTGCGTATGATCTCGCCGGCCTTCAAGGGCGACGAGGTTTTCTCCGACCGCATAGAGGCCGTGGCCGAGGCGGTGCTGAACGGCTATTTCGTAGAGGATTAATCTGGAGGCTGCATGACTTCTAACGTGATACGCGCGGCGCGCGGCAATAAACTTTCCTGCAAGGGGTGGCAACAGGAGGCCGCCCTGCGCATGCTGATGAACAACCTGGACCCCGAGGTGGCCGAGCGCCCCGAGGAACTGGTGGTCTACGGCGGGCGCGGCAAGGCCGCCCGCAACTGGGACTGCTATAACGCCATCGTTTCCTCGTTGCGCAAGCTGGAGGGAGACGAGACCCTGCTGGTGCAGAGCGGCAAGCCCGTCGGCGTGCTGCGCACGCACGAGCACAGTCCCCGCGTCATTATCGCCAACTCTAACTTGGTGGGCAACTGGGCCAACTGGGAAACATTCGACGAACTGGATAAGAAAGGCCTGATGATGTACGGCCAGATGACCGCCGGCTCCTGGATCTACATAGGCACGCAGGGCATACTGCAGGGCACCTACGAGACCTTCGCAGCACTCGCCCGCAAGCATTTCAAGAGCGACCTGGCCGGCAAGCTCACCGTGACCGGCGGCCTCGGCGGCATGGGCGGCGCCCAGCCGCTGGCCGTGACCATGGCCGGCGGCGTGGCCATAGTGGTGGAGGTGGACGAGACGCGCATACAGAAGCGCCTGGAGACCCGCTACGTCGATATCATGAGCCGCGACCTCGACGAGGCGCTGCGCCTGGCCGCGGCCGCGCAGAAGGCGAAGAAGCCGCTTTCGATAGGCCTGCTCGGCAACTGCGCCGAGGTGCTGCCCGAACTGGCGCGCCGCCGCGTTCCGATAGACGTGCTGACCGACCAGACCTCGGCGCACGACCCGCTGCGCGGCTATATCCCGAAGGGCTACACGCTCAAGGCCGCGGCCGAGCTGCGCAAGCGCGACCCGAAGAAATATGTAAAGCTCGCCATGGAGTCCATGGCCATACACGTCGAGGCCATGCTGAAGCTGCAGAAGGCAGGGGCCGTCACCTTCGACTACGGCAACAATATCCGCACGATGGCCTTCAAGCAGGGCGTGAAGCACGCCTACGACTTCCCCGGCTTCGTGCCGGCCTATATCCGCGATCTGTTCTGCGAGGGCAAAGGCCCGTTCCGCTGGGCCGCGCTGTCCGGCGACCCCAAAGACATAGCCGTGACCGACGCGGCGATCAAGAAGCTCTTCCCGAAAAACGCCCACCTGCACCACTGGCTGGACATGGCCTCCGAGAAGGTGGCCTTCCAGGGCCTCCCGGCGCGCATCTGCTGGCTGGGCTACGGCGAGCGCCACCAGGCCGGCCTGATGTTCAACGACCTGGTGCGCAAGGGCAAGGTTTCGGCGCCCATCGTGATAGGCCGCGACCACCTGGACTCCGGCTCCGTCGCCAGCCCCTTCCGCGAGACCGAGGCCATGAAGGACGGTTCCGACGCTATAGCCGACTGGCCCATACTCAATGCGCTGATCAACACGGCCTCAGGCGCCAGCTGGGTGTCTTTCCACCACGGCGGCGGGGTGGGCATGGGTTATTCCCTGCACGCCGGGCAGGTCATCGTGGCCGACGGCACCAAAGCGATGGACCTGCGCCTCGACCGCGTGCTGACCAACGACCCGGCCATGGGCGTGCTGCGCCATGCCGATGCCGGCTACAAGATCGCTTCGGATTTCGCCAAAAAGAAAGGCGTCAAGATCCCGATGCTTAAATAACGAAACTTAGGAGAACGAATACTATGGCTTCTGATTTCAGCTTCGACGTGGTTTCTAAAGTGGAATATACCGTGGTGGACGAGGCTATCGCCATCGCCATGAAGGAAGTGGTGAACCGCTACGACTTCAAGGACTCCAGGTCCGAGATCAACTTCGACAAGAAGGCCAATACCATCATGCTGCAGTCTTCCGACGACTACAAGGTCAAGGCGCTCTACGAAGTGCTGATGATGAAGGTCTCCAAGCGCGGCCTGCCGGTTAAGAATTTCGAGGCGCAGAAGGTGGAGAGCGCCCTGGGCGGCACCGCCAAGATGGCAGTGAAAGTGCAGCAGGGCATACCGCAGGACAAGGCCAAGGAAATAGTCCGGGCCATCAAGGACGCCAAGCTCAAGGCCAATGTCTCCATACAGGGCGACACGCTGCGCGTGACTTCCAAGTCCAAGGACGAGCTGCAGAACGTGATGAGCCTGCTGCGCGGCGGGGACTACGGCATAACCCTCCAGTTCGACAACTTCCGCTGATGGCTACGCTCTTCACAGGCATCAAGCAGCTGCTGACCTTCGCCGGGGACCTGTCGCCCAGGGCGGGGGCCGCCATGCGCGAGACCGGCCTGGTGAAGAACGCCGCCGTGCTGGTGGAGGGGGGCGTGATAGAAGCCGCCGGGCCCCGCGCCGCCGTGGCCCGCCACCGGCTGGCTAAAAAGGCGCGCGTGGTGGAGACCGGCGGGATCTGTCTGCCGGGCTTCGTGGACAGCCATACTCACATGGTCTTCGCCGAGCCACGGCTGAAGGATTTTTCCATGCGCACCGCCGGCGCCACCTACCAGCAGATCAAGGCCGCCGGCGGGGGGATAATTTCCAGCATCGGCGCCGTCCGCGGCCAGGCGCTCAAGCCCATGGCCGCCCAGCTGGCGCGCCGCGCCGCCCGTTTTCTGGAATGCGGCACCACTACCGCCGAAGTTAAAAGCGGCTACGGCCTCAGCCTGGACTCCGAGCTGAAAATGCTGCGGGCCGTGCGCGACGCTAAAAAGCTCACGCCGCTGGAACTGCTGCCGACGCTGCTGGCCGCCCACAGCGTGCCCCCGGAGTTCAACGGCGACGCCCGGAAATACCTGGACTACGTTACAGCTGAGATCCTCCCCAAGGCCGCGGCGGAAAAACTGGCGGTCTTCGCCGACATCTTCTGCGAAAAGGGCTATTTCACTCCGGAACAGACCACAGCCTACCTCAAAGAGGCCGCGCGGCTGGGCCTGCGCCCCAAGGTGCATTCCGAGCAGCTCTCCAATTACGGCGGCACCCGGGCCGGCGCCGCGGCCGGGGCCGTCAGCGCCGACCACGCGGACCACGTCTACGCTGAAGACATAGCCGCCATGCGCGACGCGGGCACCATCGCGGCCCTGCTGCCCGCCTCTAATTATTACCTCGGTCTCAATAAATTCCCGCCGGCCCGCGAGCTGATAGCCGAGGGCGTGCCGGTGGCGCTGGCCACCGATTTCAACCCGGGAACCTGCCCGTGCTGGAACATGCAGTTCGTGCTCTCCGTGGCCTGCACTCACTGTGCGATGACTCCGGAGGAGGCCCTCTGCGCCGCCACCGTCAACGGCGCCTGGGCGCTGGGCATTGGCGACCGCTGCGGCGCGGTGATTCCCGGCCTGCAGGCCGACCTCGCCTTTTTCGACGCCGACGATTACCGGGAACTGGCCTACTATTTCGGCGGCAACCAGTGCTCGCTGACAGTAAAGAAGGGCCGCATAGTTCACGCTAAGAAATGAAAATAATACTTTTCGACATTGACGGCACGCTGGTGAAGGCCGGCGGCGCGGGGGCGAGGGCCCTGAACCACGCCGTGGAGGCCCTCACCGGCCACAAGGACGCCTGCAGCGCGGTGCAGCTGCAGGGCGCCACCGACAAGGCCAACTTCGAGAACGCCTACAGGGTCGGCGCCGGGCGTAAGCCCACTAAAAAAGAGCTGGCCGTCCTGGTGCGGAAGTACGTGGACCGCCTGCCGCTGGAAGTGAGCGCTTCGGTGAAAGCCAGGAAATACCGCAAGGTCAAAGGCGTAGAGAAGTTCCTGGAGAAGCTTTCAAAACAGAAGGGCGTCCTGCTGGGGCTCGGCACCGGCAACCTGAAGGACGGCGCCTTCATAAAGCTGGAGCCGTCGGGCCTGCTCAGGCATTTCGCTTTCGGCGGCTACGGCTGCGATTCGCATCACAGGAGCGTTGTGCTGCGGAAGGCCGTGGAGCGCGCCGGCAAGCTGGCCGGGACGGCGGTAAAGGAGCGCGACGTGTTCGTGATAGGCGACACGCACCGCGACGCCGAGGCTGCCAAAGAGGCGGGCTATCACAGCGGCATCGTGCTGGACGGCTTCGGCGACCGCGAGGCTATCCTGCGCTCCAACCCGGAGCTCATAGCCAAGGATTTCTTGAACCTGAAGCCCTGGCTTATCTGGCTGGGTCTGGTTAAAGACCCGGGCGGCGTGAGCCGCGGTACCTATATCTGCCCAGATTCGCCCATAGAGCATGCCCATTACGGCCGCACCGGCCTGGACATCCGCGATATAGAGCTCAACATGCGCAAGCTGCGCGAAGCAAAAAGGAAGGCCGCCGGAAAATGAACATCAAAGACACCCTCACCTACAAGGACATAGCGGAGATACCCGCGCTGCTGGCCAGGTTCTCTTCCCGCGCGGGCGAGATAAAGAAGCTCGCCATCCGCTCCTCCGACAAGACCGTCTACCTGGTCGGCCGCGGCTCCTCGGGTACCGCCACGCTGTTCGCCAAGTACATCTGGGAAACCTACGCCGGCACCGTCACCAACTTCATCCACCCGCATTCCATCTTCGAGGCCCGGCGGCCGCTGCACTTCGCCGGGCAGGCCGTCTGGGCTTTTTCCCAGTCGGGCCGCAGCCAGGACATCGTTGCCTGCCTGGAGAAGCTGCTGAAGTGGGGGGCGAAGGGCGTGGCCGTCACCAACGAGCCCGACCTGAAGCGCAACCCGCTGGCCCGCCTGGCCGGCCGCCATATCCTGCTGTCGTATTCCAAGGAAGTTCCCGTGGCCGCCACCAAGAGCTTCGAGCTGCAGCTCTGGGCCGTGCTGTGGGCCGCGCAGGCCTGGAGCGGCTGCTTCGGGGACAGGGATTTCAAGGATGCCGTGGACGCCGCCGCGCGCGCAGTTAAGGAAAATTACGGCGGGGACAAGCTGATAGCCCAGATAAAGAAAGCCCACATGCTGGGTTTCGTCGGGCGCGGACCCTATAACGCCGTGGCCGAGGACTCGGCCCTGAAGTTCCGCGAGATGGCCAAGGCGCACGCGCTGGGCTACTCGGCCGCGGAATTCCTGCACGGCCCGGTAGGGGCTTACACTTCAAAAGACCTGGTCTTCCTCTTCTCGCCTTCGGACCGTACGCCCGAGGATATTATGAAGGTCAAACGCGCCCTGAAGGAGCGCGGTACCCCGTATCATGTCATTAAGCCGGGCTCCCTTAAGATGCCTTTCAGCTGCATCCCGACGGACATCCGCATGAAGAAGCTGGCCCTGCGCCTCTCGCTCGCCAAGGGCCTCAACCCGGACAACCCTAAAGGGCTCAATAAGGTTACGCAGACTTTCTGACGCTGACAGAAATAAAACAAGCCGGCCCAGAGGGCCGGCTTGTTTTATTTTGCCGCGGCTCAGAGTTTCCTGCTGTTGCCTTCCCAGTCCATGAAGTGAACGCCGTCCATCGCCGCGATCAGGATGCCGTTGCGGGTGGGCAGTACGGCGCTGCGCCAGTACTTCTCCCGCACGCTTACGGGCAGCTCCCAGGCTGAATACGGCCCCTGCGGGTTCTCGCCGGTCTTCACCAGGTAGGCGTTGCCTATCGTGAACCACAGCTCTCCCTTGGCCTCCCTGACCAGCGCTATGTCCCCGTCGGCCGCCGGGAGGTCCCTCAGCATGTTATCAAGCCTGAAGGACTCGATGGACCTGCCCTCGCGGGTCAAAATGCTGAATTGAGGCGAGTCGAACTCTTTCTTCGACGTGCCGAAAACATTCCTGACCGTCAATACGATATTGGATTTCCTGCTGTAGCCCCAGAGCGTGCCGTCGGGGGCGGTCCATAAGTTCGCGCCCACGCGGAAGTAATCCCGCCAGAGCCTGCGGGCCGCCTTGCCCGGCGCACAGAGATAGGCGGCATAGCCTTTGCCTTCGCGGGCCGGGACTACGTAGTTCAGCCCGTCGCCGAGCCGAACGCCGACAAGGGGGGACTGTGCCCCCAGGGCGCCGGGCACTGTCCACCGCCCTGCGCCGGAGGTTACCGTTTTGCCGTCGGCGGAGAGCACGGCCACGCCCGGGGCCCCGGCCAGAGTGGCGCGCAGGAAGGCGTCCAGCAGCGCTTCCGCCCCGGTACCGGCTAGCCACCGCTTCGCGGCCTCGCCGCGCAGCTTCCCGATATTTTCCCACTTGAGGGGCTCGCTGCCGGCCGTGAGCTGCGTGTAATAGAAGCCGTCTTTCCGGCGCTCGACCAGCCCCGGGACTTTTCCCCGCACAAAATTCGCCCTCCAGGAGTCCGGCAGGGAGGCGCGGAGTCTCAGCCCGCCGGCGGCGCTGCCGTACATCAGCACGCCGGGCTTGTCATAGCGGTCGGCGTAGACCCAGACGCCGCCGTCCGGGGCGGCCATCGTCTGGCCCCGCACGAAGGCCGGCACCGGGAAGAAATAATTAGGCAGCCACCGGGCCGAATCCTCGGCGAAAACGGCGGCGCGCCTGCCCTCTTCGTCGACCAAAAACACCTCGCCGGTGAACGGCTTCTGCACCAGCATGACGCCGGGCGCGCCCTGCGGGGCGTCCGCCTGCATGCTCAGCGGGAAGACGGGCCAGGTCACCTCCGCGGACTTGGCGCGCAGGGCGGCAAGGCCGAGGAAGGGGGGCAGCGCCGGGGCCGCCAGCAGGAGCGCGGCAAAAAGGGCTTTGGCCGCTCTCCCGGCCTCTTTGCGGGCGTGCGAGCGGCACAGCAGGTGCAGCGCGCCGAGCGTACCGGCCAGGGCCAGGCCGGCGGTGAGGGTGTTAAGGAAAGTCAGCGGGACCAGGCGCAGCATCAGCTCGCTGAAGAGGGCCGCCGAGAGCAGGGGCACCGCCGTGATGCCAAGCAGCGCCGCCGCGGCCAGGCCGCCGGCTACGGCGTTGCGGAAGGCGTAGGAAAGGGTGAAGGTGTAAAGGACGAGGAAAACCGAGTAGAAGAAGTAGTGCCTCGCCACATGGGCGTTCACGAAGTTCAGCTTGTCCAGCGGCACCGAGAAGCCCATTATCGCGTAGACGGCCAGGATGAGCAGCGCCGTCTGGGCCGCGGCCGCGGCCAGGCCCGAGAGCACCTGCCTGTACTGGCTCGCCGGGAGCGGCTGTTCCACCGCGCGGGCTCCGTCGGAGGCGGCCTCGGAACCGGCGGTCCCGGCCAGGGTCATTATGGCCAGCGGGAGCCCGGCCAGGGCCCAGAAGAGCATGGCGATGTTGACGGCCTCGGCCCCTGTTATGGACTGGGGGCGGAACAGCAGGGCCGCCGGGGCCGACAGCAGAACGGCCCCCGCCAGCACCAGGAAGGGGAGGCGGCTTTTCCTGAACTGAAGGATAAGAAGGTTCTTCATAATAGTTCCTCTATTCTCCGAGCAGCACTTTGAAGGAATCTTCCAGTAACAGGGGGGAGATCTCCGCCCCGGCGAAGGCCGGGTCCAGCCTGAGCTTCTCGAGGTTTTTGCGGCCGAACACCGCGAATTCCCGCAGGGCGCCGCCGCCGCCGAGCGCAACCACTCCCTCGGGCAGGGAGAGCGGCGTCTCCAGCCTGGCGGCCGCGCGGAACGCCTCTTCGGCGAGGAAGGCCGCGCCGTGGCTTGCGGCTATGACGCCGTCCTTCAGCACGCAGACCCGGTCCAGGATGCCGCCCATCTCGCCCATGCGGTGGTTGGAAACTATGATCGTCCTGCCGCCCTCGGTAAGTTCGTGAATGAGCCCGTTGAGGATGTGGTCGCGCACCAGGTAATCCAGTCCGGAGGTGGGCTCGTCAAGCAGGAGCAGTTCCGGGTTGTGCGCCACGGCCGTGATCCAGGCCAGCTTGGCCAGATTGCCCTTGCTCATGGCGGCCACCCCGGCGGCGGGGTCCAGCTCGAGTTTTTTGCAGAGGTCCAGCGCCTTGGGCATGTCCCAGCGGGGGAAGAAGCGCGCCCTGAAGGCCAGCACTTCGCCGGCGGTCATGAAGCCGTGGAAGGCCGGCTTCTCCGGCACGTAGCCTATCAGCCCGCGCAGGCGGCCGCTGCCGTCGGGGCGCAGGCCCAGGACCTCGGCGCTGCCGCCGTCCGCCGAGACCAGGTCCAGCAGGATGCTGAACAGCGTGGTCTTGCCGGAGCCGTTGCGGCCCAGTATGCCTATCACCTCGCCCCTGGCCGCGGCCAGGTCCAGGCCCTTCAGCACCTCTCTGCCGCCGAAAGCCTTTTTCAGGCCTTTGACATCAAGGATATCGCTCATAATAGTTTCCTCTTAAGGACGGAGATCATCTTGTCTATCTCGCTCCACGAAAAACCGCTTTCCAGCGCGCCTTTCAGGGCCGCTTCCAGGTTTTCGGATACTTCGCGGGCGGCGTGCGCGGCCAGGGTGCCGGCCCGGGGGGAAATTATGTTCTCCTGGCCGCGGAGGCTTTCGAAGAAGCCCTCGGCGGTCAGTTCGCGGAAGGCGCGGGCCACCGTGTTGGGGTTCACTTTCAGGTCGGCGGCCATCTTCCTGATGGAGGGGGCCGCGTCGCCGGGGCGCAGCAGCCCCTTCTTCACCAGGCCTTTGAGGCCCAGCTTGATCTGGTCGTAGATCGGCACCTGCGAGAATTGGTTTAAGGTGATCATAACTGTGCTAGTATGCTAGCACAGTGATAGTTTAGCAGGCGCGCCCGCGCTTGTCAAGGCCCAAAAGAAAGAAGCCGGCGCGCGGCCGGCTTCTTGCCCGGGACGAAGGTTCAGTTTAGAACCGGCTCCAGAGCTTCTTGGCTAGTTCTGCGGACTTGCGGGAAACCTCTTCCTCGTCGAGGCCGAGCTTGAGCTTCTTGCCCTCCATCAGCACGCGGCCGGCGCAGATGGTGGTGTCCACTGTGCTCTGGCTGACGCCGAATATGAGGTGCCCGGCGAAGTTGGAGGCGTCCATCGGCGTGGGGGGCATGTAGTCTATTATCGCGATGTCCGCCGCGTAGCCGGGCTTCAGCTCGCCGACGTTCTTGAAATAGCGGTTGGCGATCTTGGCGTTGTTGACCAGCAGCGCGTTCGCCACCTCCATGAAGCCGTGCGACGGGTCGTGCTTGAGGTGCTGCAGCCACAGCGCGCAGCGCAGCTCTTCGAGCATGTTGACCGTCATGGCGTCGGTGCCCAGGCCCACCAGCACGCCGCGCCGCGCCATGTTGGCCACGTCGGCGATGCCTACGGAGTTGTTGGCGTTGGACTGCGGGTTGTGCGCCACGGCCGTCTCGGTTTTCTTTAAGATCTCTATTTCCTCATCGTTGACGTGCACGCAGTGCGCGGCTATGGACTGGCGGCCCAGGATGCCGAAGTCGCGCAGGCGCTCCACCACGCGCAGCTTGTGGTGGGATTCGCAGTGCAGCTGGTCCGCCTGCGACTCCGCGGTGTGGATGTGGAAGCCCACGCCCAGCTTGTGGCCGCGGTAGGCCGCCTCCTCCAGCGTCTCGTCGGTGATGGTGAAAGAGGCGTGCAGGCCGAACAGGGCCTTCACCATGTTGTCCTTGCGGGCCTGGCAGGCGGCTATGAAGGCGGAGTTCTCGTCCAGGCCTTCCTTGGCCTTTTCCTTGCCGTCGCGGTCGGAGACCTCGTAACACAGGCAGGCGCGCAGCCCGGTCTCGCGCACGGCCTTCTCCACGGCCGCCAGGGAGCCGGTGATGGCGAAGGGGCTGGCGTGGTGGTCGATGATGGTGGTTGTGCCCTTGCGCACGGCGTTGATCAGCGGTATGGCGGCGCTGTAGTAAGAGTCGGCGTTGGTCAACTGCTTGTCCAGGCGCCACCAGAGGTTGTTGAGGATCTCCACGAAGCTCTTGGACGGGTCGGCCTTGCCCAGGCCGCGCGCGAAGGTGCTGTAGAAATGCATATGCGCGTTGATGAAGCCGGGCATCACCAGCTTGCCGGCGGCGTCGATGACCTTGCCGTACTTGCCCTTGAAACTCTTCTGCGGGGCTATCTTCTTGATGAGCCCGTCCTCGATCAGCAGGGCGTGGCCCGTCAGGATCTTGTTCTTCTCGCCCAGTGTGGCGATAATTCCGTTTTTTATCAGTATCGATTTAGCCATAATTCCTCTAATCTCCAGCCTTCCGCCTTAGTCCGGGCAGACCTTGAGTTCAGCCGGGGTGCGCTTGCGCATTTTCAGCGCGCCCGAGAAGCATTTCTTGGCGCAGAGCGAGCAGCCTATGCACTTCGACGCGTCGAAGGCCGGGATGCCGTCCTTGTCCAGCTTCACGGCCAGGTAGCCGCAACGCTCGCAGTTGCCGCAGTGGCGGCACAGCTGCGCGTCCACCGACGGAATATTCTTCACGGGCGTGAGGTCCGGGAAGTTGGTGACCGGGCCGGGCAGGGCGCAACCGACGAACTCCCCGACGGACTTGTAGCCCTTCTCCTCCAGCATATGGCTGAGGCCGGCTTCCAGGTCGCCGATTATATTGAAGCCGTACTTCATCACTATGGTGCAGAACTGCACGCTCCTGGCGCCCAGCGCCAGGAAATGCGCCGCCGCTTTGTAGTCCATGGGCCCGCCGTTGCCGGAGATCGGCACTCCGAGGTTCACGGCCTTGGAGATGGTCAGGTTGCTGATGGGGGCCACGCCCTCGCCGCTCATGCCCACTATCATGCCCTCTTCCCACTTGCCCTTGCCCGACAGGCGCGGGCGGAAGGCCAGCGCCGGGAAGGAGTTGGCGAGCGTGATGCCGGCCTTCTTGTGCGGGTACTTGGCGTAGACCTGCTTTATCGCGTTGACCACCTGCCAGATGGCTGTGACCGCGCCGGTCAGCTTGAAGAGCTTGGGAATGTTCGGGTCGGAGACTTCCATCACCCAGCCTATGATCTTGGCCGACAGCTCGGGGTCCTGCGACACGATGTCGCCCTTTGTGCCGTCGCCGCCCTGCGGGCAGGACAGCGAATACTCTATGGCCATAGCGCCGGCCTTCTCGAGCTTGAGCGTATTGCTCTGCCAGCCCTTCCTGTCGAACTCGTCGTTGCCGGTCACCGGGCCGCCGGTGGAGGCCGCGGTCAGCCGGTCGGGGTATTCCTTAACGAGCTTCTTTATCTCGGCGCAGACGCGGTCGAGCGGGTGGCCGGAGACGTTGTCGGAGTTGCCGTAGGTGTTCTCGGTGAAGGTCACCATGTATTCCGACGGGATGTGGATGTGCAGGCCGTCGAAGGCGGTCTTCATCACCACGCCGGGCCAGCCGGCCTCGTAGGCGCGCTTCACCTGGTCGTAGCCGTCCGAGTGGGGGGAGGCGGAAATGATGAACGGCGACTTCAGCTTGCGGCCGAAGAAGTCGCAGCTCAGGTCCACCGGCCTCAGGTCGCGGCCGGCCAGTATAACATGGCTCTTCTTGTGATCTTTGATCGCCGGGGCTTTTTCTTTCTGTATGTAGGCGTGGGCGGCCATGGCGGCGTTCTTGCCGGAAGCCGCGCCTTCAACCACGGTGGCCGCGCCTTCCTTGCAGTCGCCGGCCAGGAACACACCCTTCTCGCCCTTGTCCTTGAAGACGGGGATGTTCTTGATGGCCAGCACTACGAACTGTATATCGGCGCGGACCTGCTCGGTGCCGGGGATGTCCTTTGCCTTGTCGTCGAGGCGGACTACCTTTATGCCTTTTCCGCCCTTGAGGATGGCGGTGATGCGGCTTTTGCCGTTGATGTCGATGCCGGCCTTCAGGATGTCGCGCAGCTCGTGCTCGGGCAACTGTATGGCGCCGATGTTCTTGCGGGTGAAGATCTCGGCCTTGGCCGCGCCTAACTGCAGGGCCTTCATGGCGCAGTCTGCCGCCACAGCGCCGCCGCCTATCACGGCCACGTTCCGGCCCTTTACCTTGTACCTGGAGGTGTTCCTGAGGTATTCCAGGCCTTCCACGCCCAAGGCTTCATTCTCGATATTGAGCTTGAGCTGTTCTTCCACGCCGGCGGTAACTATTACAGCGGCGTAGTTTTTCAGCAGGCCGGCGGGCTCCTTGACGGCTGAGCCTGTCTTCACGGAAATGTCTCCAAGCTTCTTTATCCACTCTATCTCGGTGGCCAGCACTTGCTTGGGAAAGCGCTTGTCGGGGATCAGATTGCAGGCGCCGCCGGCCCGCTTGTCCTTCTCGAAAATATCCACTTTGTAGCCGAGCTGCGCCAGCGTGCCGGCAGCGGCGAAGCCCGCCGGGCCCGCGCCGACTACGGCCACTTTCTTGCCGTTAGGCTTGGCCTTCTTGAACTTGGGCATTACGCCCAGCTCTTTGGCCTTCTGCACCACGGCCGCCTGCACGGCGGGGATATTGATGGGGTTGTCGAAGAGCTTGCGCGAGCAGGCCTTCACGCAGAACCAGTCGGGGCAGACCGCGCCGCAGACCCCGCCGAAGGTGTTGTGCCCCATGATGAGGGCCGCAGAACGCTTGAAATCGGAATCGGCCAGCTGCCGCACGGCCATGATGAAGTCCGCGGGCGAGCAGTCGGCCGGGCAGGCCTTCTGACAGGGCTTGTCCTCGCAGTAGAGGCAGCGCTCCGCTTCGGTCTTAAGCTGCGCGTCGGAAAGGAATTGGATCTTTTTCATGATAGGTGCTCCTGTCGTGTCGTCCGCAGTTCTATTTTATAAATTTCGGGAAGAAAAATTTAATATTATCGGCGCGGCGCCCGTTTTGAGGGTGCTGCCGCCCAACTTCAGGCCGCGTTCGGCCAGCTCCAGCGCGCCGGCGCTCTTCAGCGCCGCCGCGCGCGCCGGCGGGAGCAGGCCCAGCGGCAGCGCGGGGTAGGCGTAGGTCCACCCGGCCCCGGCCTTTTTTTCGAGCGGGAGGAAATCGTACTTATCCACGAAGAGGAAAGGGCGCGCCAGCAGCCGCTTGAGGCCCGCGGCGTAAGCCGGGGCGTACTCTTCGAAAAAGCCGAAGATCGCCGCGGCCTTTTTAGAACTTTCCCGGCAGAGGTAGGAGCAGGAATGCCAGCTGGCCACGTGGGCGATAGAGATCAGGAGGCCGGCGCGCTGGTTCAGGTCGCTGATCAGGCGGCTCTGCCGCTCGTCGGCGCCGTACACGCGGGAAAAATAGTTGACGATATTGTTGAGGCGGAAATCCCAAGGCTCGCCTGCGGGGGTGTTCTCGGCCGTGAAGCGGACCAGGTCTTTCTTCTCGTGAAAACCCGTGCGCCAGCGGATATAGGCGTCCACGCAGCATTCCGGGTAGCCCAGCAATATTCCCCAGTCGCGGTCGATGGCCGACTTGCCCCAGGCGGCAGTAGCCGCCTTCAGCGGCCCCGGCTTTTTAGCCAGCAGCAGCATGCGCCGCCCGCCGGGCGCCGCGCCCAGGTGCTTGCCGCGCCGCGCCGCCGCGGCCTCGGGGTCGGAATAGACCAGGCCGAGCGCGTCGCAGAGGCCTTTAATGTAAGGCCAGTCGCTTTCGCTGTAATCGGTGTAGGTGACGGGCTTCACGCCGGTGATGAGGCCTGCCAGGTCCGAGATGGTCGGGTCCAGCAGCTTCAGCTCGCGGATCCCGCGCGCCAGCGGCTTCTTCAGCCGCAGCCTGAGCGTCGGCGGGGCGGTCACCGCGCGTCCCTCCTGTGGCGGAAGCGCGCCTTCAGCCGGAAGTGCCCGCAGTCGTGGAAAAAGCCGCCGAAGACCAGGAAGCGCCAGCCGCCGCGCTTGAGCTCCTCTTCGGCGCGGGCGGAGATCTCCTGTATCTCGGTGTCCTCCGGCAGCGCCAGGATGTGGCGCCGGTAGCCGGAGATGTGGCAGATCTCGTCGAGCCGCAGGTCGATGACGCCGCCCTGCCGCCGGGCCCAGAGGCCTTCCAGGTTGAGCCGGGCCTCCACCGGGTACAGCGAGTGCAGCTTCAGCGGCGCGGCGTAGTTTACGGTGGCCAGGTAGCGCCCGTACTCCGCCTGCACCCGGGTGAACTCCGCCCTGAGCGGGGTGCCCTTAGCGTCCAGGAAAGACGAGAGCGGCTGGGACGGCATGAAGAAGCGGGCTGAACCGGGCGCCTCCAGGCCGGTCTCGTTGAAGAACCTCCACGAGCGTACGGCCGAAGGCCCGGCCTCGGGGTCGAAAATGTACACCGTGGAGGAAGGAGCGCCGAGATAACGGAGGCCGGAGAGAAGGCTGTCGAGCAGGGTCTGCCGGGCTTTTTCCGAATTCAGTTCCAGGCAGGCCGCCGGCAGGTCGGGGAAATGCGGGCGGTAATCCGCCTGCCCCGCAGTCAGAGCCTTAAGTTCTTCTGTGGTCTTGAAACTGTGCTCCGGAGAGAGGCTCCGGGCTATCTCCAGGTGGCGCAGCACTTCCTTCCTGTCGCCGCGCCGCGCGTACAGCTTGCTGAGCCGGTAGTAGATCCGGGCCACCTCTTCGTCGCGGCCCGGCGGCATGGCCTTGCGCAGTTCCACGCAGGCGGCCTTGAAGTCGCCGCGCAGCGCGGCCAGGTCGGAGCGCAGGTGCGGCACGTATTCGTGCCCGGGGGCGATGGCGGCCGCCTCGTTCAGCGCGGTCTCCGCCTCGTCCAGCCTGCCGGCGTGCAGCAGGCCCTCGGCCAGCGAGAAGAGCAGCATGATATTGCCGGGGTGGTGGCGTATCTCTTCCGCGGTCCTCGCCACCCACGCGTCCAGCCTGCCCATCCAGGCGTCGTGGTAGGCAGCCACGAACCAGGTGAACAGCGACGGCCCGGGGATGGCCTCGTCTATGCGCTCCGCGTAGGCCATGGCTTTTTCGTAGTCGCCGGAGGTCATCCGGGTCCTGGCGCAGAGGGCCAGCAGGGCGGGATCCTCGGACCCGCCGCGCAGGTAATGCTCTATGTTGCGCAGCCAGTCCCTGGCCCCGTCGAAATAGTCCGCCAGCAGCGCGGCGTGCAGGCGCTCGGCGGGGTCTGGCGAGACCTTGGCCACGCGGCGCATGCGGGCTCCGGCCTTGCGCAGCACCGGGCCGCCGCTCACGTGGTTGCGCAGCACTCCCACCATGCCGTTGGCGTCCACCGAATACGGGTCCAGCTTCACGGCGTCGAGCGTCAGCGCCTGGGCCTGGTCCACGGAAAAATCCACGAAGTAGGCCAGGATCGCCTCGCTGACCAGCCGCGAAGCCTCGCGCTTCGCCTCCGCCGCCACCGGGGCCGCCGCTTCGGGCTCGGAGTGCGCCGCCGCCCGGCGCTGCTGCGGGCTCACCAGGCCGCGCAGGCCGGCCACTATCTGTGTCTTCAGGCCTTTGGGCCTCGCGGCCAGGCGGATCGCGTCGGACAGTTCGCGCGCGTCGCGGAAGCGTTTAGCCGGGTCTTTCTCCAGGCATTTCAGGATCACTACCGCCAGTCCCGGCGAGACGGCGGGGTTCAGTTTCGCGGGGGGGCGGCACTTATCCTGCGTGACGGACTTGATGAAAGCCGCCGTGCTCTCGCCCTTGAAAGGATGTTCCAGCGTCATCAGTTCGTAGAGCACGGTGCCCAGGCTGTAGATATCTGAGGCCTCGGTGGCCGCGCCGCCGGAGAAGGTCTCCGGCGCCATGTAGCGCAGCGTGCCCAGCATCGGCTGGCCGGTGGTGATGTCGGAGGCGTCGGAGAACTTGGCCAGGCCGAAGTCGGCCAGCTTGGCCGGGCCCTTGCGCGCTACCAGGATGTTGGAAGGCTTGAGGTCGCGGTGCAGGATGCCGAGGGAGTGGGCCTCGTAGAGCGCGTCGGCCACGCCGGCGGCCAGCGCGGCGGCGGCGTTCTCGTAGTCGGGGTCGGACAGGGGCAGGCCGGAGAGCGGCCGCAGGAAATAGGGCAGTTCCTCGTCCTCGGGCGAGGGGGGCTTGAGGTAGCCGTACCTCTTCAGCTCCTCCAGGTCGCCTATAGCCGCGATGGCGCGCGCGAGCTCCAGGAAGGCCAGCAGCGGCTTGCCGTCCACGAACTCCATGGCCATGTAGGGGAGGTCTTCGTGCTCGCCGAAGGAATAGACTTTGACGATGCCGGGGTGGTCGCAGCGGGCTATGGCCGCGGCCTCTCGCAGGAAGCGCCGCTTGCTCTGGGGGGTGGCGGCCTCGGGCAGCACCATCTTCAGGGCGGCGTCGCGCTGCAGCACCTTGTCGTGGGCGCGGTAGACCACGCCCATGCCGCCGCGGCCGAGCTCGCCGGTGATTTTATAGCCGCCTATCTGGTCGCCGTTCTTTATCACGCTTAAATTGATTTTACTATAATATTCAAAGCTATAAATTTCCAGAGGACAACATGAAAACACTCCTTATCAAGAACGCCGAAGTGCTGGCCACCATGGACGACGCCGGCCGCGAGATCAAGGGCGGGGACGTCTACATAGAAGGCCCGGAAATAAAAAAAGTAGGCAAAGGCCTCAAGGTAAAGGCCGACACCGTTATAGACGCCAAGGGCTGCGTGGTCATGCCCGGCATGGTGAACACGCACCACCATCTCTACCAGACGCTTACCCGCAATTTGCCCAAGGTGCAGGACGCGGAGCTGTTCGACTGGCTGGTCTACCTCTATGATATCTGGAAGCACGTCGACCCAGAGGCCATCTACGCCAGCACCCAGGCCGGCCTGGGCGAGCTGCTGCTCACCGGCTGCACTACGAGCTCCGACCACCTTTACCTCTTTCCCAAGCAGGACAGCGGCTTCTTTATAGACACGCAGATAGCCGCGGCGCGCGAAGTGGGGATGCGCTTTACCGCCACGCGCGGTTCCATGTCGCGCGGGCGCAGCAAGGGCGGTCTGCCGCCGGACTCCGTAGTGCAGAAAGAGGACTTCATCCTGAAGGACTGCGAGCGCCTGGTTAACAAGTTCCACGGCCGCGAGAAGTTCGCCATGACCAACGTGGCCATGGCGCCTTGCTCGCCTTTCTCGGTCACGACGGAACTCCTCAAGATCACAGCCGAGATGGCCAAGAAATGGGGCGTGCGCATGCACACCCACCTCGCCGAGACCAGGGACGAGGAAGCGTTCTGCAAAAAACTGTTCAAGATGCGCCCGCTGGAGTATATGGAAAGCGTGGGTTGGGTCGAGGAAGGCAATGCCTGGTTCGCCCACTGCGTCTACATCAACGAGGCCGAGGCGAAGAAGATGGGCCATACCCATACCGGCGTGGCCCATTGCCCCTGCTCCAACCTGCGGCTGGGCTCGGGCATAGCGCCGGTGCCGATGTTCCTGAAACACAAAGTTCCCGTCGGCCTCGGCGTGGACGGCTCCGCCTCCAACGACTCTTCCGACATGCTGGGCGAGGCGCGCCAGTGCATGCTGGTGCACCGCCTGGAGAACGTGAAGGCCATGCCAGCCCGCAAGGCGCTGGAGCTGGCCACCCGCGGCGGCGCCGCCGTGCTGGGCCGCTCCGACATCGGCTCCATCGAGCCCGGCAAGGCTGCCGACCTGGCCATCTTCGACGTGAGCGGCCTGGACTATATCGGCTCCAAGTCCGACCCGCTGGCCTCGCTGCTGTTCTGCGGCGCCTCGCATCGCACCAAGCACACCGTGGTCAACGGCAAGGTGGTAGTGAAGAACGGCCGCCTGGTCAGCGTGGACGAGCGCAAGCTCACCGAGCGCGCCGCCAAGGCCGCCGCGAAACTATACCGCAAAGCCGGCGTGTAGCGCCAAGCCGGCAAGGCGAGCCCGCGGCCCCGTCAGGGGCCGCGGTTCTTTTTGCGGTGCGCACCGGCAGCCGCAGGCGCTTTGATAAGGGCGGCGCGCTTTGTTATACTTCAAACTGGTATGAAAGCCGGGAAAACAGCTTGTGAATTCGCCCGTGCCGCGCTGGCGCTGGCGGCGCTGCTCTGCTGCCTGGATCCCGCGCCGGCAGCCGCAGCGGACCGCCGGGCCGAGGAGCAGGCCGGCGGCCTCTACCGGTCCGGCCTGTCCGCCTACGCCAAGGGCGACTATACCGCTGCGATAATAGCTTTAAGCAAGGCCTACGGCCTGGACCCGGAGCTGGAGGCCGAGATAGAGCCCAGGCTGGCGGCTGCCTACAGCAAGCGCGGCTACGCGGCCTATTCGAGGGGGGACTATTCCAGGGCCCTGGCCGATTTCGAGGCGCTGCTGCGCATGCGGCCCCAGTCCGCGGACGTGCGGCGGATGCACGCCCTGATCCAGGAGAAGCTGCGCGGCGGCCCCCGGGACCCGGCGGTGGCGGTGCGGCGCGGGCTGCTGCGGATAGCCGAGCTCGAGGAGATGTACAAGCTGCGGCACGGGCAGTACACCTCCGACGCGCGGGCCCTGGCCGAGCTGTCCATAGACATGAACGGGCTGAAGGCGCAGCTGGCCGAGGCGGTGATACCTGGCAGCCTCGCCATAGAGTCCAACGGCGAAGATTTCCTTGTATCCGCCGACGTCAGGGCGCCCGGCAGGCCGCGCGTGAGCGTGGCTCCCGCCGACGTGGCCGCCTTCGCCGCCAACATCAAGGCGCGGGAGGAGAACCGCCCGGGGGCGTTCAGGCAGCTCTTCGACATCCTCTCCTTCGTGGTGGGGTTGCTGATACTGGCGGTCTCGGTTCCCTGGGCCAAAGTTTACAGGGGCCTTGCCCGCTTCTTCTCCGCTTCCGGCCAAACAAGGCCGCCGGCGCCACGAACGCAGGGGGGGGCGGCTCCGGCCGGGCCGCCTCCGCCCCCGGGCGTTTTCAGCGAGGCGGCCGCAGCCGCGCGGGCCGGGAAGTACCAGGAGGCCCTGGCCGCGCTGCTCAAAAAGCCGCAGTCGCGGATGACGCTTACGGATTACTGTCTGCTCTTCGAGATCTATCTGCAGCTAGGCGACTTCGTGCGGGCCGGACTGGTGCTGTCCACAATAGACCGGGAGATAGCCGCCGCGCATCCGGTGAGCCGCGGACCCGGCGGGGCGGTGTTCGAGCAGAGGCGCCTGAAGGGCGCCCTGCCGCCGGATCCGGCGGCCTCGCCGGAGGCGCTGCCGGCAACCTTCATGCGCCTGGCCCGCCTGGCCGACGCCAAAACGCGCCCCGACCTGGCGTGGCAGCTGGACCGCCTGGCCGCGGACTGCCTGCTGACCACACTGGCCCCGGCGGCGGACGCGGAACGCTATTACGAGCTGGCCGGAGCTTTCGAAGCGGCCGGCTCGTTCGAGCGCGCCATCGAGCTTTACGGCCTGGTCGAGCACGGGGATTCGGCCGAACGGCGCGAGCGGCTGAAGGCGCGGGTCGTGCCCGGGCCGCCCCGCCCGCCCGCGGCGCCGCGCCCGGCCCCTCCGGCTGGAGCCCCGCCCGCCCGCGTGGCCCCGGCGCCGGCGATCACGCTGGCCGGCCGCTACGAGCTGCGCAGCACGGTGGCGGCCGGCGGCATGGGCATAATCTACGAGGGGCTGGACCGCAAGAGCGGCCTGACCGTGGCCGTGAAGCAGATGCATTCCTACCTGAAGGAATACCCCGAGGAATACGAGCGCTTCCGCAAAGAGGCGGCCATCGTGGACAAGCTGAACCATCCCAACATAGTCGCCCTTTACAACCTCATCGAGCAGGACGGCGAGATCTACCTGGTCTTCGAATACGTGGCGGGAAAAACCCTGCACGCGCTGCTTAAGGAAAAAAAGCGGCTCACGCTCGAGGACTGCAAAACGGTCTTCGCCGGGACCTGCGACGCCGTGCACTACGCCCACGCCAACGGCGTCATCCACCGCGACCTGAAGCCGCCCAACATCATGCTGGCTGACACCGGCAAGGCCATGGTGATGGACTTCGGCCTGGCCTGCACCCTGCGCGACGGGCTGACGCGCGTGAGCCACCAGACCAGCTCGGGGACGCCTGCCTACATGGCCCCGGAGCAGCATTCCGGCGTGGTGAAGCGCGAGTCGGACATCTACTCGATGGGCGTCTGCCTGTATGAAATGCTCACCGGCTCGCTGCCGTATACCGGCCTGGACAACCAGAAGCAGAAGCTGCTCAAGGACTACCGCGAGGCCGGCTCGCTGCTGCCGTGGCTGCCGCCCGGCGTGGACGCGCTGATCAGCCGGGCGCTTGAGCCGGAACCGACGATGCGCTACGCCGACGCGCTGGACTTCTGGGATGAACTGAAAGGGCTGTGAGCCGCCGGCGTTCTTGAAAGGCGGCGCTGAAGATTGTGATAATTGACAGGACGGATTCAGGGGGCTTCTCAATGGCTAAAGGTAAAATAAAAAGGATAGCGATCAACACCGGGGGCGGGGATGCCCCGGGGCTGAACGCCGTGATCCGCGCCGTGGTGATCTCGGCGCTCCACAGGGGAATCGAGGTGGTGGGCATCCGCGACGGGTATAACGGCCTTATGCTGCCAGCGGAATACCCGGACGGCGGGCTGATCCCCCTGTCGCGCGGCAAGGTGCGCGGCATCACGCATCTGGGCGGCACCATCCTGGGCACTACAAACAAAGGCAACCCCACCAAATACCCGACGCGGGGCAAGGACGGCAAGTGGTACGAGCGGGACCGTACCGACGAACTGATGGCGGCTTTCCGGAAAAACAAGATCGACGCGCTGGTGGCCTTGGGCGGCGACGGCTCGCTGGGCATCGCCAACGTGCTGGCCGAGAAGGGCCTGCGCGTCATCGGCGTGCCCAAGACCATCGACAACGACCTCGAGAAGACGGTGGCGACCTTCGGTTTCGACACCGCGGTCTCCTTCGCGACGGAATGCCTGGACCGACTGCACTCCACCGCCAACGCGCACCGGCGCATCATGGTGGTGGAGGTGATGGGCCGCTATGCCGGCTGGATAGCGCTCAACACCGGCGTCTCAGGCAATGCCGATGCCATCCTGCTCCCGGAGATCCCTTACGACATCAAGAAAGTGGCCGCGGCCCTGAAACTGCGCCCCAAGCGCGGCAAGCATTACTGCATAGTGGTGGTAGCCGAGGGCGCTAAACCGGTCGGCGGCAGCGTCTCCGTGCTGGGCAAGGAACTGGGCCGCGCCGAAAAGTTGGGCGGCATCGGCGAGAAAGTAGCAAAGGAGTTGGAGCCCCTGACCGGCAAGGAATGCCGCACCGTGGTACTCGGGCATTTGTTGCGGGGCGGCAGCCCGACCACTTTCGACCGGCTGCTGTCGCTGCGCTTCGGCGCCGCCGCCGTGCGCGCGCTGGAAGAGGGCAAGAGCGGCGTGATGGTGGCGCTCGACCCCCCGACGGTGCGCTACGTGCCGCTCAGCGAGATCTCCGGCCGCATGAAGACCGTGCCGCTGGACTGCGACACTATCCAGACCGCCCGCGAACTGGGCATCAGCCTGGGCGACTAAGCCGGAGGAAAAATGAAACGCGCTCTTATTCTGCTCGCGGCGGGGCTCGCCCTGCCGGGGTTCGCTGCGGCTTACCCCGAGTCCATCAACGGGTTTCACGACCCTTCCAGCAAGAGGCCGGTGGTTTTTGAACTGCCGGAGGGCCCCGGCCGGGAAAAGGCCGAGGCCTATGTAAAGGAAATCCGGGACTCTTTCTACAAAGAGTCGGAACTGCTGGACGCCTCGGCCATCCCCGCCGCCGAGCTGGCGAAGAAGCTGGCGGGCGGCTTTCTGCTGTACGCCGTGCCGGGCGCGAAGACTTCCCTGCTGGCTTCCATAAAGAAGCCCGGCTTTAAATTCTCCGGGGCCGGCCTGCAGTTCGCGGGCAAGGAGTACGCGGGCGCGTCGCGCCTCATCACGCTGGCGGCCAACCCGTATGCCGACGGCGCGTGCCAGGTTTACGCCGCTTCCTCCAACGACCAGCTGGCTGGCATAAACAACCTCTTCCACGGCCCCGCGGCCTACTATATCTTTAAGGGCGGCCTGGAAGTAGCGGCGGGACTCTTCGACGGCAGGTTCAACCCGGTCCCTGAAACCTTGCCCCTGGCCGACGCCATAGAGGACGTAAACGAATTCTTCTCCAAGGCGGAAAGCATCCACCCGGACCTGCTCGCCAACCTGGAGCCGGACGGCTACCGGGAGCTGAAGCGCAGGACGGTGAACGCCGTCTCGGAGAAACTGGACAAGCAGCGCCGGGTGGCGATAAAAGACCTGGCTTACGAGCTCTACTACGCCGCGGCGGCATTTGGCGACGGGCATACGCGGATGCACTACCAGAATCTGCCCGAGAGCGAGTTTCAGGCCGCTAATTTTCCGCCGTTCCGCGTGCAGTTCCGCAACGGCGCATTCTTCGTCTCCGGCGCTTTGGATAAGTCGCTGGAAGGGGAGCGGGTCGTGGCCGTGAACGGCGCGCCCTTCGCCGACTTCGCCGCGCCGGCCCTGGCGCGCTGCTCCGGCGAGACCTTCCCGTTCAAGGCCATCCAGTTCTCCGAGAAACAGACCTTCTGGTGGGCCTTCACAAAACTTTTCTCCGGAGGAAAACAGTTCGAGCTGGAGACCAGAGACTCCGCGGGCCGCGCCCGGACCAGGAAGCTCGGCGTCATCGGCATAGACGCCGCTGTGGAGCTGCGCAAGGCGACGGAAAAGCCTCTGGCGGATGAGACCAGCCTGCGGCTGCTGGAGGACGGCTCGGTGGCTTATTTCCGCTACCCGTCCTTCCGCTACTCGGAAGCCGAAAAGGAAAAGATAGACCGCATCTTCGCCGAGGCCGGCAAGGCGAAGGCCCTGATAATAGACATCCGGGGCAACGGCGGCGGCAACTCCGCCATGGGCGAGCATATCATGAAGTACCTCACCGAAAAACCGGTGCGCTCCTTCTCGAAGATGCAGGTAAAGGTTTCGGCCGAGCTGCTGGCGAATCCCAAGTACAGCAGGCATATGCGCGAAGAGAACCTCGCCTTCGCTCCCGGCACACTGGTGACCAACCGCACTAAAGAGGAAAAGCAAGAGAAGCCTGCGGCGTTCTTCGGCGGGAAGGTCTACCTGCTCACGGACAACGCCACCTTCTCCTCCGCCTCAGATTTCGCGGCGATGTTCCGCGACTACGAATGCGGCCGGATCATCGGCTACGAAACCGGCGGCCTGCCCACCTGCTTCGGGGACGTGTTCAGCCTGGCGCTTACCAACAGCCGCCTGCCGTTCGGGGTTTCCTATAAAAAATTCTACGGCCCGCGCCCGAAGCCGGGCGACGAAGAGCACGGCGTGCTGCCCGACGTGCCGGCTGCGGACGAACTCCTGGCGAAGTACAAGGGCCCGGACCCCGTTCTGGCGTTCGCGCTGGACTATATACGGGGAGGTAACTGACTATGCTGTCCGCGATCATACTGGCGGCGGGGGATTCGGCGAGGATGGGGCGGCCCAAGGCCCTGCTGCAGTGGCGGGGCCTGCCTTTCCTGGAGCACGTCTGCGACGCGCTGCGCCGCGCCGGCGTAGAGGACAGGGTGGTGGTGCTCGGGAAGGACTCGCACGAGATCCTGGCCGGCTGGACGCCGGCCGGGGAGAAAATAGCCGTGAACGTCCATCCGGAGCACGGCCAGCTTTCCTCGCTGCGCTGCGGCCTGCTGGACGCTTCGGAAACCGCCGAGGGGTTCATGGTCTGCCTGGCCGACCAGCCCACGGTGGACAGGGACACCTACCGGCGCCTCGTCGACTGCTGGAACAATAATAAAGAAACCATAGTCATCCCGCGGACTTTCCGCGCGGCCGATTCCAGGCTGAAGCGCGGCCATCCCATCGTCATCCCGGCCGACCGCCGCGCGCTATGCTTCGAGGGACCGCTGGAGAAGGGCCTGCACTGGGTGACCCACCACCCCTCCGTGAAGATCACCGACCTGGAGGTCAAAGACCCCGGTATAATCCTCGACATAGACACGCCGGAGGATTACGAGGCCCTGGTCAAAGCCGGCTGATGTTCCCCATCTTAATCCTCGCCGCGGTCTTCCTGCTTACGGCGGTCAGGCAGGTGCGCGGCTTCCGCCTGGAGATCTGGCAGGTGATGTGCGGCGGGGCGGCCGCCGTGCTGCTCTCCGGCGACATGAAGCCCGCGCAAGCGCTGGCGGCCATAGACTGGGACGTGATGGCGTTCCTGCTCGGCATGTTCGCCGCCGGGCAGGTGTTCGAGCTGAGCGGCTGGCTGGCGCACGCCAAGTTCGAGGTCTTCAAGCGGGCGCGTACCGGGGCGGGGCTGCTGCTGACCTTCGTGTTCTTCATGGGGCTGGCCTCGGCCCTTCTGATGAACGACACGCTCGCCATCATCGGCACGCCGGTGGCGCTGCTGCTGGCACGCAAGCACGGCGTCTCCCCGAAGGCCCTGCTGCTGGCGCTGGCTTTCTCAATCACCGTCGGCAGCGTGATGAGCCCGATCGGCAACCCGCAGAACCTGCTGGTGGCGGTGAGGGGGGAACTGGCCGCGCCTTTCCTGACCTTCTTCAAATATCTCGCTATCCCCACCTTGCTCAACCTCGGCGCGGTTTTCCTGGTCGTGCGTTATTATTACCCGGAAGAGTTCCGGGCCGCTGAACTGAAGCAGTCCCAGGAGCCGGTGAAGGATAAGGACCTGGCCCGCTTGGCCAGGCTCACGGCGGGCGTGCTGGTGCTGGCCATAGGCGCCAAGATCGTCCTGGTCTCCCTGAACCCGGCTCTGGATTTCCGCCTTACCTGGATAGCCTTGGCCGCCGCGGCGCCGGGGCTGCTGCTGAGCTCCCGGCGGTTCGAAATAATGCGCAAGGTGGACTGGAGCACGCTGGCCTTCTTCGCCGGGATGTTCGCTCTGATGCGCTGCGTGTGGGACACCGGGTTCTTCCAGGAACTCATCGCCCGCTCCGGGGCTGACATCACCGGCCTCGGGCCCATTATAGCCGTCAGCGTAGGCCTGAGCCAGCTGATCTCCAACGTGCCGCTGGTGGCGCTGTACCTGCCGGTGTTGCGCCACGCCGGGGGCGGTACGCCAGAACTGCTGGCGCTGGCGGCGGCGTCCACTTTTGCGGGCAACCTCTTCATCCTCGGGGCGGCCAGCAACGTCATCATCATCCAGAACGCCGAGAAGAAGGGCGGCGAAACCCTCACCTTCGCCGAGTTCGCCCGCGCCGGTATCCCGCTAACTTTCATAAATGCCATAATATACTGGGTTTTCCTGAAACTAGTTTAAGGGGATAAAAATGTTCGGAAACGCGGAAAAAGCTGAGCGCAAGAAAAAGCTGGAAGAGTTCTTCGGCATACTGATCATCCCTTTTGCCCTGGCCCTGGTCGGGACAGTCTTTTCCGACATGGCTTTTACGGTCTTTACCGGGACGGCCCCGCAAGGCCGCGCCGGCCTCGGTTTCGGCGTCGGCGGCCTCTCCTTCGGCCTGATGTGGATCTTTGTCGCCCTGTGGGGCCGGCCGGCTTACCTCTACCTGGAAAAGCCCGACGAGGCGCTTAAGGAGAAGATCCGCCGCCGCCTGGCCAATGTCTACCGCGACGGCCTGCTGATGGTCTTCATGGTGCAGGCGCTGGCCCTGGTGCCGTCTTTCCTGGCTCCGGGGCTGCTGACCGCTCCCCGCCTGGGCGCCTCGGCGGTCTCCCTGCTGGCGCAGGTGGCCATGCTGGTGGTCTATATCGACGTGCACCTGGCGAAGCAAAAGACGCTGATGCAGTCCCTCTATTCCGGTCCGGAACTTTACCACCTGCGGGGCGGCTTTACTATACCGGTCTATCTCAAACTGACGGTGATGATAGCTGGCTTCGCTATCCTGCCCTTCGTTCTCATCTATATCGCGTTCTTTAACCGTGTGCCCTGGGAAGTCCTTTCTTCGAACCTGGTCTTCATGCTCGGCATCTCCGCAGTCATGCTCGGTAACGGCCTCACCAGCGTCTATAACGGCGTCCAGAAGCCGCTGGACGGGCTGATAGATAAGATGAAGCGCGTGGCCGGCGGCGACTACGCCAAGTCCCGCATCTATTTCTCCGACGAGGTGGCCTATCTTAAGGCCGGCTTCAACGACATGGTGACCGGGCTGAAAGAGCGCGAGGAGCTGCAGGATACTTTCGGCAAGTACATGTCCATAGAGATCGCGCGCGAGCTGATCCACAACAAGAAGGTGAACCTGGGCGGCGAGAACATGGAAGCGGCGGTGATGTTCTGCGACATCCGCAACTTCACGCCGCTAAGCGAGACCATGAGCGCCTCCTCGCTGGTGGACTTCCTCAACAAGTATTTCCACTACATCACCCCGCCCATAGCGGAGCATAACGGCGTGATCAACAAGTTCATCGGCGACGCGGTGATGGCCATCTACACGCCGGCGCTGGGCTCTGACGATTTCGCGGCCGACGCGGTGCGCGCGGCCATAGGCATGCGCGCCGCGCTGGCGGAGTTCAACGCCTCCAGCCAGGCGCCCGGCAAGGTGGAGTTCGGCATCGGCGTTCACTGCGGCAAGCTGGTGGCGGGCAATATCGGCACCGCGGCACGGCTGGAATACACCTTTATAGGAGACACGGTCAACATCGCGTCGCGGCTGGAGTCCAAGACCAAGGACCTCAACACCGACATCGTGGTCAGCGCTACGGCGCTGGAGAGGGCCAGGGCCTCGCTCGGCGCCGGGATAAAATTCGAGCCGCTGGGCAAGGTGGCCCTGAAGGGCAAGAGCGAGGAGCTGGAGATCTACAGGCTGGCCTGATGTACGGACGGCCCTCGCGGCGGCGATCCGCTCCCGCCTGCCTAAAACCGGACAAATTAGGTAGAATTAACGGGCTATGAAAGAACAGAAAAACCTCATTAAAATGCTCGCCGAAGCCATCGACGAAGGCCGCGCCGCCGCCTTCGTCACCGTGATTTCCGCCGGAGGCTCCACCCCGAGGGACGCCGGCGCCAGGATGCTGGTCTACGCCGACGGCTCGATAGAGGGCACCGTGGGCGGAGGTTCTGTGGAGGCGCTGGTCATCCGCCAGGCCGCGGACTGCATAAAGAAGGGCTCGGGCGGCAAGTTCGTCTTCGACCTCAAGCCCCAGGGCAACACCGGCATGATCTGCATGGGCAAGATGGAAGTGTTCATAGACGTCTACAAGAATCCTTTCAAGGTCCTGATCCTTGGCGGCGGCCACGTGGGGGTGAAGATCGCCGAGGCCTGCCGGCTGGCAGGGTATCCCTTCCTGGTGGCCGACGACAGAGCGGAATTCGCCAACTCCGAGCGCTTCCCGGGGGCGCTGGCTATCATCAATGAAATGCCGCACAAGGCCGTGGCGGCCGCCGGAGTGGATAAAGACACTTACGCCGTGATAGTCACGCGCGGCCACGCGCTGGACAGAGAGTGCCTGGAGGCCGTGATGAAGACCGGCGCCGCCTACATCGGCATGATCGGCAGCCGGGACAAGGTGGGGGAGATCTTCCGCCTGCTCGGCAAGAAAAAACTTTATCCGCTGAAAGACGCGCGGGTGCATTCGCCGGTAGGCCTGGACCTGGGCGGCAAAGCCCCCGGCGAAATAGCCGTTTCCGTGCTGGCCGAGATCATGAAACTGCACTATAAACGCGGCGGCGGGCACATGAAAGACAAACCCGGGAAATAAGCGGGGCGGGCTACCCCTGATAAACCCGAATATGATATAACTGTAGGCAATGTGCCGGCCCAGGGGGGGCGGTACGGGCCGGGCGCAGATTAATGCCGCGCCTGCCCAGCAAACTCTTAGAACGACCGCAAAACCTGAGGAAATTACCGCATGAAAAACATCACTAAGATTCTCGCCGCCGTACTGCTGCTGGCCTGCGCCGCCGGGGCTTACGCCGAGGATAATTACAGCCAGCTGGCCAGGGAGATCACCGAGGCCGGCGCCTCGGTGCAGGGCAAGAAGATAGCCATCATCCCCTTCTCCTACGCCGACGGGCGCGCCGCCGCCAAGGACGGCTCGGTCATCTCCGAACGCCTGACCATCAAGATGATCAACATGCACAAGTTCGAGATCATCGAGCGCTCCGTGCTCGACAAGGTCATGGCCGAGCTGAAGCTGCAGGCCTCCGGCACCATAGACGCCTCCAGCGCCCAGCAGCTGGGCAAGGTCCTGGGCGTGGAAGCCATCGTTACCGGCACCCTCGTGGAAATGCAGGCCGGCGAGATAGAGGTTAACGCCCGCCTGATCAAGACCGAGACCGCGCAGGCCATAGGCGCCTCCCAGGTCACGCTGAAGAAGGACTGGATAGGCGACGCGGCCACCGCCCCCGCGCCGGTCCAGCCGCAGACCTACCAGCAGCCCGCTTACCAGCAGCCGTCCTACCAGCAGCCGGCGCCGGCTCCGGCGCAGCGCGCCCCCCGCGGTGAGTTCGCCTACGGCTTCTTCGACATTTTCTTCGGTTTCGGCGCACCCAACATGGCGCTGGAATTTTCCAACAGCAACGCCAATATCACTATCAACAACACCTATACCAACGACATCGGCATCAACGTGCCGGCCTTCACGACAAACAGGGATTTTCGCACGGTCCGGTTCGACAAGCTGGCCACCGAAGGCGCCGGCCCCATAGCTTTCCGCGTCGGCGGCTTCGGCAACGGCCCGCTCGGAGGCGACCTGGAACTTTCCTATGAGAAGCGCAACATAAAGGCGCAGACCGCCGCCTGGCTCCTCAACGGCGCCGCCGGCGGCAACGTTACGTTCTCCACTAACGACTACGCCACCGTCAAGAGCTTCGGCATCAGCGGCGACCTGCTGATGCGCATCCCCACCAAGAAAGCCGACCCTTATTTCGGCATCGGCGCGGGCATGTCGCTCAATTCCGTAACCCTGCCTTACGCCAAGGGTTTCACTAACTCTTCCCTCTTCAGCCGCCCGGTGGAAGATATGGGCGTCGGCTTCATGTTCCGCGTGCCGGTCGGCGTGCGCTTCAAGCCCGGCAAGGATTTCCAGATCGTCACGGAACTGCGCTACGAGATGAACCATATCATGTTCGACCGCGGCATTTCCGGCGAGTCAGACACGATAACGCTGAGCGGCGCCAAGTTCATAGTCGGCATGGGCTTCACCTTCTAAAGAGAACCTCCCCATGCCCGCCGATACCCCTTCCCCGGGCGGAGCGCGCTACGCGCGGCATGAGGCTCTCAATCTTATCGGCCAGGCGGGCCAGCGCAAGCTGGCCCGTAGTTCTGTCCTGGTGCTCGGCTGCGGCTCCATCGGCAGCGCGCAGGCCATGTTGCTGGCCCGCGCCGGCGTGGGGCGCCTGATCCTCGCCGACAGGGACTACGTCCAGCTCTACAACCTGCCCACCCAGCTCCTCTACGACGATAACGACGTTAAAGCCCGCGCGCCCAAGGCCGCAGCAGCCGCCAGCCGCCTGCGCGCCATAAACCCGGAGATAACGATAGAGCCGGCGGTAATTGACGTTGCCGCCGCTAATATCGAAGAACTGGTCGGGCGGGCCGACCTGGTAATAGACGGGGCCGATAATTTCGAGACGCGCTTCCTGCTTAACGACGCCGCGGTCAAGGCCGGCAAGCCCTGGGTCTACGGGGGCGTGCTGGGGGTGGACGGGATGGTGATGGCGGTGCGCCCGGGGCAGGGGCCCTGCCTGCGCTGCCTGTTCGACCTGCCGCCCGCCGACGCCCGCCTGCCCACCTGCGACGCCTTCGGCGTGCTCAACGCCGCCGCGGTCTGGGTGGCGTCGCTGCAGGTAACCGAAGCCGTCAAGATCCTGACCGGCGCGCCGCAAGACGGGCACAAGCTCCATATCCTCGACATCTGGGGCGGCACGGTCGCGCCGGTGCTGGCTGAACGCCGGCCCGGCTGCCAATGCTGCGGCAGGCGGAATTTTGAGTTTCTGAAACCGGCGTAGCTGCGCCCGGAGGGCGCGCCGCCTAAAGAGGTTTTTATGACTAGCTTCATCCTGAACGAGCGGCTGATAAGTACCGGCGAGCGCCCCGGCTTGACGGTGCTGGAATTCGTCCGCGACGTCAGCTGCCTGTCCGGCACCAAGGAAGCCTGCCGTGAGGGGGAATGCGGCGCGTGCACCGTGCTGGTGGGCAGCCCCCAGCCGGACGGCAGCGTGGCCTACAGGGCCTGCGCTTCCTGCCTGCTGCCGCTGGGCGACGTCGAGGGCTGCCACGTGGTCACCGTGGAAGGCCTAGCCGGCGCCGCCCTGACGCTGGTCCAAAAACTTATCGTAGAGCATAGCGCCTCGCAGTGCGGTTTCTGCACGCCCGGAATAGTCCTTTCCCTTACCGGCTTCTGCCTCGGGGCCAAAAAGATTTCTTTCGAAGGCGCCGTGGACGCGCTGGACGGAAATATCTGCCGCTGCACAGGTTACGTCTCTATCCGCAACGCGGCGCGCGCGCTGTGTGCGAGCCTGGCCAAGATGGACCTGCCCCCGGCCAAGCGGCTGGCGGAACTGGTCAACTCCGGAGTAGTGCCGGGCTATTTCAAAGAGATACCCGCCCGCCTTTCGCAGTTTAAGGCGGAGCCGGCGGGAACCGGCAGTGACGCCGTGCTGGTGGCCGGCGGCACGGACCTCTTCGTGCAGAAACCGGAGCAACTGCTGGAGGGCGAACTCTGCTTTCTCTCTAAACGCCGGGATCTGGATTATGTAAAGCTGGACGGAGAGTTCCTCCGCGTCGGCGGTGCGGTCACCATCGAGGACTTCCGCCAGTCGCCGCCGGTGCGGCAGTATTTCCCGGCCCTCGAGAAGGATTTTCTTCTGCATTCCTCGGCCATCCTGCGCAATAAGGCCACGCTGGCCGGCAACGTGGTCAACGCCTCGCCCATCGGCGACGCCACCATCATCCTGCTGGCGCTGGACGCGCGCCTGGTTATCTCCGGCAACGGCGCCAGGCGGGAAGTGCCGCTCTCCAAATTTTACCTCGGCTACAAAAAAACGGACCTGGCCTGCGGCGAGCTGGTCAGCGAGATAGTGATCCCGCTGCTGCCTAAAGGCGCCCGCTATCATTTCGAGAAGGTCTCCAACCGGACCACGCTGGACATCGCGGCGGTCAATTCTGCCCTGCGGGTGACGACCGCGCCCGACGGCACAGTGACCGACCTGCGGATCTCGGCGGGCGGCGTGGCCGCTGTGCCGGTGCTCCTGGCCCTGGAGTCTTTCAAGGGACGCAAACTGGACGCGCCTGCCGTCGAGGCCCTCGCCAAGGCGGCAGAAGCCGAAGCCAGGCCGATAGACGACATCCGCGGCTCGGCGGCCTATAAAAAACTGCTGCTGGGGCGGCTGGTGGGCGCGCATTTCGCGGCCGCCGCCGGGGAGGCCGTATGAAGAACGAAGACATGCTGATGCACGTGCGCGGCGCTTCGCGCTTCATCGACGACATCCCCGCGCCCGAAGGCTGCCTGCACGCCGTTCTTTTCACTTCACCGGTGGCGCGCGGCAAGATAAAGTCTCTCGATATTTCAAAAGCCGCGGCGGCTCCCGGCGTGGCCGCCGTCTACACGCACAAAGACGTGCCAGGCCTCAACCAGGTCGGCCACATACTGAAGGACCAGCCCCTGCTGGCGGTGGACAGCGTGGACTACATCGGCCAGCCAATAGCGCTGGTGGTGGCCGAGTCCCAGCGCGCCGCCCGGAAGGCCCTGGCCCTGATCAAGGCGGACATAGAGAAGCTCGAGGCCGTATTCAGCCCGCGCGAGGCCGCGGCCAAAGGCCTGATACACGGTAAGCGGCGCGAGCGCGTGACCGGCGACCTGGCCGCCGCCTACGCCCGGTGCAAGTTCGTGGCGCAGGGCCGGCTCGCCAGCGGCCCGCAGGAGCACTTCTATTTCGAGACGCAGCGCGCGCTGGCCGTGCCCGGAGAGCACGACACCATCAAGGTGCACGCCAGCGCCCAGTCGCCGGGCGCTTTCCACCACCACCTGGCCGAGGTGCTGGGTATACCCATGCACAAGGTGGAACTCGACATCCGCCGTCTGGGAGGCGGCTTCGGCGGCAAAGAATCCACGGCTGTCTGGATAACGGCCCCGGCCATGGCCGCCTTCCTGCTTAAACGCCCGGTCAAACTGGCGCTCGCGCGCAACGAGGACATAGCCACCACCGGCAAGCGCCACGCCTACGAATACGATTACAAGCTGGGCCTCGACGGCGAGGGGAAAATCCTGGCCTACGAGGTGGACCTCTACCAGCACGCCGGGGCCTGCGCCGATATCTCGCCCGCCGTGCTCGGGCGCTCCTTCCTGCACGTCAGCGGCTCGTACCGCATCCCCAATATGCGGGTCTCCGGCGTCAGCTGCCGCACCAATATCCCGCCCAACAACGCCTTCCGCGGGTTCGGCGTGCCGCAGGGCACGTTCGCCATAGAGGCGGCCTTCACCCACGCCGCCGAGCTGATGGGCGTGCCGCCCGAGGAGCTCAAGCGCCTCAACCTGCTGCGCGACGGCGACACCCTGCCCTACGGCGTGGAACTCTCCGGAGTTAACGCCGGCCGCTGCTGGGAGACATTGGAGAAGAATTCCGCCCTCGCCGCGCGGCGCGCGGCGGTCGCGGCCTACAACCAGGCCCATGCGGACTCTAAAAAAGGCCTGGCCGTGGTCCCGGTCTGCTTCGGCATCTCTTTCGCGCAGACCGCGCTTAACCAGGCGAGCGCGCTGGTAAATATCTACGTGGACGGCAGCGTCTCGGTGAGCACTGGCGCCGTGGAGATGGGCCAGGGGGTCAACGCCAAGCTGCGCCTGGTAGCGGCCCGCACCCTCGGTATCCCCGTGGAGAGAGTCCGCGTCGACACCACCAACACTTCCCGCATCCCCAACGCCTCCCCGACCTCGGCCAGTACCGGGGCCGACCTCAACGGCATGGCCACCAAATACGCCTGTGAGCGGCTGCGCGGGCGCCTGCTGGAGTTCGCCGCGCGCCATCTCAGTTGCGACGACCCCGCCGGCGTTTCTATCTGCGACGGGGCGGTCTGCGTCGGTGAAAAAGGCCCCGTTATGACCTGGGAGAAGCTGGCCGCCGCCGCGCAGTGGGCGCGCGTGGACCTGTCCGAGCACGCTTTCTACGCGACCCCTAACCTGCATTACGATATGGAGACCGAGCAGGGGCGGCCTTTCGCCTATTACAGCTACGGCGCCTCGCTGACCGAGGTGCTGCTGGACTGCGCCCGCGGCACCTACACTATCGAGTCGGTGGAGGTGGTGCAGGACGCCGGAGAGTCCCTGTCGGCCGAGATAGACCTGGGCCAGATACATGGCGCCGTGGTACAGGGCATGGGCTGGGCCACCATGGAGCAGCTCCGCTACGCTCCCGACGGAAAGGTGTTGACCGGGGTGAGCGGCTACAAAGTTCCGGACATCAAGTTCGTGCCCGCCAAGTTCGACGTTACCCTGCTTAAGGACTCGTCGAACCCTTACGCCGTCTGCAATTCCAAGGCCATCGGCGAGCCGCCGCTGGTGCACGGCCTCGGCGCTTACCTGGCGCTGGTGGACGCCCTGCGCAGCGTCCGCAAGGACAAGCCCCTCCCGCCGCTGCCGGTAACGCCGGAGCGGGCCTTCATGTACCTGCACGCCCCGGAGGGTGAGAAATGAAGAAAAAGATCACCGTGCGCTACTTCGCCCTCATAGGCGAGCGGCGCGGCATCCAGAACGATCCCTACGAGACCGAGGCCGCCACGGCCCGCGCTCTGCTGCACGAGCTGCAGGCCAACAAGGCCATCCCGCTAACCACCAACATCTCCAAAGCCGCGGTTAACGACAAGTTCGTCGACTGGGACGCTCCCATCTCCGACGGCGACCTGGTAACCCTCATGTCCCCGTTCTCCGGCGGCTGAAACGGGAGCGGTTAAGCAAAGCGGCCGTTTGGTCCTAAATATCTGAATGCGCTTTCTTAAAACCCTGATTGCTATCGCCGGGCTGTTCTGCGCCGGCGCCTGCCGAGGCGGGGCTCCCGCCAGCCCGCCCGCCTTAAGCCCGGCCGGCGCCGGGCGCCCTGTGGTTATTTTCCCTTTTGCCGGAGGCGGCGTTTTCTCCGGCCAGTTCTATGACCTGGCCTCCGGGGAGATCTGGCCCGGGCAGGTCGTGTCCCGGGCCGTCTTGGCCGGGGAAGTAAAAAAGCTCGGCGCGCAGGACCCCTCCCGGCTTACCAGGGAGCAGGTTAAAGCCATAGCCGGCAGGCTGGGCGCCGGCATCGTTATCACGGGCCGGGAGGAGGCCGGCGGCCGGGTATACGTCTACGTCGCTGACCTGGAAGCGCGCGTGGCCTTTATTATGCGCGATCAAGCGGGCAACAGCTCCGGAAAGAAGGCTTTGCTCGATGGGCTGCGCCGCTATGCCGGTCTTTCCGCGCACGAGCGGGCGACGCTGGCCAAGGTCAGGTTCCGGAAAGAGCCTGCAGGCGCGGCCGGGGCCGCGCGCAAGTCGCCGTCGCCGCCTCCCGGCGCGCCCGGCGCCGGCAAGGAAGCCGGGGAGCCCCCGGATGTCTCCGCGCTCAATAAGATCCGGATCGAGGTCTCAGAACTTGATGCGATAGACATCGATGACCTGGACCTGAAAACTATAAATACTGACGACCTGAAGTTTTAGGACGCAGAGCTGGTACAGGGGACGCTGCTTCCTATCTTCCTGTTGTGAATCGAGTCAGGGCCATCGCCATTTGAGCCGCCGGGAAACCTCGGAATTAAATGAAACCGCCGCCGCACCCTCAGGATGCGGCGGCGGTTTTTTGTACGGTCGAACTTACTTCTTTACGGTCCTTATGGCCTTCAGCACTTTCTCCGGCGTGAACGGGAACTCGCGCACACGCGCGCCGGTGGCGTTGTAGAGGGCGTTGGCGAAGACGGGGGCCGCCCCGTTGATGGAGACTTCCGAGACGCTCTTGGCGCCGAAAGGCCCGGTGTCCTCGTAAGAGGGGACCAGGATGATGTTGAGCGGCGGTCGGTCGCGCATCGAGTAGATGTGGTAGTCCGCGAACGACGCGTTCTGCATCCTGCCACCCTCGTCGAAGAGGTACTCCTCGGTCAGCGCGTAGCTGATGCCGTTGAGCGTGCCGCCCTCGGTCTGGCCCTCGGCCAGGGCCGGGTTGACGGCCGTGCCGCAGTCTATGGTCGAGACGTAGTTGAGCACCTTGATGAAGCCGGTCCAGGTGTCCACCTCGATCTCCGCGAAGTGCGCCGCGAAAGGCGGCGGGGACTTCTTGGTGATGTGCGAGGCCGTGCCGATGATCTGGTACTGGTTCTTGTGGTACAGCGTGTATTTGGCGATGTCGGCGTAGGAGACCTTCTTCTTCTCGTCGGCCTTGCTGAGCACGTGCGAGTCCTCGCAGAAGACCTCGCCTACGGGCAGGCCGAGCATCTCGGCGCCGCTGGCGAGGAGCTGCCGCTTGGCGTCGGCCGCGGCCTTGCGCGCCGCCTCGCCCGACAGGTACGTCGTGGAGGAGGCATAGGCGCCCACGTCGAACGGCGTGATGTCTGTGTCGGAGGAGTAGACGATCATCTTGTCGGTGGTCGTCTCCAGCTCCTCGGCCGCTATCTGCGCGAGCACGGTGTCGGAGCCGGTGCCCAGGTCGGTGGCGCCGACCAGCAGGTTGAACGAACCGTCGTCATTTATCTTTATCGAGGCCGCGCCCATGTCTATGTCCGGGATGGAGGAGCCCTGCATCAGGCAGGCCATGCCCATGCCGCGGCGGTAGCGGCCGGTCTTGCCTCGCCAGTCTGTCCGCCGCTCCCACTTGATGGCCTCGGCGCCCTGCGTTATGCACTCGGCCAGCGCGTTGGAGCCCACGGTCATGGGTGTGCCCTCGCGGCCTTCACCCAGCGCGGCGAAGATGGGCGAGCCCTCGCCCTCGCGGATGTGGTTGAGCTGGCGGAACTTCATGGGGTCCATGCCGATGGCCTCGGCCATCTGGTCCATCAGGGACTCCATGGCGAAGAAGGCCTGCGTGGCGCCGAAGCCGCGGTACGCGCCGGCTACGGGCAGGTTGGTGTAGTAGGACTTGCCGTCGAACTTGATGTTCTCGCAGTGGTAGAGCGGCAGCACCTTGGAGCCCGCGCAGGAGACCACGGTCAGGCCGTGGCCGCCGTAGGCGCCGGTGTTGTTGACGGCCTCCATGTTGATGGCGGTGATGGTGCCGTCCTTCTTCACGCCCGCCTGCAGGCGGATGCGGAAGGGGTGGCGGGTGCGGCCGGTGCGGAAGGTCTCCTCGCGGTTAAACTGCCAGAGCACGGTGCGGCCGGTGCGCAGCGCGAACATCGCGGTGACGTCGTCGAGCAGGATCTCCTGCTTGCAGCCGAAGCCGCCGCCGATGCGGGGCTTGATCACGCGGATCTTCTGCACGGGCACGCCGAGGGTCTGCGCCACGATGCGGCGGCAGTGGAACGGCACCTGCGTGGAGGTGGTAATGACGATGCGGCCCGACGGGGCGACCGTCGCCATCGAGGTGTACGGCTCGATGGGGCAGTGCTGGGCGTAAGGCGTCTCGTAGGTCTGGTCGAACTTGAAGTCGGCCTGCTTCAG
This sequence comes from Elusimicrobiales bacterium, assembly GCA_028688015.1. Taxonomy (GTDB): domain Bacteria; phylum Elusimicrobiota; class Elusimicrobia; order Elusimicrobiales; family UBA9959; genus UBA9959. Next base: position 69,865 of record JAQTZB010000002.1, on the reverse strand, counting down.
GCCCTCGGCGAAGCTGCCCGCCTCGCAGGCCACGTGGGCCACCAGGTTCTTCTTGGGCTCGTAGGGGATCGGGATCGGTACGTGGGCCTCGGGCTCGTCGTGGATGACCGGCGCGTCCTTGGCCATCGCTTCGTCTAGCGTGAAGACAGGTTTGAGCACCTCGTACTCCACCTTGATGGCCTCGAGGGCGGCCAGCGCCTGCTCCTCGGTCTCGGCCGCCACGGCGGCCACGCGGTCGCCGACGAAGCGGACTTTTTTATCGAACATGAAGGTATCGTAGGGGGAGGGCTCGGGAAAGCCCTGGCCGGCGGTGCAATGAGCGATGCGCGGCACGTTGCCGTACCAGAGCACGGCCTTCACGCCGGGCATCTTCTCGGCCTTGCTGACGTCGAGTTTCTTGATGCTGGCGTGGGCGTGCGGGCTCCAGAGCATCTTGATAATGAGGGCGTTGTCCGGCACGAAGTCGGCGACGTAGGAATCCTTGCCGAGGGCGAGCTGCAGCGCGTCTATCTTGGTGACGGAGGTGTTGACCTGCTTGAAATTCCTGGCTTTTTCGTGTCTTTTCATTTGCGGGCCCCCTTGGAGGAGGTTTTCTTCGCCGGCTTCTCTGCGGCCCTTTTGTCCAGCGTCTTCCTGAGCGCCACCCAGATCTTCTCGTAGCCGGTGCAGCGGCAAAGGTTGCCGTCCATGTATTCCTTCACTATCTCGTCTTCGAAGACCGCCTCGGTCTCCATCAGGGCGGTGGCGCTCATCACCATGCCCGGGATGCAGTAGCCGCACTGCACGGCGCCGGCCGCGACCAGCTCTTTCTGGAAGTCGCCCGGGTTGTCGAAGGTGCCGACGCTCTCTATGGTGCGCACCTCGCGGCCCTCGGCCTGCATGGCGTAGAGCAGGCAGGCGTAGGTGGCCCGCCCGTCGAGCAGCACGGTGCAGGCGCCGCAGGTGCCCTGGCCGCAGCCGTACTTGGTTCCGCGGTAGCCTTCGCGGCGCAGCAGGGTGAGCAGCTTCTCATCGGGCCTGGTGCCGAAGGTTTTCTTTTCCCCGTTCAGGATGAAACTTACGGTGTGCGTAGTCTTGGTCATTACTCAGCCCTCCCGCGAGCGAATTCCGCGGCCCTTTCCAGGGCGTCGAAGATGGAAACTTCGGCGAGCTGCCGGACGTAGTCGGCGCTCATGCCCTCGCCGCCTACCCATTTGGCGGCGGCAGCGGAGGCCGCGGCCGCCGCTTTGAAGGTCTCGGTCGAAGCCTCTTTGCCCACGAGGGCGGCCTCGACGGGCTTGAGGCGCTGGGGGAAGGGGATGGCTGAGCCCGCGGCCACGCGCGCGGACTTGATGACGCCGTCCTTGAGCTCCAGCAGGGCGGCGATGGTTGCCAGCGAGAAAGCGGCCGCGTTGCGCGTCGCCTTCACGGAACCGAAGCCGTGATGCGCCTTCAGTACCGGGATCTTGACGGCTGTGAGCAGGTCGCCGCCGCGGAAGAGCCGCGCGGGCTGGGAAGCGAAATACTCGTCGGCCGGGATCTCTTTTTCCTTGCCGGAGTAAACCACCATGCGCGCGTCCATGGCCAGCAGCACCACGGGCAGGTCGGCCCAGGGGAAGACGCGGGCTATGTTGCCGCCTATCGTGGAGACGTTGCGGATCTGGTGGGTGGAGATGCGCCGGCAGATCTCGTGCATGGCCCAGCGGGGGCCGCGGTAGCGCTGGATGTCGGAGAGGGGGGTGGCGGCGCCGATGACGAAGAAGTCGCCCTTCTGCTTTATGTAGGAAAGCCCCAGGCCTGTTATGTCCACGGCGGTGACCGGGGTCTTGCCCTGCATGAAATGCAGCGCGGTGCCGCCGGCTAGGACCATGCCCTTGGGGCCCAGTTCGCGCAAGGCCTTGCGCGCCGCGGCCAAACTGTCGGGTCTGATGAACTCGGATAGTTTCATAGGATTTCCTGTTTTATAACTGCGTATTTGCGAATTCAAATATAGCAGATTTGGCGGGAGGGATAAAGCGCCGCGGGAGCGGGGGCGGAAAAGGAAAAGCCCGCCGGGGCGGGCTTTCCTTTATTCAAACGCGGGTTTACTGTACCACGGGGAGGCCGGCCGCCGTCCAGGCGTTGAGGCCGCCCTCCAGGTCGTGTATATCGGTGAACCCCAGGTCCTTCATCATCAGCAGCGTTATGCCCGTGCGGTGGCCGCTGCGGCAGTAGAGCAGGTACTTGGCGTTCCTGTCGAGGCGGCCGAGCTGCTCCTTGAAATCCGGGGCGTAGTAATCGAGCTGCAGGTTGACGGCTTCCAGGTGGCCGGCGGCATATTCCTCGGGCCTGCGGATATCGATGACGACCGGGTGCTTGGCCTCGATGAAGTAGCGCGCCTCTTCCGGTTTGATGTTGACCGGGAAATCGCAGTTGCCGGGCTTCGGTTCGGCGGAGGGGGCGGGCACGGCCGGCGCTTCGGGGGCTTTATTGCAGGCGCCGAAGAAGCCGCCCAGATCGAAGGCGCAGGCGGCCGCGGCGGCGGAAACTACCAGGACCAGGGTAAGCAATATTTTCATGCTGATATTCTACCAAAATTATCCGGTATCGGGCGGCCGGCCGGCCCGCGGAATTTTTGTATCATATGAGGCAGACCATGGTGAAAAAGATCTCCCCGCCGCTTTTGCTCGCCGCCGCCGCGCTGGCCTTCCACCTCTTCGCCGGGTTCTCTTTCATCCGCTCGGCGGCGGCCACCTACGACGAGACCGTGCACCTGGCCAGCGGTTTCTCCTACCTGCGCACCGGGCGCTACGTGATGAATATCATGGACCACCCGCCGCTGTCGGAGATGCTCTCCGCCCTGCCGACGCTGGGGCTGAAACCGCAGGGCTTCACCGGGCACCCGTATTTCGCCAATTTCATGCCGTACCATTACGGGGACCTGTTCCTTTATCACAATTCTGTTCCGGCGGAGAAGCTGCTCAACACCGCGCGCGGTTTTACTTTCCTGGTCTGGACCGCCCTGTTCGCCGGGCTGCTGTGGCTTTTCGCCTCGCGGCTGGAGTCGCGCGCGGCCGGCGCGTTCGCGCTTTGCGCCTTCGCCGGCATGCCCGTCTTTATCTCCAACGACGCGCTGGTGACTACCGACGCCGCCGCGGCGGCGTTCTACTTCGCCTCCTTCGCTCTGGGCTGGCTCTTTACCGCCGCCCCCGCCGGGGAAAAGGGCGGACGCGCGGGCCGGCCCCGGCTCCTGGCCGCGCTGGCCGGGGTAGCGGCCGGGCTGGCGCTGGTCTCCAAGTTCAGCATGTTCATAGTGCCGCCGCTGGTGGCCGCCTTCTGGCTGGCCGACAACCATTTCTGGCCCAGGCGCAAACTGCCGGCGCTGCTGGGCTATCTCGCCCTCTACGCCGCCGCCTGCCTGCTGGTGGTGGCGCTGGTCTATAAGTTCGACCTCGGCCTCTACTGGGAGGGCCTCTCTGCCACGCTGCGCCGCCTGGAAACGGGCCGCTCCTCTTTCGCGCTGGGCCGCCACTCGCTGCAGGGCGTTTGGTGGTATTTCCCTGCGGCCCTGCTGCTGAAAACCCCGCTGCTGGTCCTGCTGGCCGCGGGCGCAGGCGCGTGGGGTCTGCTGAAAAAATTCCGCCGAGACTACCTATGGCTGCTGCTGCCCCCGGCGCTCTTCTTCGCCGCGTCGCTGACGGCCAAGGTGCAGATCGGCTACCGCCACATCATGCCGGTGATGCCGTTCCTGGCCGCGCTGGCCGGCGTGGCGCTGGCGCGGGTCTACGCCTCGTCCAGACGCGGAGCGTGGCTGGCCAGCGTGCTGGCCGCCCTGATACCGGTTTCGGCGCTGACGGCCCACCCGCATTACCTGGCCTATTTCAACCAGCTCTCCGGCGGCCCGGCGAACGGCTACAAATATTTCGTGGATTCCAACCTGGACTGGGGGCAGGGCGTAAAGCAGGTCGCCGCTTTCCTGAAGCCGCGCGGCAACCCGCCGCTGGTGTTCGCCTATTTCGGGGTGGCCCGGCCCGAGGCTTACGGCATTAACTACACGCCGCTAGGCCTGGTCTCCAACGCGGAGCTGCGGGGGACAGGCGCCGAGGTCTGCGGCATGAAGGAAGTCCTGCTGGCGGTGTCGGCCACCAACCTGCAGGGCACCTATTACCCGGATAAAAAAACTTTCGACTGGCTGAAGGGACGCGCTCCGGTCTTCACGGCGGGCTATTCCATCTTTGTCTACGACCTCACGCGCGACGCCGAAGGCCTGGAGCGGCTGGCCGCGCTGTTCGACCGCGAGGGGCGCAACGCCGAGGCCGATTGCCTGTACGCCAGGGCGGGGAAATGATATGAAAAAAATCCTGAAATGGACGGCGGTTCTTTTTGGCCTCTCTGCGGCCTCTTTCGCCGCGCTGCTGCTCCTCAACGGCGTCAAGCGCTCCGCCTGCCTGCAGGGCGAGGGCCGCGGCGCCGTGCAGGCCTGCACTTTCCTGCTCGAGAATTATCCCGCGGCCTACCGGGCCGAGCTGCTGGCGCGCCGCGCCCGCCTGTACGAGCAGACCGGCAGCCTCGACGCGATGCTGGCCGACCTGAAAGCCCTGGCCGGGCTGAAAGACTCCGGCCTCGCGCCGCAGCCCCTGCTGCTGGGGGCCTACGAGGCCCTGGTCAAGGCCTACGGCCAGCGCGGCGACCAGGCCGGGGTCCGTAAATACCTGGAGCTGGCCGCGGGCGCCGGCACGAAGGACGCTGCGATCTACGTCGCCCTGGCTGAGGAATATTCCGCCGAGAAGCGCTCCGGCGAGGCGCTGAAGCTGCTGGCCGCAGCCGACGCGCTGGGCGCTCCGAAGGGGCATCCCTACTACAACGCGCTGGCCTCTGCTTACGAGGGGGAAGGCGATTTCGCCAAAGCTTACGACGCGCTGAAAAGCGGTCTCACGGTGAACGCGCCGCGCCTCACGCTGGCCGAGACCTCCAAGCACCTGGGCCTGGTCTGCTACGAGCTGAAGCGCTGGCCGGAGGCCGAGACCTACCTGGCCTACGCGCTGCGTGCCGGCGCCCCCTGCCTGGAGTGCGGGCTGCTGCTGACCACCATCCGCGAATCCCTGGCCCCGGCGCCGCGTGCCAGGAAGAAGCGCAACTGACCTTTAGCCGGGCGGAATATTTTCAGCCGAAAATATCCCGCCCGCCCCCTAGGGGCGCAAAGGTAAAAGAGGCCAGGCATAAAAAATGCTCTCCTGTCTTTGCCGGCTATTGGTCTAATATTGTAAACTGTGTTCTACGCTTCTGCCGCCGGCAACAGCAACTTATGACCATACTGAAACATATCATGTCCATGGCGGCGCTGCTGGCCTGCGCCGCCCCCGCCGCCGCGGGCACCTTCACCCCCAAAGCCTATGTCAAGGCCGTCCTCGAGGCCTCGCCGTCCATGCGCAAGGCCGAGCAGGCCTTCCGCCAGGCGGAAAACAGCTATAAATCGGTCCTGCTCGACGCGGCCCTGCCCTCCTTTACGCTGAGCCTGGGCGAGACTTTTTACGACCAGGGCGACCCGCGCCTCCGGCTGGAGCGAGAGGACGTGACCTCCAGCCTGGCCGCGGCCTGGAACCTCTACGACTCGGCCGGTAGCCCGCTCAGCAAGGTAAAGACCGCCCGGCTGGATTACGAAGCCGCCAAGCTGGCCTTCCTGACCGCCAAGCAGGCCGAGGCCTTGAAGGCGCTTAACCGTTTTTATGCGCTTTACTCTACGCAAAAACGCGTAGGCACGTCCAAACTGAACCTGGCCTCGCGCGAGCGGCAGTACAAGGATACTAACGAGCAGTACCAGTCCGGCACGCGCAGCCGCATGCAGGTGACGCAGAGCGAGGGCGACAAACTGCAGGGAGAACTCTCGCTGGCGCAGGCCGAGGTGGCCGAGGCCAAGGCGCGCATGGCTTTCAACGAGCTGATCAACGCGGAGCCCGAGGCGGAGCAGCTCATCGAGGTCAGCACGCAGGCGGCCTCCCTGGCCCTGCCGCTGCCCAAGAGCGACGCGGCGAAGGCCCTGACGAATAATTTCTCCCTGCGGCAGCAGCGGCTGGCGCTGGAGCGCACGCGCATAACCAACCGCAACTCCGTGATGGCCAACTACCCGCGGCTGCGGGTGGACGCGGGGTGGCGCAAGACCGGCCTGGGCCTGATCGGCGAACCCGTTGGCCCGGGGGCCGGGAACCCGTCGTACAGTCTCGGTGCGTCACTGTCCTTCCCGTTCGGCTTCTTCGGCCTGCAGAACTATCTTGATATCTCCGCCGCCGGTGCGGCGCTGCGGTCGGCCGAGCTGGAGCTGGAGAATTCCGAGCGGGCGCTTAAGACCAGCGTGCTGTCCGCGCAGAAGGATATAGAATACCAGGTGAAATCGCAGCAGATGATCGAGTTCCAGGTGAAGGCGCAGAAAGAGACCACCGAAAACCTGATGAGCGAGTACTCGCTGGGCGGCGCCGATTTCCTGCAGCTCGACATCGCCCAGAACAAAATGCTCGACGCCAGCAACAGCCAGATAGCCGCCGTCAATGACCTCGACCTCGCCCTGGCCAACTACAGGGTGCTGCTGGGCGAGCGGGTGTGGGAATAGGAGCTTTATGAAACGCATCGTTAAATCCTCGTTCTGGTTAGTGGCGCTGGCCGCGCTGGCCGCCGCCGTGTTCGCCGGCTACACGCGCTACAAGAAGATGACGGTGCGCCAGGACCTCAGGGATTTCATCCGCGAGGTGAGCCGCGGCGACCTGAAACTGGACCTGCAGGAATCCGGCGAACTGGTCTCGCGCGACACCGTGGACGTGTTCCCGCCCGGCAGGGGCTTCATAGTCGAGGTCCTGAAGAAGGAAGGGGAATACGTGGAAAAGGGCGAGAAGATCATGATGTTCAAGGGCGGCGAGCGCATGGACTCCACGCAATACGTGCCCGTGCCCATCGCCGCCACCCGCGCCGGCCTGCTGACCCGCTGCGCGGTCAGGGGCTACGGGGCGGAATCCGAGGAGATCCGGGAGGGCAAGCGCATAGACAGCGCCGCCACCTGCGTGACCCGCGTCGTGGACATGAACACGCTGGCCGTGAACCTGAAGATCAGCGAGATAGATATTTTCAAGCTCAAGCGCGGCATGCCGGTCTCGATAACCTTCACCTCCATCCCGGGCGAGAAGTTCTCGGGCAAGATCGACGTGATAGCGCCCGCCGCCGAGAGCAAGAATTCCGGCTGGGGCGGCGGCAGCAGCAAGGTGTTCCGCGTCGTCATCAATATCGACAAGCCGAGCCAGAAGATGCGCGTGGGCATGAGCGCGGTGGTGACGGCCAACATGAAAGCCAAGAAGGACGTGCTGAAGGCGCCGATAGAGACCGTCTTCCAGGACGGCCTGAATTTTTACGTCTATCGCCAGAAGGACGGCTACGAGGCGGAGAAGCTGCAGGTGTATCCGGGCCTGCGCTCGGAATACGAGCTGGAGCTGGCCGGGCCCGTAAAGCCGGGCGACAAGCTCTTCACCGCGGCTCCGGAGAGCCTGAAATGAGCATAGCCTGCGAAGGCCTCACGAAGGTCTACGAGGGCGGCAAGGCCGGCTGGCCGGCCCTGCGCGGGCTCACCTTCGAGATCGCGCCGGGCGAGTTCGCGGCCGTCACCGGGCCTTCCGGCTGCGGCAAGTCCACCCTGCTCAATATCATAGGGCTGCTGGACGAGCCCAGCGGCGGGCGCTACGCGCTGCACGGCCGCGACGTCACCACGATGTCGGACCTGGAGCGCTCGACCGTGCGCCGCGACCAGATAGGTTTCGTCTTCCAGTCCTTCCACCTGCTCAACCGCATGTCCGCGCTGGAGAACGTCTGCCTGCCCATGCTCTACGCCGGCGCGGACCGGCACGCCGCGCGCGGGCGCGCCGGAGAGCTGCTGAAGAAGGTCGGCCTGCACGGCAAGGAAAAGAAAACCCCGCTGGAGCTCTCCGGAGGCGAGCGGCAGCGCGTGGCCATCGCCCGGGCCCTGTCCAATTCCCCGAAGCTCATACTCGCGGACGAGCCCACCGGCAACCTGGATTCCCTTTCCAGCCGCGAGATCATGGATTCCCTCTTCGCCCTGAACGCCGAGGGCATCACGATAGTCATGGTCACGCACGACAAAGAACTGGCCGCCAGGGCCGGCCGCAACATAAAGATGCGCGACGGGAGGCTGGAGCCGTGACCGCCCTGCTGAACGCCGCGAGGACCGGCTTCTCCGAGATCTGGGCGCACAAGACGCGCTCGGCGCTCAGCTTCCTTGCCATCGCCGTGGGCTCGGTGGTCTTTATCGACTCTTTTTCCGCGATAGTCCATACCTACTCCCGGCTGGAGCAGCAGAAGCGGGTCTCCGGCATGGCCCGCATGCGGATCTCCCAGAACAACAGCCAGCGCTATACCTCCCCGGACGACGTGGGGCCTCCGCCGGTCTTCACCTACGAGGACGTGACCGCGCTGAAGGCGCGCCTGCCGGGCATGTACATGATCTCGCCCGAGGGGCGGGACTGGATGAACGTCTTCGAATACGGCGGGCACAGGGTGATGACCGGCATCCACGGGGTCACCCCGGACTGGACCAAACGCGACTTCGTCTATACCCTGAGGGGCCGCTTCCTGGATTGGCACGACGTGGAGAACAAGCTGCGCGTCTGCGTGCTGGTGCGCAAGGCGCCGCCGCCGCCTTCCAACGCCTATAACAAGACGATGATGAAGAAGTACAACTTCAGCGGCGGCTTCGATACGCTGGTGGCTCATAACGACCTGCTGGGCAAGAAGGTCATTATAGACGGCTACACGTTCACGGTGATAGGCGTGCTGGAGGAGCTGCCTTATTCCAAGCGCCCCGCGAACATCACCGGCTACCAGCAGGATTATAAAGTCCTCGCGCCGGTCACCACGCTGATCCACTACAATTTTATCGGCTCCTACCAGTCGCTCGACGTGAATATAGACACCGGCAGCGAGGAGAATTACGGCGAGACGGAGCGCAAGGTAGCCAATTTCCTTAAGATCCAGTTCGGCGACGGGGAGCTCTTTCTCATAGAGAACCAGCTGGAGGCCATTCGCGAGCGCATCGCCAACAGCTTCAAGTCCGCGCTGGTGACGATCTCGCTGGGCATGCTGGCCTTCCTGGCCGGCGGCATCGGCATCATGAACGTCACGCTGGCCACCGTTTTCGCGCGCACGAAGGAGATCGGCATCCGCCGCGCCATCGGCGCCAGCCGCAGCGACATCATGCTGCAGTTCATCGTGGAAGCCGTCATGCTGGGCCTGATCGGCGGCGTGCTGGGCTCGGCGCTGGGCTACCTGTGGGGGGTGCCGGTGAAGGTGATGCTGGGCATGGGCGGCAGCCCGATAGAGCCGTGGATGCCGCTGGTCGCGGTCTTCATCGCGGCTTTCACCGCGTTCGCTTTCGCCATCTACCCGGCGTGGGTGGCCGCGGGGCTGAAGCCGGCCGACGCGCTGCGGGCGGAATAGGGGGGGCGTTGAAGAAGGAACTGCTGCGGTCCAAGGTTTTTCTCGCCGGGGCGGGGCTGCTGGCCGTCGGTACGGCGCCGCTGCTCCTCTACCTCCTTTACGAACTCGTTACCGGCGCCAGGGGCGGCAACCCGATCGGGCTCGGCTTGCTGTTCTTCGTCTCGTTCTGGCCCGCGGTCATCCTGCTGGGCCTGGGCGCCGCGCAGGCCGCCCGGCGGGCGAAACAGGGCGGCGGGCCGCGTTAGGACCTTTACTATGGCATGGCTGCTTAAAGCGCTGGAGAGGGGGGAAGTTACCAGCTTCTCCCGCAACTCGTACGAACTGGTCTTCTCGGTTTTCATGATCGGGCTCGCGTACCTGTACCGCGACAACCCGGTCATCGCCTACCCGCGCATCCTTTATTTCTTCCTACTGCTGCTCTCGTCCAACTTCGTCTTCAGCTGGCTGCTGCGCCGCCGCGCGTCCGTCAGCCTGTGGCTGCTCGACCTGATCCTGGCGGTCAACTTCCTGATCATCACCGGCGTGCTGCACAGCTCCGGCGGTGGCGCCTCCTATTTCTGGGTGCTTTACCTGCTGCCGGTCTTCGGCGCTTCCCTGATGGCGCGCCTGAAGGACGCGGCCGGGATGACGGCGCTGTGCGCTATCGCGCTCTGCGCGCTCAGCTGGCCTATTACTTCCGGAGACCTGGCGGGGCTGCTGGCCCTTTCCGTGAAGCTGGCCGTGCTGGCTTTTTCAGCCGGGGTAGTCTACAACACTTCGCAGTCGCAGAAGCGGGCCGAGGCGGGCCTGGCTTTCAAGCGAGAGCAGGTCGGCCTGCTGGAACAAAAGGTCACGGAGAAGGAGACGCAGATAGTGCAGACCGCCTCCGCCGGGGAAGTGGGCACGCTGGTCAGCGGGGTCATGCACGACCTGGGGAATTCAGTCTCGGTGATCCTGCTCAGCGCCGAGATCGCCTCTCAGGAAGACCCGCCCGATAAAGCCAACATCGCGCGCATCCTGAAGGCCGCCCGCTTCTCGAAAGGCATGATCTCCAACGCCATGAGCATCGTGCGCGGGCAGGAGTACGTCTTCGAGCAGGTTTCTCTCGCCGAGGCGGTGGAGAACGCTGCGCTGCTTACGGAATATTCCGTCAGGAAGAAGAATATAAAGCTGGAACTGGACGTCCCGCTTTCCCTGCCGGATATCCGGGCCAGCAAGGTTCACGTCGAGCGTATCTTCATCAACGCCATCATGAACTCGGCCTCCTTCGTGCCGGAGCGCGGCACGATACGGGTGGCAGCGCGGCGCGACGAGAACGGCCTGCTGGCCGAGGTCTCCGACAACGGTCCCGGCTTTCCGGAGAAGCTGCTGCAGGGCGGCATAAAGGCCTTCGCCACCACCCGCAAGGAAACGGGCGGCACGGGCCTGGGGCTTTATGTCTGCTCCCAGATAGCCCGCCGCCACGACGGCAGCATCAACCTCTCCAACCTCCCCGGCGGCGGCGCCCTGGTAAAGATCTTCCTCCCCTACTCCGGCCCCGTTTAAAGCCTCCGCGAGAAGCGAAGTCGGGGGCCAGGCGGGGAGGGGCCCCTGGCTCCTGGGCAGAGGGAAACCGTTGCGCGGTTTCCCCCGCCCTTGGGAAATTATGGGCGGGACCCCCTTCCCCAAAGTCGCCAGGGACCCCTCCCCGCCCGTCCCCTCCGTCTGTTCTTGTCAGTACTATTCCAAGCGAGACACCAGCGGAGACCGCAGGGGGTAGGGTTAGCAAAACCCTCATGAGCCCGAGGCTTGCGTAGCGCCGAGGGCGAATGCGGAGCGAGGCCACGGTGTGGCCGAGCGCGTTTTGCGTTCCTGCCCCCTGCGGTAGGCCGCCAACCACGAGCGCTCCCTCGCGGGGATTGCATAAGGGGGGGGAATTTAGGGAAAATAGAGTATCTTGCGGCGAGAGGTGCTTACATGTGCGGAGTCATAGGCCTGCGGTGCGGTAAAGACAGGGAAGACCTCGGGGCGGAAGCCTCGCGGCTGCTGCGGATGCTGGAGTACCGCGGCTACGATTCTACCGGCGCCCTCATCCAGGACGCCGCCGGCAAGATCACCCTTAAGAAAGACGTCGGCGCGCCCTCCGTCATCACCAAGAAACTCGGCATCGACCGCCTTGCCGGCAAACTGTTCTGCGGCCAGGTCCGCTGGGCCACCTTCGGCGTGGTCACCAGGGCCAACGCCCAGCCTCACGACGCGTACTGTCACACCCACCTCTACGGCGCCCATAACGGCAACATCACCAACTGCGACCAGCTCAAAGAATGGCTGGTCTCCGCCGGCCACGACGTCAAGAGCGACAACGACGGCGAAATGCTGGTGCACACCATCGAACATTACTTCGCCCTCGAGCTGAAGAAACTTAAGAACCAGAAAGACCGCAAGGCGCGCTACGCCGCCCTGAAAGCCGCCATCCTCGCCGCCGCTAAAAAGACCACCGGCTCCTTCGCCGCCGTGGTGGTGGACCCCGTCACCGAGCTGATGGCGTGCATCAAGGCCGGCAGCAGTCTCTACATGGGCGCCGGCGCCCACAACGAGCACGGCCCGTTCATCATCGCCTCTTCGGACCTGGCCAGCGTGCTGTCGTGCACCAAGATGCTTTACCCCATCAAGGAAGACGAGTTCGCCCTGTATACTCACGACAAGGCCGACTTTTACCACCTCCGCACCGGCCGCCCGGTAAAGAAAGAGAAGCTGCGCAGCCACCTGCGCGTAGAGGAGACCGGCCTGAAGAAGCCGTTCAAGTATTTCATGGAGCAGGAGATCTTCAGCGAGGCCGCCGCAGCGGCCAAGGTGCTGTCCTATTTCGCCGACAAGTCCCCGCTGACCGACCTGGCCCGCAAGGTCGCCGCCAAAGACCCCGCTTTCGTCCGCGACCTGAAGGGCCGCGTTGCCAGGCTCGCCGACCTCACCGACGCCGCCGAGCTTAAGAAGGAGGCCGCGGCCTTCTTTGGCACCAAGGCCATGCGCCAGGCGCTGGGCCACGCGCAGGGCTGCCGGCTGCCGCTGGCTTCGATGGCGCCAGAGTCGCAGATGGCCGATTTTTTTACCGAGCTCCGCGGGCTGCACGGCTCGGCGGAGAGCGGCGTGGCCCTGAAGTTCGCGGACGCGCTGTTCATGCTCGAGGAGATAGACGCCACCCGCGCCAAGATAAAGGATTACTGCTCGCTGATGGCCGCCTGCCGGAAAAAGGGCAGAACGGCTTATTTCGTGGCCTGCGGTACCTCGTATAACGCGGCTAAGTGCGCCTCGGTATTCTTCAACCGTATCGCCGGCGTGAACGTGACGGCCTATCTGCCGGGAGACTTCCGCGCACAATGTCTCGACGCCGTGCGCGACGGGGACGTTATCATCGGCATCAGCCAGAGCGGCGAGACCAAAGACCTGATAGACGTGTTCAACCAGGTGAAGGCCGCGGGCAAGAAGGTCTCCTACGTAAACGTCGTCAACAATATCAACTCCACCATAGCGCTGGAGAAGTCCGACATCTTCATCCCGCTGCACTGCGGGCCCGAGATAGCGGTACCGGCGACCAAGAGCTTCGTGAACCAGCTGCTCGTGCTCTATATCCTGGCCCTGCGCCTGGCCGAGCGCTTCGCGAAGGAGAAGCTGGTGCCGCTCTCTCCGGAGAAGCTGCGGAAATATTCCGAGAGCCTCTACCAGATCCCGGAACTCATCGAGGAGACCATCAACAACACGCGCGACGCCGTGCAGCAGACCGCCCAGGACCTCTACCTTGAGCCCAGCGTGCATATCCTGGCTACCGGCATGCAGGGCATAGCCCGCGAGGGCGCGCTGAAGGTGCGCGAGGTGGTGCTCAACCACACCGAGGGCTTCGAGTCCCCGGAGTTCAAGCACGGCCCCAACACCATCCTGGGCGTGAATACCATCTTCGGCATGCAGGGCGTGGGCGCGCTGGTGGATAAGTTTGCCGACACCATGAAGTACGCCTCTGTGCGCGGGGGGAAACTGTCGCCGGAAAGCCTGGCTAAAGTCTTCCACGCGGTGAGCGGCTACGCCTTCTTCGACAGGAAGCCGGCCGGCCTGAACCTGGCCGAGGCCGAACTCTTTGCGGAGATTCTGAAGAAGCACAACTTCTTCGAGAGCCTCTACACCAACTACCCGCTGGTCTTCGTCACCGGCCCCAACGCCCGCGACGTGAACCTGACCATCTCGCAGATCAACACGCACAAGATCCGCGGCGCCAACATCTACGTCATCGCCGAGGAAGACCGACTGCTGCGCGACGCCGCGCAGAAGAGCGTGCCCTCGATGTATTCGAAGACCTATCAGAACGGCTATATCGCCCTGCCCAGGACCGGCGACGACCTGCTGGTGTTCTTTACCAGCTCGGTGGCGCTGCAGCTGCTGGCCATGGACATGAGCGTGCGCAAAATGCAGTTCCTGGACCGCCTGGAGATCCGGGACCATGGCGTGCACCCGGACTCGCCCAAGAACGTCAGTAAATCCATAACAGTGGACTGACGGCCGGCAGCCCAAAAGCGCCGCCCATTGCGGGCGGCGCTTTTTGTTTATAATAAAAGTCTTGACAACTAACATAAATCCATGTATATTTATCATTAGTTGCATAAATCTTCCTTTAAAGAGGGGTTATGGATAAAAATATTCCCGGAGAAGGCAGCGCGCTGAAGAATTTTCTGGTCATTCCTTATGACGAGCTGGAGGCCATGAATATAGAGGCGGCCGAAGCCGCCGAAAAAATGTCCCAGGCAGAGCTGGAGAAGAAATACTGCGACTACCTGCGCCGCGAGAAACGGCTGAAAGCGGTGACCATCTGCTTTACCGATATCGAAGGCCGCTTCCACATGCTGGACTACGATAAGCAGTTCTTCCTGGCCGCCAACGACAACCTCACCTTCGACGGCTCCTCGATCCGCGGCTTCTCCGCCCAGCGCGAGAGCGACCTGCGGCTGGGGATAGACTGGGGCAGCATCGTCTGGCTGCCCGCGGACGTCTTCGGCCCCGGCAAGGTCATCATCTTCGGCACGGTGCTCAACCGCGACAAGAGCCTCTACGACTCCGACTTCCGCGCCCGTCTTGCCGAACTGAGCCGGGAGATAAAGAAGTCCTCCGGCCTCACCGCCAACGTGGCGGCCGAGGTCGAGGGGTTCCTGGTGAAAGGCCTCAACGCCGAGCAGGGCTATAACGATACGCACGGCTTCGAGCTGATCTCGACCGGCGGGTATTACCACTCGCTGCCGCTGGACCCGCTTAAGAAGTTCATCGACACCGCCGCCGAGGCGCAGCGCGCGATGGGCTTCCGCAACGAGAAGGACCACCCCGAGGTGGCCCCGTCGCAGTTCGAGCTGAACTTCTCGCACGCGCACGCCGTGCGCGCCTGCGACCTGATCCAGCTCTACAAGCTGGTCTGCCGCCAGGTGGCGGCCAACATGGGCATGACGGCCACCTTCCTGCCCAAGCCGGTCTCGGGCGTGAACGGCAGCGGCATGCACCTGAACCTCTCCTTCTCCAAAGGGGGGAAGAACATCTTCTACGACGCCAAGGGCGAGGAAGGCATGTCCAAGGCCGCCTGGGACGTGGTCTCCCGCATCCTCAACCATGCGCAGGAGCTGTCGCTGGTGCTCAATCCCAGCGTCAACGCCTACCGCCGGCTGGACCCCCATTACGAGGCGCCCAACCAGATCAAGGTGTCGGCGGTGGACCGCGGCGCCATGGTGCGCATCCCCGCCGGCAACGAGCGCTCGGCGCGGCTGGAGATCCGCTCCGTGGGGCCCGACGCCAACCCCTACCTGGCCTTGTATTCCCTCATCGGGACCGCGCTGAAGGGCGAGCCGCTGACCAAGGATGAGAGCAAGCGCGACCGCGTGCGCTACCTGCCCGGCAACATCCACGACGCGCTGCGCCTGTTCCGCGGCAGCGAGTTCCTCAAGCGGCTGCTGGGCGAGGCGCCGCACGAGAAGTACGCCCACCACAAGCAGGCCTCGGCTGACCGCAACCCCAAGGAACTGGGCACCATCGTGAAGACCTCGGAGGTGCTGTTCCACCACGACGTTACCACGCAGATGCTCTGGCACAAGTTCTAGCCGGGGCCGCTCCGCGGGCGGCCGCGTCCTCCGGGGCGCGGGCCGCCCGTTTTTTATATACTTTCAGCATGCGTACTAAAAACCTACTCCTTGCCGCTGCGCTGGCGGCTTCGCTCGCCGGCTGCGGTAAAGCGCAGTTCTATTTATACAGCGTCTTCGGCCCCGACCACCATTACGCGGCCGCTTCCGTAACGGCCGCGACCGTAGCGCCGCCTCCAGCCCCGGGTTCGCCGGAGGATAAGAAGGACCTGGCGGTCCTCTTCGACTGGCAGGCCAAACGCACGGCCGCCGACTGCGCGGGCGCCAACGCGCAGGCCGAAGCCGATTACGACAGGTTCTTCGGGGATATCTCTCCCTTCCCAAAGCCGCTGCCGGCCGAAGTGTCGACTATCCTTTTCCGTGTATACGTGGACGGCGGCAAGGCCGTCTCTATAGCCAAGAAAAAGTACGCTCGCCCGCGGCCCTTCCGGCGCGATAAGGAACTGCAGCCCTGCCTGGGCCGCGTGGGCGGGCTGTCCTACCCGAGCGGGCATGCCACCGTGTCGCGGCTGTTCGCGCTGCTGCTGGGAGATGTGGACCCCGCCCGCCGCGCCGATTTTCTGGCCCGGTCCGACCGCGCCGCCCTCAACCGCGTTATCGGCGGGGTGCATCACCCGTCGGACATAGAGGCCGGCAAACTGCTTGGCAGCGAGGTCTATGCCGAGATGTCCAAGCAGCCCGCCTTCCGCGCCGACCTGGAAAAGCTCAGGACCCTGGCGAAGAAACCCTGACCATGACCCGATTCCTCCTGCTGCTCGTGTCGGCCCTGCCTGCTTCCGCCGCAGAAGGCCCCTATTTCGTGAACGTCGCCTCGGAAACCGGCCTGGCCGCTGTCAGCGCCCAGAACCCGGCCTGGGCGGACCTGAACGGCGACGGCTGGCCGGACGCCGTGCTGGGCAGCACTTTCGGGGGGCAGGCCTCCTACGTCTTCCTCAGTTCCGGCGGGGCGGGCGGCTTTTACGACTTCACCGCAGAGTCCGGAGTGAACTCGGCCCCCGCTCCGAGCACCGCGCCCCGCGCCGGCAGCGCGCTGGTCTTCGGCGACCTGGACAACGACGGTGACCTGGACCTCTTCAGCGCCCGCTATTCGGAATTTGAAAAGCCGAAAACGGACCCTAAGACCGGCGCGGTCCTGAAAGACCAGACCGGCCGGGTCCTTTACGAGAAGGCCGACGACGGCCTGCGTTCGGCCGTGCTGCTGAACGACGGCGCCGGCCGCTTCTCCCACCTTCCCGACGCGGGCATAGAGGCGCCGCCCGAGACCACCGCTGCGGCGGCCCTGTTCGATTACGACAACGACGGGGTGCTGGACCTTTACGCCGGCAACTGGTACAAGGAATACGGCGTCTCTTTCCAGTGCTATCCCTCCAGGCTCTACCGGGGCCTCGGCGGGGGGAAGTTCGCCGAAACCACGGCCGCGGCCGGGCTGCTGACCGCGCCGACCGAGGGCGGGGCGGATTCCAGCCGCCCGGTCTACGGCGTCTCCCACTGCGACTGGGACGGAGACGGCCGCCAGGACCTCCTGGTCTCCGTCTACGGACGGCAGGCCAACCGCCTGTGGCGCAACAACGGCGACGGGACCTTTTCCGACCACGCGCCCGCCAGCGGCTTCGACGGGGACGCGCTGCGGCACGGCCGCTATCCGCCCGGGGTTAAGCGCGAGCCGGAGAGGGAGTGGCGTTCGCACGGAAATACCTTCTCCGCCGCCTGCGCCGACTACGATAACGACGGGGACGCGGATGTCTTCCTGGGCGAGATCACGCACGGCTGGGCGGGGGAGGCCTCGGACCGCTCTTCGCTGCTGGAGAACCAGGGCCCGGGGAAGGGCTTCGCTTTCAGGCGCCACCCAGACCTGCTCTACCGCGTGCACCAGGATACGAAAAACTGGAACCAGGGGGACATGCGCGTCTCTTGGGGCGATTTCGACAACGACGGGCGGCTGGACCTGCTGCTGGCCAGCGGCGACTACCCGGACGGGCAGTACCTGCGGCTGTTCAGGCAGGTCAAGCCGCTGAAATTCGAGGAGGTAACCGCCAGGGCGGGGTTCGACTGGGAGAGTTCGGGCGGGATCTCGGTGGCGGATTACGACCGCGACGGGCGCCTGGATATCCTGGCCGGCAAATCCTGGATGCGTATACCCGGAGACAGGCGGCGCGGAGCGTGGCCAGCCCCGGCCCTGTTCCGCAATCAAATCCGGAACGGCAACCACTGGCTGGCGGTTAAACTGGAAGGGCGCGGCGCCGGCGGTTCAAACCGGGGCGGGGTGGGCGTCAAGGTGATCGTGAAGGCCGGCCGGCTGACTCAAGAGCGCGAGCTCTCCACTTCGCACGGCCACGCCGGCCTGACGGACGAGCAGGTGCTGCACTTCGGCCTGGGGAAGGCGAAGAGGGCGGATTCGATAGAAGTGCGGTGGGGCACCGGCGCGGCGGTATTTAAAAATGTCGCCGCAGACCGGTTCATCAGGATCGCCGAGGGCGGCGTCCTGGCCGACTGGCCCGCGAAATAGGGACCGCAAAAAGCCCCGGGACCGCCCGGGGCTTTTTACTCGCGGCGTTCTCAGCGGGGGAGGAAAACCGCCCTCGGGGTTTCGCCGCCGTTGACGACGGCCTTCTTCGAGACGTTACCCTTGCGCGAGAAACTCCACTTCACGTAGTACAGCCTGCCGGGCTCCAGCGGGCGCCTGAAGTCGGAAGCGAATTGCGAGAAGTCCACGCTATAGGCTTCGGCGGGGGCCAGTTCCAGTTCTTTTTCCAGCACTACCCCGTCGAACCAGGCCGGGTTGTCCTGTTTTAGCGTCAGCCGCAGCACTGTGCGCTCCTCCGGGAAGTCGGCGTAGAAGGAACCCCACTTGTCCTCGAAGGCCAGCGTCAACCCGGCCGGGCCCTCGGCGGCCGCCAGCGCGCCGGCGGTTATCCCGGCCGGGTCCGGCGCAGCGGGGATCTTTGCAACGGCCTGCGCTTCAACGCGGTACTCCGGGAGGCCCGGCTTCTTTACGATATTGTATTTATGCGAAGCCTCGGCGACTTCAACCGACACCGAGGTGTCCTCCAGGCAGACGCCGAATACTTCCCTTTCCCAGGGCAGCGCCATGCGCGCCCCGGTGAGTTCCACCACCACCTTGCGGCGCTCTTTGCGCAGCAGTCTTTCGAAGCAATGCCGGCCGTCCTGGTAGTCCTCGCAAACTTTCTCGAATACGTAGCTGGTCAGCGAGGCGGGGCGGGAAATCTGCGGGTCTCCGGCCTTGAAGGCTATGAATTTGCAGTCCTTTGTAGAGCGCAGCTTGTTTATGAAGTCCAGCCTGGGCTCCGGTATTGCCTGGGCTTCAGGCAGGGCGGCCTCAAGGCTGAAGCCGCGCGTGAAGTCAGCCGCCGGTTCCGCCGCGAAGGCGGGGAAGGCCCAGGCCGCGGCCATTATTCCAGGCGCTATCTTCCTTAGTATATCCATCTCTTACCCCTTTCTGCCCTGTATTCAACGCACCACGTTGTTAAAACCGTGTAATACATTGTAATTCTCCGGAAAGCGCTGTTCAAGGGTAAAAGGACCTCCTCCGGAGGTAGGTCTAAAGACCACGCGCTGCTTCCCCATTTGGTTCATCAGCAAGGGGGCGGTAAAATGGCAGTATTGTAGTGTTAGGGAACAGCTCTTTAGGAGGATATAGTGAAACTAATAATTACCTTGATAGCCGCCGCCTTCCCGGCCGCGGCTTCGGCGCAGTCAGCGACCCCGACCCTGGACCTGGTCCAGGAAGTCAGCCTTTCCGCGGCCGCGGCCCCCGGCCTGGCGCAGGCCCGCACCGAGGCGGCCCGCCCTTTCGTGAAGCCGCCGCAGTACGGCCAGCCCGGCCACGATAATCCCGGCCACGGCGTTCCGCACGCCAACCCGCCGCAGCCCGTCCATCCCCAGCACCCGTCCCATCCGGCCCAGCCTCCGCATCCCGTCCATCCGCCGAACGTGCACCCGGTGCCCCCGCCTCCTCCTTACCACCCGCCGCATAACCCAGGCTGGAACCCGAACCCTTACTATCCGCCTAACCCGTATCCGCCCGGCTATTACCCGCCCAGCGGCCCCGGGCATCAGACCACCTCCCCGGTGGTCCACCATCCGGGCTCAGGCTCCAAATGGGCCCTTATCGGTTCGGTGCTGCTGGTAGTGCTGCTGGTAGTGATACTGCTGTAAACTCGGCGGCCAAATAAAAACCCCCGGCTTTTTAACCGGGGGTTTTTATTTTTACCGATTGGCGTGGCTAGTTCTCAACTTCGAACTCTTCCTTGCCGGCGCCGCAGACCGGGCACACCCAGCCCTCTGGCAGCTTGTCGAAAGCCGTGCCGGGGGGGACATTGTTGTCGGGGTCGCCGACAGCGGGGTCGTAGATGTAGCCGCAGAGCTTGCAGAGGTACTTTTTCATTCGGTCTCCTTTGTCAGGCTTTCCACAGCCCGTGCAGGTTGCAGTATTCGCGCGCTTCCAGCGTCTTGGGCGTGAAGCACAGGCAGAACGTGGCCTCGGGGGCCTGGCCGGGCTTCAGGTATTCACGGAACACCTTGCCGTCGGCAACTATCTCTATCCATTCGATGAAATGCTCGGCCAGCATCGGGTGCGGCACGGAGCCTACCTTCACGGTCACGCCCTTGTCGTTCTTCGCTATGACGGGCACGTGCTTTTCCTTGGCGCCGTCCGAGGTGTTCTCGAACATCGCCTTCATGTCGGCGCCGCAGCAGACCAGCACTCCGGGCCCGCCGTGCAGGACCTCGATGATGTTGCCGCAAGCTTCGCACTTGTAAACTTCTCTTCTTTCAGCCATTTTTTTTCCTCCTTGACCCTTACCCTAAATCAGACCAGCGCCTTCAGCGCGGTCAGCACTTCTTCGTAATCCGGTTCCTTCGTCACCTCGGGAACGATCTGCGCGTACTTCACCACGCCGTCCTTGTCGACTATGAACACGGCCCGGGCCAGCAGGCGCAGTTCCTTGATCAGGACGCCGTAGGCCTTGCCGAATTCCGCTTTCTGGTAGTCAGAGAAGGTGCGCACGGCTTTCACGCCGGCCGCGCCGCACCAGCGCTTCTGCGCGAAGGGCAGGTCCATGCTGACGGTGAGGACGCCCACGTCGGGCCCCAGCGCCACGGCTTCCTGGTTGAAGCGGCGCGTCTGCAGGTCGCAGACCGGCGTATCCAGCGACGGGACCACGCTGATCACCGCCACCTTGCCGCCGTAGGTGCGCAGGAACTTCATAGGCAGCATGTCGTTGTCGGTAACTTTGAAGTCCGGAGCGGGAGCGCCTACCTTCATCTCGTCGCCGACCAGCGTCATCGGGCGGCCGTGCATGGTCACCGTGCGCTTAGCTGCCTCTTTCTGAACTTCTTCGTTGGCTTTTTCTTCCATCGGGGTTTACCAATTCTCCGCGAGGATCTCGAAATAGGCTTTCGGGTGCGCGCAGGCCGGGCAGTTCTCGGGAGCGGCTTCGCCCTCGTGGGTGTAGCCGCAGTTGATGCAGCGCCAGGTAACCTTCTTGGCCTTTTTGAAGACTTTGCCGTCCTCGAGATTCTTCAGAAAGCCGCGGTAGCGGGTCTCGTGGTATTTTTCGGCCACGGCGATCGTCTCGAAGGCCTTGGCGACTGGCTCGAAGCCCTCCTCGCGTGCGGTCTTGGCGAAGTCGGGGTACATGCTGCCCCACTCGTGCTTCTCGCCGTCCGCGGCGGCCTTCAGGTTGGCCTTGGTGTCGCCGATGCAGCCGGCGGGGAAGGTGGCGGTTATCTGCAGGTCGCCGCCCTCAAGGAACTTGAAGAAGCGCTTGGCGTGCTCTTTCTCCTGGGTGGCGGTCTCCTCGAAGGCGCGGGCTATCTGTTCGTAGCCCTCTTTCTTCGCCGCGCCGGCGAAATAGGTGTAGCGGTTGCGGGCCTGCGATTCTCCCGCGAACGAAGCAAGCAGATTCTGTTCGGTCTTGGAACCTTTTATCTTCATTTTTCCTCCTGAGATAAATGTGTGAGCGCTGCCGGAACCCAACCGGCAACGAAAGAGAGAGACTATATTCTACTAAAAATCAGGTATTGTTGCCCCTGATTCCGGCGCGGGTCAGGGCGAAATCGTATTTGACCGGATCCTCCGGCGCCACCCGGCTGAAGAAGGCCGTGATTTCCACCGCGGTCTTCATGGAGGTGTCTTTTCGCTTCGTTATCCCCATGCCCATCGAGACCTGCCGCATGTGCGTGTCCAGCGGGATGATAAGCTTGGCGGGGGGCACCCCGGACCACACGCCCGGGTCCACCGAGTCCTTCCTTACCATCCACCGCAGAAAGAGGTTGACGCGCTTGAAGGAACTCTTGAGCGCCGTGCAGGGGGTAAGGGTGGGGGCGCAGGCCTGGCTGTTGAACGCGTCTATGAAGCGGTAAAGCGCCTGCTCTACCGTCCGCTCTTCTTTGTTATAGCCCGCGAGGAAGAGCCTTTCCAGCGAACCGTGGCGCTCCAGCGCGCGTTTGATATTGTTGAGGAAGACGGCCATCTCCGCGCCGGTGGTAAAGCGGTGCTTGAATTTTACCAAGGCTTTTTTCATCTCCCCAGGCGTGGCGGTCTTCAGCCAGGCTGCGGGGGATTTGCCCATCGGGGCCAGGACCTTCTCTACGCTCCTGAGGATCTGCGTGACATTGCCATAGGCCAGGCAGGCCGCTATCAGCCCGACCACCTCGCGGTCAGCGGCGCTCTTATATCTCCAGACGAACTCCAGCGGGTCCGGGTGTATGTACTCCGGCCGGTTCATCTCGCGGTAGGTCTTCTCAAGGTAAGCTTTTGTAGGCAGCATGATGTAATTATATTAAAGAGCGGGGCTAAGGTCTCTCCTCCCCAGCCCCGCCCGGTTACTATCTTTTACGCGGCAGCTTTCGCGCCGAGGATGGCGGCCAGGTCACCAGCCGCCGTAGTGGTCGGCATGATGTTGAACTTCTCCATCAGCACCTTCAGCACCGCCGGCGTCACGAAGGCCGGCAGCGTCGGGCCGAGGCGGATGTTCTTGATGCCGAGGTGCAGCAGCGTCAGCAGGATGCAGACGGCCTTCTGCTCGTACCAGCTCAGGATCATAGACAGCGGCAGGTCGTTGACGCCCACGTTGAACGCCTTGGACAGCGCCACCGCCACCTGGATGGCCGAATAGGCGTCGTTGCACTGGCCCATGTCGAGCAGGCGCGGAATGCCGCCGATGTCGCCGAATTCCTGCTTGTTGAAGCGGAACTTGCCGCAGGCCAGCGTCAGGATGACGGTATCCTTGGGGGCCTGCTCGGCGAACTCGGTGTAGTAATTGCGGCCGGGCTTGGCCCCGTCGCAGCCGCCGATGAGGAAGAAGTGCCTGAGCTTGCCGGCCTTCACCGCGTCGATCACGGTGCCCGCCACGCCCATGACGGTGTTGTGGCCGAAGCCCACCAGGATGGTCTTGGGGTCGCCGTCCTCGGTGAAGCCGGGCGCCTTGAGCGCGGCTTCAACCGCCGGGCCGAAGTCGCCGTTCTTGAGGTGCGTCACGCCGGGCCATTCCACCAGGCCGGTGGTGAAGATGCGGGTCTTGTAGCCGTCCAGCGGCTTCTGTATGCAGTTGGTGGTCATAACCACGGAGCCGGGGAAGGCGTTGAATTCCTTCTGCTGGTCCTGCCAGGCGCCGCCGTAGTTGCCGGCCAGGTGCTTGTATTTCTTCAGGCCCGGGTAGCCGTGGGCGGGCAGCATCTCGCCGTGGGTGTAGACGTTGACGCCCTTTCCCTCGGTCAGCTTCAGGATGTTCTCCAGGTCCTTCAGATCGTGGCCGCTGACCAGCAGGGCCTTGCCCTTGAGGGGGTTGATGCGCACGGGGGTGGGGACGGGGTGGCCGTAGGCGGTGGTGTTGGCTTTATCCAACAGCTCCATCACGCGCAGGTTCACCTCGCCGCATTTCATGTTGTAGCTCACCAGCGCGTCCACAGTGGGGGCGGGGTTGGTCAGGAAATCCAGAGCTTCGTGGATGAAGGCGTAGACCTTCTCGTCTTCCTGGCCGAGCACCAGAGCGTGGTCCGCGTAGGCGGCCATGCCCTTGAGGCCGTAGGCCAGCAGTTCCTGCAGGCCCGCGGCGTCGTCGCCGAGCGCCTTCTTGCGGGCCTCTATGCCCCTGTCGGGGGCTTCTGCCAGCAGGGCCTTGTAGTCGGAGGGAGCGGTCCAGGCCGCGGGTCCGTCCAGCTTGGGGTTGCCGGCGAGAGCCCGGGCCTTGGCCTTTATTTCCTGGCCCTTCTGTATCTGCTGCGCTATGTTTTTGGGGTCGAAGTTGACATTGGTGACCGTGGTGAACAGGGCCTCTACCACGAACACGTCGATGGCGCGGTCGCGCTTGCCGGCCTTAGCGGCCTGGTGCGCGTACTGGCTTATGCCCTTGGCCTGCCAGAGCAGGAGGTCCTGCATCTTGGCCGTCTCCGGGTCCTTGCCGCAGACACCCTGCACGGTGCAGCCCGTGCCTTTCGCCGCCTGCTCGCACTGGTAACAGAACATGTCGTCGCTCATTATAATTCTCCTTTTACCTTATACCTAACCTTAGAATTTATTTCCGCTTCGAAAACTCCGAAATCCTGCTCGCGAGTACGGCTTCGAACCTTTTATTGGTATCCGAGAGGAACTTGCCGAACAGGCAGGTGCTGTGGCGGCAGACCTTCGCGTTCATGAGACAGCTGTGGAGCTGTACCGGGCCGTCTATGGCGGTCATGAAGTCGCGCACGGCGGCCTTCTTGCCGGCGGGGGAGAGGGCGAAGCCGCCTTTGGGCCCGCGTACCGGGGCCACCAGCCGGGCCTTGGTGAGGGTCTGCAGCACTTTTGAAAGGTGGTTGTAGGAAACGCCCAGGTCGCGGGCGATGTCCTGCGCGGAGGCCAGGCCTGGGCGCTGCGCCAGGTAATCCGCCGCGTGCAGGGCTATGGCCGCGGCTTCCGAGATCTTGAGTATGGTCTGCATGTCTTGAAAGTCCTTTGTGGTAATGTGGTATAACTATACCACAATGGCCGGGAATTGTCAAGGGCCCGCAGGGCCCCAAAAAGAGCGTATTGCGCTGTATTGTAGTTTCACGACGGGCGGCGGCCCCCGGATTTGTGCCGGGGAACGTAAAATCGTAGAATATCAGCGTAGTAATACTTCCACTTTCCCGGTTAAGAGGTGCGTATGCTCAAAGCAGCCATCGTCATGGGAAGCGATTCTGACCTGGGAGTATTATCGGCAGCCGCCAAGGTCCTCGAGCAGTTCGGCGTACCCTTCGAAATAAAGATCCTTTCGGCCCACCGCACCACCGCGGCGGCCCTCGCTTACGTCTCGGCCGCAGAGAAGAAGGGTTTCGGCGTGATCATTGCCGGGGCCGGCGCCGCCGCCCATCTGCCGGGCGTACTCGCTGCCGCCACCCTGCTGCCGGTGATAGGCGTGCCTGTTAACGCCACGCCGCTGGCCGGCATGGACGCCCTGCTTTCCATAGTGCAGATGCCCCCGGGCATACCGGTGGCCACGGTGGGGGTTAACAACGCTAAGAACGCCGGCCTGCTGGCGGTGCAGATACTCTCCTTGAAGGAGGCCGCGCTCAGGACCAAATTCAGGGCCTTCCGCGAGACGATGAAGAAAGAAGTTCTGGCGAAAGACGCCAGGCTGGGCAAAATAGGCTTTAAGAAGTATCTGGAAGAGCTGAAGTAGCGGCACTCTGTTGCGCGGGCGGGCAATCTACCTTGAGACAGGAGATGAGCATGCTTGAGCTGAAGCTGATACACCAGGGTAAAGTGCGGGATCTGTACGCGGCGGGGGAGAAGTATCTCCTGCTAGTTTCTTCCGACAGGATATCGGCTTTCGATTTCATCCTGCCCACGCCCGTCCCGGGCAAGGGCGCCATCCTTAATAAGATAAGTTCCTTCTGGTTCTCGCGCACCGCCGGCATAATAAAGAACCATATAGTTTCCACCGACATAGACGATATCCGCCGCCAGGTGCAGGCCCCCGCCGGATTCGACTGGGAGTATCTGCGCGGCCGGGCCATGCTGGTGCACCGCGCCAGGCGAGTGGATTTCGAATGCGTGGTGCGCGGCTATATTACCGGCTCCGGCTGGAAGGAATACCTGAAGCAGGGCAGCGTCTGCGGTATAAAGCTGCCGGCCGGGCTGAAAGAGGCGCAGAAACTGCCGGAACCCATCTTCACGCCCACCACCAAGGCCGACCAGGGCCATGACGAGAACGTTTCCTTCGAGACCATGGCCGCCGCTCTGCCCGCGGGACTGGCGGAAAGGATACGGGAGAAGAGCCTGGCGCTTTACAATTTCGGAGCGGAGCACGCGGAGAAGGCCGGCATCATACTGGCCGACACCAAGTTCGAGTTCGGCCTGCTGGACGGGGAGCTGATCCTGATAGACGAGGCCCTGACTCCGGATTCTTCCCGCTTCTGGGACGCTTCAAAATATACCGTGGGCAGCAGCCCTGCCAGCTACGACAAGCAGTATGTGCGAGACTGGCTGGAGGGCAGCGGCTGGGACAAGAAGTCCGCCCCGCCCGGGCTGCCCGCCGAAGTAGTGCAGGGCACCCTCAAAAAATACGAGGAAGCCTTTAACAAAATTACCGAAGCCGGGTGAACTGCCACCCGGCTTCGAATTTACGGGCGGAGACAAAATGATAATCGAGATCTGGACCAAAGAAAAATACGCGAAGAACGAGGAAGAGGGCTTCATCGGCCGCATGGCGCACGCGGGCCTCAGGGTGAAGGCCGCGCGCCTGTCGCGGCTGTACCGGGTGGAAGGCGACTTCAGCCGGGCCGAGTTCGACCGCCTGGGAACGGACCTGCTGGCCGACCCGATAACCGAGAAATATTCTCTCGCCCAATGGAAGCCGGGGCTGAAGGGCGCCTGGCGCGTTGAGGTGTGGCTGAAGGATTCCGTCACCGACGTGGTCGGGGAAAGCGTGAAGGGAGCCATCGCAGACGTGCTGGGCCGTGAGCCGCAGGCCGTCCGCTTCGGCCGCGCCTATTACGCGGCCTGCGAGTCGGAAGCGAAGCTTAAGCACGCCGTGGTAAAAACCCTTGTGAACGAGATAGTCAACAAGTTCAAAATAGAGAAAATATGAATGACACCCTCTTAAACTTCACTTCTCTCCAGGCCAAAGAACTCGAGGCCCTGGATAGGGCCGCCGGCTGGTCGCTGAACACCCTGGAACTGGCCGAGGCTCAGCGGCAATTTAAAAGAATGGGGCGCCAGCCCACGCGCGGCGAGCTGGAAACCATAGCGCAGACCTGGTCCGAGCACTGCAAGCACAAGACCTTCTCCGGCCCGGTCGTCTTCAGAGACGGCAGCAAGGTTAAGAAATACAAAAACCTCTTCAAGGAAACCATCGTTAAGGCCACCAAAACGCTCAACAGGAAATGGTGCCTATCGGTGTTCACCGACAACGCCGGCATAGTGGAGTTCGGCAAGGGCGGCAAGTGGGGCCTGGCCTTCAAGGCCGAGACCCACAACCATCCCTGCGCCGTAGAACCCTACGGCGGGGCCGAGACCGGCGTGGGCGGCGTGATCCGCGACATCCTCGGCGTGGGCCTGGGCGCCAAGCCCGTCCTGAATACCGATACTTTCTGCTTCGGCCGGCTCGACGGCAAACACAAGCTGCCGAAGAACGCCCATTCCCCGGAGCGCATCATGCGCGGCGTGGTGGAAGGCGTGCGCGACTACGGCAACCGCATCGGCATCCCGACGGCCGCCGGCGGGCTTTACTTCGACGAAGGCTACCTGCTGAACCCCCTGGTCTACGTGGGCTGCGCGGGGCTGATCCCCGCGGACAAGATAGACAAGAAGGTCATTCCCGGCGACCTGATAGTCTCGATAGGCGGCCGCACCGGCCGCGACGGCATACACGGTGCCACTTTCTCCTCGGCCAACATCGACGAGGAAACTACCGCTTCCGCAGTGCAGATAGGCCACGCGGTCAACGAGAAGAAGGCGCTGGACGTGCTGATGCGCGCCAGGGACCTGGGCCTCTATAACGCCGTCACCGACTGCGGCGCCGGCGGCTTCTCTTCGGCCATAGGCGAGCTCGGTAGCGAAACGGGCGCGCGGGTGCGGCTGGAGAAAGCGCTGCTCAAGGACACGCGCATAGAGCCCTGGGAGATCTGGGTCTCTGAATCACAGGAGCGCATGATCCTGTCCGTGCCTAAAGCCAAGCTCAGGAAACTCGCCGCCATACTGGACGCCGAGAGCTGCGAGTACTGCGTGATGGGGGAATTCCCCGGCGACGGGCGCCTGCTCGTCACCCATGGCGCCGAAAAGGTGGTGGACCTGCCGATGGCTTTCCTGCACGGCGGCGTGCCTAACTTCGAGAAGCAGGCCCGCCGCAGGAAGATAAAGATCAGCGCCGCGCCCCCGGCCCCGCCAGCCGAAAAATACGGGCAGATCCTTAAAGATTTGCTGGCCCATCCAAATGTCTGTTCCCGGCATTCGGTGATCACCCAGTACGATCACGAGGTGCAGGGCGGCACCGTGGGCAAGCCGCTGCAGGGCAAATACGGCGACGGCCCCGGCGACGCCGCGGTGATCTGGCCGCAGGCCGCCACGCTGGACCAGGCGGATTTCTCCGGCTTCGGGGTCAGCCACGGCTTCAACCCGGCCATAGGGAGGATAGACCCTTACCAGATGGCGCTGCATTCCGTCGACGAGGCTGTGCGCAACCTGCTCTGCGCGGGCGCCGATGTGTCCCGCACGGCCATCCTGGATAATTTCTGCGCCGCGAGCCCCAAGGACCCCGAGGTGATGGGGGACCTGGTGCTCGCCGCCGAGGGCTGCTTCGACGGGGCCATCGCCTACGGCGCGCCCTTCATCTCGGGCAAGGACAGCTTCTACAACCAGTCGAAGGACGCCGAGGGCAGGGAGTACCCGATCCCGCTCTCCCTGCTGATCTCCGCCACGGCCCCGGTGGATGATGTGCGGAAGGCCCTCACCATAAACTTCAAAGAGGCCGGCAACCCGGTTTACCTGGCCGGGCTGAACGCGCGCGGCCTGGGCGGCTCGGTGTATAACGAACTGCAGGCTTCCGGCAATAATTCCGTGGCCCCGCTGGATACCGCGGCGGCCGTAAAACTTTACGCCGGCCTGGCTAAGGCCATCAAGGCCGGCTGCGTGGCCGCGGCCCACGACGTATCGCAGGGCGGCCTGGCCGTTGCGCTGGCCGAGATGGCCTTCTCCGGGGGGCTTGGGGCCGAGATAGAACTCACCGGCGCCGCCCGCGAAAAGAAACTCACGCTGCCGGAACTGCTGTTCGGGGAAAGCCCGGCCCGGCTGGCCGTGGAGGTAGTGAAAGACAAAGAGACCGAATTCCTGCGCCTGGTCAAGGGGCTGCCGGTCTCGGAAATAGGTTATGTGAACGAAGAGCCGGTCCTTTCGGTGCAGGACGGGAGCGCGCCGCTCTTCAGGGAAGACCTCGCCGGGCTCAAGGCCTGCTGGCGGAGGGAGCTGATATGAAAAAAACCAAGGCTATAATCCTGCGCGGTACGGCCACCAACTGCGACATAGAGACCTTCAATTCCTTCAAGTACGTCGGCGCGGAGCCGGAACTGGTGCATATCAACCAGCTGCTCTCCGGCGCGCGCAAGGTGCTGGACTACGATATCATGGCTTTCCCGGGCGGCTTCTCCTACGGGGACGACATTTCCGCCGGCAAGATCTACGCGGTCAAGATGGCGAAGCTCGCCGGGGACTTCGAGAAGTTCATCAAGGGCAAGCGGCCGGTGATAGGCATCTGCAACGGCTTCCAGATCCTGGTGAAAACCGGCCTGCTGCCGGAGAACAAGGGCAACGCGCAGGTCTCCACGCTCTACACCAACGACTGCGGGCATTTCATAGCCAAGTGGGTGAAACTTAAGGTCAATAAGAAGAGCCCCTGCATTTTCACTAAAGGACTGCCCGGCGAGATAGAGCTGCCGATAGCCCACGGCGAAGGCAAGTTCATCGTGGAGGATAAGCGCGAGCTGGCGGCCATCACTGCCGGGAACCTGCACGCCCTCACCTACTGCGAAAACCCCAACGGGTCCATGCTCGGCATCGCCGGTGTGACCAACCCGGCGGGCACCTGCTTCGGCCTGATGCCGCACCCCGAGCGCAATTTCTTCGCCTGGCAGAATCCGGACAGGCCGGCGGCCGCGCGCGAAGCGCAGGCGGCCGGGTTCCAGTTCTTTAAAAACGCGGTCGAGTACACGAGGTAGACCATGTGCGGAATATTCGGCATAACCGACAATAAAGACGCCGCGAAGCTGGCCTACGTCGGGCTCTTCACGCTGCAGCACCGCGGGCAGGAATCCGCCGGGCTGGTGACCGACGACGGCGGAGCCCTGCGCCATCACGCCGGCATGGGCCTGGTCAACGAGGTGTTCGACAACGCGGTTCTGGCCGGGCTGCCCGGCCGCAGCGCCATCGGCCATATCCGCTATTCCACCACCGGCTCCAGCCACATCAAGAACGCCCAGCCGCTGGTGCTGAACTCGTGCCTCGGGCAGGTGGCCGTGGCGCATAACGGGAACCTCACCAACGCAGACGCGCTGAAGGCGAAACTGCAGAAGGCCGGGGCCATCTTTCAGTCCTCGAGCGACAGCGAAGTCATCCTGCACCTGGCGGCCCGCTGCCCGGGCCGCGGGCTGGAGGATACGCTGGCCAAAAACCTGCCCAAGCTGGCCGGGGCCTACGCCTTCCTGTTCATGGCGCCCGGCCTGGTAATAGGCGCGCGCGACCCGCACGGCTACCGGCCGCTGGTGCTGGGCCGGCTGGGCAAGTCCTATATGCTCGCTTCCGAGACCTGCGCCATAGAGGTAGCCGGCGGCAAGGTGCTGCGGGAGGTGGAGCCCGGAGAGATGGTGACCATAGCCGGGGGGAAACTGCGCTCCAGGCGCTTCGCCAGAGCCAAAGAATTCACGCGCTGCATCTTCGAGCAGGTCTATTTCGCGCGGCCCGACTCCGTGGTGGCCGGGCGCTCGGTGCAGACCGCCCGCTACGAGATAGGCGCCCTGCTGGCCAGGGAACTCAAGGGCGTAAAGGCGGACATCGTCTCCGGCGTGCCGGACTCCGGCACCGTCTACGCGCTGGGCTATTCCGAGGAATCCTGGATCCCTTACCAGACCGTCTTCATGCGCAACCATTATACCGGGCGCTCCTTCATCCAGCCCGACCAGGGCCTGCGGGAATTTACCGCCCGCCTGAAGCTGGCGCCCATCCGAGACGTCATAAAGGGCAAGACGATAATATTGATAGACGACTCGCTGGTGCGCGGCACCACCTCGCGCAAGATAGTTGCCAGCCTCAAGAGATCCGGCGCGAAAAAGGTCATCATGGCCATCGCCTCGCCCGCTATCATCTCGCCCTGCTATTTCGGCATAGACACGCCCAACAAGGGTGAGCTGATCGCCAACAAGCTCTCCGTGGAACAGATCCGCCGCTACATCGGAGCCGACGAACTGCATTACCTCAGCCTGGAAAGCCTGGTGGGCGCCTGCGGGAGCGGCAAGGACAGGAATTTCTGCGTCTCCTGCTTCACGGGCAAGTACCAGGAGGCGCTGTGAACGTACTGCTCATCGGCTCCGGCGGCCGCGAGCACGCGCTGGCCTGGAAGCTCAAGCAGAGCCCGCTGCTTGGCAAACTTTACGCCGTGCCGGGGTCCGACGGCCTGGCGCCGCTGGCGGAGCGCCCCCCGCTGCGCTGGGAGGATTTCGACAAGGTCTGCGCTTTCTGCCTGGAAAAGAAAATTGACCTCGTAGTAGTCGGGCCGGAGGCGCCGCTGGCGAGGGGGCTGACGGATTTTCTTACCCGCCGGGGCGTCAAAGTTTTCGGGCCGTCCCAGAAGGGGGCCATGCTGGAAGCCTCCAAGCAGGCGGCCAAGGAATTCATGGAGCGCAACGGCCTGCCCACCGCCGCCTTTACGGTGCTCCATTCCGCCGGCTTCGCGCGGGAAAAGGTAAAGGAGAACAGGAACTACCCGGTAGTAGTGAAGGCGGACGGGCTTGCGGCTGGCAAAGGCGTGCGCATCTGCTGCAGCGAGGCCGAGGCGCTGGCCGCCGTGGAAGATTTCATGGAGAAGCGCGTCTTCGGGGCCGCCGGGGCCAAGGTGGTGCTGGAGGAATTCCTGCCCGGAGTGGAAGCTTCGGTAATGGCCTTCGTGGACGGCGAGACTTATCTGGCGCTGCCTGTTTCCCGCGACCACAAGCGCCTGCTGGACGGCAATCACGGCCCGAACACCGGCGGCATGGGCGCCGTGTGCCCGGTGACGCTGCCGGCGGCGGACATGGCTGTCATAGAGCGGGAGGTGCTGGCGCGCTTCGTGGCCGGGGCCAGGAAAGAGCGGCTGGACTTCCGGGGGCTGATCTACGCCGGGATAATGCTGTCGGCGCAGGGCCCCAAGGTGCTGGAATTCAACGTGCGCTTCGGCGACCCGGAAACCCAGGCCATCCTGCCGGTCATAAAATCCGACCTGCTGCCGCTGCTCCTCGCCTGCGCGGAGGGAAAACTGGCGGGCCGGGAGCTGGAACTTACCGGCGAAACCTGCGTTTCCATAGTGGCGGCTTCGGGGGGCTACCCGGATAGTGCGGAAAGCGGGAAGCCGATCAAAGGCCTGGCAGGCCCGGCACTGTCCGCGCAGGTTTTTCACGCCGGCACTGCCAGGAGGGACGACGCGTTCTTCACTGCCGGCGGGCGCGTGCTCTCAGTAAGCGCCTGCGGCAAGGACCTGAAGGCCGCCAGGCAGCGGGCTTACGCGGCCCTTGAGAAGATCTCTTTCGAAGGCATGCAGTACCGCAAGGATATCGGTCTTTAAACAGGAGAAACCATGACCACCTACAAAAAAAGCGGCGTCGATATAAAACTGGCGGACAAGTTTACCGAGTTCCTCGAGAAAAAATCCAAGGCCATCGGCGGCTTCGCCGGGCTGCTGCCGGTCCCCGAACTGAAGAACAAGTACAGCCTGGTCGCCTCCACGGACGGCGTGGGCACCAAGCTCAAGCTCGCCTTCCTGCTGGACCGCCACGACACCATCGGCATAGACCTCGTCGCCATGTGCGTCAACGACCTGCTCTGCTGCGGCGCCCGCCCCATGCTCTTCCTCGACTACTACGCCACCGGCAAGCTGGACCTGGCCCGCTCCAAGAAGATCATTGACGGCATCCTGGAAGGCTGCCGGCAGGCGGAATCCGTACTGCTGGGCGGCGAAACCGCGGAAATGCCCGGCTTCTACCAGCCCGGAGAGTACGACCTGGCCGGCTTCTCCGTCGGCATAGTGAAGAATTCCGAAGCCCTGGACGGCCGCAAGGCGCGCGCCGGCGACGTCCTGGTGGGCCTGCCCTCCACCGGTTTCCACTCCAACGGCTTTTCCCTGATCCGCAAGGTCCTCGGCGACAAGAAACTCCTGAAAAAATTCGCCCCGCGCCTGCTCACCCCGACCAGGATCTACGTGAAGGACGTCAACAAACTCCGCGCCGCCCTCGGGAAACAGAAACAGGAGCTGCTCGCCCTCGCCCACATCACCGGCTCAGGCATCCCCGGCAACCTGCCCCGCGTCCTGCCCAAGCACCTCGGCGCCGTGGTGCATACGAACGCCTGGAAAGTCCCGTCCATAATGCGCGAGCTCCAGAAGATAGGCGGCATCCCCGAGCCCGACATGTGGGAGTCCTTCAACATGGGCCTCGGCATGATAGCCGTCCTGCGCCCCTCCGCCGTAAAAACCGCCCTCAAAACCCTGAAGGGGGCGGTAGTTATCGGCGAAGTCGTAAAAGGCAGGAACGAAGTCGTTTTAAAATAGTGCGCCCGCGGGATGGCCGGCGTGTTGCCCCGTGAACCCTTTGGGGAGGGGGGGGCCCGCTTCGGGGGGAACCGCGCAACGGTTCCCTCTGCCAGGGTGAACGGGGCAACACGCCGGACAGCCCGCCCCGGTGATAAAGTTATAGGAGGCCTATGAAAAATATCGTCGTGTTCGCTTCGGGCGGCGGCAGCAACCTGCAGGCGCTGATAGACGCCGCCAAAGACGGCCGCATAGACGGCAAAATAGTCCTGGTCGTATCCAGCAAAAAAGACGCCGGCGCCCTCATGCGCGCCGAAAAAGCCGGCATCCCGACCGAGACCGCCTCCCCCAAGGATTTCGCCCCCGGCAACTACGACGCACATCTCGCCGCCCTCTGCCGCAACGCCAGGGCCGACCTCGTCTGCCTCGCCGGCTTCATGATAAAGCTCGGGCCCAAAATGCTCGCCGCCTACAAAGACCGCATCCTCAACGTCCATCCCGCCCTGCTGCCCTCCTTCGGCGGCAAAGGCTGTTACGGCATGAAGGTCCACGAGGCCGTGTTGGAAGCCGGCGCCAAAGTCAGCGGCCCCACCGTCCATTTCGTCGACGAGAACTACGACCGCGGCCCCATCGTGCTGCAGCAGCCCGTCCCCGTCCTGCCCGGAGACACCCCCGAGACCCTCGCCCAGCGCGTCAACGCCGCCGAGCTCGCCGTCTACCCCAGGGCCGTGGCCCTCTACTGCGCCGGCCGCCTGAAAATAAACTCGGGCCGCGTGGAAATAGCCGGTCCCCTGCCCGAAACCGGCAAAGTCCGCCGCGCCCTCCTCTCCGTCTCCGACAAGACCGGTCTGCTGGAGTTCGCGCGGGGCTTGGCCGCGCAGGGGGTGGAACTGGTCTCCACCTCGGGCACCTACAAGGCCCTGCGTGACGCCGGAGTGCCGGTGCGCGCGCTGGAAACCCTGACCGGCTACCCGGAAATGCTGGACGGCCGCGTAAAAACCCTGCACCCGGCGGTGCACGGCGGCATCCTCTACCGCCGGGACAACCCGGTCCACGCCGACGCCGTCTTCAAGTTCGGCATCGAGCCGCTGGATATGATAGTGGTGAACCTCTACCCCTTCTCCGCCACGGCCAAGAAGGCCGCGCCGTGGTCCGAGGAGCTCATAGAGAACATAGACATCGGCGGCGTGGCTTTGATCCGCGCCGCGGCCAAGAATTACAGTTCCGTCGCCGTGCTGACCTCGCCGGCGGATTACCCGCCGGCGCTGGAGGCCCTGCGTGCCGGCGGAGGCGAGCTGCCGCTGCAGTTAAAGAAGGACCTTGCCGTCAAAGCCTTCAAACATACCGCAGCCTACGACGGGGAAATAGGCTCCGTGCTGGCCGGCGCCCCGGCGCCTTTCCCCGCGGCCCTGGAGATAAAGCTTACTAAGGTTCATCCCCTGCGCTATGGCGAGAACCCGCACCAGGCCTGCGCCCTCTATACGCGCAAGGTCAAGCCGCCGTTCGAACAGCTGCAGGGCAAGGAACTCTCCTACAATAACCTGCTCGACGCCTACGGCACTTACCAGGCGGTGCAGGAGTTCGACAAGCCCGCGGCCGTCATCTTCAAGCACGTCACTCCCTGCGGCCTCGGCACCGGCGCGGATATTGCGGAAGCCTTCGAGCGGGCCTGGACCTGCGACCCGCTCTCGGCCTTCGGCGGCATCATCGCTGTGAACCGGCCCCTGGACGGGCGCATCGCGGAGTTCCTCGCCAAAAAGTTCGTGGAGGTCATCTGCGCGCCTGATTACGATCCCAGGGCGCTGGAAGTTTTCGCCAGGAAAACCAACCTGCGCCTGCTCAAGTGGGAGAGCTTCCCGAAGGACAACCTGGTGCTGCGCTCGGTGGGCGACGAAGTGCTGGTCAGCACGGACGATAAGCTCCTGTTCGGGGAGAAGTGGGAAGTGCCCACGAAACGCAAACCGTCCAGGGAAGAGGAAGAGGCGTTGCGCTTCGCCTGGGCCGCCGCCAAATACGTGCGTTCCAACGCCGTAGTCTTCTCGGACACCTGCCGCACCGTCGCCATCGGGGCGGGCCAGATGTCGAGGGTGGATTCGGTATTCATGGCCGGACACAAGTACGCTGACTTCCTGAAGGACAACCCCGTCCCGAAGACGCTGGTCATGGCCTCCGACGCCTTCTTCCCTTTCCCGGACGCCATGGAAGAGGGCGTGAAGCTGGGCGCCACGGCTATAATACAGCCGGGGGGCTCGGTGAAGGACAAGGAAGTTATAGAGGCCGCCGATAAACTGGGCGCGGCCATGGTGCTAACGGGCGTGAGGCACTTCAGGCACTGACGGAAGGAATTATTTTACCGCGGGAAAGTAGATGGTGAACGCGGCCCCGCCGCCGTGGCGGTTGGAGGCGAAGACCTGCCCGCCGTTCTGGCGGACCACGCCGTAAACGGTGGAGAGCCCCAGGCCGGTGCCCTTGCCCTTGGGCTTGGTGGTGAAGAAAGGTTCGAAGATCCGCGGCAGGATGTCCGCGGGGATGCCGGGGCCGGTGTCGGAGAGTTCGAAAACGGCGTACTGCCCCCGCGCCAGGGAGGGGGGCAGCCCGTCGGGGCCCGCGTTGAAGGTCTTTACCAATATCCCGCCCTTGCCGTTCATGGCGTCCTTGGCGTTGACGGCCAGGTTCATGACGGCCTGCTTGAAGTGCTCGGGCTCCATCCTGACCTTGAGCAGGTCCTCGTCCAGGGCGTAGGCCACGGAGACGTTCTTGCCCAGCAGGTTGTCGAGCAGGACTTTCAGCTCGCCGAGAGGGGCGTTCAGGGACACCTCTATGGGACGCAGATCGTGCTTGCGCGCGAACATCATCAGCTGCTTGATAAGTGCGGCTGATTCCTTGGAAGAGCGCAGGATCTCGGTAGAGAGTTTCTGGCCTATGGAGCCTTTCTGCAGCTCTTCTATGATGAGTTCCATGGAGCCGATGATGACGGTAAGCAGGTTGTTGAAATCATGGGAGAGTTGGCCGGCCAGCAGGCCGAGGGACTCCATCTTCTGCGCCTGCGTCAGTTGGTCTTCCAGCTGGGTTTCGCGGGCGATATCGTGGCGCAGGGCCAGGAAATGGGTAGGCTTGCCGTCATGTCCGCAGATGGGGCAGATGCGGACCTCCTCGGTGTAGAAGGTGCCGTCCTTGCGGCGGTTGGTCAGGCGGCCGCTCCAGCGCCGGCCGGACCCGATGGTGCCCCACATCTCCTTGTAGAACTCCGGGGGATGCTGGCCGCTCTTGAGGATGCTGGCGTTCTTGCCGATCACTTCCCGGCGCTTGTAGCCGGTGAGGGCCTCGAAGGCCGGGTTGACGTAAACGATGGTGCCGTCCGCCGAAGTCAGGAAAAAAGTCTCGCAGGTCTGCTCAACGGCGTTCAGCAGCAGGCCGCAGGTTTCGGCGGTGGGTTTCATGGTGATATTGTAGCAAAACTGCGGGGTTTTACTCGGGCTTGCTATTTGTAATAATAGGATAGACTTTACGGGAGGAAAACTATGGCGCGCAGCCGCAATACCGAAGCTTTAAGCCCGCTGGACGGGAGATACGCCGCCAAGCTGGAGGGGCTGAGCCGCCTGTGCGGCGAGGGCGCCCTGGCACGCTACCGGGCGCTGGTGGAGTGCCGCTACCTGGCCGCGCTCTGCGCCACTCCGGGCGTCAGGGCGCGCCGCCTGACCGCCGCGGAAAAGAAGCTGCTGGAGCGGCTGCCGCAGCTCTCCGAAGCCGACGTCCTGAAGATCATAGAGCTCGAGGAAAGGGGTTCGGGCCCGATCCCCGCCACCCGCCACGATGTGAAGGCGGTGGAATATTTCATTAAGGCGCGCCTGCACCGCAGTTCCCTGCGCGACCTCGCGGAACTGGTGCATTTCGCGCTGACTTCCGAGGACGTCAACAACATCTCCTACGCGCTGATGCTGCGCGACTGCCTGCGCACGCAACTCCTGCCCGCCCTGGAGGAACTCCTCGCGGCGCTGGACGCCCTTGCGGCCCGGCATGCCGCCGCGCCGCTGCTGGCGCGCACGCACGGGCAACCGGCCGTGCCAACCACCTTCGGCAAGGAGTTCCGCGTCTTCCACGCGCGGCTGGCCAGGCAGGTCAGGCAGCTCAAGGCCCTGAGCATCTGTGCCAAGCTCAACGGCGCCTCGGGCAACTACAATGCCCACGCCGCCGCCTACCCGGGCGTGAACTGGGAGAAGTTTTCCCGGGAGTTCGTGGAGAGCTTCGACGGGCTGGAGTTCAACCCGGTCACCACGCAGATAGAGCCGCACGACACCTACGCCGAACTGTTCGACAACCTGCGGCGGGCCAACACGGTCCTGCTGGCCTTCTGCCAGGACATGTGGCGCTATATCTCCGCCGGGCTCGTCAGGCAGCGGGCGGTGGCGGGCGAGGTGGGTTCGTCCACCATGCCGCAGAAGGTGAACCCGATCCACTTCGAGAACGCCGAGGGGAACCTGGGCCTCGCCAACGCCCAGCTCGGTTTCTTCTCGGCTAAACTTCCGGTCTCGCGCCTGCAGCGCGACCTTTCCGACTCCACCGTGGAACGCAACTTCGGCGCGGCCTTCGGCCACTCGCTGGCGGCTTACAAGTCTATCCTCTCCGGCCTTTCTCGGGTCTCGCCCGACGAGGCGGCCGCCGCCGCGGAGCTGGAGGCGCACCCCGAGGTGCTGGCCGAGGGGATACAGACCATCCTGCGCCGCGAGGGCGAGCACGGTCCCTACGAACTGCTCAGCAAGTTCACGCGCGGGCGCGCGGTCACCGCGGACGGGATGAGGCAATTTATTTACGGGCTAGAGCTTAAGCGGACGGTCAAGGCCGAGCTCTCGCGCCTGTCGCCCCTGAACTATACGGGGCTGGCGGCCAGGATAGCCAAACGGAGGTAAACCATGCCGGTTGACATAGTAGTGGGCGGGCAGGCGGGCGACGAGGGCAAGGGCAAGATCTGCGCTTACCTCGCGGAGAAGAAAGATTACGATTACGCCATCCGCGTCGGCGGCCCTAACGCCGGGCACACGATCTTCTACAAAGATAAGATCTACACGCTCAAGACCATGCCGGGCGCCTTCGTGAACAGGCGCACCAAGCTGGTGCTGGGCGCCGGCACGTATATCATACCGGACTGGCTGGAAAAGGAAGTAGAGCTTACCGGCGCCGGTAGCCGGCTCATCATCGACCCGCACGTGGTCATTATAGAACCTCGCCACACCGCGGCCGAGCGCGCCGACGCCCGCATGATGGGCAAGATAGGCAGCGTCGGCACCGGTCTCGGCGCCGCCGTGCGCGACCGGGTGGACCGCAAAAAGCTGACTTTCGCCAAGGACCATCCCCGTCTGAAGAAATATGTCAGGGACGTGCCTGAGCTCCTCAATAAGGCGCTAGCTAAGGGCTCTAAAATGCTGCTCGAGGGCACGCAGGGGATGAAACTGTCCAACCTGCACGGCGAATATCCCTTCGTCACCTCGCGCGACACCACGGCCTCCACTTTCCTGG
Source organism: Elusimicrobiales bacterium (assembly GCA_028688015.1). Taxonomy (GTDB): domain Bacteria; phylum Elusimicrobiota; class Elusimicrobia; order Elusimicrobiales; family UBA9959; genus UBA9959. The sequence continues at coordinate 31,035 of JAQTZB010000002.1, read as the reverse complement.
GCGAGGCGGGCCTCGGGCCCAAGTACGCCGGCGACGTCTACGCTATCTTCAAGCCTTACGTCACCCGCGTGGGCCCCGGCATGGTGGCCAACGAGCTGAAGGATAAGGCCATGCTGACGAAGTACCACACCGCCGGGCGCGAGGTGGGCAGCGTCAGCGGCCGCCTGCGGCGGGTGGGCGCCTTCGAGATGGACGTGGCCCTGCAGACGGTGCGCGTGAACTCCGCCACCAAACTGGCCATCACGCACATAGACCTGCTCGGCGGCGCGGACGTTTCGAGGGGGATAAAGAGCTTTACCGGCGAGGCGAAGAAATTCCTCGCCACGCTGGAGCGTGTCTGCGCCTGCTACCCGTACCCGAAGGTGGAGCTGATCTCCTACGGCCCGGGCCTGCACGAGGTGCTGGAACTGAAATAGCGTCTTTTGCTGGGTTTTCAAAAAATGCTATTATTGAAAAGCAGTCTTACCACATTTTGCCGCGGTAGCTCAGTGGTAGAGCACCGGTCTGAAAAACCGGGTGTCGTTGGTTCGATCCCAACCCGCGGCAATTTTTCTTTCCCGGAGTTTCTATGCCTCTCCATAACAAGATCCTGATAGCCGACGACGACGCAGAGATGCTCGAGACCCTCAGCTCCATGCTGGAGGCCGAGGGCTACCAGGTCATCAAGGCCGAGAACGGCCAGGAAGCCGTGGAGCTGGCGCGCAAGGAGCTGCCTGCGCTGGTCATGCTCGACATCCATATGCCCGTGATGGACGGCCTGCGGGCCTGCAAGGCTATCAAGGACGACAAGGTCACCCACGGCGCGCAGGTGGTGATGCTCACCGTCGAGGGCAGCATCAACGAGATCCAGCAGGCGATCTCCTACGGCGCCAAGACCTACATCACCAAGCCGTCGAGCAAGGCCGAGATCCTCAAGGTAGTGAAAAGCATCATTTAGCGCGCAGCGCAAAAGAAAAAGGGCCCGCTCTCGGGCCCTTTTCTTTTTGCGGCGTTCTCTACACCACGCGCAGGAGCGCGAAGTGCAGGTACTCCGTCTCCGGCATGCTGATCAGGATGGGATGGTCCTTGGCCTGGCCGCGCAGCTCCACCATGACGGCCTGGCGGCCCGCTTTGGACGCTGCCGCGGAGAGCGTCTCCACGAACATGCCGCGCGAGATGTGGTGCGAGCAGGTCGAGACCGCGAGGTAGCCGCCCTTGGGCAGCGACTTCAGCGCGGCGCCGGCCATGCGCGACAGCATCTTCAGCGCCTGCGGCAGATGCTTCTTGTTGCGCACGATATTCGGCGGGTCGAGCAGGATGAAGTCCGGCTTCTCGGGGAGGTCGCCCGCCTCAAGGGCCTCTATCAGGCGCTCGGCCTTCTCTTTGCGGAAGAGGACCTTGCCTTCCACGCCGTTGAGCGCGGCGTTGGCCTGCGCGGCCTCGATGGCTTTCTCAGAGGAGTCCACGGCCCAGACGGCCTCGGCGCCGGCCTTGGCCGCCGTTATGGCGAAGGCGCCCAGGTAGGTGTGCAGGTCCAGCACGCGCCGGCCCTTGAAGAAGGGTTCCAGCGCCGCGCGGTTCTCGCGCTGGTCGAAGTACCAGCCGGTCTTCTGCCCGCCGGCCATGGGGATATCGTATTTGAGGCCGTTCTCCTCGATGCGCACCTTCTCCGGCATCACGCCGAAGGCGGTCTCCTCGTAGGATTTCAGGCCTTCCAGCTCGCGGAACTGGTGGTCGTTCTTGTAGTAGATGCCCTTGGGCCTCAGCAGGTCCGTCAGCGCGGCCGTGAGCTGGTCCTTCAGCAGTTCCATGCCGGCGGAGAGGAGCTCTATCACCACGGCGTCGCCGTAGCGGTCCACTACCAGGCCGGGCAGGCCGTCGGACTCGCCGAAGCAGAGCCGGCAGGCGCGGTCCACGCCGAGCTCCTCGCGGTATTTCAGGGCGGCGGCCAGGCGCTCTTTCAGGAAGTCCCCGGGCAGCACATTGGTGTTCTGGACCAGCAGGCGCACGGCGATGAGGCTTTTCGGGTTGAAGAAGCCCACCCCGGCCGGGCGGCCGTCGGGGTAGGTCAGCCCGCAGACGGTGCCGGGCGGGATGGAGGTGTCTACGAGCTCGAGCTCGTTGGAGAACACCCAGGCGTGGCCGAACGCGCGTCGCTTGAGGGCTTCGCGCTTAAGTTTCAGGTTTTTTATATTATTCATCAAGCGAGACTATGGCTTCCACCGGGGAGCCTATTTTTACGTCGAAGGTCCTGGCGAAGTTGCCGTTGCGGACCGAAAATTCCAGGAAGCCGAAAGAGCCGATGACCGCCAGCGCCTCGCCCTCCGGGACAGAGGCGTAGGTGAGCTTGAGGTCCTTGAGCATGCGGCCGGCCAGGTTGAAGACGGCGCGCGCGCTGAGGTAGTCGCGCTTTATGTTGGTCACCACGTTGCCGAAATGGTCGATGGCGATCACCTGTCCGGTCACGCGGTTGCCGGCCCTGACCGGCTGCGGGAACGGCAGGCGCCGGTAGTCGTTGAAGACCGGGCCGATCTTTTTCTCGGGCAGGCCCTTGGCTATGGCGGCGGCCACCGGGGCCATGATGTCGCGCCCGTGGAAGGTGGAGCTGATGGTGTCCATGAACAGGGAGGAATTGCTGATGAAGCGGGCCTCGAGGATCTTTTCCTTCTGCTCCACCCAGCTGATAAGGCCGTTGTCCGGGGCGATGAACTGGTGGTCCGCGGTCTTGGCCCAGACGATGCCGCGCCCGGTGCCCACGGTCGGGTCTACGACGGTCATGAACAGCGTGCCCTTGGGCATGTAAGGGATGGCCGTCATCAGGTAGAAGGCGGCGGTCTGCACGTCCTGCGGCGGCACCTGGTGCGTGATGTCTATGATGGTCAGGCCCGGAGCCCGGGAAAGCAGCACGCCCTTCATGGCCGCGACGAAGGGGTCGTTCGTGCCGAAATCGGACAGCAGGGCGACGTACTTTGTTTTCATAGGGGAAACGAAAGGGGGCGGGCACCCGCCCCGGAGCGGCCTACTCCTGGCCGTGCACGTGGTGCGCGGAAGAGCCGGGAATGGTAAGCGGGAGCTTCTGCCGGCAGAGCGGGCAGTTGTCCGGGGGGAAAAGCTGCAGCGGGTAGGAGATCAGCCCGCGTACGGGGACGTTCAGGGTGAGGTCGCCGGTGGAGCGGTCCACGATGGCGGCCACGCCTATGACCTTGGCGCCGTAGCCGCGGGCCAGGTTGATGGCCTCGCCGCACATGCGGCCGGAATTGAGGACGTCGTCGACTACCAGGACGCGCTCGCCCTCGGAGATCTTGAAGTCGCGCTTGAGCACCATCACGCCGTTGATCTTCTCGGTGAAAATGGAGCGGGCTTTCTTCACGCGGGCCACTTCCTGGCCGATGGACATGGAACCCACGGAGGGGGAGATGACGACGTTGATCTCCTGCGGGAACTTGGCGGCCATTTCCTTGGCCACCTTCTGCGCCAGGTGCGGGTACTGCAGCACGAGGGAGGGCTGGATGTAGGTCTGGGTGTGGAAGCCCGAAGGGATCTGGAAATGGCCGTTGAGGATGGCCCCGTGCTCCTGCAGCAGTCCCACGACGTCAAATTTGCCTAGCTTGGACATTATTTTTTTCCTCCTGCGAAAGCGTCTATCCCCGCAAAATCTATCTGCGCGCCTTTCTTCGCGGCTTCCCTGATGCGGTCGCCGCTGCCGCCGGGGCTGACCATCTCGAACTTAGGGTCGGCCATCTTTCCCTTCAGGGTGAAGGCCAGCGCCGGCTTGCCGCTCGAGTCGGTGAGGGCCTCCGGGAGGCTCCCCATCGAATAATACTTACCTGATATTGTATAAATTTTTACGTCCATCGTTTCGTTGTAAAAGTCCAGCTGGCCGGTGACGGCGGCGGAGAACTCCTTGCCTTCCAGCCAGAAGTTCTTGATCTCCACCTTGCCGCCGTCGGCGTAGTAGTCGCCGCCGATGGAGTTGAACGAGATGTCTTTCACCTTGTAGCCGAACTTCAGCGCCCCGGTGCGGTTCATGCGGTGGATGAAGGTCAGCGGCAGCGAGAAGAGGTAGAAGACGCGGTCCTTCTCCGAGGTGCGCTGCACGTCGTAGAAGGTGCCGGCGCCCGCCCGGAAGGAAATGTCGCCGCGGATCTTGGAGATGTCGCCGGCTATGTCGCGCAGCGAGGCCTGCGCGTAGAAGTCCGCCGCGTCCATGTATTCGTGCTTGTACTTGTCGGTCTTGTAGAGCAGTTTGAAGCCGGAGAAGCCCATCGGGATGGAGTTCTTCAGGGTCTTGAGCCAGGCCAGGCTGGCCTCCACTTCGGGCATGCCTACCCGCGGCCCGCGCAGTTCCTTGATGCCGAAAACCAGGTCCTTGAGCTCCGAATAGACCACGGCGGAGGAGTAGCCGGTCAGCTCCAGGATGCGCTCCGAAGAGAAGGGCTTGCGGACGAGGATGCGGCCCTTGGCGAAGGCGCCGTTGAAATTGCCGGAGTAGGTGTAGAGCATCTGGTTCTTGGTGATCTCGGTTTTCAGCCGGACATTGGACATGGTGTTGGCGTCCAGCGTGACCTTGCCCCTGGTGGCGTTGGCGAAGTTGCTGGCGAAGTTCTCCGACAGCAGCGCGGCCAGGTCGGCGCCCGAGATGGTGAGGTTGCGGTACTTCAGGCCCGCGCCGCTGGTGTTGATGAAGAAGCGCGAAAGCACCGGCTTGCCGTTCCTGGACGAGATCTTCAGGCGCACCTGCACCGTGCCTGAGGGGTTCTCCACCGGCAGCGCCGCGCCGTAGCGCTTGAGCAGGTCCAGCTTGATCGGCGGGGCCGAGATCGTCAGCGAGTAGGACGGCGTGGATTTAGAGAAGTCGAAGACGCCCTCCGTCCTCAGGTTCAGCGGGCGCGCCACAACGCGCACCTCGGCCGTCCGCGAAGAGAGGAACACCGCGTTCAGGTCCCACGAGGCGCGCGGCGCCGTGAAATTGAAGGGAGGGTCGAAGAAGCAGGCCAGGTCGGCGCTCTTGAGCAGGGGCGTCTCCGCCCTCAGCGCCACCTCCGGCCGGCGGAAGTTTTTGGCCCGCCCGGAGAAGGAGACGGTCTTTTCCTGCACGGTCAGGTCCGCCCGCAGGTTCTTCACCTCCGCCTCCTCCCAGCGGAAATCCGCGAAGTTGACAGCTCCCTCGGTGTAGAGCCGGCCGCTCACCGGGCGGCGGAAGGCGTCGCTCTTCAGGAAGACGGAGGCGTGAAAAGGCGTGTCTGCGCCGGGCTTGAAATTGGATAGGGCCGCGTTGAAGTTCTCCAGGGTGTGGCGCCGCTTGGTCGCGACGTAGGTCACGTTGACGCGCCCGTCCTTGACCTCGGCCGAGTCTATCTTGTTGAGCATGTTCCCGCCGGCGGACTGCCTGTAGGCGGCCAGGATGTCGGAGACGTTCCAGGTGCCGTCGGCGCGCTTGTAAAGCTCTATCTGCGGCCCCACCAGGACCACGCTGTCTATCTCCAGCTTGCGTTGCAGCAGCGGCAGCACCCGGTACGTGGCGTAAATGAAGTCGGCCTTCAGGAATTCCACCGCCTCCGGCCCCGGTTCCGTAACGCGCAGGCCGCGCACCTGGATCTCCCCGGTCAGGGAAAGGCGGGCCGAGTCGATATGCACCGGGCGCTTTAAAAATTCCTGGAACTGGTTGGTGACGATGGATTCGAGGTCTGACGGGGTGAACATGACGCGCAGCGTGAGCAGTCCGGCGACGACCAGGCCGGCCGCCAGCAATAGAGGCAGCACGATAACCCTGGCCATTATCTTGGTAGCGAGTCTCATGTCCTGAAGTATATTTTAGCAGTATTAAAGACGTAGAGGGCGGCGTAGGCGACGGCGCCGTAGGCGGCCGCCTGCGCCGCCAGCACCCCGCCCCACCAGGCTCGCAGGCTCAGCAGGCCGGGGAACAGCAGGCGCAGGGCGGCGGCCAGGCCCACGCAGTTTAGCAGCACCAGCAGCGGCAGCGAGAAGACCGGCCCTCCGGCCTTGCGCAGGTCGCTCTGCACCGGGCCGGCCAGGATGTCAGCCGTATGCAGCAGGTGGAACGCCAGCGTGAAGCCCGCGGCCGCCAGGAACCACGGCCGGTACGGCGCTACCGGCCAGAAGCGGCCCGCCGTCCAGAAAGCGGCGGAGACGGCCAGGGTGTAGAAGGGGACGAAATACGGCGCCAGTGAGATGAAGGCGTTGGTTGAGTCCAGCAGCACGTAGCCGCTGCTTTTTCTGACCGAGATCTTGCGCACCTTAACGCCCGTCAGCACGGCGGCCAGCGCGTGCGTCAGCTCGTGTGAGGCGACATAGAGCCGCCGGCCGCGGCCCAGCGTATGCAGCAGCAGGCCGGCCAGCGCCCCGCCCAGCAGCGGGGCCGTGGCCGGGAAGTTGCCCAGCGCGGGGCCGAGGGCCCGGCCTGTGGCCCACACGGCGGCCAGCGCCGCCGGTGCCAGGGCTATCCCTATGAGCGGTTTCAGCCAGCGCACGCGGCTACTCCAGCATCCAGTCTTCGGTTTTAACGCCGCGCGAGCGCAGCTCGGCGCGCCAGGCGGCCAGGGCCGCGGGCAGCTCCTTCTCCGCGCTGGCGGCCCAGGGGTTGAGGGGGGAACGGAATTCGCGCGCGGCGGTGCGGTACCAGAGCCAGGCCTGCTTGGCCGAGCTCTCCTGCAGCTGCAGGTCGCGCTCGGCGGCGGCCAGGGCTTGGGCCCGCGCGGCTTGCTCGGGGGCCAGGCGGCCGGCCGCGGCCTCCGCCTTTATTTCCAGGGCCCTGCGGTCGAAGAGGGAATTGAAATGAGCCGCTTTTTCGGAGGGGTTGTCGCGCCAGCGGGCGTGCTGTTCCGCCCGCGCCAGCGCGCCGCGCGAGCGCAGGCCCAGGTCGGCCGAGGCCAGCAAAAAAAAGGCCGGGACCGCGATAGCGATCCAGGCCGCCGGGCCCCGCGTCCGGAACATGGGTTAAAACCCCGGTTTTCTGAGCGCGGGCTGGGTTTTAAGCAGCTTGTGCAGCAGGGAGCTCAGGATTTGCGGTTTTACCGGTTTCTCTATGAAGTCCCGGACGTTGGGTTCCTGCTTTATCATGTCCGAGGTGGAGCGGTCTGTGTAGCGGCCGGTGATGATGACGATCGGGATGGTGCCGGTGTCGTCGGACTGCAGCTCGCGCAGGATCTCGAAGCCGCCGAACTTGGGCAGCATCAGGTCCAGCAGGATGAGGTCGGGGCTGACGGTGCGCGCCTTGTTGAGCGCCTCTTCCCCGTCGGCCGCCTTTTCGATGCGGAAGCCTTCCTTCTTGACTATGAATTCGATAAGCTCCCTGACGGACTCGTCGTCGTCGACTATCAGGACCAGCTTGTCGGCCGGGCGGCCGAAACCGGAAGCGTTTTCCATTAAATTACCTTCTGCAGAAAAAAACTAGACGTTCGTGGTTACCAGCGTCTCGGTGGTCTGCACGCCGTGGATGCCGCGCACTTCGCGCACTATCAGGCCGCTGAGCTTGTCGATGGTGTCCGACTCCGCCAGCAGGATGGCGTCCCAGCCGCCGAAGGTCATGTAGACTTCCTTCACGCCGCGGACGTTCTTGATCTGCTGTACGGCCTTCTGCTCGAGGCCGGCCACCAGTTTGCAAAGTACGAAAGCTATCATGGTCGTTCTCCTTGTATCGCCCGCTAGATCCGCTCGTTCCACCCGGGGGTGCGGTATTTCAGCCCCGCCGTCTCCGCGGTTTTCGCCAGGGTGTCCGCCGGGATGCCGACGGTTTCCCACTCCAGCCCGTATTCGCCGCCCAGGGCCTTGATGATCGCGTTCCTGTGCAGGGGGGCGTTGGCCCTGGCGTCCGGGGCCTGGAAGGAGGCCTGGTACAGCATATAGTCGCCTAGCTTCCGGAGCGCTCCGCCGAGCACTTTTTTTCCATTATACAATATATCCTTGTCTACCGGTTTTGAGAAGCAGTTCATCACCGGGTCGTTGACGGCGTAGTCCTTGGTCTTCTCGTTGAGCAGGTCGAAGGAGACGCCCAGGCGGGCGTACTCTGCGTTGATGGACCGGTGCAGGCGCTCGTAGGTCTTGCCGGGCTCGAAGTAGACGCCCGGGGCGTGGAAGATGAAGGAGAAGGTGAGGTCGGTCTCGTGGAAGACGATGCCGCCGCCGGTGGGGCGCCGCACGATGGCCGTGATGGCGCTGCCGGCGGCCGCCACGGCCTCGCCGACGGCCTTGCGGCGCTGGGAATAGCCGAAGGTGACGCCCGGCGCCTTCCAGTTGTAAAAGCGCAGCACGTAAGGCGCCGGCAGCGCCTCGCACAGCGCCTCGTCGGCCGCCATCTGCTCGTAAACGTCGAGCGGCGGCGTTTCGATTATGATTCCTTTTTCCATTTCTATTTAAAATCCAGTTCTGGCTGCGCTGCCGGCAACGCTTAGCCGGCGGACCGGGGGGGGAGGGTTCCTCGCGACTTTGGGGAAGGGGGCCCCGCCCTTAATTTCCCAAGGGCGGGGGGAACCGCGCAACGGTTCCCTTCTGCCCAGGAGCGAGGGGCCCTCGCCCCCCGGTCCGCCTTGGGAGGCCTACCAGCGCAAGTTCGGCTGCCGCGCGGCTTGCACTTCGTCTAAACGTTTGACGGGCAAGGTGACCGGCGCGTCCTTGAGGGACTGCGGGTCGGCCACGCCCCGGGCGTGCACGTCCCGCATGGCCGCCGCGAACTCGTCCAGCGTCTCCTTGGACTCGGTCTCGGTCGGCTCTATCATGATCGCCTCGTGGACGATCAGCGGGAAGTAGATGGTCGGCGCGTGGAAGCCGCGGTCGATGAGACCCTTGGCCACGTCCAGCGTCTTCAGGCCCTTGTCCAGCATGTCTTTGCCGGGCGTCAGCACGCACTCGTGCATGCAGTACTCGCTGGAATAAGACGGGTACAGGTCCTTGATCAGCGCGCGGATATAGTTGGCGTTGATGATGGAATAGCGGGCGATGTCGCCCAGCTCGTCCGCCGAATGCGCCAGCATGTAGGCGTAGGCCTTCACCAGCACGCCGGTGTTGCCGAAAAAGGCTTTCACCTTGCCGATGCTCTTGCCGTCGCCGAAGTCGGAGACGTACTTGTTGCCCTCTTTCTTCACAGTCGGAACCGGCAGGAAAGGCGCCAGGTGCTTGCGGCAGACTATCGCGCCGGCGCCGGGGCCGCCGCCGCCGTGCGGGGTGGAGAAGGTCTTGTGGAAGTTCAGGTGCATCATGTCTATGCCCAGGTCGCCGGGCTTGACCATGCCTATCAGCGCGTTGAGGTTGGCGCCGTCCATGTACACCAGCGCGCCGGCCTCGTGCACCGCGCGGCAGATCTCCTCGATATTGGTCTCGAAGATGCCCAGGGTGTTGGGCACCGTGAGCATCAGCACGGCGGTCTTGGGGCCGATGTGCTTCTTCAGCTCGGCCACGTCCAGGCGGCCGTCCGGCTTGGAGGCGATGTTGACGGTGGTGAAGCCCATCATCGACGCGGTGGCGGGGTTGGTGCCGTGCGCCGAGTCCGGCACCACGATCTCGGTGCGGGTCTCGCCCTTGTTCTCGAAGTAGGCCTTGGCCAGCAGCAGGCCGGTGAACTCGCTGTGCGCGCCCGCGGCGGGCTGCAGCGTGATGGCGTCCAGACCGCACAGTTCGGTCAGCCGGGCGGCCAGGTCGTGGAGCAGTTCCAGCGTGCCCTGCGCGCAGGCGTCATGCGCCAGCGGGTGCAGGCCGGCGAAGCCTTCCAGAGCGGCGGCCTCCTCGTTGAAGCGCGGGTTGTACTTCATCGTGCAGGACCCCAGCGGGTAGAAATGGGTGTCCACCGAGAAGTTCAGCCGGGACAGGCGCGTGAAATGGCGCACTACGTCGAACTCTGAGAGCTCCGGCAGGCGGGGGGCGGCCTTGCGGCGCAGCGCTGCCGGTATCTTGGCCTTGGCGCGCAGCGGGTTCTTGGCGTGCAGGCCTCGGCGGCCGGCTTCGGATTTCTCGATGCTCAGCTTGTTGTCGGTAACGGCGCAGATCATAGGGCCTCCTTTACGGCGGCTTCCAGTTTAATGATATCGGCTTCCGTCTTGGTCTCGGTGGCGCAGACCAGCAGCGTCTCGCCGAACTCGGGGTAGAGCGGGGCCAGCGGCAGGCCGATGTCCACGCCTTTCATGGCCAGGGCCTTCTCGCGCAGCGCGGCGGCATTGCCGGGCACCGAGAGGACGAACTCGTTGAAGAACGGGCCTTTGAACTTCAGCGAGCAGCCCTTTATCGCCGAGAGGCGCTCGGCGGCGAAAGCGGCCGCGCCGGCGTTGGCCTCGGCCAGTTCCTTCAGCCCCTCGGGGCCGTAGAGGGCGGAGTAGACGGTGGCGGCCAGCGCGCACAGCGCCTCGTTGGAGCAGATGTTGGAGGCGGCCTTGTCGCGGCGGATATGCTGCTCGCGGGCCTGCAGCGTCAGCACGAAGCCGCGCTTGCCGTCCTTGTCCTTGGTGAGGCCGCAGATGCGGCCCGGCATCTGGCGCACGTGCTCCTTCTTGCAGGAGAACAGGCCCAGGTAGGGGCCGCCGTAGGCCAGCGGCAGGCCGAGGCTCTGGCCTTCGCCCACGGCGAAATCCGCGCCGTATTCTCCGGGCGCCGCCAGGATGCCGAGGCTCACGGGGTCGGCCGCGGCCACCAGCTGGGCGCCGGCCTTCTTTACCAGGTCGGCCACGCCGGCCATATCCTCTATCAGGCCCAGGAAGTTGGGGGTCTGCACGGCCAGGCAGGCCGCGCCTTCCAGCAGGGCCGGCAGGGCGGCCTTGTCCATCGCGCCGTCCTTCATCGGTACTTTAACGTAGGAGTACTCGGGGGAATGCGCGAAATAGGTCTTGAGCGTATCCATGTACTGCGGGTTCACGCCGGCGGAGTAGACTATTTTCTTCTTGCCGGTGACGCGCACCGTAGCGCGCACTGCCTCGGCGAAGGAGCTGGCCCCGTCGTACATGGAGGCGTTGGCGCAGTCCATACCGTAGAGGGCGCAGACCGTGCTCTGGAACTCGTAGATGGCCTGCAGCGTGCCCTGGCTGGCCTCGGGCTGGTAGGGGGTATAGGCCGTGAGGAACTCGGTGCGGGAGGTGATGGCTTTGACGGCGGCCGGGGTGTAGCGCTCGTAGGCGCCGGCGCCCACGAAATTCAGCGGGCGGCAGTTCTTGCCGGCCAGCCCGGCCATGACCGCGGCGGCCTGGGATTCGTCCAGGCTTTGCTGCGGAAGTTTGAAATCGGGCCAGAGAAATTTGGAGGGAACCTGTTTCACGAGCTCTTCGAACGAGGAGGCGCCGATGGTTTTAAGCATCTCCTCTTTGTCTTTCTTGGTGTGCGGGGTGTACATGGGAACTCCTGTAGCGTGGAACCGACTTAACGGGCGGCGGCCAGGGGAGGTCCGGCGTGGCCGTTCCGCCCGCTGGCCGCGGTCCGCAGCTGGATCTCTTTAGTGCGCGGCCTGCTTGACGAACTCCTGGTAGGCGGGCCAGGCCATCAGCGTCTCGGCCTCGGCCGGGTTGGACGGCTTTATCTTGAACAGCCAGCCGTTCTCGAGGGGGCTCTGGTTCAGCAGGGCCGGCTCGCCGGTGACGGCCTCGTTTATGGCGGTAACTTCGCCGGAGACCGGGGCGTAGATGTCGAAAGCGGATTTAACCGATTCCACCACCGCGCAGGGCTTCTCTTTCTCGAGCTTCTGCCCTACCTTGGGCAGCTCGACGAAGACCACGTCGCCCATCTCGTGCTGGGCGTGGTCGGAGATGCCGACCGCGCCTTCGGCGCCGGGCTGCACCCACTCGTGGGTCTTGGTGTATTTCACTTCTTCGGGTTTAGGCATTGTGTTCTCCTTGAACTGGCTGAATCCTCCGGCTTACTTGCCGGTGTAAAGGGTCTTGCTGAAGGCGCCGCCTTTGTAGAACGGCGTCTGCGCGACTTCGGCCTTGACGCGGCGGCCGCGGATCTCCACCTCGAGCGGGGTGCCGGGCTTGAGGTTGGCGGGGGTTATATAGCCTACGCCGATGCCTTTCTTCAGGGTGGGGGAATAGGTGGCGCTGTTGAGCTCGCCTACTTCCTTGCCTTCGTAGAAGATCTTGCAGCCGGTGCGCGGCACGCCGCCGGTCAGCGTCAGGCCGGTGAGGCGGCGCGTGACGCCGTTGGCCTTCTGCGCGGCCAGGATGTCGCGGCCGATGAAATCGCCCTTGTCCAGGGATACCACCCAGCCGTAGCCGGACTCGTAGGTGGTGTGGACGTCGTCAACGTCGGAACCGTACAACAGGTAGCCGGACTCCAGGCGCAGCGTGTCGCGGCAGCCCAGGCCGCAGGGCACTATGCCGTAGGGCTTGCCGAGTTCCATCATCTGGTCCCAGAGCTTGTTGATGATAGAGTGGGGGGCGGTGATCTCGAAGCCGTCCTCGCCGGTGTAGCCGGTGCGGCTGATGTAGCAATGCTCGCCGTGGAGGTCCTTCTCGACGATGCCGAAGCGGGGGAGTTTGAGGGCCTCGGGGGCGAAGGCGTCGAACATCTTGGGCACGTTCGGGCCCTGGATGGCTATCATCGAGAAATCGTCGCTCTTATTCTCCACTTTAACGTACATCTTTGCGGCCTGGGCCTTGAACCACTCGTAGTCCTTGGTGGAGGTGGTGGCGTTGACTATGACCAGGTAGCGGTCGGCGGCCAGGCAGAAGGCGATGATGTCGTCCACGAGGCCGGCTTTCTCGTTGGTGACGTGGGAGTAGACGCCTTTGCCGGGGGTGGCCTTGCGCAGGTCGTTGGCGTTGGTGAGCTGCAGCAGCTTGAAGGCGTCGGCGCCGGTCACGAAGACCTGGCCCATGTGGGAGACGTCGAAAATGCCGGCGGACTTGCGCACGGCCTCGTGTTCCTTGAGAATGCCCGAGAACTCTATGGGCAGTTCCCAGCCGTGGAAGTCCACCATCTTGCCGCCGGCTTTTCTCATGGTCTCGTTAAGGGCTGTACGGCGTATCGTGGTCGCGGTGGACATAGTGCCTCCTGGTGGAATTTACGGAAAAAGGTATATAAATTTATAACAAATATAAGCGGCGGCGGGCAAGGAACAGGGCGGAACGTTACCGCGCGGCCCTGCCCAGCCTGCCCAGCAGACGGAAGCAGGCGCCGGTCACCGCGTCTATGCGCGAAAGCGAAAAGGGCGGCAGTGTGTCCTCGGCGCACAGCGGGAGCCTGTACATGAGGCAATACTCCGCCACCTGCGCGCGGGCCTGCTGCAGCGCCCGGTCTTCCGGCCGGCCCTTGCGGTGCTCCTCTTCCAGCGAATCGAAGCGCAGGCGCCTGTAGGCCTCGCCCACCAGCCTGTCGGCGGTGGGGTCGCGCGGTTCGCCGGGAAGCTTTTGCTCCTCAGCGGCTATGGACAGCGGCCGCAGGCGCGCCAGGCGCTCGGCCGCGAATTCCCGGCTCCCGGCCAGGCCGGCGCAGGCCGTCATATAATCCCGGCCGGAGACCAGTTTGTCCAGCATGTCCTTGAAGGCCGTCAGCTCGGAGGGGGAGAGCGGGCCGCGGCGGAGCTTCTCCAGCAGGTCCGCCGCCAGCGCGCGCAGGTTCTCTTCCTTGAACTCGTAGAGGTTGGCCGCCAGGCGCTGCAGCGTCACTATGAAAAATTCTTTATGGTTGAAGAACCCGGCCGGTACGGGGCCGGCGAATTCTTTCAGGCTGGCCACCAGCCTGACCTGGCAGTCGAATTTAGCCCTGTTAGTTCCCATTACGGTTATTATAGCGGATATAGGCGTTTTTTTTAACCGGGCCCCGCCCAGGGAGGGGGGCCAAAAGGCCCAGCCGGATTTGGGACTTTTGGCGCTTACGGAGCCTGCCGGATAATTGGTCTAATATTCTCCTAGGGGAAGCCGAAGTTTTGTAAGGCAAGAATCCAAACCAGACAGGAGACAGACAATAGATGAAACAAGTTAAAAATATCGGTATAGCCGCCATGGCCCTTTTTCTGGCCGGCTGCGATGACATAAAGTTCAACGGCAGCATGAACGTGCTGGAGCAGCTTACCTTCAGCCAGAGCCAGGGCAAGACCGTCACGGTCGCCCCCGGCCAGTTCGACGCCAAGGTGACCTTCAGCGGCAACAACAGCAAGAAAAAGATCAAGTTCGAGATCAAGAACGCCGATCCCGCCACCGAGGTCAAGCTGGAATTCGACAAGAACATCGCCATCGGCGAGACCTTCAACATCACCGCCGCCCAGCTCAAGCAGAACTTCGACCTGGCCGGCACCCTGGCCACCAAGGTCGAGCGCTCGCCCGAGTACACCGGCTACGAGAGCTGCTCCTACCAGTACCCGCAGACCGTCTGCCGCGGCGCCTCCACCAAGAGCTCCGACGAGGCCGTCGCCGCCAAGGTGTCCGAGTTCGCCGCCGCTTCGGCCGTGGAGACCCCCGAGGCCTCCCAGCCCGAGCTGGTCGACGCCCGCAACTACCCTAACCCCGGCCATATCGCGCCGCCCCCGTACACCCCGGTCTGCCACACCGTCTGGGTCACCCGCCCGGGCCAGCGCTACGTGCGCTACTACGTCGAGACCACGGATCGCGACATCGACGCCGGCTTCGTGCAGAACGGCAAGACCCTCGGTTCGTTCAAGGGGCACTCCCGCCAGAACGAGACCGTCTACACCTATCAGAGCGACTGCCGCTAAGGCGTAGAGGACTTAAAAAAGAACCGGGCTCCGCGAGGGGCCCGGTTTTTTTGTTATCATAGCTGGCAAGGGTGCAATTTTATGAGCAGGGCTTTTGTAAAAGAGGACGGCAACGACGCCGGCGAGCCGGTCAAGCGGCAGGCCAGCGGCCGGCCCAATTATGTTACGCCTGCGGGGCTGGAGGCGCTGAAGGCCAGGGCGGCCGAGCTGGGCTGGCGCCGGGCGGAGCTGGTCTCGAGGCAGCGCCTGGACGAGCCGCGCTCGCTGGAGCTGCGGCAGGCGGAGGCCGACCTGCAGTATTACGAGGAGCGGGTTAAGCAGGCGATCCTGGTGGACAACAGGGGACTGGCCGCCCCGGAAGTGCGCTTCGGCGCCGCGGTGTCGGTGCGCGAACCCGACGGCGCGGTTAAGGACTACCGCCTGGTGGGCGAGGACGAGGCCGACCCCAAGACCGGCAAGATCAACTGGAGCTCGCCGCTGGCCGCCGCGCTGATGGGCGCCGCCGCCGGCGCGCGCGTGGCCCTGGCCCGCAAGGGCGGCTCGGTGCAGCTGGAGATAGTGGCCGTCAGCTATCCGAAAGACTGATCGTTTTAGCCGGCACGAAAAAAACAGGCCCCGCGGGGGGGGGGCCGGTTTCTTGTTCCGGGGGGGAACGCTACTTCTCCGGGTAGGCTTCGCGCAGACGTATCGGGGCTTCCAGCCTGGCGCGCAGTTTCAGGTTTATCATCTCCACCATTACCGAGAAGGCCATGGCGAAATAAGTGTAGCCCTTCGGGATGTGGTGCCCCAGCCCCTCGGCTACCAGGTTCACGCCGATCAGGATAAGGAAACTCAGCGCCAGCATCTTGATGGTGGGATGCCCCTCCACGAACTCGCCTATAGCCCGCGACCACCACATCATCAGCAGCACGGAGATCACCACCGCCGCCACCATGACGGCGACCTGCTGCGCCATGCCCACGGCCGTGATCACCGAGTCGAGCGAGAAGACGATGTCGAGCAGCATGATCTGCGTGACCACGCCGCGGAAAGTGGCGGCCGCCCGCGCCGAGCCGCCGCCCTCCGTGCCTTCCAGTTTCTCGTGGATCTCGAAGGTGCTTTTGCCTATGAGGAAGGTGCCGCCGATAAGCAGGATCAGGTCGCGGCCGCTGACGGCGTGCCCGAGCACCGCGAACAGAGGCGAGGTCAGCTTCATCACCCAGGTGAGGCACAGCAGCAGCGCGATGCGCATCAGCATGGCCAGCGCCAGCCCGACTCGCCGGGCCTTGTCGCGCTGGGCCTGAGGAACTTTCGCGGACAGGATGGAGATAAAGATGATGTTGTCCACGCCCAGCACTATCTCCAGGGCCGTCAGCGTCAGCAGGGCTATCCAGGTCTGCGGGTCGGTCATCCAGTGCATCTGTTCTCTCCTTAATTGCGCCGGCTACAGCCCCAGCGTGATGCCGACGGGGCAGTGGTCCGAACCCTGGACCTCCGGCAGGATGAAGGCGTCCTTCACCAGCGGCAGGTGCTCCCTGTCGATGAAAAAATAGTCTATGCGCCAGCCCACGTTGCGCTCGCGCGCGCGGGTCTTGTAGTCCCACCAGCTGTACTGCCCCGGCTCCGGGTGGAAGGCGCGGAAGGTGTCCACCCAGCCCTTGGCGGCGATCTTGTCCAGCCAGGCCCGCTCTACGGGCATGAAGCCAGAGTTCTCTACGTTCTCCTTGGGGCGGGCCAGGTCTATCTCGTTATGGGCGGTGTTCACGTCGCCGCAGAAGACCACGGCCTTGCCGTCCTTGCGCAGCTTTTCTATGTGCGCCAGGAAAGCGTCGTAAAATTGCAGCTTGTATTTAAGCCGTTCCGGGCCCTGCCCGCCGTTGGGAAAGTAGACGTTCAGCAGGTAAAAGTCCTCGTAAGCCAGGGTTATCACGCGGCCCTCACTGTCGAAGCGGGGTTCGCCGAAGCCGTTGACTATCTCCAGCGGCTGCTTCTTAAAGAACGCGGCCACCCCGCTGTAGCCGCGCCTTTCGGCGCAGTTCCACGCCGAGCCATAGCCCTTGAAGTCCGCGTCTCCCTCGGCCAGCTGGTCGGGGCAGGCCTTAACTTCCTGCAGGCCGACGATGTCGGCCCCGGAGCCGAGCAGGAAGCCGCCGAAGCCTTTCTTCAGCACGGCGCGGTAGCCGTTGACGTTCCAGGAGAGCAGTTTTATCGCCATGCTATTTGTGCAGCGCCTCGTGGATGGCCTCGGCCATGGTCGGGTGCGCGTAGATCAGCTCTTTAAGGTCCCGCCTGCGCAGTTTCAGTTTCACGGCCAGCGCCAGTACATGGATCAGCTCGGTGGCCGGGCCGCCCACTATCTGCGCGCCCAGCACGGTCTCGTCGTCGGCCTTGAAGACCAGCTGAACGAAACCCTCGGTCTCGTCGGTGGCGACCGCCTTGCCAATACCCAGGTAAAAAGAGCGGGAAGTCTTGACCGTCAGCCCCAGCGCTTCGGCCTGCGCTTTGTTGAGGCCCACCGAGCCCGCCTCGGGCCAGGCGTAGACGCACTTGGGCACGATGGAATCGTCGAAGGCGCGGTCGCCGCCCAGGATATTTTCGGCGGCTATCTCGCCCTGGCGGCTGGCGGAGTGGGCGAGCAGCGACAGGCCGTTCACGTCTCCCACGGCGTAAACTTCCGGGACGACGGTTTGCATGTGGTCGTTCACTTTTACGCCGCGCCTGTCCCAGGCCAGGCTGAGCGTCTCCAGTCCCATGCCGGTCAGGTCGGCCGCGCGGCCGGCGCCTACCAGGATCTCTTCGGCCTGCAGCTTGGTCCCGTCCTCCAGCTCCACGGTCTTCAGGGCGGGGGTGACGTCGAGCTTCACGGTCTTCTTGCCCAGGTGGAACTTCACGCCGCGCTTCTCGAAGGAGGACCGCACCGCGCGCGTGACCTGCGGGTCCTCGCCGTTGAGGATGTCCGGCAGCAGCTCGAGCACCTCCACCTTGACGCCGATGGCGTTGAAGAAGCAGGCGAACTCCAGGCCTATCACGCCCCCGCCCACTATCAGCAGCGACTTGGGCAGCTTCGGCAGGTCGAAGATGCGGTCGGAATCAGTCAGCTCGGCGTGGAAATCGCGGAAAGGCGGGGGGAAGGACGGGCGCGTGCCGGCGGCCAGGATGGCCGCGTCGAAGGTGCGTTTTTCGGTGCGGCCGTCAGGGAAGGTTATCGTTACCTCGTGGTGCCCCGAGAAGGCCGCTTTGCCGCGGATGACCTCTATCTTCTTCGCCTGGAACTGTCTCTCCAGCGAGGTCCGCAGCTTGGTTATCACCTCGGCGCGGCGGGCTTTAACCTTCTCCCAGTCCAGCATCTCGGGGGAAAAATTGACGCCGGAGTTCTCTTTGAGCAGCTTGCGCAAACCTTCGAAGGCGTGCACGCGGTGGCCCGTGTCGAGGAAGGCCTTGGAGGGGATGCAGCCGCGGTTGAGGCAGGTGCCGCCGAAATCCCAGTTCTCCACTATCGCGACCTCAGCGCCGAGTTCTTTCAGACGCAGCGCGGCGGGATAGCCGCCGGGGCCGGAGCCGATGACGATGACTTTCTTTTGCATGTTATTCTCCTGTGACCGGGAAGACCTTTAAAAGGGCGTTTTCAGCGCCGAGCAGCGCTTCCTTGAGCTTTGCTGAAAGGGTGGCCGAGAGCAGCGGCTTGAGCTCCGGGTTTTTCAGCGGGCCCGAGGCGGACAGGTCCAGCTTGTTGGAGCCGATCTCTGCCTTCAGCCGCGCGTCGGCGGTCTTAGCGGGGCCGTCGATGGCCAGCGCCGCGTCCAGACTGAGGAAGTTGGTTCGCAGGGTTATATCCTTAACCGCCAGGGCCGAATCGTCCAGCCTGAAGGAAGCGCCGAAGCTTTTCAT
Source organism: Elusimicrobiales bacterium (assembly GCA_028688015.1). GTDB lineage: Bacteria > Elusimicrobiota > Elusimicrobia > Elusimicrobiales > UBA9959 > UBA9959. Next base: position 12,545 of record JAQTZB010000002.1, on the reverse strand, counting down.
CTCTATGTCCTCTATCTTCGGGGCCGGCTTGCCCAGCGCGGCGGAAAACAGGGCCAGGCCCTTCGCCACGCCGTCGCGCGCGGCGCTTTCCTGGGCCGGCAGCAGCAGCTGCTCCGCGCTGACGGAGACTGCGTAATTCTTTTCGGCGAGCGGCTTGCGCAGGTTGAAAAGGTTCCAATCCGCCGTGAGCTCCCTCAGCGTCATCGCGCCGTAGGCGGTGTCCTCCGCTTTAAACTTTCCCCTTGCCGAGGACAGCCCGCCGTATTCGAAATTGGCTTCTGTCTCCACCTTTACCTCGGAGGAGAGCAGCTTGCCGTTAAGTATGGTCTTTACCTGACCCTCCGCCTCCAGTCCGAAGTTCCCGCCGTAGGAGGAGTAATGCTCCAGCTTCAGGTCCGCTCCCTCCAGGGCCAGCGAAAGCCCGGAGGTCTCCAGGTCCGCCTCCAGCACCGCGCCGCGCAGCAGCAGTTCGCTGGCGTTCCAGGTAAGATAGAGGCCCTTGTCCGTGTCCGGCAGCAGAGCCAGCAGGTCTTCGAAATCCCAGGCGCCGCCCTTCTCTCGGACCTTGATCACCGGCTGCTCCAATACGACGCTTGAAAAATAGACCTGGTTGCGCAGCAGGGCGCCGAGCTTGGGCCGTATGACCACTTTGGCGGCGCAGAAAAAATTGCCCTTGGAGAAATCCGGCCGGCGCGAGACGCAAGCTTCCCTGATGACTATCCCTTTCAGAGGGGAGAAAGCCGCGCTTTTGAACTTCACCTGGCGTCCCAGCTTTTTGGAGGCCTGGCCGCTTATCTGGTCCACTACGTAGTTGGAGATCCGCTTGTATTGAAAGTAGGCGAAACCTCCGGCGCAGGCCAGGAGGAGCAGGAGCGTGAGCAGTATTACGCGGGCGCGGGTGAACTGGAACTTCATTACCCGTAATTATAGATTTAATGAAAGCGCTACTCAAACGCGCGTCAGCTGGGGGAGAGCTCGGCGATGGCCGCCTTCAGCAGGGCGGTCTGGGCGGGGTCGAGGAAGACCAGGGCGTAGTTGTAATACCCGTCGGCGTCGCGCGCGGCTTTCTTTATCCTGGCGCGTACCTCCTCGAAAGAGGCGCGGCCCAGCTCGAAAGTCAGGGCCAGCACTTTGCCCTCGGGCAGCTCGAAGTGGCTGACCAGCTCGGCGTCCAGCGGGGAAAGAAAGGAGAGGCGGCCCCACAGCGGGGGCAGGTCCAGCGAGGTCTTCAGCACCGCCGGTATGTAGCCGTCGGCTTTATTTGGGTTCATCGGTGTAGAAGGCCAGGGCGCGGTCGCCGTCTTCTCCGGCGAACCAGAGCTGGCCGTCTTTGGCGGCCAGGGCGGTGACCTTGAGCGTGCGCGAGGAGTACTGGGGCAGCTGCGTTCTGGAGATTATGCGCTCCGGGTCGTCGAGCGAGAGCTTTACCACGCTGCGCAGGCCGGGGTCCGCCGCCCACAGGAAGCGGGTGTCGCAGGTCAGGGCGGCGAGCTTCTGGCCGGGGTACTTGTAGACCTTCAGTTCCTGCAGCGCGTCCCCGGGCATGCGCTTGGTGATGGCGCCGGTGCGGGAATCCGCTGTCCAGAAATAAAGACCGTCGAAGCAGGCGCTGTCCGGCGTGGGCTTGAAAGCCGCGGTCCGGGAGGCGCGGCTGTAGCCGGCGTCCAGCAGGCGGCGCTCTATAACGCCGTTGGTCCCCGCCAGCCATAGCGAATCCTGCGAGGCCGCCAGCGCCACGGGGGTCACGTCGGTTAGGCTGGTGACTTTCTTGATGCCGAAGGTTTTGGGGTTGTGCTCGTAGAGGGCCTGGCTGTACCAGTCGCTGATCAGGACCGAGTCCTTCTTTATTATTATGCCCGTCGGGTGGGCGTAGGGCAGGTAGAAGCTGTGCGGCTGCTGCGCGCGGGGGGAATATCTCTTGAAGCCGTAGTAGAGCCCGCCGGCGAATCCGGCGAAACCCAGGAACAGCGCCAGCGCCGCCGCCAGCGTCCGCCGGCTGCGCCGCAGCGCCAGGCTGTCAAGCTCTATGGCCGTGCCGCTGAGGTTGAGCGCCTTGCGGTACAGCGGGCGCAGTTCCTCTTCGGTCCAGGGGCTCTGCGCGCAGTCCAGCGCGCCCAGTTTCATCAGCTCCACGGCGCGCGCGGCGTCGCGGCGCTTGAGCAGCACCAGCAGCGGGATGAAAGGGGCCACGCGGCGCAGCTCGCGCAGCTGGATCTCGGCCGGGGGCTCCTCGCCGTCGGCGATGAAGACCGCCGCCGGGCGGGCCTTCTCGAAAACGGCCAGCGCGTCGTTGAGGTCGTTGGAGAAGACCGCGTCGGCGCCGAGATTCCTGAAGATGCCGCGCAGGATGAGGCGGTTCTTCTCGGAGGCGCAGATGATCTGGACGGTATTGAACATAGATCAGTTGCCCGGCGGCGGGGCCGGTATGGTGAAGACCGCGCCTTCCACGGGCAGGCCCTTGGAGACGTGCCGCTCGTTGGCCTGGTAGATGCGCTCCCAGAGGTTGGGATTGCCGTAATACTTGGAGGCGATGGAGCGCAGGGTCTCGCCGGCGGCGGCCTTGTGCAGCTTGGGCCAGCGCTCCGGCGGGGGGGCGACGTAGCGCTTGGACGGCTTGGGGTTCTCTTTCTTGTAGAGCGCCTCCAGGGCCTGCACCTGCAGCTCCCGGATGTTGGTCTCCAGCTCGCGCATGCGGCTCTGCATCATGGTCAGGTCCGTCTCCACCACGCTCTTGTTCACGCGGCCGGTGGCGATGGCTGTTTCCAGGTTGGCGCGCTGCGTGCGCAGGTCGTCTATCTCGTTCTTCAGCGAGTCCGCCTCGCGGGCGGCGTCTCCGACGAACTTCTCGCTGAAGGTCTGCGAGCCGAAGCGGTAGCCGACGGTGACCCCGTAATAGCCGAAGTCCTCGTTGTAGCCGCCCCACGGCAGCGACCAGGCGAGGTCTATGGTCCAGGGCAGCGCGTTCACGCCCAGGCCCAGCGCCAGGTAGTCTCCGCCGCCCAGCGCCAGGCCCTTGCCGGCGCGGGCCTGCAGCAGGCCGTTGAGGACCGAGTGTTCGGCCCCGAAAAAAACTTCCGAGTAGCCGCCGCGGACCCGCAGGTCGGCCAGCAGGGCGGTGGTTTTAACGCGGTAGGAATTGCCCACCGTGACTGTCAGCAGGGAGCGGCCCAGGCCCAGCAGCAGGTCGGAGAACACCAGGGCGGTGCGCAGGCCGGAGGCGTTCTCCAGCTGCACGCCGCCCTCCACGCCCAGGCCGAGGTGGCTTTTGGCGCCGCGCAGGCTCAGCAGCTTGAAGCCGCCGCCGTAATAGAGGGGGCGCTGCAGGTATTTGAGCGTGGTGCGGTTGCCCACGCTGAAGACCAGCGAGTCCGCGGCCAGGCCGCCGTTCTGCCGCACGGAGTAGTAGCCGAGTCCCGCCACCTTGTCCTCCTGGTCCGGTACCGGGCGGATGTAGGTGAGGGCCGCTTCGCCGGCGGGAGCGCCGGGGGCAAGCCGGCGGCCGGTCTCCAGGCGCGCCTCCAGGTTGGCCAGCGTGGTCAGGTTGGCCGGGTTATAGAAGACGGCGCAGGGGTCGTCGGGGACGGTAGAGAAGGCGGAGCCCAGGGAGTTGGCCCGGGCGCAGGGCTTCATAAAGGTAAAATCCACGGCCGCCGCGGGGGCGGTCAGCAGCGGGGCGGCCAGCAGGGCGAAGAGCAGCGTTTTGGTCATAGGCCAAGGTGAATATATTATAATTGTAACCGACAGGTATTAAATATATATTTCGTTTTCTTTAAGAAACGCTATGCCCAACCGCAACCCGCTGCTCCCCGCCCTGCTGGCCCTGCTGGCCGCCGCCCCGCTTTCGGCCGGGCAGATAAATTTCGTCTATCCGTCGGAAGGCTCCTCCCTGCCGGCCGTGGCTAAGACCTTCGTGTTCGGCAGCGTCTCGCCCTCCACCTCCGCCTTCCTGATAAACGGGGAGAAAGTGGCGGTGCACTCCAACGGCGGCTTCATCGCCTACGTGCCGGTGGCCGGCGGGGACTTCATCTTCACCGGGGCGCTTGACGACGGCACCACCGCCCAGCGCCGCGTTAAAGTGCGCCAGCCCGAGCCGCCCGGCGCTCCAGACGCGCTGCGGCTGGACTTCACCTCCTACGCTTCCGACGCCGAACTGCTGCCGGGCGATTACCTGAAAGTTACCGCCTCCGGCACGCCCGGCCACGAGGCCGTCTTCTCTCTGGAGGACGTCTTCAAGGACCGCCCGCTGGTCGAGCTGCCGGCCGGGTCCGGGCGGTATTACGGCTCTTACCAGGTTAAAGAGGGCGACAAGACCGGCGGCGAGCTGCGGGCCCGCTTCAAGGCGGGGCTATTCGCGCGCGGCGCCTCCGCCGCCGCCAGGGGCCGCGTTAAGCTGGTCCCGGGCCCCGCACTGGTGGAGACCTCTACCGATACGGTCATCCTCAAGAACGCTACCGACGGCGGCTATATGATGTTCCTGCCCAAGGGCGTCAAGCTGGTCTCCGACGGCCGCGCCAACGGCTACCGCCGCGTCCGGCTGGGCGAGGGCGAGCAGGCGTGGGTGGACGACACCAAGGTGCAGCCCGCCGGCGGCGCGCCGTTCCCGTTCGGCTACGGCAGCGAGACCGGCGTGATCCGCCTGAAGAAAACGGACTTCGGCTCCTCGGCCGTCCTCACGCTCTACGACCGTCTGCCCTATACCGCCGAGGTGCTGCCGTGGGGCCTGCGCCTCACGCTGTATTACGCCAACCTGCACACCAACTGGGTGGTTTACGATTCCGCAGACGCGCTGGTGAAGAACGTCGCCTTCCGCCAGGCCGGGACAGGCAAGGTGGAGATAGATTTCGAGACCGGCCCCGGCGAGCTGTGGGGCTACAACGTCTCCTACCCTAACGGCAGCCGCTCGCTGCAGGTGGACCTCCGGGCCAAGCCGAAGGTCTCTCTGGCGTGGCCGCGCCCGCTCTCCGGCGCGACCGTGGTGCTGGACCCGGGCCATTCCCCTTACTACAAGTGCGAGAACAACACCCGCCTGCCGCTCTCCAGCTTCCCCTACGCCGCCATGGCCGCGGCCCGCTGCTACCTCGACGGGGCCGTGGGCCCGAAGGAGAGCTACGAGGTCAACATTAACATGGCGCTGGCGCTGCGGCTGCAGGAGAAGCTCTCCGCCCTGGGCGCCCAGGTCAAACTCACGCGGAACGGCGACGAGAACGTGGACCTGGCCGACCGGCCCAAGGTCGCGCAGGCGCTGGGCGGCGACCTCTTTATCAGCATCCATAACAACGCCATAGGCGACGGCGAGGACCCGGCGGCCCAGCCGCGCGGCTTCTCCGTCTACCATTACCAGCGCCACAGCCGCGATCTGGCCGCCGCGCTGCACCGCTCTTACCTGAAGAACATAGACCTGCCCGACGAAGGGCTGCGCTACGGCGACTACCTGGTGGCCCGCATGACGTGGATGCCGGCCGCGCTGGTGGAGAACGCCTACATGATCCTGCCCAGGCAGGAAGAGCTGCTGAACTCCCCGGCTTTCCAGGCGCGGCTCGCCGACACCCTGGCCGAGGGCGTGCTGGAATTCTTCGGGGCGCCGGCCCGCGGGTCAGCGGCAAAGAGGTAAACCAATGAACAACATGCTTGACTTCATCTCCAAGTTCGCCGACGAGCTGCCCGCCGAGGCCGCCAAGGGCGAAGAGGCGCTGTGGGAGTACCTCGCGCGCCGCGGCGCCGGCATAGTGAACTGCTTCGCCGCCAGCTTCTTCGAGGCCGATGACGTCAAGAAGCGGCTGACCTTCCGCAAGAGCATCGGGCCCGTGGGCGGCGACCTCGTCGGGGTCAGCTTCCCGTACCAGGGCGTGGTGGGGTTCTGCGCCGAGGGCCGCAAGCCGGTGCTGGTCAACGACGCCGACAACAGCCCGCTGTTCACCAAGAAGGTGGACAAGGGCTCCGGCTTTCATACCAAGAGCGTTATAGCCGTGCCGGCCATAGCCAACGGCGAGCTGCTGGGCGTGATGGAATTCATCAACTCCATAGACGGCGCTTTCACCGAGGACCAGGCGAAGGCGGCCGAGATCCTGACCGCGCTGACCGCGCGCGACGTATACCTCCGGAAGCTGGAAGCCACCATCAAGCAGCTCAACCTCAAGGGCGAAAGCACCATCAACAACCTTTCGGGCGGTTTTATCGGCTCCGACCTGGAGGGGAAGATCATCTTCTTCAACCCCAAAGCCTCTGAGATCTTCGAGGTGGGACAGGAATTCCTCAACCGGCCGGTGGTGGAGCTCTTCCAGCTCTGCCCCGAGGTGGTGGGCGCCATCGGCGACGTGCTGAAGCAGAACAAGACCGTGCGCCGTCAGGAATTCAAGTGCAAGGTGAACGGCAAGGAGAAGGTGGTCGGCTACAGCTCCATCAACATCAAGGGCGTGGACGGCAAGATCATCGGCGCGGGCGTCATCTTCCAGGATATCACCAACCTGTAAGGGCCCGGGGTAAAAAAATAAGCCGCGCATTCGCGCGGCTTATTTTTTTGCCCCGGCGTAGTTACGCGCCGAGGGTGGCAACCATCACGGCCTTGATGGTGTGCATGCGGTTCTCGGCCTGGTCGAAGGCGATGCAGGCGGGGGACTCGAACACTTCCTCCGTCACTTCGATGCCGTTCTTCAGACCGAACTGCTCGCTCACCTGCGCGCCCACCTTGGTGTCGGCGTTGTGGAAGGCCGGCAGGCAGTGCATGAACTTCACGTTCTTATTGCCGGATTTCTTCATCAGCCCGGGGGTGACCTGGTAGGGCTTGAGCAGCTTGATGCGCTCGGCCCAGACTTCCTTGGCCTCGCCCATGCTCACCCACACGTCGGTGTGGATGAAATCCGCGCCCTTCACGGCGGCGGCGGCGTTGGCGGTGACGGTAATGCGCGCGCCGGAAGTCTTGGCGATCTCTTTGCACTGCTCGATGAGACCGGCGTCCGGCTGCAGGCCCTTCGGCGCGCCTATGCGCACGTCCATGCCGAGGATGGCGCCGATGACGAGCAGCGAGCGGCCCATGTTGAAGCGGGCGTCGCCCACGTAGGCGTAGGAGATCTTCTCGAGGGGTTTGGCGCAGTGCTCGGTCATGGTCAGCACGTCGGCCAGCATCTGCGTGGGATGCCACTGGTTGGTGAGGCCGTTCCACACGGGGACGCCCGCGTACTTGGCGAGCTCTTCCACTATCTCCTGGCCGAAGCCGCGGTACTCTATGCCGTCGTACATGCGCCCGAGCACGCGGGCCGTGTCCTTGACGGTCTCTTTGTGGCCCATCTGGCTGCCCGAGGGCTCCAGGTAGGTCACGTGCGCGCCCTGGTCGTGCGCGGCCACTTCGAAGGCGCAGCGGGTGCGGGTGGAGGTCTTCTCGAAAATGAGGGCGATGTTCTTGCCGGCGAGTTTCTGCCGCTCGGTGCCGGCGTACTTGGCGGCCTTGAGGTCCTTGGAAAGCTTGAGGAGGAACACCAGTTCCTGCTTGCTGAAGTCGAGTTCTTTGAGGAAGTGCCTGTTTCTGAGGTTGAAGCCCATTTTTTAGTCTCCTTTTTAAATTTAACGGCGGGTTGCTCCCGCCGTTATATTATACCCTTTTGCAGGTAAAACGATAATCCTAGGCCACGCCGCGCCTGGGGCAGGCCTTGTTGAGCGCGCATTGCCCGCAGAGCGGCCTGCGGGCGTCGCAGACGGCGCGGCCGTGCAGCACCAGCGAGTGCGCGAACCAGATCCAGTCGGCCTGCGGCAGGGCCTTCATCAGGTCCTGCTCTATCTTGCCCGGGTCGGTCTCTTTGGTAAGCCCCAGGCGGAAGGCCAGGCGCTTCACGTGCGTGTCCACCACCACGCCGGCCGCTATGCCGTAGGCGCTGCCCAGCACCACGTTGGCCGTCTTGCGGGCCACGCCGCGCAGCGTCAGCAGCTCGTCCATGGTCCGCGGCACCTTGCCGCCGAAATCGCGCACAATGGCCGCCGAGGCTTCCTGCAGGGACAGCGCCTTGTTCTTGTAGAAGCCGGTGGAATGCACCAGCTTCTCCAGGTCGGTGAGCGGCGCTTTCGCCATCTCCGCCGGCCCTGGGTATTTTTTGAACAGCGCCGGCGTTACCATGTTTACCCTCTCGTCGGTGCACTGCGCCGAGAGGATGGTGGCCATCAGCAGCTCGAACGGGCTGCCGTGGTCCAGCGAGCAGTGCGCCTCCGGGTAGGCGGCTTTCAGGCGCTTCACTATCTCCAAGATCCTCTTGTCCATCAGTTCAGGATCCTTCTGAAAAATACTTTCTTGGCGCCGGCCACCATGCCGTTCTTTGCGCCCTTGAAGTCAGCGCCGAACTTCTCGGCGAAGGTGACCTCGCGCACGGAGTTGCTGTCGCCGGTGGCCTCTATCAGGCGGCCGTTGCCCGAGTAGAGCATGACGTGGTTGATGGCGGCGGGCTTGGCGGCGTCGGCAGAGAAGATCAGGTCTCCCGGCTTGAGGTTCTCGCGCGAGACGCTCCTGGAGGCGCGGAACTGGTCGTCGGCGTTGCGCGGCAGGTCCAGGCCCCAGGCCCGGAAGGACAGGCTAACCAGGCCGGAGCAGTCCACGCCCCAGGCCGAGCGGCCGCCCCAGTAATACTTGTCGCCCAGGAAGGCGCGCGCGGTGTCCAGGATCCTGCCGCGCAGCTCGGCGGCGGGGGGCAGCCCGGCCAGCGGGTTCAGGGTTTTGGCCGGCAGCCTGCCCGCCGGCAGCGCCACCGGGTTGGCGCCTCCGCCAGCGGCCAGCAGCTTGACTCCCATGGAAAACTCGCCGTCGCCGGACTTGGCTGTTTTGGCGCGCACCACCGCCGTCGGGGCCAGCGGCGGGGCGAAGCCCAGATGCTCCAGTTCCAGCCAGCCCTCGTAGGGGCCGAAGGTCTTATTGTCGGCCAGCAGGCTGTGCTGCTCCAGGGCGTTCACGCGCGCCCAGCTCCCGGAGGTCTCCAGCAGCTCGGCCCTCTCGTTGAAGACCAGTTGGCTCTCTATCAGCTTGCGGCGCTCGTCGGCGGCCTTGGGCGGCATGGAGTACAGCTCGGTGACTTTTTCCTTTACCGCGAGGAATTTGTTCAGGTCTTTGGCCACCAGGTAGGAAGTGCCGAACTTGTTGCCCAGCCAGGCGCGGGCGAACTGTTCGCGCTTGTAGACGCGCTCTACCGTCTTTTCTTCCGGCGCGGCCGGGTCGTGGGTGATGACGTCGCCCTTGGCGGTGAAGCCCGCTATCACCAGCAGGTGGCCTTTGGTCTTCTTCAGCGGGGCGTTGTCCAGTTCGTCGGGACCGAAGGTGACGCTGGCTATGACGGGCGTGCCCGCCTGCACGAAGGCGCGGGCCTCCTCCAGCGTGTTGAGCCGCGCCAGGATGGCGTAGAGGCCGCGGCTGCCGGCGTAGGCCGTGTTGAAGAACCAGTTGCCGTAGATGTTCTGCGCCGAGTCCAGCACCGGCGCGGCGGCGCCCAGCGGGGGCGTCTCCAGGCCCAGGCCGGTGAGCGTCATGGCCAGCGAGACCGGGCTGCAGATATCGCCCTTGTAGTTGACCTGCTGGGTCATCTGTGAATATTTAGGCAGGGCGAACTTTACGGCCTTGAAACCGGCGGGCTTCAGGGCCGCCTCGGCGGGGACGTAGGGCGCCTGGGAATCGGTGTAGGACGCCGCGGCCAGGCGCAGCGTGGCAGGCTTGGCGGAGGGGGCGAGCGTCAGCCGGTAGCGGAAGGCGCCGGCCTTCTGCGCCAGCTTGAGGATATCCGTGTCCATCCTCCCGAAAGGGCCTTCCTGCGCGGCAGCGCTGGCCCCGCCGCCCGCGGGGTCGAAGCTGCCGTAGCTGAACCAGGGGCTCCAGCCGGCGGCGGTCTTTACCTGGGCTTCCGCCTGCAGCGCGCCGCCGCCGGGAAACACGGCGTCGGCCGACAGCAGCAGCTGGTCGAAGGGAAAAAGGGCGGGCAGCTCCGCCGAGGTCAGCACGGCGGGGGCGCTGGCATTCTCCACTGTAAAGGCGCCGGCGGGGAAGCTGGCGGGGGAGAGGTTTTTGGCCTTGAAATCCCGGAAGTCGCCCGGCAGGAAATGCGCTACGGTCCAGGAGCGGGGCGCGGCGGCGGCCGCAAAAGCGTGCTTAGCGTTTGTAGTCATAAGGGTAAGGGCTAATATTAAAGCGGTGGCTGGTTTCACGAGGCTCTACCATAGGGGTCGAACAGGGTTATCCTACCAAAATTGAAATGCGTTGTGATAATAGATATTATTATAAGGCTGAAGATTTCTGAATCCGGGAGAAAACATGAAAAACCTGATTTTCGCCGCGCTGCTGGTCCTGCCGTCCCTCGGCTTCTCCGCCGAAGTGGAGAAAACCCTTAAGGGCGTGGCCATGCCCGTCGCGCTGCAGTTCGAGGGGAAAAAACTGCTGCTTAACGGCCTGGGCCTGCGCACCAAGGTGGTGTTCAAGGTCTACGTGGCGGGCCTTTACCTGGAGAAGCTCTCCGGGAACGGCGAGGAGATAGCCGCCTCCGAACAGCTCAAGCGCATAGAGCTGTCCTTCCTGCGGAGCGTGGACGGCGCCGACGTGGCCAAGGCCATCGCCGACGGCTTCAATAATAACGCCGGCGCGGCGCTGCCCGCGCTGAAAGACCGCATAGCCAAGTTCGAAAAGCTCATCCCCGACGTCAAGAAGGGCGACCGCCTGCTCTTCGTCTACCGCCCCGGCGCCGCCGCCGGCGTGGAACTGCAGTATAACGGCGCCTCCCTCGGCAAGCTGGAGGGCAAGGACTTCGGCGACGCGCTGCTGCGGGTCTGGCTGGGTCCCAAGCCCTCCGACAAGAACCTGCAGGACGGCATGCTGGGCCTGAAGTAACCCGTGACCGCGCTGCTTGTCCTGCTGCCCGCCCTGCGGCTCTGCGCCGCGGGGCTGCTGTGCTTCCTGCTGGCCTGCGCGGCCCTGTGCCCGCGCTGCCGGGCCGGGGAGCGGCAGGGCTTCGCGCGCGAGACGCTGTCCGCGACCGGCTCGGTGCTGACTTCGCCGCTGCGGCTGGACCGGGACGCGGCCCTGTGGACCGGCGGTGTGGCGGCCGGCACGCTGCTGGCCTACTCTTACGACGGACAGCTCCGCCATGTGTTCCGCAAGAACCAGTCGTCGCTTAACGACAGTTTCAGTTCGGTTTTCGAGAAAGCCGGAGACGGTTCTTACGGGGCGGGCCTGCTGGCCGTATATGGCGGGATCTGCTACCTCATTAATCATAAGGACGGATCGCGCACCGCGGCGCTTGGCGCGCAGGCCTTCCTGGCCGCCAACGCGGCCGGCACGCTGATAAAAGTCTCGGCCGGCCGGGCCAGGCCCTACGCGGACCTGGGCAAGGGCGTTTTCCGGCCCTTCAAAATGAAGACCGCCTACACCTCTTTCACTTCGGGCCACAGCACCAGCGCCTTCGCTATAGCGTCTGTCTTCGCCCGCCGCTGCAGGTCGCCCTGGGTGGGCGTCTCGGCCTACGCGCTGGCGACCGGCACCGCCCTGGAGCGCGTCTACGACGACAAGCACTGGGCCTCCGACGTGGTAGCCGGCGCCGCGCTGGGGACGGCCGTGGGCCGCTGGATAGCTTCGCCGGCGCGCGACAAGGACTCCGCCCTGCTGTTGCCGGTCTATACCCCGTCTTACGCAGGGGCCGCGCTGACCTGGGCCTTCTGATATGAAAAAACTTATCGCGTTTTTCCTGCTGGCCGCCCTGCCGGCCGCCGCCTCTGCGGGCTATACGGTGGTGTTCCAGCCCTCGCACCAGACCGACACCGGCGAAGATTACAACGAGGCCGCCACCTGCGGCGCCATCGTGGATTACGCCATGGCCCGCCACGGCGACAAGGACGACCACAAGGTCTGGAGCTACGGCCGCAAGGACGTGCACCACGCCGACCAGGGCAGCAATACCATGCTGGCCCACACCACGGCCATAGAAGACGGCAAGATTTCCGGCTACGCGTGGGAGCTGCGGGAGTCCAACAGGCTCAAGCCCGAGATCTTCATCGGCGTGCACAACAACGGCGGCACCAACCGCCACGCCGTCTGGGGCTATATCCACGACGGAGACGCTAACATGGAGCGCAACCGCCGGCTCTCGAATATTTTGATAGAGGAGATCGCCCGCGCCACCGACCTGGAGAACCGCGGGACGCACCTCGACAGCAGCACCGGCCGCAACGACTACCGCTGCGCCGCTACCGGCCGCCTGGGCTTTTACAGCATAGACGAGAACGTCAATACCGCGCCCTACCGCGTGATACTCGAGATAGGCGATAGCGAGAAGAGCCGCGCCCTGCTTGTTTCCGAAGAGGGACGCAAGGCCATAGGCGAAGCCATAAGCCGCGGCCTGTCCCGCTTTATCCGGGGGTTGGTGGTAGAAAGGGTGAGGGGAAAATAAAATACCCGGCGTCCTGCCGGTGAGCAACCCGAGACATAGGTAACAGAATATACCGGACACATAGGTTACAATTCTGGCATTAGGAACCAGGAGGTGCCTTATGCCATGGAAGGAGTATTCTGTTATGGACGAAAGAATGAAGTTCGT
>JAQTZB010000008.1 GCA_028688015.1 Elusimicrobiales bacterium | reverse complement strand
ATGGATTACGATCTCGGGTACTTTGACTTTGAGGGAAAAAGATTTGAGCCCATCGGGAATCCCTTTGGGCTCAAAGTGTTACCTATGTATCCGGTATAATGTGTTACCGGTGTGTCCGGTATACACCCGGGTATTTTGGTCGGGGCACCGGGAATCGAACCCGGAATTCATGCTCCCAAAGCACGCGTGAGAACCATTTCACCATGCCCCGCTTTTACTTCGAGCGTCAATATTCTACTAAATAGCCGCAGGGGTCTTGCGGATGAAGGCCTCCGACACGCGGTGCCGCCGGGTCTTGCGCACCAACACCTCTATCGGGGCGGCCTTTACCAGCTCGCTGCCCTTCGGGGCGCGCCCCAGGCGCTTCTCCAGCCAGGCCGCCAGCGTCACGTTGGCGGCGCCTGGCGGCAGTCCCAGCTTGCGCAGGATCTCCGCCATGTCTGCGCCGCCGCCCGCTATCAGCCCGCCCCCGGCGGCGTAGAGGTAGGAGGGCAGGCGGTCGTACTCGTCCTTGATCTTCTGGCCCACCAGCTGCGAGATGATGTCTTCCAGCGTAAGCAGGCCGACGGCGTTGCCGGAGTCGTCCGTAACCAGCGCCATGTGCACGTTCTTGGACATCATGTCCTCCAGTGCCCTGGGCACCAGCGCTCCCGCGCGCACCTTCTCTATGGGCCTGGTTATCGCCGCCACGTCGGGCGTCTTGGCCTGCATCTTCAGCGCGTTCACGATGTCCTTGAAATTGATATAACCGATAAACTCTTCTGGGGGGCCTTCTAGCTTGGTGACCGGGAAGCGGGTGTGCAGGTCCATATGGGCGCGCACCAGCGCCTCCGGCAGGGTGGCCGTGGCGGGGATGGACGAGACGGCCGACAGCGGGATGAGCATTTCGCCCACCTTGCGGTGGGACAGCTCCGCCGCCGCGTTCACTATGCGCTCTTCCAGGTGGCCGATGGCGCTCTCGTCGCGCGCCTGCGCCGCGGCCAGGCGCAGCTCGGCCAGGGGGGCTTTCTCGTGGTGGCGCCGGTCGGCTGGCAGCAGCGCGTTGACCACGGCCAGCGCCGCCTTGATAACCAGTTCGAAGACGAACAGCAGCGGGTAGCAAACCAGGTAGAGGCCGCGGAAGAACGGCGAGAAGGCCAGGAGGATGAATTCCTTGTTCTCTATCGCGAAGACCTTGGGCACCAGCTCGCCGAACACGATGGTGACGAAGCTTAGCGGCAGCACGAACAGGACTATGCCCAGCGCCGCGGCACCGCCCTCGGTCAGGGCGAAGCGGGCCTGGAGCAGGGGGGCTATGTACTCGTTTATGCCGGCGCCGCCGGTGGCGGCCGCCACCGCGCCGGCCAGGGTGATGCCCAGTTGGATCAGCGAGAGGCTGGCCTCCACGCGGTCCTTCATGAAGGCGGCCGAGGCGGAGCCGGGCGCGTTCTTTTCCGCCAGGTGCCGGATGCGGGACTTGGCCACCGAGGCCAGCGCCATCTCATAGGCGGCGAAACCGGCGTTGAAGACCAGCATCAGCGCTATGACTATAAGTTCTGTCGTAAATCCGTCCACGATGTTCTCCCGACTTTGAAAATGCGCCTTAAAAATATATAATACCAATATATTCCGGGATGGTGTAACGGTAGCACGAGAGACTCTGAATCTCTTTGTCTAGGTTCAAATCCTAGTCCCGGAGAAAATTTCAGGCCCCTGTCAAAAGGGGCCTGTTTTATATCCCCAATGCCGTCTTTTTGTAGAATATCGAAAGTTGCATTTATGAACGAGAGATTTGAGAAAACTATTTACTGGATAGCCAACTGGGGGTTAAATTTCTCCATTGCTTTGTCATTCGGGTTGCTGTTGCTTGTTTCTTGGTGGGCTGTATATGCGTGTTGTATTCATCCGGAGTATTGGTATAAATTCCCGCAGCCGTCCGGGAATTCATATCAGGAGTCAATGCAGGTTTTAAGGCAATTGTATAAACCTAATGGGAAGAATTAGCCAATTAATTGATTGGGGGCGGCAAAACCGCCTTAAAGCCAAGCTGGTTTTATTGATTATCATTTGGCTGTTTACAGCAATTGTTTTTGTATCTGTGCGCCTTTTACATCGTGGCGAGATGTGGCGTTCCCCGTTCTCTATTGAGGGTATACCATCTTCACTGGGCGGCAGCGGAATAAACTGATTTTTCAAAGAATCCGGAGATTTCTGTTTAGAATTAGTCGGTTCCCCTTTGTGTTCCAATCCCGGAGCCATATTTAATCGACCTGCTCTATCTACTCTCTTAATGAGCTGATGGACAATAGCCCCCGCCAGGGGGCTATTTAATTGGAGGGCGCTGAGGGGTATATTGGTAAAATGTATATGCCAGTACCTTATGTGCTCATGAAATTTCATATCGGAGGTATTCCAAAGACCACGTATTTTCAGCCCGACGCTTCATGGAGGCCGGTGCTGGGACCGGGACTTTGGTCTCTACAATTGCTGGCGGTGCTGCCTGCGCTTATATTTGCCGCCGCAGTTGCCTGGCTATGGTCTTACCTTATCCCGGTTAGGGACATGTTGTCATCTTTTGACGTCATTATGCCGATTGTTCGTGGCGTAGTGCATCTCACTGCGGGGATGGCCCCGGTCAAGATGGTCCCCGGTGTCGCAGGGCTGATTTCTTTGGCGGTTGTATTCCCATTGATAATAATCGCGGTGGCTGTTTACGCTCTGTTCCACGAGCTGGTACATCTCTCTGTCCATCCACGCGTTGGGATGTCTGAAAGGTCAATTTTAGGGGTATGGCCGTCCAAGATGGTCCCTTTTGCGTATTATAACGGCGAGGTGTCTCTACTTCGCTATTTAACTATCTTAGTAATGCCATTGATTATCATTTCTTTCGTTCCGATATTGGTATGCGGTATCCTGGGCCGGGCGTCAGGTTTACTGGCGGTTGTTTCCATCGTGAATGTGTTGGGATCAAGCGGTGACATCTTCATGCTGGGGCTTATAACCTCCCAGGTTCCCTGGAATGCGAAAATACGCGGTCAGGGCGGACAAGGCGGCGGTACATTCTGGCGATTGTGAAAGCCGTTATATTTATCCCGGGGTATTTATTGCTTTCTGCAAATTGCCAGGATTTCGTTATTAGCAGCTTCCCCTGCCGGGCTTAACAGCCAGCTTTTTAGTTCAGCAGCTAACTGTTCGAGTATCGTTGATTGGGGGGAGCCAGCTTTCCTTAAGACCTCGGCGGTTTCGCCGGGGTCTTTTTGTTTGGTATAGTTAAGTGGGTTCAGGACAAACGGGGTTTGGCGGGCGAATTGTCAAAAGGTTATGCCCGGTCCATATCTCCCCGACTTTGATTCATGCATATATCAATTGAGTTTGTTACAAAGACCATTTTGGTTTGTTTCGCTTTTTTTGTTTCTTTTGCTATGGGGATTGTTTACTGGATACGGTTTCGTAAAACAAAGAATAAGTATCATCTCTGGTATGCGTTACTTCTCATCTATTGGGTGCCGATTCTTGTATTGCTGTATGGGTTATGGGGGATGAGTCACTGGCATGAATAATCTATTGAGGTATTTCTGGTGATTGTGAGTCGGTTCCCCTTTGTGTTCAGGTACGGGAGTTCCCGCTTTAAAGGCCCTGGCAACTTTGCCGGGGCCTTTTTTGTTTGGTATATTTGAATTGGGTTAGAAAATAATGGCCTCGATTTACGGTACAAACAGGGGAGTTAATATGAAAACACTTCATCGCCACGGCAAATACGACAATAATTCAACTTTTAAAGCTAAGCTTGAAAATGTTTTGTTGCCGCAATCTCTTGATACTCTTTTTCTCTACATGAAAAAGCACCCGATTCCGGAATATGAAAAGTTCCGGATGAAACTCTTGTCTCTATTAAAGACTGAGCCGTTGCCTGCAAAAGACATAAAGATTCTTGAGAAACTCCTAGTGAAGGCTAAGAACTTGGGGAAGGATAGAGAAGTTGGTATCGCAGCTATTTCTAAATTAGTTGAGGTTTTGGGATTAAAGAAGATTCCTGCGCTAAACAAAGCGGTTAGTCTAAAATGCAATGACTATTACAGGGTGTATCTCCTTCAGTGCTATGTTATAAAAGCGCTGGCTTCCGTAATGCCAAAGAAAGCTGCCCTGGCGTATTTTAGAAAGTTTACTGAATACCGATATGGTTTATGGAAACTCCCCAGATATGAAAATGTTGTTCAGAAGTTGGATCTTTCGGAGGCGGTTAAAAAAGGCCCCCTGAAAGATGGCGTTGTCTTTGTGGATGGCGTGACTGAAGATGGGCGTGCCGCGCTTAAAATAACGAAATGCCGGCCTTGCAATATCCTTATGAAGGAAGTTAACGATGGGCATATTGTGTATGAAGTGATTTGCCATCAAGACTACCAGTTGACAAATTTATGCAACCCTAATTTTGTCCTGACCAGAGAAAAATCCATTGCTTTAGGTATGCCATATTGCGGGCATATGTGGCACGATAAGCGAGCCCACAAGGGGATAAAACATCCTTCCCGAAAATTCTGGCAAGAGTTGAATTAGCGAGATATTCCTTCGCACTAAAACCCCCAATTGTTTTGGGGGTCAATCAGTCTATACGTTTAATAACCTTGGCACGTCTATCCGGTTCCCCTTTGTGTTCAGGTAGGGGAGCCAGTTTTCTTAAGACCTCGGCGGTTTCGCCGGGGTCTTTTTTTGTTTAATAAATGGGCGATGAAAAAGACCTTCAAAATCGCGCTGGCCTGTTTCTGGTACAGGAAAAGCGTGGGGGAGAACCTCAAGACGCTACTCGACCATGTGAAAAAGGCCGCCGCGCAGGGCTGCGACATGGTCTGCTTCGGCGAGGCGGTGTTCTCCGGAATGCCGTCCGAGGACTATGCCAGGGATTTAAAGCTGGCCATCTCGCTGGACGGCCCGCAGGCGAGGGCCATATCCCGCTCCGCCGCGGATAACAATATCTGGATCGCCTTCGGGGCGATGGAACAGCGCCGGGGAAATCTGTACGATACGGCCTTGCTTTACAACAACAAGGGCCGGCTGGTACACCGCTATGCGCGCATCAGCCGCGGCTGGCTTACACCGCGCAATAAGCAGAAAGCGTATAAAATGGGAAAGGCGGTGCGGGCCGTCAAAACGCCTTTTGGACGTTTCGCCTTCGAGATCTGCGGGGATATTTATGATGAGGGGATACGGGCCCGGCTTAATGCGCTTTCGCCAGATTATCTTTTCTGCCTGATGTGGCGGTCATTCGCCAGTGGTAAATATGACCAGACATACTGGGAGAAAGTGGAGAGGCCGGAGTACCTTCGGCAACTCCGCGGCGTCGGCTCGGCCGCTTTCTTCGTGAACACGCTTTCCCGGGAGAAGGACGAGCATACTTTCGGCGGCCCTATGGCTATTTCAAAAAGAGGAAGGGTCCTCAAAGAGGGCAGGTTGGGCAAGCCCGCCCTTTTGGTATGCGATGTCCCTGTGCTTGCCAAAGAGAGTAAGCAGAGCCCGTCCCGGAATTGCAGATAGGCCGGTTGCGAAACTTGTCCGATTGGGGGAGTTCCCGATTTTAGCCCTGGCATTTCGCCGGGGCTTTTTTTGTATATTAGAGTGCTCACACTAAAGGATCTGTTATGGTCACCCTGAAAAAGATCGACAAGGACAATTACCGGGAATGCATGAGGCTTTCGGTGGCCGAAGACCAGTCGAAGTTCGTCGCGGCTAATGCCCGGTCCCTGGGCAAGGCCTACGCCTTTTACGAAACCGCTCACCCTTTCGCGGTGTACGCCGACGGGGCAATGGTAGGTTTTATCCTTTACCGCGACCTGCCGGAGAGCGGGAACTACGTGATAGACCAGATGATGACGGACAAGCGCTGGCAGGGCAAGGGCTACGGCCGCCAGGCCGTGTTAGAAGTCCTGAAACTGATGCGGGAGCGCGGCCTGTTCCACCGGGCCTGCGCCTGCTGCTGTATTAATAACGAGGTGGCGTTGAAGTTCTTCCGCAGCCGCGGGTTCACGCGCGTAGTGGAGGAGGGGGACGGAGAGATCGTGCTCGGGATGGACCTCCACTAGCCAGTTGCGAAACCTGTCCAGTTTGGGGAGCCAGCTTTCTTAAGACCTCGGCGGTTTCGCCGGGGT
The DNA here is from genome assembly GCA_028688015.1 of Elusimicrobiales bacterium. Lineage (GTDB taxonomy): Bacteria > Elusimicrobiota > Elusimicrobia > Elusimicrobiales > UBA9959 > UBA9959. The sequence goes on along the minus strand of JAQTZB010000008.1, from coordinate 171,193 downwards.
CTTTTTTTGTATATTCGAAGTATGAAGTTTCTCCCGAAGTCGAAGTTTTTTAAGGCTATCTGGGCTGTATTGTTAGTGCTGTTTGCCTGGGCAATATTTATCGAGTTGTATTGGATTCCTTTTAAGAGATCTGCTGCCTCGCCCGGTGTTCAATCTGTTCCTTCCAACCGGGAAGGTGAACTGCCAGAGAGTCTTAGCGCACAAGAGGTGCGCGTGAATGAAGTGGTGAGCACCCGGGCGGATGTCACGGGTGACGGAGTAATGGACGAGATATCCTTGAAACTTGCAGGCGCGGGATGGAACCAGCCTTTTAAGTGGACTTTGTCCATCATCTCAGGCGGTAAACTTGTTTATGAGCAGTCTGCGGATGACGCGTGGCTGGACAGGTTTTTTAAAGATAAGGGCTATGTGAATGATAAATGCCCTGATTATCTGGCGTGCAAAAAGCAGTATTATCTGGAAGATTTCTTTAAATACCTTTTTCATCGCGTTGACTCTGGCAAAGAGCAGTTCAACGAAGCGTATTTGAGCGAGATACGAAGGGTCACGAAGGAAAGTCTGGGCGAAAAATATGGCCTGGCTCCGGAGGAAGCGGAAAAAACTACGGATTGGGTGATCGACCACATGAAATCCGGACGTGCGGTGATATTGACTGTGCCGAAATCTCCAGTGCAAAGCGAATGCTCTCAAATGTATGTCCCACGTGTCGGAGGGTTCGTTACGACTTATTGCGAATAGTTATGAAGCTTAAACGATACTTGCACATTGCTAACTTTGTCGGATTTGGTCTGGTACTAGTGTTTTTGCTTTATTCGCTAACTACAATCCCCACATATGTTTTCACTTTTCAACACAGACCTGAATATGCCGATAGTGCAATAAAGTCTTGGGTGCTAACTGTTATTGTGTTCGTTTTGCTTTTGGTCATTGACCAAGTGGTTATCTGGCGGTTAATTCGGAAAATAGAAATTTTAGGTAACGATGCCCAGCCGAAGATGTCTAATTAATGCGAGTGAGTTCCCCTTTGTGTTCAGGTAGGGGAGCCAAATTTTAAGACCCCTGCAGTTTTGCCGGGGTCTTCGCTTTTATCTCCGGCACGGGCAAGGCTGATGGCGCTGCCTGGAGAACAGGTATGCGCCGCCAATCGGAAGGGAAGGAACGGCCGCCCCGGATCGGGGGCCGGTTGACAGGCTAACGCTGCATGCCGTAAACTAGGGGCATGCGCAAACAAATATCCCTCTTCTTCCTCATTCCCGGCCTGCTGCTGCTCCCTGTGCAGCAGGCGCCGGCGGCGGGAAAGGTCAAGGTCGTCGGCAAAACCGTCGAGCAGGAAGAGCTCCCCGCCATAAACTGGAAACTCGCCTCGACCGGGTTTATGAAGACCTTCAGGTACCGCAACGAGGAGATCGAGTCAGGCGAGCCGGGCAGATTCTTTCCCGGAGCGGTGGCTTTCGCCCTGGGGCGCATGGACGCCGGCGGGCATTTCCTGATGCTCAACTGCGGCGCTTCGCAGAACTGCAACAGCCGGCGCGACGACCTGGAGGACCGTGTGATTTTCACCTCCTTCCTGGATTCCATTACCACGCCCAAGGCCCGCAAGAGCCAGCTTTACGACGCGCGCACCTGGGCGCTGACCTCCCTCGGGGAGGAGTACATGGCGAAGTTGCGCAAGCGCCACCCGGACCTTCTTGCACGGCTGGGGAGGATGACGGCCTCGGCCCTGGCTCCACAGTAGATGGAGCGGGCTGCGAGCCTGGTTTTAGGCGGAGGGTAAGTGTTTCTCGTGTTCTCTCCTCATACAACAAATTTGTCGTATGCCCGCTTGACCATAAAAGGGGATATGTATGGCGGCTAGATACTTTTCTTTTGGTATATTTATTGCTCTGGGTTTCGGGTGGTCGTTAATCTAAATTTACGGAGGTAACTTGATAATGGAAACTTTAAAATCGCTGTGGACTGATTTCTTTTCCGGCGCTAACCCGGCCTATAACGAACTGCCTGAGGCCGCTTTACTTAAATTCCTGCCCGCAGTCCCCAAAGGCAATGCCCTTGACGTCGGGGCCGGCTTGGGACAGAATGCCGCGTTCCTGGCCAGGCAGGGGTTCGCCGTTGAAGCGCTCGAGAAGGACCCGGAGATAGCGCTCAAGTGCAAGAGCCTGGCCGACCGCGAAAAGCTCGGGATCAAGACAATTACCGGCTCCATAGAGGAGCAGGACCTGGCGGAGAACAAGTATTCGCTGATCATAGCCGCCTGGGTGTTTCAATTCATTCCCGCGGAACAGGTGCGCCCTGTTTTGAAAAAGCTGGAAAAGGCCCTTGCACCCGGCGGGTTCCTGTACATCGGTACCTTTTCAACGCGGGACATAGGCTTTATAAACGGCAAAACTTATACAGAGTCCAATCAGAAAAACACCGTAAAGCGCGACAACGGCCTGCTGATGCATTATTTCGAGCCAGGCGAATTGGAAAGGGAGCTGGCGCATCTCGAGGATGTGGCTTCCTCTTCGGGCACGCGAAAAGATTTCTCCCACGGAGAGCCGCACACTCACGGCTTTATCGAGCTGGTTAGGCGAAAGCCGTAACCATGCGCGAGAGGAAACGCTGATGACTGACCTCCTTAAATCCAAAATCGCTCAGGCATTTTCCGATGTCGAATACCCGGGAGACTGGTGCTTGAAGGGGAGCATGGAGGGAGATGAACCGTATAGGGTGGAAAAGGAGTTCAAGGGAAAAACGGATTGGCGGGTCTTGGACCCGGAGTTCCTCGACCGGGCGCCGGGGGGCTTAGGCTCTGCGCTTAGTTTCTTTTCCGACGAGGCCTTCAGGTTCTACCTCCCGGCTTACCTGCTCGCGGATATCGACGGCAAGCTGGAATTCTGCGATCTCGCATACCGGCTTACCGGGCAATTGGAAAAAAAGCCGGAGGAAAGCGGAGTTATCAATCGCAAACGATACGGCGACAGGACCTGGTGGGATTATATGACCTTCAGGCTATCCGTGTTCAGCCGTGAGCAGTGCTCGGCGATAGCGGAATATCTAAGGTTCAAGCTGGAATCTCCGGATTCCAATAAATTCGTGATAGAAAAGGCCCTTGAGCATTATTGGGACCCCAGGGCCAAGGGGATTAAAGTCTAGGCCCCGATATATGTTTTTCGTGGCTCAGCCGCATACAACAAATTTGTTGTATAACGCTTAGCCGCCCAAAAGGTAGGCTTGGGAACAGATCATGATATACAGAGCAAGCATCATCTTTTTCGCGTTGTTCTCGGCTAGCGGCGCCGGAGCGGCGGAGAACGGCGGGTATACCGTAGCGGAGGGGAAACTCGAGGGGTCCCTTTACAAGATAGCGGTGCCCCAAAAGTGGAATAACAAGTTATTGCTGATCGCCCACGGCGCCAGGCTGGAGAAAGCCCCGCTCTCCGCGGATTTTAAGATAGAAAAAAACTATCTGGAAGACTTGCTGAACCAAGGCTGGATGGTCGCCCAGACCAGCTACCGCCGCAACGGGATCTTCGTGACCGACGGGGTGGCAGACATTAAGATCTTTTTTGATTTTATCTCCAAAGAATACGGCCGGCCAGGGAGGACCTACATCGAGGGCGCTTCGATGGGGGGCAAGATAGCGGTGCAGCTTGCCGAGGAGCCCCGCGGGCGCTTCGACGGTGTCCTGGCTATAGGCGCGGCCCTGATGTGCGACGACAACGGGACCTCGTCGCCGAAGAATACGGAAAGCTTTAACAGGCACACCTTCAAGCCCAATATCCCGGTCTTGTTCTTTAGCAACAGCAACGAGACCGAACATGTAAAGCGCTACTCCGCGCTGGCCTCCAGCGCCGCCAACACCGCCCTCTGGACGGCAGTGCGCCGTGGGCACTGCAATGTGAACGACGCCGAGACGCTTAAGGCGCTGCTCGCCCTGGAAGCCTGGGTAGAAAAGGGGCGCAAGCCCGCCGACGAGAAGATCTCCATCGATGTCAGCCGGGCTAATTCGGGAGCGCGGCATCAGCGGGGCCGGGTTTACGCCAGGCTCACCGCGGTCGATCCCGGCTCCGGCAACCTTACTGCGGACGCGACCCGGGCCGACCTGGAAAAAGCCGGTATAAAGCACGACACCTATTTTAACATCGCGTTTAACGGGAAGAAGGTTAAAGCGTTCCTGGGTTATCATTACGCGGACGTGAAAAAAGGCGAGTGGATCTCTTTCCTGACGGCGGAGGATTACCTGCGGATCGCCAGGAATTGGGCCAGCGCCCAGGCGGAGCTGGGCTGCAAGGAGGGGGACGAGGTCTACCTCGAGCCGGAGCCTTTCCCGGCGAAGCGGCCATAAACGCATTTTAAGAGCCCGGCCGTTCAGGCAGGAGTAAAAAAGGCCTCTCGACAGAGAGGCCTTTTTATCGCTAGTGGTTAATTAAACTATCTGGAGAACAGAAACGCGCCGCCGATCAAAAGGAGCAGGGCGGCCGCTATCACAAGGAACACGGCCCTGTAGAGAGTCGTCTGATCGCGGCGCGCCTGTTCGGGAGAGGCCGGCTTTCCCTCGGTTTTTACACCCATGTCCTTTGCCGCCTGCGCGGTCGCGTCAAAACACGGTACGCTGTCGTCGTGGGTGGTATAGCACTTTACGCAATATATTTTCATGGCGAGCTTGACCGAACCTCTCCTGTTTCTTGTCCGGTTATACTTATTATAACCAAATTTACTCCTCTTTTGAGCGGTCTTTTTTGATAGGATTTCTCCTGGCAGCAACGTAAATTTAAAAGGCAGAGGTTCAAATGGAAAACTGGCTGAGGCGGGGCCGCGGGGCGGCAGGCATCTGCCTGACCTGGGCGGCCGGCTGGGCGGTTACCGGCCTGCTGATCGGGGCGGCCAGTCTATTGCTGCCCGGTCTGCCCTGGGCTTCCTTCTTTGCGGTTTATGACGCCCCGCTGCCTACGCTGGCGCTGCCTGGTTTCATCGGGGGCGCGCTTTTTTCAACGCTGGCCGGCCTGGGAAAGAACCGCGCCAGGTTCGAGAACCTGTCGCTGGCCGGATTCGGCGCCTGGGGCGCGGCGGCCGGGCTGCTGTTGAGCCTGATCCCGGCCGCCATGGCGTCCGTTGGCTTGGCTACCTTGAACCGTCCGGAGAGCCTGTGGCAGCTGACGGCCTTGATAAGCGGCCCGCTGATCCTCCTGAGCGCGGCTTCAGGCGCCGGCCTGCTGCTGCTGGCCAGAGCGGCTAAACCCTGGAGAACGCTGATCGGTCAACTGCTGGCGAGCGGCCAGTGAACCGAGGAGACTATGGCTGAAAACAAACCGGCGTGGTACTGGCGGGCTTACGACCACTTCGAGCGGGCGGTGGTGGGCGGGGTGTGGGGCTGGTGCTCCACTATCCCGGTGATGTGGCTCTTCGGCATCTTCGGCGACGAGTACGGCATGAACGGCTGGGCCGGGGATTACGCCTGGTACGGCACTATCCCCTTGGGAGTGATTCTCTGGTCCTACCTGCGCCGGGGCCGCGCCGGCGGGTGGATCTCCAGGGCTTTCTTCGGCGCGGCGCTGGGTCTGCCTGTGGGGCTGATCGCCATCGTTTTCTCAGGGGCGTGGGGGGAAGCCATCTTCGGGGTTTACCTGCTCTCCATACCGGCCTGCATGGCTGCCTGGCCCCTCCTCCTTCACTTCGTCTACCCGCGACCCGAGCCCGAAGAGAAAAAATAACTTTCCGCGCCGCGGATCCGAGGCCGCTTTCGCGGCCTTTGTTTTTCTTTAACGACAGGGGTGAAACCTTTTAGCCGCCGGCGCATCTAAAAAATGAAGCTTAAAACCGGAGGAGCTACCATGCAAAACCTGACTGCTGAAGCGTTCAAGACCAAGGTGTTCGATTTCGAAAAGAACAAGGAGTGGAAATTCGCCGGCGATAAGCCGTGCATAGTGGATTTCTACGCTGACTGGTGCGGCCCCTGCAAGATGATCGCGCCCGTATTGGACGAGCTGTCGCGGAAATACGCCGGCAAGCTGGACGTCTACAAGATAAACACCGACGAGGAGCAGGCGCTGGCCGCGGCCTTCGGCATACAGAGCATCCCCAGCATGCTCTTCGTGCCCATGGCCGGCAAGCCGCAGATGGCGCAGGGCGCGCTGCCCAAGGGCACACTGGAAAAAGTTATCGGCGACGTGCTCAAGGTACAGTAACGGGCCGCTTATCCTAAGGCGAGGGTAAAAAAATCCCCGGCTGGAAGGCCGGGGATCTTTTTTGACTTGCCAGGTTTACTTGAGCAGGTCCATCACCGCGGCGAGCGCGGGCAGCAGGATGGCGCCCACCATGGCCTCGCCGGCCACCAGGCCCGAGGCCAGCGGCGTGCCGTACTGGCCGAAGGAGCCTTCCTCGCCGGGCGAGAAGCGGCCCCAGACCGCCGAGATCATGGCCCCGCAGGCTATGCCGATATTGAGCGAGGCCGGCAGGATCAGCGCGAAGCCCAGCGCCGCCGGGATCGGGATGAACCAGAAGCGGCTTACCTCGTGGCCCTGCTCGTTGGTCCGCTTGATCGAGAGCATCAGCTCGAAGAAGATGCCGATGAAGATGGCGATGACGGAGGCCTGCAGCGCGCCGTGGGGGAGATAGGAAATGCCCTTCTCCATCACTATGGCGAGCGTGGCTATCTTCAGGCCCGTCGGGGCCGCGAGCTGGCCGGGGTTGAGGCCTATGCCGTAGGTCTTCTCCAGCATGTTGAACATGATGGGCGTAAGCAGGGCGCCTATCGGTATCACCGCCAGCATGGCGAGGATGAGCGTCTTGAACCTGCCGCCCAGGCGCTGCGCCACCCAGAACGACGGCACCACGCTTTCCGACGTGGCCTGCGGGTTGGCGCTGACGTAGGCGGCCGCCAGGTTGGAGCGGATCTGGGCGGGCCAGATGAGGCCGAACAGGAACTGCGTGGCGTTGGCCATCAGCGAGACGGGGCCGGAGCCCGTGATACCGAGCACGCGCAGGCCGGCCACGATCAGCACCGGCTGTATGGCCACGGCCAGCGTCACTTCCTGCCAGGGCATATTGAACCAGGAGCTGGTCATCCAGATCAGCAGCGTGACCGAGACGGAGATGCCGGTGACGGTCCACCAGAGCGGGATCTCCTCGTCGGCCAGCGATTTGAACTCATGCTTCTCGTAGTGCACCTCGCGCTTCTGCCAGAAATGCTTGGCGATCGGCACGAGCACGCTGGTCAGCGCGGCGGCTATCATCATGGCCGTGGCGGGCCACATCATCCACTGCACCACGTACTTGAAGTGGGAGCCGGCGCCCAGGAATTCCGTCGCCTTGCCGCAACTGGCGTTGAGGAAGTCCATGGCCTGCACCTTGGCGGCGCCGTCCAGGCCGCCCACCGAATTCAGGGTGCTCAGGCAGCTGCCGAAGTTCTCGGGGGTCACTCCGGAGAGAGCCGCATACCTGGCCACCTGGTCGCCAAAGGCGCTCACTATCCAGGTGCCCAGCAGGCCGGAGAGACCTACGGAGAGCGGCACCAGCATGCCTATGCCGAAGGCCGCGAATTCCAGGCCGAAAGAGATGTTGAGGGCCGCGTTGCCCACGATGGGGGGCAGCACGCCCATGCCGTCGCGCAGGAAGGTCAGGAAGCCGGCCCCGCCGGTGCTGACCATCAGCACGTCGCGGCGGCGCTTGGTGGTTTCCGTGGCCTTGGGATCGGTCAGCGTCTGCGCCACGGCCAGCGTGGCCTTGCTGCCCGGCCAGGGGATGGAGTGGTCCTTCAGCAGCGAGCCGCGGGGGAAGATACCCATGAACACGCCGAGGCTGGCCGAGACCGTCAGCCACAGGAACATCTGCCAGACGCTCAGGTTGAAGCCGATGTCGCGGCCAAAGACGTTCTGGATGTAGAAGAAGGCCGAGAGGATGACGACCATGAAGGCGATGCTGGACACCAGGCCGATCATGGCCTGGATGATGTTGAGCTCTATTGCGAGCTCCTGCCCTTTCATGTGCCGGCCCAGCACGAAAGCGGCCAGGAACATGCCGCCCATCGTCAGGTCCACGCTCTGGCCGAGTTTCAAAGTAACATAGGGGGTCGCGGCCGCGGCCACGGCGCACAGCAGGCCTCCGAGCAGCAGCAACCGCCAGTTCAGTTCTTTCATGTTGTCACCTCAGGGTTTTCGATACGCTGAAATTCTCTCCGTTAACGTATTTATAATACAAAGAAATGCAGTTTTCCCGAAAGGGAGACCTGTTCCGGGGCCCTCCCGGGTTTTGCCGGGCTCTTTCTTGTTTGATATAGTTGAGTCCTGTCATGAACGACCGTTACGCGCTCCGCGGCCTGATCTTTACCGGCGCTATCGCCGTGGTGCTGGCGGCCGCGCCGTACCGCGCGTTCGACCTGGACCGCTTCTTCGCGCCCAAAGAACTGGCGCTGCACGCGGTCACGCTCGCGCTGGTCCTGCTGGTCCTGCGCCGGGTAAAGACTCTCGAATTTAGCCTCGTAGACCTGCTGGTCGCGGCTTATCTGGCGCTCAGCCTGGCCAGCACGCTGGCCGCGGCCGACCACTGGCTGGCCGCGCGCGCGCTGGCCGTCACGCTCTCCGGCGCCGGGGTGTTCTGGGCCGCGCGCGCCGCCGCCGGGGCGGGAGAGCGCCGCGCCATAGTGGCGGCCGTAGCCGGAGCGGCGGTACTCGGGGCCGCGGCCTCGCTGGCGCAGGCTTACGGCGTTTCCAGCGACCTCTTCAGTCTGCACCGCGTGCCAGGGGGGACTTTGGGCAACCGCAATTTCATGGCGCACCTCGCCGTTATCTGCGCGCCCGCGTTAGTCCTGGCTGCGGTCAAAGCCCGGCGCTCCTGGACCGCCGCCGCCGGCGCGGCCGGGCTGGCGCTCATCGCTGACGCGCTGGTGCTGTCGCGCTCGCGCGCGGCCCTGCTGGGCCTGCTCGCCGGAGCCGTGATTCTTGCTTGCGGGTACTGGCGCGCCCGCGGCCGTTGGAGCGGCCTCCGGACAGCGTTCCGCCTGAAGCTGCTCCTGCTCGCCGCCGCGTCCGGCGTCCTCGCCGCCCTGCTGCTGCCCAACACCCTGGAGTGGAAGAGCGACTCGCCGTATCTCGACACGGTTACAGGCGTGGTGAACTACCAGAAGGGCAGCGGCCACGGGCGCTTGGTTCAGTATGGCCGGACGCTGCGCATCGCTGCCGCGCACCCGCTGCTGGGCGTCGGACCGGGCAATTGGGCCCTGGCTTATCCGAAGTTCGTAGACGGTTTCGACCCTTCGATAGACTACTATTACGGCCTGACCATAAACCCGTGGCCGAGCAGCGACTGGATGGCGATAGCTTCCGAGCGCGGCTTCCCGGCGCTGGCGGCCAGCCTGCTGGTGTTCGCCGTTCTGCTGGCGGGCGCCTGGCGGCGGGCTGCCGGGGCCGCCGGCCCCGACGAATACCTGGAAGGGCTGACGCTGGCCTCGGCGGTCGCGGCGACGGCGGTAGTCGCCTGCTTCGACGCCGTACTGCTGCTTCCGGCCCCGACTTTCCTCGCGTGGGCGCTCTTCGGCGCTCTCGCGGCCCCTTCGCCGGCGCTGCGGACGGTGGCGGTCTCTCCGCGCGCCCGCCGGCGGCTGGCCGGGGCGGCGGCCTTTATCGGGCTGGTCGTGCTGTTGCGGAGCTCGGGGCAGGTGGCCGCGATGCGGCTTTTCAGCAAGGCGCGCTCCACGGCCCAGATAGCCGCCGCCGCGCGGCTGGACCCCGGCAACTTGAAGATCCGCGCGCGGCTGGCGGACCTGCAGGGCGGACGGGACTAGTCGGGGCGCTCGTTCCCGCGCCCGGAAATCACACCGACGTTATTTTAAGGAAAGCCGCCGGCTTCAGGCGGCGGGGCCGCCCATGCGCAGCCATTCGCGGAACAGCGTTTCGAACTGGCGGCATTCATGCGGCAGGAAATGGCCGCAGTCGTAGAAAGCGTGGTATTCGCTGTCCTTCAGTTTCGTCGACAGCTTGAACTGGTCGATATAGCCCGTCAGCGTATCCTGTTGCCCCACCAGGAAGGTGGTGCTGGATTCTATCAGGGCGGGCCTGATTTTCAGGTTGGCGGCCGTGGCGCGCCTGGCCAGCAGGGCCTGGTAAGTCAGCCGCCCGGGATAAAATCCCGACGGGATGTCCGCTCTGTATTTGTCCAGCGTCTGCGCTGTTCTCTTCACGGCCAGTTTCAGATAGCGGGAGTCGGCGGTCTTCTTCTGGGCCTGCGTCAGCTCATCGGTGATTATCGTGGCCGCGGCCGGCCGCCGGATCTTTGACTTGTCCGTGCAGACCGGGGGGGCTATGAGGAAAATAGAGGGGAAGCGGATCTTCTCCGCCAGCTTCAGGGCCACGAAGCCGCCCAGGGAGTAGCCGACCACGGCTGGCGGTTTTGTGAAATTGCCGCGGAAGAAAGCCGCGCTGTCTTCCAGCAGCGAGTGCATGTTGGCCCGCGTCAGCGGGGAGTCGGAGGCGCCGTGCCCGGGAAAATCCGGGTAGACCCGGCGGTAGCCGGCGTCGGCCCCGAAGAAAAGCGGCTCGAAGGTGTTCTTCATCGAGACATGGTCTACTGTGGCCCCGTGCAGAAAGACTACGGGCCGGCCCTTTTCAGGCCCGGCGTCGGCGTAAGCCATCCAGGTATTTCCGGTATCGAAGCGTTTCATTCCTAACCCACAGGTAGTATATCAAAAGACCTCCGTGTTTTTGACGGGTCTTTTGACAGCCCGCCCTTTGTGCCATATTCCGCTTTTTGGGGCGGCTTTTTGTTTTGTATAGTTATCACTAATTTATGGACCTCTCCGCCGCCGAACATAAGCAAGGGGGCTCCGCGCTGTCGGACGCCTGGGGCGGCCTGGCCGCTATGCTGGTGGCCCTGCCGTCGGCCATAGCGTTCGGCGTGGCCATGTACGCCCCGCTGGGGCCCGGCTTCGCCGGGGCCGGCGCTCTGGCCGGTATCCTGGGCACCGTGGCCCTGGGACTGCTGGCCCCGGCGCTGGGCGGGGCCCCGCGGCTGATCACCGCGCCTTGCGCGCCGGCGGCGGCCGTGATGGCCGCGCTGTGCGCGCGGCTGGTAGCCGGCGGCTCCGCGCCGGAGCAGGCGGTGGTGTCGCTGCTGCTGGTGGGCGTTTTCTCCGGCGTGCTGCAGCTGGTCTACGGCGCGCTGGGCGGCGGGCGCCTGATAAAATACATTCCCTATCCCGTGGTCACCGGCTACATGAGCGGCGTGGGCCTGCTGATCATCGTTAAGCAGGCCGGGCCCTTCCTCGGGCTGGCCAAGGACGTCTCCCCGGCCGTCGGCCTGCTGGCCCCGGCCTCCTGGCAGTGGCCGGCTTACGGCGTGGCGCTGGTCACAGCGCTGGTCACGGTGGGAGCCCCGCGTCTCACAAAAAAAGTGCCGGCCGCCATCATCGGCCTCGGGGCCGGCATCGGCGCGCATTTCCTGGCCGGCCTGCTGCGCCCCGAACTGCTGGTGCTGGAGAACAACCAGTTCATCATCGGCGCCATCTCCACCAGCCCCGCGGCCATCTGGGGCGGCCTCTCAAATAACTTCGCGTGGCTGCGCGGCGTGGGCGCGGGAGACCTGCTGGCGCTGGCGGGACCGGCGCTGACCCTCTCCGTCCTGTTGTCCATAGACACCCTGAAGACCTGCGTGGTCACGGATTCCATGACCCGTTCCAGGCACGACTCCAACAGCGAGCTGCGCGGGCAGGGCTCGGCCAACATCGCGTCGGCCCTGCTGGGCGGCATGCCCGGGGCCGGCCAGCTCGGGGCTACCATGGTGAGCCTCGCCAGCGGAGGCAGGACCCGCCTTGCCGGCGTGCTGGAGGGCTTTTTCGCCCTGGCCGCCGCGCTCGCCCTGGGCGGCGCCATAGGCCGCATCCCGGTGGCCGCGCTGGCCGGCATCCTGGCGGTGGTGGGCGCGCGCATGGTGGACCGCTCAACCGTGCGGCTGGCGCTCAAGGGTTCCACCATACTGGATTTCGCCGTGATCCTTTCGGTCGCCGGCACCGCGCTGGCGTCAGACCTGATAACCGCCGCCGGCGTGGGCATAGCTTTTTCCATCCTGCTGTTCATGCGCGAACAGATGGGCACCAACGTGGTGCGCCGCAAGGCCACCGGCGAGGAGATCTCCTCCAAGCAGAAGCGCCTGCCGGCCGAGAAGGCCGTGCTGGCCGACCGCGGCCGGGAGACGCTGGTGGTGGAGCTGCAGGGCAGCCTGTTCTTCGGCACCACCGACCAGCTCTTCAGCGAGATCGAGGCGGAACTGCGCACCTGCCGCCGGCTGATCCTGGACATGCGCCGCGTGACCTCGGTGGATTTCACCGCGGTGCACATGCTGGAGCAGGTGGCCGAGCGCCTGGCCGAGCGGGGCGGGTCGCTGGTGTTCTCGCACCTGCCGCTGAGCCTGCCCACGGGGCAGGACCTGGCCGGCTACTTCAGGCAGCTCGGGCTCACCCACCGCCGCGGCGGCGGCCGCGTCTTCGAGACGCTGCACGACGCGCTGGAATGGGCGGAGGACATGGCGCTCGACGAGTCCGGCGTGCCCCGCCCCGACCCCGGCGAGCTGCTGGACCTGTCGCAGATAGATTTCCTGAAGGGCCTGGATAAGACCCTTCTTGACAGGATGCACCTGGCATTCTCCGAACGCCGCGTAAAGGCGGGCCAGGCGGTCTTCCTGCGCAAGGGCGGCGGCCACGAGCTGTTCCTGATAAGGCGCGGCCAGGTGCGCATAGTGCTGCCGCTCAAGGCTACCCACCGCCAGCACCACCTGGCCGTTTTCGGCCCCGGCGACTTCTTCGGCGAGGTGGCCTTCCTGGTGCGCACGCCCAGGACCGCCGACGCGGTGGCCCTGGTGGACACTGATCTTTACTGCATAAGCCGCGAGGCCTTCGACGCCGTCACCGCGAGCGACCCGGCGTACGGCGCCGCTTTTTACCAGCGCCTCGCCAACGTCGAGGCGCTGCGCCTGCGTGACGCCGACCGCGAACTGCGGCGCCTGCAGGACAGCTGACGGCAGGAGAAAATAATGAGCGTTTCATCCCATCTTAACCCCGAGCCCGAGCGGCGCCTCTGGATCATACACGAAAACCTGCGCCGGGAGCTGGAATGGTCGGACATCAAGCTGGGCGCGCTGGCCGCCCTGGCCGTGCTGGAGCTGGCGCTGGCCGGGTATCTGCTGCCGCGGGGGCCGCTGGCCCGGATCGCCATGGCGCTGCTTGGCGGCGCCCTGCCGCTCTGCGTGTTCGCGCTGACGCCTTTCATCGAGACCCCTCCGCGCATGCCCCTTGCGGACCCCGACCGCGGCAAGCCGCGCCAGGGCGACTCGCTGCTGGCCGCCTGGGACATCACCAAGTACCCGCAGGTGGAGCTGGTCAATATCATGGACCGGTATCTCGGCGGCGGCGTGACCGCCACGCCGTATTACGACGACATCGTCGGGCAGATAGTGCTGACGGCGCGGCGCATCACCCGCAAGGTGCGCGCGCTGGCCGCGGCCGGCGCGCTGGCCGTGCTGGCGCAGCTGGTGCTGCTGGCCGGCCTGCTGTGGCGCTGACCGGCGCCGGATTTCCTACAATATACCCATGCAAAACATCTCCGCCCTTTTCGGCCCGTGGATCATAGCTTTCTACTCGCTGCTGTTCCTCTGCACGGCGCTGCTGTACCGCGCCGCGCCCGACGAACGCCGCAAGATGGGCGGCAGCGCGCTGATGGCCGCCTTCTCCCTGGCCGGCATCCTGGCGGTAAAGCTGCTGGGCGGGGTTGCCGGCGGCGGCCTGGCAAAACTGGTGGAGGTCATCTCGCGGCTGCTGGCCGTGGTGGCGGCCATCAACGTGGCGGGCGTCTTCGGCTTCGCGGTGGTGATGCCGCGCGTGCGGGCCGGCGTCTCCAAGTTCGTGGAGGACCTGGTGCTGGCCGGCGGCTACCTGCTGGGCGGCCTGGCGGTCATTTCCGCCTCGGGCGCGGACCTGAGCGGCATCCTGGCCACCTCGGCGGTGGTCACCGGCGTGGTGGCCTTCTCGCTGCAGGACACGCTGGGCAACATCATCGGCGGCATGGTGCTCCACCTCGACAATTCCTTCGTGCCCGGCGACTGGATCTCCTCTGGCGGGCTCGAGGGTATCGTGCGCGAGATCCGCTGGCGGCAGGCCACTCTGGAAACCCTGGAAGGGGACATAGTCATTATCCCCAACATCAATCTAATGAAGAACCCGGTGACCGTGCTGGGGCGGGCCCAGGGCGGCACGCGGTTCAGAGCCGTCTCTTTCAACGTCTTTTACGACAGCGCCCCGGGCGAGGTGACGGCCGCGGTGGAGCAGGCCTTACAGGAGGACCCGCCGGCCAACGTGGCCAGGACGCCGGCCCCTTACTGCGCGCTGAAGGATTTCCTGCCCAACTGCGCCGTCTACGAGGTGCGCTACTATCTCTCGGACTTCTCCATGCCCGGACGCACGGATTCCGCGGTGCGGGCCAAGGTCTTCTACGCGCTGTCGCGCGCCGGCATCAAACTGTCGGTGCATAACCGCTCGCTGGTCCTGAGCGAGGCCGCGCAGGAGGCGTCCGAGCGGGGCGCCCAGGCCGAGCACGACCGGCGTCTGGCGGCCCTCAGGGGCGTCGACGTCTTCGAGCCGCTCAACGACGGCGAGCGCCGCATCCTTGCGGGCCGCCTCAAGCCCACGCCTTTCTCGGCGGGGGAAACCATCACCCGGCAGGGAACCTCGGCCGACTGGCTCTACATCCTGTACGCCGGTTCCGCGGAAGTGCGCCTCTATTCCGGCGAGACCGGCTCCTACAAGACCGTCAAGCGCCTGGGCCCCGGCGACGTGCTGGGCGAGATGGGCCTGCTGACCGGCGAGCCGCGCACGGCCACCGCCGTGGCGGCGCAAGAGGTGCGCTGCTACCGCCTGGACCACGACGGGTTCAGGAGCGTGCTGGCGAGCCGCCCCGAGATAGCCCAGAGCATAGCCTTCATGCTGGCCAAGCGCCGCGTGGAGCTGGCCGCCGTCAGGGAAAAGCTGGCCGGAGAGGCCGCCGCGGGCCTGAAGAGCGAAGAGCAGAACCTGCTCTCGAAAATAAGGGATTTCTTTAAACTGTAGCCGTTTATAATTCCGGGGACACAATACTTAATTCGCAATTAAGTATTGTGTCCCCGAATTATTATTCCTGTACGGTGAGCAGGCTGGCCGGATCTACTATCCCTTCCAGGCTGAAGTCCACGCCGTCCCGGCTGAAGCGCGCCGCGCCGGCGGTGGCGAGGGCCCTGCGCAGGAAGGCCTCCGGCGACAGCGCGGGGTCGGCTTCCAGCGCCAGCGCGTAGAGGCCGGCCAGGTAGGGCGCCGCCCAGCTCATGCCGCCCTCGGTATAAAAGACATAATCTTCGCTGCCCGCAGGGCTGGCGGTGGTCCTGGAATCCATCGGCAGCAGCAGGCGGCCGCTTTCGTTGCGGCCGCCCGGATAGAACGTCCGTTCCCAGAAGAGCCCGGGCCGGTAGGAGTCCCGGGAGTCGGGGTCGGACAGCGGGCCGCGGCCGAGCCCGTTGAACCTGAAGTCGTAATACGCTTCGGGCGAAGTGGTGACCACCAGCATGCCGGCCTTCCTCGCTTTAGCTATGGACTCCAGCAGGGCCGCCGCTCCGCGGTCGCCCGGCCTGAAGCCGCGCGAGATGGAGAGCGCGCGTATGCCCTTGCCCTTGGGCAGGGCTTCGCTGATGGCCACCACGCGGTCCACGGCCGAGGCCAGGAAGCGGAAGTCTATGCCCCGCGCCCCGTCGGTGAAATCGGTGGCCAGGTAATGCAGCGAGGCGCCTGGCGCCACTCCGCAGGTCTTGCCGACGGCTATGGAGGCCACCGCGGCGCCGTGCATGGCGGCGGCGGGGGCCTTTTCGAACAGGTGCAGCTCCTCGTAAGACTTGAGCGCGCCGGAGTATTCTTTGTGGCCGGTGAGCAGCGGCTGGTCTATGATGGCGATGGCCACCCCTTTGCCGGTCAGACCCCGCTGGTGAAGGGCGCGCACGCCCAGGCCGGGGTTCTTGCCCAGCTCCAGGATCTCTTCGGGCACATACCCTGGCGGGAGCGCCTTGGGAAACTTCGTGCGGGTGTCGAAATCGGCGCGCAGCAGGTCGGCCGTCCTGCCGGAGAGGTCCAGTTTGCGGAGATCCATGCCTCGCAGGTCCACCTGCCAGCTTTTTTCCGAGCCGGGCTTGTAAACCGGCAGTTCTTTGAAGGGTTCCCGGCTGAAAACGGCCGGTTCCGGGCGCCTGCAGATCCCGCGGCCCAGGGTGGCGTTCATGCAGTTGTAACTTTTTGGGGCCGCCCGCTCCGGGCGCGCGTCTTCGGGGCCGAGGCGCGCGTAGTCCTTTTCGCGCACCAGCACGTAGTAGCCGGGAGCCGTGCCGCGCAGGATGTAGTCGCCGGATTTCCATTCCATGAAAAGGTACTCCTCGCCGCCGAGCCTCTTGAGTTCGTACTTGCTGGCCGTCCTGTCGGCCGGGGAGATCACGAACCCGCGTGTCCAGATCTCGTTGCCTGACTCCGTGGCGCCTCCCGGGAGAAATTCCAGGCCTTTGAAGAACAGTTCTTCGGCGGGCTGTACCGCGTCGGGTGAGAATTCCTCCGCGGAGTCGACGTAGGCGACGCTGCGCCAGCGGCCCAGCACTTCGGGGTCGCCCCGGAACGGCAGGTCGATATTGTCGGTCCTGGCGGCCAGGGAGAGAGGGGCGGAGAGCAGGCACAGCAGCAGGGCGGCGGCTTTGTTCATGAGTTCCTTTTACAGCCACTTATGCCGCGGATAGCGGCGGGCGAGGGCGGGCTTCAGCTTGGGGTAGCTTTCAGCCCAGAAGCTCTTGAGGTCCTTGGTGACCTGTACCGGGCGCATGGAGGGGGCGAGGATGTGCACTACCAGCGGCACGCGCCCCGCGGCCACGCGTGGCGTTTCCGTTACCGTGAACAGGTCCTGTATCTTGGCTTCAAGGAAAGGCTCGCCGTTCCTGGGGTAGCGGATCTTGGCACGGCGGCCGCCGGGCATCTCCAGGCGGGCCGGGGCGTGCTTGTCTATCAGGCGGACCTTCTCCCAGCCGTACCAGTCCTGCAGGGCCGGCAGCACGGGGCGGCCCCGCGCCTCGGCCACGCTGCGGGCGCCGGAGCAGATGTCCGTTATCAGCAGCGCGCGGTCCTCGGCCGTCAGCGGCTCCAGGCCGAAGTCAGGGCAGGCCTTAGCCAGGAAGTCCACCCGGGCCAGCCAGTCCTCCACCTCCTCGTCCCACTTTTGAAATCTTTCGGCGCCGCTGATGAATTCTTCGGCGATCAGGTCGGAGGACGCCTTGGCCGGCCGGGCGGCGGCGACTTCGCGGCGCACGACCACGCCGCGGTAGAGCGTCAGGGTCTCCGTGACCGGGGTGCGCATGGCCTCGTCGAGGGCGGCGCGGACCTGCGTCTCCATGTCGGCGGGGAAGGCCTCGCGCAGCCACTCTTCACGGATTTCCGCGGCGAAGGAGAGCGTGATGTCGGCGCCGCCCCGCTGCACGCTTTCCAGGGCTTCCCCGGCGCAGATTATAGGCGCGCCGGCGGCGGCGCTGCCCGGGTGCAGCCGCGCGCGGCGGCCGCCGGGCAGCTGGTAGCGGCCCTTCTCCGCCGAGAACAGCCCGCCGACGCGGTCCGGGAAGGCGCGCAGGAAGCACTTGGAGGCGCTCGCAACGGCCGCGCCGCCGCCCGGAGGCGCCCCCGCGGAGAGCCGCGAGGCCAGGCGCCAGGCGTCGCGCGCCGCGTTCTGCTTTACGCCGGCCTTCTGGCAGGAGAAGAAATCGAAATCGGCGGCGGCGCAGCGCTCGAGCGCGCGCACCACGGCGGCCAGGTCCGAGCGCACCTCGCCGGCGCGGTTCTCGGCGCGCCGTGCCTCGTCCAGCCAGAGGCCGCGGCCCTGCGCCGCGGCGGCGATCAGCGCGCATTCGTGCGCGCAGCCCAGCCTGGCGCCCTCCACCATCAGGCGCGAGTAGCGCGGGTGCAGCGGGTAGCGGGCCATCGCGCGCCCTTCCGGCGTCAGGCTGCCGGCGGCGTCGGCGGCGCCGAGCTCCCTCAGGAGCTTTTCCGCGCGTTCAGCCTCTTCGGGCGCCGGAGGGTCCAGCCAGCGCAGCGCGCCGAAATCCTTGAAGCCGGAGGCCTTCAGCGTCAGCAGCGCCTCGGAGACGTCGAGGCGCAGGATCTCCGGCTCCAGCGAGGCGGGGCGGGCTGCGTCGTCGCGCTCGGTCCACAGCCGGGCGCAGACGCCGGGGGCCGTGCGGCCGGCGCGCCCCACGCGCTGGGCGGCCGAGGGGGAGGCTATCTTCTCGGTGAACAAAGTGTTGATGCCCCGCGCCCCGTCGAAGCGCGCCACCTTGGCGAGGCCGCTGTCTATCACGGCGGTGACGCCGTCTATGGTCAGCGAGGTCTCGGCGATGTTGGTGGCTATGATGATCTTGCGCTGCGCAGACGGGGAGACCGCGGCGTCCTGGTCCTGCGGGCGCATGTCGCCGTGCAGCGGGCGCACGGCGCAGCCGGCCAGCGCGGGCAGCTTGCCCAGCTCCGCGGCGGTGCGGTTTATCTCGTAGGCGCCGGGCATGAAGATCAGCGCGTGGCCGTCCTTCACCTGCGCCATCACCTGCGCGCAGGTGCGCGCGGCGGCTTCCCACGGCGGGAGCTTGGCCGTCTCGGGGCCGCAGTAGGCGACGGTCACAGGGTAGGCGCGCCCTTCGGCCAGCACGGTCTCGCAGGGCGCCAGGTAGGCGCCCAGCTTCTTCTCGTCCAGCGTGGCGGACATGACCACCACCAGCAGGTCCGGCCTGGGCCCGGCCTGCAGGGCCAGGCAGGCGGCCAGAGTGATGTCGCCGTGGATGTGCCGCTCGTGGAATTCGTCGAGGATGATGGCGGAATAGCTTTTCAGCTGCGGGTCGGAGACCAGCTCTCGCAGCAGGATGCCCTCGGTTTCGAAGACGATGCGGGTCTTCGGGCCGGTCTTGTCCTCGAAGCGGACGCGGTAGCCGACCTCGCCCCCGGCGGATCCCCCGCGCTCCTTGGCCACGCGGTCGCCCAGCATGCGCGCTGCCAGGCGCCTGGGCTCCAGCACCGCGATGCGGCCTTTAAGCCCGGCCGAATCCAGCAGGATCTGCGGCACCTTGGTGGACTTGCCGGAGCCCGGGGGGGAGGAAATGATCAGCCGGCGGCTTTTTGCCGCGGCCTTGAGGATTTCGCCGGCGCTGCGCTGTATGGGGAGGAGCACGCTTATATTCTATAAATTCGGCGCGGGCTTTGGCGGGTTCCAGTCGTATTCGGCCTCGGCCTGGAAGGCGGCGTGATCGGAGACGTCGGCCCAGGGGCCTTTGTTGAGCACGTGCGCCTTGAGCACCTTGAAGCCGCGCAGGTAGATGCGGTCCAGCGGGAAGACCGGCAGCGCGGCCGGGAAGGTGCGCAGCTTGCGACCGTGCAGCGACAGGCCGGCGTCCTTCATCAGCAGGCAGGCCTCCAGTTCGTCCTTCTTCCCTTTGCGCCATTCGTTGAAGTCCCCGGCGACGATGGCCGGCTCGTGGTCCGGCACCACGCATTTCACATACTCGCAGATCCTGGCGAACTGCTTTAAGCGCGAGCGCCGCAGCAGCCCCAGGTGCACGCAGACGCAGTGCAGCGGCGGCTTGCCTTCTGGCAGCTGGATCTTGGCGTAGAGCAGGCCGCGCTTCTCGATGCGGTTGGTGGAGATGTCCACCCTTTCGGAATGCAGGATAGGGAAGCGCGACAGGATGGCATTGCCGTGGTGGCCGGCGGTGTAGACCACGTTCTTGCCGTAGGCGTGGTTGAAGCCGGACACTTCGGTCATGAACTCGTGCTGCGGCTTGACCGGCCAGCCGAAGTAGCGTTCGGCGTGGCGCAGGTTCTGCCCCACCACCTCCTGCATGAAGACGATGTCTGCGCCCGAGTCGTGCACGCACTCGCGCAGCTCCGGCAGCGCGAAGCGCCGGTTAAGGTGCGAAAAGCCCTTGTGGGCGTTGATGGTAAGAAAACTGAGCTTCATATCCCCCGCGGATATCATACTAAAATCCGCATCGCGCCGCGCCCGGCGCCTTTTTGTTATGATAGCGTCAGGGGGAGGATAATTTATGAGCGGATACCGGCGATACCTGACCTTGGGCGTCTTCGCGGCGGCCATGGGTATTCTCGAGGCGATAGTGGTGGTCTATCTCAGACAGCTCTACTATCCTGCCGGCTTCGCTTTTCCGACGGTACCTATCCCCCCGGCAATGCTTTCCGTCGAGATCATCAGGGAGGCCGCCACTATAGTGATGCTGGCCTGCGCCGGCCTGCTGGCCGGGCGGGACGCGCGTGAGCGGCTGGCCTATTTCCTGTTCGCTTTCGGCGCCTGGGATATCTGGTATTACGCCGGACTTAGATATTTCCTCGGCTGGCCGCCATCGCTGCTGACCTGGGACGTGCTGTTCCTGATCCCGGTCACCTGGCTGGGCCCCGTCCTCGCCCCGGTCCTCTGCGCGCTGACGATGGTGCTGTTCTCGCTCCGCGCGGCCCCGCCAGGGGAAAAAGCCCCGCGGCCCGCCATAGCGCCGGCGCAGTGGGGCCTGATGGGCCTCGGAGCCTGCCTGGTGTTCTGCACTTTCGTGCAGGACTACGCCGCGCTGATAATCCGCAACGGCTTCCTGCCGGACTTCTTCGGCCTGGCCGGCAACGAGAGGTTCCTGCTGCTGGCCTCGTCCTATGTGCCGGCCTCGTATAACTGGCCCCTGTTCGCCGCCGGTGAAGCGCTGGTGCTGGCCGGCATCTTCCTGTTCGCCAGGAACGGTCTTCCCGCCCGCGCGGAATAAATAGAAACGAAGAGCCCGGGGCTTTTTTGCCCCGGGCTCTTTTTGGGCGCTACAGGCTAGCCCAGGTTTGCGGCCGTCCGCTTCCGGCGTAGAGCGCCGCCAGGAGTTACTCGCACTTGAATTCCATCTGTATCTCATGCAGGGCGTCGTCCGTCATGCTGTCGGCGGCGAGGGCGGCTTTGCCGGGAGCACCGGCCAGCAGGGCCGCTTCACTGGCTTTTTTGAGGAGTTTATCGTTCTTTTCGGTGGAAAGCCCGTCATATTTGGCGGTGGTGCCGAGTATGACGGCCGTCTTGCCTTTCTTTTCACAGAAATTCTTCGCCCCGAAAGAAGCGTAGTTGGTAGCTTCTTTTTTGTCCTCGTCCGAGGCTATGGCGGCGTAGACTCCGTTAGGGCGGGCTTCTATCCTGGATTTGTCGGCGTCGGAAAGGAACTCTTTCATTGTCCCGCAGGCGGTAAGGCCCAGCAGGCAGGCGGCGGCTAGCATGTAGTTCTTCATTTGTACCTCGTGTTCGCTGAGTGTCCGGGGGGAGGCTAATCCTGACCCATTTGGTCCGGTATCGTCATTATAGCGAAAAAAAGCCCGGGGTTTTTGCCCCGGGCTTTTTGTTGTCAGCGGCCGGTTAATACCGGTAATGCTCCGGCTTGTACGGGCCGTCCTTCTTCACGCCGATGTAGTCGGCCTGTTCAGCCGTGAGCTTGGTCAGCTTAACTCCGATCTTCTCGAGGTGCAGGCGGGCCACTTCCTCGTCGAGGTGCTTGGGCAGGCGGTACACGCCGATCTCCATCTTCTTGGTCCACAGTTCCAGCTGCGCGAGCGTCTGGTTGGAGAAGGAGTTGCTCATCACGAACGACGGGTGGCCCTTGGCGCAGCCCAGGTTCACCAGGCGGCCGTCGGCCAGCAGGTAGATGGCGCGGCCGTTGGGCAGGGTGTAGCGGTCCACCTGGGGCTTGATGTTGAGGCGCTTGACGCCCTTGGCGTTCTTCAGCGCTTCCACCTGGATCTCGTTGTCGAAGTGGCCGATATTGCAGACGATGGCCTGGTCCTTCATCTTGAGCATGTGCTCGAGGCGGATGATGTCCTTGTTGCCGGTGGTGGTGACGTAGACGTCGCCCTCGCCCAGCGTGTCCTCGACGGTCTTAACCTCGAAGCCTTCCATCGCGGCCTGCAGGGCGCAGATCGGGTCTATCTCGGTCACGATCACGCGCGCGCCGAAGCCGCGCAGCGAGCGGGCGGAGCCCTTGCCCACGTCGCCGTAGCCGCAGACCACGCAGACCTTGCCGGCTATCATCACGTCGGTGGCGCGCTTGATGCCGTCGGCCAGGGACTCGCGGCAGCCGTAGAGGTTGTCGAACTTGGACTTGGTGACGGAATCGTTGACGTTGATGGCGGGGACCATCAGCTTGCCGGCTTCGTGCATCTGGTAGAGGCGGTGCACGCCGGTGGTGGTCTCCTCGGAGACGCCCTTCCAGTCCTTCGCGGCGTTGTGCCAGCGCTGGGGGGACTTCTTGAGGATGGTCTTAAGGCAGTTGTTGAGTTCCTGCTCGTCCTCGCCGCCGCACTTCACGTTGAGGATGGAGGCGTCGTTCTCGGCGTCCACGCCGCGGTGGATCATCATGGTGGCGTCGCCGCCGTCGTCGACGATCAGGTGCGGGCCTTTGCCGCCGCCGAAGTCCAGCGCGCGCTCGGTGCACCACCAGTACTCGGCCAGCGTCTCGCCTTTCCAGGCGAACACGGGGATGCCGGCGGCCGCTATGGCGGAGGCGGCCTGGTCGGAGGTGGAGAAAATGTTGCAGGAGCACCAGCGCACTTCGGCGCCCAGCGCGGCCAGCGTCTCTATGAGGACTGCGGTCTGCGTGGTCATGTGCAGCGAGCCCATCACGCGCGCGCCCTTGAGGGGTTTTTTGGCGGCGTGCTTCTCGCGGATGGCCATCAGGCCGGGCATTTCCTTCTCGGCGATGTCTATTTCGCGGCGGCCCCAGGCGGCCAGGCTGATGTCTTTGACTTTAAAGTCGTTCTTCATGGTTTTCTTGTTCTCCTTGGTTGCAGTTGTCATTTGCCCCTCCGGTCTAAATCGTTAACCTAATTATATCTTTTTCCCCTGATGGCGGGAAAGGCGGCTTTGTTTGCTAAAATTTAAACATGAAGATCTCAAAACTGCTTTTAGCCGCGGCGGCCCTGCTGGCCCCGGCCTTTGTTTCAGCCGAAGAGTGGATAATCCCGCGCACTACCTATTACATCACGGCGGAGCAGCAGAAGCTGCCGGACTTTCCCGCGCCGCCCAAGCCCGGCTCCCCGGAAGACAGGAAGGACCTGGCCGCGGTATTCGACTGGCAGCAGAAGCGCACGACGGAGCAGTGCGACAAGGCCAGGGCGGCCGCGCACGCCGACTTCGAGAATTTCTTCGGGGACCTCAGCCCTTTCGCCTCGCCCCTGCCCGAAGAAGCGGCGGCCATCTTCAAGCGCGTGAAAACCGAAACCGACGGCATCGCCGCGGACATCAAGGACAAGTACAAGCGCCAGCGCCCCTTCCTGCGCGACCCCGTGCTGGACCCGTGCCTCGGGCGCCTGGGCGGGCTGGCCTATCCCAGCGGCCACGCCACCATCTCGCGCCTGCTGGCGCTGCTCCTCTCGGACCTGGTGCCCGCCAGGAAGAAGGAGTTCCTGGCCCGCGCCGACGAGGCCGCGCTGGACCGCGTGATAGGCGGCGTCCACCATCCTTCCGACATAGAGGCCGGCAAGCGCCTGGCCGACCGGCTGTATCCGCTGTACAAAAAGAGCCCTGCCTTCGCGGCCGACCTGAAGACGCTGCGCGGCCTGCTGGTCAGGGGCAAGGCTAAAGTCAAAGCCGGCAGATGAAGGACCTGACCACCGGCAGCGAAGGCAGGCTGATCTGGAACTTTACCCTGCCGATGCTGGCGGGTAACGTCCTGCAGCAGTCCTACAACGTGGTGGACAGCATCATCGTCGGCCGTGCGGTCGGCAAATCCGCGCTGGCGGCCGTCGGCGCCAGCTTCCCTATAATCTTCCTGCTGATCTCGCTCATCATCGGCGGCACGATGGGGTTCTCCATCCTGGTTTCGCAGTTCTTCGGCGCCAAGGACCTGGTCCGCGTCCGCAGGACTATCGATACCGCCTACCTGTTCCTCTTCTTCGCTTCTCTGCTCATGACGGCCGCGGGCCTGCTCTTCTCTGAAAGCATCCTGCGGCTGCTGGACACGCCCGCCGAGATCCTGCCGCAGGCCCTCACCTTCCTGCGGATCACTTTCGGGGGCCTGATCTTCCTGTTCGGCTACGGGTCGGTCAGCGCGATCCTGCGCGGGCTGGGCGATTCCAAAACCCCGCTCTACGTCCTGGTCTTCTCCACCGTCCTGAACGCGGGGCTGGCGGCGCTCTTCGTCATCGGGCTGGGCTGGGGTATAGCCGGCTCGGCCTGGGCCACGCTCCTGGCGCAGGGGGTCTCCTTCATCGGCGCGGCCGTCTACCTGAACCGCACGCACCCGGTGCTTAAGTTCAGGCTGCGCGGCCTGGAGTTCGACCGCGCCATCTTCAAAAAGGCCCTGGCCATCGGCCTGCCCTCCGGAGTGCAGCAGATGCTGGCCGCCGGGGGCATGATGGTCCTGACGCGGCTGGTCAACGGCTTCGGCGCCGACGCCATGGCGGGCTACACGGCGGCCGGGCGCGTGGATACGTTCGCCGTGATGCCGGCGATGAGCCTGTCGGCGGCCATCTCCACCTTTGTCGGGCAGAATATCGGCGCGGGCAGGCTGGAGCGCGTCCGCAACGGCCTGCGGGCGGCGCTGCTGATCTCCGGTGCGACCTCGCTGCTGACCACGCTGGCCGTGGTCGTGTTCGGCTGGCATTTGATCGCCCTGTTCACCACGGACCCGGCTGTCATCGCGGTCGGCGCGCGCTACCTGGTGATCGCGGGCGGCTTCTACATAGTCTTCTCCAGCATGTTCGTGGTGAACGGCGCGCTGCGCGGCGCCGGGGATACTTTCGTGCCCATGCTGGTCACGGTGCTGGCGCTCTGGATCATCAGGGTGCCGGTCTCCACCTTCCTGGCCGGGCGCATAGGCCTGGACGGGATCTGGTGGGGGGCGCCGGTAGCCTGGTGCGCCGGCCTGGCCTTCTCGGCGGGCTATTTCGCTACGGGGCGCTGGAAGCGGCTGGCCGCGGTGAGGCCTGCGCCGGCGCCCGCGCCTGAGCCGCCGCCCGAAGAGGAAGAGGCGGAGTGGAACGTCTCCAAATTCTAGTCGGCGGGGACGTTGATTCCTAATTCCTGAAGCGGCGCTTCTTATCCGGTCTTCTCGCAGTTAGGAATTAGGAATCAGCGTCCCCTTTTGGGAGGAACTATGGCAGATAACGACAGGCTGGTCTATTCAACGGGGCCGGACGGCAAGGTGAACTGCCCCAACTGCGGGCGTACGCCCTGCGAATGCCCCGAAGGGCTGGCGGGGAAACTGCGGCAGCGCACGCAGACCGAGCCGGTGCGCGTCCTGTTCAAGAAGACGGGCAAAGGCAGCGGCATGACGCTGATAGAAAAACTGCCGCTGCACCCGGCGGGCAAGGAAGAGCTGCTCAAGAAGTTCAAGAAGCGCCTGGGCGCCGGCGGCTCCGTGAAGAACGGCGTGCTGGAACTGCAGGGAGACCGGAGGTCATTCGTAAAAACGGAACTGGAGGCCGCCGGCTACAAGGTGCGCCTGATCGGCTGACCGGAGCCCTCGCCGCTGAAAGGAGAACCCCGCGTTTTGCGCGGGGTTCTCTTTTCAGGAGTTCCAGTACCACTCTATCTGGACCGGGCTGGGCGCGCCGTCCTGGGCCCGGTCCTCGGAGGCCTGTTCCATGCGCGGCAGGATGTCGCGCAGCTTCCAGCTGTCCAGCTGCCGGCCGAAGACCCAGTACTCGGTGAAGGGCTCGGGGGCCTCGTCGCGCTTGAGCACCTTGCCGTTGCGCAGGATGGCGCGCATGGCCGTGGCCGTGATGCGCGCGGTGAATTCGTCCAGGTGCAGGCGGCTGCGCTCGGCGGGGCTGGTCAGCACCACGTCCGCCCGGCGCGTGAACAGGTTCTTGAATTCGAAAGAGAGCCCTTCGGCTTTGCGGTCCCGCATCACCTGCTTAAGCTTCTCCAGCGCCTCGCCCGACACGAAGTCGCGGTTCAGCAGTGTGCTGTCGTTGCTGCCCCAGGCCTCGTAGACGCTCTCGAAGGCCAGCGTGGCGGCGATCTCCATCTTCTGGCGGTTCCAGCGGTCGGCCGCCGGCTGCGCCGGCTCGGCGGGGCTGGCGGCCGGCGCGGGCTGCGCGGGACGGTTCCCGGCTGCCGCGGTCACGGCCGCGGCGGGCGCCAGGGAGCGCAGCAGGTCGGCGCCGCGCTCGAAGGAAGTCTCCGCGTCTGCGGGCGGCTGCGCCTGCGCGCCCCGCGGCTGGTAGGCCGCGTCGCCGGCGGGGCGGGGCGCCTTCCCGGGCACGGCCGCCGCGGCTTCCGGGCTGTCTGGCAGGTTGGGCGCGTTCATGAAATCCAGGTCGCCCACCTGGTCTATGCGGGCCAGCGCCCAGCTGCCGCCCAGCTGGTTGAAGGTCCAGAATTCCTGGAAGGTCTGCGGCTCTGGCGGGCGCAGCTCGGTGTGGAGCCGTTCGTTTACGGTGTAATCCCTGGCGGAGGCCGTTATCAGGACCGAGAAGGCGCGGCCCTCTTTTTCCGCCGGGCAGCGCACGTGCACGAAGTCCACGGCCAGCACCTGCAGGTCGTCCATCATGTTGACCTCGCCGCGCGCGCGCATGGCCTCCACCTTGGCGCTGTGGCTGGCGTGCATGTACGGCATCATCACGCCGCGCAGGGTAGTGTAGTCCCTGGCCTGCCAGGCCAGCTGCACCTTGAGGAAGACGTCCTTGACCCACTGCTGCAGCTCCTCGGGGGAGAAATCCTTGTCCCGACGGGCGAGCGCGGCCAGGATCTCCCGCGTGCGGGCGGAGCGGGCCGCCAGCAGGGAGCCGTCTACCCGGCCGCCGGAGGAGCCGGAGCGGGACGCCCCGCCGGAGCCGCCGGCCCCGGAAGTGCCGGAGAAAGAGGCATAGCCCTTGATGGCCAGTATGGTGGCCGCGATAGCCAGCATGATCTTGTCGAAGAAGGTGTCGTGCCGCCGGCGGCCGTAGCCGCCGTAGCTGCTGTAGCTGCGGCTATAACCGCCCCCGAAACTGCCGCCGAAGCCGCCTTTGTTGTGCACGATGAAGCCGCCGGCTATGAAAGTGTGCGGGGGGGCGACCTCCAGGTTGTAAACCTGGGCCACGCCGCCGGGCCTGATGGATTTGATCCGGGTCCAGACGCGGCGGCCGTCCTCGAAAACGCCGACCTCGTCGCCCTTGCGCAGGTCGCGCACCTCGGTAAAGCCGAAGGGCGTCAGCAGCGGGTGTTCGGAAGTGGCCGTCAGCGTGCCCTTGCCGGTCCTGATCCTGACCAGGCGGTCTTTCTTCTCGATGAAATCGATAACCTCGCACTGCAGCAGCTTGTCGTTGGAGAACGCCAGTACCTTGATGCCGGGGCGCACCTTTTCTATGGGGACTTCGCCGGTAAGGGTGAGGACGGGCGTGCCGGCCGGGAAGCAGCCGCCGCCTCCGCCGCCGCCCCCGCCGCCGGCCCTGGGCCAGGCGGGCGCGGCAGGCAGCGCCAGCAGGATGGAAAGGAGGAGGAGCCTCATGGGCCGTCAGTGCAGGGCGGCTATCAGCCCGCCCAGAACGGCGGCGGCGATGATGATGCTGACGCCCAGGATGGCGGCGGAGACGATGCGGCCGAAGTAGTCGGCCGCGGCGCGGTTGCCGCGGATGATCTCCTTGCCCTCGTCCATGTCGGGCGTGAGCTTGTCGAAGATCGCCGGGATGCGCGCCGAGAGCCTGATCAGCAGGAAAGCGCCCACGGCCCCGCCGGACAGCGCGAAGACCAGCGCCCAGAAAATATTGATGAGAGTATCAGACATGTAGCCTCCGTATCTTCCCCGTAGTTTATATTTTTTCTGATATAAAAGAAAGGACGGGGCTGAAAATGCTAAAATATGGTCTCGGCAGTCCCGGTGTCTTCCGTTCGGTTCCCGGCAAATTCTACTGCTATAACGCCCTTAAGGCGGCGTGCACCTATGATAACACTACGCAACGTACATAAATCCTTCTCGTCCCAGGTCCTCTTCGAGGACGCCTCGCTGCAGGTCAACGAGGGCGACCGCTTCGCGCTGGTCGGGCCCAACGGCGCCGGCAAGTCCACGCTGTTCAAAATGATGCTGCGGGTCGAGGAAGCCGACGACGGCGAACTGCAGTTCAAGAAGGGCGTGGTGGTGGGCTACCTGCCCCAGGAGAACCCGCCGAGTTCCGAGAAGACCGTGGTCGAGGAAGTGCTCGACGGCGTGGAGGACTACGACGGCCGCATCGAGGCCGAGGGCAAGGCCATCCTTATGGGCCTCGGTTTCAAAGTGGACGGCTTTACCCGCAAGGTGAACACCCTTTCCGGCGGCTGGGCCATGCGCGTGGCGATGGCCAAGCTGCTGCTCAAGAAGCCGGACCTGCTGCTGCTCGACGAGCCCACGAATCATTTGGACCTCGACTCGCTGGAGTGGCTCGAACAGTACCTGCAGTCCTACCAGGGCGCCATCTTCGTCATTTCCCACGACCGCGACTTCATCAACAAGATCTGCCACGCCATCGTTTCCCTGCAGGACCGCACCCTGCGCGTCTACCACGGCGACTACGAAAAGTTCCTGACGGAGCGCCAGGCCGAGAAGGAGAAGATCTACTCCGCGTGGCGCCTGCAGCAGGAAGAGATCGCGCAGATGGAGGACTTCATCGCCCGCAACCGGGCCCGCGTGTCCACCGCCGCGCGCGTGCAGAGCATGATCAAGCGCCTCGAGAAGCTGGAGCGCATAGAGCTGGTGCAGGAAGTGAAGACCGTGAAGATCCGCTTCCCGCAGCCCGGCCGCACCGGCACCAAGGTGCTGGAGCTCAAGGATGTCAACAAGACCTACAAGGTGGCCGACCACCCGGACATCAAGGTCTACGAGAATTTCAACTTCGAGCTGCAGCGCGGCCAGAAGATGGCCTTCGTCGGCCACAACGGCGCCGGCAAGAGCACCCTGCTGAAAATGCTGGCCGGCGTCATCGAGCCCGACACCGGCGAACGCGTGCTCGGCCTCAACGTCAAGACCGGCTACTTTTCGCAGCACCGCGACGGCATCCTGGACCCGCGCAAGACCGTGCTGCAGGAGGCCATGGACAACGACCGGCTGAACCCCGAGCTGATGGTGCGCACCGTGCTCGGCACCTTCCTGTTCCCGGGCGACAACGTTTACAAGAAGACCGAGGTGCTCTCCGGCGGAGAGAAGAGCCGCCTGATGCTGGTGAAGCTGCTGCTCGACCCGCCGAACGTGATCCTGATGGACGAGCCCACCACGCACCTCGACATGGCCAGCGTCGACGCGCTGATCGCCGCCCTCAAGGAGTTCGAGGGCACGCTGTGCATGATCAGCCACGACGTCTACTTCCTCAACGCGCTGGCCGATTCGGTCGTGCACGTCGAGGCCGGCAAGACCACCGTCTACCCGGGCAACTACGACTACTTCCGCTACCGGCAGGAGCAGCTGGCCCGCGAGGCCGCCGGCCAGAGGCGCAAGCAGCAGGCCGAGCCCGAAAAGGCCGCCGGCGCCTCCGCCTCCGAGGATTACGAGGAAAAGAAGCGCCAGGAGGCCGAGGCCCGCAAGAAAAGCCGCCGCAGCGAAACACTGAAGAAAGAGATCGCCTATACCCGCAAGAACGTGGAAAGCCTCGCGGCCAAAATGTCCGCCCCCGAGATCCACTCGGATTATAAGCAGGTTAAAGAGCTCGGCGACAAGATAGCCGCGATGGAGGCCAAGATCGCCGCCTTCACGGCCGAGCTCGCCGACCTGGAAGCCGCCGCCGCCTCCGGCCAGTAACTCTGCCGGATTTGGTTTTTTAAGGAGCACACCTAATACATGCAACAAGACAACGCCAAGCGCCGGCCCGACCTGCGCAACATCGCCATCATCGCCCACGTCGACCACGGTAAAACCACGCTGGTCGACGCCATGCTCAAGCAGACCGGCGCCTTCCACGACAAGACCGGGGAAGAAGCCATCTGCATCATGGACTCCAACGACCTGGAGAAAGAGCGAGGCATCACCATCCTCTCCAAGAACACCTCCGTCCGCTACAAGGACACCACCATCCACATCGTCGACACCCCCGGCCACGCCGACTTCGGCAGCGAAGTCGAGCGCGTGCTGCGCATGGTCGACGGCGTGCTGCTGCTGGTCGACGCCCTCGACGGCCCCATGCCGCAGACCCGCTTCGTCCTCAAGAAGTCCCTGGCGCTCGGCCTGCGCCCCATCGTCGTCATCAACAAGGTGGACCGCCTCAACTGCGACCCGCACGACGCCCTGGACAAGGTCTTCGCCCTGTTCATGGAGCTCGGCGCCACCGACGCCCAGCTGGATTTCCCCGTGGTCTACGCCGTGGGCCGCGACGGCTGGGCCTCGGCCGACTACCACCACCCCGCCAAGGACCTGAGCCACCTCTTCGAGACCGTCATCAAGACCGTGCCCGGCCCGCTGGACCTCGACGACTCTCCCCTGCGCCTGCTCGTTACCATGCTCGACTACAGCTCCTACACCGGCCGCATAGGCGTGGGCCGCATCGTGCAGGGCAGGATCGCCGCCGGCCAGCAGGTTTCCGTGGGCCAGCCGGGCACCGAGCCCAAGACGCGCAAGGTCATGCAGCTGATGGGCTACAAGGGCCTCGAGCGCGTGGTCATCAAGGAGGCCCGCTCCGGCGACATCGTGGCCGTGGCCGGACTGGAAGGCATAGAGGTCGGCGACACCGTCAGCGACCCGGATAATCCCGGCGTGCTGCCCGGCCTCGAGATCGAGCAGCCCACCCTCTCTATGGAATTCTACGCCAACGACAGCCCCTTCTCCGGCCGCGAGGGCAAGTTCGTCACCGCCACCCAGCTGCGCGACCGCCTCTACAAGGAGCAGGAGATCAACGTCGGCCTCAAGGTGGAAGAGATCCCGGGTCAGGGCGGTTTCAAGGTCTCCGGCCGCGGCGAGCTGCACCTCTCCATCCTCATCGAGACCATGCGCCGCGAGGGCTTCGAACTCAGCGTATCCAAGATGGTAGTGATCACCCACGAGGAGAACGGCGCCACCGTGGAGCCCGTAGAAATGCTGATGCTCGACGCCCCGGCGGAGTTCCAGGGCGCGGTGATGAACGGCCTCGGCGCCCGCGGCGCCCAGCTGAAGAACATGAGCGTGGGCGAGGACGGCCGCGTCCGTTTTGAATACGTCATCTCTTCCCGCGCGCTTATCGGTTTCAAGTCGGAATTCCTTACTTTCACCAAGGGCTCCGGCCTGATGCACCACAGCTTTCACGGCTTCCTGCCGGAAGGCAACTTCAACCGCCCGAAGCGCAACGGCGTGTTCATCGCCAAGGAGGCCGGCATGTCCACCGCTTACGCCCTGAACAGCCTGCAGGACCACGGCATCATGTGCGTCGGCCCGGGCGAGCCGGTGTACGCCGGGCAGATCGTGGGCGAACATTGCCGCGCCAACGACCTGGTCACCAACCCCTGCAAGGAAAAGCAGCAGTCCAACATGCGCTCTTCCACCGCCGACGCGTCCATCGCGCTGACGCCGCACCGCAGGATGACCCTGGAGCAGGCCATCGAATACGTGGAGGACGACGAGTTCGTGGAAGTCACTCCCAAGAGCCTCCGGCTGCGCAAGAAAGTGCTGGATCACAGCAAGCGCAAGCGCAGCGAGCGCGACGGCGAGGAGAGGGACGACGAATAGTGGACCGCCCTGACCTGCTGCAGACGACCTCCGGGCTGACCGGCGCCCTGACGGGCGGCATGAGCATGTGGGGAATGGCGGCCTCCGGGCTGTTCTCCCTGGTCGGGATCATCTACCTCCGCCAGGGCCGCGCCGAGAACGACGTCAACCGCATCGTCTGCGGCCTGGCCCTGCTGGTCTACCCTTTCTTCGTGACGAAGACCGTCTACATAGCTCTGGCCGGGGCGGCGCTGACCGCGGCCCCGTACCTGATGGACAAATCCTGATGCCCGTAAACATAGAAATAAAAGCGCGCGCCGCCAACTGGGCGGCGCAGGTGGCCGCGGGCCTGGCGCTGGCCGACAGGACCGAGCGCCTGGAGCAGGACGACACCTTCTTTAACATCTCCAACGGCCTGCTGAAACTGCGCGAGCAGCGCGGCGGCGGCGACTACCTGGTGTTCTACCGCCGCCCCGGAGAGAAAGGCCCCAAGCCTTCCGAATATACCCTGGTGCCGGTAGCCGACGCCGCAAAAACCAGGAAAACCCTCTCGCGTCTCCTGGGCGTGACCAAGGTAGTCTCCAAGACGCGCCTGGTCTGCCACGCCGGGCGCACGCGCATCCACTTCGACGAGGTGAAGGGCCTGGGCCGCTTCATAGAGCTGGAAGTGGTGCTGCGGCCGGGCGAGGGGGAGACCGCCGCCCGGCGCGAAGCGCAGACGCTGATCCGGGCGCTCTACATCCGGCAGTCCGACCTGGTGGCCTGCGCCTACGCCGACCTGCTATGAGGCTGTTCACCAGGGGGGAGGGCGGGGCCGGGGAACTTCTTAAAGTCTCCTACCCGATGATCCTCTCCACCGCCTCCAGCACGGTGATGCAGTTCGTCAACCGGGTCTTCCTTGCCCATTACAGCCCCGACGCCCTGGCCGCCTGCGTGCCGGCCGGCCTGCTCTCCTTCGTCTTCGCCTGCTTCTTCTTCGGGATGGTTTCCTATACCAACGCTTTCGTGTCGCAGTATTACGGCCGGGGCAAGACCGCCAGCGTCTCGGTGGCCGTCTGGCAGGGGCTGTGGCTGGCGGTAGCCTCGGGCCTGTTCCTGCTGCTGCTCACGCCGCTGGGCTATTTCATAATAGAGCATTCCGGCCACGCGCCCTCCGTCATCCCGCTGGAGAAGCAGTATTTCCTGATCCTGAATTCCTCCGGCCTCGTCTTCCTTGGCAGCACCGCGCTTTCCGCTTTCTTCACCGGCCGCGGCAAGACCAAGGTCCCGATGGCCGTCAACATGGCGGGCAACGCGCTGTGCATCCTGCTGTCCTGGCTGCTGATCTTCGGGGCCGGCCCCTTGCCCGCCCTGGGCATAAAAGGCGCCGCTTACGCCATGGTGGCCGGGCAGTCGCTGATGCTGCTGCTTTACCTGTGGCTGATCTTCACGCCGTACAACCGCCGCCGCTACCGCACCGCGCGCCTGGTGGGGGTGCACAAGGGCCTTTTCCTGCGCCTGCTGAAATACGGCGCCCCTAACGGCGTCGGCTTCTTCCTCGACATAGCCTCTTTCGGCGCCTTCATCTTCATAGTCGGCGCGATGGACAAGATCTCGCTGGCCGCCAGCAACATCATAGCCTCCATCAACATGCTGGCCTTCATGCCGGTCATCGGCATGGGCATCGCCGCGCTGACGCTGGTGGGGAAATACATCGGCATGCGCAAGCCCGACGTAGCCGTGCGGGTGGCGCACAACGGCGCCAGGATGGCCGCCCTGTACGCGCTGGGCCTGGCCGCGCTCTTCCTCGCCGTGCCGGGGCTGTTCATCAATATTTTCGGTTCCGGCCACGACGCCGAATACGCCGAGATCCTGGCCCGCACCAGGCCGGTCATGAAGGCCCTGGCGGTGTTCGTGTTCTTCGACGCCATCGGCATGGTGTACGCCGACGCGCTGCGCGGGGCCGGGGACACCCGCTTCCAGATGCTGGGCGCCAGCGCCGCCGCGTGGGTCCTGTTCGTGCCGGGCATCTGGTACATCACCCGGTACGCCGGGGGGGAACTGATCCACGCCTGGGCGTGGGCGGCGTTCTACGTGCTGCTGCTGGCGGTCTTCTTCGGGCTGCGGTTCCGGTCCGGGCTGTGGCGCAAGATAGATATCTTGAAAAATTAATCCAAAGGTGTATAATCCATTGTATGGCTGAAAAAATATTTTCGCGGGCGGGCGGGCTGCCCAGGCTGAAGCTGTCCCACGCGCCGGCCGGGCCCAACGCCTTCAAACGCATGATCGACATCGTGGACCGCGCCGAGGCGGGCCAGCTGGTGGCCGTCTACGACAAGCACGACAACCCCTTCGGCGTGGCGATCTACAACCCGCACAGCCAGATCATGGCGCGCATCATCAGCCGTGAGAACCCCGAGGAGTTCACCGTCGAGAAGTTCTTCGACGACAAGGTGACGCGGGCGGTGTCGCTGCGGCGCGA
This sequence comes from Elusimicrobiales bacterium, assembly GCA_028688015.1. Classification (GTDB taxonomy): domain Bacteria; phylum Elusimicrobiota; class Elusimicrobia; order Elusimicrobiales; family UBA9959; genus UBA9959. Next base: position 137,100 of record JAQTZB010000008.1, on the reverse strand, counting down.
CACGCTGAAGCTGCAGGAGACGACCGACGCCTGCCGCCTGGTGCACGACTACGCCGACGGCCTGCCCGGCCTGACCGTGGATATCTACAAGGACCAGATAGCGCTGGAGTTCTACTCGCTGGGCATGTACCGCCTGTGGCCCAATGTCGAGGCCGCCTTTAAAAAACATTTCCCGAACGCCTCCTTCCACCACCGCGCCACCGCCTACACCCAGGAGATGGAAGGCTTCAAGATAAAGCCCGACGCCGGCCCCGCCCACAAGACGCGCATCACCGAGAACGGGGTGCAGTTCGAGGTGGACCTGCGCGCCGGGTTCAAGACCGGCTTTTTCTGCGACCAGCGCGAGAACCGGCTGTACGCCTCGAAGTTCGCGGCGGGGAAAAAGATGATAGACCTGTGCTCCTACACCGGCGGCTTCGGCATCTACGCCGCCAAGCTGGGCGGCGCCGAGAGCGTGACCTGCGTGGAACTGGACCCGGAGGCCGTGGAGGCCAGCAAGCGCAACGCCAATATCAACAAGGTCAGGATCGACACGGCCTGCGCCGACGCTTTTACCTACATGCGCCAGATGCTGGAGCTCAAGCGCAAGTACGGCCTGGTGGTGCTGGACCCGTACAAGCTGGTATCCAGCCGCGAAGAGCGCGACAAGGGCATCTTCAAGTACCGCGATTTCAACCGCATCGCCCTTTCCCTCGTGGAAGAGGGCGGCGTCTTCGTCACCTGCTCCTGCAGCGGCATGGTGTCGATGGACGAATTTTCTTTCATACTGCGCGGCGCCGCGTCCAACGCCGGCCGGCGCGTGCAGATCCTGAAAAAATCGGGGGCGGGACCGGACCACCCTGTGGCCGCGGATTACCCCGAGGGGGAGTATCTCAAATGCATCTTCTGCCGGGTATTCTAGGCTTGCTGCTGCTGGCGGCGCCCTGCGCCGCGGACGAGCGGCTGGAGCCGTTCTTCGGCTACTGGACGGGGGAGCTGACGGCCTCTCCGGGCGGCTGCGAGTGGAAGGTTAAGGTCAGGTTCACGCCTTCCGGCGAATCCCTGCGGGGGAGTTTCACTTATTCCGGCCCCTGTTCCAAGGCGCCCGGGGCGGGCAGCTTCAACGCCAACCAGCAGGACGGCCCGTGCCTGCAGGCCATGGTCTCCATCCCGGGGCTGCCGGGCATGAACGGCGAGGCCTGCTTCAGCGGCGACGGGGCGCTGGTCTTCAAGTCCGGCCTGGCCACCGGCAGGCTGACGCTTTCGGAAGGCGATACCCGCGCGGACCTGGAAGCCGCTTCCCCGCTCGGTTCGGCCGAGGGCGTCTTTAACAAGGTGCCCCAGAAGAAACCCAAAAAAGCGACGGTGAAGGGGAAAGCCCAGGGGAAAAAAGATGCCAAAAAAGTCAAACCGGTACTACCTGAAGTTCTTATCGGAAGCTATTAAAGAAGCCCGCAAGGGCCTGCGCGAGGGGGGCATCCCGATAGGTTCCGTGCTGGTGAAAGACGGGAAAATAATAGGCCGCGGGCATAACCGCAGGGTGCAGAAGCGGTCGGCCATCCTGCACGCCGAGATGGACTGCCTGGAGAACGCCGGCCGCCTGAAAGCCGCGGACTACGCGAAGTGCGAAATTTATTCCACCCTGTCGCCCTGCCCCATGTGCACCGGGGCCATCCTGCTCTACAAGATCCCCGTCGTAGTGATAGGGGAGAACAAGACCTTCAAAGGGCCGGAGAGCTACTCCAAAAAGTTCGTGAAATTGATAAACCTGGATTCCCCGGAGTGCAAGGAGCTGATGGCTGACTTCATAAAAGCCCGCCCCGAGCTCTGGAACGAGGATATAGGGATCTGAAGCTTGCTTGTCGGCGGGGAAGAGGGGCAGCGTGAAATATACCGTAAAGATAGATCAGGACCTGGCCGAGCTGGTGCCGGTCTACCTGCAGAGCCGGCGCGACGAGGTGCCGGTAATCGCAGGCCTGCTGGAAAAAGAGGACTTTGCCGGCCTCAAAGCGATAGCCCACAGGCTGCACGGCTCAGGCGGCGGGTTCGGGCTGGACTTCCTTACGGAGCTGGGCAAGCGCATGGAGGCTTCCGCCGCTGTCTCCGACAAGGCCGCCCTGGCGGCCCAGACCGCCGAGCTGAAAGATTTTTTAGAGAATCTGGAAATTGAATACGTGCCAGCCGACTGACCCGGCCGCGGCTTTAAGGGGGGGAATATGTTCGACTGGTTTAAAAAAGACGCCGCGGCGGAGCAGAGCTCTTCCGAAAACGACTGGCGGGGGATGTTCGACTCCGTGGCCGAGGGCATTTACATTACCGACGACAAGGGCGCGGTCACGCTCCTGAACCAGGCGGGCATGGACCTGCTGGGCTACAGCGAGCGGGAGGTGCTGGGGAAAAACGCCCATATACTTTTCCATCACACCCTGCCCGACGGGAGCACTAACCCGCTCGAGGGCTGTCCTATCATGCAGGTGCTGCGCACCGGGCGCCCCCTGCGCCTGAACGACCAGGCCTTCTGCGCCAAAGACGGGCGCATCATCCCCGTGGACTGCAACTCGGCGCCCCTAAAAAAAGACGGCAGGATAACGGGCCAGATCATCGCCTTCAGCGACGCCACCGCCAGCCGGAGGGCCGCCGCCGCCCTGAAGAAGGCCAAAGACGAGGCCGAGCTGGTTTTCCAACTGGTGCCCAGTGCCGTGTACACGGTGGACCCGCAGATGCGCGTAACCAGCTGGAACCGCCGGGCGGCGGAGATAACCGGGTTTTCCGCGGCAGAGGTGATCGGCAAGCCCTGCAGCCTCTTTGCCGACCAGCCCTGCAGCAAGAGGTGCGGCCTTTTCGACGACAGCGTGCCCAAGCCCATCAGCTGCGCGGAATGCACTGTGCGCACCAAGCACGGGCTGATAAAGATCATCTCCAAGAACGCCGAGCTGCTGCGCGAAGCCGACGGCAAGGTTATCGGCGGCATAGAAAGTTTCGAGGATATCACCGAGCGGCGGCTGGCCGAGGGGCAGCTGAAGCTGCTCTCCGTGGCCGCGGAGCAGAGCCCTTCCAGCCTGGTCATCACCGACACGAAGGGCAGGATAGAGTACGTAAACCCTAAATTCTGCAAGGTCACCGGTTATACCGCCGAGGAGGCGGTCGGACTGAATATGCGGGTCTTCAGATCCGGGCAGACGCCGTCCGGCGTTTACAAGGAGCTTTGGGAAACCATCCTGGCCGGCGGTACCTGGCGCGGCGAGCTGCTCAACAAGAAAAAGAAAGGAGAGTCGTTCTGGGAGTCGGTTTCGATTTCCGGCATCAAGGACGAGCACGGAAAGATCTACAAATTCATCGCCATCAAGGAAGACATCACCGAGCGCAAAAAGGCCGAAGACGCGCTGCGAGAGAGCGAGAGCCGCTATTCCGCCATAGCCAACAACGCCCCGGAAACCGTGCTGATCCACCAGGGCGGCCGCATCCTGTTCGTCAACGAGATCGGCACGCGGATCTCGGGCTATCCGCGCGAGGAGATCCTGGGGCGCAACATAACCGAGTTCCTCACGGAAGAGTCGAGGCGCAAGGTCCTGGAGGCCATGGCGCGCCGCACCGAGGGGGCGGGGCCGGGGGATTACGAGGTGGAGTTCGTCACCAAGGCGGGCCCCAGCCTGCATATCATCGTTAAGAGCGCCCCTATCGTTTACGAGGGGCAACCGGCCGTGCTGGCCGTGCTGGTGAACGTGACCGCGCGCAGGGAGACGGAGCTGGCCCTGCTCAAAGCGAAAGCGGCCGCCGAGGCCGCCAACCGCGCCAAGAGCGACTTCCTGGCCAACATGAGCCACGAGATCCGCACCCCGATGAACTCCATCATCGGGATGGCCGAGATGCTGCTCGACACCCGCCTCGAGGACGAGCAGCGGCGGCACCTGCTGACCATCCAGCACGCCGCCGACGCCCTGCTCTACATCATTAACGACATCCTGGACATTTCCAAGATAGAGGCCGGCCTGCTCAAGATAGACAGCGCGCCTTACGACCCGCGCGAGGTGGCCGAAAGCGTGGCCGAGATGTTCGCGCAGCGCGCCGCGGCCAAAGGCCTGGAACTTATCCTCAAGGTCTCCACGGATATGCCGTCGGCGGTGCTGGGGGACGGCAACCGGCTGCGCCAGATCTTCATCAACCTGGTGGGCAACGCCATGAAGTTCACGCTGAAAGGCCAGATAAAGATCAGCGCCGAATTGCTGCACGGAACCGGCGCCGACTGGCTGGTCTTTTCGGTGGCGGATACGGGCGTGGGAGTTTCCCCGGAGAACCAGAAGAAGCTTTTCCGCAAGTTCTCCCAGGTGGACGATTCCAGCACCCGCAAGTTCGGCGGCACCGGGCTGGGCCTGAGCATCACGAAAGCGCTGGTGGAACTGATGGGCGGCTCGGTTTCCCTGGAGAGCGCCGAGGGCAAAGGTTCCGTCTTCAGTTTCCGGCTGCCTTGCCAGGCGTGCGCCGCGCCGCTGACGCGCCAGACCGAGCATGTTTCCTTCACCGGCATGCGGGCGCTGCTGGTGGACGACAACCCCGACAGCATAGAGATACTTTCCCAGAACATGGCTACCTGGGGGTTCACCACTGCGGCCGCCAGCAACGCGCCGCAGGGCCTGGAGGTCCTTAAAAATTCCGGCAAGTTCGACCTGGTGGTGGTGGACCACCAGATGCCGGGGGGCGACGGAGAGGAATTCATTAAAGGCGCGGCTGCCGGCGGCGCGGCGGGCGGCGCCAAGATCATCATGCTGTCTTCCAGGGTGGATAACATCCCCGACAGCCTGCGCCCGGCGGTGGCGGCCTTCCTGCCCAAGCCGATAACCCGCTCCGGGCTCTTCAACGCCATCCTGCGCGTCTTCAGGCCCGCCCTGGCCGCGGCTGCGCCTGCGGCGGGGGAGGCTGCCCCGGCGGGGCCGGACCGCTCCCACCTGCGCATCCTGGTCGTGGAGGATAACCTCGACAACCAGAACCTGGCCCGCCTGATGCTGGGCAAGGCCGGCTACAAGTTCGACATGGCGGCCAACGGGCGAGAGGCGCTGGAGAAATGCGCCGCCTTCAACTACGACCTGGTCCTGATGGACATCCAGATGCCGGAAATGGACGGCTACGAGGCCACCTTCCAGCTGCGCAAGACCGAGGCCTACCGGAAAACCCCGATCCTGGCGCTTACGGCGCACGGCCTGGAGAGCGACGTCAAGAAATCGCTGTCCTTCGGCATGAACGCGCACATCACCAAGCCGCTGAAAAAGCGGGTGCTCTACGAGGCGCTGGATAAGTGGCTGGACGCGCGCAAGAAAGTGCTGGCCGTAGACGACAGCCCCGACAACCTGGCGCTGGTGGAGATGTCGCTGAAAGGCGAGGCCGGGCTGCGGCTCTACCGGGCCTGCAACGGCAGGGAGGCGCTGGACTTGCTGGCCCGCAATAACTTTTCGCTGGTGCTGCTGGACATGGAAATGCCGGTCCTCGACGGCCTTGCCGCCGTGCGGGAGCTGCGCGCGACGGAACACGGCAAGACGGTGCCGGTAGTGGCGTTCAGCGCGCACGAGGATACGGAAAAAGTTAAGGAATGCCTGGCCGCGGGCTGCACGGATTACCTGGTGAAGCCCGTGAAAAAAGCCGCGCTGCTGGAAAAGATCCGCAAGTATCTGTAACCGGCCCGGAAGTCCGGCCGCAAACAAAAGCTCCCCCGGCGCCTGCGCCGGGGGAGTTCTGTCTGCCGGCTGCGTTAAGTGCCCGGCTTTTCGTCCGTGGCGTCGTTGTCGGCGTATTGCGGGTACAGTTTCTTCACGCAGACCGGGCACAGGCCGTGGCTGAATTTGGCTTCGGTGTGGGCGGCCACGTAGGTCTCCACCTTGTCCCAGTAGCCTTTGTCGTCGCGGATCTTCTTGCAGGAGGCGCAGATAGGGACTATGCCCGAGAGGGTCTTAACTTCCTCTTTCAATTTCAGCAGGGTCTCGGCCGACTCCCTGGCGCCTTCGGAAATGTTCAGGGCTATGAAAAAGGCCAGCAGCAGCGCGCAGACGGTAAAACACATAAGTATGCCGGCGAAGCGGGCCATGCGTACCGGGCGCGTGGAGTTCAGGGAGATAAGGGACCAGCCTTCGCGGTCCAGGTGCGAGGCTGACTCGTGCGACGTTTCCCCGTCGGGCAGGATGTGCGTGTGTGAAACGTGATACTTCTCGCCCTCGAAATCCACGACTGAGTCGTTGTGTATTTCCTGGGGAAAAACGGGCGTGAAATCCACCTTGCCGAACTGCCTGGAACCGGCCAGCGCTTCGCGCACGGTCCCCGGCGCCGGGTGAAAAGTCCGGAACAGCAGCTCGGGTCTGCTCGAGAGGAAGATGACTCCTTCCGGGCTGACCAGGAAAGATAAGGGGAACATGCGCAGTTCTTTGCCCAGGAAGTTCAGGTTCCTCTTGATCACGGCCACACCCGCCAGCCTGCCGCCGGGGCCGTGCACCGGCGCGCTGGCGTAGTAGCCGCGTTCGCGGGTGGTCACGCCTACTGCCAGGTAATGGCCTGGGCGGCCGGCCGCCGCCTCCGTGAAGTAGGGCCTGAAAGCGTAGGACTTGCCCACGAAGCTCTGCGGAGTATGGCGGTTGGAGGCGGCTATGGTAACGCCTTTCAGGTTCATCAGGTAGCAGACCGAGAAGCCGTGGGCGAGGCAATAGCGGTCCAGCACGCTTTCCGCCCTGGCGCGGTCTCCGGCGCCGCCTCCGAGCGCGCCGGACAGCCAGGGAGAACCGGAGATGGCCGCAGCCGCCTGGTCCGTGACCAGCATTGCGTCCGTCAGCCGGTTATGCAGGATGGTCTTGAGGTTGTCGGTGTCGTGCCGGAGGTCCCGGTAAGCGCGGCGGCCCATGGCGTCCGTGGCGAGCCACCCGCCGGCCAGCGTGAGGGCCAGTCCGGCCGTCAGGGTCCAGGCTATGCGGGCCTTGCGAACCGCGGAAGCGGGCCCGCCGTCTCCGCGCCGTATGAAATACAGCCAGGCGCTGCCCGCCGCAAGGGACGCCAGCAGGCCACGCAGCAACTGTACCGGGAAGCCAAGGAACGCGGTGAAAGAGGATTGGTTCAACCAGCGCGCCGGGAACAAGTCAGAAGCGGGCACTACCGCGCCGGAGGCGAGGGCGTAAAGGCCGAGCGCGGCGCTGAGGGCCAGCAGGGGCCGGCGCAGGCGCTCCTCCGGGCCGGTCGAGGCCCTGTATACCGTGCGGCAGGCCAGCAGTCCGCCGGTAAGCCCCAGTGTGTAGCGGATGCCGCCGTTAAGCCCGTTGAAACCGTAATAAGAGCCGAGGGCCGCGAGCGGCAGCAGCAGGGCGTATAACCAGCCGCTGAAATTCCTGCCGCCTGCCGCGGCGGCGAAGCGGCGGCCGAACTCCAGCAGGAAAACAAAAGAAGCGGCCATCACCAGCAGGCGGACGGAGGAGAAAAAACTGCCGTCTGAAAAAGTGAAGGCCAGCAGGTCCAGCCATTCGTTGACGCCGTGGGCCAGGCCGAAGGCGGCCAGCCAGCGCCAGGCCCGCTCCTGCCGCGCGAGGAAGAAACAGACCGCCGCGAGCAGCAGGAAAGAAAGCCCGTAAAAGAAAAAAATGTAATCGAGCGCGTGCAGGTGACCGGTCATCTGGCCTAACCCCCTACGGAAGGCGATGCAATGATGTAATAGTAGCAGATTCCCCGGCCCGGGATAAACAGGCGTAACACCCTTGTATTTGAGGAGGCATTTATATATATAATGGGGTTGGGTTAAGGTTTGCCGGCGGCTGAGGCGCCGCCGGCTTTCGGGGGGCATTTGGACAGCCAGCGCAAAATCAAAGACCTTTCACGGCTGAAGCGCCGCCTGGCGGCGCTGCTCGCCGCGGTGTTTATCCTTGTAATAGGCGGCGCCCTGCTGTATTACCGCCACTACAGCCGGCATATAGAGCTGGCCGAATATGACCTCGTAGCCTCTATAGGAAGGGGGAAGGTTCGGCAGTTGACAGACTGGCGCGCCGGCCGGCTGGCCCAGGCCAGGGCGCTGCTGGACAGTCCCGTCCTGGGCATTTACCTGCGGCGCCTGGCGGCCGCACCCGGCGACAAGGCCAACAGCGACCTGGTGCGGCTGCGGCTGGAGTCTTTCGCGCGCAACAACGGCTTAGCGGGCGTAGCGCTCACCGACCAGGCCGGCGGCGTGCTGGTTGCCGCCGGCAAGCGGCCCTGGGAAAACTGCCCGGAGATCAGGCGGCTGCTGAAAGATCCCGCCGTATTGCGCGGCCCGCTGCTCAGCGATATCCACAGGGATGCCTCCGGCAAGAGCGAGATACAAGTGGTGGCGAAGGCCCCCGGCAACCTCTTCCTGGTGGCCAGCCTGGACCCGTACTCCTACCTGTACCCGCTGATCCAATCCTGGCCCACCGTCAGCCCGAGCGGCGAAACCTTGCTGGTGAAGCTCGAGGATGGCCGCATACTTTTCCTCAATGAGCTGCGGCATAAAAAAAACACGGCGCTCAACTTCAGCCTGCCGGCTGACACCGCGGAATTGCCGGCGGCGGCCGCCGTGAAAGGCGAGACCGGGATAAGGCGCGGCCGGGATTACCGCGGGGTGCCGGTGCTGGCTTATACAGCCCGGGTGCCTGGCACCGGTTGGAGCATAGTAAGCAAAGTGGACGAGAGCGAGGTCTTCTCCGAGCTGCGCGTCATTTCCGCGCTGCTGCTGCTGCTGGTGCTGGCGCTGCTGGGAGCCTCGGGCGGCGGGGCTTTCCTGCTTTTCCGCCTGCAGGCCGCGGAGTATGCGAAAGCCTACGACGACCTGGCGCGGGAGGCCGACGCCAAGCTCCGGGAGCGCGACGAGGTCTTCGGCCAGTTCCTGGAGCACAGCCCGGTCTATGTCTTTTTCAAGGACGAGCAGCTGCGGACGATGCACCTCAGCCGCAACTTCGAGGCCTGGCTGGGGCGCCCCCTGGCTGAGCTGCTGGGCAAGAGCATGGCCGAACTGTTCCCCCCTGAGTTGGCCAAGGGCATGGTCGAGGACGACAAGCGGGTGCTGGCCGAGGGGAAAGAGATCGCGGTAGAGGAAGAGCTTGGCGGCCGCCGTTACCGGACCATAAAGTTCCCGCTGAAACTGCCTGGCCGGCCCGCCTGCCTGGCCGGCTACACCATAGACATAACCGAGCAGGAAAAGGCGAAGCAGGACCTGCTGGAGCGGGCGGTAGAACTAAAGGAGGCGCAGCGCCTGGCGCGCCTGGGCAACTGGACCCTGGACCACGCCACTAAAGAACTGCGCTGGTCCGAAGAGATATTCCGGATCTTCGAGCTGGACCCCGCCCAATTCGGGGCGTCCTATGAGGCCTTCCTCTCGGCCATCCATCCCGAAGACCGCGCGGCCGTGGACGCGGCCTACACCCGTTCCCTGGCGGACCATACGCCCTACAAAATAACGCACCGCCTGCTGCTGCGCGACGGCCGGATAAAGTACGTGACAGAGTGCTGCGAAACATTTTTCGACGCGCAGGGGCACCCGGTAATATCAGTGGGAACCGTACAGGACCTGACCGAACTAAAGGTGGCCGAAGAAGCGTTGCGGACCAGCGAGGCCGAGGTCCGCCTCAAGCTCAATTCCCTCCTCGCCGCCGAAGGGGAAATGGAGGGGCTGGAGCTTGGGGATGTCCTGGACGTGCCGGAACTGCAGGCGATAATGAACGATTTCTACCGGCTGACCAGGATCGGGATAGGCATCATCGATCTCAAAGGAAAAGTCCTCGTGGCCACGGGCTGGCAGGAGATCTGCACAAAATTCCACCGCGTGAACCCGGAGACGGCCCGGAATTGTCTGGAAAGCGACCTCCTCCTTTCCAAAGGCGTGGAACAGGGAAAATGCAAGACGTACCGATGCAAGAACAACCTGCGCGATATCGCTACTCCGATCATTGTGGGCGGCAAGCACCTCGGCAATCTCTTCCTTGGCCAGTTCCTGTATGCCGACGAGCCGCAGGACCCGGAGCTGTTCCGGCGGCAGGCGCTGCGATACGGTTTCGAAGAGAAAGAGTATATGGCCGCTTACGAAAACCTGCCGCGCTTCAGCAGGGAACAGGTGGAGACCGTAATGCGTTTCTACATAAAGTTCTCCGAACTGGTCTCCGCCCTGAGCTACGGAAAGATAAAGCTGGCGCGGGCGCTGGCGCAAAGCCGCCAGGCGCAGCTGGCGAAAGAAAGCCTGAACCTGGCCCTCGCCGACAAGAATCAGGAGCTGGAGAATTTCCTCTACATCACCACGCACGACCTGCGCACTCCGCTGGTGAATATTCAGGGCTTCAGCCAGAACGTCGCCGGTTACGTGCGGGAGATAACGCAACTGCTGTCCGCGGGGCCGGAGAACTCCGACCGCATAAAGCGGCTGACCGGTGAGAAGATCCCGGAGGCGCTTGCTTTCGTGCAGGACGGCTCGCGCAAGATGGAATCGCTTATTTCCGCACTGCTCAAGGTGTCGCGGGCGGGCCGGGTGGAACTGAAGCCTGAAAGCAACGACATGGGCCTGATGCTGAAGAAGATACTCGACGCCATGCGCTTCCAGCTGGACGAGGCGGGCGCCGAGGTGGCGGTGGAGAGGCCTCTGCCCGCCTGCCTGGCCGATCCCGGGGCGCTCAGCCAGATCTTCAGCAATCTGCTGGACAACGCGGTGAAGTACCGCAGCCCGGGACGCCCGCTGCGCGTACGCGTTACCGGGGGCGCGCGTGACGGGTTCTCCGTTTACGAGGTGGCCGACAACGGGCTGGGCATGGAGCCGCGGGAGTTGGAGAGGCTGTGGTCGGTGTTCGCGAAACCGGCTTCTGCCCGGGCGCAGGGCGAGGGGATAGGCCTGCCCATGGTTAAGAGAATGATCGAGCGCAGCGGCGGGATAATAACCGCGGAATCCAAAGCGGGCGAAGGCAGCGTGTTCCGGGTGGAACTGCCGGCGCCTGGGGGGGGAAAATGAAAGACGGACTGACCATCTTGATAGCCGAGGACGACGACGGGCACGCGCGCCTGATACAGGAGCGCTTTGAAGACGTCGGCGTGAGTAATCCGCTGAAAAGGTTCCGGGACGGGGCCGAGGCCTGGGAGTTCCTTACCGGCGCCGGCGGCCTGACGGTGGGGGAAGAATACCTGCTGCTGCTAGACATCCGCATGCCCGGGTTAGACGGCGTGGAGGTACTGCGCCGCATGAAGGCCGACGAGCGGCTGAAGACGATCCCGGTGATCATGCTGACCACCACCGACGACCCCCGCGAGGTGGAGAACTGCTATAAACTCGGCTGCAGCAGCTACCTGACCAAGCCGGTGGAGTTCAAAAAATTCGCCGAGGTAGTGAAGCGCCTGGGGCTGTTCCTGATGGTGATCAAGGTGGATAAGTTCAAGTAAAGGGGCCGCTTATGACGCGACAGCAAGAGAAGCTGGCCGGCTATATACTCCTGGTAGAGGACGATCGCGGCACCTGCGAACTGGAGGCGCAGCGGCTGGAGCCGCTGGGCCTGGAGGTGCGCAAAGCCTACAGCGCCAAAGAGGCGCGGACCGCCTTGGCGCAGGGCGCGCCGGCGATGATGGCGCTCGACTACTCGCTGCCGGACGCCGACGCGCTGGAGTTCGTGGCGGGCCTTAAAAGCTCGGGCACGGAGGTGCCGCCCTTCCTGCTGGTCACCGGGCGCGGCGACGAGGCGGTGGCCGTGGCCGCCATGAAGGCCGGCGCCTGCGACTATGTGGTCAAAGACGGCTTCTTCCTGGAGCGGCTGCCGGCCGTGGTGCTGAAGTGCCTCAAAGAGAGCCAGCTTAACGCCCGGGTCGCCGCCAGCGAGGAGCGGTTCCGCCAGGTCTTCGAGGCCGCCAATGTCGCCAAGTCAATCACCCTGCCCGACGGCACGGTAACGCCCAATGAAGCTTTTTGCAGCATGCTCGGGTACACCAGGGAAGAATTGTCGAGTAAGAACTGGCGCGAGATCACCCCGGCGGAAGATGTCGCGGGCCCGGAAGAAATACTGGCCGAGCTCGCCCGCGGCGGAAAAGAAAGCGCCCGCTTCGAAAAGCGCTACCTGCGCAAGGACGGGGGCATCATCTGGGGAGATGTCAGCGCAAAGGCCAAACGCGACGCCGCCGGCCGGCTGGAGTATTTTATAACTACCATGGTGGACATTACCGAGCGCCGCCGCCTGGAGGAGGACCTGCGGCGGCAGGAACACCGCTTCAGGGAACTCTATGAGAACATCCCCAGTTCGGTGGCAGTCTACACCCCGGCCCCCGCGGGCGGCGATTTTATAATCTCGGAGGTCAACCGGTCCCTGGAGAAAGCGGAGCAGGTGCGCAGGGAAGACATCGTGGGCCGGCTGCTGACGCAGGTCTTCCCGGGCGTGGAGGCCTTCGGCCTGCTGGACGTGCTGCGCCGCGTCAGCAAGACGGGCGCGCCAGAACGGTTCCCGGCTAAAAAATACGAGGACCAGCGCATCTCGGGCTGGCGGGATAACTATGTTTACCGCCTGCCGGAGGGGGAAGTGGTGGCGGTCTATACCGACGTCACGGCGGAGATGCAGGCGCGTGAGCGCCTGGGTCTGGAGGAGGCGCGCTACCGCGGGCTGGTGGAAAGTCTGCCTGATATCATGGCGTCCTACGACAAGGAGCTCCGCTGCACCTACGTTTCCCCGAATGTGGCGGAGACCGGTACGCCGGCGGAAAAGATCATCGGCAAAACGCAGGCCGAGCAGGGGCTTCCGCCCCGGTTGTGCGGGCTCCTGGAGGGCGAGTTGCGGAAAGTGTTCTCCGGCGGCCAGCCTTCCGAGCTGGAGTACGAGCTGGACCTCCCGTCGGGCCGGCGAGTCTTCAACTGGCGGCTGACGCCGCAGAAAAACCCGGCCGGCGCAGTCGAGTCGGTAACCACTTTGGCCCGGGACATTACCGGGTACCGCCAGCTCCAGGCTGATTACAAGGTGCTCTTCGAATCAATGCTGGACGGTTTCGCCGTGCATGAGCTGATCTTCGACCCGGCAGGCAGGCCGGCTGATTACCGGTTCCTGACGCTGAACCCTGCTTTCGCAATACTGACCGGGATGGGGGTCCGGGAGACTACAGGCCGCCTGATCTCCGAATTCATGCCCGAAGGCTACAAAAAGTGGGTGGAGATCTACGGCAAAGTAGTGCTTACGGGGGAAGCCGCCAGGTTCGAGCGGTTCAGCCCGGAGCTGGGCAGACATTACGATATCCTGGCATTCAAGTCCGGGCCGCGCAATTTTGCCTGCATTTTCAGGGATATTACGGAGCGCAAGGCCGCGGAGGAAAAGGTGCGCGAGCAGGCGGACCTCCTGGGACTGGCCGGGCGCGCGGCGCGCTTCGGCGGCTGGAGCGTGGACCTGGCCAGCGGCGTGTGCACCTGGTCCGACGAGGTGGCGGCCATACACGAGGAACCGGCCGGGTATTCCCCTAAAGTGCAGGATGGAATCAACTATTACGCCCCCGAGTGGCGCGGGAAAATTGCGAAGGTCTTTTCCGCCTGCGCTGCCGAAGGCGTGCCCTACGACGAGGAAATGGAAATAATAACGGCCAAGGGCGCCCGGCGCTGGGTGCGCACCATAGGGCAGCCCTGGCGGGACCAGGCCGGCAGGATAGTCAAGGTCCACGGCTCGTTCCAGAGTATCGACGACTTAAAACTTGCGGAGCAGGCCCTGAAGGACAGCGAAGAGATCTTCCGTCGCAGCTTCATGGACCACTCGGCCGTCAAGCTGATGGTGGACCCGCAAACCGGCCGGCTGCTGGACGTCAATCGCGCGGCGGCGGACTTTTACGGCTGGCCGCGCGAGCAACTGCTGCAGATGCGCATACAAGACCTCAACACCCTGCCGGAGGCTGAGCTGACGGCCAGGCTGCTCAAGGTCAGGCAGAACGACAGGCTGCATTTCGAGTTCCGCCACCGGCTGGCGGACGGTTCGGAGCGCGACGTGGAGGTGTTCAGCAGCTACATCACGGCAGGGAAACGCGGTTTCCTGCATTCCATCATCCACGACATCAGCGACCGGAACCGGATCATGGCCGCCCTGCGCGAAGAGCAGGAGCGCTTCCGCCTGCTGGCCGAAAGCGCCCCCGACGCCATCTTCGTCCAGAGCGGAGGGAGGTTCACCTACCTCAACGAGGCCGCCTGCCGGCTTTTCGGCGCCGCCAGCCCCGGCGAACTGCTGGGTAAGCCCTTTATAGAGCGCATTGCGCCTGAATTCCGGGAGGTCATAAACAGCCGCATCGCCGCCCAGCGGGAAACAGGTAAGGCCGCGCCGCTGATGGAGCAGGCTTACTTGCGCCTCGACGGCAGCCGCGTCAGCGTGGAAAGCACCGCGGTGCCGGTCAAGTATTTAGGAGAGGACTCCCACCTTGTCTTCGTGCGCGACATTAGCGCGCGCAAGCGTATGGAGGAGGAGCTGCTCAAGACGCAGAAGATAGAGTCCCTGGGCGTGCTGGCCGGCGGCATCGCCCACGACTTCAACAACATGCTCATGGGCGTGACGGCTAACCTCTCGCTGCTGGCCGCCAAGAACCCGCCGGGGGCGGAAATACTGGAGGAAGCTATTTCCGCGGCCAGGAGCGCGCAGTCCCTGTCCGCCCAGTTGCTCAGCTTCTCCCGGGGCGGGCAGCCGGTCAAAAAGGAAATCTGTCTGGAGCGCCCGCTCAGGGAGATCTACGCACTGACCGTCAGCGGCAGCCGGGTGGACCAGGACCTGCAGGTGCCCGGGGGACTCTGGAGCGTGAACGCCGACGAGAACCAGGTGAAGCAGGTGGTAAATAACCTCCTCATCAACGCCCTGCAGGCCATGCCCTCGGGCGGCACCCTGACCCTGCGGGCCGAGAACCTGGAACTCCAGGCCGGCGACGGGGGGCCTCTGGAACCAGGCGCTTATCTTAAAATTACGGTGGAGGATACCGGGATAGGGATACCGGAAAAATACCTGCGGCAGGTCTTTGACCCCTACTTCACTACCAAGCCGAAGGGGCACGGCCTGGGCCTGGCCATGGCCTGGATAGTAATAAGGAATCACGGCGGCCACATCAGCGTGCTCTCCGAGCCCGGCCGGGGCACCAGGTTCGAGATCTTCCTCCCTGCCAGCGGCCGCTGCCTTAAAGAGGGGGAAGCCGGGAGCCGCAAAATAGAAAAAGGTTCCGGCCGCATACTGCTGCTTGAAGACGAGGAGATAGTGGTCCGGGTGGCGAAACGCATGCTGGCCGAGCTGGGCTATGACTGCGAGGTGGTACCGGAGGGCGGTCTGGCGCTTAAACGCTACGAAGAAGAAAGCGCCGCCGGGCGCCCATTCGACGCGGTGATCCTGGACCTCACTGTTCCCGGCGGCATGGGCGGCAAGGAGGCCGGCGAGCTGCTGCGCGCCCGGTATCCCGGTGCGGTGCTGCTGGTTTCCAGCGGCTATAGTGAAGAGCCGGTAATGGCCGCCTATAAGGACTTCGGCTTCGACGCCGTGCTGCCCAAGCCCTATAATTACGAGGCCCTGGCGGAGACCCTCTCCGGGCTCTTAAATAAGGAAGAATAGCTAATGACTACCAGCGGCATTCTGATAATCGAGGACGACCTCGGCCTCCGCGAACTGGAAAAACAGCGCCTGGCGCCGCTGGGGCTGCAGGTGACCTGCGTGCAGGGCATAGCCGAGGCGTTGGCTGCGTCGGCGGCCGGGGGATGGGACCTGCTGCTGGCCGATTATTCGCTGCCTGGCGGCACGGCCCTGGACCTGCTGCGGCGGCTGAAGGAAGCCGGGCGCCCCGTACCGCCGTTCATAGTGGCCACAGGGCGCGGCGACGAGGCGGTGGCCGTGGCGGCCATGAAGGCCGGAGCCTGCGACTACATAATTAAGAACGCAGATTTCCTGGACTCGCTGCTGCCGGCAGTTAAAAAGGCCCTGGAAAAAGCCGCGCTGCTGCGCGACCTGGAAGCCTCCCGCGTCAGCACCGCCAAGAACCTGCACCTCTACACCTTCCTCTCGCAGGTCAACCTCGCGGCCGCCTACACTAAAGACGAAAAAGCCCTCTACCGCAAGATCTGCGAGGTCGCGGTAACCGCCGGGGAACTGCGCATGGCCTGGATAGGCCTGCCGGACGCCGAACTGGGGCGCATAGTGCCGTTCTGCAGCGCCGGCAGCGAGGACGGTTATCTCGACGGCATTAAGCTGCTGCTGGCCGAAAACGCTCCGTCCGGCCAGGGACCCACCGGCCGCGCCGCCGTCAGCGGGCAGATCCGTACCTGCGCCGATATCGACTCGAACCCGGCCATGGCCCCGTGGCGCGAGAAAGCCCTGGCGCACGGCTATCGTTCCTCGGCGGCCATTCCCCTGTCGTGCAACGGTAACCTGCAGGCGGTGCTGTCTCTCTACTCTTCAGAGCCGGACTTCTTTACCCCGGACGAAGTGCGCATGCTCGAAGAGATAAAGGCTAATCTCTCGCTGGCGCTGGAGGCCATAAGCGCGGAGAGGTCGCGCGCCCTGGCCCGCGCCGACCTGGACCGCACGGCCCGGCAGCTGGCGCACGTGATGGACGTGAACCCGGTGATACTGTTCTCGCTGAAGCCCAGGGGCGGCGCCGACGCCGGGGATTGGGCGCGGGGCAACGCCCTCATCACGGAGTGGGTTAGCGGCAACGTGGCCGCCCTGACCGGGTATTCCCCAGAGGAATTCACCCGGCCGGACTGGTGGGCGTCCAATATCCACCCGGAGGACAGGGAAAAGACCGTGGCGGCCCAGAAGGATATCCTTGCCCGGGAGTCGCTGACGCAGGACTTCCGGTTCAGGCGAAAGGACGGGGCCTATTTCTGGGTGCATTCTCAGTTGAAGGTGACCCCGGGCGGAAGCGGCGTGACCGGCTCCTGGACCGACATCACCGGCCTGAAGGAATCCGAGGCCCGCTTCCAGGAACTCTTTGAGAAGACGCCGGTCGGCTACCTGTCCATGGACGCGGAAGGCCGCCTGCTGGCCGTGAACGACACCTGGTGCAGGGTGTTAGGGCGCGCGCGGAGTGAGGTCTTGGGCCATAACCTGCGCGACTACCTGGCGCAGGAAAGCGCGGGCAAGTTCCCGGACTGTTTCTCCGAATTCAAGCGGGGCGGTGAAATGTGGGACGTGGAGGTGGAGATAGCCAGGCCGGACGGCGCGCGCCGCTGGCTCAACTTCAGCGGCAGGGTGGCCAGGAACGCCGACGGCAGCTTCCGGCAGACGCATTGCGTGTTCACCGATATCACGGAAACGCGCGAGCAACGCAAACAGATGCGGCTGCTGATGGACGCCGTGAGCTCCAGCTTCGACGAGATCTATATCTTCGACAGCCGCTCTTTCCGGTTCATCTTCGCTAACCAGGCGGCCTTTAAAAACCTGGGCTATACCGCCGACGAGCTGCACGCGCTGGCCCCGTGGGACCTCAAGCGCGACTACTCGGAGGAGACTTTTAAAAAAGTAGTGGAGCCGCTGCTGGCCGGCCGGCGGCGGGGCCTGGTGCTGGAAAGCGCGCATACCCGCAAGGACGGCAGCGCCTACCCGGTGGAATTGCGGCTGCAGGTGGTGGAAGTCGGAGAAGAGCGGCTCTTCCTCGCCGTGGTGAGCGACATCACCGAACGCAAGAAGGTGGCCGACGAACTGCAGCGGCAGCGCCGCCTGTTCTCCGACGTGCTCAATAACAGCTCCAGTTTTATTTACGCCCTGGACCGGGACGGGCGGTTCCTGGTAGCCAACAAAGAACTCGCCGGGATGTACGGCGTGCGCCCGGAGGAGATGCTGGGGAAAACACGTTCAGACTTCATGCCGCCGGAAGTGGCGGGTCAGCATTTCGCCAACGACCTGAAAATCTGGGAAAGCGGGGTTCCTGGCTATTTCGAGGAGACGGCGCCCTCGCCGGGCGGGCTGCGGTATTATTATTCGTCCAAGTTCCCGCTGCGCGACAAGGCCGGGGGCGTCTACGCCGTCTGCGGCATCTCCACCGACATCACCGAGCGCAAGCTGGCCGAGGAGCAGGCCCGGCGCAACGAGGCCCGCCTGGAGGGGCTGGCCCGCATCAACGCCTATCAGCCCCGGGACACGCAGGACCTGCTGGATTACGCCCTCTCGGAAACCATCCTGCTGACCGGCAGCCGCCTGGGCTATATCTACCACTACAGCGAGAAAACGAAGCAATTTACCTTGGACACCTGGTCCAAAGAGGTCACGCGGGAATGCGCGGTGGCCGACCCGCAGGCCACCTACAAGTTGGAAAACTCCGGCATCTGGGGGGAAGTGGTGCGCCAGCGTAAGCCGCTGATCCTCAACGACTATGCCGTCTACAGCCAGCTGAAAAAAGGACTACCGGCCGGCCACGCCAAGCTGGAGAACTTCATGTCGGTACCCGTGTTTTCCGGGGACAACATAGTAGCAGTGGTGGGCGTAGCCAATAAGCAGGGCGCTTATGACGACAGGGACCTGCGCCAACTGACCCTGCTGATGGATTCCGTCTGGAAGATGGTTGAGCGCGGAGAGACGCGCGAAGCGCTGGCCGCCGGGGAGGCCAGGTTCAAGGCGCTGGTGGACGCCGTGCCGGAAGGGATAGTGGTGCGGCGCGGCCGGGAGATCCGCTATATCAACCGCGGCGGGCTGGCCCAGATGAGAGCGGAGCGGACGGAGCAGCTGCTCGGGCGCGATATTTTGGAACGGGTGCCGGAGAAATACCACGCGAACCTGCTGGAGCTGATGCGCCTTATGGATAAGGAAGGACAGAATACGCCGCCGGTGGAGATAGAGGTGATCGCCCTGGATGGCGTTAGCCTGGACCTTGAAATTTCCGGGGCGCCCATAAATTTCGCCGGGGAGGACTGCGCGGTGGTCTTCTTCACCGATATCTCCGGCCGGAAGAAAGCCGAGCGCATGATGCGCGACCTGGGAGACGCCCAGCGCGTGGAGTCCCTCGGCGCGCTGGCGGGCGGCATAGCGCACGACTTCAACAACATGCTCACCGGCATCATGGCCAACCTCTCGCTGCTGGCCGGCAGAGCGGCCGACCCCGCCGGCAAGGAGATCATCCGCGACGTCCTGGAAGCCGCCCGCAACGCGCAAGGCCTTACGGCGCAGCTGCTGGCTTTCTCCAGGGGCGGCAAGCCGGTGAAAAAGGAGACCTGCCTGGGAAAAGCGCTGCTGGAGATCTTCAGCCTGGCCACCCGGGGCGCCAAATGCGCCTGCGAACCGGATATTTCCGACCTGCTTTGGAGCGTCGAGGCCGACGAGAACCAGCTGAAACAGGCGGTGAACAACCTGCTGGTCAACGGTCTGCAGGCCATGCCGGCGGGGGGTACGCTGCGCCTGAAAGCTGAGAATAAAGAGCTCTCGGAGGAGCAGGTTACGGGCCTGCCCGCTGGAAAATACGTGCGCATAGCCGTCTCGGACACCGGCATCGGCATCCCGGCCGGCTATCTGCCGCGCCTGTTCGAGCCTTATTTCACCACCAAGGCGCAGGGGCATGGCCTGGGTCTGGCCATGACCTGGTCGGTGGTGGCCAACCACGGAGGGAAGGTGCTGGTGCGCTCGGAGTCCGGCAAAGGCAGTGAATTCGAAATCTTCCTGCCGGCCACAGGGTGCTGCCTGAAGGGAGCCTCGCAGAAAGACGAAGAAGTGGCAAAGGGGCACGGCAGGATACTCTTGCTGGAGGACGAGGAGATAGTGCAGAAGGCGGCGGCCCGCCTGCTGCGGGAGTTGGGCTACGACTGCGAGCTGACCGCGGACGGCAAGGAGACCCTGCGCAGGTACGCGGAGGAGGCGGCCGCCGGGCGGCCCTTCGACGCCGTGATCATGGACCTCACCATCCCTGGAGGAATGGGGGGCAAGGAGGCGGGGGAAAAACTGCGGCTCGCCGCTCCCAAAGCTGTTATAATAGTCTCCAGCGGTTACTCCGAAGAGCCTGTCATGGCGGAGTTCAGGGGTTACGGCTTCGACGCCGTGCTGCCCAAACCTTACAGTTACGAGGAAATGGCTAAAGTCCTGGCGAAAGTGCTGCAGAAAAAATAAACGCGTAAAACCTATGGGCGATAGAAAAATACTTCTCTTCTCGGAGGCGGCCGGCGGGTGCGCGGTTTCCGGCGGGGCCATAGAACTGCTGCGGGGCGACTTCCGGTGCGCGGCCGAAGGCGACCTGGCCGCCGCGGCCGCCGCGCTGGGTTCAGGAGCCTGTGACCTGGTGCTTTCCGGCTGCGGCCCGGGGGCCGCCGAGCTGCTGCGCGCCCGGGACCTGCACGCCCCCGGCGTGCCGGTCATAATCATCTGCCGCACCATCGGGGACGCCGCCGTGGAGCTGATGTCGCAGGGCGCCGACTATTGCTTGACCGAAGCCAGCCTGCTCAGGCTGCCGAAGGTCATGGATTCGGCGCTGGCCAAACGGGCCGCGACCCTGGCGCGGGCCGCCGCCGCGGACCGCCTGGCCAAGGCAGCCAGGCTGGATGCGCTGGGCCGGATGGCCCGGGCGATGGCGCACGACATGAACAATTTGTTGGGAGCTATCGAGGGGTATGCGGCGCTCAGCCTCAGAAAGCTCAGCGAGACCGACCAGCTCTGGAGCGACCTCAACGAAATACGCAAAGCCGTGCAGCGGGGCGCGGCGCTGAATAAGGCCCTGCTGGCCTTTGGCCGGAAGCAGCAGGCGGGCCGGGTGCCGCTGCGCCCGGAGGCCCTGCTGGCGCCGCTGATGCAGAAACTGCCGGCCGGGCTGCGCATGGAGGCGGACGTGCCTGGCAGCCTGCCCGAAGTGCTCGCCGCGCAGGGGCAGTTGGAGTTCCTGCTCCTCCAGCTGATCTCCAACGCAGCGGAAGCCATGCCGGCCGGAGGCCTGGTCAAATTCTCCGCCGTCTCGTGCGAGCTGCGCGCCGGCGAGGTGCTCTCGCCGGACCCGGCCGCAGCCGGCGGCCGGTTCGTGCGCTTTTCGGTGGCAGATTCCGGCGAGGGCATGTCCCCTGAAACTGTAGAGCGCCTCTTCGAGCCGTTCTTTACCACCAGGGAAAAAGGACAGGGAACGGGACTGGGGCTGGCGCAGGCCTACGGCATAGCCAGGCAGCATAACGGCTGGCTTGAGGTGAAAACGGCCCGCGGAGCCGGGTCCGAGGTCTCCCTTTACCTGCCCGCGGCGGCCGCGGCAGTTCCCGGGGCGGAGGGGGGCGGCCCCGGGCAGGAGCCGCCGGCGGCAGTGCCCCCGCGGGCGCCCCGCGGCCGTGTGCTGGTGGTAGAGGATGACGAAGACCTGCGGAACATCGCCATAAAGGCCCTGTCTTCGGAGGGATATACGGTCTCCGCGGCTGGCACTATCGCCGCCGCGCTGGCCCTTTTCGACCGCCCGGGCGCTTATGCCGCCGTCTTCAGCGACCTAAAACTGCCCGACGGCAACGGCGTGGACCTGGCGCGCCGCCTTCTGGCCCTGGACCCCGGAGTCCGGCTTATCTTCGCCAGCGGCGCCCTGAATGATGACGACACGCTGGCCTTCATCTACGCCGGGCGCTACCCGTTCCTCCATAAGCCCTATTCCATGGACGCGCTGGGAAAACTTCTCGGGGGCGGCGGCTGACCGCGGGCGCGGTTTTATGTATTATAGTAGCGATAAATATGGCCAAAATACTCATTATCGATGACGACGCAGTGGTGCGGGACGCGCTCACCGTTTTTTTGATGCGCGACGGCCACACGGTGGTTGCCGCCTCGGACGGGCTTAACGGCCTGCAGCTGTACAAGCGGGAGGCGCCCGACCTGGTGGTGCTGGACCGCGCGCTGCCGGGCCTCACCGGTTCCGGCGTATTCGACGAGATGCGCAAGGTTTCCAGGCACACCCCGATAATGATCCTGACCGGCTTCGACGCGCAGGAGGAGGCGGAGATCTACCTGCGCAACGGCGCGGCCGCCTTTGTTTCCAAAGGGGAGGGCTTGTCCCGGGTTCTGGAAGTCATCTCCGGGCTGTTGGGGAAGCCGGCCGCCCCGGAGAAGGAGCGCCCTGCGAAAATACTCATCGCCGAGGACGACCTGGCCATGCTGGACGTCCTGCGGCGGTGTTTCTCGCAGCCGGGCTACCAGGTCTTCACCGCTGCGGACGGCACGCAGGCCGTGCGCCTCGGGCTGTCGGAGAAACCGGACATCGTGCTGCTGGATATCTTCATGCCGGGCAAGGACGGTATCGAGGTGCTGGAGGTCCTGTCGGCCGCCCTGCCCGGGACGGGGATAATGATGATAAGCGGCAATGACGACGAAGCGATAGCGAAAGACTGCCTGCAGAAGGGGGCTTTCGATTATCTCTGCAAGCCGCCCGACCTGGGCGTGCTGGAAAATATCGTGAAGACGCGTCTTTTCATGCAGAAGTCGGGTCCCCGCTGAGCCTTCGCCCGCGCCGCCCCGGCTTGACCTGTCCGCGGCAAAATGGCATAATAATGGGGTAGTTGCAAACCGAGAACTCAAGATTTTTCGAAGCCTATCCTGCTAGCAGTAGAGTAAGGAAAGCGCAGAGAGAGTTGAGATCAGGTAAAGATAGCTAGGAGGATAGTACAATGAGCAAGAGAATATACGTGGGCGGTCTGCCCTTCAAAACCACCGAAGAGGAAATGAACACCCTTTTCGCGACCTACGGCCAGGTCACCAGCGCCAAGCTGATCACCGACAAGTACAGCGGCCAGTCCCGCGGCTTCGGCTTCGTTGAGATGCCGAACGACGAGGAAGCCATGGCTGCCATGGAAAAGCTGAACGGCTCCGAGTACGGCGGCCGCAAGCTGACCATCAACGAGGCTCGCCCGATGGAAGCCCGCCCCCGCACCGGCGGTTTCGGCGGCGGTCGTGACGGCGGCCGCGGCGGCCGCGACGGTGGCCGCGGCGGCTACGGCGACAAGTGGTAAACTAAGATCCTTTAACGGTCTTAAACGCCCCGGGCAACCGGGGCGTTTTTGTTTGCCCCGGCCGCGGGGGGAGCCGGGCGGCCCTTGACATGTCAAGGGCTTCTGTTTATACTATTCTCAGGAAACTATACGGAGAACTATATGAACAAGCTCTTAATCTCTTTAACCCTGCTGACCCTGCCCTTCTCTTACTGCGCCGCCGAAGATTCCGCCCTGGACAGGCTGGGCGCCGCCGGCGTCTCCGGCCCCGCCCCCGCCGCGGTGCCGGCGCCCGAGCCGGTGGCCGACCGCTCCGCCGCTCCCGCCGCGCGCAAGGAATGGACCGTGATGGTCTTCCTGAACGCCAAGAACGACCTGGAGCGCTTCGGTATGCAGGATTTTAACGAGATGGAGCGCGTGGGCTCCACCGACCAGGTCAGCGTGGTGGTGGAGATGGGCCGCATGGCCGGCTACGACGCCTCGGACGGGGACTGGACCGGCGTGCGCCGCTACTACGTCACCCGCGACTCCGACACGCGCCGGATCACGTCCCGCGTGGTGGAGAACATGGGCTCGGTCAACATGGGCGACGCCGACGAACTGCGCAAGTTCGTGGCCTGGGCCAAGCAGCGCTATCCCGCCAACCGCTATGCCCTGGTGGTGTGGAACCACGGCAGCGGCTGGCTGCGCGGCAACCCCGCCCCGTACGAGGGCAAGGGTATCTCTTACGACGACGAGACCGGCAACAATATCGACACCCCTCAGCTGCGCCGCTCTATAGCGGACGCCGGCGGCGTGGACCTGCTGGCCTCCGACGCCTGCCTGATGCAGATGGCCGAGGTGGCCTACGAGGTGCGCGGGGCCGCCAAGTACATGGTGGGCTCCGAGGAAACCGAGCCGGGCGCCGGCTACGACTACCGCAAGGTGCTGCTGCCGCTGACCCTGCTGCCCTCCATGAGTACGGCCAACTTCGGGCGGGTGATAGTGGCGGCCTACTGGGACAACAACAAGATAGGGCGCACCGTGGCCACGCATTCCATACTGGACCTCTCCAAGGCCACCGGGCTGGCGCAACGCATGCACGCCTTCGCCCGCACGGCCATGGCTTCGCCCGACAAGGCCGCCATCCAGGCCGCGCGCAACGCCGCCCAGCGCTACGCTATCGGGGATAACAAGGACCTGCGGCACTTCGCCCAGTTGGTAGCCGACCGGGCCACAGACCAGAACCTCAAGGCCGCCGCCCGCTCCCTGGTCTCCTTCATCGACGATGAGCTGGTGGTGCTGAACATGACCAGCATAATCCCGCGCAGCAATTCGGGGGGGATAGCCGCCTACCTGCCAACTGGCGCGGTCAGCCCGGATTTTGCCGCGCTGCAGCTCTCCCAGGGCACGCAGTGGGACGAGTTCCTGGCCTGGCAGGCCCGCTAGACGGCTTCCGGCCGCCGCAGCCGCCGCCCCGCAAGGGCGGCGGTTTTGTTTTGTCCCGGGCTTGACTTCTGAATTATACGGATGTATAATTATACGGAAGTATAATAATTGCCGGAGGAGCTATGGCCAGACCGCCGTCCGATACAGACCTGAAACTTAAAGCCGCCGGCCGGGCGCTGCTGCAGGCGAAGGGCATTACCGGCCTGAGCGTGCGCGAGGCCTGCCGCCTGGCCGGGGTGAATACCGGCATGTTCCATTACTATTTCGGTTCCAAGGAAGAATTCCTGAAGGCCGTGCTGAAGGAACTGTACGCGGAGTTCATGTATAATTTTAAGGCGGGGGTTTCCGCCGCCGGCACGCCCCGGGACCGGCTGAAGGCCGCCCTTATCGAAGTGGGCAAATTCGCGCTGGCCATGCGCCACGCGGCGCCCATGCTCTTCTCGGACCTGGCCCACGGCAAGAAAGAGGCTTTTACCTTCCTGAGCGGCAACTTCACCGAGCACGTAAAATATATCGCCGCGCTGGCCGTGGAATGCCGGCCGGCCTCCGCCGTAAAGGGGCATTCGGCGCCTTTCATTATAGCGGGGGTGCTGCCGGTAATGGTCTTCCCCATGCTGATGGGCGCGGTGATGGAGCGCAACGGCGTCAAGAGCCTGGGCGGGATACCGCTGGGCAAGCTGCGCGAGGAGATCTTCTCCGACGAAGGCATAGCCGAAAGGGCCGAGATGGCGCTGAGGGGGATAGGTTTATGAAAATACTGCTGCTGGCCCTGCTCCTGGCCGCGCCCGCCGGGGCCGCTGAGCTTTCGCTGACGCTGAAGTCGGCGGAAGAAAGCGCTTTGGCCGTTTCCAACCAGTACCGGGCTGCCGAGCTTTCGGCCGGGGCGGCCGAGGCTTCGGCGGCGGCGGCGGGCGCCCTGCTGCATCCGCGCTTCACGCTGGAGGGCAGCCTGCGCTACGCGCACGTGGTGCCGGAGATAGCCATGCCGGCGGCCCTGGGCGGGGCTAAGCCGCTGGGGGACAACTGGAATTATTCGGTCGGCCCGGCGGCTTACTGGACCTTCTTCGACGGCGGGGCGCTGCGCTCCGGCCGGGACGCGGCGCGCAGGACGGCGGCGGCCCGCCGGGCCGAGGCGGAGCATGTCCGCAGGCAGACCGTACTGAAGGCGCGCAACGCCTACTTCCAGCTGCAGCTGGCGCTTGAGCGGGTTTACCTGATAGGCGAGAACCTGCAGCTTTCGCTGGCGCAGCTCAAGGACATAGCGCTCGGCGCCAAAGCCGGCACGCGCAGCAGGCTAGACGAGATCCGCGCGCGGCAGGAGACGCTGGCCCGGCGCCGCGACCTGGTGCGCGCGCGGGCCGACCTGGGCGCTGCGCTGCGCGAATTCGCCTTCCTGACCGGCCTGGAGCCGCCGCCCGGAACCGCCCTGCCTTCGGACGCGCGGCTTGCCGGGCGCGACCTGGGCGGGGCGCAGGAGGCTGACCTGTTCCTCAGGGCCGAGGCCTACACCGAGATCCTGGGCCGGCTGCTGCCCGCCGCCGGGGCGGGGCCGGCTAAAAACCTCCCGTCCGTGGAGGCGCTGGACTATGCGGCGCGGGCTTACAGCGCGCTGTCCGGCGGCTACAAGGCGGAGCGGCTGCCGCGCCTGACACTGGGCGCGCGCTCCTCGCTGGATTACCCTAACGGCCCCAACCTTTACTCGTTCCTGCAGAACTCGGCCTCGCTGTCGCTCTCGCTGCCCCTGTTCGAAGGCGGCCGCTCTTCAGAGAAACGCAGGGAGCAGGAACTTAACGCGGCCGCCGCTTCTGAGCGCCGCACCGAGGCCGCGCTGGCCGCGGAGAAGGATTTCAGGAAGGCGCTGGACGCCTACGCCGCCCTGCTGGCCGAGCAGGAGATCAACATAGAGGCGGTGGACGACGCCGTGGAGGCGGCCAGGCTGGCCTACGAGGCCTACAAGGCGGGCGGCGGCACCTGGCTTGAGGTGGAGAGCGCCAACCTGAAATCGCTGCAGGCCAAAACCACGACGGCCAACGCCAACTCCGAGATCCTTATAAAACTTGCCTTGCTCGACAGCCTTACCGGGAGCGTGAAATAGCATGAAAAAGAAAATAATACCGCTGGTATTCGTGGTCCTCGTCGCCGGAGTATTGTTCAAACTGCGGCCGGGAGAGCCCTTCCGCTACGCCGGCACCATAGAGGCCACCGAGACGGACCTTTCCGCCCGCATCCCGGGCGTGATAGAGCGCTATGGCGCGCGGGAGGGAGACCCGGTGAAGAAAGGGCAGGTCCTGGCCGCTCTCGACTGCGCCGACCTGCGCCTGGCCGCGGGCATAGCCGCCGACGACTTCAGGCGCGCCGAGGAACTCTACAGCGGCGGCTCGGTGTCTAAAGAGAACTATGACCGGCTGAAATACCGGCGCGACGACTCGGCGCTGAGGGTGGACTGGTGCTCTATCAAGTCCCCGGTGGACGGCCGCCTGCTCTACGCCTATCGCGAGAAGGGGGAACTGGTGGCGCCGGGCACCAAACTTGCCACGGTGGCAGACCTCTCGGAGGTCTGGGCCTATATCTACGTGCCCCACGACCTGCTGGCCGCCCTGAAGCCCGGCATGGAACTGAAGGGCTACCTGCCCGAGGCCGGGGACAAGGAATTCCCGGGGCGGATCTCCGTGATCCATTCCGAAGCTGAATTCACCCCGAAGAACGTGCAGACCCGCAAAGAGCGCACGCGGCTGGTCTTCGCCGTTAAAGTGTCCTTTCCCAACCCGGGCGAGACCCTGAAGCCGGGCATGACTATAGAGATCAGGCTGCCGGAGTAAAAGGCATGAGCGGCTTTTCGATAAAGACTGAGACTCTCAAGAAGAACTTCGGCGCCGTGAAGGCGCTGAAGGGAGTGTCTTTGGATTTTTCGGAAGGGCTGCTGCACGGGCTGATAGGTTCCAACGGGGCTGGCAAGACCACCACCATGCGGCTGCTGGCCGGGCTGCTGAAGCCGTCGGCCGGGAGCGTGCGTTATTCCCTGGACGGGCGGCCGGCGGACTTCGCCCGGGTGCGGCCGGGGCTGGCCTACATGCCGCAGCAGGCGAGCCTCTACCCGGACCTGTCCATAGACGAACACCTGGAGTTCTTCCGCGCCCTTTACCGGCTGGACGCCGCTACCTACGCGCGCCGCTCCAGGGAGCTGCTCGGGATAACCAGGCTGGACAAGTTCCGGGAGCGCCGCGCCGGTCAGCTCTCCGGCGGCATGTACAAGAAGCTCGCCCTGATGTGCGCGCTGCTGCAGTCCCCGTCCGTGCTGCTGCTCGACGAGCCCACCAACGGCGTGGACCCCATCAGCCGCCGGGAGTTCTGGGAACTGCTCTACGGCCTGGGAGGGGACAGGATACTGGTGATAGTTTCTACCGCATACATGGACGAGGCCGAGCGCTGCTCGCGGGTGCACCTGCTCGACGACGGGACGCTGCTGGCCTCGGGCGAGCCGCGGGCGGTGCTCAAGGAGCGCGGCGCGGCCAGTTTCGAAGAGATCTTCATTAAGGGGGCGCTGTGAACGCCTGCGCCCTGGAAGTAAAAGGTCTCTCCATCAGGTTCGGCGACTTCACCGCCGTGGACAATGTCTCTTTCTGCGTCAACAAGGGGGAGATCTTCGGCTTCCTCGGCGCCAACGGCGCGGGCAAGACCACCACTATCCGGATGCTGTGCGGCCTGCTGGTGCCTACTTCCGGCTCCGCCCTGGTCGGCGGGCTGGGGTTCGCCGACGGCGGCAAGGGTATAAAGAAGATAGTGGGCTACATGTCGCAGAAATTCACGCTCTACAACGACCTGACCGTCGGAGAGAACCTGGACTTCGCGGCGGGCCTGCGCAAGTTGGAGCCGCACTACGCCGCCAAACGGCGCCGGGAACTGTTCGAGCTGATAGGGTTCGACCGGCCGCTCGGTACCATGGTGGCGTCGCTGCCGGGCGGGGTTAAGCAGGAACTGGCGCTGGCCGCGGCCATGCTGCACGACCCGGAGATAGTCTTTCTCGACGAGCCCACCTCGGGCGTGGCGCCTGCCGCGCGCGCCCGCTTCTGGGCGCTGATCCGCAAGGTCACCGCGCTGGGCAAGACGGTGATAGTCACCACCCACTACATGGACGAGGCCGAGCAGTGCGGCCGCATCGCCCTGATGCGCACCGGCCGCCTTATAGCGCTGGGCTCGCCCGACGAGCTGAAGGCCTCGGCCTTTCCCGGCCCCATGGCCGAACTGGATTTCAACGGCCCCGCGCCGGCGGCTTTCCTGAAGGAGCTTAAAAAGGCCCCTGGCCTGCTGGAACTGTCGCCGCACGGCATGCGCTGGCACGCGGCCTTCAGGGACGCTGACGCAATGGAGGCCGCGCTGGCCGGGCTGCAGGCCGGCGCTTCCCGCGCCGTCATCAAGCCTTCCCTGGAGGACGTATTTATCCGCCTCGTCGAGGGGGCCTCGAGATGAACGGCTTTAGCCCGCACCGGGCCTGGTCAGTGGCGCGCAAGGAGGTCATGCATATCCTGCGCGACCCGTTCACTCTGGCGCTGGCGCTGGGCCTGCCGGTGATGCTGGTCACCTTCTTCGGCTACGCCATAGATTTCGAAGTGCGCGATATAAAGGTGGCCGTGGCCGACCGCGATGACGGCCCCGCTTCCCGCCGCCTGAAGGAGATCTTCTCCGCCTCAGGCTACTTCCGCGTGCTGGAGGCGGCCGGCGACCCGGTGGAACTGCTGGACTCGCGCCGCGCCGACGCCGCGCTCTTCATAGAGCCGGGCTTCTCCCGCGACGCCCTCGGCGGGAGGCCGGCCAGGGCCCAGTTCGTGCTGGACGGCAGCGACAATTCCAAAGGCGCTGTGATGATAGGCTACCTGCCCGGCATCCAGCGGGCGGCGGCGCTCAGGATCTACGGGGAGGAGCCCGCCCCGGCGCCGCTCGTCATCGAGACGCGCTTCCTGTTCAACCCGGAGCTCAGCAGCCGCTGGTTCATGGTGCCGGGACTCGGCGCCATCATCATCGGCCTGCTCGCCATCCTGCTGACCGCCATGACGGTGGCGCGCGAATGGGAGAACGGCTCGATGGAACTGCTGCTCTCCACGCCTGTGCGGCCGCTGGAGATCATCATCGGCAAGCTGGCGCCTTACGGGCTGCTGGTGCTGGGCGGGGTGTTCCTGGTCTACCTCTCGGCGCGGCTGGTGTTCGGCGTTCCCTTCCTGGGCTCTCACCTGCTGTTCCTGCTCGCGTGCCTGCTCTTTATCACGGCGGCGCTGTCGCAGGGGCTGTTCATCTCGGTGGTTACGCGCCAGCAGCAGGTGGCTATGCAGGTGGCCATCATCTCCGGCCTGCTGCCCTCAATGCTGCTGTCCGGCTTCATCTTCCCGGTGGAGAGCATGCCGGCCTTCTTCCAGTATTTTACCATGCTCCTGCCGCCGCGCTGGTTCATGGTGGCCGCGCGCGGCATCTTCCTCAAAGGGTCCGGAGCGGCGGAGCTGGCCGTGCCGCTCCTCGCGCTGGCCGCGCTCAGCCTGCTGCTGCTGGCGCTGGCGCTGAAGAAATTCAAGACGGACCTGGAGCCCTGACATGAACCCGACGCTCAAGGCCTTCATAAAGAAAGAACTGGTGCAGACGCTGCGCGACGTGCGCATGCGGGTGCTGCTGTTCGGCGCGCCCATCCTGCAGCTGACCGTCTTCGGCCTGGCTCTTTCCACCGAGATCAAGAACATCAAGCTCGCGGTCTACAGCCAGCCCGCGGACCTGGCCGCCTCCAGGCTGGCGGACGATTTTTACTCTTCGGGCTGGTTCAAGCCGGCGCTCTTCAGCCCCGGCGAGGATCCCTTCGAACTGATCGGCTCGGGCCGCGCCGACGCGGTGCTGCTGATGCCGCCCGGGGGGCTGGGCCGGGCGGCCGGGCGCGGCGAAGGCAGGATGCAGCTGCTGGTGGACGCCTCCAACGCCACCAAGGCGCGGGTGGTGGAGGCCTACGCCAAAACCATAACGGCCCGGGCCGCCGCAGGCTACGCGCCGCCGGCGGCGCAGGCGCTGTCCTTCGACGTGCGGGTGCTCTACAACCCGGCTATGGAGTCCGCCCTGTTCCTGGTGCCGGGCGTGGTGGGCATGCTGATCTGCCTGGTCACCATCATCCTCACCGCCATGTCGCTGACGCGCGAGCGGGAGCTGGGCACCTTCGAGACCATAGTCTCCGCGCCGCTTTCCAACGCCGAGATCCTGCTGGGCAAGACGCTGCCCTTCGTGCTGCTGGGGCTGGTCGTCTTCTCGCTGGTGCTGACGGTGGCGCACCTGGTCTTCGGCGTGCCGGTGCGCGGGCCGCTATGGCAGCTGTTCGTGGCGGCTTTTGTCTTCATCATCACCACGGTGAGCGTGGGGACCTCCATCTCGACGCTGGCCAGGAACCAGCAGCAGGCCATGCTGGGCGGCTTCATGTTCCTCTTCCCGGCCATCCTGATGAGCGGCATCATGTACCCGGTGGAGAACATGCCGTCCGCAGTCATAGCCGCCGCCTACCTGGATCCGCTGATGTATTTCATGCGGCTGCTGCGGAGCATCATGCTGAAAGGCGGCGACCTGCACGTTTTCTGGACCAACGTGGGCGCCCTTGCGCTGATGGCGGTTTTCGCCGCCGGGCTGGCCTATAACAGATTCAGACAAACGCTGGATTAAGGAGAACTTATGGCGAAAACTGAAAAAAGCGAAGACCTTCGGGGGAAAGCCCTGAAGGCTAAAGACCTTGTTGGTTACGACGCGGGCGCGGTGGTGAGCCGCACCATCATCCAGAAGCCGGTGGGCACGGTCAGCATCTTCTCGTTCGACAAGGGGCAGGGCCTTTCGGAACACACCGCCCCGTTCGACGCCATGGTGGAGATCCTCGACGGCGAGGCGGAGATAACTATCGCCGGCAAGCCAGTTAAGGTGAAGGCGGGGGAATTCATCATCATGCCCGCTAATAAACCCCACGCGCTGAAGGCCGTTAAGAAGTTCAAGATGGCCCTGATAATGATAAAAGCGTAAGATAGTAGGGGACGTTGATTCCTAATTCCTAATTGCTGAGAATCTGTCGGCAATGTTGATAATTAGGAATTAGGAATCAACGTCCCCTGGAGGCATACGTGAAAAAACCTGAAATAGTAGAGATACTGCGAAAGCTCGAAGCCATCAACTCGCCCAGCGGCTATACCGTTGAGGCTATCGCTTTCCTGGCGGACCTGTTCCGCTCTGCGGGGCTGACCCCTAAACTGACCAACAAGGGCGCCCTGCTGGTCTGCGAACACCCCGAGCCGGTCACCGTCTGCGCCGCGCACGTGGACACGCTGGGCGCCATGGTGACGCGCCTCGAGGGCGACGGCACCCTGCGCGTGACGCAGGTGGGCGGCTGGCCGTGGAACTCCTTCGAGGGGGAATACCTGACCGTGATGAACTCGGCGGGCAAGAAATGGCGGGGAACCCTGCTCTGCGATAACCCCGCCGCCCACGTCAACCGCAACATCGGCAAGGCCGAGCGCACCGGCGAGAACATGCACATCCGCCTGGACGCCGAGGTGAAGTCCGCCTCGGACACTAAAAAACTGGGCATAGACGCCGGGGATTACGTCTTTTTCGACCCGCGCTTCGAGGTCACCGACACGGGCTTCGTGCGCTCGCGCTTCCTGGACGACAAGGCCGGCTGCGCCGTGCTGGCGGAAGTGATCCTGAAGCTCGCGCCGCGGCTGAAGAAAATGCCAGCGGCTTTCTTCTTTTCCAATTACGAGGAAGTCGGCCACGGTGCCAGCGCCGGCATACCGCGCTGCGTTAAGGAGATGGTTGCGGTGGACATGGGCGTGGTGGGCCGCGAGGTTTACGGCCATGAGACGATGGTCTCCATCTGCGCCAAGGATTCCACCGGCCCGCACGACTACGAGCTGCGCCAGCGCCTGGTGGCCCTGGCAAAAAAGAAGCGCATCCCGCACGCGGTGGACATCTTCCCGTTCTACGGCTCCGACGCGCACGCTACCATGGGCGCCGGCTACGACGTGAAAGTGGCCGTCATAGGCCCGGGCGTCTCCGCCTCGCACGGCGTGGAGCGCACTCACCTCAAAGGCCTGCGCGCTTCCGTGCAGCTGGTGGAGGCCTACCTGGCCGACCTCTGCGCGCGTAAGAACTAAAAAAAGACGGGCCGCTTTCCCGGGGAAAACCCCGCCGGAAAGCGGCCCGCTTATTTGCGGAGCCGGCTAATCGCCGGCCTGGCCCGTTTCGCCTTTGGAAAGGCGCCGGAACTCGCCCGGCTGCAGGTCGCCCAGCTGATAGGTCCCGAAAGAGATGCGCTTGAGCCGCGTCACTTCGTGGCCGATGGCCGCGAACAGCCTGCGGATCTCGCGGTTCTTGCCCTCGGTAAGCTCTACCAGTAAATGCGTTTCCCTGCCGCTGCTCTTGCGCAGCGTCAGGGCGGAGGGCTTCAGCAGCTCTCCTTCGTCCATTATCCCGGCGGCGGCCTTTTTCAGCTCAGCCTCCGTGACCAGCCCCGCCACCGTTACCGCGTAGGTGCGCGGCACGGCGTTGGCCGGGTCGGTCAGCCGGGCGGAAAGCTTGGTGTCGTTGGTCAGGATCAGCAGGCCGGTGCTGGCCATGTCCAGCCGGCCCACCGCGTGGAGGTCCTTGAATTCGGGGGGGAGCAGGTCGAAGACCGTGCGGCGGCCCTTCTCGTCGGAGCGCGTGGTGACCACGGAGCCCGGCTTGTTGAGGATGATGGTGATCCAGGCCTGCCGGCCCAGTTCCCGCCCGTTGACGGTGAACCTGTCCGCCTCCGGAGAGACCATGAACAGCGGGTCGGTGACGGTGCGGCCGTTGACTTTCAGCCGCCCGGCCATCACCCACTCCCGGGTCTGGCTGCGGGACGCCGCCCCCAGTTTAGAGAGGGCGCGCTCCAGGGGAACCTTGCCGCGATGAGTGGACATTCCTTAATTATAGCCGTTACGGAGCGCCGCCGGCGCTTTAAGTGGCGGGCTTGACTTCTACTTGGCTATTTGGCAAAATAGTCAAATATGAAGCAGGACCACAAGAAACCCTATGCCGCGCAGGCCGCCGTGCTGAAGGCCATGGCGCACCCCACCCGGCTCCTGATCCTGAACTCCCTTAAGAAGCGCGAAACCTGCGTCTGCGAACTGCGCGACCTGGTGGGCGACGACATCTCCACGGTCTCCAAGCATTTGCTGGTGCTTAAGAACGCCGGCCTGGTGGCGGCGCGCCGGGAGGGGAACTGGCTGCATTACCGGCTGACCTGCCCCTGCGTGCTGGACTTCGCGGCCTGTATAGCCGCCCTGGAGCGCAAACATGTTTAAACCGGTGCAGCTCTTCGCCGACTGGCTGACCTACGGCGCGTTCGGCCTGGGCCGGGACACTTTGGCCGGCGGAGCGGTCAATTTCTTCGTCTTCGACACTATCAAGATCTTCCTGCTGCTGGCCGCCATCATCTACGGTGTCTCAATACTGCGCACTTTCCTGCCACCGTCGCGGGTGCGGGAGATCATCCTTAAGAAGAGCCGCTTCTCCGGCCATCTCTGGGCCGCCGCGCTGGGCATAGTGACGCCGTTCTGTACCTGCAGCGCCATCCCGCTGTTCCTTGGCTTCATCCAGACCGGCATACCCTTGGGCGTCACCTTCTCCTTCCTGGTGGCCTCCCCGATGATAAACGAGGTGGCTCTGGTCATGCTGTTCGGCATGTTCGGCTTTAAGATCGCCGCCCTGTACGCCGTCAGCGGTTATATCATCGCGGTAGCGGCGGGGCTGGTTATCGGTCGCCTTAACCTGGAACACCTTCTTGAAGGCTTTGACCAGACCAAACGAGTCCAGAATTCCGTGCTGGGCGCGGATATGCCGTGGGATGAGCGCCGGGCTTACGCAAAAGACTACACTCTGGATATTCTTAAGAAAGTCTGGCCGTATGTTTTGATAGGCATAGGCGCCGGGGCGTGGATACACGGCTATGTGCCGCAGGACCTGCTGGCCCGCTGGGCCGGGGCCGACAAGTGGTATGCAGTGCCGCTGGCTACGCTGGTGGGCATACCGCTGTATTCCAACGCGGCCGGCATCATTCCCCTGGTCAGCGCCCTGACCGACAAGGGCGTGGCGCTGGGCACCACGCTGGCTTTCATGATGGCGGTGACAGGCCTGTCGCTGCCGGAGTTCATGATCCTGCGGCGGGTGATGAAGATGCGATTGCTGTTCATCTTCTTCGGCATAGTGGGCGCGGGCATCATGTTCACGGGCTTTTTGTTCAACTTCATAATGAGGTAAAACCATGAAAAAGATCCAGATATTCGGCGGCGGCTGCGCCAAATGCGGCATCCTGTACCAGCACGCCGAGGCCGCAGCCAAAGAGCTGGGCCTGGAATACGAGATGGAGAAGGTCAGCGACTACGAAAAGATAGCCGAGGCCGGTATCATGGCCACCCCGGCGCTGGCCGTGGACGGGAAGGTCAAACTGGAAGGCCGCGTACCGTCGGTGGAGAGCCTGAAGGCCCTGCTGAAATGACAGGCCGCCTGCTGCTGAAACTGCTGCTGTTCTGTTTCATCGCGGCCAGCGTCGGTACGATGCTGCACAAGGCGGCCTCCTCCAAGGCCGCGGCGCTCAAAGCCCGGCCCGCGGCCGCCGCGGCGCAGGCGGCGCCGGCGAGCGGGCCTGCCGCGGCGCAGAACCTGGCGGTGGTCTATTACTTCTACACCAATACGCGCTGCGCTTCCTGCCTTAACCTGGAGGCCTACACTCGCGAGACGGTGGACACGCTCTTGTCCGCCGGCTATAACGGCTGGCGGGTGGAGTTCCGGGCCGTGAACGTGGAGGAGCCCGGGAACGAACATTTCATGCGGGATTACGGCCTTGAGTCCAAATCCGTCGTCGTGCAGAAGTTCGCCGGCGGACAGGCGCTGGACTGGATAGAACTGGACAAAGTCTGGACTTTGCTGGGTGATCGAGCGGCCTTCGTGAATTACGTCGCGGCGGAAACGCGGAAGGCGCTGGATAAAAAATGAAAGCCGAACTCTGGGGGGCGGCCTTTACCGCATTATGGACGGGGATGCTCACCTCGGTGAGCCCCTGCCCCCTGGCCACCAATATCGCCGCCCTGGGCTATATTTCTAAGCAGTCGGGCTCGCATAAACTGGCGGTGCTGGCGCATGGGGGGCTTTACGCTTTGGGCCGGGCGCTGGCCTACGCTGCCGTCGGGTTCCTCATTGTCCGGAGCCTGCTGAGCGCTCCGGCTTTCTCTTTCTTCATGCAGCGCCACGGCGGGCAGCTACTGTCCCCGCTGCTGGTGCTGGCCGGGATGTATATGCTGGGCCTCGTCGGGAGTAATTTTTCCGGTTTCGACCTGTTCGCTTTTCCCGGGTTCCGCGCCAGGGCGGGTGCGGTTTCCACGCTGCTTATGGGCTTTCTTTTTGCCCTTGCTTTCTGCCCTGTTTCGGCCGCGCTCTACTTCGGCATTATCCTGCCGCTGGCGGCCAAGACCGGCGCCCCGCTGACGCTGCCGCTGCTCTACGGCCTGGGCACGGCCCTGCCGGTGGCCGGCATGGCGCTGGCGCTGGACCTGGGATTGCGGAAGATCCCGGCTGTAACCGGCTTGGCGGGCAAATTCGAGCGCCGGGCCAGGCCCGCCACCGGCTGGGTGTTCGTCGCCGCGGGGGTCTACCTGGGGCTCAAAGATATCTTCGGCGTAATTTAGGGGAGAAAATGAAAGAACTTCATGAAAAAACACGGTCCCTGGTGCGCAAGGCTTACGGCACCGTAGCGAAGAGATCGGTTTCCTGCTGCTCAGGCTCCTCCTGCTGCGGGACCGCGCCCGCGGCTTCGGAGGGCGAACTGGGCCTCTCCTGCGGGAACCCCGTGGCCTTCTCCAAAATCAAGAAAGGTATGACCGTGCTGGACCTGGGCAGCGGGGCCGGCAAGGACGTTTTTATAGCCGCGCCGAGGGCCGGAGCCAAAGGCAAGGTCATCGGCGTGGACATGACGCCGGAGATGCTGAAACTGGCCGCGAAGAACCTGGTTAAATTTACCGCCCGGACCGGCTTGAAGAACGTGGAATTCCGCAAGGGCCTGATAGAGAAACTCCCGGTCAAGGACGGCGAGGCGGACCTGCTGATCTCCAACTGCGTGATAAATCTTTCGCCGGACAAGCCCGCGGTCTTCCGCGAGGCTTTCCGCGCGCTCAAGCCGGGCGGCTGCCTGGTGGTCAGCGACATCGTGCTCAACCGCGAGCTGCCGCCGGCGCTTAAAAAACACGCCGGGCTTTACGCCGCCTGCGTGGCCGGGGCGCTGCAGCGCCTGGACTATCTTGGGGCCATCAAGGCAGCCGGGTTTAAAGGCCTGAAGCTCCTGAACGATAACAAATATCGCTCCGGGGGCGGCTGTTCCGATCCCATCACCGATAAGGCCGCCAAGGCGCTGGACGGCGCGGCCTCGAGCGTAACCGTTTTCGCCCAAAAGCCGGGCGCGAAGAAATAAAAGCAGCGCGCCGCCCGGCGGCGCATTAAAGGAGACTACCATGCTGGAAATTACCGACGGAGCGATAGAGAAACTTAAGGGCTTCATAGCCAAGCAGGGGGAGAACTCCCGCCTGCGCATCTTCATGGCGCCGGGCTGCTGCGGCCCCAGCCTGGCCATGGATATTACCACCAAGGCGGAGAAAGAGGACGCCGAGATGGAAATAAAGAGTTTCAAGTTCTACGTGGCAAAGGACGCGGCCCCGCTGCTGGAGAACGCGGTCATAGACTGCGACAAGGACGGGTCTATAATGGTGAAGGGCCTGCCCAAGCAGGGCGGGGACAGCTGCGGCTGCGGCGACGACGGCTGCGGCGACGACTGCGGTTGCGGCCACGACCATTGACGGCGCCAATGAAGAAGATCCTGTTCCTCTGCACCGGGAACTCCTGCCGCAGCCAGATGGCCGAGGGTTGGGGCAGGGCGCTGCTGGCAGGCCACGCGGAAGTCTTCTCCGCCGGCAGCAAGCCCGGAGCGGTGGACCCGCGGGCCATAAAGGTGATGGCCGAGGCCGGCGTGGACATCTCCGGCCACCGCTCCAAGCATTCCGACGAATTCAAGGGGCAGGCCTTCGACCTGGTGGTGACGGTCTGCGACAAGGCCCGGGAGAGCTGCCCGCTGTGGCTGGGGCCGGCGCGCAAGCTGCACCGCAGCTTCGAGGACCCGCCGTTCCTGGCGAAAAACGCGGCTAGCGAGGAAGAGGCGCTCGCGCCTTACCGCCGGGTGCGCGACGAAATACGGGATTTCGTGGCAGGACTGGGAGTTTAAGGAGAGCATATGGCAGAGGCGACGACCAAGAAAATGAATATCTTCGAGCGCTACCTGACGCTCTGGGTGGCGGTCTGCATGGCGGTGGGCATAGCGATAGGCAAGGCGCTGCCCCAGGCGGTGGAGGCGCTGCGCGGCATGGAGTTCGGCGCCGGCTCCCAGATCAACATCCCCATAGCCATCCTGCTGTGGCTGATGATCTATCCCATGATGCTCAAGGTGGACTTTACCTCAGTCCTGGGCGTTCGCAAGCGCCCCAGGGGGCTCTTCATCACTCTTTTCGTCAACTGGCTGGTGAAGCCTTTCTCCATGGCCCTGCTGGGCTATGTCTTCTTCAAACATCTGTTCCTGCCCTGGATCGGGGCCGAGCTGGCCGACCAGTACATAGCGGGCGTCATTATCCTGGCCGCCGCGCCGTGCACGGCCATGGTCTTCGTCTGGAGCTATCTTACCGACGGGGACCCGGCCTACACGCTGGTGCAGGTGGCGCTCAACGACCTGATCATGCTGGTCGCCTTCGCGCCGCTGGTGACTTTCCTGGTCAGCGGAGCGTCCAACCTGGTGGTGCCCTTCACCGTGCTGCTGTGGGCGGTCTTCATCTTCATAGTCATACCGCTTACCGCCGGGGCCGTGACCCGCTCCGCGCTTATAAAGACGCACGGCAAGGAATGGTTCGAGGGGGTATTCCTGGAGAAGTTCCACCCGGTCAGCATGGTGGCCCTGCTGCTGACGCTGGTCTGCATCTTCGCCTTCCAGGCGGAGAACATCACCTCGCGCTTCTTCCACGTGGCGCTGATAGCCGTGCCGATAACGCTGCAGGTGTATTTCAACTCCGGCCTGGTGTATTTCCTGATGAGGAAATTCAAGGTGGACTACTGCGTGGCCGCCCCCGGCGCGCTGATAGGCGCCAGCAACTTCTTCGAGTTGGCCGTGGCCACGGCCATAGCGCTGTTCGGGCCTGAGTCCGGCGCGGCGCTGGCCTGCGTGGTGGGGGTGCTGGTGGAGGTGCCGGTGATGCTCAGCGTGGTCAAGTTCTGCAACGCCACCCGGCACTGGTTCCCTTCGGAGTGCAAGGCCGCCTGACGGCCCGGTTTCCCTGAAATTGAAATAAAAGAAAACCCCGCGCCCTTCCGGACGCGGGGTTTTTTACGCCTTGCGGAATCAACTTAGAACTTGTAGTTGACAGTGAGGGCGGGCAGGCGGGCGGTGGTGTTGTACTTGCCGTTGAGGACGGTGGTGCCGCCGGTGATGCCGTTGTCCTGCATGCTGTCCTGGACGCGGCGCTCCAGGAACTTCTGGTACAGGTAGGATACGTCCACGGAGAGATTGCCGCGGGGGTAACCGGCGCCCACGGACACGCCGAAGCGGTCAGAGCAGGCGTTGCGGGTCTCGAAGAAGTTATCCTGCACGGGGGTGTTGTCGTAGTAGGAACCGGCGCGCAGTTTCCAGGTGTCGTTGACCTTGTACTCGGTGCCCACGCGGAAGGCCCAGACGCTGTTCCAGTACTTGTAGTCGTGGGAAACGCTGGCCACGCCGCTGGCATTGGTGTATGCAATGTCCAACTGCCGGTAGGTGGTCCAGTCCGTGTAGTCCGCCTCGGCGGAGAACAGCCACTTGTCGCCATGCTTGTAGGCGGCGGCGAGCTGGAAGGTATCGGGCAGGGTTATCTCGGTCTTCGCGTTGTCGTCGTCTACGGCGTTGCCGGCCAGGATGCCGGTCAGCGGCAGTTGCATGGTGCCGTCTATGTCTACCTTGACCTGGCTGTGGTAGTTGGCGGCGAAGTTCCACTTGTTCCACTTATACATGGCGGCCATGTTGTACCCGGCGGCGGTGCCGTCGCCTTTCAGGGTCTGCTCCACGGTCTGAAGACCGGCCACGGTCACCATCTTGTTCATGCTGGCGTCCAGTTTTACGAAGCTGGCGCCGGCGGCCACGGAGAGTTTGTCGTTGACCTTGTAAGCGATGTTAAGGTTGGAGTAGAGGGCTTTAAGGGACGACTCTGTGGCTACTTTGCGGGTGAGGGAGTTCTCATCGTCCCAGCTTGTGGAAAGGCCGTAAGGCACAAGGACGCCGAGGCCTACCGCGAATTTGTTGTTGATCTTGTGGGTGGCGTAGACATGGGGCAGGGAGTGCACCATGTTGTCCGGGCGGTCTATGGTGGTGCCATCGGCGCTGGTGTGCTCGGTGCGGGGGTCCACGAAAACGTCACCGATCGAGAGGTTGGTGCCGCTGAGGTCGGTAAGTGCGGCAGGGTTGTACCAGACGGCCGAGGCGTCGTTGGCCACGGCGGTGAAGGCCGTGCCCATGCCGTTAGCCGAGGCGCTCTGGTTGGCCTGGCGGAAGCCCGCGGCATTAACGCTGCCGGCAAGGGCGAGAACTATAGCTATTGTCTTAAACATTAATTCCTCCTAACAGATTATAGAACCGCTAAAATTATACAAAAAACCCACCGTAATCCACTTAACGAAGGTCAACCCCCCAAAAAGGTGCCAGGCACCTTTTTGGGGGGGTGATTTAATTTCTCAAAAATAGTGCTTGTTTAATAAACACATTTGCGGCGGGTATAAAAAGGTGCCTGGCACCTTTTAAAAAAGTGCCAGGCACCTTATTGGGGTTATAAAGACCAGAGTTTGACGGTTTTGTCGTTGGAGGCGGAGGCGATGTACTTGCCGTCCGGGGAGACGGCCACGCTG
Organism: Elusimicrobiales bacterium; assembly: GCA_028688015.1. Classification (GTDB taxonomy): domain Bacteria; phylum Elusimicrobiota; class Elusimicrobia; order Elusimicrobiales; family UBA9959; genus UBA9959. The sequence goes on along the minus strand of JAQTZB010000008.1, from coordinate 96,866 downwards.
TAGATCTCGTCGGTGTGCCCTTCGAAGGTCTTCGCGCAGGCGCCGGTGGCCGGGTCCCAGACCTTTACGGCGCTGCCGCCGGTGACGACATACTTGCTGTCGGGGGTAAAGGTCACGCAGTTGACCCAGTCTGAATCCTTAACGGAGCCGGCTTCCACCAGTTTTTCGGTGTCCCAGACTTCCAGGCGCTTCTCCATTCCGGTGGCCACGGCCAGCCGCTTGCCGTCCGGGGAGAAGGCCAGATACCGCACGCCGTAGAGATAGGAGTCGTTATCGTGCAACAGCTTGCCCGAGGCGTCCATGAGCTGTAACTCCACGCCGCCGGCTGCGATCAGGCCGGAGGGGGAAACCGCCAGGGCCTTGATGTCGCCCATCTCGGGGTTCAGCGTGCCCTTCACGGAGCCGCCCGGGGAATTGTAGACCTTTATCGTAGCGTCGTCGGCGCCGGAGTAGAGCAGCTTGCCGTCCGGCGAAAAGGCCAGGCAGTTCACCGGGCCGTCGTGGGCAGTCACGGCCGCCAGCGTGGAGCAGTCCGCGGTCTTCCAGATCTTGACACTCTTGTCCCAGGAGGCGGAGGCGAAGACGTCTCCGTCCGGGTCGAAGGCGACGGCGCGGACGTCGCCGCCGTGGGCCTCTATGGCCTGTATCTCGATGCCGTCGGGAATGTCCCACAGGCGGATGGCGTTGTCCTCGCCGGCCGTGGCCAGGAATTTGCCGCAGGGCGAAAAGGCCAGCGCCAGCACGCCGTCCTTGTGTCCTTCCAGAGTTTTTACCAAAGCGGTTTCGTTCATTGAGCCCCCTTAAGCGGCAGGTCATAATTTATATAATTTAAGGACCTCAATGCAAAAGCACCGCGTGCGGAACAGCGTAAAAGCCTCCATAAAAGACGGCGTGGCCTGGGCCGCGATGAGCGGCTTCACCGACCCGTACGCCGTGCCCTTCGCCATGGCGCTTGGCGCGTCCACCATGGGCGTGGGCGTGCTGCGCTCGCTGCCTTCCTTGCTGTCCTCCTTCTTCCAGTTCTTCACCGAGCGCCTGGTTACGAGGCTGGGCAGCTGCAAAAAAGCGCTGCTGCTGACGGTTTTCATCCAGGCCCTGGCCCTCTTCGCTGCGGCGGGGGCGGTCTTCCTGCCGGCCGGCGAGGCCTTCCCGCTGCTGCTCGCGGCGATGATGGTCTACACCGTGGCCGGCAACATGTCTGCGCCGCCGTGGGCGGTGCTGATGGGGGAGTATATCCCTGCCTCGAAGCGGGGGAATTTCTTCGGCTTCCGCTACCAGTTGGTAGGTCTGATGTTCTTCGCGGCCAGCTTCATCGCGTCCAGGCTGCTCGGCCTCGCGGGGGAAAAAACCTTGTGGGGTTTCTTCGCGGTCTTCTCGGCGGCCGGGGTGTTCCGGCTGGTGTCCTGGTATTTCATCACCGGCATGTACGAGCCGCGCACCGGCTTCCATCTGCCGCGCGGCTCCGGAGTGAAGTTCCTGTCCTCCTTCGATTTCCGCAGGGGCCGGGTGCCGGCGCTTTTCTTCTCCGTGCTGGTGCTGCTGACCTCCACCTACCTCGCGGCCCCGTACTTCAGTGTCTACTCCCTGAAAGAACTGAAATGCGGCTACCTGCAGTACATGGTGTTGATGTCCATAGGCCCGCTGCTGACCTACCTGACCATGCAGCGCTGGGGGCAGGCGGCCGACGCCTACGGCAGCGTGAAGGTGCTGAAGGCGGCCTTCCTGCTCATCCCTACTGTGCCGCTGCTGTGGACCTTCAGCCGCAACTTCTACTACCTGGCCGCCGTGGAGACCTATTCCGGGGTGATCTGGGGCGCCTACCTGATAGGGATGAACAACTTCATCTACGAGTCCATCCCCGCCAATTCCCGGGCCGGCTACACCGCCTTTAACGCCTTCACCGGCGGGCTGGCGCAGTTCGCGGGCGCCCTGGCAGGCGGCTGGCTGTACGGGCATCTGCCCGCCTTGAAAGGCAGCTCTTTCGTCACCCTGCTGCTGATCTCGGCCGCCCTGCGCGCCGCGGCCGTGCTGCCGCTGTTCCGGCTGGTGCGGGAAGTGCGCGAGGTCAGGTCGGCCGGCCCGCAGGAACTGCTGCTTTTCCTCATCGGCTTCAAACCCCTCATCCGCTGATGCCCTAAGGGCCTATTTTCGCCTGGGCCCCTTATCTCTATTTATAGAGCCCTTGGCCTCTCTCGCCGGCCGCCGGGAACTGGTATAACTATAGTGCAGCCAAATTAGTTCTAGGGGAAACCAAATGAAGAATCTGATGAAATTTAGCGCGGCGGCCCTCGCGGCCTTTAACCTGATCTCCGTGGCCGCCGCCAACGGCGCCGTGCTCGGCGATTCCGGCTACTCCCTGGAAGGCGTAGAAACCCCCGCGGTGTCCGCTCCCGCAGCCGCGGCGCAGGAGCAGGCCGCCCCCGAACTGGACCTCTTCCGCTACTTCGGCTACGGCGTGGCCCCCCGGGCCGCCGAGCTGCAGGCCGAGCGCGCCGGCAACAAGGGCCTCGCCGACACCGTCTTCTCCATCAACCTCGACACCGTCAAGAACGCCTACCTCAAGCCCAATGTCGCCTTCACCACCGGCGCCGGCACCAAGGTGCACGTCAGCGGTTCTAAGGCCTCCAACTGCCCCGACGGCGGCAACTCCTGCGCCGACAAGGACAAGTTCTTCCTGGTGCTGACCACCTCCCGCAACGAGAGCTACTTCGTGCGCGGCACCGAGATCATCAACTGGGGCATCTTCATGAGCGGCTCCAAGACCGTGACCATCGACGGCGAGAAGTTCGTGGTCAAGATCAAGGCCAACGCCTCCACCCCCGAGAACAGCATGCTCGAGATCAAAGGCCCCCGCGGCGTGGCGCTGAACGTCTCCCTGAAAGCGGTGGGCGACGGCGTGGCCTCCAAGGGCGTGGACGTGAAACTCGCCAAGAACTACAAGCTGGCCTACGGCAACGAGATCGTGCAGGGCCCCCAGGGCGCGCGCTTCACCGACAAGATGCTGGTGCTGCTCATCCCCTTCCCGGTGGTGGACGCGACCTCCTACTTCATCTTCAAAACCTCGGATATCAAGCCGGCCGGCGTCACCTTCCCGTCCTTCGAGAAGGGCTACGGCTTCAAACTGGAAGGCACCAATCTGGAGATCTACAGGCTTTGATAGCGCCCGCTGCAAAGAAAGAGACCGGTCCCGCCGGTCTTTTTCTTTGCCCCGCCCCTTTGTTATCATTCAGGAAGACAGCCCCCGGCCGGCAGCGAGGAGAATATGGATAAACTTCGTGAGATAATCAAATACCTGGAAGGCAAGCAGGCGCGCTTCGCGGACGCGCGGGAGCATTTGTTCCGGCAGCGCGAAATTTATACCGAGGACACGCGCGTAGAGCAGATCTCCGAACTGGACAATTCCGGCGTCGGCATCAAAGTCCTTTTTAACAACGGCTGGGGCTACGCCTCCACCAGCGCCACGGACATGGACTCGCTGCGGGGCGCGGCGGACAAGGCGCTCTCGCTAGCCAAGTACGCCGACAAGTCGGCGGAAACCCCGGTGGAGCTGGCCGCAGAGCCGAAGCATACGGCCAAATTCGCAGTGAAGATAAAAGAGGACCCTTTCGAGGTCAAGATCAGCGACGCCGTGGGCGCGCTGCTGGAGGCAGGGGCGATCAGCCTGAAAGGCAAAGACATCATCAAGGCGAACGCCTACCTGGCGATGCGCAACATGCGCAAAAAGTACGCCAACACCGAGGGCTCGGCCATAGAGACCGACATCTACACCATACTGCCCGAGATACAGGCCACGGCCAGGGCCAACGGCGAAGTGAAGTCCCGCCATTACTGGCCCTCGCCGCTGAACGCGGGCTACGAGTTCTTCCGGGGCATTGATTTCAAGACCCACGCCGCGCGCATAGCCGAACAGGCGCGCGAGCACTGTTTTGCCAAGGCCTGCGAGAGCGGCCCGACCACGCTGATACTGGACCCTGAGCATTTGTCGCTCACGATCCACGAATCGGTGGGCCACCCGACGGAGCTGGACCGCGTGCTCGGCTACGAGGAATCCTGCGCCGGCCGCAGCTTCGCCACCATGGACAAGCTGGGCAAGTTCAAATACGGTTCGGAGCTCGTCAACCTGGTGGCGGACAATACGCTGGAGGGGGGGCTCGCGAGCTGCGGCTACGACGACGAGGGCGTGGAGTGCCAGAAATGGCACATCGTGAAGGACGGCATCCTCAACGGCTACGGCGTGAACCGCGAACTGGCCCATAAGATGAAGATGAGCCGGGCCAACGGCACCACCCGGGCCACCATGTATTCCGACGTGCCGATAACCCGGATGCCCAACCTCTACCTGGCCCCCGGCAAGAAACCCCTGACGAAGGAGCAGCTGATAGCCGACACCGAGAGCGGCATATATATCGAGGGCATGGGCTCTTTCAGCATAGACCAGATGCGGCTGAACATGCAGTTCGGCGGCGACGCCTTCTGGGAGATCAAGAACGGCAAGATCACCGGCATGCTCAAGGACGTGGTGTACAACGCCATCTCTTACGAGTTCTGGCGCAGCTGCGACGCCATCGCCGACGAGAGCGAGTTTAGGCGCGCGGGCTTCATCACCTGCGGCAAGGGCGACCCCATGCAGTCGGCCCAGATGACGCACGGGGCCAGCCCGGCGCGGTTCAGGAACATCACTGTGCGGAGGGCCAAGTAAATGAACAAGACCAGATCTATAATCGAGAAAGTCCTCAAGGACCCGGTGACGGACCATGTCGTGATCTCGCACTCCAGGAGCGAGACGCACCATATAAGGTTTTCCAATAACTCCGTCAACAGGGAAAACCTGTTCAAGCTGGAGGAAGAGGTGCGGGCCGAGGTCGGGCTCGACGGCAAGACCGGCGCCTGCCGCACCAACGACCTGTCCGAGGAAGGCATCAAGCGCGCGGTGGCCAAGGCTTACGAGACCGCGCGGCTGCTGCCGGCTGACCCGGAATACATGCCGCCGGTTACGCCGCAAGAAGCGGCGGCTGTGAAGAACTTCAAGCCCGCTTTCGGGGAATTCTCCGAAGAGAAGAAGTACGGCATACTGGACGAGGCGTTCCGCGAGATGAAGGCGGCGGGGCTGAACTCGGCCGGCAGCCTTTCGGCCAACCCGTACACCCTGGAGCTCTACAACAACAGGGGCGCGCGCCTGTCCCATACCAACTGCTTCTCCACGCTGGCCATGACGGCCATGACCGGGAATTCCTCCTTCAAGGATTACCACACCTCCAAGGACTTTTCCGACTATGACGGCCGCAAATTCCTGGCGGACCTCGTTTCCCGGGCGAAGCTGTCGGAGAACCCGGGCCCGCTGGAGCCCGGCAAGTATACCGTGGTCCTGGGGCCTGCGGCCGTTGAAGAGCTGCTGCTTTTCTTCTGCTGGTACAACATGGACGCCAAGGCCATAGATGAGGGCCGCTCGGCCTTCTCCAAGCGGCCCGGGGCGGTCATAGCCTCCGACCTGGTGCATATCTGCTCCAGGCCGGACCACGGCCGGGTGGGCCTGCACCCTTTCTGCCCCGAAGACGGGATGCCTTTTACGGAATTCGACATGATAAAGGGCGGCAAGCTGGTCAGCCCCTGGTATTCCAGGTTCTATGCCGCCAGGAAGGGCGTTCCCGCTACGGGCAAGCAGCCGGCGAATCTCCTGTTCAAGGGGACGGACAAGCCGCTCGAGGCGCTTATCGCCGGGGTGGAGAACGGCGTCTACGTGAACAGCTTCTGGTACATCCGCCTGGTGGACCTGATGGACGGTATCTTCACCGGCATGACGCGCGACGGGGTCTTCCGCATCAAGGACGGCAAGCTGGCCGGGAGCGTGAACAATTTCCGCTTCAACCAGAGCGTCTTCGACCTGCTGCTCAACACGGTCGACGTGGGGCAGGCCAAGGACGGCTTCTTCACCTCGATGCCGCCGCTCACGGTCCGGGATTTTAATTTCGTCAGCAAGACGGAATTCTGATCCCCTCCGCGCAATAAAAACGGCCGGGCTGACCCCCGGCCTTTTTTATGCGCCGGCTCCCCGGGCGGCTAATACAAAAATTATATAATGCAAAGAGCGGGGAGGAGAAACTGCCGCTCCCCGGGTTTAAAAAGGAATCGATGAACTTTGCGGAAGATATCAGGACGGTTTTCGAGAAAGACCCGGCCGCGCGCGGCTTTTGGGAGGTGCTGCTCTGCTATCCGGGCCTGCACGCCGTCTGGCTGCACCGCCCCGCCCACTGGCTCTGGCAGCGGGGCCTTTATTTCCTGGCGCGGCTGCTCTCCCACCTCGCCCGCTTCCTGACCGGCGTCGAGATCCACCCCGGGGCCACCATAGGCCGCCGTTTTTTCATCGACCACGGCATGGGCGTGGTGATAGGCGAGACCGCGGAGATAGGCGACGACGTGCTGCTCTACCAGGGCGTGGTGCTGGGCGGCGTCTCGCTGGAGCATAAGAAGCGCCATCCCACGCTGGGCAACGGCGTGGTTGTGGGCGCCGGCGCCGCGGTGCTGGGCGCCATCAAGATCGGGGACCGCGCCCGCATAGGCGCCGGTTCCGTGGTGCTGGCCGAGGTCCCGCCGGGAGCCACCGTCTTCGGCGTGCCCGCCCACAGCGGCCGCGCCGCCGGAGGCCAGCTGGACCATAACCGCCTGCCCGACCACTGCGCCGACCAGATGCGCCGCGTGCAGGAAGAACTCGACAAGCTCCGCGCGGAGCTGGGGACGGCGAAATGAAATACGCTGAGGACCTGAGCGGCCTGGTAGGGCGTACGCCGCTGGTAAAGATCTGCCGCGGCCGGGAGTGCCCCGCGCTGCTGCTGGCGAAACTGGAGTTTTTCAACCCTACCTCCAGCGTCAAGGACAGGGCCGCGCTGGGCATGCTGGCCGACGCCGAGGCGCGCGGCCTGCTGAAGCCGGGCGCCTTGGTGGTGGAACCCACCAGCGGCAACACGGGCATAGGCCTCGCGTGGCTCTGCGCCCTCAGGGGCTACCGCCTGGTGCTGACCATGCCCGAGACCATGAGCGTGGAGCGCCGCAAGATCCTGCACGCTTTCGGCGCCAAGATGGTACTGACCCCGGGCCCCGCCGGGATGGCCGGCGCGGTGGAGAAGGCGGAGGAGATCCTGGCCGCTACACCCGGGGCCTTCATGCCGCGGCAGTTCTCCAACCCGGCCAATCCCGCTATACACGAGGCGACCACCGCCGAAGAGATCTGGGCCGATACCGACGGGAAAGTGGACGTCGTCGTGGCCGGCGTCGGCACGGGCGGCACGCTGACCGGCGTGGCGCGCGGGCTGAAAAAGAAGAAACCGGGCGTGAAGGTGGTGGCGGTGGAGCCGGCGGCCTCGCCGCTCCTCTCCGGCGGCCAGGCCGGGCCGCACCGCATCCAGGGCATAGGCGCCAACTTTGTGCCGGAAGTGCTGGACCGCGCCCTTATCGACGAGGTTTTCAAGGTGACCGACGAGCAGGCCGGAGCGGCCGCGCGGCGGCTGATGAAGGAAGAGGGGATAATGGCCGGCATTTCCTCCGGTGCCGCTATGCGCGCCGCCTGGGACATCTCGGAGCGCCCGGACTCTAAAGGAAAGACCATCGTGGCGATCCTGCCGGACACCGGCGAGCGCTACCTGAGCACCTGGCTCTTCGACGACCTGCCGCCGCAGGGGGCCTCGGACTGAAATGAAACTGGCCACCCTCTGCTACGTTCGCCGGCGCGGTCGTACGCTGATGCTGCACCGCGTCAAAAAGCCCGACGACGTCCATGAAGGCAAGTGGAACGGGCTGGGCGGCAAGTTCGAGCCCGGCGAGAGCCCGGAAGAATGCGTGATACGGGAAGTGCGGGAAGAGTCAGGCCTTGAGATCAGGCGCCCGAAGCTGAAAGGCGTGCTGACCTTCCCCGACTTCGACAAGCGCGAGGACTGGTACGTCTTCGTCTTTACCGCGGGGGTCTTTACGGGCCGCCTGCTTGACTCGCCGGAAGGGAACCTGGCCTGGATCCCGGACCGTGACCTGTTGAAGCTGAACCTGTGGGGCGGCGACAAGGTTTTCCTGCCACTGCTGAAGCGGCGGGGCTGCTTCTCCGGCAAGTTCCGCTATCGCGGCGGCCGCCTGCTGACTTACAGCGTGGAAAACTACCGATGAAAAAAGAACTGATACTCGGCCTGATGAGCGGCACTTCAGCCGACGGGCTCTCGATAGCCCTGTGCGAAGCCGCCGGGCGCTCGCTCAAGGTTAAAGCTTTCGGGAATTACCCGTACCCGGCCGCCCTGCAGGCGCGCATTATCGCGGCCAAGGAGATGGCTGCCCCGGCCCTGTCCGCCCTGAATTTCGAGCTGGGCCGGCTCTGGGCGGGCATGGTGAAAAATTTCTGCCGCCGGCACCGCGTCGCGTATAAAAGCGTCGCCGTGATCGGTTCGCACGGGCAGACCGTCTGGCACGCGCCCGGAGGAAAGGGACACACCCTACAGATCGGCGAAGCTTCTTTTATCGCCGAGGAGACGGGCCGCCCGGTGGTCTGCGACTTCCGCCCGGCCGATATGGCCGCCGGCGGTGAGGGCGCGCCCCTCATCCCCTTCCTGGACGAATACCTGTTCGGCGGCGGCGCGCCCGTGGCGCTGCAGAACATAGGCGGCGTGGGCAACATCGCCTTCGCCGGGCGAGGCGTTAAGACTTTCGGTTTCGATACCGGCCCCGGGAATTCCCTGATGGACACCGCCGTGTACGAGATCTCCAAAGGCCGCCTCTCCTACGACAAGGGCGGCGCCTGGGCCGCAGCCGGCGAGGCGGACCTGCCGCGGGTCTACCGCCTGCTGGAGGCGCCTTTCTTTTCCCGCCGGCCGCCCAAGTCGCTGGACCGCAGCGAGTACACGCTGGAGTTCATAAAGAAGAATTTCCCCGGCCTGCTCAACAAGGCCGGCGCCGCGAGCCTGCTGGCCTCGCTCAACCTCTTCACCGCGGCCTCCGTCGCCCAGGCCTTCAAGGCCTTCGCGCCGCGCGGTACGAAAGAGCTCATAGTCAGCGGCGGCGGCGCGCTGAACCCGGTCCTGCTGGACAATCTCTCCGCCCTGCTGCTGCCGTCCGGCGTGCGCGTGCGCTCCATAGCCGAGCTGGGCCTGCACCCGCTGGCCAAGGAGCCGGCCTGCTTCGCCTTGCTGGCGCTGAAAGCGCTGCGCGGGGAGCCTAACCACTGCCCTTCCGCTACCGGCGCGCGCGGCCCCCGCGTGCTGGGTAAAGTGCTTCACTGATGGTGAAAACCGCGCACCGGTCGGGGCTGGGACTGCTGCTGCGGGCCTTCAAATACCGCAACTACCGCCTTTTTTTCTCCGGGCAGGGTGTCTCGCTGATAGGCACCTGGATGCAGACCGTCGCCCTGAGCTGGCTGATCTACCGGCTGACCAACTCCGCGCTCCTGCTGGGCATCACCGGCTTCGTGGCGCAGGTTCCGGCGCTGCTGCTGGCGCCGCTCACCGGCCCCGCTGCGGACCGGTTCGACCGGCGCAAGATCCTGCTGCTCACGCAGACCCTGGCCATGCTGCAGTCTCTGGCGCTGGCCCTGCTGGTCCTCTTCGGTTCCCCGCAGCCGTGGCAGATCATAGCGCTGGCCTCCGTGCTGGGGGCCATCAACGCCTTCGACATGCCGGCCAGACAGTCTTTCGTGGTACAGCTGGTGGAGCGCCGCGAGGACCTGGCCAACGCTATAGCCCTGAACTCCTCCATGTTCAATTCGGCCCGCCTCATAGGGCCCTCCGTCGCCGGCGTCTTCATAGCCGCTTTCGGCGAGGGCGCCTGCTTCCTGCTGAACTCCATATCCTATCTGGGCGTTATCCTGGCGCTGCTGGCCATGCGCCTGCCGCCGGCGGCCGTCCGCCGGGAGAAGGCCCGCGGCGGTTTTGCGGAAGGTTTTAAATACGTGGCCGGGTTCCCGCCCATCAGATATCTGCTGCTTACGCTGGCCGTCGGAAGCCTGCTCGGGATGCCGTACGCCGTGCTGATGCCGGCCTACGTGCGAGACATCCTGCACGGGGGGCCCCGGACCCTGGGCTTCATCATGGCCGCCTCGGGGGTGGGGGCGCTGGCCGGCGCGCTGCGGCTGGCACTGCGTCGGCACCCGGCCGGCCTGGAGCGGCAGATCCCCGTTTTTATGGCCGTCTTCGGGGTGGGGCTGCTCGGCTTCGCCTCCTCCGGCAAGTTCGTCCTTTCCGCCCCGCTGCTGGCGCTGGCCAGTTTCGGCATGGTCAGCTTCTTCGCCTCCAGCAACACGGTCATCCAAACCCTGGTAGACGACGATAAGCGCGGCCGCGTGATGGCCCTGCACTCGCTGTCCTTCATGGGCATGGCGCCCTTCGGCAGCCTGCTGGCGGGCTGGGCGGCCAGCCGCATAGGGGTGCCGCACACTATGGCCCTCAGCGGCCTCTGCGTGCTGGCCGCCGCCGCGGGGCTGGCCGGCAAGGTGGACGAGATAGCGGCGTACGCCGCGCCCGTCTACGGCAGGCAGGGCATGGGGGAGATCGCCGCGGGAGAGCTTGGCGACGCCGAGGCGGAGCGCCCGGTCTGAAGCCGGTGGCCCTATTTTTTGTAGAATTTAAATAATGGATAAGAGCGGGGCCCGCCTTTCGGGCGAGATAAAGAACATCCTCAAGAAGGTATCGCGCTCGTTGTACCTGAGCGTCAATATCCTGCCCGAGCCCCTGCGGACGCACATGGGGCTGGGCTACCTCCTTTGCCGCGCGCTGGATACGGTGACCGACGCCCCCGGCGTCAGCGCCGCCGAGAAGCTGAAGGTGCTGGAGCTGGCCCGCGGCTTCGCCAGTCCCGGGGCGCAGGCCGCCCTGGAGGATAAGTTCGCCGCGCTGGCCGCGCAGGCGCCGCAGCAGGCCGAGCGCGAACTGCTGCTGAAGTCCGGCAAGATCTTCTCCGTCTACGCTTCGGTGCCGCCTGCCGATAAAAACCTTTTCACCGACCTGGTCTCCGGCGTTGCCGCCGGCATGGAAACAGACGTCCGCGCCTTCGCCGGCGGCGCGCCCGCCGCCCTGAAGACAGGGGCCGACCTTGAGCGCTACTGCCGCCTGATAGGCGGCGTGCCCGGGGTCTTCTGGGCGCGGCTCTACCGCGCGGCCATCCGCCGCTCCAACTCCGGCGCGGTTAATTTCCCTTCCGAGAAGGACGCGGAGATGATAGGCTCCGCCCTGCAGCTCACCAACATCCTCAAGGATATGGCCGCCGATCTGCGCCTGGGCCGCTGCTACCTGCCGCAGGAAGACCTGGACACGCGCAACATGGCGCCGGCCGACCTGCTGCGCCCCGCCAATATGGGACGGGTCAGGGAACTGACCTCCAAGTGGACCTACTGGGCCATAGACCGGCTGGACCAGTGCGAGGGGTTCGTGGCCGCCATCCCCAAGACGGAACTGGCGCTGCGCGCCGCCGTCATCTGGCCGGTGTATTGGGCCATGGACACGCTGGAGGAAGCCGCACATTCCAACCTGCTGGACCCGCAGGACAGGCCCCGTATCAGGCGCAGCCGCGTCTACGCCACCATCGCGGCTACCCCGCCGCTGCTGCTCAGCAACACCGCTTTTGCCAGGGGCTACAGGTTCCGCCGGGAAACTTTGATCGGTTCTATAACTTGCGGCAATTACGAGGGGAGGGCACTATGAGGAAATTCTCTTTTCTGCTGGCGTGCGCGCTGGCGGTCTGCGGCTGTGCCAAGCAGTTGACTCCGGCCGAGCGCGAGGAAGCCCGCCGCGCCGACCTGGAGCTCAAGGGCGTGATGGACCTGGTATCCAGCCGCGAGATCCCGCCGGTCGAGTTCGAGTTCAACTCCGACCGGCTCAAGCCAACGTCCTACGAGCTGCTGGACCGCATCGCGCATATATTGATAAACCACAACCGCATGAAGCTGATCGTCTCCGGCCACACCGACGACGTGGGTTCCGAAGAATACAACGACGACCTGTCGATGCGCCGCGCCAGCGCCGTCAAGTTCTACCTGGCAAAAAAGGGCGTCTACCCCGATTCCGTCCGCGTCTACGGCCAAGGCGAGCGGCAGCCCGTCATCCGCGAGACCACCGAACAGGCCCGGGCGCTCAACCGCCGCGTGGAGTTCCGCATCACCACCCGCGACTGGGGCACGGTGTACTGAAGACGCCCCCGGCAAAAGGAAAAGCCCCGGGACGGCCCGGGGCTTTTCCTTTTGCCGGAGCACAGGGTCAGGTTATCCCGCCGTATTCCTGCTTGAACTTCTTGTATTTGTAGGCGAACTTGCCCGGGCGGCCTTCCTCGGGGACGGCGTCGCTCCATTCGAAGTCCTTGGCGCCTATCTGCACTATGTCGCCCTCTCCTGCGCCGGCCTTCTTCAGGGCCTTGTCCAGGCCTATCGTGCGGAAGATGCGGCGCAGCCGGTCCCAGGAGTCGGGCTGCGCGAAGTTGGTCATCGCTATCAGCTTTTCCACCCGGGCGCCGCTGACCACGTAGGCGCCGGCGTCGTTGCGGCCTATCACGAAACCTTCGCCTGGCCGCTTGTAGGAGGTGGTGTGTTCGCCGGCCGCCTGGTAGAGTTCGTCCGCCTTCAGCTTCGGCAGCAGTTTGATCACGTGGTCGAGCAGCTTGGTGACGCCCTTGCCGGTGGCGGCCGAGATCAGGAAGATCTCCTTCTTCTTGAATTTCTTCTTCAGCGTCTCGTAGACCTGTTCGGTTTCGGGGAGGTCGGACTTGTTGAGCGCCAGGATGGTCTGCTTCTTGGCCAGCAGGGGATGGTATTCCTTCAATTCCTTCTCTATCACCCGCACGGCCTTCTCCGGCTTAAGGTCGCCGAAGCCGCGCGGGTCCACCAGGTGGATCAGGATCTTGGTGCGCAGGATGTGCTTGAGGAACAGGTCGCCGAGGCCTTTGCCCTCGTGCGCGCCTTCGATCAGGCCGGGGATGTCCGCGGCGGCGAAGCTTTTGCCCTTGTGCGTCACGATGCCGATGTTGGGGCTGAGCGTGGTGAACGGGTAGTCCGCCACCTTGGGCCGCGCGGCCGAGATCGAGGCCAGCAGCGTGGATTTTCCGGCGTTGGGGAAACCTACCAGCCCTACGTCGGCCAGCACGCTGAGCTCGAGGAAGGCTTCGAACTTCTCTCCGGGCTCGCCGTTCTCGGAGATCTTGGGGGCCGTGTTGAAGCGCGTCTTGAAGGCCGTGTTGCCGCGGCCGCCGCGCCCGCCCTTGGCCAGCAGGAAGCGCTGCCCGTTCTCCTTGAGGTCGGCCATTATCTGGCCGTCGCGCTTGACCACCGTGCCGCAGGGCACGTAGAGCGTCTTGTCCTCGCCGTTGTGGCCGTCGCATTTCTTGCCGCCTCCGGGCCAGGCGTTCTGCGCGGTGATGTGGGGGTGGAAGGCGATCTCCGACAGCGTGGTGATGTTGGCCGAGGCCTCCAGCCAGATGCTGCCGCCCTTGCCGCCGTGGCCGCCGTCGGGCCCGCCGTAAGGGATGAACTTCTCCCTGCGGAAGGAGGAGGCGCCGTTGCCGCCGTCGCCGGCCTTGAGGAAGATGTGGGCCGTATCTATAAAGGAATTGCTCTTGGGTTTGGTCATAGGGTCACCGCTAATAAAAAACCTCCCGGCCGTTCTGGCGCCCGGGAGGTTTCAACTGTGGGGGAAGCTTATTTCGCTTCGGGATAAACGCTGATCTGCTTCTTGCCGCGTTTGGCCCACTCGAACTTGACCACGCCCGTGACGATGGAGAACAGCGTGTCGTCCGAGGCGCGCCTTACGTTGGCGCCGGGCAGGAACTTGGTGCCGCGCTGGCGGACCAGGATCTCGCCCGCGTTGACCTTCTGCATACCGTAGCGCTTTACGCCGAGACGCTGGCCGGGGCTGTTACGGCCGTTTACGCTTGAGCCCTGTGATTTTGTACCTGCCATGATGGGACCTCTTTGTTGATATGCCGGCCGCCGCCCCGTGGGGAAGCTTCACGGCTGGCTCAGAAACTATGCCAACTGGATGTTCTTTACTTCTATCTCAGTCAGTTCCTGGCGGTGCCCCGAGCCTTTTTCGTAGGCTTTCTTGGTTTTCTTGCGGAAAACGATGATCTTGGGGCCGCGGAGATGCCGGACTATCCGGGCTGTTACCTTGGCGGAGGGAGACTTCGCAGCCGAGGCGTTTTTTTCGTCCTGGGAGGCAGACCACAGCGCCTTGAAGGAGACTTCCTCGCCTTCTTTCGCCGTGAGCTTTTCAACCTGCAGGATCTCGCCGGGGACTACCCAGTACTGCTTGCCGCCTGTTTCGATGATTGCGTACATAGTAGATATATATTAGCAAAACAGCGGGAAAATGGCAAGAAAAACCGCGGCCCCGGCGGGCCGGGTCCGACAGGCCCAGCCCCGGGTGGGCCCAAAGTCACTTCCGCGGAGGCCGCTTTTGTGTCATACTGTTAATATGCGATCTGCGTTTGCTCCGGAGGTTTCCATGCTCAAGGTTCGCGCTTTCTTCTATGCGGCTTCGGCCGTTATTTTTTTCGCCGCCGGCGCCAGCGCCCTGGACCCGGTGCTCCTGGCCCTTAACACTCCGGTCAAGGCGGAGCTGAAGCTCCCCGCCGCGCGCAAAGACGCCCGGCAGTCCGAGCCAGCCGCGCGCAAAGACGCCCGGCAGGCCAAGCCCGGCTATACCGATTTCGACGCCGTCTCCGTGACCGACCCGCTGTACCGCGAGGGGGCCAAGGAGATGCTCAAGCAGGTGATCAAGGACGAGGAATCCTCCAGGGACGCCAAGAAGCCGGTTCTGCGCGACGCCCCTATCTCCAAGGACGCCAGTCCGGCCAGGACCATAAAGAAGCCGGCCGTGAAGAAGCCCCTGCACACCGACCCGGTCAAGGCGAAGAACTCTCTTTAAGCCAGCGCGCCGCCCGCCGAAGCCCGGGGCCCTCCCGGGCTTTTGCTTTGCCCAGGAGATAAATATTAGAATAGCAACTGCTCCCGGAGGATACATGCTAAACGAAATCACTGAACCTTTTTTTCAGCCGGTGCTCGAGGTCTGGGGTAATTTTTCCGCCTACGTGCCCAAACTGGTCGCGGCCTTCGCCTTCGTGCTGTTCGGGCTTTTCATCGCCCGCATCGTCAGCTCGCTGCTCGAGCAGTTCCTGCGCAAGATCAAGCTGGATACCCACACCAGCAGCGTCGGCATCAACGAGCTGTTTATCCGCTTCGGCTTCGGCAAATCGCCGTCGCACGTGCTGTCCTTCATCGTCTACTGGGCGCTGCTGCTGGTCTTCATGGTGACCGCGGCCAACATCCTGAACCTGACGGTGATCTCGGAGATCCTGCAGCGCGCCATGGGCTTCCTGCCCAACCTGGTCGCGGCCATCTTCATCGGTTTCGGCGGCCTGATGTTCGCCAAGTTCATGTCCGACGTGGTCATGAACTCCGCCACCTCCAATAACCTGCGCGGCGGCCGCTCGCTGGCCAAGATGGTCAACTTCGTGATCGTGGTGCTCACCATCATAGCCGCCATCGAGCAGCTCGGCATCAAGATGAAGACCATCTACCGCGGCCTCGACATCGTCTTCATCTCGCTGGGCCTCGCGTTCGCTATCGCCGTGGGCCTTGGCGCCAAGGACCTGGCCCACGACATCCTGAAGAGCCTCTTCACCGAGAGCAAGGACGAAAAGTAGACCGCCTGACCCAAAGAAAAAGCCCCGGGCAGCCGGGGCTTTTTCTTTGTCTCTCGGGAGCCTCAGTCGAGGTAGTCCCGCAGCATCTTGCTGCGCGAGGGATGCCGCAGCTTGCGGATGGCCTTGGCCTCGATCTGGCGCACCCTTTCGCGCGTGACGCGGAAGATCTTGCCCACTTCTTCGAGCGTGCGCGGGTAGCCGGTCTCGATGCCGAAGCGCAGCTTTATGATCTTGGCTTCGCGGTCGGTCAGCGTGTCGAGGATCTTGGTCACCTCGCGGCGGCGCAGCAGGTCCACGGCCGAGTTGGACGGCGGCAGGCCGGCCTTGTCCTCGATGAAGTCCTCGAGGTGGGAATCCTCGTCCTCGCCGATGGGGGTGGACAGGGAGATCGGGTCCTGCATGATCTTCAGGGCGTTCTTCACCTTGTCCATCGAGATGTGCATGTGCTTGGAGTATTCCTCGATCTGCGGATCGCGGCCGAACTCCTGGCGGTACTTGCGCGTCACCTTCATCAGCTTGCTGACCAGCTCCTTCATGTGCACCGGGATGCGGATGGTGCGGGCCTGGTCGGCGATGGCGCGGTTGATGCTCTGGCGGATCCACCAGGTGGCGTAGGTGGAGAACTTGAAGCCGCGCTTGTATTCGAACTTCTCTACGGCCTTCATCAGGCCGAGGCCGCCTTCCTGGATCAGGTCGGACAGCTCGAGGTTGGAATTTACGTGCTTCTTGGCGATGGAGACGACGAGGCGCAGGTTGGCGCGGATGAGCTTGAGCTTGTCCTGCAGGATCTGGTCCTCGAGGAAGGTGATCTTGTCGTTCAAGGACATGAAGTCGTCGGGGTTGATGGGGAGCGTGCGGATGAGGTGGTGCTCGCGCTCCTTGACGGCCTTGATGTTCTCGAGGGCGGCCTCGACTTCCTGCGGGTTATAGCCCCACTTGCTCTTGAAGGCGGCGGGGCGCAGTTTGCCGCGGCCCACCAGCTCGTGGTCGTGCTGCAGCTTGACCAGGTCGCCGTAGACCTTCTGGTAGCGCTCCAGCTCCAGGCGGTACTCGCGGATCTTGTGGGCGAGGTTCTTGATCTTGTTGGTGAGGCGCTTGATCTTCTCCTGGTTGAGGTTCAGGTTGATGATGTTCTTGACGATGTCCTTGCGCTTCTTGTCCACCACCGCGCCCAGCTTCTTGCGCATCTCGTTGGAGAGGGAGGGCTTCTTGGCGCGCTCCTCGAGCTTGAAGATCTCCTTCTCGGTGCGCGTGATGAGCTTGGCGATGTTCTTCATCTTGCGCTTCATCGCCGAGAGCTCCTGGTTGGACTTGCGGCCGCGGGGCATCAGCTCCTTCGTGGTCATCTCGTCCTGCTCGATCAGCATCTCCCAGCTGCGGATCTCGCGCATCGTGATGGGGGATTCCAGCACCAGCATGCGCAGCTCGCGCTCGCGCTCGCGGATGTTGCGGGCCAGCGTGACTTCCTCGTCGCGGGTCAGCAGCGGCACCTTGCCCATCTCGGAGAGGTACATCCGGATGGAGTTGGAGACGTCGGGCGTCGCGCTCCATTCCTCGGTGTAGGCCTCGCGCTCGGAGGCGGCCACCATCTTGAACTTCTTGCGGTCCACGACCTCGATGCCGAGGTCCTCGAGCGTGCCCATCAGGGTGTCTATTTCCTCGCTCGACATGGACGCGTTGGTCAGCGAGCGGTTCATCTCCTCGAGGGTGATGTAGCCGTGCTCCTTGCCGAGTTCCACCAGGTCGCGTAAAGCTTTCTTGGGCTGTGCCATTGTTGTCTCCTGTAGTCTCTACCTGTCTTTAACCGTCGATTTCAGCTCCAGCATTAGCCGGCTGTACTCCTGCAGCTGCTGCGGGTCCATCGAGGGGAGCGCCTTGAGTTCCTTCAGGCGTCTCTCCGCGGAAAAGCGTTTGAGCATGCGCACCGCGCCGGCGGCGTCGCGGCCGCCCGAGGCGTCCGGGCCGAGGTCGGCCACGGCGAGCTCGTGCACCAGGGCCGAGTGCTCCGGGTACTGCCCCGCCAGCGCGGCTGGGGCCTTGGCCAGCGCTTCCGGCGGCAGCGCCCGCAGCGCGGCGAACAGCGTGCGCGCCAGCGGGCTGGAAAAATCTTCGGGCTCGAGGGCCGCCGCCTGGGCTATCAGCGCGGGGTCGCGCAGCAGCAGCTGGATGTAGCCCTTCTCAAGCTGCGGCATCGCCGGGGCCGCGGCGGGCTTGCGGGGCGTTTCGCGGGGCAGCGGGACGGCGGTCTTGCGCAGCTGCTTGAGCACGGAGGCCTGCTCCACGCCGAAGCGCGTGGACAGGTTCTTGACCCATTCGCTCTTGAGCACCTCGTCGCCCTGCCTGGCCACGGTCTCCAGCAGCACGGCGATGGCCTGGGCCTTCTCCTGCGCCGTGGGGGCGGGCTTGTTCTTGAAAAACAGGTTCATCCGGAAATCCAGCGGGTCCGCCGCGGCGGCCAGCTTGCCTTCGAACTCTTCGCGGCCGTGCTCGTTCAGGTATTCGTCGGGGTCCAGGCCGCCGTCCAGGCTGGCCAGGCGCACGTAGAGGCCGGCCTCCATGAAGGTCTCGGCGGCCTTCACCGAGGCCTGGATGCCGGCGCGGTCGTCGTCGAACATCACCACGGTGTCCTTGGCGTAGCGGCGCACGATGCCGGAATGCTCCAGCGTCAGGTTGGTGCCCAGCGGGGCCACGGCCCAGTCCACGCCGTGCTGGTGCGCGCCTATCACGTCCATGTACCCTTCCAGCAGCAGCAGGCGGCCGGTGCGGCGCACCTGCGGCAGGGCCTCGTGCAGGCCGTAGAGGGTGCGGCGCTTGGAGAAGAGCGGCGTCTCCGGGGAGTTGAGATATTTGGGGATGCCTTCCGGGTCCAGGACGCGGCCGCCGAAGGCGATGGTCTCGCCGGACTGGTTCTTGATGGGGAACATCACGCGGCCGCGGAAGGTGTCGGCCACTCGGCCGCCCT
Source organism: Elusimicrobiales bacterium (assembly GCA_028688015.1). GTDB lineage: Bacteria > Elusimicrobiota > Elusimicrobia > Elusimicrobiales > UBA9959 > UBA9959. The sequence continues at coordinate 78,253 of JAQTZB010000008.1, read as the reverse complement.
CGCGCTCGGTGATCAGGCCGGCCTTGAGGGCCAGGTCCGAACTCCAGCCTTTCTCTTTCAGCTCGTCCATCAGGGCGTTGCCGCCGGCCGGCGCCCAGCCGAGCTCGAACTTCTCCACGGTGGTCTTGTTGAGGCGGCGCTCGCCCAGATAGAGGCGGGCCTTTTCCCCGGAGGGAGAGAACAGCTCCTTCTTGTAGAATTCGGCGGCGGCCTTCATGATCTTCTTGAGGTCCAGGCGTTCGCGGTCCTCGGGGGAGATCTTGTGGGCGCGCTCGTCGCCGTATTCCACGCCGGCCTTGGCCGCCAGCTTGCGGGCGGCCTCGGGGAAGGAGAGGCCCTCGATGTCCATCACGAACTTGAAGATGTCGCCGCCGGAGTTGCAGCCGAAGCAGTAGAAGATCTTTTTCTCGGGGTTCACCGTGAAAGAGGGGGTCTTCTCGTTGTGGAACGGGCAGTTGGCCTTGTAGTTGCGCCCCGCCCGCTTCAGGGACGGCACGTATTCGCTGACGACATCGACGATGTCCAGCTTTTCCCTGATAAGCTCTATGATGGGGGACGAACTCATTATATAGTTACGCGCGCGCGCGGAAAAAAGAGGCAAAAGGCCGTCCGCCTCAGGCGGACGGCCTTTTGCGGGGTGGCTGCTTAGTAAGACCTGCGGCCCTTGCGGACCTTGCGGCGGGCTTCCTGGGACTTTATCTTGCGCTTCATCGCGGGCGTTACGTAATGCTCGCGGCGCTTGATCTCCTTGAGGATGCCGTTCCTTTCGCAGTCGTGCTTGAAGCGCCGGAGCGCCTCTTCTATCGATTCATCGTCTCTTACTTTTACAAATACCACGCTGATCACCACCTTTGGGTATGCAAACTTTAAAATCTGTCAGCCCGGGGGCCAGAGCATCTTTCTGCCGCCGAGCAGGTGATAGTGGAGATGGTCCACCGACTGGCCCGCGCCCTTGCCGTTGTTGGTCACCAGGCGGAAAGCGCCTTCCACCTTCAAAAGCTTCGCCGTCTTCGCGGCCGTCAGCTGCAGCTGGCCCAGGAGCTGCGCGTCGGAGTCTTGCGCGGCCGTCAGGCGGTCCAGGTGCCTGCGCGGTATCACCAGGGCGTGGGCCGGGGCCTGGGGATTCAGGTCGAGGAAGGCCATCGTGGCCTCGTCTTCGTAAACTATCTTTACGTTCGGGATCTCGCCTGAGGCGATCTTGCAGAAAATACAATCCGCCATTACTTCTATTTTATTATTTTATAAGGGGGGAGGGCAATGGGGGCTTTCGGAGGTTCAGGCCCCGGCGCGGCCGGCCCGCAGGCGGGCCCGGGTGCCCAGCACCGCCCCGGTCATGCGCCAGGAGAGGCGCAGGCGGTCCGCCAGGCCGCGGTTCCATGAGGAGCTGCCGTGCGGTCGGGGAGCCAGCCGCACGGGCCTGCGGACCGCCTGGTAGCCGCGGCGCAGCGCATCGGCGTAGGCGAAGAGGTCCAGCGAAAAATCCCCCGGCGGGTCGGCCCAGCCTTCGAAAAGCTCCCGGCTGAAAAAAGTGGGCTGCGCGTTGATGTCGCGCAGGCGCAGGCCCAGTGCTGCCGAGGCGAATAGGGCCATCGCTCCGGTGAAGAAAACGTCGGCGGCGGAGCGGTTTGATCGCAGTCCTTTCAAGAAGACCTTCCCGCCGGCCAGCGGGCGCAGGCTTTCGGCCGCGGCCAGGATGTCGGCGGGGGAATACTGCAGGTCGCCGTGCGCCCAGCCGAGCACCGCGCCGCGGGCGGCCGCGAGCCCGGAGAGGATGCCGGCGCCGTAGCCCCGGTTGACCTCTACGGAAACGATGCGCAGGAAAGGATGCTTGGGGGCCTCGCGGCGGAGCAGCTCGGCCGTGCCGTCGGTGGAGGCGTTGTCCACGAGCACCAGCTCCATATCGGCGGGGATGCCCGCTGCGAAGCCGGCGAGCAGCTCCGGGAGATTGCCGGCCTCGTTATAGCAGGGCAGCACTATGGAGCAGAAAAGTCCGTCCCGGGCGCCGGCTTCAGAAGACACGCTGTTCCGCCTTCAGGAGGTCTTCAGGGGTGCCCAGGGGCACCAGGCTGTCCGCGCGATCCAGCGCGAAGGCCCGGCCGGCGGCGATGAGGTCGTTGTAGAGCGGGGCCACGTACAGCTCTCCTCTGGTTTTGCGGCCGGCCGCCAGGGCCGCGGCGGCGGCGCCGAAAAAATCTTCCGCGCTGGTAAAGTGATAGAAGCCGGTCAGGGCGTTCTCCGATATCTGCTCCTTCTCTGCGGTGGCGGCCACGGTCCCGTCGGGGCGCAGCGCGGCGAAACTCCACTTCGGGTCCTGCTCCGCCAGCGTAAAGGCTCCTATCACCCCGTCCCGCTTCCTGGCCGGGTCGGCCAGCATCCCTGCGAGGGCGGCGGACTTGAAATGGGTGTCGATGTTGTAGATGGCGAGCTCCGCGCCGGCCGGCACGCAGGCGCGGGCCTTCAGCACCGTCTCGGCCTGGCCCGAGGTGGGGCCGTCCAGGAGCACCAGTTCCCGCGCCGCCCGGCAGCCCAGCCGCCGCAGCGCCCCGTCGAGAAAAGCTTCCAGGGCGTGCTCGTCCTTGTGGGCCTCCAGCGCCACGAAAACCAGCTTGGAAGCCAGCTCCAGCGGCAGGCTGCGCAGCGAATGCTCGAAAACTGTAGTTCCGCGCACTTGCAGCATGTATTTGGGCAGCGTGTAGCCCGCCTTCAGGAACCTGGTTCCCAGGCCGGCCATCGGTATCACGTAAACCAGGTTTTTCATCGCTTTGCTTTCGCCGGCGCTTTCCGCCTCCGGCCCGGGCGGCGTCAGAAGGCCGAGAGGGGCAGGATCTTTTCTCCGAACTTGCCGGGGTTGCTTTCCAGTGCGCCCGTGGACTTGGGGCTTTTTCTGACGCGAAGCGGCGTGACGCCGGCCTTGCGGGCCTGGATCACGCCGGCGTCGGACGGGGCCGCGTAAAGGATAAAGCGGTATTTTTCCAGCAGGCGGTATTTTTCGTCCTCGGCGGAAGTGAAGTAGAAGTAATCGGCGAGCCTGCGCCAGGAGGCCTCCAGGCTGTCGCTCCCTTCTCTGCCGCGGTCGCAGAACACGGCTATCTTGACGCCCAGCGCCTTCAGGGCCCAGGCGGCGAGCCAAGGTACGGGCTTCAGGCGCTCGTAAGCGAAGGAGCGGTTGACGGAGTTCCAGTAATCCGGGGTGCCCGGCTCCAGTTTGTCCTTCGCGGCCGCTTGGAAGGCCGGGGTGGAATAGACCAGCCCGTCGTCGTACTCGAAACCGGCCTGGAAACCTATCAGCGAATTCACGCTGAACAGGAAGCCCCACGCGCCGGCGAGGATGCAGAAGGCCTTGAAACGGCCGTACCACTTGCCGAAGAAAGCCGCCAGCGCCTGGAACATCAGTCGTTACCCGCCTTTACGATCCGGCCGCCGGCCGGCCTGGAAAAAGAGCTCTGGCGCGAGAAGCACCAGCCCACCACTTCGCGCAGCGAGCGCTTGGAGTTCGCGAACTCCATCGCGCTGGAGAGCACGGGGTTCTCCCGGCCGCTCACCAGCGAGTCCGGCACCGCCAGGTGGTAGACCTTGCCAGGCGTCAGCGGGCCGTTCTCGCCCTCGGCCCGTTCCAGCGCGCCGTCGCGCAGGAAGAGCCGCAGGCCGGAGACGCTGAGCTCGCCGGGATTCAGGCCCGCCAGGGCGCGCTCAAGGTCGTCGCCGCGGATCTTGACGAAGACCACGCTGGAATCCAGGGGGAAAGAGGCGTGCAGGTCGCCCAGCGTCACCGGGCCGGCCGGCAGTCCGGCGGCCAGCTCCGAGAGCCCGATGATGGCCGCGTTGGTGCGGGCCCAGCGGCGCATGCAGTCGGCGGCGAAATCGGCGGCCGGGGATAGGCCGCCCTCGCGCAGCGGCAGGGGCGCTTTCAGTACGCCCAGCTTCTTCGCGAAATGTGCCGCGGCCGCGCCGCGGTAGCCGGCGATGACCTTCAGCACGCCCGGGTCTTCGCCGTATTTGTCCGCGTCCAGCGCTATCCTTTTAAAACTGAGGCCGTTCACGCGGCCGCCGGGGCTTTCAAGCGTTAGCGTGAGGCGCGCCGCGTGGGCCAGGGCCAGCCCCGCCGGCGCCACCCACGTCTTGCCGGCCCTGAACGGCTTCTTCAGCGTCGGCTCGTCGGTGATGACCAGGTCCACGCGCGGCAGCTTGGCAAGGAAGGCCTTGAAGTAGTCGGGGGCCGCTTTCTCCTTCGGGTTCACGGCCAGCAGCATCACCGTCAGCTGCGCGCCGGCTTCCTTCAGGGCCCTGATGGCGCGCTCCGCCTCGTAGCTTTCCTTTTCCAGCCGGTAGCTGGGCAGGTGTTTCGGGGTGTTCGGCTTTGAGGGGGAATTAACCGCCAGCGAAAGGACGCCTATCTTGCGGCCGCCGGCCCGCACCAGGGCGTAGCTGTGCAGGAAGGCGGGCTTTTTGTTGGTCTTGAGATAGAGGTTGGAGGCCAGCAGCGGAGTGACGGACTGTTCTTCGGCCAGGCGCTGCAGGTCCTGCGGCGGGAGGGCGAGGTCGTCGAAACCGACGCCGGCCGCGGCGTAGGGCACGGCGCCCAGGCAGGCGGCGGCCGGCCGGCCGCGCTGCAGGCGGCCTTCGGGGGTGGAGGCGGTCCAGCCGCCCAGGTCCAGCGCGAGCTTGGGTTTCTTTTCGGAATCGTAGAGGCGCTTGAAGACGGCGAAGCCGCCGGCGCCGGAGGCCTTGTCGGCTGAGAGCGTCCCGCCGCCGCGGGCGGTGGCGAAGATCACCACCTGCTCCTTCTTGGTGCAGGCACCGGCTCCCAGCAGCAGGGCGGCCAGCAGCAGGCGGGCTAGTCCAGCCGTACGATTCTCCCGCCGGCCGGCAGGGCCTTCACCGGGTTCTCGGAGATGTCCTTCATGAGCACTTCGCGGATCGGCTGCATAGTGTCCTCGGCCTTGGCGTCTTCGGAGAAGACGCGGCCGCCGGTGCCGCCGGTGGTAAGGTAGTTGTTGGTGGCTACGGAGAACTTGTCACCGTCGGCCACGGGTTTGCCGTCCCGCTCCAACGAGACGTTGGCGGGGTCGTCGTAGGGCTTTTTAACGCTGACCTTCAAGCCGGAGACCTGGAGCTTGGAGAAGCCGCCCGGGAAGTTGTCCGCCAGCAGGCGGCGCAGCTGTTCGCCGGTCAGCGTGAGCTTGACCAGGGTGTTCTCGAAGGGCATCACCTGGAAGACGTCGCGGACGGTCACGGTGCCGGCCTTGAGCTCGGCGCGGATGCCGGAGGTGTTCTGGAAGGCGATGTCGGTTTTGCTCTGCCGGCGCATCGCGTCGGCGAACCAGTTGCCGATGGGGGAATCGGTCCCGTCGGGTGACTTGCCGAGGTCCACTGCCGACTCGCTGACCTTGCGGCCCATCTCAGCCTCCACCTGGGCGCTGAAGACCTTCAGTTTGGCGATGGCGGCCTGGTCCTCGCCGGTCTGGTCGGTCCAGAGCGGCACCAACTGCACTGCGGTCGCCTTGAGCTTGCCGGTTTTATCGTCGAAATCGAGCGTGACACGGCTGACGTGCGTGAGGGAGGACCCGCTCTCCACCAGCAGGGCGCCGCTGACCGGGTCGCGGTAGCCGCTCGGCAGGGAGGCGTGGATATGCCCGCCGAACACAACGTCGGCGCCGGAGGCGCGGGCTATGCCCAGCGTGCCGGAGGAGGCGTGGGCCTCCGTGGGCGTCCACGCGGTCATGTCGGCCAGGCCGGGCGGGGCGCCCAGACCATTATGGGCCAGGATCAGGACGGCGTCGGGGTTTTCCTTCTCGCGGACTTCTTTGGTCCAGCGCGCGGCCTCGGCGGTCTCGCTGCGGAATTCCAGGTTCTTGACATTCAGCGGCAGCGTGGAGGTGACGGTATGCTCGCCGAGGATGCCGATGACCGCGATGCGCTTGCCGCCCACCGGGATCACGGTGTAGGGTTTTACGTAGTCGGCGGCCTTGCCGCTTTCCTTTACATAGAGGTTAGCGCCCAGCCAGGGGAAATTGGACTGCTTCACCATCTCGCGCAGGCTGGCTTCGCTGTAGTCGTAGTCGTGGTTGCCCACTGCTGCGGCGGCGTAACCCAGGTGGTTCATCATAGTTACGGTGGCCAGGCCCTTGGTCAGCGTGCCCTCGGGCGTGCCCTGGAAGGTGTCGCCGGAGTCCAGCAGGAGCTTGGGGTTCTTGTCGGCCCGGACCAGGGCTGAAAGGGCCGGGAAGCCGCCTATGGTGCGGGTGGAATTTTCTTTGTCCCACTTGGCGGGGCGCGAGTAGTACCAGCCGTGCACGTCGCTGGTGTGGTAGACGTCGATGGTCAGCGACCAGGCGGAAAGGGGGAGGGTCAGCAGCAGCGCCGCGAGCAACTTTATCATGGGAGGCTCCTATGCTTTGAAGAGGGCTTCGGCGCAGCGTTCGAGCGAGTCGAAAGCCGCATCGAGCCCGGAGTATATACTACTAAATTTGAGATTTTGCGGGAAACCGGCGCCCTCCGCCGCGGCCTTGGCCAGCACCAGGGTCTTGCGCCCCTCTCCGCAGCAGGTCCTGACTTCGAGGTCCGCGTTTTTTCTGCCAGATGTCGAAAGCAGGTCCGGCGCGGCGGCGCAGGCGCGCTGCATCAGTCTCAGCGCTTCCAGCACGGGCCTGTCCGGCGGGGCCTGCAGCAGCGCCATGTCGGAAAAAGTTTTCTCCAGCCGCGAGGCTAAATCCTCCGCCGCCGAAACGACCGCCAGCGAAGCCGGCTTCCCTTCCTTAATAGCGGCGTATAACTGTATCTTTATCGGCCTGAAAAAAGTCGCGGCCTCGCCGGGCTTGGCCGCCAGGTCGCCTATACCCACGCCGGCCAGTTGCAGCGCCCGCACCGCCGCCTTCACCCGCCCGTCCGTAACCATGATCCAGAATTTTCTCACCCAGTAATAATATAAAAAAAGAAGACCGCGTGGCGCCGCCTACCGAGAGAGCAGGAACGCAAAGGGTCGCTCGTGGTTTGGCGGCCTACCGCGAGGGCGCTCGTGGTTGGCGGCCTACCGTGGGACGCTCGTGGGTTGGCGGCCTACCGCGAGGGGCAGGAACGCAAAACGCGGGTCGGCCACACCGTGGCCTCCCCTCCGCATTCGTCGTCGGCGCTACGCAAGCCTCCTCCTCATGAGGGTTTTGCTAACCCTGCCCCTCGCGGTCTCCGCTGGTGGCTCGCTTTGAGTAGACTGACAAGCAAACGGAGGGGGACGGGCGGGGAGGGGTTCCTGGCGACTTTGGGGAGGGGGGCCCCGCCCTTAATTCCCAAAGGGCGGGGGGAAACCGCGCAACGGTTTCCCTCTGCCCAGGAGCCAGGGGCCCCTCCCCGCCCGGCACCCGACTAGGCTTCCCGCGGCTCTTAATAAGAATAGATGGATAAAAAAAACCGGGGGAGGTTTGAACCTCCCCCGGTTGGCAGTAAGCCAGGCGCTGATTAGCGCTTGGAGAACTGGAAGCGTTTGCGGGCTTTCGGCATGCCGGGCTTCTTGCGCTCGACCATGCGGGAGTCACGGGTCAGGAACCCGGCCTTCTTCATGGAAGCGCGGAAGCTGTCGCCCAGGCTGGCGATAGCGCGGGAGATGCCGTGGCGGATCGCCCCGGCCTGGCTGGAGACGCCGCCGCCGGTGACCTTGATCACGCAGTCGAACTTCTGGTCCTTCGTCAGGTCGAAAGGCCGGAGGATCTCGTGGCGGAGCCTCGGGTTGTTGCCGAAGTAATCCTCGGGGGTCTTGGTGTTGATGGTGATCTTGCCTTCGCCGCCCTGCGACATGCGTATCTGCGCCACGGAGGTTTTGCGGCGGCCGGTGGCCAGTATCAGATTCTTGTTTTCCATTGTTCTGTTTTCCTTATATTTACTTCGCGGCCTTGGCGGCGGCGAACTGCTTCTGCGCCCCGGCGAAGATGCGCAGGCGCTTCAGGCGGCGGTCGCGCAGCTTGTTGTCGTCGAGCATGCGCTTGACGGCGAGCTCGAGCACCTTCGTGGAGTCGTTCTCCATCTGGCGCTTGTACGGGATGGTCTTGGCGCCGTTGGCGTAGCCGGAGTGGCGGAAGTAGAACTTGTCGTCCAGCTTGTTGCCGGTCACGCGCAGCTTGTCCGTGTTGGTGACTACAACGAAGTCGCCGCAGTCAACCTGGGGGGCGAAATCGCGCTTGTGCTTGCCCATCAGCAGCACGGCTATTTTCGTGGAGAGACGGCCGAGCACCTGGTCGGACGCGTCGAGGAAATGCCATTTCCTCGTTTTTTCGGCCGTAACGGCTTTGGGCAAAGTGGTTTTCTGTGTCATAGTAGGATAATAATAGCAAATTTACCGGAATTGTGCAAAACCCAGCGCCGCGCCGTCGTCAGGGGCCTATCTTTACGCCCGCGCCGCCGGGGGTGCCGTCCCAGACCTTGCCGTTCTCGCAGTAGTGGTATTTCTTGGGCCCGGAGCCGAAAAAGCCAGAGTGGGAGGAGGTGCCGGGGACGAAGTGCTTGTTCTCGCGGTAGCCGACTATGTAGGAGGGCAGCACGATGTTTTCCTTCGTGGAGCACGGCGCCTGGTCGGAGAAGCACATCAGGTAGCGCCGGTTCGCGCCGTCGAGCACCATCTGCATGTTGACTGGGTCGTTCATCATGATGTCGTCGGTGCAGGTGGTAGCGGTGAGGAGCCAGAGGTATTCCGGCTCCGAGATCTCCTGATAGCCCTTCTGCAGCGCGGCGTCCACCCGGGCCTGCGCCTCCTTGGACGCTTTAGCCTGCGCGCTGTCCGGCACCAGGTCGTAGGGCAGCAGCCAGGTCTTCTTGCCGGGCACGGCCTTGCGCCACAGCTCCTCGCCCTCCTGCGTCAGCCGGCCCGCCTTGTCGAATACAGGCTCGCCTGCCTCGGTGCGCAGCTGGAAGATCTCGCGCATGCCGACCTTCTCGCTCTCGAAGAATTTAACGGCGTCGCGGGAAGAGTGGAAGACGTAGGCCTTGTAGCCGGCGCCGGTCAGCAGCACCTTCACGCCCTCGGGCGAGTCCCGCCGGACGGAGAAGCCGCGGGCGGACGGAAGGCGCTCCTTGAGATAGTCCACCGCGCCGCTCAGCTCGGCGGCCTTCAGGCCCCTGAACAGCTTGATGTCTTCCGGCTGCAGGGCGGCCTTGTTCTTGTCCAGCGCCTCCCGGACCTTGAGCTCTTCCAGGATCTGCGGGTCGGACAGGGCGGAGGCCCTCAGCTCCTCGCGGCGCGCGCGGGCCCTGGCGTTGCCTGGCTCCAATTTAAGGATCTCGCCGTAAACTTCCACCGCGCCGTCGAAGTCGGAGCGAGCCTCCAGCGCCGCGGCCAGGCCCTTGAGCGCGTTCATGTCCTGCGGGTAGGCGGTCAGCGCCAGGCGGTACTGGGCCAGCGCGTTCTCCTGCTTGCCCAGTTTCTGCCAGGTCTCAGCGGCCTTCACGCGCAGCAGGGCAGCGGCCTGGCTTTTTGCGGGGAGCAGGCCGGCGGCCCGCTCGTATTCCTTGACGCCGTCCTCGTAGCGGCCCAGGCGCACCATCAGCGGCGCGCGCTCGGAGGCCAGGTCCGGGTCGGCGGGGGAATATTTAAGGCAGGCGTCGCTCTGCTGCAGCGCCATGCCGAGGTTGTCCTTGAGGAATTCTTCGCGGAACTTGGCCAGGCAGGCCGCCGCCAGCTGCTTCCTGGCGGGCGAGGCCGGCGCGGGCAGCCTGCCTGCGGCCGGCGCCTTCCCGGCCGCGGTGCGCTTCAGGCCGGCCTTGCTCAGCGCCCGGTAATAGCCGGCGTCCAGCGATTGGTCCGGCTTCGCGCAGGCCAGGGCCCGCCTGTAGGAGGCGGCTGCGCGGGCGGCGTCGCCGCGCTTTTCCAGCACGCGCGCCAGGTAGTAATGCGCCTGGCAGCTGGCCGAGGAAATTTCCACGCCCTGGGACAAGGTTTCGGCGGCCTTGCGCGGGTTGCCGGCGGCGGCGTAGGTGAGGCCCAGCTCGCGGTAAACCGGGTAGGCCGTCGGCTCCAGTTCCAAGGCCTTCTTGCAGTTGGCCAGAGCTTCCGGGGCTTTTGAGAGCACGCGCAGCGCCTTGCAGGCGCCCAGGTACCCGGGGTAATCGGCGGCGTCCTTGGCCAGCCTTGCGGCGGCCGCGGCGGAAATGGTTTTGGCCCTGGCTGGGGAATTTTCGGGGAGCAGTTCCACGGCGTACAGGAAAAGTTCCCTGTCGGCCGGGGCCTGTTTCAGGCCGTCGGCGGCCAGGTCGAAGGCCCGGGCCTCGGAACCGAGCGCGGCGGCCTCTCGGGCCCGCTGCAGCTCTCCGGCGGCGCCGGCCAGCGCGGGAACCAGCAGCAGCGCCGCGGCGCAGGTAAAGGGCCCCCCGGTCCTCATCCTAGCGCGGCTTCAGGATACGCGGCAGCGTGACGCCCCGCTGGGCCTGGTATTTGCCCTTCCTGTCCTTATAAGAGGTCTCGCATTCGTCTTCGGCTCCCAGGAAGACCAGCTGGGCTATGCCCTCGTTGGAATAGATCTTGGCGGGCAGCGGCGTGGTGTTGGAGATCTCCAGCGTCAGGTGGCCTTCCCACTCGGGCTCCAGCGGCGTGATGTTGACCACGATGCCGCAGCGGGCGTAGGTGCTCTTGCCGATGCAGAGCCCGATGACGCCGCGCGGGATCTTGAAATATTCCACCGAGCGGGCCAGCGCGAAGGAATGCGCCGGCACGATGCAGTGCGGGCCTTTGATGTCCACGAACGACTTGTCGTTGAAGGCCTTGGGGTCCACCACGCAGTTGTGCACGTCGGTGAAGACCTTGTACTCGTCGGAGACCCTGATGTCGTAGCCGTAGGAGGACAGGCCGTAGGAGACCTTGCCCCTGGCGACCAGGCCTTCCACGAAGGGGGCGATCATCTTGCGCTTGCGGCACATTTCACGTATCCACGAGTCAGGTTTGAGCATGTTTAAATTCTCCGGTAGTCTTGCCAGGCCTGGTAAAGCGCCTTGAGTTTTTCCGCGCGGGACAGGCGCGCCCGCCCCTCTTTTACCCTGAAGCCGCCCCGCTCGATCTTTTCCAGCAGCGCCCTGTAGAGCGCGCCCATGACCAGCGCCGGCACCAGCCTGCGCTTCTGCCCCGGCGCCGCCAGGGCCAGCGCCCCGGCGTAAAAACCGCGCGCGCGCTCGGCTTCGAACTGCATCAATTCTATAAAATTGGGGGGGTAATTGGAACCGCCGAGGTCTTCCGGCCGGCAGCCGAAGCGGGCCAGGTCCTCCTGCGGCAGGTAGACGCGGCCCGCCGCGTGATCCTCCGCCGCGTCGCGGATGATGTTGGTGAGCTGCACGGCTGCGCCCAGCCGCTCCGCCAGCGCGGGGGCAGCCTCGTCCTCGTAGCGGAAGACGGCCAGGCAGGCCAGCCCCACGGCCCCGGCCACCCGGCTCATGTAGGTTTCCAGGTCGGCGAAGGAGGGAAAGGGCCCGGGCTCCAGGTCCATCTCCACGCCGTCGAGCACGCGCAGGAAATGCTCCCGCTTCAGCGGGAAGGCCTCGATCGCGCGGGCCAGGTCCCGGGCCAGCGGCGTATCCGGCACGTCCCCGGAGAAAAGACCTTCCACGCCGCCCCGCCAGGCGGCCAGCCGGGCGCGCTTCTCTTCAACCGGCGCGCAGGGGTCGTCGGCGATGTCGTCGGCGGCGCGGGCGAAACCGTAATAGGCGGACAGCGCCGCGCGCTGCCGCTTGTCCAGAAAGAAAAAAGCGGGCGCGAAAGAGGATTGGGTGGGGACGTTGATGACTATTTGGGGATTGTGTGGCACTTGTTAACAGGCCGCGATCTGTGCGGGATAATATGTAATGGTCAAACAGTCATCAGCGTCCCCGTCGCTGAAATTTCACCTGTTTTCTATACCGTCTAGGTATTTCATGAAGGTCTCCCAGCCGCTGTCCTGGGCGAAGAAGAGCTTGGAATAGGTGGGGTAATATTCTATGAGCGCACCGGGCCGGCCGGGGATGTTGATGGCCAGGCCCTTAACCGCGGAGAAGTCCTTGCCGGTGCGGTCCTTGCCGATGGACGCATTTTTTATGACCAGTTCGGAGGTTATGAACTTGTTCAGGCGCTCTCCGGCCGCCAGCGCTTCGGCCGCGCCAGGGAGGGCCTTGTCGGCGTGGCGCGCGGCCAGCTCCACGAAGTTGTGCAGGTCGCCGTAGAAGGCGATCTGCTTGTCCGGGTCGGTAGTGGGGTCGCCGATTTCAAAGCGGACCACGTCGCGCTTGGCCTTAGCGAGGGCGGCCTTATCGCCGACGGCCATAGCCAGCGGGTACCAGTCCTTGAGCTTCTGCGCGAGCCCGCGCATTTTTGCGCCGCGTATAGCGGACAGCTGAGTGCCGTAGCCGCCCTGCTGCAGCAGCTCCAGCATCTCGGGGCGGGAATACATCTCTTTGAACGAGTCCACCATGTAGGCGCCGGCGGCCTCTGCGCCTGCGGCGGGGTTCTTGTTGAGCCCTTCGAGGAAGCCTTCCCAGTTCAGGCTTGGCAGCTGTATCACTTCCTCTGCGCCAACTATAACTTCGGCCCCGTCCTTGAGCTCGTAGGCCACTTCGGCCATCTGCATGAAGCAGGCCATGGAGACGTACATATCCACTTTACCGGCCTCGCGGAAGATCTTGCCCAACTGGCGCGTGCCGATATAGTTGCCGGTCACGAAGTCGTGCGAAATGGATTTCTCGTCCTCCAGCGGGTTCTGGCCGGGCTTCACCGGGTCCAGCCAGCCCCAGCCGTGGTCCCAGATTATGAAGAGGTACTTCTTGGCCGGGTATTCCGCGCGCGCCCATTTAAGGAAAGCCGCGGCCTGCTTCCAGTCGCCCATGTCGGGGTTGCCCAGGTCCGCCAGCAGCGGCGAAGCGATATGCTCCGCGTCGGCGTCCTTGGTGACGTAGTAGCGGCGCACGCCGGCCCAGTCGCCGTCCGCGGTGGTGTCGTTGTCCAGGCCTTTGGAGCGGCCGATCTCGGCCACTATGGCCACCTTGTCGTTGGAGCCGACGGTCTCGAAGCGGTTCAGGTCGGCCAGGGCGAAGGGCTCTATATTGCTCTTGCCGTTCATGTACACCATCACGGTCCACTCCCGCAGCGGGGGGCGGGCGGGTTCCGGGGCCTGTACGGCCTCTGCCTGTTTTATGGCGGAAAGCGAATCTAAAGCGGGGGCCGCGAAGGCCGAAGTCAGCAGCAGCGAAGAGAGTAAGTTCAATATCATCGTAACCCCTTTGAAAGGATAACTATAATAATTATTGCCGAAAAAAGGGTGCCGGGGCAAGGTCCAAGGGCCTACCGGGGCCTGGGTCCCTGGCGCGCTACTGGTAGCGCAGCTTCTCGCTGAGCAGGGCCTCGTAGTAGGCGCCCAGGTCGTCGCGGGTGGTGGCGGTCTTGTAGACCTTGCCCAGCGGGAAGGCCAGGGTCTTCCACGGCATCTGCAAGGACCAGCCGCCGTCTTCGCCGTCCACGTTGTACCAGACCGCCTTGAAGTCCTTGATCAGGATCGCGGCCAGCAGGTGGCCGTAGCAGCGCAGCAGTTTCCAGCCGTCCGCGGTCGGGGGTATGTTGGGCCTGAAATTGTTCTTTATCGCGTTTTCCAGTTTCAGCAGGCCGGTGCGGCCGATCTCTATGTGGGCCGTTTCGGACAGCGAACTGAGGAGCACCAGCATGCGCTTGTGTTCGGTCTGCGCGTCGGCCAGGCGCTCCGGGTGGCTCATCACCTTGCCGCGCGCTGCGGCGGAGCCGCAGACGGCGGGAGGCAGCTTTACCCGGTCCGCCAGCCACTGCGAGTACTTTGTCAGCCAGCCGGGCTCCGGCACCGTCTCCTCCCAGAGCAGGCGCCAGACGCGCTGCACGGGGTAGGTGGTCACCTTATTGTTCGGCGCTTCGAAGACCATCGGCCAGCCCCAGGGGTCGAAATCGGCCATCTTCAGCAGGCGGCCCTTGTGGCGCTCCTGCAGGAAATAGCAGAGGAACGCCGCGCAGTTCTTGACGGTCTCGATGTTGCCCTGCGGGTTGGTCCTGGCTTTTATGAACTGCAGGCGCAGGCGGCGCTCCACCTCGCCGAGCCCGTCGAGATTGAAGTAGACCTTCCGGCCGAGCTCGTCCTCCAGGTCGGAGGCCAGGCGGAAGGCCCTGGAGATAAAGTCGTCCTTGCGGCTTTCCTCTTCGGTCGGCTGGGAGGGGGACGCCATTACGTCGTGCATGGTCTCGAACTGCACCGGCCGGGGGGCGGGTTCGGGGGCCGGCGCAGGTTTGGCGCGGCCGGAAACCGAGGCGTCCCGCGGGCGGGCCGGCTCCAGCAGCGAGCCTCCGGAACCGGGAGCCGCCGCCGAGGGATTTATGAACTTGAAACCGCCGCCCGCGTCGTTCAGCCCGCCTGAGGCCGGGGCTGGCGCCGGAGCCGGGGCAGGCCGTGCCTGGGGAGCGGGCGCTGGAGCAGGCGCGGGGGCCGGCGCGGGGGCCGGCGCAGGAGCAGGCGCGGGGGCAGGCGTGGGGACCGGAGCGGGGACCGGCTGCTCGGGCACCGCCGGGGCCTGTCTGATAAGGACCGGCTTCGAGCGGTCCTGCGCCGGAGCCGGAGCCGGGAATAATTCGGCGGTCTTCTCTTTGGGGAACTCGGCAGTGAGCCGCTTCGCAGAGGCCAGGTCGGTCAGCGCCACCTGCGCCGTTACCGCCGCCGCCTCGGCGTGCTTGCCGGTCTTTATCAGCGTGAGGGCCAGGTTGGCCAGGGCCTGCACGGCCGGGGCCAGCGCCGCCGAGCGCCGGTAGCAGGCCTCGGCCTGCGCCGGGTCGCCGGAGCGGAAATAAATATTGCCGAGCTGGAAGAAGATGCGGGCGGAGGCGGACGACGGCGTGACCAGCGCGGACTTGAGCGCCGTGACGGCGGCAGCCACGCGGCCCTTGTCCCTGGCTTTGAAAGCCGTTTTCGCCAGGGCCGCGCCGAGGCCGGAGAGCGCCTCCGTCTTTTCGAAGGCGGCCGAGGAGAGGCGCTGGAAAGCTTTCTGCGCCTCGTCGTCCTTGCCTTCCTCCAGGTCCAGCCAGGCGGTTTCGATCGCCCTGCGCTCCGCGAGCGGGGCCATCTGGTCCAGGCCGGCCAGTATCTGGCGGGCCTCCGCGGCGTTGCCGGTCCGGCGGTGGATCACGGCCAGCAGCAGGCGCGCCTCCGGGTCCCAGTCGGCCTTCAGCAGGTCGTAGGCCTCCTGCAGCAAGCCCAGTTCCACCAGCGCCGCGCCCATGGCGAAGCGCGCGCGGGAGGCGGGGTTGCGGGCGTCGGCCAGCGCGCAGAGGTAATGCGCCGCGTGCAGGTTCCCCAGGGCGAACTCGCCCGCGGCCTGGCCGGCGGGGTCGGAGGGCGCGCCCTTCGCGGAGACCTTCATGCAGCCGGCCAGCAGCGACATGTCCAGGCGTGAGGCCTTGAACGGCACGCAGCGGTAATGAGACTGCGGGTGCTGCGGGTTGAAGATGAAGAGGTCGTGCAGCGGCGCGTGGAAGAAGAGCTGGGCGGCCTCCGCGGGGGCGGGGGTCAGCAGCGGCGCCTCTACCAGCGCGGGGTCGGAGAAGGCCGCCAGGGCCTGCCGCCCTCCCTCGGTAAAATCGGCGAGGGTGTGCAGGTGGGCCGGACCGGCGGTTTCCCGGCGCAGCGGCAGCGCCAGCGCGGGCAGGCCGGAAAAGAGGGGCAGCGCGTCGAGGAAGCGGCCGGGGGCCCCTTCAAAAATGTTAACATTGGGAAAACTGTCGGCCACGTATATATTCTAATACATTTCATGGGAAAAATACTCGTCATCGCTACTTTTAACCCGCATAAACTGGGCGAGCTCCGCGCTCTCCTGCCTGGCCTGTTCCCCGAACTGCGGGCCCTTTCCTCTTTCCCCGGGGCCGTTCCGGCCGAGGAGGACGGCGAGACGCTGGAGGCCAACGCGCTGAAGAAGGCCCTGGCGGCCGCGCGCTTCACGGGCCTGCCGGCGCTGGCCGACGATACCGGGCTGGAGGTGGACGCGCTCGGCGGGGCGCCCGGCGTGCGCTCCGCGCGCTATGCGGGGGAAAAAGCTTCCTATGCCGACAATAACGCCCGGCTGCTCGCCGCGCTGGCCGGGGTGCCACCGGCAGGGCGCGCGGCCCGCTTCGCCTGCGTGACGGCGCTGGCCCTGCCCTCTGGCGCGGTGCGCACCGCGCGGGGAGTCCTCGAGGGACGCATCACCGCCGCCCCGCGGGGCGGCAACGGCTTCGGCTACGACCCGCTGTTCGAGGTGGGGGCCGGGCCCCGCACCCTGGCGGAATTCAGCGACGCCGAAAAGAACTCTGTCAGCCACAGGGCCGCCGCGCTGAAAGGGCTGCTGCCCGCCCTGCTGGAACTGTTTCCCGCCGGCTGAGCCCGGCTCCCGATAACAGCTTTAAAATACCGGCGCCATTCGCTCCGTCAAGTCTGCTATAATTATATATACAACTATGCGCATACGCCTCGTGTACAAATTCGTAGGGGTGCTCGCCCTTGTTTCCGTGCTCCCGATGGCCCTGCTGGGCTGGCGCCTTATCGACCTGGGCCAGCTGGGCGTGCGCACGGTCATCATGGAGCTGAACCTCACCTCTGCCGACAAGCTCGCCTCCGAATTCAACGGTTTTATAAGGAGCGGCGACGCCGCGATGCGCTCCGCCATGGGCGCGCTGGCGCGGATGGATTGGGACAATAAGCAAGTCCTCCTGACCACGCTGCTGGAGGCCCGCCGGGAGATCACGCAGGTCTCAGTCGTATCGAAAGACGGCACCGAGATAGTGAAGGTCCTTTCCCCTTACACCGTGGGCAGCGCCGACCTCAAAAGCTATGCCGGCGCGGCCGGCTTCAAGGCCATCCGCAAGGGCGCCCCGCGGCATCTCTCCGTAGACGACAAGACCAGGATGGCGGTGCTGTATTATCCCTTCGGCAAGGACCTGGCCCTGCGCGCCGAACTGGACCTGCCGGCCTTCATCGCTTCCCTCGAGCTGACCAAGACCGGGGCCGAGGGTTTCCCCGTGGTGATCAATAGTTCCGGGAAGGTCATTGCCTGGCCCGCCGACATCGCCCCCGAAACAGCCGCCGCCGCGGCCGAGTGGCGGATTTCCAAGAATGCCGTGAAGGCCCTCGCTTCAGCTTCCTCCGATTTTACCGACGCCTCCGGCCGCGCCATGCTGGGCGCCTATTCCCCTATCTCCGAGCTCGGCGGCGCCGTGGTTGTGGCGCAGCCGGAGTCTACTGCCTACAAGTACGCCATGTTCATGCGCTCGCAGGCGGTGTACGCCCTGCTGCTCTTCCTGGTCGTGGCCGTGGTGGCCGGCTGGTTCCTGAGCCGCAGCCTCACGCGCCCGATCACGGTGCTTACCCGCGCCGCCGAGCGCGTGGCCGCGGGGGATTTCGCCGGCAGGGCGGAAGTGACCACTTCCGACGAGTTGCGGGACCTGGCCGAGACTTTTAATACCATGGTCGCGCAACTCAAGACCTATTCCGACATGCAGGTGGACCGGATCATCCGCGAGCAGAAGAACACCGAGGCCATCCTGTTCTCCACCGAAGACGGCATCCTGATGGCCGACATGACTGGCAAGGTGCAGGTTGCCAACCGCAAGGCCCGCTCGGTGCTGGGCATCCAGCCCGACGCCCCGGTGGAAGGCAAGGCGCTTGCCGACCTCGTGGCGGCGGAGAGCATCAAGGAACCGGTGCTGGACGTTTTCGGCAGCACCAAGGAAAACTATTTCCGCGAGATCGAGATCTCCCAGGAGCAGTCCCACCGCTTCTTCAAATGCTTCGCCACGGAGATCACCGCGCCGGGGCACCCCGAGCCGCTGGGCCGGCTGATCGGTTTCTATGATATAACCCTGGACAAGGAACTGGCGCGCATCAAGGACGAGTTCCTCCACTCCATCACGCACGACCTGCGCAACCCGATGGGCGCCATCAAGGGCTTCGTCGAGTTCATGCTCAAGGAGATTCCCGGCCCCGTCAACGAGGCCCAGAAGAAGATGCTGGTCTCCATAGACCGCGCGGCTTTCCGCCTGCTGGGCATGATCAACAATATCCTGGACTCGGCCAAGATGGAGGCCGGCAAGATGGAGATCGGCCTGGCGCCGGTGAACCTGCGCGACGTGGCTTCACGCGTGAATTCCCTGCTCGAATCCCTGGGCCAGCGCAAGCACATCACCTTCGCGCTGGAGGGGGCCGAGCAGCTGACGGTAAACGCCGACGCGGGGCTGATGGAGCGCATGTTCACCAACCTCATCGGCAACGCCATCAAGTTCACGCCCGACAACGGCACCATCACCACCGGCCTGTCCGACGACGGCGACCACGTGACCGCCTGGGTGCGCGACACCGGCGACGGCATCCCGGCCGAGTACCTGAGCAAGGTTTTCGAGAAGTTCGAGCAGGTCAAGGGCCAGAAGGCGGGCGGCACCGGCCTCGGCCTGACCATCTGCAAGTACGTAGCTACGGCCCACCTGGGGAAGGTCTGGGCTGAATCCGAGCCGGGCAAGGGGGCGAAGTTCCTGTTCACGTTCCCCAAGCATCTGGCCAAGGACGGGACCGGCCGCGTGGTAGTGCAGCCGCCGGCCGCCGGGGAGGGTGCATGATAAAATTCCTGATAAGCCTGCTGATGCTGCTGCGCCAGGACGCGTTCGGGGCGGCGGAGGAGCTGCAGACGATCATCGTCAAGCCCGGCGACACGCTGTGGAGCATTTCCAATACCTACCTGAAAGACCCCAAGAAGTGGAACGAGATCCTGAAATACAACCGGCTGCCTTCCGCCGACCCGTCGATAGCCCTGCCCGGGATGCCGCTGAAGGTGCCGGTGAACCTGATCAAGGAGCAGTACCGCGCCGCGCGGCTGGTCTATTTCATCAACGAGGTCATGACCCGCAAGAGCGGCGGCGCCGACTGGAAAGGCGTCAGCGGCGGCATGGACCTCTACAAGGGCGACACCCTGCGCACCCGCGTGGATGCGCGGGCCGACGTGAAATTCTATACCGGCGAGATCCTCAACCTCTTTCCCAATTCCATCGCCGTGCTGCGCCCGCCCAACGACAAGAATACCGACGTGCGGCTGATGGCCGGCGAAATGCGCGGCCTGCGCTCGCGCGTGGTGACGCCGTCGAGCCGCATTACCCCCAAGACCAAGGATACGGAGTTCGGCGCCAAGATCCGCGAAGACCTCACCACCGTTGTGCAGGTCTTCAAGGGCCGCGCCGACGTGGAGGCGGGCGGCAAGACCGTGGAGGTACCCGCCGGCTTCGCCTCCGAGGTGAAGATGGACATGGCGCCCTCCAAGCCGGTCAAGCTGCCGCCGCTGCCGCAGCTCGCCGAGGGCTCCCAGACGGCGCTGGCCAACGGCGCCGCCGCGCAGTTCCGGTCCGAAGGCGGAGTGGTCTCGCTGGGCAACCTGGGCAAGGGGCCTAAGGCCGGCACCGGCGTCAAACCGCCCCAGGGCGAGCTGCCCAAAGGCGCCAATGTCCCCGACCTCAACGACAAAGCGCTCGACACCGCGGAGGTCGTGAAGATGCTCTCCGTGGGCAGCCCGGTGCAGAGCTACCACCTGCAGGTCTCCAAGGACCAGACTTTCACTACCACCGCCCTCGACAAGACCTATGACGCCTTCGACAAGATAGACCTCAACGAGACGCTGCCGGCCGGCAACTATTACATGCGCGTCGCCCTGATAGACCTGCTGGGCTTCGAGGGCAAGTTCTCCGCGCCGCGGCCCGTCAGGGTAGGGCGCTAGCGCGCCGGGGGCGGCGCGGCGATGAACTCCGTTAACGCAAAAATCCTCTTCCTCCTGCTGGCCGCCTGCCTGCCGGCGCCCGCCGGCGGCGTGGCGTCGCCGGCCGGCCAACGGACCGTCTGGGACCGCATCATGGAAGACCAGAGCGCCCTCAACCTGAAGCGCGGCTACGCGCTGATGGAGGGGGAGAACTACCCCGCCGCCGCCGACGAGTTTTTCAAGGCGGCGCAGAAAAATCCCGGCAGCCCGTGGCCGCGCGTGCTCTACGGCTCGGCGCTGTACTGGCTGGGAGAGCCAGGTAAGGCCTTGATCGAGTTCGAGGAGGCGCTGCGCCTGGACCCGGAGAATTCCATGGCTTTCCAGCTGCGCGGCATAGTGCGCGCGCGGGCCGGACGGCTGCCCGAGGCGCTGGAGGACTTCCTGGCCGCGGAGCGGCACGACCAGGCCCGGCCCGACGTCAAGATGAACGCGGGCTCCGTCTACGCCGCGCTCGGCAACCGCGCGAAAGCGCTGGACTATTTCCGCGCCGCCGCCGCCGCGGACCCGGCGAGCCCGCTCTACCGCTTCCAGCTCGGCCTGTTCTACGCCCGCTCCGGCCGCTACGCCGACGCCGCGGCGCAGTTCGAGAAGGCCGTTTCCCTGTTCCCCGAATACGAGGACGCGCTCCTGGAGCTGGCCGTGCTGCGCGAGCGCGACGGCAGGCTGGCCGAGGCGGTCAAACTTTACCGCCGGGCGCTTGCCGTGAAGCCGCGCGATTCGGTGGCCCGGTTCCGGCTGGCCTGGGCCCTGCGCAAGGCGGGCCGCGCGGGCGAGTCGGCGAAGGCCCTGGAGGGCGCGTTCCTGCTGGCTCCGGCCAACGAGAAGGGAGGCATCTCCATGGCGCTGGCCTATTCCGGAGCGCAGCAGGCGCCCGCCGGCCCGGAGCCGCAGGGGCCGCTGTATTCGGCGCTGGCCAAGGTGCCCCCGGAGCAGGAGGCCCGCGCCGTGGTGGAGCTGCTTGAAACCCCCAAGGCCGTGCTGCAGGAGGCACCCGCCGGGGAGAAACTGGCCGGGCGGCTGCGCTCGGCCTTCAACAAGCCCAAGGTGGGCTACAGCAAGCGCGAATATTTCCTGCCGGCGTCCTCTCCCGAAGAGCGCCGCCGGCGGGCGGCCGAGATCGCAGCCGAGGCCGACAAACTGCTGAAGGGCGTGTCGGCCGGCAGCGACGCCAGGTTGAATTTCAGCATCGACACTTCTGTGCCAGCGGCGGAGGGGAAGCGGGGCAAGAACAAAGCGCTCTACAAGCCGCGCGACGTCGGCAACGACATGGGCCTCTGGGTGATGGGCGACAACTGGCTGGACAACGCGGCCGAGGCTCTCGACGAACTGGAGGACGCCGCGGACGCCGACGGCGGTGTAAAGCTGATCAAGGGGCTCGGCTACCTGCTGCTGGGCGAGCCGGACGCCGCGCTCGGGGAATTCTCCGGCGGAGGAGCGCAGGCCGCCCTGGGCCGCGCCGCGGCCTGGGTGGAGGCCGGCGACGAGGCTAAGGCGCTGGCCGAGTGCAAAGAGGCCCTGCGCCTTGAGCCCGCCAACAAGACCGCGCTGGCCAACCTGGCCTGGCTGGAGACCAAATGAAACTGCCCCCGGAATTACTAAAGGCCTCCAGGCTGGTCTTCGCTTTTTCCGACTGCGGTCTGAAGGAACGGCTCTCCGGCAGGCTCGCCTCCGCGTACGCCCGCTGGCTGGGCGGCTTTCGCACGCTGGAGCTGCGCTCCGGCGGCAAGCGCGAGGGCTACGAGGTGGCGGCGCTCGGCGGCGCACGGGCCGTGCTGGCCTCGCGCGCCATAGTCTCGCCGGTCTCTTTCAATAAATACGCCCTGGACCTGGCCGCGCTCGAGCGCACGGCCCTGCCCGCGCTGGAGGCCGCCGCCGCGGCCGGCCGGGTATTGCTCTTCGACGAGCTGGGGCCGATGGCGCTGAAATCGGAGCGGTTCAGCGCGCGGGCCACGGAACTGCTGTTCTCCGGCGCGCAGTGCCTGGTCTTCCTGCGCCGCGGCGCCGGAACTTTCGAGGGCGCTTTCGGGCGGATGGCGGATACTGTTATAATTGACCTGTCCGAAGAGGGCTGGGCGGAGGCCGTGGCCGCCGCCGAGGCCTGGCTGGATACGCGGGTCGGCCTGATGGAGAACAAATGAACTACAGCGAAGATTTCGACATGGGGCGGGTAAAGAGCGCGCATTTCATCGGCATCGGCGGCATAGGCATGAGCGGCATAGCGCGGCTGATGCTGGGCCTGGGCTACCGGGTGAGCGGGTCCGACGCCAAAGGCTCCGAGATCACCCTGGCCCTGGCGCGTGAAGGCGCCCGTATCAGCGCGAAGCATTCGCCCGCCGCGCTGGGGTCGCCCGACATCGTCGTGGTCAGCTCCGCCATCAAGGCCGACAATCCCGAACTCGCCGCCGCGTTCCGCCGCGGCCTGCCGGTGGTGCGCCGGGCGCTGATGCTCTCCAAACTGGCCGGGCTGAAAAAGACCGTGACCATCGCCGGCACGCACGGCAAGACCACCACCACCACCATGACCGCCGCGGCGCTGGAGGCCGCCGGAGCCGACGCTACCGCCGTCGTGGGCGGCATCATCAAGGGCGCGGGCTCCAACATCAAGCTCGGCGGCGGGCACTACCTGGTGGCCGAGGCCGACGAGTCGGACGGCTCCTTCCTGTATTTTTCGCCTCTGGTCGCCTGCGTGACCAACATAGACAGCGACCACCTGGACCATTACGGCAACATGGAGAACCTGAAGGAGGCCTTCAGGCGGCACCTGGCCAGCGTGCCGTTTTACGGCCAGGCCGCGCTCTGTTCCGACGACCCGGTGGTGCGGGAACTGCTGCCCGGCCTGCGCACCCCTTACGTGACCTGCGGCCTGGAGAAGGGCGCCGACTGGCAGGCGAAAGACCCTGCCTTCGGCGCCGGCGGTTCGTCGTACAAGGCCTATTTCCGGGGCAGGTACAAGGGCCGCGTGCGCCTGCGCTGCGGCGGCGTGCACAACGTGCGCAACTCGCTGCTCGCGCTGGCCGCCGGCTCCTACCTGGGCTTCGACTTCGGCGCGCTGGCGGAAGGCCTCTGGAATTTCGCCGGCGTGAAGCGCCGCATGGACCGCTTCGGCGCCGCCGGCGGCGTGGACTTCGTTGACGACTACGGCCACCACCCGACGGAGATCAAGGCCACGCTGGAAGCCGCGCGCGGGCTGTTCCCGGGCCGGCGGCTGGTGGTGCTTTTCCAGCCGCACCGCTACAGCCGCACCGCGCTGCTCTACAAGGAGTTCGGCAAGGCCTTCGGGCGCGCCGGCCGGGTCTATGTGGCCCCGGTCTACGCCGCCGGCGAGAAGCCGCTCCCAGGCGTGGACGCCGGGCTCATCCTGGCCCAGCTTAAGAAGAACGGCGCGCCCGCCTCCGAGTTCCGGGGCGTGCTGGAGACCGTCAAGGACCTGAAGCCCGGAGACGTTTTCATGACGCTTGGCGCCGGCGACGTCTGGAAGACCGGCGAGGACATCAAGCTGAAGCTTGAGACGCTTTTTTAGCGGCCGCCCGCCCCTTATGCCTAAATACAGCCAGGTTTTTTTGGCCGACAAGGGGATCTGCGCGCGCATCGCCGCCGGCCTCGAAGGCGCCGCCTTCGACGCCCTGGTGGAGATCGGGCCCGGCGGCGGGGCGCTTACCGAACACCTGTTCCCTAAATACGGGTCCCGCATGAAAGCGGTGGAGATAGACCCGGCGCTGCTGCCCGCGCTGCACGGGCGCTTCCCGGGGCTGGAGATAATCAACGCGGACTTCCTCGAGGCTGACCTCGCGGCCGCGGCGGGGCCCGGCAGCGCCGCCTTCATCGGCAACCTCCCTTACGAGTGTTCTACCGCCATCCTGGACAGGACCCTTTTTTACGACGGGCTGGCGATCGCGGTCTTCATGTTCCAGAAAGAGGTGGCGCGCCGCATCACGGCCCTGCCCGGGGATAGCGACTACGGCGGGCTGTCGGTGCTGACGGCGGCCCGCGCCTCCGCGGAGCTGCTGATGGACGTGAAGGCCGGCAGCTTCAAACCGGTGCCGGCTGTGGATTCCTCGGTGCTGGTCTTCAGGCCGCGGCGCTTCTTCTCCGAACGGGCGCTCGAAGACGCCTTCCGGGCGCTGGTCAAGAAGGCTTTCAGCCACCGGCGCAAAACGCTGGTCAATTCCCTGGCGCTCTGCGGTGTGCCCAAGGCCGCGGCCGCGGCGGCCTTGGAGCGGCTCGGCCTGAAGCAGACGGCCCGGGCCCAGGAACTGCCGCTGGCGGCCTACGCCGCCCTGGCCGCGGAACTGGCCGGCCGCTGAACCGGCCCCGCCGCCCGCGACGCCTGTCCGTAAGAAATCAATAAATAGTATAATACGTGCTCCGGCCCGTGGCCGGCTGACGGCTTTTTCAGGGGAAAAACATGAACATACACGCCAAGCGCATCAAAGACCTGCAGCACCTGCTCAAGCAGCGCAAGCTGGACGCCATGGTGGTCACCCGTACGCTCGACACCGGGTTCTTTACCGGCTACCACATGGACGATTACCTGCTGCTCGTCTCCCGCGGCGGTGCCTGGGCCGTGGCCCCGCAGATGTTCGTTGAGGACCTGAAGGTCCGGGCCCCTTTCGTGGAGCCCGTAGTGCCCGCGGGCGGCTTCGAGGCCACCGTGCAGGAACTCTGCAAGAAGCACAAGCTCCGCAAGGTGGCCTTCGATCCCGAATACGAGACCTATACCCGCGGCCTTGTCTGGCGCAAATACGGTTTCACCGAGCAGGGCGGCCTGGTAGGGTCCCTACGAGCGATCAAGGAGGGTGAGGAGGCGGCGGACCTGCGCAAATCCTGCCGCATCGCGGCCAGGGCCTTCGGCCTGGTAAAGCCCCGCATCAAGACCGGCCGCACCGAGCTGTCGGTCTACCGCGAACTCGAGGATGTCATGCAGGCCATGGGCGCCAAGGGCCCGTCGTTCAACCTGATAGTCGGCTTCGGCCCCAACTCGGCGCTGCCGCACCATATCACCTCTGAACGCAAGCTGAAGGACAACGAGGCGGTGCTGCTGGACTACGGCTGCGTCTACAACCACTACTGCTCGGACATAACCCGCACCTATTTCCACGGCAAGCCCACCGAGGAGTTCAAGAAGGTGTACAGCATAGTCGCCAAGTCGCAGAAAGCCGGCCTGGCGGCGGTCCGGGGCGGCGTCTCCGCGCGGTCTGTGGACAAGGCCTGCCGGGACGTTATCTCCGACGCAGGCTACGGCCAGTACTTCATCCACGGCACCGGCCATGGCGTCGGCCTGGAGATCCACGAGTTCCCGCGCCTCAACACCAAGTTCGAGGCGGTCCTGCGGCCGGGCATGGCGGTCACCGTGGAGCCCGGCATCTACCTGCACGGCAAGTTCGGCGTGCGCATAGAAGATTCGGTGCTCGTCACCAAGACGGGCTGCGAGATACTTACCAAGACGGCGTAATTACGGAGGAGAGAAAATGACGATATTAGTAATAGTTCTGCTGGCCCTGGCGGCCTACCTGGTGTTCACTTTTAACGGTTTGGTCAAACTGCGCAACCAGGTGGCCAACGCCTTTCGCCAGATCGACGTGCAGCTCAAGCGGCGCCACGACCTGATCCCGAACCTCGTGGAGTCCGTGAAGGGCGAGATGAAGTTCGAGAAAGAAACCCTCGAGCGCGTTATCCAGGCCCGCGCGGCCGCTGTCTCCGCCGGCCAGGGCGGCAACACCGGCGATATACTAGCCAAGGAAGGGATGCTGACGCAGGCGCTGGGCCGCCTGATAGCGCTCTCCGAGAACTACCCGAACCTGAAGGCCAACGAGTCCGTCAAGAAGCTGATGGAGGAACTGACCCATACCGAGAACCAGATCAGCTTCGCGCGCCAGTTCTACAACGACGTGGTGACCAAGTTCAACACCGACCAGCAGGTCTTCCCGACCAACCTGTTCGCCGCTGTGCTCGGCTTCTCCCCGTCGGCGCTGTGGGAGCTCCCGGCGGACTCCCCCGAGCGCGAGAACGTGAAGGTAAACCTGACCATCTGAGCGCTGCCTGAAACCCGGGCGGCGGCGGGCCGCCCGGCCTACGCATGAATATCTACGAGCAGCAGGCTTCCAACCGGCGGACGACGGCCTTTATCATGGCCGTCTTCGTCGGTTTTTTTCTTGTCCTGGGCCTGGGTTTTGACTACTTTTACCTGAACTTCAACCCCGGCGGCGCGACGGCGGTGAGCATGGGCGCCGACGGCTATTACGAGGCCTCGCGGAGCAAGGCGCAGAACATCCCCTTCGGCACCATTATCGCGCTGCTCATCGGCCTCGGCATGACCGCCAACAGTTATTTTAACGGGCCAGGCATGGTCCTGCGTTCCACGCTGGCCCGCCGTGCGATAACAGCCGACGAAAGGGAGCAGATCTTCCTTAACGTGGTGAGGGAGATGGCCACGGCCTCCGGCCTCCCCGTGCCCGCGGCCTACGTGATCCCCGACCCGGACCTCAACGCCTTCGCCACCGGCACCAGCCCGGCCAATTCCGTGATCGCGGTCACGGAGGGCCTGCTGGCCACGCTGAACCGCGAAGAGCTGCAGGGCGTGGTGGCCCACGAGATGGGCCACATCCGCAACTACGACATCCGCCTGATGACCGTCTCCGCCGCGCTGATGGGCGCGATAGCCCTGTTGAGCGACTTCGCCGGGCGCAGCATGCGCTACGGCGGCCGCCGCTCGTCCTACGGCGGTTCTTCCGGCTCCTCCGGCTCTTCCGACCGCCGCAGCGGGGGCGGTGCCGCCATCATCCTTTTCGCAGTATGGATCGTGCTGGTCATCCTCGCACCCCTCATTTCCCGCATGCTCGCCATGGCCATCTCCCGGCAGCGCGAATACCTGGCCGACGCCACCGGCGCGGAGCTCACGCGCAACCCCAAGGCGCTGATCTCCGCGCTGGAAAAGATCCGTGCGGCCGTCATGCCCACCAACGCCATCAACAACGGCGTAGCGCATATGTGCATAGCGGACCCGCGCGGCAGCCTGATAGAGGAGAAACTCGGTTTCACGGCGGACCTGCTGGCCACGCACCCGCCGATGGAGAAGCGCATACTCGCGCTGAAAGTGATGTCTTACCAGGCCGCCAACCCGCAGGCGTGAGCGGCGGATTTTAACTAACGCAACAGGAGACACAAATGATACTCGCAAGCCAGTTCAGAAACGGCAACATGTTCATAAACGAGAACGGCCAGATGGTGGAAGTGCTGGACGTGCAGCACCACCGCAAGTCGCAGGCCCGCGCCGTGGTGCGCGTGAAGCTCAAGAGCGTGGAGACGGGCTCCATCATAGAGACCGCCTATCGCCCCGAGGACAAGTTCAAGGACGTCATGGTGGAGAAGCGCCCCAAGACCTACGTCTACGCCGAAGCCGACATGGCCTACTTCATGGACGACACCACCTTCGAGCAGGTGGGCCTGCCCAAGGAGAAGATCAAGGCCATGCTGCCCTACATGACCGAGAATATGGCCGTGGAAGGCATCTACCTCAACGACGCCTTCTTCACCATCCAGCTGCCGGCCAACCTGGTGATGACCGTCACGCATACCGTCGACGGCGTGCGCGGGGATACCGTCTCCAACACCATGAAGGACGCCACGGTGAATACCGGCCTGGTCGTTAAAGTGCCGATGTTCATCAACGAAGGCGACCAGATCCGCGTCGACACCCGCACCGGCACCTACGTCGAGCGCGTCTCCAAGTAAATGATCAAAGCCGTTATCCTCGACATCGATAACACGCTGATGGACTTCATGCGCATGAAGCGCGCCGCCGTGGACGCGGCCGTGGACGCCATGATAGACGCGGGCCTGGCCATGCCCAAGAAGGAGATGGTCGAGAAGATCTTCAAGATCTACTGGGCCGAGGGCATCGAGGACCAGAACATCTTCGACAAGGTGCTGGTCAAAGAGTTCGGCAAGGTGGACTACAAGATCCTCGCCGCCGGCATCCTGGGCTACAAGCGCGCCAAGGAGGGCCACATGACCCTCTACCCGCACGTGAAGATGGCGCTGACCGCCCTGCTGAAGATGGGCGTGCGCATGGGCGTGGTGTCCGACGCCCCGCGCCTCTCCGTCTGGATGCGCATCGTGGGCCTCGGGCTGCACCACTACTTCGAGCACGTCGTCACCTTCGACGACACGGGCGAGAAGAAGCCGTCGCCCAAGCCGTTCAAGAAGATCCTGGAACTGATGGGCACGGAGCCGGGCTCCGCCATCATGGTGGGGGACTGGGCCGAGCGCGACATCAAGGGCGCCAAGGCCTTCGGCATGAAGACCGCCTGGGCCAAGTACGGCAACGAGTTCGACACGCCGGTCTCCGGCGCCGACTACGAGCTCGACGACATCTACGACCTCGTCGGGATCATCAGGGGGATAAATGAGAAAACTCATTAGCGCCATGGCGCTCTGCCTGGCTGCGCAGGCCGCCTTCGGGCTGGAGGTCACCGGCGTGGCCCCGGCGCAGATAAAGGGCGCCGCGAAGGGGGAATTCTCCTTCGGGCCCGTGACCGTGAAGTCGGTAGCCTGGGAGCAGGGCGCGGTGGTCCTGCCTCTGACCGACAACAAGGGCAAAAAATACGCCAACCTCAAGCTGCTTTCCAAAGCCGCCTATACCAAGCTCGAGGCCTGCTTTAAGAACGGCTTCGTCAAGCCGGCCAAGGCCCCTGCCCGCCCCGCCCTCAAGGTGGAGGCCCTCAAGCCGCTGAAGTCGCCCGCCCGCGTGGCCAACGCCGAGATCTCTTTCGACGGGGACCTGTTGGTGGTGGCAGGCGTGATGGCCTCGCGCAAAGAAGAGGGAACTTTCTGGGTGGCCTTCCCGCCCGACCTGGAATTCACCGACCCCTCGTTCAAGAGCGCCGTCGAGTCGGCCGTGATCGCGGCCTGGACCAAGAAGAAATAATATGACCCTGAGCGGCGCTCCGGCGCGGTTGCTGCTGGCGGGCCTTCTGTGCCTGCTGGCCGTTCCGCGCGCCGCCGCCGTGAAGACCGAGCGGCTGCACCGCTTCGCCGCCGCTGGCGGCTCTCCGGTTTCCGTAGAGGTGGTTTCAGGCTCCGCCCTGGTCAGGTTCAAGGCGGGAATCTCGTCTGCCTCGGCCTCGGCCGCGCTGGGCGCGGCCGGTTTCTCCGTGGCCACTACTTTTGAGCTTTTCGGTTTTTCGGCGGTGCGCCTGCCCGACGGGATGCCGGTGGCGGCGGGCCTGGACCTGTTGAAGAATATGCCGCAGGTGGCTTCCGCGGACCCCAACCGGGCTTACCGCCTGCGCCGCAACCCCAGCGACACCTACGCGGCCAGCCAGTACGCCCTGGCCCGCATGCAGGCCTTCGGGGCCTGGGAATACGAGACCGGCTCCTCCAGCCGCGTCACCGTGGCCGTGGTGGACACGGGTATCGACGGAACGCATCCGGAGCTCGCGGCTAAACTGACGGGCATAAGCCGCCGGTTCGATCCCAACTCCGGAGCTGAATTGCCGGATAACCCGCCCACACCGGCTTGCAACCACGCCAGCCGCGTGGCAGGCGCTGCCGCCGCGGTCTCCGATAACGCCGCCGGCGTGGCCGGCGTGTCGTGGGGCGCGCGCCTGCTCTCCCTCAAGATCTTCGACGACGCCGACTGCACCATGAACTGCGACGATGAACCGGGCAACTCCTGCACGACCGGGGATTTGGCCATCATAGCTGCCATTAACTACGCCATCCCCAAACACAATCTCGCAGACTACGGAAAAATAGTCCTGAACATGAGCATCGGCGAACTGGCCGGCTGTTCGGCGCCGCTGCAGACCGCGGTGACCAACGCCGTCAGCGCCGGGCTGCTGCTGGTGGCGGCGGCCGGCAACAGCGGCGCCGGGTTCATCGATTCGCCCGCCAACTGTACCGGAGTTTACGCCGTCGGCGCCACGGACCTGCAGGACCAGCTGGCCTCTTTTTCCAACACCGACACGCTGATGATCACCAAAGGCCTCACCGCCCCGGGCGCCGACATCTTCACCACCGACGCCGGCGGCGGCTACGCCTCCGCTACGGGCACTTCCTTCGCCTCGCCGCTGACGGCCGGGGCGGCCGCGCTGGTCTGGTCGGCCGCGCCGTCGTATACCCCCGCGCAGGTTTTCGACGTCCTGAAAAACTCCGCCGACGACCTGGGGCCTTCCGGTCCCGACCGGAGCTATGGTTTCGGCCGCGTCAACGCCTACCGGGCTGTCTGTTCCGTGCTGCCGTGCCGCGCCGCCGGCGCGGAGAAAAAAGCGGCCGCCTACCCCAACCCTTTCCGTCCCTCCGTCCACCATTTCGCCGCTTTCAAGACCGCCGAGGGCTTCGGCACCGCGGGCATGAAGATCACGGTCTATACCCCGGAGGGGGAACTGGTCCGCAAGCTCGACGGCATGGCCTGGGACGGCAAGAACGATTCCGGCGCGCCCGTGGCCAGCGGGGTTTACGTCTTCCTGGTCAAGACCGACAGCGAAACGGCCGTGGGCAAGCTGGCGCTGATCCGCTGACCTTATGAAAGTTTTCAATAAAACCACCAACCGGCAGGTCAGCGCGGCCGCCGCGCGCGCCGAGACCTTCTCCACGCGCCTGCTGGGCCTCATCCCCAGGCGCGGGCTGGGTGAGGAGGAAGGCCTGTGGCTCGAACCCTGCGCCATGATCCATATGTGTTTTATGAGTTTTGCGATTGATGCGGTTTTTCTCGACAAGGACCTGAAGGTGCTCCGGGTGCTGCCGGATTTTAAGCCCTGGCGCTTCTCTCCCTGGGTGCCCGGGGCGCGCGGCGTGCTGGAATTGCCGTCGGGGCGCTGCGAGGGGCGCATCGGGGCGGGGGACGCCCTGGAGTTCAGGCCCTGACCCCCGGCAACTTTGGCCTTGTAACTTCCGGTCAAGATATTTATAATAATTAATCATGCCTCCGGCCCAGGGACTTAAACGCAAGCGCAACATGAGGGAGATCCTCATCGAGGATAAACTCATTCCCGAAGAGCAGCTCAAGGCCGCCGAAGAGACCGCTAAAAAAGAGAACAAGCACATCCAGGTCGTCCTGCTGGAGCAGAAGCTCATCCCGGACCTGAAACTCCTGAAAATCCTCGCGGACGAATGGGGCTTCAAGGCCGTGGACCTTTCCAAGATGGAGCCGCCGCACGAGGTGGTGGAGCTGCTGCAGGAGCAGATCGCCAAGAAGCAGATGTGCGTGCCGTTCGCCCGCGACGGCAACGCCGTGGCGCTGGCCATGGCGGACCCGCGCGACTTCCTGATCGTAGAGGACATCGGCCTGCGCACCGGCCTGGACGTGAAGCCCTACCTCGCGCTGGCCCCCGGCATCCTCGCGGTGCTGGATAAAGTTTACGGCAAGCAGGACAGCGCCCAGGTGGCCGAGCTGGTGGAGCAGGTGGAGAAGTCCTCCCAGGCCATGCCCGAGGGGGAAGAGGGCTCCATCTCCCTGGCCGCCGAAGAGAAGAAAGACATCAGCGACGTGGACGCCAGCGCCCCCGAAGTGGAAAAGCTCGTCAACGCCATCATCCTGGGCGCGCTCAGCACCAAGGCGTCCGACATCCACATAGAGCCGTTCGAAGATCCCAACGGCAAGAATTCCAAGGTGATGGTGCGCTACCGCGTGGACGGCATGCTGCGCCCCGCCTCCTTCACCATCCCGTGGGTGTTCCGCCAGGCGATCAGCGCCAAGATCAAGATCATGTCGAACTCGATGAACATCACGGAGCGGCGCATCCCGCAGAGCGGCCGCATTCAGATCATCGCCAAGGGCGCGCCCATCGAGTTCCGCGTCGAGATGGTCCCTACCGTGTTCGGCGAGTCCTGCGTCATGCGTATCCTCGACCGCGCCTCGGTGCGCGTCGACATCAAGATCATGGGCTTCCTGCCCGACACCGAGAAGCGCCTGCTGGACCAGTTCAAGGGCATCGGCGGCAAGAAGAACTTCGGCCTGATGCTGGTCTGCGGCCCTACGGGCTCTGGTAAATCCACCACGCTTTACGGCTGCCTCAACTACGTCAACCGCCCGGACATCAAGATCATCACCGCCGAGAACCCGGTGGAATACAACATCGACGGCATCATCCAGGTGCCGGTCAACCCCGACGTGAGCCTGGGCGGCAACAAGAAATTCGACTTCGCCAGCGCCCTGCGCTCGTTCATGCGCCTCGACCCCGACGTCATCATGGTCGGCGAAATCCGCGACGAGGAAACGGCGCACATCGCGCTGGAAGCCGCCATGACCGGCCACCTCGTGTTCTCCACCATCCACACCAACGACGCGCCTTCCGCCCTGGAGCGCCTCACTCAGATGGGCCTGCCGCGCTTCGTGGTGGCCAACACCATGAAGGCCGTGCTGGCCCAGCGCCTCGCGCGCCGCCTCTGCAAGGACTGCAAGGAAGAAGTCGATCTGAGCCCCGAGGAGGCCGCCGTCTTCGAGGCCAATAACGTCAAGGTGCCGGCCGGCGCCAAGGTCTTCCGGCCCAAGGGTTGCGATATCTGCAAGGGCACCGGCTTCAAGGGCCGCTGCGGTATGCACGAACTGCTGATCCTCAACGACGAGATCCGCATGCAGCTCCTCAAGGACCCTTCCGCCATCCCCGTGAAAGAGATCGCCATGAAGAACGGCATGCGCACCATCGCCATGGACGGCCTGGAGAAGGTGCTGCTCGGCCTTACGACGGTCAAGGAAGTCCTCGGCGGCACCGGGGACTGACGCTGGGTATAACTCCAATGCTTAAAAAACTTGCCTGCTTCGCCCTCCTCCCGCTGCTGTGCGCCGCCGCTTCCGCGGCCGACTACGGCGAGTTCTATAATGTCTCGGCCGGGTCCATAAAGCCCTTCGCCCGCGACCTCGGCGGCCTGCTCGGCTCCGGCTCCAACCAGACGGCCCGCCCGCTGGGGTTCGCCGGCTTCGATATCGGCGTCCGCGGCATGGCGCAGTTCCGGCCGTCGCACGGAAACACCGTGCTTAAAAAAAATAACCTGTTCGGCCTGGGCCTGGTGCAGGCCGAGATCGGCATGCCCTACCGCATAGACGGCTTCGTGCGCGGCGGCAACTTTGAGGGGGTCACGGTAGCCGGCGGAGGCCTGCGCTACGGCCTGTGGAACGTTTCCGACGAGAAGTACAAGGTCAACGCCACGCTGGTCGGCATGGCCAACATGGCGACCCACCGCTATTTTTACGCCGTTCATTTCAATACCAGCCTGGTCTGCTCGGTCAACGTGCCGGTGCTGGCGCCCTATTTCGGCGTCGGATACGATTTCACCAAGTTCGAGGCGCAGACCACGGCCGACCCGGCCCTGGCCGGCAAAAAGGTCTACGAGCAGGAGCCGCGCTTCACGTTCGGCCTGCGCGCCAAGCTGAAGCTGGGCTACCTGGCCGGCGGGCTGACCTACACCCACGACCGCGCTCTGGTGAACGCCAGCGCCGGCTTCCGCTTCTAAAACGGCCCGCGCCAAATGAAAAGGCCCCGGAGAGGGGCCTTTTTTATTTTGCGTGGGGGGGATCAACCCTTGAATTTATCTTTGTAGTCCCGGCGCAGTTCCCGGTCGAGGTCGCGCTTCTTGATGGTTTCGTGTTTGTCGGCCGCTTTCTTGCCTTTGGCCAGGCCCAGCAGCACCTTGGCCCAGCCGTTCTTGAAGTAAAGCTCCAGCGCGACGAGGGACATGCCCTTGGTGGTCAGGGCGCCGGTCAGGCGCTTTATCTCCTGGCGCTTCAGCAGCAGCTTGCGCGTTCGTACCGGGTCCAGCGCCTCCAGGGTGTTGAAGGCGTAGGGCGCGATATGCAGGCCGTAGAGGTACAGGCCGTCCTTTTCGGCGCGGGCGAAGGCCGAGGTCATGGTGGCGTGCTTCAGGCGCAGGGACTTTACCTCCGGGCCTTCCAGGGCCAGGCCGGCCTCGTAGGTATCGGTTATGAAATAGTCGTGCCGGGCCTTGCGGTTGGTGGCCACAGCCTCTATTCTTTCCTGCTTTTCCGCCTTCACCATTGTTTCATGTTACCAAATATCCTAAAATTGTAAAACGGTTAAGCAGCAGCGTTGTCAGGAATTCCTCACAGGAGGGGTTCAGCGAGCGGGCCGCCGCAGGCGGCGGAGCGAGCGACGACGAAACGGGGAACCTGGGTTCCCCTTGTAAGAGCGCCCGGCCGACGAAGGCCGGGGCGAAGCCCCCGAAGGGGCGCGGTATCAGATGGAGAGGTGGCCGAGCGGTTGAAGGCGCAGACCTGGAAAGTCTGTATACTCGAAAGGGTATCAAGGGTTCGAATCCCTTCCTCTCCGTAGTTTTATAAAAGAAAAGTCCCCTGGAAACAGGGGATTTTTTATTGCGCGGGGAATGTAACCAACAGGCCGGATTAATTGTTGACAAGGTTTTGGGTAGTTATGTAGATTAATAGAAACCCCTGAGGCATTATCTATATATCATCCATGGGGGGAAGGTTAAGGAGGAAGTTAACTAAATGAAGAACAATAAGAAAGGCTTCACCCTGATAGAGCTCATGATCGTCGTCGCCATCATCGGTATTCTGGCTGCCATAGCCATACCGAAGTTCGCCGACCTGATCAACAAGTCCAAGGAAGGCGCCACCAAGGGCGCTCTCTCCTCGGTCCGCAGCGCTATCCAGGTGTATTACGGCGACAACGAAGGCTGGTTCCCGGCCGACACGCTCGCCTGCGTCACCCTGAACGCCAAGTACATCGGCG
Source organism: Elusimicrobiales bacterium (assembly GCA_028688015.1). Taxonomy (GTDB): domain Bacteria; phylum Elusimicrobiota; class Elusimicrobia; order Elusimicrobiales; family UBA9959; genus UBA9959. The sequence continues at coordinate 43,775 of JAQTZB010000008.1, read as the reverse complement.
AGATCCCGCTGGCCAAGATGCCCGGCACCACGCACGGCGACGCCCGTGGCGTTGCCGCCGTCACCGGCGGCGGTGCGATCACCGACGGGTCCGGCTGGGCCTACTTCAATGACCCCGCCAATGCCGCCACCTGGGGCAACTTCGTCGTGAGCTGCACGCACGAGGACATCAAGGGCCGCGACAGCGCGACCCTGCTCACCCCCTGGTCCACCTTCTAATCGAAGGCTGAACAGAAAAAGACCCCGCGTCGCAAGGCGCGGGGTTTTTTTATGCCCGGGCAATTGTTAGAATATAGGCATGGAACTTGCTGTGCCCGCCTTCATCCTCGGCCTGATCTTCGGCAGTTTCCTCAACGTCTGCATCGCCCGGCTGCCCAAGGACGAATCCCTGTCCTTTCCGCCCTCGAAATGCCCCAGGTGCCAGGCGCCCATAAAATTTTACGACAACGTGCCGGTGCTCAGCTTCCTGCTGCTGCGCGGCCGCTGCCGCGCCTGCGGCGAGCCTATCTCGCCGCGCTACCCGTTCGTGGAGCTGCTGACCGGCCTCGTCACCGCGCTGTTCGTCTGGAAATGGCACGCCAGCCCCGCCTGGCTGGCCGTCAGCCTGCTGTCCGTGTACGTGCTGATAGTCGTCAGCGTGATAGACTTCGAGACCATGATGATCTCCGACGCCTTCTCCCTGGCGCTGTTCGTGCTCGGAGTCTGCGGCAGCGCGATCAATCCTTTTTTCGAGGGCTCGTGGGCGGCGCGGCTGGGCTCCTCCGCGCTCGGCTCGGCCGCAGGCGCCGGCTTCATCTGGGGGCTGGCCCTGCTGGGCAAGGCGATCTACAAGAAAGAGGCGGTAGGCGAGGGGGATATCTTCCTGATGGGCGCCATCGGCGCGCTGTGCGGCTGGCAGGGGGTGTGCACTACCGTCATCATGGCTTCCTTCTTCGGCTCGGTTTACGGCGTGAGCCTGCTGCTGCTCAAGCGCGCCGACCGCATGTCTCACATGCCTTTCGGCCCTTTCCTGGCGCTGGGCGCCGCGATAAACCTGTACTCGCTGGTGCGGCCCGAGGACTTTTTCTTCACGCTGCCGTTCTGACGGCGCCCGTCGGTATTTTGGGACGGCGCCGCTTTTTTGCTATACTATTTATCCGAAGTTTTGTTCTTTAATACTTGGTTGGGTGGCTGAGCGGTCAAAAGCAACGGTCTGTAAAACCGTCGGGCTACGCCCTACATAGGTTCGAATCCTATCCCAACCATACTTTCCCGGATTTAAGCGCGGGTGGCGGAACTGGCAGACGCGCACGGCTCAGGACCGTGTGACCGAAAGGTCTTATGGGTTCAACTCCCTTCCCGCGCATATTTAAAAGCCCCAACGGCAACGTTGGGGCTTTTTTATTTGTGCGTTGAAGGCCGTGCGCGTGTGCCGGCAGGCCGGAACGCAAAACGCGTTCGGCCACACCGTGGCCTCACTCTGCCGCGCATCGTAAAACGCTGGATTCGCGCCCCCTTTTCGTTCCTTTGGCGCTGGCGCAAATAGTATAATTTATAAAGGAAGTATTAATAAATCTTATAGCCTAGCAAAGGACAACTATGTGTCTCGCCGTGCCGGGTAAGATCCTCTCTCTCAAGAACAGCAACGCCGAAGTGGACTTCAGCGGCGTCAAGCGCCAGGTTTCGCTGGACCTCGTGCCGGCCGCTAAAAAGAACGACTACGTGCTCGTCCACGCCGGCTTCGCCATACAGGTCCTGGACCCCAAAGAGGCGGCCGAAACCCTCAAGGTCTTTGCCGAGGTCTTCGGCAAGGACCACGCAGACGCCGCTTCGGGCCCGCTCGGGCATAATAAGCCATGAAGGCCTCCGACCAGTTCTCTTCGCCCCTTTGGCGGGACCGCGCCCTGGCCGCCGCCGCCCTGGCCGATATGGAGAAGCTCGCCTCGGCCGCGGCTGAAAAAACCGGCGGCTCCGTCAACTTCATGGAGGTCTGCGGCACGCACACCATGGCCATCGCGGCCAGCGGTATGCGCCGGCTCTTTCCTAAGCAATTGCGCATGCTGTCCGGCCCCGGCTGCCCGGTCTGCGTCACCTCCCAGGGCGACATCGACCGCGTACTCGCTCTGGCGGGGATTCCCGGAGTTATCATCACCACCTTCGGCGACATGCTGAAAGTTAAAGGCTCTAAAGGGCTGGACCTGCACGCCATGCGCGAGCGCGGCGCGGACGTGCGCGTGGTCTATTCCCCGCTCGACGCGGTGGCGCTGGCCGGGGCGGAGCCCGCCCGCCAGGTGGTCTTTATCGGCGTCGGCTTCGAAACCACCGCGCCCGTCATCGGCGGCGCCGTGGCCCGCGCTAAAAAGGCCGGGCTCAAGAACTTTTCCTCCACGGCGTTCTTCAAGCTGGTCCCGCCCGCGCTGGAGCTGCTCCTCTCCGACCCGGAGAACCGCATCCACGGCTTCATGCTGCCCGGCCACGTCAGCGCCATAATCGGCCTGGAGCCGTACCGCTTCGTCGCCGAGAAGCACCGCGTGCCCTGCGCCGTCACCGGCTTCGAGCCGCTCGACATCCTGACCGGCATAAACATGCTGCTCAAACAGGTGGTCTCCGGCCGGCCCGAGGTGGCGGACGAATATTTCCGCGCCGTGAAGGCGGCCGGCAACCCGGCCGCCCAGAAGCTCCTGGCCGAGGTCTTCTCGGTCTGCCCCGCCTCCTGGCGCGCCATCGGCACCGTGAAGGACACCGGGCTGGAGTTTTCAAAGGCCTACGAGGCCTTCGACGCCGTTAAGCGCTTCAAGATCCCTTATTCCGATGCGCCCGAGCCCAAGGGCTGCCTGTGCGGCCAGATCCTGCTGGGCAAGGCGCTGCCGCCGGACTGCCGCCTCTTTGGCAAGGCCTGCACGCCCTCGGAAGCTGTCGGCCCCTGCATGGTGTCTTCCGAAGGGGCCTGCGCCGCCTGGTTCAAGTACGGAGGCTAACGTGAACATAGAGACCCTCAAGGTATTCAGGGACCTGTCCGACACCGGCAGCTTCTCCAAAACGGCCGAGTTGAACTACATCTCGCAGTCCGCCGTCAGCCAGCAGGTGAAAAAGCTGGAGCTCGTGCTCAAATGCAAGCTTTACCACCGCCAGGCGGGCAAGATAACGCTGACGCCCTGCGGCGAGAAATTCTACGATGCAGCCAAAAAGGTCTCGTCCGTCTACGACGGGGCGCTGCGCACTATCAAGGCGCTCTCGCGCGACCGCCAGGGCGACGAGATCAAGATCTCCACCATCTACAGCGCCGGCATCTACATCATCCAGAATTATGTCAGGCAGTTCCTCGCCCAGAACCCCGGGGCCCGCATCAGCGTGGAGTACAGGCAGTTCTCGCAGATCTACTCCGACATCGGCTCGGGCAAGGCCGACTTCGGCTTCATGGCCTGCCCTTACCGCAAGGCGCCCGGCCTGGTGATGCTGCCGGTGGCCCGCGACGAGATGGCTCTTATCGCGGGCTCAGGCTCCCCGCTGGCCGGCCGCAAGTCGGTCAGCGTGCGGGACCTCGAGGCCATGGACTTCATCTTCTTCGGGCGGGCTTTCCCGTCGCGGCGCTACATCGACGCCTTCCTGCGCCGCCACGGCGTGAAGCCGCGCGTGAAGATGGAACTCGACAATATCGAGACCATCAAGACGGCCGTGGCCTCCGGCGCGGGCGTTTCGCTGCTGCCGCGCACCGCCATCCGCGAGGAGGAGAACGGCGTCAGCCTGCACGCGCTGAAGATCTCCGACGCGGAGTTCCTGCGCCCCATCTACCTGGTCTACAGCCGCACCCGCAGCCTGTCGGCCGCGGCCAAAAACTTTATGAGCATCTTCGACAACGCAAAGAAAACGGCGGGGAGGCTCTGATGGCCGCCCTGGAAAAAGTGGTGCTGGCCCACGGCAGCGGCGGGCGCCTCAGCCGCGAACTGGTGGAACAGGTCTTCCTGAAGAACTTTTCCAACCCCGCCCTCGCGCCCCTCGAGGACGCCGCCGAGGTTAAGATACCCGGCGCGACGCTCGCTTTCACCACCGACTCCTACGTGGTCACGCCGGTGGAATTCCCGGGGGCAGACATCGGCCGTGTGGCTGTCTGCGGCACCGTCAACGACCTGGCCGTCAAAGGCGCGCGCCCGCTGGCCCTGTCGGCCGGCTTCATCCTGGAAGAAGGCTTTCCCGGGGCCCTGCTGGCCCGCATCGTCGCTTCGATGCGCCGCGCGGCCGACGAGGCCGGCGTCAAGATCGTCACCGGCGACACCAAGGTGGTGGAGAAGGGCAAGGCCGACGGCGTCTTCATCAACACCTCCGGCGTGGGCCTGATCCCAAAGGGCAGGCGGCTCACCTCCGCGCGGGTCTTGGCCGGAGACGCGGTCATAGTCAGCGGCAATCTGGCCGAGCACGGCGTGGCCGTGATGAACGCCCGCGACCGTCTGGGCCTGGAGGGCGGCATCAAGAGCGACGCCGCCCCGCTCAACGGCCTGGCCGAGGCCGTCCTTAAAATTTCCGGCGTGCGCGCCATGCGCGACATCACGCGCGGCGGGCTCGCCACGGTGCTCAACGAAGTGTCCGGCGCCTGCGCCCTGGGCCTGGAGCTGGACGAAGAAGCCGTGCCCGTGGCCGTGCCGGTAAAGAACGCCTGCGCCCTGCTGGGGCTGGACCCGCTGTACGTGGCCAACGAGGGCAAGCTGGCCCTTTTCTGCTCGCCGGAGGCCGCGCCCAAAGTGCTGAAGGCCATGCGCGCCCACCGCTACGGCAGAAACGCGGCGGTCGTGGGGCGCGCCGTGAGGGAAAAGCAGCCGCGGGTGCGGCTGAACACCGCCATCGGCGGCTCGCGCATCCTGCTGATGCTCGAGGGCGAGCAGTTGCCGCGCATCTGCTGATATGAAAAAAACACTCCTGTGGCTGCTAAGCCTGCTCATCACCCTGTCCTTCGCTGTTTACCAGCGCAGGACGGGGCCGACTTACCCAGTCAAAGGCGGTAAGGTTGAAGGCACAGGGATCTATTATTACAACCTGCCGCGCAGCTGCACCTCCGGCGAAAGCTCCGGCTGCCTGATCAATATAAGCTCCCTGGAACCGGCGGCCGGGAGGGTGGAGTGGCGGCGCTACAAGACCGGGGAACCTTTCGCCAGCATACCTCTTGAGTTCAAGAACGAGCGCCTCTTCTTCTACCTGCCGCCCCAGCCGCCGGCGGGCAAACTGGAGTACCGCGTCTTCGTGCAGGCCGGGGGGGAAGAGCTGGAACTGGCCGGCAAACCCCTGGTGACCCGCTTCAAGGGCGCGGTGCCGGGCTGGGTGCTGACCCCGCATATCGTGCTGATGTTCCTGTTCATGCTGTTCTCCGTGCGCATCTTCCTGACGGCCGCTTTCGGCGCGCCGCCGGTGAAGCACTCCGTTCCCGCCACCGTGCTCTTCCTGCTGCTGGGCGGCTTCGTCTTCGGGCCCCTCACTCAGCGTTACGCCTTCGGCCAGGCCTGGACCGGCTTCCCGTTCGGCTATGACCTCACCGACAATAAGACGCTGCTGATGCTGTTGGCCTGGCTGCCGGCGCTGTGGGCGGTGCTCAAAGAAAAGCCCGCCCGCCTGTGGCTGAACGTCGCCTTCGCCGTCACCGCGGCGGTCTACCTGGTGCCGCACAGCCTGTTCGGCAGCGAGCTGGATTACAAGAAAGGCGAAGTGGTAACCGGCAAATAATGGCCCCCGTAGTAAGAAAACAGATCCTCGTGAAGGGCGTAGTGCAGGGCGTGGGGTTCCGCCCGCACGTCTACAAGCTCGCCGCCGAGTATAAACTCGGCGGCTGGGTGAAGAACGACGCCTCCGGCGTTACGATAGAGGCCGAAGGCCCGCGGGCGGCGGTGGAAGCTTTCATAAAAGCCGTACCGGCCCGCCGCCCCGCCGCCGCGCGGGTGGATTCCCTCGTCAGCCGCGCCGTAGCCCCGGCCGGCGAAAAGACATTTTCGATAACAAAGAGCGGCGGAAGGGCCCCTGCGGCCGCCATTATCCCGGCCGACCTGGCGCTCTGCGCCGACTGCCGCCGCGAACTGCTGGCTCCCGCGGACCGGCGCTATCTCTACCCTTTCACCAACTGCACCAACTGCGGTCCGCGGTTCACTATCGTAGAGCGCGTGCCCTACGACCGGCCTTATACTACGATGGCCGGCTTTAAAATGTGCCCGGCCTGCCGGGCGGAATACGCTGACCCGCTGGACCGGCGCTTTCACGCCCAGCCCAACGCCTGCCCGGTCTGCGGGCCCTCTGTCAGGCTGGAGGCGGGCGGCAAAGCCCTGGCCGGCCCGGCGGCGCTGGAGCGAACCGCGGAACTGCTGATAGCCGGCAGGATCGGGGCGCTGCAGAGCCTCGGCGGCTTCCACCTGGCCTGCCGCGCCGACGACGCCGCCGCCGTCAAAAAACTCCGCGCCGCGAAGCGCAGGCCCCACAAGCCTTTCGCCGTCATGGCGCCGTCCCTGGCGGCCGCGCGCAAGCTCTGCGTTATCTCCCCGGCGGAAGCCGCCGCCCTGGCGGCGCCTGAGGCCCCCGTAGTGATGCTGCGCCGCCGCGCCGGCTTCACGGAGCCGGCCCCGGGGCTGTCCCGCCTGGGCATGATGCTGCCCTATACCCCGCTGCACGCCGCGCTGTTCGCGCTGCTAGGCCGCAAAGGCTTCGCGGGCCCGCTGGTGATGACCTCCGGCAATTTCCGGGACGAGCCCATCTGCAAGGACGGGCCCGACGTGAAAGCGCGCCTCTCCGGCGTGGCCGCCTTTTCGCTTTTCCACGACAGGCCCATCCATAACCGGTGCGACGATTCCGTGGCTTACGAAGCCGCGGGCGAACTGCGCCTCGCGCGCCGGGCGCGCGGCTATGTGCCCGCCGCCGTCAAGCTGCCCGCCGTCGGCCCCTCCGTGCTGGCCTGCGGGGCGGACCTTAAAAACACCTTCTGCCTCACGCGGGGCGGCGAGGCTTTCCTGTCGCAGCATATCGGCGACCTGTCGGAGCCGCTGAACCAGGAGTTCTTCCGGGAAACCCTAGGCAACCTGCGCGGCCTGCTGAAGGCGCGGCCGGCCCTGACCGTGCATGACCTGCACCCCGATTACGCCTCTACCGCTATCGCGCGCTCGCTGCCCGGCAGAAAGCTCGCCGTGCAGCACCACGCCGCGCACGCCCTCAGCGTGGCGGCCGAGCACGGCGTCACGGGCCCTTTCCTGGGCGTGGCCTTCGACGGCACCGGCTACGGCGCCGACGGCTGCATCTGGGGCTCAGAATTCCTGGTCTTCGGGGGCGGCACCTGGCGCCGCGCCGGGCATCTTAAGTATTTCGCCCTGCCGGGCGGAGATATAGGCGCGCTGGAGATATGGCGCCCGGCCCTGGCGCTGGTCAAAGACGCTCTCGGCCCTGACTGGCGCCGCCGGGCGGGAAAATTGTTCTCCGCCATACCCGCCGCAAAAGCCGCTACGGTGGAGCGCATGCTGGAGGCGGGGCTCAACTGCCCGCAGACCTCCAGTATGGGCCGCCTGTTCGACGCTTTCAGTTTTATCTCCGGGGTAAGGACGGAAGCTACTTATGAGGCGCAGGGACCCCTGGAGCTGGAGAGCCTGCTGCCCACGCGCGCCGCGGGCGCGTATAAGTTCGGTTCGAGGAAAGTTTCCGGTCTGCTGGAACTGGACCCGGCGCCCGCCGTAAGGGCCGCGGTCGCCGACCGGAATGCCGGCCTGAAGCCCGGCGTCATCTCCGCGCGGCTGCATGCCGGCTTGTCCGCCGCCGCCTCGGCCGCCGCCGTGAACCTGGCCCGGGAATACGGCCTGAAGACCGTCTGCCTCTCCGGCGGAGTCTTCCAGAACAGGACCTTGCTGGAACTGGTAACCCGAAAGATCGGCAAGGCCGGCTTAAAGGTCCTCTCCAACCGGCAGGTGCCCGCCAGCGACGGGGGGCTCGCCCTCGGCCAGGCCTGGTACGCCCTGAAAGGTTACAAGCCGGCATAGCGGCGGAGAACAAAAGAAAAGGCCCCTCGCAGGAGGGGCCTTTCTTTTTTGCGGGGAGGGCTGTCAGCGGATATTGCCTTCCATCGCGTGGGTGTTGGCGGCGGGGGCCGCGTCCTTGGCGGTCAGCCACTGCTGGAATTCGTCCCACTTGCCGTCCTTCGCCCAGGCCAGCTCGTTGTAGTTCGCGTCGAAGCTCCAGCCGGGCAGGTACACGCCCAGGCCGTAGGCCTTCTTGAACTTGTCGCCGGTGGTGGCGTTGTCGATGAGCACCTTGTTGTAGAACTGGTTCATGACCTCGACGGTCTTGGCCTTCAGCGCGGCCGACTTGGCCTTGCCGTGCACCAGCTCCATGAAGTGCGTCAGGTCTTTGGACCCGGCTCCGCCGAAGCCGACGGCCGCGGTGCGCGCCTCGGCCAGCATGGCCTTGTCTTCCTGCATCACGAGGTCCGCCCACTGGTCCAGCAGCTGGCGGAACTTCACCAGGCCGGAGGTGCGGATGGCGCTCTGCGTGGTGGCGGTGCCCTTGGGCGCGTAGAAGGCCTTGTAGCCCTGCACGGCCGCGGCGGCCATCACGTCGGGGGTCAGGTTGTCCTGGTTGGAGTGCACGCGGGCCAGGAACTCGTTGTAGCCCCAGCCGTCGCCGGGCTCGTTCTCTTCGGAGCCCACGGTGATCTTGGCGGTGTCCTTGAGCTCGTAGGCCACTTCGGCCATCTGCATCAGGCAGGCGTCGGAGGCGTAGATATCCACGCCGCCCATCTCGCGGATGGCCTGCGCCAGCTGCGGGGTGCTGATGTGGTTGTTGGTCTCGTCGTCGTAGGAGATGCCCTTGATGACGGGGAACAGGCCGGCGCTCTTCTCCCAGCCTGAACCGTGGTTCCAGCCGATGAGCATGTATTTCTTGGCGGGGTAATTGGCTTTAACCCATTTGCCGAATTCGGCCAGCTGTTTCCAGTCGCCCATGTCCACGGTGCCCATGTCCTGCAGCAGCGTCGAGCCCAGGGAGCCGTTCTCGCCGTCCTTGGTCACCAGGTAGCGGCGCACGCCGGTCCAGTCGGTAGAGGCGTCGCGCGTGGTGCTGACGCGCAGCATGGGCGGGAGGCCGCCCCAATAGGGGTTGGGCCAGCCGGGATGCGGTACGTTGGGGCCGCCCCAGGGGTAATCGTCGTAACCGCCGCCGGGGTAGCCGCCGGGGTTGGACGGGGGCGTGTATTTCTGGCGCGCGGCCTGCGTGACGATGTTGATGTTCGCGGTGGGGCCGAACACTTCCATCTCGTTCATGTCGGAGATCACGTAGGAGGAGAGGTTGTTTTTGCCGTTCATGAAGACCATGATGGTCCATTCTTTGAGGGCCCTGGCGTCCTGCGGGGCGGACGGGGCGGGGACGGAGACTTCGGCGGTTTTGGCCTGGCTAGCGATTTCCTTCACGGAAGGCAGGCTGTCGAAGTCGAGCGCCGCGGCGGGGGCGGCCAGGAAGGCCGAGGCCAGCAGCAGTTTGAGGTCAACTTTTATCATTCGTGCGGTTCTCCTTGAACAGTATTGACTATTGTTAATGATATTTTTTTCCTTTCCCTTTTTTATGGGCTCAACGGCCCAGACCGCCGCGGTTATTCGGCCTATTCCCGCGGGGGACTTTGGGCCTATGATGGAAGTCAATCAGCGTAGTGCCCTGTTTTGTTATAATTATAGCGTTCCGACGGAGGAACCCGGTGAGAATCCGGGGCTGCCCCGCAACGGTGAAGTCCGTAAGGACTAAGCCCGGTCTACCGACGGAAACGCCAGCAGCGCGGGACGCATCCCCTCTACGGAGGCCGCCGCGCCGCGGCGATCTTCGCGGGAGGAAAAATGAAATACCTGCTGTTGTCCCTGCTGCTGCTGCCTGCCTGCTCGTATTCCGCCGACAATAACGAGACCGAAGTCTTCTTCTCTGTGACTCGCGCCGCGGCCCGCCGCGCCCTGCCGCCCGCAGACGCGCTGTCGCTGGGCGGGGCCTCCGCCGCCGGCGCGCCGGATTCGGTGGCCGCCCTGCTGGAAGCCGCCGCGCCGCTGGCCGTGCGCCGGCTGAACGGTCCTCTCGGCCTGGCTACCGTGTCCATGCGCGGCTGCCAGGCCAGGCAGACCGCCGTTTATCTGGACGACATCCGCCTGCCCGCGGACATAACCGGCACCGTGGACCTGAGCGTGCTGCCCGCCGCCGGGCTTGGCAAAGTAGAGGTCCTGCCCGGCTCGGCGGCGTCGGTCTACGGGGCTGGCGCCGGAGGGGGAGTGGTGAACCTGTTCACCCGCCGCCTGTCGCCCGGCGCGCGCCTTGCGCAGGCGGGGGCGGAGTTCTCGTCCTATAACACGGCCGCGTATACGGCCAAGGCCGGCGCGGCTGGCAAGGCGGGGGAGATCTTCCTGGCCGGGGCGGCCGTGACTTCGGACGGCTTTCAGGAGAATTCCAAAGTGAACAAGGGGTCCGCCAGCGGCCGTGCTTCGCTGAACCTGGGGCGCGCCGGGCGCCTGTCGGCCGGCGGGCTGTTTTCAAGGCTTAAGACCGGGCTGCCCTCCGGCACTCCAGTACCGGCCGCGGATTGGAACGGTTCGAGAGAGCGCGTCCCTAACTCTCTTACAGACTGGCAGACCTCGCAACGGGAGTTCGGAGCTGTTTCCTGGAACGCCGGGAACGCGGACTACGGTTTCCGGGCGGATTCCTCGCTGTCCTCCAACGATATAGAGGCTTTCCAATACGGAAGCGTCAGCGCGGCGAAGGTCACTGACAAAACCCTCTCGGGCCGACTGACAGTTCTAGGCACGGCCGTGCTGGGCGCGGAGAGCACGGTCTCCTCGCTGCGCTCCGTCACTTACGGGAACCACGCCCTGCACTCGGCCGGTTTCTTCGCCCAGAACGTCTTCAGGCCGGCGCCGGGGGTGGAGATAACCCCGGCGGCCAGGCTGGACCGCAGCGGCTATTACCGGGGCCGGGTCAGCCCCAAACTCTCCGCCGTTTACGCGCCGGACGAAAAGTGGAGATTCTCCGCTTCGGCCGGCTACGGCTTCCAGCCGCCTACCTTCGCCGACCTGTATAACCCGTGGGCCGCGCCCGCCCCGGGCCTAAAGCCGGAGACCAGCCTGAACTCCAGCGCCGCGGTCTACTACGGTGCCCCGGCCGGCTGGTACGCGGGACTGTCCGCCTATTACTCCGATATCCGCGACCGGATAGCGCTGGACCCGCTCACCTGGGCCGCCGCCAACCTGGACTCGGCCTTCAACTCCGGCCTGGAGGCGCAGGCCGGCTGGCGCGGCGAAGACTTGACCTTGTCCGCCGGCTGGGCCCGCGGCCGCAGCCTGGCGCGCAGCGGCGGCACTTTCGAGCGCCTGAACTTCAGTCCGCGCGACCGCTTCACCGGCTCCGCCTCGGCCGCGCTGGCGGGGTTCGTGGTGTCCGCGGACGGCCGCGGCGTTTCCGAACAATACACCGGGCGGGGCCGCACCGGGCTGCGCCTGCGCGAATACTGGGTGTTCGGGGCAAAGGTCTCACGGGTCTTCGGCGCCGCCGAGGCCTGGCTCGGCGCGGAAAACCTGCTGGACCGGCATTACGCCGGCACCGCGGACGCCTTCAACGGCTGGTTCCCGCAGCCCGGCCGTACTTTCTCCGCCGGTCTGAAGTTCACGTTCATGTGAGCCGCGCCGGCGGGCTTGACGTAAAGCCCCGCAAAGTGTTGCTATTTGTTCAGGGGCGGCGCCGCGGCGCCGCTCCGCTCCGCGGAGAAGGGGGAACGATGCGCATACTGCTTTCTTTGGTTATCCTGTCGCTGCTTGGCGGCAGTGCCCGGGCTTTCCAGCCGCTGCTCGGCGAACAGGCCTCTTTCCTGGGGCGCGAAGGCAGGCTGATCGTGGCCGGGATGGAATACTCTGTCTCGAAAGAAGGCTCCGACCGCTATTCTACCGGGGCTTTCGCCGAGCTGTCGTACGGCCTGTGGGACAGGCTGGACGTGCTGGTGACAGTGCCGTGGCTCGGCTGGAGTTCCAGGGGAATCGCCGAGAGCGGGCTGGGAGACGTGCTGGTCGAGGCCAAGCTTGCGGCCGGGGAAAGGGCAGGCTGGACGCTGGCATTAAAGCCGGGCTTTTCTCTGCCGGCAGGGAACGAGGCCGGCAGCCTGGGGGCCGGCAAGGGCGGCGTCTGGCTTTACGGCCTCGCGGGCAGGGAGGCCGGGCCCTGGCGGTTCTGCCTCAACGGCGGCTATATGCTTAACCGCAATTCACTCGGCGAGCGGGAGAACCTCCTGAAGGGGTCGGCTTCCGCCTCGCGGGCGGTTTTTTCCGGCCTGCGGGCCTCGGCCGCGCTCTTTGCCCTGACCAGCAAGGACAAGAATTCCCGTTCTCACCCGCTCGCGGCCGTGCTGGGGCTTACCTGGACGCCCCGGCCTGTCCTGGACCTGGACGCGGGAGCCAGGCTGGGCCTGAACAGGGGCGCGGAAGACTTCGGCCTGCTGGCCGGCCTGACGCTGAGGATCTGAGGCGCGGTTGACCGGCCCGCCGGGAAAGTGTTATTATTTCTATAAAGGTAACACATGAAAGCGAAACTGCTCAGATTCGGCGTGTCACTCGACGGGGAACTCCTCCGTAAGTTCGACGCTTTCATCTCCGCCGAGGGCTACGATAACCGCTCGCAGGCCATAGCCGGCCTCATCCGCAAAGAATTTATCACCGACTCTTTCGCCCACGGCGGCCCCGTGGCGGGCGCGGTCACCATAGTTTACGACCACCACAGGCGCGAGGTGGTCAACAAGCTCCTGGACATCCAGCACGACCACGGCGGCATCATCATCTCCGCCCAGCACGTGCACCTGGACCACGACAACTGCCTGGAGATAGTGGCCGTGAAGGGCCCCGGCGCCAAGGTGAAGGCGCTGGCCGACGCCCTGAAGTCCGTGAAGGGCGTGAAGCATTCCACGCTCAGCGTGACCAGTGCGGGTAAATAATTTTTTTAGCTTCTGGTGGCACGAAAATTAAAATAATGCCATTATAAAGGAGAGGGAATGAAAAGAACGGCGTTGGCGGTCTGTCTTGCGGCGGCATTTTGCGGCAGGGCCTCGGGCATGCATCCGCTCGTGAGCGAGGACACCGGATTTTTAGGCAAGGGGGGCCGGCAGGTGGAGCTTGGTTTAGAACATGCCGTTTCCAGAGAGGGGCCCGATATCTACAGCAATTCCCTGTGCGCCGAAATCTCCTACGGACTTAACGAGAGGGCGGACCTGCTGTTCACCGTGCCCTGGCAGGGGTGGAGTTCGGCGGGCGTGTCGGAGAGCGGGCCGGGCGATCTGGCCCTGGAGACCAAGCTCCGGGTGGCGGAAAAGGCCGGCTGGACCTTCGCGGTAAAGCCCGGACTTTCCCTCGCCACCGGCGACCACGAAAAAGGCCTGGGTTCCGGAAAGACCGATCTCTGGGCTTACGCCATAGCAGGCCGGACTTCCGGACCCTGGCAGTTCTTTCTTAACGCCGGGTATTTCCTCAATAAAAATTCCGCCGGCGAGGAAGCGCATATCCTTAAAGGTTCCGCCGCCGTTGTTCTGGAAGCGGCGCCCCGGACTTTGGTCACCGCGGACCTTACTACGGAAACTTCCGCCGATCCCGACGCTTCTTCCCATCCCCTGTCCTCCATCTTCGGCGTGGCGTGGTCGCCCGCGGACACGCTGGACCTCGACGCCGGGGTGAAACTGGGGCTTAACGACGCCGCCGACGACCTGGGCCTGCTGGCGGGCGCGACTTTCCGGTTCTAAGTGTTCTTTACAAAGGAGAACTAGCATGCACATGGCAGACGCTTTGATCTCGCCGGCGGTGGGCGGCACTCTGTGGATGGCTTCAGGCGGGCTCCTGGCTTACAGCGCCAAAAAGGTCCGCGAAGAAGGCGACGACAGCAAGATCCCGCTGATGGGCGTGCTGGGGGCGTTCATCTTCGCGGCGCAGATGATAAATTTCAGCATCCCCGGCACCGGCTCCAGCGGACATCTGGGCGGCGGCCTGATCCTGGCCATCCTGCTCGGTCCCTGGGCGGCGTTCCTTGTTATGGCCTCGGTGCTGACCGTGCAGGCGCTGTTCTTCGCCGACGGGGGGCTGCTGGCGCTGGGGGGCAATATTTTCAACCTGGGCTTCTTTACCTGTTTCGTCGCCTATCCGCTCATCTATAAAAAGATAGTCGGCAACAGCCTCGGCGGCAAAAGGATAATGCTCGGCGCCATTCTCGCCGGAATAGTCGGCCTGCAGTTCGGGGCTTTCGGCGTGGCGGTGGAAACGCTGGCTTCAGGCATTTCCGAACTGCCCTTCAAGACCTTCGTGCTGCTGATGCAGCCCATACACCTGGGCATAGGTCTGGTGGAAGGCCTGGTGACGGCGGGCGTAGTGTCGTTCATGCTCAAGGCCCGCCCGGAGATACTGGCCGCCGCGGCGCAGCGCCAGCCCATAGGTGTGAGCGTTAAGGGCGCGCTGGCGGGGCTTGCCGCGGCCGCGGTCCTTACCGGCGCCGCGCTCAGCTGGTTCGCTTCCGCCAATCCCGACGGGCTGGAATGGGCCATGCTGCGGACCTCCGGCAAAGAAGAACTGGAAAGCTCCGGCAAACTGCACGGCTCGCTGGGCGCGCTGCAGGCTAAAACCTCTTTCCTGCCAGATTACGGCTTCCGCAAGACAGAGGCGGCCCGGGAAAACGCCGCGCCCGCCGGGGAGGGGGAACCCGCTCCCGCCTGGCCGGCCGTTGACGCCGGCACGTCAGTGGCGGGGCTGGTGGGCGGCCTTCTGACCCTGTGCCTGGCTGGTCTTGTGGGTCTCGCGCTCAGGCGGCGCAGCGCCGCGGCCTAGCCGGCGGCTGCTTCAATATGGGACAACTCGCGCGGAACCTTACCGACATAGGCTATATGGATACGCTGGCGGCGGGTTCTACCCCGCTGCACAGGCTGGACCCGCGCGCGAAACTCCTCACCACCGCTTTCTTCATAGTCGCAGTGGTCTCCTTCGGCAAGTACGAAGTTTCAGCGCTGCTGCCGTTCCTGCTTTACCCGGTGTCGCTCGCTGCGCGGGGACGGCTGCCGGCGGGCTACCTGCTGAAAAAGGTGCTGCTGGTTTCGCCCTTCGCGGTCATGGTGGGCGTCTTCAACCCCTTCTTCGACGGCGGCGTGCTGCTGCGCGTAGGCCACGTCGGCGTGTCCGGCGGCTGGGTTTCCTTCGCGTCCATACTCCTGCGTTTCTTCCTGACGGTTTCCTCGGCCCTGTTGCTGCTGGCGCTGACCGGCATGAATTCCATCTGCGAGGCGCTGCTGCGGCTGGGCGTGCCGAGAGCCTTCGTGGTGCAGCTGCTTTTTTTGAACCGCTACCTCTTCTCCCTGACGGCTGATGCGGAGAGCATGGCGCGCGCGCGGGCGCTGCGTTCGGCCGGGCGCGGCGGCATGCGCTTTGGCGTCTTCATACAGATCCTGGGCCATCTGCTGCTTAAAACGCTGGACCGCGCCGAGCGGGTCTACCGGGCCATGCTCTGCCGCGGCTTCGACGGGCATATCCGGGTGGCGCGGTTTTCGAACATAGGCCGGCCGGAACTGCTGTTCTGCGGCGGCTGGGCCGCGCTATTCATTATTTTCAGGTTCGTAAATCTGCCTGTCGTCCTGGGACAGGCCGTAACAGGACTATTAAAATGAGCCATCATATTGTGGAAGCGGAGGGCCTGCGCTACGCCTATCCCGACGGCACTCCCGCCCTTGAGGGAGTCTCCCTGCGCGTGGGGCACGGCGAGGCCGTGGCGCTGGTGGGGGGGAACGGGGCGGGCAAATCCACCCTGCTGAGGCATTTCACCGGCTGTCTTTTCCCTTCGGCCGGCAGCCTGAAGATAGGCGGCCTGCCGGTGGCGAAAGCGCAGCTAAAGGAGATCCGCCGGGCGGTGGGCATGGTCTTTCAGAACCCCGACGACCAGCTGTTCATGCCTACCGTGTTCGAGGACGTGGCCTTCGGCCTGCTCAATATGGGCGTGCCCGAAGCGCAGTTGGAGGGGAAAGTGATGGGGGCGCTCGAGACCGTGGGGGCGGCCCATCTCCGCTCCCGGCCGCCTTACAGACTTTCGCAGGGGGAAAAGCGGGCGGTTTCCATAGCCGGCGTGCTGGCCATGCAGCCGGACATCCTGGTGATGGACGAGCCGACCTCCAATCTGGACCCGCTGTCCCGCAGGCGGCTCATCAGCCTGCTTAAAACTTTCGGCCACACCCGGATCATTGCCACGCATGACCTGGACTTCGCGCTGGAGGTTTGCCCGCGCACTGTCGTAATACACAAAGGCGCGGTCACCGCGGACGGGCCTTCCAGAGAAATCTTCAGGGACCGCGCGCTGCTGGAGAAAAGCCGCCTGGAAGCGCCCCCTGCCCTGCGTGACGAGCCTTGACGAAGGTCAAGAAAAGTAGCGCTAAAACTGCGGTATTTTGGTAAAATAGTTAACTCCCGCATGAGATACGCGCTCATCCTGTCCATTTTTATCGATATCCTGGCCCCCTTCGCCGCGGCGCAGGGGCTCGGCCCCGTTTCCGCCGATCCGCTGGAGCTGAACTCCCCGGCGCTGCTGCAGCAGCTCGCCTACATCCCCGATTATGCCGTTGAGGCCGACAGCTCGCCCGTCACCGAAGAGGACGTGGTGGACCTGGAAGAGGGCGAGGACGCCGAAGAATACATGTATATCAGCAGCGGCCTTGCGCACGCGCCGCAGCCGGTTAACCTGGGCGGCAACGGCAGCCTGACGCTGACGCGCTCCGACACCGGCGAGAAGATCACCGCCCATTACCGCCGCCCCGACGGCACCTACGACGGCCAGGAACTGAAGATGCTCGACCGCGCCATGCGCTGCGCTCTTACCGGCCACGAGGTGCAGATGTCGGTGAAGCTCATAGAGCTGCTGGACGCGGTGGAGGACAAGTTCGGCAAGAGGGGGCTCACTCTCCTTAGCGGCTACCGCACGCCGCGCAACAACCACCGCATCCGCGGAGCCGCGCGCGAAAGCCTTCACATGCTGGGCTGGGCCGCGGATATCCGCATTCCCGGCTACAGTTCCACCAAGGTAAAGACCTACGCCCGCAAACTGTCCGCCGGCGGCATCGGCTACTACCCGTATAAGGGCTTTACCCATCTGGACGTCGGCAAGAGCCGCTACTGGGTGATGCGCCGCCCGGTGCGCCGCCGCGCCCGCCGCAAAGCGCCGCGCGCCGCCGCGCACCGCTCCGCCGGCCGCAAGCAGGCGGCTAAGGGCCTGGCGCAGAAGAAGGCCGTTCCCCAAAAGACGGCTGCCGCCACGCCCGCGCGCAAAAAAACGGCTTTAACCAGGGGCTCGCCCTTCTGACCGCCCGCCCAGGCGTAAAAAAAGCCCCGCTCCGGCGGGGCTTTTTCTTTTTATGGGCCTTGGTTATTCCAGCGTAACCGCCGTCACCGCGCGCACGATCTCGGCCATGCGCTCGTAGTCCAGGGTGTCCGGCGTATCGCTGTCCTGGTGGTAGTTGGGGTTGCGGAAGTAGGCCGTGTCGCCCAGCATCACCGCGCGCTCACCGGAGAACCAGAAGTTCAAATGGTCGGAGATGAACAGCGCCGACGGCACGGAGGGGAGGAAGACGGTCTCTATGGGCAGGGCCGTGGCCCGCTTCCAGGTCTTCTCTATCGACTTCATCAGGCCGTAGCTCGAGAGGTTGGACGCCAGCGAGACGAAGTCCCCGGTCTCCGGGTGCAGCAGGTTCATGAACGGCGGGAACAGCTGCGCGCCGGGCTTCGGGTTGAAGTAGCCCAGCATCTCAAGGTTTAACAGGCCGTGGACCTTCACGCCGCGCTCCTTGAGGTAGCGCAGGTAGCGGAAACTGCCCATGTCGCGAGTGGTGAAGGACGGCGGCTCTTCGGTGCCGAACGCCACCAGGCGGATCTCGCGCGCGGGGTTCTCCCGGCGGAGCAGCCGGGCGGCCTCCAGCAGGATGGCCACGGCGCTGGCGTTGTCGTCGGCGCCGGGCGTGCCGGGGGCGGTGTCGTAATGCGCGGCCAGCACCCACGCGCCGCCCGGCGCGGGGCTGGCGGACGTCAGGCGGGCCTCTACGTTATAGTAAGGCCGCGTGCGGCCCGAATCGCTCTTTAGTTGTGCCGAGTATTCCAACAGTTCGGGGGTGTAACCCGCTTTTTTAAACTCGGCGGTTATGTAGTCGCGCGCCTGGTCCTGCTGGTCGGGCTGGTAGGCGGAGCGCTCCCCTATCTTCCCGGCCAGCGCCACTACGTGCGCGTGCAGCCGCGCGGCCTGCGGGGTGAGCTTCTCCGGCGGGGTGACGGGGAAGGCCGGGGCCAGAGCCAGCAGCGCCTTGTGCCGCGCCGGCGGGTACACCATATAGAAGACCGGGCGGGCCACGTAGACGGCCAGCAGGGAGAACAGCGCGACCGTAACGGCCGTGCGCACCGGGCTTTTGCCGCCTGGCGTCGCGACCCGCGCGGCGGTAAGTCTTTCGGCCAACCCTGGGCCGCGCCAGACGGCCCAGGCGCATAAGAGCAGGCTTAACAGCGCGATAAAAAAGTCGTTCTGTATATGCCTGATGCCGATAACGGCGAAGATCCCCAAGCCCGCGGCGAGAAAGTCCGGCCGCGTGCGCCCGAGCAACAGGAGGAGCGCGATGATAGAGAAAATAATGTCGAGCAGCCAGTAGGTGAGCCCCGCCGAGAACAGCAGCAGGTAAAGCCCCCACAGCCCGCAGGCCAGCGCGGCCAGCCGGGCGCGCGGCGGAGTCCAGAAGCCGGGGGTACGCAGGCGCGCGGCGGCCAGGAACAGCAGCCACGAGGCCAGGCCGGCGATCCCGGCCCAGGCCGCGGCCCGGGAATACAGCAGGGAGGCGTGCAGGGCAGCGCCGGAGAAGTTGGCCAGGGCCAGGAAGGTTAAAAAAATATCCGCGGCGGGCGTTGGCTTTTTCGTGAACTGCGTCATCCTCCCATTATATCTCGCTGCCGCGCGGCGGGCAAGCGGCCTCCGCCGCGGGGGCGAGACTTCATTCAAACGCCCGGGCGTTGTTTGGTAGAATAGGCAGGCCCCATGGCGGGCTGGCGCAGTAAAGGAGCCGCAGTTCATGACCGCAAACTCAAAAATCAAGTCTTTCCTGCCGGCCGCGGTTCTCGCGGCTGCCGCGTCCATCCTTTACGCCCTGAACAGATACGGCGGCGTCCCCGTCGCCCCGGCCGCGCTGCTGGTTTCCCGGTGGGCCGTAGTGGCGGCCCTCGCCTGGTACGCGCTCTGGAAAAGATCACTTACCACCTGGATCTTCGTGGCCATGGTGGCCGGCGCCGAGCTGGGCTTCGACTTCCCCGGCGCGGCGGCGCACATGAAGGTGCTCAGCATGATCTTCCTGCGGCTCATCAAGACCATCATCGCGCCGCTGGTCTTCGCCACGCTGGTCACCGGCATCGCCGGGCATTCCAGCCTGAAACAGGTGGGCCGCATGGGCCTGAAGGCGCTGATCTACTTCGAGATCGTTACCACGCTGGCGCTGTTCATCGGGCTCGCCGCCATCAACTTCACCAAGGCTGGCGTGGGCATAACGCTGCCGCCGGTCACGGACACCACGCAGATAGTCAGGGTGGAGAAGCAGACCGTGGCCGAGGTCATCCTGCACGTGTTCCCGGAGAACGTAGCCAAGTCGGTGGCCGACGGGCAGGTGCTGCAGGTGGTGGTGTTCAGCATCCTCTTCGGCATCGCGCTGGCCATGCTGCCCGAGGAGAAGCGCCGGCCGATGCTGGCTTTCTGCGGCAGCCTCTCGGAGGTAATGTTTAAATTCACGAACATTATAATGCTCTTTGCGCCGGTGGGTGTGGGCGCGGCCATCGCATACACGGTCGGGCATATGGGGCTGGGGATATTGGTAAATTTATTTAAACTGCTGGCCACGCTGTACGCCGCGCTGACCTTCTTCATCCTGACGGTGCTGCTGCCGGCGGCGCTGCTGGCTAAAGTCCCGATAAAGCGCTTTGTAAAGGCCATCATCGAGCCCGTCTCAATAGCTTTCGCCACCACCAGCTCGGAGGCGGCGCTGCCCCGCGCAATGGAGGCCATGGAAGCCATAGGCGTGCCGCGCAAGGTGGTGGCTTTCGTGATGCCCACCGGCTACAGCTTCAACCTCGACGGCAGCACGCTGTACCTGTCGCTGGCGTCGGTCTTCGTGGCGCAGGCGGCGGGCATCCAGATGAGCTGGGGCTCCCAGCTGGCCATGGTGTTCACGCTGATGCTCACCAGCAAGGGCGTGGCCGGCGTGCCGCGCGCCACGCTGGTGATCCTGCTCGGTACGGCGGCTTCTTTCAACCTGCCGGTGGAGCCCATCTTCATCATCCTGGGCATCGACGAGCTGATGGACATGGCGCGCACTTCGGTCAACGTGATCGGCAACTGTCTCGCTACGGTGATCATCGCCAGGTGGGAGGGGGAGTTCGGCAGCGAAAAGCCCCCGGCCGTGGTGATGGACGCGGTGGCGTAAGTTATGCCGGAAACCCCTTTTTCAGAGCTGTTCGCGCAGGCCCTTGAGAGGCGCAAGCCCCTGCTGGAGGCGCTGCGCGCCGAGGGCACCGACTGCTGGCGGCTTTTCAACGGCGTGGCCGAAGGCCTGCCGGGGCTGACGGTGGACCTCTACGGGCCGCTGGCCCTGGTTCAGACTTTCAGGGAATGCCTGACCCCTGACCAGGTGCGCGGCATTGAAGATTTTCTCCGGGGCGCGCTGCCCGGTCCGCTCGCTTTCGCTTACAACCACCGCGGCAAAAAAGCCGGGGAATCTTTCGACCAGTGGCACAGCCCGGCGCCCGCCGCGCTGGCCGAGTTCGAGTGCCGCGAAGGCGGGCTGAACTACCTGGTCCGCGCCCGGCACCGCGGCCTGGACCCCTGGCTTTTCCTCGACCTGCGCGCTGGCCGCCGGGCCGTGCGCGCCGCCGCCAAAGGCCTCAGCGTCCTGAACCTGTTCTCCTACACCTGCGGCGTCGGCGTCTGCGCCGCGGCGGGGGGGGCTAAGGAAGTCTGGAACGTGGACTTCGCCGAGTCCAGCCTGGAGGTGGGCCGGCGCAACGCGGCCCTTAACGGCATTCCCGAAGACCGCTTCCGGCTGGTGAAGGAAGACTGCCTGACGGTGGTCCGCCAGCTGGCGGGGCTGCCGGTGGCGGGGCGCTACGGCCAGAAGCGCCGCTACGAGCGTTTCCAGCCCAGGGCTTTCGACCTGGTCTTCCTGGACCCGCCGGCCTGGGCCAAGGGCCCGCTGAGCGCCGTGGACGTGGTGGGCGACTACCAGAGCATGTTCAAGCCGGCCGTCCTGGCCGCCAAGCCGGGCGGGCGGGTGATCGCCACCAACCACGTGGCGGCGGTGGATTACGCCGCCTGGACCGAAACGCTGAGGCGCTGCGCGGCCAAAGCCGGGCGGCCCATCAAGAATATAGAGCCTGTTCCCGTGGATCCGGATTTTCCTTCCTTCGACGGCAAGCCGCCGCTTAAAGTGGCCGTCTGCGAACTCTGACCCCAGCCTGGCCCCCCCCGGGTTCCATCTGGCCCTTTACAACTGGGCCCTTTGGCACTTCCGGGGCAAGCCGCCAGCGCCTATAATATTGATGTAACTGATAGCAGCGTCGACAGGGAAAAACTGAAAATGCATAAACTCTTTGCCGCACTCTCGCTCCTCCTGCTCGCTCCCGCCGGCCTCTGGGCGCAGCTCAACGTCACGTTCATCGACGTGGGGCAGGGCGACGCTATTTATATCGAGTTTCCCAACGGCAAGAACGCGCTGATAGACGGCGGCAATTCGGGCGTCCTCGTGGACAATTTCCTGAAATCCAAACGCGTGAGCAAAATAGACTTCGTCGCGCTCACCCATCCCCACAGCGACCATTACCGCGGCCTCAAGAAAGTCTTCACCAGTTACCAGGTCAATAACTATTACGACACCAAGGCCGAGAACGTGGACGCGGCCGGAGATAACAACCTGCGCGAACTGGCCGCCGTGGAACCGGGCTGCCGCACCCACTACCCCAAGCCGGGCGACATCCTGGACTGGGACCCTAAAGTTACCGTCAAGGTCTTCAACGCCTGCTGGAAGCCGGTGCAGATGCACGACAACGACGAGACCAATAACTGCTCCCTGGTGGTGCGGCTCTACTACAACGGCAACGGCATCCTGCTGACCGGCGACGCCAATTCCCTGGTAGAGGCCGAAATGCTGAGCCACTTCAAGTCCGGCCTGCAGTCCAATATCCTCAAGGTGGGGCATCACGGCTCGCGCACTTCCACCAGCGACGCCTTCCTGGCGCGCGTGCGCCCCGACTACTCCTTCATCTCCGTGGGGGCCGGCAACAAGTACGGCCATCCGCACAAAGAGGCGCTGGACCGCCTTATTAACGCCGGCTCCAAGATCTACCTGACCACCGCCGGCACCCAGTCACTCACCATCCCCGCCCCGGACAAGAGCGGCGTTTGGCCGCCCAAGCCGATAATCACGGACTCCTCCGCGCCGGCCGGTACCGATCCCTCGGAAGCGCGCTCCGTGGCCGTGGACCTTACCTGGGACCCCGCCGAACTGGGAGAGGCCGGCGCCCCCGCGCTGAACCAGTTGAAGAGCGAGGCCGGTTCTAAATAACGCACCCCGGTTCCTTAATAGTAAAAACACCGGCCCGGCGGGCCGGTGTTTTGTCTGTGGGTGCTGCGGCCGCCGGTCCCCGTTGGGCGGGATATTGACCGGCTGCCGGCAAGTTGTTATACTGTGGTTATTGGCATACGCCATTAATTATGACGCGCCCCTTCAAATGCCGCAAGATAACCGCCGAGCCGCGGGCTTACTATTTTAAGCCGCGCGCCGTGCCGCTCTGCGAGCTGGAGGAAATAGTGCTCCAGCTTGACGAGTTCCAGGCGCTCAAGCACGCCGACCTGGAAAAGCGGGACCAGGCCGCGGCCGCCGCGGCCATGAAGGTCTCCCGCCAGACTTTCGGCAATATCCTGGCCAGCGCCAGGCGCAAGGCGGCCGACGCCGTGGTGAACGGCAAAGCCCTGAAGATAGAAGGCGGGCCCGTGCAAGTCAGGCGCGGGACCTGCGGAGGAAAACACAAATGAACATCTGTATCCCGGTAGAAAACAGCGACGGTCTGAAGTCAAAGGTCTATGGCCATTTCGGCAGCGCGCCGTTCTTTGCCATCTGCGACGTGGAGACAGGTAAGGTGGAGTTCCTGGACAACGGCAACCAGCACCATGAGCACGGCAAGTGCAACCCGCTGGGCGCCATAGCCGGCAAGGCCGTGACCGCGATACTGGTCGGCGGCATCGGCGCCAGGGCGCTGCAGCACCTCAACGCCGGGGGGGTCAAGGCTTACCGTTCGCCCGAAGGCCCGCTGTCGCAGGCCCTCGAGCTCTTTAAGAAGCGGGAACTGCCTGAAATTCTGCCCACCGACTGCTGTCAGGGGCATGGCTGTCATTAACCGCCGGCTGCACGGCGGCTGCGCGCCCTTGAATAGGCCGTTCAGCTGAAAATGAACAAAAAGATAAAGGTCCTGGCCGGCGCCGCGGCGCTGGTGGCGCTGGTGATAGCGGGCTCCCTGCTCTCCGTGCGGCTTTGGGGCGGGAAGGGGTCCACGGCCGTTCTTGCCGGGCCGCTGGCGTATTCCAGCGGCATGACGCCGGAGCAGTTCGCCGCGGCCAACGACCTGCCGCGCGAGGTGGCCAGCGCGGCTTTCGGTTCCCGCTTCGGCCCGCCCGGCCATTACGGCGAACTCCCGCCGGACGGCCTGAAGGCCTCCGTGGAACGCGAACTGGCGCTGTATAACGAGGCGGCCTCCAAGAACTGGCGCAAGATACTCCTGAAATTCGTCATGTGGTCCGCCTTCCTGGCCGCGGTTTTCCCGTTGCTGCGCCGCGGCTTCCTGCAAGGCGCGCCCCGCAACTGGGTCTACCTTGCCGCCGTGCTGCTCTTCGGGGTGGCGCTGGGCGCCGACCCCAGCCCGATGGGCACCGTCAAGGACGCCGTCGTGCTTTACGGCAGGAGCGGCGCTATCTTTCCGCCGAGGCTGATCGCGCTGTTCTTTTTTCTGCTGCTGGTGGTCGCGGCCAACAAATTCATCTGCTCCTGGGGCTGCCAGCTGGGCGTGCTGCAGGACCTGCTCTTCAGGCTCGGCCGCGCCGGGGAACTGAAGCGCTGGCGGCCGCCCTTCTCGTTCACCAACACGGTCCGCGTGCTTTTCTTTATAGCGCTGGTGCTGGCGGCGCTGCTGCTGGATACGGATATAATCGAGCCGGTGGACCCTTTCAAGATCTACAGCCCGCTGGCGCCAAGCGTCTGGGGCTGGGCGGGCATAACCCTGCTGCTGGGCGCGTCCCTGTTCGTCTACCGGCCCTGGTGCCACCTGTTCTGCCCTTTCGGGCTCGCCGGCTGGCTGGCAGAAAAGATCAGCGTGTACAGGATAAAGGTGGACTACGCCAAATGCGTGGCCTGCGGCGCCTGCGCTAAGGCGTGCCCCTCCACCGTGATGGGGGCCATCCTGAAGCGCGACCGGGCTATCCCGGACTGCTTCTCGTGCGGGGACTGCCTGGCGGCCTGCCCCGCCCGCGCCGTCTCGTTCTCGGCGGGCAGGCGCGAGACGCCGCCCGCGGATAAATTCAAAAGCCAGGGCGCTTAGCCCCGGGCGGGGGAACTTTCGCTATAATTCCAAAGGTGGGTAAAGAACCGCTCCAGACGCCGCTTGCCGCCGGCACCCCCGGGAGGCGCGCCCTTTTCGCCGGCCTCTTCTTTTTTTGCCTCACCCCGTACGCCTCCCCGCCGCTGGCGCTGGCTTTGGGCCTGGCGCTGGCGCTTACCGCCGGGAACCCGTTCAAAGAGCATAACGGCCGCGCGGTAAAATACCTGCTGCAGGCTTCGGTAGTGGGCCTGGGCTTCGGCATGAATTTCCGCGCGGTGCTGGCCGCCGGCGGCGCTGGCGCGGGCTATACCGCTTTCACCATCGCCGCCACCCTGGCCGCCGGGCTGCTCGCGGGGCGGCTGCTCGGCGTCGGGCGCAAAACTTCCGCGCTCATCTCCGCCGGCACCGCCGTTTGCGGCGGCAGCGCCATCGCCGCCCTGGCCCCCATACTGGACGCCGACGAGCACGAGATCTCGGTGGCGCTGGGCACGGTCTTTATCCTTAACGCCGCGGCCCTGTTCCTCTTCCCGCCGTTGGGGCGCGCGGCGGGGCTCACCCAGGGGCAGTTCGGGCTCTGGGCGGCCATAGCCATACATGACACCAGTTCCGTGGTTGGCGCGGCGGCGCGTTACGGCGGGGAGGCGCTTAAGCTCGC
This sequence comes from Elusimicrobiales bacterium, assembly GCA_028688015.1. GTDB lineage: Bacteria > Elusimicrobiota > Elusimicrobia > Elusimicrobiales > UBA9959 > UBA9959. Next base: position 18,510 of record JAQTZB010000008.1, on the reverse strand, counting down.
TGCCACGGTAAAGCTGGCCCGGGCGCTCTGGATAGTGCCGCTCTCGCTGGGCGCGGCGCTGCTGGCGGGAAAAAAGAACGCTAAGATCTCGGTGCCGTATTTTATCTTCGCCTTCCTGCTGGCGTCGGCGCTGGCTACCGCCCTGCCGGCCCTGGGCGGTTTTTTCTCCGCGCTGTCTTACGCGGCCAGGAAGGGCCTGACGCTCACTTTGTTCCTGATAGGCGCGGGCCTGTCGCGAGAGGCCGTCAGGCAGGTGGGCGTTCGGCCGGTGCTGCAGGGCGTGGCGCTTTGGTTCGCGGTTGCGGCCGGCTCGCTGCTGGCGATTAAAAACCTCCTCTAGCCCGCCCGCCGTGCCGGCGCGGCAGCCTGAAAAAGACAAACCCCCGCTCGGGGGTTTGTCTTTTTTTGCGCCGGGGGAGAGCGGCCCGCTAAGCGGGCAGGGGCAGGGAGAGGGTCACCTTTGCGCCGCCGCCGGGAGCGTTAGCCGCCGCGGCGTCGCCGCCGTGCTGGCGCAGGTACTTGCGCGCCAGGGTAAGGCCCAGCCCTACGCCCCGCGGCTTGGTGGTGAAGAACGCTTCGAAGACCTTCTCTCCGTCGCCGTCGGGCAGGCCGGGGCCGCCGTCGGTCACGGTCAGCAGCGCGACTTTGCCGGCGCGGGAGACCTCCGCGGTCAGCGCGCCGCCTTCGGGCATGGCCTGCACCGCGTTATCGAGCAGGTAGCGCAGGGCGCTGCTCAGGGCCGCCGCGTCCGCGTCCACCGCAGGGTCGGCGGGGTCGGTAACGAGCTTGAGCGTGACCGCCGGGGGGCACTGGTACTGCGCCGCCAGGTCCGTGAGCAGGGCGTTCAGCGAAATCCGTGACTTGGAGATCTCCCGCTCGCGGGTGAAGGCCAGCATCTCTTCTATCACGTCGTTGCTGCGCTTTACCTCGCCCTCTATGATGCCTATGTGCTTGGTTACCTTCGGGTCGGGCGCGGCGCCGCCAGCCGACAGCTTGGTCTTTATGAAATAGGTCGAGTTGGAAATGATAGCCAGGGGGTTGCGCAGTTCATGGCTGACCACGCTGGCCATCCGCTTCAAGGTGTCCGGTTTGTCCTGCCTGGGTTCGGTATTTTCCATATGAGCGCCTTGTACGCCGCCTGCCGTTTTGTCCTACGCGTATATTTTGCCAAAAAAACGGGCTGTTGTGTTCGGGTTTGCCGGAATAATTAAAACCGCGCCCGGAAAATCCGGCGGGACGAGGTTCCTGCGATCAAGAAGAAAGACTGCCTGCCGCTCAACTGCGGGCCGCGAAAGTTTAAGGTGTGGACACATCCGTGCTATTCAGGTAGAATTGTCAGAGAAGGGTCCGGAGATGCTCCGGAGGTTTGGAATGGTCGGGCCGCCATTCCGGTTTAACTACCGGACGGCGGTTTTTCCTTTGGGTACGACAGGGTGTATCTTCCTGCCGGTATTTGGGTTTGCCGGAGTTCCCGATCGCTGTCTGAAGGGAGGCTGAATGTCCTACTGGGCTGTCGCAAGTCTGGCGCTGATAACGGCGCTGGTGCTCCTGCTGCCGTTCTCGGTTAAGCGCGTAGAGGAAGAGCTCGAAGTCTTCCTGCTCCTCATGGGCTGCGCCGCCATGACCGTTTCCGGGCTGTGGAGCTGGCACATAGTAAAGGAGTCGCTCCTCGAGCCGCTCAAGATCTCCCTCGCGGTCCTGATCGCCGGTTACCTGTTCCGGTCAGGGCGGGGCCGGATAGAGGGTTTTATCGAGCGCCTCGAGGGCCGGATAGGCGTCAAACATTCCTTGTTCGTCCTGATAGTCGCCCTGGCGTTCCTGTCCAGCCTGCTTACGGCCATAATCGCGGCCCTGGTGCTGTGCGAGATCCTGTACCACCTGAGGCTGGACCGGCCGTCGAGGGTGCGCACCGCCGTTTACGCCTGCTATGCCATAGGCCTGGGCGCGGCGCTGACGCCGCTGGGGGAGCCGCTCTCTACCATAGTTACCTCCAGGCTGCAGGGGCCGCCGCACAACGCGGGTTTCTTCTGGCTGGCCGAACTGCTCTGGCTCTGGGTCACCCCGGCCATTCTTGCCGTCGCCGCCCTGGCGGCCTATTGGCGGCCTTTGGGCCGGGCGGACGCTGCCGGGCAAGGGGGGGACCTCCCGCCCGAAACCCACAAAGAGCTGTTCTTGCGCGCCTCCAAGGTATATGTGTTCGTGGCGGCGCTGGTCTACCTGGGAGAAGGGTTAAGCCCCGTCGCGGAAAAACTGATCCCGGCGCTGAAGGGCTGGCAGTTATATTGGCTGGGCCTGACCTCCGCGGCTTTGGACAACGCCACGCTCGCCGCCGCGGGAATAGTGCCCTCGATGAGCAGGCAGCAGATACTTTCCTTCACGCTGAGCTTGCTGGTTTCCGGGGGCGTGCTTATTCCCGGCAATATCCCGAACATAATCAGCGCCGCCAAGCTGGGCATCAAAAGCCGGGAGTGGGCCGGGGCGGCCCTTCCCGTCGGCGCGGCGCTGCTGCTTGTTTACTTCCTGGCCCTGGGGATAATTTATTAAAGCAACAAAGGGGTTGTCATGCGCATAACGTTCAGGCTTATCAGCTCGCTCATAGTGGTGGTAGTGTTCGTCGCACTTGTCTCCGCCTGGTTCAACGTCAGGCAGGAGCGGGGCAAGCTTTACGAAGAAGTCCGCGCCCAGTCCGCGCTGCTGGCGGAGAGCTTCAAGGAAGGCGTCAGGCACAACCTGGAGATAAAGAACCGGCCCGGGCTGCAGAAGCTGGCCGACAAATTCCAGAACCAGAAGAACCTGGTCGGCGTGGCCATCTACGACTCCGACGGCGGGCTGATCTCCGGTTCTTCCTCGCTGCCCGCGGAGCTGTTGGCCCGCGCGCCGGAAATAAACGCGCTCATCTCCGGCGGCGACGGCTCGTACAGCCCTTACGCGGTGGGCGAGAAAAAGCTCTTCCTGTTCCCGCTCAACCTCACCTTCAACGAGACCGAAAAAGCCCGCATAGTCCTGTTCACCAACGTCTCTTACATAGAATACGACCTCTTCAAGATCTGGAAGCGCACCCTCATCAGGCTGCTGGCGCAGATGATCCTGATCTCGCTGGTCACGCTGCTGATCATCAGGTGGAACCTCGTGGACCCGATTACCCAGATGGCCGAGTGGATGAAGAACCTGCGCATCGGGGACGCGCATGGTCACGCGCCGCCCATCAAGGGGGACATTTTCGCGCCGATAGCGCGGGAAGCCACCACGCTGGCCACCAACCTGCAGGCCGCGCGCCGCGCCGCCGAGAACGAAGCCCGGCTGAGGCAGAAGGGGGAATCCCTCTGGACCCCGGAGCGGCTGAAGGAGCATATAAAAATTAAAATGGACGGGCGGCCGCTCTTCGTGGTTTCCAACCGCGAGCCGTACATGCACATTAAAGAGGGGAAGGATATCAGGGCCATAGTCCCGGCGGGCGGCCTGGTGACCGCCCTGGACCCCATCATGAAGGCCGCGGGCGGCACCTGGGTGGCGCACGGCAGCGGCGAGGCGGACTTCGAAGTTACGGACGCGGCTAACCGCATAAAGGTGCCGCCCGAAGAGCCGGCTTATAACCTGCGCCGCGTCGCGCTCAGCAAGGAAGAAGAGGACGGCTACTATTACGGCTTCTCCAACGAAGGCATCTGGCCGCTCTGCCACATCGCCCATATCCGGCCCATCTTCCGCAAGGAAGACTGGAAATATTACTACGAGGTGAACGAGAAGTTCTGCAAGGCCGTGCTGGAAGAGATCGAAGGCGTGAAGGAGCCCTGCGTGCTGATCCAGGACTACCATTTCACGCTGCTGCCCGGCATGATCAAGGCCGCGCGTCCCGACGCCAGGGTGGCCGTGTTCTGGCATATCCCCTGGCCCAACCCCGAGACCTTCGGCATCTGCCCCTGGCAGAAAGAGCTGGTGATGGGCCTGCTCGGCGCGGACCTGATAGGCTTCCAGACGCAGTTCTACTGCAACAACTTCCTGGACACGGTGGACCGCACCATCGAATCGCGCATAGACTGGGAACATTTCTCCGTCCAGAAAGAGGGCCATACCACCATGGTCAAGCCGTTCCCGATCAGCGTGGACTTTCAGCAGCCCGACCGCGACGCCAAGGCGCTGGCGCAGAAGCCCGAAGCGGGGGCTGTGCTCAAGGAACTCGGCATCAAGGCCGAGAAGATAGCGGTGGGCGTGGACCGCATCGACTATACCAAGGGCATGCTGGAAAGGGTGAAGGCGGTAGAGCGGTTCCTGGAAAAATACCCGGCTTACCAGGGCAAGTTCACCTTCATCCAGCTGGGCGCTCCCAGCCGCACGCATATCCCGCAGTACCACCGGTTCCTGGCCGAACTGCACGCCGAGGTCGACCGGATAAACTGGCGGTTCAAGGCCAAGGACTGGAAGGCCATAGTCTTCCTGGAGAAGCACCACGCCCACAAAGAGATCACCAAGTTCTACAAGATCGCCGACGCCTGCCTGGTGACCTCGCTGCACGACGGCATGAACCTGGTGGCCAAGGAATTCGTGGCCGCCAGCGACGATCACCGCGGGGTGCTCATACTCAGCCGCTTCGCCGGAGCCTCGCGCGAGCTGAAGGACGCGCTGATCGTTAACCCCTATGACATCGAGCAGATGGCCGACGCGATCTATTATTCGCTGATCATGCCCAAGACGGAAGTGGAAGAGCGGATGACCCGCATGCGCCAGGACCTGCACGAGAACAACATCTACAAATGGGCGGCCAACCTCACCGAGGAACTGATAAAGCTCCGCATGGACGACTTTAAGCTTACCGGGTCATAAATGAAGTCCTTCTGGAAATACTCGGACTCGCTCTCCGCCAGGCTTGCGGCCGCCCCCGGCCTGCTGGTGACGCTGGACTTCGACGGCACGCTGGCCGCGCTGGCGGAAACCCCGGGGCAGGCGCGGCTTGAGCCGGAGTTCCGCTCCGCCCTGAAGAAACTGGCGGCGGCGCCGGGGGTTTCGGTTTTCATTCTCAGCGGGCGCGCGCTGCCCGGCGTGCGGCGGCTGGTCGGCCTGCGCGGCCTTTACTACGGCGGCAACCACGGGATAGAGATCAAAGGCCCCGGCTTCGCCTGGCGCGACAAGGGCGCGCTGAAAACGCGCGGCCTGGTGGCCGGCATAGTGGCCGACCTGCAGGAGCGCTTCCCTCCGGGTACCGGGGTGCTGGTGGAGAATAAAGTCTTTTCGGCCAGCGTCCATTACCGGAATCTCAAGGCGGCTTACCGGCGGGGCTTCTTCGGCAGAATGAAGGTTCTTCAGGCCGCCCGGAACGCGGGCCTTAAGTGGCGCGGCGGCCACAAGGTCTTTGAACTGCTGCCGCGGGGCGCTGCCCACAAAGGCGACGCGGTAAGCCTGCTAGCCGGACAGCTGGGGGGGCAGTTCAGCATGGCCGTAGGGGACGACCTTACCGACGAGGATATGTTCAAGGCGCTCGCCGGCTGCGGGCTGACGGTAAGAGTGGGCCGTAAAGCGGGGTCTAACGCCGGGTATTTCCTGGCCGGCCAGGGGGAAGTGCTGCGCCTGCTGCGCTTTATCGCGGCGGCGAGGGAACGGGGGGGGAAATGAAAACGACCGCCAGGGAGCCGTTCAAATTCTGCACGCGCCTTACGCTCACCGAAGTTACCGGCAGCAAGGCCTGTAACATAGCTGAACTGCTGGAGGGGATCAGGGCCGCCGACGACGCGGTCATCTATCACCACACCCACCGCTTTATAAAACAATCCCACCACCTGGTGCCCGAGGGCGCCAACGACTTCGCCTATTGGGTGACCAACACGGTGCAGGCCGACCGCCTCGGTGAGGAACTGACCTCCATAGACATCGTGCGCTACAACTCGCTGGCGGACATCCGCAACGCTTTCGTCGGCCTGCTGGAGCGCCACCTGGCGGAGAACCCCGGCCCGGGGCGCACCGTGGCGCCGGGGCGCGAGTTCCATTTCATGCGGGCCATACGCTTCTCGCTGCCGACCGACTGCGCGGCTACGGATTACGCCTCGTTCGCGGAGTGCCTGAAGAACGTCAGCGTCTCCAGCCTTTACCTGCACGTCTTCGAGGCCCGCCTGCGCCCGCCTTACGGCGTGGACGACTTCTCCCATTGGTTCAAAACCAACTTTAACGACGAGAAAGTCGGAGAGGCGCTCTCGCGGCTCGACCCCTATTCTTATACGCTCGAAAGCCTGCGGCAGAGGATCATCCGCGTGATCGAGCGCCGCCTCGCGGAGGTCAATAATGTCTAAGATAGACGAATACATCCCCGCGGCGGGCCGCAGCGCCATCGAAGAGCTCAAGATAATCGCCGCCAGGCTTAAGGGCAAGACCATACTCAACGTCAACTCCACCGCGGTAGGCGGCGGCGTGGCCGAGATCCTGAACCGCATGCTCCCTATGATGACCGAGCTGGGCATAAAGCCCCGCTGGGAACTGATAAAGGGCGGCGAGGACTTTTACGCGGTTACCAAGAAGTTCCATAACGCGCTGCACGGCACCCGGCAGGAACTGACGCCGGCCGACTTCCAGCTTTACCGCGACACGCTCAAGGCCAACCTGGAGACCCTGAACCTGGACGCCGACGTGGCGCTTATCCACGACCCGCAGCCCGCCGGGCTGATCGATAAAAAGCCCGCCGGCGCCAAGTGGGTCTGGCGCTGCCACATCGACCTCTCCAACCGGCAGGACGACGTCTGGGATTTCCTGCGCGGTTACGTTTCACGCTACGACGCCGCGGTTATCTCCGCGCCGGCTTTCTCGCAGGCGCTGCCTGTAAAGCAGTTCCAGGTGCCGCCGTCCATAGACCCGCTGGCCGACAAGAACAGGGAACTTTCCGACGGAGAGGTCGCGGATATCATGCGGCGGCTGGAGATCCCCCTGGACAAGCCGCTGATAACGCAGGTCTCGCGCTTCGACCGGCTGAAGGACCCGCTGGGCGTGATAGAGGCTTTCAAGAAGATCCAGCCCTATGTTACGGCGCGGCTGCTGCTGGTGGGCGGCAGCGCCGACGACGACCCGGAAGGCGCCCAGGTGCTGGCCGAAGCCCGCGCGGCGGCGGAGGGGAACCCGGATGTCATAGTGCTGTGCCTGCCGCCTACCGCCAACCTGGAGATCAACGCCATCCAGCGCGCCTCGGCGATAATACTGCAGAAGTCGCTTAAGGAAGGGTTCGGGCTGACGGTGTCCGAGGCGCTGTGGAAGGGCAAGCCGGTGATAGCCGGCGCGGTGGGCGGTATCCCTTTGCAGATAACCCACAAGTATTCCGGCATCCTTACCCGCACCATCGACGGGACCGCGTACTGGATGAAGCGCCTGCTGCACGAGCCGGCCTTCGCCAAAAAGCTGGGCGAGAACGGCCGCGAGCACGTGCGCGAGAATTTCCTGCTGACGCGCCACCTGCGCGACTACCTGCTGCTGGCGCTTTATCTCGAAAGCGGCAGGCAGGATTTCATCCACCTCTGACCCGGGCTGAATACTCTTGCTCCTCCCGTCCTCTTCGGTCGGGGCGGCGGCTTCGCCCGCGCCGCTGCAGGGCCTTGCCGCCCCGGCCGGTTCAATAATGCAACACAGTTGCATTTATTGTAGAATGAGAACATGAACAGCGGTGCGATAAGAATTACGCCCGCCCGCGGGGCGGTGCTGGGCGCGCTGCGCAAGGCCGCCCGCCCGCTTTCCCACCAGGAACTGCACGGTTCCCTCGGGGCGCGGGCCTTCGACAGGGTGACGGTCTACCGCGCGCTGGAGGCGCTGGAAGCAGCGGGCCTGCTGCACCGCGTACACGGCCCGGACGGGGTCTGGCGTTTCCGCTCCAACCCGGAAGAGACGGGCGCCTGCGCCGGCAACCACGCCCATTTCCTCTGCTCCTCCTGCGGGAAGATGGCCTGTCTTACGGGCCAGCCGCTGCCGTGGGTGAAAAATCCGCCGGGCGCGGTCATCGTCAGCAAGCAGTACGTGGCGCACGGCTATTGCGCCGCCTGCGCCGTTAAATTAAAGGAAAAAAAGAAATGAAAATTAAACCGGCTGTCCGCTGTTCGCTTGTACTGCTGCTGGCCGCCCTGCCGGCCCGCGCGTCAGAAGCGCGGGGGGAGATCCTCGTATCGGCGGCCGTGAGCCTTAAGGACGTGCTGCAGTATGCCGCGCCCATCTTCGAGGGTGAGAACCCCGGGCTTAAAGTTGATTTTAATTTCGGCGGCTCAGGGCAGTTAAAGGCGCAGATACAGGGCGGCGCGCCCGTCGACGTTTTCATCTCCGCTTCCGCGGCCGACATGGACGGGCTGGAGGCGGGGGAACTTATAGTTGAAGGGACGCGCCGCGACGCGGCCAGGAACCGGCTGGTCCTGGTCAAAGGCAAGGCTTTGAAGTCCGGGCTGAAGGGCGTGGCGGGGCTGGCTTCGCCGGGCATATCCAGGATAGCCATCGGCAACCCGGCCACCGTGCCGGCGGGCCGGTACGCCGCCGAGGCGCTGCGCAAGCGCGGGCTCTACGGCGCGGTAGAGGCCAGGCTGATACTGGCCGAGAACGTGCGGCAGGTGCTGGATTATGCCGCCAGGGGGGAGGTGGACGCCGGCTTTGTCTACCTCACCGACGCCAGGGTGGAGCCCCGCGTTGAGATCGCGGAGGTTCTCCCCGCCTCGGATCACGCGAAGATAGTTTATCCCTGCGCCGTGCTGAAGAACGCGCCGAACCCGGCCGGGGCCGCAAAGTTCACGGATTTCCTCCTTTCAAAAAAGGGCAAGAGCGCTTTCCGGCGCTTCGGTTTTAACTGATGCAGGGCCCGCTGCTGCTCTCGCTCAAGGTTTCGCTGCTGGCCACGCTGGCGGTAACCGCGGCCGGGCTGGCGGCGGCTTTCGCGCTGGCGGGCGCCAAGTTCCGCGGCAAGGGCCTCGTCGAGGCCGCCCTGCTGCTGCCCCTGGTGCTGCCGCCGACGGTAACCGGCTATTACCTGGTCATGCTGCTGGGGCGCAGCGGCCTGGTGGGGCGGCAGGTTTACGCCTGGACCGGCTGGAACATCATGTTCACCTGGCAGGCCGCCGCGGTGGCGGCCGCCGTAGTGGCTTTCCCCATCATGCAGGCTACCGCCCAGTCCGCCATAGAGGCGGTGGACCGGGAGATGATAGATTCCTCGACGATGCTGGGCTATTCGCGCGTCGAAACGGCGCTGCGCGTCACCCTGCCGCTGGCCTGGCGCGGCATCTTCGCGGGGATAGCGCTGTCCTTCACCCGCGCCATGGGCGAGTTCGGCGCCACGCTGATGCTGGCCGGCAATATCCCGGGGCGCACAGACACCATGCCGCTGGCCATCTACTCGGCGGCGGTCTCGGGAGACTGGGACAGGGCCCATTTGCTGGTGGCGGCGCTGACGCTGCTGTCGGTGGCCATGCTGGCGGCTTCGCGCGGCTTTGCCCGGAGGCTCCTGTGAAGGCCGCTCCGGCGCTGAGCGCGCGCCTCAGGCACTCGCTGCCCGGCGTCGAGCTGGACATAGACCTGGCCCTGGGCCGGGAGATAGGGGTGCTGTTCGGCCCGTCGGGAGCCGGCAAGACCATGGCCCTCCGTCTGCTGTCCGGCCTGGTCCGGCCCGACGAGGGAGAGGTGACGCTTAACGGCCGGGCGCTCTGCGCCCCCGGGGCCTGGGTGGCGCCGCAGGAGCGCAGGATAGGTTTTGTCTTCCAGCACCAGGCGCTGTTCCCGCATATGACGGTGCTGGAGAACGTGGTCTACGGGGCCCGGGGGCTGGAGCGCTCCCGCGCGCTGGCCGAGGCGCGCCGCCTGCTGCGGGAATTCAGACTGGAAGAGCTGGGCGACCGGCGCCCTTCCGGCATCTCCGGCGGTCAGCGCCAGCGCGCCGCCCTGGCCAGGGCTCTGATCTCCGGGCCGGAACTGCTGCTGCTCGACGAGCCTTTCTCGGCGCTGGACTACGGCACCCGCCTCCACATGCGGGACTGCCTGATAGGCATGATCCGGGAGCGCAATATCCCCGTGCTGCTGGTCACGCACGACCACGAGGAAGCCGTCGCGCTGGCCGCCAGACTATTCACGGTAGAGGGGGGCCTCCTGCGGGAGTCCTCCGGCAGCCCCGAGCTCAGCCTGGGCCGGAAGAAGCAGCAGAGAAGCACCACCTAATATTTCGACCGGCTCGGTTTTGTAGAATGTTAAATATGCGAGTATCGGCAGCCGTAAAAGTATTTCCGGCGATAACTTTCGGGGCAGTAAGCGCATTCTTCCAGCTCCAACGCGAGTGGGACCCGATCGGCGTTCAGCCCGGGCGGGCAGGGGAGTCCGCCCCGCCGGATGAATATGACGCTTACGCGCCGGAGATTCTTTCCAGCCGGCGCGGCGGCGCTTCTTCGGAGGCGATCCTTGATTCGCTGACGGAGATCAGGATAAACAGTAGGGAGTTGCCTGCTTGTCCGGAGACGGACCGGTCGAGCTCAGGAGCACTTGTTGCCTGGTGGAAACATGGACGGCTTTGATCTGTACTCCGCGGCAGGGCTGAACTCACTAGAGGCGGCCGTCTGGATTTCTATAGGACTGCTTCTGCTCGCGGGGGCGAAGAAAGCCGCGGTGAACAGTTCCAGGAAAGACCTCGTCGCCCTCAGCGTCCTCTTTGCCGCTTTCGGGCTATCGGATGTGGCCGAGGTCTATAGCGGCGCCTGGTGGCGGCCCTGGTGGCTGCTGCTCTGGAAGGCGCTTAACGCCGCCGGGCTTTTATACTTTGCCGGCAAGCTGTATCTCGCCGAAAAAGCGGAGAAAAAAAGAATTGACCGCCGCGCTTGTTCCCGGGGAAACCGCTTAAGGCCCTGACTATATGGTGCGCCAGGGAGCCGGCTTGCCGTTGTAGCTCCACAGCGCGTGGGAGACTGGCAGGAATTCCAGCTCGGTGCCGTCCTTTTCCTTAAGCTACACCACAGATCCTGGTATTGTTCTCTGTAGTGTTCTCCATTCAGTGTGTTGCGGCGGCGGATTGTTCCGTCACCCGCGGTTTTTGTGTTTTATGATAATTGAGCCGTCTGCCGGGAGCGCAGTGCGAGGCGCTGGGTACATTCCTGCCCCACCCGGGACATGGACATGGATTCAATACAGGTTTTGTAGAATAACCTAATTGGGGTGGTGTGGCTGTCGAATATACCACAGTTAGAATTCTTGGTTCGGGTCTGAAGTCATATATGCCGACTCGGTTTATAAAGATCTTTGCAGTTTCAGCGCTTGTCTGCGGGTACATCTTAATCTTTGCTTCTGTACTTGTAGGTGACCCGAAGGGGGCGATTCGCGGCGACCCGTCACTTGCCTTGAATCTTGAATCCGTCGGTGGGGTTTTACTGTTTCTCGCTTCTATCTGTTGGGGCCTGCTCTTGGTTTCCAGGCGCGGTGGGCGTCTGGGCATGCGTGTTCCCTTGGGGATACTTGCCGCGATCGGCTGCTTTTTCTGTTTCTGCTCAGGCGGGCTTCTTGTCGGAAGTTTCGCACATCGGTTTCTTTAAGTTCTTTCTCGGTTCTTCGCTTTGGATCGCCTTCGGTCTAACACTTGAGTTTAGAGGCAACTGTGTTTAAAAAGAAAGAATATCTCCTGTTCGTCATTTCGGTGGCCATTCTCGCCGCTTTCGTCGCTGTCGTCTCGCGCAATAAGACGGCGCGGTATTTGGCTGACAGGCTGTTTTCGAAGAAAGATGATTTCCAGAGTACGACGAACACCGTTTCACTGGATAAAACCAGCTACACTCCGGGAGATGACATACTCCTGCGGCTTAAGTTTGAGAGTAAAAGCGCGAAGCGTACCGAGGTGCGTTACTTTGGAAATCTGGAGCATACCTTCACTGTTGCCCTGTCTTTCAGGTCCGCTTCCCTGTCCTCTAGGGAAGGCATCTCCGAGGCCAAGCTTCCGCAGAGAGAGCCGGGAAGCATTGAGTCCGTAATTCTTGCCGGATCAAAGCGAACGGCGGAGATCAGGGTAAAAGGCAAACTTTCGGAGAGTAAGGACTCATACATTATTGAGTTCCCTGATTTGAACAGCCGTTTCTCCGTGGTAAAGGCGACATATACTGAGCACGGACAGCTGTGGCTAGGCGTGTATTTAATGCCTGTTAATCCGGGCATAGGCGATGCGCTTGAGGATTACATGCAGGCTGTTCCGTTGCTGATAGTTTCTCCAAAGGCGTAAGACCCTTGGCGCGCAAAACGAGGCGGTATGGGAGAATATTTCAGGCCTTGGAAATTATTTACGCTGGCGATAGGCCTGGCGCTCCTGGTCTTTGGCGCGTTCTATTACGATCAGCCGGACTGGGACGTGGGGATAAGTTTCGTAATGGGCCTGCTTGCCTACTTCACGGCTCCGTGGGGGATACTAGTCCTTAAAGCCAGGCGCTGGAAACTCCTCCCGCTGGCGCTGCTGGCGTTTTGGTTCACCGTGGACGGCAGCTACGTGATGTATAACGCCTGGGTGGGACGGCCGGTCTGGCCGGAACTGCGCGCGGCAAACTTCTTCGCCTCGTCGCTGCTGTACCTGCTGTGCGGCTTCATCTGGCTGCCGCGCATGACTTTTAGAGAAGTTCTTTCCAGCGCCGCAGCGGCACTGAGAGTGGGAGGAAGAAAATGATAACTTTGATCCGCGCAGGCCTGCTGCCGCTGCTGCTGCTCTTCTCCTTTATTCACGCCGCCGGGCGGAGCGCTCAGGCCGAGGGGCTCGGCAGCATCGAGGCGTTCAAGGCTCTTGAGGCGGCTTTCCCGGGGCAATTCTCCGCTTCAAAAGTTGCCGCCGAGCTGGTGGAGTTCTGCCCGGATAATACCTGCTACGCTTTCGAGCGCGCGCGCGGCGTCTCCTACGAGGAGCTGACCGGCTTCATCTATCTCTACCTGTTCTACTCGTCGGATTACGCGTATACCGAAGCCTGGCAGAATAAGCCGGAAAGCGCCATCCTGGCGAAAACCATCGCGGCGAAACTCGGCCCCCGATCCTGCCGCGCTTTCGCCGGAGGCAAGGCCGGGCTTTGCGTCATGAACTCGATGATGGCGAAGAAGGCCGTGAAAGTATACGACGTGCGTTATGACGAGAATGAGCGCTCGGTCGTTCCCGTTCCGGAGGCGGCGCTGAGCCGGACCGGGGCGGTTTTCTCCTGCCGCGAGTTCACCGACGCATTCCTGGCCTGGTATGTCCCGCTTGCGTTGCGGGGCTCAAAAAAGCCGGCCTCTGTCATTGCGATCCGTCAAAGGCCGTCCCTTTTCAGCGACAGGCTGCGCGACGCCCTGGCGGAGGACCGTAAAGCGCAGGAACAGTCTACGGACGGTATAGTAGGTATAGATTTCGATCCATTCCTCTCCGCACAGGACCCAGCGGAAAAGTACTACACGGCAAAGGTTACCGTGGAGGAGGGGAAATGTCTGGCCGATATAAAGCCGGCCGGCGCGGAGCGGGATTGGGACGTGCGGGCGGAGGCGAAGCGTCCCGGCGGCGCCTGGCGGTTCACTAACTTCCATTACAATACAGATGTGCTCCCGAACGACCTCCTCTCGATACTGCGCGACCTGAAGCGCGGAAGGTCCGCCGTGCCGGCAAAGCGGGCCGGGAAGTAAGCGAATGAACCCTGTAACTCATTTTTTCGCCGGCTGGGTATCCGGGCTGCCGTTCGACCTGGAGCGACGGGACCGCGCGCTGATCGTTGTATCCTCCATGATCCCGGATGTGGACGGCCTTCCGGTCCTGCTCGACCTGATAAAAGGCCATTCACCTGATGCAATGCAGTTCTGGAGCGACTATCACCATTCCCTGCATAACCTGGCTTTCGCCGCGGCTTTCTGTCTTGCCTGCGCGGCGTTCGCAAAGCGGCGCGCCGTGACAGCTTTAGTTTGCTTTGCCGTGATACACCTGCATTACCTGTGCGACCTTGCCGGTTCTCGCGGTCCCGATGGTTATCAGTGGCCGATCCCGTATCTCCTGCCGTTCTCCGGTAAGTGGCAGTTAACGGTGCCCTGGCAATGGGAGTTGAATGCCTGGCCGAACGTGCTGATAACGGCCGGGCTGCTTGCCGCAACCTTGTACTGCGCCTGGCGGCGCGGTTATTCTCCCGCCGTCCTGGTCTCTAAGCGCGGAGACTCGGCGTTCATTGAAACCTTACGCCGCCGCTTCGGGACACCTGTTGCGGCACAGGGGGAGCGATCATGAAAAGAACTGAACGGTCAGAGCTCGACCATATACGAAGAGTGCTGCGGGAGTGGGATCCTATCGGAGTTCAACCAGGTCAGGCGGATGATTCCGCGCCTCTGGACGAATATGACGAGTACGCTCCTGAAATTCTTTCCCGCCTGCGGGGCGGCGCGGCTGCGGAGGCGGTCCTTGATTTGCTGACGGAGATCAGGATAAAAAGTATGGAGTTGCCTGCTTGTCCGGAGAAAGACCGGTCGATTTCAGAAAAACTTGTTATCTGGTGGAAACATGGACAGCTTTGATATGTACTCCGGGGCCGGGCTCTTTCCCGGTAGGAGATCTCATATGCTAAAAGCGCTTACTTGTGTTCTTCTGTTCTCGGCGGTGAGCGCGCATGCCGAGGCCGCTCCGGCCGGGATGAAGGAGTTTAATAAAACCTGTCCGGCCAAAGAACTTTGTCCCCGGATAGAGCAGGCGTATCAAAAGTGCGCCAACCAGAACTCCGCCCCTGACTGCCAGGATTTCGTGCGGCTGTTCAGGGAATTGCTTCCGCTCTATGATTGCCAAAGGCCCTTCGACCATTCCGGCGGCGAGGATTATATCGTTCCGGCTGTGTGGCTTTGCGACGGGCGCCGCGGCGGCGGCTATCCGCAGGAGTTTGAATCATACGCGGGGCTTCTGTCCGGCCTGAAATCCGCGGACGCGAAGAAACTTTTCGCCAGCAAAGAATTCCGGAACGTGCTGGATGGCGCGGTTGCGGAGGATTACTTGGACAGGTCGCTTCAAGCCGAGAGGGAGATGAGGGGGGAGCCAAAAGGACAGGCTCTGGCGTTTTTGGAGGATCGTTGTGAAAATACCGGTAAAGGCTACGTCTATGCGCCAATTGTCAGGGTTTCTTTTCTGAAGCAGGTTGGGCCCTGGGAGCCGGTTACAGGATCCAAGGAATTCAATAAATGGACCGTGCTTGAGCGCGGACGGAGCGTTGGGCAGGTAGCAAGTCGTGATAATGAGAAGTACTATCGATCTATGGACGTCGGGGCGCAGCAGGCTGGAGACCTCCCGGAGACAGTCTTCAAAGGGAAGCGAGACCTTCAGTTTTCCGGCTGGGCGGGCTGCGCCGTTTTTAAGCCGGTAGTGCTGTCCGCGTTCGAGCCTAAAGCGGATAAAGAGGGGTGGAAGAAGGTTTCCACGAGTATCAAACTCACGGAAGGGATATTTTCTGTGATCAAACAAAATGTCCGGGAGCTTTTCCGGGAAACCGATGCCGGCAACGTACTGTTCGACTACAAGATAGGCGACCTGTATGCCGCAGAACAATACTCTTCGAACGCTAAGCGGAACATTGTCGCTTTCCGTTTTAAACCGGACTCGGGCGCGAAGGACATTGTCGGGGAATCTTCGGAGGCTTTCTACTGGGTAAGCGTCTCGTCCGGTACGGCTCCGCAGTTCCTGGGCGCCGGCCTGCAGCTTATCGACTTCGCCGACTACGATTCCGACGGAGCTACGGAATTCCTATTCTGGCTGAGCGGCTACAACCTCGACGGGTATAAGATCTTCTGGAACGGTTTTAAGGACTCCGAGACCTTTAGTTGGAAATACCACTGACGCGATACGTTTGAGGATAATGAAAGCGAGCCGTAAGTCTCCTTTGAAAGAATGCCTATGGGAAAACGGATATTGATCGGGATAGGAGCAGTAGCTCTGGCCGCGACGATAGTGGCCGGGGGCGTCGCTTATCTTGAGATGAGAAAGAGCCGGGAGATGGAAGAGAAGACAAAGGGGTATCGAAGTTTCTCGCTGCGTCCTCGGCCTGTGATAGACAAGACCTGGACGCGCTACCGCTGTCCCGAAGATAAGATCGCCGGGTTCGATTTTACTGACAGTGCGCCAGTCGTAGAGGCGGAGGCCTTGCTCAATACCTACGGGGCAGGATGCGTTGATAAGACCGAAGGCACGCATGGCCGGCGTTTGCGTTATTATGTCCCGAAGTCGAAAACATATGTCGAGTTGGACATCGAGGATAACTGCGGAAAAAGCGGTTGCTTGGTAAATGTAAGACTCACGGGCGAGGCGATTTTTCCCAGTACCTGTGTTTCCAAGGCAGATTTTAAGTCGTTGAGCACCGGTAAGGGAGTTCAGCTCGGGGACTCCGAGGATAAGGTGCGTAAGTTATATGGGCTTCCCCTTAGCGAGGGGAAATCGGCTGATAAGCCCGGGCGGTATTACTTGTTCTATTCCGATTTGGCGGTTTCTCCGGATAAGGACGTGCCGCCGGAGGCGCTCCCTCCGGGGCATGCGATGCGGATAGCTTTTCAGGATGCTAAGGTGTTCTCGATCGAGTACATTACCGGCGAGTGACGTGTCTCTCTAGAAAAATACAAAAACCGCCGGGAAGCCGGCGGTTTGTGTTTTTAAAAGCCGAGCCTTGAACAGCGGGATAGCGTTGACACTATACCGCCGAAGTTATATCCTTTGCGCGGGGGATACAACAAGAATGAGCAGTCAGAATATCATTAAATTCGCCGGCATTGCCGTGCTCGCCGGCTCGGTAGTGTACGGCTTCTTCAGGCAGGAGGCTGCTCCGACGGTGAGCGCCGAAGCCTCCGGTACCCCTTCCGCGGTTGCCGGGCCGGGGAACCAGCCGAGGGCTGAAGCCGCAAAAATACCGGGAGTCAGTATGGCGCCAGAATCGGAGCGCCCGCCGTATAATCCAGTCGAGGAGAATATAACCGCGCAAACCAGCGGAGTCACGGAAGTAAAGGTCGGGACGACTTCTTTCCTTGTCTATGGGACAGGCGTGTATTTATACAGCGCAGATGAAGAAAAATGGCGCATTATCGCCGAGCTCCCGATCCCTGACGGATCCCTCTTTAAAAAATATCGCCCGAAGGCCGAGATTTGGAGCTACGAGACGGAGATCGGGCCGGCCGCCGGCGCGCCGGGAAAAGTCTGGGCGGGTTACAAGTTTTACAACGGCGAAGGCTTTAACGGCATCGGCGGCGCCGTGTTCTACGATATCGTCACAGGAGATATCGGCGTCTTGCGGCATCCCGCTCTGCTCGATTGCTCCATCGGCGCCATATCCGTCAGCGAAGAAAGGCTTGTGGCGCGCACCTCCAGGGACAGGGAGGGTTCTTCTACCGTCTGCAACGGCATCGTTGTGATAGATTTTAAAACGCTGAAGGCTGTTTCCTATCTGCCTGCAGAAAGTGACGTCATAACCGACCACGATCCGGCTCCTGGAGCGAAATTGCTCGGGGGTAAATACAATGTGCCTTTAGATAAGGTGCTCTCCGGGGAGGCGGGCTTCGAAAAGAAGGACGCGCCTAACTGGAGCGACGCGCAGCGGGAGAAAATACTTTCCGAGGGCCTGGTCCCGCACATGGTCCGCACGGCGCTGGAAGAGGCCAGGTCCGGAATGGAGGCCAGAGCCGCCAGGCCCAAGGATGTCCGCAGCGATCATATGTGGATAGATAACAGCAGAGCGGCCAGGGAGGCGCTGCAGGCGCCGCCGGAAGAGGCTGACGCGGCCGGAACGGGGGATATCGATGAGAAGGAGGTTCCCGGCGTATTCTCCGGGTTGGCCAAAAGAGAGTTTATGAAGGTCTACTCCGGGCTTACCGACATAACGGCCCTGCGGCCCGACGCCGTGGAACTTTCCGGCAAAGAGGGCACGAAAAAGTATTATTGCATTTGCGCCATAGCCCAGGACCCGGCGCATACGGATTATGACTCCGGCCTGTCCTTCGACGAGAACGCGAAACACAGCCGGGTCGGCTGCTTTGTCCTGTCGGGCACGAGGCCGGCAAGGATACTAAAACTGGCGGACATGCCGACGCGCAGATGGCGAGACTATAGCGGGCGCTGCGTCTC
Source organism: Elusimicrobiales bacterium (assembly GCA_028688015.1). GTDB lineage: Bacteria > Elusimicrobiota > Elusimicrobia > Elusimicrobiales > UBA9959 > UBA9959. The sequence continues at coordinate 476 of JAQTZB010000008.1, read as the reverse complement.
AGGGGAAGTGGAGAACGAAGTTACAGTGACTTTTAGCGGCGACACGTACGGCGACCAGGTGGTTTCACGCCGGTATTCAGTTGATCCTGTTGCATGGACTTCGGAATTGATCTCGGAGTCTTCCGGGAAACCCTAGGGGATATACGGATTGAAATCAAAAACCGCGCCTTTGACGGCGCGGTTTTGTTCTGTTGCGGAAAAGCCTTCTTAATCGGGCCCCTGAAAAGCCGTCGGGGGAAGTGCAGAAACTGCACGCGCTGCCGGGGTTCGGCAGCGCGGATTTCACCTTCTGAGCAACCCGAGACATAGGTAACAGAATATACCGGACACATAGGTTACAATTCTGGCATAGGAACCAGGAGGTGCCTTATGCCATGGAAGGAGTATTCTGTTATGGACGAAAGAATGAAGTTCGTTGTCCGGCTGCTTGACGGCGAGAAGATGAGTTCATTGTGCCGCGAGTATGGCATATCCCG
>JAQTZB010000058.1 GCA_028688015.1 Elusimicrobiales bacterium | reverse complement strand
AGGCGGCTACCTTAAATCGGTAGTGGTCGGCCTCAACACCCAGGGCGTCACCGCCGGCACCGAAAAGTTCACCGTGCTGCAGATAGTGAAGAACCCGAACTGGGACACCAATACCATGTTCAACGACTACGCGCTGGTAAAGCTCAGCGGCGACTCCAAGTTCGCCCCCATCGCCCTCAACTCCGCGGAACTCACCGGCAATGTGAGCTTCGTCACCGCCGGCTGGGGCACCACCAGCGAAGGTTCCCAGAGCATCTCCAAGAACCTTATGAAGGTAACCGTGCCTTTGGTCACCCCTGAGGCCTGCGAAGCGGCCTATCCCGGCGCTCTCGACGGCTCCATGATCTGCGCGGGCTACCCCGAAGGCGGCAAGGACTCCTGCCAGGGCGACAGCGGCGGCCCGCTGTTCATCGGCAGCGGCTCGAATATGGCGCTGGCCGGCGTAGTGAGCTGGGGAGAGGGCTGCGCCCGCCCCAACAAGTACGGCGTCTACTCCAAGGTGAACGCCGCGCTGCCCTGGATCAACGCTACGGCTAAATAAGCCGCTTTAACCAGGCAAAAAAAGACCCGGCCGAAAGACCGGGTCTTTTTTATTCCCCGGACTGCGGGGGAAAACTGGCTCCGTTAAAGGGAGTTAATTTACCGAAGAGATATCGCGCCAGCTCTTGCCGGAACGGGGCCGGGGGCTCAGGTTCCAAAGGTAGGCGCCGTGCCTGACCTGCCTGGTATCGGGAACGTCCATGGCTACGATCTTGGCGGCAGGGACGCGGACTATCAATTTGTCGCTCTTGCGGCGCTCATTATCGTCTTTATCAAAGTTGCACGTTTCTGTCATAGCTGTCCTCGCTTCCAAACCCCGTAACTATAGCTTACGATAAAGAACGGCTTGCCGACAGGCCCAAAAGGCCTAGTCGCGGGTCGTTTTTTGGACCACTGCGTTCCGCCCCCGCAGGTCCCGGCCGGGCGCCAATGAAAAAGCCCGGTTTCCCGGGCTTTTTCGTATGAGGGGCGCGGCCTATTTGCCTTTGCCGCGGCCTTTATGTTTTCCGCCGTGCTTCTGCTTGCGCTCGCCCTTGGCCTGCTTCTTTTCGCCTTTGTTTTCCAGGCGCTTGCCGCGCTTCTCGCGCTTTTCCCCGCTTTTCTGCAGGCGTTCGCCCTGGGCCTGCATCTTTTCGCCCTTGTTTTCAAGGCTCTCGCCGCGGTTCTCCTTGCGGTCGGCGTTCCGCTCAAGCTTATTGGCGGCTTTTACATTGCCCTTGGCGCGCTGTTTGCCGGCCTGCGCGTCCATCTTTTCGGCCTGCTCCTGCATCTTCTCGCCCTTGTTCTCAGCGCGCTCGCCGCGCTCTTCTCGCTTTTCGCCCGCTTCCTTAAGGTTCTCGCCCTGGTCCTGCATCTTTTCGCCCTTCTCTTCCATATTCGCGCCGGCTTCGGCTTTCTGCTCGCCCGGATTCTCTATTTTTTCCTCTTTTTTACCGCGAAACCTGTGCCACCAGCCCATCACCCCGCCTTCGGGGGCGGCTTCGGCCGGCTTGACGTCCGCGGGATTAGCCGGAGCGGCCGCCTCGTTCTGCACTGCGGTCTGGGCCGGCGGCTGGGCAGCCTGGTCCTCCGCGTAAGCGCTAAAGCCAAAACTTAAAAGGAACACCGCGATGGAAATTGCTTTCTTTGACATTATAGTCTCCTTGGTGAACTGTCGCTAAGTTGTTTTAATATTATGCGATAATGGGCGGCGCTTGGCAAACTGAAAGGCCGGCCGAGTATTCCTCGGCCGGCCTTCCGGATATCTAAGCGTTAAAGCTATTCAGCGGCCTGTTCCTCCAGCTGTTCAAGGGCCGGCCCGTTCACGTTCCTGGGCGCTTCCACTTCCGGCCTGTAGATAACGGCCTCGACCTGCGGAAGGACGGGCGCGGCGGGATCGTAGGGTACCAGCCCCCCGATCACGGGTTCAACGCCCTTCCTGGGCGCGGGGATGGTCAGGGTCTGCGTCCCGCCAGTGGTGAAGAAGATCTTTGCGCCGGCCGCCCGGATGCGGTCCAGGGCCTCTTTATGGGGGTGGCCGTACACATTGTCGACGCCGACGGAAATTATCGCCATCTTGGGCTTTACGCGGGCCAGGAAGCCGTCGGTGGAGGAATAGCGGGAGCCGTGATGCCCCACTTTAAGCGCGTAGGACTCAAGGCCGGACTTGAAGATGCGCATCATCGCGTTCTCTATGGAAGCCTCGGCGTCGCCGGTGAAAAGCAGCCCGGTCCCGTTGTAGAAGAACCGCAGCACTATCGAGCAATTGTTCACGTCGTCGTTGTATTTGAGCTGCACGGGCTCCGAGCAGGTATTGAGGACTTTCACGGTCACGCGGGAGTCCCAGTTGAGATTGTTGCCGGCTTCCGGATAGTGGGTCTTGCAGGCGGGTTCCGCGTCGGCCAGTTCGCGCAGGTTATTGTCGCCTTTGGCCTCGACGTTCTCGGCCCGGGAATCGTAGAAATTTTTCACGTCGACCATGGCGAAAACCTTTTTCAGGCCCCGACAATGGTCGCTGTGC
>JAQTZB010000057.1 GCA_028688015.1 Elusimicrobiales bacterium | reverse complement strand
CCGCTGCCCGCCCTGTTCGACCACGGCCTCCGTCCTGCGGTTCTTCGCGTCGAACGGCGAGAACGAGACGGGGGCGGCCGCGGGCGCCCCCGCGAAGACGTTCCGCGCTTTCGCCGCGGCAAGAAAGGCCAGGTCGATCGGGTCCTGGTTGGCTTCCTGCGACGCGAGCGCGCCGGCGGCGATAACGTCGGCTTCGGACGCCTGCCCCAGGGGGCTCACCCCGGCGACGGCCAGCTGGTTCATCGTGATAGTGCCCGTCTTGTCCACGCAGAGCACGTCCATGGTCGCGGCATCCTCCGCGGCGTTCAGGCGCGTGACCAGGACTCCGCGCTTCGCCAGTTCCTTCGCCCCTACGGCCATGCTGACCGTGAACATGACGGGGAGGGCGACCGGCACCGCGCTCATCAGCAGGACGAGCATGAGCGGGACCATCTCCAGCAGCGGCGCGCCGCGCAGCAGCGAGAGCGAAATTACCACGCCCAGCAGCGCGCCTACTATGACGAAGAGCCAGCGGACCACTTTCGCCACCACCGCCTCGATATGCAGTTTCGGCCGCGCCAGCTGCACCAGTTCGGTGGTGCGGCCGAAATAGGTCTTCGCGCCGGTAAGCATGACCACGCCGTTGCCCTCGCCGCGGCGGACTACCGATCCGGACGAGAGCACGTCCCCGGGCGCCTTGCCGGCGTCCTTCGACTCGCCGGTGAGAGCCGACTGGTCTACGCTCAGCTCGCCGGCCAGGAGCTTGACGTCCGCGGGAATAATGTCGCCCGGGCGCACGCGCACGATATCGCCCGGGACCAGCTCCCGGGAGGGGATCACCCGCCAGGCCGCCCCGCGCAGGACGCGCGCGCTCACCTGCAGGCGCCGGCGCAGCGCCTCCACTACGCCGGCGGCCCTGTGCTCCTGCATGAAGCTCAGCACGGCGTTGACGACCAGCAGCACCCCCACTACGGCGAGATCGGAATATTTTCCGAGCGCGGCGGACAGCAGCATGATCAATTCGAGCATCCAGGCCGACAGGCCCCAGAACTTGCCCAGGAACATGAGGGCCGGGTGTCCTTTTTTTTCGGCCACTTCGTTGTAGCCGTGCTCCTTCCGGCGGAGGTCCGCCTCCTGGTCGGTGAGCCCGGCGGCGGGGTCCGCGCGGAGCTCCGCCAGCGTGTCCGGGACGGGCAGGGAAGCGATATCGCGCGCCTTTGCCGCCGGCACTCCCGGCCGGCGCGGCTCTTCGGAGTGCGCGGGTCTGTCTTTTTCCATTTTTTATTCTTCAGCCCCGGCGGGACGGCGGCCCCGGCCGGCAGGTCGTGCCCGGCGGTCCTTTGTTCCCCGCCGCGCGGTCATTAAGGAAGCCGCCGGCCGCCGCTCTATTTGCCCATCAGGCTATAGACCAGGATGGCCAGGACTATCAGCGTAACCAGGACATAAAGGCGGTCTTTCTGCCTGGCAAAAGCGAAAACCGAAAATCCTACGCGCGCTATCGGCGTGGCGATAAGGATCAGCAGCCCCAACTGTATCAATCCGCGGCCCTGCCCGGCAGCGGCATCCTTTAATATGCCGCCGACGCAGGAAAGGTCGGGGGGCTGGCGGTGGAAAACCCTGTAATTTACGGGCTCCAGGCCATGATGGAAGAGATAAATTACCCCGCCCAAGGAGACCACGGCGGCCGCGGCGATAACCCCGGCCCTGAGGAGATTCCCGATAATTATCTCCGTCTCGTGGTTCAATAGTTCGCGCACTATTCGTTTCATATGAGGAGAAGGCCTTTCAGGCCGGTATACAGCATTTCAAGGGCCAGCACGAATATTACCATGCCGAAGACGACGCGGAGTTTCTTGGTCTCGGCGCTGAACAGGTGCCTTGCCCCTATCGACGAGCCGAGCAGCACGCCTAGCATTACCGGCATGGTAAGCCCGGGGTCTATGTAGCCCTGCCTGAGATATATCCCGGCGCTGGCCGCGGCGGTAACGCCTATCATAAAATTGCTGGTGGCGGTCGAGACCTTGAACGGGAGGCGCATAGCCTGGTCCATGGCCAGCACCTTAACGGCCCCGGAACCTATCCCGAGCAGGCCCGAAATGGTTCCGGCTACGAACATCAGGCCGAAACCGGACGGGACGGAGGTTACGTTGTAGGGAACGAGCCCTCCGCGCGCCGGGTAAGTCCCGTTCATCCTGAGCCGGGTAGCGAGCTTGTCGGCCTTAACCTGGCCCGCGCTCTCGTCCCTCGGGCGGCTTGAAACATAGGCTGAATGCATCAGGACCAGGCCGAAAATAAGGGCGATAACGGGCGTGGAAAGACGCAGCGCGAGAAAAGCGCCGACGAGGGCGCCTACCGTGGTCGCTATCTCGAGGAACATCCCTATGCGGATATTGCTGAAGCCCTCTTTTACGTAAGCGGCGGCGGCTCCGGAAGAAGTGGCGATAACGGACACCAGCGAGGCCCCTATTGCGTAGCGGATATCCACGCCGAAGACAGCCGTCAGCAGCGGGATGATGACTATGCCGCCGCCCAGCCCGGTAAGGGAGCCGAGGAAACCCGCACCGAA
>JAQTZB010000056.1 GCA_028688015.1 Elusimicrobiales bacterium | reverse complement strand
CGAGCCGACCAGGTGGACGTAGGCGAACTGGAACTGGTTGACCTTGAGCCGCACCAGCAGCCTCGCCAGCTCGGGGAGGTCTTTGTAGTTCACCGAGGTGATCACGGAATTGGTCAGGACGTACATACCGAGTTTCTTGCAGTTGAGGATGCCGCTCACGACCTCTTTGAAGCTGCCCTCGGCCCGCGTCAGCTTCTCATGGATCTCCGGCGTGGAGCCGTGCAGGGAGGGCCCCATCTCGGTCACCCCGGCTTTTTTAAGCTCGAGGCAATAATCGTAATAGGCGAAGCGGCGCCCGTTGGTCTGCACCTGCACGCTTTCATAGCCCATAGCCCTGGCGGCGCGCACCGCGGCCGGGAGGTCCGGGTGCAGCGTGGGCTCGCCGCCGGTGAAGACGGCGGCGCTTACGCCCTGTTTTTTGGCGCGGGCCAGGTCGTCTTTGATCTGCTTCAGGCTTTTCCGGCCGACGCGGCTGCGCTTGCCGCCCTGCGCGCAGAAATCGCACAGGTTGTTGCAGTTGAAGCCTATTTTTATGTCGATGCGTTTCACGTGGAGTTTATTTGGGCGCGCCCGTCTTCCCCATCAGCTTGCGGACCCGCGCATTTATCTCTTCGGTTATCTTTTCATTTTCAAACCGCTGCCTCTCCGCCAGGGCCTTCTCTTCTTCGGCTTTTTTAAACGCGGCCTTGACCTCTTCCGGAGAGCAGCCGGCGTAGCCGCCGGCCCTTTTCTGCGCTTTGGCCAGGAAGCCGCAGTACGAAGATTCCAGTTTCGTCAGCAGCGCGGAACAGGAGGCCTCGGACCTGGAGAGGTAGGCGGAGCAAAGGGCGTTCCGGTCCGCCGGGCAGCCGCCCGCGCTGACCGCTTTGCTGGACGCGTCCAGAAAATATTGCGAGCATTTATAATTGGGGCTTTTCAGCAGCGGCACGTCGGTCCTGCCGCCGCGGCTTTCCCCCGGCAGGTAATTGCAGAAGGACGGGTCGCGGCGCGCCAGCGCCGCGCAGGAAAGGTATCTGGCGAGCAGGTCGTAGGTCTCCTCGTTGTCGGCGCCGGTGAAAGACCCGTAAGGCGCCAGGTAGCCCCAGATGCGCCCGTGCGCGGAGAAGATCTCGTTCAGCGACCCGCCCTTGCACGGGCCGCCGTCATAGAGCTTGTTCTTTATGGTGAGAAGCGCGCCGTAAGTGGAAGGGGCGGCGGACTTGGAAGGGACGGAGGCGAGGTCCCCGGGGATAGAATAAAAAGTGGCGCCGCCGGGGAGGGTCGCGGCGCCGGGAGGCTGGGCGATAGCGGGCAGGGGAGCGCCGCCCGTCTCCGGCAGCGCGGAAGGGAACCCGGGGTTCCCGAAGAAAGCTTTACGCTGCTGGTACTTGATTCCGGCGGCGAAAGCGAGGAGCAGCGCGGCGGCGAGGATCAACCATTTTTTCATTGCTTTGCACGCGCCGGCCGGGAACTGCGCCCGCCAGGCGGCCTTTTTTATCCGCGCCCGGCCGCTTTCTTTTTAGCCTTGGCGGCGCCGCTTTGGTCCACCCCCGCGGCTGAAAGCAGGGCTTTGGTGGCTATGATGGAAGCGATCTTGAAATTCCTGCGGCTGAGGTCTATCCGGCACTGCTGGTTCAGGACTTCATTGCAGAATTCTCCGGCGGCGCCTTCCCCGCCGGCGGCTTCGACGCGGAACCCGCCGGCAGCTTTAGCGACGCGCACCCCGCGCCCCTCGAAGACCGAGGCCGCGAGGTTCACGGCTTCGGCGCAGTAGATCTCGCCGCTTAAAAAGATACCACCGGCTTTTTTCGCAGGCTTCATTTTTGCACCCACCCTTTCAGGATTTTGGCGCTGGCCGGCTTCTTGAGCAGGGCGAAAAGCGCGTCGAACATCCCCATGGAAAGAGCGCAGCGCCCGCTGGAGGGCATATCGCCCCACAGCGAACCCTGCGTCTCGTAGTTGTAGACGGGGCAGACCCCGCAGTAAGGTTTGTAAACGCAGCGGGAGCATTGCGGCTGCGACTCGAGGTTGGAGGCCGCGGCGCAGGCCCTCGAGGCGGGCGCAAGCATCACTTTGCGGTAGGAATCTTTCAGCACGTTCCCTATCTTGAAGAGGTCGTCCCCCTCCCAGCCCACCATGCGGCCCTCGTCGCAGGAATAGAGGTCGCCGTTATAGTTGTAAGCCACCTGGCCTATGGCCGCGCCGCAGGGGCAGCGCATGTCCAGGTAGCCGGGGTCGCCGCCGTTGACGATCTTCTCGAGCATGATCACGGCGTGGCGCTCGCGGATCTTCTTTCCGGCGGCGTTCAGCTTCAGGATGTAATTCAGGGTGTTGCGGTAAAAGCCGGCGAACTCCCCGGCGGAATAGCCGATCTTCGGCCAGAGGTTCTTGGCGTAGCCGATCGGGGCGAGCGGCCGCGCGAAAATATCGGTGAGGCCGTTGCGCACGTATTCGTCCACTATCTCTTTTTCCCGGCCGAGCGAATACTTCGACACGGTGAGCAGCGCGCTCGGGTTGAAAGTCTTGTACTCCGGGACCTGCTTCGCGGCGCGGCCGATGAAGTACTT
>JAQTZB010000055.1 GCA_028688015.1 Elusimicrobiales bacterium | reverse complement strand
TGTTGTCGCTGGCATGGATCATGCGGCTGACGGAGCCCCTGTTCACGCTGTTCGATTACGCGATTTCCGGGCGCGATCTGATCCTGCTCGGTGGCGGACTGTTTCTGTTGTGGAAGAGCGTGCATGAAATCCACGCCAGCCTGGAAGGCGAGGAAGATGCCGCCACCGGCAAAGCCGCCGCGAAGGCCGCCTTTGCGGCGACACTCGTGCAAATCGCCATCATCGACATCGTGTTTTCACTGGATTCGGTCATCACCGCCGTCGGCATGGCCGACCACATTCCGGTCATGGTGCTTGCCATCGTTTGTGCGGTCGGCGTGATGATGTTCGCCGCCAAACCGATCGCCGATTTCGTCGAACGCCACCCAACCATCAAGATGCTCGCGCTGAGCTTCCTGATCCTTATCGGCGTCAACCTGGTGGCGGACGGCCTGGGCCAGCATATCCCGAAGGGCTATACTTACTTCGCCATGGCCTTCTCGGTGATGGTGGAGATGATCAATATTAAAATGCGGTCGCGCGCAGAGAAGCCGCTGCATTTGCGGGAAGCTTATACCGAAACCGCGGCCCCGGCAAAGTAACTTATTACGGTTTTCTGACGTGGTGCGGCATGACGGACGGGAGCCCGAGCGAGATCTCGACCAGGCCGGCTGGTTTCCCGTCTTTCAGCCACGGCGCCTGGTGGATAAGTTTTTTTACGCCGTTCTTTTCTATCGTATAGGTATTGGAGATATTGCCGGTCAGCATCTTTTTGATCATGGTCCGGGACTTTTCGGCGTGGCAGTCCAGCAGGCTCTTTCCCACCAGGCCGGCCCCGCCGAACTTGGCGAAAGCCGCCGCGGCTTTTGCGTTCATCTCGGTAATTATCCCGTCCGCGTCGCAGACCGTGATAGCGAAGTCAACACCGTCTTTCCAATTTTCCATATAATTATCCCGTTCTTTGATCCCCGATTCTCGATTCCCGATTCTTCTTATATTATAAAATATGCCTATGCACGAATCCCGCTTTCTCAGGCTGGCCGCTGAGCGCCGCAGCATCCGCAAATACAGGAGCACCCCCGTGGAAAGGGCGAAGCTGGACCTCTGCCTGGAGGCCGCGCGGCTCGCGCCCTCCGCCTGCAATGCCCAGCCTTATAAATTCGTGGTCATAGACGAGCCGGCCCTCAAGGAAAAATTCTGCGCCGCGGCCTTCAGCGGTGTCTACGCCGCCTGCAAGTTCGCGGCCTCCGCGCCGGCCATGGTAGCTGTGGTTTCAAGCAAGGGCAAGATGAGCGCCTGGCTGGGGAACCAGGTGCAGGACACTAATTTCCGCCTGATGGATATAGGCATAGCCGCCGAGCATTTCGTCCTGGCGGCGGCGGAGCAGGGCCTTGGGACCTGCTGGCTCGGCTGGTTCAGCGCTAAGGGCGCCGCGAAAGCCCTCGGGCTGGGCGCGGGAAAGAAGGTAGAGGTCCTGCTGTCGGTCGGCTACCCGGCCGAAGCCCCCGCCCCGAGGCCGAGAAAGAAAAAAGAGGAGTTCTGTTCCTACAATAAACTATGAAAATAAACTTTATCATCCTCGCCCTGCTTCTGGCCTGCCCGCCCGCATTCGCCGAAGCCGACTGCTCTAAAAACCAGGACGCCTGCGCCGCGGGAACTAAAAAAATGTCCCCCTTCGTCGAGGCCTCCCTCCGGGAAAGCACGCCTCCCCATATCGAGGCCGCTGCCAGGAAAGCCTCCGCCCCCGCCGCCGCGGCTTCTTCCGCCGCGGCCCAGGTCCCGGCAGGGATCCCTTCCGAGCCCGGCGGCCGGCTTTCAAGCCCGGCCTGGCTGCTCCTCGTGATCGCCGGGTTTACCGGGCTTTATTTTTATCTCCGCGAGGGGTCTAAAAAAAGGAAACGCAAGTGACCCTGGATTACGGCGATTTCACCCGGGCCTCGAACATTATCCATTGGCTGCAGGGCGGCGCCCTGCTGACCCTCGGGGCGGCAGAGGCCTGGTCCCTGGATAATAAAGGGAAGAAGATCGCTCAGGCCGCTTCGCTGGCCCTGGCGGCCTTCGGCGCGGCCATGCTGGTAACCATGCTCGCTCTTCCCGGCGGCTGGAGCCTGGAGCAATTGTCCCTGGCTCTCCAGGCGCGCCGCGGTTTCCACCTCTTCATAGCTTTCTCCTGCCTCTTCTGCGCGGCCGGCCTCAGCCGGTTCATGTATGAATCTTTCGGGCGCGGCTTCTGGCGCGCGGTCTTTTTGATCCTGCTCGCTCTGACGGGAACGCTTTACTTCGCGATGGCCTGGCGCGTTAACGAGGAAGCCTGGCGCCAGGTCCTGGTCTGGCATTCGGCCATCGGTTTCACCCTGCTCCTGGCCGTGGCGGTAAAAACGGCCGACGTTTTCCTCGGCCGCCGCGCCCTGCGCCTGGCCTGGGCGGTGCTGCTCCTGATGGCTGGCCTGCAGCTCGTCACTTACAGGGAAGCGTCCGAAGCTTTCGCCCCCCATTTGGTCACTTTGGAAAGCGCCCCTGTGGTTCCGCCTCCCGCCGCACTTAAAAATGAAAGAATTACTGATAAAAAACGGCCTGCTAAT
>JAQTZB010000054.1 GCA_028688015.1 Elusimicrobiales bacterium | reverse complement strand
GCGAAGATAGCGAAGCAGCTCGAGGAGAACGAGGGGAAGATAAACAAGGAACTTATAGCGGCGCAGGGGAGGCCGGTGGAGATGGGCGGCTATTACCACCCCGACTTTGAAAAAGTCTCCAAAGCCATGCGTCCCAGCCCGGCGCTGAACGCGATCATCGATGCGATGTAAGAAGCCGGTCCCGGCGCCTGGCGCTGATATTAACCGGGAAGTTCCAATGGAGCTTCCCGGTTATTTTTTATCGCGGAGTTTTTTCAGCAGGGATCTGGTTTCGGTATTTTCCGGGTCCAGCCTTACGGCCTCGGCCAGGCACAGTTCCGCCGGTTCGCCCATGCCGAGCGCCAGGTAGATCCGGGCGAGCCGCAGCAGCGCGGGGGGCCTGTCCGGCTTAAGCCCGAGGGAGGCCAGGCAGGCCGCCGAGGCTTCTTTCAGCCTGCCCGAGGCGGCGTAGGCGCCGCAGAGCAGGTCCAGGGTATCGACGCTGTTTTCCCTCTTCAAAGCCCTTTCAAAAGCCGCCGCGGCCTTCGCGGGGTCTCCAAGTTCCAGATAAAGCCTGCCCAAATTCACCAGCGGCGTGTCGCCGGTGATCTCCGCTTCCGCGGCTTTTTCGAAAGCCGCCGCCGCTTCTTTCCTCTTTCCAAGCCCGGCCAGCGCCGCGCCATAGATATTCCAGGCGTCGTAATTGAATTCCCAGGCTTCGAGCGCTTTAAGGGCCCCTTCTTCCGCTTCTTTCGTCTCGCCCTTCAGCAGGCGCGCGGCCGCCAGCGCCCCGAGCGCGTTGGACAGAACTCCGCGCGGCGGGTTCAGCGAAAGCGCGAGGTTCAGGCGCGGCAGGGCCTCGTCGGGCAGGCCCTCCTGCAGGTAGTAGGAGCCCAGCATATAATTGGCCCAGGGGCTGGCGGGGTTGAGCTTCACGGCGCGGAGCCAGACCCGCTCGTCGCTGCGCCAGATAAGCTGCTGCTGCGCGGAAAGCGCCAGGCAGAGCGCGAGGAGCGCCGCGCCCGAAGCTTTCAGAAGGGCAGGCCCGCCTCTCCGCGCGCTCAGCAGCTCTTCGGCTTCGGCCGCGAAAGCCGCGAAGACCACCGCGGCCCCGGCCAGCGGGAGGTAAAGGTACCTGTTGGAGACGAAGACGGAATTCAGGTATTCCGCGAGGTCGGTTACCGGCAGCAGGTTAAGGTAGGGAAGGAGGAGCAGGAGGAAGGCCGCCGCGCCCGTCGCGGCCGGGTTATAGCCGCACCTGCCGCGCCCGGAGTATTTGAGGGCGAGAAATATGACGCCTCCCGCAAGCAGCAGCGCCGCAAGCCCGGCGGGACCGGGGAGCGCCGGGGTCTTCTGGTAAACCGGGGAGAGCTGGAAAGGGAACAACAGCATCCTGGCGTAAGCCGCCAGCTTCGCGAAAAGATAGGCGGGGTCCATGTCCTTGAAACCCAGGCTCGAGCCCCTGCCGGCGCTCAGGCGGGAGAACAGGGCCGCCGTCCAGAAAAAAGACAGCGCGAGCAGCTCAGGCAGCCTTCTGCGCAGCTCCTTGAACCCGCCGCCCGGAGACGCGGGCGTTAGCGGGCTTTCCTCATAAGGAATCTTCATGCCTTTCCTGCACCCCGGCGGCTTCGGTACTCCGCGCAGGAAAGGCAGCAGGAAGAAAAGGGGCAGGCCTGAAAAAGAGCGCTCCTTGAAAAGGAGCGAAACGCCGAACAGGAGGCCGGTCAGCAGCTTTCCCGCGGCGCCGTCACTGCCGTCCCGCTCCATGAAACGGTAAAGAGCGGCCAGGAAGAACAGCGCGGAAAAAATAGTGCCCGAGAACAGCGCGGCCACCAGGGATTCGGCCTGCGCCGGGTGGAGGGCGAACAGCAGGCCGGCCAGCAGCGCCGGCTTTTCTTTTCCCAGCAGGAGCAGCGCCAGTTTGTAGACCGTCCAGGCGCAGGCGGCGTGGGCCAGCAGCGAGAGCGCGTGGAAGCCCCAGGCCTGCCAGGCGACCAGCTTGCCGGCGAGCATCAGGTACAGGAAGGTGAAGGGCTCGAAGCCTTCGTTCCTGAAGACATGGGTGTAGGCCGGGTGGAACAGGTAGGCCGCGTTCGACAGGTCCCTGAGCAGCGGGTTGTTCCGCACCGACATCACGTCGTCGAACACGAAAGGCAGGAAAAGAAGCGGGATATAAGCCGCGGCGGAAAAGACCGCGAGGAGGACGTCGGGCTTTATCCGGCTTAAAAAAGGGGGCGGTTTTTGCACGGCTTTATTTTATCATTATGCGCGGGGGCCCACGCGCGGGTAGGCCCGATGCCCCGGCGCGCCTGGGCCCTGCGGCTCTTCCGCGCAAGTGTGACTTAGGATACACTATTCATGGGTGAGGAACCTGCGGGGAACGGGTTTCAGGGGGCATATTCCCAGGTTTTTAAAAAGGCTGAACATGCCCGTAAATATTTTGGTGGCCGACGACGACAAGTCCATACTCCGCCTTTATTCCCGGATCTTTTCCGGGAATAATTACTCGCTGACGAAAGCGGAAACTTTTGCCGAGGCCTCCCGCCTGCTGCTTTCCAACGACTACGACCTCCTGATAACGGACCTGATGT
>JAQTZB010000053.1 GCA_028688015.1 Elusimicrobiales bacterium | reverse complement strand
TGTCGGTCCCGGCGAACATATCCTTGTCCCAGCGCCACTGGATGGAATAGGAGGAGATGGCCACCGCCGTTAAGGCGGCGGGCGTAAGGGGCGGGGTGGTGAAGGTCCTGGTGGCGCTGTAGATGCCGGGGGTCAGCTCATCGTCGCCGTTCACGGCCCCCATCCTGACCATGTAATGCTTGTTGCTCAGGACGGGGAAGGTCTCCCACGGCACGAAGAAGGTCCTGTTGCGGACATAAGTCGTCCCGCCGTCGGTGGAACATTCCATCGCGTAAGCGCTGGCGTGCACCGGGTTGGGGAACCAGTACGCGGCCGGTATCTCGGCGTAGGCGCTGGTGGAGACGATGGTGTCGGTGCGCCTGGCCCAGGGCAGGGCGAGGGAGTTGACGGTCGGGGCGGCCGTGGGGGCGTCCGAGGAGATGGCTATTTCGGCCGGAGGCACGGCGTAAGTGAATTTCTGCATGTGCGGCGAATCGCCGCCCTCGTCGGCGCCCTGGTAAGCGGTTATCCAGCGGGTGTAAGCAGTGTCGGCGCCAAGACTCAGGTCTATGTACGAAGCGGTGGAGGAACTTAAGGCTATCTTTACTGCGGTGCTGGAAGAATACAGGTAAAAACCGTCTATACCGGTGTAGGAGCCGGTGGACCAGTACCACTTTATGCTGGTCGTAGAGAGGGCGGCGGCATTAAGGTCCGAGACTACCGCTGCCACGGGGCTTGAGAGGCGGAAATTCCTCGGGGACGCTTTGCTGACCCTTGAGCCAGCGGCGGCGGCGTTCCAGGGGAAAAGCAACAGCAGCGGCAGCAAAAGGGAAAGGGAAATTTTTTTGAGCGGCATCTATATACCTCGGCGGAATCCGAATAAATTAAAAAAACCCCCGACAGGACCCGCAGGGCCGGGCCAGTTATTGAGTAAAAAAAGATTGTAGCACTTTAAACGCGCTAATTGCCTATATAAAGGCGTATTAACATATATAGAGTAAAGAGGGCGGGGTAGCCGGGCAGTTTAGGCTGTTCTGAGCAAATTAAAAAGGGCGGACCGCTGAGGGCCGCCCTTTTAAGATAAACCCGCTGTTTACGGCTGTGTCGCGGCCGTAAGGTTCTTCGTATCGGCGGTAAGAGTCCTGGCCGAATCGGAGAGCTGCCGGGTATAGCGGGAGATGTCGGCGGCGTTCCACTGGGAATTATAGCCGATGACGGCCGGGTCGCCGGAGCGGACGGTCCCTTCAAGGCGCCCGGCGGCGTCCTGCAGGGCCGGCCAGGTCAGGCGGAGGATATCGCGGGCCGAGGCTTCCATGTCCCGGGCGCTTTTGTTAAGTTCCGGGGCTTTCTGCGCGAGGGTAAGGAGGTTTTTTACGTCCGCCAGGAGCTTCCGGCTGGTATCGAAGCGCCGCGACATGTCGGAAGACGTCCTGCTCAGGTCGGTCCGGAAAAAATAATCCTGGGAATTATATTGGATCATCTGGCGGGCCCGTCTTTCAAGGTCGTTCAGGTCGTAGCCGGCCCGGTTAAGATCGTCGCGGAAAGCGGCGAGCTGTTTCTCCGTGTCGTTGAATTTCGCGAGAAGGTCGGCGGGAACCGGCTCCGCCCTCAGGGGCGCGCCCGGCATAGGCATTGTCTGATCCGTCCGGCCAAGGTCAAAAGCCCTTAAACTTTCCAGTTTCAAGGGCCCGGCCGCGTAAACCGCCGGGGCCGTTAAAATTATAGCAGCGAATACCAATAAAATCCTGTTCATTCTGACCCTCCTGAACCTTCCGTCTATCCGATATTTTACATAAAAAACCCTCCGGTTCCGCCGGAGGGTTTTTTGTTTCAGCCGCTGCGCGCTAGTTTATCTTCCCGTCCACGCCGAAGATATAGGCTATCAGGGCGGCGCGGGCCCACATCCCGTTGCGCTCCTGGCGCCAGAACACCGCCCGCTCGTCGTCGTCCACGGAGACTTCTATCTCGTGGCGGCGGGGGAGCGGGTGCATGATCACGCAGGTCTTCTTGATGTTTTTCAGATGCTCTTTCTTGAAGTAGAAAGGGGAATAGTCCACGGCCTTCGATTCGCCGCCCTTGTCGTGCTCGTCCTGGATTCGGGTCATGTAGATAGCGTCGGCGGTCTTCATCACGCCCTTGAAGTCCTCCGTCTCCTGGAACGGGATCTTGTGGCGCTTCAGGAAGTCGAGGATGTCGGCCTCCATGCGGAATTCCTTCGGCGAGACGAAGGAGAGCGAGACGTTCTTGTAGTTCTTCATCAGGTAGCTGAGCGAGCGCACCGTGCGGCCGCGCTTCAGGTCGCCCACCATCACGATGTGCTTTCCGTCCAGGTCGCCGGCGAAGCTGCGGTAGAGGGTGTACATGTCGAGCAGGGCCTGCGTCGGGTGCTGGTCCTTGCCGGAGCCGCCGTTGAGGATCGGCACGGGGCGGCCGGTGCGGTTCATCAGCCAGGCGGTCTTTTCCACGAAGCCGGGCGCGGGGTGGCGCATGATGATCATGTCCACGTAGCTGGAGAAAGTGCGCACGGTGTCTTCCGGGGTCTCGCCCTTCACCTCGGAAGAAGTGGAGGTGTCGCGGATCTCGGAGGTCTTGATGCCGATGAC
>JAQTZB010000052.1 GCA_028688015.1 Elusimicrobiales bacterium | reverse complement strand
GACCAGGTCGGTCAGCATGAAAGTGTATGCTTTCAGCTCCGGGTCGGACGCCGCGTAGCCCATCAGCGTGGCGCTGTCCATGGCCAGAAGCTCCGGCTGGATAAAAGAGGAAGCTTTGCTCAGTTTTGAATACAGGTCCGAGGCCTGGCTCTGCATCTCCTGGTACTTGCTCGCCCTGTTGTCCTCGTCCAGCTTGAGGCCGGCGTAGACGGACAGATTGCCGGCTACAACGGAGAGGCTGTCGCTGAGCTTGAGCGCCTCCCGCACATTGGCGGCCGACAGAGCCAGCTTTCCCTTGTACTGGTCGAACCCGCCCAGCCCGCCTTTCACCTGCTCCAGCGACTTCCGCCAGGCTTCATCGTCGGGGAAGATGCTTGAAAGGTCCCATTTGTACTTCGCGTCTATCTCCGAGCGCTGCTTCACGGCCTGCGCGCCGGCGCGGGACGGAAAAAGGCCGGAAAGACAGGCGAATGCGGCTAAGACCAGAACGGCGGTGTTCGATAACTTTTTCATTGCGGCTCCTAAAAATATCCGCCGGCCTGGCGCGGCCCGGCAGCCCTATATGTAAGCAAATTAAGGGGGCAGGCTACTTTTTTTAAAAGCGGACTGCCCCCTTTTGTTAGAATATCCCAGCTATGGAAAATACAGCGCGGGACATCGGCACGGAGAAGGAACACTCCGAGCGCGTCTTCGACAAGCTTCAGCTCAAAGGCGCCCGGATAGAGTCCAGGGTATTCTACGCCTGCAGTTTCAGGAACTGCGACTTCACCGGCGCTTCTTTCCGCTTCTGCAAGTTCCGGGACTGCTCTTTTGAAAGCTGCAATTTGAGCCTCGTAAAGGTCGGCGCCTCGGTCTTCGACGGGAGCTCGTTCAGGAACTCCAAACTGGCCGGGGTGAACTGGACCGAGGCGGAGTGGCCGAAGATCACGCTCTCCGGCCCGCCCGGGTTCTTCAGCTGCGTGCTGACCGACTGCAGCTTCCTCGGCCTGCCGCTGGCCGGCGCCTCGATAAAGGATTGCCTTGCGAAAGAAGCCGATTTCCGCGAAGCGGTCCTTTCAAAAGCCGACCTGGCCGGCACGGACTTCACCGGCGCCCTTTTCGGCGGGACCGACCTGGGCGGGGCGAACCTGGCCGGCGCCAGGAACTACGCGATAAACGCGAAAGAGAACAAGGTCAAAGGCGCCAGGTTCTCCCTGCCGGAAGCCATGTCCCTGCTCTACTGCCTGGATATAAAAATAATCTGATAAAAAAACCGCCGGGCTTTCCCGGCGGCGGCAAAAAGCGGCCTGTCCCCATTTCCTATGTAACCGCGTGGAAGGCGGGCGGGTATTCGACCGTTCCTTTGACGCCGCTCAAAGCGTCGGGGACAAGCTCAAGGACCATGAACACCTCGTCCGGCGCCTCGAAAGGCAGCTTCAGCCCCTTTTCCCCGGCTTTGGCGAAACCGAAGCGCGGATAATATTCCGGGTGCCCGACCACCACGACTATCTTATGCCCCAGTTTCCTGCATTCGTTCAGACCGTGCTTTACAAGCGCTGAGCCTATTCCCTGGTCCTGGCAGGACGGCAGAACGGCCATCGGGGCCAGAGCCAGGGCCGGCGCCGCGCCGCCCGCTTCCTCTATCCTTACGGGGGTGAACAGGATATGACCTACTATCCTCCCGCCCTTTTCCGCCACGAGCGAGAGCGCCGGTATAAAATAGTCCGCCTCCCGGACGGCGTCCAGCAGCCTGGCCTCGTCGTTCCCTTTAAAAGCCTTTTTATTCAGCTTCCGCACGTCGCGGATATCGTCCGCGGTCTCGGCGCGTATCACCAGTTCGTCTGCGGCGTCATCCATATCGAAAGCTCCTATTTTACCGCCAGAAATCTTTTCCTGCCTGTCCCTTTTTTCCAGCCGCCCGAAGACGCCGCGGACCGGGGCGCTACCATATCCGAGAGGACGCGCGCGGCTTCCTCCAGCACGAAATCCCCGGCGGCCGGGGCCTTGGCGTAACCGCCGCCTTCCGCCGCGGAGGTGGAGACCGCCACTCCCGGCACGGCGGTTTCCGGGGCGGCCGGCGCCTGGGGGGCGGCCAGCGCCGCGACTGAAGCGCCGCGCGAAACCGCCGTGGAATAATCCACGACCATGGCCGCGGTAGAGTTGAGCACCAGCGGTTTTCCGGACTCGATATCCTGCAGAGTGATATCGGTGACGGAAAGAGGCGGGACCCTGCGCGCCGCGCGCTCTTTATTGCGGGCGAGCTTCCTGGCCTCGTCCTCTTTGCGCTCGGCCAGGCGCCTGGCGTAATTAAGGGAGACGGTCTTATCCTTCTTCCTCTCCAGGTAAAGTTCGATGTCCTGCTTCGCGAACTTGAAATCGGGCGAAGCCGCGACCCTGCTTGCCGAAGCCTCCCGCAGCCGGGCCAGCTCCGGGGGAGTTACTACGCCGACGGGAGTATAGGAAGCCGGGGGGATCTGGTCGTAAGCCATGGCGTTAGGCAGCGAGGACTCGGCCAGGTCCAGGTAATCGTTCAGGGAGGGCAGGACTATATCGGGAACCACGCCCCGGTTCTGGGTGGAGCCGCCGGAAACACGGTAGAATTTCTGGATGGTAAC
>JAQTZB010000051.1 GCA_028688015.1 Elusimicrobiales bacterium | reverse complement strand
CCGGATTCCGGAGAGCGCGTTCTTGGCCTTAATGTGAAGACCGGCTATTTCTCCCAGCACCGCGAGGGGATGCTGGACCCCCGCAAGACCGTGCTGCAGGAGGCCATGGACAACGACCGGATGAACCCGGAACTGATGGTCCGGACCGTCCTGGGCACTTTTCTTTTCCCCGGAGATAATGTGTACAAGAAGACGGCGGTGCTGAGCGGCGGGGAGAAAAGCCGGCTGATGCTGGTGAAGCTGCTGCTGGACCCGCCGAATGTGCTGCTGATGGACGAGCCTACCACGCATCTGGACATTCCCAGCGTTGAGGCCCTCGTCGGCGCGCTTAAGGAGTTCGAAGGCACGCTCTGCTGCATAAGCCACGACCTTTATTTTATAAACGCCCTGGCCGATTCCGTGGTGCATGTGGAGAAGGGCAAGACCACCATATATCCCGGCAATTACGATTATTTCAGCCACCGGCAGAAGCAGCTGCACGCCGAGGCGGCGGCCGCCGCTCCCGCGGAGCGCCCGGAACAGGCCCAGCCGGCGGCGGGGCCGTCCTGGGAAGAGAAGAAAAGGCAGGACGCCGAGGCCCGGAAAAAAGTTAAACGGGCGGAAACCCTGAAAAAGGAAATAGCCTATTCCAGGAAGACCGTGGAGACCCTGGCCGCGAAAATGGCCGCGCCGGAGATCTATTCCGATTACAAACAAGTACAGGAACTGGGCGACAAAGTGCGCGCCCTGGAAGGCCGCATAGCCGCGGCGCAGGCGGAGCTGGAGAAGGCTATAGGCGTTTAGGCCGTAGGCTATTAGGCCGCAGGAAGAATAGGCCTATAGGGCGGACGATAAGGAAATCGCTAATGCAACAAGAGACCGACGCAAGAAGGAAGGACCTGAGAAATATAGCCATTATCGCCCATGTGGACCACGGCAAGACCACTTTGGTGGACGCCATGCTCCGCCAGACCGGCGCTTTCTCCGACAAGGGCGGGGAAGAGCGCGAGTGCATAATGGATTCCAACGATCTCGAGCGCGAGCGCGGCATCACCATACTTTCCAAGAACACCTCCGTGAAATACGGGGAAACGACCATACATATAGTGGACACTCCGGGCCACGCCGACTTCGGCAGCGAGGTGGAGCGCGTGCTCCGCATGGTGGACGGCGTGCTGCTGCTGGTTGACGCGCTGGACGGGCCCATGCCGCAGACCAGGTTCGTGCTGAAAAAGGCCCTGGCCCTGGGCCTGCGGCCGATAGTCGTTATAAACAAGGTCGACCGCAAGAACTGCGACCCGCACGGGGTGCTGGACAAGGTTTTCGCGCTGTTCATGGAACTGGGCGCCGACGACCGCCAGCTGGATTTCCCGGTGGTTTACGCGGCCGGACGCGACGGCTGGGCGTCGAAAGACTATCATGTAAAGACCACCGATCTTTCTTATCTGTTCGAGACCATAATCAGGAGCGTGCCGGGGCCGCTGGAAAAGGACGCGGAGCCGCTGCGCATGCTGGTGACCATGCTGGATTACAGCTCGTACACGGGCCGCATAGGCGTGGGGCGCATTTTTCAGGGCGTGGTGAATTCCGGGCAGATGGTCTCCATGGCCTCCCCGTCCTCGCAGCCGGTTACGCGAAAAGTGGTGCAGCTCATGGGCTTCCGCGGCCTGACCAAGGTGCAGCTTCCCTCGGCGCGTTCGGGCGATATCGTGGCCATGGCCGGCCTGGAGGGGCTGGAGGTCGGGGATACCGTTTCCGCCGCCGACTCGCCCGGAGTGCTGCCGGGGCTGGAGATAGAACTGCCGACGCTTTCCATGGAATTCTACGCCAACGACGGGCCTTTTTCCGGCCGCGAGGGGAAATTCGTCACCATAACCCAGCTTCGGGACCGACTTTACCGCGAGCAGCAGACCAATGTGGGGCTGAAAGTGGAGGAGATCCCGGGCGAGGCCGGCTTCAAGGTTTCCGGCCGCGGCGAGCTGCATCTGGCCATACTCATCGAGACCATGCGCCGGGAAGGCTTCGAGCTCTGCGTTTCTAAAATGGCGGTGATAACCCGGCAGGAGAACGGCGTTACGCTGGAACCCGTGGAATATCTGGTGGCCGATGTGCCGGCCGAGTTCCAGGGCGCGACGATGGAGTCCCTGGGCGGCAGGGGCGCGCAGATGAAGGACATGCGCGCCGGCGACGACGGCCGCGTGCGCTTCGAATATGTCATCTCTTCGCGCGCTCTCATCGGGTTCAAGTCGGATTTCATGGCTTTCACCAAGGGCGCCGGGCTGATGCATCACAATTTCCACGGTTATCTGCCGGAAGGCGGTTTTCAGCCGCCCAAGCGGAACGGCGTTTTCATCGCCAAGGAAACCGGCAAATCCGCGGGCTACGCTTTGAACAGCCTCCAGGACCACGGCGCCATGTTCATCGGGCCGGCGCAGGAGGTTTACGCCGGCCAGGTGGTGGGGGAGAACTGCCGGGGGAACGATCTGGTGGTCAATCCCTGCAAGGAGAAGAAGCAGACCAATATGCGCTCCTCCACCTCCGATATGTCCATAGTCCTCACTCCGCCCAGGGCCATGAGCCTGGAGCAGGCCATAGAATATGTCGAGGAGGACGAATTC
>JAQTZB010000050.1:1886-2603 GCA_028688015.1 Elusimicrobiales bacterium | reverse complement strand
TCCTCAAGACGGTCTGGCCCTACGTGCTTATCGGCATAGGCCTCGGCGCCTGGATCCACGGGTACGTGCCGGAGAATTTCCTGGCCCGCTGGGCCGGCGCGGATAAATGGTACGCGGTGCCGCTGGCGACGCTGGTGGGGATCCCGCTTTATTCCAACGCCGCCGGCGTTATCCCGCTGGTCAGCGCACTTACCGAAGAAGGCGTAGCGCTCGGCACCACCCTGGCTTTTATGATGGCGGTTACCGGCCTGTCGCTGCCGGAATTCCTCATCCTGCGCCGCGTGATGAAAGCTAAACTGCTCTTTATTTTCTTCGGGATAGTGGGCGCGGGCATAATGTTCACCGGTTTTCTGTTCAATTATGTGATGAAGTGAGGAGCCTCTACTATGAAAAAAATACAAGTGCTCGGGATGGGCTGCGCTAAATGCAATAAACTTTACGCGGCGGCGGAAGCCGCGGCCAAAGAGCTGGGCCTGGCGTATGAAATGGAGAAGATAGACGATATCGGCAGGATAACGGAGATGGGCGTGCTGATGACGCCCGCCCTGGCGGTGAACGGCGCTGTCAAATTCTCGGCCAGGATCCCCGGCCAGGAAGAACTTAAAAAAACAATCTCGGTGGCCGAATGACTTCCGGCGGCCGTCCCGCCGGGCCCGCCTCCGGCAAGCTTAAGTTCCTTCTGTTCGCTTTTGTGGCCGCCAGCATAGCCGCCGCGGT
>JAQTZB010000050.1:0-1876 GCA_028688015.1 Elusimicrobiales bacterium | reverse complement strand
CGCGGCCCCCGCAGCTCCGGCCGCGGCACCCGCGGCGGATGAGGTAGCGAAGCCGGCCGTTAAGACTCCCGCCGCGGCGCTAAAAGCCTCCGCCGCAAAAACGGCCCTGGTCTATTATTTCTACACCGATACCCGCTGTTCTTCCTGTCAAACAATAGAGGCCTACACTAAAGAAGCGGTGGAGAAAAATTTCGCCGCCGATTATAAGGGCTGGAGGGTAGCTTTCAAAGGCGTGAATCTCGATGAGGAACCCAACGCGCATTTTAAACAGGACTACCAGCTCGACTCAAAGTCGGTGGTGGTGCAGAAATTCTCCGGAGATAAAGCCCTTAAGTGGGGGAAACTTGAAAAAGTGTGGCAGCTGCTTGGCGATAAAGCCGCTTTTATGGAATATGTTTCCGCTGAAACGCATAAACTCCTGGACGAAAAATGAGCGCCGAATTCTGGGCGGCGGCCCTGACGGCCCTGTGGACGGGGGTGCTCACCTCGGTCAGCCCCTGCCCTCTGGCCACGAACATAGCCGCGCTCACTTATATCTCGAAGCATTCCGGCTCGCATAAACTGGCGGTGCCGGTCCACGGCCTGCTCTACGCCCTGGGCCGGGCGCTGGCCTATATCATGATAGGCTTCCTGCTGGTGAAAAGCCTGCTGAGCGCGCCGTCCTTCTCCTTCTTCATGCAGAAATACGGCAGCCAGGCGCTGTCGCCAATTTTGGTGCTGGCCGGTATGTATATGCTTGAGATGCTAGGGCGCGGTTTTGAGGGCTTTAATATTTTCAACGTCTCTAAATTCAAGGCTAAAGCGGGGGCGGTCTCTTCTTTACTGATGGGCTTTGTATTTGCCCTGGCCTTCTGCCCGATCTCCGCCGCGCTCTACTTCGGCCTGATAATCCCGCTGGCCGCAAAAAACAGCGCTCCGCTCTCCCTGCCGCTGCTTTACGGAGCTGGGACCGCCCTGCCGGTCATCGGCCTCGCGGTGGCCCTGGACCTCGGCCTGAAGAAAATATCCTGCATCACCGGCTTGGGCGCGGGATTCTTGAAATACGCCAAGCCCGCCACCGGGTGGACCTTCATAGCCTGCGGCGTCTACCTCGGGCTTAAATACATCTTTGGAATAATCTAGCCGCCGGGCGGACCCGTCAGCAGCAGGAAGAATCGTCGCCGCAGCCGCAGTCTGGCTCGGTGCCGCGCAGGAAGCCCATCCTCACCGCCTGGGCGCAGCCTACGCCTTTTTTCACGGAGAGGGCCTCCGTCGGGCAGTTCCCGGCGCAGGCGCCGCATTCCATGCAGAGGTCTACGTCCGTGATCACGGCCTTGCGGGCCTCTATCCTGAAAACGGCGTGTGGGCAGACTTTCGCGCACATCCCGCAGCCTATGCACTTGGCCGCTTCGAGCTTAAGGGTAGAAACCCCGGGGAGGTATTTCATGGTCATAGGAACCTCCTCGCGGCCAGGGCGGCCAGGCCCGCCAGGACGGACAGGGCCTGGGCCGGCATGGCTAGCCGCATTTCTTTTCTGACCCCGGATAAAGAGGTATAGGTGGACGCCCCGGTGAGATCAAGGCCGACGAAAGAGGCGGCGGCGGCGTAGATGAACAGCCGCGCGCCCAGTTGGTAAGGGTCGAAGGGCAGGAAAGGGGCAAGTACGGCTATCGCCGCCAGCCCCGCCGCGGCGCTCTTTATGGCGAAGGCGCGGCCCGGCAGCCAGGGCAGCAGGGCCGGGACCAGGACCGACCCGGCCAGCAGCGCCGCCGCGGTCAGGGCGGCGTCGGCCTTAAGGCCGGCCAGGTAGAGCAGCGCGGCGGCCGGCACGAAATACTTCCCGAAATATACGAACTGCACGGGGGCGAGAACTATCCTGTCCGGAAAATTAAACCTG
>JAQTZB010000049.1 GCA_028688015.1 Elusimicrobiales bacterium | reverse complement strand
CCAGTTGCCGCCGGCGTAGGCCGCGCCCAGGGTGGGCTCGCCGAGCTGTCTGAAGACTTCGGAAGTGGCGGTGAAAGTCCCGGGACCCGCAAGCCCGTCCCAGTGAGCGGCCGCGGGCGAGACCTCGGCTATACTGACCCCAAGCTGGCTCAGGGCCGAAATCCCGGCCAAATTATCCACGGCGGTGCCCGTGACCGTCGCCCAATTGCTCGCCTTTATCTTCAGGCCTTCCCGCGGGTAGGTTATCCTGGAGACGGGCTTGGTTACGTCGTAGATCACGTTAGCGTTGGTGACCACATTGGCCGGCAGCGAGGCCGGGTTGGGCACTGGCACGGCATTATCCTGCGCGCGCGCCCTGAACCGGTAGACCTTGTCCGGAACCATTGCGGCGGAGAGGCCGGCAGGCTGGTAGAGCCAGGTTCCGGAGGACGGGCCCTGCGGGGTCCACACGTCGGCGTTATACCAGGAGTTGGTATCGTTCAGCGTGGAAGAGGAGAAGCCGGCGGCGTTATCGTAATAGTACGTGTCGGCGCCCAGCAGGTATGAGACCTGGGCCTGTATATTCGAGGCGCCGGCTATGCCGGAATTGGTCAGCCAGTTAGGGTCGTCGGCGGTGCCGCTGAGCGAGACCACGGACGAGATCTTTGAATTGGCGGCGGGCACCAGCACGGCGAGCGCGGGAGCGGCCTTGTCCACGGTGAAAGTAACCGAGGAGCCGTTCCCGGCGAAGTTGGTCTGGACGTTGCCGGCCTTGTCCGTGGCTTCGGCCCAGATAGTGTAGGAGCCGTCGTCCGCCCAGGCCGGCATATTGGTGTAGGACCAGGAAGACTGGTACACGGCGGCCGCGGGCCAGACCGCGGGGGAGGGCTGCCAGCCCGAGACATGGTCCCAGTACTGGTTGAAATTGTTGTACTTGATCCCGACCTTCACGCCCTGGATCTGCATGCCGGGCTGGTAGCCGATGGCGTTCGCCAGGACGTTCTCCTCGGTAAGCGTGCCGCTGGCCGCGCTGACCCCGGAGCGCCTCTGCCCCGGCGTCACGGAAGTGACCACGGCGGTCGGGACCGTGACGTCGAAATTGAAGACCAGGTTAACGTCGGAGAAATCGGACTCTATGCCTTCGAACGTGCTGTTGTTGTAGGTGTTGTCCAGGGATTTGGCGCGTACGCGGTACTGCGCGCCGTTGGTATACGCCGCGGCCGGGGAGGAAACGGCGTATTCCCACGAGGAGACCGCCACGTAATAGCTGCCCTGGTTCCCCGCCTGGTTCCAGGAGGCGGTGAAGGAGTTGGTGGCGTTGTCCCAGTACTTCGAGATATCCGGGCCGTTGACGGCGTAGAGCTCCGCCCAGACCCTGCTGATGCCCGAGGCCGGAGGGGTGACGCCGGGAGGGTCCTGCGCCAGGCCGCCAAGCTTCGGAATGGACTTGTAATACAGCTGGGCGGCCGACGGCAGCTGCACCAGGGCCGTGGGCGGGGCGGTGTCGAAGTAGACGGTATTGACCACCGGGCCGCCCTCGTACACTTCGGAAAA
The DNA here is from genome assembly GCA_028688015.1 of Elusimicrobiales bacterium. Classification (GTDB taxonomy): domain Bacteria; phylum Elusimicrobiota; class Elusimicrobia; order Elusimicrobiales; family UBA9959; genus UBA9959. The sequence goes on along the minus strand of JAQTZB010000049.1, from coordinate 1,094 downwards.
GCTGATACCCACCGAGCGGAAAGTATAGGAAGAGCCGCTCAGGAACTGGGGCAGCGAGGCGCTCTGGCTCCAGGTATGGTCGGGCAAAGGGGTGATGGCCACGCTCGAGAGCGAGAGCTGCCAGGCGCTGTTGAAATCCCAGTACCAGTTGTCGCTCAGGCGCCTGAGCTCCAGGCCTACGCGCTTGGTGTCGGGGTTAGCCGTGCCGCTCACGATGGTGAGCGACTTGTAATACTTCAGGTTCTCCGGCAGGTTCACGCGGGTGGCGGCCGGCGGCGGCATGAACCTGAAGCGGCGGGAGCCCCACGACGCTTCGCCGTTGGCCATATTGTCCGAAGCGCTGGACCTTATCACATAGTAGCAATAGGCCCTGAAGACCGCGGCGGAGGTGTTGTAGGTCCAGGAGCTGGTCCCCGCGTCGTAGGTATTCACGCCCTGCCAGCTCTCTCCGGGCTGCCAGTTGGAACCATTGAAGTAATAGCCGTTGATGCTGGTGTCGGTGCAGGTGTTCTCCGGGGCCTGCGAGGGGTCCTGCTGTATGCGCACCTGCACGCTGGAAATGCCCGAAGTATAGTCGGCGGCCGTTCCGATGACGCTGCTGACCACCAGGTAGAAGCCGTTCTCGGCCGGGGGAGAGACGATCTTGGAGACAGGGAGCATCAGGTCCAGGGTGAACGTGGACTGGTTCAGGCTGAAATCGGTATAGTTGCCGGCCCTGTCCTGCGCCTTGACTTTGATCACGAAGGTCGCGCTGGACCTGCCCACGGACCAGGATTTGGCGTCCGCGGTATTATTGGGCAGCGAGGACGCCGCCACCGACCAGTTCGAGGCGGCCGTGATGGCCCCGGAGCTGTACGCGGCCTGCCAGACCGGCGGCACGGCGTTGAAGTTCCAGTATTGCTGCGGCTTCCTGTCGGTATCCGCGAGTTCCACCCAAATGGTCTTCAGGCCGCTCGGGCTGCCACCGCCCGCTACCGGGTCCGCGGCGGTGCCGCTGAGGGCGCCGAGCGTCTGCTGGTAGGTCAGGTGGCCCGGCTGCAGGATGAAAGCCGTAGGAGTGCTGAAGTCCATCAGGAAGGTCGAGGTGGCGTAAA
>JAQTZB010000048.1 GCA_028688015.1 Elusimicrobiales bacterium | reverse complement strand
CACGGCGTTCTTCTTGCTCTGGCCCAGGCCCGTGAGCTTGGAGATGTCCAAATCGTCGGGCTTCGCCTTGCGGGCCGCGTCGGCCTTGCTTATCACGGTGTAGGACGCCGCGAGCGAAAGGGCGTATAGCACGGCTATTATCTTCAGCCAGAGCGCCGCTCCGGGCCTGGCCGCCGCGGGAACGGGCGGGGCCGCCGGCTTGGGCTGCGCTTCGGGATTTACCGCGCCGCTGTTGTTTTGCTCTTCCATTAGTCCTCCAACTGAATTAAGCCGAAAAAAGTAAAAACAAACTATAGCATATGGCCGCAAGCCTACAGGTTCGCCGCGTCAAGCACCCTGTTGCGGCCGCCTTCCTTGGCGGCGTAAAGCGCCGCGTCGGCCCGGCCCACTATCTCCTCGGGCGCCCGGCCGTCGCGCGGGAAATGGGCTATGCCTATGGACACCGTCAGGCGGACTTTTTCCAGCCCCTGGGAGAACACCTCGGCCTCTATGCGCGCCCTTATGGTCTCCGCTTTGCGCAGCACGCCGGCGGAATCCGCCCGCGGCAGCACTATGCCGAACTCCTCGCCGCCGTAGCGCCCCACGAAGTCCGTCTCGTAGACGCCCTCTTTAAGCAGCTGCGCCACCCGCCTGAGCACGGCGTCCCCGAACTGGTGGCCGTAGGTGTCGTTCAAATGCTTGAAATGGTCGATGTCGGCTATCATGAAGCCCATCGTGGTCTTGAAGGCCGCCGCCCGGCGCAGCTCCTCGCGGATCTTCTCGTCGAGCGCGCTGCGGCGCCAGAGGCCGGTAAGCCCGTCGGTCAGCGACAGCCATTCCACCTTGCGGAACAGGATGACGCGCTTCAGCGCGAAAGAGATCTCGGCCGCGAACCTGGCCGCGGACTCCCCGCCCTGCTGGCCGCCGCGGAGCGCTATCAGCCCGAGCGGGGCGCCGCCGGCCGAGACCGGCGCCAGCACCAGGCCCTTGACGGCCATCGCCGCCGCCGGGAAGCCGCCGGCCAGGGCCAGCAGTTCCGGGTAGCCGGGAAGCGCGGAGCCCTTCGCGCCATGCGCGAAAAGTTCCATCCCACCGCCGCCCGGGGAATTGCCCTCCATGTAAAGCGCGACCTCTTCGGTCTCGAAATAATCGGACAGGTATTTGCCGAGCTGCTTGGCCGCCGACTGCGGCTCCACGGTGTCGGAAAGCAGCCTGACCGCGGAATACACCGCAAGGGATCTTTTCTCTCCGGCGGCGTTCAAGCCCGTCATGGTCTTTATAAGGGTGAGCTCCCCCTGCAGTTTGGCCGCGCGGGCCAGCAGCTTTTCGAGGCCGGAACGGTCCGTGGCCGCGCCGTAACCGCCATTTAGCATGACCGAATGCGCCAGCGCGGCCACGGTCCACAGCGCGAGCGCCGCGTACGGCGCGCCCCGGGAGATCTCCCCGGCCAGCATGAAAGAGGCGGAAGCGAAAAGCGCCGCTCCGGCCGCGGCGCCGGCCCAGCGGTTGAGGCGCCCCAGGAAATAGGAGAGCAGGGGCGAAGCGGCGGCCGCGGCGATCCAGAATTCGGGCCTGTTCACGCGGACACCACCCTGTTGCGGCCGGCCTGCTTCGCCTTGAAGAGGCGCTCGTCCGCGAGGCGCACCAGCTGCCCGGCGGCGGAGGCCTCGGAGGGGAACTCGGCCACGCCGAAGCTGGACGTCACGCCGGAAACCTTCCCCCCGAAATTAAAGGAGCGGGCCTCGAGCTCATGGCGTATCTTCTCCGCGGCGGCGGCGGCCTGCGCTTTATCGGCGCCGGTTATGATCAGCGCGAATTCCTCGCCGCCGTAGCGGGCCGCGAAATCGACCTCCCTCACCCCGCCGGCGATGGTCTCCGACACGGCCTTGAGCACCGCGTCGCCGGCCTGGTGGCCGAAAGTGTCGTTATAGGATTTAAAATGGTCGATATCCGCCATTACCAGCGCGAAGGGCACCTTGGCGCGGGCGGAGCGCAGGATCTCCTCGTCCAGCCTGGACTGGAAAGCGCGATGGGTATAAAGGCCGGTAAGGCCGTCCTTTATGGCCAGTTCGTTCACCTTTTCGAACAGGTGGATGTTCTCCATGCTGACCCCGGCCAGCGTGCAGGCCAGCTCGGCCCCGCGCAGGTCCTCCGACCTGAAGCGGTCCGGCTCCTGCGCGGAAGCCCGGACAAAACCCACGAGGCGGCCGAACAGGTGCAGCGGCAGGGCCATAAACGACTTCTCGCCCGGCCCGAAGAAACCCTTGGCGAAGCGGCTGTCGGTTTCGGCGTTGCGCACGAGCAGCGGGATCTTGCGCTCGGCCACCCACCGGTCGGCGAAATCCCGCGGAGCGCCCGAACGCAGCTCCACCAGCGCGCCGGGGAAATAATTGTTCAGCAGCGTCTCGAGCCGGCTCTTGACTTCGTCGGGGGTCGAGGCGGCCCCCATATCCTGGATAGCGGAGGAAAGCGCGCCCTTGTCCCTTATCCGCGCCAGGGTGCTGTCCAGGTGCAGGCGGTAGCGGGCCAGCTCGTCCTCCAGGCTCTTGATTTTCTCGCCGGCGGCCGCCTCTTCAGAGGCCAGCCGCTCGCGGGCCGCCGCCCGCGCGCTTTCGGAATGGGAAAGGGCGAAAAAAAGCAGCCACAGGCAAAGGACTTCGGAGATGGCTCCCGTCGTCAGGTAAATTGAATCCCCGCCGCCCGA
>JAQTZB010000047.1 GCA_028688015.1 Elusimicrobiales bacterium | reverse complement strand
GAGGCCGCAGAAAAGCTGGAAACGGCGCGCGAGCGCTTCGTTCGCGGAATAAATTCCGGTCTCTGGAACGAGACGGCCGGCAGATACGACAACCTTTCGTTGTGGGGCAAACGGGACGAACGCTCCTCCTCCGGCGAGAACGCCCTGGCCGTTCTGGAGGGGGTGGCTCCGGCGGAGCGCATACCGCGCATACTGCGGGCCGTTAAAGAAAGCAACTGGCGCGAAGCCGGCTCCGCCACTATTTTCCCGCCCATGACGCATGTCGGCCTGGACGTCGACCACAATTTCAAAGTATGGCCCTGGTGGAACGCCGTGGAGGCAAAAGCGCGCTTCCTCAACGGAGATATAGAAGGGGGCGTGCATCTTCTCCGGAGCTGCTCGAAGACCCTGGAAGACCCGCATTATCCGGGAATGATGGAGGAACTGCTCAGTCCCGACGGCGCTAAAACCGAGGGCGGCAACGCTTTCCTCACCGCCGCCGGTTCGTATCAGGACGCGGTGTTCGGCGGCCTGCTGGGCATAGAGATACTGGAAGCGGGCCGCGCGCGCATCCGCGTCTCACCCAACACCCCGGCCGCCTGGAAGGACTGGAGCGCGTCGGTCCCCCTGCCGGGAGGGGAAATAATCCTGGAGCAGAAAAAGGGAAAACTCGTAATTCGCGTGAGCGATCCCGCGGTCAAGACGGTGGAAGCTCCGGAAAAGGCCAAAGTGGAGGGCGCGGTCCGCGCGCCGCTTTCCCGCCGTTCTCTGCCGGACCCCGCCGGCCTTACGGCCCCGGAAATCGCGGCCGTCCCGGCTCCGCGCCGCAGGGCCTCGGCCGTGTTTTACGATAAAAATATCCCGGCGGGGCCGCTTGAAGGCCTGCCGGCCCGCCGCGTGACGGCGGACGGGCTTCTCGGCCTGGCCGGGACGGATATAGACGCTTTGATAATAGCCGGCAACGCGCTGCCTGCGAGAACGGCGGCTGGCGCGGATACCAGGCCCGCGCTGGCCGCTTTCCTGGACCGGGGCGGGGCCCTGGTCTTTTACGGCGCCGAGATGGACGACCGGGGCCGCGTGGGCGAGACCGGCGGGGTCATAGACTGGTACGAGCAGCGTCCTTCGGTCGCTTACTCCGCCGTTTCGGGCTGGCTTTTCCGCGCCTCCACGGAGGGACCCGGAACGCCCAGGGAGAAGGACCGCGGCCTGGCCGAGGGCTGGTTCAAGCCCGGGCTTTCCGAGACGGGCTGGGAAAAAACAGAAGTTCCCGCTCCGTGGGAAAAACATTTCGGCCGGGATTACGACGGCTGGGGCTGGTACAGGGCGCATTTCCGCCTGCCCGCCGGCGCCCGCGGAAAGGCCCTGACCTTTTCGATAGGACGCGCGGACGATATGGACTGGACCTTCGTCAACGGGATCCTGATCGGCTCGGACAAGGACTGGATAAAATTCCGCCGCTATACGCTTAAACCGGGGGACTCGGCCTACGCCTCGCTGAATTTCGGCGGCGACAATGTCCTCGCCGTGCAGGTTTGGGACGGCGGCGGCGGCGGCGGGCTTTACGCGGATCCCGTGGAACTGGGCGTGGACACCGGACGGCGCTCCTGGCAGGCGGTGAGCCAGACCGACGGCATGACCTTCGCGCCGCCGGTGCGGCACGGAGTGGTGTCCTGGGGCCCGGGGAATTTCTTCAATTCCTGGGAAACCTCCCGCGGCGCTTTCGGCTTCAGGATAGAGGGCCGCGGCGTGGAATTCGCCGGCCCCCTGGCGGGACTGCCCCCACTGGACGTTCCGGTGCGGGAAGCTTTCACCGATTTCGCGGTAAGCCGTCCGTGGCGCTTCCAGCCGCTGGCCTATACCGAAACGCGGCGCAATCTCCTGGTTCCGGACAACGGCGAACGCTATCCGTGCGCGGCCAGGGTGCTTAATACGGAAACCGGCGGAGAGTTCGTTCTTATACCGGCCTCGGCCGCAGGAACGCCCTCCGGGCCGGAACTGCTTAAAAAACTTTTGCTGTACTGAATATGCCCGCAAGCGCCGGAACCGAGAAAAATCCCCTCTCCCGTCCGGGAGCCGGGCCGGTCTGGAAAAAGGCCGCCGTGCTCGGCAGTCTCTGGGCCGTCTCGGAGATAATACTCGGCAGTTTCCTGCACAACGCGCGCGTGCCGTTCAAAGGCGTGCTGCTGACCGGCATAGGCGTGGCCGTGCTGGTGGCCGGCCGGCGTCTCTGGCCCGAGCGCGGACTCCTGTGGCGCGCCGGCCTCATCTGCGCGGCGATGAAATCGGTGTCGCCCAGCGCCGTGCTCCTAAATCCCATGATAGCCATCTTCATGGAGGGGCTGCTGGCCGAGGCCGGTGTTTTTCTGTTAGGCGGCGGACCCGCCGGCTGCCTGCTCGGCGGCGGCCTGGCCATGACCTGGTGCTTCGTTCATACCGTCGGCAGCAAACTTATCTACTACGGGCCGGATGTGGTCAAGGCCTATATCAGCGGGGTTGAAAGGCTGTTCGGTTCCGCGGCCGCCGGCCCCGGCCTGGCTTGGCGGATGCTGGCGGCGCTGGCCGCCGCGCATTTCCTCGCCGGTCTGGCCGCCGCCGGCCTGGGACTGAGGGCCGCGGCGTCCGGCGCAAGGGTGGTCTGTCGTCCTGTTTCGATAGCGCTGCCGCGCGGCCGCCGGGCCGGGCCGCGCCGCGCGCATTCCATCCGGCTGCT
>JAQTZB010000046.1 GCA_028688015.1 Elusimicrobiales bacterium | reverse complement strand
GAGGGTTATCACGGGGATCATCGCGTTGCGGCGCACGTGCGCGGCGATGACGTAGGCCTCCCTGAGGCCCTTGGCGCGCGCCGTGCGCACATAGTCCTTGTTCAGCTCCTCCAGCATGGAGGTGCGCGTGATGCGGATCAGCATGGCCACGCTGCCGAAGCAGAGCACCGAGGCGGGCAATATCAAATGTTTTACGGCGTCCCAGAAAACCGCCGGCTTGAAATTCAGCAGCGAGTCCACGGTGAGGAGCCCCGTATAGCTTTTGAAGGCGCCGGAGTGGATGAGCATGTCGGTCTCGAAGGAATACCTGCCCGGGCCCAGCACGCCCAGCCAGCCGTAAAAGAACATCAGCGCCAGCAGGCCGAAGACGAAAGTGGGCAGCGAATAGCCGGTGATGGCCAGCAGCCGGGTCAGCTGGTCCGGCCATTTGTCCTTTTTTACCGCGGAGATAGTGCCCAGCCTGGTCCCGATGAAGAAGATAGGTATGATGGCGAAAATGGTCAGCTCCAGCGTGGCGCTGAGGTAGGTCTTTATAGCGTCGGTGACCTTCATCCTGGCCGTCTCCGAATAGCCCAGGTCGCCCTTGAGCAGGCTCTTCAGCCAGGTCCCGTAGCGCACTACCAGCGGCGCGTCCAGCTTGTGCTCCTTTATGAGTTCCTGCATCAGCTCCGGGGTCAACTCGCGCTGGTCCTGGAGGTAGATGGAGGCGCGCATTTCCGGCGGCAGCAGGCCGGTGAGGGAGAACAGCAGGAAAGTGACGCCTAGCGCCACCAGCGGCAGCATCAGGGCCCTTTTAAGGAGGAACTTCCGCATCAGCTTTTGTCTCCGTCCCGCATTTTCCGGTAAAGCTCGTCGAAGCGCGGGGTCAGTTTGATGAAGGCGGCCATTACTTCCGGGTCGAAGTGCTCCGGCTTCATCCGGTCGTCGCCTTTCGTGATTATGCCGACGGCGCCGTCGTGGTCGTAGTTAGGCTTGTAGACGCGGGAATTGCGCAGCGCGTCGTAGCAGTCGCAGATCGACGTGATGCGCGCCTCCAGGGGGATCTCCGTGCCTTTGAGCCCGTTGGGGTAGCCGGTCCCGTCCCAGCGCTCGTGGTGGCAGAGCGCTATGCGCTTGCCGAATTCCAGGTGCGGGTGGTCGCCTATGATCATGGCCCCGAAGGTGGTGTGCTTCTTCATCTCCTCCATTTCCTCCGGGGTAAGGCGCCCCGCCTTCTTGAGGATATGGCTGGGGATATGCACCTTCCCCACGTCGTGCAGCGTGGCCTGGCTGCGTATCAGTTCGGTGAATTTCTCGCTCTGGTTCAGCTCGCGCGCCATCAGGCCGGCGTATTCCCCCACCCGCATGATATGGTTGCCCGTGTCTATGTCGTTGGCCTCGGCGGCGCGGGCCAGCGCCAGGATAAGGTATTCGAAGGCGCCCTCGTATTCGGCCGAGCGCAGGATGTTCCCGACCCGTAAAAGCATTTCGGCCTGGTCGAAGGGCTTGGAGAGGAATTCCTCCGCCCCGGCCTCCATGCCTTTCATCTTGTTCTCTTTCGAGTCCAGCGAGGTGATCATGATCACCGGGATATGGGAGAGCTGCGGGTCGGATTTGATCTTTTTGCAGAGCTCGTGCCCGTTCATGACCGGCATGTTGATGTCCAGCAGGACCAGGTCCACCGGTTTTTCGGCCAGCACCGCCAGCGCCTCGCGGCCGTTAAGGGCGGTCAGGGTTTCATAGCCGTGCGGGCGCAGCAGCGCCTCCAGCAGGTCCAGGTTGAAATCTTCGTCGTCCACGCAGAGTATGCGGTGTGAGCGTTTCATAAGGTGGAGCCTGGCCCCGTCAGGCCGCGGCTTTTTTGCAGGTAAAAAGGATATGGGAGGCGCCCAGTTCCGCGCCGGCCGGTTCCGTAAAGCCGGTTTTTTTCAGGAGCACCTGCATTTCGTCCTCGGACAGCCTCTCTTTCAGGGGCGGGCCCTTGGGCGTCTCTTTCTTTATCCATTCGATAATGGCCAGGCGCGCGCCGGGCTTAAGGGCTGCTCCGACGGCGGCCAGGAAAGACCTTTTATCCTCGACTTCGTGGAGCGTATCGGAGATGAAGGCCATCGTGGCTTCGGTCTCCGGCATCTTCAGCTTTGCCTGCGGCGTCTGGAGCGTGTGGATATTGAAAATGCCCAGCGAAGCGACCTTGGACCGGATCTCGGCCAGCATCACGCCCGAGGCGTCCACGGCGTAGACGAGCCCCTTCGGGCCGACCATCCGGGCCGCGGGCAGCGAAAAATAGCCCGTGCCGCAGCCGATGTCGAAAAAAACGTCCCCCGGCTTTATCCCGGCTTTGACGAGGGTCTCTTCGGGCGGCATCTCCGCCCTGCGCTCCGGGCTGTCCAGTTTCGCTCTTTCTTCCGGGTCGAATATATGTGCCATAAGTTTTGAATGATTCCCGATTCTCAATTCCCGCTTAATTCTTGCTGTCCCCCGCTTTGGTCCAGCCGGCTATCACTTTAAGGGTGAGGCGGGCGCAGCCGAAAAAGTCCTTGAGGTCCAGGTATTCGTGGGTGGTGTGGACGTCGCGCATGCCGGTCGACAGGATAGGGGCTTTTATGCCGTGGCCGTAGAGGATGTTGCCGTCGGTACCCCCGCCTGAGGCGGAAGGCTTCATTTTGAGGCCTTCTTCGCGCATGGCCGCGGCTATCAGGTGGAGGACCGGG
>JAQTZB010000045.1 GCA_028688015.1 Elusimicrobiales bacterium | reverse complement strand
CAAGGTGACCAGCTTCGTGCAGAAGATGGTGATGGAATTCGGCATGAGCGAGAAGATCGGGCTGCAGTCCCTCAAAAAGGACGAGTCCGAGGTCTTCCTCGGCCGCGACATCATGCGCCAGGCCGGTTATTCCAACGAGACGGCCCGCATCGTAGACGAAGAAGTGAAGCGCATCATCAGCGACGCCTACATGAAGGCCAAGGCCGCGCTTACGGGCAACCGCAAGGCGCTGGACGCCATCGCCAACCGCCTGATAGAGAACGAGGTTGTCGACGCCGCCGAGATAGATTCTTTGATGGAAGCGGCCAAGGCCGCGTAAGAACACAGGGGGACGCGAAGGATGTACCTGCAGTACGCTAAAAACCTGGCCGATATCGCGGTGGTATACTATATCGTATACCGCCTGATACTTCTGCTAAAGGGCACGCGCGCCATGCAGGTTATCTGGGGCGTTTTCATCCTGGCCGTCATCACCGCCGTGGCCAAGTACCTGAACCTTTCCGCCACCGTCTGGCTGATGCAGCAGTTCTGGCTGGCCGGCATGTTCCTTCTTATCGTGGTTTTCCAGCCCGAGATCCGGTTCGCGCTCGCCAATATCGGCTCTAACCCGCTGGGCCGGGTGATGGTCTCCCAGGAGTACCGCTTTATAGGCGAAATGATGGAGGCCGTGCGCGCGGCCGCCGCCGAGAAAATGGGGATGCTGATAGTGCTGGAGCAGGACATGGCGCTGCGCGACATCGTGGAGACGGGGGTGCGCATAAACGGCGAGGTCTCCAAGGAGATGCTGCTGACGGTCTTCCATATAAACACCCTGCTGCACGACGGCGCGGCCGTGATAGCCAATAACAGGCTGGTCGCGGCCGGCTGCATATTGCCGCTGACGGAGCAGCAGGAACTTTCCAAAATTCTCGGCATGAGGCACCGCGCCGCGCTGGGCCTGAGCGAAGTGGCGGACGCGATCATAATCATAGTTTCCGAGGAGACCGGGACGCTGTCGGTGGCCCGCAACGGGAAGCTCCAGCAGGCCGTAGATCCGAAGGACCTCGAGGCCATGCTGTACCAGCTCTACCGCTCTAAAGCCGAGAAGACCCTGCTCAGGAAAGCCCCGCGCCCGGAGGCCCAGGCCGCTCCTCACGCGGCGCCGCCGCCGCAGGCCTGAACCGTATGAATATCCAGGAACTTTTTACCCGCAACTGGCAGATAAAACTGCTCTCCCTCATCATAGCCCTGCTTATCTGGTATTTTATAACGGGCGGCGCATAAAAGGAAAATAAGCCTATGGCCTCTGTATCCGTTTACGCGCACAGGGGGGGAATGCTTAAAGCCCCGGAAAACACCGTGGCGGCTTTCAAACAGGCTTTTTCCGACGGGGCGGACGCCGTGGAGTGCGACATCCGCCGCACCGCCGACGGGCAGTTCGTGGCCTTCCACGACGCCGGCGCCGGCAGGGTCTGCGGCCGGGACTGGAAGATCTCGGGCACCTCGTGGCCGCATTTAAAAAGCCTGCGCGTGCTCGGGAAGGAGCCCATCCCGCACCTGGACGATATCCTGAACCTTATGATACTGCATCCGGGCATGGAATTTTATTTCGAGATGGCGCTCGAAAAAGAAGCCGACGCCTCGGACCTGGCCCTGCAGATAAAAAGGGCGGGCGTGCAAAGCCGCGCCTTCCTGCTCGCCTATTCCTGCCGGAGCGGCTTCCTGGCGGCCGCGCGCGCGGCCGTGCCCGGGGTCGGCCTGGCGGTCATGCCGCTTTTCCCCTCCGGCATTCTTGCCACCGCCGTGAAAGCGGGCGCTTCGAAGGTCTGCGCCGGCTGGATCGACTGGCCGCTGACGAAGCAGATCTTCTACGCCGGCGCTTCGGCTTTCGATTTTAAAAAGCAGGCGGAAGAGGCGGCCCTGGCCGGCGTGGAGATCTCCGCGGGGATAGCCAACCACCCGCGCGACGTGCGCCGCCTTCTGGACCTGGGCGCCAAAGCCGTGTGGACGGACGACGTGGCGATGGCGGCGAAATATGTATAAAAAAATACTCCTGGTCGACGACGACAAGCTGGTGCTGAACTCCACCCGGCGCTACCTCGAGGACCGCGGTTTCGCCGTAGCGGCGGCGGACAACGGGGCCGAGGCGGTGGCCCTGGCGCGCGAGTCGCGGCCGGACCTGGTAATAACCGACGCGCAGATGAAGGGCCTGGACGGCTTCGCGCTCTGCAAGGCCTTAAAGGAGACAGAGGGCTTTACCGGGGTCCCGGTCATAATAATCTCCGGCAGCAAGATCAGCGAGGAAGATATCCTGGCCGGCTATAACAAGGGCGCCGACGATTATATCCTTAAACCTTTTTCTTTCCCCGTCCTGCTGGCCAAGGTGAAAGCGGTCATGAAGCGCTACGAGGGCGTGGCCGAGAAAACGGAGAAGATAAAGAAGCTCGGGATGGTGATAGACCCTTCGGGGCGGACCGTGACCATCAAGAACTCCGTGATAAACCTTACCCGCAAGGAGTTCGACCTGCTGATGGCCCTGATAACCGAGGAAGGCCGGCTGCTGGGCATCCCGCACCTGCTGGAGACGGTCTGGGGCTACGACCCGGCCAGCTACAACGACCCGCATACCGTGGGGGTTCATGTCTCCTCCCTCCGCAAAAAACTTGGCGCCGAAATAGGTTCGCACATCACCAGCGTGACCGGCCACGGCTATAAATTCGAATAACAGGTTCGGGCG
>JAQTZB010000044.1 GCA_028688015.1 Elusimicrobiales bacterium | reverse complement strand
TTTCCTGCAGGACGAGCTGGCCGACCCCGGCCAGCATAGCGCAGGCCAGCAGCGGCTTGAGCATGTCGAAAGGCCGCCAGCCTCCGGCGAGGCCGGCTTTCCATTCGCCCTTCGACATCATGCCCCCTAAAGTGAACAGCACGGCCAGCAAGGTAGCCATCGGCGTCATCTTGACCATGAAATACGGCGCCTGGTAAAGGATATACCTGAAGAAAAGCCCGGCTCCCGCGCCGCTCTTCATGAAAAAATTGAGCTTGTCGAAAAGGCTGCCGAAGATCAGCAGCAAACAGAAAACGCCCAGCCCGAAGCCGAAGGGGCCCCAGAAGCTGCGCGCGATGTACCTGTAGAATATTTTACCCATTAAATTATTTAGCGTAGAGCTTTTGCTTCCACAGCCAGAGGCCGGCGCCGCCGGTCAGCAGCGCGGGCGCGAAGATAGCCCAGGGAAAAAGCCCCTCGTATTTGCGGGAAAGCACCATGCCGCTTATGGTGAGGCCGTAGTAAAAGAAAATTATCAGCAGGCTCAGCCCGAAACCGGCCGAGCGGCCGCGCTTGTCCAGCGCCACCCCCAGCGGCGCCCCCACCAGGAAAAAAACCAGCGGCGCCAGCGCAAGCGCGAAGCGGGACGCTATCTCGATGCGGTATTTGGCGGCGGTCTGCGGGTCGGCTATCCCGGCCTCCAGCTTTGCCAGCAGGCCCGGGGTGGAGATCTCCCGCTGGTTCAGCTTGCGCCCGGCGGCGTTCTCTGAAAAGAACGGCAGCAGGGTCTTGTAGGAAGCGAACCTCCCGTAAAGGAGTTTCTCCTGGTTTTTGCAGTCCGTCTGGCTGAGCTGGCCGTTCAGAAGCTCCAGCTCCAGGCCGCTTTCATCCACCATCCTGTAGCGGCCCGAGGCGGCGTTTATCTTGTTGACGAAGGCCGCCGTCTCGCCCTTGTTTATGCGCCTGACCAGCTTTCCCCCCCGCATCTCCCCGCTCAGCGAGTTGACTTCCGCGGCGTAAAGCACCCAGTCGGAGATATTCTGAAAAGTGCGCGGCTTCAGCTCTATCTTCGTGACCCTGTTGAGCATCGAGATAGTGTAGTCGGTGGAGCGCTGGAAGGCCACGGGCCCGAGCCAGTTGTTCACCGCCACGAGCAGCAGGGAGGCCAGCAGCGCCGAGTAGAAAACGAAAGAAAATATCTCATAGAAGGAGAAACCGCCGGCGCGCAGAGCTATTATTTCCCCGTCCTGCGACATCTGCCCCAGGCTCAGCAGCATGGCCAGCAGGAAGGCGAGCGGCAAAGACATCCCGACGATGTTCGGCAGCAGGTAAAGCATGCTCTTGGCGAGGAAGTAGAAAGAAAAGCCGGAGAGGACCCCCTGGTTTATCACCTGCACGAAGTTGAGCATGACCAGCAGCGAGATGAAGACAAAAAGGGAAAGCCCAAGGAATTTTGCGAACACCCTTAAGATGTAAAGACGGGCTATAGGCACGGGCATTTATTTATTCTATTATATATCGACGGCGCCGTGGAAATCTTTAGCGGCGGCCGCTGTTTTTGCCTGCCCGGAAAACCGGGCCGGCTTTGCGGCTTTATACTTGATATACACGTGAAAGGGACTGCAAAAATAATTTTATTCCTCGCGGCGCTAGCCTGCGCCGCCCCTTTGCGCGCGGCCGACTTCGACGCGCCCGCCCCCCCCGCCGGCCGCTTCCTGCTGCTGGAAAGAAAAGACCCGGGGAAGATCCTGGGGGACACGGAGCTTTCCACCGCCGCCGAAAGCGGGGCCGCCGGCGGGATCTCTGAAGACATGCCCTTTTCCTACAGCGAAGACTCCTGGAACTCCGCGCGCGAGGCCGTGGAGACGGGCCGCTTCCGCCGCGAGGAGCTGGCCCCCCTGCCCTCCACCGCCACCTACACGGAAGAGCCCGCCGCCCCCGAACAGCAGGTGGAGTTCCGCGAATCCGGGACCAGCCTCTCCGTGACCGGCCGCAAGGTCATCGCCGTCAGCTACAGCGGCAAGAAATTCCTTAACGAGCAGACCACCGCCACCAGGGCGCGCAGCCTCAGCCTGTTCGAGATCACCCAGCAGATGCAGGTCCGGATGCAGGGCAAGGTCGGCCAGAAGATCACGGTCAACGTGGACTACGACGACACGAAGCTGGACAAGCAGGACATCTCCGTCGTCTACCAGGGCGACCCCAACGAAGTGGTGCAGAACGTCTCCTTCGGCGACATCGACCTGTCGCTGCCGGCCACGGAATTCGTCTCCTACAACAAGCAGCTGTTCGGCATCAGGGCCGACCTGAAGACCAGCCGCCTCAAGATGACCTTCGTGGGCTCGCGCACCAAAGGTCTCACCAAGACCAGGCAGTTCACCGGCAATACGCAGTCCCAGGGCGTGGACATCCTCGACACCAATTACCTGCGCCGCAAATATTACGACGTCTCCTTCGGCAACACTTCGCGCCTGCCCATCAAGTCCGGCACCGAACGCGTCTACATAGACCAGCAGACCCTGGCCCAGGTGGACGGGGTCACCGTTTTCGCCATGACCGGCAAGGACATGGCCGTCCAGACCTCCTCCTATACCGGCCGCTTCACGCTCCTGAGCCCCGGCATAGACTACGTGATGGACTACTCGAAGGGCCTGGTGACCTTTAACCGCACGCTCAACCCGCAGGAAGTGGTGATAATAGACTACCAGAACGCCGGCGGGACTTTCCTCTCCCAGAACGGCTCGAC
>JAQTZB010000043.1 GCA_028688015.1 Elusimicrobiales bacterium | reverse complement strand
ACCTACGGCGGAAATTCCGGCAGCGCGGTCTTCAACGCCAAAACCGGCGTGATCGAAGGCATCCTTGTACGCGGCGAGAACGATTACGTCTACAAGAACGGCTGCCGCGTCTCCAACGTCTGCGCCTCCGACGCCTGCCGCGGCGAGGACGTGACCAAGCTCTCGTCCATCACCTCCCCTTTCACCAAAGCGGCGATGGGCATAGCGGCCGAAGAGACTGTGGCTGTAGCCAAAGCCTCCCCCGCTTTCGAAATGCTTAAGACCCTGGCCCCCGAGCTCAACTAGAGCTTCAGGGACCTAAGAAACCCCCCGGCCTTTAAAAGCCGGGGGTTTTTATTTTATTACGGTAAACCGGGCGGGTTTGGAGCTTGAAGATCTGCCGTTCCGCGCGGCGGTAAAGAAAACTTTGTGAGGGCCGGGAACCAGCGCCCAGGAAACGCTTTCTCCTTTCTCGGGCAGTTCCGCCCCGTCCATCGTCCAGGTTATTTCGCCTTCCGCGCCGGCCGCTTTCAGGAAAACCGCCTGCGCGGCGAGCGGGGTTTGCGGGTCTATGCGGAAAATATCGCCCTCTGCCGGGAATTTAACTGAAAATTTTACCGCGGCCGGGACTGGCGCGCGCTCGGCCGCGGGCGTATGTTCGGCGCACTGGCCGGAAGGCAAATTGGCGGCGGAGAAAACCTCGTCCATCGAAGCCGGGCAGAAGGAGGAGGGCGGAAGGCCGGAAACGGGACAGACCTTTACCGTCCTTATGCCCGGCGGCCGCCTGAAAGGCGTGGAACCGTAAAGTTTTTCCAGCTCCAAGGCCAGCTCTTTAAGGGCCGGGCCGGCGCCGGTTATACCGGAGACTTTCCTCATCGGGCTGCCGTCGAAATTGCCCACCCAGACCCCGGCCGTCCACTCCGGGGTATAGCCCACGGCCCAGTTGTCGCGGTAATCCTTGGTGGTCCCGGTCTTGGCGGCGAAGTCGAAAGGAAGGTTGAAAACGGAATTCACGCCGAAAGCCGGGGCGCGCGCGCTATTGTCCGAAAGGATATTAGTTATAAGATAAGCTTCGCTCCGGCCTATTGCGCGGCGCGGGGGGGCGGCCGGGCTTTCCATTTCGAAACGGGCGGGAAGCCAGATCCCGCCGCGGGCCAGGGCGGCGTAGGCGTTCACCAGCTCGAGCAAAGTCACCTCGCCGTTGCCGAGGGCCAGGCCCTCGCCGTAAAACCCGGCCGGCTTGGTCAAAGATCCAAGTCCGAAATCCTTCAGCTTGGCCAGGAAAGCCGGCACCCCGTACTTTTCCGCGGTACGCACGGCCGGCACATTATAGGAGCAGGCCAGGGCCTCGCGCAGGCGCACCTGGCCGTGAAAGGTCTTGTCGTAGTTAAGCGGGGCATGGCCGCCGGCGGCGTAAAGCGGCGCGTCCTCGATCAGGTCCGAGGGCCTGGCGCCTTTGGAGAAAGCCAGGGCGTAAAGGAAAGGCTTGAGCGCCGAGCCGGGCTGGCGCAGGGCTGTCACGCCGTCCACCTGCCCCGCATTGACCTCGTCGAAAAAATCATTCGAACCCGCCCAGGCTAATATTCCGCCGGTGGCATTGTCTATCACCAGGGCCGCGCCATTGGTGATATGGTGGCTTGAACCGAGCGCGGCGAGGCGGTTCCTGAGCGCCCCGGCCGCCGCCCGCTGGGCGCGGAGGTCCAGGGTGGTCTTTATCTTCCCGGCGCCGGAGCGCTTCAGCGCATAGTCGCAGAACTGCGGGGCCTCGAAATGTTTTTCTTTTTCCCTCACCGAGACTTTTTCGGCCAGGGCCCGGCGGTAGCTTTCCTCGTCCGCCAGGCCGAGGTCCAGGAGGCGGCGCAGGATCAGGCGCTGGCGGGCGAAAGCCGCTTTCGGGTTCCGGCGGGGATCGTAATTTACGGGCGATTTAGGGAGGCCGGCCAGCAAAGCGGCCTGCGCCAGGCTGAGGTCCTTCGCCGGCAGGCCGAAATATTCCTCCGAAGCAGCTTCGGCGCCGGTAAGCAAAGGGCCGTAGGAAACGCCGTTGAAGTAACCCTCCAGGATCTCTTCCTTACTGTGCTTCGTCTCAAGGCGGAGGGCCGAGAACATCTCATAGAGCTTGCCGGAAAAAGAGCGCGGGTGCGGCTCTAGCGCCCGGGCGAGCTGCTGCGTTATGGTGGAAGCCCCGGAGACGGTGCGCCCTCCCCTGGAATTCTGCCAGGCGGCTCGCGCCACCGAGCGGAAGTCAACTCCCGGGTGCAGGAAAAAGCGCTTGTCCTCGGCGGCCACTGTGGCCAGGACAAGCCAGGGCGAGACCTGGTCCAGTTTCACCGGCACGCAGGCCGCGTCGGACGCGCTCCCGGAGTAAGCGCGCAGCGGCGCGCCGTAGCGGTCGGTTATTTCGATGGAGGGTTTAGGCTCGCCGGCCGGGGCAAGGGCTGGTAAAAAAAGCAGGAACAGGGCCAGGGCTTTCATTCGCAGTAAAGATCGTGCTCGGCGAAAGTCTTAATTGTGATTTTATAATCGTCCCTGAGGCCGAGTATGACTTTGGGCAGGTTTTTTTTGTCGGCCGGCCTATGGTAGGCAGCAAGGGAAAGGACCGGCTTATACTTCTTTATTATCCTTTCCGCCCCGAGCAGGACGTTCTTTTCGTAGCCTTCTACGTCTATCTTTATAAAGTCCACCCGCCCTTTCACAAGTCCGTCCAAAGGCGCCACTTTCACTATCCTCCGGCCTGAATAGGTTATTTCCCGGTTAACCCCGGCGTCGCCGCAGTCTATCATCGAGGAACCTTCCCCCCC
>JAQTZB010000042.1 GCA_028688015.1 Elusimicrobiales bacterium | reverse complement strand
GTAGCGGGAATCGAAGGCCTGGGACAATCCTCAGGCAAGGCTGGAAAACGAACAGCATCAACCGGTATTCTATATCAACCTACTGAATTTTAAAATAATTCAAATTAACCTTCAGATCCATGCGAATTCGCCAGTTGACACGGAGAGCTAAAAGAGTAACATCAACCTCTCAGTTTATACGACAGTCGCTTAGGCCGTTACCGGTCAAGTGAATTGTCGCCGTAAAAGGTTAAGGCACCAAGTGGTGTCTAATACAAAGTTGAACTAAACCGCTTCGCGTTGGCGGTTGATACCCCGCTTTCTTGGGTATCTCCTTGGGTTTGTCCGGGTTTCATTGGAGCCGGCCAGACTGGTAGGCCGGGGAACGTCCCCCGGCATTTACGAGGAGAACGCCATGTCTGCCCTACGCGATCACATGCAGGACGCCATGCGCGTGCGCGGCTTTGCCCTGCGCACCCGGCAGTCCTACGTCGAGGCCGTTGCCAGGCTCGCCCGCTTCTACCGCGCCAGCCCTGACCGGCTCACCCCGGAACAGGTGGAGGGGTGGCTGCTGCACTTGGTGCAGGACCGCAAGCTGTCCTTCAGCACGGTCAACCAGGCCGCCAGCGCCTGCCGCTTCCTGTGCGGGACGGTGCTGGGGCGGGACCTGGCCGCGTTCCCGGTGCCGATGGCCAAGGCCCCGCAACGCCAGCCGGACATCCTGGCCCGCGCCGAGCTGGCGGCCCTGTTCGAGGCCGCCGATTCGCCGAAGAGCCGGGCCTTGCTGCAGACCGCCTACGCGGCGGGCCTCCGGGTGTCGGAGCTTTGCGCCTTGCAGGTCGCCGACATCGACAGCCAGCCCGACCGGATGTGCCTGCGGGTGCGCCAGGGCAAGGGCGGGCAGGACCGCTACACGCTGCTGCCGCCCACGCTGCTGGAGGCGCTGCGGCTTTACTGGCGAGCCTACCGGCCCAAGGATTGGCTGTTCCCGGGCCGCGAGGGGCTCGGGCCGATGGACGTGAAGGGGGCGCAACGCCGCTATTGCAAGGCCCGCGACGCGGCGGGCATCCGCAAGTCCGGCGGCATCCACAGCTTGCGCCACTGTTTCGCCACCCATCTTTTGGAGGCGGGGGTGGACTTGGTGACCGTGCAGAGGCTACTCGGCCACCACCAGCTTTCGACCACCGGGCTTTACCTGCACTTGGCGTCGGCCCAGTGGCGGCCGCCCGCCTGCGCCAACCCCCTCGACCTGCTCGCCGCCCTGCCCAAGCCCCATTGAGCTGGGGCCCAGGCGGTGTCCGCGTCCTTGGCGGAGGTCTTCGAGGCCTTCGGGGCGGAATACCTCGACGCCCATGGCGTCAGCGCCCCGCAGGCCAAGGTGATGAGCGCCGTGCTCAATTGCCGCACGCCGGTCTTGGGCGGCCAGGTGCTGGAATGCGACGGCTGCGGCCACCGCGAGTTTGCCTACCATTCCTGCCGCGACCGCCACTGCCCCGCCTGCCAGGCCCGCGCCAAGGAGGAATGGACGCGCCGCCGGGTCGCCGAGCTGCTGCCGGTCCCTTACGCCCACCTGGTGTTCACCTTGCCCCACGCCCTCAACGGCTTGGCGGCGGCACACGGCCTCTGGGTCTATGGCGCGCTGATGCGCACCGTCGCGGAAACCCTCGGCGAATTCGCCGCCAACCCCCGCTGGCTGGGCGCGGAGCCCGCCTTCACCTGCGTGCTGCACACCTGGACACAGGATTTGCGCCGCCACGTCCACCTCCACGTGCTCATCGCCTGCGGCGGCCTGGACGGGGCCGGGGAATGGGTCGGGCCAAAACGGGATGGCCGCTTCCTATTCCCGGTCCATGCCTTGTCCTCCGTGTTCAGGGCCAAGTTCCTCGACGCCCTGGACGCCGCCCGTGATTCAAGCAAGATTCCCCGCGACCCGGCGGCGGAGGCCAAAGGCTACGCCGAACGCCGCCGCCGTTTGCTCAAGCACAAGTGGGTGGTCTATGCCAAAACCCCGCTGGGCGGCCCCGCCGAGGTGCTCGGCTACCTGTCCCGCTACACCCACCGCACCGCCGTCTCCAACGAGCGCATCCTCGCCATCCGCGAAGGCCAGGTCTTGCTGCGGGTGCGTGCCGACGGCAAGGGCGGCAAGAAGGTGGTCCGCATCGACGGCCCCGACTTCATCGGCCGCTTCCTGCAACACGTGCTGCCGCCGGGCTTGAAGCGCATCCGCCACTACGGCCTGCTGTCCCCGGCCCGCAAACGGCAGCGGCTCGCCGCCGCCCGCAAGGCCCTGGACGCCCCCGCGCCCTCGCCGGTGGCGATGGAGGCCGCGGCCGAGTTCATGCAACGGGTCGCCAAAATAGACATCGACAAGTGCCCGTGTTGCGGACAGGGCAGGCTGCGGGCCGTGGCGGTCTTGTTGCCCGAGCAACCAGCCACGTCACGGCCTTGGCTTGCGCCGCCTGCGTGCCGGGGCCCGCCGACATGAGGCGCACGACGACCATGCCCGGGGGAAATGGCCTTGCGCGGCCAGGGGGCGGACTTGACCAGCCAGGACGGGCTTGCCGGAATCCGCCAAACGCCCGGCACGGGCAAGCAGTGCGCAACGCCTCCCCGGGCCGAACCTGCCAATCCTGGCCGTCCACCGTCGGCGCTGTACGCCTGCCTACCGGGCAAAACTTGACAACGCCGCCAACGCGGGAGTATTAAAACCCAAGTCAAACACCGTGCCAGCGGTTCAGTCCAACTCGGTTTATCTGCCGCGGACCACCCCGCCCACCGAACAGACTGCGTGGCGCGGCAGATAAACGCTATTAGTTAG
>JAQTZB010000041.1 GCA_028688015.1 Elusimicrobiales bacterium | reverse complement strand
GCCTACTTTGCCGACGTCCGGCCTTACCGCCCCTGGTTCCTGGCTGCGGCCGGCTTCACGCTGGCCTTCCACCTGCTGCACACGGCGGACATCCTCTCCGGCCCGGTACAGAGCGACCTGAAGAAGGCCGGCGGCCCGGTATTCTCTATCCCGCTTCTCCTGCTGCTCAACTGCCTCGCGCTGGCCGCGGCGATAAAAATGCTTTTTCCCGGGCTCCTGAGCATGCGGGCTTACTCGGCGCGCGTCCTGGAGGCGCAGGGCGAAGCCTACCGGGGGCTCCTCTCCGCCGCCGCATACGTCTTCAATACTGCTAAAATATACTTTACCCGATGAATCTTTTCAGGCAGATACTGGTCAGGATAATTTTCCTGCCGCTTATACTGGCGGCCGGCATAGCGGTCGCGGCCCTGTTCACGCTCAGGGTAATGTTCACGCCCGAAGACCTGGAGTCCATCGTCACCAACCAGCTCCAGGAAACGCTGAATCGCCCCGTACATATAGAGTGGGCCAGGCTTTCCGCCACGGGCGAGATAAAGATTAAGGGCCTGCAGGTCACGGAGCCGGGCCCGGAAACCGTGGATTTCATCAGGGCGGAATACATCTACGCCACCTACCGCATCATGCCCCTGCTGAAGCATAAGCTGGTGATAGACAGCGTGATGCTGATCTCTCCCAGGATAGAGCTGATCAAGCGCGCCGACGAGAGCTGGAACATCGGGGACATCTTCGCGTCCTACCGCAAGAGCCCGGGGAAGAACTTCCTGGACGAGGTGGCCAGGACCGAGATCAAGGACGGGGAAGTCTCGGTGCGGTATATAAGGTCCGGCGCCCGCCATACCTTCTCAAATCTGGACCTGGTCCTTACGGACTTCAAGCCCGGGGCGGACACGCCTTTCAGCGCCTCGCTCTCCCTTAAGAGCACGGCTTTCAGGAAGCCCGTGCGCGGGAGGCTCTATGCCGAAGGCACTATAAATTTCGCGGCGTTCAAATGGGACGAAGCCGCGGTGAAGGACCTCCGGGCGGACCTGACCCTGATGGACAAGACCGTCAGGTTCACCGGCGGCATCACTAATTTCCGCCGCCCGGAAATCACCCTCAAGGCGGAAACGCCGTCCTTCAGGAACACCGACGTCGCCTATCTTTTCAATTCGCCGGCGGCTTTTACCGCGCCGCGCTCCTCCTGGGATATTTCCGCCGTCATTACTTCCTCGAGGACGGCGGAACTGCGCCTGCTGACCAGGCCGCTGAACGTAAAGGCGGAAGGCTCGTTCGACTTCTCCAAGTCTACTCTTGCCTACGCCTTTACGATCTCCGCCCCCCCGTTCGATCTCGGGCAGCTGAAGCGCTACGGGACCTCGCTCCCCATAGACGCGCCGGCGGGCAGCGCCCAGCTCCGCCTCAAGCTGGCGTCCAGGAACGGCAAGCCCTCGCTGACCAGGGTTTTCGCGAGCGCCTCCGGCGCCGGTTTCAAGTACAGGAAGCTCAGCGCCGCCGGGCTGAACCTGTCCGCCCTGATGTCGGATAATTTCGCGAAGAACACCATCAACTCCTCCGGGGGGAAGCTGACCCTGGGCGGCGGCAGCCTGAGCGGGCTGAAGCTCGATACGGAGATCTCGAAAGACGAGCTGATGTTCAGGTACTCGGGCAAATTCAACAGCGGGCCCGTAAAGGGCCGCGCGATAGTGCGCCGCCCCTTCACCGCGCAAAGGACGGTGGACTTCACCGGCTATTCCGCCGACCTGCTGTTCTCCGAATTAAAGAACCTGGTCTTCGATATCAAGGAGCTGCGCGGGCCGCGCGTAGGCATGAAGGAGTCCGAGTCCGATCTGGTCTGGCTCAAGACCCTCAAGAACTCCATCCCTATCGGCTATTCCTCCTTCAAGCTTCTATACAAGGCGGGCCATTTCAAGCACCAATACCTCGACGCGGCCGACTTCTACATAGCGGCCTCCCTTAAGAACATAGCCGGCGACATCTCCGGCATCAAGGGCGATATCTCCATCAAATCCGGCGCCGGGACCTTCTACGACGTGCAGAAGACCTCCGAGCAGGACCGCATCTACTACATCTTCTCCATGCCGCTGATCTTCATCCAGCGCATGAACCGGCGCGGCGCGCTCAACTTCGGCTACAAGGTGGACGACATCTCCTTCAATTCCATCGGCGGCGACTATTCCCTGAACGAGGGGAAGGTGGAGATAAAGAACTTCTACATGGACGGCAAGGAGTTCTCGGCCACCGCTTCCGGCCAGCTGGACTTTTCGAACGAAACTATGAAGGTAAAAATTTATACAATATCAGGTAAGTACGATTCGATGGGAAGCCTGCCGGAGGCCCTCACGGACGCCAGCGGCAAGCCGGCCCTGGCTTTCATCATAGAAGGCAAGATGACGAAGCCGGAGTTCACCATGATAAGCCCGAAAGAAAGCGGGGCTATCATCAAGGAAGCCGCCAAAAAGGGCGTAGCGATAGATTTGGCCCGAATAAACAAGTTCTCAGGAGGAAAGCAATAATGTCCAAACTAGGAAAATTTGACGTCGTGGGGCTGCTGCAGGAGCACGGGGCCATACTCAACGGGCATTTCCAGATACCCTCCGGGTTCCATACCCAGACCTATATCCAGCCTTCGCTGGTGCTGCAGTACCCGCACCTGGCGCAGAAGGTGGCCAAAGAGATGGCCGCCAAGTTCCCCCAGGAAGTGAACGTGGTCATCTCCCCCTCCGTCGGCTCCATGGCCATCGGCCAGGAAGTGGCCCGCGTAAAGAAAGCCCGCTCCATCTTCACGGAAAAGATAAACGGCGTGATGGTGCTCAAGCGCGATTTCAAGATCTCCGAAGGCGAGCGCGTGCTGGTG
>JAQTZB010000040.1 GCA_028688015.1 Elusimicrobiales bacterium | reverse complement strand
CGGTCCCGCGGAAGTCCCGGTCCAGGGGGAGAGCGACCTGGATATTTTCCGGCTCAACGCGGTGGACAAACCGACGGATTCCGCCGCCGCGCTTCTGCGCGTTTTACAGCCGAAATCAAAAGAAGAAGTCGCCGCGTTCAGAACGCAGTATTCCGGCAAGATCGCGGAGATGATGTTCTCGCTCCACAAGGCCGCCCGGGACAATACCATAAGCAGGGCCGAGTACCACGCCATTACCGTCGGCCTGGCCCCTTACGAGTTGCGCACCGTGCAGGCTTGGGACCCCAACGGCACGGGCGGTCATCTCCCCGGCGGCCCCTCCTTCGCGCGCTTTCAGCGCAACCAGGTGGACGCCCTGGTGGACGTCAAGATGGCTTCGGATTCCGGCGACAAAAAGAAAGCGGAGCAGGCCGTAAATTCGGCCGTGCAGGAATATCCCGAGGACCATTCCGTGCAGACCGCGGCGGCCTCCTATTACAACGAGGCCCGCAATTTCCCCATGGCCGAAAAGACCGCCACGACCGCCATAGCGCTGGATTCAAAAGATCCGGACGCCTATAAGGCGCGCGCGCTGGCCAGGGCCTCGCTCGACGACCGCAAAGGCGCCATAGAAGATATCAAAAAAGCCATGAGCATCGACCCGCAGGACGAATCAGCGCGGGTGCTCGCCGCGCTGCTCGAAAGCCGCAAGGCGGTGCCCACGCTCAAGTCGATCTCCTCGGTGGACGAGATAAAGCGCGCCATGGGCGCCTATGACGACGTCCCCGACGCGGTAAAGGGCGGGGCCGGCGGCGGGATGGAAGCTCTTGCGGGCGAGCAGCCGGCCGCCCCCGATTTTGCCAGGTCCAAGGCCTACCTTAAGACGGCCGTCGCGAAGAACCGGCTCGGGGACTATGAGAACGCCGTGCACTACGCCGGCCAGGCCATAGAGAAGGACCCCGCCAATTACGAGGCTTACCTGGAGCGGGCCAACGCCTATAATTTCCTCGGCCGCTACGACGACGCCGTGCGGGACGCGGGCTACGTGATCGAGAAAGACCCCTCCAATATGCAGGCCCTGAACATGCGCGCCTGGTCGCTGAACCGCAAGGGCCAGGCCAGGGACGCAGAGGCCGACGCCAGCCGCGCCATCGGCCTCAGCCCCGGCTACGCCGACGCCTGGTTCAACCGGGCCCTGTCCTACGAGAAGCAGGGCGACTACAAGCGCATGCTCGAGGATTTCAAGCAGGCGGCGGCGCTGAGCGGCGCCTACTCTACCCGCTACCAGGACGCGGTGGCGCAGTACGGGCCGCGCGTGCCGGGCTTCAACGGCGGCCTGGCGGCGCGCCGGGACGCCTCCGCCGGCGGCGGGGCGCAGCCCGGCGAAGGCCGCGCGCCGGTCAAGCGGTTCCTGATACTGATGTTCTTCACCCTCACCGGCGGCGGGCTGGTGGCGGCCGGCCTCATGCATATAATGTCCAACAGGAACGACGGGGAGGTCTCCGCCGCCCGCATCACGCATCCCGACGTGCTGTCTCCGTCCGTCTTCTACGAGGGCGTGGCCACCGGGAAGTACAAGATCGAGCGCAAGCTCGGCGAGGGCGCTATGGGCGTGGTCTACGAGGCCACGGACCAGTCCCTCGGCCGCAAAGTGGCCATCAAGAAGATGAGCGAGGAGATAAAGGTGAACGAGCGCGAGAAGCAGCGCTTCCTCGACGAGGCCCGCACCGTGGCCCTGCTGCACCATCCCGGGATCGTGGAGATCTATACCATCTTCGAAGAGGAAGAGAATATCTACCTCGTGTTCGAGCACGTGGACGGGCAGACCCTGGACGTGGTGCTGAACAAGGAAGCCCGCCTGTCTTTCGAAAGGGCCCTGCCGATGTTCGGCGAGACCGCCGGGGCGCTGGCCTACGCCCATTCCAAGAACGTGGTGCACAGGGACCTGAAGCTTTCCAATATCATGCTTTCGGCGGAGGGGACCATAAAGGTGATGGACTTCGGCCTGGCCAGGCGCGCCCAGGAGTCCCTGGCCCGCGCTTCCAGGAGCGAAGTGGTGGGCTCGCCGGCTTATATGGCCCCGGAGCAGGAGCTCGGGGTTTCCTCGGTCGAATCCGACATCTATTCTCTAGGCGTGTGCTTCTACGAGGCCCTCAGCGGGGTGCTGCCTTTCCCGGGGCCGGATTTCCATCATCAAAAGACGCATAAAACCTTTCAGCGGCTCTCCGATATGATGCCCGGCCTCCCTAAAGGGGTGGACGCGCTGGTGGACCGCTGCCTCTCGCCCATCCCCGAAGAGCGCTTCCACAGCGCCGACGACTTCCGCCGGGCGTTGAACGAAATAGCGTAAAAAGATAAGCAGCCGCTGATTTTTTTGCCGGCGACCGGCAGGAGGAGAGGCGGCTCTCTCTTTTTTATCTTTATATCCTGGATCATGTAAAAGCCCTGTCGCTTAAAATCCGGTTCCCGGCGTTTTAGTTTTATATAATCTTTTTAGCGGCGGGCGGGCCGGCCGCGCTGAATTTCTGGAGGACCTACCATGAAAGCTCTTGTCAAAGCTAAAGCGGAGAAAGGCCTGTGGCTGCAGGACGTGCCGAAGCCCGTTATCGGGGATAACGACGTCCTGATAAAAATAAAGAAGACCGCTATCTGCGGCACCGACATCCATATTTACCAGTGGGACGACTGGGCGCGGAAGACCATCCCGGTGCCGATGCACGTGGGCCACGAGTTCGTGGGCGAGATAGCCGAGCTCGGCAAGTTCGTGCAGGGGCACTTCGTCGGGGAGCGGGTCTCGGGCGAGGGGCATTTGGTCTGCGGGCACTGCCGCAACTGCAAGGCGGGGCACCGCCATCTCTGCATCAATACCAAGGGCGTGGGCGTTAAC
>JAQTZB010000039.1 GCA_028688015.1 Elusimicrobiales bacterium | reverse complement strand
CCGGGAGGGGCAGGCCCTGGTGGAAAGTCACCTCGGCGTCTAGCAGGCGGTAAACAGCTTTGCCTTTGGTGCGGCCGTCTATGCCGAGATAGCCGCAAAGGAACAGGTCCGCCTGGCCGGCTTCTACGGCGATGCAGGTGGGGATGCGGCCGCAGTCCAGGTACCAGGACCCGGGTTTAACGTCGTGCTCTGTAACCACGTTTCCTGAGGTCATGGAGCCCGCTTCTCCGCGCACGCT
The DNA here is from genome assembly GCA_028688015.1 of Elusimicrobiales bacterium. Lineage (GTDB taxonomy): Bacteria > Elusimicrobiota > Elusimicrobia > Elusimicrobiales > UBA9959 > UBA9959. The sequence continues at coordinate 2,664 of JAQTZB010000039.1, read as the reverse complement.
CAGGATCCTGTCCACCAGCATCAGCGGCTCGTCCGGCAGGCGCACCCGGGTGGGATAAGCGTCGGCCGGGGCGAATTTTGCTCCCAGGACTTTGGCGATAGAGCCTGTGGCGAATTCGAGGCACTGCTCGCGGGTCATGAAAATCTCAGCCGGAGCTTTCGCGAGCGGGGCGGGAACGGACGGCGCCGGGGCGTAAGCCTGAACGGGGAGGGTTCCGCCCAGGGAGTTCAGCAGCGTATTCTGGAAGGCTATGTTCTTTGACTGGAGCTCAGTAAAATTATTGGACAGCCTTAAAAAAACCTCGTGCGCCCTGGCTTTCGCGGCGGTAGCGTCGGAAAAATTCCGGAGGTAGGCCGGGGCGGGAGCCGGCTGGGCGGCCGGGCGGCTGGACGGCTGGACGGCCAGAATGGGAGCCGGTGCCGGCTTTGGGGCGGCTGTGATCGCGGGCGGCTGCTGGGCAGGCGCTGGCGTCCGCCGCGCCGGAGGAGGCAGGGCGGCCGCCGGAGCTTCGGCGACTTCTACCCAGGCCTTGCCGGGCTGCCAGTCGAACTTTACTGGCGGCGGCACGGAGAGAGCGGCGCGAAGCATCGGTTTTTCGGGAGGCGCGTCCCGGTGGCCCGCCGCGAGCGTAGCGCGCCCGTAAAGCGCTTCCAGGTCCACGGGGGCCCTCTCGGCTATGAGCCTGGCGAGCAGGCGCAGGATCGTTCCCGTTTCGCCCTGGTTCTTCACGCAGGCTGATTTAGCCAAATGCGGCTGGGCGCCGAGTATCTTGTCTATCATCCTGGTGCAGGAGGCCTGCGGGCCGAGCTCGATAAAGACCCTGGCGCCGTCCTCGTAGGCGCGGCGCACCAGCGAGGGGAAATCGAGGCTGTGTATGGCCTGCGCGACTATCGAGTCGGCGGCGTTCTCGCGGGTGACCTCGTAGGCTTTCTTCCAGGCGCCGCTGTAAAAGCGTACTCCCGGCGGGGGGGTGGTCGGGAAGAGGTGCAGGTCGCGGTATTTTTTTTCTACCAGCTTCGCCGCCGCGAAATGCACGGTGGAGACGCCCTGGAGCGGAAGGAACACGCAGCCGAGCCCTTCGACGAGGGAGTTGACCGCCTGCCGGTAGCCGCCCACGACGCATTCGAGCGGGGCGTTCACTATCAGCAGCGCCGCGCGCTCGGCTCCTTTCAGGGCCATGCGGACATTTTCCGCGGGGCGGTCTATCACGCCCAGGACCCAGTCCACCTTCTCGTCCTTGGGCATGTTCCAGAAGCGGCGGGCCACGTCGCAGGGCCCGGCCAGGTCGCTTACAAAAAGGCTGGATTCGTTTATGCGCCTGAGCATCTCGTCGCGCGCGGTCCAGGTCCGGGTGGCGAAAAGCCCGGCCGTCTCGCCCAGGCTGTAGCCTACGATGAAGGCCGGCTCCACGCCGAGGGAGCGCACCAGGTCGCTGACCGCCGCCCCGTGGGCCACCGAGCCGAAGATCATCGACTTATAATCGTCCACTATCTCGCGCTCGGTCTCTTCCTGCCAGCCGGCGTCCCAGAGCAGCCGCCACGGGACAAAATAGTTAGGGACCAGCTGGCTGCGCAGATAGCCGTTCTCCGCGTCGAGGCGGCGGGGGATCTCCGGCCACTGGGTCCACAGCTCGCGGCCCATGCCTATATACTGGTTGCCGGAGCCGGGAAAAACGAAAGCTATATTTTCTTTCTTCGCCTGGCCGGCGGGGGAGTAGAAGATCCTGTCGCGGAATAAAGTTTTATCCGGCGCGGCCCGGAGCCCGGCCTCGGCCGAATCGGCCAGGGAGGCCAGCTCTTCCCCGCCCCTGGCGAGAAGGACGCAGGCGCATTTCTTTCCCGGCCGCGCTCCGGTACGGGCGAGCCAGGCCCTGGCCAGTTTTTCGATATTAGCTCCCGGCGCCTGCCTGGAAAGCCAGGAGTGCAGGTCCCCCAGGCCGGCCAGTATGCCGGCGCTGTCGTCGTCCTCGATGGCGAACAGCGCCTCGGCGCGCGCGCCCAGCGGCTGGCGCCGTTCCATGAGGGCCTGCTCATTGTCGGCGGCCGCCTCCAGGCCCTCCATCACGACATGGCCGCAGTTCCCGTCGCGGCCCAGCGCGCTCACGCCGGCCCGGCGCGGGCCCTCGGCGCGGTTGCGCAGCCAGTATTGCGGCTGCAGGGGGATATGGAATCTTTTTTTCGCCCGCGCCAGCTCGGCCAGGGGTGAGATCTTCAGCAGCGGCGGCAGGATCTCCTGGTAGAGAGCGAGCGCGGTCTTGACCACCCCGGCCAGCCCGCAGGCCGCGCCGGTATGGCCTATCACAGGCTTGGCCGAGCCCAGGGCGCACGGAAGCTGGGCGGAAGAGATCCCGTAAAAATCCGTAAGCGCTTCGGCTTCCACGGAGTCTTCGGCCGGGGTTCCGCTGCCGTGGGTTTCGAGGTAGCCGATAGTGGACGGGTCTACCTGCGCTTCGCCGTAAGCCTCCCTGAGCGCGGAGGCGTAGGCCTGCGCGCTTGGAGCGTTCTTGTCGACTCCGCCCCCGGAGGCGAACCCCAGCCCCTTTATGACGGCGTAGACGCGGTCGCCGTCGCGGACGGCGTCGTCGAGGCGCTTCAAAACAAGGGCGGCGGCGCCTTCTCCCGTGCAGGTCCCGGCGGCGGCGCCGTCGAAAGGCCGCGGAGCGGC
>JAQTZB010000038.1 GCA_028688015.1 Elusimicrobiales bacterium | reverse complement strand
GGCCGTCGACCTGCTTTTGAAGAACGTCAAAGGCTACCTGGCCGCGGGTTCCGGGGAAAAATCCGTGATCCCCAGGCTGGCCGCTATAAATTCCATCTGGGCCCTCGGCGAGATAGGCAGCAAAGGGATAGCTCTAGAGCTCAGGGAGTTTTACCGGACTCCGGATACCACCCTTAAAATAAACGATCTGATCGGCATGGGAAAGCAGCACGGGGACGCCGCAGCCGCGGCTTTCATAAAGAGCGTGGCCCTGTCTCCTGAAGAAGCCGGCGCCGTGCGCGCCGCGGCTTTTGAAATGTTGGAGGAAATGGGGAAAAAACTGACTGTCCCCGGCCTGGCCCTCTCGGCCGATATCGGGATCCCTCCCGGAGATATTATTTATTCCGGCGGCCTGACCGGCGAGATCAACGAGTGGGTAAGCCCCGACCTGCCCGTGGGCCACTCCGGGATCCTTGTCGGCACCGAGGCCGGGAACGGGCGGATCTACGTGCTGATCGGCGACTGCGTGCCCGGCTTTTTTACCCCGCCCGACGAGCGCAATATCAAAGCCTGGAAGAATTTCACCCACCAGTTCAAGTATCCTTACTACGGCAATAAAACGACCAGCCCGGCCCCCACGGCGGAGCAGCGGGCGAAGATCGTCGCCTTATCCCTGGAGCTTGGAACGAAAGGCTATAAATACGATTATACCCATATCTCCCAGAAGGGCCCCGTTAAATTCGACTGCGTCGGGTACTCCGAATATATTTACGAGTCGGCTGGCCTGAACCCAACCGACAATAGCTACGAATCCGGCCTGGGCTGGCCGCTGACCCCGTGGGAGCAGTACTCCTCCCTGGTCTCCGGCAAATCCCGGGCGGTCGTGGTTTCTCCTTTCCCCCCGGCCTCCAAAGTCCCGGCTGTCCCGGCTGAAATGCTGAAAAAAGGCCTGTTCGGCGCCGCCGGGGAGCCTGCCAAAGCGAACATCATTATAGAACCGGAGCCGGCTAAATAAACTTCCGGCGGTAAAAAAGGCCCCGGCCGCTGTCGCCGGGGCCTTTTCTATATCCCGGAGACCCCGATATTTATGGTTAGGATACCGCGAAAATATAGGTATAATTTCAAATCAAGATGAAAGCTATTCTGGTCCGCGGCGCGGCAAAATCAAGAAAATATTTTAAAACGGCGGCATTATTGTCTTCGCTCCTGGCCGCATTCCCGGCTTGGGCCGCGGCCGGTACTCTGGCGGACATCAAAGCGCGCGGCGTGTTCCGCTGGGGGGGAGACGCGGAGGGCGGCGCGCCTTATGTGTACCAGGACCCGAAAGACCCGGACAAACTTATCGGCTTCGAGGTGGACCTTGCGGCGGCTTTGGCCGCGAAGTGGGGCGTACGCGCCGAGATGGGGCAGAACAACCGGGACGGGCTGATCCCGGCGCTGGGCCGCGGCAGCTTCGACTTCATCATGAACGGGCTGGAGATCACGCCCGAGCACCTCAAGCAGGTGGGGATGAGCAGGCCTTACTATATCTACAGCCAGCAGATAGTCACCACTAAGGACAGGAAAGATATAAACGCCCCGGAGGACCTGAAGGGGAAAAAGGTCGGCGTCCTATCGGCCAGCATGTCGCAGCGCGTGCTCGAAAAGATGGGCGGGGTCACGATAGTGGCCTACGCCGGCAACTCCGAGCCCTGCCGCGACCTGAAGAACGGGCGCCTCGACGCTTCGCTGATGGATTTCCCTATAGCGCTGTATTACGCCAAGCCCTACGCCGAGCTGAAATTCACCGGCAAGCCTTTCGCTTTCGGCTATTACGGGATAGCCGTTCCTAAAAAAGACGCGGAGCTGCTGCAGGACATAAATAAAGCTTTAGATTCTCTTCTAGCGGAGGGGAAGCTTAAAGCTATTTATAAAAAGTGGGGCATGTGGGAAGAGAGCATGGGCTCCAAGATGAAGCGCTACGGCAAAGAGGACGCCTTGGTGGAGGAGAGCGCGGCCTCCGGCCTGCCGTGGGGCAAATATCTGTGGCTCCTCCTGAAAAGCGCGCTTATCACGGTGGAGCTCTCGGTCATTTCAATGGTGCTCGCCGTCGGCCTCGGGCTGATGCTCGCTCTGGCCAGGCTGTACGGCGCCGCCCCGCTGCGCTGGCTGAGCACGGCCTACGTGGAAGTGGTGCGCGGCACGCCGCTGCTTATCCAGCTTTATATCCTGTACTACGGCCTGCCGAATATCGGGATAAAGCTGAGCGCTTTCGTGGCGGCGATACTCGGCCTGGGCATGAACTACGCCGCTTACGAGGCCGAGAACTACAGGGCCGGCATCCAGGCCATACCGCGCGGCCAGATGGAGGCCGCGATGTCCCTCGGCATGGAAAGGATGCAGGCCGTCAGGCACGTGATCCTGCCGCAGGCGATGCGCATAGTCATCCCGCCGATCAGCAACGATTTCATCGCCCTGTTCAAGGATTCCTCGCTGGTCTCCGTCATCACCATGGTCGAGCTGACGAAGATGTACGGCATGCTGGCGAACGCCACCTATAACTACATGGGCCTTGGCCTGCTGACGGCGGCTATCTATTTCGGCCTCAGCTACCCGGCCTCGCTCGCGGCCCGGCACCTGGAGAAAAAACTCTCGTATGATCATCGTTAAGAACCTGGTAAAAAGCTACAAAGGCCACAAGGTCCTGGACGGCATCAGCATGGGCCAGGCCAGGGGCGAGAAGGTCGTCCTGATCGGCCCGAGCGGCTGCGGCAAGACCACGCTTTTGCGCTGCCTCAACCAGCTCGAAGTTTTCGATTCCGGCAAGATCAGCGTGGCGGGCGTTACCCTGGACGCCGCCTCCGACCACTCTTCGAAAGCCTGGAAGCAAAGCCGGCACGAGCTGCGCATGCGCGTCGGCATGGTCTTCCAGAGTTTCAATCTTTTCCCGCACATGACGG
>JAQTZB010000037.1 GCA_028688015.1 Elusimicrobiales bacterium | reverse complement strand
AATATCGCAAGTGCTACTATTAGGGAGGACTATGAAAAAACTACTTATTACCTTAACTTGCCTGGCAATACCCGCTTCGCTGTTCGCCGAACAGTGGCAGGTGCTCGGAACCCGCCCGATGGGCATGGGCGGCGCTTTCGTGGCCGTAGCCCAGGGCCCGATAGCCCAATACTGGAACCCGGCCGGCCTCGTAAAGAGCAGCGCCAACGTTTCCGGCATGGATATCCCGGTCGGCGTGACCGCCGAATTCACCGGCGATATCATAAAGAACGCCAGCGAGATCGGCGACATGGCCACCCAGCTCTCCGCCATACAGGCCGCGCAGAAAGCGACGAGCGGCGACAAGGCCATCACCCCGCAGGAGGCTGCGGACTTCGTCAAGACGATGGGTTTACTTGCCGATATGAACAAGCCCGGCAAGGGCGCCCTGGTGCAGGTTGCCGGCGGAGCCAACTTCAAGTTCTCCAAAGTGGCACTGTCCATCAACAACTTCACCGCGGTCGGAGCCAATCCCTTCATTGATACCTCCAACCTCAACATGAACACCTCCGGCACAAACATCGCCTTCGCCGGCGGTTCCGGAGCCAGCGCACCGGGCGGTTACGCTACGGCGGCCAGCGACCTGGCCACCGCGCTAAACGGCCTGGGCGCCGGCAATGCGGCCTACCAGTTATTCTGCGGAGGCGGCACCTGCGACGCGTCCATCACCAACAACGCCACGCTGGCCAACGCGCTTGCCACCTATGCCGCCAGCCAGAGCATTTCGGCGGCCGAAGTATCCCAGGCGGCGTCCATGATAACCGCGAACTCCGCCAGCGCCGCGCCCGTAGTGGCCGGGGCCCTGACCGGCGGCAGCTACACCAATAACACCTCCAACCTCACGCTGACCGCGGCCTCGTTCACCGAAATCGCCGGCGGCTACGCCTGGAACGTGGACAAGTGGCTCACCGGCCTGTCCATCGGCGGCAACATCAAAATGATTAACGGCCGCCTAGCCTCCAATACCTTCCAGTTCATGAACAACGCCAACACCGGCGACGCCTTCAAGGACATGATGCAGAACAGCAAGTCGAGCTGGGCGCCCTCGGCGGACCTCGGCATGCTCTGGAACGTCAAGCAGAAGTATTCCGGCGCCCCGCTGAACCCCCGGGTAGGTCTGGTGATGCGCAACATCAACAGCCCCAAGTTCGACCGCCCCGACACCATCGGCGGCAGCTACAAGCTGGACCGCCAGGTCCGCCTGGGCTTCGCCCTTAACCCCGCGAAGTTCTGGACGCTGGCAATGGACATGGACTTGACCAAGAACAAAACCCAGGTAAATGGCTTCGATTCCCGCCAGCTCTGCCTGGGCACCGAGATAAACCTGGTGAACCGCAAGGCCTTCAATATCCCGCTCCGCGCCGGCATCATGAGCAATATCGCCGAGAAGGATTCGAAGATGGCCTACACCGTGGGCACCGGCCTGAACCTGCTGTTCATGCACTTCGACGTCTCGGGCGTGGTCAGCAGCGACAGGACCAAGCTGGACAACAAGGACATCCCGACCAAGCTCGGCGTCGCCGCCAGCTTCGGCCTGCTGTTCTAAAGCGCCAGCCGCGGCAAAAAAACGGTCCCCGCCAGGAAGGCGGGGATCGTTTTTGTTTTTGCTAGAATTTAACTATGGCCGCGATCAAAACAGAAAATCTGGTAAAGCGCTATTCCGAAGTCACCGCCGTGAACGGCGTCTCGCTGGAAATACCCGAGGGCGAGGTCTTCGGCCTGCTTGGCCCCAACGGCGCCGGCAAAACCACGCTGATAAGCATGCTGGCCACCCTGGTGAGCCCTACCTCCGGAACCGCGCTGGTGGCCGGGCACGACATAAACACTCACTCGCTCGAGGTGAGGAAGAATATCGGCATAGTCTTCCAGGAGCCGAGCGTGGACGACCTCCTTACCGCGCGCGAGAACCTTTACCTGCACTCGATGCTCTACGGCATGCCGCGCAACGAGATCAACCCGAAGATAGACAAGATGCTCGCTCTCGTGAGCCTGACTGAAAGAGCCGACAGTTTTGTAAAAACTTTCTCCGGCGGGATGCGCCGCCGCCTCGAGATAGCCCGCGGCCTGATCCACGGCCCGAAGATACTTTTCCTCGACGAGCCCACGCTGGGACTGGACCCTTCCAGCCGCAAAGCCGTCTGGAGCCATATCCGCGAGCTTAAAGAAACCCACAATACCACTATCATCCTGACCACGCATTATATGGAAGAGGCGGACAGCCTGGCCGACCGCATCGGCATAATCAACCAGGGGAAGATAATCGAGCTGGACACCCCGGCCGCGCTAAAGAAAAAAGTGGGCCAGGACCTGGTCTTCCTGAAGGGGGAGATCAACGAAGCGGCGCTGAAAGCCCTCCCCTTCGTGAACAGCGTGGAGCGCGAGAACGGCCAATATAAGATAGGCCTCGTGAATTCCGGCGCAAATCTGCAGGCTTTGCTCAACGCCGGCGGCAGGATAGAGGAAGTGGAGGTCCGCCGCGTGACCCTCGACGACGTTTTCCTCAAGTTCGCCGGGCAGCAGATCTCCGAGGACGCCGACGAGCACGCCGAAAGCATCTTCGAAAGGATCGCGGTCAACAGGAGCGCAAGGAAATGAACTTCAACGCCGTCTACGCCCTCCTCTTCCGCGAAGCCAAGATCTTCTTCCGCAAGAAGGAGAGGATCATCTCCATACTTATCTCGCCGCTCCTGTTCCTTTTCGTGATGGGCAAGGGCATGGCCTCCGGAACCAGCCCCGTGCCGGGCTATACCTACCAGCAATTCATCTTCCCCGGCATCGTGGCGATGACCATACTTTTCACCTCGATAACCTACGGGCTGTACATCATCTGGGACAAGCGGCTGGACTTCCTTAAAGAGGTCCTGGCCGCGCCGATCTCGCGGGCCACGCTTTTCGTGGGGAAGTCGCTGGGGGGAATGCTCGGGGCTATCGTAGAGACTCTCCTGCTGGTCATCATAGGG
>JAQTZB010000036.1 GCA_028688015.1 Elusimicrobiales bacterium | reverse complement strand
TTCTATATCGCCCTCTCTTCCGCCCCGGACCTGGACGTCCTCTGGGGCGCGCTCAACAACTGGCGCGCCGAGCCGCGGCGCCTGCTGCCCGCCGTTTCCTGGCTTTCCGGCCTGCGGGCTTCCGGGGCGACGAATTTGTCCGGCTTCGACCTGTTCTCGCTTTCTTCGGAATTCTCGAAGCTGAACTCGTCCAATTTCATACTTAACGAGGTCCCGCGCAGGGCCCTGGCCCCGGAGGCCGCGCCCGAAGAAGGGCCGGCCCTGATGGTGGAGGTCTTTAACGCCTCCGGCAGGACGGGCCTGGCCGCGCTGGCGGCGAAGCGCCTGCGGGCGCTGGGCTACGACGTGATAACCGAGACGTCCTACCCCTCCCTTGAAAAACACACCAGGATAATCAGCTTTTCCGCGGATACGGCCGCGGCGCGCAAGCTGCGGGAAGCTCTGCGGCTCGAAGGGCTCGAGATCCGCGTCAAGTCGTCGCAAAAGAGCGTGGCTGGCGCGGCCGTGATACTCGGGCAGGATTACAGAGCGGACGATACGGAAAAATAAAGAGCAGGGGGAAACGAACATGGACATGGTAACTATCCTGAAGACGGCGGTGACGGCGGGCTCGAGCGATATTCATATCTGCGTCAACAAGCCGCCGATGATGCGCCGCAACGGCGAAATGGTCCCGGTGGCCGAAGGCCTGGCGCCGCTTACGGCCGACCAGACCAAAACTCTGATCTACTCGACGCTCTACGACGAGCAGCGCGCCAAATTCGAAAAAGACTGGGAGCTGGACTGCTCCTTCGCCGTCACCGGCGTCTCCCGCTTCCGCCTCAACGTGCTGGTGGCCCGCAACGGCGTGGAAGCCGTGATGCGCGTCATCCCCTCCAAGATCCCCACGCCGGAAGAGCTGGGCCTGCAGCCCACTATAGTGAACTTCGCCGGGCTGCCCAAGGGGCTGGTCCTGGTGACCGGGCCCACCGGCTCCGGCAAGTCGACCACCCTGGCCGCCCTGATAAACCAGATCAACCTGAAGCGCAAAGGCCATATCCTCACCGTGGAGGACCCGATAGAGTTCACTTACGAGGCCAACAGCTGCGTGGTGCGCCAGCGCGAGATCGGCCAGCACACCCGCTCTTTCAGCAACGCCCTGCGCGCCGCGCTGCGCGAGGACCCCAACGTGATCCTGGTCGGCGAGATGCGCGACCTGGAAACGATCCAGCTGACGATCACGGCCGCCGAAACGGGCCACCTGACCTTCGCCACGCTGCATACGCAGGACGCGCCCTCGACGGTGGACCGCATCATCGACGTTTTCCCCCCGCACCAGCAGACGCAGGTGCGCGTGCAGCTGGCCGCCTCGCTCCAGGGCGTGGTCTCCCAGATCCTCCTGCCCAAGAAGGACGGGCACGGCCGCGTGGCCGCGCGCGAGATCATGGTGATGACGCCGGCCATCTCCAACTTGATCCGCGAGGGCAAGACGCACATGATCTACAGCGCCATCGAGACCGGGGCCAAGTACGGCATGATGCCCATGGACAGGTCCCTCGTGATGCTGGTGAAGCAGAACCTGGTCTCCTACGAAGTGGCGCTCGCGAAAGCGCACGACCAGGAATCGTTCAAGAAACTCTGCGTGGGCGGCGTCTAAAGGGGGAACTGCAATGTCCGAAACAGAAAAACTAAAGAACATACCGCTCTTCCGCAATTTCTCCGCGGAGATGCTGAAAGAATTCTCCAGTTCTTTCAAGCCCTCCGCCTACGCGGCCGGGGACATCATATTCAAGGAGAGGTCCGCGGGCGACAGCCTTTACATAATCGTATCCGGGGAAGTGGTCATAGAGAAAGCCATGGACGAGGAAGGCCGCGAGTTCAAGACGCTGGCCATCCTCGCCGCGGGCGAGTTCTTCGGCGAGATGGCCCTGATAGATAAGGCCGCGCGCTTCGCGCAGGCCCGCGCCTCCGGCGACTCCGCGCTCTACGAGGTCAACCGCCAGCAGTTCTTCTCCTTCATCAAGGACCACGCGGAGACCGGCGTAGGCGTGATCAGCGAGATCATGCGCACCGTTTTCCGCCGCCTCCAGCACACGTCGAGCGAGCTTACCATGCTCTTCGACCTCAGCCGCCAGCTGCTGGTCCAGCACAAGTCCCCGGCGGAGTTCTTCTCCACGGTGCTGAGCGAGATGAACATTTACCTGGAAGGGTCCTGGAACGTGAAGGGCTACTCCTACAATATGTTCAACGAGGAATACGAGGAGGTCTACTCGCGGGAGTCCTTTACGCCCGCGGGAGAGCCGCGCGTTCTCCCCGCCAGGCCGGAGAGCGGCTGGACGAACGAGAGCACCTACACTCTGGTCTGCTCCGCGGACAGGAGGGCGCTGGCCTGCGCCGTGTTCGAGCGCTCCGAGAAGCTGTCCGCCGTGGAGAAGAACAATCTCGCCACCATATTTAATACAATATCCTCCATCGCGGGCTCCGCGATGATAAATATCGAGCACCAGGCGGAAGCCGCCATGCTGGAAAAACTGAAGAACAGAAAGAACACAATATGACAATGACAAAACCAGGCTTTAAAAAGATCGCGGTAGCGGCGGCCCGCGCCGGGGACTCCAAGAAAGCTTCCCCCGTAACCATCTTCGACCTCGCCGGCAAATCCCCGCTGGCCGACTACGCCGTGCTCCTGGTCGCCGAGTCGGCGCCGCAGCTCGACGCCATCGAGGAAGAGGTCCAGATAAAACTGAAGCAGGAGGGGATCTACTGCCTCCACAGGGACGGGATGCGCTCCAAGAACTGGAAAGTGCTGGACTACGGCGGCGTGCTGGTGCATATCTACGAGGGCAAGGCCGCCGAGTTTTACGCCATAGACAAAGTTTACGAAGGGTACAAGACCGTGGAATGGGAAGAAGCGCCCGCGCCGAAGCCGGAACCCCGGCCCGCCGCGCCCGCGGCCGTAAAGGCCCCGGAGAAAAAAGCCGCGCTCAAAAAGCCGGCGGCGAAGAAACCCGCGGCGAAAAA
>JAQTZB010000035.1 GCA_028688015.1 Elusimicrobiales bacterium | reverse complement strand
TCTAGGGGTTTCCATGTTCTCCGACATGAGGCAGGTACTTGTTCTCGCGGTATATCTGCAGTAAGACCGTGACGCAGGAGATGAGAAGCGGGCCCATCAGAACCCCGACCGGGCGGTAGACTTTCATCCCGCCGAAAATGCCGAGGAAAAGAAGGAAGATCGGCAGCTTGGCGCCTTTGCCTATCAGGATCGGGCGCAGGATATTATCCAGCAGCCCGACGACTATCGCGCCCCAGAGGAGCACGATCAGCCCTATTTTAGCGCCTTTCCAGAAGTACATTGCGGCCGAAAGGGGAAGCCAGATCAGGCTGGTGCCCACGAAGGGCACTAGCGCCGCGAAAGAAGTCAGCACGCCGAAAAGGGCGGGCGCGGGGACCCCCGCCAGCCAGTAGCCGATCGCGCCCGTCAGGCCCTGGAAAACAGCCGTCAGCAGGAGGCCGCGGACCACGGCCATCGTGGTCATGTAGAGCTGGCCGGCGATGCGGTTCTTGTACTCCTGGTCCATCGGGAGGATGTCGATCAGCCAGTGAAGGAAGCGTTCCCCGTCGCGGAAAAAGACGAAGAGGGTTATGATCATCACCATGAAGCTCACGAGGAAGAAAAAGATGTTCTTCAGCAGGACCGTGCCCGAGCGGGTGATGGTCTCCTGGACGGTCTTCAGGTTGGCGGCCACCATATCGCCGAGGTCGAGGTCCCAGTAGACCTTTAGCGTCTCCGGGAGCTGGATCTGGAGGTCCCGCTCGGAGAAAGTGGTAAGCCACTGGTTGGTCCTGGGGTACAGGTTCCTGGACTCGCGCAAAAGCAGCCAGCCGAAAACAAGCAGGGGGAGCACCACGGTAAGCACGGCGGTAAGCGTGGTGACGGCGGCCGCGAAGGACCTGTTCTCGATCACCCGGCGGCGGATCCAGAGGTTGAGCGGGTAGAAGATCAGCGCGAGCGTGGCGGACACCAGGATGGCGCCGGTGAAGGGGGAAAGGATGCGGAGAAGCTGGTAGAGGAGGAAAAAGAGTATGCCGAAAAAGAAAAAATTGAAGAGCTGCGCCTTGTCGAACCGCAGCAGCTTGGGGAGCGGGGGGGTTCCGTTCATAGAGGACAATTATACAATAAGATGGCTCGGACTTTTTTTGTTCCCTTGCCTTAGCCCGCATAAGTTGTTTTAATTGTGTTGAGCATGACAAGTTATTTCAAGGCGATGGACCGCGGAGAGGTCACCAATTTTTCCCGTAATTCCTACGAGGTGGTATTCGCCGTCTTCATGATCGCGCTGGCGTATTTTTACCGCGACAACCCCCAGATAGTCTATCCCCGCATACTTTATTTCTTCCTGCTGCTGCTCGGCTCTAACTTCCTGTTCAACCACCTGCTCTGGCGCCGGGAGTCCGTCAACGTCTGGCTGATAGACCTTATCCTGCTGATAAATTTCTGGCTGATAACGGGCGTGCTTTATTATTCCGGCCGCGGCGGTTCGTATTTCTGGGTGCTTTACCTCCTGCCGGTCTTCGCGGCTTCGCTGATGGCCAGCTTCAAGGACGCGGCGGGGATGGTGTTCCTGTGCGTCCTGTCGATAGTGGTCATGTCCTGGCCCGTGGCGGGCGGGGACCTGGCCGGGGCGCTGTCCCTGGCCGTTAAGATATCGGTGCTGGTTTTTTCCGCCGGCGTCGTCTACAGCACGGCGCAGTCCCGCAAAAGGGCGGAGGCCGGGCTGGCCTTCAAACGCGGGCAGGTGGAGATCCTCGAGAAGAAAGTCACCGAAACGGAAAGCGAGATCGTAAAGACGGCTTCGGCCGGAGAGGTCGGGACCCTGGTGAGCGGGGTCCTGCACGACCTGGGGAACGCCGTCTCGGTGATCATGCTGAGCGCCGAGCTGGCCGTGGGCGAGGAGAAACCTGACCAGAAGGATTTGGAAAGGATCCTTAAAGGCGCCCGGTACGCCAGGGGCCTGCTCTCCGCCGCGCTCAGCATCGTGCGCGGGCAGGAGTATACTTTCGAGCCGGTGCAGCTGAAAGAGCCGGCGGAAAGCGCGGCCCTGCTCGTGGATTTCACCGCGAAGAAAAAGAGCGCTTCCGTCGAACTCGTTTTCCCCGACGGGCTGCCCCCGCCGGTCATAAGCAGGGCCCACATAGAAAGGGTTTTCATCAACGCGCTTTCCAATTCGCTCTCTTTCGTGCCGGAGGGCGGGAAGGTGAAGATCTCGGCCCGGCACGATGGGAAATGGATAGTGGTGGAAATTTCCGATAACGGCCCCGGCTTCCCGGAGAAGATGCTGAAAGCGGGGGTGAAGGCTTTCGCCACCACGCGCAAGGAGAAGGGCGGCACCGGGCTGGGTCTTTTCGTCTGCGAGCAGATAGCGCTGAGCCACGGCGGAGGATTGCGCCTGGGCAATCTTCCCGGCGGCGGCGCGCTGATAACTATTTCCCTTCCCGTCGACGGGCCGCCGGCTAAAAGCAAAGCCGGGTAACGGCGGACCCGCCGCCCGCTACGCTTTGCCCCAGAACATCCACAATATCGCGGCGCCGAGGGCCACCCTGTAAGCGATGAAGGGCGCGAGCGTGCGCTTCTTCAGCCAGGCCATTATCAGCCAGATGCAGCATAGGCCGGCGATCATGGAGGAGGCCAGGCCGGTGGCGAAGGCCGCGTCCAGGTGCCCGGGGGAGATCTTGCGGGCCTCCATCAGGGCCGCGCCCAGGATTATGGGCGTGCCCAGCAGGAAGGAAAGCCGCGCCGCGGCGCTCCGCCTGTAGCCGAGGAAAAGAGCGGCCATGATGGTCATCCCGGAGCGCGAGGCCCCGGGCATTAAAGCAAGGGACTGGGCCAGGCCTATCAGCAGGGCGTGTTTCAGGGAGAAAGAACTTTCCTCAAGCTCCAGGGCGGGCTTGCGGTCCGCCAGGTAGATCAGGACCGAGAAGAAGAGCAAATTGAAGCCTATCCAGAGCGGGTTCCTGAACACGGTCTCCGCCGCGTGGTTAAGCAGGAGCCCCGCGACGCCGCCCGGCACCGAGCCGGCCGCGAGCAGCCAGAG
>JAQTZB010000034.1 GCA_028688015.1 Elusimicrobiales bacterium | reverse complement strand
ATAGCCTCGACGCGGTAAACGTATACCCCGCTGGCCACGTTCTTTATTATCCAGGTTATCTCGGAAGTAACGCCGCCCGGGCAGCCGGCTTTTTCAAGCCGCGCGACTTTCTCGCCCGTGACGTTATAAACGTCTATGACCACGAAAGAAGTGTCCGCCGGCAGGAACTTGAAAGTAAGGGTATCGCCCTTCGCCGGGTTAGGATACGTGTAAACGGACCCCGAGGCCAGGAGGGCGCCGGAAGGCACGTAGCCCATTACTGAATAAACGGAGAAATGCTCCACCTCCGCGCTGACCTTATGCTGCTCCGGCAGGACGCGGGAGGTGTTGACCAGGGACCAGCGCGCGCCGTCGAGCAGGTAGACCCGCAGGTTCCCCTCCGGGATGGAACCTATCTCGGCCGGAGTATACGGCAGGGTGAGCGTGGCGGCCTTCAGCAGTTTAGTGGCCGGGTTCTCGAATTTTATCTCGTAAACTATCCCCGTGGGCCTGGCGCCGCCGGTATCCGCGCTTACCCTGGCCGAAGTACCGAAGTAGTCCGCCTGCTCGAGCCTCGTCACAAGTATGCTGTCGTTGGCCGAAGCGGAGTCCGGCGGGATGTTGACTTCCGCGCCGTCGGCCAGCCTCACCGTGCCGCCGTTGGATTTATCGAGGAACCGCCAGTTATCGGCGGATACCCCGTAAGCCTCAGCGGTCGTAGTGGAATTATGGGTGCTGTCGAAAGCGGCCACGGCGTAATAGAACTTGATGTTCTCCGGGGCGGAGGTGTCCGTGTAAACGGAGCAGCCGGGCCCCGCCTCGGCGTAAGGCGCGCTCGAAGCCTGGACGCCGGAAGACTGGGAGCGGAATATCTTATAGCCGTACACGTCGTTAGCCCCGGCCCCGTCGTCCGGGGAGAGGAGCCAGCCGAGGACAAGGGAGCCGCCGTGGTCGCCCGGCTTGTCGGCGACCTGGAGCGAGGAAGGAGCCGCCGGCGGGACCAGGTCGGGGGTCGCCCACGAGGAAGCGGCGCTCGACGCCGGCGAATAATTGGAGTTGAAGTCGTAAGCTTTGATCAAGAAATAATAGGTGACCCCTCCGAACAGACGGGAGACGGTTTCCGCCTCGGCCGCGCCGTAAGGGCCCGCGGCGGGGCGGCTGCTCTTCCAGACTGAGCCTGAAGCCCAGGCGAAAGAATAGGTCGCGTAGCGTATCTCGTAGCCGGAAGCCGCGCCGACTATCCCGTCGTTGCCCGGCGCCGTCCAGGCCAGCGCCGCCGTCCCGCCGGAAGCCCCGGGAGCGGCCGAAAGGCCGGAGGGGGCTGAGGGCGCGGCGGAATCGGAAGACGGGTTATTATTTATCGAGAAGGCCGAGGCCTGGCCGGAGGCGGCGGATTCCGAATAGCCGTCGAAAGAGCGCAGCGCGTAGGTATAAGTGGAGCCGGTCACGGCCGAGGCGTCGAGGTAGGTCAGCGCCGGGGTGCTGACCTGGGCGAGATAGGAGAGCGGGGAGCCGGAAGCCCCCCG
Organism: Elusimicrobiales bacterium; assembly: GCA_028688015.1. Classification (GTDB taxonomy): domain Bacteria; phylum Elusimicrobiota; class Elusimicrobia; order Elusimicrobiales; family UBA9959; genus UBA9959. The sequence goes on along the minus strand of JAQTZB010000034.1, from coordinate 1,532 downwards.
GTACACGCGGCAGGCCGTAACCCAGGCGGAGGGAGAAGCCGTCCAGTTGAGGCGCAGCTTATTCCCGCTGTCGGCGGGTTCGTCCGCGGCCGAAAGGCCCGAAGGCGGCTGGGGAACATGGTTCACCCTGACCAAAGCCCTGGCCTGCGCCATGGTCCCGGACGGGGCGGACTCGGAGGCGGTCAGGCGCAGCGTATAAAGGCCGTTGGCGATAAGGGCCGTATTCCACTGGCCGAGAAGGCCGGCGGAGATTTCGGAAGAGGCCGGGCTCGAGATGATAAGGCTCCACGAGGAAGGGGCTTCCCCGGCCCCGTATTCCAGCGTATAGCCTGTCAGCGCCGGGTTTTTAAGATACCCGTAGACCGGCACGGTCCCGTCGAGCACGTCATACCCGCCGGGCGAGGAGATAGAGGTTATAAGCGAGGCCTTGTAAGCCAGGATCTTCCCGCCAAGCACGCCGGCGTAGACATAGCCGTTGGAAACCGCCGGGGAAGTATAGGAAGAAGAAGAGAGGGTTATCGTCCCGGGCAGCACCGCGCCGGAGGAACTTACGGCGATCAGCCGCGCGTCCACGGTCCCGAAGTAAAGCACCCCGTTCGCCATGGCCGGGGAGGACAGCAGCCCGAAAGACCCGACATTACCTGCCGTCGGGGAACTGAAATACAGGTCTTCCAGGGAGGACGCGCCGAAAGCGTAAATATTATGCGGCCTGGAGCCGGCTCCCGCGAAGATCCCGTACGGGGAGATTACGGGGGAGGTGACCTCGTTCTCGCTGGCTTCGCCCGCAAGTTCGGCGAAAGGGGAGGAGGCCGCGGCCTGGGAGCCGTCGGCGGCCAGGAGGCGGAACATTTTTCTTTCGTCGTGGCCCGGCAGGGCGTAAACGGAGCCCCCGGCGACGGGAACGGCGTTGGCGCCGAAACTGCCTATGGTCTGGTAATAGCCGGGCGCCGGCCAGGCGTCCAGGCCGGTAACCGCGTTAACGGCGTAAATACTGCCGGAATTGGAGCCGTAATATACGGAGCTCCCGTCCGTGGAAGGCGCGGAATTTACCGGTTGCGAGGCCTGTTTCTCCCACAGCAGGACCCCGGTGACGGCGTCAAAAGCCTTCAGCTTCCTGACTGGCGCCCCGACGCCGACATAAACCCTCCCGCCGTAATAAAGCGGGCTGGAGGACGAAGGCGCGCTGAGTTCCGCCTGCCAGAGAAGCTGCCCGGTAAGGCGGTCCAGCGCGTAAAGCCGCCCGTCGCGGCCGGCCGCGTAGACGGCCGCGCTCGAAACGGCCGGCGACGCGTCTATCCAGTCGTCGCTGGAGTAGTCCCAGATAAGCTCGCCGGTAAAAGCGTTAAGCGCGTATACGCTGCCCGTCCTGGCCGCGGCGTAAACTACTCCGCCATAGACCACGGGCCCCGCGGTAACGTCCCCCTGGACTTCGAAACTCCAGGCCTGGGTCAGCGGCGGATAAGCCTGCTCGGAGATGAAGCCGGCGCGCGCAGCGTCGTTCCTGAACATCGGCCAGTCCGCGGCCGGGAGAT
>JAQTZB010000033.1 GCA_028688015.1 Elusimicrobiales bacterium | reverse complement strand
GGGCCGCGCGGCCGGCAGGCCGAAAGAATTTGAAACCTTCTCCCGCGAACTGGAACTGGACTGGGCTAAAATGCAGGCCTGCGCCTCCGCCCCGGAAACGCGCCGGCGCATAAAACTGGAGACGGCCGAAGCGGAGCTGAAAGGAGTGAACTCCACCCCGACGTTCTTCATAAACGGCAAAAGGGCGGTGGGGCCGGGCCAGCTCCTGGAACAGGTGCGCAAGCTCGCTAAGCTTTTAGAATCGGGGAAGAAACCCCTGGGCGGATGCCCTGAAAGGTAGCGGGCGCCCGACGTGAGTTTATGAACTTAAAAACAGGCAGGGATATTCTGGGGCTCCTGGCCAGGCTGGCCGTGGGCGGGATGTTCGTTTACGCCGGTGCGTTAAAACTGCTCGCCCCGGCGGAGGAATTCGCCTACGCCATAGAAACTTATAAAGTTACAGGTCCGGGGCTTTCCCTTTGGGCCGCCTATATACTGCCCTGGCTGGAACTTTACGCCGGCCTGCTGCTTGCGGCCGGCATCTTCACCCGGTTCAACGCCTTATTCTGCGGCGCTCTGCTGCTGTTCTTCGAGGTCCTGTTGGCCCAGGCCCGGCTGCGCGGCCTGCCCGTAACGTCCTGCGGCTGTTTCGGCTCCGGCTCTTCAAACTCGCTGGAGTACGAATTCTTCCAGAACCTTGTTTTTTTAGCGCTGGCCTTCGCCGCATACCGGTATGGCCGCCGGTTTTCGGCGGACGCCGCGCTGGAGGAACATGCTTAAAGTACTGCTGCTGGCTTTGGCCCTGGCTCCTGGCGCGGCGGCCCAGTGGGTGCCTCCGGATATCGAGGTAACCAGGCTGTCAGCCGGGGAGTACGCCCATATCGAGGAAGACGAAACCGTTGTGGGAACCGAATATGACCTTTCCGCGCTGAAGGCCAAAAGCGCGGCGAGCGAGGATGTCGCCGGAATACGTGTGGTTTTCAAGGGCAAATGGTTCCAGGGCGCGGACTACCTGGCGCGGGAAAAAGCCGCGGCCCTGGGGGCGAATTACCTTGTCCTGGTGAAATCTATCGGGGACGAGGACCTGGGCGCCGGCGCGGCCAGGTCATACCGGGCGGTGCGGCTGACCGGCTTTAATAAACGGCCTCTATACATCAAGCCACCCGAACAGTCTTTTTCTCCGGCACAGCCCGCCGCGCAATACAACGCTCCGCCGCAAAATCCGGCGGCCCCTGAAGCGGCGGCTCCGGAAGGGGGCCACGCCCATTTTACGTGGGCCTGGGGCAGCGGCGCCTACGCGCTCTCCAATTCGGCTGTCTTCGATACGGTGCTCGCGGAAAGCGGCGACATCGAGGAGTTAAAACAATATGTGCGGGAAAACTTCGGGAGCGGGGAGCGCAAAAAACTGCTGGCGGCCGTAAAAAAACGCTCCAGGATAATAGTGGACTTTAAAAAGAAGGAGGTGCGGTGAAAAAGTCCCTTTACGGCCCGCTGTTCTTCTTTTGCGCCGCCGTCCCGGCCTGGGCGCAAACGCAGCCTGCGGTCGAAGTTGTCCGTATCATAAGGGAGTCCAGGCCTCACCTGGCGCCCCAGCGGGTCGGCGTGGGCAACTGTTACGGTCTTTCCGCCGCCCAGTCGGTAGAAGAACTGGCTACCATCAAGGTCTCGATTCCCGGGCCGTCGGAAAGGACCGCCGAGCACCTTGCAAAGGAAAAAGCCGGGGAAATAGGCGCCAACTGCCTGTTTCCTTTGAGCGAAGCCGGCGAGGACAATCTGCGCGCCCCGGTACAGCGCGTTTACAAAGCCATTCGCGTGACTATCCCCGCGGGCTCTTACCAGATCCCCGCTTCCCCTGGTGATTTCCCTAAGGCCGCCCCGGCTCCGAAAGGCTCTTTCCAGGCCGCTGGATTCCGGCCGTTGAAGCCGCCGGAAAAGCATTCCGCCCATCTCGGCTGGCTTAGCGGAAAAGGCGTTGAGAAATATGAGGTTGTCATAAACACCGCCGGCATTGAGCCGTCCGTCTGGGACGATATTCTGAAGGATGTAAAAGAATTTTTCCCGGAAAGCGAAGCCGTCAAATTGCTGCAGGCCGGCGAGCGCGGCGCCATAGTAGGGATAGATATTTCCAGATTAAAAGTTCACGAATACAAGTCGGGCCGGCCTGCCGCCGAGAAGGCTTCCAATGAGAGGGAGCCGGCGGTTACGGAGATAGAGCAGATCAAGGAGAAAATATGAACGACACTGAACATGGCGCCTACGGATCGGGACGGGAACGGACTACAAAGCGATTTATCTTTGCCCTGCTGCTCTGCCTGGGCGCCGTCCCGGGCTTTGCCGCGCCGGCCGCCGTTGCGGCCCGGCCGGACGGGGCGCAGCTGGAACTGTTCTTCGAACCCCTGGACGGCGAGGGCTGGCAGTTATTCTTTCTGGCCGATACGGTGCAGCGCCGCCTGGGCGCGGCCGGCCTGAAGGTTTATCCGCTTGTGTCCAAAGACAAGGACGGCCACTTTTCAGCCAAACGCGGCGAGGCGGAGCTGGCCGAAGCCCTGCGCCTGGCCGTGCTTGCAAGATCCTATCCCGGCAAACTCCTCTCCTACCTCGGGGCCCGCTCAATGAGCCCTGCCGCCGACGGCTGGCGCGACGCCGCGGTTTTCTCTGGAATAAATCCGGACGAGCTTGAGCGCCGCGCAGCAGCGGACGGCCAGGCGGCGCTGGCCGCAGCCGCCGCAAGGGCGGCCGGCGCCGGGGTAACAGGGACGACCTTGCTGGTGGACGGCAAACCCTATGAGGGCTCGCGGCGGCTGCTGCCGCTTTATGAAGCGGTCAATTCCGCTCTGCCTCCTGCGCGCCGCATAGCGCCCCCGGCCGGCTACAAGCCCCGGCCCAAAGCGCCGCCCCCGGGTTTCTGGGTGGTGCTCAGTTCCGGAGCAAAAAAGAACGAGGCGCTGGTCGGCGCGTTCGACAGGTATTTCGAAGGCATAAAACCTTCCGTCCTGGACTACGATTCAGCGGAACGGGCCGGGAAGTTCCCGCAACTTGAATACGCGCCCGCCTATATCAT
>JAQTZB010000007.1 GCA_028688015.1 Elusimicrobiales bacterium | reverse complement strand
CCTACCGAGGAATGATAGAGCCCGAATATCCTTTCCACGACAAAACTGTCCTGGTCACGCACTGCGGAAGGATCTGCTTTAAGAAGCAGAAGATTAACGTTAGTCTGGCGCTTGCGGGGCAGCCGGTGGGGATAAAGGAAGTCGGCGACGGAATCTGGCTGGTAAGTTTTATGGATTACGATCTTGGATATTTTGACTTCGAGGGAAAAAGATTTGAGCCCATCGGGAATCCCTTTGGGCTCAAAGTGTTACCTATGTATCCGGTATAATGTGTTACCGGTGTGTCCGGTATACACCAACATAAATTGGCGCCCCCATGGGGATTCGAACCCCAGATCTCTGCCTTGAAAGGGCAGCGTCCTAACCGCTAGACGATGGGGGCGCAAGACCGAATTACTTTTAAAAAGCCGGCTTGAAAACCGGCTTTTATTTTGTAGAATAATATTTTAGCAATTGCCGTCGGCAGGTGTCAAATTCAGCGGTTCGCAGCGGGGGGTAATATGACGGAAGAAAACAATAAACAGGTGCCGCCGCCTCCTCCTGCCCCCGCGCAGGAAAAGCCGGCGCCGTCCTCGGAGGAGCAGGAATCATCCGTGCGCGCGGAGCTGGCCAAGGCCCGCTCCCGCAGCAAGGTGATGACGGCTGTGGCCGTGTCGCTGGGTACCATCCTGGTGATCCTGGCCGGCGTGGCCTACGTGATCTACAGCAAGGTCAGCGCCGCCAAAGATAATTTCGAGGAAGTGTTCCGGGCCATGCCCATGCCCGAGACCGTGGAGCAGCAGAACCGCATGCTGGCCGGGCAGGGGCTTTACGCCTCTTCCGGCACGCCGGTCTCTTCGCTGGGGATGTTCTCCGGAAACCTGCCGTCCTCCACTCCGCTTAATATGAGCCAGGAGCAGCGGGAGCGCGCGGTAGCCGCCGTCACTAAATACACCGAGCGCCCCATCATGAAGGAGTTCATGGCTGAGATAAAGCGCAACCCCGACGTGGCCGCCGCGCTGGCCGCCACCAAGGCGGGGGGCAACCCGCTCGAGCTCATCGCCGCCGCGCAGAACGCCAGGGGCATGGAAAAGGTGATGATGAAATACGCCATGAACCCCGAGTTCATGAAGACCATGATGGAAATTTCCAACGACCCGGCCCTCAAGGCCTTCACCGGTGGGATGCCGGGGGGGCTTCAGCCGCAGGGGCAGGCAGTGTCCATTCCCGCCATGCCCGAGCGGTCTTCCGATTCCGACGGCGACGGGGAGATGACCTTCGACCCTTCGGCCATCAGCGGCGCCAACCCTCCTGCGCCGGCCCCGGCGCCGCGCACCAAGCGGGTGCCCTCGCCGGTTGACAGCGGACAATAATATAAGTTTAATATAGAGATATGTGGCTGAAATCTCTATCGCGTTTCATCAGGAACGCGGCCAAGCCTGTCAGCGTCTTCATCATTCCCCATAACGGCATGCCGTCGCTGCGGTTCAACCTGCCGGTGCTGCTGCTGCTGATCTTCGGCATCGGCTGGACCGGCATGACCATCTGGGCGGGCTACATAGCGGGGCGCCACTTCGACTATTACGTCACCAAGGCGGACAACCAGATCCTGCGCACCAAGATGGCCTATGTCTCGGAGCAGGTGGAGCAGGGCCTGGCCTACCTGGAGATGACCAAGCGCACCGACAACCAACTGCGCAAGGTGCTGGGCATAGACCCGGGCGCTTTCGCCAAGGAAGAGGGCCTCGGCGGCCCGCAGCAGTCCGACATGGCGGATTTCCGCCGCCTGCTCAACAACAAGGCCTCGGAAATAAAAGAGGCCACGCTGAACAATTCCATCCAGAAGATGCAGGACGAGTCGCGCAAGCGCCTTTCCAGCTACTCCGAGATCACGCTTTACCTGGCTGACAAGCATAACGGCGCGAGGGCCACGCCGGCCATCTGGCCCACCGAGGGCCGCATCACCTCGCCCTACGGCTACCGCATCCACCCGCTGCGCCTCTCCACCGAATACCACAGCGGCGTGGACATCGCCAACGAGGCCGGCACCAAGATCTACGCCACCGCCGACGGCGTGGTGCGCCACTCCGGCTGGGCGCAGGGCTATGGCATGTGCGCCGTGGTCGACCACGGCTTCGGCTATTCCACGCTTTACGGGCACATGAGCGAGATCGTCGCCAAGGAAGGCACGCCGGTCAAGCGCGGCCAGGTGATAGGCCGCATGGGCTCCACCGGCACTTCTACGGGCAACCACCTGCACTACGAGGTGTGGACCGGCGGGCTGCCGCGCGACCCTATGAAATTCCTGCAGGTCGGCGGTAAGCAAGCCGGCAACTTCGCCGGGCTGTTCGACGGCATTTTCGGGGGGCTGTAATGGCAATGTTCAAGAACACCAATATCAGTTTCGAGAGCAAGAACGGCGATACCGTGATCGGCACCGAGGCCTATTTCCAGGGCACGCTGACGGCCAAGGGATCGCTGCGCGTGGACGGCCGCATCGACGGTTCCATAGTCGACGCCAAGATCGTCACCGTGGGCAAGACCGGCAAGGTCAAGGGCGACATCTCCTGCGAGATCTGCTACGTTTCCGGCGAAGTGCGGGGCAACGTGACCGCGCTGGACCACATAGAAGCTTTGGCCGGCTCCCGCATAGACGGCGACATGCGCTCGCCGCGCATCATGCTGGAGGAAGGCGCCGTGTTCAACGGCAACTGCACGATGGACGCCCCCAAGAAGCCAGCCGACCAGCCGCAGCAGAAAAATTCCAAAACAGAGGCTAAACAACCATGAACGCATTCTTCTCCAGGCACCGCCGCGTAATCTTCGGGGCCGTAGCGGCCGTCTTCCTTGTGGGTATCTTCGTGGGCCTGGGCGCCTACATGTTCACCGGCTCCGCCGACTCGGCCGTGGCCGAGGTGGGCGGGAAAAAGATCCCCTACCAGCGCTACGTCACGCAGGTCAACCGCGTGATGTCCGGCGTCAAGGACTCCGGCGCCGAGGTCAACGAGATCCTTTCCAAGAGCGTCAAGCAGGAAGTCTTCCGCGAGATGATCATCGAGGAGCTGCTGTGCCAGCAGGGCGAGAAGCTGGGCATGATGGTGCCGGACTTCGAGGTGGCGGTGGAAGTGCAGAACACGCCGCAGTTCCGCGAGAACGGCCAGTTCAGCCCGCGCGCCTACTACCAGACTATCTTCAACGAGTTCCAGATGACGCCGGCGGAGTACGAGGCCTGGCGCAAGAAGGCCCGCCTGGCCAACAAGTTCAAGCAGTTCATCTTCACCAGCGTCAAGGTGACGCCCGACGAGGTGAAGGCCTACTACCTGGCCAAGAACAAGGGCCTGGCCAATTTCGAGAAGGAGAAGGCGAAGTACACCGACGAGCTGGCCCGCGCCAAGTTCTCAGACATGGCCAACTACCTGCTGCGCCAGCTGACGACGCGCCAGGAAGTGAAGAGCTACCTGGAGCTCCGCGAACAGGGCCGCTGACGGCTCCGGCCGCCCCCAAGCGCCGACCAGGCCAAGCCGGTCGGCGCTTTTTTTACAGCGATGATAGAAATAAATAATCTAACCAAAACTTTCGGTTCCTTCAAGGCCGTAGACGGGCTGTCGCTCAAGGTGGCGCCCGGCGAGATCTTCGGCTTCCTGGGCCCCAACGGCGCGGGCAAGACCACCACGGTCAAGATCCTCTCCGGCATCATGCGGCCCACCTCTGGCACGGCCAGCGTGGCCGGCTTCGACGTGGCCCGCGAGCCGCTTGCCGCCAAGCGAGCCATGGCCTACATCCCCGACGAGCCCTTCGTCTACCCCAAGCTGACCGGCTGGGAGTTCCTGCGCTTTATAGGCGACATCTACGCCGTGCCCGCGGCCGACCAGCGCCGCCGCATCCCCGAGCTGCTCGAGACCTTCGAGCTGGCGGCCCACGCCGGGGAGCTGCTGGAGAGCTACTCCCACGGCATGAAGCAGAAACTGCTGATCGCCAGCGTCCTGCTGCGCCGCCCCAAGGCCGTGCTGTTCGACGAGCCCACCGTGGGGCTGGACCCCAAGAGCATCCGCCGCTTCAAGACGCTGCTGGCCGACATCGCCCGGGACGGGGCGGCGGTCTTCATGTGCACGCATATCCTGGACATGGCCGAGAAGCTCTGCCACACCGTCGGCATCATCTACCGCGGCCGCCTTATCACCAAGGGCACGGTGGACGAGGTCAAGAAACTGACCGCCGGGCAGGGCGTCCGCTCGCTGGAAGACGTGTTCCTGGAACTCACCGAATAACATGCTGCCGGTCCTGCTCAAGCGCAAAGTGCTCACCTTCCGCAACGCCCTGCTGGGGCTGCGCGGCTGGAAGCTGGTCAAGAACCTGCTGTTCGCCGGGGTGGGCCTGATGATGCTGGCCGCGCTCTACGGCGGCTTCTGGCGCCTGCTGAACTACCTGGAGGGAGTCGAACTGATAGGGCCCATGCTGTCCTGGAAGCTCACCTCCATGGTGCTGCTGATGACCTTTTCGATGGTGATAGTCTCGTCCATCATCATCTCCATGACGACGCTGTACTACTCGTTCGACCTGAAATTCCTGTTCTCCTGCCCGCTCGACCTGCGCGCCGTGTTCCTGGATAAGGCGCTGGAAACTGTCTTTTACTCGTCGTGGACGCTGGTGCTGGCCATCCTGCCCTACATCATAGCGCTGGGCCGCATAAAGGGCCTGGACGCGGGCTTCTACCTCGCCTACGCCTTCCTGATGGTCCCGTTCGTCATGCTGGCGGGGGCCTTCGGCATCTTCTTCAGCATGCTCGTGATGTACCTCTTCCCGTCGTCCAAGACGCGCGACATCACCTGGCTGCTGGGCAGCCTGTCGGTAGCTTTCGTCTACGTCATCTTCCGCTTCTCCAAGCCGGAGAAGCTGCTGCGCCCCGACTCGCTGGAGATCGTGGCGCAGTACATCCAGTACCTGCAGTCCCCGACGGCGCCGTACATGCCGTCGTGGTGGGTGACCAAGGCCATGGTGGCCTACTCGGCAGGCCACTGGGGGGCCTTCGCCGCCAGCGCGGGCGTGCTGTGCGCCGCCGCCGGGGCGCTGTACCTGCTCATCTACGCGCTGTCGGGGCGCCTCTACATGCGCGGCTTTAGCGGGGCCCAGAGCTCGCCGCGCTTCAAGGGCCGCCGCGACACCCTGCCCGAGCAGCGGCTGGCCGCGCGCTACCCCGGGCTGCGCGCCTCCCTGACGCTGTACTGGAAGGACCGCCTTTCGCTGTCGCGCGACGCGCGGTACTGGTCGCAGATCATCCTGATCGGCGCGCTGATAGCCGTCTACCTGTTCAGCATCCGCCAGCTGCCGCTGGACACGGCGGACCTGCGGAGCATGGTCTCTTTCCTTAATATCGGCGTGGCCGGCTTCGTAATGGCGGCCATCGGCCTGCGCTTCACCTTCCCGGCCATCAGCCTGGAAGGCAACAGCTACTGGCTGCTCAGGGCCGCGCCGCTCACCACCGGCGCGGTCATGCGCGAGAAGCTGCTGGTCTCGCTGCTGCCGTCGCTGCTCGTAGGTTTTTTACTGATCACCGTCTCCAACCACCTGCTCGGGGCGGACCTGTTCGTCTCGGCGCTGTCCACCTTCACCATCCTGGTGGCCGCGCTCGCCATCAGCGTGATGGGTATCGGCTTCGGCGCGGTCTTTCCGGATTTTAACGTCGAGAACATCCATCAGCTGGAGTCCTCTTACGGCGGCTTCCTCTACATGGCCTGCGCCATGGGTTACCTGGCGCTGCTGCTGGGCATAGAGGCCTGGCCGGTGCATATGCATTTTTCCGCGCGCATGGGGCGCCCGAACCCGTGGGACCTGCGCGGACTGGCGCTCTGCGCCGGGCTGTTCCTGGCGCTTAACGCCGCGGCGCTGTACCTGCCCTGGAAGGCCGGGCTGCGCAACCTGGAACGGCACGAGATCTAAGGCAACTAGGAGACGCTATGCTCAAGAAAACTTTGCTGCTCACCCTGGCCGCGCTGGCTTGCGCGGCCTCAGCGCTGCCGGCGCAGGCCCAGGCCAAGCGCCGGCCGCAGTTCGCCCTTACCTACGACGACGGCCCGGGCCAGATAACCGGCGACCTGCTGGCGCTGCTGGAGCGGCGTAAGGTGAAGGCCACCTTCTTCCTGCTGGGCACTTCTGCGCGGCGCTATCCGGAACTGGTCAAGAAGATCCACGACGGCGGGCACCTGATTGCCAACCACACGGATTCGCACAAGAACTGGTTCAAGATCGGCAAGGGCGAGGACAGGGAGAAGGTCCTGGCCGCGGAGGTGAAGAAGGCGGAAGACGCTATCGTAAAGGCCTCCGGCTTCAAACCGGCCATTTTGCGCATGCCCAACGGCTACGACCGGCCCTGGGTGCGCGAAGCGGTTAAAAAGCTGGGCTACAGGCCCGCGAACTGGAGCTACGGCAGCGACTGGACCAAGACCCCCGAGGCTAAGATGACAGAAGAGTACCGCAAGGCCACGCGCGCCGGCGCGGTGCTGCTGCTGCACGACGGCGGGGGGAAGAGCCGCGAGAAGACGCTGCGCCTCACGGAAGCCATCCTGGATGAGGCCGGGCGCCTGGGCCTCGAACCGGTGCGGCTGGATACGCTGCTGGCCGGGCCAAACCCGCGCGAATAGTAAATTTTGTAGAATTGCACTGCGGGCGAGTGGCGGAATTGGTAGACGCACAGGTCTCAAAAACCTGCGGCCTCACGGTCATGAGGGTTCGATTCCCTCCTCGCCCAAAGATTTCAGTTGGAATGAAAAAGGGAACGCTGCCGTTCCCTTTTTTTTATTTGCCGCCGGGCGGCTTAGGTGTAGGGGATGCTGATGCGCGTGGGCTCGGGCTTGGGCTTCCAGCGGAACTCGGTCTCCTGCAGCTCAATGGCTATCTGCAGGATCTCCTTGAGGATGCAGGTCACCGGGATCGAGAACACTATGCCCCAGATGCCGCCTATCTCGCCGCCGGCCATCAGCGCCAGCAGGATCACCGCCGGGTTCAGGTCCACGGCTTTCTTCATGATGTAGGGCTGCAGGAACCAGTCGTCGAAGAAGCGGATGCCGGTGAAGAAGGCCAGGATCTTGATGATCGGCAGGAGGGTGCCGAACTGCAGGTAGGCCACTATAGACGAGAGCACCGCGCCCACCATGGCGCCCAGGTAGGGCACCAGGCTGGAGATGCCTATCAGCACCGCTATCACGGCGGCGTAGTTCAGGCCCAGCAGCATCAGGCCGGTGAAAGCTATCAGGAAGATCACGAACGCCTCGGTCAGGATGCCGCGCAGGTAGTTGCCCAGCGACCCGTCGATGCGCGACGTGATATGCAGGATCAGCTCGGAGTAGCGCGCCGGCAGGTGGTCCAGCAGGTAGTCTATCATGGCGGAGCCGCCCGCCAGCATGAAAAAGGTGATGAAAGGCACTATGAACAGCAGCGTCAGCGCCGGCAGCAGCGACAGCAGCAGCTGCGGTACCATCTCCAGCAGGTGCTGCAGCCTGGCGTCCAGACCCACCTTGGCCAGCACCGGGTAGGTCTTTACCATCTTGGCGTTGAGGTTGGTGACGTAGGCCTGCAGGCGCTCGGCGTAGGTGGGCCAGCTCTGCTGCAGGTCCTGCAGCTCCGCCGAGAGGAAGTGGAACAGCAGCCAGACGCCGACAAAGACCACGGCGCCCGCGGTGATGTAGAGGGCGGCCACGGCGTAGGAGCGCCTGATGCCGCGGACCTCGAAGTAAGAGATCAGCGGGTTAAGGATGTAGGCCAGCGCGGCGCTGAGGATGAAGGGGAAGAGGGCGCCCTTGGCCATCACTATGAAGTAGACGGCCGCGATGCCGATAGCGACCGGCAGCAGGAACTGCGCGTAGCTCTTTTTCTGCGTATCCGTCGCCATCGCCTAGTTCCCCGCAGGCTTTTCCAGTACGGCGCGCAGGCGGGCGGACAGGATCTTGGCCAGCTGCGCGGCTATCACCACGCCTATCTTGGGGTAGGAGAAGAGCAGCGAGTCCAGCTTGATCTTGAACAGCATGAAGACCTTGGTCTCTTCGGCGGCAGTCGCGGTGGCGGTGCGGGGCATTTCCTCCAGCAGCGCCATCTCGCCGAAGAACTCGCCCGGGCGCACTTCGGCTATGACTTCCGGCTTGCCGGCGGCGTCCAGGCGGGACAGCTCTATCCTGCCGGAGAAAACTATGAACAGCGCCCGGCCTATGTCGGCCTGCGCGAAGATGGTTTCGCCCTTCAGGTAGGTGCGCTCCTGCAGGCTCTCCAGCACGTGGATCAGGTGGCCCTTCTTGATGCCCTCGAAGAGGCTGATCTGCCGGAGGAAGTCCAGCTTGCGCAGTATCTCCTCGTCGTAGATGCGGCTGAAAACGTTGAGGATGCCCATTTAGTCCCTCGAGAACATGCCGTACACGGCCCTGGCGGCCTTGAACCAGCCGCTGGACACGGCGTCGGTGACGGATTTGACGCCGGTGATCAGCGGGTCGAGGGCGGTCAGCTTGCCGTCGGCGTTGAGGGCCAGGTATTCCACGGCTTTGGCCGTGTGCCGCAGCTGCTGCAGCGTCAGGACGGCCTGCACCACCAGCGCCACGAACGCCAGAGTAACTATGACCACGCAAACAGTAAGTATGGTTTCCATTCTTCAGCCTCCGCTATCTGTAACTCACTATGCAGTATATAAAATTTAAAAAAGGTGCCAGGCACCTTTTTAGTCCTGGTCGTTCTCCTGGCCGTGGGGGGTGTGGGCGGCTTTGAACTCCCGGTCACCTATGACCATGTTGCGGTTCTTGTCGAAGATCTTCCAGTTCTTGCCGGTAAAGGTTTCCGGCGGTTCAGCCATGAACTCCAGGTATTTTGCCAGGGCTTTCTCGCGGTTGTCGGAGAGCTGGTCCAGCACTAGCGAGGGGGCGGCCAGGCCGCCGCGGATGCCCAGATACTGCGCGGCGCTGGACCAGGCGTACTCCTCCGCCTTCTCCGCCAGGCCGGCTTTCACCGGGTTCAGATGGACGTAGCGGGCCAGGGCCAGGGAATAATTGTCGCGCTGTACCAGTTTGCACTTGTACCTGCCCTCGAAGAGGTGTCCGGTCCTGTTGTGCTTTTTGTTGAAGTAATGTGAATAAGCGCTATTCAGTTCCAGCATGGTCTCTGAGAGGTTGGCCTTGGGCGTGACCAGGTAGAGGTGGATGTGGTTGGTCATCAGGGCGTAGGCCGCGACCTGCACCCCGAAATCGTTTTTTATCTTCTCTAAAAGCGTTAAATATTGCAGCCGGTCGTCAAAATCGGAGAAAATAGGGGCCTTGTCGTTTCCCCGGTCAGTAATGTGATAGTGCGCGTTCTCAAAAAAAAGTCTAGGTCCTCTGGGCATGCCTGAATTTTAGCATTAAAAAACTAAAAAGGTGCCAGGCACCTTTTTGGGGGTAATCCGCAAAAGGTGCCTGGCACCTTTTTTGTATAATAAATATATTATGGATACACAGACGGACTACTCTAAGACGGTGTTTCTGCCCAGGACTTCGTTCTCGATGAGGGGGGACCTCACCAAGAAAGAACCCGGCATCATAGAGAACTGGTACAAGGAAGACCTGTACGGCAAGATGCTGGCCAAGCGCCGCGCCGCCAAGCCCTTCGTCCTCCACGACGGCCCGCCTTACGCCAACGGCCCTATCCATATCGGCACCGCCCTCAATAAGATCCTCAAGGACATGGTGGTCAAGTCTCACGCGCTCATGGGCTTCCACACTCCCTACGTGCCCGGCTGGGACTGCCACGGCCTGCCCATCGAACAGGCGCTGCTCAAAGAGATGAAGATGGGCAAGCGCCACATCGACGACATCCCCGCTTTCCGCCGCTCCGCGCGCGACTTCGCCAACCGCTTCCTAGACCTGCAGCGCCAGGGCTTCAAGCGCCTGGGCGTGCTGGGCGACTGGGAGCACCCCTACATCACCATGTCCAAGGAGTACGAGGGCACCGTGATCAAGGCTTTCCGCGAACTGCTGGAGAAAGGCCACATCCACCGCGACAAGAAGACCATCTACTGGTGCGTCTCCTGCGAGACCGCCCTGGCCGACGCCGAGGTGGAGTACAAGGACAAGACCTCGCCGTCCATCTTCGTGCGCTTTCCGCTGCAGACCCTGCCCGACGGGCTCGCCGCCGTGGCGCAGAACCGCGCCTCTATCGTCATCTGGACCACTACGCCGTGGACGCTGCCGTCCAACATGGCCGCCGCCGTGTCCGAGGCCGAGGACTACCGCGTGCTCGAGACCGGCGGGCAGTACCTGCTGGTCGCCGACAAACTGGCCGACAGCTTTCTGGCCGCCACCGGCCTCGAGGCGCAGAAGGGCGCCCTGATCCCCGGCGCTAAACTGGTGGGCCTCAAATACACCCATTGCCTGTCGGCGCACCTGCCCGAGGCGCGCCGCTTCCCACGCGTCGTCATCGCCACCGACTTCGTGGACATGTCCACCGGCACCGGCATAGTGCATATCGCCCCCGGCCACGGCGAGGAGGACTTCCACGCCGGCAAGAAGCACGGCCTCGACATCTTCTGCCCCGTCAAAGAGGACGGCAAGTTTAACGCCGACGCCGGTATCTTCGAGGGGATGAAGGTTTTCGAGTCCAACGCCAAGGTGGTGGAGACCCTGCAGGCCGACGGCAACCTGCTGGCGAAGAAAGAGATCGGCCACAGCTACCCGCACTGCTGGCGCTGCAAGCAGCCCGTCATCTTCCGCGCCACCGAGCAGTGGTTCCTCAAGGTGGACCTCGACGGCCTGCGCGCCAAACTGCAGAAGGCCGCCGACGGCGTGCGCTGGCTGCCCGCCGCCGGGCACGAGCGCATGGCCGGCATGCTCAAGACCCGCCCCGACTGGTGCCTGTCGCGCCAGCGCTACTGGGGCACCCCGATCATCGCCGTGTACTGCAAGGAATGCGGCAAGGTGCACGAGGACAACGCTTTCCTCAAGCGCATGGAAGAGCGCGTCTTCAAGGAAGGCAGCGACTTCTGGTTCTCCGAACCCGTAGAGAAACTGATGACCCCCGGCGCCAAGTGCGCCTGCGGCGGCACCGCCTTCTCCAAGGAGAAGGACATCATGGACGTCTGGCTGGACTCGGGCGTCTCCTGGTACGCCGTGCTCGAAGGCGGCATGCTCGGCCCCGGCAAGTTCTTTCCCGCCGACGTTTATCTAGAGGGCAGCGACCAGCACCGCGGCTGGTTCCAGACCTCGCTCATACCGGCGGTGGCCCTGCGCGGCGAGCCGCCGTTCAAGACCGTGCTGACCCACGGCATGGTGCTCGACGGCAGCGGCCGCGCCATGCACAAGTCCGCCGGCAACGCCATGGACCCGCAGGACATCATCTCCAAGTACGGCGCCGAGATCCTGCGCCTGTGGGTGGCCCTCTGCGACTATTCCGAGGACGTGCGCATCTCCGAGACCATCCTCGGCGGCGCCATCGACACCTACCGCAAGGTGCGCAACACCCTGCGCTACCTGCTCGGGAACCTCGCGGACTTCAAGCCGGCGCAGCACCGCCTGCCCGACGAGAAACTGACCGAGACGGACCGCTACATGCTGGCCCGCCTCGCCGTCACGGCGGCCGCGGTGGAGAAATACTACGCCAACTTCCAGTTCCGCCAGGCCATCCGCGCCGTGGCGGATTTCTGCATCCTGGACCTGTCGGCCTTCTACCTGGACTCGCTCAAGGACCGGCTCTACACCTACAGCCCCGACGCGCCCGAGCGCCGCTCGGGCCAGACCGTGCTCCACGAGATCCTGCTCGCAGTCACCAAGATGATGGCGCCGGTGCTCTCCTTCACCGCCGAAGAGGCCTGGAAGACCGCCAAGGACGAGATCGACCCGTCGCTCGAAGGCAGCGTGTTCCTGGCGGACTACCCGCGCTACGCCGCCGCCCGCGCCGACGAGGCCCTGCTCAAGCGCTGGGAAAAGATCATGGCCGCGCGCGAGACCGTCACCAAGGCCATAGAGGAAAAGCGCCAGGCGGGCGAGGTGGGCTCGTCGCTCGAGGCCCGCATCACCCTGCGCACCTCCAAGCCGGAGATGAAGGCTTTCCTGGAATCCACCCTGGCCCTGTGGCCGCAGGTGGCCATAGTTTCCGAGGCCGCCGTCGAGTTCGACGCCGCGGCCCCAGAGCTGGAAGTGAAGGTGGCCAAGGCGGAGGGCGCCAAGTGCCCGCGCTGCTGGCAGTGGCGCAAGGACATAGGGGCCCACCCCAAGCACGCCGCCGTCTGCGGCCGCTGCGCCGGGGCCATGGAGGACGCCGCCCGGTGAGCAAGTTCACGGCCCCGGCCGTAGTGCTTTCCCTGTTCCTGGCGGACCGGGCCTCCAAGGCCTGGGCCCTCGGGTCGCTGATCGGCCGTCCTGTCGAGGTGCTGCCGTTCTTCCACCTGACCTACGCCGAGAATACCGGCGTGGCCTTCGGCATGTTCCGCGACAGCAACCTGTTCTTCATGATCTTCAGCGCGGTCCTGGTGGCCGTGCTGCTGTACCTGCGCCGCAAGATAGAGAGACACGGCGCGCTGGCCCGGTTCGGCCTGGCGCTGGTGCTGGGCGGGGCGCTGGGCAACCTCTACGACCGCATAGCCTACGGCTTCGTCGTGGACTATTTCGACTTCTCGTTCTTCCCGGCCGTGTTCAACGTGGCCGACAGCGGCATCACCGTGGGGGCGGCCCTGCTGGCCCTCGGCGTGAAGGACGAACCTAAACCCAAACCTGCCGGCAGCGGGGGAAAACCATGAAAAAAATCGTCTTCCTGACTTTAGCGGCGGCGGCCCTGGCGGGCTGCAACCGCTCGCCCGAGTTCTACTTCGCCCGGGGCAACCGCCTCTACTCGGCGGGCAAGGACTCCACGGCGCTGGAGAGCTACAACAAGGCGCTGCTGCTGCAGCGCAACTACCCCGAGGCCCTCGTCTCCCGCGGCATGCTCTTCGAGCGCCTGGGCGACCGGCAGAAGGCCGGCCTGGACTACCGCAAAGCCATCGAGCTCAAGCCGGGCTACCTGCCCGCCTACAACAACCTCGGCGCCATGATGATGGACGGCGGCAACTACGCCGAGGCCGTCAGGCTGTTCACCGAGGCGCTGGACGCCAACAAGGACTATTCCTACGCGCTGCTCAACCGCGGCCTGGCCCTCTACAAGCAGGGCGACTGCGCCGCCGCCACGGCAGACCTGTCGCGCGCGCTGGAGCTCAACCCCAAATTCGAGATGGCCTATTACCACCGCGCCCTGTGCGCGCGCAAGGCCAAAAACTTCTCGGCCGCCCTGGCCGACCTGGACGCCGTGCTGGCCGTCAACCCGGCCGCGGCGCTGGCCCGCTTCGAGCGCGGCAAAGCCCTCTACGCCACCAGCGACTTCGGCGGCGCCGCGCAGGAGTTCGCGGCCGTCTGCGAGCTGCAGCCCGAAGACGGGGCCGCGCAGTACTGGCTGGGCCTGGCCCTCTACAAGACCGGCTACCTCGAGGGCGCCCTGGGCGCCGCGCAGAACGCCGCGCGGCTCAAGCCCGGGTCCTACCAGGCTCAGGGCCTGCTGGGCGACGTCTACGCCGCCGGCGGCCAGGCGCAGCAGGCCGCGGCGGCCTACAGGCGCGCGGCCGAACTGGCGCCCAAGTACGACTCTTTCTACAAGGCCAAGCTGGCCGACCTGACCAAGCCGGCCGGGCCGGCGCGGAAAAAACGCAACTAACGGAGCCGCTTTAATGTCCGACGAAAACCTCAATCAGATGTCCGGCTGGCGCCGGAAATTCCTGGCCAGCCGCATGGCCATAGAGAGCATCCTGTTCGAGCGCGAGCTCACGCAGAACCACAAGGACCGCCTCTCCACCGGCGTGCTGGTGGCGTGCGCCATCTGGGCCGTGCAGGCGCTGCTGCTGGCGCAGTGGGCCATGCGGCGCGGCTACTTCTTCGGCGCCGCCGACGCCGAATGCTTCGGCAGCGTGCTGCGCTACGCCGCCTACCTGCGCACCGAAGGCTTCTGGGCGCTGTTCAAGCCCGAGTTCACCGACCTCACGCTGAACCCGCCGTTGTATTACCTGGCCTATGTGCCGGTGCTCAGCTATCTCACCTCCGATCTCAACGCGGCGCTGATCGTGGTGAACTCTTTCTTCCTGCTGGTGCTCACGGTGGCCGTCTTCCTGGCCGTGCGCAACAACCGCCCCAACTCCGCCGGCTGGTACGGCGCGGCCTTCGCGCTGGCGCTGCCGTTCGTGCTGGAGACCGCCCGCCGGCCCGCCCCCGAGATGGCGCTGATGGCGCTGGCCGCGGCGATGTACGCGGCCTACATCCGCTCCGACGACTTCGCCGACCCCCGCTGGAGCTTCGCCTTCTCCGTCTGCCTCTCCCTGGGCTTCTACTCGCACCGCTTCTTCTGGCTCTACGCCCTGCCGCTGGTGCCGTTCATCCTGTCGGGCATGGCCAACCCCAACAGCCGCGACGAACTTTTCAAGGGCTTCTTCCTCGGCGCCGTCATCAACCTGCCGTGGTACGCGTTCGCCGCCGCCGCGGCCGCCGCCGGGCTGGTGCCGCTGTGGGGGGAGTACCACGGCTTCTGGCATTACTTCAAACTCGGCATCTCCGCCGCCGGCCTGCCGCTGTTCTGGCTGGGCGCCGCCGCGCTCACCTGGATGTATTTCTCCGTCTTCATGGCCTACGACAAGAAGAAGATAGTGGCCGCCTGGTTCTGGGTGCCCTACGTAGTACTCGCCTGGGGCGTGCGCGGCACGCGGCCCGAGCTGCTCTACCCCGCGCTGCTGCCGTTCGCCATCGCCGTGCCGGTGATGACGCCTTACCAGGCCCGCAAGTTCCTGATGCCCGTCGTGCTGGCGCTGGGAGTGCTGAACCAGAGCGGCCTGGTGCGGCCCTTCCCGGAAGGGGCCAAATACCCGGTGCTCGGCCTGCCCACGCCGCCCGCGGCCGACTACAAGGCCAAGGAGATCCTGGGCCTCATAGAGGCCAACGCGCCCGCGGAAGGCGGCTTCGCCGGCGTGTACGGCGACGCCACGCTTAACGCCGCCAGCCTGCGCTTCGCCTCGGCGCACAGGGGCGTGCAGGTGAAGTTCTCCGACAGCCCGGCCTGCCCCGGCTGCGCCTTCCTCATCATCCACAAGACGCCGCGCTTCGGCGAGACCGAATCCGCCGCCGAGAAAGCCTTCGCCGCCCTGCGCGGCCAGTCGTGGTTCCAGGGCGCCTTCGACAAGAAGGCCTCGCTGGACCTGGCCGACACCTCCAAGGCGGAGGTCTACGCCCGCGTGCCCTCCACCCTGAAGTTCCTCGACGAGGGACTGCACCACGTGCGCAACCTGCGCCTCGGGCCCCTCTTCGCGGAGGATTCCGAGCTGCGCCTCGCCGGCTTCGACCCGGCCACCGGCGCCTACGGCTCGGCCACGCTGTTCGCCCCGTCGGCCGCGCTGCTGGGCGGCGACGTGTACGGCCTCACGCTGGACATCACCGGCCTGGCCGCGGCCGGCCCCGCGCTGGACCCTTTCGTGCCGGCCGGCCTCGGCTCGGTGAAACTGCGCTCCGCCAAGATCACCGACTACGCCGTAGAGCGCTTCCTGGCCGACCGCCTGCCCTTCCTGCAGGAACTCGAGGTGACCCTGGACCAGAACCTGCAGGTGCAGGGCCTCGCGCGCGGCCGCAAGCTGGCCGCCGAGTTCGCGCTGTCCATCAAGGACGGCGGCGTGCTGGAGGCCAAGCCGCTGTCCTTCGAACTGGGCCCGGTCACCGTCACCCCGCTGCTGCTCAAACTGTTCACCTTCAGGCTGGACTTCACGGACAACCCCTACGGCCTCCGCGTCGCCGGCCTGCGCGTGAACAAGCAGATGATCGAACTTTACTGACGAATGAGAAAACTGCTGCTCGCACCGCTCCTGCTCGCCTGCTCCGCCTGCGTCGAGGTCCCCTCGGGGGACTCGCCGGCAACCGCCGCGGCCGCGCGCCAGCCGGTGGAGTCGCCCTACCAGGGCCTGGACCCGGGCCACAAGACCGAGGAGACCGCCCACTTCGTGGTGACGGCCTATACCTCGTCGGGCGCCGCGCATTACTCGGCGCTGTGCGAGGAGAACTACTCCCGCATCATGCAGGACCTCGGCCTCTACTCCTTCGTGCCGGCCCGCCCCTATAACGTGGTCATCTACCGGGACGCGGCCGAGTTCCATTCCAAGACCGGCCAGCCCGAGTGGTCGGGCGGCGCGGCTTACGGCAACGCGCTGCTGCTGTTCGAGGGCGACGGCCTTAACGCCACCATGGCGCACGAGATGACGCACCTGGTCTTCAACGAGTTCATGGGCCTGTCGCAGGCCGCCTCGCTGCGCTGGCTCAACGAGGGCGTGGCCGTCTACGAGGAGACCCGCTCGGACCAGGGCTCGGCCGCCGCCTACTCCGGGCGCGTGGCCTCCGGCGTGGCGCCTAACCCCATACCCTTTTCCCAGATGGTCAACCTGGCCCCGCAGAGCGAGAGCCAGAAGAACGTGGACCGCTGGTACGCGCAGGTGGGCTCGGTGGTGGGCTTCCTGGTGCGGCAGGGAGGCTCGTTCAGCTTCTCCATCTTCCTGCGCAAGCTGCGCGACGGCACGGCCATCGACCGCGCGCTGGAAGACACCTACTCCGGTCTGTGGAAGAACCTGCCCGACCTTGAAAAATCCTGGAAGCTGGAAGTGCAGCGCTGACCTATGGCCGACGCCCCCGTCCTTAAGAAAGCCGTGATGCCGCTGGAAGGCGTGCACTGCGCCTCCTGCGTGGCGCGCCTCGAGGACGGCCTGGGCGCGCTGCCCGGCGTGGCGCGCGTGTCCGTCAACCTGCCGTCCAAAACCGCTTTCCTGGCCTACGACCCGGCCCTCACCGGCCAGAAGGCCATAGCCGGCCGCGTGGAGGAGCTGGGCTACAAGGTGCTGGCCTTCTCGCAGTCCGCCGCCGCCGCAGAGAACACCGCGCTCAAGGAGCTGGAGCGCGAGAAGGGCGTCTTCCTGCGCCGCTTCGCGCTGGCCCTGGTGCTGACCGGCTTCCTGCTGCTGGGCTCGGCTTTCGCGTTCTCGCAGTACACCATGCTCGTCGTGGCGGGCCTGGCCTGGTGGTACGCCGGCAAGCACTTCCACCAGGGCGCCGCCCGGGCGTTCAAGGCCGGCACCACGGACATGAACTCGCTGGTCTCGCTGTCCACCAGCGTCACCTACTTCTACGGGATCTACGTCACCGTGTTCCCCGGCGCCGCGCATTACCACGCCCAGTGGCACGAAGTCGGCATGCTCATCGCCTTCATCAACCTGGGCCGCTGGCTGGAGGCCCGCTCCAAGAGCCGCGCCGGCGAGGCCGTGGCCGCGCTGTTCAAAATAGCCCCCAAGTTCGCCCGCCGCCTGAAGGACGGCAAAGAAGAGACCATTCCCGCCGAGGACCTGCTGCCCGGCGACGCCGTGCTGCTGCGCCCCGGCGAGCAGGTGCCGGTGGACGGCCGCGTGACCGGCGGCGCCTCCGCCGTGGACGAGAGCCTGCTCACCGGGGAGGCCGTGCCGGTGGAGAAAGAGGCCGGCGCCCGCGTGTTCGCCGGCACCGTCAACAAGACAGGCGCGCTGGAGTTCACCGCCGAGGGCGTGGGCGAAGAGACCGTGCTGATGAAGATCATCAAGGCCGTGGAGGAGAGCCAGGCCGAGAAGGGCGCCGTGCAGCACCTGGTGGACCGCATCTCGGCGTGGTTCGTGCCCATTGTGCTGCTGCTGGCCGCCGTCTCCGCCGGGCTGTGGCTTTACTACGGCCAGGGCCCCGCCCGCGCCGTCAACATTTTCGCGGCCGTGCTGGCCGTGGCCTGCCCGTGCGCCATGGGCCTGGCCGTGCCCATGGCCGTGGCCGTGGGCTTCGGCCGCGCCGCCTCGGCCGGCATCCTCATCCGCAACGCCGACGTGCTGGAGCGCGTCTCCGGCGTGGACGTGGTCATTTTCGACAAGACCGGCACCGTCACCGAGGGCCGCCTGCGCCTGGAGGCCCTCAAGCCCGAGGGCAGCGAGAAAGATTTCCTGGCCCTGCTCGCCAGCGCGGAGGAGAAGTCCGAGCATCCCTTCGCCGAGGCCGTGCGCGCGCGGGCCAAGAAGGTCAAGGTCAGGACGCAGCCCACCTCCGCCTTCGAGGCCGTGCCCGGCAAGGGCGTGCGCGCCCGCACCGCCGAGGGGGAGATCCTCGCCGGCAGCCTGAAGTGGTTCGATGAACTGAAGGTGCCCGTAACGCCCGCCGCCCGCGCCGCCATCAGCGCCTCGCCGGATTCCATGCTGCTGGTCGCGCTGGACGATAAATTCAAAGGCTACGCCGTGCTGGCCGACACCGTGCGGCCCGAAGCGGCCGCCCTGGTGCAGGAGCTCATAGCCATGGGCATAGAGCCCGTGATGGCCTCCGGCGACCGGCAGGCCGTGGTGGCCCACACAGCCGCCGCCGTGGGCATAAAGACCTGGCACGCCGAGGTGTTCCCCGAGGAGAAGCGCCAGATAGTAATGCGCTACAAGGCGCTGGGCAAGCGCACCGCCATGGTGGGCGACGGCTTTAACGACGCGCCGGCGCTCAGCGAGGCCGACATCGGCATGGCCATGCGCTCCGGCACCGACGTGGCCGCCCAGGCCAGCGACATGACGCTGATGCACAACGACCTGCGCTCCGTCATAGACGCCGTCAAGATCTCCAAGGCCATCAAGCGCGTCATCAAGCAGAACCTCGCGTGGGCCTTCGCTTACAACATCATCCTCATCCCGCTCGCGGCCGGGGCGTTCTACCCAAAGTGGGGGGTGGTCATCCCGCCGTCGTTCGCCGGCGCCGCCATGGCGCTCAGTTCCGTTTCCGTAGTCATGAATTCCCTGCGCCTCAAGCGCAAGAAGATCTAAGGAGCTAATATGAAAAACACCACGTCCACCGGCTACACGCAGAACCAGGCGCAGAGCGTCAAGCGCATAAAGCTGCCCGAGATCGAGGCCTGGGAAAACCAGTACCGCCGCGACTACACCATCAAGATCGTGCACCCGGAGTTCACCTCGGTCTGCCCCAAGACCGGCCTGCCGGACTTCGGCACGGTCACCATAGAGTATGTGCCGGGCAAGCTCTGCCTGGAGCTCAAGAGCCTGAAGTACTACTTCCTGCAGTACCGCAACTGCGGCATCTTCATGGAGAACATCGCCAACCGCGTGCTGGACGACGTGGTAAAGGCCTGCAGGCCCAAGAGCTGCACCGTCACCGGCGACTTCACCCCGCGCGGCGGCCTGAGCTCCATAATAACCGCCACCTACAAGGCCCGTTAAAAAAGGTGCCAGGCACCTTTTAGGGGGGGGGGGCCACAAAAGGTGCCTGGCACCTTTTTAAAGTTTGGTATAATAGTTTTAAGTTCAGGCCCAGTTGGCGCAGCGGTAGCGCGTTCCCTTGACATGGGAAAGGTCACAGGTTCGATCCCTGTACTGGGCACCAGATTTAACCAGTTAAGCCCGTTAGAACCCGTTTACGGGGGCTGGCGGGCTTGTAGTTTAAAGGACAAAGACCATGGCTGACGAGAACAAAGAAGAGAACCTGCACAAGATCCGCCACTCGCTGGCGCACGTTATGGCCCAGGCCGTGCTGGAGCTGTGGCCCGGCGTTAAGTTCGGCATAGGGCCGGCCATCGAGAACGGTTTCTATTACGATTTCGCCATCGACCACCACTTCACCCCCGAGGACCTGCCCGTCATCGAGAAGAAGATGAAGCACATCATCGGCGCGGCCCATAAGTTCGAGCGCCGCGAGCTGCCCCGCGCGGAGGCGCTAAAACATTTCACCGACAAGGGCGAGAAATTCAAGGTGGAGCTCATCAACGACCTGCCCGAGGGCTCCGTCATCTCCATCTACAAGAGCGGCCCCTTCGAGGACCTGTGCAAGGGCCCCCACGTGGACCATACCGGCAAGCTGAAGGCTTTCAAACTGACGCACGTGGCCGGCGCCTATTGGCGCGGCAGCGAGAAGAACCCCATGCTGCAGCGCATCTACGGCGTGGCCTTCGAGACGCCCGCCGAGCTGGACGCCTACCTGAAGCAGCAGGAAGAGGCCGCCCGGCGCGACCACCGCAAGCTCGGCCGTCAGTTGGACCTCTACAGCATCAACGAGACCGTGGGCCCCGGCCTGGTGCTGTGGCACCCCAACGGCGCGCGCATCCGCCACGAGATGGAGACCTTCTGGAAGGAGGAGCATTTCAGGGGCGGCTACGACCTGGTCAACACCCCGCACATAGGCCGCGCCCAGCTGTGGGAGACCTCCGGCCACCTGGGCTTCTACAAGGAATCCATGTACGCGCCCATGGACATCGACGGCATAGAGTACTACGCCAAGCCGATGAACTGCCCTTTCCACATAGAGATCTACAAAGCCAACTCGCACAGCTACCGCGACCTGCCGCTGCGCTGGGCCGAGCTCGGCACGGTGTACCGCTTCGAGAAGGCCGGCGTGCTGCACGGCCTGATGCGCGTGCGCGGCTTTACCCAGGACGACGCCCACCTGATCTGCACGCCCGAGCAGATGGAGTCGGAGACCATCGAGGTGCTGCGCTTCAGCATGAACGTCCTGCGCGCCTTCGGCCTGAAGGATATCAAGGCCTACCTCGCCACCCGCCCCGAGGGCGCCGTGGGCGAGCCGGCCCGCTGGGAAGAGGCGCAGAAGAGCCTGCGCGCGGCCGCCGAGAAAGAAGGCGTGCCGGTAACCGTGGACGAGGGCGGCGGCGCCTTCTACGGCCCCAAGATAGACCTCAAGGTGAAGGACTCCATCGGCCGCGAGTGGCAGATGAGCACCATCCAGTTCGACTTCAACGAGCCCGAGCGCTTCGGCCTGGAATACACCGGCCCCGACGGCGCCAAGCACCGCCCGTACATGATCCACCGCGCGCTGATGGGCAGCCTGGAGCGGTTCTTCGGCGTGCTGATAGAGCATTACGCCGGCAACTTCCCGCTGTGGCTGGCCCCGCTGCAGATGAAGGTGCTCAACATCACCAGCGACCAGGAAGACTACGCCCGCGAAGTGGAGGCCAAGCTGAAGGCCGCCGGCTTCCGCGTCAAGGCCGACCTGCGCAACGAGACCATCAACGCCAAGGTGCGCGACGCCGCCATGCACAAGGTCCCGTACCTGCTGGTGGTGGGCAACAAGGAAAAAGAAGCCGGCACCGTGACGCTGCGCCTGCGCGGCAACAAGTCCGTCTTCGGAGTAAACCTCGACGAGTTCATCGCCAAGGCCGCCGAGGAAAAGACTACCCGCGCCCTGGCCAGCCCGTACTCGGCCTGAACCGCCGCCGCAAAAGAGGACGGCCCCGGAAGGGGCCGTTTTCATTTAGGGCAAAAAAGAGCCCGGCGCGGGGCCGGGCTCTAATATGGAGTATTATTATCTAATTATAAGGGCCGCCGGTTATTTCTCCAGAATCAGCGCCTTTTGGGGGGGCAGCGTCCCGGGCAGGTAGCGCGACAGCTCGAACAGCGGCCGCCAGCCCTTAACGGCCTCCAAGGGCAGCGGCGCCGCCGTGGGGTTAAGGAGGATCAGGTAATCCCGCCCGCCCTGCCGCAGGGCGCGCGCGGCGAAGCCTTCCGGCAGCCCGGCCGGCGCCACGCCCGGCTTGCCCTTCTCCAGCACCTTCCTGAAGCCGTTAAGCTCGGCCGCCATGCGGCCGTAAATATCCCAGCGCTCCGGGCGCGCCGGCAGCGGGATGCCGTCCGAGCCGTTATAGGTGAAATAGAAAACGCCCGAGGCCCCGCGGGCCACGGCCAGCCAGGTCATGTAGCGTACCTGGTCGAAGGTGGGGAACCCGCCCACCCGCGGCGAGCGCCGCTGCGGGTAGTTTATCCAGTCGAAGGCCTGCAGCACCGCCCACACCGGCTTGTTCTTCCTGACAGGATCCTGTATGGCCGCGCCCGCGGCCACCATGCCCACCTGCTCGCCCACGGACTCCAGGCGTAAATGCGGCACCGGGTACCAGTCCACCATCAGCGCGTCGGCCACGCCGGCGTAGGTAAAGGCGGCCACGCCCTCGCCCATCACAAAAACCGTGCGCGCCCGCGGGTTCCAGTCCTTCACGCGCTTGTCCAGCGCCTGCAGGGAGGCCAGCGGCAGCTTCTTGACCTCCGGCTCGTCGAACAGGTACCAGCCCAGCACCGGCCAGCGCCGCGCGGCACCTTCGTAAGAAGATCCTATCACCCGGTCAGGGTAGGCCAGCATCTTGAGCCCCTGCTTTTTGGCCTCGGCCGCCAGCTCGGCCAGGCGCGCCGGGTCCTGCGCGTAAGTATGGAAAGAATTAAAGCCGGCCTGCTTCAGCGCCGCCAGCTCGGCCGGGGCGCCGATGCCGTAGAAGCCGAGGGGGAACTCTTCCGCCCGCGCCAGGCCGCAGAGCCCCGCCAGTAAACCTGTTAAAAGGAGTAGTTTCTTCATAAGCCCATTCTACACAAAATAGCGCGGGCGGTAAAATCACAAAAATCACAAAATAGCGGTTGACAGGAAATAAGGAAGTTGACTATTATATAGGTGTAGTACGATTTAGGGAGGTAACTAATGAAACTGTTTAACCTGTCAGCTATAGCGTTCCTTTTTGCGTTCGGCGCCAATGTCTGCGCGCAGCCGGCCACCCCGGCCACGCCTGCCGACCCCGCCGTGGCCCCGGCCACCCCGGCCGTGCCCGCCAAAGGCATCAAGATCACCAAGATCACCGGCACCGTCAACATAATGAAAGACGGCCAGATAGTAATGACCCTCAAGCCGGGTGACGCCATCCCCGAGATCACCGATAATAAAGTTACGTTCGCCATCGTAGACGGCACCGTGGAAGTGGAAGCCGGCGGCAAGAAGATCAGCGCCGCCACCGGCAGCAACTTCACCGTGTCCTCCACCAACGGCCAGACCAACGTGGCCCTTGGCGCCGGCACCCCGGTAGCGGTAAAGACCGAATCCGGCAACAACATCATCCTCACCTCCAACAGCGAAGTGAAGATGGTTACCGCCAACGGTAAGGTGCAGATAGCCATGGAGAAAGGCAACGCCGTGGTGACCAACGCTTCCGGCGGCGAGACGCAGACCGTGACCGCCGGCCAGGCCATCTTCGTGACCGCGGCCCCCATGGCCCCTGTCGCCGCGCCCGTCACCGCCGCCCCGGTCGAGCCCGTGACCACCGAGCCCGTAGAGCCCGCGGCCACCGAGCCCGTCATCACCGACGTGCCGCTCATCATCCCGGTCATAGAGACGCCCCCGACCACCGTGATCCCCACCGAAGTGGTGCAGGAGTCCGGCGAAGTCAGCGCCTCCAACCCGTAAGCGCGCGCTAAAAAAATTCAAGGAGAAAATTAACACATGAAAAACCTTATCATAGCAGCCGTCCTCCTGGTGCCCGCCGCCGCCGGCGCGCAGCAGAACATAAAGTTCGGCAACCTGGAAGTCAACCCCTTCGTCTCCATGCAGGAGACCTACGACAGCAATATCTACCTGACGCAGACCGAGCGCAAGTCGGCCATGATCAACCGCTCCGGCCTCGGCGTGAACCTGATGGAGAAACTGGGCTCCCGCTACGACCTCAAGGGCGGCTACAACATGGAGCTGCTGGGCTACAGCCGCGCCACCGAGACCAACAACGCCGTGCACCACGGCGCCGACCTGGGCTTCACCGGCCGCATGCCCAAGAACATCACCGTCACCGTGGAAGACAAGTGGAAGCAGACCACCGACCAGGCCACCACCGAGCTCACCGAGCGCGCCAAGCGCGTTGAGAACACCGTGAGCCTCAACGTCAACTCGCCCCTGCAGGGCAAGTTCGGCTTCTCCGTGGCCGCGCAGCACGTCTACAACAATTACGTAAGCAACAACCCCACCCTGGACCGCGAAGAGACCCAGGTGGGCTTTGACCTGGACTACAAGTGGCAGCCCAAGACCAAGCTGTTCCTCTCTTACCGCCACGGCATCCTGAACTACCAGACCGGCTTCACCAACGACGCCAACTTCGACAACGTCGAGGTGGGCGCCACCGGCCAGATAGCCCCCAAGGTGCAGGGCACCGTGAAGGCCGGTATGCAGGCCCGCAAGTACGACGAGGACCTCAACGACGCCAAGAATACCGCCACCACCGCGCAGTACAGCGCGCAGGCCATGTGGAAGCCCGTGGAGAAGACCGACGTGGTGCTGCTGGCCAAGCGCGGCAACGTGGAAACCAACTACGGCGACGCCCGCTACTACACCAGCACCCTTACCGACCTCACCATCACCCGCGAAGTGCGCAAGGTGAAAGTGGGCCTGGGCCTCAACTATGAGGACGTGCGCTACTCCGACAAGAACAGCACCCTGTCGGCCACCGACAAGAAGCGCGCCGACGAGAACGCCTCGGTGCGCGTGACCGCCGAGTACAACATTCAGAAGTGGCTGAAGGCTGACTTTGCCTTCATCTACAAGGACCGCTCGTCCAACTTCGACAACTTCGAATACAAGGACAACACCCTGGCCCTGGGCCTGAAGGCTACCTTCTAAACCCGAGCCGCAGCAACAAGAAAGGCCGCCCACAAGGCGGCCTTTCTTATTTCTACCCGTCATCCCGGCGAAAGCCGGGATCCAGTCATTTCTTCTCTATCAACTTCAAAACAGCCTGCTTAATAGTTTGGAATACCTGCTTAAACACCTTGTCGTCCTTGCCCATGGGATCTTCCAGCTCGCCGCCCAGGCCCGCGTAGTCAAGCAGCAGCTGCGTCTTGCGCATGCTCTGGGGGAACTGGTCCGCCAGCGCGTCGCGCTGGGCCTCTTCCATAACAAGAATAAGGTCCGCCCAGTCCACGTCTGGCTCCATCACCAGCGAGCCCTTGTGCGCCAGATCCGTCACGCCGTCGGCCTTCAGCAGGGCGGCCATCTTCTTGTGCAGGCCGAAGCCCGGCTGCACCCCGGTGCCGCGCGAGCGCGCCTCGAAGCCCCGGGCCGCGCCGTAATGGCGCAGCAGCAGCTCGGCCGCCGGGCTGCGGCACATGTTGCCGGTACAGATGAATAAAACTTTCATTAATACAATTCTAGCAAAACTGCGATGTCCTCCCGGAGAAAGCCGGGGGCCAGTCCCTCCGTCATCCCGGCGAAAGCCGGGATCCATAATAAATGATAAAATTTAATTTGTGTACGCGTTAATGCTCCTCTCCATAGTCTTTGCGCCGCTGGCGTTTGCCGCCGTGGAGCCGTGGGCTTACGTGCCGCTGTACGCCCTGTACTTCCTGGGCGCGGCCGCCGTGTACGCCAAGGGGGAAAACACCCACGCCGTCCCCGTCTATAAAAACCTCATCCCCGCCGTACTGGCCGTAGCCGTAATAGGCCTGCTGCAAGCCTTTGCCCAGGCCCCCGTAACCGGGCCAACGCCGCTGCTCTTTACCGCCTGGCGGCCCGCCACCCTTAACGCCGTTATCACCTGGCTGCTCTACGCCGCCGTCATTTACACCGCGGCCAAAACTATCAAAACCCCGTCGGAGCTCAGCCGGCTGTTGTGGGCGGTGTTCGCCATGGGCGTGGCCATATCGTTGATGGGCATGCTGCAAAAGACCGGCGACGACACGCTGGTGTACGGCCTGCGCAAAGTGCGCGGCCAGCCGTTCGGCCCATTCGTAAACCGCGACCACGGCGCCTTCTTTCTGTCCATGGCCGGCATGTGCGGCCTGGGGCTGTTCGTGGGCGGGTTCAAACCGCTGTTCCGGCACCAAAGCCACACAAAACTGTTCGACCTGCTGGCGGTGCAGTTCCTTAAATTCATAATGGTGGTGGCCGTGATAGCCGGCATAGTTAAAACCGGCAGCCGCGGCGGCCTGCACTCTTTTGTCAGCGCCGCGGTCTTCATGGGCTTTGTCTCGTCGGGCTTTTTAAAGAGCAAAACCCAAAAGCTCGCCGCCTGGGCGGCCCTGCTGCTGCTGCTGGCCGGCTACGGCCTGGTGCTGAACAAATACCGCATACTGCTGGGGCTCGACGGGGAAAACCTGGTTTCCTCCGTAACCGTGCGCTTCTCCATGTATAAAAGCGGCTGGGAAATGCTTAAAGACTTTCCTGTCTTCGGCGCTGGCCTGGGCGCGGTAGAGCACGCCTTCCCGCTGTACGCCCGCCAGGACCTTACCTCCGTCACCACCAACATAGTGCGCAATGTGCACAGCGACTGGCTGCAGCTGTTCCTGCAGTCGGGCTTCGCGGGGGGGCTGCTGTACCTGGGCGGGCTGTTCGCGGCGCTTTACATCTTCTACAAGGGCTGGCTGCGCTGCCGGTCGTTCACCGTCAAGGCGGTTTACGGCGGCGCGCTGGGCGCGGCGCTGGTAGGCATGCTGCACAGCTTTGTGGACTTCGGCCTGCAGATGCCGGCCAACGCCCTGGTGTTCTACGCCCTGCTGGGCGCGCTGGCCAGCAAGCCCGCCGTGGAGGGCCGCGGCCTGCTGCCTCACGAGGAGGAAGACCAGCCCGAGCCTAACCCGCCCGCTAAAAAATACGCCAACGCCCTGGCGGTGCTGGCCGCGCTGCTGGTAACAGCGGCCGTGCCGCAGGTGCTGGCCTGGCAGTACGACCAGCGCGCCAGAACCGCGGATTACGACGAGAGAATAAAAATAAGGGCGGCCTCGCTTAAGTGGCAGCCCGGCCCCCAGGCCGCCTTCCGCCTGGCGGCCGACTACTATAATCAGGCGCTTAAAGACAAAGCCGAGCCTTGCCGCAAATTCGCCGCGGCCAACGCCGTGCTGCGGCCCTACAAAACCCAAACCCCGCTTAACGGCGACCTGAACAGACTGGCAAAGAACCTCGGCCTGCAGCTGGCCAACTGCTACAACCGCCCGCTGACGTTAAAGGCGCCGCGCAAACCAGCCGCGCCCGCGGCGCCGCCCACACAAAACAGTTCGCGGCCGTAACCCCTTCCAACTTTTCCTATTTGCTATAATAATCTTTAATGAAACGCGGGGCATTTGGGTTACTCTCCCTCATAATTTTAGCCGGCTGCGTGCCGCCGCGCCCGACGGTGCGCCGCGAGGCCGCCCCCGCGCCGGAAAATACGGCGGCCATTACCGCCGAGGCACCCGTGACCCCGCAGCAGGAGGCCCTGCTCGAGCAGCGCCTCATACAGAACGCGCTGGACCAGCAGGGCAAGCTGAACTACAAAATACAGCCCGGCGACCTGATAGAGATCACCGTTTTTAAAGAGTCCGACATGGCCCGCACCGCCCGCATCAGCGGCAACGGCACCATCACCTTCCCGCTGGCCGGCGTTATAAAAATGTCAGAGCTGTCCGTCCCAGAGGCCGAGAGCCTGCTGGCCGAGAAGCTGTCAGAATTCCTGGTTAAGCCGCAGGTGACCGTGCTGATAAAAGAGTACGGCAACAAGCAGATCTACGTGCTGGGCGAGGTCAAGAAGCCCGGCTCCATCACCATCCCCGCCGAGCGCCGCCTGACGGTGCTTGAGGCCATCACCCTGGCGGGGGGCTTTACGGACCTGGCCGCCCAGGACCGCACCAAGATCCTGCGCGGCGCCGGCACCGGCAGCCAGAGCATCCCCGTCGAGATCACCCGCATCACCAAGCAGGGCGACAAGTCCGCCGACATCTACCTGGAACCCAACGACACCGTCTACGTTCCCCAAAGCTTCTTCTAAAAAGCAGCCTGTCCCCATTTCGCCTTCCTCTCATTGACAAAACCAGGGGGGGGCTGTATAATATTTAAGAAGAGCGGTAAGCCCTCTGCAGGTTGTTCTAGATGTTTCCTCCCGTATGGCTGGTAAGAGTCTAGGCGCCAAAAGCTTGCAAGGCACGCTCTTCTTTTTTTATCCGTCGTACAGCCCGTCAAAAACTATCTTTCCGTTGAATTCACGCCGCCATTCGTCGTCTTCCCGTTCATATCGTCTGAATATCCCCCAGGCGAACAGGTCCACTGCCTGTAACTGGGGCGCTTCATGCGAGGACTTATGAATTATCTCCAGGGGGATATGCGGGTCCAGTCTGGATTTTAACTGCGCTAGTATCAAGGCGTTGAAATCCCGTATCCCGGGAGTGGTCTTGCTTTTGTCGACCGTCAGGATGACCCTGACTTTAGTGTCGGTCAAGTCTACTTTCTCAAGCACCAGCCTCGCGATAAAGTTGTATAGCCGTTCCTTGTCCACAGCCAGAAACTGGAAGGTACGCCTCTTGTTGAAGGTTATGCTGTAAATGCTGAAATATGCGGCGGATACTTTGCGATAGAAATATCGTTTGACCTCTAACGGGGCGGTATAGCCTTTAAGTTCGGCTGCCCCCGCGCGCAAAGAGCGAAGTTTTCGTCTGATAGTCATTCGCACCGCCGAGGCTATGGCGCGGTTGTTGTCGTGGCCTTTAACGGCAAGGACCGCAATAGTAAAGTGAACGCTCGGCTTCTTATTGACGAAGTCGAACCCCAGGTCGCCGCTCTCGTCGAGATAGAGATAAAGCATATAGCCCCCGGCAATATCCTAGCAGACGCTCCCGACAACCGCCTGTCGCCTATCGAGGCGAAGCCTCGATAGAACTGCCCCCATTTCGCCTTCCTCTCATTGACAAAACCAGGGGGGGGCTGTATAATATTTGAGAAGAGCGGTAAGTCCGTGCAGACTGTTCCAGATGTTCCCTTCCGGATGGTGGGCCATAGTCTGGGCGCTGAACCTGCAAGGCACGCTCTTCTTTTTTATTTCAGACAGACGCTCTCAAAACCCACTTTTTCCCTGAATAGCTCCAGCCATTCAGTATCGCCCCTCTCGTATTTGCGGAATATTCCCCACGCAAACATGTCCGCGGCCTGAAGCTGCATAACCTGATGGGAAGTTCTGTGGTAGATTTCCAGCGGGACCTTCGGGTCAAGGCGTGATTTTATTTGTGCGACGACGTAATTGTTAAACCTCTCTATTTCACGCTTGGTCTTGCTCTTATCCACAGTCAAAATTACCCTGACACAGGTGTCGGAGAAACTCAGGCGCTCAAGCACCAAGCGCGCAAGATAATTGTAGATCCTCTCTTTGTCCGCGAGCAGGTGCAGTATCGCCTTGCGTTTATCAAGGGTCATGGCGTAAACCTTGAACTCTACCCCGCGCGCGTACTGATAAAAATACTTCTTCATCTCCAGGCTGTCCCGGCTTCCTTTCAGTTCCGCATTGCCGTTGCCATGCAGACCCCGCAGTTTTCTGCGGATAGTCATACGCACGGCGTTATGCAGCGCGCGGTTGCGCTCCTCTCCCTTGATAGCGAGCACCGCTACGGTGAAAAATAAACTAGGCGTCCCAGAAACGAAGTCGAACCCCAGGTCGCCGCTCTCGTCGAGATAGAGATAAAGCATATCGCCCCCGCAAATAGCCTAGCAGACCGTCCCGACAACCGCCTGTCGCCTATCGAGGCGAAGCCTCGATAGGCGCTACCTGTCCGCGGCTCTCCTGGCGTGTGCTATGGCCGCGTGCAGGCGGGCGCGCAGTAATTCCACCGGGGGCAGTTCCGTGAAATACTCGCTCACGCGCACCGGCTTGTCTTTTAGCTGGCAGAGCTCCACCTGCTCCACGTCGGCCGAGGCGCACAGGATAAGCCCGATGGGCGCGTCTTCGCCCGGCGCGCGCTCATGCCGGTCCAGCCAGCGCAGGTAGAACTCCATCTGGCCCACGTGGGCCGGCTGAAAGGATTCCAGCTTAAGCTCTATGGCCACCAGCCTGCGCAAGTGGCGGTGGTAGAAAAGCAGGTCGAGATGAAAGTCGTCGCGGCCCACGCTCATGCGCTTCTGGCGCGCCACAAAACTGAACCCGGCGCCCATCTCCAGAAGGAAGGCCTCCATCTCGCGCAGGATAGCGCTCTCCAGGTCGCGCTCGCTGTAGGCGCCTTTAAGGCCGAGGAAGTCCAAGAAGTACGGGTCGCGGAAAACGGTGTCCGGCGTTACCCGCCCCGCGCGCAGGCCGCCGAGCTCCGCCGTAATGACCTTCCTGGGATGTTTTGACAGCGCCGTACGCTGGTACAGCATGCCGCCTATCTTCTTGCGCAGCGTGCGCACGTCCCAGCGCTCCAGGCGGCACAACTCGGCGTAAAAATCCCTGGCGAGCGGATCTTTGAGGGGGAGCAAGGCGAGGAAATGGCTCCAGCCCAATTGTTGTAACAGTGTTACAACAATTGCCTTATTTGGGAAGGTATCGGCGAAGCGGACCATGCGTACAAGTTGAGAATAACTGTATCCATTCCCGAACTCTTCACTCAATTCTCGCGACACTGTCGCGAGAATCTTCTTCCCATACGCCCCGCGCCCGTCCTGCAGGTTCTCCTTCAACAGCCGCCGCCCTATGTGCCAGTACAGCAGCGTCTGCGCGGCGTTAGCCGCAACCGCCACGCGCTGGCGCGCAGCGTGAATAAGCCCCCGCAGGTCAGCAAACACCCCGGCCGCGTTAGGCACCGCGGGCGCCGCCCCGTCGTTAAAGCCCTCGGCTGGCGCCACCACCTTGGTCCGTCTTTTGGTTCCCATAACCCACCCCCAGCACTAATAGCCTAGCAGACCATCCCGACAAGGGCCTGTCGCCTGGCCTATCGAGGCAAAGCCTCGATAGACTCAATCCGGGTCGAACCCTATGCGCTTTTTGGGCCCGGCGTGCGCGTCAGGCTGGGTAAACCCTTCGCCCAACTGCCGGATAGCCTCGATAACGGACTTGATATCCTCGTCGTGCACCCCGACCCTGGCCTCTAGTCTGGCCAGTTTAGCGGTCAAATCTTTATGCGCGGAAACCAGGCTGCGCAGGCGCGCGAAAGCCCGCACCACGGCGATACCCGCCTGTATAGCTGCCTTCGAACTGACCACGTTCGCGGCCTGTATGGCGCCATATTCTGTAAAGGCGTAGGGGGTGTGCCTTCGGCCGCCATGTCCACTTGAGGTCGCAAAATGCGACCTCAAGTTGTGCGCCTCTTCTGAAGTGAGGCGGAACATAAAATCCGCAGGGAAGCGCTCTGCGTTGCGCCGAATCTGCTCATTCAGCCGTTTCGTCGTCGTCCCGTAGATCCCGGCTAACGTCGAGTCAAGAATCACGCGATGTCCGCGGATCAGAAGTATCCGGGATTCTATCTGCCCGTCAGCAATAATGTCTTTGGTCATGGCGTCCTCCCCTATATCCCCAAATAGCCTAGCAGACGCTGCCGACAAGGGCCTGTCGTGAAGGGGCGCTCTTCTATGACCTCTATGCTTTTGCTGCTACGTTTCCGTTTGAGGTCACAAATTGTGACCTCAAGTCTTCCGTCCTCCCGGTCTAAGCCGGATCCAGTAAGTCCCCTCTGTATCCCAAATCACTCCTCCCCGTTTCCCCAAATTGATATAATAAGGATATCGTTAGGGGAATAGCGGCTATTTCCGCCAAACTCCGCATTTGTGCTTACTATTTCAGCATAATTTACATAAACGGCCGCCGGGCCAGCTTAAGGGTGTTACCATGACCGACAATCAGAACGAAAAAGAACTGGAATTTGACCTTTCCTCTTACATAGAAATGTTCATGCGCCGCCGCTGGATAGTGCTCAGCGTCTGGGTCTCCGTAATAATTGTCACGGCCTTGGTAACCTTTAACACCCGCCCCGTCTACCAGGCGCAGGCCTTGCTGGTGATTGAGAAAGAGCGCGGCAACAACGTTATTTACCAGGGCGTAGGCACCGTAGAGCGCGGCAACGACGACTACTACCAGACCCAGTACAAGCTGCTCAAGAGCGAAGCCACCCTTAAAGAGGTGCACAAGCGCCTTAACCTGGCCAAATACCCGGAGTACTCCAACCCTTACGGCTACCGCAAGCTGATGAAGCCCGTTGTCGTCGCCCCGGTGCCCCGCAGCCGCCTGGTGTATATAAAAGTAGACGCCTACGAGCGTCTGCTGGCCGCCCAGATAGCCAACATGGTGGCCAATGTGTACATAGAGCAGAACTTGAGTAACCAGCTATTCATCAGCAAGGACGTGCTGGCCGCCCTGCAGGGCGGGAAGAGCGGTACCCGCGCGGTTTACGACAGCCTGCCCGCCGTGGTCAACAACGTGCTGATACAGGACCTAAAGCGCGAGTCAGCCAAACTACAGTCCCAGGTGGCCGAGGCCACCGGCCGCTACACGCCCAAGCACCCGCAGGTTGTGTCCCTTGCCGCCAACCTGAAAGCCGTGCAGGACCAGATCCGCGCCGAGACAGACAAGATCATCCAGAGCTTGAAGATAGACCTCTCCGGCCAGCTGATGGGCAATAACATACGCTTGGTGGACGCGGCTATGCCGCCGCTTAAACCCATTAAGCCTCGCAAACTTTTCAATATGTTGCTGTCCTTAATTGGCGGTCTTGTACTGGGTTTCTTTGGCGCTATTCTTGTGGAGTTTATAGACCAGACCGTGCGCACGCAAGAGGATGTGGAGAACAAACTAGGGTTGCCGTTCCTGGGTGTTGTTCCCATGACGCCTTACTCAAAGAAACAAACAGCTTATAGCCACTTGCAGCTTCAGGAACATTCACTTATTGCCGAATCCGTCCGCAACCTGCGCACCATGATAGACTTTGCCATTGTGGGACAAAAGGGTAAGTCGTTCATGGTTACCAGCACGGTGCAGGGAGAGGGTAAGAGTTATGTTTGCTCCAATATCGCCGTGGCCATTGCTCAGGCGGGGGAAAAAGTATTGCTGGTTGACGGAGACCTGCGCCGCTCTAACCTACATAAGAACTTCCGCGTTTCCAACTCAAAGGGCCTTAGTGAGTTTCTGGCCGGCGGCCGAAATGTGGACGAACTGAAGGCGCTGGTGCAGGTGACTGATGTGCCGAATCTCTCCATCCTCACCTGCGGTCCGCGCCCGCCCAATCCGGCCGAGTTGCTTAATACCCCGCGCCTCAGCGCTTTTTTGGCGTGGGCCGGTGAGTGTTACGACCGCGTGATAATTGACTGTCCGCCAATGTTCCCAATCAGTGACGCGCTGTTGTGGGGTAAGTATATCCCCAGCACTGTGTACGTGACCAGCTTCGGTAAAACACGTGTGCCGCTTATAAAGAACGGCACCAAGCGCATGGTTACGGCCGGCATAAAAATCCTTGGCACGGTAGTGAACATGTCCAAGTTCGGTGGCCTGTCTTATTCTTACTATGGCTACTACAAATACAAATACAACTACAACTATAACTACGCGTATACATCCGAGGATAAAGAAGACCACGAGAAACCTTTGCAACACCATAAGAAGG
Organism: Elusimicrobiales bacterium; assembly: GCA_028688015.1. Taxonomy (GTDB): domain Bacteria; phylum Elusimicrobiota; class Elusimicrobia; order Elusimicrobiales; family UBA9959; genus UBA9959. The sequence goes on along the minus strand of JAQTZB010000007.1, from coordinate 194,379 downwards.
AAGCGAAGAAGGAACTGGTGTAGCTAAATGGAATTGTCCTCTAAACGCGTGATGCTCACCGGTGGGGCCGGGTTCCTTGGCTCTTTTGTAATCGAGAAACTTAAGGCACGGGGATGTGAAAATGTGTTCATTCCTTTGGAACAGGACTATGATCTTACAAGGCCAGAGGCGATTGCAAGAGCTTACAAGGATTCCAGGCCGGAAATCGTAATCCACTTGGCGGCTAAAGTCGGAGGCATTGGCGCTAACCGCGAGAATCCCGGCAAGTTCTTTTACGACAACCTGATGATGGGCATCGAGCTGATTGAACAGGCCCGCTTGAATAAGGTTGAGAAGTTTGTTGCGCTGGGCACTATATGTGCATACCCTAAATTCGCCCCAGTTCCGTTCATGGAATCAGATATCTGGAACGGATATCCAGAGGAAACTAATGCACCATATGGCCTTGCAAAAAAAATGCTCTTGGTGCAAAGCCAGGCATATCGACAACAGTATGGCTTTAACTCCGTTTTCCTTCTCCCAGTAAATCTCTATGGCCCGAGGGATAATTTCCACCCCGGCAGTTCCCATGTAATCCCCGCATTAATAAGAAAATGCGTTGAAGCAGTGCGTGCTGGCGTTAAAGAAATCCCTGTGTGGGGGACCGGAAGAGCAACCAGAGAGTTTCTGTATGCGGATGATTGCGCAGAGGCAATTATCCTGGCGAGTGAAAAATATAATTCCTCGGAGCCGGTTAACATTGGTGCTGGCTTCGAAATCTCTATTAAAGATCTGGCTGAACGTATTGCGAAGCTTGCCGGGTTCAAAGGCGGTTTTGTCTGGGATACTTCGAAGCCGGATGGACAACCGCGAAGAATGCTGGACACGACAAAAGCGGCGGAATTGTTTGGATTTCATGCGAAAACTGGCTTTGATGAGGGGTTAAGAAAAACTATTGACTGGTATCGCTCAATATCACCTTCAATGGCTGGATAGCGATACCTACAGGAGTTCTGTCTAATTATATGCCGCGTACACTGCAGAGAAATATCCCTATTAACAAGGGCAATTACAGCCTTGACACTCCGGAAAGAGAAGCGGCTTTTGAGGCGCGCCGTGGTGCGGGGTGGGAGAAGAGATATTTTCGTTATCGGAAGAACTGGGCGACGTATCCCAAGAGGCAATTTGTTTCTTCATATCCCTTGCTTCTGGACTTGGAACTGTCATCTGTGTGCAACCTTCGTTGTCCGATGTGTTATACGATAACGCCAGAGTTTAAAAAGCGCGTTAATGTGCGACTCATGGAATTTCCACTATTTAAGCAGATTATCTGCGAAATAGGTGGGAAGGTCGCTGCAATTAGATTGAGTCTGCGTGGGGAGCCGACGCTTCATCCTCGCTTTATAGATTGTGTCGCATATGCGAAGGCTAAAGGTGTGGGGGAAGTTTCTTTTCTTACAAATGCCAGTACTCTTAATTTAGAGAATTTTAAAAAAATGGCAGATGCTGGGGCTGATTGGATCACGGTCTCTATAGATGGTGTTGGGAAAACGTATGAGTCTATTCGTAGGCCGCTTAAGTTTCTTGATACCCTGAAGAAGATTAAGGCCATACACAGATTCAAGGTCCGGCACAAACTACTCCGTCCAGTTGTTAAAGTCCAGTCGGTATGGCCGGCAATCAAAAAAAACCCCGAGAAATTCTACAACACTTTTGCGCCGTATTCTGATTTGGTTGCTTTTAATCCTTTAATTGACTACTTGGGCAACGATTCTGAAATAGTGTGGGAGAAAGACTTTGTGTGTCCCCAGCACTATCAGCGTCTTGTCATCGGGGCGGATGGTCTGGCCATGATGTGCTCAAATGACGAAGAGAACTCAGTTGTGGTCGGTGATGCCAATATCCAAACAATATATGATATCTGGCACGGGAAGAGACTGTCCGAAATACGCCGGCAGCATAAGAAACTGGAAGGGTTTAAGGCTTTTCCTGTTTGCCGGAAGTGTTATCTGCCACGGCAGACCGAAGATACCGAAATCGCGACAGTAAACAGCCGGAGTTTTGTCGTAAAGAATTACGTGAACCGAAGGCAGAACATCGGAGAGTGACTCTGTCTGTATGGTGGACTATATGAAACTGCGTAAAACAAAATTCACGAATAAGTTTATGCGTAATGATAGGGTATTTATTATCGCAGAAATAGGTGGAAACTTCACGACATTTAAGGAGGCAACACGACTCATCGATTCCGCTGTTGAGTGCTGTGTCGATGCGGTAAAGATTCAGACTTATAGTGCGGAAACACTGTCTAGCCGCAAGGCCATGTTTGACATGGAGAACACTGGTGTTACATCTCAGTTTGAGTTGTTTAAAAAATATGAAATCAGTGCGGATATCCATGCCAGAATCGCAAAATACGCACGTTCGAAAAAAATGGAGTGGTTCTCGACACCTTCCCACCAGAAGGATGTCCAAATGTTGAACCGGCTTGGGGTTAAGGCTTATAAAATCGGTTCTGATGACGCGGTTAATATCCCCTTTTTAAAATACTTGGCGCAACAAGGAAAGCCGATATATATGGCAACCGGAATGTGCACAATGAAAGAGGTGTGCGAATCCGTTGCCGCTATACAGGAGACGGGAAACACTCCCCTTGTTTTGATGCATGCAGTTACCAGTTATCCAACCCACCCTGAGGATGTTAACCTTCTGGCAATGAAGGCAATGATGAAAGTATTCCCCGAAATTCCTGTTGGGTATTCCGATCATACTACCGGGATTACGGCTTGCGTGGCCGCTGCCGCTTTGGGCGCCAGGGTTATCGAAAAGCACTTTACATACGATAAAAAGGCTGACGGCCCTGACCATATGCTTTCGGCTAATCCGTCAGAAATGTCTCAGCTTGTCCGCCAGGTCCGTGAAGTGGAATTAATGCTGGGGAGCGGAGTTAAGTGTCCGGCAAAAGGTGAAAAAAATACCCGGCTGAATAACAGAAAAAGTCTTGTTGTGGAGGCAGATATTAATAAAGGGGAACGTTTGGCATCTCATAATATATCCGTTAAACGCCCTGGGCGAGGGATTGCTCCCAAGTACTACGAAGAAGTGATGGGGAAAACTGCCACACGGCAGTTGAAAAAAGATTCGCTTCTTCGGTGGGCTGACCTGGATTGAGATGATTGGGATTATTATACAAGCCCGCATGGGGTCCACTCGGCTTCCGGGAAAGGTCCTCAAGAAAATTGGCCCCAAAACATTGTTGGCTCATATTCTTTATCGGCTTGAATTCCTCAAAACTTCGGCTACCCTGGTTGTCGCTACCGGGGACTCTTCCACTGATAATCCCGTGCAGCGTTTCTGTGCGGAAAATGGCGTCCGGTGTTTCCGTGGAAGCGAGGCGAATGTGCTTGAGCGATATTATTTATGCGCTAAGCAGTATGGCTTTAGCGATGTCGTAAGAATGACTGGGGATAACCCGTTCCCGGATATCGAGGAGTTGGATAGGCTTATTCGGCTTTATAAGACCAGTGACGCGGATTTCTGTCACTCTTTCAAATCACTGCCCATAGGTGTCGGTGCGGAAATCTTCTCGATTGCGGCCCTTGCTAGAAGCTACAGGGAGGGAAAAGCTCAACACCATGTGGAACATGTTGATGAGTATATTCTGGAGCATCCTGAACTTTTTAAAACCAGCGAACTCGAAGTCGATAAAACGAAAAACCGCCCGGATGTCAGGTTGACTGTCGACACAGACGAAGATTACCGCAGGGCATGCTTTATCGTAGGAAACGCTAGAGGCGAATTCGTGTCAACGCTTGAGGCTATAGAATTATGTTCGCACTTTGCGTAGAATCTTCGCATAAACGAGGGATGGGGCATCTCTTTCGTCAACTAAACTTTTCTTCGTTCCTTGCGAAGAAAAGTGAAGAGTTTATTTTTTTTGTCAATAACGACGAGGCTGCGACAGGGCTGTTCCGTAAGAGTGGGATTCCGTTTGAAATTGTTGCGCTAGATGATGATAAGTCCGGCTGGCAAATGGACTTAATCAGTAAGCACCATGTTGATGTCTGGCTGGATGATAGGCTTGATACTTCGGAGTCACATGCCGTGGCCGTGAAGTCCTCGGGAGTGCGTCGCGTGGTTTTTGATGATCGTGGGCCAGGTTCCAGTCTGGCCGATCTGAATTTTGCGGGATTGAGCTTCGAGCCCGACACGAGATTAAAGGGTGGGAAAGTATATGCAGGTCTAGATTACTTGATTTTGAACCCCGAAATCGACAAGTACAAGCGGACCAGGCATTCAGCAAACAAGATTCTGGTCACGCTTGGAGGAAGTGATACGTATGGGGCCACGGTCAAGGCGGTTGAACTTCTCCGCGTTGCCGGGCTTACTGCGACGGTAATAACCGGGCCGGCTTTTAAGCATTTTCGGGCTCTAGCTGACGTAGCACGTGACGAATTCGAGATTAAACCACCTGTGGATTCGCTAATCGCAGAATTCAGAAACTATGATCTTGCTGTAACTGGAGGCGGAATTACGCCATTTGAGGCGAATGCATCTGGGCTGCCATGTGTTATTATCGCCAATGAATTATTTGAGGTGGCTAACGCGAAATACCTTGAGCAAAAGGGGTGTTCCGTATTTGCAGGATATCACGAAAGCCTCGACCCGCATGTTTTTAAAAGGTTGCTGGACATTCCTGCGATGAGTCGCGCTGGGCTTTCCGCAATCTCTACAAAAGGGTCAGAAAACATATACGAAACTATTATCAATGTCTAAGACCGCTGTAATACATCAACCTGATTTTTTATCTTACCTGGGCTTTTTTCATAGGCTGCTGAAGGTGGATATCTATATTGCACTTGATTGTGTTCAGTTTGTAACAAAGACAAGTCGAAGTTGGCAACATCGGGATAAGATTAAGACCCCGCAGGGAGATAAATGGCTGACAATGGGGATACAGAAAGCTCCAACCCGCACGAATATTAGCGATATATTGCTTTCGGAGTCTGATAGTTGGCGGAGAGATAATTTAAACCTGGTCCGGGAGAATTACCGTAAGGCTCCGTTCTTTGCGCAAGTCTTTCCCCAGTTGGAATCACTGTATGCACTAAAGGTTAGGAAGATGGTCGAGTTTAATTTGGCATCCATCAGGCTCCTGATGGATATGTTTGACATTAAGACCGACATAGTCATGGCCAGTTCAGTAAATCCGCATGGGAACAGCAACGAGTTGTTGGTGGATATACTGACGAAGACGGGATGTGATACTTATTTGTCTGGGGTCGGTGCACGGGCCTACCATTGCCAGGAAACATTCGATAAGGCTGGCATTAAAGTCCTTTGGCAGGAATTCGCCCACCCCGTTTATCCACAGTTGCATGGGGTATTTATCCCATACTTGAGTTCTATTGATCTTCTGTTTAACTGCGGAATAGAAAAATCTAGAGAAATTATTAGGAGCATCTCATGAACATTTTGGCTATCGGTGCGCACTTCGATGACATAGAACTCGGATGCGGCGGCACTGTCGCAAAACATGTTTCTAAAGGCGATAAAGTCTTTGCCTTTGTCGCCACTCGGTCTGGTTTTGTCAGCCATAATCAGAAAGTCGTCAGAACGAATGCAGTGGCATATCGGGAAGGCCGTAAAGCTATTGGGATTCTTGGTGCGGAACTTATACGCGGCAACTTCGATACATTGAAGGTTGAATTTGAAGAAGAACTTAATACGGCAATCTTAAAGATAGTGGAGGAGAAGCGTATTGAGCGCGTTTATACACATTGGACGGGAGATGTTCACCACGATCATGTAGCTGTCGCTAGGTCTTCTCTGCATTCCTGTAGGCATGTGCCAGACCTCTTTATGTATAGAAGCAACTGGTATCATGGCAGCGCTGAGTTCAGGGGGAATTTCTATGTCGATGTTACACGCTATTTTGACCTAAAAATTGCCGCTACAAAGGCGCACATCTCTGAACTCAACCGTACTCACTCGAAGTGGCTTGAGTTCTTCGCTAATGAAGCGGCCAATGCAGGGCAGCGTATCGGTGTAAGGTACGCGGAAGTGTTCGAGTTGGTCAAATGCTTGGATAGGTAATCAGTTGGGAAGGATATGAGAGATTTGAGGAAGAGTTCGCTGGATACCTTGACGTCCAATCTGGTCGTCCAGATGGTGGGAATCATATCTTTCTTTTTGCTCCCTAATATTCTTGCTCTTGAGGATTATGCATTGGTGGTGTATTGGGGCCTTATATCATACTATGCTGGTTTTGCGGATCTCGGTGTGCTGCGTGTGTACGGGCGAAAGGCTCCTGCATTTTTGGCGAGTGAGGACCAAGCGGGACTTATTGCAATTGAACAGTCGGTCCGAACTTTTCTTCAGATTTCAATAACGCTGTACTCGATTGTTGTATCATCGTTCGTCTATTATAAAACTCACTCGCTGTTCGTGGCTTTAATTGTTTTTCCGTTACTCGCATCGACAGCGCTGGTTTCTTTTTATCTTCAAACGATTACAGTCCGCGGAGGATTCAGCCGATATAAAGTGATAACTATTTTCCAATCAATCGTCAGGCTTGCATGTGTTCTCGGGGCGTACGTGTGGGCGTTTTCCGGATACCTTGCTGGCCTGATGGCTGGATTGATTGCTACCTTTTTCTATATTCGCGATCCAAAAAGCCTTGCAATCGACCTTAGGATTACGGCCCGGCCAGCATTGAAGCTGGTCCCGGAGGGAATGGTCCTGGCAGCAGCAACTATGATTTGGGGCACATTGTTAATGCTTGGAAGATTTTATGCCGCGTTGGAATTGCCGGCTCAAGAAGTTGCGATGTATGGCGTGCTCAATTCGGGATATCAAATCATTACTTCAATGGTTGTGGCGATATGTCTGCCTGTCACAATCCGGATTTACTCTATGACAGTGGGAGACAAACACGAACTGCTTTGGTTCGTTACTCGAATTCAAGTAATGATGGTGGTCGCGGTAACTATTATTGCTATCACTATTTCTTGTCTCTCTCCGTATTTCTTGCCGGTTGTATTCAAAAAATACAGTTTCAACGGAACGCTTGTTTCTCTTGTTGTTATGAGTGCGGCATGGGTGCCGATATTTGCAACAACGGGTTCGGTGCTGATCGGAAGGGGGCGAGCTAAAAGTTACTTGGCTCTATTGGCGACAGTTTTTGCCGCTTCTTATGCTTTTCTGAAACTCCTGGGTTCCAGTATCGGAATTTTTGGCCCGGCCCTGACTCAACTTGTTTTTCTTGCCATAACCGGCTTGACCCTTATAGTCATGTTGTGGGGCTTTTTTACCCGCAGAACTTTAAAATCTATAATCGCGCTGGCTTTCCCTTTGTGGGCGATGGCCTTAGTGACCGCAGGATATGCATGCTTGTATGTAATTTTCGTAATGTTGTCCGGAAGCGTAACGGGTCCTCTGGCTGCTACGGCTACATTTTTAAGTGCTGGATTAGCGCTATTAGTCTTCTGGTGGAGAGACCCTTGGGTCGACAGTAGACTGCGGGCCCTTTATTCTCGGTGCATAACAGTATCTGACTGTTTATAAGGCGATTTATGTCTCCAATTTCTCAGTTCTTGGAAAAATGGGTGCTTCCTCCCAGTGTGGTATTCCAACTTCGGCTGTTGAAGAGTCAGATCAAATTGCTTTCCTTGAGTTCAAATGATAAGGAACTTCTTAGAGAACCAGAGCTCATGCGGAACAGACACGCCGGCTCCCGCTGTTTCATTCTAGGAGCCGGATCCTCAGTGAAGAACTATGACTTGCTAAAACTACGGGGAGAACATGTTATCAGTGTCAGCAATACATTTGTTCATCCCGATTATTCACGGATCAAGCCAATGTACCATGTTTTGCCGTCGCTGTTGCAATCGCATGGCCATATACATGAAAGAGAACAGTTGGTTACATGGCTGAAGCAAATGGAACAGTCAATTGGCGGTGCAGAGATATTCCTCCACTTCGGCGATAAAGCCCTTATTGAACAATCTGGTTTATTCAATGGGATACGTATTCACTGGGTTGAGTATTCCCCGTGGAACGGTGCGTTCGATGTCCCAATAGACCTCAAGCGTATCCCGAGTATCGGGTCGGTATCCGAGTTAGCGTTAACTTTGGCGATTTTTCTGGGCTATGACAATATTTATTTACTGGGCATTGATCATGACTGGTTTAATGGCCTGTTTGTCTACTTTTACGATCACGCAACGCAACATGTGATGCGCCCAAATCAGGATACTCTGAGCTTCGCTGACAGCGAGTTTCAGATGCGGAGGCACGCGGATATTTTTCGCAAATATAAGTATCTTAGGTCACTTCATCCTGGGATTTATAATGTGAATCTAAACCCTAATCATTATTTAGACGTTTTCCCAAAAGTTGATTATGCCTCTCTATTCAATAAAACAACTTGATGCTAACCAGTCATGTTTGACTCTTGGTCAGTTTGGAATGTGGCCGAAAGGCGTTAGGCACGTATGTTAAAAATGGCTCATGCTATCCTTAGAGGCGCTTTGCGTAATCCAATGTTCGTTTGGGGATTGTCTTATGCAAAGAACACATATCTTGAGTATGTCTGGCGTAAGAAGAGTCTCCGGATTGGATCTGGAGCTATAGTTTGTAATTGCAGGTTTGGTAAATCTAACGTGCTCTATGATAATGTTAATGTCAACACTGTTGAACTCGGGGATTATACCTATATCGCCAATAATTCCAGCATTTCATACGCAAATATTGGGAAATTCTGCTCTATCGGGCCACATGTCCAGTGTGGCCTTGGGTTGCATCCAACAAGAGACTTCATCTCCACACACCCGGCCTTCTTTTCATTGGCAGAGCAAGCCGGAATGACATTCACTAGTAAGAGTCTCTTTCGCGAAAGGGAACTGGTCCGAATCGGCAATGATGTGTGGATTGGGGCAAATGCTTTGTTGCTTGATGGAATCTGTGTCGGGGACGGCGCAATCATAGCTGCTGGCGCTGTTGTTGCCAAAGATGTCCCAGCCTATGCGATTGTGGGCGGTGTTCCGGCCAAACTTATACGCTATAGATTTTCCCCAGAACAGATTTTAGTCATTCAGAAGTCTGAATGGTGGAATAGGAGCTTTGCATGGATAAAGGAGAACTCCTCTGGATTTAAGGATTTCAATACATTTCAAAGTATAGTAGGCGACCCTTCTGAACCTGCAAAATAGTATATGAACCAGATAAAGTCCCAGGCATGCTTCGGGCGGAGCAATAACAAATCTATCTCCGCGATATTCGTGTGCATGCTGATGGTCAATCTCCTGCCCGCCTTACTACCATTCTATGCGGGCGGACCTATTAGCAACTACGGGAGTTATCTGCAGGTTCTAACGAATATTAATTTGGTGGTGAATGGGGTTAATCTAATTCTTGCGACCCTTGGCCTTTTGGTCCATTTCCGTGGGAGCAAAAAGGTAATCCGGGTCCCGTTTTTGACCACACTTCTGATGGTGTTCTTTTTGAATGTAGCTTTTATGTCAGGGGGCTATACATCCGGGCGTTTCTTGGTATTTCGAATCTTGCTCACATTCATATTCCTTTTTTCAGTGCTCGATTATTATAGGCTCCCCGAATGGGTGGGGAAATATGTGAAGTGGACATTGTTCCTTTGGGCTGTTATTCCTATACTGCTTTTTTGGGTCTATCCACCACTGCGCAATGTTTTCGGTTCCAGTTATGATGGCTCTTTTGGCGGCTTTTCCGCACATAAGAATGCATATGGCGTATTAGTCGGAATCGCGGTGATACTGATTTTGCCGCGCCTTAATCTATATTGGCTCTTGGGCTTATTTGTTTTGCTTTATGGAGTGCTTCTTTCCCAGAGCCGTGCGACCATGCTGTCTATTTTTGCTGCTACAACCTATTATCTTGCAGCTAGCAAACGGCAGTATTTTAAAAAATTCTTTGCGGTCGTTTTAATTGTATCGGTTCCGCAATTGATAACTTTTGTGACGGAGTATGGGGTGCGGGAAATCTTCGTCGATGATGCCAGGTCGGCAATCAACCAACAGTATATTGAATTGATTTCTGGAAATGTGTTGCTGGGCTCAGGAGGGAATGCAACGATTGTGGATTATAAAGGAGGGGATATGCGTGCGCACAACTTCCTGCTACAAAGTTGGGCGGATTATGGCATGTTCTTTGTCTTGGCCTATCTGATACTATTGGCGGTTCTCTGGAGGCGATACTCGAATATCTCTCGGGCTCTTATTATTTTCATGGTTATCTTTGGCCTTTTTCAGCCATATATGGACCCAGGAGGATTAGGTCCCGTGTTGATGTTATGCTTCTTGCTCATTACATACTATGGGCCTAAGAGACAATTACTGCCTCGTTCTGTCGGCGGTGTTAATGATTATGAATAAGTCTGAGCCTGCTGGAAGATTTTCCGTTGTTACCCCGACCTATAATATGGGTCGGTATCTTGCTGCTACGATTGAATCGGTAATTGCGAATATGCGGCCTGGTGATGAGTATTTCATCATTGATGGTGGGTCCACTGACGATACGTTGGACGTTATCCGTAGTTACGAAAAGAGAATAACGGGCTGGGTCAGTGAACCGGATTCTGGTTATGGGGATGCGTTACGCAAAGGGTTTGCGATGGCAAGTGGAGAATTTCAATGTTACATCAACTCCGGGGACGTTCTGTTATCCGGGGCGCTTGATGTTGCGAGGGAATGTTTTCAGGGGAATGATGCCGATTTCCTTTTTGGTGACGATGTGTATATCGGGGAAGATGGTCTAGTCATATTTTATAATTCCGGCGCGGTTTCCAATCTGAAGAACTTTATGCTTTTCGGCGGCTGGACCCCACTGCAAGATGCCTGTTTCTGGCGTAAAACAGTTTTCAGTTCTGCGGGGAGTGTCGATCCCTCACTGCGATATGCGGTTGATTACGACTTGTTTTTGCGTTATAGCCTTCAGGGCAAGTGCCTGTACTTGCCTATTGTGTTTAGCGCTTTTCTTAAACATGATGGGCAAAAATCCAGGAGATATTATGCTGAATATGCGATAGAGCGCGAAAAGTGCAGGGAGCGGGAATTGTGTCGTGTAAGATATCACTGGGGATGGAAGATGCTTTTGAGCGGTTACTATTGGAGCCTGGTCCGCATACGCGCGTATTTTATCGCCCCTATGTTGCGGAGGCTAACCCAGATGTCCGAAATCCCCGTACGAACTTTAAATTGCGGAAGACCTCCCAAACTTCCCTTTCTGCACGATATGTTAAGGGTCTGTTTCCTGAAGGTTATATGAGGTGGGCCGGTGGTAATATTTCGCAGCCGTTTACGGGTGGAATCTTATGAGTCTTGTGCGGAAAATACACTTTCTGTTAAGCGAACAATGCGGCATTAATTTGCGGAAGACTTTTATGTTCCCGCTAGGCATACTCCGCTATTTGCGTAGTTTGGCACGATTTAGGATGTCCTCTTCTGAACGTATCGATCTGTTGCCTTGCCTGCATGATTGGTATGAAGAGGGAGGGGAAACTAGGAGTGAGTATTTCTGGCAAGATCTGCTTGTCGCTAAGATGATTCACGAGGCAAACCCCCAAAAACATGTTGATATCGGTTCACGGGTAGATGGCTTTGTGGCCCATGTCGCGAGTTTTAGGGAGATAGAGGTGTTCGACGTTAGGAATGTTTCCGCAACAATTCCCGGAGTCGTGTTCCGGAGGGCCGATCTTATGAAGTCTCTGCCGGAGATGCGTGCCTATTGTGACTCTCTTTCCTGTCTTCACGCATTGGAACATTTCGGGCTAGGGCGATATGGCGATCCGTTATCTCCGCTTGGTTATATTTCTGGGCTCGCGAATATGGCAGACCTTTTGAAGCCTGGCGGGCAGTTCTATCTTTCGGTCCCAATTGGAATTCCCAGGGTTGAATTCAACGCGCACAGAATCTTCGACCCCCAGGCAATCATCCGATATGCCGGGCAGAATTCCCTTCGCTTGAGTTCTTTTACTGCTATTCATGCCGGAGGGCGTATCGAACAATATTCCCCTGAAACTGCTCCTTTCTCGTCCCTCGGTGCAATACCCTATTCTTTAGGGGTGTTTACTTTCATGAAGTTGTGATAGGTCTATGCTTGGCCTCGCTTTGACTGAAATCCACGTGCAGGAAGGCCTTTGAACTATGTGCGGTATTCTCGGACTTGTCAATAATTCTGGTAAGGTAGACCCGTCGCTGCTTTGCCGCATGCGTGACGCCTTGCGTCATCGTGGCCCGGACAGCACTGGCCATTGGATATCCGAAAACGGAAGGGTGGGTTTTGGACACCGTAGATTGGCGATTCTCGACCTTTCCCCTAAGGGATATCAACCGATGACAGCCGTTTCTGGACGTGCCGTAATAGTTCTGAATGGTGAAATATATAATTTTGAGGAGTTGCGGGAGGAGCTGAGGGGAAAAGGGTATTCATTTGATAGCAGCAGTGATACCGAAGTGGTCCTTAATGCGTATCTTGAATGGGGGGAAGGGTGTCTCAAGCGGATTAACGGGATGTTCTCATTCTGCATTTACGATATTCCCGGGCGGAAATTATTTCTTGCAAGAGACCGAGCAGGAGAGAAACCACTGTTTTACTCCTGCGCAGGTGGCAATTTCGCTTTCGCATCCGAGTTGAAGGCCCTGATGGCCGATCCTGGGTTTAGTCGAAAGGTTAATCTTGACTCTCTGAACTTTTATCTTTCATATGGGTATGTCCCAGGCGAGAGATGTATCCTGCAAGGGGTTTTTAAACTTCTCCCTGGACATGCGCTGCGATATGATTTGTCAACCTCAACGATGACTGTCCAACGCTACTGGGCTCCTCCGGAGATATCGGGCTACAACTCCTCAGGGTTGCCAGAATTGACCAAGGAATTGACTTCCCTGCTTTCTGATTCGGTTCGCCGCCAGTTGGTGGCTGATGTCCCAGTGGGGATTATGTTGAGCGGCGGCGTGGACTCAAGTATCATAACCGCTATCGCGGCGAGGGTGTCTGTAAAACCTGTAAGAACATTTACGGTATCATTTCCTGGCCATGGAAAGTTCAACGAGGCAGAACATGCAAAACTCGTTGCGAGACACTGCGGAGCGGTACATTCTGATCTTGTCGCAGAGCCCGTATCCCCAGAAATTCTTGAGGATATAGTAGCTCAGTTCGATGAACCAATTGCTGATAATTCCATTATCCCGACTTTCCTCCTTTCCAGACTTATGCGGCAGCATACCACTGTGGCTATAGGTGGGGATGGTGGAGATGAACTATTTGGAGGTTATCCATATTACAGCTATTTGCAGCTGATTTCCCAATTGCATAGGCTATTGCCTTCGCAAATACGGCGCAAAGTGCTGATGCCAATTGCGGAACGCCTGCCGTTGGGGGTGAAAGGCCGGAATTATGCGATTGCGGCCGCATCAGCGGATTTTTGTGGTATTTCCCAAGTCAATCTGCTTTTTAACAAAGCTTGGAGAAGAAAGCTGATGGCGCCTTTTGGCGAAGTCCCAATCCATAGCCTAGGTGCACCTGAGGAGTACAAGATTATGCTAGGGGATGGGGAGATCGGGACGCTGAGAAAAGCACTTAAGACTGATTTTCTTTCATATCTAGTGGACAACATATTGGTGAAAACGGATAGAGCAGCCATGCTTGCTTCTTTGGAAATGAGAGCTCCGTTCCTTGATTATAGGGTAATCGAGTTTGCTTTCTCCAAAGTTCCTGATAAATTTAAAGCGACACTTTTTAGGCGTAAAATAATATTGCGGCACTTGGCTAAGGAACTATTGCCAAAAGATTTGGATGTATCCCGAAAACAGGGATTTTCAGTTCCTTTGGCGAGGTGGATTCGAGGGGATTTTGGCAATTATTTGCGTGACGTGGTGAGCGGAACTGGGGTGGGGGCATTCGATAAGGAAGCTGTCTCGTTATTATTGCGCCGTCAATTCTGTGGGGACTCTAACCCTCAGCGGCTATTTGCGTTGGCGATTTTTCAACTGTGGAGCAGGCGTTACAAGGTAGAAATATGAAACTGAAGCGAATTCTTAACCAAAAATTGTTTCAAAATGTGGCTATGCGTGAGAAATGGGTTAAAGAAAAGATTAACGAAATTACTCAGGGCTCGGTTATCCTGGATGTGGGGGCTGGCGGACAACCTTATCGGGAGGATTGCGCTCATCTGGTATACAAATCTCAAGACTTTTCAATGTTAAAAGATAGGGATTTGGCTGAGGGGGGATATGGCCGCCTGGATTATGTTTCCGATATCTGCCACATCCCGGAGAAGGACGCTTGTTTCGATGCAATACTGTGTACGGAAGTGTTGGAGCATGTCCCAGAACCAGTCCTGGCATTGCGTGAAATGGGCCGGCTGCTAAAGTCAGGCGGTGTGCTGATTCTGACTGCTCCGTTGGGATCATTCCTTCATCAGGCACCGTATCACTATTTCGGCGGATATACTCGGTACTTCTATGAGAGATTCCTGAAGGAGGCTGGTTTTGTTGATATCAAGATTGACCAGAATGGAGGGTTCTTTCGCTATTTCGCACAGGAATGTCAGCGAGCGCATATCATACTTTTTCACCATGGGGGTTTCAAATCCCTGAGACGATGGGCATTGTTTCCCGTTGAGGTTGTCTCGGGGATTGTCTTGGTGTTGCTGATGCCGATTATCTGTTCCCTTCTTGACAGATTAATTGAGACTCCGGATATTACGATCGGATATCACGTTCGTGCCGTTAAGTGCTAGACACATATGTTGAATACCCTAGTAAATACACTCCGAAATAAAGCGGGGCGCGCCCTCAATCTTTTTTCGCCTCCGCAGCGAGAGTGTTTCGCCAATCCCGCCGGAACGCAGAAAAACGTGGTTCTGGTCTGCAATAGGTGGGAATATGGTTCACGATTTAATTTTAACGGGTTTGAGTATAAACGTTTCATTCCTGGGCTTAGGGAGATTTCCCGGAATGTAAGTTTTATTCCGTTGGAGGATATCAATCGTATCGTCAAGGGGGTCCGAGATTGCTCTGCTACGGGGGCAGGAATTGTTGTTTCTGTTTTCCAAAGACTACAGGAGATACCAAAGGGGTATTTTGATCTGCGCAAGGATGGGTATACACTCCTTAACTGGTATACTGATGACGATATGCAGTTCGAAGTGCTTTCTCGGCATATCGCCCGCGAATTTGATTTAAATGTGACTACTTTTGAGCCAGCGGTTCAGGCCTATAAAGAACTGGATTCAAAGGTTTTTCTGTCCCAATGGGCTGGAATAGAAGCTCTTCCTTTTCGTGAACAACGCAAATATCTAGCTTGTTTTGTGGGCCGGATGTATAATCAGCGAGCGGCACTCTTTGATAGAGTTAAAGCGGAGTTTAAGGATTTAGTCTATATTCACGATACGCGCAAAGGTCCGATACCTGAAGATGAAATGGTGGAGGCCTATCAGAATTCATGGATTTCTATAGATGAACCGACCTCGTCAGATCGGAATAATCTGCAGATAAAAGCTCGCGTTTTTGAAACCGCTTCGATGGGGTGTGTGGTGGCTACGAAACCTATCCCTGCCGTGTCACGGTATTTTGTCCCGGGAAAGGAAATACTGTTCTGGCGTGACGAGGACGAACTAATTCAAATTCTGCGGTTTTGCGAGAGTTCCCCGGATTCTTTCCGGCAGCTAGCCCGTGCGGCCTATGACAGAGTGTACCGGGAGCATATGTATACGCATAGATTTAAGGGGATTTTCTCCTCGCTAGTGTAATAGCATTCTGCTTATGAAAACACCAACTCTAGCAGTACTAATGTGTGCTCATAATTCGGAGGCACATATTTCTGAAGCAATCGAAAGCGTCCTGAATCAGACATATAAAGACTTTGAGTTTATCGTTGTTGAAAACGGTGGGTCTACTGATAGGACTTGGGAAATCATTGCTGGCTATCGTGATTCAAGAATAAAAGCTTTCAGAACTGCAATCTCCCTTCTCTCGTACAATTTGAACTTCGGCATGACGCAGACCGGCGCCTCATTGGTGGCAAGGATGGATAGTGACGACGTAAGTGCCCCAACACGTCTAGAACGTCAACTTCAGCATTTTATTGAGTATCCTGATACCGCAGTTCTTGGGACGGCGGTTGAATGTTTTGGGAATGGGGGCACTCGAAGAGTAACAACCCCGTTGCTCACAAACTCTGAGATACGGGGCTCACTCCCATTCCGTAACCCGTTTTCTCATCCTAGTGTAATGTTCCGAAGGGATATCGTTTTGCACCATCGCGGTTATGAGTATGGGCGATATTCCCAGGATTACGATTTGTGGATTAGATTAAGCCGGGACCCATCAGTCCGTTTCGCAAATCTTAAGGAACCATTGTTACAATACCGGCTCCACCCAGGTCAGGCAAGAGGATCGAGGGAGGCTTATGTAACGATGGCGGGCCTATTGCTTCGGGAGGCACTATGGCGCAAATCCCTCATGTATTGGCTCGGAACATTGCTGGCAATGTTGAAAGTGTTATTCTTTTCAAGTAAATAGTTTGAATGTTAAGCCGCCTACTTTAGCCGACGAATGAAAAAAGTTTGCTTTATAGTTTCCAGTAAACAGACAATTCAGGCTTTTTTGCTGAATCATATCCGCGAACTGTCACGGTCATACGAACTTTACGTTGTCGCTAATACTACGGACCTTCACTTTCTTTCCCGTTTCCGCATTGAGTGTAAGATGATCGCTGTCCCTATACAACGTGAGGTTTCGTTGGTAAATGACTTGGTTGCCCTTTTCTCCTTGATTCGTGTTTTCTGTCGGGAACGATTCGTAATCATCCATTCAGTTACACCTAAGGCCGGACTGCTTTCTATGATCGCCGGCAAGTTGTGCGGTGTGCCGGTAAGGGTTCATACTTTTACTGGGCAGATTTGGGCTACTTGTGTGGGACTGCGTCGATACTTCTTCAAAGCGCTCGATAAGGTGTTGGTTTATTCCTCAACACATATCCTCGCAGATAGCGCCTCTCAACGCGAATTCTTGATCAGAGAGGGCGTTGTCTCTAAAGATAAATCTCGTGTGCTTGCAAACGGCTCTATCAGTGGAGTGGATGCGAAGAGGTTTAAACCAAATTCAGTCGCAGCTCAGGCTGTAAGGTGCCTGCACGGTATCCCGGCAAGTGATTTCGTCTTTATATATGTCGGCAGATTTAAAAAAGATAAAGGATTGTTGGACCTTGCGAAGGCATTCTCTCGGTTGAGTGCGGAACATCCTGACATTTGGTTGATGCTTATTGGCCCCGACGAGGAGAATCTGACCCCGATAGTAAAAAAAATATGCGGGGGATGTGTTGATCGAGTTGTCTTTACAGATTTTGTGGATGCTCCTGAAGAATATATGGCGGCAGCAGACGTGTTTTGCCTTCCAAGTTATCGGGAAGGGTTCGGGAACGTTATTATAGAGGCAGCTGCTTGTGGAATACCCTCGATAGCATCAAGGATATATGGGATAATTGACGCAGTAGCGGACGGGGAGACCGGCTGCCTATACAATGTCGGGAACGTGTGTTCAATGCTTGCCGCCATGACAAAAATGCTTGATGCCCCTGGTCTGAGGCGGCAGATGGGAGACGTCGCACGAAACCGTGCAATTGCTAAGTATTCTCAAAAAGCTGTTACTGAGTCCTTAATCGCGTTCTATGGTCAAATCCTAATGAGCCTTCCTCGCAGTTGATTCGGGTGCCGCTGGATGAAATGTCTATTTGATGTAACGGCTTCTCTTTTTGCGCTCATTTCTCTGAGCCCGATCCTGATAGTATTGTTTTTATTGATCAGGATTAAACTCGGTGCCCCGGTAATATTTCAGCAATTGCGGCCGGGGCTAAATGGAAGGCCCTTCAGAATTTATAAGTTTCGAACAATGACTAGAGCGGTTGACGCGGAAGGGAATCTGCTGCCTGACGAAAAGCGACTTACCAGTTTCGGACAGTTTCTGCGCAGTTATAGTCTTGATGAACTTCCGGAATTATTGAATGTAATAAAATGTGAAATGAGCCTAGTTGGGCCTCGGCCACTTCTAATGGAGTATCTGCCGCTGTATTCTGAAGAACAATCCTTGCGTCATAATCTTCGCCCAGGGATTACGGGTTGGGCCCAGATTAATGGTAGAAATGCCATTTCCTGGGAGGAGAAACTGAAATTTGATGTCTGGTACGTCAATAATCGGACTTTTTGGCTGGACATGCTAATCCTTGCGAGAACAGTTAAAAAAGTTTTCGTAAAGGAAGGAATTCACCAAGACGGGCATGTAACCATGGCAAAATTCGCAGGTAACAAGAAAATAGTATGAAGAAAATAAAAGAATCCGTTTTTGTGTTTGGAGCCAGCGGGCATGCAAAAGTCATTATTGACGTTTTGGAACGTCAGGGGGAGTATTCTGTCTTCGGATTGATAGATGATGACCCTGGACTTCTTGGGAAAACTATTTATGGATATCCCGTACTAGGGGCGAGAGAAAAGTTGATTAATTCTGAAGTTAAACGCGGAATCGTAGCAATCGGGGATAATCGATCGAGGTGTCAGATAGCCAAGTGGTTGCAATCTACTGGTTTTGGTCTGATTACTGCGGTACACCCGTCAGCACAGATTGCTAGGGGAGTCAGGCTTGGGGCAGGAACGGTGGTCATGGCCGGTGGAATAATAAATTCCGACTCTATAATTTCCGAGAATGTGATTGTAAACTCCCGTTCCAGTATTGACCATGACTGTGTAATCGGCGCAGGAGTTCATCTGGCTCCGGGCACAGTCCTATGCGGCGCAGTGAAGGTCGGGGATTTGGCGTTTGTTGGCGCTGGCGTTACAATCGCGCCAAATCTTACTGTGGGGGAGGGGAGTATTATCGGGGCAGGGGCTACCGTATTGTCGGATATCTCCCCAAATTGTGTCGCCGTAGGAACACCAGCGAAAAAGATTGGGAAGTAACTCTATATAGGCTTAACATGAAAAATAAACGGATATTTTTATCGCCACCGCATATGAGTGGGAACGAGTTGCGCTGTGTAAAGAGAGCATTTGACAGTAATTATATTGCTCCTGCGGGGCCTCAGGTGAAAGAATTCGAGGACATGTTCTCGCATGTTTCTGGGTTTAAGTTCTGTGCTGCTGTCGCGTCTGGAACTGCTGCGTTGCATCTGGCATTACGGCACCTTGGCGTTTCAAAAGGTGATGCGGTTCTTTGTCAATCGCTTACATTCTTGGGCGGAGTCAGTCCAATAATATTTTTGGGGGCAAAACCTGTCTTTATCGATTCCGATAAGGTTTCGTGGAATATGGACATGAACCTATTGGAGTGTGAATTGAAATCAAGAACTAAAGCCGGGAGAAGGGTGAAAGCGGTCATTACCGCTGATATTTATGGACAACCTGCTGACGTGGATATAGCAGCCGAATTATGTGATAAGTATGGGGCTGTGTATATATCAGACTCTTGTGAGGCGGTGGGGGCAAAGTATAAAGGTCGTTTTGCTGGAAAGGGAGCCGGAGCGGCAGTGTATTCCTTCAATGGGAATAAAATAATTACAACTTCAGGTGGGGGGATGTTGGCCTCGGACGATCGAGACTTGATTTTGGATGCCAAGTTCCTCGCAGAACAAGCCAGGGAGAGATTCCCGTATTACCAGCATAATACGATCGGATACAACTATCGCCTAAGCAATATTTCTGCCGCTATAGGGCTAGGGCAGTTGGCAGTGCTCCAGTCTAGGGTAAAGAGACGGAGACAAATATTTGAGGAGTATAAAAAATCCCTTTCCTGCATTCCTGGGGTAGGCTTTATGCCGGAGCCTGATTGGGCATGTTGTAACCGGTGGTTGACTGTTATGACTCTTGACCCAGTTATTACTAAAACCACTCCGGAAAATGTGAGGTTGGCGCTGGAGCGAATTAATATTGAATCGCGTCCTCTCTGGAAACCGATGCATATGCAGCCGGTTTTTAAAGGTTGCCGAATTGTTGGTGGTGCCGTGTCTGAAGAATTGTTTGCGACTGGGCTCTGTCTCCCGTCCGGCACAGCAATGACATCTCAGGATATACACAGGACATGTTCATGTATTAAGTCTCTCCTTAAGCAGGTTTCCTAAGGGTGAGGGATGGGCTATCGTCTTTGTCGTTGGGGGTATCTAAAATCACATTGAAATGCCCCTCGCATTTTGGGATACTAGGTACATATGCACAGGAAATTGGAAGAACACAGTAAACTTGTGGTCTTGTTGTTTGATGCTGTCGCGATTTCGGTCGCGTATCTTCTCGCTTTCCTCTTAAGATTTGAATTCAGGATACCTCCACTTGAAATTAATAATCTTTTGAGCACTTGGCCGATTTTTGTCGTTCTCCGGTTGGCCGCTTTCTACTATTTTGGTCTCTATAACGGCATCTGGCGCTATGCCAGCATGGCTGATTTGACTGCAGTTTTAAAAGGGATACTCGCAAGCCAGGTATTCATTATGGCTATTGTGCTGTTTTTTCAGCACGCGCACTTCCCGCGTTCGGTCCTAATCATCAGCCCTTTCATATCTTTCATATTCGTCGGAGGTATACGCTTCGCCATCCGCGCAACGCGACATATTCGCTATAAGACCGAGGGGGAGAACCCCTCCCGCATGCTCATCTTTGGCGCGGGCGACCTGGGCGAGGTAGTGCTGCGCGACATTCAGCGTAACCCCGGCGGGCGCCGCGTGGTGGGCTTCTTGGACGACAACGCCCTTAAGCACGGCCGCAGCATCCACGGCGTGCCGGTGCTGGGCGGGCGCGACAAAATAGCCGACGTCATCAAGCGCAAAGAAGTGGACGAGGTGCTTGTAGCCGTAAACCACAGCCGCGGCAAGATCATCACCGACATCATGGGCGTTTACGCCGCCGCCGGCAACCCGCGCAAGGTGGAGTTCAAGACCTTGCCCACCATGAACGAGCTCATCAGCAAAACCCGCCTTACGCCCGACATCCGCAAAATAGACGTAACCGACCTTATGCACCGCCGCATTGTGGACATTAACATGGGGCTGGTAAAGAGCGGCGTTAAAGGCAAAACCATTCTGGTCACCGGCGCCGGCGGCACCATAGGCGGCGAGCTGGCCCGCCAGGTATGCGCGCTCAAGCCAGCGCGCGTGATACTGCTTGAGAACCACAACACCGCGCTGTTCTACATAGACAAAGAGCTTAAAGAGAAGGGCTACGGCGGCGTTATAGTAAGCGTGCCCGGCGACATCCGCGACGAGAGCCTGCTTAAGAACCTCTTTGAGCTGTACAAGCCCGCCTGGGTGCTGCACGCGGCCGCGCACAAGCACGTGGGCCTTATGGAGGACAATCCCCAGGAGGCGGTAAAGAACAATACCCTGGGCACCTACATACTGGCGCGCACCGCCGCGGCCTACAACACCGAGCGCTTTCTCAATATTTCCACGGACAAGGCCGTGCGCCCCACCAGCGTTATGGGCGCCAGCAAGCGCCTGGGCGAAATGGCCTTAAGCTCGCTGCACGGCAAAAGCGGCACCAAGTTCATGTCGGTGCGCTTTGGCAATGTGCTGGGCAGCAGCGGCAGCGTGGTCAAGATCTTTCAGGAGCAGATCCTCGCCGGCGGGCCGGTTACCGTTACCGACCCCGAGGTGATACGCTACTTCATGACCACCGAGGAGGCCGTGTCGCTGGTGCTTAACGCGGCCGCCATGGGCGAGGGCGGGGAGATCTTTGTGCTCAACATGGGCGAGCCGGTAAAGATAGTGGACCTGGCCCGCAACATGATAGTGCTTAACGGCCTGGTGCCGGACAAGGACATAGAGATAAAATTCACCGGCCTGAAGCCCGGCGAGAAAATGTACGAGGAGCTGTTCCGCGCGGGCGACATCCGCAAGGATACGGGGCATAACGAGATCTTTGCGGCCGTCCCCGCCGAGGCCGGCGCCGGCCTGACCGACGCCCACCGCGACGAGCTGCAGCAGCTGGCCGCGCTGCCCGACATTGAGCCGATGCTGGCCAAGATAAAAGAGTTCATCCCGGCCTACACGGGCTGGCCCCGCAAAAAGGCGGGCGCCCACCACCCCGCCCACAAGCCGGAGCCTAAAGACTGACCCCGCTGCCCGCGCGCGGCAACAGGCCCCTCGACTGAGGGGCCTTTTTATTTGTTCCGCTTGCCGACAGCCCCTTGTCGGCAGCGTCTGCTAGGCTATAGGTGGGGATAGGGGGTTTTATGACTAAAGATGTTGTCAAGGATTACAGGGTGCTCCTGGCGGAGATAAAGGGGCGTGTGCGTGCTGCTCAGTATTCCGCGCTGCGCGCCGTGAATAAAGAGCTGGTGGGTCTTTATTGGGATATAGGGCGGATCATCTCTGAAAGACAGAAGGGAGATACCTGGGGGAGATCTATTGTGGAAAAACTTGCCGTGGACCTGCGTACGGAATTTCCCGGAATCCGGGGGTTTTCCACATCGAATTTGTGGCGTATGCGGCTTTTGTACGAAAAATATGCGCAAAATGTAAAACTCGCACCATTGGTGCGAGAAATTGCCTGGGCGCATAAAGAGGCTCGCACTTATTGGGAGAGGGCGGGAGCCTTTTGTGTTGTTTGCAGCGTAGGCAATAAATAGCGTAAAGGTCTTGACTGTTAATACATTTGTGTTACAATATTGGAGGGGGCGATGATCCGCTGGGATGAGGAAAAGAGCGCATGGCTGAAGCGCGAAAGGGGAATGTCGTTTGAGGAGGCGGTGCAGGGGGAGTATCTGCGCCTTCTACGCCACCCTAAACGGGCAGGGCAATGGCTATTCTTGATAAAGGTTGACGGGTATGTGTGGGTGGCGCCGTGCGTTTATGACGGGAAAGAGTGGTTCTTGAAGACCTTGTTCCCGAGCAGAAAGTATACAGAGAAGTTGAAGAGAGGTGAGCTGCCATGAAGAGAGTTAAGTTGACCGGGTCGGAACGCAAGACGGAAAAGGACCTCCTGGCGGGTAAGTACGTGCCGGTAACGCCGCAGCAGGAGCGGGAATTCCTTGCCGCCTTGGCCCGCAAGCGCAAGGACGCCATCTTGCACATCCGTATCAACAGCATCGACCTGGACCGGATAAAAGCTAAAGCCAGCAAGGCCGGGGTTCCCTACCAGGCTTTCATAGCGCACGTGCTTCACCACATAGCGCGGTGAGCGCAGGGTTAGTGTAACTAAACGCATCTTTGTTTTTTGGCGGAAAGTTTGTATTATTTAGGCGGGGTTAAGGGCGGGGAAAACAGGAGAATTATGAAATATATACTCGCGTTCTGCATGATGGCTTTCGGTACCCAGGGCTGGGCGGCCGACGCCGCGCCGGTGGAGAATTTTACGGCCAAGATCTTTACGGCCAAGGGCAATGTGGAGTACCTCAAGAAGGACACCGCCGTGTGGGTGGCCGTGCAGGCGCCGTTCATGCTTGAGGTCGGCGACCAGGTTAAGACCGGCCCCAAGAGCAAGGCCGAGATTTACATAAAGTACGGCGCCAAAGTGCGCCTGGGCGAAGAGACCACCTTTGTGGTGTCCGCCGTGGCCCCAGAGGGCAACGTGGTGGAAGTGGCCCGCGGCAAGATGCAGGCCTGGATACGCAAGTTCATAGGCCGCGGCTTCACCGTGCGCACCCCCAGCGCCGTCTGCGCCGTGCGCGGCACGGTGTTCGGCGTGGAAGTGAGCGAGGCCGGCCAGACCACCTGGGACCTGTTCAGCGGCTCCATACAGATAGCCGACAACCGCAACCGCACCATTGACGTGCAGCCCAACCAGCGCGTGCAGGTTACGCAGGCCGAGGGCGCCGCCGAGCCGGTGGCCCTGCCCGCCGGCGTGAAGGCTCCCAGCGAGCCCAGCAAGATCAAAGAAGAGAAGGAAGAGATAAAGGCCGAGAAGCCCATAATGGACGCCAAGGCCAAAGAAGAGGCCGCCGCGGCTGCCGCCGCCAAGGCCGCCGCCGAAAAGGCCGAGGCCGAGAAGAAGGCCGCCGAAGAAGCCGCCGCCGCCGCTGCCGCGCCGGTAGAAGAGGCCGTCGTGGAGGAGCCCGTGGCCCCCGTTATAGTGGAGCCGGTCACCACCGTCATCCCCACCGAAGTGGTGCAGGAAAGCGGAGAGGTCAGCGCCTCCAACCCTTAAGCGGCCCCTTAGCCGCAAAGAAACAGGCCGCCCTCAAAGCGGCCTGTTTTTTTATATATTATTATTCGCATGAAGTTCGAGTTCAAAAAGACGCGTATTCCCGGGCTGCTGGTGATAAGGCCGGAGGCACGGCCCGACGCCCGGGGGGCTGCGGCCGAGATCTACAAGGCCTCGGAGTTCCGCAAGGCCGGCATCCGCGAGACTTTTGTTCAGGAGAACCGCTCCGTGTCGCGGCGCGGCGTGGTACGCGGCTTTCATTACCAGCGGCCGCCTGCGGCCCAGGCGCGGCTGGTGCGCTGCGGGCGCGGGCGCATTTACAACGTGGCGGTGGACCTGCGGCGCGGCTCGCGCACTTACGGGCGGGCCTACGGCCTTGAACTGTCCGACGCCAACTGGCTTACGCTTTACGCGCCGGCCGGCTTCGCGCACGGCTTCTGCGCCCTTACCGACGGGGCCGAGGCGGTTTACAAGTGCTCGCGCGAATTCTCCCCGGCGCATTACGCCGGGCTGCGCTGGAACGACCCCGCGCTGAAAATAAAGTGGCCGGTGGCGCGGCCAAAGGTGTCAGTTAGGGACGCAGAGCTGCCGCTGCTGGCGGAGCTGGAGGGGAAACTATGAAAGGAATTATTTTGGCCGGCGGCGCCGGCACGCGGCTGTACCCGATAACCAGCGTGGCCTGCAAGCAATTGCTGCCGGTTTACGACAAGCCCATGATCTATTACCCGCTGTCGGCGCTGATGCTGGCGGGCATACGGGAGATACTTATAATCTCTACGCCCAAGGACCTGCCGCGCTTCCGCGAGATCTTCGGCGACGGCTCGGCTTGGGGGCTGAAGCTGGCCTATAAGGAGCAGCCCAGGCCCGAGGGCCTGGCGCAGGCTTTCCTGCTGGGCGAAGAATTCCTGGCCGGCGACGAGGCCTGCCTGGTGCTGGGAGACAACATCTTCTACGGCCACGGCCTGCCTGAGGCTTTCAAGCGGGCGGTGAGGGCCGCGCGGAAAGGCCGCGCCACGGTGTTCGGCTACTATGTAAACGACCCCGAGCGCTACGGCGTGGTGGCGTTCAACAAAGAGGGGAAAGCGACTTCAATTGAAGAGAAGCCGGCCGCGCCCAAAAGCAACTACGCCGTTACCGGGCTGTATTTCTATCCGGCCGACGTGGTGAAGGTGGCCAAAGGCATAAAGCCCAGCGCCCGCGGCGAGCTGGAGATCACCGACGTGAACAAGGTGTATCTCAAACGCGCGGACCTTAACGTCGAACTGCTGGGCCGCGGCTACGCCTGGCTGGACACCGGCACCTTCGACAGTTTGCTGGAGGCGGGGGAATTCATCGCCACCGTGGAGAAGCGGCAGGGCCTTAAGATCGCCTGCATAGAGGAGATCGCCTATAACCTGGGCTGGATAAACAAAGCCGCCCTGCTCAAGATCGCCGCCGGGCTGGACAAGAACAGCTACGGCAAATACCTGCGCAAAGTGGCGGCGGGGGACTGATGCCTTTCGAGTTCGAGCGCCTGAATCCGGAGGGGCTGGTGCTGGTGAAGCCGCGCGTCTTCCCCGACGACAGGGGTTTCTTCATAGAGACCTACAAGAAGCGCGATTTCGCGGCGGCGGGCATTCCCGCCGAGTTCGTGCAGGATAACCACTCCAAGTCCTCTCAAGGCGTGCTGCGCGGCCTGCATTACCAGCGCGGCGCCGCCGCGCAGGGCAAACTGGTGCGCTGCACGGCCGGAGCCATACTGGACGTGGGGGTGGACCTGCGCAAGGGTTCCCCGACTTTCGGCCGCTGGGCCGCGGCGCAGCTCACCGCCGAGAACGCTCATATACTTTATATGCCGCCGGGTTTCGCCCACGGCTTCCTGGTGCTCAGCGAGACCGCCGAAATAATTTACAAATGCACCGCGGAGTATTCGCCCGCCGACGAGGGCGGACTGCGCTGGAACGACCCGGACCTGGGGATAGAGTGGGGGATAACCGCGCCGAAACTTTCCGCGCGCGACGCCGCTCTGCCCTTCTTTAAAGGCTTCGAGGGCTTATGAAAAACATCCTTGTCACCGGCGGCGCGGGGTTTATAGGCAGCAACTTTATCCGCTACCTTTTCGGCCCGGGCGGGTTCAAGGGGCGCGTGGTGAACCTGGACAAGCTGACCTACGCCGGCAACCCGGAGAACCTGCTGGACGTGGCGCGCGCGCAGAAGGGCCGCTACGCTTTTGTCAAAGGCGACATCTGCGACTTCAAGCTGCTGGCGAAACTTTTTAAAAAGTACAAGTTCGACGGAGTGGCGCATTTCGCGGCGGAGTCGCACGTGGACCGCTCCATCTTCGGGCCCAAGGATTTCATAGAGACCAATATCCACGGCACCTTCGCCCTGCTGGAGACGGCGCGGCAGGCCTGGGGCGGGCGCAAGGACGCGCGCTTTCACCACATCTCCACCGACGAGGTCTACGGCTCGCTGGGCCGCACCGGCAAGTTCAAAGAGACCACGCCCTACGACCCGCGCAGCCCTTACTCGGCGAGCAAGGCGTCTTCGGACCATTTGGTGATGGCCTACCACCACACCTACGGCCTGCCGGTCACCATCAGCAACTGCTCCAATAATTACGGGCCCTTTCATTTCCCCGAGAAGCTCATTCCCCTGGTTATCCTGAATGCGCTGGCCGGCAAGCCACTGCCGGTTTACGGCGACGGCCTGCAGGTGCGCGACTGGCTTTACGTGGAGGACCACTGCGCCGCCATCTGGCGCGTGATGAAGCGGGGCCGCCCCGGCGAGACCTACAACGTGGGCGGCAACTGCGAGATGAAGAATATCGACGTGGTGAAAGGCATCTGCGCCGCGCTTGAAAAATACGCCCCGGCGGCGGCCAACCCCGCGCTGGCCGGCAAGGCCTACGCCGGGCTGATAACCTACGTGAAAGACCGCCCCGGCCACGACCGCCGCTACGCTATAGACTTTTCTAAGATCCGCCGCGAGCTGGGCTGGCGCCCGTCGGTGACCTTCAAAGAGGGCCTGGAGCGCACCGTGAAATGGTACCTGGCCAACGGCGGCTGGGTGCTGCACGTGCAGAGCGGCGCCTACCGCAAATGGCTGAGGAAGAATTACAACAGATGAAAGCCGTCTTCCTGGGCACCAACGGCTGGTACGACACCGGCACCGGCAATACGGTGTGCGCGCTCATCAAGACGCCGCGCTGGGACATTCTGCTGGACGCCGGCACCGGCATCTACAAGTTCGACCAGTACTCCGACGGGGCAAAGCCGGCGTTCCTGTTTCTCAGCCATTTCCACATAGACCATATCTCCGGGCTGCACACGCTGGTGAAGTTCCGCAAGCGCACCGGCCCGCTGACCATCTGCGGCCAGAAGGGGACCCGCCGCATACTGGAGCGCTTTGTAAACAAGCCGTTCACGGTGCCGCTCTCCCAGCTGCATTACCCGGTGAAGATCCTTGAGCTGCCGGCGGAAGCGAGAAAACTCCCGTTTAAAGTGAAGACCTTGCCGCTGGTGCACGCGGACCCGGTGCTGGGGCTGCGCCTGGAGTTGGGCGGCAAGAGTGTAACTTATGTTACAGATACCGGCTACTGCCCCAACGCGCTGGAGCTGGCGCGGGGCGCGGACCTGCTGATAACCGAATGCGCCCACGCCCCCGGCGAAACCAACCCCGGCTGGCCGCATTTCAACCCCGAGACCGCCGGCCGCCTGGCCGCCGAGGCGGGGGCCAAAAAGTTCGTCATGACGCATTTCTCGGCCGAGCGTTACCACCGGGCCGACCTGCGCGCGCGGGCGCTGAAGATAGCCCGCGGCGTCTACCCCGGCGCCCGCGCCGCCAAGGACGGGTTGGAACTGGAATTTTAGGCCCGTTTTTGCGGGTGCAGATAGGCCGCTCTTTTGGGCGGCCTATATTTATTAATATAGTAAGGGCATGCCGATACGCAGCATTGTTACGGGGGGGGCTGGCTTCATTGGCAGCCATGTCACGGACCGGCTCCTGAAAGAGGGGCACCAGGTCACGGTGGTGGACAATTTCTCCACCGGCCGCCCCGACAACCTTAAGCATCACGCCGGTAATCCCAATTTAACCGTGGTCCGGCAGGACATCAACGACCTGCCCGCCCTGCAGCAGCTCTTTGCCGGGGCCGACCGCGTTTACCACCTGGCCGCGCTGGCCGATATCGTCCCTTCCATAGTGAACCCAGTGGAATATTACCGCTCCAATGTTAACGGCACCATGTGCGTGCTGGAAGCCGCCCGCCTGTGCGGCGTTAAGAAGGTTGTCTATACCGCCTCCTCCTCGTGCTACGGCATCCCCGACGAATTTCCCACCAAAGAGACCGCCGAGATCCGCCCGCAGTACCCCTACGCGCTCACCAAGTGGCTGGGCGAGCAGACCGCCCTGCACTGGGGGCAGGTGTACAAGATCCCCGTCACCGCGCTGCGGCTGTTCAACGTGTACGGCACGCGCTCGCGCACCAGCGGCACCTACGGGGCCGTGTTTGGCGTGTTCCTGGCGCAGAAGCTGGCCGGCAAGCCCTACACCGTGGTGGGCGACGGCAGCCAGACCCGCGACTTTACCTACGTCACCGACGTGGCCGACGCTTTTTACACCGCCTCCGAATCCCCGGTGCACAACGAGATCTTCAACGTGGGCTCGGGCGGCACCTACAGCGTGAACCGCCTGGTGGAGCTGCTGGGCGGGCCCGTTACCTATATCCCCAAGCGGCCCGGCGAGCCGGACTGCACCTACGCCGACACCGCCAAGATACGCCGCGTCCTTAACTGGGCGCCCAAGGTGTCGCTGGAAGACGGCGTGAAGGAAATCCTCAAGAACATAGACTACTGGCGCCAGGCCCCCGTTTGGACGCCGGAGAACATAGCCGACGCTACCAAGGACTGGTTCAAGTACCTGGCGCCGTCCAAGTAGCGGCGCGGAGCGATAATGTCGACGAACATACACAAGATCATCCCCATAGCCGACCTGGCCGAGAAGTCAGCGGCGCTCAAGAAGAAAGGCAAGGTAGTGGCTCAGTGCCACGGCGTCTTTGACCTGATGCACCCGGGCCATATCAAGCATTTGGAGGCCGCCCGCAAGGCCGCCGACGTGCTGGTGGTGACGCTGACGCCGGACCGCTTTGTGAACAAGGGCCCCGGCCGGCCAGTCTTCAACGAGCATCTGCGCGCCGAGTCGCTGGCGGCGCTGACCTGCGTGGACTACGTGGCCATCAACGGCTGGCCCACGGCGGTAGAGGCCATAAATTTGGTAAAGCCGGGGCTGTATGTTAAGGGCTCCGACTACGCCGCGCCCGAGCAGGACATCACCGGCGGCATAGTGCACGAGCGCGAGGCCGTGGAGAAGTGGGGCGGCCGCCTGCACTTCACCGACGAGGTGACCTTCAGCTCCACCGAGCTGCTCAATAATTTCTTCTCCGTGTTCCCGCCGCAGACCAAGGAGTTCCTGGCCGGCTTCAAGGCCAGGCACCCCGCCTCGGGCGTGATAGACGCCATGAAGGGCCTGGGCGGCATGAAGGTGCTGGTGATAGGCGACACCATCATAGACGAGTACCACTACTGCCGCGGCCTGGGCAAGTCGCCCAAGGAAAACATCATCTGCACCAAGTACGTCAGCCAGGAGACTTTCGCCGGCGGCGTGCTGGCCTGCGCCAACCACACGGCGGGCTTCGTAAAAGAGGCCAAGGTGGTGACCTGCCTGGGTGCCGAGGACGACAAGCGCGACTACGTGCTGTCGCGGCTCAAGCCCAACATCTCGCCCGAGCTGTTCACCCGCCACGACGCGCCCACGGTGACCAAGCGGCGCTTCGTGGACCCGGCCTTCCTCAACAAGCTCTTCGAGGTTCAGTTCTTCAACGACTACCCGCTGCCCGCCGACGTGAGCGGGCAGGTGTGCGGCTACCTGGAGGACGCGGTGCCGCAGTACGACATGGTGCTGGTGAGCGACTTCGGCCACGGCTTCATAGACGACAAGATAGTGGAAGTGCTATGCCGCAAGGCGCGCTTCCTGGCGGTGAACACGCAGACCAACTCCGCCAACCTGGGCTACAACCTCATCACCAAGTATCCCAAGGCCGACTACATCTGCATAGACGAGCCCGAGATGCGCTACGCCGCGCGCGACAAGTACGGCGACATCCGCGCCGCCATAGAGCGCATTGCCGGCGGCATGAACTGCGGCAAGGTGGCCGTTACGCGCGGCCACCTGGGCGCCGTGACCTACGATAAAGCCACCGGCTTTACCGAGATCCCGATCTTCTCCGACAAGATAGTGGACCGCGTGGGCGCGGGCGACGCCTTCCTGAGCGTCAGCGCGCCGCTGGCGGCCGCCGGGCTGCCCATGGACGTGGTTGGCCTGGTGGGCAACCTGGCCGGGGCCATGAAGGTGAGCATAGTGTGCAACCGCTCGTCCATAGAGCCGGTGCCGCTGTACAAATTCGTCACGACGGTGCTGAAGTAAACGATGAAGAAGTCCTCCATCTCCGTGATAGTGCCGGCCTACAACGAGGCCGGCAACCTGGAAGGCGCGGTGGCCTCTATAAAAGCCGCGGCTGAGGAATTTTTCGCGGACTACGAGATCCTGGTTATAGACGACTGCAGCTCCGACGGTACCGGCGCGCTGGCCGACAAACTGGCCGCCGCCGACC
This sequence comes from Elusimicrobiales bacterium, assembly GCA_028688015.1. GTDB lineage: Bacteria > Elusimicrobiota > Elusimicrobia > Elusimicrobiales > UBA9959 > UBA9959. Next base: position 163,597 of record JAQTZB010000007.1, on the reverse strand, counting down.
CGCACGTTAAAGTTACGCACAACCCCGTCAATAAGGGCTTCGGCTACAATTACCGCCTGGGCGCGCGCCTGGCGGTCATGGACCACGTCGGGCTGATCCCCGGAGACAACGAGATCGTGGAAGAGTCCGTGCGCGACATCTTCTCCAGGGTGGGCTCGGCCGACATGGTGCTGCCCTACCATACCAACTCCGAAGAGCGCTCCTGGCTGCGCCGCGGGCTGTCCGGCGGGTTCACCGCCATAATGAATTTTCTGTTCGGGCGCTCGCTGCGCTACTACAACGGCCCCGTGGTGCACCGGCGCGACCTGCTCTCCAAAGTTAAAATGACGACGGACGGCTTCGCCTACCAGGCGGAGATCCTGGCCCGCCTGCTGAAGGAGGGCCGCACCTACATAGAGACCGGCATGCGCATCCGCAGCCGGCAGCACGGCCATTCCAGCGCGCTGCGCCCCAAGAACGTCTGGAGCGTGTTCAGCGCGGTGGCGCGGCTGTACTGGGACGTGGAGTGCTGCTCCGAAGAGAAGGGCGTGCCGCGGGCGGCCTGGTGGCTGCTGGGGCTGGCCTTCGCGCTGCGCGCCGTTTACGTGCTCAACGTTAAGGTGCTGCCGTGGTGCGACATGGAGGTCTGGGACCAGGCCCGGCTGGCGCTGGCCGCGGGCCAGCCCTACCAGGCCCATTGGACGCCGCTGTTCCCGCTGCTGCTGGCGGGGGTGACCAGGGTTTTCGGCAACAGCTATGTGCTGATGAACCTGGTGAACGCCGTCCTGTCTACGGGGACCTGCCTGGTCATCTACCTGGGCGCGCGGGAGGCCTTCGGGCGCAAGGCGGGCTTCCTGGCGCTGCTGCTGGCCGCCTTCTACGTGGATTTTATCTGGTACTGCAGCGTGATGCTGGCCGAGACGCTGGGGCTGTTCTTCTTCACGGGGGCGATGTACTTCGTGATAAAGGGGCGCCGCGCCGGGCTGGCCGGACTTTTTATGGGGCTGGCCTGCCTGACCAAGGCGGTCTTTATCATAGGCCTGCCGGCTTTCCTGTTCTGGTTCTGGCACAGGCGGGCCGAGGGCCGCTGGCTGCCCAAGGCCCTGCTGTTCGCCGGTGTGACCGCGCTGGTCATTGCGCCGTGGAGCCTGCGCAACCGCTACGCCCAGGAATCCCCGTCGGTGCTGGAGCCCACCTGGGCCGATACCATCTTCATAGGCCATAACCCCTACGCCGACGGGGGGCCGGACTTCGACGTGATGGACACCCCGTACGGCGCTTTTTACCGGGACCCGGCAATAAAGCCCGCCGAGCGCAGCCGGCTGGCGCTGGAAAAAGCGCTGGCCTTCATCCGCGAGAACCCGGGGCGGGAAGCGCAGCTGTTCTTTTTGAAGCTGTCCAAGCACCTCACCTTCGGCACGGCCTTCGGCTTTTACCTGCACCCTTACCCGGCGCGCGGGACCATGTTCGTGCTGGCGCTGCTGACGAACATGCTGGCCTTCCTGCTGGCCTGCCTGGGCGCGGCCCACGCCTGGAAGGACAGGAACGGCGCCGGGCTGCTGGCCGTGATAGCGGTCTTCGTAGGGGTTTTTGTCACGCTTTTCTGCGCCGAGGGGCGCAAGCGCCTGCCGTTCATACCGGCGCTGCTCATGCTGGCCGGGCACGGCGCCGCGCTGCTGCCCGGGGCCATAGCCGACCTGAAGGCGCGGCGCGCCGCCGCGCTGCGGGGCCCGCTGGGCGCCGCGGCGCTGGCCGCCGCGCTGTTGGTGTTGAATTTGCTGTACCAGACGGCCACCCGGCTGGGCGACGTGCTTAAGAGGTTCTGCTGATGGACAAGTACCGCATAGACTCGCACAAGCTGATCTACCACCCCGCGCGCGCTGCCGACTGGCTGGCGGGCAAGAACATCTACCCCATTTACGCCGAGATCTCGCCGTCGGGCGCCTGCAACCACCGCTGCACCTACTGCGCGCTGGACTTCATGGAGTACAAGCCGCGCTTCCTAAACACTAAGGTTTTAAAGACCCGGCTGAAGGAGCTGGGCAAGCTGGGCCTCAAGAGCGCCATGTTCGCCGGCGAGGGAGAGCCGTTCCTGCACCCTGACATGGCCGAGATCTCCGTCTGGGCCAACAAGTGCGGTGTCGATACCTCTTTTACCACCAACGCCGCGCTGATGAAGCCGGCCATAGTGGACAAGATCCTGCCGACTACGAGCTGGATCAAGGTGAGCATCAACGGCGGCACGCCTGGCACCTACGGGCAGATCCACCGCTGCAACCCGGGGGACTTCGGCCGGGTGTTCGAACACATGGGCTACGCCGCCGCGCTCAGGAAGAAGAAGGGCTATAAATGCGCGCTGGGCATGCAGATGGTGCTGCTGCCCGAGAACTCGCACGAGGCCGCGGATTTGGCGCGCAAAGCGCGCGATGCCGGGATGGATTACCTCGTAGTGAAACCGTATTCCCAGCACCCGCTGAGCGTGACTGATAAGTACAAGGACATCAAGTACGCCGATTTTGAGAAATTGGGCGCGGAGCTGGAGAAGCTCAACCGCCCGGGCTTCTCAGTAGTCTTCCGTATGAACACCATGAAGAAGTGGGACGAGGGCCGCCGGCCTTACACCCGCTGCCTGGCGCTGCCGTTCTGGACCTACATCGACGCCGGAGGGAATGTCTGGGGCTGCAGCATGTACCTGCAGAACGAGAAATTCCGCTACGGCAATATCAATGACTCTACCTTCAAGAAGATCTGGGAGGGGGAGAAGCGCCGGAAATCGCTGAAGTACGTGGCGTGCATGGACGCCAGCCGCTGCCGCGTGAACTGCCGCATGGACGAGGTGAACCGCTACCTCTGGGAGCTCAAGAACCCCGGCGAGCACGCTAACTTTATATGACGCTTACCAACGAAACCCGCCTGGAGCTGTTGCGCAAGATGCTGCGCGCGCGGCTCTTCGAAGAAAAGATAGTGGCGGAGTACCCGGCGCAGCAGATGAAGACGCCGGTGCACCTCTACATAGGCCAGGAGGCCGTGGCGGCCGGGGTTTCCCAGCATTTACGCCGGGAGGATTACGTTTTCAGCACGCACCGCAACCACGGCCATTACCTGGGCAAGGGCGCGGCCATGGCCCCCATAGTGGCCGAGCTCTACGGCCGCGCCGCGGGCTGCGCCAAGGGCAAGGGCGGGTCCATGCACTTCGTGGATACCGCCGTGGGCTGCCTGGGCACCTCCGCCATAGTAGGGGGCAGCATACCGCTGGGCGCCGGCGCGGCCCTGGCGGCCAAGCTTAAAGGCGAAGACCGCATAGCGGTCAGCTACTTCGGGGACGGGGCCAGCGACGAGGGCGTGCTGCAGGAGACGCTTAACTTCGCCTCGCTCAAAAAGCTGCCGGTGCTGTTCGTCTGCGAGAATAATTTTTACGCTACCAACTCCCATCAGCGGGCCCGCCACGCCGAGGGCGTGATCTCCAAGCGGGCGGCGGGCTTCGCCATACCTGCCGCGCTGGCCGACGGCAACGACGTGGAGGCCGTGTGGGCCGCCGCCGGCGAGGCCGTGGCGCACGTGCGCTCCGGCGCGGGGCCGTACTTTTTGGAGTTCCCGACGTACAGGTGGAAGGGCCACGTGGGCCCCGACTGCGACTGGGAGAAAGGCTGCCGCCCCAAGGCCGAGCTGGACGAGTGGCTGCCGCGCTGCCCCGTAGAGAATTACATAAAAAAACTGCGGGGCGCGGGCGCGCTGGACGCCGACGCGCTGGCAGGGGTGAAGGCCGGCATAGACGCCGAGATAGAGGCCGCGTGGGCCGCCGCCAAGACCGCCCCGCCGCCGGACGCCGCCGAACTTTTTAAGGACGTGTACTGATGCCCTGGACCAAGGTGCTGATAGATAAAGCGGACCTGGAGAACGCCTCCAAGGACGGCCTGCGCAACATCACTTACCGCGCCGCCCTGCTGGAGGCGCAGCGGCAATTGCTGGCCACGCGGCCCGAAGTGTACCTGCTGGGCGAAGGCATAGACGATCCGGGCGGGGTGTTCGGGTCTACGCTGGGCCTGGCCAAAGAGTTCGGCCATGAACGCGTGATGGACACCCCCATCGCCGAGAACGGCCTGACCGGCATAGCCGCGGGCTCGGCCATGTGCGGGCTGCGGCCCATCTTCATTCACATGCGCATGGATTTCCTGCCGATGTGCCTGGACCAGATAGCCAACCACGCGGCCAAGTGGCGCTACATGACCGGCGGCCAGGTGACCTGCCCGCTGGTGATCCGCTCTATAATCGGGCGCGGCTGGGGCTCGGCCGCGCAGCATTCGCAGGCGCTGCACGGGCTGTTCACGCAGTTCCCGGGTCTTAAAGTGGCCGTGCCCGCCACGCCCTACGACGCCAAGGGGCTGCTGCTGGCCGCCGTCGACGAGGGGGGGCCTGTGATGTTCTGCGAGCACCGCTGGCTTTACGAATTCAAAGGTTACGCGCCCGAAGAGCAGTACAAAGTCCCGTTCGGCCAGGCCGTGGTCCGCAAGACCGGCACCGACGTGACCATAGTGGCCGTGTCGCTGATGGTCTACGAGGCGGTGAAAGCCGCGCGCGAGCTGGAGGCGGAAGGCATCAGCGCCGAGGTGCTGGACCCGCGCACCATAAAGCCGCTGGATACCGAAGCCATCCTGGCGTCGGTGAAAAAGACCGGGCGGCTGCTGGTGGCGGACGCCGGCGGCGTGATGACCGGGATCTCCGCGGAGATAGCGGCGCAGGTCTGCGAAAAAGGTTTTCAGTACCTGAAGGCGCCGGTGCGGCGCGTGGGGCTGCCCGACGTGCCCACGCCGGCCGCGCCCGAGCTGGAGAAAGCTTTCTACCCCGGCCTGGCCGAGATCAAGGCCGGGGCGCGGGAACTTGTGAACTACAGGGCGGAGGGGAAATGAAAGATTTCGCGAAGGCGTTCCTGGAGCTGGCGGCAAAAGGTTTAACGGACGCGGTCTGCGCCGTGGACGGCAAAGAAGCCGGCGCGGCCGCCGGCGTGGCGGCTTTTTACGACGAGGTGGCGCGCTGCGCCGCCGCCGGCGGCAAGGTGCTCTACATAGGCAACGGCGGCAGCGCCTCGATAGCGGGGCACATGGCGGCCGACCTGTGGAAGAACGGCGGCGTGAAGACGCTGTGTTTCAGCGACCCGTCGCTGCTGACCTGCCTGGCCAACGACCTGGGCTACGAGAACGTCTATGCCGCGCCGGTGGCGTCTTACGCCGAGAGGGGCGACGTGCTGGTGGCCATCAGCAGTTCGGGCCGGTCGCCCAACATCCTCAAAGCGGCCGAAGCCGCCCTGAAGAAAGGCTGCGCGCTGGTGACGCTGAGCGGCTTTACGCCGGACAACCCGCTGCGCGCGCTGGGCAAGCTCAATTTCTACGTGCCGTCGGCCAACTACGGCGTCGTGGAGACGGCGCACTCCGCGCTGTGCCACGCGGTGGTGGACCACGTTATAGGGATGAAGAAGAAGTAAACCGCCCCTGGCGGGCCGAGGGCCGGTACCGGGAACGGTGCCGGCCTTTTGCTTTTGCTATAATATCTATATTATAAGGCCGTTTTCCGGAGGGACTGTGAAAAAAGCTTTGATAACCGGTATTACCGGGCAGGACGGGTCTTACCTGGCGGAGCTGCTGCTGGGCAAGGGCTACGAGGTGCACGGCGTCCGCCGCCGCTCGGCCTCGTTCAACATGGCGCGCATAGCGCACCTGGTAAAGCACCCGCGCCTGAAGCTCCACTTCGGCGACCTGACCGACAGCACCAACCTGGCGCGCCTGCTGGCGCAGATCAAGCCCGACGAGATCTACAACCTCGGCGCGCAGAGCCACGTGGCGGTGAGCTTCGACGAGCCGGAGTACACGGCCGACTGCGACGGGCTGGGCACCATGCGCCTGCTGGAATGCGTGCGCCTGCTGGGCCTGGCCAAAAAAACGCGCGTTTACCAGGCCTCCACCTCCGAGCTGTACGGCAAGGTGCGCGAGATCCCGCAGAGCGAGACCACGCCCTTCCACCCGCGCAGCCCCTACGGCGTGGCCAAGATGTACGGCTTCTGGATCACCGTGAACTACCGCGAGTCCTACGGCATGTTCGCGGCCAACGGCATTTTATTCAACCACGAGAGCCCAGTGCGCGGAGACGAGTTCGTTACGCGCAAGATAACGCGCGCCCTGGGGCGCATCCTGCTGGGCGCGCAGGACTGCCTGTACATGGGCAACATGAACGCCCTGCGCGACTGGGGCCACGCCCGCGACTACGTGCAGGCGATGTGGCTGATCCTGCAGCAGAGCAAGCCCGAGGATTTCGTGATAGCGACGGGCAAGCAGTATTCCGTGCGCAAATTCATAGAGCTGGCCGCGGCCGAGGTGGGCATAACCGTGGGCTGGAAGGGCAAGGGCCCCGCCGAGACCGGCTACGTGAAGGCGGTACAGCCGCCCGCCGGGCTGGAGACGCCGCTGAAGAAGGGCGACGTGATAGTGCGCGTGGACCCGAAGTTCTACCGCCCGGCCGAGGTGGAGACGCTGCTGGGCAACCCGGCCAAGGCGCGGCGCGTGCTGGGCTGGAAGCCCGAGACCTCTTTTGAACAGCTGGTGCGCGAGATGGCCGCCGCCGACCTGGCGCTGGCGCGCAGCGAGGCCGTGCTGAAGAAGGCCGGCCTGGGCGGGATAAAGAGCTGCTGATGAAAAAAGCTTTGATAACCGGCTACCGCGGCCAGGACGGCGCCTACCTCAGCCGCCTGCTGCTGGAGAAGGGTTACGACGTGTACGGCGCGGACCGCGCCGGCGACGCCGGCCTGTGGCGCCTGAAAGAGCTGGGCATAGAGCGGCAGGTGAAAGAGATAGACCTGGACCTGCTGGAGCCCACCAACATCACGGACGCGCTGGAGAAGGTGCGGCCCGACGAGATCTACAACTTCGCGGCGCAGAGCTTCGTGCTGGTGTCGTTCGCGCAGCCGGTGCTGACGGCGGAGATCAACGCCGTGGGCGTGGCGCGCCTGCTGGAATCAGTGCGCAAGACCTGCCCCAAGGCCCGGTTCTTCCAGGCCAGCACGGCGGAGCTGTTCGGCAGCACGGGCAGCGCGCAGAAGAACGAGACCACCGATTTTCACCCGCGCAGCCCCTACGCCGTGAGCAAACTGTACGCCCACTGGCTGACGGTGAACTACCGCCAGGCCCAGGGCCTGTACGCCTGCAACGGCATCCTGTTCAACCACGAGAGCCCGCTGCGCGGCGAGGAGTTCGTGACGCGCAAGATCACCACCGCCATAGCCCGCATCAAGAAGGGGCTGCAGGACAAAGTGGCCGTGGGCAACCTGGACGCGCTGCGCGACTGGGGCTACGCCAAAGAGTACGTGGAGGGCATGTGGCTGACGCTGCAGCAGCCTAAGGCCGACGACTATATCCTCGCCACAGGCGAGGTGCACACCGTCCGCGAGTTCATCCGCACGGCCTTCGCCGCCGCCGGCATAAAGCTGGAGTGGCGCGGCAAGGGCCTGGCCGAGAAGGGCGTGGACGTCAAAACCGGCAAGGTCCGCGTGGAGATCTCCAAAGAGTTCTACCGCCCCGCCGACGTGAAAGAGCTGGTGGGCGACGCCTCCAAGGCCCTGAAGGTGCTGGGCTGGCAGGCGAAGACGAAATTCTCAGACCTGGCCGCCCTCATGATGGACGCCGAACTGCGGCGGCTGGAAGGCAAGAAGGTGAAACTATGAAAGCTATCATCCTCGCGGGCGGGTCCGGTACGCGGCTATGGCCGCTGTCGCGCTACGGCATGCCCAAGCAGTTCATAAAGCTCAACGGCGGCAAGTCGCTGCTGTGCCAGACGGTGGAGCGCCTGGCGGCGGTGCTGCCGCTGAAGGATATCTTCGTCATTACCAACGAGGACTACCGCTTCCACGTGCAGGAAGACCTGAAGGCCGTGTCCCCGGAGCTGGAGGGCAACGTGATCCTGGAGCCGGTGGGGCGCAATACCGCGCCCGCTATAGCACTGGTGATGCGCTACTGCCTGGAGAAGCTGCACAGCCGCAAGGACGAGGTGATCTTCATTTGCCCGTCGGACCATATTATAGAGCCGGTGAGCAAGTTCGCCAAGTACGCCAGGCAGGCCGAGGCGGCCGCGAAGGCCGGCAGCATAGTGACCTTCGGCGTTAAGCCCGACCGGCCCGAGACCGGTTACGGTTATATCAAGAAGGGCGGCACGGCCGGCGGCGGGGTATTCAGAGTGGCGAAATTCGCCGAGAAGCCCGACGGAAAAACCGCAGAGAAATACGTGAGGGACGGGGCCTATTACTGGAACTCGGGCATGTTCGCCTTTACCCTGGAGACCATGCTGGCCGAGTTCAAGGCCTACGCGCCCGAGATCAGCCGCAAGATGCCGCAGACCGTGGCGAAGATGACCGCCGATTTCAAGAACATGCCGAGCATCTCCATAGACTACGCCGTCATGGAGAAGTCCAAGAAAGCCGCGGTGCTCCCCATAGACCTGCTCTGGTCCGACGTGGGCTCCTGGGATTCGCTGCCCGAGGTGATAAAGCCGGATTCCGACGGCAACGTGAAGGTGGGGGACGTCCTGGCCCTGGATACCAAGCGCACCATAGTGCTGGGCGAGAAGCGCCTTATCTCGACGATAGGCCTGAAGGACCTGATAATCATAGACACCACCGACGCCCTGCTGATAGCGCGGCGCGGCCAGGCCCAGCGCGTGAAGGAAGTGGTGGAGCAGCTCAAGGAGCGCCGCCGCAAGGAAGTGGTAGAGCATCTTACCACCTACCGGCCCTGGGGCTACTTTGTGGTGCTGGAGGAAGGCCCCCGCTACAAAATAAAGCGCATAGTTCTGAAACCCGGCCAGAAAGTTAGCCACCAGCTGCATTACCACCGCAGCGAGCATTGGATAATCGTGAAGGGCACCGCCCGGGTGACCCTGGGCGAGACCACCACGCTGGTGCATGAGAACGAGAGCACCTACGTGCCGCAGGGCACCGAGCACCGCCTGGAGAACCCTGGCAAGGTGCCGCTGGAAATGATAGAGGTGCAGAACGGCGAGTACGTGGGCGAGGACGACATTGTGCGTCTGGAAGACAAATACGGGCGCAGCGATAAGAAATAACCGGAGACAAACATGAAAGTAGTCATACTTGCGGGCGGGATGGGAACGCGGTTGAGCGAAGAGACCGACGTGCGGCCCAAGCCGATGGCCGAAATAGGCGACAAGCCGATCCTCTGGCACATCCTGAAGGGCTACTCGCAGCACGGCTTCAACGACTTCGTGCTGTGCCTGGGCTACAAAGGCTACCTGATCAAGGAATATTTCGCCAACTACTTTCTGCACCAGGCCGACGTGACCATAGACATGAAGAAGAACTGCATGGAAGTTCACCACGGCAAGGCCGAGCCCTGGAAGGTGACGCTGGTGGACACCGGGGCTCACACCATGACCGGCGGGCGCATCAAGCGCGTGGAGAAATATCTGGGCGGCAAGCCCTTCATGCTTACCTACGGCGACGGCGTGGCCGACGTGGACCTGAAGAAACTGGTGGCTTTTCATAAGGCGCGGCGCGGCCTGGCCACCATGACCATAGTGCAGCCCGCCGGGCGCTTCGGCGCGGTGGAGTTTGACAAGGCGGGGAAAGTGCACGAGTTCAAAGAAAAGCCGCACGGCGACGGCGCGTGGATAAACGGCGGGTTCTTCGTGCTTGAGCCAGGGATCTTTAAATATATCGACGAGGACGATTCTGTTGTCTGGGAACGCAAACCCCTGGAGAAGCTGGCGACGGCCGGGAAACTGTCGGCCTACAAGCATTCCGGCTTCTGGAAGTGCATGGACACGCTGCGCGACAAGCGCGAGCTTGAGGATATGTGGGCGTCCGGCAAAGCGCCCTGGAAGACCTGGAAATAATGACGAATTCCTGGAAAGGCAAAAGAGTTTTCCTGACGGGGCACACCGGCTTCAAGGGCGCGTGGCTGTCCGTCTGGCTGGACGCGCTGGGCGCGAAGGTAACGGGCTACGCTTTAAAGCCCCCGACCAGGCCGAGCCTGTTCGAGCTGTGCCGGCTGGACAAGCGCATGAAGTCCGTAATCGGCGACGTGCGCGACGGCGCGAAGCTGAAGCGGGCCCTGCTGGCCGCGAAGCCCGAGATAGTGATACACATGGCCGCGCAGCCGCTGGTGCGCGAATCCTACAAGAACCCCGCCGAGACCTACGAGACCAATGTGATGGGCGTGGTGAATTTATTCGAGGCGGTCCGCGCCGCCAAAGGCGTGAAGGCCGTGGTTAACGTCACTACCGACAAGTGCTACGAGAACCGCGAGCACAACCGCGCCTTCCGCGAAGACGAGCCCATGGGCGGCTACGACCCCTATTCCTCGTCGAAAGGCTGCTCCGAGCTGGTGACCGCGGCCTACCGCAACTCTTTTTTTAACCCGAAGGATTTCAAGAAGCACGGCGTGGCTCTGGCCAGCGCCCGCGCCGGCAACGTGATAGGCGGCGGCGACTGGGCCGCCGACCGGCTGATCCCCGACATCATCCGCGCCGCGCTGCGGGGAGAGAAGGTGCAGATCCGCTCGCCGCGCGCCATCCGCCCGTGGCAGCACGTGCTGGAGCCGCTGTCGGGCTACCTGCTGCTGGCCGAGAAACTTTATACGCACGGGCCGAAGTACGCCGAGGCCTGGAACTTCGGCCCCGACGCCGGCGACGCCAGGGACGTGGAGTGGATAGTGAAGCGCATGTTCGGCCGCTGGCCGGAAGCGCCGGGCTACGACCTAGACAAAGGCCGGCACCCGCACGAGGCGCATTACCTCAAGCTGGATTCCGCCAAGGCCCGCCGCGAGCTGGGCTGGGCCCCGCGCTGGCACATAGGCCAGGCCATAGACAAGATCATAGCGTGGACCCGCGCCTACGCCGCCGGCGGCGATATGCTGCCGGTGTGCCGCGCCCAGATAACGGAATATTTACGTTAGCAGATGGATCGAAAGGATACACAACCTATATGAGAAGACAAATACCTTACGGCTCCCAATGGATAGACGACTCCGACGTGGCGGCTGTAGCAAGGGTGCTGAAAGGCGACCTGATAACCCAGGGGCCCGTGGCCGAAGAGTTCGAGCGGAAGATTTGCGAACTAACCGGCGCAAAGTACTGCGTCTGCCTGGCCAACGGCACGGCCGCGCTGCACCTGGCCGTGATGGCGCTGGAGATAGAGAAGGGCATGGAGGGCATAACCTCGACGAATACCTTCGTGGCCTCGTCCAACGCCTTTATCTACAGTGGTCTCAAACCGGTGCTGGCTGACATAGACCCGCGCACCTTCAACATTTTTCCGGAGGACCTGAAGAAACGCATCACCAAAAAGACCCGCGTGATCATCCCGGTGCATTTCGCCGGACAGCCGTGCGAGACGGCCAAGATACGGGCGCTGGCCGGCAAGAAGATCCACATCATCGAGGACGCCGCACACGCCATCGGCTCTAAGTACGAGGACGGCAGCCCGGTAGGCGCCTGCAAGCATTCCGACATGACCGTGTTCTCGTTCCATCCGGTGAAGACCATCACCTCCGGCGAAGGCGGGGCCATTACCACCAACAGCAAAGAGCTTTACGAGCGCTTGAAGTCCATGCGCATCTGCGGCGTGGTGCGCGACATCCCTAACAAGCCGGGCCCGTGGTACTACGAGGTGCAGCGCCTCGGCTTCAATTACCGCCTGACCGACATCCATTGCGCGCTGGGCATCAGCCAGCTGGGCAAGCTGGGCGCGTTCATAAAGCGCCGCCGGGAGATAGTGGCCCGCTACAACAAGGAACTGGCCGGCCTGCCGGTCCTGACGCTGCCGTACGAACGCCCGGACGTCTTCTCCGCCTTTCACCTGTACGTGTCGCTGATAGATTTTAAGGCGCTTGGGAAGAGCCGGAAATGGGTGATAGAGACTCTCTTGAAGGTGAACATCGGCACTCAGGTACACTATATCCCGGTGCACTTGCAGCCGTATTACCGCAAGGAGTTCGGATACCGTAAGGGGGACCTGCCTAATTCTGAGAAGTATTACGACCAGGCTCTCAGCCTGCCGCTGTATCCGCGCATGACCGACGAGGAAGTTGCCCACGTGCTGAAGAACCTGAAAAAGGTTCTCTCCTGAAAATGAAAACAGGCGTTATAATACAGGCCAGGATGTCGTCCACTCGCCTGCCGGGCAAGGTGGCGAAGGAACTGCCCTACGGCGGCGGGATAACGGTGCTTGAACAGGTGGTCCGCCGCATGAAAAAGTGCAGCCTGGCCGACGAGGTTATAGTGGCTACAACTACGGGCCGGGACGATGACCTCGTGGTGAGGCTGGCCCGGAAGGCGGGCGCAAAAACTTTCAGGGGCTCCAGGGAAGACGTCCTGGCGCGATATTACGGCGCCGCCGGAAAGTACCGACTTGATACAGTAGTACGCATCACCAGCGACTGCCCGTGCGCGGACCCCGCGCTGGTGGACAGCCTGCTGCGCCTGCACGCGCGGCGCGGCGCTGATTACACGGCAAATGTGGTTAAACTGACCTACCCGGACGGCTTTGATGCCGAGGTCTTTTCGTTCGCTGCTCTGCAAAGAGCCCACCGGCAAGGTCGGACCCGGCCGGAGCGCGAGCACGTAACGTTTTACATAAGGAGCCGCCCGGCGGAATTTAAGATAGCCTCGCTGCAGGCGCCGGCCGGGCAGAGGCGGCCCGACCTGCGGGTGACGCTGGACACTCCGGACGATTACCTGCTGCTCTGTGCTGTCTACGACAACCTTTACGCGCGGGGCGGGACCTTCGGCTTCGCCGAGGTTATGGACCTCTTTCTCCGAAAGCCCTGGCTGGAAGAGATCAACCGCCGCAGCGCAGCTAAAAAAGTGACAGCTACGCAGAGCGACGAGGTTCGCGAGGCGCTGAGAGTTTTGAAACTGCAGGAACTCCACCGTGCCGCCGCCCTGCTGGCGGCCAAGGCGGGAAAGAAACGCTAATGTTCGAATACGGCCTTAAACTCTGGTCTACGAACGCCGGCTACGCGAACAGCGCCGTCGAGCTTTTTGGACGCGGAATCTATCATTACCTGGAGCTCTTCGCTGTGCCCGGCAGCTATGGGACCCTTGGGACCTGGAAAGCCTTGGCGGAGCGGGGGATCCCGTTCGTTATCCACGCGCCTCACACTATGGCAGGTCTGAATTTGGCCGATCCTGCGGCCCGTAAGCAGAATAAAGTTCTGGCCGCGGAGGCATTCCGCTTCGCGGACGGATTGAAGGCCCCGAAGGTAATCTTCCATCCCGGAGTCAACGGAAGCGACGAGGAAGCCGCCGTCCAGTTGAAAGGCCTTGCTGACGGCAGGGTGCTGGTTGAGAACAAGCCCTACCTCGGTATCGTGCCCGGGGCGGTCTGTGCCGGATATTCTCCGGAAGGGATAAAGGCAATACTGAATTTTTCCGGCGCCGGCTTCTGCCTCGACACCGGGCACGCGATAGCCGCGGCTAATGCGGTGAAGACGGATAAGTGGGCCGGGCTGGCGGCTTTTTTTGCGCTGGGACCGCAGCTTTTTCATATCTCTGACGGCGACCAGGACGGGACGATGGATAGCCACCTGCACCTGGGCAAGGGCAGCTACGATTTCGCGCGTTTAGTGAAACTGATCCCCGCCGGGGCGAGGATCACTTTGGAGACGGAAAAGAATTACCCGGACCGCCTGGACGATTTTGCCGGGGACGTAAGGTTCATGGCCGGGCTGGTGGCTGGAGGGCGGCCTTGATGCGCACCATAGTGATAGCGACGATAAAGCGGTGGAATCTGAGCAATGCGCGAGCGTTGCGCAAAAAACTGGCGGGAAAATGGCGGGTGCGGATAGTCTCAAAACCGGCCAGCCTGACGGCCAGGATGCTGGAGAGGCTGGCCCCGCGCTATGTGTTCTTTCCGCACTGGTCCTGGATGATCCCCGAAGAGATCTACTCGACGCACGAATGCGTGGTGTTTCATATGACCGACCTGCCTTTTGGCCGCGGCGGCAGCCCGCTGCAGAACCTGCTGGCCCGCGGCATACGCCGGACCAAGGTCTCGGCCCTCAGGGCCGGCAATGGGGCCGACACTGGCCCGGTATATTTTAAGCGCCCGCTGGACCTGTCCGATGGCAGCGCCGACGAAATGCTATCGGCCGCCTCGGGCGTGGTTTTTAACGAGATGATCCCGGAACTGCTGCGCCGGCAGCCGGCCCCGAAGCCGCAGCGCGGGCGCCCGGTGCTGTTCTCCAGGCGGAAGCCGCGCGATAGTGATATCGCCGTGGCCGGCCTGGAAACGCCGGCCGCGTTGTACGATTTTATCCGCATGCTTGACGGAGAGGGCTACCCCGCGGCCTTCCTCTCCGCCGGCGGATTCCGATTCGAGTTCCGCCGGGCCGTGAAGGACGGCGACATAGTACGCGGGGTTTTTGAGGTGAAGAAAGATGAAAGAAAATAAAAGATTGCTGGTAGTGGCGGCTCATCCCGACGATGAGATACTGGGCTGCGGGGCCACCGTGGCCCGCTTTGTGCGGGAGGGGTGGACCGCCGCCACGCTGATCCTGGGCGAGGGCGTGACTTCCCGGGGGGATGAGCGCGAGCCTGAAAAATGCAGCAGGGAGCTTGAGGGTCTGCGCCGCTGTAGAGACCTGGCCAACCGCGAGATAGGGGTGAGCAGGGTCTTCGGGGCGGAGCTCCCGGATAACCGCTTCGACAGTGTGGACTTGCTGGACATTGTCAAGATAGTGGACCGGGCCAAGCGCGAGTTTAAGCCTTCGCTGATCTTTACCCATCACAGGAACGACCTGAACGTGGACCATAAGAGGACCTACGACGCGGTGCTGACGGCTACGCGGCCGATGGAGGGGGAAACCGTGCGCCGCGTACTCTCGTTCGAGGTGCTGTCGTCCACTGAATGGAATTATCCTTCGTCGTTCGCGCCGAACGTTTTTTACGAAGTAAGCGGCACGCTGGGAAAGAAGGTTGCCGCGATGCGCCTTTATAAGAGCGAGTTGCGCGCGTACCCGCATCCTCGGTCGCTGCGCGCCATACGTAACCTGGCCGAATACCACGGTATCCGGACGGGATTGGGGCAGGCGGAAGCTTTCGAACTTGTGCGCGAGAATAACAGCCGGGAGGCAAAATGAAAGAGTTTTGGGAGAACCAGGCCAAGCAGTTCAAAGGCGGCATGTCGGCGGTGAATTTCGACCTGATGGAAGAGGAACTGGAGCACAGCCTGCTGATGGGCCTCCTGCGTGACAATACGGATATTTGCGACGTGGGATGCGGCAACGGGCGGCTGATACTGCATTTCGCCGAGAAACTGCCGGGGGCGCGCTTCTTCGGTATGGACTTTTCTGAAAATATGGTCGCCAGTGCCCGGGAGGAGGCGGCGAGGCGCAAGATCGGCAACGCCGAGTTTGCCGTTGCCGACGCTACCGCGCCGGGTGCCTTCGCCTTCGGGGCAAGGAGAAAGTTCGACACTGTTATCTCCAAACGCCTGCTGATCAATACAAAGGGCCGCGGTAAGTATACTGCTGCCGACAATATACTGGAAATTCTAAAGCCGGGCGGCAGGTACCTGATGATCGAGTGCTTTATAGAGCCGCTGCAGCGCGTCAACGATATCCGCAATACCCTCGGCCTGCCGGCCATAACTGTGAAAGAGTTCAACGAGTACCTGACCGAGGGATTTGTGTCCGACTTGGCCGGAAAGTTCACCCTGGAGCGCAAGGTGGATTTCGAGAGCTTGTATTACTTTATCTCCCGCGTCTTCAACGCCGGACTCTCCTCGGGTCAGCCGAAATACGACGCGCCGATCAACAAACTGGCGGTCAAACTGGCACTGGCCGGCGTGGCGCCGATTGAGGGCCTGGGCCCGGAGACGCTGCACATCTGGGCTCCGAAGTCGGTCTGACGGGTAAACTATGGGATTCACAAGACGCGACGTAGCGAAACTATTCAGCCCCGGCTATACGGGCAAGGCGTTCATAATAGCTGAACTGTCCGCCAATCACAACGGCAGTCTGGCGCGCGCGAAGGATACTATTAGGGCTGCTGCCGACTCCGGGGCGGACGCCGTTAAGCTCCAGACGTATACCGCGGAGACTATGACTATAGACTGCGGCCGGCCCCCGTTCGTGATAAACCAGGGGACGCTCTGGGACGGGCAAACACTGTTCGCTCTGTACAAGAAAGCCTACACGCCGTGGGAGTGGCACGATCAACTGTTCTCCACGGCTCAGAAATGCGGCGTGCTGTGCTTTTCTACCCCGTTCGACAGGACGGCGGTGGATTTTCTGGAACGGTTCGACCCGCCGGTGACTAAGATTGCCTCCTTCGAGGCCAACGACACGCCTCTGATAGCGTACGCGGCTTCTAAGGGGCGCCCGATGCTTATCTCGACCGGGCTTTCCGACGAGGCGGAGGTTCGCGATGCCGCTGCGGCCTGCCGCCGCGCCGGCAATCGGCGGTTGGCGCTTCTCAAATGCGTATCTGCCTATCCCGCCCTGCCGGAAGAATCCAACCTGCTTACAATCCCCGACATGGCCAAACGCTTCCGCGTTACTCCTGGCCTGTCTGACCATACGCTAGGGACCGAGGCGGCGTGCGCGGCGGTGGCTCTGGGCGGCAAGATTATTGAGAAGCACTTCATTCTCAGCCGCAAGCATAAGGGACCGGACGCTCCTTTCTCTACGGAGCCGGCAGAGTTCAGACGCTTGGTCGACTCCATCAGGGTCATAGAGAAGGCGCTTGGTAAGGTAACCTATACTCCGGGCCCGCGCTCTGCGCGCAACATGGATTTCAAGCGGTCGCTGTTTGCTGTAGCCGACATCATAAAAGGGGAAATTTTCACAGACGAGAACGTCCGGTCTATCAGGCCGGCCTATGGTCTGCCCCCTAAAAACCTGCCTAAGGTGATTGGCAGGCGCGCTGCCGGGAAAATAAGCCGGGGTACACCTCTAACATGGGCGCATCTGAAAAAATAAAGAAGCTCGCCCTCGGCACGGTGCAGTTCGGCCTGGCTTACGGCGTTTCCAACACGCGCGGCCAGGTGGGGCAGGCCGAGGTGCTGGAAATTTTAGAACTGGCGCGGGCGGCGGGCGTGGACCTGCTGGACACGGCGCAGGCCTACGGCGGCAGCGAGGCCGCCATTGGCGCTTACCTGAAGGCGGCGCCCGGCAGTTTCCGCGTGGTCACAAAGCTCAAGGATGTGCCCGGCGCGGACGCTACTGCGGCCCTGCGCGCTTCGGCTGACCGCGCCGGCGTGGGCCGCTTCTACGGCGTGCTCCTGCATTCTTACGACGAGTACCTGGCGCAGCCGGGCCGCTACGAGGGCCTGCTGGAGTGCCGCCGGAGCGGCCTGACGCAAAAAACAGGGTTCTCGCTGTACCACCCGGAGCAGGCCGAGCGGCTGCTGGCCGCCAAGATCGATTTCGATTTAGTGCAGGTGCCGTACAGCCTGCTGGACAGGCGCTTCGAGCGCGTGTTCCCGGCGCTGAAGGCGGCGGGTGTGGAGATACACGTGCGCTCCGTCTTCCTGCAGGGGCTGCTGCTGATGAACGCCGCCACCATCCCCGAGGGGCTGCGGCGGGCGGCCCCAAAGGTGGAAATGATACGGGCTTATGCCGCCTCTCGCGACTGGACGGCGGCCGCGGTCTGCGCGGGCTTCGCGCTGGCCAATCCGCTGGTGGACCGGGTGGTGATAGGCGTGGACGGCCTGCCGGCGCTTAAGGATAACTTAGAGGGGCTGGCGTCGCTTCCCGGCGGGGAACTGCCCGGCCTGCAGGCCGCGCTGGGGGGCCTGGCCGAGACCGACGAGAATTTAATACTGCCGCAGAACTGGAAGAAATAGCGAGGAGACCATGATAACCAACTTCGAAAAGTCCGACAAGATGATAGCGCGCGCCCAGGAACTTATTCCGGGCGGAGGGCATACCTACAGCAAGGGCCTGGACCAGTCGCCCAAGCTGGGGCCCAAACTGATAGAGCGCGGTAAAGGCTGCTACGTCTGGGACGTGGACGGCAACAAATATCTGGACTGGGCCATGGGCCTGACCTCGGTGAACCTGGGCCACGCCTATAAGCCGGTGCTGGACGCCGTGCGGGCCGAGCTGCTGAAAGGCAGCAACTTCCAGTGCCCCTCGCCGATAGAGAGCGAGCTGGCCGAGTATTTCATCAGCCAGGTGCCGGGCGCCGAGATGGTGAAGTTCGCAAAGAACGGCTCGACGGTGACGACGGCCGCGCTGAAACTGGCGCGCGCCTATACCGGGCGCAAGTACATAGCCTACTGCTCCGACCACGGCTTCTTCTCCTACGACGACTGGTACATAGGCAAGAAGCCCAACAACGCCGGCGTGCCGCAGGAGGTGGCGGACCTGTCGCTGACCTTCCGCTACAACGACATCAAGTCCGCCGAGGAGCTCTTTGCCAAGTACCCCGGGCAGATAGCGGGCCTGATTCTGGAGCCGATGGAATTCGACTCCCCGCAGGACAATTTTCTGCACAAGCTGCGCGACCTCTGCAAGAAGAACGGAACGGTGTTCATCCTCGACGAGATGATCACCGGCTTCCGCCTGGGCTACCCGGGCGCGCACGCCGCGCTGGGCGTGCAGGCCGACCTGACCACCTGGGGCAAGGGCGTGGCCAACGGCTTCTCTTGCTGCATGCTGGCCGGCAAGAGAGACATCATGAACCTGGGCGGCATCGACCACGATAAAGAGCGCGTGTTCCTGATCTCCACGACGCACGGCGCGGAGACTCATTCGCTGGCGGCCGCGATGGCCACCATCAAGGCCGTCAAAGAGAACAACTTGGTAGAGCGCAACATCAAGATGGGCGAGACGCTGCGCAAGGGGCTGGAGGACGGCATAAAGGCCGCCGGCCTGTCCGAGTATATCACCGTGAAAGGGCATCCGTGCTGGCTGCTGATGCTTTTCCGGGACGCGGAGAAGCAGCTCAGCGACGGATTCAAGACCTTGGTCATGCAGGAGGCGGTTAAGAACGGGCTGTTATTCCGCGGCTCTTTCGTGTTCAGCCTGGCCCACGGCGAGAAGGAACTGAGTAAGACGATACGGATATTCCAAAAGATCTTCAAAACCTACAAGAAAGCGATAAAAGCCGGGACCTACAAGGACCTGCTCGTCGGGGATCCCGTTAAGCCGGTGTTCCGCAAGTTCAACTGATGGAAACTTTTTACCTGCCCCGCTGGCTGAAGGAAGAGGGGGGGATGGACCCTGAGCTGGCCGACGCGCTCAAATTTGAACTGGACAAACGCCTCTATTACTACGGGGCGCAGTTCGCCTACCCGCAGGAGCGAGCTTACCTGGAGCGAAAGTACCGCGGCCTCAAGACGCTGGTGCGCGGCGCCGCGGCGCGGCTCAAACCCAGCTCCCGGCCGGGCCGGGCCGGGCTGGAAAAGATCTCCTCTAACGCGTATTTCAACCTGAACACCGCGCTGGAGGAGGCTGGTTTCGTCGCACAAGGGGCGCCCTGGACCCTGTCCCCTGCCGAACTGGGAGACGCTAAACTTTACCGGCAGATAGATTTCCTTAAACGATCCTTTGACCAGGCGGACTTCAAGACGCTGCTCTCCCCGGCCTTTCAAGCGCGGGTCGCGGCCTTCCGGACCGGGCTTCGCGAGTTCTACCGCCGGCGCGGCTACGCCGCCCTGGTGGTGCCTTTCGATATGCCTTTCTTCGAGCGCTGCGCGATAGCGGCCTTCCGCGAACTTGGCCGCCCGTCGTTCGTCGCCTTGCACGGGCTTCCGGGCCGCTATAATGCAAAAGACGACAACCGGGCCAATTACCTGCTGGTCTGGGGCGAGCGTATAAAGGAACTTTACGTGCAGGCCGGCGTACCGGGGGAGAAAATTTTCGTAACAGGCCGCCCCGGCCCTGCCGCGCCGCCGCCGTTGGAACCGCGCTTTTCAACTGCGGACGTGTTGGTGATATCCAAATCCATGAATGGCGCGCAGCATAGCGGGGAGGAGATCCTCAGCGACCGCGGCAACCTGCCGCTGTACCTGTATTCCGTGCGCAAGGGGCTGGAGGACGCCGGGGTAAAGCGCGCCCGCCTACGCCTGCACCCCTCGGAATCCGCCGCGTGGTATAAAGGCTTTGTCGGAGGCGAATTCTATTCCTTCGACTCAGCGCCCCTGGCCGCCTCCCTGAAGCGGGCCACGCTGGTGGTAGGGCCGACTTCCACGGTTTTTGTCGAGGCCTTGCTGGCCGGCGTCAACTACTTGGTTTACGAGCCAGCCGCGAACGGCCGCGACCTCACCAACTACCCTTTGGTGCCGCCTTTCGACGGCTCTGAGCCCGGCGTACCCTGCGCGGGCGCGCCAGCCGAGCTCGCGCAGTTAATCGCCGGTAAAAAAGCGGTGGCCACGGCGGTACTGGCGCGCTACCTGAAGACGCCTTTCTCTCTCCCGTCCGTGCTGACGGCCTTGAGCGGAGGCGCGGAATAGCCCGCAGGCAACATGCCCGCCTCCGTTAAAAAACGCTTTGCCGTGTCCCTGGCCTCCAACGCGCTTCGCGCCGGGATGAGTTTCCTGGCTGGGCTGCTGGTAGCCAGGGGCCTGGGGCCCGAGGACTATGGCCGCCTGATGTTCCTCCTGGGCAGTTTCGTCTCTATAAAGTCGCTGCTGGACCTGGGCACCTCCAACGCCTTCTACACCTTCATCTCGCAGGCCAAGCGCCCGCTGCGGTACTACTCGTTCTATCTGGCCTGGCTTGCCGCTCAGTTCGTGGCTACCGCCACCGCCGTGGCGCTGCTGCTCCCGGACGCCCTAGTGCGGCAGGCCTGGGTAGGGGAGCACCGCGCCCTTATCCTGCTGGCCTTCACAGCGTCTTTCCTGCAGCAGCAGCTTTGGCAAACCGTGAACCAGATCGGCGAGGCCTCCCGTAAGACTATCCGCGTGCAGGTCCTGAACCTGGCGCTGGCCGTGGTCTATCTCGCCGGCGCTTACGCGCTTACGGCGCTAGCCGCCCTTTCCATCCGGGCTGTCCTGCTGCTTCTGATCGCGCAGTACATAGCGGCTGTAATGGCGGCGTTCAAGGTGCTGGGCCCGTCGGAGGCTGGCGAGGAGGAGGGCCGCGAGACCCTTTCCGGGATGCTGAAAAAGTACCGCGACTATTGTGCGCCGCTGGCGCTGCTTTCGGTGGCCGCTTTTCTTTACGATTTTGCCGACAAATGGATGCTGCAGCGTTTCGGGGGGGCGATACAGCAGGGCTTCTACCAGGTTTCCTATCAGTTCGCGTCCATCAGTGTGCTGGCGACGGCTTCGATCCTGAACATCTTTTGGAAGGAGACCGCCGAAGCCGTCCGGCGCAAGGACATGGCGCGGGTTGAGCGGCTCTTCAGGAAGGTTTCCCGGAGCCTATACTTCTTCGGAGCGCTGCTTTCAGGCTTCCTCATCCCGTGGAGCGGAGAGATCGTCCGGGTGTTTCTGGGGGGGAACTACGCCTCGGCCGTGTCGGTGCTGGCCCTGATGTTCCTGTACCCTGTGCACCAGGCCCTCGGCCAGATAGCCACCACCTTGCTGCTGGCCGTGGAGAAAACGCGGCAGTATTTCTATATTTCGCTGGCGGTAATGCTGTTCAGCTTTCCCGCCGCCTACTTCCTGCTGGCTCCTCCAGCGTGGGCCGTGCCCGGCCTGGGACTGGGCGCTATCGGCCTGGCTCTTAAGATGGTCCTGGTCAACATAGTTTCAGTCAACCTCATCCTGTGGGTCATCGCCAAAAACTGCGGTTGGGACTACGAGTGGTTTTACCAGGCGGCCGGGCTGGCGCTTGCCGTCGGGCTGGGAGCCGCCGTTAAATTCCTGGCGGAGGGCGTTTTCCAGGGGCTGGTGGGCGGCGGCGCGCTGCCTTCGTTTCTGCTCTCCGCCCTTCTTTACGCCGGGGGGGCGGGAGCCGCGTTGCGGGCTATGCCCTGGCTGGCGGGCCTGAGCCGGGAAGAACTGCTGGCCTATCTGAAGCGCGGGGGTAAGGACTAAATGCTGAAACTGTCTGGCTGGATCCAGGCGCGGCTGCGGCGGCCGGGAGGAGAATGGACTGTTTTTTTTGTGCTGGGTTGCTTCGCCGCCTACTTCGTGTATTACCTGTCGGCTTTTTACGCTTTTCTCGGGACTACGCTGACGGATTTTTCCTGGGGCGACGTCTCCTGGGTGCACCAGGCCTTCTATAACTTCGTTTCGGACCGGCCGCTGCAGACTTCTCTTTACTACTTTTCCGGAGACGGGGTGGCTGGTAATCTCTACCCTTACGCCAACCAGTTGGCCATGCACCTGAACCTGACTCCCTATCTGTTATCGCTGCCGTACAAAATCTCCCCCGGCCTCCTTACTCTTTACTCGACGGTAATCGCTTTCAACGTGCTGGGCTATCCGCTGTTCCTGTTCCTGATCCTCAGGCACTACGGACCGCGCAGGTTCTGGTACAGCTACGCGGCCCTGCTCGCCGTTCTTTTTTCGCCGTGGTTCATCGGCCTCATCACTTACAAATGCCTGTTCCCGCTGTACCAGGGCGTCATTATTTTGGCGCTGCACTACGCTTTCCTGAAGGAAAACCGGCCGGCGTTCACCGCCGTCGCCCTCCTGCTGCTGCTGGTTTCGGAGGACGCGGCTCTCTTTATGCTTGGCTACGCCGGCTGCCTGGCTTTTTTTTCGGGTCGGAAATTCTTTCCGCTGGCGGCTGCGGCGCTGGCGGCCTTTTATACGGGCCTCTCCGCGTTCGTGCTTCACCCCATCTTCAAACTTGACATGTTAACTTCTCACAAGGTGCCGGCGGATGTTGTGGTGCGCCTAGGCAAGGTTTTCAGCGGCGAGGCCTCGATAAACCCCACCGACGTCGGGTATTACGCGGGCCTGACCGGCGCCGTGTTGGCGATATCGATGCTGCTGGCCGGAAAGCCCAGGGGCGGGGCGCTTAAAATGGCCCTGGCGCTGGTCCTCGTCGCCCCGTCGGCGCACTGGTTCATAACTTTTGTGAACGGCGGCGGGCATCACCCTATGCCTGTATTTACCATGCTGCTTATCGCCGCCGCCGTGCTGCTTTCTTCCGGCGAGGAAGAACAGGGAGCGTTCGTGCCCGTGCGCCGCCTGCTGGCGCTGCCGCTTTTCTTTTACGTTTTTTGGTTAGGCCTGTACGCGTTGCCGTCTATGGCCATAGATACCGGGACGGATTTCTCCCAAAGCCGGACCGGGATCAAACCGAGGGTCAGGATCTTTTCGGCTTACCGTTACACTGTTGAGAACAGTTCCGGCGTAATAGCGAGCAACCGCGATACGATAGCCGCAGTCCGCGCGATTCCGAAGGACCACAGCGTTGTCTACTGGACTAACAGGACCGTGGAAGGCTTTTTTGTCGACCGCAGCGACATTTGGCGGTTCCCCAGCTATTACGACCGGGCGGATTTCGTGGTAGTCCAGAAGAACGCGCTGGCGGCGCTGTTCGACCTCGCGCCGGCAGTCAGGCCCGCTGATCTAAAGTGGCCTGATAACTCAATGCTTAATATCAGCGAAACTCCGGCAGCCAGTTTTCCGGCTCTGTTGAGCCGTGGTATCCAGACCTCTTCGTGGCAGAAAGCCCCCGTGTCGGCGGAGGCCGTTGCCCTGCTCAGGAAGGAGTTGTCGTTTCCTGGGGGCCGCTATATCATACATTCCGAAAACGAGAACGTCCTGGTATTCAAACGCAAGGTGCGCTATGAGTTTCCGATGCCCAAGTCTTCGCTGGGGTTTGGCTGGCTTTCCTCGGCGCCACGCTTTTTCCGCCGCCAATTCTAGCTGCTCCTCTTGTCCCGCAGTTCTGCCATTATTTGATAAAATATATGTTATTTATAAGGCCGGGCGACCGGCCGGGGTCGTTTTGTAATATTTTGGGACAGGGGACAACATGAACCTCCGCGGAAAAAAAGTGCTGGTGACGGGCGCAGACGGCTTCATCGGCAGCCACCTAGTAGAGGAACTGCTGGCCGAAGGCTGCAAGGTCAAGGCCTTCGTCTATTACAACTCTTTCAACTCCTGGGGCTGGCTGGATACGCTGCCCAAAGAGACCCGGGCCCGGCTGGAGGTGTTCGCCGGAGACATTCGCGACCCCAACGGCGTGCGCCGCGCTGTGGAAGGGTGCGACGTGGTGTTCCACCTGGCCGCGCTGATAGCCATTCCATTCTCCTACCACTCGCCCGACTCTTACGTGGATACCAATATCAAGGGCACGCTGAACATCCTGCAGGCGGCGCGTGACCTGAAGACGAAGAAGGTGCTGGTCACCTCCACGTCGGAGGTGTACGGTACCGCGCGCTACGTGCCCATAGACGAGGAGCACCCGTTCCAGGGCCAGTCGCCCTACAGCGCCACCAAGATAGGCGCCGACCGCCTGGCCGAGTCCTTCTACCGCAGCTTCAACCTGCCGGTCACGATAGTGCGCCCCTTCAATACCTTCGGCCCGCGGCAGTCGGCCCGCGCGGTAATCCCCACGATCATAACGCAGCTGCTCTGCGGCGAGAAGAAGCTGAAGCTGGGCTCGCTGGCCCCGACGCGCGACTTCGTCTACGTGAAGGATACCGCAAAGGGCTTCGCCGCTATAGCCAAATGCGACAAGGCGGCGGGGCAGGAGATCAACATAGCCACCGGCAAGGAGATCTCCGTCGGCAATGTGGTGAAGAAGCTGATAGCGCTGATCAACCCGGCGGCAAAGCTGACGGGGGACAAGCAGCGCGTGCGCCCGGCCAAGTCCGAGGTGGAGCGCCTGCTGGGCGACAGCCGCAAACTGCGGCGCCTGACCGGCTGGAAGCCGGAACATACCTTCGACCAGGGCATGGCCGAGACCGTGGCGTGGTTCCGCCGGCCTGAGAACTTGGCGCGGTACAAGAGCGACATCTACAACCTTTAGGAGAAACCATGCGCGCGATAATACTGGCCGGCGGCAAAGGCACCCGGCTTAAGCCGTACACGACGCTGATCCCCAAGCCGCTGGTGCCGGTGGGCGACGAGATGAGCATCCTGGAAGTGGTCATCCGCCAGCTGGCCCGCGCCGGCTTTAAGAATATCACGATCACGGTGAACCACTTGGCCGAGCTGATGATGGCTTTCTTCGGCGACGGCAGCAAGTGGGGCGTGAAGCTGACCTATTCCACCGAGGACAAGCCGCTGGGCACGATAGGACCGCTGACGCTCATTAAGGACCTGCCGGAGAACTTCCTGGTGATGAACGGCGACATCCTGTGCGACCTGGATTACCGCAAGTTCTACGACTGGCACGCGCGTGCGGGCAATAAAGTCAGCGTGACCACTTTCAACCGCACTTCGAAGATAGATTTCGGCGTGCTGAAATACGACAAGGCCGGCAGCATCGTGGAGTTTACCGAGAAGCCGGAGCTGGCCTTCGACGTGAGCATGGGCATCTACTGCCTGAACCGCTCCGTGGTGCGGGCGCTGCCGAAGGGCAAGCCCTACGGCTTCGACCAGTTGATGCTCGACGGCATCAAGGCCGGCGCGGGCTACAAGGCGCGGCCCTTCAAGGGGTTCTGGCTGGATATAGGCCGGCCCGAGGATTACGATTACTGCAATGAGAACTTCAAGACGATCCGCAAAAAGATCGGCATTTAAGCGCGTGCTGGTGACTGGCGCCGCCGGTTTTTTGGGGCGGGCGCTGGCCGGGCTGCTGCGCGACAGCGGGGGGAGCCCCGTGCTTACGGACCTGCGCGCGGGCGTGGTGGACGGCCTGCCGTGCCGCGCCTGCGACCTGACAAACCCGAAAGCGGTGAAGCGGCTGCTCGCCGCGGCCGCGCCGTCGGAGATCTACCACCTGGCCGGCGTCTTCTCCGGGGATTACGGCGTAAATTACCGCGGCAATTTCCTGCCGGCCAAGAACCTTCTGGACGCGGTGCGCGAGCTGGGGCTGAAGTGCCGCGTGCTGCTGGTGGGCAGTGCCGCCGAATACGGCGCCCCGGCCAAAAACCCGGTGCCGGAGACGGCGCCGCTGCGGCCGGTTAACTTTTACGGCTTCGCCAAGACGCTGCAGACGCGCCTGTGCGAGTTCGTCCACCGGGTCTACGGGGCGGACATAGTAGTGGCCCGCGTTTTCAACCTGACCGGTCCCGGCCTGAGCGAGGCCCTGTTCCCCGGCCGGGTGGCGCGGCAGCTGGACGCCTATAAGCGGGGGGAAACGAAGAAGATCACGGTGGGGCGGCTGGATTCCTGGCGGGATTACCTGCCGGCCGGCGAAGCCGCGGCGGCCCTGCAGACCGTGATGGCCCGCGGGCGGGCGGGAGAGGTCTACAATGTGGGCAGCGGGCGGCCGGTGCGCATGCGGACGCTGCTGCGGAACCTGCTGGCCGGGGCCGGCGTGCCTTTCTCGGCAGTAGAATCGCTGCCCGGCAAGGCCGGGCGGCTGGACGTGGACAGGATTTACGCGGATACGCGGAAGTTCAACGCGCTGAAGGCGCGGCGATAATTATGAAAACACTCGATTTCGGCTGCGGTAAGCGCAAATTGCCGGGCTCGGTAGGCGTGGACATCTCGCCCGACACCGACGCCGACGTCGTGCACGACCTTAATAAGTTCCCGTACCCTTTCAAGGACGGCGAGTTCACGGCGGTGAAGGCCGACAACGTGGTGGAGCACCTCGACGACCTGCTGAAGGTCATGGAAGAGCTGCACCGCATCACGGCGCCGGGCGCCGAGCTGAAGATCATAGTGCCGTTCTTCCGCAGCGTCTACGCCTTCATAGACCCGACGCACCGGCATTTCTTCACCTGCCGCAGCTTCGACTATTTCGACCCGGGCAGCGACTTCAGCAAGTTCTACAAGTACTCCCGGGCGCGCTTCCGCGTTAAGAGGGCGGTCTTCGACGAGGACTACCCCGGCACCTTGCTGGAGCGCCTGGCCGCCAAGCTGGCAAACTGGAAGCCGGTGTTTTACGAAACGCGCCTGTCTGCGCTGCTGCCGCTGAACACGCTGACCTTCTACCTCGAGACCGTGAAGGACGGTAAATGAAGTTTTCCTCCTACCGCGGCGCGCGCGTGCTGGTGACCGGCGGGGCCGGCTTCATAGGCGCGCGCCTGTGCGCCGCCCTGCGGGAGAAGGGGGCGAAGGTTTTTTGCCTCGACGCCAGGGCGGGAGGCGCGGGCGCGCTGAAATGCGACCTGTCCGACGAGAGGGCGGTTAAGGCCGCCGTCGCCAAAACGAAGCCTGAAATAATTTTCCACCTGGCGGCCCTAACCGACCGCGACCCGTCCCCGGCCCTGCTGGGGCGAATGCTGGAGACCAACCTGCAGGGCGCCCGCAACCTGCTGGAGGCGCTGAAGGAGCGCGGCTGCCGCGCCGTCGTGTTTTCCGGCACGGCGGAGGAATACGGGCGCGGCCCGGCGCCTTACCGCGAGGCGCAGACTGAAGACCCGGTTAGTCCTTATTCTTTTTCCAAGGCCTGCGCCACGCAGCTGGCGCTGTTCTACCACCGGGCGCACGGGGTGCCGGTGACGGTGCTGCGCCCGACGCTGGCCTACGGGCCGGGCCAGCCGCCGACGATGTTCCTGCCGGAGCTGCTGAGGTCCCTGCTGGAGGGCCGCCAGTTCAGGATGACGCCCGGCGGGCAGACGCGGGATTTTGTTTTTGTCGACGACCTGGTAGAGGCGTACCTGCGGGCCGGACTGGCTAAAGCCGCCGCCGGGCAGGTCGTCAACATAGGCTCCGGCCGGCCGGTGAAGATAAAGGACATGGCCCGGCTGGCTGCGCGTCTGCTGGGCGGGGCGCCGCTGCTGGAGATAGGCGCGAAGCCTTACCGGCCCGCGGAGATAATGAAATACTACGCGTCTACGGCGCGGGCTAAAAAACTTTTAGGCTGGCGGCCGCGCACCGGCCTGGCCGAAGGCCTTAAACTGACGGCGGCGAGCTACAAGAATGCCGGAAACTAAGCCCCGCCTGCTCTTTTATACCGACTGCCCTTTTTTCGCCGGGTGCGAGAACATGGTGGCGGGGCTGCTCAACAGCGCGGAGATAAAGCGGGATTTTGAGACGCTGCTGGTTTACAGGGGCTGCCGCAAATACGAGGAAGGGGCGGCCGCGCGGCTGGAAGGCGGCGTGCAGCGGGAGCCGGCGCTTGTCTTTTTCGCCGACGACCTTGCGGCGGCCCTAGGCCCACTGGGCAAGGTCATGCGGGCGCTGGGCCTGGTGACCGCTCTTAAATATTTTTTCGCGCTGCTGGCGCTGCCGGTGCTGTTCTTTAAATTCAGGCGCTTCAGGCCGGACATAGTGCATATCAACGACGGCGGCTACCCCGGAGCGTATTCCTGCCTGACGGCCGTGTTCGCGGCGAGACTGGCAGGGGCCAGGGCGGTGGTGTTCGTGGTGAACAATATCGCCGTGCCTTACGACCGCCTGTCGCGCCGGCTGGAGCGGCCGCTGGACAGAGCGGTGGCCGTCCGGGTCTCGGTCTTTGTCACCGGCTCCGCCTACGCAGGTGAGAAACTCGCGGCGACCCTGCAGCTGCCGCCGGGAAAGGCCCGGAGTATGCCCAACGGCGTAGCGCCGCGGGCGCTGAAGGACGCCCCCGCCGCGGTGCGCGAGCGGCTGGGCGTGCCGGCCGGCGCGGTGGTGATAGGGAACGTGGCCCTGCTGGACCCGCGCAAAGGCCACCGCTACCTGGTAGAGGCGCTGGCCGCCGCCAGGGCGCGGCTGCCGGGAGTAAAACTGGCTTTGCTGATAGAAGGCCTGGGCCCGGAGCGCGCCGCCCTGGAAGAACTGGCCGCCGGGCTGGGCGTCGGCGGCGAGGTGAAATTCCTGGGCAGGCAGGAGAATATTTTCGACCTGATGAATGCCTTCGATATTTTTGCGCTGTCCTCGACCGGGATGGAAGATTTCCCGAACGTAGTGCTGGAGGCCATGAGCCTGGGCAAGCCGGTGATAGGCACGCGCGTGGCCGGCGTGCCGGAACAGATAGAGGACGGTAGCACCGGGCTGCTGGTGCCGCCAGGCGACGCGGAGGCCCTGGGCGCGGCTATTGCGGACCTGGCCGCGAACCCCGGGCGCCGAGAGGCACTGGGCCTGGCCGGCAAAGCGCGCTTCGAAGCTGAATTTACCTGCGGCCGGGCGGCGGAGCGCTACAGAGAACTGTACCGCGGCCTGCTGGCCGCCTAGACAACGGAGGAACCATGATAGACGGAGTCAAGATAATACCCCTGAAGAAGATCCCCGACGAGCGCGGCACGATAATGCACATGCTGCGCTGCGACTCGCCGGAGTTCGAGAAGTTCGGCGAGATCTATTTCTCCACCGTGTACCCCGGCGCCATCAAGGGCTGGCACATCCACAAGGAGATGACGCTGAACTACGCCGTGGTCAGCGGCATGATAAAGCTGGTGCTCTACGACGACCGGCCCGGCTCCAAGACCAAGGGCGAGCTGCAGGAGATCTTCCTGGGCGCCGAGAACTACGCGCTGGTAAAGATCCCGCCCATGGTGTGGAACGGCTTCAAGGGCATGGGCACGGAGACCGCGATAGTGGCCAACTGCTCTTCCGTACCGCATTCTCCCGGCGAGATAGACCGGTTGGACCCTTTCGACAAGAAGATCCCCTACGACTGGGCGCTCAAACACAAATGAACGTCCTGATTACCGGCGGGCTGGGGTACGTGGGCGGGCGGCTGGCCGAGCGGCTGGGCCGCCAGCCGGACTGCCGCGTGCTGCTGGCCGACCTGCCGGTGAAAGGCGCCCTGCCCGCCTGGGCGGAAAAGTTCAAGGTCCTGCCGATAGACGTGCTGGACAAACGCTCGCTGGCGGCGGCTTTCGCCGAAACCAAGGCCGACGCGGTCATCCACCTGGCCGCGCTCAACGACGCGCAGTGCGCCAGGGACCCGGAGCTGGCGGCCGAGGTTAACACCAAGGGGACTTACAATGTCCTGGAAGCGGCGGCCGCCGCCGGTACGCAGCGCTGCATTTATTTTTCGACCTTCCATGTCTACGGCCCCGCCGCCGGGGACACGATCAGCGAAGCCACACCGGCCATGCCCGCGCATCCATACGGCACCACGCACCGCGCCGCCGAGGATTGGGTCAGCTACTTCCGGGCCTATAAAGGCATGAAGACGCTGATCTTCCGCATGTCCAACAGTTTCGGCTGCCCTATGGACAAGGACGTCAACGCCTGGACGCTGGTGTTCAACGACCTGTGCCGCCAGCTGCAGACGGCGGGCGCCATAACGCTGAAGTCCGCCGGCACGCAACACCGGGATTTCATAACCCTCTCCGACGCGGCCGAGGCCGTGCGCTATTTCCTCTTCGACATCCCGGAGGAGTGGGGGGATGGACTGTATAACCTGGGCAGCGGGACTTCCCTGTCCATCCTGGACGCCGCGCGCCGGGTGGAAAAGGTCTACGAAGCCAAATACGGCAGAAAACCGGGCGCGATTACTACGGGCCCGGCCGCGACAGGCGCGGCGCAGCCCAAGCCCGTGAACTATGTAATCGACAAACTTAAAGCGGCCGGGTTTACTCCGGCAGGCAGCATGGACGCCGAGATAGAGAAGACGCTGACCCTCTGCGAACAATTTAGATGACGCAACAGAAAGCCCCGCTGGTCTCGGTAATAATGCCTTCCTACAACCACGCCCGCTACATCGGGCGGGCGGTGGAATCCGTGCTGGAGCAGACCGCCGGGGACCTGGAACTGATAGTGGTGGATAACCAGTCTGCCGACGGCACCGACGAGGTTTTGGCCGCCATAAAGGATCCCAGGCTGCGCGTTCTGAAAATAGCGAATGGCGGCATCATAGCGGCCTCGCGCAACCTGGGCCTGAAGAACGCGGCCGGGGAATATGCCGCTTTCGTGGATTCCGACGATATCTGGCAGCCCGAGAAACTTGAGCGCCAGCTGGAGGCCCTGCGCGCCGCGCCTGGCGCGGTGCTGGCGTATTCCAGGTTCAAGACTTTGACCGGCGATACGGCGTCCGAGGCCATTTATCCGCGGCCCTCGGGCTGCGTGTCCGGCCGGGTGTTCGGACGGCTTTACCTGAAGCATTTTATCGCCTGCTCCGGAGTGCTGGCGCGCAGGAGCGCGCTGCTGGCTGCCGGCGGCTTTTCCGAGGAGCGTGAGTTGGTAGCCATAGAAGACAGCGACCTATGGCTGCGCCTGGCGCAGACCGGAGAGGTGGTTTGCTCCTCCGACCGCGCGCTGTTCCTGTACCGCGTCCACCCCGGCGCCGCTTCCGCCGGCAGTTGGCGGCGTTTCCGGCGCGAGCTGCTGCTGGCCCGCCGCCATTACCTCGCCGCTGGCCCTGCCCGCTTCGTTGCCGCGGCCTGCCTGTCCTTCGCCGCCGCGGTCCGGGCCGAACTGGCCGCGAGGCTGCCCGGGAGGAGCGAGTGAACAGAGAACGCGGCCGCCTCGCCCTGTTCTTCCTGGGCGTTTACCTGGTCTTCCTGGGCGTCAACATCGGGTATTACCGCCTCTTTTCTACGGGGCCGGGCAGCCGCCTGCTGCAGGTGACCTTCGAGACCCTGCACGAAGACCACCAGGAATACGTGAACGCCATCTACCGGATGGAGACCGGGGTTTACGAATTCGGCTATAACAACAACGCCGGCATCTCGGCCTTCTACCTGCTGCTGAAAAAGCTGGCCGGCGACAATTTTAAACTCACCGCTTTCATGGTCAACAACGCGGTGTTCGCCTTGTGTTTCTTTTTCTGCCTGCGGTTGCTGGGCGCGCTGGGGCTGCCGCTTTTCTACGCGGCGCTGCTGTTCCTGAACCCGGCGACCGTGTATTTCTCCCAGCTGATAAACAAGGAGTCTTTCTCGCTGCTGGCGGTGCTGGCCCTGACTTATTTCGCCGCCCGCAGGAGTTGGCTGCCGTTCCTGCTGTTAGTGCCGCTGGCCGGGCTGCTGCGCCTGCAGCTGGTGCTCTTCGGGGCGGCGCTGCTGTTTTTAACCATCGGGCGAGGTTTTATTAAACGAGCCTTCCTATCCTATGTCGTGTTGTCGCTTGGCGGGGGGCTAGTCGCTAAATTTGTGGGTGGTTTTGAACCAAGCCATTGGAAATGGGGTACCTCTCAGGCCAATTTCTGGCTTAACCGCGAGTTCCTGCTGGGCTCGCTGGTGCTCAATCCCGCGCGCCTGCTGCAGTACCTCAAGGACCTGCTTTTCTCCGGCGCTTTCCTGCAGAACGGCATAATAGACCTCTACAAATTCAGGGATTTCCCGTCGACCATAGCCTTGGTGGCGGCCCTGCCGCTACTGGCCTACCTGGCGGTAAACGTTCATGTCTACGCCGCCGGCAGGGCGAAGGCGCCGGTGGCGGCCGTGACGGCCTACCTGCTGGTGCTGCTCATGAACCCGATCATACATTCCCGCTACCTGTTCCCGGTGCTGCCCCTGCTTTTCCTGCTGGCGGTGTATGTGGCCTACGATAAATTTTCAGCCCCGGCGCTGCCGCC
The DNA here is from genome assembly GCA_028688015.1 of Elusimicrobiales bacterium. Lineage (GTDB taxonomy): Bacteria > Elusimicrobiota > Elusimicrobia > Elusimicrobiales > UBA9959 > UBA9959. The sequence goes on along the minus strand of JAQTZB010000007.1, from coordinate 131,201 downwards.
GGCGACGGAGGAAGCGGCATGACGGAGCTTAAGCCGGAAGGCAACCTGTACTCGCGCGAGATTACCCTGGGCGGCGCGGCCCGCCTGCTTTTGCGGCGGCGCGGCTTTTTTGCGGCGGTGCTGGCGCTGTTCGCCGCCGCCGGGACCTGGGTATCTCTCACCATCGGCACGCCGCTGTCGGTGGACTGCGTGATAAAGACGGCCTACCTGCCGCCGGGCGGCGGGCCTGAATCCATAGACGAGGTGAACGAGCGGGTGCTGGCGACCCTGCGCGGCACCGAGCCGGGCGCCGGGCTGTACGCCGGCAGCGGCCGGCTGGACGCTTCCCTGTGGCGGCAGACGGTCACCTTCATGCGCGTCGGGGAATCCCGCACGCTGCAGATCTCCGGGCGCGCCTACTCAGAGGAGGGCGCGGTAAAACTGGCCGCGGCCACCGCCGAGGCGCTGGTGGTCGAAAATAACGCGGCCGTGGCGGAGGCGCTGCGCATAGGCGAGCTGCGGCTGGCCGAGCTGCGCCGCCTTTCCTCTTCCGCGGGACGGCTGGCCGCCGCGCCGGCTTCCTCCGCAGACGGGCTGAAGGAGTTCGCGCGCTCGGTCTCCGGCTGGTCCGGCGCCGAGGCGCTCAAGGCCGGGCGCGAGCTGCATAACCTGGGCCGGGCCGAGGTCACGGCTCCCCCGAAGATAACCAGGGCGGCCACGCTCTTCAACCGCGCCATGATAATAGCCCTGTTCTGCTTCCTGGGCGCGGTGACGGCCCTGGTCGCGGTGCTTTGGATGGAGGCCTGGCGGCACGGCGCGCCCGCGCTCTTCTAAGCGGCCCGCCTTACGGCGGAGCGCCACTCGCGATGAACTTTTCCTACCCTGCCGCCTTCGCGCTAAATACCTACGCCGTCACGGCGCTGCTGATCTTCTGCGGCCTGACCGGCAAGATGGCCCTGGCAGCCGATATCGGCATAGCCCAGTCGGCTACGCTGGCCCTCTTTTACGCCTTCTCCGCCAACGTCCGCAACCTGGTGCTGCGCTCCTCCGACGGCGGCATAGCCCGCGCGGCGCTGCTGTCGCGCCTGGGCCTGCTGCTGCCGCTGTCCTTGCTGGCTTATTACCTCTCCGCCGGGCTCGGTTCGGCCGCGGCGCTGGCCGCGGCCGCCGTGATCCTGCGCCGCGGCTGCGAATGGCTGAGCGAAGTGCAGCTCAGCGCCGGCGAGTACGCCGGCGACGCCCGCCTGGCGCGCAACTACGTGCTGCAGCAGGGGGCGCTGCTGGGCCTGTTGCCCTTGGCCATCGCGCTGCTGCCCGCCGCCGCGCCCTACGCGCTGTTCGTGTGGGCCGTGAGCCCGCTGCCGCTGGCCGCCGGGTTTATACGCAAAACGCTGGCCGCGCCGGCGTCGGGCGCCTTCCCGTGGGGGGAGTTCACGCCCAATTTCGGTTCTACCGCCATCATCGGCATAGCCGCCTATATCTTCCGCCTGATCCTGCTGCAGCTGGCGGGCAGGGAGGCGGCCGGAGACCTCTACACGGCTTTCGCGATAGGCGCGCTGTCTAGCTCGCTGTACGCCGGCGTGTTCGGTCCCACCGTGCTGCTGGGCGAGCGGCGCGGCCAGAAGCCGGCCTTCGCGCGCTGGCTGACCTGGGCGGCCGGGCTGCAGCTGGCGGCGGGCGCCGCGCTGTTCGCCGTTTACGCGTGGGGCTGGACCTGGTTCGAGGCCACCGGCAAATCACTGTTCTTCGCCGGCGCGGCCGGGGCGTCGCTGGCGGGCGGAGTGCTCATGCTGCAGGCCCAGAAAATACGCCTGCGGCTGCTGCAGGCCGAAGGGGTGAACGACCTGTTCGGGCCTGACGTGCTGATGAACGTGGCCATCATCGGCTCGGCCCTGCTGGGCTACGCGCTCGCCGGGGAAAAGGTTTTCCTCTACCTCTATCTCTGGAACTCGGCGCTGGCGCTGCTGTTCTACCTGGGCGCGAAGGCGGAAGCCTACGGCGAGGCCTCGGCCACCGGCGGCGGCAGCCGCCTGGCCGCTTTTAATTTTACGGTGGCGCTGCTGCTGGTCGCGCCGGTGTTCTTCCAGCCGGGGCACGGCCTCTTCGTGGACCCGACGCGCCAGCCGTACTTCGACACGCTGGGCGTCTTCAAAGACCTGCCGCTGCCGGCCGCGATCCTGGGCTGCTTCGCCGGGGCCGCGGTCTTCGGGGCCTGCCGCGGCGCCCTGTATTCGCTGTTGACCATCTTCTCCGTCTTCACGCTGATGTTCGTCTCGGTGATCTTCTCGGCCGGCGGCGCGATCTCCGGCTCGATGCAGAAGATCATGCTGATGGTGCAGTTCATCCTGCCCTTCCTCGGCCTCGTCGTGGGGCAGGCCGCGGCCCCGGGCGGGGCCCAGAAACTCTACCGCAAGGTTTTTTTGGGTACGGTCTTCGCGGTGTCGTCCGCGCAGCTTCTCTTCACCTTCCTCCAGCACACGGAACGCCTGACCCCGTACCTTTACGCCTTCAGCGTCTACCAGCACCTGCAGTACGTGCCGGTGATCCTCGCGGCTGTCTACGTGACCGGGCTGTTCTCGCTGTACGGCGAGCGCGCCTGGCGCCCGCTGCTGCTGGTCATGGCCGTCACGATGCCGCTCTACTCGGTGCTGGCCGCCTCGATGGGCGGCCTGGGCTTGAGCCTGCTGGGGCCGCTGGTCTTTGCCGCGGTCTCGCGCCGGGAGGCGCGCAAGCCCCTGGCCGCGCTGGCCGCGCTGGGCGTGGCCGCCGCCGGCCTGGCCTTCTACCAGCTGGCCGGCTCCGAAGCGCTGCGCGACAAGTTCACTTTTCTCAAACCGGAGTTCGCTTCGCTGTCGCTGCGGGAGAAGCTGCCCAACCTCGACGACCGTCTGCGCTACTGGAAGGTTTACTCCGGGGCGATAGCCGCCGATGGCCGCACGGCGCTGTGGGGGCACCAGGCGCCGCCGCCGCGGGCGCAGTTCCCCAGCGCGCACAACTACGCGCTGGACTTCGTCTATAATTTCGGCCTGCTGCCTTTCCTGCCCCTGCTGGCGCTGCTCGCCTATACGCTGCGGGGGCTCTGGCGCAGGCGGGGGGAGCTGCGCTCCGACCACGACCTGCTGGGCCTGGCCCTGGCGGTCCTGTTCCTGGTCCTCGTAGACAATTCGCTGAAGGTAGGCCTGCGCCAGCCCTACCCGGGCATCCTGACTTTCTTCCTGTGGGGCGCGCTGCTGACGCGGCTGCGGGAAATCCCGGCGCTCCCGCCGGACGTTGTCCCGGGCCCGGCTGACCTGCGGCTGGCCATCCTGAACCTGACGGGCGGCGGGATAAGCGGCGGCTATAAAAAGTATTTGGTCCGCCTGTTGCCGCTGTTCGAGAAAAAACTGCCTGCGTTGCGGGCCCTCTGCGCGGCTCCCGCAAGTGTAGCGGCACCGGACTGGTTTGCCGGTCTGCGGCGCACCGAGTTCGCGGAGTGCCGGCCGTTCTCGCCGCTGTTCGGTGCGAGGGACCCGGGCCTGCGCGGGCGGCTGGATGGCTTCTCTCCCGACGTGGTCTTCGCCCCGCTGGAGCGGTATTTCAGCTATCCGGGCAAGCCTTTCATCAGCATGCTGGTCAACATGGCGCCGATGGCCAGCAACTACGAGGCCGGATCGCTATCGGAAAAGTTCAGGCACTTGGTGCAGCGCTACCACGCTAAAAAGGCAATGGTGAAGTCGGACCATATCATAGTGACTTCCAAGTTCGTGCGCGGTTTTCTCACTTCGGAGTGGAAGATCCCGGCCGCCAAGATTTCGGTCATCTACCCCGGCGCGGACCCGGCGGAAGGACAGCTTGCCAGGCCGGCCGCGCTGGCCGAGAAGGGCTGGGATAAGTTCTTCTGGACTATCGGCTCGCTTGAGCGCTACCGCGGCCTGGAGGATATCCTTGGCGCGATGCAGCTGCCCGGCGCGCAGGACGCTAACCTGGTGGTCTGCGCCTCAGCGCGGCCCCAAATGGAGGGCTACGCGCGAGAGCTGCGCGGAGAGATAGAGCGCAAGGGCCTGGGCCCGCGGGTGCGCTGGGTAAAGGGGCTTTCCGAGGGCGAGCTGGCCTGGTGCTACGCCAACGCCGAGGCTTTCATCATGACCAGCCGCATCGAGGCCGGCCCTAATACGGCGCTGGAGGCCCTGGCCGCCGGCGCGGTCACGATAGCGGCGCAGAATCCTCCGCTGCCGGAATTTTTTGGGGACACCGCGCTATATTACCTGCCGGGCCACGCTGCGGCGCTGGCGGCGCGGATAGCCGAGCTGCGGGCCTGGAGCGGGGGGCGCCGCGAGGCGGCCTCGGCCGCCGCTTTTGAACGCTCGAAACAGTTCAGCTGGGAGTACGCCGCCGACAGGACGCTGGAGCTGTTCGGCCGGCTGGCCCGCCGTGCCTGAAGCGGGCGGAGCGGCTTTTTTACTACAATTTATAGATAAGCGGGTTTATAGGGCGAAAAGTGGACAAAGACACACGCGTACTTATACTGGGCGGCGGCGGCACGCTGGGGCACAAGCTCTGGCAGTACTTCTCCGCCCGGCTGCCCAACGCCTGGGTAACCCTCCGCAAGGACCGCGCCTTCTACGCCCGCTGCGGCCTCTTCTCCGGGCCCAACGTGGCCGACAAACTGGACCTGCGCGATTTCGGCGCCCTGGACCGAGTACTCTCCGAAGTCAAACCCTCCCTGGTCATAAACTGCGCCGGAGTCACGCTGCGCAGCAAGGAAGCCCAGGACAAGAATTCAGCCATCTCCATCAACGCGCTGCTGCCGCACCGCCTGGCCGACTGGTGCGCCCGCGCCGGGGCCCGCCTGCTGCACTTCAGCACGGTGTGCGTTTTCGACGGGAAGAAGGGCGCCTACACCGAAGAGGACCTGCCCGACGCGCGCGACCTGTACGGCGTCACCAAGGCGCTGGGCGACGTGTCGGCGCCGTTCGCGCTGACGCTGCGCTCCTCTTTCATAGGCCGCGAGATCTTCGGCGGGCCCGAGCTGCTGGAATGGTTTTTGGCCCAGCAGGGGAAAAAGGTGAAGGGCTACACGCGGGCGCTGTTCACCGGTCTGACCACCAACCGCCTGGCTGCGCTGGCCTGGGTCCTGGCCGACAAGCGCCCGGGCTTGAACGGACTCTACCACGTCTCCAGCGAGACCGTCTCTAAGTACGACCTGCTGCGCCTGATGAAGGATGCTTACAAACTGGACACCGAGATAGAGCCCGACGACAGTTTTGAGATGCGGCGCGACCTGAAAGGGGAGCGCTTCGCGGCGGCCGCGGGCTTCGCCTGCCCGCCGTGGAAACAGATGATGGCCGAAATGGCCGCGGACGCCACCCCGTACGAAACCTGGCGCAAGTAAAGGAAAACAATGCCCAACCTGAAGAACAAGACCCTCCTGATCACCGGCGGAACCGGCTCTTTCGGCCACGAGCTGCTCGACACTATCCTCGACAAAGAGTACAAAGAGGTGCGCATCTTCAGCCGCGACGAGCTGAAGCAGGAGCACATGCGCATAGAGCTCAATAACCCGAAGGTAAAGTTCTACATAGGCGACGTGCGCGAGCGCGACAGCGTGGATGCTGCGATGAAGGGCGTGGACCTGGTGTTCCACGCCGCGGCGCTCAAGCAGGTGCCCTCCTGCGAGTTCTTCCCGATCCAGGCCGTGATGACCAATATTTTGGGCAGCCACAACGTGGTGGAGTCCGCGATAGCACACAAGGTGGAGAGCGTGGTCTGCCTGGGCACCGACAAGGCCGTCTACCCGGTGAACGCGATGGGCATGACCAAGGCCCTGATGGAGAAGGTGGCCCAGGCCGCGTGCCGCGGGCTGGGGGAGAAGGACACCACCGTGTCCTGCGTGCGCTACGGCAACGTGATGTGCTCGCGCGGCTCGGTGATCCCGCTGTTCATCAAGCAGATCAAGGCCGGCAAGCCGATCACCGTCACCGACCCGAACATGACGCGCTTCCTGCTGCCGCTGCCCGAGGCGATAAAACTGGTGCTCTTCGCCTTCAAGCACGCCGGGCAGGGGGATATTTTCGTACGGAAGGCCCCGGCCTGCACGGTGGCCGACCTGGCCCAGGCGCTCAAGGACCTGTTCAAGTCGGACGTGCCCGTGAAGACCATCGGCATCCGCCACGGCGAGAAGATCTACGAGACGTTGGTCACTACCGAGGAGCTCCGCCGCGCCCAGGACATGGGGGACTACTTCCGGGTGAACATGGACAGCCGCGACCTGAACTACAACAAGTATTTCACCGAGGGAGACAAGAAAGAGGCGCTGCTGGAGGATTATACCTCGCACAACACCGAGCGCCTGAACGTGAAGCAAGTGAAGGAAATGCTGCTGAAGCTGCCCGAGGTGCGGGCGGAGCTGAAGTAGCGAGCGCGTCGGGAAACCGGGAGAACCTATGCCTTTGAAATTAATGACCATCGTCGGGACGCGGCCTGAGATCATAAAACTGAGCCGCGTGATGCACGAGGCCGAGCAACACCTGAAGCACGTGATCGTGCACACGGGCCAGAACTACGACTACGAGCTCAACGAGATCTTCTTCAAAGAGCTCGGCATCCGCAAGCCGGACTACTTCCTGGACTCCGTCGGCAAGACGCTGGGCGAGACTATCGGCAATATCATAGCCAAGGCCGACGCCGTGATGGAGAAGGAGCGGCCCGACGCCGTGCTGCTCTACGGCGACACCAACAGCTGCCTGTCCGTGATGGCGGCCAAGCGCCGCAAGATCCCGGTGTTCCACATGGAGGCCGGCAACCGCTCCTTCGACCAGCGGGTGCCCGAGGAGCTCAACCGCAAGGTGGTGGACCATTTAAGCGACATCAACATGACGCTGACCGAGCACGCCCGGCGCTACCTGGTAAGCGAGGGGCTGCGCCCCGAGACCGTGATAAAGACCGGCTCGCCCATGAAGGAAGTGCTGGCCTATTACATGCCGAAGATCCTCAAGTCCGACGTGCTGAAGCGGCTTAAGCTGAAAGAGACCGCCTATTTCGTGGTGAGCACGCACCGCGAGGAGAACATAGACAGCCCCGAGAATTTCCGCAACCTGCTGGACTCGCTGAACGCGCTGGCGAAGAAGTACAGCATGCCGGTCATAGTCTCCACGCACCCGCGCACCCGCAAGAAGCTCGAAGAGCTCGGTGTTAAGGGCCTGGACAAGCGCATAAGCTTCCTCAAGCCGCTGGGCTTCTACGACTACGTGAAGCTGCAGCTCAACGCCTTCTGCGTGGTGTCGGACAGCGGCACCATCACCGAGGAGTCCACCATCCTCAACGTGCCCGCCGTGACCATCCGGCAGGCGCACGAGCGCCCCGAGGGCATGGACGAGGGCACGCTGATCATGTGCGGGCTGAAGGCCGAGCGCGTGCTGGAGTCGGTGGCCGTGGTAACGCAGCAGCATTCCGCCGCCGAGCGCCGGTTCCGCCTGGTCGGGGACTACGACGTGGACAATGTTTCCAAGAAAGTCCTGCGGATAATCCTGAGCTACACGGACTATATTAACCGCACCGTCTGGCGCAAAACCAACTGAGACCGCGATGCCGGAGAAACTCAAGGTTCTGATAGTAACCGAAAGGTTTTATCCGGAGGAATTCATTGTCAACGACCTGGCGGCCGAGTGGACCGCCGGAGGGATGGCGGTGGATGTTCTCACACAAGCGCCCAGTTACCCGGCCGGGCGGCTCTTCCCCGGCTACGCCAACTCTTTTTTTTCTTCGGAGAACTGGAAAGGGATGAACATCTTCCGGTTCTTCACGGTTACGGGCTACCGCGATTCGCTGGCGCTGAAGCTGCTCAACTATTTAAGTTTTGCCTTCCTAGGCACCTTGGCCGCGCTTGTAAAGGCGCGGGGTTATGACCGGATCTTCGTCTATCAGACAGGGCCGCTTACGCTGGCCATCCCGGCGGTAGTGGCGGGCAGGTTATACGGTATACCGGTCACGATCTGGACTCAGGACATCTGGCCGGATATGGTGTACTCCTACGGGTTTAAGAAGACGCGTCTGCTGGACTGGCTCCTGGGCCTGCTTATCCGCTTTGTATACGCCAACTGCGCGGAGATATTTGTCTCCTGCGAGGGTTTTGGCAGGCGCATAGCCGAGTATGTCCCCGGCGCGCGTGTGACCCATTTCCCGAACTGGCCCACCGTGGTCCCCGACGGCGGGGCGGAGCGTATGCCGCTGCCTGAAGGTTTTAATTTTACCTTCGCCGGCAACGTGGGCAAGCTGCAGAACCTGGAAAACATATTGCGCGGTTTCGCACTGGCCGTTAAACAACAGCCGGAGCTTAAACTCAATATCGTCGGGGACGGCTCCTGCCTGGAGACATTGAAGACCCTGGCGAAAGAAGGGGACATCCCCGGCGTTACTTTTTGGGGGCGGCACCCGAGTCATGCGATGCCCGCCTTCTTCAGGGCCAGCGACGTTATGATAGTCTCGCTGAGCAATACCCCCGGCCTGAATCTGGTGGTGCCGGCCAAGTTTCAGGCCTACCTGGCCTTCCATAAGCCGATCTTCGCGGTGATGAACGGAGAGGTGAAGAACCTGGTCGAGCGGCATGGGATAGGGTTGAGCGCAGACCCCGACAGCCCCGAAGCTATCTGCGACGGCTTCCTTCGATTTTATTTCAGCAGCCAGGGTGGGACGGATAATTTTTCCGCCAATGCCAGGCGGCTGCTGGAAACCGAGTACGACCGGGCGAGCATAATAGCCGGCCTGCGCACACGCGTGGCGGCGGAGGCGCCCGGCCGCTGATTACTTGCCGGCGCAGGTGTCCAGAAAATATTTGTAGGTCGCGGCCAACCCCTCGAGCAGAGGGGTTTTCGCTTTCCAGCCGAGCGCGTCCAGCCTGGACGGGTCCAGCAGTTTGCACATGGTGCCGTCCGGCTGCGAGGCGTCGAACTCGAGGCGGCCCTGGTAGCCGGTCACGCGGCAGACCGTTTCTGCCAGTTCGCGGATGGAGAGGTCGCCGCCCGCGCCGATGTTGGTGGTCTCGGTGTAGCCGTCCTTCTGGAGCAGGAACAGCACGGCGGAGGCGAGGTCGTCTATGTAGAGAAACTCGCGGCGCGGGTTGCCGCTGCCCCAGATCTTCAGCGCGGGCGCGCCGGCGAGGCGGGCCTCGTGCGCGCGGCGCAGCAGGGCCGGCAGCACGTGCGACTGCTCCGGGTTGAAATTGTCTCCGGGACCGTAGAGCGTGGCGGGGATGACGGGGAGGAACTGCGTGCCGTGCTGGCGGTTATAGGCCTGGCACATTACCGCCCCGGCGAGCTTGGCCGTGCTGTAGGCCACGCTGGTGGGTTCCATAACGCCGGTCATCAGGTGCTCCTCCTTCATGGGCTGGGGACAGACCTTGGGGTACATGCAGGCGCTGCCGAAGTAGACCAGGCGCTTGACGCCGTGCTTGCGGGAGCTTTCCAGGACATTGGCGGTGATATAGAGGTTGGCGCGGATGAAGTCCGCGGGGTAAGTATTGTTGTACTTTATACCGCCGACTTTGGCGGCCGCCAGCACCACGTAGGCGGGTTTTTCGGCAGCGAAAAATCGGTCTACGGCGGCCTGGTCCTCCAGCTCAAGCTCCGCATGGGTGCGCAGCAGCAGGTTGTCGTAGCCGGCCGCCCGCAGGGTCTTGACCAGGGAGGTGCCCGCCAGCCCGCGGTGACCCGCGATGAAAATTTTATCGGTCTTGTTCATAAGTGTTGCCCGTCCTGTTTGTAAGAGCCGCTGCCTAAATTATACAATTATTTATATTAAGGGCCGGAACGCTACTCTGGCGACCGCTAAGGGGAGATAATGAACAAAAAGTCCGCTAAAGGCAAAGTTTTTATCACAGGCGGGGCCGGCTATATCGGCTCTATCATGGCGCCCGAACTGCTGCGCGCCGGGTACAGGGTGACGGTGCTCGACAACCTGATGTTCGGGCAGACCTCGCTGCTGGACTGCTGCCACGAGCCCGGCTTCGAGATGCTGCGCGGCGACGCGCGCGACGAACGGCTGGTGAAAGAGGGGATGAGTGGCGCGGACTATATCATCCCGCTGGCCTGCCTGACCGGGGCCCCGCTGTGCGACAAGAACCCCGCCGAGGCCAAGGGCGTAATACTGGACGCACTCGATACGATCCTGAAGTTCCGCTCGGCAGAGCAGCGCCTGATGTACCCCACCACCAACAGCGGTTACGGCGTGGGCGAGGCCGGCAAGTTCTGCACCGAGGCGACCCCGCTGCGGCCGGTCTCGTTGTACGGCCGCCTGAAGAACGACGCCGAGGCCAAGATCCTGGGCGCCGGCAACTCCATGACCTTCCGCCTGGCTACCGCGTTCGGCGTGAGCCCGCGCATGCGGCTGGACCTGCTGGTGAACGACTTCACCTACCGCGCCGTGAACGACCGGTTCATAGTGCTGTTCGAGGCGCATTTCAAGCGCAACTTCATCCACGTGCGCGACGTGGCCAAGGCCTTCATGCACGGCATGGATAATTTCGACAAGATGCAGGGCACGATGTACAACCTGGGCCTGAGCGACGCCAACCTGAGCAAGATGGAACTGTGCGCCGCCATCCAGAAACAGGTCAAGGGTTTCTACGTGACCGAGGCCACCATCGGAGAAGACCCGGACAAGCGCGACTATATCGTCAGCAACGAGAAGCTGGAGAAGACGGGCTACAAGCCGGACGTGTCGCTGGATCTGGGCATCACCGAGCTGCTGAAGGCCTTCCGCATAATCAAAAGGAACCAGTACTCCAATGTCTAATACAACTACCGCCGCTGCCGAACTGGAGAAGCGGGCTAAATGGGTGCGGCGCGAGACGCTGCGCCTGCATAAACTGGCCCCGGAGACCCGCGTGGCCTCCTCGCTGTCCGACGTGGAGATCTTCGTGGCGCTGTACTACGGCGGGCTGCTGAAGCTCAACCCTAAGAACCCTAAGGACGAAACCCGCGACCGCGTGATCATCAGCAAGGGCCACGGCGGCATTTCGCTGTACCCGATCCTGGCCGACCTTGGCTTCTTCGGTAAGGACCAGTTGGACAAGATCGGCACCCCCGAGTCCATCCTGTGCGGCATCCCGGACGAGATCCCCGGTTTCGAGACCATCAACGGCTCGCTGGGCCACGGCCTGGGCGTTGGCAGCGGCTCGGCGCTGGCGCTGTACCGCAAAGGTTCGGCCGCCAACGTGGTGGTGGTGATGGGCGACGGCGAGCTGTCCGAGGGGTCGGTGTGGGAGGCCGCGATGTTTGCCGGCTTTCACAAGCTCGACAACCTGACGCTGATAGTGGACCGCAACAAGAAATCCATGCTGGGCCTGACGCGCGAGATCATAAACATGGACCCGCTGGACGAGAAGTTCCGGGCGTTCGGCTGGGAGACGGTGACGGCAGACGGCCACAGCGCGGCCGGCGTGCACGGAACGCTTTCCAAGCTCCTTCCGGCGCGCAACGGCAAGCCGAAGGTATTCGTGGCCGATACGGTAAAGGGTAAAGGCGTGCCCCAACTGGAGGCGGACCCGCTCTGCCACATCCGCAACCTGACCCCCGAGCAGGTGGACGGCCTGATGGAGGACCATAAATGAACGCTCCCATGCCCGTTAAAAAAGCGATGCGCGACGCCTTTATAGGCAAGGCGCTGGAGGCCATGGCCTCCGAAAAGAACCTGTACTTCCTGTCGGCCGACTTCGGCGCGCCGCTGCTGGACCGCATCCGCAAGGAGTATCCCTGCAACTTCCTCAACGTGGGCATAGCCGAGCAGAACCTGGTGAACGTGGCCGCCGGCCTGGCCTTCGAGGGCATGACCGTGCACGCGTACGCGATCTCGTCGTTCCTGGCCACGCGGGCCTTCGAGCAGGTGAAGATCAACCTGTCGCTGCACTCGCATATCCGCGACGTGAACGTGAACCTGGTGGCCGTGGGCGCCGGCCTCAGCTACGACATTTCGGGCCCGACGCACCACGGCCTGGAGGATATCTCTGTAGTCAATTCCCTGCCCGGCATCACCCTCTTCTCTCCCAGCGACTGGGTGCTGGCCGAGAAGTTCCACGCTTACGCCCTGGCGCACAAGGTCCCGAAGTACCTGCGCCTGGAGGGCAAGCCCGTGCCGGCCATTTACGACACCCGCCCCGAAGTGAAGATAGAGGACTGCTTCTGCGAGCTGCAGAAGGGGGAAGGCGTCTGCGTGGTCTCCACCGGCTACATGACGCACGTGGCGCTGGATGCCCTGAAGCGGCTGCCGCCCGGCCTGAAGCCGGGTCTGGTGGACCTGTTCCTGCTGAAACCGCTCGACGGCGCCGGCCTGCTGAAGATTCTCGGGCGCTACAAGAAGGTTATAACGATAGAGGAAGGCTTTATCGGCGCCGGCGGCATGGACGCCATAGTCGCCGGCCTGGTGAACGCCTCCGACCTGAACCTCAAGATCAGGTCCCTCGGCTTCCGCAATAAATTCGTGTTCGAGCACGGCCCGCGCGAATACCTGCATTCCCTCTACGGCTTGGACGCCAAGAGCCTGGCCGCCCTGCTGGAAAAGGAGCTGGCCGCCTGATGTCAAAAGTGGACCTGCTGATAGTGAAGCCAGGCAGCTCGCGCAAGCAGTACAGCGTCTTCAAGGACACGCTGGCGGCCGTGGAGCCGCCGCTTTGGGGCCTGCTGCTGGCCGCCTTCGCCCGGGAGAAAGGTTATTCCGTGGGCGTGCTGGACGCCGAGGCCGAGAACCTGACGCCCGACGAAGCCGCCGCGAAGATCAAGGCCGCTGACCCGCTGCTGTGCGGCGTGATAGCCGCCGGCTCCAACCTGTCCGCCTCCACGCAGGCCATGCCCGGCGCCTCGCAGCTGCTGGGCCTTATCCGTCAGGCCGTTCCAGGGCTGAAGACTTTTCTGTGGGGCCTGCACCCGTCTGCGCTGCCCGAGCGCACGCTGAAAGAAGATAAACCCGATTTTGTGATGCAGGGCGAGGGCTTCTCCGCCACCGTAGGGCTGCTGGAGCGGCTGAAGGCCGGCCGCTCCGAGTTCGACACGCCCGGCGTGTGGTATATGAAGGGCGGCGCCGCCGTGCCCAACCCGCGCGAGCCCCTGGTGGCCGACTTGGGCGCGCTGCCCATGCCCGCCTGGGACCTAGTGCCGATGGCCAGGTACCGCGCGCACAACTGGCACTGCTTCGACGACCTGGACCGCCGCACTCCTTACGCCGTGCTCTATACTAGCCTGGGCTGCCCTTTCGACTGTCACTTCTGCGCCCTGAAGGCGCTGTTCGGTAAGCCGCAGGTCCGCTACCGCCCGCCGGAAAAGGTCATAGAGGAAATAGATGTCCTCGTTAAGAACTACGGCGTGCGCAACATCAAGGTGCTGGACGAGTGCTTCATTCTGAACCGGGCGCACGTGGAAAAGATCTGCGATCTGATCATAGAGCGCGGCTACGACCTGAACATCTGGGCGTACGCGCGCGTGGACACCATAGACCCGGCGCTCCTGGCCAAGCTGAAGAAGGCCGGGGTGAACTGGCTGGCGCTGGGCATAGAGTCCGGCAGCGAGAAGGTGCGCGGCGCCGAGAAGACGCGCAACTACACCCAGGACAAGATCCGCGAGGCGGTGGACCGCATCCACGCGGCCGACATCGCCATAGTGGCAAACTTCATCTTCGGCCTGCCCGAAGACGATCTGGACAGCATGCGCGAGACGCTGGACATGGCCAAGGCGCTCAACTGCGCCTATACCAACTTCTACACCGCCATGGCCTACCCGGGCTCGGCGCTGTATAACGACGCCGTTAAGAACGGCATCAAACTGCCTGACAGCTGGCTGGGCTACGCCCAGTTCAGCGAGGAGACGCTGCCGCTGCCGACCAGGCATTTGTCTAGCGGCGAGGTGCTGGCCTTCCGGGACGCGGCCTTCGACGAGTTCCACTCCTCGCCGGCCTACCTGGCGATGATGGAAAAGAAGTTCGGCCCGAAGACCGTGGAACACGTGAAGGAAATGCTCAAACTTAAGATAAAGCGGAAATACGCCGCTGGGACGGGGAAATGATAATCAGCAAGACGCCGTACCGCATCTCGTTCTTCGGGGGAGGAACGGACTATCCTTCCTGGTACAACGAGAACAAAGGGCAGGTGCTCAGCACCACGATAGACAAGTACTGCTACATCACCTGCCGCAATCTGCCGCCCTTCCACGAGCACAAGCACCGCATCGTCTACTCCAAGATAGAGAATGTGACGCGCATAAAGGATATAGTTCACCCGTCGGTGCGGGCATGCCTGCAGTTCATGAAGATCAGGGACGGCGTGGAGATCCACCATGACGGCGACTTGCCGGCCCGCTCCGGGCTGGGGTCGAGTTCGGCCTTTACCGTGGGGCTGCTGAAGGGGCTTTACGCACTGAAGGGACACATTGTTTCCTCCAACCAGGTGGCGCGCGACGCCATCCATGTGGAGCAGGTGATGCTGAAGGAGAACGTGGGCGCGCAGGACCAGGTGATAGCGGCCTACGGCGGCGTCAACGTTATAAAGTTCGGTGATAAAACCCACCTGCAGGTGAGTCCGCTGACTCTGAAAGATGAGCGCCTGGGCGAACTGCAGGACAGGCTGATGCTGTTCTATACCGGCATAGCCCGCACGGCCAACGACATCGCCGGAGAGCAGATCCGCAAGACCCACCTGCGCAAGCGCGAGCTGACGCTGATGGGAGAGATGGTGGACCACGCCGTTGAAATCCTCAGTTGCGGCGGCAATATAGACGGTTTTGGACGGCTGCTGCACGAGAGCTGGAAGCTCAAGCGCAGCCTGACCGACAAGATCACTAATAGCTTTATCGACGACGCCTACGTGGCGGCCCGCAAAGCCGGGGCGCTGGGCGGCAAGATCCTGGGCGCCGGCGGCGGCGGCTTCATGCTGTTCTTCGTGCCGCCTGAGCGGCAGGGCCGCGTGCGCAAGGCGCTGAAGAACCTGCTGCACGTGCCGTTCAAATTCGACTTTTCCGGGAGCTCTATCATCTTCTACAAGTCATGAGCATGGACGTGGTGATACTCTGCGGGGGAAAGGGCACGCGGCTGCGGGCCGTGGTGTCGGACCGCCCCAAGCCGATGGCGGCCGTAGGCGGCAAGCCGTTCCTGGAACTGCTGATGGATTACGTGGCGGGCTACGGCTTCGGCCGCTTCGTGCTGTGCGCGGGCTACATGGGGGAGATGATCCGGGACTATTTCGCCGGGCGCAAGTTGCCTTACGAGGTGGCGGTAGCAATAGAAGCCGAGCCGCTGGATACCGCCGGGGCGGTAAAGAACGCCGAAGGGCTTATAAAGAGCGGGCGCTTCATGGCGATGAACGGGGATTCGATAGTGAACGCGGACCTGAAGGCCTTCGCGGCTTTTCACGAGGCGAAGCGGCCGCTGGCCTCGCTGGCGGCTGCTAAAAAAGAGGACGCCTCCGCGTTCGGGACGCTGCAGGTGGGGGGCGACGGCAAACTGCTGGCTTTCAGGGAGAAAGCGGCGGCCGCGTCCGGGCTGGTTAACGCCGGCATCTATATTTTCGAGAGGGAAGTGCTGGGACTGGTCCCGGAGGGGAAGAAATACTCCCTGGAGCGGGACCTGTTTCCCGCGCTGGCCGCGAAAGGCGGCGTGAACGTTTTTGAAGTACCGGGGGAACTGATAGACATAGGCACCCCGGAAGGCTATAAACAGGCAGGAGAGAAACTGAAATGAGAATACCGTTCGGCACCATCGCTATTACTAAAGAATCACGCAAACTTATCAATGAAGCCCTGGACTCCGTCAGGCTTTCCAGCGGCAGGCTGGTGAAAGAATTCGAATCTAAATTCGCGGCGCTGACCGGCACCAAGGAAGCCGTGGCCGTCAGCACCGGCACCGACGCCGATATCCTGGCCCTGGCCGTGCTGCACGATTTCGGCGCGAAGCGCGGCGACGAGGTAATCATCCCCGCGCTGTCCTTCGTGGCCACCGGCAACGCCGTGGTGCACGCCGGGTTCAAGCCGGTGTTCGTGGACATCGAACGCCACACGCTTAACATCGACCCGAAGAAGATCGAGAGGGCCATAACTAAGAAGACCCGCGCCATAATGCCGGTGCACCTGATGGGCAAGCCGGCCGAGATGGACACCATCAACAAGATAGCGAAGAAGCATAACCTCTACGTCATAGAGGACGCGGCCGAGGCGCACGGCGCGGTGTACAAGGGCCGCAATATCGGCACGCTGGGGCATATGGCGGCCTACAGCACCTACATAGCGCACATTATCACCACCATCGAGGGCGGCATCGTCACAACGGATCGGGCCGACTTTGCCGAGGTGCTGCGCTCGCTGCGCAGCCACGGCCGCGCCTGCAAGTGCAAGGTGTGCGTTATGAACTGCGGCGCAGCCAGTTACTGCGACAAACGCTTTAAGTACGGCGAGGGCTCCGACATCCGCTTCGTGTTCGAACGCATCGGTTACTCGGCCAAGATGAACGAGTTGGAAGCCGCCGTCGGCATAGGCAGCATGACCAACTACAAGAAGATCATCGCCAAGCGCCACGGCAACCTGATCTCGATGATAGAGAAATTCCAGAAGTTCTCGCCTTGGCTCTACACCATCAAGGAAGAGAAGCACGAACAGATAGGGCCGCACGCGTTCGCGATTATCCTGGGGGAGAAGGCCCCGTTCAGCCGCAACGAGCTGGGCCTCTACCTTGAAAAGGCGGGCATAGACACGCGGCACCTGTTCTCGTCGATGCCGACGCAGTGTCCCGGCTTCGCCTACCTGGGCCACAAGCTGGGCGACTTCCCCAACGCCGAGTACATGGGCAATAACGGGCTTCACATAGGCGTGCACCAGGACCTGGGCCCGGCGCACGTGAACTATTTTATCAAGACCATGGAAGCTTTCTTCAAGGAAAAGGGGATAAAAATTAAATGAAAACCACGCTCCTCGTACTCGCGCTGAACGAACTTGAGGGCATGAAGCAGATCATGCCCCAGGTGAAAAGGGAATGGGTGGACCAGATCATAGTGGTGGACGGCCAGTCCACCGACGGCACCGCCGAGTGGGCCCGCGATCAGGGCTACGAGGTGGTGGTTCAAAGCCAACCGGGCGTGCGCTTTGCCTATTTCGACGTGCTGCCGCATATCAAGGGCGACGTGGTCATCTGCTTCAGTCCGGACGGCAATTCCGTGGCGGACCGCATCCCGCCGCTGATAGAGAAGATGAAGGAAGGCTATGACCTGGTGATAGTCTCCCGCTACCTTGATGGCGCCAAGAGCGAGGATGACGACATCGTGACGGCCTTCGGCAACTGGCTGTTCACCAAGACGGTCAACGTGCTGCACGGCGGGCATTACACCGACGTGATGGTGATGTACCGCGCCTTCACCAAGCAACTGATCTACGACCTTGAGCTCAACAAGGAAGACCCTTACACGCTGCCGGAGTGGCTGTTCCAGACGCGCATCAGCTGGGAGCCGCTTATGTCCGTGCGCGCGGCCAAGCGCAAAATGAAGATAGCCGAGATCCCCGGTGACGAACCCGACCGCATAGGCGGCGTGCGCAAGCTGAAGATCCTGAAGTGGGGCGCGGCGTACTACTTCCAGTTCTGGCGCGAACTGTTCTACTGGAAATAGCAGTGTCTCGTGGCGTAATTGTTGTCCCCTGACTTAAATGACACTCGAAAAACGGGTTCTCTTCCTCTATTGGGCGGTGGTGGTTGTCCTCCTTGGCGCCTCCGCTTTCTACATGGTTCATAATGGATGCTTCTATGTAGAGGAGAGCGGGCCATTACTTAATCACTACCTTTCGGCGAAACCGCTGCTCTGGAAAGTTTTTTATGCGCCTGGAACCGAGGGACCTGGTTATGTGTTTCGTGCAAGAGAATTTAGTTATTTGTTTAACCTTTGGGACGCCCAGTTTATACGGTTTTCTTTTAAAACTGGTATTCCTCATTTCTTGTCCGGCACTTATTTCCTTTGTCTGTTGCTGGCCGCCGGCATTCACGTGCGCTTTACCAGGCGGCATTTCGGCAATGATCCGGTGCTTTTTGCCGCTGCCCTTGGTCTTTTTCTTGTGTTCCTTGCGTCACCTACGATCTTCTTTTCCACGCAATATTTCAGGACCGGTAAAATGCTCGCCGGTTTTTTTCTTTTCTGGCAGGCTTGGCTTATACTGAGCTTATATCTGCGCCAGGCTCAAGGCGACACTTGCCGCCCCTCTTTAGGTTTTGCAGTAATGTACTCTTTGGTTTCTTTGTTCGCCGGGCTTTCCGACGAACAAGGCCTCTTTCTGACTTTTACACTTAGCGGTGGAATGTTCCTATTGATGCTCCAGGGCAGAATAAAGAACGCTAACAGACTGCTGCTGGGGGCAGCAATGTCTGGCGCGGTGTTGCTAGGATATCGCTTTTTTATAGGACAACTACTAGCCGCAAATTTCGCCGGCCTTTCGGCTCACAGATTTGACCCCGAGTTCCAAAGCCTAAGGGTCGCGCAATACCTCTCTGTGGCTAAGAATGCTTTTCTATTGCTTCTAAGTTATTTTTCAAACATACTCTGGCGCCTCCCCAAAGCCATCGTGGCTTTACTTCTCATTGGCTTGTTGAAATCTTTATCTGGGGGTGGGGTAGGCCCCGAAAGCCATGTTACAGGCTCACTTCCCGGCAGGCTATGGCGGTCAGCTGTCCCGTTTTTTCTGTATTCAGGTTTCATGCTATGGCTTCTGCTTTTTTTGATGACCCTGTCTGACAGCCAAGATGCCAGGTTCGGTTTTATCGCGCCGCATGCGGCGATTTCCTTTCTTAAAATGTGGTATTACCCCATCCCGATAGTCTCTTTGACGGCGGTGTCTTTAGTGGCGCTTCTTTGGTATTTTTCCAGGTCAGTTGCCAATGGTCGTAGGCCAATCTTGTTGCTCGCAGTGCTTATTCTATTCTCCGGAAATCTGGTGGCTATATATTCCGGCCGCAAAACGATGCGCTCTCATGGTATTGCCAGACCGGGAGTTGCCGCTTATATTGTGACTGCCGCTTTGGGAAAGGACCCTATACAAGTGATGGATAGTGATACCTTGTATTCCGCCTATATGCGGGAACTTATCCTGACCTTGAGGGGCTTTGCTTCGGGTCGCTGATTGTTCTGTAGGACCTATACGGTTGCTCTTAAGCCAAGTTGTATAATGATAGCAATGAAAGGGTTTCACGAATGCTGATCTACCGCTGGCGCAGTTTCCTGCTTTTTCTGGGGGATATCCCGCTTTTCTACGCGGCGCTGGCGCTCGCTCTGATGACCAGGCGCTTCAGCCTGATCCCGCTGGAGTTTTACCTCGAGCACGTCAAGGTCTTCACCATCTTCCTGCCGGCCTGGGTGGGCGTGTTCTACGCCGTCGGGTTCTACGACGTGCGCCGCATCAACCGGCTGGTCAACCTTATTAACTCCTCGCTGATAGCGTTCGCGGCCAACCTGGCCGCGGCCAGCGCGCTGTTCTACGCCTTCTATCTGCAGATCGGCCTGACCCCCAAGACGCATTTGTTCCTGACCTTCCTGTACCTGCACGTCTTCGCCACTGTCTGGCGCCGCGTCTGGACCCGGGCGGTGCTTTCTAAACTGCTGGTGCAGAAGGTGGCCTTCCTGGGCACCAATCCGCTGGTGGAGGAGATCAAGAAAGACCTGCCGGTAACGCCGCACCTGGGCTTCTGCGTGGTGCCGCTGCCGGACCTGAAGGACGCGCGCGGCCAGGAGGCCGGCTACTGGCGCCCCACCGGGCGCTGCTGCGTGGACCTGGCCTCCAAGGTAGACGTGCTGGTGCTGGACGCCGACCAGGCGGAGGGCAACCCCGGAGTTGCCGGTCTGCTGCTGTCCACCGCCGTGATGGAAGAGATACCGATCATCACGCACCTTGACTTCTACGAGGACCTCTACGGCAAGATCCCGCCAGAGAGCGCCGCCAAGCCGAGCTGGCTGCTGAGCAACGTGCTGCACCAGGGCAACCGGTTCTACTCGGTCTTTAAGCGTTTCCTCGATATCCTTTTCTCGGCCATAGGGCTTATCCTGACGCTGCCGCTGACGCTGGCGGTGTTCGCCGCGGTCAAGCTCGGAGATGGTTTACACGCGCCTGTTTTCTTCGTGCAGAAGCGGGTGGGGCACCTGGGGCGGCGCTTCGTGATCTGGAAATTCCGGACGATGGTGCAGGGCGCCAGCAAGGCCGGGCCGCTCTACAAGGCGCAGGGCGGGGACTCGCGCATAACGGGCCTGGGCCGCTTCCTGCGGTCCACGCGCCTCGACGAGATCCCGCAGCTGTGGAACGTCTTCAAGGGCGACATGTCGCTGGTGGGGCCGCGCCCGGAGTGGACGCGCGAGGTGCGCATCCTGGAGCGCAGCGTGCCGCATTACCACCTGCGCCACCTGATCAAGCCCGGCGTGACCGGCTGGGCGCAGATCAATTACCACGCCACGTCGAGTTCGGCGGAGTCGGTGCAGAAGCTGCACTACGACCTCTACTACGTCAAGAACATGTCGCTGGCTTTGGACTTGGGGATAATACTCAGGACTTTCCGCAGGGTGTTCCAGAAGGACGCCGCGATGGCGCGGCGCTCCTCCGTCTAGGCGGTTTCTTTTTCAGCGGCGGCCGCGAAAGCCAGCGCCAGGAAAATGGCGAAGGACGTGTGCACGTGCTGGAAAGAGATCTCGGTGAAATTCATCACAAAGAAAGCCGGCAGGACGCATAAGGCCCAGAGCGTATGCGCGCCCGGCGCCGCCCTGAAGCGCTTTACTGCGAAGGCGAACAGCGAGCCGAACAGCAGCAGCAGCGCCCCCAGCCCGACGACGCCGCGCTCGGCGGCCTGGTGGATGTAGAGGTTGTGCAGGCTGCCCCAGGTCTTCTCGTAGGCGATAGGCTCGGGGTGGAATTTTGTGAAGACTTTTTTTACATTGTCGGGGCCCACGCCCAGCACGGGGTGGGCCCTGAACATGGTCAGGCCGAGGTTCCAAAGCTCGAAGCGGATATTGATGGCGGTGGAGGGGGAGCTGTAGGTGGTATCTTCAGTGCGGTCCACGTTCACGATAGCGGCCAGGCGCTGCCTTACGGCCGGGACGAAGATTGAAGCCGCCACGCCGGCGGCCAGCATCAGGCCGGCCAGCGCGAGCAGCTTCTTCCTGGTACCGGCGGCGAAGACGAACATGGTCAGCAGCGCGGCGAGCAGCGCGAGAAAGGCGCCCCGGGCCTGGCTTAGAATGATTCCAGCGAAAACGGCGGGCGCCGCCAGTTTGTAGAAGAGTCCTTCGCGCCTGAAATTTTCCGCCGCCGGCAGCAGCACGCGGCAGACGATATAGATGAACGCGACCGTCATGATCTCGCCGAAGCGGATGGCGTTCATGAAGGCGTTGGCCCGCGGCAGCTTCTCCCAGCCCTCCAAGGCCGCCTTGGCCACTTCCGTCAGGCCGGAAAAAACGAACAGCAGCGCTCCCAGCACGTAGATGGCGCCGAGCCTGGGCAGGTGTTCCTTCCTGACCGCCGCGAGCAGCGTGAAGAGGCAGAGGAATTTAAGAAAATCCGAGTTGAGCTGGCCGAAGCCCTTGGCCGGGTAATACGCGGTCAGCGCGGTAAGCAGGCAGGCCGCCAGGTAGATGAGCCACGGCAGGGCCAGCGGGTGGCCGGCCACGGCTGGGAGGAGGGCGCCGAGGGAGCGCTCCCGGTAGTTCTTGTACAGCAAAACGGCCAGGGCCAGGAACAGGGCGAGTTCGACCAGCGTGACGGAAAAGACCGCGGCGAAAGCGAAGAGGCCCAGGGCGGCGGCGAGGAGGCTGTCGGGCGAGTTCCAGGTGGCTTTGGCGGCGGGGCCTGTTTGCATGACCGGCATATTATAGCAATACTGACTTCTGTTGATTAGTACCCTGTATACTGCTAAAATTTAACCTCGGCATAAGGGAGAAACTAATGAGCGGATCGAAGATACTTGTTACGGGCGGCGCCGGCTTCATAGGGTCGCACCTGTGCCGGCGGCTGGTGGCGGACGGGCACGATGTGCTGTGCGCCGACAGCCTCTTCACCGGCACCAAGGATAACATCGCCGACCTGATGGGGAACAAGAACTTCGAGTTCCTGCGCCACGACATCGTAACCCCGCTCTGCGTGGAAGTGGACCAGATCTACAACCTTGCCTGCCCCGCCTCGCCCATCCACTACCAGTTCAACCCCGTCCACACCACCAAGACCTCCGTGAACGGCACCATCAACATGCTGGGCCTGGCGCGCCGCACCAAGGCCCGCATCCTGCAGGCCTCGACCAGCGAGGTCTACGGCGACCCGGAGATCCACCCGCAGCCGGAAAGCTATTGGGGCCGCGTGAACCCCGTGGGCCCGCGCGCCTGCTACGACGAGGGCAAGCGCTGCGCCGAGACGCTGTTCTTCGACTATCACCGGCAGCACAAGCTGCAGATCAAGGTGGTGCGCATCTTCAATACCTACGGCCCCAACATGCACCCCAACGACGGGCGCGTGGTGAGCAACTTCATAGTGCAGGCGCTGCAGGGGCAGGACCTCACCATCTACGGCGACGGCAGCCAGACCCGCAGCTTCCAGTACGTCGACGACCTGGTGGCTGGCCTGCTGGCCATGATGGCCAGCCCGGCCGAGTTCACCGGCCCGGTCAATATCGGCAACCCCGACGAATTTACCATGAAACAGCTGGCGGAGAAGGTCCTCACCCTGATCCCGGAGAGCAAGAGCAAGCTGGTCTACCGCCCGCTGCCGCAGGACGACCCGAAGCAGCGCCAGCCCGACATCCGCCTGGCCAAGGAAAAACTGAACTGGGCGCCCAAGATAAAACTCGAAGAGGGCCTGCGGAAGACCGTGGACTATTTCCGCAGGACGCTGAAATAGGAGCCCCGCGCAGCGGAGGGCCCGGTTCCGTAAGGGAGCCGGGCCCTTCTGTTTGAGGGCGGTCAAGGGCGGGGGAAATTCAAATTTGCTACAATTGTATGCGGTCTTAATATAGATTTCGTTAATTATTCACGCGGTTCGTAATTAAAAGGAGATATAGAACACATGGCTACTAAAATCGGCATTAACGGCTTCGGACGCATCGGCAGGCTGGTCGCCCGCGCTATCCTCGCGCGCACCGACGGCAAGCTGGAACTGGTCGCTATAAACGACCTGACCGACTCCAAGACCAACGCGCACCTGCTCAAGTACGATTCCGTGCACGGCCGCTTGGACAACGAAATAAAGGCCACCGCGGACGACGAGATCACCGTGGACGGCAAGAAAATAAAGGTTTTCAAGGAAAAGTCCCCGGCCGCCATCCCGTGGAAGACCCTGGGCGTCGACATCGTAGTCGAGTCCACCGGCCTGTTCACCATAAAGAAGGACGGCGTGAACAAGAAGGGCAAGACCGTGGAAGGCGCCGAGAACCACATCGTCAAGGGCGGCGCCAAGAAGGTCATCATCTCCGCGCCCGCGCAGGGCGAGGACATCACCATAGTGATGGGCGTCAACGACGACAAGTACGACGCCAAGAACCACAACGTGGTCTCCAACGCGTCCTGCACGACGAACTGCCTGGCGCCTTTCGCCAAGGTGCTGCAGGACAACTGGGGCATTGAGAAAGGCCTGATGACCACCATCCACGCCTACACCAACGACCAGAAGATCCACGACATGGCCCACAGCGACCTGCGCCGCGCCCGCGCCGCCGCGCTCAGCATGATCCCGACCTCCACCGGCGCCGCGAAAGCGATCAGCCTGGTGATGCCCGAACTGAAGGGCAAACTGGACGGCTTCGCCATCCGCGTGCCCACGCCGAACGTCTCCGTGGTGGACCTGACCGTGACGCTGAACAAGCCGGCCACCGCCGAGGAGATCAACGCCGCCATCAAGAAGGCCGCCGAAGGCCCGATGAAAGGCATCATGGAATACGTCGAGGAACCCCTCGTCAGCATAGACTTCAACCACTGCCCGGCCAGCTCCTCCGTGGACGCGCAGAATACCCGCGTTATCGGCGGGAACATGGTGAAAGTGCTGGCCTGGTACGACAACGAGTGGGGCTACTCCAACCGCGTCGTCGACCTCGCCCTGCTGATGATCCGGAAGGGCCTGTAAGATTCGCCTGGGGGTCGGGTCGGCGCCCAGCGCCGACCCTAAGACGCCCGGCTTGTTCGTGCAGCGACAGGAGAGCAACAATGGCTAAGAAAAGAGTGCTGATCATGGGAGCCGCCGGCCGCGACTTCCATAACTTCAACGTTTATTACCGCGACAATAAGGACGTGGAAGTGGTGGCCTTCACCGCTTACCAGATCCCCAACATAGCGGGCCGCAAGTATCCCAAGGAACTCGCCGGCAAGATGTACCCGAAGGGTATCCCGATCTTCGAAGAGAAGGAACTGCCGGAGCTGATCAAGAAGTTCAAGGTGGACGAGGTGGTGTTCTCCTACTCCGACGTGGCCTTCAATACCGTGATGGCCAAGGGCTCGCTGGTGCTGGCCTGCGGCGCCGACTTCAAGCTGCTCTCGGGCGAGCATACCTACATAAAGTCGAAGAAGCCCGTGATCGCCGTCTGCGCCGTGCGCACCGGCTGCGGCAAGAGCCAGACCACCCGCGCCATCGCTTCCATGCTCAAGGGCATGGGCAAGAAAGTGGTGGCCATCCGCCACCCCATGCCTTACGGCGACCTGGTCAAGCAGACCTGGCAGCGCTACGAGACCCTGGAGGACCTGAAGAAGCACGAGTGCACCATCGAGGAGATGGAAGAGTACGAGCCGCACATAGCGGCCGGCCACATCATCTACTCCGGCGTGGACTACGGCGAGATCCTCAAGCGCGCCGAGAAAGAAGCGGACGTCATCCTGTGGGACGGCGGCAATAACGACATGTCGTTCTACAAGCCGGACCTGCAGATCACCGTGACGGACCCGCTGCGCTCCGGCCACGAAGCCACCTTCTACCCCGGCGCCACCAACCTGCGCCTGGCCGACGTGGTGGTCATCAATAAGGTAGATACCGCCTCCGCCAAAGAGATCGCCGTCGTGCGGGAGAACATCAAGAAGATGAACCCCAAGGCGCAGATCATCGAGGCCGAGAGCCCGGTGACCGTGGACAACCCGGTCGCCGTGAAGGGCAAGAAGGTGCTGGTCGTCGAAGACGGCCCCACGCTGACCCACGGCGACATGCACTTCGGCGCCGGCCACGTGGCCGCCAAGAAGTACAAGGCCGCGAAGATAGTGGACCCCCGCAAGTACGCCGTCGGCACCATCAAGAAGGTCTACGAGAACTTCAAGCAGATCACGGACATCCTGCCCGCCATGGGTTACGGCGACAAGCAGATGGCCGAGCTGAACAAGACCATCAACGCCGTCCCCTGCGACGTGGTGATAGTCGGCACGCCGATAGACCTGGCGCGCCACCTGAAGTTCAACAAGCCGTCCGTCCGCGTGACCTACGAGCTGAAAGAGCGCAAGGCCGGCGGCCTGAAGGCCGCCCTGAAGAAAGTAATATAAGCTAAACCCGCCCCGGGCCGTCTTAACCGGCCCGGGCGCGGTTCAAATTTGAGAGGTGTAGAATGACCACGGAAAACAAGACGGTGCTGAAGCTCGCCAAAGTGCAGGACGCCAGGCTTAAGGACAAGAACGTCCTGATGCGCGTGGATTACAACGTGCCGATCAAGGACGGCGTCATCAAGGACGACACCCGCATCCGCGAAACCCTGAAGACCCTGAAGCTGCTGCTCGAGGGCAACAACCGCGTGGTGCTGATGGCGCACATGGGCCGCCCGAAGGGCCAGCCCGTCGAGAAATACAGCCTGAAGCCCGTCGCCGCGAAGCTCGAGGAGCTCGCCGGCGCCAAGGTCCATTTCGCTCCCGACTGCGTGGGGCCCGAAGCCGACAAGGTGGTGGCCGCCGCGAAGAAGGGGGAGATAGTCCTCCTTGAAAATCTCCGCTTCCACGCCCAGGAAGAGAAGAACGACGACGCCTTCGCGAAGCAACTGGCCAAGCACGGCGAGTTCTTCGTGCAGGAGGCTTTCGGCGCGCTGCACCGCGCGCACGCCTCCACTGCGGCCATTGCCGCGCACCTGCCCGGGGCCATCGGCTTCCTGGTGCAGAAGGAGCTGGAGTACCTGGACAAGGCGATGGTCAGCCCCGTGCGGCCCTTCCTCGCCATCATCGGCGGCGCCAAGGTGGCCGACAAGCTGTCCGTGCTCTACAGCCTCATCGAGAAGGTTGATACTTTGATCATCGGCGGCGGCATGGCCTACACCTTCCTGGCCGCGCAGAACACCAATATCGGCGGCTCGCTGCTGGAGGCCGACAAGGTAGAGGAAGCAAAGAACATCATTCTGAAAGCCCACCGCAACAACGTGGAGCTGCTGCTGCCGGCGGACCACCGCGTGGTGCAGGAGATCAAGCCCGACGCCAAGGTGGACGTGACGCAGGCGATGGCGGTGCCGGACGGCTGGATAGGCGTGGACATCGGCCCGCGCACCGAGCTGCTGTTCGCCGACAAGATAAAGGGCGCCAAGACCATCTTCTGGAACGGCCCCGTCGGCATCTTCGAGACGCCCGCCTTCGCCAGCGGCAGCGTGACCGTCGCCAACACGATGGCGCAGGCCACCCGCGCCGGCTCGACGACGATCCTCGGCGGCGGCGACACCCTGAGCGTGCTGAAGACGGCCAAGGTGAAGTCAGAGAACATTTCCCACTGCTCTACCGGCGGCGGCGCCAGCCTGGAGTTCGTGGAAGGAAAGCAGCTGCCCGGCTTAGTGGCGCTGTCTCAGAAATAACTTAGGAGAACAAAAAACGATGTACACCCTTATAGTAACACTGCACGTAATACTCGCGTTCGTCATCATCATCTCGATCCTGGTCTTCCAGACCAGCAAGGGCTCGGCCCTGAGCATGTTCGGAGGCGGCGGCGACGCGCTGTTCAACGCGGCCAGCGGGACTTCCTTCATAAAGAAGTTCACCGCGGTGGCGGCGGGCCTTTTCGCCCTGACTTCCATCCTGCTGACCATCTTCGGGGCGAACAACCGCTTCCGCTCGGTGGTGATGGACCCCGGCAACCAGCTGCAGGCGCCCCCGCCGCAGCAGCAGGCCGCCCCGGCCCAGCCCGGCGCCGCCAACCCGGCCCCTGCCGCGCCCGCTCCGGCAAAATCCGCCGAAGCCCCGGCCGCGAAGTAAGGAACGGAAGAGACAAAAGAAGAAGCCCCGCTCGCGCGGGGCTTCTTCTTTTGTCTCTGGCAGTTGGGCGGCTGGGCGGTAGGGCCGCGGACTTCTGGGCTGCGCCTGTCAACCGCCTAACCTCCCCGCTCCCCTATTTCATCACTTTGTTCTCGAAGGTGCGGACGATGTCCAGCAGGTTCTCCGGGGTCTTGGCCGACAGCAGGCGCTTGCGCAGCGTGAGGTTGGAAATGAGGCCCGAGAGCTGCGACAGGATGTTCAGCTGCAGCAGCGGCTCGTTGAACGGCGTGAGGATGAGGAAGATGACCTTGACCGGCTGGTTGTCCGGCGAGGGGAAATAGATGCCCTCCCGGCTTTTGCCTATGGCCAGCAGCGGCTTGGACAGCGAGGCCAGGCGGGCGTGGGGAAAGGCCGTCTGGTGGCCGAGGGCCGTGGAGAAATTGGTCTCGCGCTTGATGATGGCCTTCAGCGCCTCGTCCTTGTCGAACACGGGGGCGGAGGCGTGCAGGGCCTTGAGCACTTCCTCGATGGCTTCGAACCGGCCGGCTTCCTTGAGGTCGAGCCGGCAGGCCTGCGGCTGCAGAATGCCGCTGAGCAGCAGCTTGGGCGGCTGCTCGAACTCGTCGCGGATCTCGCCGGTGAGCTCTTCGACGATGTCTTCCATGGTCAGCAGGCCGGTGGTCTCGCCCTTGGCGTTCTTGGCCAGGGCCAGCTGGATGCGCTTCTCCTGGAAGTCGCGCAGCGCGCGCTCCACGGAGATCTCCTCTGAGACTTCGGCCAGCGGGCGTTTCACGGCGTTGAGATCGGGAACCGGGCACTTCGGGGTGAGCAGGCAGTCGTAGAGGTCCTTGAAATGGATATAGCCGACGGTGGTGCCGTCCTTGGCCACCAGCGGGTAGCGCGAGTAGCGCTTTTCCTTGATGAGCTTCAGGGTCTCCTCGGCGGGGGAGCCCAGCGTGATGAAGCTGATGGCGCCGCGGGGCGTCATGACTTCCTTCACCCGGGTCTTGCCGAAGTCGAAGAGGTGCTCGAACATCATGAGGCGCCCGAGGGAGATCTTGCCGTGCTCCTGGCTCTGCCCGAGGATCATGCGCAGTTCCTCGTCGGAGTGCAGCGCTTCGCTCTCGCCGGGCTTTATGCTGAACAGGCCCAGGAAGAAATTGGCGCTTTTGTTGATGGCGAGCATCGGCAGGTAGGTCAGCTTGTAGAAGAGCTCCAGCGGGATGGCGCAGACCAGCGTTATCTTTTCCGGCATCAGGATGGCCAGGTACTTGGGTGCCTGCTCGCCCACCACCACGTGGATGCCGGTGATGGCGGCGAAGGCGATGACGAAGGAGACCGTGTGGAGGGCGGCGGCGGAGATGGGGAGGTTCAGCCAGTGGAAGCCGGGCTGCAGCAGGGCGGCCAGGGCCGGCTCGCCGACCCAGCCGAGGCCGAGGCTGGCCATGGTTATGCCGAGCTGGATGGAAGAGAGGTAGGCGTCGATGTGCTGGACCTGCTTTTTGGCCAGCTTGGCGCTGGCTATGCCCTTTGCGGCCAGTTCCTCGAGGCGGGTGAAACGCACTTTCACCAGCGCGAATTCGGACAGGACGAAGGCGGCGTTGAGGATGATGAGGATGGCGGCGATGCCTAGTTCTACGAGGTATATCACGCCTATATTTTACAAATTAGACCGGCAATTTGGTAAAATATAGAAAGTTCTTTAAATACGTTGAACGATTTTCGCGCGGGTGGTGGAACTGGTAGACACGCACGTTTGAGGGGCGTGTGCCTAACGGCTTGCGGGTTCGATTCCCGCCCCGCGCAGATTTAAACTGGTACCGCAAAAGGCGGGGGAAAGATCCCTCGCCTTTTTGCTTGGTCGCGCTGAGCCTGTCCGGCCGGGCAGGCGTCCGCTCGCTCATAAGCGTGCGCGGCAGAAGAGGACCCGCGGTCCTCCGCCGGCCTCGAACTCGCTCGGCACACAGTGCCTCGCTCAAACAATCTCGGCCGCCGCCCTAATGATAGGCGGTCCGCTCCGGACCTTGGCCCTGCGCACTAAAGTCGCTCGCAGACGCCTGCCCGGCCTGCTGATACCAACCCTTTGCTGTTTTTTATATCATTAACCTATGCTTTCCAAATACTTTAAGCCTGCGCTCCTGAAAAGTATCGCCGATAAGATAGGGACACCGACCTATGTGTATTCGGAGGCGGTGTTCCTGAAGCAGGTGCGCGCTTACAAGAAGGCCTTCGCCGGGCTGGACCCGCTGTTCTGCTACGCCATGAAGGCCAACTCCACCGGCGCCCTGTGCGCGCTGGCCGCCAAGGAAGGCTGGGGCGCGGACGTGGTGAGCGGCGGCGAACTACACCGCGCTCTGCGCGCGGGCTTCAAGCCCGGCAAGATCATCTTCTCCGGAGTGGGCAAAACCCCCGAAGAGCTGGCCCTCGCGCTGAAGGCCGGCATCCTGTTCATCAACGCCGAATCCTTCGAGGAAGTCCTGGAGCTCGAGCGCGTGGCCGCCAAGCTGAACCTGCGGGCCCCGGTCTCGCTTCGCATCAACCCCGACGTGGACCCGCATACCCATAAATACATTTCCACCGGCCTGCTGGGCAGCAAGTTCGGCGTGTCCTTCGACGAAGCCCTGAAGATCTACATCTACGCCGCCGAGTCCAGGCATTTGAAGCCGGTGGGGGCGCAGTTCCACATCGGCTCGCAGGTGCATTCCGCCGCGCCCTACGCGCTGGCGGCCGGACGGCTGGCGGCCTTCATGGTGAAGCTGGCCTCTCGCGGGGTGAATCTGAAATACGCCGATGTGGGCGGCGGCTGGGGCGTGAAAGAAGGCGGCGAGATGGCCGACCCCTCGTCCCTGGCCAAAGCCGTGGGCGGGGTTTTCGGCGGCACCGGGCTCAAGCTGGTGCTGGAGCCGGGGCGCTCGGTGGCGGCCCCCTGCGGCCTGCTGCTCGCCAGCGTCATCTACCGCAAGACCGGCGGCAAAAAGAATTTCATAATCGCCGACGCGGCTATGAACGACCTGGTGCGGCCCGCGTTGTACGGCGCCAAGCACCCGGCCGCGCTGATAGGCCGCGGCCGCGGCCCGGCCAAGCGCTGGGACATTGTCGGCCCGGTCTGCGAGAGCGGCGATTTCCTGGCCGAAGGCGTGACGCTGCCCGAGCCGGCGCCCGGCCAATTGCTGGCCGTGTATTCCGCCGGGGCTTACGGCTTCTCGATGAGCTCTCAGTACAATTCCCGCCCGCGCGCCGCCGAGGCGCTGCTCACCGGCCCGGCGTCCTGGAGGCTGATCCGCCGCCGCGAGACCTACGCCGACCTGGTGGCCGCCGAAGTAAAACCCTGAGCGGCGCCGGTCCCAAAAGAAAACGCCCCTTCGCAGGGGCGTTTTCTTTTGGGGCGGGGGCTGTCAGCGGCCGTTGAGGCGGTCGTAGAGGGCGCGCACGGCCTCGGCCTGGGCGGGGGAGAGTTCTCCTTCGGCCGGCGTTACAGGCACATCCTGCGGCGCCGGGGTGAAAACCAGGTCCCGCAGCAGGTTCTTCTTGGCGTAGAGGTTGTCGCCGGGGCAGTCGGTCTTGCCTATGTCGCGGTGGGCGAAGAAGCTGCTGATATTCACGGAGTAAGTGTCCTTGACGTAGCGGGCCACGGAGACGAAGGACTCCTGGGTGGCTGGGGTGAAAACGTCCTTGGAGGGCGGGTGGTAGTTGCCCAGGATGGAGATGCCCACGTTGCCGGAGTTGCGGTTGAGCACGTGCGCGCCGATCACGCCGATGGGCCGGCCTTCGAAAATATTGCCCCGCGGGTCTATCAGGAAATGATAGCCGATGTCGTTCCACCCCTTGGCGTTCTGGTGGTAGTCCTGGATGAAGCGGACCTCGGCGAGGGAAGCGTCGAAGGTGGCGGGGTAGTGGCCCTGCGTGTGGTGGAGGGTGAAGTAGTAAGGGGTGTGGCGGGAAAAGGGCTCTTTGGGCGGCTTGGCCTGCCACTCCGCGCGGCGCACCAGCGTGAAGGGGGCGGCCAGCGGCACGGAGAGGTCCGGCTCGGGAACGTAGGCGGCAGTGGAGACGGCGGGCTCGCCTTCGCGCAGGTCCGAACGCAGCAGCAGCTCGGTAGAGTAGATGGTAAGCTCTGAGCCCGATTTGTCCAGGCCGAGGTCCACCACGCTCAGGCGGACTGGCTGGCGGCTGGGGGCGGGGGCCTTGTAGCGGGCCCAGAAACGGCCGTTGGGATGGCGGCTGAAGCCGTCCAGCTCGTATCGGGCGGCGGCCTGGAAGAAGGACCTGGGCTTGGCCAGTACTTCAAGGCGCAACTCAGGGTCCGGCATCAGGCCCTGCAGCAGCACCGTGTCGTAATCCCTCTCGAGGGGTTCGCTGTAGCGGGTCTCGTAGGCCACGGCGCCGGTCTTGGGAGCGGCGTTGACGGTAAAGGTGATAGGGTAGGGCAGGTTCGGGAAGGAGAGGTCCTTCTCGTCTCCGGCGGCGAAAACGGCCAGCGGGGTGAGCAGCAGGGCGGTAAGCAGTTTCAGCATAGTCTGTATCAATTATAACCGAATACGGGGCGCCGGCGGCAGGGCCCAAAGGCCCAGGCGGGTTTAGGCCTCGGGCGGGGTGCGCAGATAGAGCAGCGCCGAGGCCAGGACGGTGCGGAAATCCATCAGCGCGGTCCTAAGGCCTTCGGCCCCGTCCAGGAAGCCCAGTTTGAACACGTAGGAGGAGAGGAAGCGCGTGAACGGCCGCAAGAGAATGGCGAGGCGGCTGCGGTTCTTGAGCGCGTAGGACCGGGTGAGGATCTCGCAGTAGAAGGCGCGCTTCTTCTCCATGTCGGCGGGCGTGGCGTAGGGGTAATGCAGCAGGGGCTCCTTCAGGCGGGCCACCGGGCCGTCCACCTGCAGGCGCTCGTGCACGGGCAGCGGCAGGAATTTAGCCCGGCCGCGGGAGAACAGGCGCAGCTGCGTGTCCGGGTACTTGCCGCCGTGCCTGAGCCAGCGGCCGAAATAGAAGTTCTTGCGCGGCAGCTCGGCCGCCGCCGCGCCGCCCGGGGCGGAGATAAAGCGCTTGATCTCGGCGCGCAGGGCGGGGGAGATCTCCTCGTCGGCGTCCAGGATGAAGATCCAGTCCGAGGAGGCCTGGTCCACCGAGAACTGCTTGTTGACGTAGACGGCCTGGCTGTTGGGGCGGGCGAAAAACTTTACCTTGAAGTCGCGGGCGGCCAGCGCGGTGCCGTCCGTGGAGCCGCAGTCCACGAAGATCACCTCGTCGGCCCAGGCGGCGCTGGCCAGGGAGCGCGCCAGGTTGCGCTCCTCGTTGTGGGCGATCATGGCGATCGTTACGGTGGGCATCAGGCGGCGGCCTCCTCGAAGATCCTCGCCGTGGCTGCGGCGAAGCCCTCTTGCGAGAAGTCGCCGGCTGCCCGGGCGCGGTTCTCGCGGCCCAGGCGCGCCAGCAGGGCCGGGTCGGCCAGCAGCGGCGCCAGGGCGGCGGCCAGCGCGGCGGGGTCGCCGGGGGGGACCAGCCGCTCGGCGGGTACGTATTCGGGCAGGCTGCCCACGGCGGAGGCTACCAGCGGGCGGCCGGCGGCCAGCCATTCCAGCGCGGCGCGCGAGACGGCCTCGCTGCCCAGCGACGGGATGACGCCTATGTCGCAGGCGGCCATGAAGCCGAAGGGGCCTTCGGTGCGGCCGTGGAAAAAAACTTTCTCCGCAATGCCCAGGTCGGCGGCCGCGCGGCGCAGCTCGGAGTATTTCAGGTTGGCCTCGTAGCCGGCGATATGGAACTCCGCCTGCGCCCCGCCTCGCAGCAGGTCGGCGGCCGCGCGCAGGAAGCAGTCGTGGCCTTTAACCAGGTCCAGGCGGCCCAGCAGGCCGACGCGGTACGGCGGTGTGGTGCGGATAGGGGTCTCCGGCGGCAGGGAGATCCCCTGCCGGATGACGGCCAGCCTGGCGCGGTCCAGCCCGGAGGCGAGGTACAGCCCCTCGATGTAGGAAGAAGCGGCGACGACTTTTTTTACGGAGCCGAAGGTAAAGCCGGCGGAAGGGCGCTTGGCGTCGGCCTTGACGCGAACCAGCGGCAGGCCCAGCAGGAAGGCCAGCGTCTGCGCGCGGCCGGTGTGAGCGGCGGCCAGGTCGATGGCTTCGTCGCGGGCGATGGCGCGCAGGCGCAGCAGGGCCAGCGGCAGCTTGTGATGCTGTTTGCGGCCGGGGATCTCGTAAGCCTTGAAGTTGTTGGCCGCCGCGAACTCCAGCGCGGCGCTGCCGGCCGGGCAAGCGAAAACCACGCCGTGCCCGGCGTCCCGCAGGGCGCCGGCCTGGGCGAAAGCGTAGGCGGCGAGCCCGCTATTCCAGGGGATGTCGATGACGCTTAAGATTTTCAATTGCCGTTTCATAACATTTGAGGGTAAGGGCCGCCATGCGGGGGGAGGAAAAGTCCTCGCGGCGCCGGTGGGCCTCGGCGGCGAGGCGGGCGCGCAGGGCGGGGTCCCGTATCAGGCGGAGCTGGGCGGCGGCGAGCGCCTCCGGGTTCCTGGGCGGCACGGTGAGGCCGTTGGCGCCGTCTTCCACCACGTCGGTGATGCCGCCGGCCGTGGTGGCCACTATGGGCAGGGCCGCGTTCATGGCTTCCACCAGCACGCTGCCCATGCCTTCCTCGCAGGAGGCCAGCACGAACAGGTCCAGCGCGGCCAGCACCTTGTAGGGGTCCTGCCGCTGGCCCAGGAAAAGGAAGCGGTCCTGGATCTTCAGCATGCGGGCCAGGTGCTCGGTCTTTTCGCGCAGGGGGCCGTCGCCGGCGAGAAAGAAATAGGTCTGCGGGGCCTCTTTGAGCACCGCGGCCGCCGAGCGCACCAGGTTCTCCGGGTCCTTGTGGGGGACCAGGGCCACCAGCGAACCGGCCCAGAAGGCGTCTTTGGGAATGGAGAGCTCTGCCGCGAGCCCGGCGCGGGCCGCCTCGCGGTAGGCCTCCAGCTCGCCGGGCCGCCAGGGCGTGTCGTCGAGGTCTATGGTGCTGTTGACGACGGCGATCTTCTCTTCCGGCACGCCGGCGTTGAGCAGGATGTCCTTGACCGCTTCGGAGATGGCGATGACGGAGTGGGCCTTTGAATATTTATAGCGCGCCGTGAAAGCGCCCGGAACGAAGTCCACCCGGCGGTGAGCGACGCGCACGCAGTCGAGTCCGGCCGAGGCCAGCCAGGAGACGGCGGCGGTATGGCCGGTGTGGGAGTGAAGGATGGGCGGTGCGCCGGCGGGCGGCAGGGCCTTCAGCGCGTGCCGCAGCAGCAGGGCCGAGACCGGGTCCCACTCGAAATAATAGGGCAGCGTGAAGGTCTTGAAATTCTTGCGGGCGGCGGCGGCGTGCAGGGGCGAGCCGTGGCGGCAGACGACGGTGTTGTCGTGGCCCAGCGCCTGCAGCTCCTTTACGAGGTAGAGCAGCTGGCGCTGGCCGCCGCGCAGCTCTTTGCCGTCGTCGAGGTGATACACGGTGAGGCGGTTGTCCATAAGGATATTCTAACAATTACCGGGGCAGTTTTTGGGCGAGGGCCTCGCGGTAGACCGCGGCTACGGCCGCCGCCGCCGCGTCCCAGGTGACGGGCAGGGCGCAGGCGCGCGCCGCCGCGCCCAGCGCGGCGCGCTTTTCTGGCGAGCTGGCCAGCGCGGCCATCTTGGCGGCCAGCTCCTCGTCGCCTGAAAAATCCAGTTCGGCGCGCAGGGCGGGGGCCAGCGTTTCCGCAGCGCCCACGCGGGCGGCCCGCAGTAATACCGGCAGGCCGCAGGCGCAGGCCTCCAGCACGGTGATGCCGAATTCTTCGTAGAGGGCCGGGTAGGCCATGAAATCTATGGTGGCGTAGAGGCGCTCCACTTCCGGCCTGGGCGCGGTAAAGACGAGGGCGGAGGAGAGGCCCAGCGCCGCCGCCGCCGGGCGCAGTTCCGCGGCCTGGGCCGCGCCGGCCACTATCAGGCCTTTGAGCGCCGGAACATCGCCGCGGGCTCTGGCGAGGGCCTTAAGGAAGGCTCCCGCGCCGCGCTTGGCCAGGTCGCCGGAGGTGACGAGGCCCGCTATCACGTCGGCGGGAGAAAAGCCGAGTTCGGCCCGCAGGCCGGGGGCTTTAGCCGCGAAGCGGGCAGGATCCATGCCGGGGTAAACCACGCGGATGAGGTCAGCGGGCACGCCGAAGCGGCGGGCTACTTCCTGCTTCATCAGGCTGGAGTTGGCTACCAGGAGCCCGAAGCGGCGCTCGCGCAGCTGCCGCTCGTGCAGGCGGCCTACGCCGTTGCCCTCCGGCAGGGGGGTTCCGTAGACGGCTTCGTGGGCGGCGTGCACGCAGTTGTGGAGGCTGAGCACGTCCTGGGAGAGGGTGTCGCCCTGGCCGTGCACCAGGTCCAGGCCGCGGCTGCGCCAGCCGGCGGCGGCTGAGAAGAGGGCGCGGCTGCCGGGCCAGCCGAAGGGCAGGGAGGGTATTTTGCGCAGCTGCGCGCCGCAGCCCGCGGCCAGGGCGGCGTCGGCGCGCTGGGCCAGCACGGTCATGTCGAAGCCATGGGCCGGCAGGCGGCGGGCCAGCTCGGCGGCGTAGTTCACCGCGCCGCTCAGGCCCTTGAACTTGCGTATCACTATCCCGGCGTTAAGCCGTTTATGTTCCATTGTGTGTTAATAAAAAACCCCGCTTGCGCGAGGTTTTTAAATTGGTGGACGTGACAGGGATCGAACCTGCGACCTCCTCCATGCCATGGAGGCGCTCTCCCAGCTGAGCTACACGCCCGAAAATCCGACTGCTTTACCACTGCTTCTTTAAAGAACTGAATATATTTTATAAAAAAACCCGTGCAGGTTCAAGTATTAAATTCTTGCGCCGCTGCCGCCCGCCTCGGTTGACGCAGGTCTTTTGAGGGAGAGGGGGCAAGTTTTGTAAGATTATCTTAATCTTTGCGGCAACGGAGTCAAAAGTAATGAAGATCAAATCGTTCAATGTAATCCCGAACCTTCCGGAAAACCTGAAAGCCCTGGACGAACTGTCCACCAATATGTGGTTCACCTGGAACTGGGACGCGATCATGATGTTCGTAGGCATAGACGAGGAACTGTGGCACCGCTCCCACCGCAACCCGAAGTGGATCCTGGGCACGCTGGCCCCCGAGCGCCTGGACGCGCTCAGCAAGGACAATAATTTCCTGGGCCGCCTGGGCGAGATCAAGAACAAGTTCGAATCCTACATGGCCACCAAGGAGACTTGGTACGCCAAGAACGCCGACGCCCAGGACAAGGACATGCTGGTGGCCTACTTCTCTATGGAGTACGGCATCGGCGAAGGCCTGCCTATCTATTCCGGCGGCCTCGGCATGCTGTCGGGCGACCATTTGAAATCCTCCTCCGACCTCGGCATCCCGCTGGTGGGCGTGGGCCTTCTTTATAAGAAGGGCTACGTGCAGCAGGTGCTCAACCGCGACAACTGGCAGGTGGAGCGCTACCCCGAGAACGACTGGTACAACATGCCCGTGGAGATAGTGAAGGACGGCTCCGGCAAGCCGCTGCGCGTGGAGGTGGACCTGGCGGGCGAACGCGTGCTGGTGGGGGTCTGGAAGGTGCCGGTAGGGCGCTGCTCGCTGTTCCTGCTGGACACCAACCTGCCCGAAAACTCCCCGGCGGCGCGGGTGATAACCGAACAGCTTTACGGCGGCGACCGCGAGAACCGCATCCGCCAGGAGATAGTGCTGGGCATCGGCGGCGCGCGGGCCCTGGAGGCCATGGGCCTCAAGCCCACCGTGTTCCACGTCAACGAAGGGCACAGCGCGTTCCTGCTCTTCGAGCGGGTCCGGCAGTTGATGCGCAACCGCGGCCTGTCCTACCCGGAGGCGCGCGAGATAGTGTGGGCCTCTTCCGCGTTCACTACCCATACCCCGGTGATGGCCGGCAACGAGTATTTCGACTTCGACCTGGTGCGCAAGTACCTGGAGTCTTATTCCAAGGAGCTCGGGCTCAGCTTCCCGGAGTTCCTCGAGATAGGCAAGGAGGAGCACACCTCGATGGGCTTCTGCATGACCGTCGTGGCGATGCGCCTCTGCGCCTTCCTTAACGGCGTCAGCCTGCTGCACCGCGACGTGTCCCGCGACATGTGGCACAAACTGTGGCCGCAGCTGCCGCGCTACGAGATCCCGATAGAGGGCATCACCAACGGCGTGCATACCTGCTCCTGGATAAGCCACGAGCACCACCAGCTCTACAGCAAGTCGCTGGCCGGCGGCCATAACGGAGTGCCGGATTCCTGCGACTGGCCCAAGATCACTGATATCGACGACAAGGAATTCTGGGATACGCACATGACGCGCAAGGTCAAGCTGGTGAAGCTGGTGCGCGAGCGCCTGAAGCGCCAGCACATGCGCCTCGGAGCGGACCGTACCATCCTCGCCGAGATCGAGACCGTGCTGAACCCCGAGTAC
Source organism: Elusimicrobiales bacterium (assembly GCA_028688015.1). Lineage (GTDB taxonomy): Bacteria > Elusimicrobiota > Elusimicrobia > Elusimicrobiales > UBA9959 > UBA9959. Next base: position 93,674 of record JAQTZB010000007.1, on the reverse strand, counting down.
CTGACGATCGGCTTCGCCCGCCGCTTCGCCACCTACAAGCGCGCGACGCTGTTCATGCGCGACCTCGAGCGGCTGCTGCAGCTGGTCACCGACGAAAAGATGCCGGTGCAGTTCGTGTTCGCCGGCAAGGCGCACCAGGCCGACGTGCACGGCAAGGAATTCATCAAACAGGTGGCGCGGCTGTCGCTGGATAAGCGCTTCAAGAACCGCATCATCTTCGTGGAAGATTACAACATGAACGTGGCGCGCTACATGGTGCAGGGTGTGGACGTGTGGATGAACAACCCGATCAGGCCGCTCGAGGCCTCTGGCACCAGCGGTATGAAGGCCGTGATCAACGGCGTGATGAACCTCTCCGTGCTGGACGGCTGGTGGCCGGAAGGCTACTCGCCCGACGTGGGCTGGGCCATCGGCGGCACGGAGGCCTATAACAGCGAGGAGGAGCGCGACTACGTGGAGGCCGAGTCCATCTATAACAATATCAAGAAGATGGTGGCCCCGCTGTATTACGACCGCGACGCCTCGGGCCTGCCGCGCGGGTGGATCAAGATGATGAAGAGCTGCGTGCAGAAGCTGGTGCCGCACTTCAACACCAACCGCATGCTGCGCGAGTACCACGAGAAGTTCTACTCCCACGCGCACCGCTCGTCCAAGAAATTCCTGGAGAACTCCCGCGTGGCCGAGATCGCCCGCTGGCGCAAGAAGCTGGAAGAGAATTGGCCGCGCGTTAAGGTGGTGACCGACCAGTTCAAGCCGGAGATGGAAGTGCGGGCCGGCGCCAAGCTGCCGGTCAGCGCCGTGGTCTGGCTGGGCGACCTGAAGCCGGAGGACGTGGATGTGCAGCTGCACATCGGCACGGCCGGCGGCGAGGCGCTGTTCAAGGACGGCAAGTCCGTCTCGATGGTTCAGGACGCGCGCATGGGCGACGCCTACGTCTACAAGGGCGAGGTGCCCTGCTACAAGAGCGGCCGGCACGACTTCGCGGTGCGCGTCGTCGGGCGGCACCCGGACGCGGTCAACGCGCTGATGCCCCTGTACCTCAAGTGGGGGGAGGAATAAATTCCGCTTGCTTCTTTAAGCGCGAATTTATATATAATGGTTGTAACGGCCGGAAACGGCCCGGTAGCATGCGGTAAATAAATAGAGAGGTAAATAAGCAAATGGCAAAAGGTAAAGTAAAGTGGTTCAACGACAAGAAAGGGTTCGGCTTCATCATCCCGGAGGATGGTTCCAAGGACCTTTTCGTTCATCACTCTTCGATTCAAGGCGAAGGCTTCAAGACCCTGGCTGAAAACCAGGAAGTCGAGTTCGACACCGAGAACACTGACAAGGGCCCCAAGGCCGTCAACGTCAGGAAGTCTGCTCCCGCCAAATAAGCCATAGCTTATCTGGACCACAGACCGGCCCCGTTCGCGGGGCCGGTTTTTTTATATCCATTTTTTTGGGGGGGGCAATAGGGGAGGGGCGCTCGTGGGGTGGCGGCCTACCGCAGGGGCGCTCGTTGTTGGGCGGCCTACCGCAGGGATAGGACCGCAAAACGCGTTCGCGCACACCGTGCGCTCACTCGGCACACTGCGGTGTCGCTTCGCTCCACCCGCCCTCCGCGCTACGCAAGCGTCGGGCTCGCGACGGTTTTGGTTGTCCTACCCCTGCGGTCTCCGCCAGTGGCTCGCTATAACAACACTGACAAAGAATACGGAGGGGACGGCAGGGGAGGGGTTCCGTGCGACTTTGGGGAAGGGGGCCCCGCCCTTAATTTCCCAAGGGCGGGGGGAACCGCGCAACGGTTCCCCTCTGCCCAGGAGCACGGGGCCCCTCCCCTGCTGGCCCCGACTGGGCTTCTCGCGGATCTTTCTCTCGGGTAGGATCTTGAGTGTTTCATTGCGTAGATATAAAAATACGGGCGCGCTTTTGAGGGCGCGCCCGGATGAAGGGGTGAGGGTCAGTAATAAATGAACTCGCGCTTGGTGATCTCGGGGGGGGATTGGGAGTCTTTCATGCGGTTGCCGTTGAAGACGAGGACGCGGGAGCGGCGCTCCTCGGTCCAGTTGCCTTTGGCGTCGTACTTGTAGGCGTAGGTGTAGTCGTACTTGGGTTCGGCCGCGTCGGCGTCGTAGATCAGCTCCTTCTCGGGGCGGCCCTTGGCGTCGCAGTAGATCTCGCTGCGGGTGACCGGCTGCTCACCCGAGTCGTAGGTCGAGCGCACCTCGCGCCGCAGCGCACCGTCCTCGCGCAGCTCATAGACCGTCTTTCTGCGCAGCTCGTTGGTCTCGCCGAAGACCGAGTGGGTGCGCGCCGCCGCCGCCTTGTTCCAGGCCCAGGTCTCGCGGCGCAGCTGCCGGCCCTCGAAGTCGTTCACCGTCATTTCCGAGAGATTGTTCGCCTTGTCGTAGGCGTAGACGGTCACGCTCTCCAGGTTCAGCAGCGGGTCGAAGGCGTGTTCCTCGGCCGTGAAGCCGGCCTTGGTGTAGAGGCGCATGATCAGGCGGACCGGCTTGCGGGAACTCTCTTTGGCCTGGGAAGGGGAGGCGTCGAAGACCCGCACTATGCCGAAGTCCTTCTTCCTGTACTTGCGGCAGAAATCGTCCACGGACGACTGCGCCTCGTCGCTGAAGGTGGTGGTGAGCTTCTCCTCTGACTTGCGCCGCTCGCAGAAGGCCCTCGCCTCCTCTTTCTCCGTGTAAACGTAGGCGTGTTTGAGCACCAGGTTCTTGCCGTCGTATTCGGCCTCCTCGGTCTTCATGCCGTAGAGGTCGCAGGAGACGGAGTTGGTGTTCCTGGGCAAGCCCTCCAGCCAGTCCTTGCCCCGGCGCTGCGGCTGCATGCGGAGCACCTTCAGCTGGCGCGTCTTGGGCTTGAGCTCCGGGCATTTCAGGTCCGCCTGGGCTGCGGCAGGCAGCGAGAGGGCGAAGACGGACAGGCAAAAGGCGTAAAAAGCAGGTTTCATTTTCTCTCCCTTGCGACAGACAAATATATTATACTTTTACTTGCGCCCGGTGAAACGGGCGGATCTTCAAGGAGGACCAATGTCCGACAACAAGGAAGCGAAGCCGATGCAGCTGGAAGTGCAGATGGACGAGGCCACCGCCCAGGGCACCTACGCCAACCTCGCCGGCGTCACGCACAGCGAGACCGAGTTCATTTTTGATTTCCTTTTCCTGCAGCCCAACCAGCCCAAGGCCAAGCTGCGCTCGCGCATCATCTCCAGCCCCGTGCACACTAAGCGCTTCCTGCAGGCCCTGCAGGAGAATATCAAGCGCTACGAGGAGCGGTTCGGCGTGATCCCCGAGCGCCCCGTGACCCTGACGCAGGGCCACAGCTGAACAGGGGGGGCTAACCCAAAAGAAACCCCGCGACTGTCGCGGGGTTTCTTTTTTTGCTCCGGGCGCCCGGGGCTACTTCGCCTGGCCCTGCAGCAGGAAGCTCTGCTTTTCCGAGGGCAGGTGGCAGGTCAACTGGTAGCCTTTCTGCTGTATGCGCGCCTGGGCCGCGGCCAGCATCTGGTCCAGCTGCTCGTCGGTATAGTCGGGATGCGCGTGCCAGAGGACCAGGTCGCGCGCTTGCGCTTTCTCCACTGCGAAGTCCACCACAATCGACAGGCCGGAGTGGCCCTGATGCTTGGCGGTCTCATAGTCACGGTCGTTGTAGACGGCGTCGTGGACGAAGATGTCGGAGCCCTTCACGAAACCGCCCAGCTTCTCGTCGTAGTCCTGGAAGGCGGTGGCGTCGCCCCAGATCTCGCTGTCCGGGCAGTAGGAGATGCGGCGGCCGTTGATGTCGAAGACGTAGACCAGCGTGCTGGTGGGGTGGTTGGCGTACATGGCGGACAACTTCACGCCGGGGAACAGCTCGTAATTGTCCTCGAGGATCTCGTAGATGTCGATCTTGGCCTTGGGGGCCTGCTTGGTGAGGGAGAAAGAGCTGTAGAACGTGGCCTGCGCCACTTCCTTGAGGGTCTTCTCGGGGTCGTTGGAACCGATCAGGTGGATATTGAAATGCGGGTCGTGGATGGGCGCGAAGCGGCCCAGGCCCAGGATGTGGTCCAGGTGGAAATGGGTCAGGCAGACCCAGATGTCCTTGTAGTAGCGCTTCTTCTCGGCTATCTCCTTGCCCAGCGCTACTATGCCGGTGCCGGCGTCGAAGATGAAAAGGTGCTCCCTGGTCTCTACGGACAGGCACGAGGTCTGGTGGCCGTAGCGCGAAATAGTGTTGGGCATTTCCATCGGCAGGCCGCGGGCGCCCCAGGCGGTTACGCGGATCTGGCCGGCGCTAAGGTCGCTGGCCTGGGCGTGTTCTTCCTCCCTGATGATGGCGGGGGCGTCGGCGGGTGAGGCGGAGGGCTCGCGCTGCGGGGCGGCCCCGTCGAGGATGCTCTTGACCGTGTTGGAGAAAGTCTCCACGTTGTACGGCTTCTGGAGGAAGAAGTCCGCGCCCAGCTGGAACGCCCGCTGCTTCTCCACCTCGTAGGACTTGCCGGAGACCACGATGATCTTCATGTGCTTGAGGGAGGGGTCCGACTTTATGGCTTTGCAGATGTCCATGCCCGTGATGCCGGGCATCATGATGTCGGTCACTATCAGGCGGGGCATCTGGGCCTTGATGGTGGGGATGGCTTCCAGGGAGTCCTGCACCAGGCCCACGGTGTAGCCGGCGTCGGTGAGCAGGTCGCGGGAGAGCTCTCCCACCATGGGGTCGTCGTCTACGATGATTATGTCGGGGTTAGCCATTGTGTTCTCCGCTTGCCGGCTCTATTTACTATAATAGTATAAAACCCAGCCGTTAAGGAAATGTTACAGCCCCATTAATTTATGATGCGTATTATTGCCGGCACGCACCGCGGCCGGAAGATCTTCTCGGTGCCAAAAGACAAATTCGTCAAGCCGATCTCGGCCCGGATCCGCCAGTCTTTCTTCGATATCGTGCGCCCCTACGTCACCGGCGCCGTGATGCTGGACCTCTTCGCCGGGTGCGGCACGGTGGGCCTGGAGGCCCTCTCGCGCGGCGCTTCGAAGGCGGTCTTCGTCGAGAAAGACGGCCTTTGCGTAAAGATCATAGAAAAAAACCTGGCTGCGCTGGAGTTCACGGAGAAAGGGAAGGTGCTGAAGGCCGACGTGCTCAGCGGCCTGAAGTGGCTGGAGCATTTCGCGGATTATAAGGGCTACGACCTGATCTTCATGGGCCCGCCGTACCGCACGGCGGAAAACCTCCCGCTTTTTTACAGCATGGAAACTCTGACCATGGTCGCTCAGGCCGGCATCCTCACGCCGACCGGGATGGTGGCGGTGCAGCACCACAAGAAAGAGCTCCTCTCCGAAGTGCCGGGGCTGGACCACGTCCGCCATGAAAGGTACGGCGATACCGACGTGGACTTTTACCGTTTAAAGAAATGATCTTCGACCCGCTTGAGCTGAACTACAGCAAGATACGGGCCTACCTGGACTGTCCCTTCCTCTACCGGTTCATCTACGTCGAGCGCAAGTTCGCCCCGCAGACCCCCTACTCTTCTCTGGGGCTGAGCGTCCACAAGGCGCTCGGGGCCTTCCACGCCCGCCCCGGCGACCTGGGCGACCTGCTGCAGTATTACGAGGACAACTGGCTGCACCAGGGCTACGCCACGCCGCAGGCGAGCATGGAGTTCTACAACCGCGGGGCCAAAGTGCTGGAGGACTGGTGGCTGCACTGGCAGCAGAACACGACGCAGGTGATCTACTCCGAGAAGCACTTCCAGTTCCCTTTCGAGAAATGGCTGGTGAAGGGCACGATAGACCGGGTGGACCGCCTGCCCGGCGGCCTCGTAGAGCTGCTGGACTACAAGATGGGCTTCGAGGACCGCAACGAGTGGGACGTGGCCGGCAGCCTGCAGCTCTCCATATACGCGCTGGGCCTGGCCCGGGCGCTGAAGCAGAAGGTCGGGTCCGTCGGCTACTTTATCCTCACCTCGCTGCAGAAGGTGACGGCCCCCTACGACCCCGCCTCCGAAGAAAAAACGCTGGCCCTGATCCGCGAGACCGGAGAGAAGATGCTGGCGCAGGACATGTCCCGCAAGGGAACCTGCGCGCGCTGCGCGGTGCGCAACCTCTGCCCGGAGTCGGAAGCCAAGGGAACCTGAAGATCTGCGGCGAAAAAAAGCCCGGGGCAGCCCGGGCTTTTTTATTTCACGCCTCGCGCCCTTACTGCGTGGGCGGGGGGAGGTGGGGCAGGTTCTTGGCCTCGCTGTAGATCTGCAGGAACACAATCACGCAGGAGATCAGCAGCGGCCCGAGGAACAGCCCCAGCGGGCCGTAGACCTTCATGCCGCCGATGATGCCGAGGAACAGCAGGAAGACCGGCAGCTTGGCGCCCTTGCCGATGAGGATGGGGCGCAGGAAATTGTCCACGAGGCCGACGACGAGGCCGCCCCACATGAGGACGAAGAGGCCGGTCTTGAAGCCGGCGAGTAAATACATGGCTATGCTCAGCGGGATCCAGACCAGGCTGGTGCCTACGAACGGGACCAGGGCCGCGAAAGAGGTGAGCAGGCCGAACAGCGCCGGGGCTTTCACACCCGCCAGCCAGTAGCCGAAGGCGCCGATGAAGCCCTGGATGATGGCCGTCAGCAGCAGGCCGCGCACCACGGCCATGGTGGTGATGTAGAGCTGGTTGGCCACGCGGCGCTTGTGCTCCTGGTCCATAGGGATGAGGTCGATGAGCCAGTGCAGGAAGCGCTCGCCGTCGCGGAACAGCGCGAACATGGAGAAGGTCATCACGCCGAAATTGATCAGGAAGAAAAAGATGTTCTTGATCAGGCCCGCGCCGGACTTGGTGATCTTTTCCTGGATGCCCTTGAGGCTGTTGGTCAGGATCTCATTGGGGTCTACGGTGATGTAGGCCTTGAAATTTTCCGGGATGGTGATGTCCAGGTCCTTCTGGGAGACCGCGTTCAGCCACTGGTTGGTCTTGGGGTAGAGCTCCCTCGATTCGCTGAGCAGCAGCCCGCCGAAGAGCAGCAGCGGCAGGGCCAGCGTCAGCACGGCCAGCAGGGTGGAGAGGGCCGCGGCGGCCGAGCGGTTGGAGGCCACTTTTTTTCTGATCCACTGGTGCACCGGGAAGAAGATGAGGGCGAAAGCGGCCGCCACCACCAGGGCTCCGATGAAGGGGGAGAGGATGTGCAGCAGCTGGTAGAGCAGGAACAGCAGGATGCCGAAGAAAAAGAAGCTGAAGAGCTGGGCCTTGTCGAACTTGAGCAGTTTCGGGGGCGGCGGGATTGCGGTCATAGGTCCATTATACAATTACGGGTTATTTGAAATAAAAGAATATGGCCGCGCCCAGCAGCACGCGGTAGGCGAGGAACGGGGCGAGCGTGCGCCGCTTCATCCACGCCATCAGCAGCCAGATGAAGGCGAGGCCGGCCAGGAAAGAGGCGGCCAGGCCCCAGGCGAAGGCGGCGTTGAGCTGGTCAGGAGTTATCTTGCGGGCCTCCAGCAGGCCCGCGCCCAGGATGACCGGGGTGGAGAGCAGGAAGGACAGCCGGGCGGAGGCCGAGCGCGTGTAGCCGAGGAACAGCGCGGCCATGATGGTCATGCCCGAGCGCGAGGCGCCCGGCATCAGGGCGACGCACTGCGCCAGGCCGATGAGCAGCGCGTGCCGGGGGGAGAAGGCGGCCTCGTCGAGGACCTGGGCCGGCTTGCGGTCCGCCGCGTAGATCACGAAAGAGAAGAAGACCAGGTTAAAGGCGATCCAGAGCGGGTTCCTGAAGACCGTCTCGGCGTAGTCGTTGAGCAGGACGCCGGCCAGGCCGGCCGGCACCGAGGCCAGCGCCAGCAGCCAGAGGACGCGCCCTTCGGGCGAGCGGGGCGCGGCCCAGGCGTCGCGGAAGATCTTGAGCCAGTCCTTGGCGAAGTAGATGAGCACTGCGAGCAGCGTGCCCAGGTGCAGCATCACGTCGTAGGCGAGCCCCTGGTATGCCCAGCCGAAGACTTTGGGCGCGATGGCGAGGTGGGCGGAGCTGGAGATCGGGAGGAATTCCCCGGCCCCCTGCAGGACGCCGAGCACGATGGCCTGGATGTTAGTCATGGTTTATCTCCGTGCCGGGATAGTAGTGCTTCAGGATCTCCCGGTATTTAAAGCCCCTGCGCGCCATGCCTTCGGCGCCCCACTGGCAGAGCCCGACGCCGTGGCCGCTGCCCACCCCGTCGAGAAAAACATAGTCGCGGCCGTTGAGGATGCGGAACCAGGAACTCCTGACGGCGTTCCAGCCGGCGCGCCGGCCGACGCCGTGGTAGAACTCGGTGGCCGGGACGGCCACCTTGCGGCGCTGCGTGGTGATCTCCAGTTCCGCCGCCCTGCCCGAGGTGCCCCAGGCCGTGATGCGCAGCCCTTTGGCTTCCTCGTCGGACACGAGCCACCCCGCCTGCCGGGCCAGGCGCGTGAGCCCGGTGTAATAGATCTTGGTCTTCCACTTGAAGCCGGGCGCGATGGAGCAGTAGGGGCGGCCCGTGGGGCCGTCCTTCACCGAAACCAGGTAGGGCTTGGCCTCGAAGGGCCAGACGAAGGCCATGTCCTCGGTGCGCCCGCCGCAGGCCGAGTGGTAATAGGTTTCCGCGGGCGCGCCTTTGTAGAGCAGGATCTCTCCGGCGGTGGCCTCCGCGGCCGCGCGCGCCTTGGGGCTGACCTTGGCGGCCCCTGTATAGAGCTGGCAATGGGTGGAGTCGCAGAGGTTATAGCCCTCGCCGGAGTGGGCCTTGTAATGCTTCAGCGCGTAGGTGCGGGCGGCGACGGCCTGGGCCTTGTAGGCTTCCGGGTGGGAAAAGTCGGCGGCTTCTCCGCTTACGACCCCGGCGATGTAGGGCTCCAGGCTCAGCAGGTTGGCGATCCTGAGGCGGCCCTTGTCGGCCGTGAAGATCAGGTCGCCGTTATAGAGCCGGCGCGGCAGGCCCTTGCCCGAGAGCCAGATCCCTCCGGACGCGCGCAATATCTTCGCGGGGCCGGCCTTGTGGCGCCCGTCGAAACTGACCAAGGAGCCTTTGGCGGAGAATCGGCCCGCCGCTGAGAGTGCGTGGCCGGCGGCCTCTGAGCCGCCGCCGGCGGGCTCGGCGGTAACGGACGAGAACTTGTGCAGGGAATAGATGTTGACGGCAACTTCCCGGTCCGCGGCGCGGGCGGGGGCGGGCAGCAGGAACAGCAGCAGCAGGAGTTTCAACGGCCGTCCTTGGAGGGCGGCGGGGCGTAGAATTCCAGCAGCGTGGCGCAGCCCGGCTCCCCTTCGCATTTGAGCCGCACGAAACCGGCGGGGGAGAGGTCGAAGGGGTCGTCGCCGAGGAGGTAGGCCGCCACCGCCCCCAGCAGGGGTTGGTGCCCGATCAGGAGCACGCGGTCCTTGCCGGCGTAGAAGCCCTGCGCCAGGTCCAACAGGGCCTGGGCGGGCCCGTCCGAGATGGCCCGGTCTGTCTCGCGCGAGGCCGAGGGGAACACGCCCGCGGCTATCTCGGCGGTGCGGCAGGCGCGCAGGAAGGGGCTGGAAACGATCCGGTCCGGAGCGAAGCCCGCGGCCTGCAGGCGCCTGGCCGATTCCAAAGCCTCGCGCTCGCCGCGGGGCGAGAGGGGGCGTTCCGAATCGGAGGCGGCGCCGGCTTCCTGCCGGGAGAGGGCGTGGCCGTGCCGCATGAAGACCAGTTCAGTCATGCTTATATTTTACAAATTTAGGGGGCGTCCGGCTCTTTTCCGGCGCTCCCGGACCCCGTTATTTTATAACGATTCTCCGCCGTTATTAATTCTTCTAATCCCCGCGGCCAGGCGGCTTTTCGCGCCTTGGGGCCGCGGGCCCCTTTCAGCGGGGGGGGGCGAGGGACCGGCGGTTATAAGCGCCGCTAATACCGCTCCCTCGCGTGCGTTCCAGCCCGGCGCGGCGGTTTATTTTTGATGAGGAAATTTACATATAATATAGAAGCGGTATTCGTTAATCTGTCAACGGAGGTCACCAGAGTGAATTACCACATATTGCAGAAAGACAACCTGAACTGCTTTATAAAGAGTCTGGCCAAGCAGATGAAGGTCTATGCCCCTGTAGCCAAGGGGTATAATAACTACGCTTTCGAGGAAGTCGAAGAAGCCTCGGAGATATCGATGGAGTATATCCCGACGATACTCCCTCCGAAGAAATATTTCATGCCGCCGCGCGAGAAGATGCTGGATTTTGACCTCTCCGGCGAGAAGCCCCAGGACAAGGCGGACTTGGAGGCCGAGAAGCTGGCCATCTTCGCCGTGCATACCTGCGACCTGGCCGGCATACAGTGCCTGAACATGGTTTTCTCCGAGCGCCCCCGCGATTATAACTACCTGCTGCGCAAAGAGAACATCATCATCATCGGCCTCGAGTGCAACAAATACTGCGACGGCAACGCCAGCTGCGCGCTCGTCGGGAACCACTACCCCAACGGCGGTTACGACCTGTTCTTCACCGACATCGGCGACAAGTGGATCATCCACGTGAACACGCAGAAGGGCGAGGAGCTCGTGGAGAACATGGGGCTCGGCAAGGCCTCCGTGGCCGACATGGCCGCGCTGGACAAGGTGCGCGAGAACAAGAAGCACGCCTTCCAGAACGAGATCGGCGTCGACCCGAAGAAACTCCCCGAGATCTTCGCGAAAGGCACGGAGAGCAAGGTCTGGCACGACCTGGGCGGCAAGTGCGTCAGCTGCGGCAACTGCACCAACGTCTGTCCCACCTGCTACTGCTTCGACATGGCCGACACGATCAACCTGGACCTGAAGACCGGGTCGCGCAACCGCACCTGGGATTCCTGCCAGTTCGAGACGTTCGCCACCGTGGCCGGCGGCGAGAACTTCCGCGAGGAGCGCGCCAACCGGCAGCGGCACCGCTTCTACCGCAAGTTCAAGTACCCGCTCGACAAGTTCTACCGCTCCTTCTGCACCGGCTGCGGCCGCTGCACGCGCCCCTGCATGGCCAAGATCAACCTGAAGGACACCCTGAAGGCCCTGGCCGCCGAGCATAAATAAGGGGATATCATGACCGAGAACATCCACATCGAAAATTCCAACTGGAGGCTCCGCAAGGGCCAGATAATCGCCGCCAGGCAGATGACGGCCACCGAAAAATGGTTCGACATAAAGCTCGAGGACGGCGACCTGGACCACGAGCCCGGGCAGTTCGTGCAGGTAGAGCTCTACGGCGTGGGCGAAGCGCCCATCTCCGTCTGCTCCAGCCCCACCAAGCGCGGCTCCTTCGAACTGACCGTGCGCGCGGCCGGCCGTCTGACCAAGCACATGCACTCGCTGGGCAAGGGCGACTGGCTGGGCATCCGCGGGCCGTTCGGCAAGCCGTTCCCGGTGAAGCTGATGACCGGCAACGACCTGCTGTTCGTGGCGGGCGGCTTAGGTATCGCGCCGCTGCGCTCGCTGATCAATTACGTGATGGACAACCGCCGCGAGTTCGGCAAGGTGGACATCCTGCTCGGCTGCAAGACTCCCACCGACATGCTGTTCGGCGACGAGATCAAGGCCTGGCAGAAGCGCCTGGACGTCAACTTCTCCTGCACGGTGGACCGCACGGCCCCCGACTGGAAGGGCAACGTCGGCCTGATCACCAGCCTGATCCCCGGCGTGACCATCAACCCGGAAAAGACCTTCGGCGTAGTGGTCGGTCCCCCGATCATGTACAAGTTCGTCATCGCCGAGCTGCTCAAGAAGAACCTGCCCGAGCGCCAGATCATCCTGTCCCTCGAGCGGCACATGAAATGCGGCATGGGGAAATGCGGCCACTGCCAGATAGATCACCCCAAGAACTACTACTGCTGCAAAGACGGCCCCACCTTCACCTACGAAGAGGTGAAGGAATCGAAGAAGCTTTAATACGGAGATACCCATGAAAAATACCAAGAAACCCGTAAAGACCCCGGCGAAGGCCCCCAAGGCCGCCGCCAAGCCCAAGGTGGCGTTCTTCGACTTCGCCTCCTGCGAGGGCTGCCAGCTGCAGATCACCAACCTCGGCGAGCTCCTGCTTGACGTGCTCGGCGCGGTTGACGTGGTCGAGTTCCGCGAGGCCATCAGCGAGAAATGGGACGGCGACTACGACGTGGTCTTCATAGAAGGTTCCATCGGGGACCACCACGCCGAGGAGCGCCTCAAGAAGATCCGCGCGAGGGCCAAGGTGCTCATCGCCTACGGCGCCTGCGCCTGCACCGGCGGCGTCAATGGCATGAAGAACTCCTTCGAGCTCGACGAGATCCGGGCCAGCGTGTACGGCAAGGACTACAAGCTGTTCGACAGCACTCCGACGAAGGCCATTCACCAGGTGGTCAAGGTGGATTACTCCATCAACGGCTGCCCGATCTACGCGCCCGAACTGGTGGAAGTGCTCAAGTCCGCGCTGCGCGGCCTGCCCTACACCGTGCCGGACAACCCGGTCTGCGCCGAGTGCAAGCTCAACGAGAACGTCTGCATGTACGAGCGGGGACTGGCCTGCCTGGGCCCCTGGACCAAGGCCGGCTGCAATTCCTGGTGCGTCAATAACGGCAACATCTGCTACGGCTGCCGCGGCGAGGTGAGCAATCCCGCCAAGAACGCCAACGACGTCATAAGCAAGTACAATCTCAAGCCCGAACTAATCAAAGCTAAGTTCGATATGTACAACAAGTGCAAGGAAGGTGTGAAATAATGGCTAACGTAAAAGATCTCGACATCAAAGTTGAATACGTCACCCGCGTCGAAGGCCACGGCAACATAGTCGCCAACGTCAAGAACGGCAAGATCGAGAAGTGCGAGTTCCACGTGGTGGAGACGCCCCGCCTGTTCGAGGGCATGCTGCGCGGCCGCAGCATCTTCGAGGCGCAGCACATCACCAGCCGCATCTGCGGCATCTGCTCCTGCGGCCACTCGCTGGCCTCCGTGAAGGCGGCCGAGGACGCGCTGGGCGTGACGCCGACCGAGCAGACCGTGAAGCTGCGCAAGCTGCTGCTCGACTACGAGTTCCTCGACAGCCACATCCTGCACGTCTACCTGCTGGCCGCCCCCGACGTGCTGGGCGTGCCGTCCTTCATCCCGCTCATCGCCTCGCACAACAAGACCGTGCGCCAGGTGCTGCGCCTGAAGAAGGCCGTCAACGACTGCTGCGACATCCTGGTCGGGCGCCACATCCATCCGATCACCATGATCGCCGGCGGCTGGACCAAGCTGCCTTCGAAGAAAGAGATCGACACGCAGATAAAGCTGCTCGAGGGCATGGCTGAGGACCTGGGCGAAGTGCTCAAGCTCGCCAAGACCCTGAAGTTCCCGGATTTCGAGCGCGACACCGAGTTCGTGGCGCTGGTCTCGGATGACGACGAGTATCCGCTGCTCAACGGCGACATCGGTTCCACCGACGGCAAGCGCGTCAGCTATAAGGACTATAAGAAGTCCACCAACGAGTTCATAGACCCGCGCTCGTCCGCCAAGTGGTCGAAGTGGAGCCGCGAGAGCCTGTTCGTGGGCGCGCTGGCCCGCTTCAACCTGAACGCGCACAAGCTGCACCCCAAGGCCAAGGCGCTTGCCAAGGAACTGGGCTTCAAGCCGGTCTGCAAGAACCCCTTCCTGAACACCGTGGCGCAGGTGGTGGAGATAGTGCACTGCTATTACCACGCGCTCGAGATCCTCAAGGACCTCAAGAAGAACGGCCTGGACTACAGCCAGCAGCTCACCGTGGGCGTCAACGAGAAGGGCGCCGTGCCGGTGCGCGCCGGCGACGGCGTGGGCTCGGTGGAGGTGCCGCGCGGCATCCTGCACCATAACTACGTGACGGACAAGAACGGCATGATCAAGACCGCCAACTGCATCATCCCGACCAACCAGAACGTGAATAATATCGAGCACGACTTCGCCAAGTTCCTGCCCGAGATCCTGGGCGAGGGGAAGGACAAGATCCGCCTCAAGCTCGAGATGCTCGTGCGGGCTTACGACCCGTGCATCTCCTGCTCCGCGCACTTCCTCGATGTCACCTTCGTGGAATAAGGAAGTCGCCGCCGCGCTCGCCCCGAAGGGGCGGACGCTGGTGATAACGCTGGGCAGTACGCTGAGGGCCGACGATGGCGTCGGCCCTTACGTTTGCTCCCATGTCAAATTCACGCGCCCTGAGCTGCGCCTGCTCGACGCCGGAACCACGCCGGAGAACATAGCCCAGACCGCCATAAACTGGAAGCCCGACAAGGTCATCCTCGTAGACGCCGCGCATTTCCAGGGCAGGGCGGGGGAAGTCCGCGTGATCCCGCTGGAGGCCATCAATCAGGCCATGCCCATCTCCACGCACAGCTTCCCGCTCTCGGTGACCTTCTCCATAATCAGGGAAGACACCGGCGCGGAACTGGCGGTGGTCGGCGTGCAGGCCAAATCGCTGGATTATAAAGAAGGCCTTTCACCCGAGGCGGAGCGGGCGGCGGCGGAGCTGGCCGCCTATTTCAACTCCCTGGAGGACGCGTCATGAGCCGCGCCCTTCAGGCGGCCGCAGCCGGGGCTCTCTTCCTGGCGGCCGCCCTGGCCTTCCGCTGCTGGAGCCCCGTCCGTTGCGGCGAGCGCCCCCGCCCGGCGGGCCGCATCATGGACGGCTTCGCCGCCGGCCTGAACTACCCTTGGATCAATTACGGCTGGGACTTCGGCGCGTCGCCGTGGGGGCACCGCGGCGTCTCGTCTCCGGAGGGGCGGGCCGAGGCGGAGAAGGATTTCGCCGCGATGCGCACGGCCGGCGCCCGGGTGGCGCGCTGGTTCGTGCTGTGCGACGGCCGGGCCGCGCCCGAGTTCGACGCCCGCGGCCGGGTCACCGGCTTCGATAAACGCTTTTACCGGGACCTGGACGCCGCGCTGGAGATAGCCGGGCGCAGCGGCGTCCGGCTGGTCCTGGTGCTGTTCGATTTCCACCTGCTCGACGAGGCCCGGCTGGTCAACGGCGCTCAACTGGGCGGGAGGGCGGCCCTGCTGGCAAACCCTGCCGCCTCCCGATCCCTTTTCGACAACGCCCTGCGGCCGCTGCTCAAGCGCTACGGCGCGCGCCAGGAGATCCTGGCCTGGGAGATCATGAACGAGCCGGAGTGGCGGATGGACAAGGACGGCCTGCCGGGCGACAAAGTGCGCGACTTCGTGCGCCGGGCCGCGGAGCTGGTCCACGAGCACGCGCGGCAGCCGGTGACGGTGGGCAGCGCGAGCGCGGCCGACCTGCGGCGCTGGCGCGGCCTGGGCCTGGATTTCTACCAGTACCATTACTACGAGCACATGAACGGGGACCCCGGGCCCGGGAGCGCCCGCCTGGACCGTCCCTGCGTGCTGGGCGAATTCGGCACGGCCGGGCGCCGCCCGGCGGAGTTCTACCTCGACGCGGCGCTGCGCGCCGGCCTGGCCGGGGCCTGGGCTTGGAGCTACCGCGCCGGCGACGAACAGTCCGCCTTCCCGGCCGCCTCGGCCGGCTTCACCGCCTGGACGCAGGCGCAGGAAGAGCGCGAGCGGGCCGCCGCGCCCGGCGCCCGCTAGCCCCTTCAAACGCGGCGGGGATATTTAATAAGATAGGCCTATGTCTTTATTCCAGATCAAATCCGTGGACAGCATCGTGGCCGAGTCCGAGTGCGCCGGGCAGAAACTTTCCCGCGTGCTGGGCTCCTTCGACGTGACGATGATAGGCATCGGCGCCATCATCGGCGCCGGCATCTTCGCGATGGTGGGGGCCGCGGCCGTAAAAGGCAGCGCCGGGCCCTCTTTGATAATTTCCCTGATCATAACGGCCGTCGCCTGCGGCTTCTGCGCGCTCTGCTACGCCGAACTGGCCGCCATGGTGCCGATAGCCGGCTCCGCGTATACCTACGCCTACGCCACGATGGGCGAGCTGGTGGCCTGGATCATAGGCTGGGACCTGATCCTGGAGTACGCCATCGGCAACGTGGCCGTGGCCATCAGCTGGTCCGGCTATTTCAACGACCTGCTGAAAAGCCTTATAGGGCTGGATATCCCGGTCTGGCTGCGGCTGGACTACCACACCTTCCTGCTAAGCCTGAAGGGCCTCCCCGCTGAGGAGGCCGCCGCCTCGCTGGCCGCCGTGCCGCACTTCTTCGGCATACCGATAGTGGTGAACCTGCTGGCGGTATCCGTGACGGCGCTGATCACCTGGGTGCTGGTGCTGGGCATCAAGGAGAGCACGCGCTTCAACTCGCTGATGGTGGGCATCAAGCTGGCCGTGCTGGCCGTCTTCATCGTCGCGGGCTTCGTCTATTTCAACCCGGACAACTGGACGCCCTTCGCCCCCGGCGGCTGGACCGGCATCCAGGCCGGCGCGGCGTACATCTTCTTCGCCTACATCGGCTTCGACGCCGTTTCCACCGTGGCCGAGGAGACCAAGAACCCGGCGCGCGACATGCCGATAGGCATCATCGGTTCGCTGATCATCTGCACTATCGTCTATATACTAGTGGCGGTGGTGCTGACCGGCATGATGCCCTTCGGCGAGCTGAAACTTAAGATCGCCGAGCCGCTGGTGGCCGGCCTGGAATACAACCACGCGAGCCGCTGGCTGATAGGCCTGGTTTCGCTCGGCGCCGTGGTGGCCACCACCGCCGTGCTGCTGGTGTTCCAGATGGGCCAGCCGCGCATCTTCTTCTCCATGAGCCGCGACGGGCTGCTGCCCAAGTACTTCGCGCGGGTGCACCCGGTGCACAGGACCCCGCACGTGACCACGATCTGGACCGGCATCTTCGTGGGCGTGTTCTCCGCCTTCTTCAGCCTGGACGCCATGGCCGAGTTGTGCAACATCGGCACGCTGTTCGCCTTCGTGCTGGTCTGCATCGGCGTGATGATCCTCCGGCATAAGGAGCCCGACCGGCCCCGCCCCTTCCGGGCTCCCGGCGGCGCCGCCACCCCGCTGCTGGGCATCGGCTTCTGCCTCTACCTGATGCTCGGCCTGGGGTTCAACACCTGGGTGCGCTTCTTCGGCTGGCTGGCCATCGGCCTGGTCATCTATTTCGCTTACGGCTACCGGAATTCCCGCCTGCGCAACAACGCCGCGGCGTGCAGCTAAACAAGGAGCACTTATGATCGATAAAATGAAGCAGCTTTGGGAAATGAAGAAGAAGATGGACGACCTGAAGAAGGAGCTGGACTCGCTGGAACTGGCGAGCGAGGACAAGTTGGTGAAGGTCACCATCACCGGCTCGCAGGAAGTGAAGTGCGTGGAAATAAAGGGCGACCTGGCCGGCGCCGACAAGGGCAAGCTAGAGGCCGCGCTGGCCGACACGGTGAACCGCGCCGTGCGCGAAAGCCAGAAGGCCGCGGCGCAGAAGATGAGCGCGCTGGGCGGCATTCCCGGCCTCGGCATGTAGGCCGCGCCAGTCTCAATAAAAAACCCGGCTTGGCGGCCGGGTTTTTTATTGGGCTTGTAAGCTTATTTCAGCTGGTAGGAGGTGAGCTTCAGGGTCTCCTGCTTTTCCTCGGAGATGATCTGCTCGTAGACCAGGCCCACGCCGGGGGCGTAGTAGCGCTCGGCCGCGCCGGCGTCGCCGCCGCTGAGGCGGGTGGTGATCTTGAGGCAGCCGTTATAGGTGCCGGCGGGCACCGTGACCTTGGCGTTAAGCGCGGCCACGCGGCTGCGGTCCGGGCCCTCGTTCCAGACGGCGTTATAGGCGAGCGGGACGGGGAACTCGAGGCGGGGGCCGTAGAGCGGGGAATCCGAGGAGCGCAGGCCGTCCTTGGCGGCGACCGTTACGAAGTTGGTGACGCGCGGCTTGGTCTTGTTGAAGATGATCATGTTGACCGCGGCGGTGGCGTCCTTCTCGGAATAGGACATGTATTCGACGCGTATGACCTTGGGGGCCAGGAACTCGCTGGAGGTGTATTCGTATTCCAGCACGGCGCGCTTGGCCAGCGGCAGGTACTCGGCCGCGGGGGTGTCGCTGTAGCGCTCGTCCGCGGAGATGCTGACCGGCGGGGGCACGGTGAAGGCCGGCATCCCCTGCTGGGCGGCCTGGAAGGCGGCCGCCAGGGCGGGGTCCGTGGCGTTCACGACATTGTTAAGGGCGCTCTGCTGGGCCGCGGCGAAAGCCGGGACCAGCATAAGGGATATATAAATAACCGATTTTGCGAACTTTTTCATAGCGACAAGCCTCCGAAATATAATGTTTCTTATATTTCCGATACTTTGTGCTAAGTTCCTGAGGTGGGTGGAAACTTAACGCGTCTTCCGAATACTAGCTGGGAAGAACATCATCGCGCGGGTAGTCTTTGGACTTTTAGGGATACCTTCGCGACTTGTAAGGTACGGAACCAACTTGGAATAGTATAGCAAAAACGGGCCTGCGGTGCAAGAAAAGGGGTGTCAGGCGGCGCCGCCGGCCTCCGCGGCCGATTGGCCGGCCAGGTAGCCGGTCGAAAACGCTTCCTGCAGGTTGTAGCCGCCCGTTATGCCGTCCAGGTCCAGGACTTCGCCGCAGAAATACAGCCCGGGCACCAGCCGGGATTCCAGGGTCTGCGGGTTCACCTCTCCCAGGGCCACTCCGCCGCGCGTGACGGTGGCTTCCCGCAGGGGGCGCGCCCGGGAGAGCTTTATCCTGAAGTCGCCCAGCAGCTCAGCGGCCTGCCTGCGCTCGGCCGCGGTTACCGAGGCGCATTGGCGGGCCCTGTCTATGCCGCAGCGCCGCTCGAACACAGGGGCGAGCGAGGCCGGCAGGCTCGCCTTGACATAGCTGGCGAACTGCTTGCCGCCGTTGGACGCGAAATAAGCCTGCATTTCCGCCGCCAGGGCCTCGCGGCTGAGCGCGGGCTTGAGATTCACGGAGAATTCCGCCTTGCCGCCCGGTTCGGCAAGGGCGTCGGAGGCCGGGCCGCTCATCACGAGGACGAGCGGGCCGGAGACGCCGAAATGAGTGAAGAGCAGGTCGCCGGCCTGCGGTTTGCCGCGCTTACCGTTGATGATAAGGGTGAGGGTGATCCCCTGCAGGGTCAGGCCCTGCAGGTCTTTGATGAAAGGTTCGGCCGATTCAAGGGCGGTAAGCCCGGGGCGCAGGGGGGTGATGGTATGGCCGCATTGCCTGGCCAGTGCGTAGCCGTCTCCGGTAGAGCCGGTAGCCGGGTAGGACAGGCCGCCTGTGGCGATTATGACTTTAGAGCCGCGCACCACGCGCCCGTCGGCGGTCTTCACGCCCGCGACGGCGGAATCCGGGCCCAGCACCAGGGCTGAGGCCTGCGCGCCGAAGAGGGTGGTCACCTTGCCCCGGCTGACGTAGCAGTGCAGGGCGTCCAGCACGCTCTGCGCCTTGTCGTCGGCGGGAAAGACCTTGCCGTCGGGATCGGTGCGCACCGGCACGCCGAAAGACTTGAGAAAGCCGGTCAGGCCGGCGTTGGAGAAGACGGTGAGCGCGCGGTAGAGGAATTTGCCGTTGGGGCCGAACGCCGCGATAAAGCCTTTCAGGCCGGCGCTGTTGGTGACATTGCACCTGCCGCCGCCCGTGGTCAGCAGCTTGAGCCCGAGGCGCTGGTTCTTCTCCAGCACGGTGGCGCGCGCGCCCAGCTCGGCCGCGCGGCCGGCGGCCATCAGGCCGGCGGGGCCGCCGCCTATCACGATCACCGAATTGCCGGGCGGCTGCTCTTTCACCGGGCCTCCGGTTTCTTGCGGCGGAATTTCTTTTCGAAAGCGGTAGCGGCTTCCACGCGCGACACCGTGGCTTTCTCGCCGGCCACCGAGAAATGCACCTCGCGGTCGCACAGGAAGAATTCCAGCTCCGCGCCTTCCTTCATCTGCGTGGCGTCGCGCCGGTTGCGGGGGTCGTGCCGGAGGGCGTCGGCTATCAGTTCCCGCAGGCCGGGGGCGGCGCCGGCCAGGTCCCGCTCGGCGCGCGCCGAGAAGGCGACTTCCAGCTCCGGGAAGGCGTGGTCCGGCACCCAGCCGGTGCTCGGCTCCCGCGCCGCGTCGCTGAAGGGCAGGTACGGCTTGATGTCCAGGATGGGCGTGCCGTTTATCAGGTCTATGCCGGACAGGTAGAGGGTGTCGCCCTGCACTTTCTCCAGCTTGGCCAGCGACAGGCCCAGCGGGTTGGGGCGGTGCGGCGAGCGCGAGGCGAACACGCCTATCTTGCCGCCCTTCATGCGCGGGGGGTGGATCTTGGGGTGGAAGGTCTTGTTGGTGTTGAGGTGGAACCAGGAGAGCAGCCAGACATGGCTGAACTGCGCGAGGCCCGCCAGCGAGTGCTCGGGACTGTAGCACGGGTGGATGCGCAGCCTGGCCGTGGAGCCGGGTACCAGGTGCGGCTGGCGGGGCGTGCCGAACTTTTCCCTGAAGCAGGATTCGAGCACGCCTATGGGGCGCAGCTGCGGGAAGTCCGGCGCGTTTTTTTTGTCCTGTGAAGTCATTGGTCAGGGATATTGTAGGAAACATGGGAGCGCGGGGTGTAATACTTTTTCGATTCCGCCGTATTTACTAGTATAGAGGGAACGGATATGGATTTTGCCTCACTCTACGACCGGTGGTTCAGCAGGATATATAACTATGTCCGCTGCCATGTCTGGCCCTCTTCGGAAGCGGACGACGTGACCGGGAAGATCTTTGAAGCGGCGCTGCGCGGGTACGGCACCTACGACGCGGCGAAGGGGCCGGAGCAGGGCTGGCTGTTCGGGATAGCGCGCAACGCGGTGATAGACTGGGCCAGGGCCCGCAGCCGCAGGGGGGAAGTCTCCCTGGACGACAGCCCCGAACCGGTTTCCGGCGACCCCGGCCTGCAGGCCGCGCTGGAGCGCAAGGAAGAGAAAGCTCAGCTGCTGGCGGCCATAGCGGGGCTGGACGAAAGGGCGCGGGACATCATAGCCCTCAAATTCAATTCGGGGATGAACAACAGGGAGATAGCGGCCATGACCGGCTTGGGCGAGAGCAATGTGGGAATAATCCTCTACAGGGCGGTCAAGAAAATGCAGCAGGACATAGAAGGCAAAAGAAAGTTATGAACGAGACGGAAGCGGCAAAACTTTTTAACGAGGAACTGGACGCCCTGCTGCGCGACGGCAGGGGCCCCGTTTCCAGCGGCGACCCCGGCGCCCTGGCGCTGGCCGGGGAGCTGGCCCGCGCCGATTTCAGCGGCGAGTCGCTGATCCGGGAGAGCCTGCGCGAGCGCCTCGTCGGCGGCGCTTCCCTGGCCGGCTACCTCAGGGGCCTGTTCGCCAATCCCTACGCCCGCGCCGCCTTCGCCGCCGCCGCGCTGCTTATAGCGCTGCTGCCGCTGGCCCGCCGCCAGCCCGGCCCCGGCCCTGAAACGGCGCTCCCGCGGGTTACGCCGCAGTCGGTGGCCGCGCTGCCGCCCCTGCCGCGGGCCAAAGTCTCGGGCGGCGCGCCCGGCGCCGGGCTGTTCGCCTCGCTGCCGATGGGCAGGCTGGAGGCCCAGCCCCTGAAAGAGTTCCCGATAGGCCAGGCCGGGGCGGGCCTGCCCATGACGCTGGCCGAGGGCCGCCCGATACCGCAGGCGCGCGGCGGGGGGGTGGTGCTGCAGACCGAGAGCGCGCCGTTCCCGATAGAGAACAGGCCCGTTTCGGCCGAAGAAATTTTTGAACGCAGAACTCTGTAAAAAAGGAAAAGGAGGAGTTATGAAAACGCTCAGACTCGCAGTGGTGTGCGCCGCCGCGCTGGCCGTGCCCGGCCTGGCGAACGCGGCGGAACTGGCCGCCCCCGGCAAGCCGGCGGCCGCGGCCACCAGGGAAGCGCCGGCCGAGGCCAAGGACGCGCCGGCCAGGGCGGAGAAGCTGCCCGTCGGACTGGTGAAGGGCTACCGCGGCACCTCGCTGACGGTCTCAGGCTCGCAGCTCCTGTTCCTTAAGAAGGGCGACAGGGTGGACGTGCTGGTGACCTTCGACGCGAAGATGGAGGAGAACGGCAAGGAGCGCAAAGAGAAAGTCACCGCCACCTTCCTCCAGAACATCGTCGTCATAAACGTGCAGAAGCCCGAGAAGCTCAGCGACGCCGGCGCGGTGGAGCTGCTGCTTAACCCCGTAGAGGCGCAGTATGCCGGGCTGGCAGTGGCGCAGGGCGACATCACCATCAGCGTGCGCGCGCCCGGCGACACGGAGCTGCACCCCATGGAAATCGCCAGCTTCCGCAGGCTGATAAAGTAAGGAGGCCTTATGAACTACCTTATAATCCTGATCATAGCGGCCGCGCTGGCGGCCCCCGGCCAGGCCAGCGCGGCCTCGGCCGAGACGGCCTGCGCCGCCGAGGACATGCAGGTGTTCTACTACTACCTGTCCCCGATGGCCGACGCCAAGGTGAAGGACCGCCCGACTTCCTGCCATCCCGGCAAGACCGCGCTGCAGATGCCGGCCTGGCTGGAGAAGGACGTGCCCGGCATGCTGGGGCGCAAGGCGTGGAAGGACCCGGAGGAAGGTGAGCTGAGCGAGGCCGCCCTGTGGCAGACGCCCGTCTCCATCCTCTACGAGTTCGCCGATAAGGCGGGCAAGGCCGGAAACCCGCTGGACCTGGAGGCGGACCTGCAGGACATGCGCATCCGCTTCAATATGAGCGTGGACCGCATTACCCGCGCCAACCTGGAGGGTTCCTTCTACGGGCGCGGCGGCACCATGCTGGCGACGTTCGACGGCATCAGCCGGGACTTCGACGAGCTCACCCAGGCCGTCGCGCAGGCGAACCGCAAGGGCGGCGAGCTGAAGACCGCCGAGCTGCTGCGCCGCGCCCGCGACCTGTTCGCGCAGCTCTTCGAAGCACCCCGCAAGGGCGCCGGCCGGAAACCCGAGGCCCGTTACAGCCCCGAGGCGCGCGTGCTGCCAGGCTACCGGGGCGTCAGCCTGGGCCTGTCCGGCTCGCAGGCGCTCTTCCTGCAAAAGGGCGACCGCGTGGACATGCTGGTCACGTTCGAGGCGATCATGAGCGGCGACATGAAGGAAAAAGTCACCGCCACGATCCTGCAGAACGTACTGGTGACCGGGGTCAAGAAGCCCGCTAACGCCGGAGAAACCGGCGTGGTACAGCTGCTGTGCAACCCCAACGAAGCGCAGTACGCCGCGCTCAGCCTGGCCCAGGGCAGCAATATCAACCTGGTGCGCCGCGCTCCCGGCGACCTGGAGATGCGCCCCATGGAGATAGCCAGCTTCCGCAAGCTGATAAAGTGACGATGACCGCACGGAGGACTTATGCACCCCGCCCTGAAGACCCTGGTCTTGCTCGCCGCGCTCTGCGCGGCGGGGGCGGGGCGCGCCTCCGCCGAGCAGTACCTGCCTGACTTCAACCTCAACTCCAAGCGCGTCGCCCACGTCTACAAGTTCAACGAGGACCGCGTACCCGCCGTGCCGGCGCCCACCGACACCGGCTACTACGCCCGGTACGGCGTGGGCGCAGCGCGCATGGAAAGCTCCGTGACCGTGGTGGTGCGCGACGGGGCGGGGCGCGCGGACATCGTCTTCCCGAAGGCCGCGGCGCCGGAGCGCTCGGCCGGCTACCGGGCCTCGCTGTTCATCAAGCTGGAAGGCGACAAGACGCCCGCCCTCTCCTGGGCCACGGTGTTCTGCTCCGGCGGTCGCTACCTGGGCTACAAGGGGGCCAGCATGGAACTGCCCCGCGGGCCCGGGGCCGACTTCGCCATAAAGGACGAGACGCTGGCCCTGGGGCCGCTGAAAGTGCGCCTGCTGCGCACGCACCCGTGGATGGCGGACGCCGCCTCCCTGGACGGCCTCTGCGCCGCGGACCTGCCTAAAAAGTTAAAGGGCTACACCGTAAAGGCCCTGCCCGCCGAGGCCGCCGGCCTGGCCTTCAAATACGACCGGGGTAAAAATTCCCTGACGGTGACCTGGAAATAAGGAAAACCGCCGTCCGTCGTGAAACTCCTGCCGGATAACTAGTATAATTGAAGCACTATGCATGAATGGGCCCTCGCAGAGTCCGTGATCAAGGCGGCCGTGGAACACTCCGCGGCGGAAAAACTTAAAAAATTAAAAGAGGCCGGCGTGGTTTTCGGCGAGCTGCAGGCCATAGACGGCGAGATCTTCAAGTTCGCGCTGGAAGAGCTGCGCGCGCAGTTCCCGGCCGCGAAGCTGTGCAAATTCAAGATCATAAAACAGCCCGCGGTCTTCCGCTGCAAGGCCTGCGCGCACGAATTCCCATTGAAGGGCCTCAGAAAGACCAAGGACGAGGCCGAGTTCATACACTTCGTGCCGGAGATGGCCCACACCTTCCTGAAATGCCCCAAGTGCGCGAGCCCCGACTTCGAGATAGCCAGGGGGCGGGGCGTTTCCATCAGCTATATCAAGGGCGAAAAATGACCGACATCGACCCGCGCCCGACGGTGATAGCCGAGCGGCTCAGAGGCGTTAAGCGCATTGTCGCCGTGACCGGCTGGAAGGGCGGCATAGGCAAGAGCGTCACCGCCTCGACGCTGGCCCTGCTGCTGGCTCAAAAAGGTTTCAAGACCGGCCTGTTCGACCTGGATTTCGCCGGCGCCTCCGACCACCTGGTGCTGGGCGCCAAGGGCCTCTTCCCCAAAGAGGAGAAGGGCCTGGAGCCGCCGGTGTTCCGGGGCGTGAAGTTCATGTCGGTGGTCTTCTTCTCTGAGAACAAGGCCGTGCCGCTGCGCGGCGCCAACGTCTCCGACGCCATCATAGAGCTGCTCGCCATAACTCAGTGGGGGGAGCTGGATTTCCTGGTGCTGGACATGCCGCCCGGCATCAACGACGCCGCGCTGGACGTGATGCGCTTCGCCGCCGGCGCCGAGGTGCTGGCGATAACCGCGCCTTCGCTGCTGGCTCACGACGTGCTGGCCCGCTCCCTGGAACTCTATAAAAAACTGAAAGTGCCGGTGCTCGGAGTGGTGGAGAACCTGTCCTCCGGCGGCCGGGCTAAAGGCGCCGACGCCGTCATCCGCCGCGACCCGGGCCTGGAGCGGGCGCTGGGCCGCCCAGCCGCCCTGTTGAAGACCGCCTTCGCCCGCGACCTGGGGCGCGCCGCCCGAAAACTGGGGCTCTTCAAATGAACTCCGCCGCGGACCAGGACGAGAAAACCCGCAAAGCCCTGCGCCTGAACGCGCTGCTGGCCGGCTTCCTGGGCCTGGTCGCCACCGTGCTGCTCTTCCTGGGCCGGCTCCCTTTCCCGAGGACGGTGGCCTGGTTCAGCCTCTTTTCGGTCTGCTGCTACTTCACTTATTTTTTCGCTTTCAAACTGATCTGCCGGCACTGTTACCGCGTGGCCGGGGTGGCGCTCAGCCAGATCGGCGCCTTGATAATCAGCGTCTCCGTTTATTACACCGGCGGGGCCGTGTCGCCCCTGGCCTTCCTCTACATGGCTGTCCTGGTCTCCGAGGCCATCTACGGCCTGGAGAATAAACTGACGGTGCCGGTCAGCGCTGCGGGTTACCTGACCGCCGTGTGGGGCATTTACTACGGGGTCCTGCCGAACCCGACCCCCTGGGCGGCGCCCGCCAACGCCAGCCCGGCTTTTCTTGTTATAATTTCGGCCCTGCTGGTGTCCTACCTGGCGATGACCAAGAACCTTACCGGGCAGATTATCAGCCACCTGCGCGCCAAGATAGAGTCCGAGGCGACCCAGAAAGACGCGCTGCTCGGCAAATTCTCCGAGCTGAATTCCACCGCCCAGCTGGGCGTGCTGGCCCACCGCATCGCGCACGACCTGCGCGGCCCCATAGCGTCCGTCTCCGGCTACCTGGAGCTGGCGGCCCTGAAGCAGCGGACGCCGGAGGAACGGGAGGAGCTCCGCACGGTCAGCGAAACCGTGGACAGCATGGTGGCGACCCTGCACGGCATTACCCGCTTCGGCAAGCCGGGCGGGCCCAGCGAAGAGAAAATACACCTGCCTGATTTCATGCGCGACATCGTGGCCATAGCCGCTTTTGCACCGCGCGCCAAGGGCGTCCGGCTGGAGATCGTGGAGCCGGGGGGCGACGGGCTGGCCGTCACCGCCGCCCGGGCCGACCTGCAGCAGGCTTTTTTTAACGTGATCAAGAACGCGGTAGAGGCCGTAGGCGACAATCCGGACGACAAGCACGTGCGCATAACCATAGCGCGGGCCGGCAAGGACGCCCGGGTGACCGTTGCCGACAACGGGCCCGGCATCTCCGAAGAGACGCTGAACACCGTTTTCAGGAAGCCGGTCACTACAAAGCACGACGGCACCGGGATCGGCCTGCTGATCACGAGGGACCTGCTGGTTCGCAACCGGGGGGAGATCCGGCTGCGCAACGGCCCCGGCGGCGGCCTGACCGTGGAAGCCGTGCTGCCGCTGGCCTGACCCGGGAACTATGAACGACCAAGAGACGGCTAAATACGCCAGGCTGATCCGGACCCAGGTCGTGCTGGCGTCGGGCATTTCCCTCGCCGCGGCCGGGGTCATCTTCCTGCTGGGCGGCCCGCTGCCCAGGGCGCTCGGCTACCTGGGGCTGCTCAGCGCTGCCGCGTACTCCTGCTATTACCTGGTCCTGCGCTTTTATCCTCCGAAGGACTCGCGCTGGAGCAACTCCATGATGGGCCTGCTGGCCGCGGCTATCCTGACGCCTGCGGTGCACCTGACCGGCGGCATAGTCTCGCCTTTCGTCTTCATGTTTTTCAGCGTGCTGGTTTCGGAAGCGCTCTACGGCCTGGACGAAACCTGGACGCTGCAGGCCAGCCTCGCCGGCTACCTGCTGGTCGTCGCCGGGGAATATTCGGGGGTGCTGGCCAGTTCCAACCCGTGGGCGCTGGAGATCTACGCCAGCCTGCCGGTAACGGCGCTGATAGCCGGCATCACGACCGCCTACCTGGTGCTTACGCGGCTGACCTCCCGGCTCATCCTGGCCAACCTGCGGAAAAAGGTAACCCAGGAGGCCGCGGACAAAGACGCCCTGCTGCGGAAATTCTCGGAGCTTAACTCTACCGCGCAGATAGGCGTGCTGGCCCACCGTATTGCCCACGACCTGCGCGGCCCCATCGCCTCGGTTTCCGGCTACCTGGAGATGGAGGGGCTCAGGAAAAAATCCCCGGAGGAACTGGCCGACCTCAAGTCGGTCAGCGAGACCGTGGAGGCCATGGTGGAGTCCCTGCACGGGATCACCCGTTTCGGCAAGCCCGGAGGGCCCAGCACGGAGCGAATAGTGCTGGCCGAGTTCCTGCGCGACCTGCTCGCCATCGTCACGTTCTCCCCGCAGGCGCGCTGGGTAAAGTTCTCGCCAGGCTACCGGCCGGGCGAGCCGGCCGCCACGGTGGCCTCCCGGGCCGACCTCCAGCAGGCTTTTTTCAATATCGTCAAGAACGCCGTGGAAGCCGTCAGCGACAACCCGGACGCCAAGACGGTAGAGATCGGTATCGAAGTGAAGGATAAAGAAGTTTTGGTTTCCGTCTCCGACAACGGCCCCGGCGTGCCTGAGGAAATACTGCGGGCCGCCTTCCGCAAATCCATCACGACCAAGAAGGGCGGGACCGGGGTCGGGCTCATAATCGCCCGCGACCTGCTGGTGCGCAACGGCGGGGACATAAAGCTGCGCAACCGTGAGGGCGGCGGCCTGACCGTGGCCGTTTCGCTGCGCGCCGCCTGAACGGTCGTCAATTCGGGGCTTTTAATTCAGCGAGGGGGACCTGTGACACACAGCACGCACCGCAACCGCGCCGCCGCTCTTTTCTTTTTGCTTTCGGTCTCCGCCCCGGAGTTCCTCGCGGCCTCCGGCTACGAGTTCGACGGCATAGGGGCCCGCTCCATAGCGCGCGGCGGCGCCGTTATCGCCGACGCCGCGGACTGGAGCGCCATCTACTGGAACCCTGCCAACCTGGCGGACGTGAAAGCGCGCGAGGCGGGTTTGGAACTGAAGAAAGGAAACAGCCACTCCTACGACGGTAACTCGTTCAGCCTCCCGGCCACCACTGACCGCTTTGCCAAGAAGCATTCCCGGTCCTCTTTCTTTTTCGGATCCCTGGGCGCCGTGGTTCCCCTCGGCAAGGGTTCCGCGCTGGGCGCCGGCCTCTATATGCCGCTGCTGCAGGGCTCTGATTTCAAGGACGCCGGCCTGCCGGGCAACACGACGTACGACAGCATAGACTACAAGGGCTTCGCCGGTATAACGGTGGCGAACATCTCCTACGCCCGCAAATTAACAGAAAACATTTCGCTGGCCCTGGGCGTAAACGCCATCCGCGGCGATATAGCCAGCGACGCTAAAATAGGTGCCGTCGGCGCGGGGACCATAGACAAGGAGATGGACGGAACCGGCTATGGCGTCGAAGGTATATTCGGCGGCAAGTACCAGTTGAACGATTCCTTTTCTCTCGGCGCGGTGTTCCGGACCGGCGCCGACGTTAAGATAGAGGGCGACGCGGAAGCGTCCTGGCCGGCCCTGGCCATGACGGAGGCTACAGGGTTTAAATTCTCCCTGATGCAGCCGCCCACCTCCGGCGTGGGCGCGGCCTGGAAGTTCCGCAAGGACCTCACCTTGACCTGCGACCTGACCCAGACCTGGTGGAAGGGCTTCTCCAACAAGACCACCTACGATAACCCCGGTACCCTGCTGGCCGACCAGGCCAAGACCTTCGACTGGAAGAACTCTTACAAGTTCCGGGCCGGCGCGCTGTGGGCTTACGACGAGCGCACCGACTTCCTGGCCGGCTACGCCTACGACACGCCGGCCATAGACGCGGGCTCCCTGGACCATTCCGCGGCCATAGACGTGCACATGCACCGCTTCTCCGCGGCGGTCAGCCGCCGCTGGGGCGGCCTGCAGGGCACGCTGGGCGCGCTGGCGGGGGATTTCACCACCCGCAAGGCCGGCGGGGTCAAGTACGGCCTCGGGGGGGGCTACGTGATGGGGGAAGTTAAGTACAAATTTTAGTATCATAATAGCGTAGCGCAGAAGGAACCCGGTGCGATCCCGGGGCTGCCCCGCAACGGTAATGCCGCAAGGCTAGCCCGGTCTACTGCGAACCTCCGCCGGAAGCGGGGGCTTCCGAGGGGAAAACAGGGCCTTTTCTCACCGGAGAAAGGGCTTTTTTTATGAGAAACATGTTTATCGCTGCGGCGTTACTTCTGCTGGCCGGGCAGGCGCAGGCGCGCCGCGTCGTTTCGCTGATGCCGTCCTATACCGAGATCATCTTCGAACTTGGCGCCGGGGGCGACCTGGTGGGGGTGTCCAACTTCTGCAACTGGCCGCCCGCGGCGCTGAAGATAGAGAAGACCGGGGATTACCTGCGCCCCAACGTGGAAAAAGTCTACTCGCTGAAGCCAGACGTGATCTTTACCGGCGCCTGGGCCGGCCAGTCCACGGCGAAGCAGCTGGCTTCGCTGGGCCTCAAAGTGGTCTCCCTGCCGGAAGAGAAGAGCGCGGCGGATATCCTGAACACCGTGCGGCTGATAGCCGCGGAACTGGGGCTTAAGAAGGAAGGGGAGCGCCTGGCCAAGCAGCTGGCCGCTAAGGCCGCGCGCAAAGCCCCGGAAAAGCCGCTGAAGGTTTACATAGAGGCCGACGCCGGCGGCTGGACCACCGGCGGGCTGTCGTTCCTGTCGGACGCCGTGCGGCTGGCCGGCGGCAGGAACGTGTTCGGCGGGGAGAAGCGCGGTTATTTCCAGGCTTCCTGGGAGGAAACCCTGCTGCTGGACCCCGAGGCCGTGATCCTGCTGGCGGGCACGGCGGAAGAATTCGCCGCCCGCCCGATGGCGAAGGACCTTGCGGCGGTCAAGGCCGGCCGCGTCATCACTACGCTCGACAGGGACGCCTTCGCGCGCCCCGGGCCGCGCCTTTTCGCAGAGATAGCGAAACTGGAAAAGCTCCTGAATGAGAAAAAATAGGCTCCCGCTGCTGCTGGCCGCGCTGGCCGCGGCCTGCCTGTTCTCGCTGGCCGCCGGGCCCGCCGGGCTGGCGCCGGACATAGTCTGGAACCTCCGGCTGCCGCGCACGCTGGCGGCGCTGGCGGTGGGGGCCGGCCTGGGGCTGGCCGGAGCGCTGTTCCAGGGCGCGCTGAAGAACCCGCTCAGCGACCCGTACATCCTGGGCACTTCCTCCGGCGCGACGGCGGCGGCCGTGCTCTGCTTCATGGCCGGGATAGAGCGCACCTCGCCGCTGTTCTTCGCGGCGGTGTTCGCCGGCGCCTTCGGGGCCACCTTCCTCTCTTACTGGCTGGCGCGGCTGGCCGGCCGCCTGTCCGACGCGGCGCTGGTGCTTGCCGGCGTGGCCGTGAGCGCCTTCCTGTCGGCGCTGGTAATGCTGGCTCTGACGGCGGCGCGCGAGCGCTCCTTCTCCCTGTTCTACTTCGTGCTGGGCGGACTGTACCCGTCGCAGCCCGGCGTGCTGGCGGCTTCGGCCGGCATCATAGCCGTCTGCGCGCTGCTGGCCATGCTGCGCTGGCGGTCGCTTGACGCCATGGCGCTGGGCGAGGAAAGCGCCTACCACCTGGGGGTGGACCCCGCCCGCGAAAGAGTGCTGTTCTTTTCGCTGGCCTGCGCCGCCACCTCGGCGGCGGTGGCGCTGGGCGGGACTATCGGTTTCGTGGGGCTGATGACGCCGCATATTGTGCGCCTGCTGACGGGCCCGTCCGCGAGGGCGCTGCTGCCGGCGGCAGCCGTGGGCGGGGCGGCGCTGCTGGCGGCCGCCGACGCGGCCGGCCGCACCCTTTTCCCTCCGTCGGAGGTTCCGGCCGGGGTGGTGATGGCGCTGGCGGGTGCGCCTTTCTTTATGTGGCTGCTCTGGCGCGGTTCGCGGGGGAGGGCCTGATGCCTGTGCTGCGGGCTTCAGGCCTGACTTTCTCCTTCAGCGGCGGACCGCTGCTGGAGGACCTGTCCTTCGAGCTGCGCTCCGGGGATTTCATGTGCGTGCTGGGGCCCAACGGCTCCGGCAAGTCGACGCTCCTGCGGCTGCTGACCGGCTATATAAAGCCAGCGGGAGGATCGGTGAGGCTGGGAGGGGAAGAGGTCTACGCGCTGAAACCGGGACGGCTGGCGCGCCTGGCGGCCTACGTGGCCAGCGAGACGGCCACGCCCTACGACTTTTCGGTGCGCGAGATGGTACTGCTCGGGCGGACGGCCCGCGCCGGTTTCTGGCGCGGCTATTCGGCCGACGACGGCGCCGCGGCGGACCTGGCGCTGGAGGAGACCGGCATAGCCAGGCTGGCCGGGCGCTCTGTGAACACGCTTTCCACCGGAGAGCGCCAGCTGGCCTTCATAGCGCAGGCCCTGGCGCAGGAGGCCAAAGTGCTGCTGCTCGACGAGCCGACCTCTCACCTGGACTTGAAATACAAGTCGGAAGTGATGGCCCTGCTGCGCCGCCTGGCCGGCAAGGGCCTGGCGGTGGCTGCCGTGCTGCATGAGCCGGCCCTGGCGGCCCTGGGCTGCAACAAGGCCCTGGTGCTCAAAGGCGCAGGCCAATACGCCTTCGGCCCCGCCGCGGTCATGCTGCAGCCCTCTAACCTTGCCGAAGCCTACGGCCTCCCTCCCGACTCTCCCCTGTTGCCTAAATAAACATCTCAGAGGGCGGCCTATAGCTAGGGTCGCTCGTGGTTTGGCGGCCTACCGCAGGGGGTAGGAACGCAAAACGC
The DNA here is from genome assembly GCA_028688015.1 of Elusimicrobiales bacterium. Lineage (GTDB taxonomy): Bacteria > Elusimicrobiota > Elusimicrobia > Elusimicrobiales > UBA9959 > UBA9959. The sequence continues at coordinate 62,192 of JAQTZB010000007.1, read as the reverse complement.
GCTTGCGCACACCGTGCGCTCGCTCCGCATTCGCCCTCCGCGCTTACGCAAGCGTCGGGCTCATGAGGGTTTTGCTAACCCTACCCCCTGCGGTCTCCGCTGGTTGCTCGCTTGGTATAGTACTGACAAACATGCGGAGGGGACGGCAGGGGAGGGGTTCCGTGCGACTTTTGGGAAGGGGGCCCCGCCCTTAATTTCCCAAGGGGGGGGGAACCGCGCAACGGTTCCCCTCTGCCCAGGAGCACGGAGCCCTCCCCTGCTGGCCCCGACTGTGCTTCTCGCGGCACCTTCTGAGATATAATGAAATGAAATAAAAACGCGCCCGGGGGGGCGCGTTTTTATTTGCGGAGGGGGATTTTATTCGGGGGTGGCTTCGAGGAGGAGCTGGCGCATGGCGGCGGAGTCGGCCGGGTCGCGCAGGTTGTCGGTCATTATGAACTTGGGGGCCGGAGTATAGGTGACCGGCAGGTCTATCTGGTCGTTGATCATCAGCTCCACGCCGCGTTTGGGGGCCGGGATGACCAGCGACTGGGTGCCGCTTAGGGTGTTGAAGATCTGGGCGCCCGCGGCGGTGAGGCGGTCGAGGGCTTCCTTGTGCGGGTGGCCGTAGTTGTTGTCTAGGCCCACCGAGATGATGGCCACGCGGGGCTGTACCCGGGCCAGGAATTTGTCGGTGGAAGAGTAGCGGGAGCCGTGGTGCGAGACCTTGAGGTAAGTGGACTGCAGCCCGGACTTGAAGATGCGCATCATCGCGTTCTCCACGGAGGCTTCGGCGTCGCCGGTGGTCAGGATGCCGTGGCCGTTGTAGTAGAAGCGCAGCACGATGGAACAGTTGTTTATCTCGTCGTTGTTGCTGCTGAGCAGCGGCTCGCTGCAGGTGTTCAGCACCTTCACTGTGACGTGCTTGTCCCAGTCCAGGTTCTGCCCTGCTTCGGGATAGTGGGTGCGGCAGGAAGGCTCCAGGCTGGCCAGCTCGCGCAGGTTGTTGTCGCCCTGGGCGTCCTTGTTCTCCGCCCGGGTGTCATAGTAATTTTTAACATCGAAGGCCGCGAACACCTTCTTGAGGCCGCGGTAATGGTCGCTGTGGGGGTGGGTGAGCACCACGTGGTCTATCTTGGTGACGCCCTTGGCCTTAAGGAATTCGTAGACCGGCGTGCCCGAGGGGCCGCCGTCTATCAGTACGTTGCCGCCGTTGGGCAGCTCGATGTAGGTGGCGTCGCCCTGGCCGACGTTTATGAAATAGGCGCTGAGCTGGGCCTTCGCTGACGAGGCCCCCAGAAGGAGTATGGCGAAGCAGGCTAAGTACTTTTTCATGGTTCTCCGGTCGCGCTTAACTTTCCGTCTATGACATATTGTAACGCGCGCAGTTCGGTTTGACCAGCGTCAAAGGGTAACTTCCCCATAGGTCCTTTGGCCCTATATATTCCGGGACCATTAGGTCTTCCTGGCGCGCGGCCAAACCGCTACAATGAACAGTAATGCTGAAACGGCTATACAAGCCCGCGGCGTTTTTTCTCGCCGCCTTCCTGCTGAGCCCGGGCAAAGCCGCCGCCGGCGCTTACGACGCCTTGGCGGACTACAGCGCCCCCGCGATAACCATTCCGCTGGCCCCGCCGCCGGCCCGGGCCTTCCTCCGGGGCGATTTCAGCGGCTTCCCGGCCTACTCCTTCGCCTATCTCAACGACCTCAATACTGAACTGATAGACGCCTCCGTCCGCTCGGTGGACGCAGTGATGTTCAGCATCACGCTGCGCGATAATCCCGACGCGCTGATCCGCGCCAAGAACAGGGGCGCCCGCGTGCGCCTGATCGTCGACGAGCAGCACGTCTATCCCCGCGCCGACACCGAGATCCTGCGCCTGCTGGCCGAGCCGGGCCTGGAAGTGCGCACCCTGCGCGGCACCCGCGCCTACGGAGTGAACCACAACAAGATCCTGATCTGCGACAACGCCGCCGCCGCGGTCGGCTCCTACAACTGGACCTTCGGCGCCACCTTCTCCAACCTCGAGAATACCCTGGTGGCCAGGGCCCCGGTTTACACCGACGGCTACGCCCGCTACTTCGACTGGATGTGGGCCAGGGCCCGCACAGCCGCCCAGGGCCCGTCCCCGGAACTCCCGGAAGGGTTTTACGGCGCGCCCCCGCAGGACCAGTCCCCGCTGTATTCGTTCAACGGCACGCCGGTGCCGGCTTACCTTTTTTCTCCCGGCTCCCGCAGCGAGGAGCGCCTGGCGGCCATCCTCGACGCGGCCGCCTCCAGCGCCGATATCGTAACTTTCACCTTCTCTTCCAGAGTGCTGGCCGACGCGGTGGCCAGGGCCCAGGCCAGGGGGGTGCGGGTGCGTTTCCTGATGGACCAGAATATGGCCAAAACCTCGCCGCTGGCCAAGTATCTCTTCGACAGCGGGGTCCCGTTCCGCTGGCGGCTGGGCCGCACAGACACGGGCGCCCTGCACGACAAGTTCGCCATCCTGGACGGGCGGCTGCTGGAGACCGGCTCTTTCAACTGGACCGCCAACGCCAGCAGGAACTCTTTCGAGAACATCATTTTCGTCACGGAGCCGGCCGTGGTAAGGGGTTACCAGGAGACCTTTGACAGGCTCTTCGACACCGCCGCCGCGCCCGCTGATTTTCCTGACATTCCCGCGGACTAGCGCCGCACGCGGAAAAAGCCCGGTAAAACCGGGCTTTTTCATTTGGGGAAGAGGGCTAAATATGCTATACTAATTCGCAGTAGGGTAGGGGGGATTTGGCATCGTTATATTTTCACGTAACCGGCCGCTCCCCGGTTGAACATCGTATATCCGCAAGGAGACTGAGATGACTTCGTCTGGGCAAATAAAGAAAAACAATACCGCGCCTGAGGCAGAACACAAGGCGCTTCCCGAGGGTTACGGCACTACGGAAGCGGCCCTGCTGCCGCGCGACCCGAACTGGATGTTCATCTACTGGGAGATAACCGAGAATTCCAGGAAGAACCTGTGCAAGACCCACGGGGAGGACCTGTTCCAGAAAGGCCGCCCGGTCATAAGGGTTTACGACGTCAGTTCCGCCGACGGCGACGGCTCCGCCCGCTATTTCGACATTCCGGTGATGTTCGAGGCCAAGAGCTGGTACGTCAACGTGCAGGAAGCCGGCCGCGCCTACTGCTGCGAGGTCGGGCTGGTGCTGCCCGACGGCACCTTTGTCGGCATAGTTAAGACCAATACCGTCAACCTGCCGGGCGGCCGCGTCTCCGACGTGACCGACGAGAAGTGGATGGCCGTTACCGCGGATTTCGACAAGCTGCTGCAGCTCTCGGGCGTGGAATACATCGGCAAGGGCTCGGGCGAGGTCGCCAAGAGCCTGGCCCAGCGCTGGGAGATGCTGCGCGCCGTGTTCTCCCGCGCCTCCTCGTGGGGCGTTTCGTCCATGAGCTCGCAGAACCTGCAGAAGCCCGAGCTGGCCAACAAGAAGTTCTGGCTGGTCGCCGACTGCGAACTGATCCTGTACGGGGCTACCGAGCCTGACGCCTTCGTGACCGTTTCCGGCCGCAAGGTCAACCTGAACCCGGACGGTACCTTCTCCATGCGCTTCGCGCTGCCCGACGGTCTGGTGGACCTGCCCGTGAAGGCCATGTCCAAGGACGAGACAGATTCCAGGGAGATCGACATAAAGGTCACCAGGACCACGACCACAGATGGCAAATAACGAAAAAGGCTACCTCGCTTTAGTTCTTCACGCGCACCTGCCGTTCATACGCCACCCGGAGTACGAGGACTTCCTCGAAGAGGACTGGTTCTTCGAGGCGATGTGCGAAACCTACCTGCCGCTGCTCGATATCTACGAGAAGCTGACCGCCGAAGGCACGGATTTCCGCGTCACGATGTCCATCACGCCGCCCCTGTGCAACATGATGGCCGACGACCTGCTGCGCGAGCGCTTCCGCCGCTACTACAGCCTGCGGCTCGAGCTCGCGGAGAAGGAAGTGGTGCGCACCCGCAACACCGGCTTCTACGAAGTGGCCAAGATGTACGAGACCAAGTTCCGCCGCATCCGGGAACTCTACGAGGATTACTACCACGGCCGCATCCTCGACGGGTTCAAGAAGTTCCAGGACATGGGCAAGCTGGAGATCATCACCTGCGGCGCCACCCACGGTTTCCTGCCGCTGGAGCTGCGCAAAGAGGCTGTCCACGCCCAGATCAAGCTGGCCGCCGACAATTACCGCAAGCATTTCGGCCGGGGCCCCCGGGGCATCTGGCTCGCTGAATGCGCCTACAATCCCGGCGACGACGTGTTCCTGCGGGCGCAGGGCATCCGCTATTTCTTCCTCGAGACGCACGGCATCATTTACGGCAGCCCGCGCCCGCGTTACGGGGTGTACGCGCCGGTGTACTGCCCCTCCGGCGTGGCCGCCTTCGGCCGCGACATGGAGAGCGCCCAGCAGGTATGGAGCGCCGAGACCGGCTACCCGGGCGACCACCGCTACCGCGAGTTCTACCGCGACCTGGGTTACGACCTGGAATACGACTATATCAAGCCGTACCTGCACCAGGACGGCGTGCGCCGCAATATCGGCATGAAGTACTGCAAGATCACGGGCAAGGTGGGGCTCAACGAAAAAGCGCCTTATAACCCGCAGGAAGCCCGGGAGATGGCCGCCAGCCACGCCGGCAACTTCATGTTCAACCGCGAGCGGCAGATAGAGCACCTGGAGCATTTCCTCGGCAAGAAGCCGATAGTGGTGTCGATGTACGACGCCGAGCTGTACGGCCACTGGTGGTACGAGGGCACGGACTTCCTGGAGTTCCTGTTCAAGAAGCTCCACCACGACCAGAAGACCGTGAAGATGGTCACGCCGAGCGAGTACCTCTCCATGCACCCCGACAACCAGGTGGTGCAGCCTTCCATGTCCACCTGGGGCGACAAGGGCTACAACGAGGTCTGGCTCAACGGCACCAACGACTGGATGTACCGCCACCTGCACAAGCAGGTGGAGCGCATGGTGGAGCTGGCCAACAAGTTCCCGCACGCCGAGGGCACGCTGCTACGCGCGCTCAACCAGTGCGCGCGCGAAGTGGTGCTGGGCATGTCTTCCGACTGGGCTTTCCTGATGACGGTGGGCACCGCCAAGAGTTATTCCACCAAGCGCTTCGTGGCGCACACGCACCGCTTCAACGGCCTCTACGAGCAGATCGTGGGCAACCGCCTCGAGGAAGGCTGGCTCAAGGACCTGGAGTGGCGCGACAACATCTTCCCGGAGATGGATTACCGGGTCTTCTCGACGGAGGAGATGGAAAAGGCCGCCCGCAGCTAGCGGCGACGGGCGCAAAAAAACCGCGGCCGGCCGGCCGCGGTTTTTTTATTTGCCGGTCGCTAGTTCGCGGCGGCCAGTTCTTCGAGGCGGCTGTTGAAGCGCTCTATGATGATGCCGGAGAGGGCGTAGAGCTCCTTGAGCTGCGCGGCCGCCTCGGGCGGCAGTTTGGCCGCGGCGGCGGCGGGGAACAGCGCCGCCAGGTAGTTCTGCAGGTGGAACAGCAGGTCGTGGGCGCCCAGGTCCCTGGCCGCCCTCAGCAGGTTCAGCAGCGGGGCCAGCGTCGCGGCCGACGGGGCGGCCAGCGCGGGGGAGGCGATCTTGGCGGCCAGCGCAGCGGACTCTTCCGGGGCCGGGTCGAAGCCGGCCTCCAGGCCGGCCGCCTTGAGCCGGGCGGCCAGCGCGGCCAGTTTGGCCAGTTCCGCCGTGCCGGGAGAGCGCTGGGCGCGGGTGAACACTATCTCGGCCGCCTGGCGGGCGTACGCCGCCGCCTGCGAGCGCAGCGGCGCCCAGGACGAGGACGTCCTGCCGGGCAGGCGGGCGAGCAGGTAGAGGTAGTCCTCCAGGATCTTGAAGATGGAGCCTGCGTGGCTGTGCCTGGCGGCGTCGGCCAGGATCCAGGCGTAGAGGGTCTTCTCTTCCCAGGAGAAATCCTCGAAGGTGACGCGGGCGAAGCCGGGCTCCGCCTCCAGGGCCGCCTGCAGGGCCGCGGGCTCGAGGGAGGCGAACAGTTCCTTGAGCCGCCCGGACGCGCCTGGCGGGGGGAAGAACAGCGTCGGGAACTCGGCGTCGCGGCGCAGGTAGCAGAAGGGCAGCGGGGACTCGCCGTCGGGCCCGGGCGTGAGGACCTTGCCGCGCAGGCACAGCACCCCGCCGCGGTTGGTCCGCTCTTCCGTGGTCACGGCCTCACCGGCGCGGCTCTCCTCGACTCCCAGCATGGCGTCGGCGATGATCAGAGCGGCCGCCTTCTGGCGGGCCAGGGCGTTCTCGGCGAGCAGCCGCTGGTAGATCTTGAGGCCGTTCTCGTGGTCGGGATAGTTGGAGCGGGCCATCTCCAGCAGGGAAAGAAAGTGGCGGTCGGCGTTCTCGAAGCCCAGGTCGCGCAGCGTCTCTGACACGCGCGCGGCGTAGCGCAGATTCTGCACCGCCTCTATGCGCGAGATGTCGGCGAAGAACCAGCCGCAGCTGGTGAACATGAACATGGCGTGCTTCTGCAGCTCCAGTAGTTCCAGGGCCCTGGCCCTTTCGCCTTTGCCCAGCTTGCGCGGGGAGTGGCGCTCGAAGAAGGCGTCCTCGGCCGCCGGGGAGCGGTCGAGCAGCAGGGCGGCGTAATCATTGCGGGCCTCCCACGGAGCGCGGAAGAACTTGGCGCCCTCGGAGGCGTAGACGTTGCCCGCGGACTCGCGCAGGGCGTTCAGGGCGGCCCTGAAGGGCAGCCGCCAGTTCAGCGAGCCGCCCTCGCCGCCGCAGTCGCAGCCGCCTTTCCAGCGGCGCACGCCGTGCGCGCAGCTCCAGGCCGTGCCTTCCCCGTCGGGCCCCCGCTTGACGGTCACTTCGTGCCGGGGCGGGTTGAGCTCCAGATACTGTCCGAAATTGACGGGCCGGATGCCGCGCTTGCCGAGCTCGTGCAGGAAGGCGTGGGCCAGCGTCATGTCCGAAAACTTGTGGTGATGGCCGAAGGTCTCGCCGTCCACGGCCATGCTGACCAGCTGCGGCCTGCCGGCGTCGGGGCGGTAGCAGGCCTCTACCCTGTCGGCGAAAGCGACCGAGTCGCGGGTGAGGCCTTCGAAGGCGGCCGCCTTGGACAGCGGGCCGTCGTAGAAGAACACGGCGAGGGAGCGGCCCTTGGCCTTGGTGCCGTCGGGGAGGGTGTCGTGCCAGGCGTAGGGCACGGTGGTGTCGAAATCGCCGCGGGAGGCGTCCGCCCACTCGCCGGCGCCCTCCCTGATCTTGTCGGCCTGGTAGGGGGAAAGGATGACGTATTTCAGGCCCAGGTCCACCAGCAGCCTCAGGGTGTCGTCGGAGGCGGCGGTCTCCGGCAGCCACATCGCTTCGGGCTTGAAGCCGAAGCGGTGCTCGAAATCTTTTATGCCCCACAGGGCCTGCGTGAGCTGGTCCGGGAACGGCGCCAGCGGCATGATGAGATGGTTGTAGGCCTGGGCGATGGCGTTGGAATGCCCGGTCTTCTCGCGGCTCTCGCGAGCGGCCTGGAGGATCTTGGCGTAGTAGAAGGGGTAATTCTTTTCGAGCCAGGAGAACAGCGTGGGCCCGAAGTTGAAGTTCATGTGCAGGTAGTTGTTGGCCAGCTCCAGCACGTGGCCGGAGGCGTCGTTGATGCGGGCGCAGGCGTTGGGGAGGTAGCATTCGCGGGCGATGCGTGAGTTCCAGTTGTGGTAAGGCCAGGCGGAGGGCTGGGGGTCTATGCGGCCGGTCCAGGGGTTCTCGCGCGGGGGCTGGTAGAAATGCGCGTGCAGCGCGAAGAATTTGTAGTGGTTCCCGTGTTGCTTTTCCATTACTCAAATTATAATTTAATGCCTCCACCGCTACAAGCGCCAATTAGCTGGGTGTTGCAGCCGAGAGGGCAGGAACTAAGGGGCGCTCGTTATGTTGGCGGCCTACCGCGAGGGGGGACGGCGAGGGTATGCCTTCTCCGGGTACGCGGGGGCGCTCGTGGTGAGCGGCCTACCGCAGGGGGTAGGAACGCAAAACGCGTTCGCGCACACCGTGCGCTCACTCCGCATTCGCCCTCCGCGCTTACGCAAGCGTCGGGCTCATGAGGGTTTTGCTAACCCTACCCCCTGCGGTCTCCGCTGGTGGCTCGCTTGGATAGGACTGACAAATATACGGAGGGGACGGCAGGGGAGGGGTTCCGTGCGACTTTGGGGAAGGGGGCCCCGCCCTTAATTTCCCAAGGGCGGGGGGAACCGCGCAACGGTTCCCTTCTGCCAGGAGCACGGGGCCCCTCACCTGCTGGCCCCGACTGGGCATCTCGCGGGCCCTACCTCTCCTTACACGGTTATTTGGGGGAGGAGAGGAGAAGGAGGCGGGAGAGGGCGAGGTCGGCGGCTTCGGGGGAGGCGACTTTATGGGGGGCCAGCGGGGCGCTGGCGAGGAAGGCGGGGAGGAAGCCGTTCTTGACGGCCCCGAAGCACGGGGTGGCGAGCGTGTCCAGCAGGAGCCGGAAGTTTATAAGGCTGGACGGAGAGCGGGCCGGGCCTAGCGGCGAGAAATCAAGGGCCTCGGGCTTAAGCGTTACGCGGAGGACCTCCTCTCCGCCGATGACGTCGGCGCGGAAAAAAGTCTCCTTCGGCGCGGCTGGCACCGGCGGCAGCGGCGCCCCGGCGAGGGCGGCTATTTTGGCGAACAGGCCGGGCTTGAGCGCCTGCACGGTGTCGGGCAGGGCTTCGGCGTCCCAGGCGGCGGCGGCTATAACGGTAACGGAATCGTAAGGGATGAAAATAACGGCTCCGGGGAGCTTGGCCGAGAAACCGTTCCCTTTAACTTCGATCTTTTCGGCCGGCATGGGAGTGGGCAGGGCGGGGAGTTCAGCCTCGGGGACCAGCAGGGTCCCGAAGCCGGCCAGCCCCGCTGCTTCGGACAGCTCGCGAGCGGCCTCCAGCGGCAGGTTCCGGCCCAGGAAGCCGGGGTTGGCGCGCAGGAAGAACTGCGCCGAGTCCCTGGTAGCGCCCGGCCGGCCGGCCAGGAAGGCCGCCGGCGCGAGGAGCTCCGCCAGGGGGTCTTTCAGAAGGGCGGCGTACTGGCTCACGGTTTTTTCCCCGACATGATATCCAGGATGATGCGGTCCACTTTCTCCATGCCCAGGCTGGAGATGCGGGAGATGTTCTTGATGGTGGCTTCCGCGGAGTGGCCCACGAAGCCTTCCTCGTCGGTGATCCCTTCGCCGTTGCAGGCCATCCACGCGGCGCGGATGGCCGAGTCCGCCGAAGAGGCCACCTTCAGGGCACAGCCGCTCTTGGCGCCGTCGCAGATCATGCCGCCGATGTCGCTGATGACGGTGTTGACGGCCAGCGCTATCTTTTTAGCGTCGGGGCCCGAGCGCTGCCAGACAATGGCCACGGAGGCGCCCACGCCGGCCGCCACCGCGCAGCCGCAGATAGGGGCCAGCTCGCCCGTGAAGACCTTTATGTAGGAGTTGACCAGGTGGGAGAGCGCGATGCTCTTAAGGATGCGCCGTTCCGGGACGCCGAAGGCCTTGCCCACCAGCCAGGGTACCAGCACGGCGACTACGCCCTGGTTGCCGGATTCCCCGCTGGACATCACAGGTATCGGCGCGCCGGCCATGCGCGCGTCGGCGGCGGCCGCGGCGGTCAGCTTCGCGTTGGAAAGAATGTCGCGCTTCAGGTAGCCTTTCTTTATCAGGTCCTGCACGTAATAGCCCACCTTCTTCAGCTTCAGGCCCTCGCGCGAAGCGGCGAGGTTCATCTCTACGCCCTTCTTCAGGTAGGCCAGCTCCGCCGGGGTGACTTTGTCGGCCGCGCGGAAAAGGTCTTTGAAAGAAGCTTTCTTCAGGGCTTCTTTGTAGGGCAGGCGGGTCTTTTTTCCGGGGCCCCCGGTCTTCACGAGGGTTTTGCCGTTATGCCTGAGGAGCGCGACCTGCTTGTGGCTGCCTTCCAGCACGCAGAGCGCTTTGTCCCCGCCCGCTTTAACTTCGGCGGCGATGTAGATGCCGCGCTTCGAATAATCCACCTGTACCCGGGCGCGGCCGCCGCGGACCAGGGCGGCGGCCTCTTTCAGGCGGGCGTACGGCAGGCCCTTGAAAAGTTCGGCGCCCAGCTCCGGCTTGCGGGTGACGGCGCCCACGGCGGCGGCGAGCAGGTTGCCCTTCTGGCCGCTGGTGTTCGGAATGGCTACGGCCAGGCCGTTCTTGTAGGTGCCGGGGTCGGTCCTGATTACCACCGAGGTGGTGCGGCCTTTCAGCAGCTTGGCGGCCGTTGCGGCGGCGAAAGCGACGGCGACGGGCTCGGTGCAGCCCATCGCGGGGTAGACTTCATGCTTGAGCACTTCTGTTAAGAGGTTTTTCATCGTAAAGCGTGCTACTACTTTACAATTTTTAGAAGGAGAATTTCCTGCGGCGCGCCCAGAGCGTGAGGGCCAGGCCGGACAGCAGGGCGCCCGCCGCCCCGACGAAGAAAGGCGCGGAGGGGGAGAAACGGTCCCACAGGAAGCCGGCCAGAGCGCTGGAGGCGAAAGTGAGGAAGCCGAGCGTGCCCTGGAAATAGCCCATGGCGCTGGCGCGGTTGGAACTGCCGCTGAGGTGCGCCACCACGGCCTTGGCTATCCCCTCGTTGAAGGCACCGTAGAAACCGTAGAGGGCGAACAGCGCCCAGATCATCCAGGGCCTGTCGGCCGCGGCGAAGCCGAGGTAGACCGCCGCGAAAACTGCGAAGCCGAACGCCATGGTCTTAACCTTGCCCAGTTTGTCGGAGAGCCAGCCCGCGGGCGACGCCAGCAGGGCGTAGACCAGATTGTAGCCGGTATAGGCCAGGATCACCTGCGTCAGCGAAAAGCCGAGGCCCTTGGCGCGCATGATCAGGAACACGTCGCTGGAGTTGCCCAGCGCGAAGACCGCGTAGAGCGCCACGAAGGTCTTGAAGTCGGCGCTGACGGGCTCAGCCGGCGCCGCGGCCTTACCCGGGGCCGCGGGCTGCGCCACTTCCTTCACCAGCCAGACCAGCACGCCCACGCCGAGCAGGGCCGGCACGAAGGCGGCCAGGAAGATCAGGCGGTAGTCCGGCTTTTCCGCGCCCATGTAGTGTAGCATCGCCAGCGCGGTCAGCGGGCCCAGCGCCGCGCCCAGCGTGTCCATGGCGCGGTGGAAGCCGAAGGCCTTGCCCCAGTGCGCCTTGTCGACGGAGCCGGCGATCAGCGCGTCGCGCGCGGAGGTGCGCAGGCCTTTGCCTACGCGGTCTATGAAGCGCGAGAACAGCACGAACTGCCAAGAGGCCGCCAGCGCCAGCAGCGGCTTGGAGAGCGCGGAGAGGGAATAGCCGGCGATGACGAAGGGCTTGCGGCGGTTGAGGCGGTCGGACAGGCGGCCCCCGGCGATCTTGACGAAGCTGGCCGTGGCTTCGGCCACTCCCTCTATCAGGCCTACCACCTGCATCGGCGCCCCGAGCACGGAGGTCAGGAAGACGGGGACTATCGGGTAGAGCATCTCGCTGGAGATGTCGGTCAGGCCGCTCACCACTCCGAGGAAGGTCACGTTGCGGCTCAAGCCGGCTTTCATGTCTTTGAAGAAGGTCATAGCGTCAGAGTAATTTTACCAATTGGTTAAGGGCGGACGCGAACAGCAGTGCCGCCGCGAAGTTCATCGCGACCACCTTCGCCGCGTCCTTCGCGCCGAGCTCGCGCACCGTGACGAGGGCGCTGGCCAGGCAGGGCAGGTAAAGCGTCATGAAGACGCTGGCCACCACTATGGCCCCGGGCCCCAGCGCGAAGGGCGTCAGCATGGCGATGGAGACGTCCTTGCGCAGGAAGCCAAGCGTCATTACCGACACGGTCTCCGCCGGCAGGCCGAGCAGCCCGGTGACGGCCGGCTCGAAGAACCGGGACAGGCCGGCCAGGAGGCCGGTGTAATCCATCAGCCCCACCAGCAGGACGCCGAAGACGATCATCGGCACCGCCTCGAGCAGGAAGTCCTTGACGCGGAAATACAGCTTGCGGCCCAGCATGTTAAGGCTGGGGGTCTGGTAAGGGGGGATCTCGAGGAACAGTTCCGGTGTTTCGCCTTTCAGCAATCGGCTCAGCAGCAGCGAACTGGCTATGCCGGCGGCGGCTATGGCGCCGAAGGCCGCCAGCGTGTACCTGAAGGGATACGGCGACAGCAGGCTCAGGATCATCGCCGTCTGCGGCATGCAGGGCGCCAGCCCCAGCGTCAGCGCCGTCGCGATGACGCGCTCGCGCGGTGTTTCCAGGACCCGCGTGGCGAGTATGGCCGGGACCTTGCAGCCCATGCCCAGCATCAGCGGTATCGTGCCGTAGCCGTGCAGGCCGAGGCGGTGCATCGTGCTGTCGAGCAGGACGGCCAGGCGCGGCAGGTAGCCGATGTCCTCCAGCAGGCCCAGCACGGCGTAGAACGAGACGATGTAGGGCAGCACGCTGACGAAGGGTATATAGAGGCCGGTGGTCAGCAGGCCGAAAGATTCCATCGGGGCCGGGGTGGCTCCCAGCAACAGGGTTTTCCAGAAACCGCCGTCGGCGAGGCCGGAGAGGGCGCCCGAAACCAGGGGCATCCAGGCCTTGCGGAACAGCGGGTCCAGCACCTGGTTCAGCAGTCCTTCTCCGGTGAAGCGGATGAGCCAGAACACGGCCAGCATGACCGCCGCGGCGAACGGCAGCCCGGTGCCGGGGCGGGAGGTGATGTCCTCTATTTTTTCCAGCAGCGTGGCGTGCTTGTGCGTGATCTTCTGGCAGCCGGCCGAGATGCGGCCGATGAGCGCCCACTTCTCGTCTGGATCCGAGGGCAGGCAGCCGGGGGCCGGCAGGCGGTCCGCGTTGAACTCCTGCACGGCGGACTTCAGGCCTGCGAGGCCCTCGCCGGTGGTGGCCACGAACGGTACCACGCGCAGCCCGAGCTGCCTGCCGAGGGCCTGCGCGTCTATCTCCACGCCGCGGCGGCGCGCCACGTCCCACTTGTTGAGCAGCACGATGGTCGGAACGCAGAGCGAGGCCAGCTCCAGCGTGTAGAAAAGATTGCGCTCCAGGTTGGTGGCGTCCACCACGTTGAGGATCAGCGCCTTGTCCTCTTCGGCCAGGATGTCCCGCGCCACTTCCTCGGCCTTGTTCGTGGCGGCGTGGCTGTAGGCGCCCGGCACGTCTATCACGGAGAACCGCTCGCCGGCCAGCACGGTATGGCCCGCCATGTATTCCACGGTGGTGCCCGGGTAATTGGAGGAAACCACTTCGAGCCCGGTAAGGCGGGAGAAAACCACGCTCTTGCCCACGTTGGGGTTGCCGGCCAGCAGCACGCGGCGGGACTTTACCCGCACGGCCACCTTGGCCGCCATGCCGCGGCCCAGCGCCACCCGGGTGCCCATCACTTCCACTACGGCGGGCCCGCCGGAGTTTTCCGCGGAGCGCTTGGTGATGTGGCGGCCGGTGTACAGGCCCATGGCCCGCAGCTTGGCCTGGAAATCGGAGCCGCCGGAAACTTCAGTTATGTAGCCGGTCTCGTTCTCGCGCATGGTGAGCAGCGTGAGGAGGGGGGAGAGCTTCATAAGCGGCACCCGCCGGACGCGGCTTTTTTCGCAGCGGCCAGCGCAGCGCGGCGAGAAGGGCTCTTGAGGTAGCCGAAGAGCCCGCCGAAGCGGCACAGCGCTTCCTGGCTGAGGGCGTGTTCCGCCTTGCAGGCGTCGCGCTCCGCGTCGGCCTCCCGCATGCCCAGCACGGAGATGAAGAACTCCTTCAGCAAAGAGTGGCGCCCGGTTATATCCGCCCCGGCCCTTAGGCCCGCGGGCGTCAGCCGGATATAGGCGTAGCGCTCCTGGACCAGCAGGCCGCGCGCGGCGAGCGCCTTCACGGCGGAGCTGACCGAAGGCTTGGAGACTTTCAAGCGGCGGCTGACGGCGCTGGCCCTGGCGAAACCGTCCTTCAGGCTCAGGTCGTAGATGGCCTCGAGGTAGTCTTCCAAACTTGAGGAAAGTTCTTTAAGCATAAGTTATGGGTGTATAATAAAGTTAGTCTAAACTAACTCTATCAAAATACGGCCGCCCCGCGCAAGGCCGGGGCGTGAAAAAGGCGGGGCCGGTGCCCCGCCTGGCGCGGGCGGCCGGCTACTCGCCGCAGCCGCCGGTGAAGCAGGGAAGGGCGATGACCGTGGGGAACTGCTGTGCTATCAGGTAGACGGCGCCGGCGCACGACGCGCCGAGTAGGAGGGCGGCGAGGAAGCCCAGGACCCGGTGTTTTCTGCCGAAGTCCAGGCAGCCCCGCAGCAGGGCGGCCGTAAGTTTGCGCAGTTCTTTCATTCTTTCCTCGCTCCCAGGGGTTCTTCCAGGTTGGCCAGGACCACGCTCAGGTCCTTGTCGCCGTAGCCGCTATTATACGATTTAGTCATCAGTCTTTCCACCGCGGCGGTGACAGGCAGGTCCAGCCTGCTCTTCGCCGCCTCGGCCAGCATGAAACGGGCGTCCTTGAGCATGTGCTTCAGCGGGAAGGCCGGGGGATACTCGCGCTTCAGGATGCTCTCCTTCTTCAGGCCGAAATAGCCGCAGTTCAGGGCCGGGTTGTGGCCCAGCGCTTCGAAAATGAGGGCCGGGTCCAGGCCCTGCGCCCGGGCCAGGGCGGCGGCCTCGGCCAGGGCGGTGGTCAACTGGGCCACGATGAGGTTGAGGCAGAGCTTCAGGGCCGTGCCGGCGGGGGGCGGGCCCGCGTAAACTATTTCTTTGCCCATTGCCTTCAGCACCGGGGCGTATCTGTCGACGGCGGTTTTCTCGCCGCCGGCCAGGATCACCAGCTGCGCTCCCTCGGCGGCGCCTTTGGAACCCGAGACCGGGCAGTCCAGAAAGGTCACCCCGGCAGTGAAACACTTCTTCGCGAGGGCGCTGGTATAGTCGGGGGACACCGTGCTCATGTTGATCAGCGCGTTGCCGCCGGCGAAGGCCGAGGCCGCGCCCTCCGGGCCTTCCATCACCGCGTCCATGGCGGCAGGGTCGGAGACCATCGTGATGACCAGATCGCACATCTTAGCCAGTGCGCGCGGGGTAGCGGCGACCTGGCAGCCCAGGTCGGCGAACGCCATGGTGCGCTGCCTGGTGCGGTTGTAGACCGATACCTGGAAGCCGGCCTTGTGCAGGTTCAGCGCCATCGCCCGGCCCATTATGCCGAGCCCTATGAAACCTATCCTCGGGGGAACGCTCATGGTAAACCTCTCAGCCTGGATATTTCCGCCTGCTTCAGCTCGCGCCAGGTCCCGGGCTCCAGCCCGTCCGTGGTGAGCGGGCCTACCGCGCGGCGCAGCAGGCGCAGCACCGGGAACCCTACGGCCGCAAGCATGCGCCTGACCTGGCGGTTGCGGCCTTCTTTCAAAATTATCTCCGCCCAGGAGGTGGGCACGGTCTTGCGGAACCGTACCGGGGGCACCCGCGGCGGCAGGCCCGGGTCGGGCAGGAGGGCGGCGCCGCAAGGCAGGGTGGGCCCGTCGTTCAGCGTCAGGCCGGCTCGCAGGCGGGCCAGCGCCTCCTCGGTCAGCTCGCGCTCCACCTGGACCCAGTAAGTCTTGGGCAGCTTGTGGCGCGGGTCGGCGATGCGGGCCTGCAGGGCGCCGTCCGAGGTGAGCAGCAGCAGGCCCTCGCTGTCGTGGTCCAGGCGGCCTGCCGGGTAGACGCCCTTGGGAAAGCCGAACTCCGCCAGCGAAGCGTGGCCGTGTTCTGGCGTGAACTGCGAGAGCACGCCGTAAGGCTTGTTGAAAATTATCGTCGGCATAGTCCGCCGGGCTCCACCAGGGGGCCCCCTAAATGTTATTATATTTTAACATGAGTTACTCCTTTATCGACACGCAGAAAGAGTTCGAGGAGCTGTGCGCCAAGCTCGCGACCCACAAATACCTTTCGATAGACACCGAGTCTAACAGCCTCTACGCCTATAAAGAAAAGCTGTGCCTGATGCAGCTTTCCAGCGAGCATATCAATGCCGTGCTGGATACGCTCTCAGTGGACATAAGGCCGATCCTCCCTATTTTTGCGGACCCCGGCGTGGAAAAGATCTTCCACTCGGCCGATTCCGACATCCGCGTGTTCAAGGGCGCGCTTAAATGCGTCTTCGTCAACATCTTCGACGTGATGGTGGCGGCCAAGTACCTGGGCATCATCAAGTGCGGCCTCGACAGCATGGTGGGGGAATACTTCGGCCTGGAGCTGAACAAGAAGTTCCAGAAGGCCGACTGGGGCCGCCGCCCGCTGACCAAGGAGATGCTGGACTACGCCAGCGGCGACACGATCTACCTGAAGAAGCTGCGGGACATCCTCGGGGCCGAGCTGGAGAAGAAGGGCCGGCTGGAAGAGGCCATGGGGCAGTTCGCCCAGATCTGCAAGATCGAGCCCACGCCGATGCGCTTCGACGAGAGCGGCTTCCTGACGCTGAAGGGGGCGCGGCAGCTTAACGGGCGCGGCCTGGCCGTGCTGCGCGAGCTCTATATCGCGCGCGAAGTGGCGGCGATAAAGAAAAACACCCCGTCCTTCAAGGTGATCAGCGAGGACCTGATGCTGCGCCTCTCGGTGGCGCCGCGCGAGGGCCTGCACAACCTGTCCATTTTCAAGGGCGTCAGCGGCTACGTGCTGAGCAACCACGGCCCGTGGATCCGCGAGGCGCTGCAGAAGGGTCTGAAGGCGCCGGAATACAATGTGCCGCACCGGGAGATCTCGCGCGAGAAGCGCGCCTATTTCGAGACGGTGAAGAACCGCTTCCGCACGCTGAAGCTCTGGCGCAAGGAAACCGCCGCCCGCCGCAACATGCTGCCCGAGGCCATCATGGGCAACGACATCCTGGAACGCCTCGCCATGGCGCAGCTGCGCTCCGTAGCCGACATCCAGGCCATCAAGGGCATCGGCGCCGAGAAGTCCTCCCTCTACGGCGCCGAGATCCTCGAATTCCTCAAAAAACACCACGGCAAATAACTGATTCCCGCAACATTATAAGCCGGCGCCCTGCCGCAATGGTAGGAGCGCCACCTTGTAGGGCCGGCGAGGGTATGCCTTCTCCGGGTACGCTCGGCCACACCGTGGCCTCACTCTGTCACTCGGGTTCGGCGCTACGCAAGCCTCACCCTCGCGAGGCCCCTCCGAAGGCATACCCTCACCGGCCTCTTTGCCTTTGTCAGTACTATACCAAGCGAGCCACCAGCGGAGACCGCAGGGGTAGGACAAGCAAAACCGTCGCGAGCCCGACGCTTGCGTAGCGCGGAGGGCGAGTGCCGAGTGAGCGCACGGTGTGCGCGAACGCGTTTTGCGGTCCTATCCCTGCGGTAGGCCGCCAACCCACGAGCGCCCCTGCGTTGAGGTTTTAATTAAAGTAACTTTTTGATGAGGTCGGGGCGTTTGATCTCGCGCAGGGCCTGGAGGACGAGGGGGCGGTTTTCGGGCTTGTAGTACTGGAGGAGCGCGCGCTGGAGGCGGCGCTCGGTTTCTTTTTTGGGGACGTAGACGGGCTCGAGTGTGAAGGGGTCGAGGCCGGTGAAGTAGATAGAGGTGGCGTATTCCATCGGCGCGGGCAGGAAGTCGTTGATCTGCTGCGGGCGGATATTGCGCTCCTTCAGGAAGACGGCGAGCTCGGCCATGTCGGCCAGCGTCGAGCCCGGGTGCGCCGAAATAAAATAGAGCACCAGGTACTGCTCCTTGCCGGCTTTTTTCGACTCGGCCAGGAACTTGTCGGCGAATTCCTTGAAGACCTCGACGGAGGGCTTCTTCATAACGGAGAGCACCTTGGGGGAGATATGTTCGGGCGCCACCTTCAGCTGGCCGCCGGTGTGGAAGCGCGCTATCTCCGAGATATATTCGCCGCACTTGAGAGCCAGGTCCATGCGGATGCCGCTGGCGACGAAGGCTTTCTTCAGACCCTTCAGCGCGCGCACCCGCCGCATCAGCGCCAGCAGCGGCTTGTGATCGGTGTTCAGGTTGGGGCAGATGACCGGGTGGACGCAGGACAGCTTGCGGCAGGCCGCGCAGACCTTCATGTCTTTGCCGCGCATCTCGTACATGTTGGCCGACGGCGCGCCCAGGTCGGAGATGTTGCCGGGGTGGCGCGGCGTGCGCAGCAGCTCCGCGGCTTCCTTCTCGACAGAGGCCGGGCTGCGGCTCTGGATAAAACGGCCCTGGTGCAGCGTCAGCGAGCAGAAGGCGCAGCCGCCGAAACAGCCGCGGTGGAGGACGATGGAGTCCTTGATCATCTCCAGCGCCGGGACTGGCTCTTTGTACGACGGGTGCGCGCGCTTGGTGAACGGGAGGCCGTAGACGGCGTCCATCTCCGGAGTGGTAAGCGGCAGGGCGGGGGGATTCTGCACCACGGCTTTGCCTTCGCTCTTCTGCACCAGCACGGCGGCGTTATAAGGATTTGAATTTTCGTAGATGAGGCGCGTGGCGGCGGAGAACTTCACGCGGTCGCCGGCAACCTCGCCGGCGGTCGGCATTTCAACCGCGCCGGGCAGGGCGAGGGCCGCCGTTTCTTTGGCGCCCAGCGGGTAGGCGGTGCCGCGGATATCGCGCAGGCCCGCTATCTTTTCTCCGGCCTTCAGCCGGGCCGAGATCTCGCGCACCTGCCGCTCGCCCATGCCGTAGACCAGCAGGTCCGCCTTGGAGTCCAGCAGCACGCTTTTGCGGACCTTGTCCGACCAGTAATCGTAATGCGCGAAGCGGCGCATGGTGGCCTCTATGCCGCCTATGACCACCGGCGCGTCCGGATAGGCCTCGCGGCAGCGCTGGGAGTAGATGAGGGTGGCACGGTCGGGGCGCAGGCCGGCGCGGCCGCCGGGTGAGAAATCGTCGGAGGAGCGCACCTTGCGGTTGTGCGTGTACTTGTTGATCATCGAGTCCATGTTCCCGGCTGAAACGCCGAAGAACAGGCGTGGTTTGCCGAACCGCCTGAAATCGGCCGGGGAATCCCAGCGCGGCTGGGCGAGGATCGCCACGCGCAGGCCCTCGGCTTCCAGCACGCGGCCTACCAGCGCCATCGCAAAAGAGGGGTGGTCCACATAGGCGTCGCCGGTGACCAGGACCACGTCGACCTGGTCCCAGCCGAGGGCCTTGATTTCCTGCTGCGTTGCCGGAAGGAAACTCATGTCTAAATAATAGCAAACGGCGGGGTTCCAATTATATTTAAATTATGGGATAATAGTGGTGTAGAACACGGTTTAGGAGGAAAAAATGAAAAAGATTATTCTTTCGCTGTGCCTGCTGCCGCTGCTCGCGGCCGGGGCCAAGGCAGACCCTTTCTCGGATTTCAAGACTTACGCCTCGGAGGCGCTGCTTAAACCTTTCGCAGCTGACCTCGGCGGCATCATAGGCGCCAACGACTTCAATTCCGGCCGCTCGCTGGGCTTTCCCGGCTTCGAGGCCGGCCTGGCCGCCACCGTGCAGGCCAAACCCAGCGTTGAGAACCGCATCCTGCGCGACGCCGACGTGAACGCTTTCGGCGTTCCGCTGCTGCACGCCGGCGCGGCCCTGCCGCTCATCGGCGCGGATGTGATGGTCCGCGGTACGGGCTTCTCCGGCTTTTCCATCATCGGCGGCGGCCTGCGCAAGGACGTCCTTAAAAGCGGCACCCTGACCAAGTTCATCCCCGACGTGTCCGTGTCGGCCTACTACGACGTCATCACCTATGACTACTTCAAGGGCAGCCATCTGTCGCTCGACGCCTCCGCCTCCTTCGACATCCCGGTGATCAAGCCGTATGTCGGCGTGGGCATCGACCGCACCACGCTGGAGATAAAGAACGTCAACGCCGCCCTTAACGGCGTGGACGCTACCATCTCCAAGCCCCGCTACACCGTGGGCGTACGGCTGTCGCCGCTGCCGCTGCTTTACGTCTACGGCGCGTACAATATTCTGCACGGCCAGGCCGCCTATTCGCTGGGGGCCGGCGCCAAGTTCTAGAAAGTTGGGAGGCTGGCAGCCTTTACCTGGGGGGGCCCCGCAACGGGGCTCCCGCTTAAACGCAGGGCCGCTCCATTAAAAAAGGAGACCAACATGGACACTAACACCGAACACACAGAGAGCCGCAGGCTGATAGAAGTGGCCGAGCAGTACGGGGCCAACAACTATCATCCGCTGCCGATAGTCATTTCCACCGCCAAGGGCGTGTGGGTGAAGGACCCGGAGGGCAACAAGTACATGGACATGCTCAGCGCCTACTCGGCGCTGAACCACGGCCACAGGCACCCGCGCGTCCTCAAGGCGCTTACCGACCAGGCCAAGCTGGTCACGCTGACCTCCCGCGCCTTCAACAACGCCCAGCTCGGCCCGTTCCTGAAGGAGCTGTGCGAGTTCTCCGGCTACGAGATGGCCCTCCCGATGAACACCGGCGCCGAGGCCGTAGAGACCGCGCTGAAAGCGGTGCGCAAGTGGGGCTACAAGGTGAAGGGCGTGCAGGCCGACCGGGCGGAGATCATAACCTGCTCCAATAACTTCCACGGCCGCACGATAAGCACCGTGAGTTTCTCGACCGAGCCGCAGTACAAGGACGGCTTCGGGCCGTTCACCCCCGGCTTCAAGACCGTGGCGTACGGCGATCTGGAGGCCCTCAAGGCCGCGATCACCCCGAATACCGTGGCTTTCCTGCTGGAGCCCATCCAGGGGGAGGCGGGCATTATAGTGCCGCCGGCGGGCTACCTGAAGGCCGCCTACGACCTGTGCAAGGCCAACCGCGTGCTGTTCGTGGCCGACGAGATCCAGACCGGGTTCGGCCGCACCGGGAAAAAATTCGCCTGCGATTACGAGAACGTAAAGCCCGACATGATCACCATGGGCAAGGCCCTCGGCGGCGGCGTGATGCCTATCTCCGCCGTCGTCTCCTCCAAGGAAGTGCTGGGCGTGTTCAACCCCGGCGACCACGGCAGCACGTTCGGCGGCAACCCGCTCGCGTGCGCGGTGGCGCGCGAGGCGCTGAAGGTCCTCACCGAGGAAAAGCTCGTGGAAAATTCCTTCGAGATGGGCAAGTACTTCATGGACAAGCTGCGCTCGATCAAGGGCAAGCACATCAAGGAAGTGCGCGGCAAAGGCCTGCTGATCGGAGTGGAAATGGACTGCAAGTCCCGCCCGTATTGCGAACAGCTGATGGGCCTCGGCCTGCTGGCGAAAGAGACTCACGACCACGTGATCCGCTTCGCGCCCCCGCTCGTCATCACGCAGAAAGAGATAGACTGGGCCTTCAGGCGCATAAAGAAAGTCCTGTCGAAGTAAGCGCGGTTATAAGCCCCGTCGGCCGGTCTACCGCGCCGGCGGGGCTTTTTTTAGCGCATGCACACTACCGAAAAAAATACCGGCTGGCTTTATTTCCAGGTAGCTTTCGCCGCCGCCGTGTGGGGCGGCGCCTACCCGTTCACCAAGCGCCTCGTCGCCGAGATCTCCCCGCTTTCTATAATAGTTTTCCGCGCCCTTACCGGGTCCCTGCTGCTGCTGCTCTTCAGCGGCTCCCGCTTCGCGCTTAAGGATTTCAAGCCGGCCCACCTGTGGAAACTGCTCGTGCTCTCCGTGCTGGGCGTGACTTCCCAGCAGTACCTGCAGGCTTACGCGCTCAAATACACCCTGGCCTCCCACGCCGGCTGGCTGATAGCTACCACGCCGATAGCCGTGGCCGGCCTGATGGCCGCCTTCGGGGAGCGCATCGGGCCCCTGAAGCTGGCCGCCTTCGTGCTGGGCTTCGCCGGCTCCGTGCTGGTGGTATTCTCCAAGGCGGGCGCGGACGCGCTCTCGCTGCCCTCGACGCGTGGGGACCTCATCTTCCTCACCAGCTGCGTCGGCTGGGCCTTTTACGTGCTCTGCGCGAAAAAATGGCTGACCTCCTGGCCGGCGGCCAAGGTGACCACGGCCACCATGGTGGTGGCGCTGGCGAGCGCCCTGCCCGCCTGGTACGCGGCCGGCGGCCCGGCCGAGTTCTCGGCCGTGTCCGCGGCCGGCTGGACCAGCCTGGCCTATCTGGGCGTGCTCTCCTCGGCGCTGGCTTACCTGTTCTGGAACAACGCCGTCGAGGGCCTGGGCGCGGTCAAGTCCTCCTATTTCATCTATCTCGAGCCGTTCTCGGCGCTGCTGCTCGCCTACCTGATGCTGGGCGAGCGCGCCGCCGCGCCGGCCTTCGCCGGCGGGCTGCTGATCATGGCCGGCGTCTACCTGGTGAACCGCAAGGAAAGCCGCCGGGCCCCCAAAGGAGCCGCCGCCGATGCCTGACCTGTCCGCGCTCAAAGAACGTTTCGGGGACCGCTGTCTCTTCGATGAGCCGGCTGCCAATTTTACCACGTACAAAGCCGGCGGCCGCGCGGAGGCCGTAGTGCTGCCCGCCACCGCCGAGGAACTGCTGTGGCTGGCCGGCTGGTGCCGGGCCGGCGGGGTCCCTTTCCTGGTACTGGGGCGCGGTTCCAACGTGCTGGTGAGCGATAGGGGCCTGCCCGGAGTGACGGCGCTGACCGGGCGGCTGTCGGGCATAACGGTGGCCGACGGCGCTGCCGAAGCCCAGGCCGGCGCCCTGTGGGACGATCTGGCGCGGCTCACCGCCGAGGCGGGCCTGGCCGGGCTGGAGAAGACTTCCGGCATTCCCGGTTCCGTGGGCGGCGCCGCGCACATGAACGCAGGGGCTTTCGGGCAGGAAACTTTCGACCGCCTCGCCTCGGTAGAGGCCTTCGACCGCTCCGGCGCCGTGGTTAAACTTTTAAAGAAAGACATCCGGCACGGCTATCGCCGGGCCGAGGGCCTGGACGGCCTCACCATCCTGTCCGTCCGGTTCGAGCTGCAGCCCGCCGACGCCGCGGTGCTGATCCAGGACCGCTCCTGCGTGATGGCCGCGCGCGAAGCCAAACAGCCGCTGGATTACCCGTCGGCCGGCAGTGTCTTCAAGCGCCCGCCCGGCGACTTCGCTTCGCGCCTGATAGACGCGGCGGGGCTGAAGGGCCGCAGGATAGGCGGCGCGCAGGTTTCGGAGAAGCACGCCGGGTTCATAATCAACGCCGGAGGCGCCACCGCCGCCGACCTCTACGCCCTGATGCAGGAAGTCCGGGCCGCGGTCAAAGAGAAAAGCGGCGTCACGCTGGAGCTGGAGCAGATACTTTTGGGAGAGTTCTGAAGCGCTACTTGGGGGACAAATGAAAGCTATATTAGCCCTGCTGTTCTTTCCGTGCCTCGCCTACGGGGCGGGGGAACTGGATAAGGCGGACCAGCATTTCGCCAAGGGGCGGTATGAAGAGGCGCTGCAGCTCTACGCGCCCGCCGCCGGGCAGCCAGGCGAGGAGGGGCTCAAAGCCCTGTACCGCGCCGCCGAATGCCAGGGGCTGCTGTTCCGCTACGGCGAGGCCGCCCAGCGCCTGGCTGAAATTAAGCTGCCGCCCGACCCGCTGTGGCAGGGCCGCCTGCTGCTGCTGCGCGCCGAGACCGGCCGCCAGTTCCTGCAGCAGTACGGCTACTCGCTGCCCGCCGACGAGCAGAAGGGCAACAAGGACGTCACCAAATACACCGCCGCGCAGTGGCGCCGGCTGATAAACGCGGATTACAATTCCCTGTGGCCCCTGCGGAGCGAGCTGCTGAAACACCGTCTGGAGGGCCAGGGTTACTTCGTGGACCTGAAGGGGGCCGAGCTGGCCTACACGCCTACCCTCTGGGATTTCGCGGCGCTGCGCTGGACCGGCTACCTGCTTGACGAGGCCGATGATGCCGGGCCGCTGCCCGCCGCGGAGCCCTTCGCCGAACCTTCGTTCAAGGCTGATTTCAGCGCCGCCTCTCCGGCAGCGCTGAAGGCCGCGGCCGTCTTTGAGGACGCCGCCGCCCTGAGCTCTTCCTCCATGGATTTCGCGCGCGAATACTGGCGCCTCGAGCGCCTGATGATACCGTTCTCCCGCTCCGGGCGTGTGGCTCCCTATGACCGGGCCGCGCTGCGCGCGCGCGCGCTGAAGACGCTGCTGGGCTGGGCGGGTTCCTTCAAGACGGCCCTGGCCAGGAGCTGGGCCTATTACCGCGCGGCCGCCTTCGAGCAGGAAGGCGGCGACCTGAAGGCCGCGGTGGAACTCTGCAAGAAAGCCTCCGCCGAATCAGCCAAGTCAAAGGCGGCCTCTCACTGCGACAAGATGCGCGCCGAGATAGAGATGCCGCGCCTGGACCTTTTCGCCTCTTTCGCGCCGCCGCCCGGCAGCAAGATCCTCACGGTCAGCGCGCGCAACCTGGATACGGTCTATTTCAGAGCTTACAAGACCACCCCGGAGGAGCTCTACTCCCTCGGCTGGAAGGGCGGCCCCGAGGCGGGCTGGGGCCGCATCAAGTACATGCAGCAGGAAACGATCAGGGCTTTCCTGGGCAAGGGCCGCGGCCTGGAGTGGAAGCAGAAGATAGACTACCCGGCCCCGTACCAGGAGAAGCGGCAGGAAGTCGCCTCGCCCGCCCTGCAGAAAGGCCTCTACGTGGTCATAGCGTCCGGCGACTCCGGCTTCGAGGACGGGGCCTCGCTGATCCGGGGCGTGACGGTCAATATTACCGACGTCTTCCTGCTGGGCACCGCCGGGATAGCCGGGGACCCGGAAGCTTTCCTTTATGACAGCGCGGCCCCCTCGCGCCAGGCGCAGGCGGACGTTTTCCGCCTGTACGCGGTCAACGCGCTCACCGGCAAGCCGCTGGCGGGCGCCTCTATCGACGCGTTCTACCACCAGTCTCACATGGGGGACTGGTCCCGCACCAGGCTGAAGGCCGGCCCGGACGGGACGGCGGTCTTAAACGCCGCCTTCGCCGTCGCCTATCCCTCCGATGAATATTTTTCCATAGACCCGCTGCTCACCCATAACGGCGCGTACGCCTATTGGAACTCCGGGGCCTCGGCCGGCCTGCACGTGCCGCCGCCGGTCAGCGTTTTCACCGAGACCGACCGCCCGGTGTACCGTCCGGGCCAGGAGGTCAGGTTCAAGGTGACGGCCCTGCTCCGGTTGCCGCGCGGCTACCAGACTTACGGCGGGAAACGCACCGTCACTGTTACGGCCCGCGATCCCAATTGGCAGGAGGTCTACACCAAGACCCTGCCTTTCAGCGGCCTCGGCAGCGCGGCCGGCTCGTTCAAGATCCCGGAGGGCCGGCTGCTGGGGGATTATTCCCTGACGGCCAGCCTGTCCGAGTACGGCCGCAATTTCAGCGGCTCTTCGCGCTTCGGGGTAGAGGAATACAAGCGCCCCGAGTTCGAAGTGAAGCTTACCGCCGCGGAGAAGCCTTTCCGCTACGGCGAGAAAGCCGAGATCTCCGGCGAGGTTAAATACTATTTCGGCTCGCCGGTGCCGGGCGCCCCCGTTAAATACCGCGTTATCCGCTCCCGCTACATACCGTGGTACTGCTGGTACTGGGTCTGGTTCTACGGCGCCGGCGGCTCGTCGGAAGTGGCCGCCGGAGACCTTAAGACCGGCGACGACGGGAAGTTCACGTTCTCTTTCACGCCGCAGCCTGAAAGCGACAGGTTCGCCTCCTACCCGTCCTCCTACCACGTCGAAGCCGAGGCGCGCGACGCCGGCGGCCGCACCATAACCGACTCGCGCTCCTACCGGGCGGGGTCCAAAGCCTACCTGTTCGACGTGAAGCCGGACGCCGGCTTCTTCACGCCGGAGAGAGAAGCCTCGCTTACCGCCCGCCTGATGGACCTCAACGAGGCCCAGCAGCAGGGCGGGGCGGAATACGCGCTCTACCGCCTGGAGAAGGCCCCCGAGGCGCCGGAAGGCGCGCGGGAGTGGGGCCACTTCGGCAGTAACCCGTCTCTGGAACAATCTTTCAGCGCCGTCCCCGACGGGCCGCTGGTCAAGAAGGGCGACCTGGGCTTTAAGAAAGACGCGCCCACGACCATCAAGCTTGCTCAATTGCCTGCCGGCGTTTACCGCCTCAAGCTCAAGGCTAAAGACCCATGGGGCGGGGAGAGCGAATCCCAGTTGATAGTGGTTTCCGCGTCGCCGCGCGGTCCCAACTCCGGGCTCAAGCTGCCGCCAGTGGCCCTGTTCGAGCGGGACTCCTACCAGGCCGGCGAAACGGCCCGGGTCCTGCTCGGCGCGGCGGCCCTGAAGGGCGCCAAGTACGTGGAACTCCTGGCCGGCCAGTTCGTGCTGTCGCGCGCGATGCTGCCAGAGGGCGGGCTGTCGGTCTTCAGCCTGAAGGTCGGCGCCGAGCACCGCGGCGGCTTCGGCCTGCGCTGGTTCGGCGCAGGCGGCTTCAAGGTTTACTCGGCGATGAGCGAGGCGGACGTGCCGCAGAAAGACAAGGCGGTCTCGCTCTCGCTGGATTACGACAAAGTGCTGGCGCCGGGGCAGAAGGTCTCCTGGCTGCTCAAGGCGAAGGACGCCGCCGGCAAACCGGTATACGGAGAGGCACTGGTAAAGGTGTTCGACCGCTCGCTGGAGTATTACGGCAAGGACGCCGGCTTCTGGGGCGAGTCCCTCTACCCCCGGCGCTACTCGCAGGGCGAGGCGCTGGGCTCGCTCTTTACGCCCCGTTCCGCCGCGCTGCCGGTTAAGACCGGCGTGGTGCAGCGCATGCTGCAGGCCTTCAGGCAGGCGGTGGGAGAGGAGCGGCTGGCTTCGCTGCGCATCGCCTCCTCCCGTGTTTACGGGCAGCGCGGCGGCTTCTACGCCAAGGGCCTGGCTTACGAGGCCGACGGCGAAGCCTTCGGCGTGATGGAAGCCGTGCGCGGGGCCAACAAGGCAGACCTGGCCGGGGGAGCTCCCGCCGCCGCGCCCGCGCCGTCGGAGGCCAGGATGAAGGCGAAGGACATGAAGGAGGAGGCGGCGCCGGGCTCTTCCCGTAATTCGATGTCCGAGCAGCAGCCGGAAGTGAAGGTGCGTACCGACTTCTCGGAGACCGCCTACTACAACCCGCAGCTGAAAGTTTTCAAGGGCGAAGGGGCCTTCTCTTTCAGGATCCCCGAGCGGCTGACTTCCTGGAAGATAAGTTCCTACCTGCTGACCCGCAGCGCCCGCCGCGGCGCCTTCTCCGCCGAGGCGGTCACCAAGAAAGACCTGATGGTGCGCCTGGACCTCCCGCGCTTCTTCCGCGAGGGCGACAAGTCCCGCCTGACGGCCGTGGTGACCAACGACACCGCCGGGGAGCTCTCGGGCGAGGTGGCGCTGTCCGTCACCCGCGACGGGCAGAACGCCCACGGCGACTTCGGGCTGGGGGCCCTGTCGCAGCCCTTTACTGTCAAGCCTAACGGCACCGTGGCGCTCTACTGGGAGACGGTGGCCCCGCGCGGCACCGGCGCCTACAAGGTGCGGGCCGTGGCCCGCGCCGGCCGCCTGGCCGACGCGCAGGAGAACGACCTGCCGGTGCTGCCGTCGCGCGAGCGGCTTATAGCTTCCGCCGTGGCCGCGCTAGACGGAGACTCGGTCAAGACCTTCTCGCTGCCCGAGCTCGAGGCCGCCGACCCTACGCGCGCGGTGGAGGCCCTGCACCTGGAGGTACAGCCGCAGCTCATCCTCACGGTGCTCAACAGCCTGCCCTTCCTGGTGCATTATCCCTACGAATGCACCGAGCAGCTGCTGAACCGCTATGTGCCGCTGGCTATCACCAACGGCTTCTATAAAAAATACCCGGCCCTGCGCGCCTCGGTGGCCAAAATTCCCAAGCGCACTACGCTGACGCCGGAATGGGACCGCGATAACCCGGTGCGGATGATGGCGCTGATGGAGACGCCGTGGGAGCGCGAGTCCAAAGGCCGGACGTCCGGGTGGCCCGTGGTTGACATGCTGGACCCGAAACTGGTGGAGGAGGAGAAAGCCGACGCGCTGGCCAAGCTGAAGGCCTACCAGCACCCCGACGGCTCCTTTCCCTGGTTCCCCGGCGGCCAGCCGAACCTCTACATGACGCTCTACGTGCTGGAGGGCCTCGCCGAGGCCGCGCGCTACGGCGTAGAGATCCCGCAGGACACCGCGCAGCGGGCGCTGCAGTACGTGCTGCAGGAGATCCCGCGGCACCTCAAGCCGGAGGCGGACCAGACCTCTACTATCCTGTACGCGGCCTACGTGGTGACCTCGTTCAGCCAGGACTGGGCGCAGAGCACGACGGCGCGCGAGTACGCCAGGGCCTGGGTGGATTACGCCGACAAGCACGCCAACGCGCTTACTGCCTTCGGCAAGGCCTACGCGGCCTACGTCTACCACCGGCTGGGCGAAAAACAGAAGGCCGCCGACTACCTGGCCAGGGCGATGGACGGGGCCCGCTCCGACGATATAGCCGGCGTGTATTGGACCCCGGAAAAGATCTCCTGGCTGTGGTACAACGACACGGTGGAGAAGCACGCTTTCATCCTGCGCACGCTGCTGGCGCTGCGCCCGAAGGATCCCAAGGTGGCGGGGCTGGTGCGCTGGCTGCTGTTCAACCGCAAGGCCAACGAGTGGAAATCCACCAGGGCCTCGGCGGCGGCCGTCTACTCGCTGCTCGACGTGATGAAGGCCAAGGGCGCGCTGGACCAACCGGAGACCTTCTCTGTAAAGTGGGGCTCAACGGCCGAAAACTTCCAGCTGCAGCCCTTCGATTGGGTGGGCAAGCCGCTGCGCTGGTCCAAGTACGGCAACGACGTCGGCCGGGGCGACCTGGCGCCCAAGGTGGAGAAGAGGGGGCCGGGGCTGGCCTTCGCCTCTTTTACGGGTATTTACTCCACGGACAAAACCGCCGCCGAATCTCCCGAGGGTATGATGAACGTGTCGCGCAAATACTTTCTGCGGGAGAAGGAAGGCGACAGCTACGCGCTCAAGCCCCTGTCCGACGGCGATTCAGTGGCTGTAGGCGACCAGGTGGAGGTACACCTGACGGTGCGCACGCGCAGCCAGTTCGAGTACGTGCACCTGAAGGACCCGAAGGCCGCCGGCTTCGAGGCGGAGGAACTGACCAGCGGCTGGAAGTGGGACCAGATCGGCCGTTACGAGGAGCCAAGGGATTCCCTGACGAACTTCTTCGTGGAGTGGCTGCCGCACGGCGAGTACGTGTTGAAATACCGGGTGCGCCCGACCACGCCCGGCGTCTACAAGGCCGGCGCGGCGGTGATCCAGTCCATGTACGCGCCCGAGTTCGCCGCCCACTCCTCCGGCTTCACCCTTACGGTGAAGTGATAAGGCGTGGTGAAGATTCCTGTGAGCCGCTGGACTTCAGGCGGTCTACCGCGAGCGAACCCCGACTGGGCATCTCGCGGAACTCAGAAGTTAGTCAACTCGTAGAGTATTAGAAACGGCGGAAGATGATGGGGGAGGGGGAGCCGGAGGCGAGGAGTTTGAAGAGCAGGAAGAAGACCAGGGCGCCGAGGAAGAGCAGCGGGATGCCGATGATGGCGCCGATGACCGTGGAGGTGAGCAGCGCGCCGAAGAAGACGAGGGCGGCCCCCAGGAGGGCCAGGCCGGCGGCGATAAAGGCCTTCAGGCGCGCCAGGAGGCCGGGCGGCTGCGGGGGCGGCACGGGGCCGCGGAGGCCTTCGGGGCGCGGGCCGGAGGAGCCCGGGCTGAGCAGCTCCGGCTCCACGCAGTCTTCGCTCAAGGTAACGCGCTTGTCTTCCATTACCTCAATTTTACCAAAAGCGCGAAACAAATTTGTTATACGGCGGTTATATAATATATTGTCGTAACAGACCTATGGAGAACGGCATGCTAAAGAAAACTCTGGCCTTCTGCGCGGCTTTTATGCTGGCCGCGGCTGTTAACTGTCCCGCGGCGGACGCTCCCGCCAACGCGCTGCTGGTGGTCCCGTCGGAGACCGCTTTCAACAAGAAATTCCAGGACTTCCTGGACAAGAACGGGGCCAAGCTGCTGCATTCGCACCCGCCCAGCGTCTTTATCGGCGTCATTCCGCCCGAGCTGGACAAGCAGCTCAAGGAAAAATTCGGGGCCGAGGTTTACCGGGACAAGGTGGACGACTGGGCCTCCTTCGCCCGCTACGGCGAGAACGCCGTGTTCGCCGTGAACGCCTGGAACAAGGGCTTTCAGGAGGACCCGCCCGAGGCGCCGCTGGTGATCAGCACCCGGGTGCAGAAAGCCGGGCGCAAGGGCGACACGCTGAAACTGGTCTGGAACGAGGTCATGAAGGCCCGCGCTTACCGCCTGCAGATAAGCCAGGACGAAAATTTCGACAAGGTGCTGCTGGAGACCGTGGCGCAGCACAGCCAGTACAAACTGGTGCCGGCTTTCTGGAAGGAAGGCGTCTACTTCTGGCGCGTAGCCGGCATAATGACGCTTAACACCGGGGAAATTGCCGAGGGAGCTTTCTCTGAGGCCTACACCTTCGCCGTTTCCAAGCCGGCGCAAGCCCCCGGCGGCAAGCTGGGCGCGCCGCAGCTGCCGGAGAAGACCCGCGTGAAGGGCCGCCCTCTTTCCTGGGCCGCCCCGGCCGCCTTCAAATACTACCGTCTGCAGCTTTCCGAGACCCGGGATTTCGAAGCGCCGCTGCTGGATGTTTTTACCGACACCTGCACTTACAAGTTGTCGGGCCTGCCGGTGAAGCGCGATACCCCGTACTACATGCGCGTGATGGGTTCAGACGGCGCTTCCGCAGGGGACTGGTCCGCCGTTTCCGAAGTGGTGCTGGAAGCCCCCGGCCCGATAGCCAACGACATGAAAAAGCTCAGGCGCAGGAAATAAATGAAAAAGTCAGCCGCCCTCGCCCTGCTGCTCGCCTGCGCTCCCGCGGCCGGCGCCGCCCCGTACGGCGCGGGCTTCTACGACACCAGCGAATACCTGGCCGGCCGCGTGGCGGTCAATATCGTTTTCGTGGAAAGCAACGGCTCCATCGACGCCCGCACCGAGACCAACGGCTGGACCGCCGGCAAGAAGAGCGAGGTCATCGGCGAGATCCAGAACGCCATGAACTGGTGGGCGGCCCGCAACTCCGCCGCCGGCATGTCGTTCGTCTATAATAACGTCACCGCGTATACCGGCTACGAGCCCATAACCCGCAGCAGCGAAGACGAGGGCCTGTGGATAGCGCAGGTTATGAACTCGCTGGGCTACTCCGAACCGGACTATTACGACCAGGTCTTCCACTATAACAACGACCGCCGCGACGCGGCCGGGACCGACTGGTCTTTTACCTTCTTCCTGGTCGACAGCCAGATGGACGCCGACGGGGAGTTCTCCGACGGCTTCTTCGCCTACGCCTACCTGGGCGGTCCGTTCAGCATCATGACCTACGACAACGACGGCTACGGCATAGGCTACATGGAGGCCGTGGCCGCCCACGAGATGGGCCATATCTTCTACGCACTCGACGAGTACGCCGAGTCCGGCTGCACCACCACCGAGCGGTCGGGCTATCTGAACGGGCTGAACTCCAACTGCCAGAACGGCGGCGGCTCCGCCAGCTGCATCATGCGCGGCGACATCGGTCCCTATTATACCCCGGCGCTGTGTACTCACTCCCAGAAGATGCTGGGCTGGAGCGACCTGGATGCCAACGGCAAGCTGGACGTGCTGGACCTGCAGCCCACCACCGCCCTCGCCCCGTATTCCCCTGACCCTACCACTAACACTTCTCCCACCTATTACGGCGCGGCGCATTCCACGGCGGCCTACGTTAACAGTAATACCTACGCCTTCTGGGGCAGCCCCCGGACCCCGAACGACATCAGCATCAACCGCGTCACGGGAGCGGAATACAACGTTGACGGCGGAGCCTGGCAGGCGGCAACGGCCTCCGACGGCACGTATGACGAGAACGCGGAGGGTTTTACCTTCACGGCGGCGGCGCTGGGCAGCGGCGTCCATACAATACAGGCGCGCGCCAAGGATCTCTACAGCTTCAGCGGTTACGACGCCACCCCGGCCTCTGATTCGCTGACGATAAACACCAGTAATCCCACCGATATCCCGTACATACAGGACGGCCTCGGAGACGACATAGACTACAGCTCCTCCAAGAGCAAGGTCTCGGCCAATTGGGGGAGCTCCTCCCACGCCAACGGGATCAACCACTACGAGTATGGGTTAGGGACCACGCCCGGTACCGCCAATACCGTCACCTGGACCGCGGTGGGTCTCTCTACCTGGGTAGTCCGCAACGTTACGCTCGTCGAGGGCAACACCTATTACTTCTCGGTGGTGGCCTATGCCAATATCACCGGCGAGGCTTCCGGCATCAGCACGTCCGACGGCTTCCGCGTGGACACCACCAGCCCTACCGCGCGCGTGATCATAACCTCACCTGTGCCGGCGCCCACCGGGCCATTTTCCGCCAAACTGGTGGTGACAGAGGCCAACCAGGTTTACGGTACGCCGCAGCTCAGCTTCCGTACCTCGGGCGGCCTTACCGTGCCTTTCGCCATGACTTTCCTGACCGGCTCCACCTGGACCGCCGTCGGGAACGTGGAATCCTACCACTCTACCGGCACGGCGACTTTCCTCTTCTCCGGCTACGACCGCGCCGGCAACCTGGGCACGGTCATAAGCCCGGCGGCCTCGTTCGCCATTAACTACGCCCTGGCCGGCGGCTCCAGCGGCACCGTCGCCAACAGCGACGGGGCCGCGGTCTACCTGCCTTCCGGGTCCTACGCCGGCACGATCTTCGTCAGCATCTCCACCGTCGGGGCGGGCGCCCTCGCGGCGGCCGACGCCGCCTCCGGGGATTCTAAAAAGATCTTCTCTGAGGACCTGACCAGGGAATTCACGGCCCGCGACGCCGCGGGCGGGGCGGTTACCACCTTCGCTTCCCCGGTCACGCTGACCCTCTCCTACCCGGACGACGATAACGACGGCCGCGTGGATACCGACCTGCTGAAGGAAAATACCCTCTGGCTCTACTACCTGGACGCGGCGGCCGGCCTCTGGACGCCGATCCCGGGCGTTACGCGCAACGCCTCGGCCAATACGCTCTCGGCGCCGGTTTCCCACTTCTCCGTCTACACTATCCGCTCCGCAAATTCCTCGGCCGGCGGCATGGGCGCCCTGCGGGCCTACCCCAACCCCTGCGATTTCAGGACCACTCCCTCGCTGACCATCGACGGCCTGCCGGTGGACGCCCTGGATACCAGGGCCTATATCTACAATGCGGCAGGCGAGCTGGTGCGCACGCTGTCGCCCGGAGACGGGGTGGACGGGCTCAACGTGATCAAGTGGGACGGGGTGCAGAAGGACCGCTCCGCAGCCGCCAGCGGGCTGTACCTCTACCTGGTGAAGACCTCTAATTACGGCAAAGGCACCGGGAAGTTCTTCATAGTCTGGTGATATGAAAAGACTAGCCGCGCTACTGATCTTCTGCCTGGCCGCCGCCGCTCACGCGGGCGGCGCGGGCAGCGACGCGCTGGCGTTCCTCAAGATCGACGCCGGCGCCAGGGGCGCGGCCATGTCGGGCGCCTACGCCGCGGCCGGCGACGACGCGCTCTGCGTCTTCTATAATCCCGCCGGCACGGCCCTCGTAGCCAGGAAAGAGGTGCTCCTGGGCCATAACGAGTGGCTGGAGGGTCTGCGCAACGAGATCCTGGCTTACGCGCACCCGCTCGGGCCGCGGCTGACCGCCTTCGCCGGCGCCAACCTGCTGCTCAGCGGCCGCATGGACAGGTACGTGGTGAATCAGGCGGGGGACCCGCAGAACGAAGGTTATTTCAACGCGCTGGAAGGGGCCTTCTCCTTCGGCCTGTCCGGCAAGCTGCGCGAAGACTTTTACGGCGGGTTCGCGCTGAAGGCCCTGACGCAGCAGGCCGCGGGCGACCGTGCGCTGGGCTGGGCCGGAGACGCCGGTTTCGTGACCGTCTCGGGCCCGTGGCGCCTGGGCGCGTCCGCCTCCAATTTCGGCGGCAAGCTGAAATTCGGCAGCAAGGCTTTTCCCGCGCCGGCCATAATCAGGGGCGGCGTCAGCTTCCAGTTCCTTCAGAATTATCTGGTAGCGGCGGACGTGGTGAAGGCGGGCCAGTCCGAGACCGCAGGCGCCTTCGGCGCCGAAGCCCGCTTCCTCACCGGGCCCAAGGAATATTTCCTGCTGCGCGCCGGCTACAAGACCGGGCGCAGCCGCTTCGCCGGACCCGGAGTGACCGGCGGCTTGGGCGTGGCCAGCCGGGACGTACGCGTGGACTACGCCTTCGCCCCTTACGGGGACCTTGGCGCGGCACACCGCGTTACTATCTCCCTCAAGTTCGGCGCGGTCCGCCCCGAGGAGATGCTGCGCAGCCTCTATGGGGACAGGCCGAAGCCCCGGATGAAGAAGGCGCCGCCGCCCAAACAGGACGACCGGAAGAAGGAAAACGGGAAAAAGTCCGAAGAGAAGAAGGGGAAAAAGGACCCCGGAGAAGTCTATTTCATGTGGTAGGGCCGAGCACGTCCAGCCAGAGCCCGGCCGTCTTTTCCAGCCCGAACTCGCCGGCGCGCCTGCGGCCGGCGGCGGCGTAGGCCCGGAGCGCCGCGGGGGCGCCCAGCATCTCCGACAATTTATCAGCCCAGGCCCGCTCCGCCGCTTCGAGGGGGGCGCCGGCAGGCAGCCGCAGTCCCGAGAGGGGCGGCATCAGCAGGCCGTAGTCGCCGTGCTCCGGCACTCCCGTTCGCGTTCCGAACGGCGTGGCGGGGGCCAGCAACTCCCGCGGGCCCGAGTCGCAGTCTGAGGAGATCACAGGCGCGCCGCTGGCCATGGCCTCCAGGAGGGCGTTGGGAAAGCCCTCCCACAGCGAGGTGAAAGCGAAGAGGCGGGCCCGCGCAGTGAACTGGTGCGGGTTCGCGCGGAATCCTGCGAAGTAAACGTCCGCGTCAGCCGGAGGCTCGCCGGCCCCCGAAAAAATCTTGAACCCCAGCTGCGCGGAAAGGTCCAGCAGGTAGCGGCCCAGTTCGCCTTCGCCGAGAAAGACCAGCGCCGCGTCTGGCCGGCCTTTTTTCAGCTCTTTGAAAGCGCGCAGCAGGTGCCAGTGCCCTTTGGCCGCCGTGAGGCGCCCGCCGGTCACGACAACGGGGCGCGCGAAGACCGCGGCCCAGGCGGCGGGCAGGGGCTCGGCCGCCTGGCGGGCTATTCCCGCGGCGTCGCAGCCGTTGGGCACTACGCGGAGCCTGGCCTCCGGCACGCCGAAATTCACGGCGAGGTCGCGCCGGACCCCTTCGGAGTTGGCGACGACCAGGGCCGCCCTCGGGTAGAAGCGCCGGATCAGCGGGCGCATCAGCGCGCCGCGCAGCCCTGAAAACTCGCCGGACGGGCGCGTGCGCTCGCAGATCACGGCCCGGTGGCCGCTTTTCGCCGCCGCCAGGATGTTGACGAGGTTGGCCCGCTCCATGAAGGAGAGCACGGTGTCGCCGGGGCCGGCCAGCGCGGCGAGGCGCCGGGCGTAAAGGGGGATGGCCGCCGTCTTGAGCAGCGGCGAGGTGCCGGCCTTGTGGGAAGAAAGGGGCTTAGGCTTGACCGGCGCGGGCAGCGCCGCCTCGTCCTCGAGCAGGTACAGGCCGTCGTGGGGCAGCAGGCCGGCCAGCGCGGCGAACTGCTTTTCCGCGCCGCCGCGGAACAGGGAATTTATCAGCAGCTTGAGGGCCATCAGCCAATTGTAGAATATTTTCCGCGGGGGCGCTTTTTCGGGGGCTGAAAATCGTGTAGAATATCGGTGCCGGGCGGGGCCCCGGCGCAGGGGGGAAAACATGGGACTTCTTATATCGCTATTATTGGCTGCGGCCGCTCCGGCGGGCGCGCAGGCGCCGCTGACACTTACGGGGCACCGCGCCGCGGTGGAGGCCGTGGCTTTTTCCCCGGACGGCAAATACGTCGCCTCCGGCGGCATGGATTCCAACGTGGCGCTGTGGACGGCCAAGACCGGGACGCTCAAGAAGCTGCTGGTGGGGCATAAGGGCGGCGTCTGGGGGCTGCACTTCTCGCCGGAGGGCGACTACCTGGCCTCCGCGGACACCCGGAACATAGAGATCTGGACGGTGCCCGGAGGCAAAAATTACAAGAGCGTGACCGGGCACACGCATACGCTTTACGCCCTGCGCTTCTCGCCGGCGGGCGAGTATCTGGCCGCCGCCGGGTTCGGCGGCGTGGGACTGTGGACCTTTCCCGAGTGCGACGTCTACAAGGTGATGAAGGGCCCGGTGCAGAGCGCGCAGGCGCTGGCTTTAGTGCCGAACGTGACTTACCTGGTCACCGGCAACGCCGACGGCACCGTGACCCTTTGGAACATGAACGACGGGCGCATAGCCAAGACGATAAAAGCGCACAAGGACGCCGTCAAAGCAGTGGCGGTTACCGCGGACGGCAAACTGGCCGTGTCGGCCGGCCTCGACGGCGCGGTCAAGGTCTGGAAACTGGCCGACGGCAGCCTGGTGAAGGCCTTCGCCGGCCACCCCGGCGGGGCCAGGGCGGTGGCCGTATCCCCCGACGGCGCCACCGTGGCCAGCGGGGGTATGGACGGGCTGGTGAAGCTCTGGCCGCTGAGGGGGCCGCAAGTGAAAGAGTCGAAGGAACTCAAGGACCATGAGGCGAGCGTGGAGGCCGTGGCCTTCTCGGCCGACGGGAAAAGCCTGGTCTCCGGTTCGAAGGATAAGACGGTGAAGATCTGGAAACTCAAGTAGGCGGCCGGCGCGATAAAAAAGGGCGGAACCTTCCGCCCTTTTTTATTTGGCAAAAAAACGCCTAGATAAGGATGCCCGCCACGGTTGCCGATAAGAAGCCCGCCAGCGAGCTGGCCAGCAGGGCGTAGAGGCCAAGCTTGGCCAGGTCGTGGCGGCGCTCCGGGGCCATCGCGCCTATGCCGCCTATCTGGATGGCGATAGACAGGAAGTTGGCGAAGCCGCACAGGGCGTAGGAGGCCATGGCGACGGAGCGGTCGCTCATGACGCCGGGGTTGGCCTTGAGGAAGGTGGACATGTTCAGATAGGCCACGAACTCGTTGAGCACGGTCTTCTGGCCCATCCAACTGGCCACCTGCTGCATCTCGTTGGACGGCACGCCCATCACCCAGGCGAGCGGCGTGAAGATCCAGCCGAAGACCTTCTCCAGGGTGAGGCCCTGGACTCCGACGAAGCCGGCACCGTAGCCCAGCAGGAAGTTGGCCATTGCCAGGATGGCCATGAAGGCGATAAGGCAGGCGGTGACGTTAATGGCCAGCTGCATGCCCACCGTCGAGCCGTTGGCCGCGGCGTCTATCACGTTGGCGTCTGTGACCTCCAACTGCATCTTCACCACGCCCTTGGTCTCGGACTCCTCGGTCTCCGGCACTATGATCTTGGCCATCACCAGGCCCGCCGGGGCGGCCATGATGGACGCGGCCAGCAGGTGCCCGGCGATATTCGGGATGGACTCGACCAGCAGCCCCACGTAGGCGGCCATGATGCCGCCGGAGAGGGTGGCCATGCCGCCGGTCATGATGGCCATCAGCTCCGACTGCGTCATGCTGGCCACGTAGGGCCGCACCACCAGCGGGGCCTCGGTCTGGCCGACGAAAATATTGGCGCTGGCGGACAGGGATTCCGAGCCGGAAGTGCCCATGACCTTGGCCATGACCTTGGCGAAGACCAGCACGACTTTCTGCATGATGCCGAGGTAGTACAGCACGGACATCAGGGCGGAGACGAAGACGATGGTGGGCAGCACGCGCACGGCGAAGATGAAGCCCATGGACGGGTTAGAGACCAGCGAGCCGAAGACGAATTCCGCGCCCTTGTCGGAGAACGAGAGCAGCTTCACGATGACGTCGTTCATGGTCGCGAAGAAGTACCTGCCCCAGGGCAGCTTCAACACGATGACGGCGAAGGTTATCTGCAGGAACAGGCCGGCGGCCACGGTCTTATAGTTGATCGCCTTCTTGTTTTTGCTGAACACCCAGGCTATGCCAAGCAGGACGAAGACGCCGAAGAAACCGATTATCTTTGGTGACATGCTATCTCCTTAAAGTTCGGGCGCTGCAGCCGCGTTTCCGGAGTAAATTATACAAATAATGCGCCGGCTTAATAAGCGCCGCGGACTTTGCCGGTGACGGAGGAGAGGGGGATAAAGTAGACGGGCGCGCCGGTAGCCGGATCTTTCCAGGAGGCGGAATCCAGGGAGTTATCCCGGTTGTCGCCCAGCACGAATAGGTGGCCCGCCGGGACGGTAAGCGGGCCCAGGTTGTCCCCGGCGAGGAGCTCGTCGGGGCGGGTATAGGCGGCGTAGCGCTCGTACTGGTGCTCGCCGTTGAGGTACACCTTCTTCTCGCGCAGCTCCACGGTATCGCCCGGCACGGCGATCACGCGCTTGACCGATTCGTGAGCCTCGCCTGCCGGGGACTTGAAGGAAATTATCTCGCCGCGGCGCGGCTCGCGGAACAGGTAGACGACGCGGTCCAGCACCAGGTGATGGCCCAGCGCCAGCGTGGGGGCCATAGACTCGCTCGCGATAACTATGGGCGCCGCCACCCAGCGCCGCACGAAGAGCGCGGCCGCCAGCGTGACCACGACTATAACGGTAGTCCTGACGGGTTTCATGGAGCTATTTAGGCAGTTCCACGGGGAGCGTGCCGGCGGGGGCCAACTGGCCGGCCAGTATCTCCCCGGCGGCGGCCAAGGAGGGGGCCGTCATGCCGTAGAGGGCCAGCACGGCCGAAGCGCCGGGGTAGGCCGCGATGTCGTAGGGGTTCATCAGGCTCAGCAGCACCGCCGGCTTGCCGTAATTGACGAGGATATTGATGGCGTCGCGCTGGCTGGCGTTCTGCGCGCCGGTCCACTGGAAGCTCCCCAGCACCAGCACGTCCGCCTCGGCCGCGGCCGCGGTAAGCTTTCTGAGCTCGGCGTTGCTGACGCCGATATCGAAGAAGTACTGGCTGGCCTGGTAGCCGCTCTCGCGCAGCACCTTGTAGAGGCTCAGCGCGTTGCCGGCGAAGCGCTGCGGCGAGAAAATTATGACCGCTATCCTCTTGTCCTTCGGCAGCGGGATCAGGCCGGTGTCGCGCACCAGCGTGGCGGCCTGCCGCGAGAGGCTCCCGGTTATCTCCAGGTAGGCCTTGTCGAAGGGGGAGGGCGTCTCCGGCGGGCCGTAGAGCCCCGCCGCGCGCTTGGCCTCCAGCACGCGGTAATAGGCGTCGTTCAGGCGGGTCTCGTTGATCTCCCCGGCGCGCACCTGGCGCGCTATCTCCCGCGCCGCGGCGCGGGGGTCCCCGGTGCCTATCAGCAGGATGTCCGCGCCGGCCTTCAGCGCGGCGGCCGCCGCACGCGGCACGCTCAGCCGCTGCGTGATGGCCCGCATGTCCAGGCTGTCGGTAACGACCAGGCCGCGGTAGCCCATTTCCATCTTGAGCAGGCCGGCCAGTACCGCGCGCGACAGGGTGGCCGGGTTATCCTTGTCC
Organism: Elusimicrobiales bacterium; assembly: GCA_028688015.1. Classification (GTDB taxonomy): domain Bacteria; phylum Elusimicrobiota; class Elusimicrobia; order Elusimicrobiales; family UBA9959; genus UBA9959. The sequence goes on along the minus strand of JAQTZB010000007.1, from coordinate 22,981 downwards.
AGCGCCGGGTAGCGGATGTGGGCCGTCATGATGGCCGGCACTCCGGCGGCCGCGGCGGTCCTGAAGGGCAGCAGGTGGGTGGCGTGAAGCTCGGCCGTGGAAAGGGAGATCTCGGGGAGGGTCTTGTGCGAATCTTTCTCGGCCGCGCCGTGGCCCGGGAAGTGCTTGGCCACCGCTATCACGCCGGAGGCCTTGAAGCCGTTGAGGATAGCCGCGCCCAGGCGGGCGGTTTTGACCGGGTCGGAACCCAGCGACCGGATGCCGATGATGGGGTTCTTGGGGTTGGTGTTGACGTCCAGTACCGGGCCGAAGGCCATGTTGATGCCGGCGCGGCGCAGCTCCTTGCCGGCCAGGTAGAACAGCGTGGCGGTGCCGTTCTCGTCGTCGGCGGCGCCCAGCATCATGTTGGTGGGCAGCTCCAGCAGGCCCAGCGTGGTCGGCACGTAGACGCTGCCGCCCTCGTAGTCCACTGCGATGAAGAGCGGGGTCTTCTCGGCGGACCGCGCGGCCGCCGCCTGGAGGCGCTCCGTCAGGCGGCGCGTCTCTTCCAGCGAATAGGAGCCCCACTGCAGCTGCACGCCGCCCAGCCCGGCCTGCGCGGCTTTTATGGCCCTGGCGGAGGTGTCCGCCCCGGCGGAGATTATCAGCAGCTGCCCCGCCTTCTCCTCCAGCGTCGGTTCGGCCGCGGCGGGGGAGAGCGCCAGGGCGGCCAACAGGAAAACGCCCGCTGAGCGGGCGCGTTTCCGTACTGCCTGGCGCGTAGACGGTCTCACTTCCTGAACTTGTAGCCGCGCTTGGTGGCCTGGCTCCGGATGGACTCTATCATGGCCTTGTCCAGCGTGTTGGCGCCGGAGGCCTGCTTCTTTTCCTCAGCGGCGATGTAGGCCTTGCGCTGGGCCTGCAGGGCGTTGATCTCATCCTTGATCTTCTTGCGCTCGGCGAGTTTCCCGTCGAGGTACTTTTCCCGGGCTTCCTTGTCTAACTTCTGCACCTCGGGGGGGAGCTGGTCCGCCTTGATGTCCTCTTTCTTCATCTTGCCGCTTTCCAGCGCCGAGACGGCGTCCCAGTCTGCCTCGGCCGCCGCCTGCGCCGGGGCTGCCGCTGCCTGGAATGCCGCGCGCTCGGCGTAGACGGATTTGCCCGCGCCCCTCGCCACGGCCTCGGAAGCCGCCTTGTTGGCCATCTTCAGCTCTCCTGAGGAGCCGTAGCTCACATAGGTGTTATTCAGCTGCGCGCTGAGCTGGGCTATCTTGTCATCCTGCGGGGCCGCTATCTGGTAGGCCACGGCGCCCTGGTCGATATTGGTATAGTCGCCTTCGGCCAGGTCGGCGCCGGCCTTCCACTGTTCGGCCAGGCCCTGCTGCCGGGCGCCGCAGTAGATGGTGTTGACAAAGATGTTCTTGGCTTTGGCCTTGGCGATGGCGTCCTGGAAAGGAACCGGGCCCTGCGTGAACGGTTCGTTCCCGGCGATGAAGATGGCTTTGTAGACGTCGGACTTGGGGCTCCATTTGAGGTCGTCAACGGCGGTCTTGATGGCTTGCCCGCAGAATTCATCGCCGCCGTTGGTGCGCAGTGAGAACAGTTCCTTCGCCACGGCGTCCAGGTCGGTGGTGAAGGGCATGACCTGGCGCATCCAGCCGGTCTGGGGGGCCAGGCCGGAGTTGCCGTACTCGTAGAGGGCTACCTCTATGACCGGCCGGGAGCCGCTCTTCTCTGATGAAACCAGCTCGTTGACTATCTTCCAGAGCTGCGTGCGGGCCTGGTTGATGAGGCCGTCCATTGAGCCGGAGGTGTCGAGCAGCACGGCCACCTGGACCAGCGGTTTGGAACCAAAATCTACCGGGGTTACCGCGGTTCCGGTACCGGTTCCCGTGCCCGCGGCGGTATCTTTCCAGGTCTTTTTGACCGGCAGCGAGGCCGCGGCGAGGATCTTGGCGGTGTCGGTCTCTACCACGCGGGCGTTTATCTCGGTCTTGCTCTCTTTGAGGTCGTTAAGGGTGCCGGTGACGATAGCGTCGGCGCCGAGCATTTTGCCCAGCTTCTTTACCGTGGCCTCGTCCATGGCCCCGGAGGACTGCAGGTTCAGTTCTTCCATGACTTTTTTAAGCAGACCGCGTTCTATCAAGGTGATTTTCTTGTTCTGGGCCAGCGCCGTGATGAGGCGCTCCTGGACCACCACCGGCCCTTCGGAGACCTTGCCGCCGGCGTAGGGGAATTCCAGCACGGCCAGCTTGATGGCCGGGCGGTCCTTGAGGCCGGCTGACAGCTTGTCCGCGAGCTTGTCCAGCGACTGCGCGCCGGCCGCGCCGGCGAAAGCGCAGAGCAGGGTTAATGAGAATATAAAGTTTTTCATGAAATCCTCCGGTAACTGCTTTTTAGGATACTAAAAATGCGAAGATTATAGCCACACTATTGAAGCCGCTTAAAAAAAGATGTAACTTAATGCAGACTGACAGGGGGAACCCAGTGAAGAGAACAGCCTTTCTATTTTTAATCGCGGCCGCCGGGCTCTTCGCCGCCTGCGGCGAGAGGGACAACGGCGCTTACAAGCAGTCCGCCTTCATCATGAACGTGCCCGCGCAGGTCAAGGTCTACGGCGCGGGCGAGGCGGAGGGCAAGGCCCTAGCCGACGCCATTTTCGCCGAATGGAACCGCATTTCCGGAGAGTTCAGTTTCAGCGACGCGTACAGCCTCACTGCGGTAGTGAACAAGAAGGCCTACGGGGAGTGGGTCAAGGTGGACGACGAGTTCATGACGCTGCTCTCGCTGTCCCTCGACTATTACCGCCTGACCGGCGGAGCCTTTGACATCACCTTCGCCCCGCTGTGGCCCATCTGGAAGGACGCGGCTTCCACTAAAAAGATGCCGGCTAGGGAGGAGATCACCCGCGCGCTGGCGAACATGGGCTCGAATTACATCCAGGTGGACGCCGCGCGCCGGATGGTGCGCTTCAGCCGCCCGGTGCAGATCAACATGGGCGGCGTGCTGCGCGGCTACTGCTTCGTGCGCGCGGCCAGGATGCTGCGCGAGACCGCGCCCCCGTACAAGGTGGAGCTGTGGCTGGGGAGCAACATGCTGGCGTACGGCAAGGGCGCCTGGGAATACGAAGTGAAGGACCCGTTCAACGAGGACAAGGCCTTCGGCCGGCTCAAGTTCGAGGACGGCGTGGTGATGTCCTCGTCGGGGCGCGAGCATTTCGTGCAGATAGAGGGCAAGCTCTACTCCCACATCCTGGACCTCAAGACCGGCTACCCGCTGGAGAACTTCTCCAGCCTGGTGGTCTATTTCCCGAAGCTGGAGAGCGAGAACTTCCTGGCCTCGGCCGTGCTGGCCGTGATGGGGCAGGACAAGGCCTTCGCGATGCTCTCCAAGATGAAGGGAACGGCAGCCGTCTGGATAGACGGGGCGGGGCACGAGACGGTGCTGGCGAACGAGGGCAGCGGGGCCCGCTGGGAAAAGACAAAACGGCTGTTCTGACGCCGCAGTGCGCAAAAAAACCCCGGGCTCCCGGGGTTTTTTATTTGCGCCTATTCGGCTTCTTCAAACTCGCCTTTTTGTTTGTTCTTGCGCACGTTGTACCAGTTGAAGTAGCGGCCGTTCATCGCTATATAGACTCCGGGCGGCAGGGTCTGCGCGAAAGAAAGGGCGGAGCCCAGGTTGAACATCCCGTCGGAGGAACCGAACTTATAAGGCACCATCGCTCCCGTCAGCACTACGGTCTTGTCCTTTACACCCTGGCCCAGCAGGCGGGCGGTTTCCGGCATGGTATCGGTGCCGTGCGTGACCACGAGGTGCTTCTCCTTTGAGGCCAGGCATTCCTTTAAGATCCGGCGGCGGTGGGCCGCGGTCATGAAGAGGCTGTCTATCATCATCAGCGTCTTGACTTTAACCGGTACGCGCGAGCGGCCGAGCTTGAGCATCTCGTAGAGGTGGGTCTTGCGGAAGAACAGCGAACCGTTGAGCTCGTTGTATTCCTTGTCGAAGGTGCCGCCGGTGATGAATAATTTTATGGTCATAGAATTAAAAACCGGGGCCCCGCGGCCCCGGTTCCCCGCCGGGGTTATTTCCGGCCGTCCTTCAGGAAGGCCAGGTAGCCCTTGTAGGTCATGTAAGTGTCGAGCTTGCCGGCCAGCTCCATCGGGGCGTGCATGGAGAACAGGCCCGCGCCGCAGTCCACGACCATCATGCCGTGGCGGGCCATGAATTTGGCGATGGTGCCGCCGCCGCCCTGGTCCACCTTGCCCAGCTCGCCGGTCTGCCAGATGACGCCGTTCTTATCGAAGATGCGGCGGATGTGCGCCAGGAACTCGGCGCTGGCGTCGGAGGAGCCGCCTTTGCCGCCCGCGCCGGTGAACTTGGTGACGCAGACGCCGTGGTTGAGCTGCGCGGCGTTGCGCTTCTCGAAGTAGGTCGGGAACATCGGGTCGAACAGCGCGTTGACGTCCGCTGACAGCATCCAGGAGTTCCTGAGGGCGCGCTTGAGCGTCAGCTCGCTGTAGGAGTCCGTGGTGAGGTTAAGCAGCTCGGCGGCGGCGTGCTCGAACAGGTCCGACTCCATGCCGGTGGAGCCTACCGAGCCGATCTCTTCCTTGTCGCAGAGCAGGACGCAGGAGGTGTGCTCGGGGACGGTCTTGAGGTCTATCAGGGCCTTGAGGCCGGCGTAGGCGCAGATGCGGTCGTCGTGGCCGTAGGCCAGGATCATGGAGCTGTCGAGCCCCGCGGAGCGCGGCTTGCCGGCCGGGACCAGCTCCAGCTCCGCCGACTGGAAGTCGTCCTCCGTCACGCCGTATTTCTTGTGGAGCAGCGAGAGCACGTGGTGCTTGACCTTCTCTTTGCGGTCCTTCTCGGAGGTGGGGATGGAGCCGAAGACCACGTCCAGTCCCTCGCCGGGGATGGCCTGGCCCAGCGGCTTCTGGTTCTGCTCGATGGCGATATGAGGCAGCAGGTCGGTGATGCAGAACACCGGCTCGGACGGGTCCTCGCCTATGCTGACCTTGATCTTTTTACCGTCCGGCTTGACGAACACGCCGTGCAGCGCCAGGGGCTCGGTGACCCACTGGTACTTGCGGATGCCGCCGTAGTAATGGGTGTCCAGGAGAGCGATGCCGGAATTCTCGTAGAGGGGGTTCTGTTTGAGGTCGATGCGGGGGGCGTCGGTGTGGCCGCCGACGATGTGCATGCCCGCCTCCAGCGGCTTTTTACCGACCACGACCGCCAGCAGGGTCTTGCCCTCGCTGGAGCGGTAGACCTTGTCTCCGGGGTTCAGGCGGGTGCCGGTCTTTTCGTGCTGCGCCATGTCGGTGAAGCCGGCGGCCTGGAGGAGGAGGACCGCCTCGTCGTGGGCTTCGCGCTCGGTCTTGGCTTTGCCGATGAAATCCATATAGGCCGCGCAGTATTCCTCGGTATGCTTGAGGTCGGCGGGGGAGGCCTTCTCGTAGCCGTTCTTGACTACGCTGGCCAGGTTGGACACTTTGGCGGGTTTCTTTGCGGTTTTCTTCATTTAAGCCTCCGGTAAAGGTGCGGCGGGGCCGTCCCCGCGTCTTTTTAAAGTTTAGCATTTTGCTATGATTGTATTCAGATGGACGATCCTAAATACGCGCGCCGGGTGCTGTGGCTGGTCCTGGGCCTGAGCCTCTTCAATTACATCGACCGGCAGGTGCTCTACGCAGTTTTCCCGCTGATCAAGGCGGACCTGCGGCTGAGCGACGCCCAGTTGGGGTTCCTGGCGTCGTCGTTCATGATAGTCTACATGTGCTTCGCGCCGTTCGTGGGTTACTTCGGGGACAGGGTGCGGCGGCCGCTCATCATAGGCGTCAGCGCCATCTTCTGGAGCATCTCCACGCTGTTCAGCGGCGTGGTCAAGAACTACGGCCAACTGATCGCCACGCGCTCGGCGGTAGGCATCGGCGAGGCCGGCTACGGCACGGCCTGCCCGTCCTTCCTGGCCGAGTGGTTCCCGCAGGAAAAGCGCGCCCGGATCATGGCGCTCTACGCGCTGGGCATCCCGCTGGGCAGCGCCATAGGCTACCTGCTGGGCGGCTACCTGGGGCAGCACTTCGGCTGGCGCAACGCCTTTTTCATAGTGGCCGTGCCGGGCATGCTGCTTGGCGTGGCTACGCTCTTCCTGCGCGAGACGCCGGAGAAGACGAAGCGCTCCGAGCATATCTCTTTCAGGGGCTACGCGGCGCTGTTCAAGAACCGGACTTTCCTGCTGATCTGCCTGGCCCAGTCCATCGGCACTTTCTCGGTCGGCGGGATGTCGGCCTGGATGCCCTCGTATTTCGTGCGCGCCTTCGATATTTCCGTAGGCAAGGCGGGCCTGCTGTTCGGCGCGGTCACGGTGCTGGCCGGCATAACCGGTAATTTTACCGGGGGCTGGGCGGCCGACTGGCTGCATAAGCGCACCAAGCGCTCGTATTTCATAGTAGGCTACCTCAGCTTCTTCCTGAGCATCCCCTTCGGCGCGGCCGCCATCCTGACGAACGACCTTCATACCTCCCTTGTCATGATGTTCTTCGCCGAGTTCTTCGTTTTCGCCTATTCAGGGCCCTATCACGCCGCCATCGTGGAGGTGGTCCCGGTGACGATGCGCTCCATGGCTTTCGCTCTGGACATCTTCCTGATACACGCGCTGGGCGACGCCATCTCGCCGTTCCTGCTCGGCGTGGTCTCCGACCGCGCCGGGCTGCCGGTGGCGCTGTTCCTGGCGATGCTCTACCTCGTGTTCGGCGGCTTCATTTCCATAGCCGCCGGCGAAGCTTATAAAAAGGACTTCCACGCCGCATGAAACCAGAAGATATCGAAATAGTGAAGGAGGGCCCGGACCTGCTTGTGGTTAACAAACCTTCCGGTGTGCTGACCATGCCCGCCCGGGGCGACCTGGCAAAGGAGAAGCACCTGGTGGGCCTGCTGCATCAGCGCTTCGGCAAGGTCTTCGTGGTGCACCGCCTGGACCGGGACGCCAGCGGCCTGATCCTCTTCGCCCGCACGGAGAAGGCGCACCGCTATTACTCGGGGCTTTTCGAGACGCGCGCCGTGGAGAAGCACTACCTCGTGGCGGTCGAGGGCCGTGTGGCCGAGAAGCGCGGGGAGATAGACAAGCCGCTCAAAGAGCGGGGCTCGGGGCGTGTGTCCGTGGTTTTCGACGGGAAGGCCGCGGTCACCCGGTACGAGGTGCTAGAGCGGCACAAGACCGCTACCGTGCTGGACGTTTCCATCATCACTGGGCGGCGGCACCAGATCAGGGCCCACCTCTATTCCATAGGCAACCCCGTCCTCGGCGACCGGCTTTATGGCGACGCTGTCAAGCAGGCCCGGTATCCGCGCCTGATGCTGCACGCCTGGAAGCTCAGGTTCAACGACATGGCCACCTGCAAGCCCGTCTCCTTCGAGGTTTACCCGCCCGACGACTTCATGGGCGTGCTGAAAGTTTTGTAGCGGCCGTACAGCGCCGGTTTGTAAATCGGGGGGACAGTTTATGCGCATATTCCTGACCATCGCAATACTGCTGACGGGTGTTTCTCACGCCCGGGCCGCCGCCCTCACGGAGCAGGTGGCGGCGCTGTACTCCGAAGATCCTGCCGCCCGCACCCGCGCCGTCGCGGCGCTCTCCGGAGTAAAAACGGCCGGGGAGGCCGCCGCGATCATACAGCGCTTCAGGGAAGAATTGGCCTGCGCCGGAAAGCAGGTCCGGCCGCGCGCCTGCCATGATCCGAAGTTCGTTTATGGCGCGCTGCTGGTGGCCGGCAGCCTGGCGCGGAAAGATACCGGCGCGCCCTGGGATTTCCTGGTCTCGCTGAGCCAGGGCGCGACCGTGAACGAGGGCTCCTTCTTCCAGGACAAGGGCGAGGCCGACGGGCACCGCGGGACCGACTATTTCACGCCCGCCGTCCCGGACGCCAGGCTGACCCGGGAGTACCTGGAGGAGACCCTCGATAAAGCCATAGAAAAAGCCGGGCTCCTGCCATCCTGCGATTGGCCTCTGACAAGGGTGAAAGCCCTCGCGAAGAAAAACTCGGACGTGCGCGGCTATCAGGTCTATTCTTACAGCCGGGACTATTCGCCGCGGGATGTAGCAGGCCAGTACCGCGTGGTGTATTACCGCGACTGGCTTTACCGCGGGGACAGGCTCGTAGGGTGCGGTGAGCGGACGAAGGTGGCGGACCTCGGCCCGGCCGGCCTTTACTTCGCGGCGATCTCGGACCGCTCAGACGAGCAGTACCGCCTCGATTTCTTCCTGTACTCTCTGCCCGACGGCAAGGCTGCCTGCGCCTATACCGTGGAGGGCGTGTCCGAGTTAACCCCTGAGCCGTTGGGGGAAGTGGCGTCGAACCCGGTTAAGTACCTTCCGGCGCTTTTCAACTTTTCAGGGGGTAAATGCGTGCCGGCTAAAGGGACCGCCTATTCCTATACTCAGCTGAAGGCCGAGTAGGCCTGGCCGGCCTGAAACCTTTCCGGGGGCCGGAACATCTAATTGTTAAGAGGGGAATAAGGAGAATTGCTATGACTTTCATGGATACTCAGACGGCGGAAGAGGTCAAGAAGCGCTTCTCGGAATTGGCCGGAGAGGTCAAGATCATATTCTTTAAAGAGGCGCTGCTGTGCCAGACCTGCGGCCCCGCCGAGGATTTTTACAAGGAGCTGGCTTCGCTGTCGGAGAAAGTGAAACTGGAGACCTACAACAAGGTAACGGATACCGAAAAGGCCGCTGCCTACGGCGTGACACTGACTCCGGGCGCCGTCATAGAGGGCCCCGCGGGCAAGCGCGTGTTCTTTTACGGCATCCCAGCCGGCTACGAGTTCGTCTCCCTGCTGGAGGCGCTCAAGAACTCGGCCGCCCCCTCGCAGGACCTGCAGCCGGAGACGCTCGCCGCGCTGGGCGGCGTCGGCAAGCCGGTAAATATAAAGGTTTTCGTAACGCCCACCTGCCCCTACTGCCCGGCCGCGGTGGTGCTGGCCCATAAATTCGCGCTGGCCTCGCCGCAGATAACTGCGGAGATGGTGGAAGCCAGCGAGTTCCCTGCCCTGGCGGAAAAATACGGAGTTTCGGGCGTGCCGCAGATAGTAGTGAACGAAAAGATCAGCCTCGTCGGGGCGCAGCCGGAATCGGCCATGCTCGCGGCGGTGCTGCAGGCCGCCGCCTAGGCGGCCGGGAGGACGGTATGATCATTAAGAACGTAGGCAAACTGGACAGGGTGATCCGGCTGATAGCCGGGGCCGCGCTGGGTTACTTCTCTTACACTTCCGCCGGCCTGGCCTCGGTAATACTGGGCCTGGCAGGGGCGATGGCCGTGATCACGGGCCTGGTCGGCTTCTGCGGCCTTTATAAGCTGTTCGGCATCAACACCTGCAGCGTGGATTAGCCGCGGCTAACGGGCCCCGAGCTCTATCTCCGCAGTGGTTTCCGCCCCGCCGGAAAGGTAAGTGACGCTTACTTTCTGGCCGGGGCTGAATTTTTTCAGTTCCGCCGAATATTCCCGCAGGCCTTCCACGCTTATCCCGTTGAGCTTTATGATCACGGCGCCCGGCCTGAGCCCGGCCTTGTCCAGCGGGGAGCCAGGCGTAATATCCTGCGCCTGCACCCCTTTGCCCTGGAAAGAGAAATCGGGCACGAGCCCCGTGGAGGCCTTGCGCTCGCCGGACGGCCGCGGCGCCGGCGCGGCGGCTCCCGCCGGGCGGGTGATGAAATCGGCCGTCCCGGCCAGGTAGTCGGCCAGCTCGCGCGAGAATTCCGCAATCTTCACCAGCCCGCGTCCGTCGAGCTTGTCGGGGGTGTCCGAGGGCTTGTGGTAGTCGGCGTGCGGCCCGCTGAAGAGCTGGAGGGCGGGGATGCCGGCCTCTATGAAGCTAGCCTGGTCGCTGGAGTCTAGGTCGGCCGCGGCGGCGTAGTCGTAGCCGGTCACGAAGCCGGCCCCGCGCAGGATGTGCACCCATTTGTCCGAAGAGCCGGAGCCCAGCGCCAGGATCTTCCCGGCCCCGAGCCTGCCTACGGTGTCGAAGTTCACCGCCGCGTTTACCTTGGCGCGGACGGGTTCCGGGAGCGCGGCGACGAAGGACTTGGAGCCCTGCCGGCCCAGTTCCTCGCCGTCGAAAGCGGCGAAGACTATGGTGCGGGGGGCCGGGTTCTTTGAGTAATGGCGGGCCAGCTCCAGCAGGACGGCTACTCCGGAGGCGTTGTCGTCGGCGCCGGGGAACACTGCTCCGTCCTTAGCCGGCAAATGGTCGTAGTGGGCGCAGAGCACCAGGTAGTCGTTCTTCAGCGTGGCGCCCTCTACCTGTCCGAGTACGTTGCCGCGCCCGGGCTTGTCTTCCGGAGCGCGGTAGCCGCCGCCGAAAGGTTTGAGCCCGGCGGCGCGGAATTCTTTCTGTATGAATTCCGCCGCCTTGCGGTGCCCGTCGGTGCCGGGTGCCCGCCCCGCCGGCGTCGCCGCCAGGGCGCGCGCGTCCTGCAGCATGCGGGCTTCCGAGAAGACCGAGGGCAGCCAGGCCAGCGGCGGCTGGACCGGGTAGGGGCCGGGACCCGGGGCTTCGGGCGCCAGGTTCATGGCCAGGGGCGAAGAGTCCGCCTTCCAGATGCCAGTGGCTACGGAGGTCATGTTCCTGTCGAAGACCAGCCAGGAATACTTGCCGTAATGCGGCAGCTTGCCGGCCAGCAGCGGCAGTTTGTCCGTGCTGTCGGAAACGACCAGCGCGCCGGAATACACGGGGTTAGCCGGGTTAAAGCCGGCGAAGACGAAGGTGTGCCCTTCGCGCGGAAAGCGCCTGTTGTCGATGGTAATGCTCTCAAAGTCGAAAGCCGCACCGTAGGCCTCCAGGGCCGCTTCGAAATCCCGCGCCAGCAGGTTCTCCCCGCCGAACAGCCAGTAAGAAGAGGCGGCCGGCACGGACTGCGTCTCGCTATCGCCGGCGATGACAGGCAGGTTCTCTTTGTCCTTGGTCCAGGCCGCCGCCAAACCGCGCCAGGGCTCGCCCTGCTCGCCGGCCGGGATTATGATCAGGGGTTTGGAGGCGCCCAGCAGGCGCGAGAGCGTCGGCGGGGTTTCCAGCGGGCTGACGCGCCGGAAAAGGTCGAACTCCGGGTCTATCTCCAGGCGCAGCGGCCGCTGGAGGGGAGAGCTGTAATGGAAGGTGGCCTCTTTCTCGCGCAGCGGGAGGACCTTAAGGCGCGGCTCGGCGGCGCCCTCGAGATAGAAGGCGGCGGGTACCTGCAGGTCGTAGGGAGGGCCGGCCTGCGTCTGCGCCAGCGTGAACTCCAGGTCGTACCCGTCGTTGCCGCGCGTCACCCGGGCGCTTTTGAGGGCCAGCGCCGGAGCCCCGGGCCGCGCGGTCCACTGGTCGAAGAAAGGCTTCAGCCGGCCCGGGCCGGTGGTCTTTTCGAAGGCCGCGCGCAGGTCGGAGAAGGAGGCGGTCCTGAAAGCGTTGTCGGCGTAAAAGCGCTTCAGGCCCAGCCGGAAGTTTGCGTCGCCCAAGAGGCCGCGCAGCATGTGGTAGGCCATCAGCGCCTTGCCGTAGCCCACCGCCTCGGAGGCGGACGAATGGCGCGAGCGGAATTCCGTGAGGGGGAAATCGGCCCCGCCGGAGACGTAGTCCGCGTACTTCTGGAGCGTGGCCATGCGGTAGTCGCGGCCCTTGCCGCGGTTCTCGGCTATCAGGTAGTCGGCCAGGTAGGCTGTCAGCCCCTCGCACCAGTTGCCCGAAGCGTAATCCACGAACACGCCGTTGCCCCACCAGTTGTGCAGGATCTCGTGCGGGTAGGACGAGCTGATGATGAAGGGCAGGCGGATGACCTTGTTGCCCAGCAGCGTGAACGAGGGGAGGCCGTAGCCGGTGTCCCAGAAATTCTCGACGAGCGCGAACTTGCCGTAGGGGTAGGCCCCGATGAGGTCCGAGTAGAGCCTGACGTACTTGCCGGTGGCCTCGAGGTAGCGCGCGGCCAGTTCCGGGTCCGGCGAGCGCAGGAAAGCCTGGTACTCCAGCGGGCCTTCCTTCCTGGCGTACTCTGTGTATTTTCCGCAGGTAAGCGTAATGTCGTCCTGCGGTTTGGCGGTTTCCCAGACCGCCGTGTTCCTGCCTTCCTTAGCCTGGGCCTTGGCCCGGCTCCCGCCGGCGACCGCGCTGTAGGGCGCGGGCAGCGAGGCCTCGAGCCGGAAGGTCACGAGCGCACCTTCGAAATAGGGGTACCAGCCCGAAGAGCCGGAGAGGTAGCAGCCTTCCGGGGAGATCACCCCGGGCGTTTCTGAGAAGCTGCGGGCGTACTCCTGCGCCTGCTCGCCCGGCGGGTGGTTTATCACGCCGCCGTAGTCCAGGGTAAAAGAGGCGGCGGGCTTAGGGGGCTTTACGCGGTAGGCGGCGTAGAGGCCGGCGGTAGAGCCGTTTATCCCGTAGCGGGCGGCGGCCTCCGCTGGCAGCTCCTCTATGGAGGCGCCTTTGGCCGACGGCTTCAGCCCGCGGTGCAGCGTAAAGATGAATTCCGCCGCGGGGGCGGGCAGCGTGACGCGGTCGGTGACGGCCAGCGAGCCGTCGGAGGGGGACAGCGAGGCTTTAAGGTCATGGTTGACAGTTTGCGCGGCGGCGGGCAGGGCCGAAAGGAAAAGGTAAAAAAGGATTTTCATATACGCTGATATACTATAATTTTCCGAATGACGGCTGGAACGCCTTATCTCCGCATCGCCTTCCTGGCGGCTTTCCGGGCCTGCCTGCTGGGCGCCGCGCTGTTCGTGCCGGGAGGCAGCTTCCGCTGGACGGCGGGCTGGGCTTACCTGGGGACCTACGCCGCCTGGTCCTGCGCTAACATCATACTGCTGGGGCGCCGCCAGCCTGCGCTGCTGCGCCTGCGCGAGACCGAGGCCCCGCCGGCCGCCGAAGCCTGGGATAAAGCCTTCATCACCGTCTCGACGGCCCTGCTGGGAGCCACCGTGCTCATCTGCGGGCTGGAGGGCCCGGCCTCCGCGTTCGGCCCCGTTTCCGCCGCGGCCTTCGCCGCTATCCTCGCCGCGCTCGCAGCTTTTTCCTGGGCCCTGCTGTCCAACCCGTTCGCCGCAGGAGCGGCGGTGCTGCAGCCCGGCCAGACTCCGGCTGACAAGGGCCCCTACCGCGCCGTGCGCCATCCCGTCTACCTCGCTTCTATAGTTATTTCCGCGGCCACGCCCGCCGCCCTCGGCTCGCGCAGCGCCTGGCTGCCTGCCGGCCTGCTGGCGCTGGCCATAGCGGCGCGCGCCGCCATGGAGGACCGCCTGCTTCTGCGCGGCCTGCCCGGCTACAAAGAGTACGCCGCGCGCGTGCCTTACCGGCTGCTGCCGGGTATTTGGTAAAATTTCCACAGGAGAACCTACATGAAACATAAACAGAAAACCGCGCTGCTGATGGTTATAGACGCCGTCGGCCTTTCCACGCTGGAGTACCTGCTTTCCAAATACCCGGGCAGGGTGAAGCTGCCCAATCTGAGCCGCCTCGGCCTCGGCGGCATAGTGCTGCCGGAATACCGGGACCGCCTGGGCAAGCCGGGCGGCAAGGCCTACGCCGCCCGCGTCAGCCAGGTGTCGGCCACGGCGGACAGCCTGGTGGGCCACCGCGAGATGATGGGCGTGGTGGACCGCCGCACTTACGACCTCTTCAACGACGGCTTCCGCAGGGATTACCTCTCCGAACTGGAAAAGCGCATAGGCCGCAAGACCTTTTTCAACAAGATGGCAGGCGGCATGGAGGCCATAGAGCTCAACGCCGCGGAGCATGAGCGCACCGGCAAGCCTATCGCCTACGCCAGCAAGTGCGACCCGCTGATCCAGCTGGCTATGAACGAGGCCGTCATCCCGGTGCCCGAGCAGCATAAGATAGCCGACACCGCCTTCGCGCTGGCGATGGAGATGGGCATCCCGATAACCCGCGCGATCGCGCGTTCCTACGTTAAGAACGCGACGGGCGAGATCATCCGCACCGGCAACCGCCACGACGCGGTGCTGCCTATAGGGCAGAAAACCCTGGTCGACCTCATGAACGAGGGCGCGGTCTGGACCGTCGCCGTCGGCAAGACGGCCGACCTGGTGAACACCACCTACCGCGCCAAGATCAAGCTCAACCACGAGGTCTACCTGGACCCGTCGCTGAAACTTCGCTTCGTGCACCCGAAGAAGAAGGACACCAACCCGTTCTCGCTGCAGGGCACCATCAATGCGCTGCAGGCGGCGCATTCCGTTTACCGGCCGAAGGGCACCTTCATCTTCACTAACCTCGTGGACACCGACAGCGTCTATGGCCACACGCGCGAGGTGGAGGGCGCGCTGAAGTCACTGGAGGAGATAGACCGCTGTCTGCCGCTGATAGAGAAGAACCTGGCGCCCGGCGACCTGCTGGGCCTCACCGCCGACCACGGCATGCTGCACCGCGAGGATTACGGCTATCACAACAACGAGCCGCTGCCGTTCATCGCCGCCGTGAAGGGCGGGGACAAGAAGCTCGGCGGGCTCAAGACGGGGCGGTTCCCCGGCCTGCTGGATATCGGCAGCGTGTACGCCCAGTACTTCGGCCTGCAGGACGAATATAAGAAGATAGTTAAGCTCTGAAGCGCCGCCGCAAATAAAAAAGACCGGGCTGGCCCGGTCTTTTTTATTTATCCGCGCGGGCTATTTGTATTCCGGATCGACGAAGGCGCGGTAGGACTGGGGCGTGAGCGCGGCCCAGGTGTACTTGTTGGCGGCGTTCCACAGCACCCAGCTCTCGAGGTGGTTCAGGCGCGCGGCCATGATCTGCGCGCGCACTTCCGACGGCCCGTAATGCCAGCCCAGCGAGAAATCCTGCAGGTAAGGCCGGATGCGCGCGAAGTCGTTGCCCAGTTTGCCCATGGCGTCCTTCAGGCCGCGGTTGATCACTTTGAACGGGCTGGCGTTAGGGTTCTTCAGGTTGTATTCGCCGGGGTTGTAGTGGGAGGGGTACATCATCGGGTAGACGTAGTCGGCGCCGGCGGCCAGCGTGGCTATGTCCTGGCCTATGCCCATGTCGTCCTTGACCGAGGTGGTCAGGCCGAACACGTCGGCGGAGATCTTGACCTTGTACGGCGCCAGGCGCTTGCGGGAGTAGTCCAGGAAATCCTTCAGGTTCCTGGTGGCCGTCTGCTTGTTATGCGGCTTGGAGTAGCGGCACAGCGAGGTGTTTCCTTCTGAAGGGTAGCGGATATAGTCGAACTGGATCTCGTCGAAGCCAAGTTTGGCCGCGAGTACGGCCAGGTCCAGGTTATAATCCCAGACCTCTTTGCTGTAGGGGTCCACCCAGGTGGCCCCGTTGCGGCTGCGCCACAGGTCTCCGGAGGGGGTGCGCACGGCCATGTCCGGGCGCGCTTTGGGGATAACCTTGTCCTTGAAGACCACTATGCGCGCCACGGTATAGATGCCGGCGTCCTTGAAATCCTTCAGCATGGCGGCCGGGTCGGTGATGGCGGCCTGGTACGAGCCGAACTTGTGGGCCTTTTCCACGCCGGGAATATAGACCTTGCCGTCGGTTTCCTTGAGCGCTATAACCACGGTGTTGATGACCGAATTGGAAATCTTTTTGATGAGCTCCCTGCGGAGCTTCGGCGAGCCGGCGCCCCAGCAGGTAAGGTGGATGCCGCGGACCCGGCGGTCGGCCAGCACCAGCTCGCGGATGGCGGCCGTGGAGACCTGGACTTTGGCGGTTTCGGTGGCGGCGTGCACGCCGGCCGAAGCGGGGGGGAGAGAGGCGAGTAGCAAAAATAACGCTGTATGAAGCATAGGAAGATATTTTACAATTTAAGCCGGAACAAAGGGGAGACCATGAACGCGCTGAAACTTTTCCTGATCGGAGCCACGCTTATGACGCCGCCGCTGCACGCCGCCGATAAACTTATCATCCACTATAACCGGCTGGACAAGGCCTATTCCGGGTGGAACCTCTGGGTCTGGAACGACGCCGACAAGAAACCCGTCGGCGACCTGACGCCTGCCGGCAGCGACGCCTTCGGCGTCTTCTACGAACTGGACCTGGACGCGTCCGGTCTTTCCGGCAAGCGGACCGGCCTGCTGCCGCGGCAGGGCAACTGGACCGCCAAGGACGCGCCGGACCGCATCCTGGCCGCCGCCCGGCAGGGCGAAATCTACCTGGTAGAGGGCGACGCCGCGGTCTACCCGGCCCCGCCGGCCGTTTCCACCGCCGTAACCGGAGCCTGGTTCGACGGGGCCGGCGAAGTGCGCGCGGCTTTCACGCGCCCGCTGGACGCCGTCTACCTGGCCTCGCGCAACTTTTATCTCCGCCGGGGCGGCGAGGCCTGGCGGCCTTCCGCGGTCTCCCCGATCGGCGGCCCTTACTCCCGGGCGGCGCGCCTCTTTTTCAAGGACTTCAAGCCGGACTACGCCGCGCTGAACTCCGGCGAGTACCGGCTGTTCGCGGAAGACCTGGAGCCGGTGCGCCTGCGATTGGGCGACGCCGTCTATGGCCCGGAATTCTACAGCCCGCTGGAAATGGGCCTGACCGAGGCGGGTGGGCACGCCGTGCTGCGGGTCTTCGCGCCCTATGCGACCAAGGTGGAAGCCCTGGTTTCCGAAAAGGCGGGAGAGCCGCCTTCGGCGACCCCGCTCGAGCGCCGGGAGCATGGCGTCTGGGAGAAGAACTTCGGCCGGCCGCTCGCGGGCAAGTCCTACCGCATCCGCACCGAGCAGAACGGGCAGACCTATGTCGGGCTGGACCCTTACGCCCGCTGCGCCACCGGCGACCGCGCCGGCGCGCTGATCTTCAGGGACGCCACGCCGGTGTTCCCGGGCCCGGCCTTCACCCCGGAGGAGACCGTGGTTTACGAGGTCCACCTGCGCGACCTCACCTCCGACGATTATTCCGGCGTCAAGAATAAGAAAAAGTACCTGGGCGCCGCGGAAACAGGAACCCGGCATCCGAAATTCCCCGACGTCCGCACCGGCCTGGACCACATAGCCGAGCTCGGCGTGAACGCGGTGCATATCCTGCCGTTCCAGGACTTCGAGAACGGCGACGACCCCGGGGTCTATAACTGGGGCTACATGCCGGTCAACTTCAACTCGCCGGAGGGCTCCTACGCCACCCGGCCCGCCGACGGCAGCCGCGTTACGGAGGTCAAGAAGATGGTCGACGCCTTCCACCGCAAGGGGCTGAAGGTGATCATGGACGTGGTCTACAATCACACAGCCGAGACCCAGGCCACAACCTATAACTTCAACGCCGCGGCGATGGACTATTATTACCGCGTGAATCCGGACGGCACCTACTCCAACGGCTCGGGCTGCGGCAACGAATTCCGCACCGAGGCCCCGATGGCGCGCAAGTTCCTCGTCGACAGCCTGGTCTACTGGGTGAAGGAATACAAGGTGGACGGTTTCCGCTTCGACCTGATGGGCCTGATAGACCGCGGGGCCGCCGACGAGATAATGAAGGCGCTTAAGGCGGTGAAACCGGATATCTTCGTCTACGGCGAGCCGTGGAAGGCCGGAGCCAGCCCGGTGGACGGCGTGCAGAAGGGCAGCCAGCGCGGGAAGGGCTATGCCGTGTTCAATGACGATTTTCGCGACGCCATCAAGGGCAGCGTGTTCTCTATCGCCGACCTGGGCTACGTGCAGGCCGCGCAGAAGCGCGACGGCGTGAAGAGCGGCATCCGCGGCGCGGTTGATAATTTCACTGACGGGCCGCTGGAGACCATGAATTACGTTTCCTGCCACGACAACAACACGCTGTGGGACCGCATCGACCTGTCCGTAAAGAACGAGCCCCTCGCTAACAAGATCGCCATGGACAAGCTGGCCAACGCCATCGTCCTGACCTCTCAGGGAATCCCGTTCCTGCACGCCGGAGAGGAATTCCTGCGCACCAAGGGGGGGGAGGATAACTCCTACAACCTGCCGGACTCGGTGAACAGGCTGGACTGGACGCGCAAGAAGGAACACCTGGCGGTCTTTAACTTCTACCGGGACCTCATAGCGCTGCGCAAGGCGCACCCCGCCTTCCGGATGAAGACGCAGGAAGCCGTACGCAATAACCTGAAGTTCTACGAGGAACTTGGCCTGAAGATCGAGCCGCCCGCCATAGCCTACCTCCTCTACGGCGACAAGGCGGGCGACAGCTGGCGGCGCATCCTGGTGCTGATAAACCCGGAGAAGAAGGAGCATAAGTTCGCCCTGCCCGAGGGCAAGTGGCTGCCAGCCTTCGGCCCCGCCGGCCTGGTAAAAGAGCGCGGCGAAGCGGCTTACTGGCATTATACGGCCCCGCCCCTGTCGCTGTCGGTGCTGCGGCTGGATATTTAACGTAGGACCTTGGACCCCGCCCCGCCTAGGCCTTTCGGCGCTTATGCGGGGCGGGGTTTTCATTGTAAGATATCTTATCGCGTTAGGAGGTTATAAATGAAAAAAGTTCTGATGCTGCTGTTGGTCGTTTCCGTTGTTTCCCCGGCTTACTCCCTTGATTTCTCCCTTGCGAAAATTAAAGCTGCCGACCTCGCCGCCAGGGCGGAGGCCGTGCCCGTGCCCGCGCCGTCGGCGCCCGCCAAGGAAGACCCGGTCCCGCAGGACCTGGTCTACAAGTTCCAGCAGTTCAAGAACGACCTGGCGCGCCTCGAGACCGACACCACCTGGTTGCGCAGCGACATCGACCGCCTGGAATCCGACGCCCGCCGCATAGAGCAGGGCGGCTCCAACGCCTTCTTTTCAAGCGACCTGCGCCGCATGTCCATGGACATGTCCCGCCGCTCCAACGACGCCCAGCGCCTGGCCATGGAGATGAAGAACCTGCTGAACCTGGCCAAGAAAGACGCCAGGCTCAACCAGTTCGCCAACGATATAGAATGGAGCGCGCGCGACCTGGACAACCGCTTCCAGTTCGACGTGCAGAACGCCGCGCAGAACCTGGAGTGGACCGTGCGCCGCATAGACCCCAAGGTCATCGGTTACGACGCGCAGTGGAGCGCCGCCGACCTGGCCCGCAACTGCCGCGACATACAGTGGAAGACCCGCGACCTCCGCTGGGACGCGCAGGAGCTGGTGCGCAAGACCCAACCGTAACCTCAACCGTGCGGGGAAAAAGCGGGGCCGTTCGCCCCGCTTTTTTCTTTGGTAGAATTTAAGCATGGAAAAACACCGCAGGACCCTTAATTCAAAGCTCCTCGACAACGCCGCGGCCGCGCTGCGCAGGAATAATTTCGAAGCAGAGGTTTACGAAGACGGCAAGGCGGCCGCGGCCGCCCTGCTGGAACTGGCCGCCGGGGGGAAGACGATCGGCGTCGGAGGCTCCATGACGGTGGCCGCGCTGGGCCTGGCCGACGCGCTGGCCGCCGCCGGCAAGACTATCATCACCCACAAGCCCGGCATGGACTTCGAAACGAAGCGCGCCGTCTGGCTGGCCGCGCAGGCCGCGGATATCTACCTGGCCTCGCCGCAGGCCGTTACGCTGGACGGGAAACTGATCTTCATAGACGGCAACGGCAACCGCGGGGCCGCCGTTATCTACGGCCCGCGCAAGATAGTGCTTATCGCCGGAGTCAACAAGATAGCCAGGGACCAGGAAGAGGGGCTGTGGCGCTCGCGCAACATAGCCGCCATAGCCAATAACCTGCGCCTGGAAAAGGACAACCCCTGCGTGGCGGCCGGCCGCTGCGTGGATTGCGCCTCCAAGTTCCGGATCTGCAACGCCGTGACCCTGCTGTGGAAAAAACCCTCCGTCAGCGACATCCGGGTGCTGCTGGTGAACGAGGACCTGGGCTACTAGGCGGCGCCGGGACAGGAAAAAAGCCGCCGGCTTGAGCCGGCGGCTTTTTTCATGCAGCGTGGATGGCTCGATCAGCCTTTGCCCCTCGGCTGCCGCTTCGGCCGGGGCTCGGCACCGGCCGGGGCCACTTTGTCCAGGGCCTGCAGGTATTCGGGCAGCTGTTCGTCCTTGGGCGAGAGCTGCAGCGCCTTCTGCCAGGCCCGGCGGGCGGCGCGGTATTCTTTCAGCTGCAGGTAGGCGGAGCCGGCCCGCTTCAGGGCCGTCACGTCGTTGGGCTCCAGGCGCAGCACGCCCTCCAGCTCCTTGACCGCCATGTAAAACTTGGAGTCGTAGATCTGGTCCAGCGCCACTTTCTTCTTGTGGTCCAGGATAGCGGTGTTGGCCGGCTTGCTGTCGTTGAGTTTGAGCTGGGGGGCTTCCTCCTCCAGCGCCAGGATCAGCCTGGCGAAGCTTTTTTCGCCCGGCGCCAGCTCGGAAGCGTAGCGCAGCGCGTCGTAGGCGAACGGCAGGTCCTCTTTCTCGCTGAGCCAGTAGGCCACGCCCTCTGCGGCCGCGTTCCAGGCCTTGCCGGAGCTCCCGGGGCGCGACGGGACTATCTCCGAGACGGTCTTCAGCCGGCCCCGCAGCTTCAGGTAATATGGATTGGTCGAGTCCGAGCCCAGCAACTCGTCCACCTTGATGAGGGCGTCGGCGTAGCGGCTGGCGTTGAGCAGTTTGGTCAGCGAGGCGCGCAGGTTCACCGACGAGCCGGAGAGCTTGCGGCGGGCCTCTTCTATCATGTTGCGGGCGGTGGTCTGCTTGGGGTCCAGCTTAAGGACCAGGTCCCAGTTCTCGATCGCCCGCTTGTAATCCCCGGCGACGTAGTAGCCGAAGGCCTTGTCGTAATAGCCCTTGAGCTCTTCGGCCTCGGTGGACGGCGAGGCGTCCTTGGCAGCGAAAGCGGGGGGGCAGAGCAGGAGCAGGGCGGCTAAGGCGAAGCTGTTTCTCATGATTTTCCTTCCTGTGGGGTTTGGGCCTGCCGCATGATGATCATCTCGATCCTGCGGTTCTTGAGGCGGCCCGCCTCGGTATCGTTGGGGGCGGCCGGGCGGAACTCGCCGTAGCCGTAAGCCGTTATGCGGGCCGGCTGCACGCCCTTCTGCACCAGGTACTCTATCACTGAAAACGCCCTCATGATGGAGAGCTCCCGGTTGGAGGCGAATTTTTTGCCGAGCATCCGGGCGGAATCGGTGTGTCCTTCCACTATCACGCGGTTGTCCATCTTCAGGATGCTGTCCGCGATCGGGTCGAGCACCTCGCGCGCGGTATCCTTGAGCGTAGCCGAGCCCGAGTCGAACAGGATCGGCGCGGTGAAGGTGAGCTTGATGCGGGAGGTGGTCACCTCCAGGCCCAGGTTCCCGTCCTGGATATGCTTCTTCAGATCGTCCTCCACCTTCTTGGTGGCGTCGAGCTCCGAGATCTTCTTTTCGGCGCCTTTCACCCCGAGCTCCTTCTGCATGGCGGCCAGGGCCCGCTCGTAATCGGAGCCTTTCATCGAGAAGGACAGGCCGTAAAGCGCGAGGAACAGGATGACCATGCAGGTCATCAGGTCGGCATAGGGCACCATCCAGAGCTGGGAGTTATCCTTTTTCTTTTCGCTCATTTGCGTGAAACTATGATCTCGATCCTGCGGTTCAGCGCCCGGCCCTGGGGCGTGTCGTTGGGGGCCACCGGGCGGTGTTCGCCGTAGGCGGCGGCTATCATGCGCTCCTGCGGCACGGAGTAGCGCGAGGCCAGCAGGTCCACCACGGCGTTGGCGCGCGCGGCGGACAATTCCCAGTTGGTGGCGAAGTCCCCGGACTTGATAGGCACGTTGTCCGTATGGCCCTCGACGATGATGTCGTTGGGCAGCTTGTTAAGCACCGCAGCCACCGGGCCGATAACTTCCGACGAGGTCCGGCCGAGGTCCGCCTTGCCGGAGCCGAAGAGCACCGGGGCCGCGATGTTGATCTTGATCTGCTTGTCGGTAAGCTGCACCTCCGCCATGTCCTTCATGCCGGCCTTCAGCAGTTCTTCCGCCAGCTTCAGGGCTACGTCCTGCTCGTTGAATTTGTTGAGCACCTCTTCGGCTTTCTTCTCCTTCTCCTTCTGCGCGGCTTCCTTGTCGAAGCCGCTCATGAAGCTTTCGGCGGCCTTGTTCTCGGGCTGGATGTTGAAGACGTAAAGGATCAGGAAGAACAGCATCAGGTTGGTCATGATGTCCGACAGCACTACCAGGTAGAGGGGGTTTTCCTCTACCTTGTGCTTGGCATATCGGTCAATGAAGAACTTCATGGTTTGACGCCGGTCCCGGCCGCGCCGGGCTTACTTGGCGATCGCCTTGGCCTTGCGCCTCAGCGCGAGCGACAGGTAGCCTTCCAGTTTCTTGGAGACCAGCCACGGCACGTCGCCCTCGTAAACGGAGAGCACGCCCTTGGCTATGATCTCGCGGCTCAGGATGTCCTCGTCCGAGTAATAGCCCAGCTTGCTGGCGATGGGCAGGAAGAGGAAGTTGGCCGAGAAGATGCCGTAGAAGGAGGCGGTCATGGCGATAGCCATCGACGAGCCCATCATGGCCGGGTTGGAGATGTTGCGCAGCACCTGCACGACGCCGATCAGCGTGCCGAGCAGGCCGAAGATCGGGGCGAAGGTGCCGGCCGAATTGAAGATGTTGGCCTGCTGCTGGTGGCGCAGACGCGTGGTGTTGATGTCGTTCTCCATGCGCTCGCGCAGGATGTGGATGTCCACGCCGTCGAGCATCATCTGGCAGGCGTCGGTCAGGAACGGGTGAGGGGAGGTGCGGATCTCGGCCGCGAGGGAGTCCACGCCGTTCTTCTTGGCGAGCTCGGCGTAGCGCACGATGGTGGTCACGAGGACGTTGATGGGCGGGCGCTTGGGGGGGAACATCACCAGCATGACGGAGGATTTCATCCACTGCAGCGAGGCCCAGGGGTAGGCGATCATGATCGAGCCGGCGGTGCCGCCGAAGATCAGGATGATGGCTTCCCAGTTCAGCAGGAAGCGCAGCATGCCGCCGGCCGAGAGTACGAAGACGATAACGCCCATGCCGGTCAGCGCTCCCAAAAAGGTCATCAAGTCCATTCAGTTCACCTCGCTCAGAGTTTGCCCGCGGTGAGCGGGGGCTTGCCGTCGGAGGCGGCGGCCGGCTTCGCGCCCGGCAGGGGCGGCAGCGCGGCGGGCTTGGCCGCCGCCGGGGCGGCCGGCAGCGGGGCCA
>JAQTZB010000032.1 GCA_028688015.1 Elusimicrobiales bacterium | reverse complement strand
CCCCGGCCATGGTCAAAGTTATCTCCGGCTTCAAGAAGTCCGCGGCCGCCCATTTCTCCAGGCGGGTGGGGTTCCTGAACGCCGCGCTGCCGCTGGACGACCGCGGGGTTTCCCCGGCCGCGGATTTCGCGGCCGACTGCATGCGGCGCTGGGCCAGGACCGACGCGGCCATCATCGGGCTCAGGGAGCCGGCGGCCGGCTTTTCCAGCGGCACGGTCACCGTCGGCGACCTTTACGCCTCTTTCCCCCTGGACTCCAGCATAGTTTTCGTGAAGATCCGCGGGGACGACCTCGAGCGGGCGCTGGCCGGGCTCCAGCCCGGGGAAATAAGCGTTTCAGGGCTCAAGCTTTTCCTCAAGGACGGCGTCCTCGAGCGCGTGGAAAGCGAGAGCGGGCCGCTCTCCGCCGGGCATGTTTACAAGCTGGCCGTGCCGGATTCGCTGGTCACCGGGCGCGAAAACCCCCTCCTTTCAAGCGCGATGGAGTTCGCCAATTCGAGGCGCTACCTCCGCGAGGTCGTGGGCTGGTGCTTCTCCAGGCAGAAATCTTTCGGCAGCCCGGCCGGCGGCAGGATCGTCCGGGGCGGTGATAAATAATGTTCCAGGCTATCGCGGCTTTTTTCTCGAAATGGTTCGGCAGGCTCAGGGCCTTCGCCATGCTGGCCGGGGCCTGGGGCTTCCTCTTCAGCGTCAACTCCCTCATAGGCTTCCAGGCCGGCTTCGAATACGACGACGGGCTGGTCTACTCCACGCCCGCTTTCCAGGCCGCCGAAAAGGACAAGGCCCCGCAGGGCTCCCCAGATTACTGGAACGCGGTCAACCGGTCCTTCAGCTATGAGCGCCTTAAGCCCGTCCCCTGGCTGGCGGCCTGGGCGCTTAAAAGCCTGGGCGTAAAAATAGCTTTCTTCTGCGACCGCGGCAGCGAGGGCGGGGACAGCCTGGAGGCGTCCTGGCGGAAACTGGCCGATTATTTTTACTTCGTCAGGACCGAGGACGAAAAATACAAGATCCTTGAGAAGAGGCGTTTCATCCTTTACGCCGCCCCTTCCGACTCCGGGATAATCCAGGCCAGGAAGGCCGGCGTCACCCCGCTCCGGATCAGGAAAAGCGGGAAGTCCGTGAACCCCCTGGAAAGCAACCCGGGCAAGTTCAAAGAGAGAACCCTTCCCCTTTCGGAATTCTGAACGCGGCTCACCGGAGAAGGCTTATGAACCGAAAGCTTATCTACATCATCCCCATGGCCGGCCTGGGCTCCCGCTTCGTCAAAGCCGGGTACGACATCCCGAAATACATGATCCCCGTCCGCGGCGCCACGGTGTTCGAACACGCGATGCGCAGCCTGCCGTTGGAGCGGGCCGGGAAGCTGGTTTTCGTCGCGCTCAGGGACCACCAGCGCGGCTATGCCCTTGAAAAATTTATCGGCGAATCTTTAAGGCGCCTCCCCGCCGGCCTGCCGCCGGGAATGAAGACGGAGATAATATTCCTTGAGAAGCCCACTTCGGGACAGGCCGAGACGGTCCTGAAAGCGCGCGACGCCGTGCCGCGCGGCGCCGGGCTGGCGATCTACAATATCGACACCCACTTTACCTCGACGACGCTGGCCGCCACGCTGGCCGGGCCGGAAAAGAAGGACGGAGTGATAGGGGCTTTCACCCTGAAAGGGACGGACCCGAAATGGAGCTTCGCCGCTTTGGGCCCCGACGGCACGGTAGCGGAGACCGCGGAAAAGAAGCAGATCTCCGGGAACGCGCTCACCGGGTTTTACCATTTCACGGACGCCGACGGTTTTTTCCGCGTCGCCGGGGCGGCCCTCGCCTCCGGGCAGAGGACCAGCGGGGAACTTTATGTGGCCCCCCTCTATAACGCCCTTATACGGGAAGGGAAGAAGTTCGTGCTCGACCGCGCCGGCGTCATAGTCCCGCTGGGCACGCCGGAAGACGTCCTGAAGGCGGAAGCCCATGCCTTCTGAGCCCGCGCCCGCCGGCGCCGCCGGGATCTTCTGCTCCATCGTTATCCCGTGCTACAACGAGGCGGAGAATCTCCGCCCCCTGCTTTCCGGCTTTTCCGCCGCGCTCAAAGCGCCGGACATAGAGCTGATCCTCGTCGACAACGGCTCGACCGACGGCACGGCGGACCTCCTGCGCGCCGCCGCCGCGGAGTTCCCTTTTCTCCGCGCCGTCGCCTGCGAGAAGAACCTCGGCTACGGCGGCGGGATACTCGCCGGGCTCCGCGCGGCGCGGGGACGGTGCGCGGGCTGGACCCACGGGGATATGCAATACTCCCCGGCCGACGTCCTGGAGGCGGCCGAGAGCCTTAGGGAATTCGGTTCGGAAAAGATCTTCCTGAAAGGGCTCCGCGGGAACCGCACGGCGGCCGAGCATCTTTTCACGGCCGGGATGGCGCTGTTTTCCACGCTCGCGCTGGGCCTGCCGCTGCGCGACATCAACGCCCAGCCCACATTTTTCAGCCGCTCCCTTTACGAGGGCTGGACGGCCCCGCCCGCGGATTTTTCCCTCGACCTCTACGCCTACGCGGACGCCCTTCGCCGGGGCTACAGGCCGATACGCAGGAAAGTCACCCTTAACCGGAGGCGGCACGGGAGCTCCTCCTGGAACCGCGGCCTGGGCGACAGGCTGCGGCTGGCGGGCCGGATGGCCGCGGCCATCCTGGGCATACGCGGCAAGCTTAAGGGCGAAACCGGGCGGCAGGATGCGTGAATACCTCCTCCAGTACAGCGTCCTGCTTTGCTGGGCCGCTAATCTCTTCTTCCTCGGCAGGTTCGCCCTGGCCTGGTGGCGCAGGGAGCCGTCCCGCGGGAACGCCCTGCTCGCGCTGGCCGCGGTAGCCGTGCCGGCGACCATAGCGGCTTTCCTGCTGCCGGCGCGCGGCGGCTACGACAATAATCACGATTTTCTCAGCCTGGGCACTACTTTTTTTACCGGCCGGCCGCTCGTCTATAATCTCTTCAAGGAATATTCCCCCCTATTCACCGACGGGCTTACGGATATCCTGAGCGGCTATTCCCTGCAGGCCATCCTGTGGAAGAACCGGCTCCTCCCTGTCCTGTCGATATTCGTCTTTTACGCCGGG
>JAQTZB010000031.1 GCA_028688015.1 Elusimicrobiales bacterium | reverse complement strand
GCCAGCAGGGGGACAGCGCGCCGGTGCAGGTTTACGAGGACACTTCGATGCTCAAGCCCGGCGCGCCGGTGGAGCGCACCGGGGCCCCGCTCTCGCTGTGGCTGGGACCCGGCCTGATAGGAAATATTTACGACGGAGTGCAGCGCCCGCTGCCCGCGCTGCAGGCGCTGAGCGGGACCTGGATAAAGCGCGGGGAAAAAGCGGACCCGCTGGATACCGCCCGCCGCTGGGAATTCAAGCCTCTGCTCGGGGCCGGGCAGGAGGTGTCGGAGGGGCAGGCGGCGGGCCTGGTCCCGGAAACGCCGCTGGTGGAGCATAAAGTCCTGATCCCTCCCGGCATAAGCGGGAAAGTGCTCTCGGCGGTCCCCGCCGGAAGCTATGCTATAAACGACGTCCTTGCCGTGGTGGAAACAGCGTCCGGCCCGGCGGAGATAAAAATGCTGCAGAAGTGGCCGGTGCGGCGGCCCCGGCCCGCGCGGGAGCGGCGGCGGGTGGACGGGCCGCTGGTGACCGGCCAGCGGATAATAGACACTTTTTTCCCGATAGGCAAAGGGGGCTGCGCCTGTATCCCCGGCGGTTTCGGCACCGGCAAGACCATAACGCAGCACCAGCTGGCCAAGTGGTCCGACGCCGGGATAATAATCTTCATCGGCTGCGGCGAGCGCGGCAACGAGATGACCGAGGTCCTGCGGGAATTCCCGCGGCTGAAAGACCCGCGCACCGGCCGGCCGCTGATGGAGCGCACGATACTTATCGCTAATACCTCCAATATGCCGGTGGCGGCGCGCGAGGTCTCAATTTACACCGGGATAACCATGGCCGAATATTACCGCGATATGGGGCTCGACGTGGCGGTGTTCGCCGATTCCACCAGCAGGTGGGCCGAGGCCCTGCGGGAGATGGCCGCGCGCCTGGAGGAAATGCCCGCCGAAGAGGGGTTCCCGGCCAGCCTGCCTTCGCGGCTCGCGAAATTCTACGAGCGGGGCGGCGCGGTCACCACGCTTGGCGGGGAAAGGGGCTCGATCAGCATCGTCGGGGCGGTGAGCCCCCCGGGCGGGGATTTTTCCGAGCCGGTGACCCAGCACACCCGCCGGTTCACGCGCGTGTTCTGGTCGCTGGACACGGAGCTGGCCAATGCCAGGCATTATCCGGCCATCAACTGGCTGCGTTCCTATTCCGACTATCTCGACGAGGTCGAGCCGGCCTGGGAGAAGCTTTCCCCCGGCTGGCGCGAGCTGCGCGCCGAGGCGATGGCGGTGATGCAGCGGGAGGAGCACTGCCGGCAGATAGCCCGCCTGATAGGCCCGGACGCCCTGCCGGACAGCCAGAAACTTTTCCTTTTTATCGGCGGCGTGATGAGGGACGGCTTCCTGGCGCAGAGCGCTTACGACGAGAACGATATGTTCTGCCCGCCCGCAAAGCAGGCCGCGCTGCTGGGCCTGATAATGGCTCTCTACCGCGGCGGCAGGGACCTGGTGAAGGCCGGCGTGCCGCTTTCGGCGGTTTCGGCCCTGCCCTGCGTGCCGGAAATACTCCGCGCCAGGACCGGCTACGCCGGGGACGATCTGCCCGGCCTGGCGAAGCTCGCCGCCAGGCTGGCGGAAGAACTCGGCGCGGCAGCGAAAAAGGGGGCCTCATGAGCGCGATCTCCGGCTATCCTCCTGACCGGGGCCTGGAATATGCCGGGGCTTCGCGCATAGAGGGGCTCCTGGTGGTGGTGGAGCGCGTGCGCGACGTGGGCTTCGACGAGCTGGTGGAGATCAGGGGGCCCGGCGGCAGGCCGCGCCTGGGCCGCGTGCTGGAAGTCTCGGACAAGTGCGCGCTGGTCCAGGTGCTCGAGGGCACGGACGGCCTGTCCGGCCGCACGGTGAGCGCGCGCTTCCTGGGCGAAAGCCTCAGGCTGCCGGTCTCCAGGAGCATGCTCGGGCGGGTCTTCGACGGGCTGGGCCGCCCCGCCGACGGCGGGCCGCCGCCGCTTTCGGGCGACAGGCGGGACGTGAACGGCTCGCCCATCAACCCCGTGGCCCGGCGCTACCCGTGCGAATTCATCCAGACCGGGATCTCGGCCATCGACGGCATGAACGCGCTGGTGCGGGGGCAGAAGCTGCCGATCTTCTCCGGCAACGGCCTGCCCCACGACAGGGTCTGCGCCCAGCTGATAAGGCAGGCCCGCCTGCCGGGCGAGAAGGAAGGGTTCTCCATAGTTTTCGCCGCGATGGGCGTGAAGCGCGACGTGGCCGATTATTTCATGCGCGACTTCGCGGCGTCGGGGGCGCTCTCCCGCGTGGCTATGTTCCTGTCGCTGGCCGACGCGCCCGGCGTGGGGCGCCTGCTTACTCCGCGCGCCGCCCTGACGCTGGCCGAGCACCTGGCCTTCGACTGCGGCCAGCACGTCCTGGTGGTGCTGACCGATATGACCAATTACTGCGAGAGCCTGCGCGAGGTGGGCAGCGCCAGGGGCGAGATACCCGGGCGCAAGGGCTAT
Organism: Elusimicrobiales bacterium; assembly: GCA_028688015.1. Lineage (GTDB taxonomy): Bacteria > Elusimicrobiota > Elusimicrobia > Elusimicrobiales > UBA9959 > UBA9959. Next base: position 618 of record JAQTZB010000031.1, on the reverse strand, counting down.
CCCGGCTACCTCTATTCGGACCTGGCCTCGCTTTACGAGCGCGCCGGGCGCGTGGACGGCTCGCCCGGCTCCATCACGCAGACCGCCATCCTGACGATGCCTTCCGACGATATCAGCCACCCGGTGCCCGACCTGACCGGCTACATAACCGAGGGCCAGATAGTGCTGGACCGGGAGCTTTCCCAGCGCGGGATCTACCCGCCCATCTCCGGGCTGCCGAGCCTTTCGCGGCTGATGAAGGACGGCGTGGGGAAAGGCTATACGCGCGAAGACCACCCGGCGCTGGCCAGCCAGCTTTTCGCCTGCTACGCCTACGTCAAGCGGGTGAGGGCGCTGGCCGACATTATCGGGGAGGAGGAACTCGGCGCGGGCGATAAATTATATCTGAAATTCGGTGAAGCTTTTGAGAACAGGTTCATCAGCCAGGGCGAGCGCGAGGACCGGCCTATAGCGCTTACGCTCGACCTCGGCTGGGAGATCCTGTCGATGCTCCCGCGCGAGGAGCTGCGCCGGGTCGGCGAAAAAATGCTGGATGAACATTATAGATCAGGAATAATAATCAAGAATCAGGAGTCGGGAATCTAGAGCCGGGAATCGGGGATGCGGAGTCGGGGATAG
>JAQTZB010000030.1 GCA_028688015.1 Elusimicrobiales bacterium | reverse complement strand
TCAGACGTGTGCTCTTCCGATCTGGAAAAATTCGGATTGGGAACCGCGCGCCCGGAGGTCGGCCAGCAGCAGGGTATTCTTTACGCGGTAGGAGTTCCCCAAAGTGAAAGTCATGAGCGATTTGCCTATGCCGAACAGGGCGTCGGAAAGAACGATGGCGGTCCTGAGGCCGGAAGTGTTTTCAAGCTGCACGCCGCCCTCCACGCCCAGGCCGAGGTGGTTTTTCTCCAGGCCGCTCAGGCTCATTATTTTTACGCCCATGCCGTAATAGACCGGTTTCTGCAGGTATTTTATTGTGGTGCGGTTGCCCAGGCTGAAAGCCATCGAGTCCATGCCGAGGCCGCCTTTCTGCCGCACCGAGTAGTAGCCCAGGCCGGCCACTTTGTTCTCGGCGTCGGGGACCGGGCGTATATAGGCCAGGGAGACCTCCCCTTCGGGGGCGCCCGGGGCGAGCCGGCGGCCGGTCTCGAGGCGGACCTCGAGGTTGGAAAGGGTGGTAAGGTTGGCGGGGTTATAGAAGACCGCGCAGGTGTCGCCGCCGACAGTGGAGAAAGCCGTGCCCATTGCATTGGCCCTGGCGCAGGGGCGGACCGAGGTGAAGTCCGCGGCGGCCCCGGAGAGGGGGAAAAGCAGCGCGGCTAGCATTGCGGGCAGGGTCGATTTGTTCATAGCTTATGGCCGAATATATTATAATTGTATCTGACCTATATTGAATTTATATTTCATTTTCTTTAAAACCCGCGCCGCGGCTCCAGCCCCTATGAAACGTATCCTGAACCCAGCAGCCCTGATCCTCCTCGCCGGACTCCCGCTTTACGCCGGGCAGATAAATTTCGTCTACCCGCCGGACGGGAGCTCCATCCCTTCCGTGCCCAAGACCTTCGTGTTCGGGAATATTTCCCCGGCCACCGCCGCTTTCACCATAAACGGGGAAAAAATACAGGTCTATACCAACGGCGGCTTCATCGCCTACCTGCCGGTGGCGCCCGGGGACTTCGCTTTCATCGGCACGCTCGACGACGGGACCACCGCGCAGCGCGCGGTGAAAGTGCGCCAGCCCGCGGACGCGGGCCCGTCTACGGGCACGCTGAAGCTGGAGTTCACTTCCTACGCCGCGGACGCCGAAGTCGCTCCTGAGGACTATCTGAAGATCACGGCCGCCGGCTCGCCCTCCAGGGAGGCGGTCTGCTCGCTCGACGGTGTTTTCGAGGACCTGCAGATGACCGAGGTCCCGCAGGGTTCGGGCAGGTATTATACCTCCTACAGGATCAAAGACGCCGACCAGGGTTCCGGCGGCGCCCTCTCCGCGCGGTTCAAGGCGGGGCTTTTCGCGCGCGGCGCTTCCGCGAAGGCCAAAGGAAAAATAAAGGTCCTCAAGCGGCCGGCGCTGGTAGAGACCTCCACCGATACCGTCATCCTTAAAAACGCGACGGACGGCGGCTATATGATGTTCCTGCCGAAGGGCGTGAAGCTCGTCTCCAGCGGCCGGACCAACGGCCAGCGCCGCATCGCCCTTTCCAACGACGAGCTGGGGTGGGTGGACGATTCAAAGGTGCAGCCCGTTTCAGGGGCGCAGTATCCTTTCGGCTACGGCAGCGAAACCGGTTCGATACGCTTGAAAAAGACCGACTTCGGCTCCTCCGCCACCGTCACTCTTTACGACCGCCTCCCGTATACGGCCGAGGTGTTCCCTTGGGGCCTCCGCGTCACGCTCTACTACGCCAACCAGCATACGAACACGGTGGTCTACGATTCCGCCGATACCCTGGTCAAGAACGTTTCTTTCCGCCAGGCGTCCTATAACAAGGTGGAGCTTGATTTCGAGACGGAGCCCGGCGCGCTCTGGGGCTATAATATTTCCTACCCGGGGTCCTCTAAAGCGCTGCAGGTGGACCTGCGCTCCCGCCCCAGGGCTTCCCTGGCCTGGCCCAGGCCGCTGAGCGGGATCACCGTGGTGCTCGACCCGGGGCATTCGCCGTATTTTAAATGCGACAATAACAGCCGGCTTCCCCTGCGCGACGCCCGCTACAGCTCGATGCCGGCCTCCGCCCGCTGCAGCCTGGACGGTGCCGTGGGCCCCATGGAAACTTTCGAGGTTAACGTGAACCTCGCTATAGCTTTAAAATTGAAGGCGAAGCTCGTCGAGCTGGGGGCATCCGTGCAGATGACCCGCAACGGGGAAGAGAACGTGGAACTGAACGACCGCCCGAAGCTGGCCAGGGACCTGGGCGGGGACCTGTTCCTCAGCATCCATAACAACGCCATAGGCGACGGCGAGGACCCTTACGCGCAGCCGCGCGGCTTTTCCATCTACCACTACCAGCGCCCCAGCCGGGCGCTCGCCGCCGCCATCCAGCGCGCCTACCTTAAAAATATACCGCTGCCCGACGAGGGCCTGCGCTACGGCGACTATTTGGTGGCCCGCATGACCTGGATGCCGGCCGCGCTGATAGAGAACGCTTACATGATAATACCCCGCCAGGAAGAAATGCTCAACACGCCGGCCTTCCAGGAAGAGCTGGCCGGCTCTATCGCCGAAGGCGTGCTTGAATTCTTCGAAGTCCCGGCGAGGACATACTCCGCGAGGAAGGGTCAAAAATGAGCGAGATGCTTGAATTCCTGTCAAAATTCACCGAAGGCCTGCCGGCCGAGGCCGCCAGGGGCGAGGACGCCCTGTGGGAATACCTGACGCGCAGGGGCGCCGGCATAGTGAACTGCCACGCCGGCACTTTCTTCGAGGCCGACGACCTGAAGAAGCGGCTCACTTTCAGGAAAAGCATCGGCCCGGTCGGCGGCGACCTGGTCGGCGTCAGCTTCGGCTACCAGGGCGTGGTGGGCTTCTGCGCCGAATCGCGGAAAGCCCTGCTGATCAACGACGCGGAGAACAGCCCGCTGTTCACCAAGAAGGTGGATAAGGGCTCCGGCTTCCAGACCAAGACGGTGATCGCCGTGCCCGCTATCGCCAACGGCGAGCTGCTCGGCATAATGGAATATATAAATTCGATCGCCGGCGCTTTCTCCGACGAGCAGCTCAAGGCGGCGGAGGTCATAACCGCGCTGGTGGCGAGGGAAGTTTATATCAAGAAGCTCGAGGCCACCATCAAGCAGCTTAACCTCAAGGGCGAAAGCACCATAAACAACCTTTCCGGCGGCTTTATA
>JAQTZB010000029.1 GCA_028688015.1 Elusimicrobiales bacterium | reverse complement strand
GTCCGCCAGGGTCTTTAAGCGCATAAGGTCTTTCATAGAGAGCTGCGTCTGCCTCGGTTCATACGGCCGGTCTTCCACCATAGAGCACCAGTTGGTCCAATCCGTATCTGGCTTATCATAGTCCTTGAAATACTTATCGAAGAGCGGCGTTCCGGGAAACGGCATCATAACTACGAATGCCGCGACCCCGGATTTCAATTTTTTAGCGAAGGCGATAGTCTCCATGATAGTTTCTTCCGTATCCCCGTCGTTACCTATGATGAACGAGTTGGAATACGCGATCCCGTGCTTGCGCAGCTTGGCGCAGCATTCCTCGGCCATGGCGAGCGTGGTCCCTTTTTTCATCAAATTAAGTATGCGCTGGCTGCCTGTCTCTATCCCCAGGATAATGTGCCTGCAGCCGGCCCGCTTCATTTTCACCATCAGGGCCTCGTCCAGCAGCGTGTTGACCCGCCCCATTATTTCCCAGGTTATATTCAACCGCCTCTCTATAAGCAGGTCGCAGATCGCCGCGGCCCGGCCCGCGTTCGCCGTAAAACAGTCGTCATAGATCTTGAAATGCCTGAGGCCGTATTTCTTCACCAGGCCAGCCATCTCCTCTACGACATAGCCCGGGCTGTTCGGACGGAATTTCCGGCCCATGCAGATATTGGCGCAGAACGTGCACTGCCCCGGGCAGCCCCGGCTGGAAAGGAGCGTCGTGCTTTTTTTACCGCCGAAAAACCAGCGGTTAGGATAATACAAGCGCATGTCCGCCAGGTCCCTCGCCGGGGAAGGGAGGGTATCCAGGTCGGCTATCAGTTCGGGGCGGGGCGTCTCCTTGTATTTCCAGGCCTCCAGGAAAGCGGCCCCGGGTATTTTATTGAAATCGACTTTCCCCGCGGAGTCGAACTCGGCGGCGAGGGCCGCCAGGGGGATCTCCCCCTCCCCGAGTATCACGGCGTCAAGGCCGGGCACGCCGAGCAAAGTCGAACGCGGAAGCGCGTTAGGATGCGGCCCGCCCATGACCACCAGGCAGTCAAAGCGCTTCTTGGCTTCAAGGGCCAATTCTTTGGCTATCGTAAAATTAGGGGTTACCGAAGTGATACCGACGAGGTCGGGACCGAATTCCGCCACTTCCTTCCACATCCGCTCCGGAGTCATCCGGAGGGGTTCAGGATCGAATAATTTGACTTCGTGGCCGGCCCGCCGCACATAAGCCGCCAGATAGGCCAGGCCCAGGGGATAATTGTAACTTCTTGTCGCAAGGAGTATCCATAAAGGCGGCGGCGGGAAAGGCGGATTGATCAGGGCTATTTTCATGGAACGAGCTTTTAGGAAACGCAGGGAAGCGATATCAGGGAAACACCGCGGACCCGGACCCACCACCCGGGCAGGTGGTGGGATGAACAAGGCTGAAGAGACTTTACTTCCCGCCCATCATGCCGCCGAACAAAGAGCCCAAAGCGGCGGCGGCAAGCAGCATTTGCGCATTGGCGCTCAAAGCCGTCCCGGGGTCGCCCAGCATGCCCATTATCGCCCCGGCCGCGGCAAGTCCGCCGCCCAGCGTATATATGGCGCCCATCATAGTCTGCCCATAGTTGGACATAAGCTGTATACCGATCACTATAGCCGCCGCCGCAAGAACCGCGGCGATACCGCAAAGTATCATACCCATGATACGCATAAATCCGCCAGCAACTCCGACGGCAACGGTGGCGGCGGTCGACGCTTTTATAAGCGCGGCGCCTGCCACGGTCAGGAGACAGGACATTACGATCAGCCCCATGGCTTTTTCCGGCATCCCTTTCCACGGGCTGTCGTCACTGGGAGGGTTGGCGTCAGGGATGACCGGATCGGCCGCGACCCCGCTGCCGCCGCCTCCGCCGCTGGCTCCGCCGTTATCGAGCGAAGGAGAAGTCATCACGCCCGCGCCGCCGTCGCCGAGGCCGGCCCCGCCGGCCCCCGCGTCGCCTTCGGCGGTCGCGCCGGTCCACGCCTTATCCTGCGTGGAGCGCGCCGAATCCACGTTCGTTCCGGAATAGGTTTTCTGCATTGCCTTCAGGCCCTTGGCCTGGTTTAAGGATTTCGGGCCGTACGTTCCGCCCTTTCCGCCCTTAGCTCCGGAGAACACGGGCCGCGCCGAACCCTTCATGGCCAGCATCTTGCCCTTGCGGGAATCGAACTTGGGCATGCCGGAGAAGCCGGCGCCTATGCCGGAGCTGAAGCCGGTCTTTGCGCCCATCGACCCCTGGTTGAACTTGTTGCCGAAGCCGCCCGCGCCCGAGAACTTGCTAGAGCCCCCGCCGAGAGAACTGGTAAGGGACCCCATTGAGCCGCCCTGAAGCTTGCCCATCATGTCGCCGGCGCCGTTCCCCTGATCGGCGGCGGGCTGTTCCGGGTTCTGCGCGGTGGCGTCGGCCTCCGCGGCCTTGGCGGCGGCGGCCTTGTCTGCCGCTGCTTTGTCAGCGGCGGCCTTGGCGGCGTCGGCGTCCATAGACAGGCCGGTACCCTTGTTGGTGTCCTTGAACATATCAAGGGAAGAGCCCTGGTTGGCGGCCTGGCTCCTGAGTATGGCGGGCACATAATTCTTGCCGCTATCGGAGCTGAAAGCGCCCGTGCTGGTGCTCGGCGCGGGAGCGTTATTGGCTACATAAAGCCCGCTGGCCACGGCCACCGCGGCAATGGTCGCTATCAGGCCGAGTTTACCGGCCAACAGCCCCATCAGTCCGCCGGAGGAGGCGCCGAACTTGGCGGTGCCGAGGGCCCTGCCCACGTTCATGGCCGTGGGACTTAGCCCGGCCTCGCCCATGGCTCCGCGGGCGCCCATGCCCAGCCGGCCCCTGAGCCAGCCGAGCGCGCCGCCCTTTTTTTCCTTCTTTTCCTTAAAGTTTATTTCCGGCAGATTGTCGTTCATAAAACCTCCAAAAACCGCCCGCCCGCAATTTTTAAACAATTTCCCTATCCACATGCTGCCCATAGGCTTGCTGGTCCACCCGCCTTCACCGTTCGCAGTATAGGTGGTCCCATTGCTGACGCCGGTAGTACCCGCCTTGGGAGTCTCGGACCCGGCTGCCTTGTTCAGTGATTTTGTCGTGTCCCCGTCAGCGCCCTGCTCCAGACCGCACAGGGCTTCCCAAGCCTGGTACATAAGCATCAGTCCGGCGACGATGTATATACCGCCCATC
>JAQTZB010000028.1 GCA_028688015.1 Elusimicrobiales bacterium | reverse complement strand
CGTAATGCTGCGACCATTTGTCCTCCTGGTAATTGTAGAACCAGATGTCGCCGGCGTAGGTGTTCGTGAACCCTCCGTAAAGTATGACGCGGCCGTTCACCGGATCATAGGTCATGGCGCTTTTCCAGCGCGCCGACGGTTTCGAGGAGGGGGCCTTTTCCGTCCAGGAAGAGGCGGCGGCGTCGAAAGCCCAGGTGTCGTCCAGCGGCGTCGAGCCCGGAGTCCTGCCGCCGAAAAGTATTATTTTTTTGGAGGCCCTGTCGTACGCCATGGAGGCCCCGAGACGCGGCGGCGGGGCCGGGGAGAGCGCGAACACGGTCCAGGTCCCGGCCGAGGCGTCGTAGACCCAGGTGCCGTCGTCGTCGCCCCCTCCGAACAGGACGGCGGCGTTCCGGTCAGGGTCATAGGCCATGGCGGGAAGGTTCCGCGCGGGCGGCGCGTTCTGCGCCGGCACGAAGGTCCAGGTGTCGCCCGCTACATCGTAGGTCCAGGTCTCCGTGCTGGAGCCTCCGCCGAAGAGCAGGAATCTGCTCCCGGCCCAGACCAGGACATGCCCGTATCTGGGGGAGGGCGCGCCGGCCGGGGTTTTCAGGGTCCAGCCCCCCGCGCCCCAGAGCCAGGTGTCGCCGAGCGGGTTCCCCGCTGTATCCTGCCCGCCGAAGGCCAGCGCCGTGCTGCGCGCCTCGTCGTACGCGAAGCCGAACTGCGAACGGGCGGCCATCGCCCCGGGGCCCTGCCCGCCGAAATACCATTTTTTAACGAGGGTGAGTTGGCCGTCCTTTATCTCTATGTCGCTCCCGGTCCCGGCCGCGAAATTCGCGGCAGCCAGGTCCAGAACGCCTCCGGCGGCCAGAGGGCCCCGGTTCAGGAGCAGCAGCAGAGCCGCGTAAAGGGCCGCGCGCGGGTTCATAAGGCGGGACCTTTCAGTATGCCGCGCAGTTTCTCAAGAAGCATCGAGATCGGGAACGGCTTTTCGAGATAGGCGGCCACATTTATTCCCTCGCGGATCTCCAGCAGTTCTTTAAAATGCCCTTTTCCGGTCATGATTATCACCGGGATGCCGGCCGTGTCCGGGTCCTCTTTGAGCTTCAGATTCACGGTGTTGCCGTCCATCTTCGGCATCATGATGTCCATAATGACGGCGTCGGGACGGTCGGCTTTTATTTTTTCCAGCGCCTCGAGGCCGTTGGAGGCCGTGTCCACCAGATAGCCGTTCTTGCGGATGGCGGTGGTGAGCACGAACAGGATATCGGGCTCGTCGTCCACTATCAGGATTTTCTTGCCGTTCTCGGCGCTATCCATAGGGCCTCCTAGTATCGGGTCAGGCGGCTATCTTCTTCTGCTTTTTAGGCAGATCGATATTTATGCGGGTCCCCTGCCCGGCGGCGCTTTCCGCCCAGACCCGGCCGCCGTGCATTTCCACTATGGACTTTACTATGGCCAGGCCTATGCCGGAACCGCCGCTTTCCCTGGTCAGGGAGCCGTCCACCTGGTAAAAGCGGTCGAAGATCTTCTTGTGGTATTCCGGCGCTATTCCGCAGCCCGTATCCCAGACGCACAAACGCACCGCTTCGCCTTCGTCCGTCAGCACCGCGCCTATGCGCCCGCCCCGGGGCGTGAACTTGATGGCGTTCCCTATCAGGTTGATCAGCACCTGCTCCAGCTGGTCGGGGTCCGCTTCTATCTTCGCCTCCGGCGCTCCGGAAACGGGTTCCGCGGTAATGCCGCGCTGCCCGAAAAGGGGCTGGAGGTCGCTCATGGATTTCCGGGCCAGGGCCTTGAGGTCGGTTTCGCGGAAAGAGGGGAGGAAGGTGCCTTTCTCTATACGGGAGAAATTTAGGATATTGGAAACTATGGAATTCAGCCTGTTGAGATTGTTCGCCATGACCCCGCACAGCTTTTTGGCCGCCTCGTCGGAGAATTCCGGCATGGTCTGCATGAGGAGTTCCAGCGCGCCCCCTATGGAGAACAGCGGGGTCCTGAGCTCGTGCGAAACATTGGAGACGAATTCGGATTTCAGCTTGTCCAGTTCTTCGTACGCGGTGATATCGTGCTTTAAGCGCTCGACTTCCCGGTGATGCGCGTAGTGTTCCATGCAGCGGAAGGCCATGGCGGTCAGTTCCTTAAGATCGAACGGCTTCGCTATGTAGTCGCAGGCGCCGAGACGCATGCATTCCACGGCCCCCTCTATCGAACCGGCGCCGGTTACTATGTTCACGCAGACCCCGCCGTGATGCTGACGTACGTGGCGCAGAAGCTCCCTGCCGTCCATGCCGGGCATGGTGAGGTCGGTGAAGATGACGCCGAACTCGTGGTCCTCGAGCAGCTTTGCCGCCTCCTGCCCGTCTTTGGCCAGGATGACCTCGAACCCCTCCAGGCCCAGCGCCCTGGCGCAGACCTTCAGCAGGCTTTCGTCGTCGTCCACTATCAGCACTTTTTTAGGGATAGCCGTCGCTTCGGTCATACAGCCTCCTGCCGCGCGCACGCCGCGCCGCGGCCTGAAAAGCGCCGCTTTCCGGTTCCCGCATATATAGTATATGCGCCGGCGCTAAATTAAACTTCAACGCGCGTTCAAATTAAACTCAAATATATAAGGGGGCCGCACGCGGTAGGGCGGGACGGTAAAGCCTTGACGGATCCCGACCCCGGGTTCGCGGTTTATGGCGGTTTGTTATTCGAATTTGTAGCCGTGGCCGGTGACGCTGACTATATGGGAGGCGACCTTGCGGCCGAGTTTTTTCCTCAGGGAGGAGATGTGCACTTCCACCGTGTGGGGGTCGTTGTAATTGGCTGTGTCGTAATCCCAGACCGTTTCCAGCATGTAGGGGATGCTCAGTATGCGGCCCTGCTTTTCCAGCAACAGAGTGAGCAGATCGAATTCCTTCCGGGTCAGGGGTACCGCCCTGTTCTCCAGGCGGGCCGTCCTGGCCGCCGGATCGATGACAAGCCCCATTTTGTTGATGCGGGCGGCGGCGTCCTTTTCCGACGCCGCGTACCTTCTAAGCACCGCCTGTATCTTGGCGGTCAGCACGGGAAAGGAAAAAGGCTTGGTCAGGTAGTCGTCCGCGCCTTTGTCGTAACCGGAAACTATATCCTCCTCTTCGGTCTTCTGCCCGGAGATTATTATGATCGGAACCGGCCGCCCGTCCTTCAGGCTTTTCACCGCCTTGCAGAGCGCGAAAC
>JAQTZB010000027.1 GCA_028688015.1 Elusimicrobiales bacterium | reverse complement strand
CAGGGGCTTGTGCATTACGATGACCTTGAACTTATTCCCGCCGGCCGGGGCCTGAAGTTCCTTCTCCAGCCATTTGAACTGCCCGCTGCCCTTTTCGAGCGGGGAAAGGTAATCCAGCATTAGAAAGCGTATACCGCGCAGGTCCTCGCTGTACCACCTGCCTTTGCCGGGATAGCTGAACAGCTCGGCGAAGAACTTTTCCCCTTTTAGTTCGTGGTTGCCCAGCACGGCGTAATATGAGGCGGAGGTTCTCAGGTTCTTCGTTATCTCCCTGAAGTTCCTCCAGCCGTCCGTATCGTCGCCCTTCGGAACCAGGTCCCCCGTGTGGAAAACGGCCAGGGGGCGGGCGGCCTCTATCAGCGCGACTATTTTTTTATGCTCGGCGTCGCCGGTGCGGCTGTCGCCGTAGGCGGCTATGCAGCGGTCGCATTCGCAGGGCGCGGGCGCGGCTCCGGCCCCGGGCGTAAAAGCCGCCAGGAAGAAGCCGGCCAATAATATTTTTTTCATCGTTTCCTTTGCCGTCAGCGCGCCGCGTCGCAGAATTCCTTGGGTTCGGTGCCTTTGACAAAAGCTTCCAGGATCTTCTTTTTGCAGGTAGGGAGCGCGAGCTTGCCCGTATCCTGGTCCACGGTGACGAAGACTATCCCTTCCGGTACGGGGAAATCGCGCACGGGCTGGTCCTTCAGCACCGTCTCCATTATCTCGGTCCACCACGGGACCACGGTCCCGCCGCCGGTCCAGTCCTTCATCGGCAGGGAGCTCATGTCGTCGTAGCCCATCCAGGCGCCGGCGGTCAGGTCGGGCGTCATGCCGATGAACCACATATCCTTGGAGTCCTGGCTGGTCCCGGTCTTTCCCGCGAGCGGCCGCTTAAGCCTGGAAGCGTAGGAACCCGTGCCGCGCTGCACCACGCCTTTCATCATGTTCACCAGCACGTAGGAAAGCTGCGGGGAAAAGCTCTCCGTCTCCTCCGGCACCGACTCCTCCAGCACCCTGCCGGCGTTGTCGGTGACCTTGAGCACGCCGAAAGGCACGGCATGGATGCCGCCGTTGGCGAAAGTGGAGAACGAGCTGACCATTTCCATAGGGTTCACCAGCGAAGTTCCGAGCCCGATGGACGGCACGGCCTCGAGGTTGCGGGTGATTCCGGCGCGGTGGGCCACGTCGGCCACCAGGGTCGGCCCTATGCGGGTGACCAGGTAGATGGAAGCGAGGTTGCGCGAGGCCTCCAGGCCCTGCCGCAGGGTTATGGTCCCCCTGAACTTGTTGTCGAAATTATTAGGCACCCAGATCTTGAAATCCTTGTTGCCCACGAACGGCTGGATGGCCATGTCGATGGAATACTGGTCGGTGGCGCCCTCTAGCAGCCGCCAGTCCTTGCCGTCGTAATAGTAGGCCATCGGGGAATCTTCCACCAGGCTCGCCGGGGTATACCCGTTCATCAGGGCGGCCATCCAGACCATCGGCTTGAAAGTGGAGCCGGCCTGGCGCGCCGCCTGCGTCACGCGGTTGAACTTGCTGTCGCGGTAATTGCGGCCGCCGATCATGGCCTTTATCGCGCCGGTCTTGGTGTCGAGGATGAGGAAGGCCCCCTGGAGGGTCGGGGAGGACGAAGCGACGGCCTCCCCCTCTTTCTTCTCCGGGGTTTTCTCCTCTTCCGGCTTCGGCGTATTTTTAAAAGCGTCCTGGTCGTACTTGGCCAGGTTCTTCTCCATTATGTCTTCCGCGGGAACCTGCATGGTCAGGTCCAGCGTGGTATAGATCTTCATCCCGCCCTTCCAAAGCTGCGCGACGCCGTACTTTGGCTCCAGGATCTGGCGCACGTACTCCACGAAATAGGCCGCGTGGCTGGCGAAAAGCGTGGATTTTTCCGTCGGGATGGTTTCGGAGGAGGCGGCCACGGCCTCGGCGGGCGTTATAAAATTCTCGGCCGCCATGCGCTGCAGCACCAGGCCGCGGCGCTGCCTGGCTTTTTCGAGATTATTAAAAGGAGAGAAGCGCTCGGGCGAAGGTATCAGCCCGGTAAGGAGCGCGCATTCTCCCAGCGTCATCTCGGAAACGTCTTTCCCGAAATAAAGCTTGGAGGCGGACTGCACGCCGTAAACGCCGTTGCCGAAATAGATCTGGTTGAGGTAAAGGGCGAGGATCTCCTGCTTGGAGAAATTGCGCTCTATCTGCAGGGCCAGCACCATCTCCTTGATCTTGCGGGTGATGGTCTTTTCCGGCTTCAGGAAGATCAGCTTGGAAAGCTGCTGGGTCAGCGTGGAGCCGCCCTGGGCGCTGCGCCGGTGCAGGATGTCGCGCAGGAGCGCGCGCACGATCCCGCGGGGCGAGATGCCCCAGTGCCTGAAGAAATTCTGGTCCTCCATAGCGATGACGGCGTTCTGCATGTCCACCGGGATCCTGGTGAGCGGCAGGATGGCGCGCTTCTCCACGGAGAATTCGGCTATGACCTGGTTGTTGATATCGTAGACGTAAGTGGTAAGGGAGGGCGTGTATTCGTCGAGCTTGTCTATGGAGGGGATGTCGGAAAGTATCTTGCGCATCAGCACGGCGGAAAGCAGGATGGCCGCGGCCGACAGCACGCCTATGATATAAACGGCCTTAAGGACGAGGGCCCGGGCCGAAAGCCCGTCAAGGTAGTCGAGGAACCTGCGGATGAAATCCATGCGTTAATTATATAGATTAATGGCAGCGTAAGGCAAAGAAGGCGGCCGGCGCGGCGCCGGATGCAACCGAAAGCCAGGCGGGCGCGTATATAGATAATTGCCCCCTATACTTGGAAAATGATAGATTTACCTTAATTATGAAAAGACTTCTCGCCCTTATCGCGCTCACGCTCACGGTCTCGGCCTGTTCAAAGAACGATGGCAAGGTTATCGCCAGGGTCGGGTCGGAAAAGATAACCGAGTCCTACCTGCAGGGGAAATTCGCGGAGATAAGCCCCGCCGCGCAGGAATACCTGGCTACCAAGCCCGGCCGCAGGCAGTTCCTGGACGTTATCATCCACGAGCGGCTTATGCTGATCGCCGCGCGCTCCAGCCGCGTGGCGTCCGGAGACGACTACAAGAACAAGATAAAGGAAAAAGAGACGGAAATGAGGGAGACCCTCCAGGCCTTCAAGGATTTCATGCTCACCCGCATGTGGGTGGACGATATGCGCTCGACCGAGCTGAAAGTCAGCGACGAGGAA
>JAQTZB010000026.1:2641-3222 GCA_028688015.1 Elusimicrobiales bacterium | reverse complement strand
GCTCCGGCCGGGGCCCGCCGAACCGGCGGGCGCTTTTTGGGGCGTCTGAAGGGTAGTGGCCCTAATACGGCACAAACATAGTTTTGTATAATTAACCTAATGGATATCGAAAGATACATGACGGAGAGGGCCGCCGCCGTAAACAAGGCCCTGCCGGTCTTCGTGGCCCGCCTTAAAGATTCACAGCCCCGCCTTTCCGAAGCAATGCTTTATTCCCTGTCCGCGGGCGGCAAGCGGCTGCGCCCCGCCCTGATGGGGGCGGCCTACGAGATCTTCGGCGGCAAGGCCGCCGACATCCTTCCCGCCGCCTGCGCCCTCGAGATGGTCCACACCTACTCCCTCGTGCACGACGACCTGCCGGCCATGGACGACGACGATCTCCGCCGCGGCCGCCCCACCAGCCACAAGGTTTACGGCGAAGCGCTGGCTATCCTCGCCGGCGACGCTCTGCTCACCGACGCTTTTACCGTCCTGCTTTCCTCCAAATACCCGCGCCAGCCCGAGGCTGAAGCCCTGCTCGCGGCGGCGGCGATCCTGTCCAGGAGGGCCGGCGCCTGCGGCATGGCGTCCGGCCAGGCCGC
>JAQTZB010000026.1:0-2631 GCA_028688015.1 Elusimicrobiales bacterium | reverse complement strand
ACGTCTCCCCGGCGCGGACAAAAGCCGGGCTCTCGCTTCTTTCCTACATACACCTGCATAAGACCGCCGACCTTATCACCGCGGCCGTGGAGATGGGCGCGGCCCTCGCCTGGGCGCCGAAAAAAGATTTCAACGCCCTCTCGGCTTTCGGCCGCGATATCGGGCTCTGCTTCCAGATCGCGGACGATATCCTGGACGTGGAGGGCGATAAAAAAAAGATGGGCAAGAGCGGCAGCGACGCCCGCAATAACAAGCTTACTTACGCGTCCCTGCTCGGCGTAGACAAGGCGAGGCGCACGGCGGAGGCTCTTCTTCTTAAAGCGCGTTCGCGGCTGGACGGCGTGAACGGGGCGCCGGCGGCCAAGGAAGCCCTGGCGGGTATCTCCCGGTTCATCTACGGGCGGGAAAACTGACATGGGACTGCTTTCAAAGATAAAGGGTTCGGAAGACATAAAGAAGCTATCTATCTCCGAGCTTCCCGCGCTGGCCGCGGAAGTGCGGAAGCTCCTAGTAGACGGCGTAAGCAGGACCGGGGGGCACCTGGCCTCCAGCCTGGGAGCCGCCGACCTGATACTCGCGCTCCACTATGTTTTCGACACCCCGCGCGACCGCATCGTCTTCGACACCGGCCACCAGGCCTACGCGCACAAGATCCTCACCGGCCGCGCCGACAAGTTTCACACCATCCGCACGCACGGGGGGCTTTCCGGCTTCCTGAAGCGCTACGAGTCGGAATACGACGCCTTCGGGGCGGGCCACGCTTCCACCGCGCTTTCCGCCGCGGCCGGGATGGCCGCCGCGCGCGACCAGGCGGGGGGCCATAACCGGGTAGTCGCCGTGGTAGCGGACGGAGCGATGACCGGCGGGATGTCCTGGGAGGCCATGCAGAACGTCGGCCACCTGGGCACCGACCTGCTCGTGGTCCTCAACGACAACCAGATGTTCATCTCCGAGCGGGTGGGCCGCCTCGGCCATATCCTGACCAAAATGCTCACAATGGGCTCGGTGCAGAGAACGGTACGGAAGACCGAGATCTTCCTCGGCCGCTTCCCTCACTGGGGCCGGAGGATACGCAGGATCATCAAGCGCGCGCGCGTGCTTTTCTTCCCGGGCATGGTCTTCGAGGAAATGGGGTTCTCCTACTTCGGCCCCGTAGACGGGCACAATCTGCGGGAGCTCGTGGACGTGATGGGGTATATCAAGGACGTGAAGGGTCCGGTCCTGCTGCACGTGGTGACCACCAAGGGCCGCGGCTACGAGCCGGCCGAGGACTCTCCCGTCCAGTTCCACGGCACGCCCAAGTTCGATATCGAGACCGGCGAGCCAAGCGCCGCGGCGCAGTCCGAGAAAATGCCACCCACCTTTACCGCCGTATTCGGCAGGACCCTCGTCGAGCTGGCGAAAAAAGACAAGCGGATCTGCGCCATAACCGCAGCCATGCCCGAGGGCACCGGCCTGGACCTTTTCCGCGACGCTTTCCCCGGGCGCTATTACGACGTCGGGATAGCCGAGGAGCACGCCGTCACCTTCGCGGCCGGCCTGGCCGCCGAAGGCATGAAGCCGGTCGTGGCGGTCTATTCCTCTTTCATGCAGCGCTCTTTCGACCAGGTCCAGCACGACGTCTCCCTCCAGAAGCTGCCGGTGGTCATCGCCATGGACCGCGCCGGGCTGGTGGGGGAGGACGGCCCGACCCATCACGGGGTTTTCGATATCTCCCTTTTCCGCATGATCCCGGATGTGACGGTGATGGCGCCCGCCGACGAGAACGAGCTGCAGCACATGCTCGCCACCGCTTTCGCCTGCGGCCTGCCGGCGCTGCTCCGCTACCCGCGGGGGAGAGGCTTCGGCGTCCCCATGGATCCCGCGCCGCTCGCGCTCCCGCTGGGCAAAGGCCGCCTTCTTTCCCGGGGACGGGACCTTAATTTCCTGGCCATCGGCAACCGCGTGCACCCGGCGGTAAAAGCCGCGCAGCTGCTCAAGGGGCTCGGCATAGACGCCGGCGTGGCCGACCTGCGCTTCGTGAAGCCGCTGGATGCGGAGCTGGTCAAAGAGCTGGCGCAGGCGGGCCCGGTCGTCACCGTAGAGGACAATTCCCTGGCTGGCGGCTTCGGCTCCGCCGTCCTCGAATATCTCAACGCCTCGGGCGTCGAGGCCAAGGTCCTGCGCCTCGGCATCCCGGATTCCTACGTTGAGCAGGGCAAGCCCGAAGAGCTATATTCCGACGTCGGGCTCACCCCGGAAAAAATAGCCGCCGCGGCGGCGGACTGGCTGGCGAAGCGCCTGCAGGTAAAATAGATTTCAGGTTTTGTATACTGGTTAGGCAAATCAAGGAGCACTATCGTGAAAAAACAACCAAAGATCAGCAAAGAGGTTTTAGCGCTGCGCAGTTCCAAGGCTTACCGCAAAGCCTACCTGGACCCGGAATTCCTCACCAGCGACGAGCTGCGCCCGGTGCGCCTGCAGCTCGAGCTGCAGAAGCCCGAAATGACGCTGACCGAGTACGGCGTTAAATCCACCGTGGTGTGCTTCGGCAGCGCCCGCATCCTGGACAAGAAGCAGTCCGCCGCCCGCGTGGCCGAGATGACCGCCCTCCAGAAGAAGCATCCCAAAGATTCCGTGATAAAGAACAAG
>JAQTZB010000025.1:1920-3226 GCA_028688015.1 Elusimicrobiales bacterium | reverse complement strand
GCATTTTGCCGCCCCCGTCGTTTTTTCTACCCGGGCGATATATGATCCATCAAACATCACCCGGCCGCTCTTGTCGCGCCCATCCCAGACCGCCTCGTTCGTCCCACTTAATGCTGAATAATTAAACGAAGTCAGCAGGTCGCCATATTCGCTGTATATCTTGATCTTTACAGTCTCCGGCGACGGAACCTTAAATACGATCTTAGTCTTTTGTGTGTTCGGGTTGAACGGATTCGGATAGTTAAAGACTTTATTATCCACGGTGTCCAACGTTGTGAACGTCATAATATTTCCCTGCGCCGTGACGCCGTATTGATTAGTCGCATCAACTTTCCAATAATAGGTCTTCCCAGGTATAAGGTTCTGCACGGTATACGACGTTGCAGAACCTGTATACACCAATGACGACGGGACAGCCGCCGGCCGCATGGCCCGGGCTGCCGGTATCAACCCCGAATTCACCGAGAAATACAAGTCATAGGTTATTGGGCCACCTTCAGGATCTTGTGCCGTCCACTTCAGGGTAACTTCAGAAGATACGACGGTCTGTTTATCTGCGATAACAGATAGATCCGGCGCCGGGGTAGTCGGCGGGACGTTAACCAGGAACGCCAGCTGCGGGCTGGACACATTCTCCCCCCATCTGCCGACAACGACGAATTGATAAGCGTATACACCGCTGGTGCTTATCGTTGTTCCATAGCTACAGGTCTTCCCCGTGACATTACTCCCCCCGCAATTCACAACCGGAATTGTGTTTACAACAATCCCATCTTTCTTCAAGTACAGTTTCAGGCTCTGGAAATCTTCATCATCAAGGTCCGTATATAGGACCTTAAAAACAAAGGTGTCCGTTTCGGTCGCGCCCGTTGATGGGTATACGCCTTTATTTATATAGTCCGTGTCGCCGGTCCACGCCAGCGCCGGCGCACTATTTAATCGTTGATAAACTAAGCCAGTAATATTACCCGAGGCGATTATTGTGCTGGACGCCGGCGTAAAACCGAAATACGCGGCGCTCGACGGCGTGATAGTGTAGCTGCCCGGGCTGACATTCGTGAACATAAACAACCCGTCGGCCGCGGTCAGGTAGCTCCTGGTCGCGTCGCCAGTCATATTTAAGGTGACGCTCCCCATTGGATTCCCGTTTGAATCCGTGACCTGGCCAGCCATATATATCCGCACGTCCGGACCGGTGCCGGTCCGCGGCGTGGCCGCCGTGTTGTAAACGTCTTTAGCTTCTATACTGTAGGTATAGAAGCTGCAGGGCGCAAGCAGCGTGGACGTGGAATAGACCGCGCCGGCC
>JAQTZB010000025.1:0-1820 GCA_028688015.1 Elusimicrobiales bacterium | reverse complement strand
CCGCGCCCTTCTTGACCAGGACGCGGGGATAGCCCGCGGCCGGGCTGTCGCCGGTGACGCTCTGGTAAGTGGCCCGGAACGTGAAGCTGTTGCTGCTCTGTTCCACGTCCGGGCTAACGCCGTCGGCCGTGTAGCCGGCCTCGCCGGTCCACGCCAGGGACGGCGCAACAGCGTTGCGCGTGAAGTTCTCGCTGGCCAGGTCCGCCACGTTGTCGCTGTAGGGCCTGTTGGCCGGCGTGAAGCCGTAATACGCATAACTCGACGGCGTGACGCTGTAGGTCTGCGTGGTGATCAGGAACTCGTAATAGCCATCGGCCGCGGTCAGGTAGGTCTTGGCTTCAGCGCCGGCCAGCGTCATAGTGACGCTGCCCATGGGCGCGGCCGCCAGGTCCCGCACATAGCCGCTGATCTTCGTGCGGACCTGCGGGCCGTAGCCGCCCAGGTTCGAAGCGGCGAACAGGTATTGATTCTGCGCTTCAAAGGCATAAGTATACGCCATCCCCGTTGAAAGCGTCGCCGTGTAGGTGTAAACAGCTCCCACATTTGGCGCACCAGAAACATAGGTCATAGTGAACGGCCCGCCGGCGATCTCGGCGCCGCCGCGGTAGACGTGCACCTTGGGGAAGCCCGCGGCCGGCGCGAGGCCGTCCATGTCGGTATACTTCACACGGAAGGTGTAGTTGCTGGCAGCCGTGCCGGTGGACGGGCTGATGCCCGAGGCCGTGTAGCCGGCCTCGCCGGTCCACGCCAGGACCGGCTGATGGGCCACGTTGGGCCCGGCCAGCTCAGCCGTGTTCGCGGTGGCCCCGTTCTGCGCGTCCTTGGCCTCAATGTAATAGGAATAGTCGTTGCCGATCGCGCTGAACGTCTTGCTGTAGCTGTAGACGCGGCCGGCCGTGAAGGCGTTGCTGTCGGCCGCGGCCATGGTGTAAGGGCTGCCGGCGATCTCCGCGCCGGCTTTCTTGATGTGCAGCTTCGGGTAGCCGGCCGCGGGGGCGTCGTTCTCCGCGTCACTGTACTTGACGCGGAATACGAAGGGGATCTCCAAAGCCCCGACGCCCGGCTCTACGCCGTCGGCCGTGTAGCCGGCCTCGCCGGTCCACGCCAGCGCCGCGCCGGTGTTGTCCCTGGCAAAGTCCCATGCGCTGATGTTATTAACGATCGGCGCGGTGGACCGGGCCGCCGGCGTGAAGCTGTAGTAGGCATAGCTCGACGGCGTGACCGTGTAGTTGCTGCCGGCAGGCAGCCAATTGAACGCGAAGGTGCCGTCAGCGGCCGTAAGGACGCTGCCGGCCTGGCCGCCGGCCAGCGTCATAGTGACGCTGCCCATGGCGGCGCTGTTGGCGTCGCGGACCGCGCCGGTGATGAAAGCCCGCACGTCCGGACCGGTGCCGGTCCGCGGCGTGGCCGCCGTGTTGTAAACGTCTTTAGCTTCTATACTGTAGGTATAGAAGCTGCAGGGCGCAAGCAGCGTGGACGTGGAATAGACCGCGCCGGCCAGGTTGTCGCCGCTGATGAAGTTCATCGGCACGGTCTGGACCACGGCCGCGCCCTTCTTGACCAGGACGCGGGGATAGCCCGCGGCCGGGCTGTCGCCGGTGACGCTCTGGTAAGTGGCCCGGAACGTGAAGCTGTTGCTGCTCTGTTCCACGTCCGGGCTAACGCCGTCGGCGGTGTAGCCGGCCTCGCCGGTCCACGCCAGGGACGGCGCAACAGCGTTGCGCGTGAAGTTCTCGCTGGCCAGGTCCGCCACGTTGTCGCTGTAGGGCCTGTTGGCCGGCGTGAAGCTGTAATACGCATAGCTCGACGGCGTGACGCTG
>JAQTZB010000024.1 GCA_028688015.1 Elusimicrobiales bacterium | reverse complement strand
CTCTTTGTCGCGCCCCCCAGGCCGAGACGGTGGCGCTCGTTCATCACGGCTCCGCCGTGCTCGGCCAAATTGCCGCTGACTATTATAAAGTCGCCCGGCCTGACGGCCGCGGAGGAGAGGCTCCTGCCCGCGGGGATCAGGCCTACGCCGGAAGTATTGATGAAGATCCCGTCGGCCTTTCCCTTCTCCACGACCTTGGTATCGCCCGTCACTATGGAGACGCCCGCCTCGTCGGCGGCGCGGCGCATGGAGGCGGCGAGGCGGGAGAGGAGGTCCATGGGGAAACCCTCCTCGAGAATAAAGCCGGCGGAGAGGGCGAGCGGGCGGGCGCCTTTGACGGCCAGGTCGTTGACCGTGCCGCAGACGGCCACGCGGCCGATATCGGCGCCGGGAAACTCCACCGGCGTGACCACGTAAGAATCCGTAGTGAAAGCGAGCGTGGCGCCCGGGATCTTCACCTCGGCGGCGTCCTCCAGCGGCAGCAGCGCGGGGTTGCTGAAGCTTTTCAGGAAAACGGCTTCCACCAGCTCGCGGCTGAGGCGGCCGCCGCTGCCGTGGCCGAGCAGGATCTTTTTAACGACGGACATCAGCCCCTCCCCGGCGCCGCTTTTTTGGGCGCGTCGAAAATACCCATGAAGTTCCTGGCCGAAGGGGAGAGCTTGCGCCCGCGGCTGTAGATCAGGTAGATGGGGCGCAGGAATTCCGCGTCCGAGATCTTGAGCACGCGCAGCGTGGAGCCGTTCTCGTCCTCCCGGACCGAAGAGCGCGGGACCAGCGAGACGCCGTCGCCCGACGCTACGGCCGACTTGATGGTCTCCAGGTTGTCCAGTTCCATCTTTACCCTGGCTTTCACGCCGTGGCGCCGCAGGAAGGCGTCGATATAGTGGCGCGAAGGGAAGATCCTGTCGAAATGGATGAAGTCGAGGCCGTTCAGGTCCTTCACGCTCACGGATTTGCGGGCCGCCAGCGGCGAGGCGGCGCCGACGATAAGGACCATCTCGTCCTTCGCCACCGGCAGCATGGCCAGCCCCGGGGCCTTGCGGTAGGGACAGGCCATAAAGCCGAAGTCCGCGCGGCCGGAAGTGATGTCGGAATAGATCTGCGAGAACTGGCGGTACTCGACGCTGACCCGGGAGCCGGGATTGCGCGCGATGAACTGCTTTATATAGCCCTGGATGATATAGACGCCGGCGCTGTAGATGGTGGAGATCTTGACCTCGTCGCCCTGGCGCGCGTCGCCCAGCTGCCGGATGGCCTTGAGAGCGCCGTCCACTACGGCGCCGACCTTCTTGGCCGCCTCGTAAAGCTTTTCGCCGCAGGGCGTGAGCAGTATTTTCCCCCCCTGGCGGTTGAAGAGCTTGCATTTCAGGATGAACTCCAGCTTTTTGACCTGCTGGCTGACCGCGGACTGCGAGATATAGTTCATATCCGCCGTCTTGGAGAAGCTTCCGGTATCTGTAAGGTCGCGGAAAACCTTGAGCGTTTCTATGTTCATAAGATCAGCCTCCGTACTTGAACCAGGCGGCGCAGGCTCCCTCGGAGGAGACCATGCACGGGCCAACGGCGTTTGAAGGGGTGCAGGCTTTGCCGAAAAGCGGGCAGTCCGGCGGGAGGGCCTTGCCCAGTAGTATCGTCCCGCAAAGGCAGCCTTTGGGCTCGGGCGCTTCCTTATATTCGATCTTGAACCGCTTTACGGCGTCGAAGGAGGCGTAGGCTTTCGAGAACCCGAGGCCGGTGTTCTCGACCCGGCCGATAGCGCGCCAGGTAGCGGCTGAAACGGAGAAGACTTCCTTCATCAGCTTCTGCGCGGCCGGATTGCCTTCGGCGCGCACGGCCCTGAAATATTCGTCCTCCACCAGCGGCTTGCCGGAGATCACCTGCTTGAGCAGCATGCTTATCCCGGACAGGATATCCATAGGTTCGAAGCCGGTGACGACGCACGGGACGCGGTACTTCTCCGCGACGAATTTATAGGGCGCGGTCCCGATTATCGCGCTGACGTGGCCGGGCAGCATGAAGCCGTGGATCTTGTTCTCCGGGTCCGAAAGCAGGAGTTCCAGGGCGGGCGGGACCAGCTTGAAGAAAGCGGTGGAGGAGAAGTTCTTAAGGCCCAGCTTCTTCGCGCGGACCACCGCGCCCCCTATCACCGGGGCCGTGGTTTCGAAGCCCACGCCGATAAAGACCACTTGCCGCGAAGGCTCGGCCTGGGCCATGGCCACCGCGTCCAGCGGGGAGTAGACCACGCGGATATCCGCGCCGCGCTCGCGCGCCGAGCCGAGGTCGAGGCCTTTCGAGCCCTTTACCTTTAACATATCGCCGAACGTGGTTATTATTACGCCCGGTATCGCGGCCAGCGCCAGGACCCTGTCGATATCGCCCTGCGAGGTGACGCAGACGGGGCAGCCCGGGCCGGAGAGCATCCGCAGTTCCTTCGGGAAAAGCTTGCGCGTGCCGGTGGCGGCGATGGCGATGGTATGCGTGCCGCAGACTTCCATGAAATTAACGGTTCCGCCGGTTTTAGCGGCGGCGTCGGCCGCCAGCCGGGTTATCCCGGAAATGGCGGAAGCGGCGAGGGCGCGGTCGCGCCAGAGCGGCGAGGAGAAGCGTTCGGCGGGAGAGGTTTTCATGGCTTCCCCGCTTCCGGACCGCCGGGGGCGGCGCCATGTTCCATGCCGTATATTTCTTCAAAAAGCTTGAGCGTCTCTTCGGCTTCCTTCGGCTCGAGCACCTGTATGGCGAAGCCGGCGTGGACCAGCACATAGTCGTTTTTTTTGGCGTCGGGCACCAGGTCCAGGGAGACGGTGCGGTTTATGCCGCTGAAATCAACGTCAGCGTTGTTATCTTTGATAGAGGTTATTTTTCCGGGAACTGCGAGGCACATAAGTTTTCCTTTTTCTCGCCGGAACTGCCAGGGGCGGTGATATTAGTTTTGTTAATATCCCTTCCACAGAATTATACTATTTTAGCGCCGGCCGGGACGGGCCGGAAAGAACGCCGGGGAATTGCCGGTTCTGCCGGCACGGATTATTTTGCTATAATCTATATTCTGTAGTTTAGGTTCTTTAAATACTGGTTGGGTGACTGAGCGGTCAAAAGTAACGGTCTGTAAAACCGTCGGGCTACGCCCTACGAAGGTTCGAATCCTTCCCCAACCATACTTCTTGCCAGAAATTGTTTTATGCGCGGGTGGCGGAACTGGCAGACGCGCACGGCTCAGAACCGTGTGACCGCAAGGTCTTATGGGTTCAACTCCCTTCCCGCGCATTAATTTAAATCGGCCGTTC
>JAQTZB010000023.1 GCA_028688015.1 Elusimicrobiales bacterium | reverse complement strand
GCGGGCCGAGCTCTCCTGGGCTTTCTTTAGCTCCGTGATCTCCACAAAAGTGATAGCCGCCCCTTCTATGACGTTCTCTACCGTGCGGTAGGGCCGGATGCGCAGCAGGAACCACTCCCCCGTCCCTGCCCGCACCTCGATATCTTTCGGTACCAGCGTCTCCAGCACCTCCCTGGTATCCCCCACCAAAGTGGTGTAGTCCACGAGGTTCGAGACCAGGTGCGCCAGCGGGCGTCCTTCGTCGCTCCCTATCAGGTTTACTATCCGGGCGGCGGCCGGCGTGAAGCGCATCACGCGCAGCTTCTCGTCCACGAAGATGGTGCCTATGCCGGTGCTGGCCATCAGGTTTATCATGTCGTTATTGGCCCTGGCCAGCTTGTCCACCTTCGCCTGCTGCTCCGCGTTCACCGTGGAAAGCTCCTCGTTGATGGACTGCAGCTCCTCGGTGGAGGTGGACAGTTCCTCGTTGGTGCTCTGCAGCTCCTCATTGGCGGACTGCAGCTCCTCGTTGGCCGACATCAGCTCTTCGTTCAGGTCCGCCAGCCCCGCATTGGCGGTTTCAAGCGACTCTTCCTTGGCCCGCAATTCCTCCTGCAGCGCCGCAACGCGCCGGTCCAGGTCCGTCGTATCCCCCGCCCCCGCGGCAGGCGGCGCCTCCGCCGGCGCCGGCGCCGCCTCGAGCGTCACCAGGAACAGCCGCTGCCCCGGCTCGGGCGTATCCTTCACCTGCTGCACCGTTAAATCGACCCAGGTAAAATCTCCGTTGGTCTTTACGCGCAGGCCGGGGTGCCTCACCGGCTCTTCTTTCGCCGCCGCCGCCTGCAGCGCCCCGGCCAGCGGCGCGCGCAAGCCTTCGCGGGCCATCTTCAGGATATTCATCCCGACCTCGCCCGGGGACGGCTCCAGGTAGCGCCCGCTGCGCCCGTGCAGGTAAAGGATCTCGCCGCGCTCGTCGGTCAGGGCGGCGGCCAGCCCGCGCTGCTGCAGGATGGCCTTTTCGGCCAGCTCCCGTAAAGTCGACCGGCGCGTTACGGGCTGAAGACCGGCGCGCTGCGCGCTGAAAGCTCCGCCGCTAGGCGGCAGCGCGAACCGGCCGGCGCCCGGGATAAGCCCGCCGCCGGCCGGCTCTTTGCGCCGGTAGATCTTGGCTTTATAGCTGAGCGGCTCGAAGAATTTATCGCAGGCGCCCACGCTTTCGGCGGTCCCCAGGAACAGGATGCCGCGCGGGTTCAGCGCGTAATGGAACAGGGGCAGCAGCTTTTCCTGCAGCTCGTTCCCGAGGTAGATCAGCAAATTGCGGCAGCTTACCAGGTCGAGCTTGGAAAAAGGCGGGTCTTTCAGCGCGTTCTGCTCGGAAAAGACCATCATGTCGCGGAGCTTCTTGTTTACGCGGTAGGCCATTCCGCCCGGCTCGGCGGTAAAAAAGCGGGAGAGCCGCTCCGGCGTCAGGTCTTCGGCGATGCCGGCCGGGTAGACGCCGGCGCGCGCCGCTTCTATGGCCCGGTGGTCGATGTCGGTGGCGAAGATCTGCACCTGCAGCCCCGGCTTCAGCCTCTCCTGGAGCTCGGCCATCAAAATGGCCAGGGAATAGGCCTCCTCGCCGGTGGAGCAGCCGGGCACCCAGACCCGCACCAGGTCGGCAAAAACCTGCCCGGCCAGGGCGTCTTCCAGGGCTTTGAATTCTTTCGGGTCGCGGAAGAACTTCGTCACGCCGATCAGCAGGTCGGCGAACAGCGCGTCCTGCTCGGGCTGGTTTTTCTGCAGGTATTTCACATAGGCGTCCAGGCTCTCCAGCTGGCGGATGGCCATGCGCCGCTCGATGCGGCGGAGGATCGTGTTCCGCTTGTACTGCGAAAAGTCATTGCCGGCGCGGGCGCGCAGCAGGATGAAGATCTTTTTAAGCAGGTCTTCCGGCGGGACTTCGGCAGGGGCGGCGAGTGGCTTTTTTCCGAAAGCGCGGCCCTCATAGGCGATAAGCCGGGCGGGCATCTCCGCGGGAGCCAGGACAAAATCCGCCTGGCCGGCGGCTATGGCGCTGCGCGGCATCCCGTAGTATTCGGCCGTTTCCGGGGCCTGCGCCAGGGTAAGGCCGCCCCCGCCCTTTATCTCCCGCAGGCCGAGGGTCCCGTCGCTCCCGGTGCCGGACAGCACTATGCCTATGGCGCCCTCGCCCTGATCTTCGGCCAGGGAGCGGAAGAGAAAATCTATGGGCAGGCGCGGGCCGCCTCCGGCCGCCGGCTCGAACAGCTGAAGCGCGCCGTTCAGCAGGGCCATGTCGCGGTTTGGCGGTATTACATAGACGCAGCCTGGCTTCACCCGCATCCCGTCGCCGGCCTCCAAGACCTTAAGGCGGGTATAGCGCCCCACCAGCTCGGCTAAAATGCTCTTATGGTCCGGGGCCAGGTGCTGCACCAGCAGGAAGGCGATCCGGGTATCGGCGCCGGCCGGCATGCCGGAAAAGAAAGCTTCGAAAGCCGCAAGGCCGCCCGCCGAAGCCCCTAAGCCCGCTATGGGAAAACGCGCCGGGTTTCCAGCGCGCTCCGCCGCTGGAGCGGGGCCGGTTCTTTTTATTTTCTTGTTTTTTGCCGTCATGTATCAGCGGGCGCGGCACGGCGCCGCGGCCGGTTTTAAATAAAATTCGCTCAAAGCCCCTCGCCCAAGGAAAACGATACTAAAAAAACAACCCCGCTTCAAGACGGCGCCGGGCCCTGACCCATCTTGCTTTTTTTAGAATAAAGCATTAGAATAGCCCCAAGGGTAGGGTTAGCCGCAGCTTATTGATAGATCGTCGCGCCCGGTTTCTTCCTTTGCAGGGAAGCGGGCCGGCTTTTCCTGCCTTAACGAAGCGGTCGGTCAAGGTTCCGCGCGGGCGGACTAAAGACATAGGGGGAAAAATGCTCAGAAACATAAAAAGCCTGGTCGGCCAGGAGATACGCGCCACGGACGGCGAGCTCGGGAAAGTCGATGAGTTCCTTTTTGACGATACGACCTGCGATATCCGCTATATGGTGGCGGAGACCGGGTCCTGGCTCTCCGGCCGCAAAGTGCTTATAGCGACAGCGGCCCTGAAGAAAGCGCCGGACCCCAGACTGAGCACCTTCCCGGTCAACCTGAACCGGGAGCAGGTGCGCACCAGCCCGGACATCGATACCGACAAGACGGTAACCCGCCTGCATGAACTTGAGCTGCATAAACATTACGCCTGGCCCGTCTATTGGGGCGAGGGCTTCTATACCGGCCGGATGCTTTTCCAGCCGGCCCAGCAGGAAGAAGAAAGCGTGGGGAGAGCCCTGGAGGAG
>JAQTZB010000022.1 GCA_028688015.1 Elusimicrobiales bacterium | reverse complement strand
GCGAACATCGAAGTGCTTGAAAAATAACGGTGAACGGGGTCTTGTGATCGGTAATCAGAGCCAGGGTCGAAAAAACCCGCGCTGATTGCCGATCTCTGATTCCCGAATACCGGATCCCCGGTCCTCTGCTTTCGACTCCGTGGTTATGGCTAAAAAAACCAAAAAACCTTATGTCAAACCGGCGCCGGTCCCGGAGCCGAAGGACCGGTTCCCGGCCTGGCTTGTCTGGCCGGTCTTCGCGGCCTGGGGTGTTTTTGTCCTTAAAAGCTACTATTCAAAATTCCCCGTTAATCCGGACCTGCTTTCCAGCATCCTCTCGCCGGAGCAGTATACCGCCGGCCTTTTCAGCGTCCTGCCCGGGCATTTCCTGAACGTCCTGTACGCCGCGGTTTTCCTGTTCGCCTGCTTCTCGGCCGGCCGCGCGGCCCTTAAGGCGGCCCGTTTCGGCTTTGCCGGCGCCCTTGAGGAAGCGGTTTTTTCCTGCGGCGCGGGTTTCGGCCTGCTGGCCGCTTATGTTTTCATCCTTGCCGCTTTCAAGCTGCTTTACTTCTGGCCCGTGGCCGCTTTCATTCTCCTGGCCGGCGCCGCGGGGATCTATTCCCTGCGCAAGGAGCCCCTTCGCGCCGCCGGCGGCCCGGCCGCGTTAGGCCCCGCCGACTTCGCCGCGCTGGCGGTGCTCCTGCTGGCCATGCTGCTGAACCTGGCGGGGGCGCTGAGCCCCGAGATCTTCTACGACGCCCTGGTCTACCATCTCGCGGTCCCCAATTATTTCGTGATCAAACACGGGATAGCCCCGATGCCCTATAATTTTTATTCCGACCTGCCTTTCACGCACGGGATGCTTTACGCCGCGGCGCTGCTGCTTAAGGGCGAGGCCCTGGCCAAATTTATAAATTACGGGGCGGGGCTCCTGACGGCCGGGGCCGTGCTGGCCCTCGGCGCGCGCCGTTTCTCCCTCCGGGCCGGGCTCTGGGGCGCGGCTATATTCTATACCGTAGGCCACGCCATGCTCGCCTCCTGGGCTACCGGCACCGAAACGCTGCTGATGTTCTTCTCCACCCTCGCGCTCTACGCGGTCCTGAACCGTACCGACGAAGAGCCGCGCTGGCTCTGGCTCGCGGCCTGCTTCTGCGGCCTGGCCATGGGCGTCAAGTACACGGGCTTCTTTACCGCCGTGGGCGTTATGCTGGTTTACGCCTGGCCGGCCCGCTCCCGGCCGCTGGCCGCGGCTAAGAACCTGGCGCTCTTCACGCTGGTCGCCTCTTTCTTCGTCGGGCCCTGGCTGATAAAGAATTATCTTTACCAGGGCGACCCGGTTTTTCCTTTCGCCCTGGGCCTCTTCGGCGCGGGCCCGCATTCCGACGCGCTGAAACTCAAGGAATTTATCAGCCAGGCCAGCCAGATGGGGCCGCTGAGGCCGCTGTACTGGCTGACCATGCCCTGGAAGATCACGATGGGCCAGGTCCCGAACTCCGAATATTTCAGCCCGCTTTTTATCGTCATGCTCCCGCTCGCTTTCCTCCTGTCGGGGGCGGCGGGGCCGGCCCTCTCCGGCCTCTGGATATTTTTTCTTTCCGTCTGGGCGGGCTTTTCGGTCTCTTCCACCATGGTGCGCTTCCTTATGCCGGCCTATCCCGCGGCCGGGCTGATAATGGCGGCCTACCTTTTTTCACCGGGCCACAAGGCGCTGAAAAGCGCGCTCAAAGCCGCGGCGCTGGCCGTCTGCTTCACCGGGCTTTACTGGGCCGTGGTGATCTTTTATTCCCAGGGACGCTGGCGGCCCCTGGCCGGGGCCGTGGCCGTGGAGGACTACCTGAGCCATACCCAGCCCACTTATCCTTACAGCAGCTACGCCGGGGTAAAATACATCAACGAAAAAACCGCGCCCGGCTCCAAAGTCCTGCTGGTCGGCGACGAGCGGAGCTATTATCTTAAGAAAGATTTTATCGTAAGTTCGGTCTATGACAATACGGCCGCTGTGGAATACGCCGCGGCGTCCAAAGACGGCGAGGACCTTTACGCGCGGCTTAAAGCCGACGGCGTTACGCATATACTTCTAAACACGGCCGAGGCCATAAGGCTGGGCACGAGTTACCGGATGTTCTACTGGGACGAGCGCGCCCGCGGCGTTTTCTATTCCTTCTGGGACCGGCATGCCAGGGAGGTGTTCTCCTTCGACGAAGCGCAGAACGGGCAGGTCTTCAACCGCGTTCTGGTCTACGAGCTCGACGATAAACTCCCCGCCGGCGTTCCCCCGGCCTTCAATGTGATGAAAGAAATTATCATGAAGAACATCGAAGCGAAACATTAGGTTCGTTTATTTATTCCTCTCCCCGCCAAAGATTTGCTACTTTATACTTAAAGCGGCGGTTTTTATCTGAATGCTTATAAAACGCTTCATTTTCTCCTCCTTGTGCTTCATTCTTCTCTCGGGCTTCTCGCCCGCGCGCGCTTTCGACCCCTCCGGCTGGCAGACCAGCAAAGATTATCCGCTGATCGGCTCGCCGGAGGCTAAAAAAGGCGGGACGCTCCGCTCTACCTGGCTGAACTTCCCCCCGACGCTGCGGGTCCTCGGCCCTAATTCCAATACCATGGAGAGCAGGGACCTGCAGAACATGGTCTACGAGACCCTGCTGGGCCTGCACCCGGAGACGCTCGAGTACATGCCCGGCCTCGCCGATTACTGGAAGATCTCTCCCGACAAGCGCAAGTTCTATTTCCATATAAACCCGAAGGCCCGCTGGGCCGACGGCAGCCCGGTTACCGCCGAGGACGTGGTGGCCAGCTGGGAATTCAAGGTCCGCAAGGATATCAAGGACCCTTATTCCTTGATGATGTGGAGCGAGAGCTACGAGAAACCGGTGGCCGAGAGCGCCGACATCGTCTCGGTGAAGACGAAGAAACTGCACTGGCGCCTCTTTATGTATTTCAGCGGCACGGCGATCTACCCGGCAAAAGAGCTCAAGAACCTGACCGGGGATAAATACCTGGAAGATTATAACTGGAAGATGTTCATGGGCTCAGGCCCCTATGAATTGAAGCCGGAGAATATCAGGAACGGGGAATCCATCACGCTGACCCGCCGCCCGGATTACTGGGGCGAGAAAGAAAGAGGCAATATAGGCCTCAATAATTTCGACAAGCTCACCTGGCTGGTAGTGATGGACGAGGAGCTCGCTTTCGAGAAGTTCAAGAAGGGCGAGCTTGATTATTATTACGTCGATAAGTCCCAGCGCTGGCTCGAGGAATCCGATTTCGACAAGGTGCAGAAAGGCTGGATCCTGAAGCGCAAGATCACCACC